>NZ_JAPYPG010000004.1 GCF_029937755.1 Henriciella sp.
CTCTTCGTGTCGAGGACTCTGCAAATTCATGGCCGGAATTTACGGGGCTGGGTCACCCTCATTCGACCAGAAGTAATTCCGCCATGCCATCGAGCCGTGACTTTACATGTCGCCAGTTCGGAAGGTTCTTATCAAGCAGGTTGTAAAATCGTTTGCTGTGGTTGTGCTGCCTTAAATGACAAAGCTCGTGCAGCAGCACGTAGTCAATACAGTCGCGAGGGGCTCGGATTAGTCGAGGATTTATACAGATTAGGCCTGCTGGAGAACAGCTTCCCCACTGAGTTCGCATGACGCGGAGCTTTAAGCCTGGGGGACTATCGACCCATCCAAGGTTTGCCGAAATCTCACGAAGTCGCTTCTTGAAGTAGTCATCAGCTCGTAGCCGATACCATCGGGTCAACGTTTTTTTTATTTCACCAACCGTATTATTCTTAGTTGTCACTTGAAGTTGTCCGCCTTTGAGCTTGACGGCGCTCGGACAGGCGTCTTGTTGCAATGCTTTGAGGACGTAGCGCCTACCAAGATAAAAGTGGGTTTCTCCCGACCTGTATTCGCGCGGCAGCGCATGTAGCCTACCCTCCCTTTGGAGCTGCAGCTGCTTAGAGACCCAACGAACCCGCTTCCGCATCGCCGCAAAAATTTCTTCACCCGGCGTGTTCAAGGGCGTCTCAACTTTTACGCTTCCATAGGGGTACACATGAATACGCACCTTGCCGGAGATCTTTGGATTTTCGACGACGGAAAAAGAGATGCGCTCTCCGCCATATGTGATAGTTGATCCGGTCACAGTGTACCTCTTGCCAATCCTAACCGGGTCACAGCGATAACTTTTTCAAGAACGCTTTTCGCCGCTTCCAATCCGATCTGTTTAAACAGTTCTGGCAACACGCTCTTGCGGATCGCAGCTTCAATATTCTGCGGATTGAGTGAATGCTCCGCAACCGCGCTCATAACGTGGTGGTCAATCTTCAGACTTAGCTCGACCATATCTGTTGGCATGGCGCCATTTGATTGCGCCTGTTTCAAAATGCCAAAGTATGCGGAGGCGTGAGGATTGCTCGCTATCGTGCTCGGAATGTCGAGGCTGGTACGGTTTTCTAAGTCGTCTTCAACTTCCTTAAACAAAGCATATTGCTTGTAAGGGTGGTCGAAGAGAGCTTCGGCTTCACCGAGTGCTTGGCGTAGAAGTTCAGAAAAGTGGGCTTGGGCATAGGGGTCAACTGCCAGATCCTGCTCGATCGTCTTCTTCAATCGCGAGCGAATTATGTCGGTTTCGTTGCGAACCTTCTCTTCGTTCCAATCTTCTGGATTGAAGTTTGCGCCAAGTTCATTGACCAAATATGCACCATCGGATTCTGCTATATCCTCTCCAACTACGTGCTTATCTACAAGTCGTCTGATTTGTCCTTCATAGGCGCTGAAATCTACGGTTTCCTGAGCATCCTCTTTAGCCGTTCGGCGTATCTCGCTGAAGAACTTCAAGTCTTGTTTGTAGGTTTGCACCTGCCTTTCCGTCACTGAGGCATCGTCAAAAAATGATCGAGACCCAAGCGCTACTTTCAGACACATGCCGAAAGCAGTTAGTGCCTCATAAAAATCCTCACGTACTTTCTGTCGAACGTCGACCATTTCGCCCGATTCATCAGGCTCGAAATGAGGGATGAGCACCTGACGATACTGTTCACGATCGGCGCTGTTCTTCACGCTTGAAAAAATTCCGAGCAGCTCATCATGAAGCTTGGGCAGTCTTTTGTACTCAGTCGAAATGTCGGAATAGAGACCCTCGATGTCCTCGATTTCGAATCCACCTTGAGTGCGCTCTGCCAGATCTCTGTAGTCGGTGAGTGCCGTATCGAGTTCCTTGAGAATGCCTCGATAGTCGATGAGCAAGCCGTACCGCTTATGCTCGTGCAGGCGGTTCACACGAGCAATGGCTTGGATCAAGTTGTGCTGTTTCAGCGGTTTGTCGATATACAGGACGGAATTACGCGGTTCGTCAAACCCTGTGAGCAACTTGTCGGAGACAATAAGAATGTCTGGGTCGCCAGGCTCCGAAAAATCCTCAAGAATTTGACGTTCGTATTCGTCTTCATCGCCTTTGACGGTGTCGTTCCACCATTGCTGGAGTTCAGGCAGTTCATACTCGTCAACGGCTTCGTGGTCCTGCCGCGTATCGGGAGGGGAGATTACTACAGCACTTGTAACCAACCCGGTTGCGTCCAGCGCTCGCTTGTATCGAATGGCCGCAAGTCGTCCGTCGGCCGCGAGCTGACCCTTGAGGTCGCGCCCCAACGATTTGAAGTTGTCCTGAAAATGGGTAGCTATGTCCCAAGCGATCAATTCGATTCGATTTAGCGAACCGTATACTTGCCCCTTCTTGCCGTATTTCTTCTTTAAATCGGCGCGCTGATCATCTGTAAGGGCGGCGGTAATGCGCTCGAACCACTTATCGATCGCTGTTTCGTTGATATCGAGAACCGGCCTCCGCTCCTCATACAAGAGTGGCGTGACCGTCCCGTCCTCGACCGCTCGCTGCATGGTGTACGCATGCACAATCGGTCCGAACTTATTTTCGGTTTTATCATCTTTCAGCAGAGGCGTGCCCGTGAACGCAATAAAGGAAGCATTCGGCAAAGCTTTGCGCATGCGCTCATGGCTTTCACCGCCCTGGCTACGATGCCCCTCATCCACAAGCACGATCAAATCGGGACTGTCGTTGAAGCATTCGTGCGATCGAACGGCGCTTGCAAAGCGTTGGATCGTTGAGAAGAGAATTCTTTCCTGGCCCTTGCCTATGCGATTGGCGAGCTCTCTTCCGCTGCTGGCTGTTGCCTCGTCAGCTTTGGCCTTTCGCCCGATGGCTCCGCCAGATGCAAAAGTTCGCGACAATTGCTTTTCGAGGTCGACCCGATCTGTCACGACAACTATGCGCGCGTTGCTCAAATTCCGATGCAGCAACAGCGCCTTGCACAAAAGCACCATCGTAAAGCTTTTGCCTGAGCCGGTTGTGTGCCAAATGACGCCGCCTTCCCGGCTGCCATCAGGACGAAACTTCGAGATCTGTTCAATTAGCGCCTTTATCCCGAAGACCTGCTGATAGCGCGCCGCAATTTTTCCCGCTTTTCTGTCGAAAAAAGTAAAGAAACGGACGAACTCCAGAAGCCGTTCATGCGACAGGAGGCTAACCAATAGTCGGTCCTGGTCCGTGATCGCTTGTGGCCCCGCAAAGTACGTGGTCATCTGTTCCCGTACGCCTCGGTTCCGATCTTTAAGCAGATTTTGCGTATTGGCTGGCTGCGACCGATTTTTCAGATTGGAAAAGTGATCGTCAGTCAGCTCTTCTTCACGCCACCGTGCCCAAAATTTCTTCGCGGTTTTTGTCGTTGCGTAGCGTCCATCAGTACCACTTATCGACATTAGCAACTGACTGTATGCGAAGAGGTGCGGGATTTCTTCGTTCTTTTGATTGCGGATGGTTTGACTGATGCCCTCATCGATCATCGACTTGTTGGGATTACCGCTATCGGGGCGTTTTGCCTCGATCACCGCAAGCGGAAGCCCGTTTACAAAGCAGACAATGTCCGGACGCCGTGTGCTTGTGCCGTCGGTCCGCAGAACTTCAAACTCTTCAGTGACGGTGAACGTATTTTTCTCGGGATTGTCCCAATCAACAATCGCGATTGTGGGTGAATGAGACTTGCCATTGACGAACTCAGTTACCGTCACTCCGAAGAGGAGCTTATTGTAGATCGCCTCGCTTGCCGTCTGCAGCCCCTCCTGCATTTGTGGTGCAGAGAGGTCGCGAACGATCTGGTCGATTGCATTCGTTGAAAGCGGATAGGTTTCGCCTTTGTATTCGAACGTACGCGTTCGCAACACGTCGATGAGGATTTCTTTGAGAATAACGGCGTTGTTTCCGTCGCGCATTGCAAGGCAGTCGCCAGGGGATAGGTACTCCCAGCCCATCGCGGTCAGCACTCTCAAAGCAGGAATTTGTGCGGAGTAGATTTCAGCGGTGTTTGGGCGCGTCATGCGGGATCCGGTTCCGCCCCGTCTACCCGCTGAACTATTTCGTCTATCCAGCTCGTCTGCTGCTCGAACTGCCGCGTATCGCGATGAACCTGAATAATATGCACGCGGTCACGCGCAGACGTCGGAAGCCGCATTTTTTCTTCGAGTTCCTTTTTAAGCTGGTTTTCAGTTTGCCTCGACTTCGGCTTGATCCAAACAAATGTGCGGCCTTCATCTTCGATCAGCTGGCGAAACAGACCGTTGATGTGATTATCGTCGACGTTGAAGTTGTAACCGATGGCCACGACAACATCGGCCTGTTTCAACTTATCGAATAGCTCCACGTATCGTCTGGACATGCTTATGGAAGTAAGTGGCTTTACGCCGCTCTGAGTGAGCATGAAGGGGACATGAATTTGGTCTGTCGGCGGCACACCGTCAGCACAGGTGATTACGGTGTTCTTGTACGGATTATAGAAATCACGGACGCCACCGTTCAGATGATACACAAGTTCATCTGGAATACGGTCACCAGCGATGCGCTGAATCAGATTGTTGTAGTTGGCCGTACCAATTCCCGAAATTTCATGGCCCGCATCGAGTAGAGCCAGGAGATCATGATAATACCCGTCGGCTTCCGGCGCGAAGTTCGCATCGAGTTGTGACTGAATGTAACTGCGGGTGGTATTGAGAAAAATCACCATTTTGGTGAACTTCGCCCAGTCCTCTTTGGGCGAATATAGATACCGCCAATAATTATCTATCAGTGCCTGGTAGTCGAGAATCTCAGTGAATAGGAGCTCGAGGATTTCTCGCAATACCGCGAGGAAAATGTCGTGGACCGTTGCGTCATCTTCGAGTTCGCAAGCGGCGCCGGATTTCAGTAGCAGTTCTAGCGCTGTATTTCCGATCTTATCAAATTCGAGGCGGAACATGCCGCTGATGTCGTCAAAAATCGTGAGATCGTCTGGCGCTTCCGTAAAAATCTCCTGGTTCACTTTCTGAACCAGCTCCTGTCCATAAGCTCCGATCAGAAGTTGCAGGATTGAAGTCGCGTACTTTTCTATTTGAGCCGTGTCGCCCTCGCCTCTAACGAGATCGAGAACCGCCGAATAAAATTCTGACTCAAATAGTTTGAGATTGTTCGTCAGTGTTGGGTTGATCTTGATCGTCTGACTGTATGTGTGTTCGCCGAAAGTCCGGTTCGTGTGCTCCGCGAAAGCCTCGCTAACCCGCTCAACGGTAATGCCGCATTTTTCCACTGCTCGTTCGAACAAGTCGTCGAGGGCGTTCAGCCGCTCAGAGATTATGTGTCGTCTGTACTCAATAGAAGACTCAATCAGTGCGCGAAACTCAGTCTTTCCAAAGGCATGAATACGTTTTCTGAAAAAGCCTTCGGGCAACCAATTCGTCGCGTAGGGCGAAGTTCGATCAATATCGTCTTCTAAAATTGAGCGCAGAGCTTCCTTCTCTGCCGAATTGTCCTGGCGAAAGAGGTCAATTGCAAACTTGCCACCAAGGGGGAGCCCGTAAGAGACTTCAGCTCCTGCCCCGAAAAAAAATCCGAACTTCATGGGCGATACCCCTCTTCTCTCGCAATGCGCCCGAGAACGCCTTTCAGCAAAATGTCCATGTGGTGGTTTTCGGTGTAGTCGGCTGGCGCAACGAAATTCACGCGGCCGTCCGAGATCAGGCGATGGATCTTGTCCAAGGATCGTGCGTCACATTTCGGGTCATAGGCAGCGATCGAATGCCCCCCGTAGTGAGTCGTCATCTTCATCGCGGGAATGTCGGTATCGCCATCGCCGATGAAGATCATGCGGGAGAAGGGAATAGGGCGTTCGGCTTCGGGCATAAACCGATTGATCGCCTCATTGTCCCAGACATTGTCGATGCCTTTGTTGATGCGAAACAGGAACTGCGTCTTCGTTGTGTAATTGATCGCGAGGCTCGGCCACTCGGCCTGCCCGACTTCATTATAGATGTATCGCGAAGCCATGATCGCCTTGAAGTCTTTGGCGATGAGACTGCCTTCGATCATTTCCTGGGTGCCCGAGGAAATGATGTAGTGCTCCAGCTCCAGACCACGCTCCCGAGAAAATTTGTTCAACCGGTTGAACCAGGAATGATCGGCGAGGCCGTCGAAGAGTTGAGATGACGCGCCGTGTTTGGCGAGCTCGTCGCGCGTAACTTCCACGCCTTTCTCTTTGGCTTTGCGCAGCATAAGCTGCATGTAGACGAGGATTTCGTCTGCATCATACTGTTTGGTGAGGCGCTTTACTTCCTTCCAGAAATCGCCGCGCTCCATGTCGATGGCGGGCAGGAAGCTGTTTTCCTGAATATTGCCGCGCGCGAGCGTTCCGTCATAGTCGTAGATGAGCGCTGTTCGTTTCAGATCGGTCATGCCGCCATCTCCTTTGTGTTGACGCGCCGCTTTCCGGTGAGGAGTTGCTGCATCAGGGCGGCTTTTTCGGTTCTCAGGGTTTCGAGTTTTGCTCGTAGGAAATCTGTCTCGTGCGCTGCGCAGTCCAGAACCTGCGCAATCGCAGACTGCTCGCGAATGTCAGGTGTTTTGATGAGGATGCTTTGCAGTGTTGTCCGGGAAAGGCTTGGGACGCCAGACGCCTCGCTGAAGCGAGCCAGACTCATGGAGTTCAGTGCATGAAAGAGCCAGACGATGTCTGCGTGCTCGCTGGGCAAGACGAAAAAGGTTGTGTCTATTGCCCAAAATGGACCTCGTACAAATTGAGGCTTATCAATTGAGCCCTTCCGTCCAATGACGACGCTATCTTGCTTGCAAGTGAACTGATTGGTCCGGCCAACTTCCCCGCCCGTACCAATAATCGGATAGTAGCCGCCTTCGACAGCAATCCCTTTGGGTGACGTTCCATAGGTGATTTCGCCTAACTCCCCCAGCCGCACTTCGCGCCAATCCCCGTCAAACCCCGGCAGGCGTTTCTGGCCGGTGAGGAGTTGTTGCATGAGGGCTTTTTTCTGAGCTTCGCTGGCGGCGATGAGCTTTTCGGTTGTTTCGATTGCGTGGTCCCAGGTGCCAAGGATCTCCGCAATACGACGCTGTTCCTCGATCGGCGGAACCGGAATTTCCAGCTCCAAGAACTCCGATTGTCCAAGCGTCTTATTTCGACCAGCGCCGCCTGGCGATGCTAGGCCGAGAAGATGTTTGCCGAAGCTCGTGTTGAAAAAGTACACTAGGTAGTTGAGGTCAGCTTTTTCGGGCAGCGGTCGATACATTGGAAATCGGTGGGAGGCGATCTTTCCTACGTCGGCTTCAGTGGTGCGTCCAATCGCTTGCTCCCAAGCGAAGACGATGTTGACGATGAAACAATCTGGTTCGATCCAGAAGACTCGCTTGTTTCCAAGCGAAGTGCCAGTGACAGCTTCCTTGTCGAACAGCCCTCGACCATGAGAACGCACACCAATTTGGCGATAGAGAGTTTCCGGTTCGACAGAAACCGGGCGCGACACCTTTTCAACTAGTCTGGCAATCGCGATCCGAGGGAACTTGTAGAGTTTGATCATGAATATCCCAGCTCCTTGAGATATCCGTCCATCCGCTTTTCGAGTTCAGCCAATTCGGCCTTGAGCGTCTCGCGTTCGGCGCGCACGGCCATCAGATCAATCTCTGGCTCGGCTTCGAAGGTGTCGACGTAGCGCGGGATATTGAGATTGTAGTCGTTCGCCGCCATCTGTTCCTTCGAGACGAGAGCCGCGTACTTTTCAACGCCGTCCAGATCTCTCGCCTCGTAGGCGGCCATGATGGCCTTGAGATTATCTTCGCTGAGCTGGTTCTGGTTCTTGCCGGAGACGAAATCTCGGCTGGCATCGATGAAGAGCGTCGCCTCGTCGGATTTGCGCTTTCTGAGAACGAGGATCGCCGCCGGAATACCCGTGCCGTAGAAAAGCTTCTCGGGCAGGCCGATCACCGCATCGATCAGGTTCTCATCAACCAGCTTCTTGCGGATCTTGCCTTCGGCTGCGCCGCGAAAGAGGACGCCATGAGGAACGACCACGGCCATCCGCCCGGTCTTCGGTTTGAGCGTTTCGACCATATGAAGGATGAAGGCGTAGTCGCCTTTCGTGCGGGGCGGAATCCCTCGCCGGAAGCGACCAAATTTGTCATCTTCTGCCGTTCCGTGTCCCCATTTATCGAGGCTGAAGGGCGGATTGGCGACGACAATGTCGAAGTGCTTCAGCTTGTCGTCACCGTCCAGCAGTTTGGGATTACGGATTGTGTCTCCCCATTCGACTTTATGATTGTCCTCGCCGTGCAGAAACATGTTCATCTTGGCGAGCGCCCAGGTGGAGCCAATCGCCTCCTGACCGTACAGAGCATACTTCTTAGAGCCGTACCGCTTACTGATCAGCCGCCCACATTTCATGAGCAGCGAACCCGACCCGCAGGCCGGATCACATATTTCGTCGCCCTCCTTGGGATCTACCAACATCGCCATGAGCTGCGATACTTCAGGCGGCGTGTAGAACTCCCCAGCAGTCTTGCCGGCGCCGGCAGCGAATTGCTTGATCAGGAACTCGTACGCGTTGCCGATAATGTCGAGTTTGCCGATACGGCTGGGGCGGAGATTGAGCGCTGGCTTGTGGAAGTCTTCAAGCAGTTCACGCAGCAGCTCATTTTTCTGGGCTTCTTCGCCGAGCTTGTTCGAGTTGAAGCTGATGTCCTGGAATACGTCGCGCAGCTTGGAGATGTTGGCTTCTTCGATCGCGTGAAGGGCTTTGTCGATCCGCTCACCATTGCCGGGCTCATGCCGTCTTCGATGCAGCGTGTAGAAGTCCGCTCCTTCCGGAAGGGTGAAGCGCTCTGCTTTCATCATTTCGGTGATCAGCTCGGGCTCATCACCATACTGCTTCTGGTAGCTATCGTAGTGGTCCTGCCAGACATCGCTGATGTATTTGTGAAACAGCATTGTCAGGACGTAGTCTTTGTAGATCGAGGAATCGACGACGCCCCTAAAGGTATCGCAGGCGCCCCAGACGGCGGCGTTGATGTCGTCTTGTTTCACCTGATCGTTCATATCTTTTGCCTCTCTGCGACCTGGAGAAGGCCGAAAGCCAATGCATCCAGTTGTTGTTTTCGGTTTTCAATGAGTCGGCTCAAAAGCGCCCGCTCGTTGCGAGATAATCGCCATAGGTCCACTAGGGTCCGCTGTGCTTCGATGGGCGGAATTGCAAGGGGCATTTCTTCAAGGGCTTGCCGCCGGACATTGGGAATCGTTGTTCCAGTGGCTCGTTGAGCGAGATATTCTTGGCAGGGGCGTTGATTGATCTGCCATGCCAGATATTCGGGGAGCACTTTCTCCGGCTGCTTGGGGCTCACAACAAAGAATTGTGGCGCGCAGACTGCAGGGCCTGGCACGTTCGGCAGCGGATAGGCCAGCGTCCGTGTGCCGCGCGCAGAAAAGATGAGGTCGTTGCTTGTGAGCCAATGCGGCTCTCTTTTGGAGGGGAGAGACACTCTCGGCACCGCGGACCAATCGATGTCCGCATCGGTGTCGACGTGCTGAAGCTGCACAAAATGCACGCCACCATCGGGCAAAGTGCTGGCCGAGCCGCGGAGAGGGTACCCCGCCGAAACACGCGCAACTTGCCCCAACTGAAGAACTTTTGCATCATCCATGATGAAGCAAATAAGTGCTCAGCGCTGCGCTGTCAATAATAAAATTCGCATCATGATAAATGATGCAAAAACATGAATCTCTGTCACGCCTATCCCAAGAAAACGTGGGGCCGCCGATACTCACCAAGCGTAACATGCTTGCATAAGGGCCATTATGCGCAACCTTTCTCCAGACCGGCTTCCAACTCAGCCACGATGCGCTTCAAGCGATTATTGAGGTCTTCTCCATTCTCGCCGAAGTGTATTTCGCGATGAGCGGTAGGACTAATAGCAGCCACCCACCGCGGATGGTCCAGGCCACCATCAGATAATCTTTGGAGATGATGTACCTCCAAATAGGGCTGACCTCCTTTAGAACGAAACGGAGCTGGCTCCCCAGTCAGCTCGCAGCGTCCACCAGCTCTAGCCAGCACATATGACCGAATCTTTTCACTTCGTTTGCGAAGAAGCTGTCGTCCGAGCTTTGGGTCCGAGACGCCTTGCGCATCCACAGCTCGGTAGGCGGCCTGGCGCAACTCCCCGATCGGCAGCTTATTCAAGTCATTAGATTTCAGCTCTTGGGTGCTCTCGATAATGTCCGTGCGAACTAGAAAGAACTGGATCGCATTTCTCAGCATACCATCCGAGTCGGCGGTGCGGATTGTACGCCAACCCGCGCAAGCGAACTCGCCCATGAACTGAATGGGCTGTCGCTTGCCAAGCGCTCTAAAAAGCAAAATGGCTTTACCCTCGGCCGCGTGATCCCGGACGGCTTTGTTGCCCTTCACGAACTCCATGTCGCCGCGCTGACCTTCTCCCGTATACAGAAAAGTTTCATCATCTGGCATCCAACCGTCTTGGTAGCCGTGGTCTTCTCCCTCTTCGCCCGTAAAAAGGAAGATGAACGGAGCGTTCGCCGGCGTTGATATCCCACCCTGAGACTGGCCTCCGAAGACCGCATGTATTTCGGACCGCCGACTGTAGTTCTTATTCAACAAGAACGAATGACTCTCGACACGACGTGAAGGCGCCTCAATTTCAAACGGCACCGTTTCGCGGCTCCGCCGCTGTACGATTTCGAAGCCCAAATCGGACAGACGCTTGGCAACACTGCGCCCTCCAACAAAAGACCCGATTTCGGTTCCAGTTTGATGGAAATAAGCGCCAGCTAGAATTGCTTTTGAGGGGAGATCCTGGCCCTTATACCTCAGGAAGTAGTCTTTGGCGGGGCCTCGCTTGTACTTTCGCAAAAAGCGTTGTGGCGACGCTTGGTACTCGGCTATTGCGGCTATCACCGCACTCGGATCTGTTAACTGAGAAATGGTCATAGTTCTCGCAGTTGATGCAGAGGGCAGATTGCGAGCTAAGCTATCTGCTCTCGCCTGAAGCCAGGTGAAGTTGTTCTGAGGAATTCAACTGAACTGGGACGCCCCTATAAGTGGTCTCGCAGCGGCTGGGATTCCCTGTCACCATTCTATTGGCATCGAGCTGAGGCTCTTACGTGCTGCCCCTAATGACCACCACGAACGCGATTGCATAATCTGTGAGTGAGACGCGCATTCTCCGGGACCGTTCGACCGCCCCGCCAATAATGCTCGATGTGATCGATTTCGGCATCATCAACCGCGTGAATCTGCTGGGCGCAAATCGCGCAGGCTGAGTTCGCCTCAAATAACCTGTACTTCAGGTCTCGCGAGAAACTCCGACTCTCATTGCTGGGCGTCGTAATCAGCGGCTCGATGCGCTTTCGCCACGTTTCAGCCCGGTATCGAATGCGGTCTGTCTTGTCAGTTGTTCTGCCAATGTAATCCACGAACGTCTGATCGTTCGTCATCACGTCCAGGAACTCTTCGCGCACTGCATCGGCCACGGGCAGCACTTGGCGGCGCTCGAAGAAGGTGAAAACGTAGAGCACCGTATCCCACAGCGCGACATTGAATCGTCCACGGTTATCCCATCGACCGCGATCGCCAGCTTCCGCGGGCGGCGTGTATCTGCGGAACGCATTCTCACCAAAGACGTCCCACGCGATCTGAATCGCATTGCTGAACACCCGCCGCATCTCGTCAATTTGCTCTGGAGAGGCATGACGATACACCTGCATTTCATGGTTCATGAATTGCTTCATGGGCGAGCGAAAATGCAGATGTGTTTTCCGCCACATCGCAAAGAAGCGAAGCAAGAGCTGTCGATCCCACATCCTTTTGTCGGGTAACTCTTCGCCTCGGATCTTCAAAAGGACTGGGTGCTTCGAGAGCTCCTCGAGAAGGTCGTTATAGCTACCACGATAAATGCAGTTGCGGAGCTCCATGTCATTGAGGCGTTCTGCGCCGGAATTTAGCCGCTCGAACACCTCGAACTTGATGTCCTCGTGAGCCTCCTTCTGAATTTTGATGAGGCGCAAAGTGTAATCTTCGATTTGAATCTGATCGGCCGTGGACAGCTCTTGAAAGCTCTTGCCGCGCAAATCGTGTCGAACCTTCAGCTTTGACAGCTTGAATTTGTTCCCATCGGGGAACACGCCGTCGATAAACGACTTGATCGCAGTAAGCCGTTGTTGGCCATCAACCACTTCCCATGTGCCATCGGCCAATTCCGATACATATACGACTGGAAGAGGAATCCCCATCAAAATGGATTCTATCAGCAAGCTGGCTTTGCTGCGCGACCACACAAAATCCCGCTGGAAGTCAGGCTGAAGAACGAGCCGGCCCTTTCGCACTCTGGCGACCAATCCTTCGAGGCGTTCATCGAGCGTTTGAGTCAGAATCTTACGATCAGCGCTACCAAGATCGAGTTCATCATCATCGTCAGAATCCTCCAAGTTTGCATCGTACGCGTCAGATGGCAGTTCTTTGTCCGTATATTCAGTGTCCATTCTTCCCTCTTTATGCTGGCAGCTCATTCAGCCTCAACGACTCCACAATGGGTTGAGCGTCGACGCTCGCTCCTTTGACAGTTTCGGCTGCCGAATCCCCTCACACTGTAATATTTAATCCGATCACACGCACTGAGACCATCTTCAAGACGTCTCGCCCAATAGCTGAATGTGCTGGAGTGATAGCGTGAGAACTTTCACGGCCGAAGAAATCCGACCTGCAGCGCCGGCAAGCGATAAGCTAGCCGGCGCCTGGCGCCATGCAGTGTCAGAAGCTAAGGAACGGCGCCGAAATCATTCAAGCTCAGCGCATCGCCAAGTCGTCGAGAATTGAACGAGCTTGCTCGAGCGTGTCAGGTCTCAGAACAAGGAGCTCTGTACCCACAAACGCATCCATCGCATTCAAATTGCTGTTCCGGCCGTCAGGACCCGGGCCTTTGCGCCGAATGGTCCGATCTGCAAACTTTGTTTCGTTCTTGGAAGACGCTACGACATAGATGAGAGGGCGGTCAGGCCGCTTCTCCACCGCTACCTCCTGCCCGTTTGAGCATTTGTAGCGCAACATCTTTTTTGTGTGCCCTACCCTGTGCGCGGCGACTTTCGGATGCTTTTCCACAATGCGCAGAAACTGCTCGCAAAGCCCGGCGGGTTTATCCCCTGCGCCTTCGAAACGAGCTGGTTGCTCGTTTGCTATCATTCCATCAATGACGGCCTTTTCGAATACCCTCCAGTTCTTGGAGAGCGGAAGGTACTGGGGCAAATGAGGTGTGCTCACTCTCGCCGACGGATTTGCCCTCAGAAGGGAGAGCGCCTCCCAGTAGTCGATGATCGTCAGCTCACGATCGGCAAGCTGAATGTGATAACCATCTTCGTGGCGCTGTTCCGGAAGATAAGGCTCAGCGACGATATTCTTCGCTTCCGCGATCACTGGGACGAAGACGGGCTCCTCGATCGTTTCGGAAACCGCCGCAGCAATCGGCGCGGCAAAAACCCGGGACGGATAGAGAATATCGTATGGCCACTGCTTTCTCATCCATTCGTGCGCGGACTTATGCGCAAGCTTCCGATCGCCGACCCGCTCCAATGTCTTTGCTGAAATCAAGTTCTGGATTGTCTTGTAGGGTAGCTCCAGAAGGTCATTCGTCAGCGGCTCACTGTGGGGATGGCGAGCAAGGCTTGCCAGCGCCGCAAACTCATCGATCAATGGGTTACGGCCCATATCGAGATCCAGGCGGGCCGAAGCGGCCTTAGCAAAGAAACACATGAAAGGTTCGGTCTCTTCGCGCGCGACTGTGGCAACGAGAGCATTGGCCCAGCTGACGACCTCCTCAACAAAAGCCTGAATCTCTTCTGGCTCCCCCGAACCAATATCGACCACGCCGAGCATCGCGTACATTTTCAGGTTATAAGATTTGTACTGCAGCGGCACGCCATTGACCGACAGGACACCCAAGCGCGCAATGGCGCTAGCAGCCTCCCGATAAGATCCCTGCAAGCAAAATTCTTCTTCGAGATCGTCCGACGAACCAAAGTGCTTGGATCCATGAACTTGCTCGGCAGCTTTCTGCAGCATCGACCGAACTGGCGCCTCCCCCAGAAGCGCTTCTGTGCTTGCACAAATCCGGGCGAGCACTGAAGCGCATTCCTCTTCCAGGAGATCGTCGAAATGCTGATCGTGAAAATCATCAAAAATAATATCGTCATCAAAATTGTATGGCATGGAATATCCTTCGAAAATACTTGTTTAAAAATTACGGGATCCCTCTCCCGTGTTTTTGATGATTGCAAACTATGAGTATTTTGTCAACAGGATCCCGCTTAATTTATATTGGTAATTTTTCTCTGGCGGCCCTATCACTCGCTGACGCTCGTGCCTCCATCTTCCACAGCAATTCACTTGCTCAAGATTGTTCTTTATATGTTCCGGTGGTAGTTGAGCCCAATGGAAGAACTGCGAATGAGCCTTTACATCGCAATCCGCACAGCCCCCTTGAGAGTGCGGCGTCGACTGTCTCACAATCTACCAGTAGAGGGAGACATGGCGGCCGAAGAGCTCGTCAACATCATAACGGACGCTCTTAAATACTACCGCATCGAACGTGTTGAAGATGCAAAGCCGAGTTGGCCAACAATCCCCCGTGGCCATGGCAGTGGTCCCACGTGAACGCAGCTATGCGGCTCGCAGAGCAGCCCCAAAAGAGGTCAGGCGGCAATCGATATCACGTGGCATTCCTTTGTCTTGAGAACATCCAGGACGCGTTTGAGCGCAATCCGAGTTTGATGCCAACCCTGGCGCCCCGCCGGCTATTGCGGCAACTTTAGACAGATGACCGTACCCTCAAAGCAAATTCAAAAGCACATCTCTAGAGCGTACCCAGCCATCCCTCAGCATGACAAAGAGGTGATCGTTGCTGAAGCGGAGAACAGTTTTCGAGAGGGCCGCAAAGTGAGCTTACATGTCCGCAAGCTAGTTGAGCGTCATATTCTGGAACTGAGGACCAGCTTTCGGAAAGATCTAAAATCTGGCTTGCTCTGGGAGGAGGCTCGCCAACATCTCCAGCCACAAGTCGACGAGATTCTTTGCCGCTGGACGGGCAAATCCAGTCGACGGATATCGGGCCGCTCAGACCAAGAAATCCGGAACATACTCCTCGATCGCTACCCTCGCTGCCCGACCGAGCACATTCCCCACCTATTGAACCGTATGCGCTTGTCTGAAAAGGCGCCTAAGGCGCTTCATCTACGCATCGATGTGGCGGTGGAAAACTTCATCCGGCATATGTTTACCAGCTATGACATCTATCTTCGCACATACGGGGTCGAGCGAGATCTCGCACGCGAAATGGTTGATCATGAGGTTAGGGTAATTCTTGGAGATTGGGCTACCTCAGCGCTTGCCTCACCGGAGGAACCAGAACTTTCGATAGATGACTTCCTGCGAGACGTCGAAAGCCCGCATGGCAACAGTCTAGATTGAGGCAGCATTTCCAACTTCAGTCGTTGAACCTATCGGCGAAGCAAGGTGTAACCCGCACGTGCTCCAGACTTCCTATTACGATGCGCCAATCGGCAAGTTTCTCTCAACGCCAAGCGACGAGCTCCTCGGCGTCCTGTCTCGCGGCCACAGCTTTGACCTGAATGACCTTCAACGCGACGCGTGGCTGAGTCAGATTGACGTATTGAGGCGCGAGTTGAACGACCTGCAAACTGGCCATCTGTGGTTCGAATTCGCCATTCCGCGAATGGGCAAGCGAGCCGATGTCGTCCTCCTCTATCGGAACATCATCTTCGTCATTGAATTCAAAGTCGGCGCGGCGGAGTTTGACCGAAGCTCGATCGACCAGGTTCATGACTATGCGCTCGACCTCAAGAACTTCCACCAAGGGTCACACGAGGCTCTGATCGTGCCGGTGCTGATTGCAACTCGCGCTCGGCCTAGGTCTTCCCATTTCATCAACTACGCCAGGGACCGCGTCGCAGAGCCGGTCTGTCACAACGGAAGTGACCTACGGCGCTTCTTGGACGAGACTGCTGACGAGCTGGAAGGCTTGCCGGTAGACCCGGCTTCGTGGGCCGGCGCCGGCTATCTGCCGACGCCCACCATCGTCGAAGCCGCACAAGCCCTCTACCAGGACCATGCGGTCGAAGAGATTGCACGGTCCGATGCCGGGGCTCAAAACCTCAATACGACGACAAACTGCGTCCGCTCGATAATCCAAGAGGCTAAGGCGAAGCGGCAGAAAGCCATCTGCTTTGTCACGGGGGTGCCAGGCTCCGGCAAGACCCTGGCCGGGCTCAACATCGCGACAGAGAGCGCGCATCGGGAGGCTGACGAGCATGCCGTGTTCCTGTCCGGCAATGGACCGCTCGTCACGGTCCTCCGCGAGGCCCTAGCACGCGACCAGCGAGCCCGAACGGGGTGCAAGAAGCAGACAGCCGCTCGCGAAGTCGCAAGCTTCGTCCAGAACATTCATCACTTCCGCGATGACGCGCTCCGGTCCGAAAAGGCACCGGCAGAGCGCATTGTGATTTTCGACGAGGCGCAGCGCGCCTGGACACTGGATCAGGCCTCGAAGTTCATGCGGCAGAAGCGAGGACAATCGAACTTCGATCAGTCGGAGCCGGATTTCTTGATCGGCGTGATGGATAGGCACGAGGACTGGTGCGTCATCATTTGCCTGGTCGGTGGGGGACAAGAAATCAATACTGGCGAGGCCGGCCTGTCGGAGTGGATCAGCGCTCTGGAGAGCCACTATCCGGACTGGAAGGTCTACCTTTCCGACCGGCTCGCCGATCCGGACTATGGGATCGGCACGATCGCGGATGAATTGAGATCGGATGATCGCATCACCTGGCTGCACGACCTGCACCTTGCCGTGTCGATGCGCTCGTTCCGAGCCGAATCCTTGTCCACGTTCGTTTCGCACGTGCTGGAGAACCGGCCTGAGGAGGCGAGGAGAGCCTTCCAGGCGATCCGGGACAGGTATCCGATGGCAATCACCCGTCAGCTCGAGAACGCGCGTGCGTGGCTTCGAGAACGCGCCAGAGGCAGCGAGCGGTTCGGCTTCATGGCCTCCTCGGGCGCCTACCGCCTGCGGCCTACGGGCCTCAACGTGCGCGCCAAGGTCGATCCGGCGAACTGGTTCTTGAACGGCCCGCAAGATGTGCGGTCAGCCTACTACCTCGAAGAGGTCGCCACCGAATTCGACGTACAAGGTCTGGAGGTCGACTGGGCCGGTGTCTGCTGGGATGGCGACCTGCGCCGCGACAATGGCGCCTGGGCCTCCTTCGCCTTCAAGGGCACGGCCTGGCAGAACGTGAACGCGGCCGACCGCCAGCTCTACCTCAAAAACGCGTACCGCGTGATCCTCACCCGCGCTCGCCAGGGCATGATCATCTACGTACCGAAAGGCGACCCGGCAGACCCGACCCGCGATCCGGTCATGTACAACGAGATCGCCAGCTACCTGATGGATTGCGGCATTCCGCAGCTCAAGGAAGCTCGGTCGTTCATTGGTCCTTGCGGGCTCTAGTCACTAGGCCCAGGGCAAGATTTCCTCAGGTCCCACAATTCCACCGGTATCACGCTCTCCGGTCCAGAGGAGTAGCTGCACGAGCGCGTCGACTTGATCAAGATACGACCCGTTGGGGAATCCAGCGACCTCCTGTAAGAACTCATCCATCCAGGGGGCTCGCTCCGGCAGAAACACGTCGCCGGCTTCCATCCGATAACTCGCAGCCGTCGCCCTCTCGACTTTTCCAGACGTTGCCTTGATGGCAATCGGAGAGGGCACGCCCATCACCCAATTTTCTCTGAGCTGCGCCAGCGCAGCTTCGCCATTGGCGGCTTTCTCAACCAGGATGTCTTTAGCGTCGTACTGCCTCGCCTGTGAGACGATGCTCCGGACCTGATCGGGGAACAACATTTTCTTTCGAAACACATCTAACACCCAAACGCTCGGACCATCGACGAGTGCGGTCACGCAGGCGCAGTAATCGCCGTCAGCTCCGAAAGCGAGATCCCATGATTGCACGATGCGGGCTCGGGGTCCCGGCTTAGGCGCCTTCGCATAGCGCTGAAACCAGCTTGGCTTTAGCAGGTTGCCCGTCTCGAGCACGGGCTGCTGCTGATACTGGGCTTCGAAATCCCATGCTCCCATTTGCCGGCGCTGCTCTGCCAGCACATCCTCCGATAGCCGGTCTGGATGTAGCAGTTCCCCCTCGCTCCAGGTGCGTGTCTGGCCAAAGCCGACGGAAATTTCCTGCGTTTGCGTGGCGCGTGCCGGGAAGCAGAGATGCCGCCACCCGCCGGACTGGAGCAGGTGCCCTGATAAGTCGTCCTGGTGCAGACGCTGCTGCACGAGTACGATTGCGCCGGTCTGGGGATCGTTCAGCCGCGTACTGAGCGTGCTCGCGTACCAACTCTTCGTTGCCTCCCGCTTGTTAGCAGACTTAGCATCTTCCGGTTTTTGCGGGTCATCCAGGATAATCAGGTCCGCACCTCGACCTGTTATCACACCGCCATTCGTCGTCGTGTATCGCCCACCGCCCCTGGTCGTCGTGAGGTCGAATGTTTTACTGCTTCTCAGGCGCGTATTGGGAAACAGCCGCCGATAAAAATCCGACTCCATAAGAGTTTTGGCATCGCGGGCGAGTTGGCCCGCGATGTCTTCGCCGTACGAGACCACCATAGTCTCCGTCTCGGGTCGATGTCCGAGTATGAAGGCGACCCACGCCACTGAAATCGACAACGACTTCAGGGCGCGAGGCGGCATATTGATAGCCAGTCGTCTCGTCTGGCCCGCAGTCACACTTTCGAGTTCGGCAGAGAGCGCATCGATATGCCAGTTCCATGCGTACTCCCGGTCGGGGCGCACGATCGTGAAAGCCTTCGCGATAAACAATGGCAGGCTCTGGCGGAAAATGATGAGTGGTGAGGGCTCAATCGTCATCTTGATCCCCTTCCTCCAATTCCGCGGCGCGCCTACGCACGTACACGTCTATCAGCGACTGGTCGGCTGGCGACAAGGGCTGGCTGTCGCTGCGGTCGTCATCAGGCATGAGGCGGCTCATTTCTGCGATCACGAGCGCGATCGAACGCGGGTCGCCTGTGGCAGCCTTATTGGCCAGCGTCTTGAGCATCAGACCGAGTTTCGTTGATGTTTTGCGCTGACCATTTTCGGTGTACTCGACCTCCTGTGACAGCTCGGCGAGGAGTTCAGTCTTGTAATTGGGCGTGCCTTTCGGCCGCCCCTTCGGATTGCCGGACTGTCCCGGTTTGAAGCGGGTATGCTTGGGCGTTTTGCTATACCCGATTTCGTAATCGCCGTTCTTCTTACTCGTCATCATCATGCTCCAGGGTTGCGCGCTCGCGTTCGGTGAAATTCTCGCCGGTCGCCTCAAGGGTGGGTTCGATGCCGTAGGTGCCGCGGAATCGGCGCAACGCAACGTCGACATAGAGCGGATCAAGCTCGATCCCGTAAGCCACCCGACCGACGCGTTCGGCTGCCAGCAGAGTGGTTCCGGACCCGAGGAAGGGGTCTAGAACGATCTCCCCGCGCTGGGTCACGTCCAGTAAGGCGTCAGCAACCATACCGATCGGCTTGACGGTGGGATGGTAGGTGAGGTCCTTGCGGCGTGACTGCACGCCTGGATAGGCCCAGACGTTCGTCCGATTGCGGCCATGCCGGCCAAGTTCGACATTGTTTGTGTGGGCGCCATTGTGGGCCTTGTAGACGTAGATCAGCTCGTGCTGGGAGCGGTAGAGCGAGCCCATGCCGCCAACGCCCTTGTCCCAGACGATCACGTTCTTCAGCTCGGCGAAGACAGCCCGCCCGGCCAGGTCAAGATCGGTGCCGTGTCGCCAGTCCATGCAGATATAGACCATGGCGCCGTCAGCCATGTTCTCGGCGATACGATTGCAGGTCGTCATCAAGAATTCGCGGAACTCGTCCTCGGACATCTCTCCAGACGCCATGGCAAATTCGCGGTGCTTGATCTTGCCATTTCCCGACACGTGACCATCGACCGGCACATTGTAGGGCGGGTCGGTAAAGACTGCGTGGGCGACGTCGTCACCTAACAGAGCTTTGTAGGTCTCGACGGTGAGGGCATCGCCGCAGATGACGCGGTGCCTTCCCATGACCCAGACGTCGCCTTCGCGGGACACCGCCTTGGGCTGAGGCTCGGTCGGCGCCTCTTCCGCGGCTTGCGCAGTGTCCCCATAGACCAGCAGGTCGATTTCTGGGAGCTCAAAGCCGGTCAGGCTGAGATCGAAGTCGATGTTCGATAGCTCGATCAACTCGACTTTGAGGACTTCGCTGTCCCAGGTACTCCCCTCGGCAATTTTGTTGTCTGCGATGGCATAGGCGCGCAATTCCTCCGGACTAAGATGGTCAGCGATCAGGACCGGGACTTTCTTCAGCCCCAGTCGCCTGGCCGCTTCGAGACGGCCGCGACCAGCGACGAGATTGAAATCCTTATCCACCACCAAGGAGATGATGATGCCGAACTCCCGGATCGCTTTCGCCAGAATCTCCTGCTGGTGCTCCGGATGAATCTTGAGCGCGGGACCATCGTCCTTGATCAGGTCAATGTCGACATAGGTTATTGTTGGGGGTGGGCGTTCATTGGTGCCCGCGTCATTGGAAAACTGGTTCATTTCGACCTCCGCTGTAAAAACGAGGTCTCCCAACTATCAGCAATTTTCCGGCGACAGTTCCGAAAGTGTTGAGCTCATTCGGTCGGCTTAGTTTGTCTTTTTATCAGGCGCTCAAGTCCATTTTCGACCTTCGATGGCGTCAGGGCGTAGCGCCCGAACCGGTTTAGGTCGTCAAGTCCGGCAACTTTCGAGAATGCGATCACAAACTGAGCGAGTTGAGATCGCTTACGCATTGCGAGACCATTGGCAAGGTAGGCCGCGATCCGGGAATGTTTGATCTTCGGCGTTTCACCCGAGAGGCCGCGATGTAGGTCAAGATATGTCAGGGCGACGTGCTCAACGATCCAATGCGCAGTGGCGCTTTTACGCAGATAGGCCTTCACGAAGGGCAGGTCGTTTCGTGCGGCCAGTCGTGCCTTGTCGCGCAAGACGGGAATGAGCTCAGCCACCGCACGATGAACATCGCTCGCGCTGTAAGCCCAGATATCAAGACTCTCGTTCGGGATCGAAAAAGACCCGTCAGAGTCCAATATCATGAACTGGGTAAGCGCATCCGAAACCGAGGCCGACATCCCGATGCGGATGTCTTCGTCCGTTCTCTTGAGAGCCGCTTCAAGCTCTTTTCGGGTTTCCAAAATGGACGGTATATTTCGATCAAGATTTAGATATGCGTGCGCCTTATGCGCAACCCAGAGCAGATCTTCGGCATAGCCTGCTTCGGTTCTGTCTTCGTGGATCACTTCGGGGCGGAAAGACTGAACGAGCGGCAGAAACGTATCAGCGTCGAAATCGACATATGTCTCGACAAGACGCTCGGCAGGATAATCTTCGGTATCGGTCAGAGCATCGGTAATGTCGGGTTGAGGCAAATCGTAGGTGCTTATCTTCATTCGTTCAATTTAGTCGGACAAGACGGTGGCGAAACTGAAAAGAAAGGGTGCCCTTTTCATGTGACCTGCTGCAACACCCACTCTTGAAGCCCTGCATGCAAGACTTTTGATGCCAAATCCGCACCGCTCCAGACCTCGGTCGCTTCAGGCAGGACATTGCCTCCCTTGAAACTATGACACGCGAAGATCGCGCGCCGCGTCGGCCCCCTGTCGGGGATGGTGTCGAGGAATTGTTTCAGAGCCAACGCGTCCGCTTTGCTCTTGACCTGGAAGAAGCCACACACGCCAAGCGCCGGCAAGTCGGCGACGAAATCAACATCGGCCTGCGCGCCGCCCAGCGCCGAACGCCGGACCCAGCCGAGCCGCGCAGCCAAAAGATCGATCAGGATTTCGAAATCGGTTTCGTTCAGCTCTCGGATGAGTTGGTCGAGCTCGTTGACGAGTTCAATTTCGAGAGCACGGAAACGTTCCAGGCGCGGGTCTGTCTCACCATTGATCTTGCGAATGAGATAGTCACGCGCTGAGACGGAACATACAGTACGCCTATAGGCACGCGTTTGTAGCAGCGCGGTAGACAAGTCGGTGAGGTAGAGCGGGTTGCCAGCGACATTAGTAGAGCGCCAACCGCCAATAACAGCCCGCGCGAAGCCGGTTTCACTTTCCGGTGGACCCGGACGATGAACGTCGTCGTCAGCAAAGCCCCACCAAAGCCGTCCGTGGAAAAAAGTGATCCAGAGCGCATCCGGATCGGGATCGCAGAACTCCCGCAATTCACGGGTCGAATCTGACGCCGATGCTTTTGACGCGCCTTTGGCCAGCCAGTGGTTATGGACGCTTTCCCAGTTACTGCTGGTGACGACGTCAAACGGGATGTCCGGGTCCCCGAAATAAAGCTTATCTTCTTCGATGGCGCGTCCCGCCCAAGCGTTACCGGGGCCAAGCTTTATAAACCGCGCTTTCGTGGGCGCGATCGGCTGAATACTATTAGTCTCATCCATTCGTTCGACGAGCCATGCAAATCCCGCACAGTCAACGCAAAAATGAGACTTATCGGCTGTAGAACGATCGTCGTCAGGCGGCTCCATTCTCATGGATGGATATCCGCGTGCGAGTCGGAAAAAATCTACGGCGCCTTCGTCGAGCCCAGGGCTGGTCGCAAGAAGAGTTCGCCGACATCGCAGGATATCACCGAACCTATATTTCCGGCATCGAACGCGGCATCCGAAATCCGACGATTACTGTGATTGAAAACCTAGCTAAGTCGCTCAAGACCACCGCCTCAGAGCTTGTTGCAGAGCCCTAGGCGGCGCGAATTGTCCACTCGCTACGCTGGCGGCCGACTGCGCTTCACATTGCGTACGATCGCGCGCATCAGCGTCTCGACAGAACTATCCGGTCCAATCTGGTCCTGGAAAACATCAACGCCCATCACCGGAACCGTGGGTCGTAAATTCATCTCGATCGTGAGCTCAATCTGCTGAATTTCACGACGCATCAAAGCGATGGGTGCGCAATCAAAAATCGCGTCTAACCGGCACCTACGCAGATCAGTCCAGTCACGATCGGCATAAGCCTCCAGAACGCGCCGAACCAGAGCCTCGATCGCTTCATCATCGTCGATAGACACGCGCCATGGAATTGGCCGCCTGGACGTCGTAATCAGCGGCTCGAGCAGAGTTTCGGATGTATTCGACACGGCGGGCCTCCGTTGGCTTTGACGACAGTGCGCCCTTCCCGAGGAGCCGGCTTGTTCAAACGATCAGTAAGGACATCCCCACGGCAAAAGTATACCGCTTTGCGGGAAATTCCTCAACCTGTGAGGCAAATCCCTGTTTCTTTTTGAAAAAGCGACGGCTTGTCCGTCGCCGGCGTTATCGAGCTAACCGTAGTTCCGGTTGCCCCACAGGCTGTCAGGGCAGCGGAGCCCCCATACGCCTTTGGACTTCGACCGCGCTGAACGCTCCTCGCCCGCATACCGGCCTTTGCTGTAGCGTGGCCAGTCACGCCCCCAGCCCTCGCGAACCATATGGTCGCCAAGATCAACGCCGCCGACGGCGCAGGTCGCGATACTGCGATCATAGCGATCGGTCCCTGAGACGTCGCAGTGAACCGTCTGCCGGCCGATAAAATCCGACAGAGCAAGAGCGGCCTTCTGGTAGACATTGATGTTCCCGCAGCGCTTGCCGCGTTCTGGCGTATCATAGCCGCTGAGACGGATGCGCTCGCCATGGATTTCGATCGTGTCGCCATCGATCACGGACGCGACGCCGGCAATCGTGTTGCTGCGCTTCTCGGCCGAGGCGAGCTCAGAGCAAGCTGAGCAAGCCAGGCCGATGACGGTCGAGAGGGCGGCGGCTTTGACGAAGTTCATCATCGGACGTCTCACATGAGTTGGAGGCAACTAAAATGAGTTTCCAGGTGCGGCCTTAATCTCTGGTTACGAGCATGCCGCAAAACCGATCGAGTGGCGCGCTCTCATCCAAGCGGGCCCAGCCAGTTTGGATTCGAACGCCGATTGCATAATCCGTTTTATGAGTGCCCAGCTCAGCAACAAAGAATCCAAATTTTCCGAGCATTGGGCTGCGGATGTCGACCGCAGCCCTTTTCGCGCTCTACCCTACCGATCTGACGGTTCGTCAACCGATAAACTAAGGAGAATCTCCGGCTCAACGACATCCGATTCCGCTCGAAGATATGCGGTTCCTGGGCGTGTATCGAGCACGATCCACGCCGGCGCCCCCTCATGTACCAACCAGTATCGGCACGCTTCCTGATGTAGGTTCATGATCGCCTCGAGAATTGAGTGACTGAATCCATCGCCGCCTAGACGTTTGATCCTGCGATGAGGATCGGATTCATCGCGCTCCACCCAGGTGATTTGATATGTTTTCATTGTGCTTGGTCCTTTCAGAGCATGCCGAAGGGATGCCTGGTGCCAGGCGTGCACAAAAAGGGCTTCTCCCGTATCCTGACCGCCAGCAGCCCCGTCGGCGGTTAGAGAAAAAAACCGACGCATTCAGCTGTCGGCTCCCGCTCAGGTGGAGGGCTTTTCCTCTGAGGCGTCTACGGACGTGGTTGAGAATTGCACAAATTTTTCGCCCCTCAGGCGAATTCGATCGACACCTAAGAGGTATGCCAAGCACTGAGCTGACAAATGAGCCGCCCGGAGCTAGAGAGTGAAATGCCTTTCGATTTCGGTAGCCCGCACAGACCTGAGCCGGACAAGCCTGTGCGGCCGGACTTCCTTATTGATGGGTGGATGGGCTTTCTGGGACGCCTGCTTTTCGTCGTGGCCTTCCTAGGATTGCTTACCCTGGTGTTTCTGACCGCAACAGGACTTATTCCGGGCTGAAGCAATTATGCACGAGCCTTCGCAGAACGCTGGTTTTAGGCGTTGACGCGAGACGGCTCCAGCCGTATCACCCCGCCTTCCGAAACCGGATTGCCCAGGTGGCGGAATTGGTAGACGCGCACGGTTCAGGTCCGTGTGTCGCAAGACGTGGAGGTTCGAGTCCTCTCCTGGGCACCAGAATTTTCAAAAATTACTATAAAAACAGCAGCTTATGTGCCCCCGTGAGGGGCAGGCCACCCCTTGGCCCACCTTTTATATGCGAAATTATGTTCCGCTATGTGCATGGGTGACTCATCTGACGTGCGCGGTTACTCTCAACCTGCCTGGGTATTGTCGTAACCTAGGGCATCGCGATGCTCTTCATTCTTGGAGACATCGTGATGAGGATACTTTCAAAGCGCCAGGTGAGGGAGCTGGTTTTGTATTCACCGCAGCACATCGCCAGACTGGAGAAGGCAGGTAAATTCCCCAAGCGGGTACAGCTCGGCCCGAACAGGGTGGGATGGGTTGAGGATGAAGTGCTGGACTGGCTTCAGCAGCGACTGGAGAGCCGCGAAGCGCCTACCCGACACTCCTAGATGGGAGTATGTGAGCGGCCGGGTCTGCAGAACCCGGTCGCTCCAATTCCAAGATCAATCAACGCCGTCGATAAATGTTTCCACGAAGTCCTTGATCTTTGCGATCACACGGGAAGCGACTGTGCTGCGCTCGCGAAGTTTCGGCCGATGGTGCATGATCTTGATCACGTCATCACGGATCGGCGTGGTCTCGGTAAACAGATACTGACCGATCACTCGCTCAAGGCCTTCGCGATCAAGATCCTCTTCGGCGCTAAGGGTTTCGATCGCTTTCTGCTTCTCTTCGCTCCAGTAGGCCTCAAAGGCATCGCCCACATCGTCACCTTTAGGGATGTCAGGGAAGTGCTTCGAAATGAACTTCTCGATCAGCTCCTTCTTGCTGCGGAGCTGAGCTTCGGAATCGAGAATATCCATGATCGATTTGCGTTTCTTGGCCTGCTCGGACGGCTTGGCGTCCTTCATGCTCTGCAGCAAAGCCACGATATAGCTCACATTGATCTTATCGCGGCTGATCAGTTCGACTTCAAAATCGATGTCGTCGAGAATGGAGACTTTTTCCTTCTCTTTCTCGCTACGCACCTTGTCGTAGAGATCGAGATACTTGCTCCGGTAATCTGCAAAGGTCTGCTCATCGATCGGCAGATCGTCGAAGTCGAACTGCGTGAAGCAATCAAGAACATTCTTGATCCGAATGACCTCTCTGAAGGCCTGGGCAAAGCGCGCTTCGTCTTCTTCCGTCAGGAGGTCATCCACGCTTTCGACCGTGGGTGTCAGGGCCAATAGGTTGCTGACAGCGTCCTCAAACTTCGAGACGTAGTCTTCATACGGCGCGAGGATGATCTCTTCTCGGGCTTCCTTGTTCGCAAACAGCTCGATGGCCTTGTCAGTGGCAAGCTTCAGGTTTCGGAAGCAAACAACATTCCCTTGCGACTTCTTGCTGCCCATCGTGCGATTGGTTCGGGAATAGGCTTGCAGCAATCCGTGATGCTGCAGGTTCTTGTCGACGTAGATTGTGTTCAGGGGCTTCGAGTCGAAGCCTGTCAGGAACATGTTCACCACAAGCAGAATATCGACCTCCCGCTTTTTGACCCGCTTCCCGATGTCTTTGTAGTAGCTGTAAAACTTGTCCGTTGAGTAATTCGTGCCGAACATCGAATTGTAATCGTCGATGTACTCGTCGAGCTTCTCCCGGCTGTGCTTGTTCACCGGCTTGGTGCCGTCTGGCATGATGTCTTCGTCCATGCCGTCCGCGTCAGCGTCCTCTTCGTTCGCCTGATACGAAAAGATGGTCGCGATCTTGAGGTTGTGCTCACCGGCAGCCTTCTTCGCCTTGAACAGCTCGTAATAGGCTATGAGCGTCTTCACATTCGAGACGCACATGATCGCGGTAAAATCGCGTGCATGGGTTTTGCGGTCATGATTGGCGATAATGTAGTCAGCGATCTTTTCGAGCCGCTCTGGGGCTTCCATGACCTCGCGTGTGTCGATCGCTTCGACCTCGATGTCCTCGACATGATCCTTGCGCTTCAGCGTGCGGATGTATTCGACTGAGAATTTCAGGACGTTTTCGTCGCGGATCGCATCCGTGATGACGTATTTGTGCAGACACTCTTCGAAAAGATCCTTGGTGGTGCGTTTGCCAAGAGCGTTCTTCGCAGCGTTGTCAGCGAAGATCGGTGTGCCCGTAAAGCCGAACATCTGGACGTCGTCGAAATACTGCGTGATCCGCCTGTGCGTCTCACCAAACTGGCTGCGATGGCACTCATCGAAGATGAACACCATGCGCTTGTCCTTGAGCGCGTCCATTTTGGGCAAGTGGCGAGGATTGCTGATCGCCGTGTTCAGCTTCTGCAGGGTTGTGACGATGAGCGGCGTGTCGTCCGCAAACTGCCGAACGAGCTGAGCCGTGTTGTTGGTCGCGTCGACGCTGCCTTCCTGGAAGGCATTGAATTCCTTAATCGTCTGGAAGTCGAGATCCTTGCGATCGACCACGAAAACCACTTTCTGTACGTGCGGGCTCTGGGTCAGAATCTGCGCGGTCTTGAAGGAAGTTAGGGTCTTGCCCGAGCCCGTGGTGTGCCAGATATAGCCGTTTTTCTTAGTGTTCGCGACGCGTTCCACGATCGCCTCAACGGCATAGAACTGGTAAGGGCGAAGCGCCATCAACAGCTGATCGCTTTCATTGAGCACGATGTATTTCGTGATCATTTTTGAGAGCTGGCACTTTTCGAGAAACACCTCCGCGAAAGCCGCGAGTGAACTGATCTTCTTGTTGTCGATATCCGTCCAGTAGAAGGTCTGCTTGAAGTCCCGCCGGTTCACGGGATTGTTTGCATAGTATTTCGTGTTCACGCCATTGGAGATCACGAACATCTGGATGAACTGAAAGAGCCCGTGGCCAGACGTGAATGAGTGCCGGTGATAGCGATTGGTCTGGTTGAAGGCCTCCTTCATTTCCAGGCCGCGCCGCTTCAGCTCAATCTGGACGAGCGGTAGACCATTCACGAGCAGAGTCACGTCGTAGCGATTGGTGTATTTTCCGATCATTGTGACCTGGTGCGTCACCTGATACTGGTTTTTGCACCACTGGATCTGATTGATCAGCTCAATGTAACCGGTCGTGCCGTCGTCACGGGTAAAATCAACCTTATCGCGGAGGATCTTGGCCTTCTCGAAGATGTTTCCCCGAGAGAGCTTATTCAGCACCTGTTTGAATTCGGCGTCCGACAGCGTTGTACTGTTGTGAGCTTCCAGTTGGCCTTTCAGATTGGCGACTAGCGCAGCTTCATCCGGGATCGATATTTTTTGCCAGCCTAGGGTTTGAAGTTGTTCCACCAAGGCATTTTCTAGCTGTTGTTCAGTTTGAGTGGTCATAAATCTATACAAACATGCTTTGAAGAAGGCCTTGTTTGAAGGTGACTGCGAAACTCAATTCGCTGTCCGCTAACTCCAGTCTTCTTTGAATTGCGTTTAGGAATTCAACAATCGCCAAGCGCTCAGGTTTGGAGGGAATTGACACTGGCAAACCAAAAAAGTCGTCGATTGCCATATTGAGCAATCCGTGATTTCGAGCTCCTTCTTGAGTAATACGAGCAAGCTCACGATTGAGTATCTGACTTTCAAACAACCATTCTAGAAAATTCGACATTTCGGAATTGGCCGCTGAGAAGCAAATATAAAGTGTAGACACCACACCGGATTCGTACTCATTGAGACGCTTTATTGCGCCGAGCGGATATCCTCTAGAATAGCTCTTGTTGTAGGCAAATTCACCACGCAGAAGTCTGTAGTAGCCCGACAAGTCCTTAGCCGAAACGGAATGATTAAAGTAATCCATTTGACTTACGAGACCGCTCTGTGCCGATATCGTAAGCACATTGTCGTCGCTGCAATCGTTTTTTCTACGAACACGACAAACCAGGTCAGAAAGCCTTTTCTTTTCCCAGGCTGGAAATTCTTTTCCTGACTGATCTTTCAGCCTCAGCTCTTGCCTGAACATGTTTTGCAAGCAGCTCTTCTTGTACAGCTCAATCAGCTCTCGCTGCCGTCGTGCTAGATTAATCTTATCGTCTATAACACGCAGAAAAGAAGAAATTTTTTCCTGCTCACCCCTGCTCGTTGTGGGGATTGAAAAGCGCTCTACGTCTGACAGATTCAAGCCCGGTTGAGCAGCGCCTTTTATGTATTTCCGGACTTCACGTGAACCAAGTGGCGACTTTAACGCCTGTTCTATGAAACCAGGCACAGCCTTGCTTTTATCGATTGAAATTCTTGCGGTAGTCTGTGTGATGTTGGCTCCGGCCAACCATTCAGGAACTACCGCGACTGTCCCGGTATTAGCACCAACGATGGTCATCAGCAGATCACCAGGCGCAAGTTTCGAGCGCTTGTAAGGCGCGTCCACTTCTTTTGTGACCATTTTTATTTGGTCGATAGGAGCCCATCCTGATGAGTAATCTCCCCCTCGAACCAACGGGATGCCGTCATCGACAAACTTGCCAGGTTGAACGATCCCGTACGTAATTTTTCGGTCTTGCTCGACAAGATCTTTCAAATGTGACTTCGACCACGGTTCCGAAAAGTTCGGAAACCGCAGAACGGGAGCATCAGGAGTTTTAGTAGTAGCTTTTGACATAAATTTAGAACGGACTAGAAATGCCGAGCTCCCTACAAAAAGCGCGGATTTTCTCGTCTGCTTCAGATATGTTGTGCTCTAGAGCTCTAAGCTCGTTAGTCACTTGATTGAGATCCACTAGATCGGGCTCTTCAAAAGTCTCAACGTATCTGGGAATATTCAGGTTAAAGTCGTTCGCCCTAATTTCTTCGAGTAACGCTGGATGTGCGTATTTTTCGATCGGGGAGCGGGCCGAATAAGCCGATATGATTCTCTCAACCTGTTTATCTGTCAGTACGTTCTGAGTGCCGACTTTTTCAAACTCAGCGCTCGCATCAATAAACAGTATATTATCATCATGAACCCGACACTTCTTAAGCACGAGTATGCAAGCGGGAATGCTGGTTCCGTAAAATAGATTTTGGGGAAGACCGATGACGGCATCTAAGTAGTTAAGATCGTCTACAATGTGCTGTCGGATTCTACCTTCTGCACCGCTTCTGAAGAGTGCACCGTGCGGCAAAACAATGGCTGCAGTTCCGTTGTCCGACAACTGGTAGATCATGTGCTGTACAAACGCAAAGTCGGCCTTCGAACTGGGCGCGAGAGAGCCGTACTGGGCAAAGCGATCATCCGTTTCGTTGAGCGGATTATCTTTACCTTTCCATTTTGCGGAGAATGGCGGATTGGCGACAACCGCTTCGAACCGCTCGTCTAGATGCTGTGGCTCTTCGAGCGTATCTTCCTGGCGAATATCGAAACGCGAGAAATGTACGTCGTGCAGGATCATGTTCATCCGCGCGAGATTGTAGGTGGTGCGATTGAGCTCCTGGCCGTAAAATGCGCCGACTTCAGCTTCCTTCGCGATCCGCAAAAGAAGGGAGCCAGAGCCACAGGCCGGATCATAGGCCGATTTGATCTTTTTCTTATCGAGTGTGACCAGTTTGGCGAGAATTCTGGACACTTGTTGAGGCGTGTAGAACTCGCCGGCCTTCTTGCCCGCGCCCGATGCAAACTGCGCGATCAGGTACTCATAGGCGTCGCCCAACACGTCAGCGTTCCCGCTTTCAAGCTTGAAGTCGATGACATCGAGGTGGGAGAGCACCTTCGCGATCAGCTTGTTGCGTGCCTCGACTGTGCGGCCGAGTTTTGTGCTGGAGAGGTCGAGGTCCTCAAAGAGCTTGTTGAAGTCGTCCTCGCTCTCTGTGCCCATAGTCGACTGTTCGATCGCATTGAGGATCGACTGCAGGTCTTCGAGGATGAAGTTGTCTTCGCCTTCCGTGTCGGCATTGCCGCGCTTAGCGACAGCCCGGAAAAGCTCATTCGGACGCAGGAAGTAGCCAAGCTTTTCGAGCGACTCTTCGCGGATCGCTTCGATGTCCTCTTCGTCAGTGAGCTTTGCATAGTCACTGATCTCTTCGGTCTCCAGGAGCCGGTTCGCGAAGATGAGCTGCTTTTCCGAGAGGTATTTGTAGAAGATGAAGCCAAGGATGTAGTCGCGGAATTCATCCGCATCCATCTTGCCTCTAAGTTCGTTCGCAATCTTCCAAAGCTGCTGTTCTAACCGCTTTTTTTCTTCTTCTGACATGGATTGATTCTAGCACGTTGGGTCGGATATTTCCGGTTGAAGCCTAAAGTGGGAGTAGCGGGATTCACGCGCCAGACAAGCTTCCGCAGCGGATGGGGAAGCGAGTCGGAATCTGTATCCCCATGGGTGGCGGGCCTCCTATCCCTGTCCATAAAGCAGCATTCTTTCTCACCAGACCTCATCAATTGGTGCTGCGCTGGTGTGACTTCACTTCTCTCCTGAGAAGTGAAAGCGCCTCCGACATGCCTCCTGGATCGGGAATCGGCTTGTCGGAGGCGCTTTCACAGTTTCTCCTTAAGGTGTAATAAAGAATGGGGAGGGGGATGAAATGAAACTTCTGTTTAGTCGTGAGCAAACAGCCCATGCCGTGGGCCGTGTGACGTTCAAGCTCTGGGGAAAGATCGAGCTGGACGAACAGGAACAGGCTTTGATGAAACGCTATCGTTTCGATGACTCGATCCTGATCGCGGAGGATCAACCAAACCTGATCAGGAATAGTGGTCTTCTTGGTGCCTTGGCGGGACTCGTAGCCCTGGTGCTCTTCAACGCCATGATGCCGATGGATTTAGCCTTCCTGCTGGCGATTGGCGCTTTCGGTGGCGTCGCGTACTGGTTCTATAATGAGAAGCGCGAAACGATCTATGTACGCGATCTGCTGCATGGTCGCCATTTCGCCTGCAAGACCGTGATCGCCCTCGCCAAGAAGGAAGCCTGGCTACAATCCGTCGTCGCGTTTCTGCGGCAGGTCATGGAGAGCGCCAAGCATTGGGATGGCCAGGAAATCATCGCCATTGAAGCGCTGCCAAAGGAAGAGGCTCGCCAGCTCATTCTCAAAGCCGGTTAAATGCCACTCCACACCGGAGCCCGCTTTCACAGCTTCCTGCACGGTCTGCTTCGGTCGAAGGACAGGGCCGAAACCTACAGCCTGTTTTGCGAAGTCGTCGAGCGCTATGAATCAAGCGGGCTCGATCAACCCGAGGCACGCCAAGCGTTCATCGATAGAGTCGATGTCAGTGTGCGAGAGGATCTGGGACTTCTAGCCGATAGCCCGATTGCTCGCGCTGTTGCCCGGTTCATCAACCGGCTGTTCGACTTTGAGCAGCTTTTCCTTGTTCCAGCGCTGGATTGGGAAGAGAAGCGGTCGACAACCGACTGGTGGATCATTCGAGATGATCTGCTGCGGCAAAAAATGCTGCTGCATGATGTGTCCGAGACGGAAGCTGTCCTGAATGAATTGCTGACGGACCTTCTGAAACCGCTCGCGAAGGGCGCGGCGGCCGATCAGACATCAGACGCCGGAACCTCAGATATCGAACTCAAATGCCAGCCGCTTGAGAGCACATCGAGCGTGGCGGTTGCCGTCGAGCAGATGCTCGTGGCTCTGCTGCCCGAAAACGAAAATGCCCAAGCGCTATTCCCGAGGCTGACCGGTCAGCTGGCTGCGAACCTGGAGCGCGCGTCGAGCAAGAACCCGCTCGAAGGCCAGACCTCGTCCCGTTCGGGTCACACGCTACCGACACGTTCACGCCTCTCAACCGCTTTGGAAATTGTCCGGGCCTATCTCGGCAGCACGCCTGCCGAAGATCTGTTCGCTATGGAGGCCACCCTCCGAATTCCCGAATGGGTGCGCTTCGAGCACATGCACATGCTGGGCGGCACCGGCCACGGCAAAAGCCAAGCGCTGCAGTATCTGATCGGTCAGGATCTTGAGGCTGTCGCAGCGGGCAAGCGATCTGTTGTGGTGCTCGATAGCCAGGGCGACCTTATTCAGAATATTGCGGGTCTGCAGGTCTTCGGGCCGGGCGGCGAGCTTGAAGACCGGCTGGTCCTGATCGACCCAAGCGATGTTGAATGGCCGGTCGCCCTCAACCTCTTCGATGTCGGCCAGGAGCGTCTAAACAGCTATGAGGCGCTCGAACGCGAACGGCTCACCAACTCGATCCTCGAACTCTATGAGTTCGTCCTTGGATCGCTGCTGTCTGCAGAAATGACGCAAAAGCAGAATGTCATTTTCCGCTATGTCACGCGCCTCATGCTGCATATCCCCGATGCGACGATCCACACGCTGCGTGATCTGATGGAGCCCGGCAGTGAGACGAAATTTGCGACTTATATCGCCAAGCTCCCGCAAACCGCCCGCCGCTTCTTCGAAACGGAATTTTCGTCTCGTGAGTTCGAACAGACGAAAAAGCAGGTTATGCGGCGTTTGTGGGGGATACTGGAAAACCAGACCTTCGAGCGGATGTTCTCGCACCCGAAATCGAAGCTCGACCTCTTTGCGGAAATGAACGCCGGCAAGGTCATCCTGATCAATACGGCGAAGGATCTGCTCAAGGAACAGGGAACCGAGATATTCGGGCGCTTCTTCATCGCGATGATCGCGCAAGCCGCGCAGGAGCGCGCCACGCTCGCTGCCAGGAAAAGAACCCCGACTTTTGTCTACATCGACGAGGCGGCGGACTATTTCGATCGCAATATGGCGATCATTCTGGCGCAGGCCCGCAAATACAAGGTGGGGATGATCCTCGCGCACCAATATCTCGGCCAGCTCGATCATCGTTTGCAGGAAGCTTTTGGCGCCAATACGTCGATCAAGTTTGCAGGCGGTGTGTCATCTAAGGATGCGCGGGCGCTCGCGCCGATGCTTCAGTGCAGCGCGGAACAGATTGAAAGCCAGCCAAAGGGCAGCTTCGCCGCCTCTGTTCGCGGCGTGACGGCTGCCCCTGTCGCCGCCCACATCCCTTTCGGGTTTCTTGAAGCGAAGGCGCAGATGTCGGCCGCTGATCGCGCCGGGCTGCGTGACCGAATGCGGTCACGCTATGCTGTCCACTATTCGGACCTCGATGAAACCGAACAGGCGCGTGAACCGGATTCGGGTGACGAAACCGATCATGACGCTGGCGATGATGACCCATCCGGATCGGTCGATCTGACGCCAGGATCAAACTGGTGAGGGAAAGGCGAGAGGCTAGCGGTCGCCGCGACCGGCGCAAGCCGGTCTCGACCGGCAAGCGGATTAGGCTGACAGACCGCGACCGACGCTGGCTGCGCCTGCTCGCCGATCACGGGCCACTGCCGACATCGTTTCTGCTCGAATTTGCCAAAGGCCTGGGCGTGAGCGAGAAGCGGGCGCGTGAGCGCCTGACGGACCTTTTCAATGAAGAAGAGACGGCCCATGGCGGGGCCTATCTCACGCGGCCGCCGCAGCAATTCCATACGCTCGACAGCCGCTACAATCAGCTGGTCTATGATCTGAGTGAAGCAGGCAAGGCAGCGCTCAAGGAGACCGATGATCTGCCGCCGTCTCCGTCTTTGTCCGGGCCGTGGCTACATCGCTTCATGACCAGCGCCATTACCGCTTCAATCCGACTGGCTGCCGAGCGCCGGGCTGATCTTACCTACATCCCTGAGCAAGCTATTCTGCGACGCGCGAATGCCACGATCGATGTCTCGCTTGAATGGCCTGAGGCGAACGGGCGTGCTTTGCAAAAGGTCACTCTCCGCCCAGACGCGATCTTCGGGCTCGAATACCATACAAAAAAAGGAAGCCGGTTTCGCTTTTTTGCCCTTGAAGCCGATCGCGCCACGGAACCGCTTACCTCGTCCAACTTCAATCGCAAAAGCGCGGTGAAGCAATTTGGGTTGTACCGCGCCTATATCGAGACTGGCGTTTACAGACAGCATTTGCGGCTGACGTCGCCAATGATCGTGCTCAATGTGTCGAGCGACCCGAAACGAACAGACAGACTGCTCGCCCTGGCCGAAGCAAAGCTCGGAGGCGTAAACTATCAGCTTTTCCAATCGTGGGAGGCGTTTGCGCCGCCCTTCCGGCCACCGGAGCCCAATCTCGATCTGCTGGAAGGAAACTGGCAGAGGGCTGGGTTTAGTTCTCTCCATCTCGATCATCCGTAGGCTTGTCCATGCCAGCGGCCAATCGGAGGGCTGGACTTTCGAGGATGAGGTGAGCCAGCGTGAGTGCATCAAACAGGATCATGGCGCGATCCTCTGATTCATAGAACCTTGGCTTCCGGGGGAGCCGATAGGCAATGTCAGGATAGATCTGCGCCAGGTGCGATGCCTGCTCGAACCGCGTTCGTCCCTCTCTGTCCATCGCCACGGACACGTCATGAACGCAGTGATGGGAGGCAACGAGCGCAAAGGTTTTCGTGATCTCTATTGCACGTTTGCCTTTTCGCGTCTCGGCTGGAAGCCGTTCCGTCACCACGACGTCCGGCTTCATCATCTTGATCCAGTTTTGAAAAACTTCGGACGCATCGTTCGGGCTCTTGAAGCCTTTGCGAGACAGGTCGAATTGCACGAGTTCGTGGCCGACGAAGAACACGTATCCGATCCTGCCCGTCGCGGCGCTCACTGCCAGAAGCCTAAGCCCCGTCATGAGCGTTCTGCTTATCCTTTAGCAGGCGGCGCAGACGCTCCAGAGTGCGGTGACGATTAGTGGTTGCCGCGTTGATACGCTTGAGCTGTGGCAAGCTGTTGAGGCGCGGGCCAAGCGCTTCAGACAGGACGGTCAGCTCTTCGGCAAAATAGCTGTCGAAACGACGGTTCAGAATGATGGCTAAGGCGCACAGTTCATGCGCCGAGGGTGCCTTTTCACCCGTCTCCAGTTCGGAAATTCGCGACTGTTGTATTCCGAGGAGATGAGCGCAATCGGCTTGGGTGAGTCCGGCTCTGCGTCGTGCCAGGCGCAGGTCGAACGCAAATTGCGTGGTCATATTTTGTGATTATTGGCTAATACGTTGAGAGTGTAGTCGGGCAACGAAAATGTCTCTAGACGGCCCCATATGGCGATTGACCATATCTGTTGTCGCGACATCAAAAAACCACCTGAGCGATATCCGCCAGCGCCGGAAGGGTGGAACCCTTCCGAGGTGTCGCATACCGCCCTGGTGGTGGTGTCAGAGTGGATGTCTCTATGGTGTCTTGAAGATCAGGATATCGAACAGTGAGATCAGGAGGCAAGACGTCCCGGTATGCCGGCCAATGCATGGAGACGCTTGAGCCCTAGATTTTAACGCGCTGCGCCCGATCGATGTCTTGACGGCGTCGTGACCGCATGGCGTGCTTTCTGAATCAAGCGGCCCTTCGTCTGAAGGGCCGCTTGCTCAATACTCATCCGCCAACATGATCGTCAGCGCCCGATGCGTTACCTCTGGGTCGGCCGGATCAGGTGATCCGGTCGTGATTGATCGATCATAATAATCAATCTTGAAGAAGACCCGCTGGCCCTCGACATCGAGTGCGCCGAAATCGTGCTCATTCCACGGATCATTGTCCGCATCGAAAGCTTCGAAGTCGCGCACTGCGATGAGGATCTTTATGACACTCAGTTCGCCAAGCGCTTGTATGCCACTGGTAAGCGCAATTGAGCCGCGGCCTTCGCCGTGAACCCGAAATTGGTCATTGAGCGCGCGTATGCGGGCGGTGTGATTTTGATCGGTTGTAGACATCCTGACTCCTCTTCGCCGGGTGCCGCCGAAACCGTTTCAGCAGCACCCTGCGAAGGTGGAGAAGCAGGGAAGGAACAGATCCACCTTAAGAATAAAATGCCTGAAAGAGCCGCCAATACGGCCCGATATCGGTATTTCGGATATTGGCGATAGCGGGCCGTCTGGCGAAAATTCCCTGCGCATAGGAGAGTAAGCTCACCTATGAAGCCAGAGAGTTTCTCAAGTCTGGGTGTAGCGCATCGGCGCTATAGCGATCTGCCGTTCGGAATTCGCCAAGCCGATCGTCTTTTCCATACCTACGTGATCGGACAGACGGGAACCGGGAAATCCACACTGCTCGCCAATCTCGCTTTGCAGGATGCCAAGGCAGGCCGGGGCTTCTGCCTGATCGAGCCCCATGGCGATTTGGCGAGTGATCTTTCAAATCGCACCGGCTTCGATCAAATCTACTGGGACGTGGCCGACGCGACATCACCGTTCGGATACAATCCGCTCGCGCGCGTCTCTGAGCCTCTTCGCCCCCTCGTCGCTTCCGGCCTGATCGAGACGCTGAAGCGGCAATGGGCTGACGCCTGGGGTGCTCGGATGGAGCATCTCCTGCGCTACGCGCTTCTGGCCTTGCTTGCGATGCCGAAAGCCGATCTACGCGATGTCCTGCAGCTCTTCATCGACAAAAGCTTCCGCAATCAGGTGATCACCCGCGTCGAAGACCCGCAAGTCTTGCAATTCTGGAAGCAGGAGTTTCCGGCTATGAACTACAAGACGGCGATCGACGGGGTCGCGCCGATCGCAAACAAGCTTGGAGCCTTTCTGGCCCATCCGGTCGTGCGGCAGGCTCTGTGCGAGCCAGAGACACCGTTACGCTTCCGCCGGCTCATGGACGATCAGAGTCAGGTCATCATCAACCTTTCCAAGGGCCGTCTCGGCGCAGATACCGCAAATGTCGTGGGCGGTTTGGTCGTCTCCAGTCTCCTGCATGCCGCATTCTCACGGTACGATCAGCCCGCTGAATCCAGAACGCCATTCTTCCTTTATATCGACGAGTTTCACGCCTTCTCGACATCGGCTTTGACCAGCATGCTCGCGGAGGTCCGAAAATATGGATTGGGTCTGGTATTGGCCCATCAGCATATTGGCCAGGTGGATGATGAGCTGTTTGAAGCGATTGTCGGAAACGTAGGGACGCAGATTATCTTCCGGGTCGGGGCGAGGGATGCGAGCCTTCTGGTGCGTCAATTCGAAGATCTTGAAGCGCGGGATCTAATGAACCTCCCGAACCACGAGGTCTACATGAAGCTCATGGTAGATGGTGTTCGGTCCAAAGGCTTCAGCGCCACGATGAGTCCGCCGTTGCGATAGACGGCGATGTCGGGCCGTCTAGCTTGGAATTACGCTTCGCCTAAAATGATCACATGACCGATGAGCAACTAGAAAAATACTTCGAAATCTGCCGTCGCGTATATGAGCAGAAGCTCCAGGACGGGACATGGCCGTGGGCAACAGATTCGCCAAAATCTGGAGATTTGGTAGAGTCGGAAGATACCACTGACGGCGTATGAAAACCTGTTTCGGCTATGTCAGAGTGTCGACCGTCAAGCAGGGCGATGGCGTGTCGCTAGAGGCGCAGAAAGAAGCGATCCTGGGCTTTGCGAGTCGCAACAATATCACCGTGTCGCGATGGTTCGATGAAAAGGTGACGGCGGCCAAGCGGGGACGACCGGTTTTCAATCGAATGGTGTCAGAACTGAAGCGTCACAAAGCTGATGGCGTGATCTTTCACAAGATCGACAGGTCTGCTCGAAACTTTGCAGACTGGGCCAGAATTGGCGATCTGGCCGAGGCAGGGATCGATATTCATTTCGCGACCGAGAGCCTCGACTTCCGATCAAGAGGAGGCCGCCTGACGGCTGACATACAGGCCGTCATCGCGGCGGACTATATTCGCAATCTCCGAGAAGAAACGATCAAGGGAATCGAAGGACGCCTCAAACAAGGGCTTTATCCGTTCAAGGCGCCGATCGGATATCTCGACAATGGGCGCGGTCGCCCGAAAACCATCGATCCCGTAAAGGGGCATCTGGTTCGTCAGCTCTTCGAGCTTTATGCGAGTGGCCAGTATTCGCTCTACTCACTCACCGATGAAGCGGCTCGCATCGGGCTTCGCAATAATTGGGGAAGACCGCTCGCAAAGACCGGCATCGAGAAGATCCTGAGAAATCCCTTCTATGTCGGCTTGATGACCGTGCCTTCGAGCGGGCGAACCTATAAAGGCGTGCACGAGCCGCTCGTTTCCGTCTCTCTTTTTGATGACGTTACGGCCGTTCGTGAGGGGCGAGACAACAAGAAATCCACCAAACACAATCACGTCTTTCGGGGCCTGTTTCGCTGCGCGCTTTGCGATGGCGCAATGATCCCAGAGAGACAGAAGGGAAAGGTCTATTATCGCTGCCATGAGCGAAACTGCGCGACAAAGACGATCCGCGAAGACCGCCTGGAAGCTGAGCTAGTTCAGTCGCTTAAGCGCGTGAAGCTTAGCGAAACGGAGGCCGACAAACTCAAGGCGTTATTTCAGGATTGGCTGGATCGAAAACGAGTGGAGGACGACACCGACCGTGCCGAGTTCGAGTTGATGAAGATCCAGGAGCGTCTGTCCCGTTTAACGGACATGCTGATCGACGGCGTGATCGATGAGGAGGCGTTTCAGAAAAAGCGCGCAGCGATCATGTTGGATGAACAGCGTTGGCAGGAGATAGCAGCTCGCAAGGCCGATAATGACCGAAATATCGCCGTGCTCGATAAATTCCTCGAACGCGCAAAAAGCCTTGTTTCGCTTTATCAAATGGCTGATCCGGCCATGAAGCGCGAACTTGCGGTTTTTGCCACCTCGAACCGCGCGGTGTCGCCAGGAACCGTCGAGATAGAGCCCTCAATTGAGTTTGCTGGCGCGCGCAAAGCGCTCGAAACGCAAGATGTGACCTTTATAGACCCACTTCTCGAACTCAGGCCAATGAAAAGGCGCCTAACGAAAGCTGATGGCCAGCAAGAGGCGGCGTAGGAGATCTTTGCATTACAGTCCTCCCAGTCTGACATACTGCCGGGCTCTAGCTATGCAGACGTTATTCCTAATTGCGTAGCATTCGACATAGTGTTCACCGATGTATTTGCTATTTTCGGGATCATTTCGCGTTGAGTGATCGGTGATCTCACCACGGGGATCACGGCAATCATCATCGTTTTTCACCTTCCACTTATACAGCTGAGCCCCAGGAACATCTTCTCGATGTCTGAAGCTGATTTTTCGATCCACAGAGATCCGTCCAATGACGTCCAGTAAGAAGCCGCGAAAGCCACCGGTTCGAGGTAGAACTTCCGCTCTTATGCGAAGGTTCTCTTCAGTAAGGACTGGAATTCCGAGATCGAACAAAAACTTCTCAGACACGGGTCTCTCATACAGTTCGCCGCTAAATATACTCTCAATCGGAGTCGAAGGAGCAATTTCTTCAAGACTTTTGAGAACGTAGTCCTTCGCGTGAGAAATTTTCCGCCGTTCAGAGTGGGAAAGATCAGCGATGTATTGGTCGATGAATATGCTGGGATCGGCTCGATCAGGAATTCGAGGATCACGAACGTAATCTTCAATGGTGCGAAAAAATTCGAAGATGATGTCGAAAAGGGATAGTCCTCTGTTTGCTGAAAGGATTCTCGTTACGATCTGCTCTAGATGGAATGACTTTAATGGGAAATTATCGTCATTCAGTTTTTGGTTTTGTTTCCATCGTTTGACGATTTTTGCGGCTTTCCGAAAATCATCGTTATCGTCGTTCAATCTCTGAGCGGCGGATATGTATCCTCTCGGGTCTGAGCGGATCCAATAACTACTCGGATCGCCGAAATCATCTTTGTTGGCACCGCCGGGAATATAGCGACGCTCTCTACGGGGGTGCTTTGCTGTTTCGGGGACAACGTACATCGGATCGCCGAACTCGTTTTGTCCAGTAGAGAAGGCTGGCACGACATCTATAGAAAACACATCTTCACCATCGTCAGTGAAGCTAATTGTTACCGAGTGTGCCTGGAGCGATATCGATATCGTGAAGTCAGTGGGGTTCTCAAAGTTGTCGGTTAGTAGATCTTTGAGATCGTCTAGCACCTCGAAGGGAGAAACGGCGCCTTGCCAGGCACCGATGATGTGCAGCACATCTAGGTCATGTACTGGTGTAATGGCAGTGAATCTCGGGAAGGAGCCGATCTGGAGACAGTTACCTTCACCCAGAGCCGCCTTAATTGATGCGTATAGATTTGTGACAAGGTCACGCTCATTTTGACGTGGAGTCAGATTCGATCGCGCATAATCTCTTAGAGCTGAATTGATCTCATCCTTTGTCATATTGGATCGTCATCATTGAAGTAAGGACGTCGTTCATTAGACGTCCTCGGAAGTTGCAGAGGGTGATATGCTTTCGTCTTTCCAGCTCATTCAGAAATTCGCCTGGGATAGCTCCGTCACGGTGAGGAGCATAAATTATTAAAGCGGCATGCTCGCTGCGATTGCGGACAATTTCGTCTATGTATCCCTGAGCGTCTCTCCAGTAGACAAGAACAACATTTGCCTTGCGGGCATTTTCGACGTCATTTTCTCCTGCGATCTCAATTCTCTTGCGATTGAACAAACGGGAATCGTTTATCAGCCTCTGGAGCTCGGAAGCCATGTCATTATCAGCAAAAATAATGATCCGTTTTTGCCACAAACTGTATCCGAGCCGAATCAATACGGGTATCAGGCCTCGAATTGTTGCGTATATCGCATAAAAGATAACAACTAGGGAAACGATCGTGACCGCCGTGCTCACAATCGTCCAAGTCGTTTCAAGATGTTGCATAGCGGTATTTTAACATCCCAATAGCCTTGTCGCCGAAACTTAGTCATGGTGTAATTTCAGAAACATATCAAGAACGCAGTGGGTCGCCTGTTACCATCTGGATTACTGGAATTCAGCTTTGGGAGTCAGCTAGTTCTCTTAACTACCCTCAAACTCTAGGGGTGAATTTCCATCTCGGGATTTTCATCCTGGGGGATAAGTCCCTTTATCTCGTCCCATATCGCCATCAGGCATTTTTGGCGTTGGTAATCAGTTGTCTTGGGTTCAAATTTATACTCAATTGTTGTCCAGCCGTTGCATGACGCATGGAGTCTGCCGCCGCCTTCGCCACTCCCCCATCGGTTAAAGCTCACTTTCTGTGGTTCTGGGTCGAGTTCCGTCTGAACAAGTGCGTCGCGAAGTCTACGAGCACCTTCATAAGTGCGGGTCCAAATCCAAATAGAGCTCATTTTCCTTTTGGCGGGCAATGCTACGGTCCTCCTTCTTTTCTAAAAGCACTGAATTCAGCTTACTACGTCGCAGTTTGCAAGTCGTCGCTGATGGCAATAATCAACCGATAGTGGAATAATGGAATCATGAGGGTAGCACGCATAAAAATAGAGAACTTTCGCGGGATCAGTTCAGCGGACATCCTGCTGTCCGCTCATTCGGTTCTCATCGGAGATAACAATACCGGAAAGACGACAGTGCTGGAGGCTCTGGATCTTGCACTTGGCCCAGATCGGCTCAATCGATTTCCTCCAATCGATGAACACGATTTCTTTTGCGGCCAGTACACAGCTGCGCCTGTGTCAGCGTCCAACGATGGGGCGGTAACGACAGCAACGGAAGGCGAGTCTGCAGAGGCGGAGCCAGCGGTCGAAGAGGCCGAGCGAGCCGATGAGGCGCGGGGTAATGCGCCGCAGATCACAATTGAGGCGACCGTTATTGAACTTTCCGATGAGCAGCGGCGGCGATTCAAGGACCATCTCGAATTCTGGGACACAGAAACCTGCACGCTTTACGACACACCTTCACCGGAAGGTGTTGATGCCGATCAAATTGTTGAAGCTCTAAGAGTATCGTTCGTCGGCAAATACGTCGAAGAAGAAGACGATTTTGAAGGACGAACCTATTTCAGTCGCAGCCTGGAAGAGAGTGACCGGCCAGACTTGTTTACAAAGCGGGACAAGCAGCTTTGTGGATTCTTGTATCTAAGAAATATCCGAACAGGCTCGCGAGCGCTGACGCTTGAGCGTGGCAGTCTTCTGGATGTGATCCTTCGCCTTAAAGAGATCCGTCCGAGAATGTGGGAAGACACGATAGAGGCCTTGAGCAGCCACGCTGTCGCATCTGACCCTTCAATAGGGCTGAGCGATGTTCTTTCGAGCGTAGATGAAGCACTCAAGAAATATGTTCCTAGAGAATGGGGAGCGGCTCCTCGGCTTAAGGTGTCAAATCTCACTCGAGAACATCTCAGAAAAGTCATCACAGCATTCGTTTCAACCGGGAGCGGTGAGCATGCGGCACCATTCTACAGGCAAGGGGCCGGTACGATTAACATGCTCGTCCTCGCCCTGTTGTCGTTGATCGCTGAGGGTAAAAATGAAGTGGTCTTTGCGATGGAGGAGCCTGAGACGGCAATTCCTCCCTATGCTCAGAAACGGATAGTCCATGAAATCCGTAAGCTATCATCGCAAGCGATTTTTACGTCCCATTCGCCTTATGTCCTGGAAGAGTTCGAACTGGACGAGACGGTGGTACTGAATCGGTCCGAAGACTGCACGCTGACGCATTCGTCGCCTGTCTTGCCCACAAATCTAAAGCTGAAGAGATACCGTCAGGACTTCCGAACGCGCTTTTGCGAGGGACTGCTCGCACGACGGATACTAGTGGCGGAAGGCAGCACTGAAACAGACGCGTTTCCAGTCGTTTGTAGGCGACTGTCGGAGCTTGACCCAGCGCGCTACTCTTCACTGGAAGCGCTTGGCGTGGCAGTCGTGAATGCAGGTGGTGAAGACAACATTCCCGGCTTGGCGAAAATGTACGCGGCTTTGGACAAGCGTGTTTTCGCTTTGTGTGATCATCAAGATTCGACGAAGGAGGCATTAATCGAGTCCGAAGTCGAAAAACTCTTCATGCACCCGGAGCACAGCTTCGAAGCATTAGTCATTCAAGGTACAACTACCGAGGCGCTTGAGAGGTTTGCCGACATGATCGACTGGCCGCCACACCTCGCGGCAAAGCATCCGGACCCCAAAGACGATCCACAAAAGGCGGTAGGAGAATATTTTGCTTGGTCCAAAGGAAACTGGGGAGCCGCTGAATTTCTGGCACAATGCGATGAAGCTGAAGTTCCCGAGTGGCTTCGCAGCACTGCTCTAAGCCTTCTAGAGCTGTGTGCGCCTACTCCGGAAGAACCAGAAGGGGATGCGGGAGATGATAAGTTAGAAAGCTCGGAGGCTAAGACTGCAGAAGGTGGCGATGAAACTGTCTAAAGAACAGCAGGCAGTGATGGGGGCTCCCGGACATGTGCTTGTTAAGGGCGGTCCGGGATCTGGAAAAACAACGATTTCAATTCTGAGGGCTGCTCGTGTCGCTGCCGAAAAATTGCAATCAGAACAGAGAGTTCTCTTCCTGAGCTTCGCACGGGCCACAGTTTCGAGAGTGATTGAGGCTATCGATGAGGAAGCCGCCATAGCATCCGAACAAAAGAAGCGCATAGAAGTGGAAACTTATCACTCCTTTTTTTGGTCGATCATCAAAGCTCACGGGTATCTCATCGGACTACCCCGCAAGCTCAATCTTCTGACGCCTTCGAATGAGGCGATTGCATTAGCTGGAGTGAGAAGTGATTTCCCATCTAGAGGACTGTCTCCGGCACAGAAGACCGCGAAAGCAGCTGCCGAAAGTGCCAAGCGGCGACAGTTGGCCTTCGATAAAGGGCTAATATGTTTCGATCTCTTTGCCTCTTTAGTTCACGATCTCTTGTCTCGAAGTGAGCGTCTTACGGCGCTCGTATGCTCCCGTTATCCGTACATAATTCTAGATGAGTTTCAGGATACAAATCTCTCTCAGTGGGAAGTAGTTCAGGATCTCGGCGCGAAAGCGACGATCTTGGCCCTGGCGGATCCGGAGCAACGAATTTTTGAATGGTTGGGGGCCGATCCCGCGCGGCTTCAGCAATTCGATGACAGGTTCAGTCCTCTGAACGTCGATCTGGGGAAGGCAAACCACAGAAGCGTTGACACGGAACTTACGCAGTTCGGCGATCATGTCCTGACAGGTAAGTTTAATGAGAATTACAAAGGTTTGGATCTAGAATTATACCCTAGCAACAAAAATCAGGCCCTTGGCAAACTTGTTTCCGTCACGCTCCGGTCGATTGACCGGCTGAAGAAGTCGAAGCCCGATGGATGGTCAATCGCAGTGCTTGTGCCGACCAAAGCGATGACACGCTTAGTCTCCGACAGTTTTCGAAGTCCGCCGACAACCATGCCCGCCATAAATCACCGGGCGGTTGTTGAGATTGAGGGTGCAATTCTGGCGGCCGAAATCATAGCGTTTTGTCTTGAACAGGCGCCTACGGGGCTGTTGGCCTTGGGAAGTAAGATAGAGGCATTCTATCGTGGGAAAGGAGGAGACAGTCCAACTAAAAGAGATTTGGGCACCGCGTCCAAGTTCGAGAAGCACCGATTGGCATTCGAACAGCTGGGCAATGACCTGTCCCGTTTGGATAAGAGGAATTCATTCCATGCTCTGAGTAAAATTTACGCCAGCATTTTGCAAGTTTCGTTGCAAGGTGACCCGTATGCGGATTGGATCTCGGTGCGTGACCTGCTGGAAGGGTCGGGCGTATCAGCACTCGAAGAAATTGCGGCAGAAGCAAAAAACCTTCGTTTATTGGAAAGGGGTGGAGAACTACGGCAGGCACTTGCCCAAGATTGGCGAGAAAATGGCTCCTATCTGAATGCCCTGTCAGCGGTCGAGAATTCGTTTGTCCAAGATCACTTCGCCATGACGTCGAAGCCGGAAGCAGGCGTTGTAATTATGAATATGCACAAGGCGAAGGGAAAGCAGTTCGATGAGGTGATCCTCTTTGACGGTTGGGAAAGACACCGAAATCGGATTGTGCGCCAGAATAAGAGGGAAAACCTTAGTTCGCAGGTTCGGCAAAATTTTAGAGTGAGCGTCACCAGGGCCAAATCACGCACGACAATCTTGACGCCGCAGAGAGACAAGTGCGTGGTCATCAACTAGTGACGCCACTCCTCAGGAAAGCAGCCCATTCATTCAGAAGAGCGCGCCTTTTGGCGAGCCGGTCAGATCGCTGATACGCTCGTTCGACAGAAGAGCCCACAACGTGGCCCAGGACGCCTTCTTTGGTCTCCCAATCCGCGTCAGTCTCATTCTCGGCCCAGGTCCTGAAAGTCGCGCGAAAGCCATGTGGTCGAGCAATCATCTCCTCACGCTTCATGAATGCAGCCATTGCGGCGTCTGACAGCGCGCGGTCGCGCGCGGAAGGGAAAAGAAGTTTCTTTGATCCGAGAGCTTTGGCCTGCTCGACAATGTGCAAGGCTTCGTCGGTTAGCGGGATGCGGTGTTCGCGTCCCGTCTTCGTTCGTTCTGGCGTGAGCACCCAAACGTCATCTTCGATTTCTTCAAATGTGGCGAAGCGGACTTCGCTCGTTCTGGCGACAGTCACAATGAGGAAGCGCAAAGCTAGCGCGGCCACAAACGTGCGCTCGCAGAGATCCTGATAAAAGGCTGGCGCATCTTTGTATGGAAGAGAAGGAATGTGCTGGACTTCGTGCCGGCGCTTTCCGAGTAGCGCACGCATTTTCATCGTCGCTTGCAGATCGACATCGAGCCCGAGCGCAGCGCCATGCTTCAAAGTGAGATTGACCCGGTTCATGGCCTTACGAGCAGCATCGGGCTTTGTATGCCAGATCGGCTCAAAAACCGTCTTTAATACGTGCTGATCGACATCCTCGATCGGCATGGAGCCGATCTTCGGGATGACATGCACATTTAGTGGTGACATCCAGCGGCCCGCCTTGCCGTCTCCCTTCAGCTCAGCCTGACGAGCTTTGAAGCAATCATCGATCGCTTCTTTCACTGTAAGCTTCTTCGGTTTGTATCGTTCTTTGGCTCGCGCTTCGATCGGGTCGAGTCCGTCGCGAACATCACGGCGCGCGTCGGCGGCGCGAGTTCTCGCTTCGGCAATCGAAACGTCTGGCCAGCGACCGAGCCCCATTTCGCGCCGTTTCCCGGCGATCGTGAGCCTGACGATCCACTTGCCGCGCGACTGATCAGATTTGCATAGCCATAAACCCTCGCCATCGGCATATTTGCCGGACCCGAGGTTCTTTGCCTCCATGAAAGTGAGCGCATGCCGCTTCATACAGACCACCTTATAGCCCACCTTTCGGTACGTGCAACTATGTTCAGTGGTGGTATTTCTGGTGGTACCGAGCATCGGGAAAGCTCAATGAAGACAGACTATTAGGTTGACTCATGAGCAGTTATGTTCAGCGCACGGGATGCCTCTCCTGGGCACCAGCAATCCTGCAACGCTAAACGCCCGTCGGCCAGCGGTTTCCCTCAAACCTCACGATTGGCAGATTCGCAAACTTGCGATTGTGGATTTCGTGTCCCGAAGATAAGGTATTTTATCTAGTCCAAAGCGCGGCTGGGGAGACGGACGCTTGGAGTTTATTTGCAAACTCGACACCCCGAGGCTTCTATTGTCATTGACGGCAGCATGGATGCTTACCCTGATCCTCGCAGCCTGTCAGTCCGCTCCGTCTACTCTCACCGACACGACGTATCTTCTCGATAGTTCTGAAGCGTCTAAACTCGATGCGCGCGGCATCGTTTCGACGCGAGTTTACGACCCCAAAGGTCGTATGCGGTCACATCGCGATCTTGAAAGTTTGCTGGATGTAGAAGGCCGCAAACAATGTAGAGGTCCATCTTACGTGGCAGGGACAAAGTATCGGCGATACGTACGAAGCGATTATCGCGGCGAACCTCTACCTGCGACTTTATTCGTGGATTATCGATGTCCGGTTCTTTCCGACATCGACATCATCAAGCGCTCCACAGGCCTTCATCGTATCGCCAAACTTGAAAAGGATCGCCGGTTTTTCGACGTACATGTCAAACGGCTTTCCACAGCTCTAGATGAGGTTGACGAGACCTTTAAGGCCTTTCTGGAGACGGAGTACTATTTTATTTCAAATGAGTTTTCCGACGACGAAGGGCGCGGATTTTTCGCAAAAAAAATGCGCGGTCGGAACTCCCTCTCAATTGTTCCTGAAAACCGATTTCAAAAACTCGCTGTGTTTATACGGGCCATCTCGTCAGGCGAGTCTGAGATTGTTTTCCAACATTATGTCTATTGGGAAGCGGGCGCCACGAGCTTCGACGACTCAATTGATGCCGCTGACTACTACGGCTTGTACCCAGCCGACCGGTACTGGTCTCACCGGCGCGCTAACGAATTGATGTCGCGATTTGAGAAGTACCTCGCTAAGCGCCGTTGATAGCCAAAATGTCCGCAGACCTTCGAATAGCGATTTCAGTTTAAGCCAAGAAACTGTTCGATACTCAGCGCTCTGTGTAGCTCATTTATGCGCTCTTCGGTTACGCATCCTTTGTTGGACTGGCGTAAAATTTCGGTGGCTCCTCCGCACTCGTCGATAGCGTAAGCCGCTGCGAGAACTTGGCTCAGGTCAGCTAAAAGTGCCTCACGTCTCGACGGCTTCAACCGGCAAGACCCATCTTCAGGATACCTGGAGATACTTGTAGTAACGCACATCGTGGCCACCGTAATGGGAGTCAAAATCGCCGAAGCCGAATTCCGAAGCCATACATCTGCGCTTAACTCCCTATTTTGCTTAAGAAAATTGAGACTATACGTTACCTCTGCATACTGAGCATAACAGGCCATCGGTGCGTGGGGATCCTCTGGCCAATTTGAGTCAACAGGATCGAAGTGAGGGTCCAGAAAGTCGTAAGGGTCATCTATCGCTGGCAGGAACGTATCGCAGGCGTACGCATCGGCGCCAAATTTCGCATAACAAAGATCGTGAAATTTACAGACCAGGTCGATATCGTCCTTGGCAGAAATTGCCTGTATTCGGTCAAAGTTGTTCGCGTCAAATTCGGCGAATGGTCTGCCTTCGCCGCAAAAGTTTCCATAGGCGTACAACTTGCCGGGCTCTGCGTTCACAGATGGAGACATACAAATGTTGGTCTGGTTCCCCTCTTTATCTTTATGAACGCAACTCGTTGTTAGAGTGAGCGAAAGCAGTAATAGCCCTGCAAATAGCCCCCTATTATCCATGGTGCGTGGCACGTACACGCGCCCCCCAAATCAAGCCAACCACACCCAAAATTGCGGCTGCAGCATAAATGAGCGGTAGCAGCGAGGAGATCCAGCCGGCGCTAAAAACCGCCGATAAACTCTCGCGCCCAAGCTGATCGATCTCAGCCGTTTTGGTGAGAGCTAGAAGATCGGCAACGTACTGATAATTGTCCTGCTGAGCTCGAAAGTTGATAAAGCAAAAAGAAAGATAAGCGCAGATTAAGGGCCACAAAATGAGATGTGGCACCTTTTGCTTGGGTGCAATAATTACGAGTCCGATTAGTGCCAGATGAACCGTCACGAAGAAGTTCCAAGTCTCTGCAATAAGCATGCGGTTTTCGGTCAGAATTTCGTGCAGCCGCAAAAGATCCATCATGCTACCCCCCTTTTTTTCAACCCAGAAAGTATAAGAGCTGCGAGAGCGGGAATTGTCCAGAAAAAGGTCGGCTCCGTTCTTGTTCAATCCCGCAATTGCGATTGCATAATCGCTGAATATGGGAAGTGCAGTAGCCCGAGCTGCATTACCTTTGCTGTTGTCTTTACCACACAATCATCTTCCGCTTTTGAGCGAGAACAAGAACAGCTGAGGACGTCGTTGCGCCAAGTCCAGGCCTGTCAGATCATTTCCGCCCCTTCGCAGGGCAGTCTAGAATCGCGCCTTAATACCCACGCCCCACTTGAGGGGCTCATTTGTTGCGCCATTCGGGAAGGTACCTAGCTGGGTTACTTGGGTGACATAGCGCGCATCGGTGAGGTTCCGGCCGAAGAGTGAATATGTGACACGGTCGTCAGGTGACGTGAGGCTTGCGCGGAGCCCGTACTCGACAAAGCCGTCCCCGCGAAAAGTGTTGTTGCCCTGATTGACTTCGAGGAAGTAGACCTCCGACTGCGCCCTGACGTCACCGCGGATAGAAAGCGTGCCCCATCGCAGCAGCCGCCTGGAATACTCTGCCGCCAGATAGGCCTGCCAGTCGGGGGCGCGGCTGAGCCGGTTACCCACGATGGGCTGGAGCTCTAGTGCGACGGGCGCCCCGATAAGAAAAAGCTGGTCGGCAGGTACGGCCGGCAAGCGGCCGCCGGTGAAGTCGGCATCGAGGAAGGCGAGACTGCCATCGAGCTTCAGGCTCTCGAACGGCCGCGCCGCAAATTCGAGCTCTGCGCCGCGCACCTTTGCGGTGGCGGCGTTTTGGATATCGACCCCGCCTGTCGAGACGCCGATGCGCACCTGCAAGTTTGAATAATCATAATGAAAGGCTGAGGCGTTGATGCGAAGCTGGCCGCGCAGCCATTCCGACTTGACGCCCAGCTCATAGGCCTCGATCGTTTCGGGCTGGAAGGCGGGCGTCAGGCCGAAGGAATTGAAGCCCCCGGATTTGAACCCCTGCGAATTACTTCCATAGAGCAGCAGGCTGTCACTCGCCTGATATTCAAGCACGATGCGCGGTGAGAGATTCTCGAAAGACGCGTCGTCAGCGAAGAGGGTCTCAGGCTGCGCGCCGGGCGGGAATGGGGTACCAGCCGGCAGGGTCAGACCGACGAGCGGCCCGGCAGCAGAAATGGCCGGTATCGTCCCCCCGTTCAGCACCGACAGCGCGAAGGCATTGTTGAAGGATTTCGATTCATCGGTGTATCGCAGCCCGCCCGTAACGGCCCAATGATCATTGAGCCGATAGGTCACGTCGACAAAGGCCGACCAGGAATCGAGCTGATTGAATGCATTGAACTCCGCCCGCGTGCCGAGGCCGAAGAGGCCAGAGACATTGTCGACGATGAAGGGGTTGAGCGCATTGTCTTCGTGGATGAAGAAGACGCCGCCAATCCATGAGAGCGGGTCGGGCCCGTCTGCTGCAAGGCGCAGCTCCTGGGTGAACTGTTCGTTTTCCGAACGGCCCTGATTACGGAAAAGATCAGCGCCCGTGCCGTCTGAATCCTGGGCGCCGCGGAAATTATAGGCGCGATAGGCGGTGATCGCTGTGAGCTCAGCCCAGCCGAGATCATAAGTGCCGGTGAGGCTCGCTGTGACGGCATCTGAGCGGAGAAAGTTCGCACCGTCATAGCTGAATTTGTTCGCTTCGATGATGGACTGAAGACGAGGTCGCACCAGCAGAGGATTGCCGGGACCGCTAAACAGATCGGACAGCTGAAGCGTGGCGGGAACGGCGTCGCGCTCCTGAAACTCGAGGCTGGCGATCAGCTTCAGTCTGTCGCTTGCCTGCAGCTGCAACTTGCCGCGCAGTGTGAGGTCTTCGGAGCCTCCCGCGCGCTGACCTGTGACTGTGTTGGTCCCAAAGCCTGCGCGATCAGAATATCCGACAGCGAGCCGGCCAAGCAGTGTCTCTCCTGCGATCGGCCCGGAGAGCGCGCCAGCGAGGCGGTACTCACCGAGATCTGTATAGGACGCCTCGACATAGGAAGAGAGCTCCGGCGTCGGATCTGCCGTTGAGACGAGGATGGCGCCTGCTGTTGCGTTTCGCCCGAACAGAGTGCCTTGCGGGCCGCGGACAATCTGGACGTTCTCGATGTCGACAAGGTCAGATGTGGAGAAGCTGAGGCGCGCGAGGTAGACATCGTCGACATAGACACTGACAGGCTCGTCGGCGAACAGGTTGGCACCGCCGTTGACACCGCCGACACCGCGAATGCTGAGCGGCGCTGCGCCGTAATTGACTGAATTAGTCGCGACGAGGCCTGGCACGGCGGCTGTCAGATCCTGAAGGGTCCGTATGTTATTGTCGTCGAGGAAATCCTTGTCAGCCGTCGTGATCGAGGATGGCACGCGTTGCTGGTCTTCCGGCTTTCGTTCGACGTCGACGATTATGGTGTCCAGCGCGAGGGCTGTGTCTATTGGCGCCTCTCCGGTTTGCGCATTGGCGTCTGCCGGCCCGGCCAGATAGCAGAGCAGACATAGGGTAGCAGTCGCCGCGAGATCTGCCTGTTGCGTTCCGCGCACGGCTTCCTCAGGCCCTGACCAACTTCAAAGCCGAGCTAGGCTGGCTGAGGTCGAGCAACTTATCAAGAATGGCGTAGATCTTCGCCCGGTGCGGCGAGTTCGACGACCATTTGCGCATCTCGTCGACAAAGCGAAAAGAGATGTCCTGATCGCCAAAACTCCTCGCCTCCTCGATTGAAGCTTTGGCGTCTTCATAACGCCCGAGCCCGCAAAGCGCCCAGGCGAGCGAGCACCGGGGCTGATAGTAATTGGGCGTACGGATGATGGCATCCAGGCAAGCGGGCTCTGCGGCTTCATAATCGAGAAGGAACAGGTGCGCGGTGCAGCGATAGGTCGCCCACAGCCCAAACCTCGGATGGTGCGGGGCGCGCCGTTCGGAAGTTCGAATCAGGTCAAGGCCAGACGCATCGGCGTGCCTGAGGCATTGCTGCCATCCCAGAACCGCAGCCGCATGGGCACCGTTCGGGTCGAGCTTCACAACGCGGTCGAGATATCCAATAGCCATATCGGGGTCGTGGAACATGGTGCTGACGATGCCTGCGGCTGTCAGGATGTCGGTGTCGTTCGGCTGGCTGGTTAGCGCCTCGCTCACAAGATTCTTGGCACGCTGCCGTGTTGCCTCTTCATCATCGGTCCATTTGCTGACGACATTCTGGCTGAGCTGGACGGCGAGCTCAGCCTTGATCAGCGGATTGTCCGGCTCGATCGCGAGGGCATCGACGAGTAGCTGCTCGATCTGCTTTGCGGTGGCTGGCCCGTAATTGGTCCGCAAATTCTTGGCATGCTGAACACGTTCGTAGGCGCCCAGCGAGAACTCCCGGAAGGAGAGCAGGTCGGACCGATGCGACGCCTTTACCTTGGTCGACACGGCCGTGGAGATGTCGAGGACGATCTCGTCCTGCAACGCATAGAAGCGCCTCATACTGGACGTGTATTTCTTGGCCCAGACCAGCCGCTCTGACGCGGCATCGATCAGTTCAACGCGAAGGGTGATTTCATCGTCCCGGACTGAAACCGTGGTGCTGACGAGATATCGCACGCGCAGTGCCTGCGCGATTTCGCCGCCCGAAATGAAATTCTGCGCGAGGTAAGCGGTTGAGCTCGGCGCGGCAACCTCGAGCGCAGCAGACCGCGACAGGAAGTCCGACAGGTCACGGGTAAGGCCGTCGCACAGCAGATTGTGAGACTGAGCGTCTCCGATTTCCGTCACTGGCAGTACGCAGATCGAAAACGGCGACAGGTCTTGCGGGAGCGCCTGCGCCCTCACAAGCTGATCGGGCTTGGCTGCGCTGTCGGTTTTGACGACGGCTTCTCGGTCAACATGGGCGGACAGGCAGTAGCCCTGCTTGGGTACGGTCTTGATCAGGCCCTGGATCTTGTGCGTGTCGGCAAAGGACTTGCGCAGCAAGTAAGCGAGCCGCGTCAGGCTCTCGTCGCCGCCATCGGCCTGTGGCCAGATACGATCAATCAGCTCGGCACGCGTCCAGGTCTGATGAGGCCGCTCGGCAAGTACCTGCAGCATGGCCATGACCTTCGGTTCAACCTCGCAGACACCGTGCTGGCTCTGTATTTTCAGGGCTGCCGGCTCGATCAGGCATGACCTGATCATCAAGCGGTCGAACGACAGCGAGCCGCCAGATTCCTGCTTTGTCGTCAAAGTCTACTGACCTCCAGAAGCGAATGCGAATGGTAAGCCTAGCATGAATTTTCTCAATTTTTTCCACCCCATCATTTTTCCATCAGGATTCCGATTGTTTTCCAAGCTATCGCAAATCATTGGCCCTTTTCTCGGATCCGCGCCTCAGAATGCGCGATGCGAGATAATGCAAGCGCTTCAGGAGGAAAACCAGAGTGGCACGTACAACTATAAAAAACCGCGGTATCAACGTCCTTGTTCCGGCTCTGACCGCCGCCAGTCTTGCCGCCGTTCTTTTCCCCGCTAGTGCCGAGGAAATTAAGCCCGGAGATGAAATCGAGATTTCCTACACTGAAAAGACTGAAGGCAACGGTGGCAATGCCTGGGTCAATGAGGCGATGAGCACTGTCAGGCGCGGCGAGATTGACAAGGTTGAGGTATGCGCCGGCCGTTACGTCAATTCTCTGACGTTCTACTATAATGGCAAACGCGGCACCCAGTTCGGCGGCCCCGGTGGGGATTGCGAGTTTTTCGAAGTGGATAAGACTAGCTTCATCAGCGAAGTGGTCGTGTGGCGGGGCGACTGGATCAATGCCATCCAATTCGTGCTCGCAAACGGAACCACATCGAACCAATTCGGAGACAAGGCGGGTGGGGCGCGCGTTGTCGTACAGGATCCAAATGCCGGCGCACTCAGGCAGGTGAACGGCAAATCCGGCGCCTACGTCAACCAGGTCGAGCTGATGTTCGGCCTGCCCTACTATGTCGACGACATCGACATCCAAGTCGACAAGCCGATCAAGGAAATGCGGTTCAGCAAGCCCAAGCAGATCGACGTCAATATCGGGAACAATTGCGGCAACCTTGCGGGCGAAGCCCGGTTCAACAACCAGTTCACGAAGGAAGCCACACAGTCGCACTCCTTCACATTCAGCAACACGACAGGCGTGGCATTGAAGACCGAGTTCAAGGTCGGCGCCCCGGTGATCGCGGAAGGCAAGGTCGAAGTCTCGGCCAGCACCGAATTCACCTTCAGCACGACAGACAGCGCCTCGGAAACGAATAGCGTGAGCCGGTCCTATAACTACCCGGTGCCCGCAGGCCGCAGGGTCGACGCCGCCTTTATGGTCAAGGAAGCCGTGGTGCAACTGCCGTTCACGTACAAACTTTATCACTACAGGAACGGAGACAAGCGCAACCGCGTGCTGCCGGCCAAGACCTATACCGGCGTCTATGACGGTGTTCTGGTCGCATCGGCAGAAACGAAACTGTATGAAGTGGACTGCAGAACCGGCCAGCGCGTTCAGGATATTGAAAGCCCCGAACAGATCGCGACGGCGCTCGCGCCCCCGCCGGTCGCTGCACCGCCGGCAGCAGTTCATGTCGCTGAAAATACCACGCCGCCTGCGGCCGTCAGCCTTCCCACCGGCGCGCCCGCCACCTCAACTCCCGCCTCGGCCATCACGCCGCAGACCGTGAGCAGCGTCTCGACGCCCGAAGGCATCGTCTTCGCGAGCACGGACAGCAACACCTGGCAGGAATTCTCAACCGAGGGCGAGGCACGCTTCACCTACGAGGTCATCGACCGCAATGAGGACTGCGTCTACCTGCTCGATGTCAACCGCGGGATCATGATCGTTCTGAACCTTGCAACGGACCAGGTCGAATACGCGCCGAGCGTCGATGAGACGCCATTCGTAATCTACGACATCGCAAGCAAATCCTGAGCATCAGGACGACCTTCTGGTCCAGGGGGCAAAGTCTGCAAGGGTGAGTCCAAGGTCATCATTACCCATCAGGGCTGTTACGTTGCTGAAACTGATGTGAATGCTCCGGTTATCGGTGGAACCACCACTGTGCTTTTGGGAGAGTGCCTAGCCTTGGACAAGAGATTTTTTTACTCCAATGCCCGTGTAAAGATCTACTCGCACACCGGGCTTGTATGGGATCCCAAGACGCTCTTCCTTGATTTCAGATTGGTAGATTTGGCGCCCGCCGGCCAATGCGTCGAATATGTCATCAGCGGAACAACGCTTGATCCCAAGTTCGAGAAGAAATTGTACGGATGTACGTTTGGTGGCTAGGTGCAAAGGCTTTCTTTCCATACATCAACGGTGTTGGTCGGCACCGGGGTTTCCTGGCGTAGGCGGCCCACCGACGACACAACATCCGCTCTCGGGATTTAACTGTCAGGAGCCTGTCGCCACTGTGGCGGCGGTCTGCCCTTCTTGCATCACGTCGCCCTCAGCAATGTTCAGCGCGGTGACGACCCCACTAGCAGGGGCAGTATAAGGCACCTCCATTTTCATCACTTCCATGATGAAGAGTTCCTGACCGTCAGCGACAGTGTCACCCTGCTTCACTAGCACCTTCCAAACGGTTCCGCCGGTTTCGAGTTCGATCTTGTGTTCAGACATAGGGTCCCGTTCGTGCTTAAGGTCTCAATGAGAATGTGCGCGGGCCAAGCAGGTGCGGCAGCTGCCCCTGAACCCTGTCCAGCCAGCGGCAAAGCATAGGCCTGGTCTCGCGGGGATCGATGAGTTCGTGAACCGCAAGCGCCTCGCTTCTTGGAAACGGTGACTGGCGAGCCGCCAGCATCTCCTCAAGCTCTTGTCGCTTGGCATCGGGATCCTCAGCGGCGGCGATCTCTCTACGATACGCAACTGCGACGCCGCCTTCGACCGGTAGCGGTCCGCTTTCGGCGGAGGGCCAGGCGAGGACATACGGCTCAGGTCCATAATGGGCGGCCTGAGCGACGCCAAAACTCCTGCGGACCATGACCGACGCCCATGGCACCGTGGTCATAGCGGCTGTGATCACGGTCCGGGCGCCATGGCGGATGGTTGCTTCCTGTTCGGCTTTCGAGCCGATCATGAAGCCGGGCTCGTCGACAAAAGCCACGATCGGGATGTGGAAGGTCTCGCAAAGCTCGATGAAGCGCTGTGCCTTCTGGGCGCCATCGGCTGTCATTGAGCCAGCCAAATGCCGACCGTCATTGGCCCAGACCCCAACGACATGACCGTTCAGCCGGGCAAGGCCTGTGATCTGGCTGCGTCCATAGCCCTTTCCCATTTCGAAAAAGCTGTCGTGGTCGAGAATGAGGGAGAGTACGCGCCGCATATCAAACGCCCTGCGCCGCTCCCGCGGGACGATATCAAGCAGCGCCTCTTCTTGCCGATCGACAGGGTCATCACAGCCAACGACGGGCGCGAGTTCCCATACATTGTTCGGCATATAGGACAGGAAGCGGCGGATCTGGGCAAGTGCTTCTGTCTCGTCTTCGGCGGCGTTGTCGACGGCGCCGTTGCGGGTATGGATTTGCACGCCACCAAGCTCATCCTTGGTTAGCTTCTCGCCCATTGCACGCTCAACGACGGCCGGCCCGGCCACCAGCAGCTGGGCGGTAGATTTCGACATGACCGAAAAATGTGACGAGACAAGCCGCGCTGCCGGCAAGCCGGCTACTGCCCCAAGTGCGGCTGATGCCACGGGGAGTGTGCCAAGCGTCTGGCCGACCGATTTAAACCGTGACGGAGAGAAGACGGGCCCCGGCAAGCTCGGTCCGCCGGAGCCGCCGACGCTACCGCCTGCGCCTTCATGCAGGCGCACCAGAGGCATTTTGTATTGGAGCGCCAAATCTTCAGCATAGACCGATTTACGAAGGCCGGCCGGAGACGGCGAGCCGCCTTTCAGGGTAAAGTCCTCGCCGCCGACGACGATCTGGCGTCCATCGACATTTGCGAAACCGAGCACAAAATTGGCCGGCTTAAATTCCAGGAACTCACCATTTTCACCGCGCTCTGAGGCGCCCGCGGCTTTTCCTATTTCCTCGAAACTGCCCTCGTCGATCAGGGCTGCGATACGCTCGCGAATAGTCAGGCGGCCCTTATCATGCTGGCGCTGAATGTCCGCCTCGCCACCCTGCAATATGGCTCGCTCGCGGCGGCGCCTGATTTCATCGACTTCTGATTTCCAGCTCATGGTCGCGACATTCGCCCTTGGCTGCAAAGAAGTCAAAAACCGTCGCCGGCCTAATGTAAGGCGCCATAGTTTCTCAGCTTCGCCCTTGGACGCGTAAGAGAACGAAGTTCGCTTTTGAGATTTAGCAGCCTCGTCGATGGCATAATCACCAGTTATGAGAAGCCCCCCCTGCCCCGGCTTGACCCAGCCAGCGCTGGACCACTTCATAGCGCTCGCCCAAACATCGGAGCGAGGCCAAAAAATGAATGCCAAATCTGTCACACGCGATGCGCTGTTCAACGCGGTCTGGGACCGGCCGCTAAACCAGGTCGCCGTCGATTATGGGATTACCGGGACCGGCCTTGCGAAGCTTTGTGATCGCCACGCGATTCCTCGTCCACCGCAGGGCCACTGGATCAAAGCCGAGCATGGGAAGGCGGCTCGGCGGCCAGCGCTCCCTGAAGCGAAAGATGGAACGCCCACGCTGATCACAATCGTCCCACAAGGTCCAAATCTCCGATCATCGGGGAATGCTGGCGATGGCCTCGCCGAAGCGGGGCTGGAGGCCCCGAAGGCATCTACGATGGTCGTTCCCAAGCGCCTCGCCAACCCGCACCCGATCGTGCAGCGCTGGCTGGACGACTATCAACGCAGTACCTTCCGAGCGTCGCAGGACCACACCGGTTGGGCAATCAAACCATCGCCATGGACCGAAATCGACCGCCGGCGCCACCGGATCATAAGCACCATTCTGAAATCGCTGAGCACAACCGGCATCGCGGCCGAGCAAGACGCCAACAAATTATGCATTTGCCGTGGGCCTGATCGGGTTGAAATCGCGCTGCGCGAAAAGCGCAAACAGATAAAGCGAGCGATCAATAAAGAGGAGCGCCGGTGGCTGTACGACGATCGAACGCATGTGACCGAACTCGAGCCGACGGGCACACTTCTCTTCGAGATCAAAGAGTGGCTCTCAGGCATTAAGAAGACTTGGCAGGAGAAAGATGAGTCCCTGCTCGAGGAAGAGGTCCCGGAGATCGTCCGCACACTGATCTTGGCACTACATCTGCAGAAGCAGCGGAGATTGGAACGTGAGGCGCAACACCGGGAGTATGAGCGTAAGCGACAGCTTGAATTGGAAACGCAGAGACAAAGAGAGCGCGAGCAGAAACGCTGGGACGATCTTGTCGCTCACGCCAAGGCCTGGAAGGAGCGAGAGTTGGTGCGCGAGTTCTTGGATAAGCCGGGCAACGTGGAGGCGATTCAAGATCGTCTGGCCGATGGCCTCTCTACTGAGGACTGGAATGCCTGGCTGCGATCGCGGCTCTCCTGATTACATCTGTCGATTTCCATTTTTCCAATTGAGCTGAGCGTCATTGAATAATGCGGTATGTGGGAAAGAGATCGGTAGCTTTGTATCTACCTCTCACCCGCCGCATCACTTGCATAAACTTCTGCCTTCGCAATAAGCCGTGTAAATCCAGCCATTGATATTGATAACGGAGCGATAGCTCATCGTTTCTTCATTCTCATAGGGCAGCCATCCGCCAAAGCCGTAAATCACCTCGCCTGAATCGAGCAGCAAGGTTACGGCGTGGCCGTCAAAGTGGTATTGTCCTTGGACCGGGCCTGAAGTTTTGCCGCCCTCCAAGGTTGAAGAAAGCACGGTCCCGGCCATGAAGCGCCCGTCGGGCTGCAGGATAAGCCCATAAGATTCAAGGGAGGAAAGCTGCCGCCGGCCATCAAGCAGCTGGTCCATGGTTTTGCGTGTGGTGCCAATCCTCAGATCCAGACGCTGGCCCGCCTCGAAAGGCTTATAGAACTCGCCGATAGAGAGCTTTTTCTTTTCGTCATTCTCAAGCGTGAAATGCTCGGAGAACCATTTCGCGCTTTTTGATAATGTTCTTATCTCAATGCCGTTCGCTGGGTCGCCTTCCTTCCAGCGCCAGACATAACGTTCGCAATTATTGTCTTTGTGCCAAGGCGTCCGGGTCGTGTCATATGGATCGAACATGGCCGGGTCCCATTGCATGCAAGGGAAGGCGCTGATGCGCGAATCTTCTTGCCTTTCCGGAAACAACAAGAGTGCGTGCGCTCCGGTCAAGCCTGCATGAGTGATTGCATCTAGTCCATTGTCCGCCCTCAGCCGAACAAGATGGGCGGGTTTGTGCTCTTGAGGATAAAGGCTGGCGAGACCGTCGACCGTGATTTGTGCTCTGACCTGTTCGAACGGCGTCTTGCTTTCAGCAATCTGATAGCGGGTCATGAGAAATTCGACGATGTCCTGGTGAATCGCCTCGGCGGTATGGCCTCTGTCTGAGACGACGCCGCGGGTCGGCACGCCGCCGAGAATTTTATTCTCCTCGACCGCTTCGTTTAAAATCATTGCGCTCTGCAATCCGCCTTTTTCCCAATGGCCCATGGATATCAGCTTGCAGCGGGCGCTGGCCCCAGCGGACGTTGCTGAATAGCCTGCAAAAGATTTATGGGTTTCCGCTTGGGCGAGTGACGGACAATCGGCGCGTTCGGTGAAGAAGGTTTTTATAAACTCAAATTTCTCCTCCTGCGTGAGCTCGGGCCGCACATCACTGACGACGGCGACGCGAATATCCGGGAGGTCCGGGCGAGTCAGGTAAAGGCTGTTGCTGGAATAGCTGATGGTCCAGCCTGGCGGTGCGATATCCTGCGCTTGCGCAAAAGAAAGGGCCAACCCTGTCATGGCGCCAGCGAGCGCCGTCAGTGTTTTTAAAAACATTGTCTTCTTTCTGAAAAGATCACTCAGTGGGACAGGCGCGTTCCAGCACTTTTTCGTAGTCGAAGTCCCGTGTCCGCCAATTACGGTTGTCGCAGTAGAATTCACCGGATTGATTGTAAGGCGATCCGTGGTCGTCGCATCGCGTCAGGCGCTTGTCGCATTCTATGATCTCGGGGCAGCCCCAAGTCTCGCAATTCTGGTAGTCAGTGACTTTCGCGCAGGAGATAATGTGTTTGCGCGCTTCCTTGCGGCACGCCTCGATCTTCGCGTCCGGCTGCGCCTTCTGGCTTTCTTCGTTTGAGGAGGGCGCGGCCGCAAAAGTGCTGGGTCTTATTTTGCTCCTGTCGACAACGATCTCGAAATCGCGGTCCTTGCAATATTGCCGCATCAGCGCCGCAGTATTGGGATGAAGTTTTAGCGTCCCGCCGGAGGGCGCGCTCTGGCAACTTTTCAGGATCGCCGCTTTGATCGGGTCGCCAGCGTCCATCGCTTGCTTGATAGCCGCGTCATAGTTCGGTTTGGGCTTGTCTGCTTCAGGTTTGTCCGTTTTGGCCTCTTCGGCTGCTGGCTTGGCCGGGGCCTTGGCGGCTTCATCGTCACGCGCCAGCGCCGCGCGCAGTTCGGCGGCGGCTTCGGACGACACTTCTACTGATGCGGCTTTTTCTTCGGCCAGGGCCTTTCCCTCCACAGGGAAGACCTGCTCCATTCGTTCCTCGATGCTGGGAGGCGTCCCAAACATCGGCAAAGTCTTTGCTGCGGCGACAGCGCCGAGTGCGCATAATGCGGCTAAAAGGCTTCCCCCAGTCTTCACGATACCCCTCCGGCATTTGTGCGGCGGACGAAATGCGCTGCGCCTCTCATTAAAGCCGGAGTTTAGCCAGAATGACAATAACCGATACGGTTATTGGCGCGGCGGCGACATCTTGGTACCCCGTGACGTTCACACTCGTTCATCGGCCAGATATTGTCATGTCTTTGCAAGTAAACGAACATTTGCGGATGGTCTGGAACTGGGGGAATTTCCTCCAGGAGGATACGAAACCGCGCATCATCGATACGAAAACCGGCGAAACCCTCTGTGTTCTCGACGGGCACTCGGACTATGTGCGTGGTTGTCGCTTGCTCGACGACAAGACATTGCTGACATGGTCAAATGACCAAACCTTGCGGTTGTGGCGCCTTGACGGAACCTGCGTCGCGGTTCTTGAAGGCCATGAAGGATATATAAGCAGCGTTCTTGACCTCGGCGGCAACCGGATCGCTTCATCGTCAGGCGATGGCTCGGTCCGTATCTGGTCCGTTCCGGATTGCACGTGTCTCAAGCGCCTGGTGTGGGATGCCAATGCGGCAAACGATACGCCGACGCTTTTCTGTGCGCAGGGTGATCGTATGGTCGTCGGCTTCGATCAGCGAATTTTGCTCGCGAATCCCCTCTCAGGTGAGGCTCTGTCAGAAACGCGCACCAGTCAACATTTTCCGCACGCCCAAGCCTATGATGACGCACATTTTATGATTGTCGCCGATGATTGTATAGAACTGTTGCGTTGGAACGACGGCGAGAGCGTCAGTATCTTGCAAGTCGATGACGGCTGGCCGCAGATCCTGTGCGGCGCTGAGGACCAGCTCCTGACGGCGTCTGTCGACCGCACATCGAAGCACCGCCTTTCCTTCCGGCTTTGGCGCTGCTTGACCGGAGACTTGCTGGCGAGCGCCGAGATTAGCGGCGCTGAGGCGCTCTCCTTGGCGTTCGACCGGACCGGCGAGCGTGTTGAGGTCTGCACGAAAGATTATCGTCGTCTGACGCTGGCGCTGCCTTCACTGCAAGTGATTAAAAAGACTGGCGTCAAAAGCATGAAGGCGGAAGGCTTCGACGTATTTGCGCCTGACCTCCGCCGGATTGATGCGGATAAGGGGAAGAGCCTCAACATATCCTGGCTGGACCGGCGCTCGGCGCATGCGGTTGATTTTCCTGAACGGGAAGAACGTCCGGATTTCTGGGAGTCCGGCGCACTGGCGGATGGCCGCCTGGTGCTGAAATTCCCCGATCAGTGGCGCATCTGCGAAGATTCCATGAAAGAATATGAAGCCCTTTCCGATGCGCATATGAGTGCGGCGCACCCGGATTATCTTCAATCCCTAGATCTGCATCTGCGCTTGAATGGCGATGCGCAAGCACTTGCGGCTTTTGCGGCGCGCGCGCGGGGGGTTTCAACTAAAGCTGTTTCAGGCGCTATCGCGTCTCTGCATGAGGACGAGCTCTTAAAGGCGAGTGAAAGAGCGGGCCTTTTGCTGGCGCCGGGGCGCGACGGATCTGTCATTGGTTTTGCGCCCCTGATCGGCGCCATCTGGCGTTTGCGGCAGGAAGGGGATGGATTCGACCTTATCTGTCACGACGATGCCCAGGCCTTTATTCACGGAGAGCCTGTCATTGCGCCGGACGGCGTTTTGCATCGATGGACCGAGGAGGGAGCGAGGCCCCTGACTGCTTCCGGCGGGGATGCTGTCGTCGCCGTCCAGCCGGAATTTCGCAGTCGGACGACAAGCTCCCGCTGGCGCGGCAAAAGTGAACTTCTCGTACGCAGCGGGACAGGTCTTTGTGTTTTTGATGTCACGACCGGCCGCAAGATGACATTTCTGGATGGCGGGCACGGCATGGGAAATTGGGGGTTTCGCGAGCTTGCCGGCGGGCCTGTCATCACATGGAGCCGTCTCTCCTTACGCAGTTGGGATCCGGTTTCCTATGCGCCGCTTGTGGAATTGCAGGACCCGGAGGATTGGGGGCCGGGTTATGAGGTAGTGAAAACTGCTGGCGATCGTCTTGCATTCTCACCGGGCCTTCATACGCACGATAACAGGATCATGCTGTGGGACGGTCGCCATAACCTGACAGTTTATGGCGGACACAGCACCGAGATCGGAGGTATCTGTATGCTGAAGCCGGGCGTCTTCCTCTCCAAGAGCGCGGACGCATGGCGCGGCGGAGAGCTGCATTTATGGTATTGTCAGAAGAACTTGGCTTGAGCCGGATATCCCGACGGCCCTACTCTCTGCGCATGACCAAACCTCCATTCCGCTACTTTAAGACGTCGCCTGAGATCATCCGCCTCGCCGTCATGATGTATGTACGGTTCCCACTATCTCTTCGGAACGTCGAAGACCTTCTCCACGAGCGGGGGATCGAAGTCAGCCACGAGACGGTCCGGTACTGGTGGAACCGGTTTGGTCCAATGTTCGCCGGCGAGATCAGGAAGCGCCGATCCCAGCAACTTCGCCAGATCACTCAATGGCGATGGCATCTGGATGAGGTCTTCGTGAAGATCAACGGAAAGACGCATTATCTCTGGCGAGCTGTCGACCATGAAGGCGAAATTCTCGAGAGCTATGTCACCAAAACCCGAGATAAATCAGCGGCCTTGCGCTTCCTGAAGAAAGCGATGAAGCGATATGGGGCACCGAAGACTGTCGTGACAGATCGGCTCAGGTCGTATGGAGCTGCGATGAAAGAGATTGGAAATATCGACCGCCAGGAGGTCGGTCGCCATCTCAACAATCGAGCGGAGAATAGCCACTTGCCATTCCGACGACGAGAGCGGGGTATGTCGCGTTTCAGGCGAATGTCGAATTTGCAGAAATTCGCTTCAACGCACGCCTCCTTCTACAACCATTTTAATCTCGACCGTCACCTCAACTCACGATCCCGATTCAAACATAACCGTGACGTCGCCCTCCTAAAGTGGCGCCAGCTTCTCGCGGCCTGAGAGCGTTTGCCCACAGTTAGCAGAGACGAGTTTGCGTTTGTCTGACGACGCCGCCACGCACCCCTGGATTTGAAGCCAGGTCTCGCAAAGCCCCGAAACGCCCGCCATTGGCGGGCTTTTTTTATGCCCGGCGGTCTCCAGGTTCATCAAACCCCCGATGTCGCGCCATGGCTTCCAGCTAGTATTTTTGCGAGATATCAACGGGCTATCGCCCCTGTCATGGCCCTGCAGGCAAGGCCATGACAGGGAACTGCCGGTCCTTTGCCCCACGCCCCATTCTCATACCACCATCGCCTCTGCCCTTAGGTCACTCTATTCAACTAGATTAATCTAATTTACCTTTCCTGAAATCCTGGTCGGAGAACCAGGACGATAAGGGAGGAATAAATGAGACAGAGATCACCGAGGCTGGTGGCTGCAAGCCTGACTGTTCTTGCTGCTTTCAACGGCGCCGCCATGGCGCAGGAGGAGACCGATACCGGGGCGACAACTGCCGAGGATCAAGAAGAAGACAGCGTCCGCAAACTTGACGAGGTCATGGTGACCTCAGTGAAGCGCGAGCAAAGTCTGCAGGATGTGCCTGTTGCCGTGACGGCTTTCACAGCCGACCTTCGCCAGGAACTTGCGCTGGACAGTCTTGGCGACTTCGCCCGCTTTACACCTGGCCTTGCATTTTCCGCTGGCGACGACCGCGTCTTCATTCGTGGTGTCGGCCGCCAAACGAACACGAACGGCTCCGATCCCGGTGTCGCGACCTATTCCGACGGTCTCTACGACGCATCGACACGTGCGGTTTCCAAAAGTGACTTCTTCGTAGAGCGCGTCGAAGTCCTGCGGGGGCCACAAGGGACACTCTATGGCCGCAACTCAATTGGCGGCGCGATCAATGTGATTTCCAAACGGCCGACCGATACGTTCACGAGCGAAGCGCGGGTGGAACTGGCAAACTACGACACTGTCACGGCAGAAACCGCCATCTCCGGTCCGATCACCGACAGGGTGCGCGCCAAGCTCGGCCTGTCCTATGCCAATCAGGATGAGGGATATTTCGAAAACGTCGCGGGTGGCCCGAACGAAGCAGGCGATCTGAAGACCTCCTATATCGAATTCCAGCTCGAAGCCGATCTGGCCGATAATTTTTCGGTCTGGATCAAGGCCGACACCACGGAAGGCGACTTTCTCAACCGGACAACGAATCTCGCCGGCCCTTACGATGTGTCCCCTTTCCCGACAGGCTATCTCACGCCCGGTCCGGCGTTCGGCTATTCACAGGCCAATCTCTTCCTGGCGGGTGATGCCACATCCAATCCCGGCGAGAACGATATCCGCAAGTTCAACGTCAATACGACGACGCACTCCACGCTGGACGATGATTTCGGGTTCTCGGCCATCGCGACGTGGAATCTGGAGAATGTCGATATCAAGTATCTTGGCGGATATCGGACCTATTTCTACAATTCCTTCCGGGACGACGACGATACCAATGTCCTTTCCTATTCCTTTCCTCTGGATCCGGCCAATCCGGCCGCGGGCGAGGTCTTCACCGGGGGACCCAACTGCGCATTCCTGCAAGTTGCAGTCGGGCCGATCTGTACGCCGGCAACCGTCTTTCCCCAGCGCACATTCGACTACACCGAAGACAAGGAGTTCTGGAGCCACGAGCTGACAGCCCAGTCCTCGGGCGATAGCGATCTCTGGTGGATCCTCGGGGCCTATCTCTATGAGGAGAACTTCCTTCAGGAGTCGCACTTCGGTAACGCCGCCCAGCCTGAAATCCTTGCCCCGGTCGGCGGCCCTGCCAATCCGAGCGGCGACTATGTGACGGCCATTTCGGACATCAACACCAAGTCCTACGCCCTGTTCGCACAAGCCGACTACTCCATAACGGATACGCTGACTCTCACGGGCGGCCTTCGCTACTCGATGGACGAGAAGGAAGGGTCGGAATTTCTGAGGGTCATCGCCTATGGCGTTATTCCCGGCTTCACCCTGGGCGGCTCAGGCAATCTCACCCCGGCACTGGATTTGACCTCTTCAACCGTATCGAATTCGGATGCGCCTGGTGTGGCCAGTCTGGTTACCATCGACCCCGTCACAGGCCTGGCCCAGCGGGACCTCTCCGGAGAATGGGATGCCGTATCCGGCACTGCCGCCATTCAGTGGCAACCCGATGCGTCCAGCAACTACTTCCTTCGCTATAGCCGGGGCTACAAGTCAGGCGGCTTCAATGCCGGCGGGATCAGCCAGTTTCCGCAAACCAATGAAGAGCTTCTCGATGCGATCGAGATCGGCGCCAAGAAGTCATTCAGCGAGACCTTCCAGCTGAATGCGACCGCCTATCTATACGCCTATGATGGCTTGCAGGTCCCGCTCGATGTTCAGGAGAATGGCATCCAGCTCACCCGCTTCTTCAACCTGGAGGATTCGCGGGCGCAGGGGATTGAGCTTGAAGCGAACTGGACGCCGACCGACGCGCTGCGCGTCCTTGCGACCTATGCTTACAACGACTCCGAAGTGCGCGAGGCGTGCTGTTTTGTGGATGTCGCTGACCCGCTGGCACAGCAACCAGGCGCCCAGCCTTCCGGTCCGGCCTCGGGCGGAAACCAGCCACAGGATCTCAAGGGCGAGATGTTGCCGCGGACCATTCCCAACAAGTTTGGTCTCAACGTCAGCTATGACATCCCGCTGGGGGCGAATGGCGACGTGACGCTATCGGGAAACTATTCCTGGCTCGACGAGACCTATCACGGCGTCTTCAACCGCTCATACACGCAGACCCCGGCCTATGACCAGGTCGACCTTGTCGGCCTGTGGCGCAATCCCGATGACACCCTGCAGGTCCTGGCTTATGTGAAGAACGTCTTCGACGAGCAGGGTTTTGACGGGGCGACCGGCACGTTCCGGGTCCAGCCGGCCGGCGTCTCGCAGACCCTCTATCTGACGCCGCCCCGCACCTATGGCGTCCAGCTCCAGATGAAATTCTAGCTGTACGCATGGAAACTACAGCCATCCGGAAAGCGGGCAAACTGCCCTGGAAGACCAAGCTCGTGTACGGCCTCGGAACCGTCGCGTTCGGCATCAAGGACAACGGGTTCAATGTCCTCCTGATGATCTACTACAATCAGGTCGTCGGCTTGCCGGCGGCCTGGGTGGGTCTCGCCATCATGATCGCGATGGTGGCCGACGCTGTTCTCGACCCGGTCATCGGGCAGTGGTCGGACAGCTTTCGCAGCAAGTGGGGCCGCCGACACCCCTTCATGTATGCGTCTGTTGTTCCGGTCGGCTTTCTGTACTTTCTCCTCTGGTCGCCGCCGATCAACGCCTCGGACACTATCCTCTTTGCCTATCTTCTGGTCCTGACCAGCGGGACGCGCATTGCCCTCGGCGTTTATGAAATTCCATCGACGGCGCTGCTGGCCGAGTTCACCCAGGATTATCACGAGCGGACCGAGCTTGTGGCGTATCGCTTTTTCTTTGGTGTGGTTGGCGGCATCCTGATGGGCGTCTTCGTCTTCAGCGCCATATTTGCTGACGATCCGACCGCGCCGGGCGGGCTTCTGGACCCATCAGGCTATCTGAAATACGCCGCCATTGCAGCGCCGCTCATGGCCATCTCCATACTTGTCTCCACGGCGGGTACGCATGGCCGCATCTCAACACTTGTGGCCCCGCCACCCCCGCCGAAAGAGCCGCTCATCCAGACCGTGCGCAACATGCTTGCGACACTGTTTCACCGCACCAATGCACCGCTTCTTCTGGGCAGTATTTTCGGCTCGATGTCGGGCGGACTGAGCGCGGCGCTCAGCATCTACATGCAGACCTATTTCTGGGAGCTGTCGTCGAGACAGATTGCCCTGCTCACATCGAGCGGCCTTCTCGGTGTGGTGCTGGCATTCGTGGTCGTCCTTCCCCTTTCGAAGCTGTTCGGCAAGAAATGGACGACGCTGACACTCTATTTCATCACGATGCTGACGATCGTCGTGCCTGTCGGGCTACGGCTGATCGGCCTTTTTCCGACCAATGAGAGCCCAGCGCTTGTGCCTTTGCTATTTACGTTCACGACGGTGACCGTGATGGCCGTCATCGCCGCAGCGATCCTCACAGCCTCCATGGTTGCCGATGTGACCGACCAGATACAGCTCAAGACAGGCCGCCAATCGGAGGGACTGATCTTTTCTGCTACGACCTTCGTCAACAAGACGGTGTCCGGCATGGGCATCCTGGTCTCAGGCCTGCTGCTTACGCTGGTCGGCTTTCCCGAGGATGCTGAACCTGGCGCCGTCGACATTACGACAACCAATGAACTCGCCATTGTGTTCGCGCTCTCGATCGCGGGCTTTGTAACGATGGCGCTGTTCATTATGAGTTTCTATCCGGTCACCCGCGCGGACCACCAGCATGCGGTGGATGAGCTGGCGCGCCGGCGCGCCGAAGGACTTTCGCCACCGAAAGGAGCGCCATGATGTGGCCTGAAGGGCGAAATCCTGTTGAGGACCTGAGCAGAGCGTATCCGATGTCATTGGCCGTCATGGTAGATGCGCCCCATAATTCTTACCGGCACCCAAGCCGCAGACGCTTCGCCGCAATCTGACGAGACGAAACATGGCAAAGACACCGAAATCCGACACATCGCGAGGCAGCGAAGACGCATCAATGAAGCAACCGAAAATTCAATATCCGCGTCGAACAGAACGCCGCCGCCGAACACGCGCTGCGATCCTCAAGGCAGCGGGGCACCATTTCCGCAAGGAGGGGTACGCCGCGACCACCATGCAGGCGATTGCCGACAGCGCCGACGTTCACGTCACCACACTCTTCATGCACTTCAAGACCAAGGCCGATCTGGCCCTGGCGCTGGTGCAGGACCGGACAGACGCGCTTCGCAAACGCGCTTTCGAGGCACGCGGATCGACCGGCTTCTTCGCGTTCTTCAGGCAAGAGGCCATTACCCGGGCAAAAACACTCGCTGAGGCAAAAAAACCCGAGACGACCTTCTGGAACGCTTTGCGAACCGACGCCGATCTGGCCTTTGCCTCAGCCAGCTCCAACACTGACCAGACGGACATTTTTGGCCGCTTCGTGGCCGAGGAATTCGGACTGGACCGCGAGGAGGACTACAGGCCGGATCTCGTTGCGCTTCTCCTGCTCGCCGCAACGGATCTTGCCTATCAAAAATGGATCAATTCGGACCGGCGGTCTGATCCAGTCAAAGAAATATCGGGCGCCCTTGATACGGCGGAACCTGCGGCAAGGCACATGCTCGGCCTCAAGAACTGAGCCTCACGCTATGGATTTGTAGCTGCGCAGATATAATATGGATAGACACCACTCGTTCATATACAAAACAGAGACCCCGGATAGCAGGCGACGCACTCAATGACTGACGCCCCCTATAAAGCGCCGGCCCTTGAAAAGGGCCTTGATATTCTGGAATGCCTTTCAAGTGTGCGCACGCCGTTATCCATTGCCGAGATTGCCCGAACCATCGAACGCTCACGCAATGAAATCTATCGTATGATCGTCGTGCTGGAGATGCGCGGCTATGTCGAGCGCACCGAGGACCCCGAAAAACTGCAACTTTCGAACCGTCTCTTTGAAGTCGGCATGCGATCTCCACCAAAACGGGATCTGCATGAAGCGGCCTTGCCCGAAATGTCCGCTCTCGCCGCCGAGATGATGCAATCGATCCAGTTGGCCGTGGTCAGTTCAGACCAGATTGTCGTGATTGCCAGAACTGAAAGCCCCGACGATGTTGGCTTTAGCGTCCGGCTCGGCCACAGACGGTCCATTCTCCATTCCGCCTCCGGGCTTGTCCTCTTTGCCTTTGCCGCGCACGCGCAGGAAAGCCGCATCCTCGAACATCTGAAGGCAGGCGGGGCCTCGCAGGCCGCGCTCGACACGCTGCAGGAGAACGCCGTGCGCATACGCGAAGCAGGCCATGTCTGCATGCCCTCGCGTATGGTGGACGGGGTCACAGACATCGGCGCCCCGATTTTTGATTCCGCCAGCGAGTCGGCAGTCGCCAGCCTTACTGTCCCGTTCGTGGTCACGCGGCGAACCAGGATTTCGGTGAATGATGCGCCCGCGCTCATCGCTTCGGCGGCTGATCGCATCTCCGCCGCGCTCGGGCACGAGCCACACACCGGCTAGGCGTGATGGAAAACCTCTTCCATCGGCACCCACCACTCTCCCGGCTCAGCTGACTCTAGCGGCTGCTGACACGGATCTGTGACAGCCCACCATCTGCGCGTCTCAGGGTCCTCCGCCATCCGGGCCATATCGGCCTCGAAATCCGTGCCGTGATACTCATAAATGCCGACCAGTAAGTTCTCCGGTTCGCGCAAATAGATACTATAATTGCGAATACCGCATTCGGTGATCTGTTTCAGGATCGCCGGCCAGGCATTGGCATGCAGCTCCTTATATTCAGACATCTTTTCGGGCTTGAGCTTTATCATCCAGGCTTTGCGTTGCATGCGCTTTCTCTCCCTTATTATGCCTGCGGCCGGTTTCGAGCCGCTCGACAACCGCCGCTCACCAATACAAACTTATTCATATACAAACATCCTGCTTGCATATGAAACACACTCATCGTACAACCTCGTGACTGATCGTCCAGATAAGGACGGCATCATGGGAGGAAATAAGGATGATCTTTGGCGTCTATAGCTATGGGTGTTCGGCTCGATGAGCGGAACACAGGGCAAATTCGAACCAACCGCTGAAAGCCTCAGCCAGCATGATGTGCCTGAGTGGTTCAAGGATGCCAAATTTGGCATTTTCATTCACTGGGGGCCTGCCGCGATACCGGCATTTGCGCCGCATCAGATGCAGATCGATCAGCTGGACACGACTGACGAGAAAGCCGGCTTTGCAAACACGCCCTATGCCGACTGGTACCAGAACACGATGCTTTTCGAAGACAGTCCGACGGCGAAATTCCACCGCGAAACCTATGGCGAGGACTACCCGTACGAAAATTTCGGCGCGGCCTTCAATGAAGCGCTCGATGCCTGGGACCCGGCCTCATGGGCGAAACTCTTCAAGCAGTCTGGCGCCCGCTATGTCGTCCTGGTGACAAAGCACCATGACGGGTTTGCCCTGTGGCCGAGCGACGTGAAGAATCCAAACAAGGACAACTGGCATACGACCCGCGACGTGGTCGGCGAGCTGGCGGAGGCTGTGCGTGCTGAGGGGCTAAAGTTCGGCGTCTATTATTCAGGCGGTGTCGACTGGACATTCAAGCACAAGCGGATCGAGAGCTTCGCCGACTTCCTGACATCCATGCCGGGCAAGGACGAGAATTATATCGACTACGCGAATGCCCACTACAGAGAGCTGATCGAGCGCTACAAGCCTGACTATCTCTGGAACGACATCGCCTATCCGGCCGAGAAGGACTCGTTTGAGATACTCGCAAAGTACTACAATGAAGTGCCGGACGGCCTGACCAATGATCGCTGGATCACACCGGACGGATCGCTTGCCACGGATGCTTTCGACCGCCCCGAAGGCCTCACCGGCATCATTCCGCCAAAGCCCCCTGTCTGGGATGCCCGCACACCGGAATACGGCATGTTCGACCGCATCCTGCCATTCCAGTGGGAAACGACACGCGGCATGGGCCATTCCTTCGCCTATAACCGCAATGAGAGCGACGAGGACTATATCAGCCGGGATGGCATCGCTCACATGCTGGCAAGCTCGGCCTGCTTTAACGGAAACGTCCTTCTGAATGTCGGCCCGCGCGGCGACACGATCATCCCGCCAGGCCAGGCATCCCGGCTTGAAGCGGTTGGAAAATGGCTGGAGACGGCGGGTCCTGCGGTACAGGACACCCGACCGCTCGCCATGCCGGAACCGACCGTCGCAGACGTGGCCATCGGGGCGACGCAAAACACCGAGGCTGGCAAGATCTATATTCATTTGCTCGGCGTGCCCGCCGTCACCGATGTAGAGATAGAGCTGCCTGACCAGATTGGCACCGTCACATCCGTCAACCAACTTGCGGGCGGCGTCAGCGACTGGACCGCCGAGGATGGAACCCTGCGGGTCATTGTGCCCGAATGGTCCGACACGGCCGTGCAGATCCTGGCTCTGGACGTATCTGCGTGATTACCGGAATCGACGCGCGCGATATCCGCTTCCCGACATCACGGGACAGCCATGGATCGGACGCGATGAATCCTGATCCGGACTATTCGTGCGCTTATGCGTCAATCGAAATGAGCGGCGGTGACCCCACCGGTCATGGTCTTACATTCACGATTGGACGCGGCAACGATTTGTGTGTTGCTGCGATCAAGGGTCTGGGAGTTCACCTAGTCGGACGTGAGCTTGACGAATTCGAGGAAGACCTCGGGCTCGCCTCGCGGCTCTTGCTGAATGACAGCCAATATCGTTGGCTTGGTCCCGAAAAGGGCGTGGTCCATCTAGCCGCGGCCGCCCTGATCAATGCCGTCTGGGATGCCCTCGCCAAACGCGCAGGCAAACCGCTCTGGCGCTATGTCAGCGACCTTTCGCCAGCGAAATTTCTCTCGGCGATCGATTTCCGCCATATCCGCGACTACCTGCCTGAAGCGGCCGCGCTGGAGCGTCTGGAGTCTCAGTACGCTGGCCGCGCTGACCGGATTGAGCGCCTCATGAAAGATGGCTATCCGGCCTATACGACTTCCGCCGGCTGGATCGGGTACAGCGACACTGAAATCGTGCGCAAGCTGAAAGCGGCACATGCCGAAGGCTGGCGGCATTTCAAGATCAAGGTTGGCGGTGATCTACGCCAGGATGTCGAGCGTTGCGCGCTCTTCCGCAACACGCTCGGCGATGATGTCAGGCTGAGTGTCGATGCCAATCAGGTCTGGGATGTGGCCGACGCAGTCACCGCCTCCAGGGCGATGGCGCCTTACGACATTTACTGGATCGAAGAACCGACAAGCCCTGACGATGTTATCGGGCACAAGGCGATCGCTGAACAGATCGCGCCCCTGAAACTCGCGACCGGTGAACACGCCCACAACAAGGTCATGTTCAAACAGTTCCTGCAGGTGGAGGCCATCGGCTTCTGCCAGATAGACGCCTGCCGGCTGGCTGGCGTGAATGAGGTGCTGGCCGTCATGATGATGGCGGACAAGGCCGGCATCCCGGTCTGCCCCCATGCCGGAGGGGTCGGGCTCTGCGAATATGTGCAGCACCTATCAATGATCGATTATGTTTGCATTTCAGGCACCATGGACGACCGCGTCATCGAGCATGCCGCGCATCTTCATGAGCATTTCCTCAATCCGATCGAAATCAGGAATGGCCGCTACATCGCGCCGACCAAGTCTGGCTATTCAATAGACATGTATCCGAAAAGCCTGGCCGATCACGAATTTCCGAATGGTGTGGTCTGGGCGGAGGAGGCTCACCCGTGACACTTCATATGGAGACCGCCGAAACTGGTAAGCTGCCGCGCTTTGGCCTCGGCGCGGCCGGGCTCGGCAATCTCTATAGTGAAATCTCTGAAGCCGAGGCGATGGATACGCTACTGGCGGCCCGTGACGCCGGGCTCGACCTTATCGACACCTCGCCCTTCTACGGACATGGGCTTAGCGAGCGGCGAATAGGTGACTGCCTCGCGCAGACAGGCTGGCGGCCTGCCCTCTCGACCAAGGTTGGCCGCGTCCTCGAGCCTGCGGGAGACAGCCCCGTCCCAGATAACGGCTTTGCATCCCCTGCCCCCTTCATCCCCCGCTTTGACTATTCGGCGGGCGGCATCCGGCGCGCCTTTGCAGGCAGCAGGTCACGGCTCGGCGTCGATCGTGTGAACACTCTCCTGCTGCACGATATCGGGCGCGTGACCCATTGTGAGGCCCATGAGGAAATCCTGTTGCAAGCGCTCCGGGAAGCCCTGCCGGAAATGGCCGCCATGAAGGCCGAGGGGCTGACGGCCCGCATTGGCCTCGGCGTCAATGAGATCGAAATCTGCCAGGAGGTGATCGGCCAGTTTGACCTCGACATTCTTCTCATCGCAGGCCGCTACACGCTACTGGAACATGAGGCGTCGCTAAACTTCCTCGATACCTGCCACGACCGCGGAATCCACGTGATGATTGGGGGAGCATTCAATTCAGGCCTGCTCGCCGCAGCGGCGGGGCAGCCTCTTCACTACGATTATGACAAAGCACCGGACTGGGCCGTCGAGAAGACCGCCCGGCTTCGTCAGATCTGCGCCCGATTTGAGGTTCCGCTGCCCGCCGCAGCGCTGCAGTTCTGCGCCGCTCATCCGGCCGTGGCGACTGTTCTCGCAGGTGGTCGAACCAGCAAGGAGGTTCGCCAGACCGCAGACTGGACGCGAACGAAAATCGATCCGGACCTCTGGGCCGCCCTTCAGGGTGACGGCCTGATTTCCGAGAATGCGCCGGTGCCTGCATGATGGCGAAGCTGGATGCCCATATGCACGTCTGGACGCTGGCTCGCGGGGACTATACTTGGCTCACGCCCGCGTTCTCTGAGATCTACAGGGATTTCAGCATAGACGATGCCTGGCCGGAGGCGCAGCAAGCAGGCGTCCAAAGTTGCATCCTGGTACAAGCCGCCGCGAGCGCTGCGGAAACCGACTTTCTTCTTTCCCTGAAAGCGGCGGACGAGCGAGTGGCGAGCGTTGTCGGCTGGATCGACTTTCAGGCTGAGACGGCCGCTGAAGAGGTAAGGCGGCACGCCGCACAAGACGGCCTGGTCGGTATCAGGCCGATGATTGCCGACCTTCCTGATCCCAACTGGATCCTGCAGGAGGCATGCGCTCCCGCTCTCAAAGCCATGAGCGACACCGGTCTTGTTTTTGACGGTCACGCCCGACCCGACCTGATTCGTGTGATGACCACGCTGGCGCAGCGCTATCCAGACCTCAGCATCGTGGTCAATCACGCTGGAAAGCCGCCGATCGCCAGCGGCAATCTTGGTGATTGGCGGGTTGATATAAAGGCACTTTCCGCCTGCCCGAACGTTTCAACGAAACTGTCAGGTCTGCTTACCGAAGCCGGCGCGCGCACCGACGACGGATCGATCGAGGGTGTCGTCAGTCACATAGCCAGTTGCTTCGGGCACGACCGTGTCCTCTGGGGCAGCGACTGGCCCGTGCTGACCATGGCTGGAAGCTATGCCGATTGGGCAGCGCAGAGCGAACGGCTCATCACGCAGTATTTTACCGGACACGAAGTCGCTGTCTGGCGAGCGAATGCAGAGCGGATTTACCTTGAAAATTCAGGAGGCCAGCGTGGGCAGGCTTGACGGCAAGACCGCTTTGATCACCGCCGCTGGCGCCGGAATTGGCCGGGTCTCCGCGATCGCGTTCGCGCGGGAGAATGCGCGGGTCATCGCCACCGATATCGATCCGGCCGCTTTGCAGACGCTCGCTGATACGGCCAATATCGAGACACATCTTCTGGACGTGACCGACAGCGCCGCCATCGCCGATCTGATCGATGGCCAGCAAGGTCTGGATATTCTGTTCAACGTCGCAGGATGGGTGCATCACGGGACAATCGAAGACTGCAGCCGGGAGGACTGGGACAAATCTCTCCTGATCAATCTGACGTCGATGTACGAGATGTCTCGCGCCGTCCTTCCGGGGATGGTGCGGCGGGGCAGTGGCGTGATCCTCAATATGAGCTCTGTGGCGTCGAGCGTCACCGGCGCGCCGAACCGGTTTGCCTATGGCGTCACCAAAGCCGGCGTCATCGGCCTCACCAAGGCGATCGCGGCTGACTATGTCGGCCAGAATGTCAGATGCAATGTAATCTGCCCCGGCACGGTCGACAGCCCGTCCTTGCAGGGCCGGATGCGCGCTCAGGGTGACTATGAAACGGCTCGCCAGGCCTTTGTCGCACGCCAGCCCATGGGCCGGCTCGGCACACCGGAAGAGATTGCAGAACTCGCCGTTTATCTCGTGTCCGAGGAATCCGCTTTCACGACCGGCGCGGTTCATGTCGTCGACGGTGGTTGGACCAATTAGGGAGATGTCGCAATGAAGCTTCTGAGGGTTGGTCCAGACGGGCATGAACGACCGGGCATTATCGACCAGAATGGTGACATTCGCGATGTCAGCGATCTGATCGATGACTGGGATGGCCCGGCGCTCGATGATGTGGTGCTGAACGAACTTCGCAAGGTCGATCTGACCACCCTGCCCCGCATGGATCCGGGCGACCGTATCGGGCCGTGCGTGGCCGGCGTTGGAAAATTCGTCTGCATCGGCCTCAACTATGCTGACCACGCAGCTGAAACCGGCGCCGACGTGCCAACCGAGCCGGTCATCTTCTTCAAGGCGACAAGCGCCATTTGTGGCCCGAACGACAAGCTTGAAATCCCCCGCCGATCGGAAAAGACCGACTGGGAAGTCGAACTCGGCGTCGTTATCGGTAAGCACGCGAAATATGTGAGCGAGGCCGACGCTCTCGACCATGTTGCCGGCTATTGCATCGTCCATGATGTATCTGAGCGCGCCTTCCAGCTGGAAGGCACCGGCCAATGGGTGAAGGGCAAGAGCGCTGACAAGTTCGGACCGATCGGTCCGTGGCTCATCACACGCGATGAAGTCGAGAACCCGCAGAACCTCTCCATGTGGCTCGACGTGAACGGGGAAAAGATGCAGCGCGGATCGACCGCGACCATGGTCTTTGGTGTGGCACACCTCATAAGCTATCTTTCACAGCATATGAGCCTGCAGCCGGGCGATATCATCTCGACAGGCACGCCGCCCGGCGTCGGACTGTCGATGACGCCTCAGCGTTTTCTTCGCGCCGGCGACGTCGTGACCCTTGGCATCGAGGGTATGGGGACACAGCGACAGGTCTGCATCAACGCCTAGAACGGCCGTAAAAAGAGGGACAGGAAATGGATATGGAAGAGATGAAATCGGAGTTTCTCGAAGCGCTTGAAGCGCCTTTGCAGCCGGACGCCCTGAAGGCTGCAGCAGCCCGCTGTGCGTCGTCGGCCAATGCATCTGACAAGGCCGACCGGCTGGCCATCGCCGCAACGCTGGCCCATGTCGCCTTCCTGGCACAAGACCGGATTGCCGAAACATATGATGCCCTGGCCGCCGGATGGACCAGCACGCCTGTAGATGCCGCGCCGATCGATCCTTTCGACCGTCCGGCCGAGCCCTCTCCAGACGGTCTGTGGGACGCGTACTGGGAGGTTGTCGAGGACGGCAAGGCCGGCAAGCTGGACGCCCTGTCGATCACGGCGCGCACGGCCGAGCTTGGCAAGTTCATGACGCCCCAGACCCTGGACCGGATTGCCGAATATGCGAGCAGGTTCGAAGGCGTCGATGAAGCAGCAGCGGGGCCCATGCCGGAGCTGATCACGCTCGAGACGCTGGCCGCCTGTCCGCAAGGATCGCTTGGCCGGCAATTTCATGACCTGATCATTGATAACAAGTTCGATCTGGAAGTGCTGGACCGGGACGCGATCGGGCTGGCCGACCTGCCGCAGCCGCTTGCCTATCTCAATACGCGGATGCTCCAGGCGCATGACCTCTGGCACATTACCGGTGGCTATGAGACGACCGCCCTGCACGAGATCGCCATTTCGGCCTTCCAGATGGCGCAGTTCGGCCACAACTACTCAGCGCAGTTTCTCTCGATCACCGCAGTCCTGGGGGCCGATGCGCCCGGGCCGGGCTACAGCGTTCTTATGGATACGATCACCAGTGCATGGGTGCATGGCCGACAATCGCCAGCCCTCATCCTTATTCCCTGGGAAGACATCTGGCATCAGCCAGTCGAAACAATTCGGGATAAATACGGCCTAAACCGCTATGAGAGTCCGCACCCACCCGCTCTCATCGAACGCGGGCAGGCAATAACGCAGAAGCTGGAAGTCGTTAAAGGTTTTTTCCAGCGTCTTGGCCACGGTCTTTCTCGGGCCTTCCTAGGCAAAACCGCCTGAACGAGGGATCGAAATCGCCTACGGGATAGTCCGATATTGGTAGAACCGGTTTGATCCTGTGTTTGCAAGCAAAATCAAAAATCGCTTCAAGCAAAACCGGGACGCGGCAATCCTCAATTAGCGTCAGCTTTTCGTGGTCTAAAGGCACCGGTTCGCCGGAAGCAGAGACGAGTTTGCATTCGTCTTACAAGACCGCCACGCAGTCCCTGATTTAAAGACCAGACCCGGGAATTCCCCAAATTGCGCGCTACTGGCGGGCTTCTTCATAATCGGGGAGTCTACGCTCCCGGTTTTTCCTGCTCTTCCCGCAATTTTCGCCAGTAGCCTCTAGCCGGAGTGTCCGAAGAACAAAGAATGAGCCCCCGGAACCGATACCCCTACTCTTTGTGGCATGATCACGTCACCGCTCCGAAGCCGCATTCAGATGATCAGCGAATGGGCTTGTAGGCTCCGGCTTGATCCATCTCATAGAAATGGACTTCGCCCTGGTCACCGTCATCGTTAATATCAGTGCGGCTCGCCGAGCTAGCACTCACGATGGACAAGACCGGCGCATCAGGATCGTCGGTGACATAGCGCGTAAAGCCAGTGCTTCTGAAGGAGCTATTCAAGCCTGCAAGGATTCTCCCCTCAAACAACAAGAATACGCGATCGCCTTCATGCCATGACTTGCTTTCAAGGCGTACGAAGTTTGAGAAGGATTTCTGTTGCTGAACAATGTCCTGGTAGGCGGGCATTTGCTGACTGTACGTCTGGGTCGTCAGAAAGGCTGTGATCGCCAATAAAAGATAGGCGCCACGCTTTGATACTGTGAAGTAAACCAGCAGATAGCTGCTGGTGCACAAGAAGATCATATGTGGAAAATAGTGCCACAGGTGAGAGCTTCTGAGAGCAGTGTACGGTCCAATTGAAAGCACAGCGCATACACTCATGAAAAATGTAAAGCTAAGAGGCAGTCTTAGTCCTCCCCAGTCAAGGCTCCCGCGAAGAAGTCTCAGACCGGTGGCGATATACATGACCAGCATGATGCAAATAAACCCGATCGACACCCACAGGGATGATTGCCGTGTCAGTTGTCCCGTGTTGATCATGGGGTCCCAAAAGCTGGAAATGGACCTGTTTATGATGCTCAAGCCATTCAGGACCATCGAGCCGAGATCGTAATTTACCCTCCCTGGCATTGCTTCGTACGGGCTGGTGTAGGTCAGAAGTATCCAGACCGCCTGTGCCACTACGAGAGCTCCACTCAACAAGAAAAGCACTCGACCAATCGAGGTCTCATAGGCCTTGGAGTAGAAGAACAGCCAAGCGAGGGCTGCAAGCGATAAAAGGAAACCGACCTCAACGAACACCGCCGAAAGAAGAAGAAATGTTGTGGTCAAGGCGACCAGCAATATCGCTTTTCTCGGCTTGTCGTCGAAACCGATGTACGTGCCGGTTAGCAACGCCGCGAAGAACAACCCAAAATAGACGATGTTGTACGATCCGTTGGTGAACAATACGAGCACAGGCGAAAAAGGCGTGATGAACGCGAAAACAGCCGTCAGAATGCTGAAGGCCCGGTTCCTGGTCACTCGGTAGAGGAGAAGTGCAAAGAGTGCACACGTGATCGCGAAAAAGCCGAGATAGATGATCCGCAACATGAAGATGTCACCGGACATCTCGGCGAGAAACCGGTAGAGTTTCAGGCCCGGTGACCTGTCGAAATCAACAGCCTGAAACGCCGGAAGAAAATCGCCCAGATCATTGAACGCTCTTCCGTGAATGGCTCTTTCAAACATGAAGGCGTCGTCGAGGACGAAGGCTTTTGAAAATATAACCTTCCATTTGAAGGCGATTTCAAACAGCAGCAATCCAACGGCCGCCCCGCCCGCAACCAACAAGCGATTGCGCGAGTGACGCTTGCTCTCGTCTACGCCGGTGCTCATAGGATTTCAGTCCTGATATCGAGAGCTTTTCGTGCCACTATCGCCAAACCAAGTGGCCGTGCCCAAATTCTATGGCGAGATCAATGCGCACCCCTTCATAAACTTGGCACGGCATACTGATCGGCAACATGTTAGACCTGTTGCGGAATTGCGGCTCGGCAGGGTTCAGCATAGTTCCGCTTTCACAATACCGACGACCCGGTCCTGCTGTTGTTCTGTTAGTCCGAACCAAAGGGGTAAACGAAGAAGCCGGTCTGCGGCGCTTTCGGTAATTTCCAGGGGTCCACTGGTTCGGCCAAAACGCTGGCCAGCCGGCGACGAATGCAGGGGAACATAGTGAAACACCGACGCCACGTCTGCCTGGCGGAACTTGGCCAACAGGGCGTCACGCGCTTCTTTTGTGTCAAGCAAGATGTAATACATGTGAGCATTGTGATCGCAGTCTTCAGGCACGCACGGGCGCCGCAGCACCCCCTTCGCTTCCAGGTCGGCGAGTAGGTCGTGATAGCGTGACCAGCATCTCAGCCTTGCATCGGTGATTTCGCGCGCCTTTTCCAGTTGCGCCCAAAGAAACGCCGCGATGATCTCTCCCGGAAGGAACGATGATCCGACATCCTGCCAGGAATATTTGTCCACTTCGCCGCGAAAGAAGCGACTCCGGTCTGTTCCTTTTTCACGGATGATTTCAGACCTGCCTTCGAGTGCAGGCGAGTTGACAATCAGGGCGCCCCCCTCCCCTGAAATCACATTCTTTGTTTCGTGGAAGCTGAACGCGCCAAGGTCGCCCAGACTGCCTAATGGGCGCCCTTTATAGGTTGCCATGATGCCCTGGGCAGCGTCTTCCACCACCGCCAATCCGTTCTGAGATGCAATGCTCAGAATGGTGTCCATTTCGCATGCCACACCAGCATAGTGGACCGGAACAATAGCGCGCGTTCGCGACGTCATGGCGGATTCGAGGAGCGTTTCGTTCAGGTTCAATGTGTCTTCACGAACATCTACGAAGACTGGAACACCGCCACGCAAGACAAATGCATTGGCTGTCGAGACAAACGTATAGGACGGCATGATGATCTCGTCGCCCGGCTCAATGTCGAGAAGAAGCGCAGCCATTTCCAAAGCTGCAGTGCAAGAGTGCGTCAGCAGCGTCTTGCTTCCAGTCTGTTCCGAAAGCCAAGCGTGGCACTTTTTCGTGAAAGGCCCATCGCCTGCAAGCTGACCTTTGGACTGAGACTCCGCGATGTACTCCAGTTCCTTGCCTGTCAGGTGGGGCCAGTTGAATGGGATGTGCCTGTCGTCCAAAACTTAGTCCCTATGGCTTCCGAGCGACCAGCATTCGCGTCCCACCGACTGGGAGTCCGATGCCCAAGCGGATGAGAGCAAGCTCAAATCGAAGCATGGCGTAAAAAACGGCGTTCATCCACGACGGTAATTCAAGTTCCTTCGTTTCATCGAAATCCTCGGCGGACGACTTTTTTCCCATCAATCGCGAGACGACCATGGCTGGCAGCAACGTGGTTACGAATGAGGTGGTTCTTTCGATCTCGAAACCCGCAGCCCGAACTTTGTGGTGCAGTTCTTTGGCGGAGTAACGTCTCTTGTGGCACGCATACACATCCGCCTGACTCCACAACAGTTTGTGCTGCGGCACGGTCAGAAGCAGCTTTCCGCCTTTTCGAAGCGCTTGATGAAGTTGAGCCAATACGATTTCGTCTTCTTCGATGTGCTCGATAACATCGAATGCACCGACAACATCGAACTCAGCGACATAGGGAATTTCACGCGCATCCATCTGTATGAAGGATGCGGAAGGAACGCGTTCAGCCGCAATCTTCAGTCCGTCGACAAAGAGCTCACTCCCCATCGCATCCGTTTCCGGGTTTTGCTCAACCACAGCAGATAAGACAAAACCCGTGCCGCACCCAACTTCCAGGAAGGATTGCTGTCGGTGGCAGAATGTCCTCATTGCCCAGAGAATGAGACGATTTCTGCCTTTGAACCAGAAATTTCCGGCTTCCAGCCGGGCCAGCTGCTCAAAATACTCTGGTTTGAACCCGTCAGCATCCAAGGCAAGGTCGGGGGCGTACGCGGCAATTCCATTGATGCGGCGCGGCTGATACCCACACACCGGACATGTCTCTTCGACAGAGGCATAGGTGCCTTCACAGGACGGGCAACGCTTCATGGTGAATCTTCGCCTTGAGAAGGGCTGCTCGAAAAAACGTAGTACTTTGACAACAGGAACATTACGCCAGCGACAATGAAGATCGCCACAGCCTGGACCGCCTGGTGCGGCAGACCAAAGTGGTCAACGAAGACAAACAAGATCGATAGATTGAGAAGGTACCCCAAAAAATAGGTGACCGCGTAACGCAACCCAGCTTGTCTGTTGTTGCCAGATCCGCGGAATGTGAACCTTCGATTTCCAACGAAGCTGATCACAGTCCCCAAACCGAAGAGTATCGTAACCGCGAATGCAGGCGCTACACCCACAAACGTAATCATCAGGTACACGGCGTATCCGACAAGGTTCGTCACCAGCCCCACGGCCGCGAAGCGAAAGAACTGAGCCGATGTCATCATGCCAAGCCAGTTCAATTCTGTTCCCACACAGCAAGCCCGAAACCTGACCGTCCGAACGCGTTGCCATTGTAAAGCATCCAGCGCTTGCCCTGATGATCAAAAACGAAGGGGTACTCGATCATCTCTGAATCCCACCCTGTTTCAGAAACCGATATGCCCGCTTCATGCGGCTGCCAATTCCACACCTCGCCATCCTCACTGCTGGCATAACCAATCTTGTAGGTGTCTGCGGGATCACCGCGATAAGAAACCCACATCTCCAAGGATCCACTTTCGTTACGAACAATGCTGGGGCGGGAGAAAGCCTGCGCCGTGCCGATCTCGTGCCCCAGCACCTGGCCGTGCCGAGTCCATCTCTTCCCGTCCGATGAAGTACTCGAGTGGATGACATGGAGCATCTCCCCGTTGCCCGCATTCCAGCTGTGAGTTGCGCCATACCACATTTGAACGCCACCTCGTGGCTGCTCCAGCGCCCATGGATACGATAAGCTTATTGGGTCGACATCCTGAGCAGTCAGCAAAGGGCAGGGATGATTTAGCTGCAAATTCAAATCCGGACTAACAGCCAACCGACCGATATTGCCCTTCCAACGCCCGTCGTCGGTAGCCTCCCATCCCATGAACAGCAAAACATGCTCTCCATTTATACGGCAGATATTTCCCAGACTTATTCCGTTCGAATAGAAGCTGCCTTCCGGTCCATGCTCAAAGAATGGAGCGTCAAACTCCTGAACCACCTGTCCAGACTGCAAATCGATGTCGACAGCACCAATTGACGAGCGCTGTTTAGGATCGCGCCCATTGAAAAATACCCGAAAGACATCCCCTTCCAGATGGTGCGCGACCGGATTGGCGGCGTGCGTGACCAATTTCGGATGGGTCGGCTCCATGGGCGGACAATAGAGTTGCCCAAGTTTACGCCAGGATCCTGTCATATTTTCCGGAGCCTGGAGCTCGGCACGCGAGAGCGTTCCGTCCCTTTTGCAACGTAAACACCTTCCGGTTCAGCATCACTCAGCATGAGGGCGCCAGCACCAATCACGCAACGCTCGCCGATCACTATGTGATCTCGCAATGTCGAATTTACGCCAATGAAGCACTGAGACCCAATCATCACGCCTCCCGAGATGACGACGTGTGAGGCAATGAAACAGTGATCGCCAATCGTGGAGTGGTGACCGACATGATTGCCACTCCACAACGTTACGTTGTCGCCAATGCAAACAAAAGGCTGGATGGTGTTGTCTTCGAGAATGAAGCAGTTTTCGCCAATCTGGCCCTCGTTCAGAATGCTGGCTCTTGAGCTGACATAGGACGCAAACTGGTAGCCCATTGCGCGGCCTGCTTCGAATTTCGATTTTCGAAGCGCGTTCACGTTTGCATAGCTAAGCGCGATGAAAAGGCGGTGGTTTTCAGGCGGAAAACGCTCGGCAACGCTTTCGAAGTCCACAACGGGCCGGCCACAAAATTCCGATGACTCGAGATACTCCGAATCGACGGTAAATGCGACCACATCATAGTCGCTATCTGCCTCGAAATAGGTGAACGCCAGTTGCGCAATGTCACCCGTCCCGAAGATTACCAATGGTTTTGTCATGTCGAATTGCCTAACCGGTCTGGCTCCACCTTTGAAGTCATGAATCGATCAGGCAGACCCAGTCTAGTTTCTTCCAATATCTGAACACCTCCAGCTTGCGCGTCTTTCTCGCCCCGGCAGCTTGACGATCTTCCTGTAGAGACAGGCGCATGAGCTGTTGCTGAACCTGAGTTGCCATGATCTCTATTGGCATTCGATCAAGGCTGATAAACCGACCACGAATATTGCACGCGCATCGGGACAAGCAAAATTTGAAGAGAGTTGCCATCGTCCAGTCAAACTACCTGCCGTGGAAGGGGTATTTTGACATGATCGCTGCGGTGGACGAGTTCATTCTGTTCGATGATGTCCAGTACACACGGCGAGACTGGCGAAACCGAAACCTCATCAAGACGCCTCACGGCACCAAATGGCTCACAGTGCCGGTGCAGGTTAAGGGGAAATACAAACAGACGATCAGGCAGACGAAAGTCGACGGAACGGATTGGCGCGCGGCACACTGGACTGCGCTTCAACTTAATTACGGGCGAGCGCCGTTTTTCGATGAAGTGTTCGAAATGCTTGCGCCGTTTTATACCGGTCCGGCCGTTACACATCTCTCTGAAATCAACAGGCAATTGATCAGTATGGTGTGTAAATATCTGGGCATCGAGACCAAGATCAGCTCAACGGGCGACTACACCATGGTTGAAGGCAAGTCGCTCCGACTTGCGGATCTGTGCGTTCAGGCTGACGCCAAAGAGTACGTTTCCGGACCTTCTGCCAAGGGCTATATTGACGCTGACATGTTCAAGGCTCGCGATATAGCGCTCAGCTGGTTCGACTATTCCGGCTACCCCACCTATCCTCAGCTTTGGGGTGATTTTACGCACCAGGTGTCCATAGTGGACCTTCTCTTCAACTGCGGCCGGGACTCAGGCACGTACATGAAATGTGTAAGCCATTGAAACTCTCTGTGGTAACAACGTTATATCGGTCGGTCGCGGAACTGGCTGAATTTCACCGCCGGGCCAGCGAGGCGGCACGCGAGTTCGCTGGCGACGACTATGAGATAGTGCTCGTCAACGATGGGTCGCCTGATGACAGTCTGAGCCTTGCTGTCGACATGGTTCAGAACGATCCGCACCTCACAGTTATCGACCTGTCGCGCAATTTTGGCCACCACCAAGCGATGATGACCGGTCTGGCCCACGCCTCAGGAGACTACATTTTTCTGATCGACAGTGACCTGGAAGAAGATCCGGCCTGGCTGTCTCCTTTCGCCGACGAACTGAAAAGTACCGGCAGTGATGTGGTTTTTGGCGTCCAGAGGCGGCGAAAAGGAAACCTGTTTGAGCGATTTACCGGCTCTGTGTTCTATCGGGCTTTTGATTTGATGTCTGGCGTCAAGCAGCCGCATAACATAGTCACCGCCCGACTAATGACACGTCGCTATGTAGATGGGTTGCTGTCTCATTCCGAGCGTGAACTGAACATCGGCGGCCTCTGGTTGATCACGGGATTCAAACAAACCCACCATGTGGTCGACAAATTGGCGCTTAGTCCCACCAGTTATTCGCTATCGCGAAAATTCGACCATTTCGTCAATGCGATCACGTCGTTCAGCAATCGCCCGCTATTTATTGTATTCTATTCGGGGTTAGCAATCTTCGGCACTTCGGTCGCGTTTATCGTATATCTGTTGTTTCAGTACTTCTTCCTATCACAACCGCCTGCTGGATATGTGTCAGTCGTTGCTTCGATTTGGTTGTTTTCCGGTTTGATTATCCTGTTCAACGGTATTTTGGGCGTATACATCGCGAAGGTGTTTTCCGAGGTGAAGCAACGACCATTGACCGTGGTCCGTCAGATATATCGATCGCCGGAATCTTCATGACCCGACAATCTGGAATACCAACTTCGTCCTATGGCATATTGAAGAGAAATGGGCGTGGTGGCGAGCTGGACTCCATTGTCGAGCAAATACGATTGCTCGGATATGCTGTGCTGGATTCTGGTCTCTCAGACGGTGAGTTGGCAAAAATCAGCGACGATTTCGATGCAGCACACACCACCTACGTCAAAGCGCAAGGCGAATCCCGGCTCAGGGAACTCAATGAGCTCAACACGATACGGTGCCCTATGGCACTCGGATTTGGTAGTTTTCTGAACTTGGCTTTCGATGCTCGCTTACTGGCGGTGATCGATGAATTGATCCTCGGAACCTTCATCCTCAATCAACAGAACGGCATCATCAATCCGCCAAGGCAAGACTACAATCAGGGTGCCTGGCACCGTGACCTTGCCTACCAGCATTTTGTGACCTCTCGCCCAATCGCGATTAACGCTCTTTTTTGCATCGATCCGTTTCTTCCAGAGAACGGAGCTACATTTGTCTTGCCGGCTTCACACAAATCCGAGGAGTTTCCGTCTTCAGATTTCGTCAAAGCCAATGCTGTGCAGATAAGTGCTCCGGCGGGCAGCTTTATTCTGCTCGATTGCATGACTTATCATGCAGGAGGCAAAAATCTGACAGACCGGCCGAGGCGAGCAGTCAATCACATCTACAACATCCCTCATTTCCGCCAGCAGATTCGTATCCCCAGACAGCTGGATCCCGGCACACTCAGCGGCAAGCAGCGTCAGATCCTCGGCTTCGGGTATGATGAGGCTGATTCAGCGACCGCCTATCTCGACGCCAAACGATCGCGATAATATCTTCAAATTCGACCGTAGAAAGAGCGTAAAGTGACACTCAAACGTACGGATTTGATAGCGGATGTCGCATCTTATTACGCTGCTAAGCTGGCCGAGCACGGAGATACCCCTCGCGGTGTCGACTGGAACGGGCTCGCTAGCCAGCAGCTAAGGTTCGAGCAGTTGTGCCGCCTCATCACATCTCGCGAATCCTACTCAATCGCTGATTTTGGGTGTGGCTACGGCGCCCTCTACGAGTATCTGGAAAATCGCGCAGACGCATTTGACTATGTAGGAATTGATGCATCCGAGAAGATGGTCGACAGTGCCCGCCAGCGTCTCAAAGAAAAGTCGAATGCAACCTTCGTGGCCGGTAGCGAGCTCGATCAGGTTTTTGACTATGTCGTTGCGAGTGGCATTTTTAATGTGCCGGTCGGGCACGGAGATGAAGCGTGGCTCGATTATATTAAAGACACGCTTGATATGCTGGTCTCCAAGTCGAAACGCGGTGTGGCATTCAACTGCCTTACGTCATACTCAGATGCAGATAAGATGAGGTCGGATCTGTTTTATGCTGACCCGTTGCATTTGTTCGATTTTTGCAAGCGCAGATACTCTCCGAACGTAGCTCTGCTGCACGACTACGACTTGTACGAGTTCACAATTCTTGTGCGAAAGAGCATATGATTGAGCATTGTCAGGAGAATCGGCTGATTGGGTGAGGGCGACTGAAAACCCCGCATAGCAGGACATCGCCTCCCCTCAAATCGAACCGAACAAATATCCCTCTCCTCGAATGGCTCAGCTATTGGCTGGCTCAGCATGTCTACTTGCGCTCATCAGAGACAAGTTCGCATTTGTCTCATGACTTCCGGTCAATCGACTTTGCATGGCTGGCCGGGTATCTCTTTGCCATGAAATTACCGCTAAATCCTACCGACATAAAAGGCTTCCTTGATCATGAGGAAGGCCTTGCGCTTCAAGCCGCTGCTTTGGAGCGAGCGCCTCACGGGCCGTGTCTGGAAGTCGGCGGATATTGCGGCAAGTCCGCAATCTATATGGGCCCTGCTTGTGCGCACGCCGGCGAGTTGCTGTTCTCTGTCGATCACCATCGCGGCTCTGAAGAGAATCAGCCTGGCTGGGAGTACTTCGATCCCGACGTTTGGAACGCAGAGGCAGATGCTGTTGATACGCTCCCGTTTTTCCGGAAAACCGTACGCAAAGCTGGCCTGGAAGGGACCGTGGTCGCGATTGTGGGTCAATCGAGGGATGTCGCCTCGCGGTGGAGCACGCCTCTGAGCCTGCTCTTCATTGATGGCGGCCACACAATGGAGCATGCCCTTAATGATTATAATGGATGGGTGCCCCACATCATGGCTGGCGGACTCCTCGCGATCCATGATGTATTTCCCGATCCGGAAGATGGCGGGCGCCCACCGTTCGAAATCTACCAGAAAGCGCTGGCGTCCAGCGTATTCGTCGAAGAGCGCGCTGTGAAAAGCCTGAGGTTGCTGCGGCGGCTATAGGACCGACGCGACAAGGATCCGGTTCGCGGTGCTAAATCCTTCCAGCGCATCGGCGGCGAGTATGGCGGCGGCCTGTGTCCAGCTTGGTTGTTCCTTTGGCCAGACAACACGCTCGGCGGTTTGCCAGCCCATCCAGAGGACGCCAGACGAATCTCGAATAGACATGGCCTGGCGAAACAGCCGTTCAGCCGACGATCGCTCACCGAGCGCAAGAAGAGCAATCACCAACTCACATGTTTCTGCAACGGTCACCCACGGCTCATCAGACACGCAGCGGCATCCCTTGCCGGGAATGACAAAGCGGCTCCAGAGCTGGTCGAGGCGTTGACGCGCTGAGGTTTTGCTCAAGGCTCCTGACAGGACTGGATAGTACCAATCCATGGCGAAACGCTGCCCCGTCGCCCGCCTGTCGAAAGCGTCTGGTTGGTCATGAAGGGCCTGGATCAGCTTTGCGCGTGCCTGCCGCCAAGAACCAACAGGCTCGTCAAACCTGCCTGCCAGAAATATAGCACACTCGAGACTCTTGGCGATCGAGGCATTGCCCGCCAATAGGGCATCATCGTCGGGGGTGTTGATCGCCTCGAGGGACCAGGGGATCGCTCCATCATCACGCTGCAGCGATACCACGAAATCGATGGAGGCTTTGATCATGGGCCACCATTTACGTGCCCGGTGCCAATTGCCTGTTGCCAACGCGAAATGCGCGACGCCGACAGCCGGATAAGCACAGAAATTTGTATCGACCAGCCGCGGCGCCGGCTCACGGCTTATAAAATCACGATCGACCATGGGAAGCGCATTGCCGTATTCGCCAAACCAGGCGCCATCGGGGCGCTGCGTGGCATAAAGGTAATCGAAAGCCGCGCTTGCCGCTTCGGTTCTACCCATAACAGTGAGCGCCATCGCGCTCTCGACATGGTTCCAAGGGTCCCAGGGACCATTCTCGAACCAGAGAATGGCCCCCTCCGGGGTCTGGAGTGCCAGGATTCTCCGAAGAGGCGCATCGAGGTCCAGCACACCATTGGTCAGGCCCGGCTTGAATGAACCATCCATCACAGCGCGTCTGTGGTTTCGAAGTACATGACCAGGCTCTTTCCCATCACCGGTGTGAGAAGAGCATCCAGTGCGCGCGTCAGTACTGGGCGCTTCATGATGTCCCAGACGAGGAACCGGTGATAGGCTTTCACCCAGGGATGATCGTCTCGCCGCGTCCAGAACGCGCACTTCAGCCACCAGAGCGGCGCGTGCAGTCCATGTGCATGATGGCGTTGGATCATGCGGAATCCATGCCGCTCGATAGACACTTTGAGGTCGACCTCATCGAAGATGCGGATATGGCCACCCGGCTGGTATGGATATCCATCGGGTGGCGGCGCAAGACGCCAGCATATCCGTTCGGGCCATGCATGCGGGACAGATACGCAAAGCCTCCCACCCGGTTTGAGTATGCGGCGGATTTCGGCAATCGCGGCGTGATAGTCTGGAAGGTGCTCAAGCACTTCCGAGCAAATGACAGCGTCGAACGTATTCTCCGCAAAATCCAGGGCTGTTGCGTCACCGATCGAAAACCGTATTGCTCCCTTTCTGTCGGCTGGCGGTGGTGGCAGAGACTTGAGACCATCTTCGGCCTTCCTCAGGGCTGCCTCATCAAGATCGATCCCGTCAATCTGGAGACCACCGAGCATGTAAAGGCCATGAACATGGCGCCCTTCACCGCAGCCAAGATCCAGAACGCGGTCGCCCGCCGAGAGGCCAAGGTGCCGAAAGCGCGCCGTTAGCATGCGTGCGCTCTCGCCTCTTCCATAAGCGACAGATAGCGTGGTGCGATCCTGCGCCAGTCGAATTCCGCTTTTGCACGCTTCAGGCAAGCTTCGCCGACCGAGCGGCGCGCGTCAGCGCGCCCAAGTAGGTCCCCGATCGCCGTAGCGAGCGCATTCGCATTACCGCGTGGCACCACGATGCCCGCCTTGCCTGCGACTTCCGGCAAGGCGCCACCATCGGTGACGATTACCGGCGTCCCGCAGCTCATGGCTTCTGCGGCCGGCAAACCAAATCCTTCGTAAAGCGACGGCGTAACTGCGATCGCAGCTCGGCAAAATTCTTCTGCCAGCTCTTGCCTGGACAGCCCGCTTTTGAATTGCACACGGTGCTCCAGCCCCAGTTCAGAAAGCGTGCGCCGGGCCTGCCCATTCTTCAGCTTGCCGATGACAACCAGTTCCAGGCCGGGATGAGTATCAAGAAGCTGACGATAGGCGGTCAAAAGAACTGGAAGCCCCTTGAGCGGCGTATCTGCACTGGCCGTCGAGATGATCCGCTTTGGCGAGCGCTGGATGTGAGGTCTTGGGCGAAATGCACTCTGGTCGACGCCAAGCGGGATGGGGTGGATACGGTCGGGAGCGATACCAAACGCATCGACAATATCGTTCTTTGCCGCTTCTGAAGGACAGGTCATGACATTTAACCTGCGTGCGACACGAATCTGCATGTGATGAAAGGCATACCAGCGCCTGATCAACCAGCGTTGGCGCCAGGTCTGCGCGGCCTCAAGCGCCAGTGTGCGGTCCTGCGTAACCGGGTGATGGATCATGGTCACCAACGGCAGCTTTAAACTGGACTGTATCCTGAGTGTCCCGTTGGCGAGGGTCTGATTATCAAGGATCACGTCATAATCTTGCACCCTTTGTTTCAGGAAGCGGTAAGCGCGCTGACCAAAAACATATGGCTCGACAAACTTCCCCGAGAGATGCCCGAAATACTCGTAAGTGTCGGTCGGGCTGAGCAAGTGTCGAGGCCGCAGCGAGTAGTGACCGTGATGCGGTTGTGCATAGAGATCGAGGGACGGAATCTTCAGTAACCGCACATCGCCTGTAAGCTCGGGATAAGGCGGACCAGAAATGACGTCGACATGCGCGCCCGCCTCGGCAAGCGATTGGGACAGATAGTCCACGTAAACACCCTGCCCCCCGACATTTGGGTCTGAGCGATACCCAAGGATCGCAATACGAAGAGGAGATCGCTCAGAGGGAAATGCGGCTTTGCTATGCCGAAGCCGGGCGTGTGTCGTGACCATTGCGTTTGGTGCTTACAGCCGACATGCACGAAAGCAAGTCGTCAGAGTGTCCATATTTTCAACGCGTCGGAGTCCGAGGCTCTCGGTCTTAGAAAATCAGCGAGTTGATGTCTTGGCGGGACAGCCCGGATTACATGACATGTCCACGGTAGACGAAGCGACGCTTCGCCTCCGCCCTCATGCCTGAAACAAACGACCACAACCGCAGGGATTGTTAACCGCTACCGAACCTGTAGGTCAGGCTGATGCCATAGGTTCGAGGGTCCCCATAGACGAGTTCGTCGAAGCCGAAATCCGCGACATCAAACGCGTCGACCACGTATTCTTCGTCCGCCAAATTCTTTACGAAAGCCGCGAGCTCCCACCGACCGTGCTGCGGCCGCAAGGCAAGACGCGCATTTACAAGCCAGTACTCTCCCTGAGCAAGGCGCTCGGTGTTCTGGGTGTCGAAGTACTGGTCGCCCGTATAGGTCGCGTCTGCGCCGGCGACGAGGCCGAGGTCACCCCAGATCGGGCCAGTCTCATAGCGCCCACGTGCCACCAGGCTCCAGTCAGGGGCGGCGACCATCGAATTACCGGAGAAGTCCTGACCAAGGGGCGTGACGAAGTTCGTGTATTCGGCATCGAGATAGGTCCCGGCCAGCGACAATTCGAGACCGGTGAGGGGGACCGATGTCAGGTCGAATTCGACACCTGTGATCTCGGCCTCCTCGGCATTGAAGAGCGTCTGCGTTGGTACCGCGCCGGGGGCCAGGCCGAATACCTGCAGGTCGGTATAGTCGTAATAGAAAGCCGAGGCGTTCGCCCGTAGCGTCCTGTCGAACCATTCGGACTTGATGCCGGCTTCATATGCCATGAGCTTTTCCGGCTCCACGACAGAGGCTTCTACCGGGTCGGATGTGGCGCCAGTGTTGAACCCGCCGCTCTTGAAGCCACGAGAGACCGAGCCGAAGACCATGATATCATCGCTGACATCATAGGACAGCGCAGCCCGGAAGGTCGGCTCCTCAAAGGACAGATTATCGGTCCCGAAGTCGGATGTGTCGAGCAAGGTAGCGAATACCGGCATATCTCCGTCGAGCGGAACGGCATCGACCGGGCCTGCATAGGCGACATGATCCAGTTCACGCTCCTCCCAGGTGAAGCGCGCGCCAAGGGTCGCTGTCAGGCGGTCGGTCAGATCATAATCGGATTGAGCGAAGACGGCGAACGTGTCGGTCTTCTGGGTATAAAACCGGTCCGTTCTCAGGATGAAGTTGGTCGCATCGAAATAGGGAGTCCCGGGGGTCGGATTGAGTCCGGCGAGAAGCTCGAAGGAATCCTGCCCTGTCAGTTCGTCCTGAAGATAGAAGGCACCCGTAATCAGGCTGAGTGGGCCGTCCCAGTCCGAGGCCAGACGCAGTTCCTGGCTAAACTGTTCCGAGCCGTCGTTGATGTATTCCTCGACCAGACGGTTCGGGGAAGCATCCACTTCAAGGATCGCTTCACGGTCAGTGTCGAGATAGCCGGTCACGGAGGTCAACTCGAAGGCACCAAGGTCCCACTCCACCTGCAGGTTGGCGGTGAAAGCTTCGACTTCCTCAGGCGTGTCCTTGAGGTTCTCAGCGCCGGAAAAAGGATCCTTGTCATCGACATAGCCAAAGGCATCGCCGCAGATCGCAGCACCTCGTCCACCACAGACACGATCAAAGTCCGGGATGCCGACTTCTCCGGTATTATAGTTGATCAGGCCCTGGCTTTCATAGGAACGCGAGGTTGCGCTGCTTTTGCCGTATTCGATCTTGCCGAGGATCTTGAGCGCGTTGGTCGGCTCGAACAGCATCTGCAGACGCGCGGCTTGGAAGTCGACATTGTTTTTTTCGGTGCTTGTCCCATCCGGGAAAGCGATGTCGCGTGTGCCGTCCCGTGTGTTGGAGACCGCCGACAGCCGGAAGGCGAGTTTGTCACTGACGGGCAGATTGACCGCGCCTTCGACGTCCATCTGATTGAACCGGCCATAGGTTGCACCGAGATAGCCGCCCGGTTCGAAACCCGGCTCCTTGGTGTGGATGCTCAGGACCCCACCAGTCGTGTTCCGTCCATAGAGCGTGCCTTGCGGCCCTTTCAGCACCTCGACCCGGTCGAGATCGAACAGCTGGAAGAGCTGGCCGGTAGTGGAATTGTAGAACATGTCATCGACCATGACGCCAATCGCGCCGCTATTGGCGGGGTTGAAGTCGTTGATACCGACACCACGGATAAAAATGGTGGGGTTCGACGCCGAGAAGGAGGATTTGATCTGCAGACCTGGCACCTGCTGAGCGAGATCCTCGCTGGTGCGGTAGTCACCTTCACTCAGCATCCGTTCGTCAATCGAGGCGACGGTGACAGGCACATCCTGCTGGGAGGCTTCCCGGCGCTCGGCGGTGACCTGGACGGTCTGCAGCACACGGTCGCGGCTTTCATTCTGGCTCGCTTCTTGGGCCATGGCGGGTGTGGCCCCTATCAGGGCAAGCGTGGACACAGCGCCCGCAATGAGGGGCGTTCGGTTGATCCTGTTCATTTTATCCTCCCGGTGCCGCGTTAGCGGCTTTACGTTTCTTGAAACTGGGGCGCATCAGAAAGGCAGGTCTTCGGGCTTCATCTGCACAAAGACACTCTTCTTCTGGGTGTATTCATCGAGCACGTCCCAACCGTTCTCACGCCCGATGCCGGACTGCTTGTAGCCGCCAAACGGGATCTGCATGGGTTGCGCCTGATAGGTGTTGATCCAGAACATGCCTGTCTGGATGTTCGCCGCCACACGATGGGCGCGAACCAGATCTTTCGTGACGACGCCGCCGGCGAGGCCATAGTCGGATTGGTTGGCGCGGGCGACAACTTCGTCTTCGGTTTCGAACTTCAGCACGCTCATCACGGGACCGAAGATCTCTTCACGGACATGTTCCATGTCGTCAGTGCTGTCGGCGATGACGGTCGGGGCGAAGAAGGCGCCTTTATTGTGGCCCGGCACTTCAACGCGGCTGCCACCGCAGACAATGTTCGCCCCGGCCTCGCGGGCACGATCCACAAAGCCAGCCACCACGCCGAGATGATCCTCGGAAATGAGCGCGCCTATCTGGGTGTCCGGATTGTCCGGTGCGCCGACCTTCAGGGTTGCGGTCCGCTTTACGATCTCTTCCAGCACCGCGTCATAGATGCTCGAATGGATAAAGACGCGTGTCCCATTGGCGCAGATTTCACCCTGGGTCAGGAAGTTGGCATACATGGCCAGCCGGGCAGCATGTTCCGGGTCGGCATCCTCGAAGATGATGAGCGGCGACTTGCCGCCAAGCTCGAGGGAAACTTCCTTCAGGCGCGGGGAGGCGGCTTCCATGACCTTGCGGCCGGTCGGAGCGCTGCCAGTTAGTGAGACTTTCTCAATAGCAGGATGGGCCGCCAGCGCTGCGCCGGGATTGCGCTCGCCCTGCAGCACGTTGAAGACCCCTGCGGGCATGCCTGCCTCGCAATAAATCTCGGCCAGGTTCACGGCATTGATAGGCGTCAGCTCGGACGGCTTGAAGATCATCGCATTGCCGGCAGCCAGCGCCGGGGCGGACTTCCAGCAGGCGATCTGGAGCGGATAGTTCCAGGCGCCAAGCCCGGCGCACACACCAATCGGTTCACGGCGGGTATAGTAAAAACCATAGCCGAAATCCTGGTACTCACCGGCAATGCTGCCAGCGAGGTTGGCATAATGCTCGATGGCGTCCGCTCCTGTCTGTACATCGACGGCGAGGGCTTCGGTGATGGGTTTGCCTGTATCCGCAACCTCGATCCGCGCCAGCTCGTCATTGCGCGCCCGCAGAAGGTTCGCCGCCTTGCGCAGGATTCGCCCACGCTCCTCTGCCGGCATGGCAGCCCATTCCTTCTGGGCCCGTGTCGCGGATTCGATAGCGGCTTCAATCTGGGCGGGGCTGGCTTCGCGGAACCGGCCGATCTCGCCACCCGTCGCCGGATTGCGGCAGATGAACTCTGTTTCACCCTCACCGGCCACTCGTTTGCCGTCGATGAACAAGTCTATGGCGTAGCCCACTTCGCGCTTCCTTTTTCCTTGCGGATCTCTGTCCGGTCGATTAGTGCTTCAAAAAAATAACTGCACGTACAATTACATTTTGTCAATTGCGCGCCAGCAACACCCACGGGAAAGGCCGGCCAAAATCTTCAGGTGCCGGCCTGACGAACAGTTAGCAGAGGGGAATCATGCGTATAGGATTCATCGGTCTCGGAAATATGGGCGCCAACATGGCCATGGTGCTTTTGCGCTCCGGACTGGAGCTGAAAGTGCACGACATCGACAAGGCTCGCGCCGCCCAGCATATCGAAGGCGGGGCGAAGTGGGCGGAGACGCCGGCTGAATGTGCCCGAGACGTGGACATTCTCATTACATCGCTGCCCAAGCCCGATGTCGTCGATCGCGTCATGCGCGGCGAGAACGGTGTTTTCGAAAAGCTCGGCGAAGGCACGATCTGGGTCGATACGACCACCAATGATGCCGGGCTCGTGATAGAGCTCGCCGAGCAAGCCGCAAAGCTGGGCGTGAAGACAGTCGATTCGCCGGTGACCGGTGCTGTCGATGGCGCCCGCCGTGGTGAGCTGACCCTTTTTGCTGGCGGGGAGGATGAAGTACTTGATGCCAGCGAGCCCGTCCTCTCACGCATGGGCCGGGTTATCCGCTGTGGCAAGCTCGGCACGGGCAATGCGGTGAAGCTTGTGACGAATTATCTCTGGTTTACCCATGCCGCCGTTATCGGTGAGGGACTAATGCTCGGCCGCCGGGCCGGGGTTCCGCTGGACGTCCTTTGGGATGCGATCAAGGACAGTGTCGGCGACAGCTTCGTGGCCCACCATGATGCGCCGTCGATCTTTGCTGGCCATTATGATCCGTCCTTTACGCTCGATCTCTGCCTCAAGGATCTGCGCCTGTGTGCGGCTCTCGCCGAACGAGGCAATGTCCCAATTCCGATCGGCTCACGCGTGCGCGAGCGGTTCGCCGATGCGGCTGATGCCTATGGCGGTGATGCGGGCGAGCTTCATGTTGCCAAGCTGATCGAGGATGCGGTGGGTGATGATCTGCGCCTGGAAGGCGACTGGCCGCTTCACTGGGAAGTCTGAGCCGATCGAGGGGCTATCGCCCAAGTCTCGCCGTCAGGCAGCCTTGGGCGACCTCATTGGCCACCTGGGCGGTCAGCTCGGAACCACGCTGGGCATGCGCGATCCATAGCCCGTCCACGATCAGCGAGATTTCCGCGACAAAGGCTTCCGCGTCTTCGGTCGGTAGCACCCGGTGGGCATAGCGGCTGAGGCTGCGCCGCAGCAGTCGATCACTCAGCCGCTCGATCCGTGAAAAGGCCGGATGCGACTGGGCGTGCGCCCAGAAATGCAGCCAGACGGTACAAAATTCCGAGGTAAACAGCGCGGGTGCAAATTTCGATGTGACCACTGCCTTCAGTCGGTCGGCGTCATTTCCGGCGTTTGCGATAGCCTGTCGCTCCTCAGTCAGGACAAGCTTTAACAGGTGGCGCATCGTAGCCTCGAAGAGGTCGCGCTTGTTGTCGAAGTGGCGATAGATAGTTCCGCCCGTCAGATCGGCTTCGGCTGCAATCCGCTGGATGGTCGACTGCGCATAGCCGTACTTGTTCACACAGGTGACTGTCGCCTCGATCAGGCTCTGCTTACGCAGTAATTTCTTCTCCGCCCGGCCCATGTCGCTCAGTCCCCCTTCGTGGCCGGGCCAATCCGGCGCTCCAGATAGGTAAAGACAAGCGCGCGTGCAGCTTCGGGTGAGATGGCGTCATTGTCCTGCGCCTTGCGGATCCACAGCCCATCGACCATTGCGACCAATTCCTGGACGATCTGTTCTGCATGCTCGCGCGTGAGGAGCTTGCCCAGTGCGTCGAGCAGATTGCGGTGAAAGCGCTGCGCGTTGATACGTTCCAGCCGGGCGAGCTCCTCGGAGCGCGCAGTTTCCGACCAGAATTGCAGCCAGACGAAACAGTTGCGGTGACTGTAAAGCGGCTCCGAAAGGTTCGCATGAATGATGGCATGCGCGCGCGCCAGCGGCGTGTCGGCCTTGCCGAGTTCATAGACCAGCGTGTCACTGATATCCGACATCAGCTGGCGCATGGCCGCGGCGAAGAGCTCTTCCTTGGAGCCGAAATGGTAATGGATATTTCCCGCCGAAAGCCCGGCCTCTTCGGCAATGCGCTGTGCTGTAGCCTCATGGAAGCCATGCTTGTAAATCGCCGAAATTGTTGCGTCGACCAGATGTCTCTGGCTTTCATCGCGATGGCGTCGTTGGCGAGGCTGTGTGGACATGACCCCCTGTTCGGTTTTGTGAATGCGCCCTGTCTCTCGCATAGGCCTGCCCACTTCCAAAGAAAAGTCTGTGCCTGCCATGCGCGATTTACAAGCAGTCAAGCACAAATGTAATTGCTTAACCATTTACTTTTTAAGCGCATTCTGGAAAAGTGTAATCTGATAAGCAAAGATTATCTGGAGGAATCCGCATGGGTGCGACTGTGCAACGACTGTCAGGCTCGTCCTCGGGCGACGACATCAGCAAGGCACTTGACGATGATGGGGTGGTCATCGTCGAAGACTTCCTGGCGCCGGATCTCGTGGCTGCGCTCAATGGGGAATTGCAGCCCTATATTGATGCCTGCAAACCGCGCGAACAAAAGAGCATGTATGACGGCTTTCTTGGGGCCTACACGGTGCGCCTTCATGGGATTGCGGCCAAGGCCGGGAGCTTTCCCGATGTCATGATCGATCCGCGCATCATGGCGGTCATGGACCAGCAGCTCAAACCCAATTGCACCGATTATCGTCTCAGTTCCGCCGAGCTGATCGAGATCCGCGGCGGGGAGACAGCCCAGCCAATCCACCGCGATGACGATTCCTGGCCGCGCGTCGCTCAGAGCGCCGCACCGCTCGTCGTTAATGTGATGATTGCACTCAGTGACTATTCCGCCGAAAACGGCGCGACAGTCGTCGTGCCCGGCAGCCACAAATGGGATCTTGAGCGCGAGCCAAAGTCCGAAGAGATCACCCAAGCGGTAATGTCGCCCGGTTCGGTCGCCATGTTTACCGGCCAGACGCTGCATGGCGGCGGCCAGAATGTCAGTGGTGTGCCCAGGCGCGGCCTGTCTGTTTCCTACTGCCATGGCTGGCTGGTGCCCGTCGAGAATAGTTGGCTCGGCATTCCGCTTGAGACGGTCCGCGACCTGCCGGAGCGCGCCCAGACCATGCTTGGCTATGACCTCTATGACGGCACGAGCCGCGGGGGCGGCCTGATCAACATGTATGAAGTCGGAAGCCCGCGCGCGCTCCTGGACGGATAGCCATGGTCAGATCAATTGAAATCGGCGCAGCCGACTACGTTGTAGTTGGCGCTGGATCGGCCGGCTGTGTCCTGGCAAACCGCCTGTCGGAATCGGGAACGCATGATGTCGCCCTGCTGGAATATGGCGGATCGGATATTGGCCCTTTCATCCAGATGCCGGCCGCCCTCTCCTATCCGATGAACATGAAGCGCTATGACTGGGGCTATCGCAGCGAGCCGGAGCCACATCTTGGCGGACGGCAGCTTGCGGCGCCGCGCGGCAAGGTGCTGGGCGGATCCTCCTCGATCAATGGCCTCGTCTATATCCGCGGCAATTCGAAGGATTTCGATGCCTGGGTGGACAAGGGCGCAGACGGCTGGGGCGGCCGGCACACCGCCCCCTATTTCCGGCGTCTGGAAAATGTCGAGGGCGCCAACCCAGCCATTCGCGGCACGGACGGGCCCATGCACATCACCGTGCCTGATCAGCAGCATCCGTTGGACCAGGCCTTCATCGCCGCCGCCCAGGAAGCCGGCTTCCCGAAGACAGCCGATTGTAACGGCCTGCATCAAGACGGCTTTGGCCCAATGGACCAGACCATCTGGAAAGGCCGGCGCTGGTCGGCGGCGAATGCCTATCTAAAGCCGGCGCTCGACCGCGAGAATCTCACACTCTATCGTGGACTAGCCTGCCGCATCCTCTGGAAAGGGAACAAGGCAACCGGCGTGGAGCTCCTGCATAAAGGCAAGCGGCGCATGTTGCTCGCCCGCAAGGAAGTCATCCTCAGCGCCTCGGTCTTCAATTCGGCGAAACTGCTCATGCTGTCGGGGGTCGGCGCACCTGAGGATCTGGCGCCATTCGGCATCGAAACGGTTAGTGAGCGCCGGGGCGTCGGTAAAAACCTGCAGGACCATCTGGAGATTTATCTCCAGATGCGCTGCACCGAGCCGATCACGCTGCGCCGCTATATGAACCCATTCAGCAAGGGTCTGGCCGGCCTGCAATGGCTGCTGACCCAGACCGGGATCGGCGCGAGCAATCATTTCGAAACGGCCGGCTTTGTGCGTCTGGACGATGAGGCCGACTATCCGGACGCGCAATATCATTTCCTGCCAGCGGCGATCCGTTATGATGGCAGCCAGCCCGTGCGTGCCCATGGCTTCCAGGCACATATCGGGCCTGGGCGCACCACGGCCCGCGGGCAGGTGCGGCTGAGTTCGGCCGATCCGCTGGCGGCGCCGTCCATACAATTCAACTACATGTCCAGCGAAGCAGACTGGAAGGCCTTCCGCGCCTGTGTGCGCCTGACGCGCGAGATCTTTTCCCAGCCCTCCCTGAACGCCTATGGCGGCGGGGAGATCGCACCAGGCCCTGATTGCACGAGCGATGAAGATATCGACGCCTTCGTGGCGCGCGAAGTCGAAAGCGCTTATCATCCATGCGGCACCTGCCGGATGGGCAGCCCGGATGACCCGGAAGCTGTAGTCGATCCGGAATGCCGGGTGATCGACGTGGAAGGCTTGCGTGTCGTAGATTCCTCGGTCTTCCCGAACATCACCAATGGCAACATCAACGCGCCGACCCTGATGGTGGCGGAGAAAGCGGCCGACCATATTCTGGGTAAGACGCCGCTTGCCGCAGATACGGTCTGATGGCGTTCTCTCAGCAGACAACGAGTACGACTGGCCCGACTCGCGGCGAGGTATTGGCGGCCATCATGATGGGTGGACTGGGGGTCACCCAGGTCGTTGCCATGCCGCTGCTGGCGACGCTCATCGCCGGGGCTTTCCATGTCGAGGGAGCCGGATCCGGCCTGGTCGGCCTCGCAAACCTTCTGGGCACTGCGGTTGGCTCGCTATTCGTGACAGTGTGGCTGAAGCGTCTGCCCTTCAGGCTGACAGCCATTCTTTCGGTACTTCTGGCCTGCACCGCCCAGCTCGGCGTAGCCTTCATGCCCGGTTTCAACGAGGCCGTGCTCATGGAAGCGCTGGCCGGCGTCGGCGCGGGCGTTCTATTGGCGCTTTCGGCGGCGATTGTCGGCGCTTCGGCCAATCCCGACCGGGGGTTTGCCTTTATCCTGACCTTGCAGGCCGTAATTGCGGTCATTGTCCTGCTCGCCATCCCGGTACTTGGCGGGGCATCTTCCTTTTTGCTCGTCGCGACCTTCCTGGCCGGGGTACAGGCCCTTCTGATGCCGGTCAGTGTCGCCCTGGGACAGAATCCGATGCTGGCGCCCCTGCAAAACGCATACGAGCAGAACGCTTCGACCTTTCATACTGCGGTCCTGTTGAAGGCAGCCGCCTATTTCACCTTTTCTGCCGCCGTTGGTGTGCTCTGGGTATTTTCCGGCATACTCGGCTCAATGGCAGGGCTGGCTGACGGCTCGATCGGGCAAGCCCTGGCGGTTGGCAACATCGCCGCAATCGCAGGATCGCTGCTAGCCGCCATCATCACCTCCCGCTTCGGGCGTATCGGGCCCGTCCTTGCCGTGTGTTTGACACTGGCACTCAGCGTGGTCCTGCTCACCGCACAAATGGGCATTGTCCGTTTCTACGCCGCCAGCAGCCTGTTCCTCTTCGCCTGGGGCGGCGGGCTACCCTTGCTGATGGGTATCGTGGCGGAGGTCGACCCGACTGAAAGGGTGACCTCACTCCTGCCGGTTCTCGCATTTGCCGGAATGGGCGTTGGGCCCGCGCTGGTCGGCCTCGTACCGGCAGCTTATGGGCTTTTCCAGCAAGTGAGCGCCACCACGATTGGCCTCGTCTTGCTGGCATTCCTTCTTTTTGTCATCACACATCTCCGCTGGAGCCTGCCAATGCAGAGCCGGTCAACCGAGTAAGACGTATCCGTTAGGCGCAGAGACGAGCCCAACGCTCACAATAAAGTTGGTGACAGTGGTCACATCAGCAGGAGTGATTGTACAAATGGTCGCCCGGCAGGCTCGTCAGGCTGGGCCTGCGACTCTTGCAAAATGGCCCTTGTCCTGGCCCAGACACCGCTCTGGTCAGCAATATGTATGATGGTCTTTTTCGGCAGATTCACAGCAATGGCACCAGTGGCCAACGGCCCAACCAGGAGAGAGAATGAACAGGTTTTACCGACGTTCTCCGAGACTTTCCCGTTGAACGATCTGGATGTTGTTATTGACCATGTGCTGCGGCTTGCCATCCCAGTCGCTACTGGTGATCTGAGAGATAATATCGATGGCGGCCTCTACCATCTCGGCGATGGGCTGATGGACCGTTGTCAGGCGTGGCCAGATAGCAGCCGCAATGGCAGTGTCATCAAAGCCCACAATGGATAGCTCGCCAGGCACCTGAACCGACCGGCGCTGGGCAGCGGCAATCACACCAGCAGCCATATCGTCATTGCTTGCGAAGATCGCGGATGGCGGATGATCGAGACCAAGCAGCCTGTCGCCCATGTCCATGCCTGAACGGAATGTAAAGTCGCCTTCCAGGATCAGTTCTTTCTCGACGGGCAGCCCATGTTCAGCAAGTGCGCCGACATACCCATCGCGCCGCTGGTGGCTGGAGGGATGCTGAACCGGGCCACAGACCAAACCGATCCGCTCATGGCCCTTTTCGATCAGGAAGCTTGTCATCGCATGGGCCGCGGCCTGATCATCAAAGGTAACGGTAGACTGGCTCTCGACCGCCATCGTGTTGCCCAGCAGGACTGTTGGCAGGTTGAGCTCATGGATGAGATTGAGCAACGCCGCATTGCCACTCAACGGTGGCGTAAGAATAAGACCATCCAGCTGGATCGTACTCAGGCGCTCGACAATGGCAGACGTGTCCGCCCCGTCATCGATGTCCGCCAGGTCTTCGATCACGAGGTGATGCCCGAGATCCCTGCAATGCTTCAGGGCGCTTACGAGAAGGGCGCTCAAATAGCTCGGGCTGGGATTGTAATAGGCTAGACCAATCAGCTTGGATCGCCCGCCAGCAAGTCCTCGTGCCATGAGGTTCGGACGGTAGTTCAGCGCCGATATCGCTTCTTCCACCCTTTGCCGGGTCGATTCCTTGACCAGCTTCTGCTTGTTGAGAACCCGCGACACGGTCATCTGGGAGACACCGGCCTTTTCCGCGACTTCCTTGATTGTAATCGGCTGACGCTTGCTCAATGTTCTTTAGCCCAGTCCAGTTGCTGCAGGCATTAGCGTGTAACGACTTCGCTACGTCTATGGCAAGAGTCGGCAGCGTTAGCGCCAACATCCACCGAAGACTAATCGCAAATCAGCCGGGATGACCCTTTGCGCTGCCTCCTCATGGTCTGCCCCATGCACACACGCGAGGCGATGGTTTCCTCTTAGTTGGCAAATCCATCACCAACACCGAAGTCACGGCGAGCGGAGACAATACTCACGATCACGCCCACCAGCACATCCATTAGAACCATCATGGTCAGCAGGAAAAAGGTCGATGTCGCGAAATTGGCAATCGTCAGGAAGAGGATGAGGCAGAGGACCAGAACCCCCATGGACGCTGCGTGATTGATCATGGCACTGGAGCGGGAACTGGTTGCTTTCACGATCTCGAAAGACAACAGAACCAAGGAGAAGAACAGGAATGTATCGCTGCCGGTCAACGTCCAGCGCACGCCTGACATCATCGGCAACCCGAATAGTGAGGCCCGTAGCATCGACTCGATGGCCGGCGCCGTCTCGCTATGACCTCCGCCAGCGATCCAGGTGAGAATAATATAGAGGCCAAGTGAAATGGCGAGCAACGGTGTCCAGGTCAGCGCAGTCTGCAGGACGCCGCCTCTGGAACGTTGCCTGTCATGGGCGGAAGGGTGCGGTATCACCATTTCAGTATCCTCCTGCGGCTCCCGGACCGCGAAGACGGTCACGAATGGATTGCCTGGACTTACTCAAATGCTCTTCAAGCTCACTGGCAACCGATTGTCTCGATGCTTGGAGTTCTGCGGCTAGCGATGGCGCGGCTGACTGGGCCACAGATTGCAGAACCTGGTCTGCATTTGGACCGGACAATTGGTACGCTCGATGCTCGGCAACCGCCCCGATCACGAAAGGCTTCTCTCCCGGGTATACTGGCGGCTGGGTATAGTGCATCATGACATCATAATCGATCCAGACATGCCCCTCTTCGCCCCAGTCCGTGCCCCAGGAATTGCGAACCAGAAAGGCATTTTCACGGTCGTCATAGCCGACAATCAACATGGCGTGGCCGCTACGGGCGTCTTCCCACCTCCCATCAGCGGGGGGACGCATCCGTCCTTTTCGTCCCTCAATCCCCATCAATAGCCGCGGTACGGCCATGCCGAAGACAACCGGAAGACCGCTGGCCAGCGCATCCTTTACGGCGTCGCCATGCTCGAGTTCTGCAAACTCGACTCCTCGAAACCGTTCAGCGGCCGTGTAGCAATCTTTTGTTGGGGGTTCATTCACCATAGCATGCTGGTAGGGCCACATTGCTTCCGGGCAGACGCCCCAGCCAAGGACGGACGCCAGCGCCTTGCGCCTTGAGGATCCTGTATCGTGGATCTCCTTGTCGGCGAGCTTACGCGCATTGTAGTAGACGAAAAGACGTGAGAGATCGCGCACGCGCTCACCGCGGCGAACCTGATGGTATTCGAGGGCACCGACGACTGCATTCGCGACGCAGGAGCCGACTTTTCTCTGGTCCTCAACCGGCGAACAGTAAGAGCGAAGATCCACCTTGGCAGGTCGCTCGATCGCTCCAGTCTTTTCAAGAGTTGGAAAACTCTGGCCCGGTTCATCGGGCAGACACCCCCCAATCAGGCAGTCGTCTAGCGCTTCAAGCATGCCAAACCTCCATGTGGCTGGCGCAGGAAACATCTCTCCGCGAAGCGCGATCTGCCTCCTGCGCTCGAGCCTGCGGGCGTCCCCCCGCCCGGATTTCGTCAATCCTCATAACCGCCTCCTGCGCCCGGTCCGCGATCATATCCACCACCGGCGCCGGGCCCACGGTCGTATCCACCTCCCGCACCAGGACCACGATTGTATCCACCGCCTGCGCCAGGCCCACGCAATCGGTCACGCAGGCCTTGCCGGGTGGCATCCAGATTGGTCTCCAGGTCATTTCGGAGGTGCGATTTGAATGCCCGGATCTGGTCCTGGACACTCGGCGGCGCCTTGGCGACAGTGGCCTCGACTGATTGTTCAACCGACGCGCCAGCCAGCTTGAAGTATTTGGCGCGGTCAAGCGCGCCGATCGTCCAGAAGCCAAGTGGCTGCTTGTAATGGTCCATGACCCGGTAATCGATCCAGACATAACCATTGATGCCCCAGCCGGGCCCCCATGAATTTCTCACGAGCCAGGCGTTCTTGGAGTCGTCATAACCGACAATCAGCATGGCGTGGCCGCTCGAAGCGGGTTCCCAGTTGCCATCCTCCGGCGCCGGCACGTAGCCACGTTCACGCCCGATAACCATCAGGGCATGTTGCGGGACGCTCATCCCGAAGATGATTGGCAGGCCAGACGCCAGAGCGATCTTGAGATCGACACCATGATTGATGCTTGCGTAGCTAAGGGAGGAAAAATGTATCGCTTCCGCATAAGCTTGCTGCGGCGGCTCATGAATCCAGATGGAAGGATCATACGGCCAGACCGGTTCAGGACAGGCCCCGAAGGCCAGGTACGCCGCCACAACACTTGGCATTGACGCGCCGGAATCCTGATCGACCGTCCCCATTAGCTTGCGGGCATTGTAATAGATGAACAGCCGCGAGAGATCCGTAAGCGGTTGGCGATGCAGGATCTGGTGGTACTCCAGCGCGCCGGCCACGGCGTTAGCCGTACACGAACCAACAGTCCCCTGGTCTTCTACAGGCGAACACATCGGCGAAAGATCCACAGCAGGCGGCAGATCCGGCCGGCTTGTAGCAGCAAGGGTGGGGACCGGCTGATTCGGATCGGCCGGCATGTATCCGCCAAGCTTCGGGCTGTTCTGGGCTATTGGCATTGCAGATACCCCCAAGCGTCATAATAGCAGTTGGCGTTTGCGCTTCCCCCCGTCGGCTCTTCAGTGAAGCCGGCGAAGACAGCAATCAGGACGAGGATGCCTATTACCGCCCATCCCCATTTTGGAATGGCGTGGAACATCCGGCCATAGGCCTTTTTGAGCTCATTTTGTGCGCTCTTGTATTCGCGCTTTCGTTCTTCCACTGAAGCGCCGGAACGCAAACCACGACTATTGAAGCCGTTGATCATCTCGTTGCGGTACTCAGCTGCAGACTGGGGCCTCAGATCGCGATTGGCTGAGAGGCCGCGTTCAATGAGTTTATCGATCGCGGCCGGTACATCCGAGCGTCCGTCTGAAGGAGGCGACCAGTGCCCGGTCGGAAGTACGCCAACGATCAGTTCGTAGAAGATTTTGGATACTGAATAGAGATCGGCTGCGGCATTCGCAGCATTGGCATTCCGGATCTGCTCCGGTGCCATGTAGAGCTGCGTGCCGAGACCGGTTCCCGTACTATCATTCGTCTTCTCGGCGGTCGCCAGCGCGATACCGAAATCGACGATTTTCACCTTCGCATCCTGCTCTGTCGGTTCACCGAGCAGCATGATGTTCTCGGGCTTCAGATCGCGGTGAATGACGCCCGCAGCATGGGCCGCCTCAAGGCCGTTCAGCACTTCCTTCACGATCTGCCCGGCAACGCGGGCAGGCACCTCCTCGTTCTTTGACATCTTTTCGGTGCGCCAGATATGGAGCGGTTTGCCCTCGACATATTCCATGGCGATATATGGGGCACCCTGCCAGACGCCGATATCATAGGTCCGAACGACGTTCGGATGCGCAATCGTACGAGTCGTCTTGCCCTCTTCGATCAAGCGCTGAACGGCTTTCTCGCTCTTGACCTGATGGGCAGGGATAACCTTCAGCGCCACCGGCGTGTCCGTGACCATTTCGGTGGCCTTGTAGACAACCCCCATGCCGCCTGCGCCGATCAGGCGGTCGATACGGTACTTTCCGGCGACCTCCATACCGGGCTCGATCGATGGACCCTCCTGTCGGTCGTAAGGGTCGATGGTCTTATGGCCCGGAGCAACCGTCTCAATCCCCGAGACCGTATTCAGGGCAGCGCCTCCAACCGGCACTTGCGATGTATCCTGCATTTCCGGAGTGCCGGGGACTTTTGCACCACAGGCCGCACAGAAGTGAGCTTCATTCGGCAACCCGGTTCCGCATTCAACGCATGTCGACATGGCCATCCCTCCTCAAGCGCTACAGGTCCGGGTCAGGATGATGCGCGTCACATCCTCCCGCTCCGCCTCGAACCGCACCGAGACCTGCAAGGCGTCCGGCGTTTTTCTTAGTGGGGAAATCGTATCTCCATCCTGCAGCGTGACACACTTGGTGCGGCCATAAGCATCCCCGTTCACGCGCAGGCCGTATTGGCTTTCCACGCGCAGCATCAGACGTCCCGACTCCGGGTAGAGTGAGAAGTGCTGACGCGAGATCGACCCCGTCAAAGGCGATAGCGCGCCATCAGCCGTCGTGACGAGCAAGCGCGCATCATTGCCTTCCTGGTCCCGACCGACGGCGTTGCGCCCGAGATAAAGCAGCCCGCTCGGATCGAGGAGAGGGCCGTCGAAAGGACAGTCGCCCTCGCCAAAGCCCCGCCAGACAAATTCGACTGTCCGGGGGACGCGTAACCCTGTCTCATAGCCGCGCCGGCCAAGTCTTGCTTCATCCTGATCGGCACGATTGAGCTTTAGCGGAATGGGCCGGACGTGCGTTTCCTGGCCCTCGGCGCGGTCAGCCTCAATACGTGTGGGGTTGTAGACGGTGAGGCCTGCTCCGATCTGGTCGGCATTGACATTGATGTTGGTGACAGGCCCATCCGGATCCCGGCTTTCAACCGGAAAGATGATCGAACTTGTCAGGACGAAGGCTTCCTCGCGCCAGTGATATCGCGATGCCACGGCAATACGCAGGTCCACCTGATGGATCCCGGCATGATCCAGAACTCCGGTCCGAACGGCAACATTCGACGAGCGCCCGGCCTCAAGACGTTCGAAGGAAAGTGGAATCTCGTTCCAGCCAGCGTCATCCTCTTTCATCCAGAGCCCGGTAATGAAGAGTGGCCGCCCCACGGAGGAGGCATTCTTAACGACCAGTGGAAGGGCAAGCTTGCCACCCTCACGCACCGTGCTCGCAGCACCTGCATCGAGATAGAGTTCTGGCTGGACGCAGACCGGGCACATGCCGGACTTGTCGAGAAGCGAATGGCATTCCTGCGACGCCATGCACCAGATCAGTGGCTCGCCACATTCGCCGCAGAAACCGGCCCCGGATGTAGTGGCCGAGCGGGCACAGCAATCCTTTGGCCGCGAGAGTGTGGGGGCCGGCATTGTCATCATCTCAGACCCGCAGCTTCGTCCCGCACTTCATGCAGAACTTGGAGGTTGCAGGGGCCGCCGTACTGCACTTCGGACAATCGACGGTCTCCGGTGCAGATTGCAGCTGGCTGGTTACGTCCCCACGCGGCGCGTTTCCGCCGCCCGCTCCAGCCGCTACACCGACGGCACCCTGCATTCCCATGCTGAACATCTCGCGCGCCTGCGACTCAGACCGAATTTGTGCGGCCTGCGCGGCTTCGACCATGTCCTTCATCAATTGCATGCTGTCCTGATTGGCCGATGTCTCCGCGCGGGCGCGCTCAGCAAGCACAGCGGCGACATCGGGAGACAAACCCGCATCGATTGCGAGGATCTGTTCGGACGTCATGCCGGACTTGATCTTGAGTTCTTCGTGGCGACCCTTCTGGTCCTGCTCACGGTCGAGCCGACGGATTTCAGCGCGGACCCTTTCACCCCGCAGCTCGATTTCCTGGAGTTCCGAAATGTGCAGGCGCTGTTGCTCCTGAGTGACCTTCGCGATCTCCAACTCGTCGAAAGCCCCGGACTTCTTCATCTCCGCAATATGCTTCTCGCGGAGAGAAGACATGTCGGTGTCGATCTTGAGTTGCTCCTGCTGGATGCGCATCAACTCCGTTTCGTTTCGCGCGTTTGACAGCTGGTTCTCGAAGGTCGCCTTACGCTCCCGTTCGAGGAAAGCGATCTGGTGGTCCAGTTCCTCCATTTCCTGACGTCGCTTGGCCTTTTCACGCGCATCGATGAACTCGATTTCGTTATTGAGAGCCATATGCTTGAGTTCGTCTTCGCTGGCATTCTGAAGCTTGGCGAGGTCGGTCTTCGAGCGGATCTCGAATTCCGTCGCATCGTTGACGAGTTCGGCCTGACGTTTGGCCATTTCGATCTGGAACTCGACTTCGCGCTGATGACGCTCAGCTTCCGCATGGGCCTGGTTGGCGGCTTCTTCGGCGTTCTGCGCCCATTCGATCGAGGCCGCCCGAACGATTAAACCGAGATCTCCGACAACACGCTCCACCTCTTTCATCATGTCGGCCTGGAGTTTGTCCTGCAGACCGGTATCGCCCCGGATATCTGCGGCATCGACCCGCCCGATTGTGGATTCGAAGACCCGGTCGGAAAAATGTGGGCGAATGCGCGCCAGCACATCAGCCTTGGCGAGGGCTTTGCGGCCAAGATTGTTGGCATCGTCGGGCACCCGGTCGACGCCATGCATCATGCCCAGAATATTCGACGGCTTGTCCGGATTAACCTGCAGCTCAATGGTCGCAACGCCGGTAATATCGACATTGTCCCGACTGGTAGCCTTCAGCACCGTCTGGAGCTGGAAGGGCTTCAGGTCGGCGATCATCATGGAGACGTGCGTCGACCCTCCAATGATACCCTTCAGCTTGTCGACAAGCCCGCCAACGGAAAAGTGGCCGCCTTTGAAGGCATCGATCAACTCACCATTCTTGAACAGGAGCGCAGCATAGTCCGGTGGGACGGCAAAGCGCTTCTCGAAGAAGGCCTTGAATTCGCTTTGGCGCATGAATTCGGCGAGCATGCGCGGATCGCTAAGGACAATCGGTTCGGACGCCATGATCAGCTCTCCCACTTCCGGCTGGAAACAAAGGTGACGATGTTGAAAAGAATGACCCCGACGGTGACAGCGACACCGATCGGGTGCTCCTGGATGACGGCCATCAGGCGCTCACCCGCAGAATACTGTTCCCAATAGCGCCCCATGATCGACACCTGGAAAACGGTGCCGGAAATCATGCTGGCCAGTGAAAACAGTGCCATGCCGAAGGAAACGAGGCGGCCAATCCGCGCGACGAGCGATTCCTTCTTGCGTAGCTTTAGTTCGGCGGCCTTGGCCTCGTCGAGGTCGCGCTGATTTAGCGTTTTTTCGTACGCTTCGCCTCGGGCGAGCGCTGATTTCCGGGCCTTTTCGTCGACTGAGAGGAAGTCCGGGGCCGCATTGCGGTTTACACGGGCACCACGCACAGCCGTCAGGTTCGACGCCCTGCGCCGCCAGATAATGAAAATGGTCCAGGCCAGCCACAACGCCGTGACCACGCAAGTCACGTTGAACATGACGGTAATCAGTGGCCAGGCATCCGGCGGCACAGTATTGATGGCATCTTCCATGACAGACCTCGCAAGGGTGGTTCATGGATAGAGGCGTGGCAGTGCCCGAAACCGGGTCAGATAATTTCGATTTTTTTTGGATACGTGCGAACAGGTGAGCCCTGATCAGCCGGTCGCTTCTTCAACCAGTTCCCGAACGCCTTCGCTCAAACGTCCTGCCAAGCCGCGGCCAACGCTTTCCGGATCTGCAAGTTCGTTTTCAGCCAGGACGCTTTCGTCTTCCTTCAGAGACCCATTGGAAAAGGGGCGCAGCGACCGTCTATCATCGCGAAGTCGCTCGATCGCAGCTTTCAGACTGCCAGTGGCGTCCATCTCTTCGGCTACACGGCTCGGCTCCACGCCGAGGTGCTCGCCGACAAGGTCATTTCGCAGCGCGATAATTGTCCGGGTGACAGCCTCCGGATTGGAACAGGCTTTTGCCTCGATTGCGAGGTCACATTCGGTATCAAACCCCATGGATCGATTGTTGAGATTTGAAGAACCGACCCGAAGCAGTTTATCGTCGACAATCAGCACCTTCGCGTGAACATAGATGTCATTGCCCCCTTCCGTCACCGGATAGTATGCCCGGAAACGGCCGTGCGGATCGTTTGACCACAGGAACCTCAGCAATCTTTCGCGCGCCCCATCCATGGCTTTCTGGCGCAACCAGCCTTCAGCCTTGTGCGGCAGGATTACGATAAACTCCGGGCCGTCCGGCTCTGCCAGCCTATCTGCAATGGCTCGCGCGATCTTTGCCGAAGCGAGATACTGGGTCTCGACGTAGAAGGTCTCTTGCGCCTGGGCGATGGCTTTTAGATAAAGGGCCTCAATCTCCCGGATTTCGTCAAAATCCTTATAGTCCGGATAAGTGCGCGCAATCGCGACAGGGACATTCTCGAATGTGGTCTCCAGGTCCGGCCAGCCGGGTGGTGTTTGGACCTCTGGCGGCGACAGTTCCTCTCCCGTCGCCCGATACCAGCGTTGACGGGCCAGATCCCCCAACGCCGCCGCGACGGGCCCGGATACAGCCGTCGTCACGTCGTGCCAGGGCTTTTCCGGTTCATCATTCTGAGGCAGGCCCCTGGAGCTCTGATCATCCAGATGCTCGCGCGTATCCCAGCGCCCGGCCGTCATGTCGATTCCGCCGCAGAAAGCGACCCGGTCGTCGATAATGATGATCTTGGAATGATGCGCCGCACCAGCCGGATGTTCGCTGTCGAGCTTGAAATGGAAATGCTCTGCAAACCGCATCGGCCGCACTGCGATAGGCACCATGCCTCGCCCTAGTGCTTCAAGCGTTCCCATGTCCCATTTCAGCATGTAGAGGTCGAGTTCTTCGCGGTCATGAACCAGCCAGTCGAGGAATTTTCCAAGCTCATTTGGGCCTTCCAGCGTTTGGCCTTTGGGCTCGAACTGTAGTCGCGTATCGAAGTCCCAACCGATCATCATGATCGTCTTGCGAGCTGAAAGCATGGCGCGCTTAACCGCTGGAAAGTAGTCCGCGCCATCGATGATGACTCGAACCTTGTCGGCGCTTTCGATGCGCCAACAGGTTTCATCGGGGTTCAGAAGTGCCGCCGCATCGCTCACCTGATTGCCTCTCCCTTAGAACCGCCGTTTTGCGCTGACCGACATGACATCGGCGTGGCCACTATACTCGCCAACAACCCGATCGCCGAAATTTCCTGCACGATCAAAATCGGTTTCCTCGATCTGAACCCGGTTGAATGCAGCATCGACCGACCAGTCTTCATTGGGCGACCAGGTTGCACCCATAGCAATGATATGGCGGTCATTGTCAGGAATGCGAGCCGTCCGAAATTGCGCCTGTGTCGGGCTTTCGTCGAGCGCATACCCCGCCCGAACCATCCATCCCTCCGACAGCTCATAGTCTACCCCGACGCCATAGCGTCCGGCGTCTTCATAATTAAGCTCCTCGACCGAGTCTGGCTGGACCGGATTCTCGAATTCGACGCGAAGCTCTTCGATGCTCGACCACTCCGTCCATTGTGCGTTGGCGTAAAAAGTCGCGCGTTCCGAGGCGCGCCACTTTACACCAAGCTCAGTCGAGGCTGGCAGATCGAGCGATGCGCTACCCGGCGTATCGGTGAAGGCGCCAGTAGCAGTCAGGAAGCCTGCATTCGCGGGAACCGTGAAATCGGCACTCCCCTCAATGTCGTGCTGGACTTCCGAGCGATAGTGCAGACCGATTGTAACATCAGGATGCGGCATCCAGGCCAGCCCGGCATTCCAGCCATAGCTCCAGTCATCGCCCTCGATCTCGGTGAGGCCATCAGCGCCTTGTGGCACGACGCCAGCCGTTGTGCAGGTCAGCGGATCAGACTGGCTGAAGCATACAGCGCCGAAATCGATTGCGCTGGTCAGGCGGGCATCAATACGCTGGGCGCTTATGCCTGCGCCAACAGAGAACGTATCTGTCAGCGCGAAACCGACGCTCGGATTGATGTTGATCGTCTCAAGCTCGGATTCGAGCGCTTGATAGCGGCCAGGCCAGTCACGTTCATACTCTGTCGCGAGACCGAAGGGCGCACTGATAGACAGACCAAGCGAAAGCCTTTCGGTGAGCGGATAGACGGCATGACCGTGCGGTACGGTGGCATCAGACAGGAATCCGTCCGTGTTTCCACCCAGTGGGTTTCCAAGCGCGTCGGTTGAGCCCTGGTCGTCAAACTCGGCGTTGCCGAGGATCTGGCTTGCGCCGACCGTGATTTCTGGACGCTCAAACGCAGGCAACAGCGCGGGATTGCCGAATGCCGCTGAAGCATCCTGGGTTTGAGTGACCCGGCCAGCATTGGCACGGCCTAGGTCTGATGTGGAGTATTCGTTGATGGCAAAACTGTCAGCTTGCGCTGTTCCCAGCGCGGAGCTGGAGAGCAGTGCGATGGTCAGGAAAGAGATACGATACATGGGAGGAATGCCTTGCGTGTTCTAGTGATCGCGTAACGAACGCCTCCCTCTCGCGTTCCGAAAGCTATTGTGTCCCGAAGGAACCTGACGGGCTGCCCATGCGCTTTCTGATGAGAACTTTAGACAAGCCGGGAGCGGGATGATGGCGAATCCTTTCAAGAGTCTTAGACGATCTCTCCTGAGCAAGCCGCTCATGGGGTGGTACAAGAGTGTCCTGCCGGGACTCTCTGATACAGAAGCGCAGGCGCTCGAAGCTGGTGACACGTGGTGGGAGGCCGACCTGTTTTCCGGGAAGCCGGATTGGAACCGCTTTGCAGGCTTCAGGTCTCAAGGTTTTACCGAAAACGAGCAGGCCTTCATCGATGGCCCTGTTGTTCAGTTTTGTAACATGCTCGATGATTTCGAAATCGAGCACGAGCGCATGGACCTTCCTGAAGAAGCATGGGCCTTTCTGAAGGAGCACAAATTCTTCGGCATGATCATACCGAAGGAGCATGACGGCCTTGGCTTTTCCGCTTCGGCGCATTCCGAAGTGGTCAAACGCATCGCAACGCGGAATGTCTCTGCTGCCGTTACGGTTATGGTGCCGAATTCGCTCGGACCGGGCGAACTGCTCATGCTGTACGGGACCGACGAGCAAAAGAAGTACTATCTCCCGCGCCTCGCTCGAGGGGAAGAAATTCCCTGCTTTGCACTGACCGGCGTCGAAGCTGGCTCGGACGCCTCGGCGATGACGGCGACGGGTGTCGTTTGCGAAGGGGAGTGGAAGGGCGAAAAGACGCTTGGCATCCGCCTGAACTGGGAGAAGCGCTACACAACGCTGGGGCCCGTCGCGACACTGATTGGCCTCGCTTTCAAGCTTCAGGACCCGGAAGGGCTTCTAGGCACTGAGGAAGACCTCGGAATTACTGTCGCACTCGTTCCAACTGATTTGCCCGGCGTCGATACGGGCGACCGTCATATACCATCTGGCCTCGCTTTCCAGAACGGTCCCAGCTGGGGCCGGGACGTCTTCATCCCTGTCAGTCAGATCCTGGGCGGCCAGGAGCAAACCGGACAGGGCTGGAAGATGTTGATGGGAGCACTCGCAGCAGGTCGAGGGATTTCCCTGCCTTCGCTGGCTACGGCAGCCTCGCAGGTCTCGGCCCAGTCGACCGGGGCCTATGCCCGTATTCGCGAACAGTTCGGGATTAATATCGGACAGTTCGAGGGCGTTCAGGAAAAGCTCGCTCCAATTGGTGCCGCAGCTTACCAGCTTGAAGCCGCACGCCGGTTCATCACGATTGGTCTCGATGACGGACACCATCCCGGGGTCGCCTCCGGCATCATGAAATATCACGCCACCGAGCGTATGCGCGAGACAATCAACCACGCCATGGACGTGCATGGCGGCAAGGCTATTTGCGTTGGCCCGAAGAACTATCTGGAGACCCCCTACCGCGCGATCCCGATCGGCATCACGGTGGAGGGCGCCAACATCCTGACCCGCAGCCTGATCATCTTTGGTCAGGGCTCGATACGCTGCCACCCGTATATTCTCGAAGAGATGCAAGCAGTCGCTCTGGAGGACAGGAAGGAGGCCCTTCGCAAGTTCGACGATCTGCTCTGGCGCCATGTCGGTCACGATGTGGCGAATATCTGGCGAAGCTGGTTCCATGGCCTGACAAGCGGGAAATTCGCTCACGTGCCGAAGGATACCGCACTGAAGCCTTATTACCGCGAGCTCGCCCGTTACAGCGCCAACCTCGCTGTCGCATCCGAGATTTCGCTCGGTATTCTTGGCGGCAAGCTGAAGTTCGAGGAAAGCCTGTCAGCGCGCCTTGGCGACGTGCTGGCCGAGCTCTTCCTTCTCAGTGGCGCGTTGAAGCGCTTCGAAGCCGACGGGCAGCCTGAGGCTGACAAGCCGCTTCTGGACTGGATTTTCGCTGATGGCATTGCCCGCATGCATGCCAAGCTGGCCGAAGTGGGCGATAACTTCCCCAGCCGTTTCTGGGGGTGGACAATCAAGACCCTGACCCAGACAGGCGGCAAGCGCCGTCGCGGACCGACCGACAGGATGAGCAAGGCCGTATCAGAGCTGCTCATGCAGCCGGGCGACACCCGCAGACGCCTGAGCGAAGGTGTTTTCTCCGGTAAGGGCGCAGATCCACTGGCCGCATTGGAGCGCGCGCTCGCCATGACCGTCGAGTGCGAGCCATTGAAGAAACGCATGAAGGAGAAGGACGTCGAGAATATCGACGCAGCGAAGGACGCCGGCATCATCACTCCCGAGGAAGCCGACAAGCTGCGTGACCTTCACCGCGCTGTGCGGGAGGTCATCGAGGTCGACAGTTTCGACCCGTCCAGACTCGAAAAAACCGGCATCAATGCCGGGACTGACAAACCGGAGAAACTTTCAGCATGAAAGTCTATGTCGTCGATGGAAACCGAACGCCATTCCTGAAAGCCCGCGGCAAGCCGGGCCCCTTCACAGCTGTCGATCTGGCCGTTCAGGCGGGCCGCGTGCTGATGATGCGCCATCCAGACATCGCAAGCGAGATCGAAGAAGTTATTCTCGGTTGCGGCTCGCCCGGCGCGGAAGCGACCAATCCGGCGCGGGTTGCGGCTCTGCGGATGGGGCTCGGCAAGGACATGCCGGGCTGGACGGTTCAGCGCAATTGCGGCTCCGGCATGCAGTCAGTCGACAGCGCATTCCGTTATATCAGGGCTGGCGATTATGATTGTCTGCTGGTTGGCGGCACCGAAAGCCTTAGCCACGCCCCGCTGCTGCTCAATGACGATGCGGTCGACTGGTTTGCTGATGTGAACACCTCAAAGTCACTGCTGGGCCGTCTGGAAGCCATGAGCAAGTTCCGCTTCTCGATGCTTGAGCCCGTCATCGGTGTGGAGAAGGGTCTGACCGATACCGTGGTCGATCTCGGCATGGGACAGACGGCAGAAATCCTGCGTTATGAGTGGGGTATCAGCCGGGAGGAGGCCGACGCCTATGCTGTCGAAAGTCATCATCGCCTCGCCAAGGCCCAGGAAGAGGGGTGGCTCGACAGTGAAGTGGACCCGGTCTTCAGCGAAGACGGCGAAGTCTTCGAAAAGGATGATGGTGTGCGCCCGAACTCGACAGTCGAGAAGCTTTCGACTCTCAAACCTGTCTTTGAGCGTCCGTATGGCCACGTTACGGCCGGCAACTCTTCGCAGGTGACCGATGGTGCCTGCTGGATGATCGTTGCCTCGGAGCGCTTCGTGGAGAAGCACGGTCTCAAGCCTCTCGGCGAAATCAAGGATAGCGAGTGGGCAGCCCTCTCACCCGCACGCATGGGTTTAGGACCTGTTCACTCCGTGACACCGATCCTGAAGCGCAATGCACTCGGCGTTTCAGACATCGATCTCTGGGAGCTAAATGAGGCGTTTGCCCATCAGGTGCTTGCCTGTCTGAGGGCATGGGAAGACGACACGTTCTGCAAACAGGAACTTGGCCTCGACTCAGCGCTCGGGGCGATTGACCGCGAAAAGCTTAATGTTGATGGAGGCGCCATCAGTCTCGGGCACCCAGTCGGCACAAGTGGCGCACGTATCGTGCTCCATGCCCTCAACGCCATGCAACGGCTCGGGACAGAGACCGGCATCGCCACCGAATGCATCGGCGGCGGTCAGGGCGGCGGAATGCTTCTCGAAGCGGTCACCGGTGGGGTGACTCAAAAATCCGCGACGGCACAGACTGAACAGACGGAGACAGCCTGATGGCCAAGCAAATCTGGCATCTCGAAAAACACGAAGACAACACGGCTACATTGACGATCAACGTGCCCGGTCAGGCACAGAATACGCTGGGCCAGGCCGTACTTGATGGCTTTTGCGCACAGCTGGATGTACTTGAGAAGGAGACGCCGAAAGCGCTTTTCATTCGGTCAAGTAAAACCTCCGGCTTCATGGCTGGAGCAGATATCGATGAACTTTCAAGCGCCGATGCCGAGGCCCTCAAGACCCTGATCGATCAGGGGCACAAGGCACTTAAACGCCTTGAAAATCTCTCCTGTCCGACCGTGGCCATCATCCACGGCACCTGCCTTGGTGGCGGACTCGAAGTGGCGCTGGCGTGTGATCATCGCGTGGCGGACCAAACGGCCCGCTTTGGCTTCCCGGAAGTGCAACTCGGCCTTCACCCGGGCCTCGGCGGCACCGAACGCTTCGTTGCCCTGCTTGAGCCAGCGACCGCGCTTCAGCTCATGCTGACCGGCAAGACAATCGATGCGCGCAAGGCCAGGAAGCTGGGCCTTGTACGCGATGCCGTTCCCAAGCGGCATCTGACAGCAGCTGCAAAGGCCGCAGCAGAGGCAGGGAAAAAGACACGCAAACGGGGGCTATTCGCCGAGCTCAGACACACGGTCGAAATCTCATCGCCCGGCAAGCGTTTCATCGCGAACCGTGCGCGCAAGGAAACCGAGAAGCGTTTCAGCAAGAAACACTATCCGGCGCCCTATGCGCTGATCGACCTGTTCGAAGAAGAAACCGGTACTGATGATGCCCTGCAAAAAGAAGCCCGGTCCTTCGTTGCACTCAGCCAGACACAGACGGCGGAAAACCTGATCAACCTTTTCCTGCGGCGCGAGGCCCTCAAGCGCGATGCCCGCCGCCCCAAAGGGCATGACATCGCTCATGTCCATGTCATCGGGGCTGGTACCATGGGCGCGGATATCGCGATGTGGACCGCGATGAACGGCTATACCGTCACGCTTCAGGACATCGACAATGAGGTTATCGCAAAGGCCATCGGCCGCGCGCACAAATGGATGGACGGCAAACCGGATCATTCCGATGACATTCGTGACCCGGAAGACCGCCTGATTGCCGACCCAAAGGGAGACGGCGTCCGGTCTGCCGATCTCATCATTGAGGCGGGCCCTGAAAAGGCCGAAATCAAGCAGAAAATCTATGATGGTTTTAAGGACAAGTTGAAGTCACGAGCTATCATTGCAACGAACACATCCAGTATCCGTCTGGAAACACTGGCCAAGGGCCTTCCCAAGCCCAATGCGGGCCGTTTCGTGGGCCTCCATTTCTTCAACCCCGTCACCAAAATGCCGCTTGTGGAGATCGTGAAGGGCGAGACCACGACCAAGGAAACACTCAGCCGCGCACTCGCTTTCGTCGAGTCGATCGACAAACTACCGCTTCCAGTCAAGAGCGCCCCCGGTTTCCTGGTCAACCGTATTCTCACCCCTTACTTGCTTGAGGCCGTCAAACTGATTGACGAAGGAAACAGCGCCGAGGACGTCGATGCTGCGGCCGAAGCCTTCGGTATGCAGCAAGGGCCGGTCGAAGTCGCCGACACGGTCGGTCTCGACATATGCCTGGAAGTGGGCCGCGTTCTGGCGCGCGATCTCGATCATATCAACGAACCGCCCCAACAACTGGTCGAGAAGGTTGATGCAGGTGACCTGGGCAAGAAGTCCGGTCAGGGCTTCTATACCTGGAAGGATGGCGAGCCCCAGAAGGAAGAAAGCCAGGCCACCGATCAGCAGCTGGAGAGCCTGCAGAAACGCCTTCTTGATCCGCTTCTGGAAGAGGTGCGCCGTGTGCTTGATGAGGGTATCGTCGCCTCCGAGGACCACCTTGATCTTGGCGCGGTTTTCGGGTCAGGCTTCGCCCCCTTCCGCGGTGGTCCGTGCACTTACATGCGCCAGCGCAAAGCACCATCTTCGGAAGAGACACAGGACGAACCGGCGGAGCCGAGCGAGGCGTAGATGGATGGACAGGTTCAGGACGGAGAGGCCGCTTCGCTTGCGACCTTCTCATCGCCCGAAGAATGCGCAAAGGCAGTCGTCGAAAAGGTAGGCAAGGATATCCGACTTGCCTTGCCACTCGGGCTTGGCAAGGCCAACAAGCTGACCAATGCACTCTATGCTATCGTAAAGGAGGATCCCTCCCTCCACCTCACTATTTATACCGCCCTGTCGATCATCCGGCCAAAGCTCGGCGGTGGCCTGCCGGCGCGTTTCGGTGGTCCTTTGCTGGAAAAATTCTTCGGCGATTATCCGGATCTGCATTACGCAACCGACCGCACAAAGGGCACGTTGCCCTCAAACGTTAAGGTCGAAGAGTTTTTTCTCTCAACCGGCACGCTTCTCGGTAACGCGTATGCACAGCGCCACTATAACAGCGTGAACTACACGCACGCGATGCGCCGCATCATTGCAGAGGGCGTCAACGTCCTCGGCCAGATGATTTCCCGCCGCGACGGGCGCTACAGCCTGTCCTGCAACTCCGATCTCAGCCTCGATCTCATTCCGTTGATGCGCGACAAGGTCGGCCGAGAGAACTTCATTGTTGTCGGTGAGCTGAACGACCGGCTGCCCTTCATGCCAAACGATGCCGAAGTCCCGCCGGACGAATTCGACATGCTACTGGAAGCGGACGGCTATGACCTGGCCGGTCCGCCCGCACCGCGCGTGGATCTGACCAGCCATGCGATCGGCCTGCGTGCGGCGCGGCTCGTCAAGGATGGCGGCACCCTGCAGATCGGCATCGGCTCGCTCGGCGACGGGGCGGCCCAGTCGGTTCGCTTGCGCCATGTCAATCCGGAAGCCTTCCGCGTAGCCTTGACCGACCTGCCGGGCCCGGCCGGGCCAAAGGAAGAAGGCGGCGATGACCCATTCAGCCAGGGCCTTTATGGCTGCACGGAGATGTTCACCCAAGGCATGTTCGAAATCCTGCGCGCAGGCATCTTCTCGCGGCGCGCCCATGAAGGCCGCGATATTACCATTGATGGGGGCTTCTTTCTCGGGCCCCAGACCTTCTATCGCGGCCTGCGCGAGGCACCTGACGACATCCTCAACCTGATCAACATGACCAGTGTTGACGATGTGAACGCGCTTTATGGCAATGAAGAGGTGCGCCGCCGCGAGCGGGTCGACGCGCGCTTCATAAACATTGCGATGAAGACGACCTGTCTTGGTGCCATTACGTCAGATGCGCTCGAAGACGGCCGTGTGGTGAGTGGGGTTGGCGGGCAATACAACTTTGTCGCGCAGGCTCATGAACTTGAAGGCGCGCGCTCGATCATCCTTCTCAAGGCCGTGCGCGAGAGCAAGGGCAAGGTCGAATCCAATATCGTCTGGAGCTATGGCCATGTGACGGTCCCGCGTCACCTCCGGGACATTATTGTCACCGAATACGGCGTTGCCGACCTTCGCGGGCAGCCCGATGAGGAGTGCGTGAAGCGCATGCTGGCGATCACGGATGCGCGCTTTATCGACGGGCTTGTCGAGGAAGCGCAGGCCGCCAAGAAATTGTCGAAGGATTTCAAGGTTCCCGATGCCTGGAGACAGAACACGCCTGCCGCCATTAAGGCTGCCCTGAAGCCACATCTCGGCCATATGCCCGCCTATCCGTTCGGCACGGAACTCAACGATGTCGAGCAGGATCTGGCCCCCGCAATGGAGCACTTACAGGACAGGACGGCGACCCGGGGCGGCCGTCTTTCCTACATCCTGTCCGCGCTCACATCCGCCCCGCCGGCATCGGACTATGCGCCCCACATGGCGCGGCTTGGCCTCGACAAGACCTCCGGCCTTCAGGAATTCCTCTGGAAGAAGCTCGTCCTGAAGAGCCTTTCGGATGTCGGAAAATAGGGGAAAAATCCCGCAATTCCGACATTCCGAAAACAGTCCAGAAACAGTCCAGTTTCAGTCCACTTCTGAACGGGAATCTGACCACCTCAAAAAGAGCATTGACTAAATTCGATATTTCAACGATACTGGAAGTATGGAAATCAAAACGGCTGTCACCTCTCTCTCCGCCCTGGCCCATGAAGGCCGGCTGACCGTCTTCCGGGCGCTGGTGCGCGCAGGACAATCAGGGATGGCGGCAGGACGGATTGCGGACGAAAGCGGGACGCCCGCCAACACACTCTCGGCCCAGCTTAACATCCTGTCCCAGGCCGGCCTGATCACGAGCGAGCGTCAGGGCCGGTCCATTATCTACTCCGCCTGCTTCGACCAGATGAGCGATCTCATCGTCTTTCTCATGGAGGATTGCTGCGCCGGGGAAGCCTGCGTGGCGACCAGCGTCGAAGCAGCGGCCAATCGCGTGCTGTGCTGCACAACCGAGAACAAGGAACTCACCCAATGAAACGCCTGCATGTGCATATCGCCGTCGATGACCTCGACCGCACCATCGGCTTCTATTCCGCCTTGTTTGCGGCTGAGCCCTCCGTTCGTAAAGCAGACTACGCAAAATGGATGCTGGATGATCCGCGCGTCAATCTCGCGATCAGCCAACGCGGCGCAAACCCCGGTGTCGAGCATCTCGGTATCCAGGTCGAGGATGAGAGTGAGCTTGCCGACGTCTATGCCCGGCTTTCAAAGGCCGACGCGCCCGTCTTCGAGGAAGGCGAGACCACTTGCTGCTATGCCCAGTCTGAAAAGAGCTGGATCAGCGACCCTGCGGGCGTGCCCTGGGAGGTCTTCCTGACCCATGGCGACGCGGTCCACTATGGCGGCGGCCCCGTAATTGATGAGGCCCGCCTTGCCGCCACACCGACCGGCATGCCGCAGGCTGCCAGTTGCACGCCCGCCCCCGTCGCAAAACCCGAAGCGAAAAGCGGCTGCTGCGGCTAGATGGGGACGTTCGAGCGCTACCTGTCGCTCTGGATCGCGCTGGCGATCCTGGCCGGGATCACCCTCGGCCAGGTCCTGCCCGGCGTGGTCGAGGCGCTGGCCGGTCTGGAATATGCCAATGTGAACTTCGCCGTCGCCATCCTCATCTGGGCAATGGTCTGGCCGATGATGATCGGCGTCGACTTTTCAAGCCTTGCGCGTGTCGGCGAGAAACCGAAAGGGCTGGTCATCACGCTGGTCGTGAACTGGCTGATCAAGCCGTTCACCATGGCCGCACTCGGTGTTCTCTTCTTCCGCTATGTCTTTGCCGGACTGATTCCGCCGGCTGAGGCCGAAGGCTATCTGGCCGGCCTTATCCTGCTTGGGGCAGCCCCCTGTACGGCCATGGTCTTCATCTGGTCGCAGCTCACACGGGGTGATCCGAACTACACGCTTGTCCAGGTCAGCGTGAACGATGCCATCATGGTGTTCGCCTTCGCACCAATCGTCGCCTTCCTGCTCGGCGTTACCGAAATCTCTGTGCCATGGGAAACGCTTCTCCTGTCGGTCGCGCTTTATGTCGTCGTGCCGCTGGTCGCAGGGATAGCCGCGCGCGCCCTGCTGAAGGCGCGTGGCGGAGAGGCCGCTGTGGACGGTTTCATCGAGCGGGTGAAACCTGCTTCCATCCTCGGCTTGTTGCTGACGGTGGTGCTACTCTTCGGTTTCCAGGGTGAGGTGATCCTCGCACGCCCGCTTGTCATCGCGCTGATCGCGGTGCCGATCCTGATCCAGTCCTATGGCATCTTCCTTTTGGCGTATGGCGCGGCCTTCGCCCTGAAAGTGCCGCACCGGATTGCCGCCCCCTGTGCCCTGATCGGGACGTCCAACTTCTTCGAACTGGCCGTGGCTGTCGCCATCAGCCTGTTCGGGCTCAACTCCGGCGCCGCTTTGGCCACCGTGGTCGGCGTGCTGGTCGAAGTGCCCGTCATGCTGTCGCTGGTGGCCATCGCCAACCGGACACGCGCAGCGTTTCCGGAGAGCGAAGAGCCGGTTGAGGCCGTGCCGTAGCGGCGCAGGGGCGCCACGCCCCGCGCAGATGGCAATATCACCTTGCTGGACATCCATGGCGACCTGGCCGAGGCTGAGGAGGATGCCGCCGCAGAGGCGGAGTAAGTCTCGAGGTCCGCGATTGACGCGATACGTCTGGTTCTTCCTGGCTTGTGCCGGAGTGGTGGCCTGCAGTGGCCCTGCCCCGGCCCATCCCCCTGCCGAGGACACCGCCCGTTGCGACACCGCCCTGCCGACAGGCGCGGTGGAGATCGAGGGCGGTCAGTTCACGATGGGCTCGGACGCCAACTACCGGGAAGAAAGCCCCTCACGCACCGTCACGGTCGATACGTTCTGGATGGACCGGACCGAGGTCACCGTGGAGCGGTTTGCCCGGTTCGTGGAGGAGACCGGCTATGAAACGGTTGCCGAACGCCCGATTGATCCGGAGACGATGCCTGATGTCGATCTGGAGGCCCGCCCCGACCTCGCGCCGATCTTCGAGCCCGGCGGCGCTGTGTTCCGGCCGGGCGATGTCGAGACACTGAGAACCGCGTCCTGGTGGCACTATGTGCCCGGCGCGAGCTGGCGCCATCCGCAAGGGCCCGATGCGCCGGAGGCGGCCCCGCGCGAGCCGGTCACGCAGATCGCTTTTGAAGATGCCGAAGCCTTTGCCAGCTGGGCCGGGGGACACCTGCCAACCGAGGCGGAATGGGAATATGCCGCGCTCGCCAATGACGAAGGCGCATCCAGTACCTCGGCTCGGCCCCGTAATGCCAATACCTGGCAAGGGATCTTCCCGGTCGAGAATACCGGCGAAGACGGATTTGATGGCGTGGCGCCAGCGGGCTGCTTCGCGCCGAATGCCAATGGCCTGCACGACATGCTCGGCAATGTCTGGGAGTGGACGACGGACTGGTACGCGCCCTTTCCGGCAGCAGATACGGACAATCCGCAAGGCGTGCCGCAGGACCGGAGCTTCGACCCGGCAAACCCCGGCGTGCCCTCTCGCGTTCTCAAGGGTGGCAGCTTCCTCTGCGCGGAAAACTATTGCCAGCGCTATCGCCCTGCCGCGCGGCACCCGCAGGAAACGGGGCTTGGCACCAATCATATCGGTTTCCGCCTCGTCTACGACGAAGCCCCCGAAGACTAGGCGCGTTGTGGCTTGCTGTCGGGCACCATCTGCGCGTCACCGAAGATGCGCAGGTGGATCATCAGCAGCGCCGGCAGGATGAAGATCAGCATGGCGGTCCCGAACAGGATACCGAAGCCGAGCGAAATCGCGGTCGGGATCAGGAACTGCGCCTGAAGGCTGGTCTCCAGGATGATCGGCGTCACACCGAGAAAGGTGGTCAGCGTCGTCAGCATGATCGCGCGGAAGCGGTCCTGCATGGCTGCGATAACGGCCTCCATCGGGGCTTCGCCATTCTCGAGCCGCTCGTTCAGGAAGTCCGTCACCATCAGCGACGTGTTGATGATGACGCCTGAGAGACCGATGATGCCGAAGAAGGACAGCAGCGTCAGGTCCGCGCCCATGATGCCGTGGCCAAGCAGCGCGCCGACATAACCGAACGGAATGGCCGACATGATCACCAGCGGCTGGCTGTAGGAGCGGAAGTTGAGCGCCAGCAGCGAATAGATCGCGATCAGCGCGAGCATGAAGTTGCGCGCGAGCACCGGCTGGGCTTCAGCCTGTTCCTCCTGGTCGCCGGAAACCCGCATCGTCAGGCCTTCATAGTCCTTCTGCAGGCGCGGCAGGGCGTCCTCGAACATGTATGCCGATACGATGTCGGCGGTCGTCACATCCTCGTCGACGAAGGCGTTCAGCGAATAGATACGCCGCCCGTTCACGCGATTGATAGCGGCAGGGGCCGGGGCGATTGAGAGGTCGGCCAGATTATACATGGGCAAATAGCCGTCACCGACCTTCACGCGAAGGCGCTTCAGTGTTTCCAGCGAGGCCCGCTCATCTGCGGGCAGACGGACCCGCACCGGAATTTCCTCGCGGTCGCGCTGGATCCGAACCGCCTCGGCGCCGAAGAAGGCCGCGCGAACTTCGCGCGCAAGGTCGTTCTGGGTGATGCCGTAATTGCGTGCCAGCGGCTTCAGCCGGATCTGGACTTCCTCGGTCGTGCGGAAACGGTCATCACGGACATCATAGACGCCAGGACGCGATTCCAGTTCGCGGCGAAGCTTCAGCACAGCCTCGCGCGTCTGCTCGTCGGTACGCGCGGATATCTGCAGCTGAATGGGGGCGCCGGGACTGACGAGATCTGAGGTGAAGGTCAGCTTTTCCGCGCCCGGGATCCGCCCGGCCGCATCGCGCCAACTGCGCTCGAAATCTCCGGCGGCGAAATCCCGCTCCCCGGATTCCATCAGCTTCGCGACAATGAATGCGCGGTTGCCTGATGCGCCACCGCTCGTTCCGCCGCCCGCCGGATTGCCCTCATTGCCACCGAGCGGGGAGCCGATCTGGTAGAGCACGCCTTCAAGGGCGCCCTCGTCAGAAGAGACCTCGCTGGCAGCCACATCGGCAGCGTCCGCGATCTGGGCCGCGAAACGCCGTGTCTGGGCTTCCGAGCTGCCTTCGGAGAGCTCGAGTTCAGCGGTGACGTAATCGCCTTCGACCGCCGGGAAGAAGATGAACTTTACGTACCCGCTGGCCGTCAGCGACTGCGTGGCAAAGAGGATGCCGACGCCGATCAGGATCACCATCAGGGGCCGGACGACCACAAATTCCATCGCCCTGCGCAGCGGCCCGTCCGTGAATGTCCGCAAACGAGCGGCAACACGGTCACGCACGGGGTCTGCAAGGCGGCGCGGTGACCAGCGTCCGGGCTCGCGATCCGTCAGGTGCGAGAGGTGTCGCGGCAGAATGAAGAAGCTTTCGATCAGCGACAGGCAGAGCAGGATGATCACCACGGCCGAAACCTGGCCGAGGAACTGGCCGAACAGGCCTGGCACCAGCAGGATGGGCACGAAGGCTGTGATGGTGGTCGAGACCGAGAACAGGACAGGCCGGGCAACCCGGGCAACCCCGAGCCTGGCGGCTTCCATCTGCTCATAGCCACGCCGCCAGTTGGCGTGGATGTTCTCACCCACCACAATTGCGTCATCGACGATAATCCCGATCGCGAGGATGAAGCCGAACAGGGACAGCTGGTTGATCGTCACACCGAAGATGAACATCGGGAAGAAGGCCGCGATGAAACTGACCCCGACACCAAGCGCGACCCAGAAGGCGATACGCAGGTCGAGGAAGAGGAGGAGAAGCAGCGTAACGAGGCAGAGCCCCAGTATGGCATTGCGCACCAGAAGGTTGATGCGGGAGCGCAGACTTACGGACTCGTCGCGCCAGAGGTCGAAGCTGATATTGGCGGGCAACGCATCACCGATTTCAGTGTCGAGATAGTCGCGAACGATCTCGGCGTTACTGATCGTCTTCTCCGCCCCCACGCGATAGACCGAGACGAGGGACGCCGGCTTGCCCTCATAGATCGCTTCAACCGGATCGTCGGAGAGCCCGTCGGTGATATTTGCAATGTCGCGAAGATAGATGGGCGAGCCATTCTCTCCCGCGCCAACAACGATGCTGCCAAACTCCGCCCCCGTGCGGCGTTCGCCCACGGCCCTTACCCGGAGAAGCTGGCGTTCGTCCTCGATCTCGCCGGCAGAGAGATCCACGCTCTGCTGGGAAATGATCTGGGCGATGCCTGAAAGGCTCAAATTCCGCGCGCGCAATTCCTGCTCGGGCACGGTGATTTCGATGAGGTATTCCGGTACACCGCCAATCTCCAGCAGCGACAGGCCTTCCTTCGCCGAGAGGTCGCGGCGCACGCGGTCGGCGGCCTGCTTCAACAGCCGGCGTTCGACATCGCCATGCAGCACGATCTGCGCGACCAGTTCGTCCGGCTCGACCTCATTGATCTGCGGGGCTTCTGAGGCTTGCGGAAAGACGGTGATGCGACCGATCTCGTTCTTCACCTCGTCCAGCATCTCCGACATGTCCTCGCTTTCGGGAATGTCGACGATGACATTGCCGACGCCAGAGGCAGCCAGGCTGGTGATCTTGTCGACGCCTTCAAGGCCTTCGAGCCGTTCCTCGATTGGAACGACGATAGAGGTCTCGACGTCTTCGGGTGTGGCGCCCGGATAAGGTACAGTGACGGAAATCTGATAGGTCTGGATCGGTGGAAACACACGGACATTCAGCGCCGACAGCGACGCGACACCCGCGATGACCAGAAAGATCATCAGCAGGTTGGCCGCCACGCGGTTGGCGAGGATGCCCTCGATCATCTTGATCACGAGGCGGTCTCCGCAAGGTGGACACGCATGCCATCAATCTCTTCCGCAAGCACGGTCGTCATCACCCGCTCGCCACCGGAAAGATCAGGCGCATGAACAAGGACGGCATTGTGATTGCGGTCGATCGGCTCGACCTCCACACGTCGGGTTTCTTCACTCTCATCCACGACCCAGACAAAGGAGTCCTGGCGGATAGCCCCGGCTGGAATGCGCCAGATCGGCGCTTCGGACACGCCCTGTATGACCAGGTCCATGAAGTCGTCGGTGAACACATCACCTTCATTCTCTGGCGTGAACGCATCCGGGAAGACTGCGATAATGGTGGCGGTGCGCGATTGCTGATCGATGACGGGCGAGAATTCGGCGAGGTAGCCTTCAAGCGGCTTGCTCGAAAGAGAGCTGCTGTTTGGTATGGCCCGTACCGCGAGACGCTCATCACCGGCCGCCCGGAGAGCCGTGCGCACGGCGTTGACGTCTTCGGCGGGCAGGCTGGCGCGTATCTCGCCAGCACCCGCACTGATCAATGTCGCCAGCGACTGCCCCGGTGAAACGAAGGTACCCAGCGACACGTTTTCATCGGTAACGATGGCATCGAAGGGGGCAGTGATGGACGCCTTTTCAAGCCTGCGGCGCGCAACAGCGAGCTGCGCCTCGGCCTGATCGACGGAAGCCTGCGCATCCTCGAAAGCGGCAACCGCCTGCTCGGCGGCCTTTTCGGGCGCCGCACCAATCTCGGCGAGGCGTTGCTGGCGATCACGCTCGGCACGGGCCTGTTCGAGACGCGCCTCAGCCGTCGAAAGCTGCGCCTTTGCCTGGGCGATATCGTCGCGGATGTCACCGTCATCAATCTGCACCAGCGTTTCCCCACGCGTCACGCGGCCGCCTAGTTCGAGATCGGGATTGATGCCGGTGACCTTTCCGGACACCTCACCGACGAGCTGAAGCGTCTCACGGGCCTGCAACCGGCCCGGCGCGGTCACCTGATAGCTGTCACCGGCTGACTCGACCGCGGCAGTCTCGACATAGGGGATACTGTCTTCCTGCTGGGTCGCGGTTTCGCTGACGCCGCTGCCGGAGCCGGCAGTCACCATGATCGCAATGCCCGCGGCTGCCGCCAGCAGGCCGACAAGAATCCAGACTTTTCCGGGGCCGTTCGACCCTTCCCCGTCTTTCACCGGTTCAGAAGACATGGCATACCCAACACACCTTTTGGCGCTCGCTCTTGGTCGGCGCCACTATTGCTTGTACATGGTACGACCTATGCAATTTGCCAGCCGGACCATGCTTCGATGCCCCTTTTTCGCATAAAAGTCTCAATTCTTGCTTTATCCGGCCTGGCCATTTCCGGATGCATGACGGTTGGACCCGAATACGAGCCACCAGCACTCGATACTTATCAGGATGCCTGGCTGGCAGGCGACAGCGATGTTCTGGCACCCGGCGCAGTCTCTGAAACCGACTGGTGGCAGGCCTTCGATGACGCGCATCTGACACGCCTAGTGGAGGATGCCGCCGCCAGCAATTTCGACATTGCCGAGGCCCGCGCCAACATCGAAGCGGCGCGGGCGGCTGTCGCCAGCGCACGCGCCAGCGGTTTCCCGATGGGCCAGCTCACGGGGTCGGTCGTTCGCCAGAAACAGTCGAGCAGCTCGCTCGGGGCGGACGTGCCGTTCGAGTTCACCGCCCAGACGCTGTATTCCGCCGGCGCTGAAGCAAGCTGGGAGGCGGACCTTTTCGGACGGGTGGCCAACAGCATCTCCCAGGCCGAAGCCGCGCTGGGCGGCCGTGAAGCGGTGGCCGCAGACACCGCCCGCGCCATCACCACCCAGACCGCCAGCACCTATCTCACCCTGCGCGAGCTCGACGCACGCATCGCGGTCAACATGGAAAGCCTCGCCCGGCAGGAAGACGTGTTGGACCTGACCCGCCAGCTGCGCGATGCCGGAGAGGTTGCCGACATTGATGTCGAGCGCCAGACCAACCTGGTCGAGACGACGCGCGCCGCCATTGTCGCGCTGAAGACGGCCCGCGCCGAGACACTGTCAGGCCTGGCCCGGCTCACCGGCAATACGGTCCCGGATTTCCTTGAGGCCTATCCGGCGCTCGCTCCGTTTGAGAGCGATGCGCTCCCGCCGGTGAAGGCCTTCCAGCCGGTGAAGATTAGCCAGCCGATCGAAATGCTGCGCCGGCGGCCGGATATCCGCGCAGCCGAGCGCCAGCTCGCGGCAGCCAATCTCGCCATCGGCGCGGAGATGGCCGATCTCTATCCGAGTATTTCGTTGACCGGGCAGGCCTCCTATCAGGCGAATGAACCGGGCAACCTCTTCACAGGCGATGCGCTCGGCTACAGCTTCGGACCGCGCATTTCATGGGGCATCTTCAACCTGCCGCTGACCCGCGCCCAGATCGATCAGGCCGAAGCCGAGTATGAAGCGGCAAAAGCCGGGTTTGAAGGCACCGTCATCAAGGCCCTGACGGAAACAGATGCTTCGCTGGAAGCCTATAACTACGCTGTCGAGGAAGCTGCGCTCAGGGCCAAGGCCCTCGGCGCCGCCGAGCGGGCGCTTGACCTCGTCGAGCTGCGCTACAAGGAAGGTGCGGAAAGCCTGATCAGCCTGATCGATGCGCAGCGCCAGACGCTGTCTTCGCGGGATTCAGAGGTTCAGGCGCGCTATGAAGCACTGCGCCGCCGGGTCGATATCTATAATGCGTTCGGGGGCTGAGGCTCAGCCGAAGCCTTCGATCCGGTGATAGGCCCGACCCTGATAGATCAGGCAGGTCGCTGACTCGCTGACCTCGATCCCGGCTGTATGGCAGAAAAAGACGGTGTGCGTCCCGTACTCGACCGCCTTGTCGATCTCGCAATCGAAACAGGCCGCGGTGGCTGCGAGGATGGGATTGCCCAGCGGGCTCTCGCCCCAATGCCCGGTATCGAACCGCTCCGCTGGCGGAATGGACTTGTCGGAGAACGCCGAACTGACATCTTCCTGGTCGCAGGAGAGGACATTCACGCAAACCCGGCCGTTTGCCTTGATAGCGGCATTGGCACCGGACCCGCGATTGACGCAGACGATCAGCGAGGGCGGGTCATCCGACACAGCCGTCACTGCGGACGCAGTAATGCCATAGCGCCCGCCAGGGCCATCCGTGGTCAGGATACAGACGGCTGAGCCGAGTTGCGCCATGGCGGCGCGGAATGACTGGCTGTCATTCGTCATGGGGTTTGTTGCTCCGGGTATGAGGGCTTTCCCCGAAACATATGCAGAGTTGGAAGAAATTCGAGCGGCGGGCCGTAATTTGTCAGCGCAAGCTCATCAGTTTGGCGCACGGCGCTCCATGCGGCTCAACATGCCGGCCACGGGCACGACTTCCGCACCAGACCGTTCAATGGCGTTGAGCAGGGTGGTGAAATCCTCCAGCGTGCAGCCCCACGCGCTCGGGGACGTGGCGATGTCATGGGTAAAGAGGATCAGCCAGCTGCGGTCGGCATTGAGAGCTGAGAGCTGGTTAAGCGCCAGCCGCGTGCCGCCATTATGGTCTTCAATGCCGGTCGCCTTGAGCAAACCACGATCAGCCGCCCCGGTCTGGATACCGGGACGAACCCCGCGCAGCGCCGGCATGCGTTTCATCAGGAGACGTTTTGAAGAGACGTCGAGCCTGCCATACGGAAAGGCAAAGCTGCGCGCCCTTGGCAGACGGTGCTTGCGGAAGAAGGCACGATTGCGCTCCATGTCGCGCAGCACGGCCTCATCAGACGCCGGCACACAGTCCATATGGCTATAGGTATGGCAGCCAATATCATGACCGTCGCGCCGCAGGAGCTTCAGGTCTTCCGGGTCGAACATGCGGCCATGAACGGGATGGTCGCTCGCCATCATGCCGCCAGCGGCATACCAGGTCGCCTTCCAGCCGCGCTTGTCGAGTTCAGGCTTGGCCTGCAGCACGGCAGACTTCGGAAAATCGTCGAAGCAGATCGACACATAGCGGCCTTGCGGCAGCATGCGTGTGTCGCGAGCGACGAAACGCGGCACAGCCTCACGAATTTTGCGGGCCGGCTTGTCCAAATAGTAACCGAGTGCGGTCATGATTGCCTCCTGGGGACATGGAGTTGCCCCACGCCATGCAAGATGCCCGCCAGACGATGACCCAGACTGCGACCCTTCTGCCGCTTCCAGCCCTGTCTGCGAACGACAAGGCGAGCTGGACGTCCTTTCGAGCGGAAGATCCGTCGCTGGCAAGCCCCTACTTCGCCCTCTCATATCTGCAGACACTGGAGAAAGTGCATCCCGGGATCGAGGTCCTGAAAGTGTGCGAGGGTGAACGCACCGTGGGCTTCCTGCCCTTCCGGCGCGACCTGATCGGGACCTGCCGCCCGCCGGATGGCCCGCTTGCGGACCTGCACGGCGTCATCGCCTCACCGGATAGCGCCATTAATCTCTCCACTGCGCTCGAGACGGCCGGTCTTGGCGGCTATGCCTTCTCTGCCGTGCCCTACCAGCAGGCCCGTCATGGGCTGTCAGGCATGACCGGTGAAGGCAACCAGATTATCGACCTGTCGGCTGGCTATGATGGCTGGCTCGCGGAACGCTATGAGGCGAACAGCGCCTTCCGGCGCACGCATCGCAAGATCCTGAAGCTGTTCGACGATCACGAGATCGAGATCACGCATGACCGCTTCGACCCCAGGGTTTTCAACCGTCTGATCGAACTCAAGCAGGACGGCTATGCCAGTGCCGGCCATTTCGACGTCTTCTCACTCGGCTGGCCGCAGGCTTTGCTCGATGCGTTGTGTCATGAAGAGACCGGTGAAGTTCGCGGCGTGATGTCGATCATGAAGATCAATGGCGAGGTGGCGGCGGCATGTCTCTGCATGCGCTCAGCCTCGGTGCTGCACTACTGGTATCCGGGCTATGAGAAGGCCTTTGCCGATCTCAAGCCGGGCCATGCCATGCTGTTCTCGCTTGCTGAATGGGCGGCTGGAGAAGGCATCAGCGAATTCCATCTCGGGCTCGGTAACGTCCAGTACAAGCGCCAGATGGCGAGCTATGCCGCGCCGGTACGCCAGGGCGTTCTTGCTGTCGCCACCCCGCAAAAAATACTCACACGCTTCAACGCATGGAGCCAGGCGCGCGAGGCCCGCGGTGGCCGGCTTTCCGCCTTGCCGGCCAAGCTGGCGCGCAAGGTCGACCGGGTCGCCCTTATGGGACGGTTAAGCGCATAAGCGGATCGGTTAGGCCTTCGCCGCCTATATCGGCATGCAGAGTGCCACCTTGTTAACCAAATATCGAAAGTCTCAGTGCATACCTCCCGGAACAGGTTTTCGGGGTGGAGACGGCATCATGAGTGTAGCCGAGAAAAAGGCAGGGGACGCTGGCGTGGTCGCGCCAACAAAACGTCAGCACAAGGACGTGTACGATCTGGCCGGTCAGGCCTTCAGGATGATCGACCGTTACGAGACGCCACCTTATCCCAGTACATATGCGCTCTGGTTCGCCTATGTCTCCCGTTCGAATACCGATCTTGTATCCACCGTGGACGAGATGCTTGAAAAGGGCGGCGATATCTCTGCCTACGAAATCGATGAAGTCTGCAAGAGCCATCTGAACGAAGGGGATGTGCAGGCGGCTCAGCAGACTATCGGCCGGCAATTCGAAAGCCAGCTCGCCTCCGTGCTGACGATGATCCAGAAAAGCGTCAGTGACAGCGAGTCCTTCAACGAGACCCTCAATCAGATTGAGGAAGGCCTTCCGCAAACCGCCTCGACCGACAGCATTGATGCGATCATCTCCAAGCTGATGGTCGAGAACCGCCGCATGGCCGAGCAGAGCATGGAGCTCAATAGCGGCCTGCGCGAATCCCAAAAACAGATCGAGAAGCTCAACCGCGAGCTTGAGGAAGTCCGCAGCCAGAGCATGCGTGACCCGCTGACATCTGTTGCCAACCGCCGTGCGTTTGACGCTCGCCTCACGGCCGAGATTGAAGCTTGTACCGCGCCAGACAGCGAGCTTTGCCTGGTGCTTGCTGACATCGACCATTTCAAAAAGGTCAACGACACTTACGGTCACCGCGTCGGCGACGAAGTGCTGAAGGTCTTTGCCGCCATTATCAGTGAGAACATCAAGGGCCAGGACATGGTCGCGCGCTATGGCGGAGAAGAATTTGCCGTTATTCTTCCGCGTACGGATATCGAGTCGGCATACGGCCTGATCGACAAGATCCGCCTGCAATTCTCGAAGACCAACCTGATTTTCAAACAGTCGCGCCAGGGGCTGGGCAAGATTACCGCCTCGTTCGGGATTGCGAGTCACAAGCCGGGCATCGACGCCAAGGGCTTCATCGAACAGGCGGACCGCAAGCTGTACCTGGCCAAGGATCTCGGCCGTAACCAGGTTCAGGCTGAAGGCATTGTCGACGCCGCTGCCTGAGCGCTCAGCCGCCTGAGACCTGATCCTCGGAATGCATCGCGCTCCTGAGTGCCTGCTTTGCCACTTCCAGCTTTGCGCGTCTCTGATGAAGGGCCTCGCGCACCTCGTCGGCCTGCTTCATCAGGTGATCGGAGTGACCGAAGCGCATCGAGAGGGCGAAATCTTCATACCCCGCCCCCGTCTCATCCAGAGCTGCGAGCGCTTCGAGCAGGCGCGCCAGCCGCTTCTCTTCCGCCATGACGTCCGCTTTCGCCTGCGCGAAGACCTGCTCGGCCTTCTGGCGTTTCAGCGAGACGAGTTTCTGCAAGGTCTGGTCAGGCCTGATCATCGCGCGGCTCACATATGCTCTTTCAGACGCTCGGCGAAACTGATTGCAGCGGCAACGGCGGCGAAGTGCTCGGCATGGATCTCCTCATCGATATCGATGAGCCGGTAGATCGAGCGGGCTGCCGGCGGGTCGCGATGGATGGGGACATTGTTGGTGATCGCGATCTCGCGGATCTTGGCCGCCAGATGGTCCACGCCTTTGGCAACGCAGACCGGCGCCTTGCCGCTTTCCGGATCCCATTTCAGGGCGACGGCATAGTGCTCCGGGTTGACCATGACGACGCTGGCCGACTTCACATTGCCCAGCATCTCGCTGCGGGAAATCTTCGTCGCTTTCTCGCGGCGCTGCTGCTTGAGTTGCGGGTCGCCTTCCGACTGCTTCATCTCCTTCTTCATGTCCTCGCGCGTCATTTTCAGCTTGTTGGCGTGGAGCTGTTTCTGCAGTGGCAGGTCGACGGCAGCGAGGACGAAATAGAAGGCGCCAAAGAGCGTGAAGAGCAGCATCACCTGCGAGAAGGTGAACTGGAAGAACTGCCCCTTCTGGACGGCACTGGAGCCGTAATAGTTCTGCACGAAGTGCCACAGGAAGACCGACGCGATGAGCCCGGCAAACAGCATCTTCGCGGTGTCCTTCAGAAAGTCGAGCAGGCCCTTCGGCCCGTACTTCTTCTTCAGGTTTTCCGCTGGTGACAGCTTCTTCGCATCCGGCTTGATCTTCTTGGCGGAGAACGCGATCGCGCGCTGGACGACGAGCGCGATCAAGACAAAGGCAAACACCATCACGAAGAGCGGCGCGAAACTCATCAGGAGGCCCGCGACCCAGCGCTCCGCCTGTGCCCCGCCGCCGGAGAATATGTCGTTGGAATAGGCATCGGCATGGTAAAAGAGCGAGGACATCTGCGCGAAGACCTCGCCAGCAAAGGTTGCGCTGTAGGCAAAGGCCGCGAGGATCATGCCCGCGATCAGCGCAAAGGTGTTGGTCTCCTTGGACTGCGGAACATCGCCGTCCTTGCGTGCCTCCCTGAGACGCTGCTCAGTGGCTTCGAACTCCTTTTCGCCACTCTGTTCATTCTCCTCGGCCATCTACAGCCACCCCACCAGTGAGGGCACGCGGTCCAGCCAGACCATGAGCATGGTCGTGATGGAGGCGGTTAGCAGGATCAGCCCTGCCCCGATCATGAAGGGGGCGCCGACAAAGGCGACCATGAGCGAGGGCAGCGCCTTGTTAATGAAGCCCAGGCAGATGTTGTAGAGCAGGTTGATCGCCACGAATGGCCAGGCGAGCAACACGGCGAAGGTAAAGGCATCGAAGCTCGAATTGATCAGGAAGGTCACATCGATCTCCGACAGGGCCCCCGCCGGGATTTCACCATAGAGCTGGGCCAGCCGCGCGACGACGCTGATATGGTAATCCATCGACAGCAGGAGCGCGGTGCCGGCCATGGAAAGCATGTTCGCCGTCAGCGTCTGCGCTTCTGTCTCCAGCGCAATACCGAGCATCTGGGCCAGCCCGATGACCTGCGCGATCAGGGTGCCGGCAATCGAGAGCATCCAGATCGACAACCGGAGCAGAATGCCGAGGAAAAGCCCGATCACCGCTTCCGATATCATCAGGCTGAAAAAGGTGGTGAGGCTCGCAGTATCCGGCTGGCCGATGACCCCGGCGGTTGCAAAGGCGAAGGCAACCGCGAGCAAGACAGCACCGCGCACCCGGACCGGCACGGTCTGCTCGCCGATCCCCGGCATCAGGAAGACGACGAAGGACAGCCGCGCAACGATCACCATGAGAAGGGCAATCCACGCGGTGAGTTCAGCGGTGAGAACGCCGCTGTCAGGCATCAGACCACGCCGACGATATAGGGCTTGCTCTTCGAGCCGATCTCCTCATAGGCCAGCACGGAATTGCGGATGCCCTTGCTGGCCAGCACAGTCTGAAGGAAGCGGCGCCGGCGCGACGAGGTCGCCACAGCCGCCACAACGCCCTTCTGGGCGGCCTCGTTGAGTTTCGACTGCACCGACGTCGTCAGCTCGCCAAACAGGTCCGGCGGCAGGGCGATGTCGGACTGGCCATCATCCTTGTTGACCTCATGCTCGCTGAAGCGCTGCTCCCAGTTTGCCGAGAGCTGCAGCAGCGGCAGGCGGCCTTGCGTGTCCTGCAGGCGGTCGACGATCTGAAAGCCGAGGCGCTGACGGACCATCTCGACGATGCGATGCGGATTGTTGGACTGGGCCTTCACTTCGGCGACCGTCTCGATGATCAGGAACAGATTGCGGATGGAGACGCGCTCCTCCAGCAGCAGACGCAGCACGGTCAACAGCAGCTCCGGCGAGACCTTGCCGGGGATGTATTCATCAAGGAAGCGCTGGTTGGCGGAGGCGCGTTCCGGATCGCTCAGGCGGGTCAGCGCGTCGAGCGTGTCGAGCATCACCATGCGGGTGAAGACGAGCGAGAAATTGTTCTGGATGACTTCCAGCATGTGGGTGGCGAGCACCTCGGTCGCCTCGACAGCGGGAATGCCGGCGGCGGCGAGTTCCTGCTTCTGCCCATTGGTGAGCCAGCGGGCATCAGCCTTGTAGACCGGTTCCTTCACCTTCTCGCCCTGCAGGTGTGGCAGCTGATTGTCTTCCATCAGCGCCAGAACGGAGCCCGGCCGCAGCGTGCCGCCATCGACCTTAACGCCCTGGATACGGATGCGATAATCATTCTTCTTGAGCGTCGGATTGTCCGTCATGCGGATGGACGGCAGGACAAAACCATACTCTTCCGCGATATAGCGGCGGATCTTGTCGATCCGGCTCTCGAAGCCGCCAGCGCCCTGCAGCACCATGCTGACGAGATCGGGCGCCACTTCGAGGTGGATTTCGTCGGAATAGATGGAATCCCCGATCTTCGCAGCCGGGGCCTCTTCGGTCTCCTGACCCTGCTCGGCTTCGGCTGCCTTGGCGTCCGCGGTACGGCGGATCAGCCAGGAGGACGCGCCAAAACCGGCGGCCGCCAGCATGAAGGGGATAAAGGGCAGGCCCGGCAGCAGCGCAAAGACACCGAGAATACCCGCAACGATCATCAGCGCCGTCGCATTCCCGGCGAGCTGCTTGCCAAGCGCTTCGTCAATCGCGCCGTCATCCTTGCCCTTGGACAGCAGCAGCGCAGCGGAGACGGAGACGATCACGGCCGGGATCTGCGAGACGAGACCGTCACCGACCGTCAGGATGGAATAATTGCTCAGCGCCTCGGTGAAGGAGAGCTGGTGGGTAAACATGCCGAAGCCGATACCCGCGACAAGGTTGAGCGCGGTGATGAGCAGGCCGGCAATGGCGTCACCTTTCACGAACTTCGACGCACCATCGAGCGACCCGAGGAAGGAGGCTTCCTCCTGCTCCTTCTGGCGGCGCATCTTTGCTTCTTCGTGGCTGATCGCGCCGACGGCGAGGTCTGAGTCGATGGCAAGCTGCTTGCCGGGCATGGCATCGAGGGCAAACCGCGCGCCGACCTCGGCCATCCGGCCCGCACCCTTGGTGATGACCATGAAGTTCACGATCACCAGGACGCCGAACACAACGAGGCCGACAAACAAATTGCCGCCCATGATGAACATGGCGAAGCCCTCGATCACACCGCCAGCAGCATCCGTCCCGGTATGACCGTCAGAAATGATCAGCTTGGTCGAGGACACGTTGAGCGCCAGCCGCAGGATCAGCGATGCCAGCAGCACACTGGGAAAGGACGAGAAATCAAGCGGCCTCTCGATAAAGATCGAGGTGGTGAAAATCAGGATCGCGAAGGCGAAGGAGAGGGTCAGCCCGATGTCCATCACCCAGGCCGGGACTGGCAGCACCATGACCAGGATGACCATCATCAGGCCGATCGCCAGCAAGGCGGTCGGCTTGGAGAGGTCGAAGAGTCTCACATTCGGCATGAAGCGCGTCGGTCCCTAACTGGCCACGAGCGGAAGGATGGAATTGTTGAACAGGTCGAGCGCGATCCGCGTCATGTAGCCGAGCGTCAGGAAGATGACGACGACCACGGCGAAGATCTTCGGCACGAAGGTCAGCGTCATTTCCTGAATGGAGGTCAGCGCCTGCAACAGGCCCACAACAAAACCGAGAATGAGCGTCACCGACAGGATCGGCAGGCTCATTAGCACGGCGGACCAGAGTGCGCTCCGGAGGACTTCAAAGATCGCGAGTTCGGTCATGAAGGCCTAGACCGGCATCCTCAGCAGTTCCTGATAGGCTTCGACAACCTTGTCGCGAATGGTCACCGCAGCGTCGAGAACGAGCTCGGCATTGGCGAGCGCCTCGACCATGGCGTGCGGATCGGCACCGGAAACAGCCGTGTCTACGGCGGTCTTTTCGGCCTGCTCGATTGTCGCCTTGAAGTCGGCGAAGCTTTCGGCGACCGGGTTCTTGCCCTCTTCGGCTGCCGGCGATGGCCCCTTGGCCTGAGCCGACTTTACGGAATTCAGCGCGGCATATGCATTGAAGCTGACATCAGCCATCTAACCCCTCCTATCGTCTCAGAACATCCAGCAGCGAGCGGTACATAGACCGGGCCTGCTGGAAGGAATTCAGATTGGCCTCATAGCTGCGATTGGCTTCGCGCATGTCGGCCATTTCGGTCACAACCTGGACGTTGGAGAGCGTGACATAGCCCTGGTCGTTGGCCATCGGGTGGGCCGGATCGTAGCGCTCCTCGCCCTCCGCCTCATCAAGCTGGACGCGGGTCGCCTTGAAGGCATTCGCCCCGCTCTGCGGGCCATCGACCACAAGCACCTTGCGCTTGTAGCCTGGCGTGTCGGCGTTGGAGATGTTCTGCGAGGTGACGTCGAGGCGCTTGGACTGGAAGTCCATGCCTGCGAGCGCCTGCATCATCGTGGCCTTGAGTGAATTCATTCCTCAGTCCCTCCTACATCTTCTTGCCGATGGCCGACCTGAGGAGGTCGAGCGACTTGGTATAGACAGTGACCGCCATCTCGTGCTGGCCGACCGCATCGGCTGCCTTGAAGACTTCCTGCTCGATATCGACGGTATTGCCGTTCGGCGAGGCGCCATCCTCAATGTCGTGGGTGCGGAAGCCTCTCGACTCCATCCCCATCGCCTGGCTTGAGGAGGTCCGTGTGAGATAGTCCTGGAAAGACTCGATCTCGCTGGCCTTGTAGCCCGGCTCATCGGCGCGCGCGATGTTGGTCGCGGCCACGCGCTGGCTCTCCGCGGAATGGCGGGCCATGGCGCTGTAGATCTTGAAGATGTCCAGATTCGAAATCACGGGCGGAATCATCCTGGTTAACTGTTTGGAAAAACTGCCCGTCTAATTTGAACAAAAAGTTAATGAATCGGCGGGATCTGTTTACATGTTGCAGACTGTGCAAAAGAGGCCACACCAATTGTTCCGCCTTTGGGGGACAGTGACGGACGTTGCGCCGGGCATGATAAAGATCGCCGGCATCAGCCAGGTCGCCGGCATCGGCAACGAGATCACGCTGACGACACCGGACGGGCCGGTGCATGGCGAGATCCTTTCGGTCAATGACGAACGCGCCACCGCCCTGCTCTTTCGCGATTCAGACGCTGTGCGCATTGGCGACAAGGTCGAGGTGGAGCGCGAGGCGCGCGTCACGCCGGGGGATCACTGGCTCGGCCAGATCGTCAATTATCGCGGCGAGATCGTCGCCGAAAACCCGGCGCTGGCGCCGCCGGGCCTGAAGAGCCGGCGCCTTCATGCGGCCCCGCCATCCGCCCACGCCCGCAAAGGGCTCGGGGAGCGGATGAGTACGGGCTGGATGATCACCGACACGATCCTGCCCATATGCCGGGGCCAGCGCCTCGGCCTGTTCGCAGGTTCCGGCATCGGTAAATCGACCTTTCTCGGCGGACTGGCTGGGGGGATCGAGGCTGACCGCGTCGTCATCGGCCTGATCGGGGAGCGCTCGCGCGAGGTCAACGAGTTCGTCACGCGCACGCTGTCGCCGGAAACGCTGGAACGGACGGTTGTCGTGGCCGCCACCGCCAGCGAACCGCCGGGCGCCAAGAAACGCGCGGCCTATTGCGCCATGGCCACGGCGGAGCATTTCCGCGACGAGGGCCGCCAGGTGCTGCTCCTGTTCGATTCCATCACCCGCTTTGCCGAAGCCCACCGCGAAACAGCCCTTGTGGCCGGCGAGACCCCCGCGCTGAACGCCTTCCCGCCCTCCACTGTGCGCACGATTGCCGAACTGGCGGAACGCGCCGGGCCCGGCACCGAGGCGCAGGGCGACATCACGGCGGTCTTTTCTGTGCTGGTTGCAGGCTCCGACATGGAGGAGCCCGTCGCCGATATGGTGCGGGGCATCCTGGACGGCCACATCATCATGGACCGGCGTATCGCCGACCGTGGGCGCTATCCTGCCATCGACGTGTTGCGCAGTGTCTCGCGCTCCCTGCCGCGCGCTGCATCAGAGGATGAAAACACACTGATCAAGGAATACCGGCGCACACTCTCGCTCTATGAGGAAATCGCGCCGATGCTGCGCGCCAATCTCTATGAACGCGGCCACGATCCGCAGGGTGACCGGTCGATCGATCTCTTCCCGCATCTCGACGGCTTCGTGTCACTCAAGAACGAGCACGGCATCCCGATCGCGTTCGATTTACTGAAAAGCCTTCTGGAGTCCGGCAACAAGCCTAACGAAGCAGGCTGAGGAAGAGGTTCTCGCTCGCCTGCGCGCCGAAGCCCGATCCCGAGCCGCCCAGCAGGGTGAGCGCAGCATAGCCCGGCGTTGTGGCTGACGGGCCCTTATTGATCGATTCCATTGCGTGATAGCGCTGGATGACCTTGTCCATCTTCTCCGGCTCGGCAAGCTCGGAGATGTCGGTGATACCGACCTTGCTCTGAAGCTGTTCCTTCAGGATTTGCGCCTGCCGGTCGATGTCGAGCTTGGTGAAATCCGAAGGCAGGCCGAGCGCGGTTTCCATGACGGTACGCATCGGCACATTGCCGAGCAAACGGTACAGCTTGGCGTTCTCGCTGGAGCTGGAGCCCGCGATTTCGACGATCTTCTTCTGATAGTTCAGGCTCAGACGCATGCTGTTGTCAACATCGCCAACGGCCTCGCGGAACGCCGCGGACTCGAACTTGTCGGCAAGCTCCAGCGCGGCCTCTTCCGTCAGGGCGATCTTGCCGTCCTGAAGTTTGAAGACCTTGGAGAAATTCGTGTAGTCGGGATTGTTGAGCCGCTGGAGAAATGTGCTCTCCGGGTCAGCGGCTTCCTCGACAACCTTGCGGATAAAACCGCCTTTCCATTCCTCACCACCCAGGTCGAATACCGTCAGGGACACACGCAGCAGGCGCTTGTCGGACAGGAAGGTCTCAAGCTCGACGGGCTTGGAGAACTTTTCGAGGAAATATGAGCGGTCATTGGAGACGCTGGGGCTCTGGGAGAAACCCTCGAACTGGCGATCATAGGTCGCCTGCAGCAGCTTCCAGCCGCCGTATCCTGACATGGGGATGGCGGGCTGGAACATCGCCTTCAGGCTACCTTGCGCTCGGACATCAGTTCGCCATGGCGCAGCAGCTCCGCCTCGAGGGAGACGATGTGCTTGAGATGGCAAAGGGCTGAATAATAGTTGCCGCGGTCGATCATTTTACGCAGCACGGGGATCATGCGCGGATCGATGGTTGCGAAGACATCTTCAAGCGCATCGCATTCCTTGCCCAGCGCCTCGAGGACGTTCTCCTCCTCGAGATCGCCGGTGATGAGAAGCTGGATGGCATAGTAGACCTGCTTGACGGGCGTATTGACCTCGTCCGGCCGTAGCGCATCGCGGCAGCGCAGCACGCGCGCATCACCATCGGTGACCCTCAGGCTGCTCGCCTTGTCGCCGTTTTCCAGTGTTGCGCCGTTGATGACGACACGCTCGCCCGGAGCGAGCTTGAGTACCAGACCTGACATTTAAGCCGCCTCCCCTGCATCGGCCTGACCGGTCTGCCCGGAAAGGCCCTGCATGATCGTTTCATTGATATCGATGAGGTCCTGCAGCTCTTCGGAGCCGCCGAGCACGCGATGACTGATACGGCGAACGGATTCTGCCAGGATAATCAGACTGCGCCTGAGGTTGGCGTCGAGCTGGTTTTGCTCGTTCATCAGGTCGGTCGACAGGAGCGTCCAGAGCTGGAGGTTCCGGTCAATGGCGTCGGCCCATTCGGGCGCGGGTACATCTTCATTCTGGGAGACATGCTGAAGAGACTGCGTGATCTCGCGGAACAGGGCGTATTCGACTTGTTTGTCACTCGCGGTACGGTTGGTGACTTCGCCGTACGCCTTGTAAGCCAGCTGGTGCATTTCCCCTCACTTCAACTCTAATAAAATGATCCGGGCGCGCGAGGCGCCCGGACCGATAGGCTGTCTTAGCGGAACAGCGACAGGAGCGACTGCGGTGCCGAGTTGGCAATCGACAGCGCCTGCACGCCGAGTTGTTGTTGGACCTGAAGTGCCTGCAGCTTGGCCGAGGCGGCTTCGATGTCTGAGTCCGTCAGACCACCGATACCCGAAGTCAGGGAGTCGATAAGGGTCGAGACAAACTCGGATTGGTCAGAGATACGGTTCTGAGCCGAACCGAACGAAGCAGCTGCGTCGATCGCGGTGTCGAGCAGGCTTTCGATCGAGGTCAGAGCGGACGTTGCGCCGGCGTCTGTGGTCACGTCAACGCTCGCCAGGTTGCCGAGGCCGCCGCTGGAAACACCAGCTGTACCATCGTTGGCGGATGCCGCAGTGATCGTGAGCGTCTGGCCGGAGTCGTTGTCGACCGTGACAACGTCGTCAGCGTACGAAACGGTGTAGTTGCTGTCGCCCGTTGCATCCAGGAAGGTCTGCATCTGGTTGGCGAGGTTGGCAGCGACCGAGTTGGCGCTGTCCGTAGCGCTGGCAACGTACTCGAAGGTGCGCTGACCGAGAGTGTTGGCCGTGGCGCTGTCATCCAGCGTGACACGATAGGAATAGCCATCGGCAACGCTGGCGATCGTGATGTCCTGGGAGTTACCCGTCGTCAGTGTGTCGGACGTGCCAGCAGCCGTGCCGCCATTGTCGATGATCGTGGTGTCCGTGACAGCCGTCGAACCGAATGTTGCAGCCGAACCGGTGTTCGTGATCGACAGATCCTGACGGGTAATGTCGATGTAGGAGGCTGAAACCGAGCCGCCGGACGAACGGTCGAGCGAAGACAGGATCGAGACGTCAGCGGAGCTGGAACCGTCAACGAGGTTCAGGCCGTTGAACTGGGCGGCGCCGACGATGGATTCGATCTGCGAAACCTTCGCGTCGATGTCGGTCTGGATCTTGGCGCGGTCGACGTTCTCTTCCTGCGCGGAAACGATCAGGCTCTTCACGTCCTGAACGAGGCTCGTGACCTGCTCGGCAGCCTTGCGGGCCACGCCGACGGTCGAAGAACCGAGGTTCAGCGAGTCAGAGATTTGCTTGAAGCTTTCGACGTCCGTGGACATCGTGGTCGAGATCGCCCAGATGGCGGCGTTGTCTTTTGCTGAAGCGACCTTCTTGCCGGTCGAGATTTCAGACTGGACGGTTTCGAGATTGCGGTTGATACCACGCAGGGTCTCAAGTGCGACCATTGCGCTGTTATTAGTAAGAATACTGGACATCAGTTTGTTCCCTCTGGTCAGGCGTGCAGACGCAGCCCGAATTCTTGTAAACTCATGTCATCCTGACATCGGGGAGGCCCCGAATTTACCCCTCTTGGTTGCCGCCATTGCTACAGACCGCGTATGTATAATGGGTTAACTCCCTAAACTTTCTTCACATAACCCCCGGTTGCCTTCGGAAAGGCGGTCTGACCACCATTCGCACCATAGGCACCGACATAGGCTCCGTCTGTCATCGACTCGATTCGGCTGATCGCATTCTGCAGGCCATTGCGAACGGCGGTGAAGTGGGTCGCGTTTTCCTTCGCCAGTCCGACGACGGCATCGACGCGCCTTCTCTGGCCGTCTCGAAGCGTGTTCTCCGCACCATTGACGACCACGGCATCGAAGACTTCAAGCGCTGCAATCTTTTCCCCGATCAGGTTAGTTGTCTCGCGCGCGCGCCCGCTAAGAAGGAGTTCGCGCTCGCGCACAAGGACATCTTCAAGCGTGCTCAGTGCCTCTTCGATGCGGTGTTCGCTCATCAGTCGCCCTCCTTGATTTCTGCATTGCTCATTACAGCATCACCAGCCCGCGGAATGGGATCGAGACCGAGCGGATGGCGCTCGGCAATGTCTTCGGCGATGGCTTCAACCATGAACTGGGCGAAGGCGGATGCGCCCTGGCCGCCTGCCCGGGTCATCGCCTCCTCAAGACCTGTATGGCGAAGCATCTCCGCCCAGAGCATTTTCTCGAAACGCTGGCCCAGTTCGCTCGTCTCGTTCCGCCCGGCGTTGGCTTCAGGCTCGACTTTTACCGGCTGGACACCGGTGCCAGACTGGATGGCATTCAGGAATTCGGCCATGGATTTGCCTGCTCCTCGCTTGGTCTGACGGGCGGGAAAAGACCGTCCGTGTTAAGGCATATTTTACCAGTCCTGATGCAGTTTCGGTTAAGAGAGCACTAACTCCGGATGGCAAATGGCGCATAGCCTGCAAACCGACATGCTTGGCCTCCTCGACCGCGCCCCGCGGTCTTCGAGGCCGTACGCCTCCTCCGGGGAGCAAGGCGAAGCTTTCCGCAAGGTGCTTGATACTCCGGCTGCAGAGCAGGCCGAGGACAAGGACGCCGCAACCGACCGTCAAACGCACCCGGGCGCGGCAGATTTCCTCCCCGCAGAGCCGAAGAGCAAGCAGGCCAAACCAGACACAGAGTCGCAAGATATCAAGCTGGATGGGCCTGAGTCAGACGGTCAGGCCAAGGCTGTCGACGCGACAGACATAAAGACTGCTGCGCCACCCGCTACAACGACTCCGGACACCGCAACGTTGACTGCTGAGGTGAAGGCGCGCCCCGCGCAGGCTGACCCCGCCAGTGCGGAAACGGCTGCCAAGGCCGAGCAGGCTGAAGCAACAGCCCCCAAGGTGCGGACGGCGCCCGAGGCCTCCGAGTCCGCGCTCACCGCACGCAATACTGCTCAGCCAGCTGACGACGCGACAAAGGACAGAGTGCCCGCCACTGAGGCGAACACCGAGATGGCAGCCGCTGGCAAGGCTGTGGCTAGTGATGAGATGGCAGCCAGACCCCGTCCACGTGCCGCAGAAGCGGCCGCTAACGACGAGTCGGTCCGCTCAGCCGACGATGCGCACAAGCAAACGAACGACACCACTGCGGTCGCCAGCGCCGGTCAGGTGCCAGTCGCGCCAATGGCGGCAAGCCCGTCCAGTGAGAACAAGACAGGTTCGCAAGCGGCAACGCCAGTCACGGCTTCGGCCGAGACCGCTAATCGCCCTGCCCGCAGAGACACTCCCACCGAAAGCGCCAGACCGGCACCGGACTCTAACAAGCACGCTGCCGATGCGTCGAAGACCGGCACGCCTGCCGAACTCTTCGCTGACGCCGCAGACAACGCCGCCGCCCGCCAGAGCGCCGAGGGCGGCAACAAGGCGGAGCCCCTATTCTCTTCAGCATCCCCTGGTCAGTCAGCGCCGGTACAGGCCGCCCAGCAGCAGAGCGCCCTTCAGGGCATGCGCGCGCATACGCCCATGCTCGTGGCCCCGGCAGGGGTTGTCGACATCGTCCAGCAAAAGCTTGCCAGCGACAAAGGCGGAGACCGGGTGACCGTACAGCTCGATCCGCCGGAACTTGGCCGGGTCTCCATCGACTTCAAATTTGACGCCAACGGCCTGCAACACGTCACGATCACCGGCGAGACGCCCGAAGCCCTCAAGCAATTGCGCCAGGTTCACTTCCAGCTGACCCAGGCTTTGGAACAGAACGGCCTGTCGGGCCAGGACATGACCTTCCGCCAGAACACCTCACAGCAGGGCCAGCCGCAATTTGGCAGCCAGCCGGGCGCCCTTCTCGCGGGCGATGAAGAGGCGGTCATGCAGGTTATCCCCGCTGCCATGCAGCCGGTCCGGACCATTTCGCCCGGCGCCGGGCTCGATATCAAACTCTAGAGAGGCCGCTCGATGAGCACCGTCAACGCAGCTACAGCCACGCAACAGGCCGCCAGCCAGCAGCAATCGGCGGACACCAGCCAGTCCGCAGCGCCGCAGATTGGCGAGGAGTTCAATACCTTTATCCGGCTGCTGACCGCGCAGGTCCGCAACCAGGATCCGCTCTCGCCGATGGACTCCACCCAGTTCGTCGAGCAGCTGGCGACCTTCTCGACGCTGGAACAACAGGTTCGCTCGAATGACAGCCTGCAGAGCATTGCCACGATGATCGGCGACCTGAGTTCCATGCTGGCGAGCGAGTGGCTCGGCAAGACCGTATCGGTGGAGTCTTCCTGGGTGCCCTATTCCGGCAAGCCGGTCGATTACAGCGTGAAGGTTCCCGACGATGCCGACGGCGCTATCCTGAATGTACGCAATGGCAGCGGCGAGGCCGTCTGGAGCGAAGAGCTCGACCTGTCCGAAGAGTCGTTCAGCTGGAACGGAGCGACCACGTCCGGCGAAACCGCTGAAGAGTCGCTCTACGAGTTCGGCATCGATCTCTATCAGGGCGATCAGTATATCGGCACGGTCGCCCCACAGGTGATTACCGAAGTCACCGAAGTGGCAAGCGAGAACGGCACGATGCGCCTTGGCACGTCTTCGCGCCTGTCGGCCGACATGGCGTCGGTACGCCGCGTCGACTGATCAAGTTTCTATTGCCTGAATAGGCTTCAGAGATCCTGGCGCGCCATGTCGAGGATCAGCACGTTCTTGACCCCTTCGCCAAAGCTGTTCTGCAGATTGGCCAGGATCATCGAGCGGATCGTCTCATAGTGCTCGATACTGTTGAGCGAGTTGAAGATCTCATCATCCGCGCTGAGGGAAATCAATGCGGTCATGATGTTGTCGCGCAGAGCCGGTTCGCGCGAGAAAAGGTCCTGCGAGGCCGACTCATCGACTTCCAGGTTCAGGTTCAGGATGACGAGGCTTTTTACCCGCTCGGTCCCGACAATCGGGACGACGAATTCGCGGCTGAACTTGTAATAGGTCGGCACGCCCTCGCCGGAGGCTGATCCGTGGCCACCCTTTGCCTTGCTGCCATGGCCCTTCTTGTCATCGCCGTGGGCATCCTTCTTCGGCTTGTCGCCATGGCCCTTGTCTTCCTTGGCCTCAGCCGCGCCCTTGTCGCCATGGCTGGCCGCTGCCGCCGGCGCAGAGGAGCCGGACTTCAGGTAGACAGCTGCGGCGCCACCAGCGGCGCCGAAGACGCCGGCAATCAGGGCCGGGGCGATGAGTTTCATCATGGGGTCAGTCCTCAGAACGGATTGATGGCATCAAGCACACGCGTGCCTGCCCGGCGCTCGACCGGAGACGTGGCTTCACCACTGCTCACATAGGAGAGCTGGGCGTCGGCGATCTTCTCATAAGTGACGGTATTCGTCCGCGTGATATCCTGCGAACGGATGACCCCCGAAACAGTCAGTACACGGACTTCGTTCGAGACACGTGTCTGCTGATAGCCCTGGATGACGAGATTGCCGTTCGGCTCCAGTCCGACGACACGCGCCGCCAGTGTGAAGGCGACCTTCTCGGCGCGGTTCACCGTACCATTGCCATTCAACGTCGAGCTGCGGCCATAGTCGATACCAGGTGACAGGCTCGCGCCCTGCGGAAGCACGTTGCCAGCAAGATCCGGTAGGCCGAACAGGGCATCGATATTCGCCTGGTTATTGGCATCGCGCGAGCGCGACAGGGAGCTCTGCAGACTGGCCTGATCGTCCATTTCGACGACCACCGTCAGGAGGTCCCCAATCGCCTTGGCGCGGCGCATGCCGAGCAGGGCTGTCGGTGACGTGGTCCACAGCGAGTTCTTGTCGCGATAGGTTTCCGGCTGCTGCGGCTCGGTAATGATCGGCATGGCCGTCTGTGGCGGCGGCGGGGGCTGCATGGCGATCTGCTGACCGCCGCTGGCGCAGGCGGCAAGCCCGATGATGGCGAGGCCAAGTGAGGCAAACTGTTTCATTGTGCCAGCACCCATCCGTCTTTCTGGACGATCCCGTGGATCATCTTGCGGGACTGCAGATTAAGGACAGTGACATCCTCGTTCGCTGCAGCCTCGCTCATGGCGCGGCCTGTGGTCGTTATTTCCAGTGGACCGTTGATATACTTGATCGTCACGACCTGGTTGCGCGTAACGAGGCGGGCAGGCTGGGTATTATCCATCGAGATTTCCTGCCCGGCATAGACGGTCCGGCGCACCTCGCGTCCGATGACCGGATGATCGGCCGGAGCAGAGTTGCCCTCTTCTGTGGAGATGTTGCCCAGCGACACGGTATCGCCGGCACGGATGACGTCGGTTGCCACGAAGGAAGCCGCGCCGTTGAGATAGACCGCCAGTCCGGCGGCAAGGCTGACAAGCGTGCTCATGGCTTACCGGACCCGTGTCGTGGCAGCGAGCATCTCGTCGGCCGCCGTGATCACCTTGGAATTAAGCTCATAGCCGCGCTGGGCTTCGATCAGGTCAGAGACTTCCTTGACCACATCGACACCGGAATCCTCGAGAAAGCCCTGGCGTAGCATGCCGACGCCTTCCGTAGACGGAACAAGCCGGTTCGCGGCACCGGAGGCTTCGGTTTCGCGGAACATGTTGTCGCCCATGGCCTCAAGCCCCTTCTCGTTGACGAAGCGGACCAGGGAGATGGCACCGATCGGCTGGCCATTCGGCTCACCGTCAAAGTAGGCCGCAACTTCGCCATCAGGGCTGATCGAGATGCGCCGGGCATCATTCGGAATGACGATGCCATCGGCCAGGGGATAGCCATCCTTGGTGACGAGCTCACCGTCTGCGCTGCGGGTCAGCTTGCCATCGCGTGTGTAGGCGGGCTCGCCGGATGGCAGCGTGATTTCGAGAAAACCCGTGCCGTCGATCGCGATGTCGAGTTCAGCATTGGTGGGGCGCAGCGAGCCCTGCGTGATCTCCATCGAGACGCTTGAGGGTTTCACCCCCGTGCCCAGCTGGATACCTGCTGGCACGACCGTGCCGACCTGCGAGGAGATGGTCCCCGGCGTCAGGTATTGCTGATACATGAGATCGGAAAATTCGGCCGTACGCGGACGGTACGCCGCGGTGCTCATGTTCGCGATGTTGTTCGAAATGACATCGACGCGCATCTGCTGCGCGGCCATGCCTGTGGCTGCAATCTGTAGGGACTTCAAAGGCTCCTCCTTCGATCGGGCATCCAGCCCTTTCCTGGCCTAAAGTTGACGCAAAGTTTCGATAAAGCGGCTGACGCGCTCATCCTCCTTTTCCAGCATGGCTTGTCCGGCTTCATAGGCGCGCTGCACTTCGATCATGCGCGCGACCTCCAGCACCGGAGACACGTTCGATTGTTCAAGCGCGCCCTGAACCAGGCGCGGATCCTCGATCGGCTGGAAGCCGCCAGGGGCGTTGAAACTTGTATTGCCGGCGCGGGTCATCTCGCCTTCCGGGCGGACGATACCGACCTGGCCGAGAATGACGCCCTCAGACGAGATTGTGCCGTCACCGGCAATCGAGATATCTCCGGCATCGTCAGGGATCAGGATCGCCCCGCCCGCCGGGTTGAGCACCGGGTTGCCCTGCGTATCGATCAGGCGGCCTTCGGCAGACATCTGGAAATGCCCCGCGCGCGTGAGCCGCGCACCGTCCGGCGTGTCGACAACGAAGAAGCCCTCCCCCTGGATGGCGAGGTCGAACTTGCCGCCGGTAAACTTCATCCCGCCCTGTTCGAGGTCGAACTGGTGACCGGCGAGCCCGCCCATGGAGACGCGGTCAACGGCCTCGCCCGTTCCCGCGAGAAATTCGGCAAAAAGAGCGCGGTCGGACTTGTAGCCTGTCGTGCTGGAGTTCGCGAGATTGTTGGCGACCACCTGCATTTCCTGCATCAGGCCTGCCTGTCGGGTCAGTGCGGCGTAGACGGCGTTGGACATCAGAAAGCCTCCCGGGATTTCGGGTCGAGCGACTGGCCGATACGATCAAGCGCGGTGCCTATCTCGGCCATGGAATAATTGCGGGGCATTTGTCTGGCAGTGCTTTTTTCGCGCAGCGCGGCGACGCGGCGCACGCGTGCCTGATAAGGTGCTTCCTCGAATTCCCCGGCAGCCGCGTAGATACGCTCCGGCACCATCCAGTGGCGGCTGGCGGCATCCATCTCGATCAGCGACACAAGTGTCTCCGCATCCCGTTTGAGACGCGGCTCCATCGAGACCAGAAGCGCCTTGTCACCGGTGCGCACCGCGCTCAGCGCAGCCAGCCGGGCAATACCCTCACTGTCAGGATAGTTCTTTGCGATCACCCTCAGCGCTTCATGATCGAGCGTGCGGAAAGCGAGCGCAGCGCGTGCGCGCGCAAGTTCCTCGGCATTGTCCGTCCGTGAGGCAAAGGCGCCGGCCAGGTTCTGCAGGCCAAGCTCGACGGCGCGCGCGGCTGCCCTGGCATAGAGCTGGTCACCTTCAGGCCGGTTTTCGAGCAGGCTGGAGCCAACCAGCAGGGCGTCCATGGCTTCGAGATTGTCGAGCAAGTCCGGGCTCTCGAGGCCCTCCTGCGCCAGTGAGACGAAATGCGTGGCAATACGATCATGCGCCCTGGGCGTCTGCGTGGCGGGCAGGTCGGCAAGCTGGAGTGTCAGGCCGTATCCCGCAACGCCCTCGAGATCGTTGAGCATGGTGTCGAGGCCGCTGGCAACCGCGGTTGCCTCGCCGCTTTTGCGAATATCCTCGAACACGGTGCCGGCGACATCTTCCTTGTATTCGCGGTCGACGTCGTAGCCGTGGCGCAGCAGGCTAGATAGCGCATCCTCACGAAACTGCTCCTCGCTCAGATAATTGCGCATCCGCGCTTCAGCGACGGCGCCACCCGTGTGCATGTCGAGCAGGGCCTTGTTGAAGCTGAGCCGGGTCGAGGTGGCGATCTCGGTCTCGGTAAAGTTCGCCATGGTCTTGCTAGCGAGAAGGCGCTCGCCGGCGGCATCCAGCGCCGGAACCATGGAAGCGGCCACTTCGATACGCAGCTGCATCGGCAAGCGGCGGAATTCGTTGATCTCGTCATTGAGCCGGCGTGCCGCTTTCTTGCGGTCAGTCGACAGAAGCGCGATCGTGTACCACAGGCCTGAAACGCCCGGGCAGGCAGCCTGTTCGCGGAAATAGCCGACATCTGGAGCCGACCGGCCTTCCATCAGATAGGCAAGCCGGCGAAGCGCAGAAGCTTCGGGGCCGACCACACCATCGAGCTGAAGGCGGGCTTCCTCGTTCAGACCAAGCGAGATAAAGGCGCGCGCCAGAGCGGCGTCAGAATTGTCGGCCTGGCTGGCCTCGGCGCTGCGGCGCCAGGCCAGCAGATCGTCATAGGTGCGAAGCGTGTGATAGGCGGAAAAATCATAAGGGTCGCGGTCGGAGCAGACCGCTTCAGCCACCGCCTGCTTCGGGCGAAGGGGGGCAATCCGGCGTGCGCTGACCGGCTGGGCCAGCTCAGGCTGAGCTTCAGCGGGCGGCTGCGAAGGCGCATCAGACGGGGTCAGCTTGCGCGGCTCGTTCGCCGGCTCTTCCTTATCCGGCGTGGCCGGCGTCAGCAGGCCTTCATCAATGGCGTTCTGCACAAAGCGGTCGAGCGAGCTTGGCAGCTCGCCCAAGTCACGTTCCTGCTTGCCTGTGCCTTCCGCGAAGGCCAGGTCACCGCTGGCAAAGGCCAGCGCCAGCAAGGATATGCGAAACGCCCTGTTCACGCAGCCTGTTTCAACCCCCTCACAGCTTGTTCGATTTCGTTGAAGGACGGGCGCACACGGGCCGGCGCATGCCGGCGGGCGACCTCGACACAGATATTGACCGGGTTCTTGTGCAGGTTGGAGACCAGCACTTCACCAATCATCGAGTAGAAGAAATGCTCCTCCGAGCGGATCTGTTTCACGCGGGCAGCGAACGGACCGACCACGCCATAGGCGAGGAAGACGCCAAGGAACGTCCCGACCAGGGCGCCGCCGATCATGCCGCCGAGGATTTCCGGTGGCTTGTCGATCGAGGCCATCGTCTTGATCACACCAAGCACGGCCGCAACGATCCCGAGAGCAGGAAGCGCATCGGCCATGTTTTGAAGGGCGTGCGCGCCGTGCTGGCGCTCATCGAGCAGGCTGTCGAGATGCTTTTCGAGCAACTCCTCGACCTGATGGACGTTATCGAAGTTCATCAGCATGGAGCGGATCGTGTCGCTGATCATCTCCACGGCTTCATGATCCTTCATGATTTTCGGATACTTCTGGAAAATGTCGGACGATTGCGGCTCTTCGATATGCGGCTCGATATCGACCGGGTTCTGCTTCAGGACATTGAGCAGCTCGGTCATCAGGCAAAGCAGGTCCTGATAGTCGTTCTTCTTCCATTTGGGTCCGATGAACGCGGCAATGACGTCACCGCCGGTATGCTTGACGGTTGCCATGTCATTGGATGCGAGGAAAGCGCCGATCGCGGCGCCACCAATCATCATACCCTCGAATGGAAGGGCATGCATGATGATCTCCATATGGCCACCGGCCAGAAGATAGCCGCCAAACACCATCCCCACGGTGACCACGAGTCCGAGAATAGCATTCACGTTTAACCTCCTCCACGCCTTCTCAGGCGCAAACCCTCTCTAGAGCCCTCAGATGTCCGCAATCTCGCGGACGTAGCTCTCAATCACGGGACCATTAAGCTTTAGTGCTCTCTGGCCCTTCCAATTCCCCATTTCCCCCTGAGCGATCACTGCCTGGCCGTTCATTGTCTCGGCACACAGCATCAACTGGCCTCCCTCGGTCCCAGCCAGAGGCAGGACCTGACCAATCTCGAATCGCGAACAGTCGGCGATCGTCATGCCGAGGCTGTCGAGAACGACATCCAGCCGGATTGAGGACTGTCGCAGGCGTGTGCGAACTGTCTCGCTGTCGGACGCTCCGTATCCGGCGGAGCGGCCCTTCTTGCGCCCGCGTATATCCGCCGCAAGCTTTTCCATGCGCTCAAGATCGAAGAAGAGCCGGATCTCAGGAGGCTCCTCGCCCCCTTCCAGCAGCCAGCCATCCTCGCTGCCTTCGGCGGCCAGGACGATATTGATCTGCGCCAGGCGGACATCTGGCTCGATGGCATCGCTCACGGCCGCAGGGTCGCCAAGGGACAGGATGTCCTCCGAGGCCGGCTTGTCGGAAATCGCGTCACGAACTTGCCGCCAGAGCTTTGAAGCGGGCTGCTCGCTCATCAGCTTCAGGAACAGGTCGGTCGCGCCCAGCAGGCTATCTGTGGACTGATGAAGGCGCTCGGCGGCATAGCGTGCGGCCCCCGGCCGGTCGATTGAAATGGCCAGTAGCGCGGCGCCTGTCTTGGTTAGCGAAACGAAGGAAAAACGCTCGGCCAGCTTCTTTTGCGCGGCCGCTCCTCGGACAATCTGACGCCCGGAAATACGCGCTTCCAGCTCATGTCCATAGACGTCTGCCGCCCAGCGCTTTGCCGCACCCACAAGGGCATCCCACAATGGCGCGCACTGCAGCACTTTCGGGGGCAAACTCCCGGCGGCACTAATTTTCTTCCGCAGTACAGCAGACACGGGCACACCTATGGCGACAGTAATTGATCCTGTTACCGAGCAGTGAATTTATTTGGTTGATGAATCGTTATCGCGGCAGCGCGAATACTCACTCTTGCGTATAAGCTTATTTGAGGAGGCTTTGTTATTTACCCTGCTGCAGCATCAAGGCGGGGCAACATGGCAGAACAGCCATCTCAACAGGTTCAACCTATCATCATCAAGAGAAAGAAGGTGGTGAAGGCCGACGGCCATCATGGCGGCGCCTGGAAAGTGGCGTATGCGGACTTCGTCACAGCGATGATGGCATTCTTCCTGCTGATGTGGCTGCTCAATGCGACAACCGAAGAACAGCGCAAGGGCATCGCCGACTATTTCAATCCGACCATTCCGGTCAGCCGGATTTCAGGCGGTGGCTCTGATGGCCTGAACGGCTCATCCATCATGACCGAGCAGACCTATGCCAAGATGGGCACCGGCGCGACGCGCAGGAACACGGTCGACTACCCGGAATCCGATGGCGCCGGAAAGAACGATGCCAGCAATGAGGAAGTTGCCGAGAATCTCGAGACGATGAGGGCCGAGCTGAGCAAGCACTCCCGCCAGCTATCAGAGCACCTCATGGTCAAGATGTCGCCCGAGGGCATCGTCCTGGAGATTGTCGAGTCCGACAGCTCTCCGCTCTTCGCCCTTGGACAGAGCGAGCCGACCGACCTGCTTGAGCAGCTCCTTGTCATGGTCAACACATCGCTCGGAAGCTTCGAGAATGACATCAAGATCGTCGGTCATACCGACAGCCGCCAGTATCGTGGTGGTGGCACTTATGACAACTGGAACCTGTCGGCAGACCGCGCCAATACCGCCCGTACGCTTCTGCTCGATGCCGGGCTCAAGGGAACCAGGCTGAAAGAGGTTTCGGGCCGCGCAGATACCGATCCCCTAGTGCCCGGCGACCCGACGGCAGCGCAGAACCGGCGCATCTCCATCACCATTCTCACCCACGAGTCCGGCGTGCCGAAAAGCTGATTATTCGCTTATTAACTAAAGACGGCCAACTTTCTCCGTACACATTCGGTAGGAGTCCGTCTAATGACTATCTCGTCGTCCCTGAACGCTGGCGTTATGGGTTTGAATTCCAATGCCAGCCGTCTTTCCACCATTTCCGATAACATCGCCAACTCGTCGACCTATGGCTACAAGCGTAGCCAGGTAGACTTTTCGAGCATGGTGCTAGAGCAGCGCTCGGCGGCTTATTCCGCTGGCGGCGTCCGGGTGAATACCTTCAAGGACATCGCAGCGACCGGCTCGCTCATCTCGACCGGTAATGCCACCGACATGGCTGTCGCGGGCCGTGGTTTACTGCCAGTGACCGACAGCACCGGCGTCGACTCGCTCGCAGCCGAACGCGAACTGATGCTGACCCCGACGGGCGCCTTCTACGCTGACCAGAACGGCAACCTGCGCACGCAGAGTGGTCTCTTCCTGCTCGGCTGGCCTGCGAACCAGGATGGCCAAGTCGGCAATGTCAGCCGCAATAGCGGCATCAATCTCGAGCCAGTCAACATCTCCGCCTCGCAATACACTGCTTCTCCGACGGAATCTGTTGAACTGGGCATCAACCTGCCCGTCGACGCGACCAAGTCAGGCGCGCCGGGCGATAGCTATCCGCTGCCAATCGAGTATTTCGACAATCTCGGCCGCGCCCAGACAATGACCCTGGAATTCTCGCCGACGATTCCTGGCAGTGGCTATTCCAACCAGTGGAGCGTTGAAGTCTTCGACAGCGCCGGTGACCCGCTCACATCCATTGGCGATCTCGACATCACTTTCGCAGATACACCGACCAATGGCGGCCGGATCGACACCGTGAACGCCACAAATGGCGCCACGTACGACGCCGCCACCGGCCGGGTTTCGCTGAACCTGCCGCACGGCCCGGTCGATATCTTCATCGGGCGCCCCGGCGACAGTGCCGGCATCACGCAGCTTTCCGCCCCCTTCTCCCCGACGGCCGTAACCAAGGACGGTGCGCCGATCGGCGACCTTCAGTCGGTCGAGATCGATGAGGACGGTTATCTGAAAGCCATCTACAATACCGGCTTCCGCCGCACGCTCTACCAGATCCCGGTTGGCGACGTACCCAACATGAACGGTCTCAAGTCTCTGGACTCGCAGGCCTATTCGGTCTCCGCGGAAAGCGGCAACCTGTATATGTGGGATGCTGGTACCGGCCCGGTCGGCACGGTTTCGGGCTATGCCCTGATGGAATCAACCACCGACATCGCGTCGGAGCTGACCGATCTCATCGAGACCCAGCGGGCTTATTCCTCGAACGCCAAGATCGTCCAGACCGTGGACGAGATGCTTCAGGAAACCACCAATCTGAAGCGCTAAGACGCTAGATGAAAGGCGGATGAATCCGTGAGTCTTTCACACGCCATAAACGCGGCGCGATCCGGCCTTCAGGTCAGTGGCCTGAGGGCCGACATCGTTGCAACGAATGTCGCAAACGCAACAACGCCGGGCTATGTCCGGCGTTCTGTCTTGCTGAGCGAGACAATTGTCGGGGCCGATACCCAGGGTGTGCGCGCCGTCGGGATCGACCGCGCCCGCGATGCCGGCCTGACTTCCGAACGTATGTCGCTGACCAGCGACCTCTCACGCGCCAGCGTTATGGCATCGGCCTGGCAATCCATCTCCTCGCGCGTCGGGGACTCTGCTGACGGCTCCGGCCTGTTCGGCATGATGTCCGATCTGGAATCGACCCTGAAGGCCGCTCAGGCCACACCGGAGTCGAAGGCAACCGCGAACGCCGTGCTCGATGCCGCCCGCGCGCTGACCAACGAATTCAACAGCCTCTCCAAGATGGCTGCCAATCAACGCGCTGAAGCTGACCGCGAAATCGCCGATGGCGTGGATATCGTCAACAAGGCCTTGAGGGACATCGAAGCGCTGAACGCGCAGATCTCCAAGATGGACCGCACGACCTCCCAGGCCGCGGCCCTGATGGATGAGCGCCAGCGCGTTCTCGATACCGTGTCTGAATATCTTCCCGTTGAAGCGGTCCAGCGCGATTATGGCATGATCGACGTTGTGACCAAGGAAGGCGTCTTCCTGCTCAACGGTACGGCGCGCCAGATTGAGTTTACCGGGTCCAATGCTTTCGGGCCCGACCAGACCTTCGACGGCGGCCAGCTTTCCGGGCTGAAAGTCGGTGATACAGACCTGACTCCGGGCGGGTCCAACTGGTCTGCTGCGTCCAGCGGCCTGTTCGGCGCGCTCTTCACGCTACGCGACAACGACCTGCCGGAGTTCAGCAGCCAGCTCGACACGGTCGCCGAAGACCTCGTCGCACGCCTGTCGGCTGACGGCATCGACCCGACAACAACCACAGGCGAATTCGGCCTGTTCGCGGATCCTGGCACGCCGGGCGATCCAGGCCTAGCAGGACGTATCTCCGTCAACGCTGCCGTTGACCCGGCGCAGGGCGGTGAAGTCTGGCGGCTGCGCGACGGCATGAACGCAGCCTCTGAAGGCGCGCCTGGCAACAATTCAGTCCTGTCTGCCATGATCGAGGCCCTGACCAGTGGCCGCTCGATCAGCGAGAATGGAATCCAGGGCAGCTTCACCGCATCGCAACTGTCTGCGCACCTGTCGTCGATGGCTGGCCAGCGGCGCATCTCAAACGAAGCTGTCCTGTCCTCCACGTCTGCCCAGCAAACGATGGCCCTCGAGGCCGAACAGTCCCAGACTGGTGTGGATGTCGATGCCCAGATGCAGGATCTGCTGATGATCGAACAAGCCTACGCCGCCAACGCCCGGGTCATCGAGGTTGCCAGCCAGATGATCCAGAGACTGATGGAGCTCTGACATGAATAGACTGTCTATCCCGTCCGCGCTGCTCAGTGCCAAACTGACCCAGAACGTGGCAGACCTGCGCTCCCGGATCAGCGCGGTATCAACCGAAGCCACAACCGGACAGCGTGCAGATCTCACCAAGCACCTCTCCGGGCGTATCGGTGACGCAATGCTGAGCCAGAAGGCCCTGCAGGACATCACCAGTGAGCGCAGCACACTTGGCATACGTGAAGCGAGGCTCGACCTCGTCCAGCAAAGCCTTTCAGGCATCCAGACCACGACGAACGGCCTCTCGGCGCGGCTGCTTTCAGCCGTCGGGATCGGCAACGAGTCCGAAGTGACTGCAGTTTCGCGCGATGCGAAAAATGCTCTCGAAAAGGTCTTCTCATCACTCAATGTCCGCCATGGAGAACGCTTCCTGTTTGCGGGCGACGCAACCTCGACCCAGCCATTCGGAGACACCGATCAGCTGCTTTCGGACGTGCGCCAGATGGCGATCGATGCCACCGATGCCGCCGACTTCGAAACCCTGATGGATGATTATTTCAATTCACCGACCGGCGGCTGGCAGCAGACCATTTACCAGGGCTCAGCGACCGCCTCTGATGGCGACGCTGTAACGGCAACAGATCCGGCACTGCGCAAAGTCGTCGCCGGACTCGCTACGATGGCTCTTGCCGGACAGGACAGTACCCCGGCCCTTCTTCAGATTAACATGGGCGCGCTCCAGTCCGCCGCGGACAAGGTATCCGAAGGTCAGGTGGACCTCACGAATCTGCGTGCCGGCCTCGGCGTCACGCAGGAACGCATCACAAGCAGTCAGGAAGCGCTCGATGTCGAGGAAACCATCCTCACCGAGGCTTTCACCAAGATTGCAACGCGCGATCAATACGAAGCGGCGACGGAACTACGGGAGCTGGAGAGCAATCTCGAAGCCTCCTACCTGCTCACTGCGCGTCTCTCCAACCTGTCTCTTATGAATTATCTGAGGTGATCCGATGAAGCGTCTCATCCTCTTCACCCTGCTGGTGAGCCTTCTGCACATCACGGCCCCGCCCCCGGCCGACGGGCAGACGCGAATCCGCGACATCGTCGATGTCGAGGGCGTGCGCCAGAACGACCTGATCGGCTACGGCATCGTTGTCGGCCTCAACGGGACCGGCGACACGGTGCGCAACTCGCCCTTCACCGAGGACTCGCTGACCTACATGCTCGAACGCCTCGGCGTGAATGTGCAGGGCGAGGACATCAAGCCGGACAATGTCGCCGCCGTTCTCGTCACCTCTACCCTGCCCTCCTTTGCGCGCAACGGGTCTTCGGTCGATGTCTCGGTCTCCTCCATCGGCGATGCAAAGAGCCTCGAGGGCGGGACGCTTATCCTGACGCCGCTCAAGGGCGCGGACGGGGAAGTCTATGCCGTCGCCCAGGGCAGCATTGTCGTCTCCGGCCTTGATGTGCAGGCCAACGGCGCGAGCGAACGACGCGGCACGCCCACGGCGGGCGCAATCCCTAACGGCGCACGGGTCGAGCGCGAGATCGGGTATGAATTCAACCAGCGCGAATCGCTTGTCCTGGCCCTGCGCGATCCGGACTTCACCACGGCCGCCAATGTCGAGGACACGATCAATATGGCCATGGGCTCTCCGGTAGCCTTCATGCGCGATCCGGGCACGGTCGATCTCGACCTGCGCTCTCTGTCAGGCTCGCCGTCGCGTATCCTGGCAAGCATCGAGAACCTGCCTGTGGAGGTCGCCGTACCGGCCCGCATCGTCATCGACGAACAGTCCGGCACCATCGTTCTCGGCGAGGATGTGACCATATCCAAGGTCGCCATCGCCCAGGGTAATATCTCCATCAAGGTGACCGAGACGCCTGTCGTCTCCCAGCCCAACCCCTTCTCGGACGGCGAATCCATCGTCCTTCCGCGCTCCCAGATCGAGATCCGCGAGACGGGAACAGACAATGTCGCCCTGCTCAACGCCAATGTGACCCTGTCGCAGCTCATCGACGGGCTGAATGCACTGGGGGTCTCGCCGGGCGAGATGGCCGACATCATCCGCACGATGAAGGCCGCCGGCGCCATCCATGCCGACCTGATCGTGCGCTAGCAGCGCCATCGGCAAGACTTCAATTATCTGGAAGAGGCGGCCAGTCCTGGCCGCCTTTTTCAGGCTCAGGCCGCTGGCGGTTTTTCCAGCGTGATCAGGCCTCTGCGTTTCAGCGACATGAGCGCCGTCAGGAACTCCCGCTGGATGGTCTCGGTCTCTTCAGGCGTTACGGCCTTCGCATCCTTGAGCTGGTCTCGATACTGATCGGCGAGACGCGAGGAGATATTGCCAAGCAGGTATTCCTGCACACTCGCCGTTGAGCCTTTCAGCGTGGACAGGAGGCGTACCATCGTATCCTCACCAAGCTCACGGAAAACCACCGGCACAGCGCTGCGCGGCAGCATTTCGGCCAGTCCTTCAATCGTGAAGATGACCTTCTCGATGCTCTCGAGCTTGCTTTCATGCTCGCTCTTGAGGAAGGCCATCATCCGCTCCCGGCGATCGCTCGGCACAAGGCTCAACAGCTCGCCGATGGATTCGAGGTGCGCATTGTCTTCCTCGCCGTCCTCTTCCTGCTCACTGTGGAGAAACTCGATATCGACCATGCGGGCGATGACCGAGTCGACCTCAGCGTCGCTGTGATCACTCTCCACCAGCGATCCGATCATGGGGTCGAGCTTCTCGTCCTCCAGATGCGCAACAATCTCTGACGAGACCGAAACGTCGAGCTTGCGCAGGATGAGCGCGATGAGATTAGGGGTCAGACCGTTCAGATAGGCCGCCGTCTTTTTCGGATCCTGGCGTTCCAGCTGGACCCATGTGCTATTGCGGTCCTCGCCAGCAGTCTCCTGCGGGCTTTCACCAAAGATCAAGCCAAACCGTTGATCATCCAGCAGGCCAGATACGATCGCGCGTGCCCGGTCAGGTCCGCCGCGGAAAGACCCGCTCTGGGCCCGCAAGTGCTGCAGGAAGTCGATCACAATCTCGGCGAGCTCTTCGCGCGCGAGGTATTGTACCGTTTCAAGCGCAGAGGAAACCTGGGCGAGCGCCTGATCGTCCAGCTTGTCGACGATCGGACGCGCGGCATTCTCTCCCAGCATGGCAATCACGACCGCCGCACGCTGGGCACGGCTGATCGATCCAGAGCCACCACCGCCGTTCTTGCCGCCCTGAATGGGCGTCAGTGTCGGGGCAGCGCCGCGGCCTTGCTGTGCTTTTGCTGCTTCGCTCATCCTGAATACCCTCGCAACAGCGCTTCCGTGATCTTCAGCCAGCCATCGGCCAGGACGAAGAATCCGACCTTGAATGGCAGCGAGACCACTGTTGGCGGAACCATCATCATGCCGACCGCCATGAGGACGGAGGCGACAACAAGATCAATCACGAGGAACGGTAAAAAGATCACGAAGCCGATCTGAAAAGCGTGCTTTATTTCCGACAGCATGAAGGCCGTCGACAGGAGCGAGAAGGATGGCGGCTCGCCTTCAATGACAGGCCGCCCGAGCGCATCGCTGAGCACGGGTATGGCTTCCGGGTCCGTGCGCGCGGTCATGAATTCCCGGAAGGGCCCTGTCGTCGCGTTCCAGGCCTGTGTCTCGGCGATCTGGCCCTGGGTATAAGGCTCGATGCCGTTCGCCCAGGCGGCGGTGAATGTCGGCTCCATGATGAAGAAGGTCAGGAACATCGACAGCGCCATCAGCATCATGTTCGGTGGCGCCTGCTGCACACCAAGCGCCTGACGTACGAAGGAAAAAACGATAATCAGGAAAGGCAGGCAGGTGACCATCATGGCAAGCCCGGGCACCAGGCTCAGGAGCGTCACCATGACGAAGAGGATGATGACGGTACCGCTGAGACCGCCCTCCCCGCCATTGAGAAGGTTGCCTACAGGCGGCAGACCACCCGCAGCCTCCTGAGCGGAGGCGCCAAACGCAAGGGCGCCCGCAAGCAGGATAAGGAGAAAAGCACCGCGATATCCGCCGGCTGCCTTATCCATTCCCCTCTTCACCTTCTTCCACGATTTCGGTGATCTTTACGCCAAGCCCACCCTCGTCGATCTCGATGAGTTCGCCGCGCGCGATGAGTTTGTTGTCGACCGTCAGGCTGACCGGATCCTCAATGCGCGATGTCAGCGCGATGACTGAATCCGGCCCAAGGTCGAGAATTTCCGAGACGCTGAGGCGCTTCTGCCCGATTGATACGGTCACGGTAACGGGGACGCTGTAGATCGAGCGCCTGAACTGGTTCGCCGCGGACGTATCGCGGCGGTCGAGCATTTCATCTTCCGGTTGCGCCGGTTCCGGTTCGGCCATGTATCTTTCCCCTCTTTTTTCGCTATCAGCTTGTCTTCAACCGGGCCGTGCATGCCTCCAGAAGACTGGCAAAATCGAAGTCCATGCCGCCATCTCCCCAAGATACGGTGGCACGATTCGGGCCGGGATTCTCATCCTCGATGACGTGACAGATCCCCGCAAGTTGCGGTGACTGCTCGACAATGTGCTGCAGGTCTGCAGCAAGCTCGGGCTCGGCACGGATCTCCACAGAAGGGGCCGAGGCTGGCATCAGGTCAGGCAGGTTGCGGGCGATCTCTTCGGCAAGGAAGGCACGCCCGAGCTGCGGGAAGAGCTGCTCGGCCATGGCCGTCAGACGCTCTTCCGTGCGCTGTATGGCGTCGCGGCGCACCTGATCGGACAGCTCGGCAAGCGCATTCATGGTCTGCTCAATGATAGCGAGCTTGCGAACCGCTTCCTCGTGTAGATCGGCCGTCTCGTCGGCCTCTGTTTCTTCGCTGCTGGCTGCCGGGGAGGTCTCGTCCTCAGTTGAATGCCCGAGGAAGCCGGCATGCGGCGTCTCGGTGTTATCGAAGCGCGGCAGGTGGGAGAAGTATGACTCACTCATTCACGGCTACCTTGCGGTCGTCTTCCAGCCAGGATTGCAGAAGCGCGGCCGTCTCGTCCTGGCGTTCGCGCGTATAGTCCTTGAGGAAATCGAACGGATCGGCCGGCCCATCGGCCCCGCCGGCAGTGCTGTTACCGATGAGCTGTGGCGCGTTGAGTTCGGCGCCGGTTGAGGCTGCCCCCTGTTTCAGCATCGGGCGAATGACGCCGAAGGCGAGCCCGAGGACGATCAGGCCGAGCATGCCTGCCTGGGCCGCTTGCCAGCCATAGCGCTCGACCATCGTCTCGACCATGCCCGGCGCCTCGACCATCTCAGGCACCTCTGGGGTCTGGAATGGCATCAGCTCGACGGTGAGCGAATCGCCGCGCTGGATATTGAGGCCGGCGCCGGCAAGGATCAGCTGCTCGAAATCGTCGATCACCTGCTGCGAGAGCGTGCCCGCATTCGCAGAGCCCTGATCGATGCCGAGGGCCTCCTGATTGAGAAGCACGGCCACGGAAATTCGTTCGACCTGGCCTGGAAACGTCTCCGTCTCTGTGCGCGTCTCGTTCATCTCATAGGCGACGCTTTCGGTGGAGTTGCGCACCGAACTGGAGCGGCCGCCACCTTCGCCGCCGTCCTGCGGAAGGTTGCTCGCTACCGTGACGCCGCCACCAGCGCCGGCATTAGTTTCGCTGACATCATTGCTCGTGCGGTTGCGGATGACCCGTGATTCCGGGTCAAAGGTGACTTCAGACACGCGCTGGCGTTCACGCGTGACATCCACGGTTGCAGAAACCCGTGCATTCCCCGGGCCTACCCGCGCCTCAAGAAGGCGCATGATTTTCTGCTCCAGCGCACCGGCCTGAGAGTCTGCGATAAAGGAAGGCTGCTCTCCCTTCGCGACATTCGGGCCGGCGATCATCCCCTTCTGCGGGTCGATGACAGCCACGTCTTCCGGACTCAGTCCGGACACAGCGAGCGCGACCATGTACTGGATGGCTTCTGCCTGTTGCGGGCTCAGGTCACGAGCGGTCTGCAGCGTCACGGAGGCTGTTTGTTGCGGGTCCGACCGCGCAAAGCCGGATCGCAGGCTCGCGCCGATATGCACGCGGGCCGACTGTACGCCGTTGATGGCAAGAATTGTCCGTGTCAGCTCGCCTTCCTTGGCGCGCCAGTAGGCGGCATTGTACATTTCCGAGGTGATCGAGAAGCCGTTGACGTCGTCCAGCAGCTCATAGCCGCGAACGGATTGTTGCGGCAGCCCATCCTTTGCAAGCGCGAATCGGACATTGTCGCGCTGGCTCTGCGGAATGAAGATCGACTCACCCTTGATCTCATACTCGACGCCACGCTTGTCGAGCTCCTCGATAACTTCGCCCGAATTGCCCGGTTCCAGTCCCGAATAGAGCAGTGCCATCGGCTCCTGGACCGCTCCACGGACGATCATCGTCATCGCGAGAACGACGCCGACGACAGCCCCCGCCAGGGCGAGCTGGCGCGGCAAGGACAAGCCTTTGAGCGTCTCGATAAACTTCATGAAAGGTGGGGCCCCGCTACCAATCTATCCCTCTTGTAATGGTTAACGTTTCCCGCGAATTCCTTAACGCTTCCTTTACCCGGTGTTGATTACAGCAGACGCCATACGGAACGACTCGGCGAGAGGGGCTGAATGGCTGCAGAAACAGATCAAGCACAGGCAGAATCTGCCTCCGATTCGGGCGGTGGCATGATCAAGTTTGCCATGATCGGCCTTGTGTCGGCGGCGGCGTCCTTTGGCGCGGTCTTCTTCCTTGCGCCTTCCGGAACCGCTGAAGTGCCTGTCTGCGTACCGGCCGAATCACATGCCGGCTTCACGCCGGATCCGCTGGCGCGCGAAGATCAGGCTTATACCGAGATCGGCGAGATCCTGATCACGATCGGGAATGAGCCAGCGAGCCGCTATGTAAAGATCAAGACCGCCATCGTCACCGACAAGGCGAATGCCGGGAACGTCAAGAAAGCCGAACCGATGCTGACAGACGCTTTCATCAGCTATCTGCGTTCAGTGGAACTGGCTGACTTCGAATCAGCGTCATTCTACCCGCGTCTGCGCGAACAGCTTTCGCGACGTGCCGAACTGGTGCTTGGCGGCGAGGTCTCGCGCGGCGTGCTGGTAACGGAGTTTCTGCTGAGGTGATGGATATGGATCAAATGCTTGTGCAGCCGACCGACATCGCCCTTTTTCTGGTGTCGTTCGCCGCCTGCGTCTACTGCTTCATCCTGAGCCGGCGTCTGAAGGCGCTGCAGGATACCAAGGATGGGCTGGGCGCAACCATCGTGGCGCTGTCGAAATCCGTTTCAGCGGTGTCCTCAGCGACTCATGAGACCCGCGCCCAGGCCGGGGAGCTGGCAAACCGGCTGTCGTCGCTGATGAAGGATGCCGACCAGATGTGCCACCGCCTGTCAGAGCTCACCGAGGAGCTCGACAGGGCACACAACAATGCCAGCATGAATGCGAATGCGGCCCAGAGCGAACTCAAGACGGCCATGAACGACCTGCTCGGCCAGTCACGCGAAAGCATGACCGAGATGCGTACCCTGCTGCGCCAGATGCGCACGGTGACGGGGGTCGCAGCAACGACCATCCGCAATTCGGACTTCCTGTTCGATGAAGAGGAAAACGAGCTTGTGGAGAGGAGCCTCTAGCGATGGCTGGCAAGAATACCCGCTCCAATGTGCTGCTCACGCTGGGTGTCCTGTTTACCATAGGCGGGGCATCGCGCATCCTTCCGCATGCCTTCGCCGCAGCGGAGGACACACCGCCATCCCAGGAGGAAGCCGCAGCCGGGAAGGCCGGTCTGGTGCCAGCCTCCTATACGCTGGACGAGGATGCAGACGCCTCCGCTGAGCGGGTCTGCTTCTCCGGGGAAGCCGCTGCGGCACTCGCCAAGGATCAGGCCGCTTTCGATGAACGTACGGCTGCCCTTCAGGAGGAAGAGCTTTCCCTGCAGGCACGCCGCCAAGAACTCGACAGTCAGGCCGAGGAGTTGCAGGCTCTCCAGAAGACGCTGGAAAATCGCTGGCGCCAGATGTCAGCCTCTGCTGACCAGGATATCGAGCACCTCGCGCAGATGTATGCTGCGATGAAGCCCGATCAGGCAGCGGCCATCTTCAACCAGATGGACCCGGGCTTCGCGGCTGGTTTCCTGCGTCTGATGCCGAGCGACCAGGCGGGCATGATCCTGGCGAGCATGGATGCCAGCAAGGCCTATGTCGTCAGCGTGAAACTGGCGAGCAAGAACGAGGACATCCGCAAGGCGCAGAAATAGTCTTGTGGCCGATCAGAGCGTTTCGAGCAGTTTGGAAACAAGCTCGTTGACCTGGGTGCGCGTGGTTTCGATAACAGACAGACGCTTTTCTCCATCGATGCCGAGCTGCATCGCCGCCTGCAGGCGCTCAGCCACCTGACCCGCCTTGGGCCGGGCCTCGGAAACCAGAAAGTCACTGCGCCCGACTTCGCCGAAGAAGCCTTCCATCTTGCTGTCCCAGCCAAGCCCGACATGCGGGATGCCATAGGAATAGGCAATGATGTTGGCATGCAGGCGGTGTGCGATAAGCCCGTCCAGCCCTGCGATGAGGGCCGCCAGGTCGCGCGGCTCGGTAAGCGCGGGAGCGGGACGGATATGCCCGGACGTCTTCAGCGCATCTGGCAACCCGTCATGGACCGCACCCGCGAACCTGTGGTCGTCATGCGCGCCATTGGTAAATAGCTGGATATCATAGCCCAGCTCCAGAAGGTCTTCACAAAGCGTCGTGAAGAACCGTGTCCAGCCCCTGCGGTCGAGGCTTTCCCGGTCAGCGTGGAGCTTGAGCGTGCTGGGATTGGTCAGGCCAAGGCCAATGACCGGCCGCTCTGCGGAGGCGCGCGGCTCATGCGGATAGGTATCGCAGGACAGAAGGCCAGGATCGTTGACGATGGAGGCTGCCGGTGGCGCAAAGTCCTTGTCCCAGCGCGCGCGCGAGCGTTCGTCCCTTACACAGGCACAGAGAAGGCCCGCGGAAAAAGCCGACCGGAACAGCGCAAGACCGGCCTTGGTGAAATGGCTGCCGACGCCGGCGCCATAGACACCAACTGGGACGGAGGCCTCTCCGGCTGCATAGGCCGCCGCATCGAGCTTCAGCGGGAAGTTGAGGTCTGCATCGGCGATCAGCTGTCCCCCGCCGATAAGCGCCGCGTCTGCGCCGCTCAACGATTCAGCATAGTGGCGCGCAAGCGATTTGCGGATCATGCGCTTCAGGATCTGTGCGACCACCTGCCGGCGCACCGATTTCGGCAACCGGTCCAGCACAGCGAACACAAGCTCGCGCGAGCGGTTGATGCCCTGGCCATAGCCCTTACGCCCGGCAATGTCGCAACTCTCCACCTTGACGGACGGATGGCTTGCCCGAAGGCCAGCCTCCAGGCATTCGGCAATGATTCCGTCGCCCAGATTGGGCGAGTACTTCACGTTCAGCAGGACAAGCTTCATGACTGATCCGGCCTAGAGGCGCGTGATGTATTCGGGCGAGATCTTGCCACTGACAATATGGCGAATGGCAAGCCAGTTGCCCTTCACCCGTCCCCAGCGGTCGACCCACGGCTCAGGCCGGAAGGTCTTTGCATGATTGGCGATCATGTTGCGGCTCATCAGCTTGAAGGCCTTGGCGCGGCGCAGCGAGCCCTTTTTCATCAGGTAAAGCGGATTGGCAATCTGCGAATAGCCGAGCCGGAGACCCGGTGAACGAGCGGACTTCACCCCGCAATGGACGCCGATGAAGGCGTCAGTTTTCACCAGCCGGCCACGCTTCAGGAGGCGGTTGGAGAAATCGACATCTTCCAGCCAGCCATAATAAGGCAGCGCCTCGTCGAACCGGTCGTCACCGATCGCACTGGCCCGGTAAGCCATGTTGCAACCGTAGAGGTCGAAAACCGGATTGAGAATTCGTGCCTTGCTGCGCGGCTTCTGGTCATGCGCATCGACAATCTCGCAGGCCCTGGCATAGGTCATGCCCGGTCCCTTGATGTCGTCATGCAGCAGCTGGCCGGTAATCCCGACAACATCCGGATTGGCGTTGAAGAAATTCTCGATGCCTTCGAGCGCGTATTTCGACGCGACATAATCATCGTCGAGGAAGACGATGTAGTCAGCTTTTCCGTCCAGGGCCTCGAGTGCCCGGTTTCGTTGGGCGCACAGCCCTTTCGACCCCTGCACGACAATGACCTTGTCCTCGTCCAGATCAGACGGCAGGTCTTCGGGCCCGGTCACCGAAAGAAGGATGATATCGGCAGGCCGTGTCTGCCGGCTCAACGCATCGAGATTCTCTCTCACCGTTTCCGGCCGGCCCAGTGTCGCGATAGCAACCGCGAGCCGGGATTGTGCTTGCATCATGAATGTGTCCCCTGAGAGCAAATCTACATTCCAATTTGGCTCTCGTCGATGCAAGTCTTCTGCCAGCAGAAGGCCATCGTCTGGTGTAAAGATTGCACAGGGATGGGAAGAAGGAAATTCAGGGAATTCGCAGCGTGCCAGGCATCGATCACATCGTCATTGTTCATGACAGCGTCGAAGCACGCGGCGGTGCGACCGGCCTTGCCCGGCTCTCGGCGCTGGAATATCGCAAGCGCGGCCACCGCGTCTCCTATCTAACTGGAGAAACGGGCGATGAAGAGCTCGTCGCAGCCGGAATAGAAGTGCACGGTCTCGGCCAGGCCAAGCTCAACGCAGCCGGAGCGCTGACCGCCCTTCGGAAAGGCTTTCACAATGGCGATGCCCAGCGCCTTGTCAGTGAGTGGATCGCGGCAAACGATACACCTCAAACTGTCTATCATCTGCACAACTGGTCACAGATCCTGTCGCCCAGCGTATTCACGGCGCTGAAGCCGGTCGAAGCGCGCACGATCGTATCCTGCCACGACTTCTTTAATGTCTGCCCAAATGGCGGCCTGCTGAACTTCCAGAGCGGAAAAGCCTGCAACCTCAAGCCAATGTCGGCTGCCTGCTGGTCCAGCCAGTGCGACCGGCGCAGCCCGCTGCACAAATACTGGCGCATGGCCCGGCATGTCCGGCTCAACGGCCTGGCGGATTTTGCGCACTCCGACATGACCTTTGTCTGCCTGAATAGCGGTATGGAGCAGGTCATGCGGGATGTCGGCTTTGCGGCACCGAAACTCACCAACATCCCCAACCCGGCCACGCGCTATACCAAGGCGCGCATCGAAGCCGAGAAGAACCGTCCGTTCCTCTATGTTGGCCGCATCAACAAGGAAAAGGGCGCCGATCTCGCGGCTGAGGCGGCAAACCAGGCCGGTGTCCCGCTCATCATGGTCGGTGAAGGTGATCTCGCCGCTCCCCTCAAGGCTGCGTATCCGGATATTGAATTTCCCGGCTTCTGCACGCGCCAGCAGATCGTGGACTTCGCCCGACAGTCACGTGCGCTTCTTGTGCCCGGGCGTTGGCGTGAACCGTTCGGCCTGGTGATTGCCGAAGCGGCCGCGAGTGGCCTTCCCGTCCTGCTCTCGGAACCGAGCACGCTGGCCGCCGACATCGCCCGCCTCGATATGGGCCGCGTCTTCGATCCGAACGCACCAGAGGTGCTGACCGCCATCCTCACAGAACTTGCAACCGATGACGCACAGATCGAACGGCTAAGCCGGAATGCCTTCGCGCACGCATCCGAAATCTGCTCGACCACGGATGAATGGATCGATGGCTTTCTTGAAATTTTCGCACGCATGCCGGGACTGGCCTCATGACGGCCATTGCGCATAGACTGATACTTCGCGACTGGGACACGAAGCGGATGAGCCGAACGCATCCGGCACGAGGGGACGCATGAGTGTCGAACTGATCGGCCTGATCACGATTGCGCTGGCAGGCGCAGGCCTCATCCACTCCAGGCGGATGTCGATCATCGTGCTGTGCATCATGGGTCTGCTGCAGGCGGCCGCAGCCCTGTTCCTCGGCGGCGCGAACATTACGCCGGGCCATCTCAGCCTTGGCTTTTTCGTCCTTGCCGTGCTGATCCGCCGGGATGGTCTCAGCTATGCCTTCGCATCCATGCACCCGCCACGAGCAGGTTTCTTCCTGCTGCTTCTGAGTCTCTGGGGCGTCTTCTCCGGCTATGCGATGCCACGAATGTTTGCCGGCGAGTTCATGATCTTCCCGCTGAGCAGCGACACGAAATTCATCAACGAAGTCCCGCTCTTTCCAGTCTCGAGCAACTTCAACCAGTCGATCTACTTCCTCGGCGGGCTGCTGACCTTTGCCTTCACCTCTTCCATGGCGCGGACCAACCGGCTGCTGCAGGCAGCTGGCACGGCCGTCGTGATCGCCGCCGCGGCAAACATCGCGATCGCCATCATCGACACGGTGACCTTCGCGGTCGGTGTTCCGGATGCGCTTAGCTTCCTGCGTAACGCCGAATATGCGCAGCTCTTTTCCCACCAGTTCCTGGGTATCAAACGGGTCACCGCCTCCTTCCCCGAGGCCTCTGCCTTTGCCGGGGTCGCGGTCGGCCTGTTCGCCTATTGTCTGCGTCTTTGGCGCGGCGGGGTAATGACGAAATATACCGGCCCGATTGCGCTCGGCACGCTGGTCGCAATCCTGTTTGCACTGTCCTCGACCGGCTATGTCGCGCTGATGGCATACCTCGCTTGTGTCTACATGCGCGCGGTCACGGGGATGGAAGGCCGCATCGGGCGCAGCCGGAAGATCGCCACAAGCCGGGCGCTGTTTGTCTCTTCCGGCCCCTTCGTAGCCCTGTGTGTCGCGGCAGCCGTCGCCGTGCGGCCCGACCTGCTGGACCCGGTGGTTCAGATCTTCGACAATTCCGTCACAAGCAAGCTCGGCAGTGCCAGCGGCGTGGAACGGATGTCCTGGAACATGGCCGGCATCAATGCCTTCTTCGAAACCTGGGGCCTCGGCGCGGGGCTTGGTAGTGTGCGTACATCGAGCTTTCTTGTGGCCGTAATGTCCAATCTCGGTATTCCAGGACTCGTCCTGTTCGGCCTGTTCTTCGTGCGCATCTTCCGGGGTCCCGAGATCAGACATGCGCGCTTTGCGGACAATATCTCCATTCAGCATGCAGCCGCTGCGCGGTCGGGCTGTTTTGCCATGATTATAGGGGCCAGCCTGTCGTCCTCGGCAGTCGATCTCGGCATCCTCTTCTATGTTCAGGCCGGGATTGCCTGCGCCTCTCTGTTCACGCGGCGTGTGCCCGCTGAAGACCTGATCCGTGAAATGCCGGCTGAAGCCTTCGAGCCTCCCGCCGAACCCACTGCTGCTTATGTCCGCCCATGAGGCGACACAGTCAAACCGACGGAGACTCCGACCATGAGCGACCAAAACGACACTGAGTCAGCCGATGTCCTCGAAGCCCTGGACCGGGTACTCGAAGAGCTCCGGCGCGAATTCAAGGCCAATCCGGCCTTTGCCCATCGTGTCGTGCGCGCGCTGGGCGCCAACGTGGTCTTCGATCCGAAACACGCTGCAGTGCTGATCAATCCTGTCGAACTTCTTTCAAAGGAAACGCCGGAGCGTGCAAAGGAAACCCTCTCCGGCCTGGCCCCTGCCGAGCTGAAGAAGATGGCCAAGGCTTCCAAGCTTGCCACGCCGACCGACATGTCCGGAAAGTCCAAGGAAGCCCTGGTCGAGATGATCCTGAGGCGCGCCGATCTTCGGCTGCAATCGCGCCAGTCGGACGTCTGAGACAATAGAAAAGACCGTCCCGGCGCCACAGCGCGGGACGGCCCTGCCTTCAAGCCAATCTAGTTTGTGTAGTACTTCGCGTAGGACTTGTAGCCCGAGTGGCCATAGCCTTGGCGGTGATACTTGCTCGTATCCACGCGGTTGATGACCACACCGGCAATCCGGGCGCGGAAGTCACGCAGGATGGACAGCGTCTGTTTCAGCGCGGCACGGTTCGTTTTCAGCCAGCGCGAGACAATGACGACCTGGTCGACCTTGCTGGTCAGCACGCGTGTCTCCGCGAGGAGAAGGAGCGGACCGGTATCGATGATGATGAAGTCGTAAAGGTCCTGCAGCTGATCCATGAGCTGGTCGAAAGCCTTCGACCCGAAGACATCACGCGGTGTATGGCGTGACGGCGTCAGCGGCAGAATGTGCAGGTTACTTGCTTCATCGACAGTGACAGCTTCCTCGATCGTGCATTCGCCGAACAGGCATTCCAGGAAGCCGCGCTCGGGCGCTTCTTCCATCACCGTGTCGGAGAGACGCTTGCGGCGGAAGTCGCCATCGATGATGAGGGTACGCGTACCCGACATGGCCGACATAAGGCCGAGACCATGCGTCATCGTCGTCTTGCCTTCATCAGGCTGCGACGAGGTGATTGCGACGGTCTTCACAGGCGCGTCCAGGTCGGCGAACATGATGGAAGCACGCAAATTCCGGAAGCTCTCGGCATAGGCCGAGGTCGGATTCTCCAGAAGGTAGGCGCGATGATCCTTCTTGGCCGGACCGGTCAGGCGCGGGAAGTTGCCCAGGAATGGGACACGGAAATGCTCCTCGATTTCCTCGCCGCTGGCAATCTGGCTGTTCAGGGCTTCGGCACCGATAATTGCGCCGACACCAAGCATCAGACCAAAGATCAGGCCGACGGCCAGATTGAGCGAGGTCTTCGGGAAAGAGGGCGCCCGCGGCACAGGCGCTGCAGACAGGAGGCGCGCATCCGGCTCGGCAAGGCCTTCAGATTCATTGGTCTGCTTGAAACGCGACAGGAAGGCTTCGTAGATCGAGCGTGACGCTTCAGCATTGCGCTCAAGTTCGCGCAGGCGCACCGACGCCTGATTGTTCTGGGCCAGCGTGGAGCGCATTGAGCCGAGATTGGATTCCAGGCTCTGCACACGCTTGCGTGCGATGGCGACGTCGCCCTCGATATTGGAGACAATCCGGCGCAGCTCGATCTGGATCTGCTCGTTGATGCCCCTTTCTTCCTGATTGATCCGCTCGATCTCGGGGTGCTTTGGCCCGTAGCGGTTCTGCAGGTCGGCCTTCTCGCGCTGGATTTCGGCCTGCTGGCGGCGAAGGTTCGAGATCACCTGGGAATTCAGGGCTTCGCCACTGACATCAGCAGACCCACCGCTCTGGGTCATTTCCCGAAGCGTCGCCAGACGGGCCTCAGCCTCTGCAAGTTCGGCGCGCTGCACGATCAGCTGGGCATTGAGGTCACTCATCTGCTGTTCGTTCAGCGTGTTTGTACCGGCGCTGATAAGGCCGGAGCTGGCGCGGTAGGCCTCGACGGCGTTTTCGGCGTCGTTGACCTCGGCGCGCAACTCGGACAGGCGGTCCTCCAGCCAGGCATTGGCCCGGCGGGTCGCATCGAACTTGGCGTCGAGCTGCTCAACGAAATACTGGTCTACAATCTGGTTGGCGATCGCCGCAGCAAGTTCGGGATCATGGCTGTTGGCGAAAATCTCGATGCCGTAGGTTGTGCCGATCCGGCGCGCGGATGTGCTTGAGAGGAGCGCGGAGACAACCATCTCCATCTCCTTGGTCTCGCTCGGATCGCCCGTCTGTGCATTGGCCGGACCGGCGCCAAGAAGGCCTTTGATCTGCCCCTTGATCTTGTCCAGCGTGCTCGCCTCGCGGAGCATCGGATTGAATTCCGGATACGAGGTCAGGTCGAGCTGGCGAACCACCTTCTCGGCCAGCGAGCGCGAGCGGATGATCTCCACTTCAGTATCGACAACGGTGGATTCAGGCGGCGATCCCGCCAGAACCGATCCAATATCGACAACGGTGTTGTCCCGCGAGTCAATGATCACGGACGCGCTGGTCGAATAGACCGGCGTTGCCCGAAAGGTGAAGACCGCGACAGCCACGAACACCGAGATCACTACCAGAAGGAAAAGCGACAGCCGCCGGCGCAACGCCCGCAACGCCTGCTTCGGATCGGTGATCTTCTCTTCAGATCCCCCGACTTCAGACGTGTAGTAGGGGCGGTTCGCATACCGCGTATCAATGGGGAACTGGCTGTTCACGTGTCTGGATCCGTCTGGTTATGCATTCTTGCTACGGGCGGAAGGTCGAGCGTTCTGGCTCAAGGTGTCAGGGTCAGCGTGACGAGCACGCGATTGTCGCTGAAGGGGCGAACGTCCGACTGCTGGTCGAAATAGGTGTAGGACACGTCCACCGATGCATTGCGGTTGACCTTCCAGAGCGATCCGAGGCTGACACCATAGCGGTCATCCTCGCGATTTATGCTCTCGAAATCGAGCGTAGACACTTCCACACCGGCATTGATCAGCCAGTTACGGCGCAGCTCATGGTCGACACCGACGGAGACAGCTGTCTCGGTAGCGCCCGCAGCAGCCCGCAGGCCGGGATCGACGACCCGGCGAGACGCGGAGGCGGAAAGCGTTGTCAGCTGGGTGACAAACCATTCGGCATTGCCCTGGATGGACAGGCCGTCGACATCCTCGAAGGCGGGATCATCGAATTCGTACTGGTGATAGCCAATACCGATGTCGCCGCGGATCAGGATAGGCAGTTCGAAGTTCACGCCACCACGGATGATTGTTCCTTGGGAGTCCCGGTTCAGCACACCCGCAGTATTGGTCTCGTCATAGTCCCGTTCAGTGAGGCTCCCCTCGGCGAACACCGCCCAGTCGCGTGCCGGCGCATAGGAGACGCGCACAGAGCCCGACGTCTGGTCATGATCGCGGAAGTCCTGCTCCAGCACGCCACCGCCAACGAGGCGGCCGTCCTTGTAGTCATAGGTATCCAGGCCAAGCCGCCCGCGAAGGGCAATGCGGCCAGCTTCGTAATCGCCACTCACTTCAGCACCGGTGCGCTGGACCTCGATACGCTCGGCAGCGGCCGGGTCGCTGGCGGGGGCGGAACGGGGTTCATTGAACTTCTCGGCCGATGCAGCCCCCGTGAAACTGAGATCCGTGGTCGCATCAAAGCGGCCATAAAGACGTCCGGCCAGATCCGTTGCGGACTCCGACCCGGTGTCCAGGTATTCATTGTGCTCAGCCGAGGCGGACGCCCCGATCGCATGGCGAGACCATGTGGTCTGCAGATCCAGCGAAGGCGCCAGGAGCGCAAACGTGTCGCCTGTCTCGTTGGTTGTGGAAGCAAACAGGTTGCTGCGATAGCCCACACCGGTCCGCAGGGCGGCCCGGGCCTCCATGGCGCCGAGCCGAATTGGCACAGGGTCATATTCGGGCTGCGGGCGCTCCGTCACGGAGACATAGCGGTTACGCTCGAAAAAACTGTCTTGTGCCTGCGCACTAAGCGATACCAGCCCAAGGGCCATTGCCGTCGTTGCTGTCACGAGGTGTGCGGATTTGATCATGTTGGTAGTCCCCAAACGTCACTCTACTGTCCCTGCAAGCAATGCTGATACCAGTTCAGCACAACTTGGTGAATTCCTGCCTAACTGCCCTGCATATAAGATCTGCAGAACATCCGTCCCGGCCAGGGCCAACCGGCCTTGATCCGAAAACCGGGCGCCCGGCCAGCGAGCGCGGAGTGCTTTGCTGTGGGCATTGCTTTATCATCGCCGCAGCCACTGCGAAGGCCAGCTATTACTTGCCTGTTCCGGCTCGTCCCGGAGCCGTCGTTACAGTAGCGTAACAGGCACAGGTTTGCACCCGCTTTTTTGGACCGCTCATGGGCGGATCAGAAGAAGCGCTCAACGACACGAATGGTGTCGCCCGGCTGAACCTTGAGACTGGGCTTGAGCTCGACACGGATTTCCTGGTCAGTCTCGACGCTCTTGATCAGCACAAAACGCTCATTGGCGCGATAGGTAAAGCCTTCCGCCGTCGCGATCGCGTTCATGACCGTAAGCCCGCTGGTATAGGGATACTCCCCTGGCCGCGAAACCTCGCCCAGAATGTAGTAAGGCCGGTAATTGATGACTTCAGCGCTGACACGCGGCTCCCTGAGATAGCCATCGGCAAGCCTCTGTTCGGCCGTGCGCTGAAACTCGCGCACTGTCATTCCTTCAACATTCAGATCACCGACGAGCGGCATGGAAAGGAAGCCCTGGCCGTCGACAACGAATTCGCCTGACAGCTCCTCTTCGCCGTACACGGTAACCCTGAGACGGTCGGCACTGCCGAGGCGGTACTCAGTAACCGTACGCTCCGTTTTGATTTCAGGGGTGTCACTATCACGGTTCGCCTGGACCGGCGCCGACTGGCAAGCCGCCAGGGCGAAGGCTGCAACGAAAACGGCAAGGAAGGAGCGCCAGAATGATGTCAACATGATCTTGGAAGGCCTTATCGTGTCTTGAGGAAACTGATCTGATCCTGTTCGAGGCGAACCGCGGTCAGTCGCCCACTGAAGTAAGCGCCTGTATCGACATTGATCCGCCGATGATCATTGTAGGCATCATCAGCCGGCGTATGTCCATGCACCACAACGACGTCGTCACGGCCAGGCGCGTTGAGAAACTCTTCCCGGATCCAAAGCAAGTCCTGTTCCTGCTGTTCTTCGAAAGACCGTCCGGGCCGCGTGCCCGCATGCACGAAACCATAGTCTCCCAGACGCACGGACAGCTCGAGCGCACGCATGAAGTGGAGATGGTCCTCGGGGAATTTCTCGGTGAACTGGCGATGGGCTTCCACCCACTCGTCATTCATGGTCATGCTGCGTGGTGGGCGGACCCCGTAGGAAACGAGCGTTTCCCGTCCCCCATAATTGGCCCATTCCGGCCCACGCTCAGCACTTTCAAGGAAGTTCATCAGAGCCGCTTCGTGATTGCCCTTTATGAAATACGTCTCGAAACGGGACAGCCTGTCACTCATCAGGAAGTCAATAACCTGTTTCGACTGGAAGCCCCGGTCGATATAATCGCCCAGCATGACAAGATGAGGCGTCGCCTCACTCTTGGCGGCATCTTCCTCAATGCGGGCGAAAAGAGAGATCAGCAGGTCGGCGCGGCCATGCACGTCCCCGACAGCATAGATCAGAACCCCGTCGGGAAGGTGCGCGGGGGCGGCGTCGGAAGAAGAACCTGCGATAGACGGTGACGTTGCCTGCGGCTGGCTTTGGGCTGGTACGTGTTCAGCACGCCTGCTGGACGGCATCTGACCAGCGCCCGGCAGACGCGCCTTCGTCCAGTCATAGGCATAGCCCACCCGCTCTCCAACCTCGGAGACGAGTTTGAACCATGTACGCCGTAGCTTTTGAGCTACGGTTCGGGCTGTTGACTGTCGAGCCAATCTGTCCCCCTCGACACCGCTCGGAGCCGTTGAAACTTCGTAATTTATAGCAAGAAACGTGCTCGAGTCACGGCGACATTAGTCGCAGAGCCGAAATCGGCCCCTAAATTGCAGCAAAGATGACCATAAAGATCGCTGCCCAAGCAGTTGTGCAGAAGCCGAGGACAAAAAGATAGGTTTTCCAGAGAGGCCATTTCTCTTCGTGCACGTCCGCGCGCCAGACCTGATCGGTCGAACGCAGGTCGATACGGGTCCCGGTGGAGGTGCTTGAGTGCATGGGCATGGCTGAACTTCTGGTTCTTAGGTTTCCAAAACGCATCTCGACAGGGGGGAGTTCACAAATGGTTTACAGACCACAAATTCACACCGATTTCTGCCCCCAGTCGCAGATATGCTGTGAACATATCAAGAATTAACGTGATGACGAAACTGTGGCGTAGCCATGAAACGGATGTGACGGGCGCGAGTGGCATGGATGCCGCCGGACTTGCCCGGCTGAGCCTGCTGGCGGCCGCGATGCTCGGAATGGCAACCCTATGCCTGCGTGTCCTGGACACCGAACTCGAAACCGTCTCGCTCTCACATCGGTCCATCGACCTCGAAGAAGGAGAGGCGCTTCTGGCGTCCAGGGCACCGCCCTCGATGATGCTTGCAGGCGCGACAGCGCTTGACCGGGCCAGCAAGCCGGCCCTCAGCCTGGCTGAGGATCTGACCCGCTCAAGTCTCAGGCGCCAACCTCAACAGCCTTTTGCCTGGGCCCAGCTGGCAGACGTCCGCACCCGACTGAAAGGCAATCCCGACACTGTCGCCCTTGAGGCGTTGCAGCACTCGATCGGCCAATGCCGCTATTGCAACCGGGAGCTCTTGCGCTGGCGCCTGACCTTCGCGCTCAATCACTGGGACTCAATCCCAGAGAGCCTTCGCCTGGAGATTTTCGAGGGCGCGGAATTCCTGCGCTGGTGGCACCTCGACGGCGCATTTCTGGCTGAAGCGCGAGAAACTGCCGAGGCCCGGAATATTCCATTCGCGGACTACCAGCAGAAAGTGCTCACGAATTTGCGGCCATACGAGGTGGAAGCGTGGCAGCCGGAGCAAGGTTGATCCCGTTCTGGCCAAGGACCTGACGGACACGCTCTTTGAACGGCTCACGTCCGAACATCTCGGCGTGGGCCTTGATCCGCTGGGGATCGAAGTCTTTTTCGCTGAACCGGTTCACAGCCTCAGCAAGCGCCTCGGCCGTCTGCTCGTGACAATGCAGCCCGGTGAAACCGTCAACGACAGTGTCTAGCGCTCCACCGCGAGCATAGGCGATGACTGGGCGCCCCGAGGCCATCACCTCGACCGGGATCATGCCGAAGTCTTCCTCACCCGGAAAGATCAGGCCCTTGCAACGGGCGAAATGCTGCTTCAGTTCGCTGAAGGGGACCCGGCCAAGAAACTCGATATTGTCACCGGCCATGCGTTCCAGGGCCTTGCGCTCTTCCCCGTCGCCAATCACCTTGAGCTTGAGGCCAAGCTTGTTGAACGCCTCAACGGCGAGGTCGAACCGCTTGTAACGGACAAACTCTCCAGCAGCGAGGAAGTAGTCACCGCGCTCATCCTCATCGGCGATATGGAAGTCTTCCGTGGCCACGGGGGGGAAGACCACCTCGGAAGAGCGGCGGTAGTACTTCTCGATCCGCTTGGCGACAAAGCTTGAATTGGCAAGGAACTGGTCAACACGCGCTGCGCTTGCGACATCCCATGTACGCAGGCGGTGAGCAATGCCGGGGAAGGCAATCTTGGCCAGCCGGCCTGCCGAAGCATGGTACTGGGGATATAGATCCCAGATATAGCGCATCGGCGAGTGCGTATAGCACATGTGGAAAGCATCAGGCCGTGGGATCACACCCTTGGCCGGACCGGACTCCGAGGAAATGACGAGGTCGTAGGCCGACAGATCAAGCTCTTCGAGGGCGCGCGGCATGAAGGGCAGATATTTTTGATACTGCGAACGCGCGAACGGCATCTTCGAGATGAAAGTGGTCTTTATCTCGTGCCTGTTCAGCTTGTTGGACAGACGCGACCGGTCGACGACATGGGTGAAGATGTCAGCCTCTGGAAAGAGGTCGCCAAACGCTTCGAGCACACGCTCGCCACCGCGCATCCCGTTGAGCCAGTAGTGTATCAGGGCAACACGCATCAGACATAAATCCTTGCAACTTGCCCTGACTGAAGCAGAAATTAAGCCAGTCGGAGCGACGTCAGGCGTCGCTCTTCCTGACCTTTGACGACTAGCGCGCCCCCTTGGAGAAGAGAACCGCCGGCACCGTCATGGCAATGATCTTGATGTCACCAACCACCGACCAGTCACGCACATAGCTGACGTCGAGATCCACACGCTCACCATAGGAGGTATCGCTGCGGCCGCTGATCTGCCAGAGGCCGGTCAGGCCAGGCCGGGTGCTGAGATAAAAGTCGAACTTGTCCCCATAGCGAACCGCTTCGTTCCACTGTATCGGACGCGGGCCGACGATCGACATTTCGCCCTTCAGGATGTTGATCAGCTGCGGCAGCTCATCAAGCGAGGAGCGGCGCAGGAAAGCGCCAAGCGGCGTGATCCGCGGATCGTTCGAAATCTTCTGGCTGGTGCGCCATTCCTTTGCGGCGACCGGGTCGGAAGCAAGCAGGGCGTCAAGGCGCTGCTGGGCATCGACGACCATGGTGCGGAATTTCAGGCATTTGAACTCACGCCCGTTCCGGCCAATCCGGGTCTGCGCGAAAAAGATCGGACCGGGATCCTTGATCTTGATCAGGATGGCGATAAAGGCCAGCAGCGGAAAAATAAAGACCAGCGCGGCGAGTGCCAGCGTGAAGTCCATAAGGCGCTTCAACGCACTCGACCCAGCCCCTGAAAACGATAGCTGTCTGCTTGCGCGTTGCTGCGAATGCGCACTCTGCGTGGCGTCGTCGTATACGACATCCGAATAATCATTAAACGGCACTTAGGCCCCCAAATACACTACAGGATCGACACGAATAAACTTCCTTCGCACCGACCAAAATTGTCCCAATGGCGACGTCCCTTTCGCCAGCGAACATCATGCAATAATCTCAATATTTACACAATGTTAATCAATCTAATGAGGCACGCGAGAACGCTATTCAAGTCCTTTCTCCTGTTGCGCGAACTACAGGCTGCGCAATCAGGTCATTGCCGAAGAACGCGTCAGTTTGGCACAAAATTCGACCGTATCTGGTGCAGCAGCCAACTTTTGAATAGAGTGGCCTTCAAGCCAGACAGGCTAACCCGGGGGGGCATTATGGCTTCAAGCAGAACAGCGCGGCTTGTCCGCATGCAGGATGTGGCACGCGTGGGCATCTGCGCCCTCATCCCTTCCATCCTTTTCCTGGCTCATTTTGCGCACGGCGCAGACGCGCTTGGCGCAACCGCCTGGTTTGGTCTGGCAGCATGTGGAAGCCTTGGGGCGATCGTCCTGATGCGGTCGGCCCGGGATGTGCCAGTAACGACGCTTATCCTCTTCGGCGGCCTCGCCGTCTGGAGCCTGCTCGGCCTGACCGGCAACTGGTTCCAGGCGCGGGCGGAAGTTCTGCAGCTGGCCGCGGGTATTGTCTTCTGGACAGCTGGCGCGATGATCGCGCGATCGAGACAGCTCCTGATGACAAGCTGGTCGGCCCTGACAGCCAGCCATGCCGTTATCGCTGCGGCGGCCCTGCTCAGCTATCCGGTGATCGCCGCCGAGGTCTCACCGGCAGGGCGCACAGAGTTGACCCGGTTGAGTTTCACCTTCGCATCACCCGACGTGCTGGCTTCGCTTATGGGTATGGCATCAATCGTCGCAACCATGCACCTTGCGTACATGATGCGTGTGCGCGTGCCGCGCGACGTCCCGGTTCTTGCGAAGCTGAGCCATCTCCCGCGCAGCGCCTATCCATCGATCTTCTCATTGTTCCTTTGCGTGAGCTGCCTGCTTCTGTCGCTGTCCTACGTGGCCATTTTCCTGACCCTCGCCGCGCTGACCGCAATTGCAGCGACAGAAGTTTTCGTCCGCAGGTCATCGGAGACACTTAGCCTCGGACGGCATCGCTATCTCTTTATCGGCGCAATCGTCGCGATCTTTCTGGTCAGCACACTGTTCATGATGGCGAGCGGCGACGCCGCTCAAAGCCGTGATGCGCTGGAACTGGACAGTGCGGGGCACTTCGCACGGCTTTCGGAATACTGGGCAGCCTGGCAACACAAGCCGTTCTTTGGTCATGGTCTGGGCAGCTTTGAAAGCGTGAATGCCTCGATCACCACGATGGAAAATGCCACTGCACTGGTCCCCCTCGACCAGGCAAACAATGTGGTTTTCCAATGGCTGCTGCAGGCCGGCCTCGCGGGACTGGTCATCATGGCGGCGGTACAGGCCTGGTTTCACTGGCACGTTTTCCGCGGCACCTTTCAGGCGGCCAATCACACGAAATCCTATGTTTCTCGCATGGCGCTGACCGTCTCGGCTTTCCTGCTCCTGCACAACATGATCGACTTTCCCCTCGAAATTCCGAGCATCATGTGGACCTATGCCTTCCTTCTGGGGCTAGCCTGTGGCATGCCGGACTCTGCTGGTGTCCGGGACAGGCAGCAGCAGTGATGGGAGTGCCCGCAGAATACGGGTTTGGGAAGGAGGACGTCCAGTTGTCGGCGTCATTCGTAGCAATTGCTAATCTCAAGGGCGGCGTCGGTAAATCAACGACGACGCTGATGCTGGCCGACGGGCTGGCCTATCATTATGGCGCAAACGTGCTGGTGGTCGACTTTGACCCGCAAGCCAACAGCAGCCAGATGATGCTGACTGAACGTGGCCTGCAGATGGCTTACGAACAGGGCAAAGGCGTTGTCAGCCTGCTCGATCAGTTCGCCGACGGTGCGCCACCCAATCTTGCCGATCTTATCCTGCCAAACGCGGTCACGCTCGACGAGCTGCGCAAGGCCGAGCAGAAGGATCAGCGCCGAGGCTGGATCTCGATCCTGCCCTCGCATCCGAGCTTGCGCTTTTCCGAAATGGAGGTCGAAGAGCGCCTTTATGGCCAGGGCCGCCGGCCAAGCGAACTCGCGTCAGACCTGCACCGTCACTTTGCTGCTGCGCTGGAGCCGGTGAAATCGCTCTATGACGTTATCCTGATCGATACGCCGCCCTATCTTTCGCCGCTCGCCCGCGCCGGGCTGATGCTGGCGGAAACCTATGTCACCCCGACGCTCGCCGATCCCGTTTCGATCTGGGGGACCAAGCAGTTTTCAGACTGGATGGCCGGTAATATTGCAGCCGATATCGCGACACGGAACTTCATTGTCGTAACGCGCTTCAAGAATACCCGCTACGCCCGGGATGCCGAGCACGAGTTGCGGACGATCTACCTGAAAAATCGCCAGTTCGGCCCCACCATTCCAGAGTCCGTGCAGGCTCTGCAGGCCATGGATCGCGCCGATCTCGACAGCTACAATACCATGCGCGGCAAATACGGTAACCTGCGCGGGGATGTCCGCCGGCTGTCCGAAAGCTTTGCCGGCTTTCTCGCCACACGCATGGGCATCACGGCGCCACAGCTAGTCAGGAATTAGGAGCTTGCCGGGGTCGGTTCCGGCGCCGGGTCAGCTGCGGGGAGAATGGCAACGCTGACCGTGTGCAGCGTCTGCATCGTCCACACTCGAAGCGGGCCAAAAGCCAGGATCATGTAGCAGCTGAGCCCCGCCACCGCCGTCAGCGCAATAACTCCGAAATCCGAGTCGATGGTTAGCGCCGATGAGACGGCAAAGACCACGACAAGCGAGACCACCGAGAGCAGCAAGCCCGGCGCGGTCGCCATGGCAACCTGGCGGACGCTGGTCTTAGTCAGGCTGACCAGCTTGCGCAGCATCAGCAGGACATAGACAGCCGTGGGCAGGAACATGCCGAAGGCAACGGCAACCATGCCGTACTGCACACATATGAGCAGGCTGACCAGCAGAAGGGCGCCTTCAACCAGACGGGTTCTGAACAGGAATTTGGATTCGCCCGCAGCGGCGAGCTGCGCAGTCGCGACCAGGTCTATCGAGGCCAGAATACGGATCCAGCAGATGATCTGGAGTATCGGCACCATGCCCAGCCACTCATCGCCAAGAATGAGGCGGGTCAGCGGCTCGGCGAGGATAGACAAAGATCCGAGCACAAAAGTCATAATGGATAAGTTGGTCGCCAGCAGCCGCGTCCATAGTGTCGCTGTCAAACGCTCTTCACGCGCCATGCGGCCAACGGCCTGCCAGGTTAGAACCCTGAAAGTCTGCGCGAAGATGTCATATGCCGCCGTGGCTGTGCGTGCGCCCATCCGGAACAGACCAACGGCCCGGGTCGACAGGAACGCACCAAGAATGATCGCAGCGCCATACTGCGAGAAAAAGGACATGGCGAGGTTTCCATAGAGCCCGGCGCTGTAGTGGAAGATGTGGCTGGCCTGATCACGCCGGAATCCGAACCGTGGCAGGTTCTGCGCCCGGAAGGCGAGGAAGAAGCCGAGGCTGAGACTGCTGACATAACGGTTGAAGATCAGTGACCAGACGCCACCGCCCTTGAGCAGCATGGCAATCCCCGCCACGAAGCCCGCCATCTCCGACAGCATCAGAACGCCGTAATAATACTTTACTTCGCCACGGCGCAGAAGGGTTGCTTCCTGCCAGCTCGTGAAGAGACCGCCCAGCGGAACCGGCGCGGTGGCTGCCATCAGGAGGGCGAGAAGCTGGCTGCCGCCGAAAAGCCAGACAAGGGCCGAGCAGGCAAGAATGGCGAGCGCAAAGAAGACCGCGATTCCGGCCTGCATCGTGAAGGCGGTTTCCTTGCTCTCCTCGAATTCCGGTTCCTTGAGAACATAGTGGTAGATGCCGGTGTACATCTGCATCATCGCGAAATTCATCACGATCGACGCAAGAACGAGAATACCGAAGAGTTCCGCCGTCAGGAAGCGGCCCGCTATGAGCAGAAGCGCCAGGGACATGGTCTGCGACACGATGCGCACACCCATGCCGGTCGCTGCCAGGACGCCGGCTTCCTTCTTGGCTTTGTGAGGCTCTTTGGGAGTCAAGCTTCAAGCTCCGTTACTTTTACGCGGCACTGAACGCCCACGCTTACTGCGCGCGACCGAACGCCGTGCACTGCAAATGCTGTGCTAGGCCGTCCTCTCCCCTCTTTCCAGCCTCTTCTTTTCGCAAAGAATTCTTACAGACTTCGTCGCAAGCCAAGCGCCCGGTAGACACCGCCGCGCATTATTCTGAGGGTCGGCTTCATCCAGACGACCGACTTGAAACGCTGCCGAAGATAAAACTCCCAGTTCGTCAGGAAAAGATATTTTTCGGCCCCCTTGAGCATCTTGTCGATCGTGCGAACAATATCATCACGACCCAGCTCAATCGCCTTGTTGCGCACGTCATGCATTGAGTTGAACTCGTTTTTCGACCGCAAATGCAGCGTGGCGATCCGGGTCAGGTCGTAATAGCTCCAGTCGAAGGTCGTCGCCTCATCCTTGTTCACGCGTGCCAGGTCCATCATCATCATGGAGCGCGTGCATTTCTGACATTTCGAGCAGTTCGCGTAAGGCGGCGGCAGCTTGCCCTTTCCGCAAACATTCAGCACCGACAGCGACGCGGAATCGGTGACCAGGTCCACCGTCTTGTCCCAACGCTCCCAGTCTGCCCCAAAATGGTTCACCTCGACGCTGGAGGAGGAGAAGCGTTTGTCGGTCTCCGGATGAGAGCCCCAGGGCATCAGCTGATAGTAGGGCGCAGACGAGGAGATATGGATCCGTTTCACTTCGCCTGACAGCGCATGCGCAATCGACGAGAAGCCTGCACCATGGCTCAGATAGGCCCAGGCGTCGAAATATTCCGGCACCACCGTCATCAGATTTGTCGCGACCGGGATGAAAACGCGCCCGGTACGATCCGCGAAGTCGAAATATTCTGCGACATCGAACGTCTCCTCACGGATTTTCTGCTGATCATATGGATCGACATGAAGAACCGTAGAAAGAGCCGTAACGGCAGGACCAAGCTTGTAGGCGGTAAAGAGGGAATCGATCCCGGCCGTAAAGAAACAGGCTTCATTCAGCTCTGCTTCATCACGCGACGCTGGATCCGGCACCGTCGGCGCGCTCAGCTTTACCCGGCGTTTGTAAGGGTGCCACTGATGCCAGATGTCGAGCGCTTCACTGACATTTCGGGCCGTCGTCTCGGTGACGGGAAGATCCTGATCATAGTCTTCCCCAAGAACGAAAGCGATTGATGCGCCCAATACATAGGCGTGATCCTGACTGACCGGATCCCGGACCCAGGGCGGAAGCGCGAAATAGATCGAATACCGCTTCCCGCGATTTGTCTCATAGTCGACGGTCTGAACGAAATACTCGCCGCGCGCTGCGGACGCGTTTACAAGCCTCATAGCTGGTGTCCCCAAATTGTCCCCTCGACAGCCGCTTCCCAGACGCCAGCCGATTGTCAGGTCCCTACACTGACGCAGATATCATACCACGCCCGCCAGCGAATGCATCGAAAAAACGACCCGCTTCGCCAATTTATTCCGCGACCGGATGCAGCACTCACGGGATGCGCGTGTAATTGAAGCGATAGACCGGACGGTGGTCGTCAACGCCCGCAAAAGCCAGAACGCTGCGTTCCGAAAAGCCGACAGGTTTTTCTGTATTTTTCGTAATTAATGCTGTATCCTCCCAAACAGGGACGAAGTAGAGGGACAATTTTCGAGCTCGTATCGGTTTGGGGACACATCGAGCCAATCTGACATTTGCCGCGACAGGATCCTGCTGTTAGGGACACCTTGTCTGTTCACCGTTCGCGACGGGTTGCGGGCGATGAACGGTAAAGGAAACAGCACGCGACTGAACCAGGTACATGGTCAAATCAGCTCCGGACAATCGTCCGGTCTTCCATAAGCGATTTCGGGCATCGGATCTTCGGCAGCGCTCAAGCGGCACAGACATTGCTCTCCGCTTGGCATGCCTTAGCGCCAAGGAAGGGGACATTTGGCCATGAAAGTGCTCATCATCGATAACTATGACAGCTTTACCTACAACCTCGCGCAGCTGGTCGCTGCCGCGTCCGGGTCCGACCCGATCGTGTTGTACAATGATGCTGTATCGGAAAGCGAACTGCGGAAACTCGATTTCGACGCCGTCGTCCTGTCCCCCGGGCCGGGACGCCCGGAACGCCGCCGTGACTTCGGCCTTTGCGAAACGATCCTGAAGGAATACCGCAAGCCGGTTCTCGGTGTCTGCCTAGGCCACCAGGGCATCGCCCACTTCTCCGGCGCCACGGTTACCCATGCTCCCAAGCCAATGCACGGCCGCCTCAGCAAGATCCGCCACAATGGTGAACACCTTTTCAAGGGCATCATGTCGCCCTTCAACGCGGTGCGTTACCACTCGCTCGTCGTCAATGACCTGCCCGACACGATCGAGGTTGATGCGATGACCGAAGATGGTCTCGTCATGGGAATGCACCATACCGAACTGCCGCTCTGGGGCGTCCAGTTCCACCCTGAATCCATCGCATCCGAATATGGCGACAAGATCGTCGAGAACTTCCTCGCGCTGGCTGAAGATTATCTCAAGACCGAACAGACAGATGCAGCCCCCGATGACCAGGCCACCCCTCCAACGGCGGTATCGAGCCAGCTGAAGCCAGTCTTCAAAGAGCTCAAGACCGACCTGCCTTCCGAAGTCTGCTTCGAGATTCTCTATGGCAAATCGACGGACGCCTACTGGCTGGATTCCAGTTCACACGCCAAGCAGCAGGGCCGCTACTCCTTCATGGGCGACGATACCGGCCCGCACGCAGAACGGATCAGCTATGACGTCACCTCCGGGTCCGTCGAGGTCACCTCAAAAGCCGGTGCACAGAGCTTCCAGGAAAGCGTTTTTGATTATGTCGAGAGGCGTATGCGCTCCATCGTCTTCCTCGACCACATGGACATGCCGGTCCCGTTCAAGGGCGGCTATGTCGGCTATCTCGGCTATGAGCTTAAAGCCGATTGCGGCGGGCGTAATGCACATAAGAGCCGTCAGGCCGACTCCAAGATGATCTTTGCCGACCGGTTCATCGCCTATGACCACCAGTTCAAACAGGCATGGATGGTCTGTCTGGTGGAACCGGGCAAGGAAGAACAGGCCCGCAGCTGGTTTGCCTCCGTGGAGATACGACTCAGGGACTCCTATCTCAGCTCCAAGCCTGTGCGTGACACCGTCATGCGCGACGAAGCAACGGCGACGGACCCATGGGTTATGCGTCACAGCCGCGAAACTTACCTGGATCACATCAACCGGTCGCTGGAGGAAATCACCGACGGGGAAACCTATGAGGTCTGCCTGACCAATGAGTGGACCAAGTCCTACGACAAGAGCCCGCTCGGCACCTACAAGATGCTGCGTTCGATGAACCCGGCGCCCTATTCCGCTTTCCTGCGCTTTGATGACCTCAGCGTACTGAGCTGCTCGCCCGAGCGCATGGTTCGCATCTCGAAGGAAGGTCTCGTCAACTGCAAGCCGATCAAGGGAACCATCGCCCGCGGCAAGACGGAAGCCGAAGATACGGCACTCAAGGAAACGCTCTATACGAGCGAGAAGGACAGGGCCGAGAACCTGATGATCGTTGACCTGATCCGCAACGATCTCAACCGCGTCTGCCGGACCGGCACTGTCGCGGTTCCAAAGCTTTGCGCGATCGAGAGCTTCGCGACTGTGCACCAGATGGTCTCGACCGTGACTGGCGAGCTTCGCCAGAACGAGTCATCGGTGTCCTGCGTGCGGTCGCTCTTCCCGGGCGGTTCGATGACGGGCGCCCCGAAGATTCGCACCATGGAGATCATCGACGAGCTGGAAGCCGGCCCGCGCGGCATCTACTCCGGGGCCATCGGCTTCTTCTCGCTGGATGGGTCGGTCGACCTCAATATCGTCATCCGCACGATCGTGCTCAATGGAGACCACGCCTCTCTGGGCGCAGGCGGTGCGATCATCGCTCTGTCTGATCCGGTCGGCGAGTTCGACGAAACCATGCTGAAGGGCGAACTGTTGCGCAATGCGTTGCTCACGCTCGCCCCGGCGGACATTGAAGTGGTTACCCATGAAGAACCGGCTGACGCGAAATGACGGAAGCCGAGGCGATTGACCATCTCGAAGCGCTGAGAGCCCGACTGGACCAGATCGATTCCGACCTGATCGAGCTGCTCGGCCTGCGGTTTCAGACCATCCGTGACGTGGCCGCACACAAGCGCGCAACAGGGATTGCCGTCATGCAGCCCTCGCGCGTCGGCAATGTCTTCGAGACCCGTATGGAACGTGCCCGCGAAGCCGGGCTGGACCCGAAGCTGATTGAACGCCTCTGGACGACGATCATCACCCATGCCTGCCAGATCGAGAATGAGGTCGGGCAGATTGAAGGCGGCGACCTGCTCTTTCAGGGCGTCAGCCTGGATCATGCGCTCATCGAGGTCGATAATCTCAAGGCGGCCTGCGAGATGATCTGCACGCGGCTCTCCTTTGATCTCATCTCCCAGTCCGGAAGCGATACCCCAGGCGAGCGGGTGGCGGTTCTGAAGGGCGGAGATGTCAGCCTCATCGTCCGCGAACGGGCGCTTCCTGCCGGCAAGAATTGCGATCCCGCGACTGTTGCCATCCAGGTCCACAGACTTGCACCCACGGTCAGTGAACTAAGACAGCGCGGCAACACGGTCGACCTGACACCCGGCTCCATGTCCGGAGCCAGGATGGCGATCGTCCACCTGCCTGCGCCCGCCAATCTCACAGTGCGGTATGTCGAGCGTTCGCTGCGCGCCGGACTGAGCCCAGCGGATTTCGAGACCGGAATGACGCTTGCCAGCGAGGAGTCCTGCGGGGCAACATAACCACCATGGCAAACACCAAACGCGCAATCGTCTTCGGTGCAGCCGGCGGCATGGGCCGCATGTTCCTTGATCGCCTCGAGTCCGCCGGGTTCGAGACTCTCGGCGCTGATCTGAATGGCGGTGAAGGGATCGTTGCAACCGATCTTACGGCGCTTGACCAGGAGATGCGCCAGGCCCTCAAGGCAGCGGATCTGGTCATTCTTTCAGTTCCGGATGCCATTGCCTGCAAGACGGCTGCGAGTGTTGCCCGCGCGATGTCCCCTCAGGCCATGCTGGTCGACTGCACATCGGTGAAGGCGCCCTATGTCGAGGCCGTCGGACAGGCTGCCCGCTGCGGCCTTGTCTCGATCAACCCGCTCTTCGGACCGGGGCTCGACTGGACGGGGAATTCCATCGTCATCACCGTATTGCGGACGCCTGATTACCCGGAAGACCTGACGGGCTTTCTCGAACGGTCCGGCCTCAACATCATCCCGCTGGATGCCGAGCGCCACGACAGGCTGGCCGCCGAAGCCCAGGCCCAGTTGCACGCGACCATTCTCGGCTTCATCGCATCGGTCTCCGCAGATGGTGCCCTGTTCAACACACCACCCAACCGCGTGATGCGGATGCTCGCGGCGCGCATCCTGTCCGGCGAAGCGCACGTCTACTGGAAGATACAGGCCTCCAACCCGTTCGCCGGTGAAGCCCGCCGCAAACTGATCGCATCCCTGCAAGCGTTCGACGAGGTGTGTGAGGCAGGCGACGCCAAGGCGTTTGCCGACATGCTGGCTGGCGCCCGGGGCAATCTCGGCGCGCCACTACCCGACTTGTCTGCCCAGTGCGTGAAGGTGTTCGGCTCACTCGACTGAACGCCCTTAACGATCCTTCCAATTCTCTGCTTTCTATCCTCGCAAACTTATGGCACTTTTTGTGTCAAAAGTCCGGGGAGGGACACATGCGCGCAATTCGACGACTCCTGGCCTGCATGGCCGGGGCGCTTGCGATAGTTGCACCGAGTGCTGTCACGCAGGAGACAGCCGGCAAGCCGAACTTCGTCATCCTGCTGATCGACGACGCCGCCTTCATGGATCTCGGCATTTATGGCGGCGAGGCGGCCACAGCGAACATCGATGCGCTGGCCCGGCAGGGTATGATGTTCACGCGCTACTATACCTCACCGCTGTGCGCGCCCTCGCGTGCAATGCTTCTGACCGGCATCGACAACCATCGCACCGGCGTCGCGACCATCCCGGAAGTTCTTCCCAAGGAGCATATCGGCCAGCCGGGCTATACCATGCGGCTCGAGCCCGGCGTGGAGACGGTGGCCACACGGCTGCAGCCGCTCGGCTATCGCACGCTGATGACCGGCAAGTGGCACCTTGGCAGCGACGAAGGAGCCTTGCCCTCTGACCATGGCTTCGACCGCTCCTTTGCGCTCGATGCCTCCGGAGCCGACAACTGGGAAGACAAGTCGTACATGCCGTACTACCAGGATGCGCCCTGGTATGAGGACGGTGCGCCGGCCGACCTGCCCGAGGATTTCTATTCCTCCGAATTCATCGTCGACAAGATGATCGATTATCTCGGCGAGACCGACGCTTCGAAGCCATTCCTGGCCTATCTCGGCTTTCAGGCTGTGCATATTCCGGTTCAGGCCCCTGCCGAGATAACCGCGAAGTATCGCGACACCTACTCCGATGGCTGGCAAGCGCTGCGCGAACGCCGATGGCTAAAGGCCAAGGAACTGGGCCTGATTCCTCACGATGCCAATCTGGAAAGCTTCCGCCCCGAGATGCGCGCATGGGAGTCGCTTGGCGAAGAAGAGCAGCAGCTTTATGCGGCCCGCATGGCGGTAAACGCCGCCATGCTCGAAGCCATGGACCAGCATGTCGGGCGGTTAGTCGAACACCTGAAGGCGCAGGGGCTCTACGACAATACCGTCTTCGTCGTCACGTCCGATAACGGGCCCGAGCCGACACGGGGCGACAATGACTGGCGGCTAAAACTCTGGATGAAGTTCCACGGTTATAACCTCGATATTGAGGGGATCGGCGAGAAAGGAAGCTGGGGCTTTATCGGACCCGAATTCGCCATGGCGGCCGCAGCCCCCGGTGACCTGTTCAAGTTCTTCGGTTCGGAAGGCGGCATACACGTGCCGATGATCATGTCTGGGCCGGGCGTGCCTCAAGGCGTACGACAGGATGCGAGAGCGCAGGTCACCGATATCACGCCAACCCTGCTCGAGATGGCTGGCGCGCCGGCTGAAAGCGAGGGTGTCGCGATGACCGGACGCAGCCTGGTGCCACTTCTCTCTGGATCCACCAACGCCGTGTACGGCCCCGACGAGCCGATCGCGATTGAAGTCTCGGGCAATTCCGCGCTTATCCGCGATGACTACAAGATCACCCGCAACCAGAAGCCGTGGGGCGATGCCAGCTGGCGGCTATATGACATCGCAAACGATCCCGGCGAGACCACCGACCTCTCGGCCACCCGGCCCGAGGTGATGGAATCAATGCTCGCCGCCTATGACGATTATGCCGGGCGCATGGGCGTCCTCGCCGTGCCCGAGGGGTATGACAGCCACAAGGTCCTGACCCGCAACACGCAGATGCGCCAGCTGAAGGCTTATTGGTGGATTTTTGCCAGCGCGATCATCATTCTGATCGCTTTGATCTGGGGCTTGTGGCGGCTCGTCCGCCTGGCGCTCAGGCCGCGAGGAGGCTGATATGGACCGATTGAAACTGCTGGGCGCACCGGGCTCGCCCTACACCCGCAAGATGCTCGCCGTTCTGCGCTACAGGCAGATTCCCTACGAGATGATCTGGGGTGGCCATCAAAACCCGCCACCCGGCCTGCCGCAGCCGAAAGTGAAATTGCTGCCAACCTTCTATTTCCCGGCGGATGGCGGCGGTGTTGAAGCGATGATCGACTCCACCCCCATCATACGGCGCCTCGAGCAGGACTATTCAGGCCGGTCCGTGCTCCCCTCCGATCCGGCGCTCGCCTTCCTCGATGCGTTGATTGAAGACTATGCCGATGAGTGGCTGACCAAGGCAATGTTTCATTATCGCTGGGCACGCAAGGTCGATTGCGACAATGCCGGCCCGCTGCTCGTCTACTGGTCCATGCCGACGATTCCGGCCGACCAGGCGAAAGCGGCCGCGGATGCCTTCACGAAGCGCCAGGTCGACCGGCTCTACGTCGTCGGCTCCAACGAGACCACCGCCGAGACCATTGAAGACAGTTACAAGCGCTTCGTCGGCATACTGGACGGCCTGATCTCGCAGGAGGGCTATGTGATGGGGAGCAGGCCCGGCGCGGCAGACTTCGCCATTTATGGCCAGCTCACCCAGCTTGGCATTATCGAGCCGACATCGGCGGCGGTGACGAACGGGATTTCACAGCGGGTGCGCGCATGGATCGACCGGATGGAGGACCTCTCAGGCCTGGATCCAGAAGACAGCGACTGGCTCGATCCGGGCGAGGCCGGCACCCGTCTCAAGCCGCTACTCGCCGAGATCGGACGGGTTTATGCGCCCTTCCTCATAGCCAATGCGAAAGCCGCCATGGAAGGCGCCGACGAGGTCTCCGGGGAGATCGATGGACGGCCATGGGTCCAGCCCACCTTTCCCTATCAGGCCAAGTGCTTCGAGACGCTACGAGACGCCCACAGCGCGCTGCCGGCAGACGCCCGAAAGACCGTAGACGCAGCGCTTTCGGGCACAGGCTGTGACGCGATTTTCGGGGCCAGCGGGACTTAGGCGATGTGGAAGAAAATCATCCTCGGCATTCTCATTCTTGCGGTCAGCGCCGCGATGCTGGCCTATCTCAATCGCAAGTCGATCATCCTTTTCATTGCCTCCAACACCGGCAAGCAGGACGTGGCCGCGCATCGTGACATCGACTGGCGACAGGGCCCGGAGACGGCCGAGGTGCCTTCAGAGGATCGCCCGCCCAATGTCGTCTTCATCCTGGCCGATGACCTTGGCTTCAACGATATTTCGACCTTTGGGGGCGGGGTCGCGAATAGAGCCGTACAGACTCCCAACATCGACCGGCTGGCCCGTCAGGGTGTCATCTTCACCAATGCCTATTCCGGAACCGCCAGCTGCGCCCCCTCGCGCGCCATGCTGATGACCGGGCGATACCCGACACGGACCGGATTCGAGTTCACCCCGACCCCTGACGGCATGGGCCGCATTATCTCCATGTTCGCCGAAGACCAGCCGAACGGCATGCCCCCGATCGACTGGAACAGGGAGGCCTCCGAGGCGTCTCCGCCGTTCCAGGAGCAAGGCCTGCCCGGCGCCGAGGTAACCATGGCGGAAGTGCTGAAGGAGGCGGGCTATCATACTGTCCACATCGGCAAGTGGCATCTCGGTCGTGGCGAGGAATTCGGGCCCAATGCACAGGGCTTCGATGAGAGCCTGCTGATGGCGAGCGGGCTATACCTGCCAGAGGACGATCCGGACGTCGTCAATGCGAAGGTGGACTTCGATCCAGTCGACAAGTTCCTTTGGGCGCGCATGCAGTTCGCCGCGAGCTACAATGAAAGCGAATGGTTCAAACCGGGTGGCTACCTAACCGATTACTGGACTGAGGAGGCGCAGGACGTCATCCGCGCCAATCGCAATCAGCCTTTCTTCCTCTACCTCGCTCACTGGGGTGTGCACACGCCGCTGCAAGCCACGAAAGAGGACTTTGAGGCGGTCGGTGACATCGAGCCACACCGCCTGCGCGTCTACGCAGCCATGGTGCGCGCGCTGGACCGGAGCGTCGGCGACATCCTCGACACGCTGGACGAGGAAGGGCTGGCAGAGAATACCATCGTGATCTTCTCGAGCGACAATGGCGGACCCGGCTATATCGGCCTTCCGGACATCAACGACCCTTATCGCGGATGGAAACTGACCCTGTTCGAAGGCGGCATCCGGGTACCGCTATTCATGCGCTGGCCAGCACAACTCCCAGGCGGCCGGGCAATCTCTGCACCGGCTGCGCATATTGACCTCCTGCCGACACTTGCCGCGGCCTGCGGCGCCTCAATGCCACCAGGCGTCGAGATTGATGGGCGAAACCTTCTGCCACTGGCGACGGGCGAAACGGACAGGCTGGCTGAGGACACGATCTTCTGGCAGAGCGCCTACAATCAGGTCGTGCGGCAAGGAGACTGGAAGCTTCAGGTCAGCGATCGGCCCGACAAGGCCTGGCTCTACAATCTCGCCGAGGACCCGACCGAGCAGGTCAATCTGGCCGAGGACCGTCCCGACAAGCTTGCGGAAATGAAAGCGCTTCTGTCCGCTCATCAGGAAGGCGCACGCGAACCGCTCTATCCGTACACACTCGAAGGGCCGGTGGCCGTGGACAAGACGCTGGCTGACCGGATCGAACCCGGCGACGAGATCATCTACTGGCCGAACTAGACGGGTTCACTCGACCCCGGCGATCAACGCTTCAACGGTCCGCGACATGACTGCTTCCGCCTGCGCGGGATCGAGCCCCTGATCCTGCCGCATGCGCCGCCAGGTCTGGAAGGCAGTCACCATTTCCAGCGCGGCGAACAGGTTTTCATCTTCCCGGACCTGCTCCGACAGCAGGCCATAGAGGCCCCCACGCTCCATGGTGAGGAAGCGTTTGTAATCATGCATGAGCCAGTCAGACTGGAAACGGCGGAGATTGGCGGCGACCTTGATCGGCATGATCCGCTCATAGATGCCTGCCCGGCGGGAGACGAGTTCGCGAAGGCGTCCGCGCCAATCCGGGGACTCCCAAGGGGTCATGACGACAGGCAGGATTTCTGCCTCCAGGCGGGACGTCATTTCTCGGTAGAGGCCGTCCATATCCTCGAAATGGCGGAAGACGGTGCGCAGGCCGACGCCGGCTTCCCCGGCGACGCTGGCGGCACTTGGGTCCATATTGCCGCCGGAGACCAAGCTCAGCATAGCATCGACGATCTGCGCGCGGCTGCGCTCGGAGCGCGCGCGTCGACCGTCGCCGTCGGGACTGCCAGGCGGGACGATGCTGAGATCCGGTTTTTCGCTCATACGGCCACCTTGCCCGATCCCGGCACTTCGTCAATCAAGCAGGTGCGTGACGGAAATCTGTCCCTCGCCGGCAGGCAGGCTGACCAGCATGCCATCGCGGCCCACCGACAGCCGGCCGGAGAAGTGGCTGCGGGCATCGCCGAGGAAGGCCGCGTTCAGGAACGTATTGGGCAGAGGCGGCACGATATGGGTCAGCACGAGCATGTCCGCACCGGCCCGCTCGGCAATCTCGGCGGCCTCTTCCGGATGGGTATGATAATCCAGTATATCGGCGAAAATCGTCGACAAAGCATTGTTTGTATTATGTTTTGCCGCCTGAGACATCATCTGCACCATCTCCCGGTTCAGGGCTTCATGGACAAGTATGTCGGTGTCCTTCGCCATCAGCACGACGGTTTCGCTGGCCACTGTGTCACCGCTGATTGTGACCGAGCGCCCGCCATAGTCGACGCGGTAGCCGAGCGCAGGCGCGACCGGGGAATGGTCGACGAGGAAGGCGGCAATGGTCACACCGCCGGACTCGTACACCACTTTCTGACGGCTGCCGGGGGCAAACCCGACCTCCTCCACACGCGCACCAAAGCCTTGAGGATTAGCGATTTTTTCACCGTGATGGGCGGTCCTGTAGGTTGCATCAATTCTGTAGGCGGAGGTAAATCCGTCCACCACCTCCTGCGTCCCGACAGGACCGCCAACAGGGAGCGGTGTGGACCGCGACCCGCCCACCCAGGCCTGCAGAAGAAGTTCGCCGAAACCGTCAATATGGTCGGAATGGAGATGCGTCAGGAAGACCTTGTCCGTACCGCCGACAGGGAAACCCATCCGCGCCAGTTTCCTCATGCTTCCTGAGCCGGTATCGAAGATAAAGGCGGACTGTCCCGCCAGAATCCCGAGACATGGGCCGGCCCGCGCCGGATCGGGAAGGGGTGATCCGGTTCCGCAGAAATAGACGTGCAGGCCATCGTCGAGGGATGCGCTCGGATCGGTCCCGACGATCTCCGACACCTGGCGTTCGAAAAGCGCCATGCCGATCTCGGCCCGAAACCGGCCAAGCACAAGCCACATCGCAATAACAACAATGGCAACCGCCCCGAGCCCCCACCACAGCCAGCGCATCAGTTTTGTACCTCAGGGAGACGGTTAGCCCCTGTCTCGTCCCATTGAGAAAGCAGGATGACCGGTCCGGCCCTGAGGATCATCGCTTCATTCATGGTGCCCATTACATCCTCCCTCTGATCCATCAGACCCCCACCTTCCATCCCCCAAGAATCGCGTTCCAGAACCGTTCCAGTTTCAGCCCAATTCCAGCCCAGTTATGACGCGCCCTTCAGCGCGTCCTCGATCAGCCAGAGCCGGTCCTGGCCCCAAGCCGAAAAATCGCCGACGCGGAAGCTCGGCACACCCCAGAGACCGAGCCCCATCATCTCGTCCCGGTTGGCTTCGGCTTGTGGTTTCCAGTCTTCATTTCCGATGAGCGGCTTCGCGGTCTTCCAGTCGAGCCCGGCCCGCTCGACAATTGTCTTGAGACCGCTGTCTGAGCCGGCATCGATGCCCTCGGCCCAGACGCCTTTCATGAAGCTCAGCGCGAAATCATAGCCTCGCCCCTGCTCGATGGCCCAGGGCAGGATGGCGTAACCCCGTTCGACCGGCTCGCCGACCGGATCGGCGACCTTGCCGAAAGGGATGCCGAGGCGGTGGGCTTCGCGGGCCGTGTCTTTCAGGATGTAGAGGCCCTTGGTGCGGGGCACCTGCATGCCGCGCATCACCATGGGCAGGACGAAACGGAGCTTGAGACCCGCGCCATAAGCGTCTGCCAGCGCCTTCACCCGCTCGGCGGCGATATAGGTGTAGGGGCTGCGGAAGGAGAGATAGTAGTGGAGCTCAGGCGCGGGGCCCGGCTTAGACGGGGGATTGGTGAGCAGCGGCGGTGGCGGGAAGATCGCTGCTTCAGGCGCATTCGTCTTGCGCAGGCCGGCCTTTGCCAGCCGGTCTTCGAGATAGTGAAGCCGGTCCAGCCCCCAGAACCATTCGCCATCGAGATGGAAGGTTCCGGCGAGGTAATGACCAGCCTCTTCTCGCCGGTCGGTTCCGGCCCGCTTTACGGTGGCAGCATCGCCACCCGCTTCCGGCGGCGTGCCTTCGCCAGACCAGAGCCAGTTGCCGATCCCGACCGCCTCTTCTGCAAACGAGCCGGCCTCCATCGCGCGGGCGAGTGCGGCTTCGGCGAGCTTCATCCGGCCATCGCCCGGCTGCTGGCCGGGGTCGGTAAAGGAAAGCCCAGCCTTGCGGGCCAGACGCTCAGCATCAAGGCGGGAATAGGAGATCAGCTTCTCGCGGTCCGGCGCAGCCCAGTCGGGTGGCGGCGCCACGAGGTGTGGCACCAGTTCGATATCGTATCGCTCAAGGAGCGTAGGTAGAATCTGCGCGACAAGATGCGAATAAGGGTCCGAGGCATCGTGAAAATAGTCGACCATGCATGCGTCCCCCCGCATTGCGCGCCTGCGATCCGTCTTCTCGCGCCGGGCGGCCAGACGCTGCTGGTCCGTCAGGTGCTGGGTGACCCTTGATGCAAGAAATGTCTTGATCGACATGCGTCAGGGGCCCTCTCCTCTGCGGGAAGGGTATATATTGACATAAGTCGTGTCAATTTAATCAGGCGAGGCTCTCGGCCGCTCAGGCCGGCATGGCGCGCTCGATGATGGAGGCAAAGTCGACCGCCTCGGCCACATCGCCATAGACGAAGCCGCGGCCGCCCGGTGCGAGCCTTTGCTGGCAGAAGCCGTCGAACACGAAATCCGGGGCACACTGGGCGAGCGCCGCGCCCTGCAGCGCCAGTGCCATTTCCTGTGCGAAGGCCCGGGCGGTGCCCTCATGCAGGCTGCCGGGCTCCATGAAGTCTGCCAGCTTCTCACAGTGCCGGTCATAGAGGCCGTTCCTGCCCATGGCGGACTGGAATTCAGCCTGCACGGCCTTCAGGCTTTCGGGCTCTCTCGACAGGGCGCGCAGGATGTCGAGGGCAATGACATTGCCGGAGCCTTCCCAGATCGCGTTCAGCGGGGACTGCCGAAAGAGGCGCGGCATCGGGCCTTCTTCGACATAGCCCGCGCCGCCATGGCATTCGAGCGCTTCATAGACAAAGCCCGGCTGGCGCTTGCAGACCCAGTATTTCGCGAGCGGTGTGGCGAGCCGCATGAAGGCCGCTTCCTGCTCATCACCGCCGGCCCGGTCGAGGCTCGCTCCGATGCGCAGCGCGAGGGCTGTCGCTGCTTCGCTCTCGATGACCAGATCGGCGAGAACGGCGCGCATGGCCGGCTGGTCGATCAGCGACTTCTGGAAGGCCCGGCGCTGGGAGGTATGCCAGAGCGCCTGGGTGAGAGCCGCGCGCATTCCGCCAGCCGAGCCTAATGTGCAGTCATAGCGGGTATGCTGGACCATATCGATAATGGTGCGGATACCACGGCCCTCCTCGCCGAGCCGCTCAGCCCAGGCGCCGTGATACTCGACTTCGGAGGAGGCGTTGGACTTGTCGCCCAGCTTGTCCTTCACGCGCATGACATGGATGCCATTGCGCGTGCCGTCCGGGCGCCAGCGCGGCACGAGGAAACAGGTCATGCCGCCCTCGGCATAGGCCAGCGTAAGGAAGGCGTCGGACATGGGCGCGGAACAGAACCATTTGTGCCCAGTCAGGATATAGCCGCCATCGCCGGCCGGTTCAGCCTTTGTCGTATTGGCACGAACGTCAGACCCGCCCTGCTTTTCCGTCATCGCCATGCCGATGGTGACGCCGGTCTTCTCTGACGCCGGGATGAAACGGGGATCATAGCTCTGCGCCGTGACACGCGGCGTCCACGTGGCGGCGATGTCGGGATCAGCCTTCAGCGCCGCCACACAGGCATAGGTCATCGACATTGGACAGGTCACACCCGCATCGGCCTGCATCATCAGCATCATCATCGCGCCATGCAGGACATGGCCGGCCTCACTGGCCTCCCAGGCGGCACCGGAGATCCCGCTATCAAGGCCGAGCGCCATCAGCTCGTGATAGGCGGGATGGAATTCGACCTCGTCGAGGCGGTGGCCATAGCGGTCGAAGGATTTGAGCTTTGGCGGGTTCTCATTCGCCTGGCGCGCCCATCTCTGCGTTTCTGCCCGGCCGCATGTCTCGCCAAAGGCCGAAAGCTTGCCGACATGGAGCGCACCGCCTAAAGCGGTAACCGCGTCGCGCATGGCGCGGTCGGTCTCATAGAGGTTCACATCCTCAAACGGAGCCGGCTGATTGGTGACAGTATGGGTCTCGAGATCCGAGAGCGGCGCGTGATGGGTCAAGTCTTCCTCCGCTGGCGTCAGGGCCTGTCCTGTTTTGTGCAGGATAAGACCAGGCGTGAGCAAACCCTATCATCAGGCGAAAAAATTTTCGCGCATGGCTGGTCGCGCTACCAAGCTCGCTCTAGACTTAATTTGGATCAGCCGGCGATGAGCGACCGCCGTCTGGGACGCGAAGGCGGGGCCTCATGGAGCCCGCGCCTGCCGGCCCTGCCCTTGCGGCATTGGCTGGCCGCCAGCACCGAGGAGGAAGAGGGCGATGGCAGAACTCAAGGTCAATGGGAAGACGGTGACGGTAGAGGTCGAGGACGAGACCAAACCGCTGCTCTGGGTCATCCGCGAGGAACTGGGGCTGACCGGCACGAAATATGGCTGCGGCATCGCCCAGTGCGGCACCTGCACCGTCCATATCGACGGCCAGCCGGTGCGCTCCTGCACCTATCCGGTCGGCGCGCTGTCCGGCGCAGAAGAGATCACGACGATCGAGGGCCTGTCGGAAGATGGTTCCCACCCCGTCCAGCAGGCCTGGGTGGAAATGGACATTCCGCAGTGCGGTTACTGCCAGCCCGGCATGATCATGGCGGTGGCAGGCCTGCTCAACAACACACCGGACCCGACGGATGAGGATATCGACCAGCAGGTCACGAATATCTGCCGCTGCGGGACGCTGGCGCGGGTGCGCAAGGGCATCCATCTCGCCAAGACGAAGAAGGCGTAAGGGGACAGACAATGGCTGACACAATCAATCTTTCCCGCCGCGGCTTCATTATCGGCACCGGCGCGACCGGCCTGACCATCGGCATCCTGGCCGCCTGCTCTCCGGGCACCGGCGACAGCGAAGGCGATGCGGCAGCAACCGGCGAGCCCAATCCGGAAGTGAATGCCTGGGTGCATATCGGTGACGATGACGTCGTCACCATCCGCATTGCGCGGTCCGAAATGGGCCAGGGCACACTGACCGGCCTCGCCCAGCTTGTGGCCGAAGAACTCGAATGCGACTGGGACAAGGTCGTCACCGAATATCCGACACCGGGCGAAAACCTGAAGCGTGACCGCGTCTGGCGCGACTTCTCGACCGGCGGCTCGCGCGGCATCCGCAACAGCCAGGACTATGTCCGCGAAGGCGGGGCAGCTGCGCGCATGATGCTGGTGCAGGCTGCAGCCAATCGCTGGGACGTGCCCGTGGGCGAATGCTCGGTCGAGAAAGGCGTGATCACGCACGGACCGTCCGGCAACGAGCTGCGCTATGGCGAGGTGGCCGAGGACGCCGCGAGCGTCGAGCCGCCAGCCAACGTGCCGCTGAAGGATCCGTCGGAATGGAAAATCATCGGCCAGCCGGTGAAGCGCCTCGATACTGCCGACAAGGTGACCGGCAAGCAGCTCTATGGCGCCGACATCCAGCTCGATGGCATGGTCAACGCCGCCATCAAGGCCGCGCCAATGCGGGGCGGAACGGTGCGGTCCTTCGATGCGAGTTCCGCCGAAGGCATGCCGGGCGTGCAGAAGGCCATGCAGGTCGGCGATACCGCCGTCGCTGTCGTGGCCGACAAGTGGTGGAACGCCCAGAAGGCGCTCGATGCGGTGCAGATCGAATGGGCGCCGGGCGAAGGCTCGGACTTCTCGAGCGCGGCTTTCGAGGCCGATCTCGATGAGGGCCTGACCGCCGAGGAAGCCTATGTCGGCAACCAGGTCGGCGATGTCGATGCAGCGTTCGAGAATGCTGCGCAGGTCATAGAAGCGAGCTACAACGCCCCGCACCAGAACCATGCCTGCATGGAGCCGATGAATGCCACGGCCGTCTGGACCGAGGAGAAGTGCGAAGTCTGGTGCCCGACCCAGAACGGTGAAGCGGCCCTCGCCGCCACTGCCGAAGCGGCTGGCCTGCCGATCGAACAGTGCGACGTCTACAAGCTGCTGCTTGGCGGCGGTTTCGGCCGGCGCGGCATGAGCGACTATGTCACCCAGGCGGTGACCATCGCCAAGGAGATGCCCGGCACGCCGGTCAAGCTGCTCTGGACGCGTGAAGAGGATATGGAGCAGGGCTTCTATCACCCGACGACGAAGGCCCGTTGCCAGGGCGCGCTCGATGCCGATGGCAAGCTGACCGGCATCAAGATCCGCCTGTCGGGCCAGTCCATCCTGGCCGGGCTCATGCCTCAGGCCCTGACCGACGGCATGGATCCCTATGCCTTCCAGGGTCTGCTGCCCAGCGGCTTCGATGAACGGGCCGAAGACCAGACGCTGAAATACACCTATCCAGCGGCACTCTTCGACCATGCCATGCGCAACCCGCCGGTACGGCCGGGCTTCTGGCGCGGGGTGAACGCCAACCAGAATGCGATCTACCTCGAATGCTTCATGGACGAACTCGCCCATGCCGCCGGTCGCGATCCGCTGGAATTCCGGCTGGAATACATGACCGACAGCCCGAAACTCGCCGCCGTTCTCGAGGCGGCCGCGGAGAAATCCGGCTGGGGCAATGATGATGGCAAGGCCCGCGGGCTGTGCGCCTTCTACTCGTTCGGCAGCTACACCGCCGCCTGCGCGGAGGTGACGGTCAGCGATGAAGGCGAACTCAAGATCCACCGCATCGTGGCGGCAACCGACCCCGGCTATGGGGTCAATCCGCAGCAGATCGATGCGCAGGTCGCCGGCTCGTTCGTCTACGGCCTGTCAGCCGCCCTTTATGGCGAGATCACCTTCGAGAATGGCGAAACGGTGCAGAAGAATTTCGACTCCTATCCGTCGATGCGCCTGGCCGCGATGCCCGAAGTGGAAACGATCGTGATGCCGTCCGGCGGCTTCTGGGGCGGGGTCGGCGAGCCGACCATCGCCGTGGCAGCCCCCGCCGTGCTGAACGCCATCTATGCGGCCACCGGCAAGCGCATCCGCAAACTGCCGATCAAGGACCAGCCGCTGAGGGACGCTTGAGCGCCCTGAAGACCAGACAACTGATGGCCGCAGCCCTGCTCGGGGCTGCGGCCAGCCTCTCCGCCTGCAATCCGGCCAACGGCACCGACGACGCCGGAATGGACGGCCTGAAACAGGCCGAACAGGTCTCCGTGCCAGACAGGACCAGCATGCTCGCCATGAGCTGTTCAGGCTGCCATAGCGAGGCCGGGCAGGCGATCGTCAGCCTTGAGGGCTATTCCCGGGAAGAGCTTATGACCGCCCTTATGCGCTATCATGATGAGGCCGACGGTACGACGGTTATGCACCGGCTGATGCGGGGCTATAGCGAGGCCGATATGGCCAGCATCAGCGTCTATCTCGCCGGGGACAAGCCTCTATGAGCCGTTTCCCCCTCAGTCGCCGCAGCGTGCTGACCGGACTGGCCGGCACGGCTGCACTCGCCGGGCTTTCCCCCGCCGCCATGAGCCAGACGAAGGCAAAGCTGGTCGTAATCGGCGGCGGCTTTGGCGGGGCAACGGCGGCGAAGTATCTCAAACAGCTGATGCCAGGTGCATCGGTCACCCTGATCGAGCCGAAGAGCACCTACTATGCCTGCCCGTTCAGCAATCTGGTAATCGGCGGCGGGCGTGAACTGTCCGCACAGGCGTTCGGCTATGACGGCCTTAAGGCGCTTGGTATCGAAATCGTCCAGCAGGCTGCAGACGCCGTCGATGCAGACGCGCGCACCGTGACGCTGGCTGACGGCGCGAGCCTGTCCTGGGACCGGCTTGTCATGTCGCCCGGCATCGATTTTCGCTGGGGCGCGCTGGAAGGCTATGACGAGGGCGCGGTCGACGCCATGCCGCACGCCTGGAAGGCTGGGCAACAGACCACGCTGCTGCGCCGGCAGCTGGAAGAGATGGAGGATGGCGGGCTAGTCGTGATGTCTGCGCCTGCCGCCCCGTTCCGCTGTCCGCCGGGCCCTTATGAGCGCGCGAGCCTGATCGCAAACTATCTCAAGACACAGAAGCCGAAATCGAAGCTTCTGGTGCTGGACGCGAAGGACAGCTTCTCCAAGCAGTCCTTGTTCGAGGAAGCCTGGGCCGCCCGCTATCCCGACCATCTCGAATGGCGCGGCGCGAGCGACTTTGGGCGCGTCGTCGCCGTCAATCCGGAGACGATGACGCTTTCGACCGAGTTCGACGAGATCGAAGCCACCGTCGCCAATGTCATCCCGCCGCAACAGGCCGGGCGCATTGCCCACGCCGCCGGTGTCGCTGACCAGACCGGCTGGTGCCCGATCAACGGCCTCACCTTTGAATCGACACTCGTGCCCGGCATACACGTCCTCGGCGATGCGACGATTGCCGCTCCGATGCCGAAGTCGGCCTTCTCGGCTAACCTTCAGGCCAAGGTTTGCGCGGCCCAGATCACACGGCTGCTGGCCGGGCAGGACCCGGAAGCGACGGTGCTGGCCAATACCTGCTATTCCTATGTGGCCGATGATGCGGCGGTCTCGATAACCGGCGTCTATACCAATGATGACGGCAAGCTGATGAGCGTTGACGGTGCCGGCGGGGTCTCACCCCTCGCAGCGGCACCATCGGTCCGCGAGGCCGAAGCAGCGCAGGCCCTGGCCTGGTTCAGGACCATTACATCAGAGGCGTTCGGATGAGGGCTTGCCTCGCCGCGCTTGCCGGCGGCCTTCTCCTGACCGGTGGCTGCACTGAGGCGGAGACCGAGCAGCGCCTCGCCGAACCGGTGACGGTAGAGGGTGATGCTATCCCGGCCCCACTTGGCGGCGAGACAGGCGATGCAGCACGCGGACGCGTCGTCTTCGTCGATCGTGAGCAGGGTCATTGCGTCCTTTGCCATCAGGTGGACGGGCTGGACGCAGAATTTCAGGGCAATGTCGGCCCGGCGCTGACGGGGCTCGGCGACCGGCTGGACCCGGCGCAGATCCGCCTGCGGGTGGCCGACGCGCAAAGGATTTGGCCGGATACGGTCATGCCCTCATATTACAGGGTGTACGGCCTCAATCAGGTCGGCGAAGAGTATCGCGGCGAACCCGCTCTCACCGCGCGCCAGATCGAGGATCTGGTCGCCTGGCTCGCAGCGCTGAAGACGGAAGGCAATGAAGATGGCTGAGAATTCTTTCACGCTGACACGGCGCCTGATGCTGACCGGTCTCGGGGCCGGTGTGCTGTCGAGCGCCCTGCCCTTTTCGGCCCTTGGCGAACCGGAAGATGCCGACAAGGCGATCCGGGACCTGTTTGGTGACGGAGAGATCAGGGAAGGCAAGGTCACGGTGAAGCTGCCGCCCATTGCCGAGAACGGCAATTCGGTCGCGATCACGGTGTCTGTCGACAGCCCGATGAGCGAAGCCGACCATGTCAGACGCATTGGCCTGTTTTCGCCGCGCAACCCGATCCCGGAACTGGCCGTCTTCGAACTCGGCCCGCGCGCCGGAAAGGCGGAAGTCTCGACCCGTATCCGCATGGCGGGCACGCAGCGCATCCGCGCGGTTGCGGAGATGAGTGACGGGTCACTCTGGATGGGCAGTGCCAGCACCGTCGTGACGCTCGCAGCCTGTGTGATCGGATAGGAGGCACCCATGACCATCCGGATTTCTGCTCCCGACACCGCCAGCAAAGGTGACATCATCGAACTCAAGGCGATGATCCAGCACCCGATGGAAACCGGCTATCGCAGCGGCTCGCGCGGCGAGAACATTCCGCGCGACATCATCACCCGGTTTGAATGCCGCTATAATGGCGAGACGGTGTTTGCCGCCGACTTCCATCCGGGCATCGCGGCCAATCCTTTCCTGACGTTCTATACCAAGGCCACGGAGTCCGGCACACTCGCATTCGAGTGGACTGACCAGGATGGCGAAAGCTGGTCCGAGAGCCACGAGATTACTGTGGAATGAGAAGCCTGGGCGCCGCCGCGCTCCTGCTGCTGGCAGCCTGCTCTGGCAGTCGCGGAGAGGGCCCTGCCCCCGAGCGCACAACCCTGCCCGATGAGGTAAAGCAGACCGGCACCGCCTTCCTGCAGCCCGAGACCCGTGCCCTGCAGGAAGATGATTTCGCCAATCCCGGCATGCTCTGGGTCGACCGGGGCCGCTCACTCTTCCGCGAGACGATCGGCCAGTCCAAATCCTGCGCGGCCTGTCACGGCGAGGATGGCAGCGAGCTGGACGCCGCCGCCTCGCACTATCCGCAGGTGGACGAGGAGTCCGGCGAGCTGGTCAATCTCGAAGGCCGCATCAATCTCTGCCGCACGCGCCATCAGGGGCTTGAGCCGCTCGACTATGAAAGCGACCCGCTGCTCGCCCTGACGACCTATGTCGCGCACCTCTCGGAAGGTGCGCCCATGTCGGTCGATGTCAGCGGGGCGGCAGCGCCGTACTACGAGCAAGGTCAGGATTATTTCTTCACGAAACGCGGTCAGTTCAATCTCGCCTGCAGCCAGTGCCACAATGAACATTGGGGCGAGAAACTGCGCGGCGACACGATCAGCCAGGGCCATGGCAACAGCTTCCCGGCCTACCGGCTCGAATGGCAGACGCTCGGCTCGCTTCACCGGCGGCTGAGCGACTGCGATGCGGGCGTGCGGGCCGAGCCTTATCCGCTTGGGTCTGATATCTATACCGCTGTCGAACTCTATCTCGCCAAACGGGCCGAGGGGCTGCCTGTCGAAACCCCAGGGATCAGACGATGAGCGACCACGAAGAAGCCAGCCTCAGCATTCGCATCAACCTCGCCAATGGCGGGCGGTTCGGGCCGGGCAAGGCCGCGCTTCTCCGCGCCATCGCAGAGGCCGGATCGATCAGGGCCGCCGCGCAGGCGCTGTCCATGTCCTATCCGCGCGCGTTGAAGCTGATTGAGGAAATGAATGCCGACTTCGCCGATCCGCTGGTCCAATCGAGTGTGGGCGGGTCCGAGCGTGGCGGCTCGGCGCTTTCGGACACCGGCAAGGCCGTGCTTGCGGCTTATGATGATGTCTGCGCCGAGGCAGGCAACTCGACCGGCGTCATTCTTGAACGCCTCTCATCGCTGCAATCCCTGGATCAGGGCTAGCCTCGCTCTAAATCACCGTTTACAACGGACATCTGATGAGCCCGATGCAGCGCTATCTCGAACACCCGGAAGACGTTCTCGGCCAGTGGCTCGACTGGCGGCGCGATGGTGCTGTGGCGCTTATTATGGTCACCACCACAGAAGGCGGCGCCGTGCGGGAAGCCGGCGCGCTCATGGCTGTCACCGATGAAAGCCAGGCGGCGGGCTACATTTCCGGCGGATGTATCGACGCCGATGTCATCCTGCAGGCTGAGGCCGCGTTGAAGAGCGGCGAGACGATGTCGCTGCGCTATGGCGCCGGCTCACCCTTTGTCGATCTCCCCCTGCCCTGCGGCGGCGCAATCGAGGTCACCATCCTTCCAGATGCGGATGAAGCGACGCTGCGCAAATGCCATGATGCGCTGGCAGCACGGCGCCCGGCGCGGCTGGCGCTTGGCGGGTTTGACGCGCGCTACACGCCGAAGCTCCGCCTGCGGATTGCCGGGCGCGGGGCGGACCCGCTGGCGCTTGCCCGGCTAGCCAGGGCGAGCGGCGTGGATGCAGCACTGCAACTGCGCGACGGCGAAGATGTGCAGGCTGCCCTGTTGGAAGGCTTCGACACGGTAAATGCGCTCGACACGCCAACCGACCTGCCACCCCTGGACGATGATCCGTGGACGGCCTTCATCCTGATGTTCCATGACGGCGACTGGGAAGCCCCGCTGCTGAGGCAGGCGCTTGAGGGCCCGGCCTTCTATGTCGGCGCTGTCGGGTCCCGCCGCACCCATGCCCGGCGCTGCGATGCGCTGCGGGAGCAGGGCGTGGCCGAGACAGACATTGCCCGCATCCACGGGCCGGTCGGGCTGATCCCGTCCATGCGCGATGCCTCCATGCTGGCGGTTTCGACACTGGGCGAGATCGTTGCCACCTACCATCAGACCGCCAAAACCCCCTTTGCCCACACGGCCCTCATGATGCTCGCGGCTGGCGCATCGGCCCGCTTCGAGGAAGGCGACAAACTGCTCGCGCCGTATGAAGGTGAGCCCGTCATCTCGCACGCCGCTAGCCTTCTGGAAGCGGAAGACGCTGCCTCGCGCCTCGCGGTCATCCGTCCGGAGGCGATGAAGCGGGCGAGCCTGCTCGGCCAGAGCTGGCACATCGTCGAAAATGCGGAGGCGGCCAGCGGTCAGGCCAGTTCGCTGCGCGCCGGGGTCGAAGCTGCGCGCCAGGACGGCCGCGTTCAGCAAGTCCTTGTCCTGCTTGCCGACATGCCGGCCGTGCCGGAGCATCACTTGCGCAAGCTCCAGCGCGCCATCAACACGGGCGCCACAGCCGCCATGACCGAGTGCGGCGGCAAGCTGATGCCACCCGCCATCTTCACCCGTAAGACCTTCGATGCGCTGATGCAGGTCGAGGGCGACCGGGGCGCGAAAGGCGTCTTCACAACACTCACCAACACCGCAACCATTGTGCTCGATCCCGCGTTGGGGATCGACATCGACACGATGGATGATCTCGCAAAACACCAGGAGGCGCTTCATGCCTGACGGCCAGAGCCCCCCGCCGCTGACGGATGTCTTCGGGCGCACCGTCTCGTACCTCCGCTTGTCGGTGACGGATCGCTGCGACCTGCGCTGCACCTACTGTATGGCCGAACACATGACCTTCCTTCCGAAGAAGGACCTGCTCAGCCTGGAAGAACTCGAGACCGTGGCTGCGGCCTTTATCCGCCGCGGCGTGCGCAAAATCCGGATCACGGGCGGCGAGCCCCTCGTGCGCAAGGATATCGGAGACCTGTTCGACCGGCTCGGTCGCCACATGGGCGAAGGTCTCGACGAACTGACATTGACGACAAATGCGACCCTGCTGGCCCAGCATGCCGAGCGGCTTTATGCGGCGGGTGTGCGGCGGGTGAATGTGTCGCTCGATACGCTCGACCCCGTCATGTTCAAGACGATCACGCGGCTTGGCGACCTGCAGAAGTCGCTCGACGGGATAGAGGCGGCCAGACAGGCAGGCCTGAAGGTGAAGATCAACACGGTCGCACTGAAGCATCAGAATGCTGCCGAGATCCCCGCCATGGTCGAATGGGCGCACGCGCAAGGCTTCGACATGACGCTGATCGAGGTGATGCCGCTCGGCCTGACGGGCGAGGATCGCGTCGACCAGTATGTGCCGCTGTTTGAAATTCGCGACCAGCTTGCCGATCGCTGGAACCTCACCGATGAGGAAGGCCGCGACGCGCAGGCCGGCCCGTCGCGTTATGTGCGTATTGCCGAGACCGGCGGGCGGCTCGGTTTCATCACGCCGCTGACCAATAATTTCTGTGCCGGCTGCAACCGGGTTCGCGTTACCTGTACGGGGCGTATCTATATGTGCCTCGGACAGGACGATCATGTCGACCTGCGCGCCGCGCTGCGGGACGCCGAGCATCCGGCCCTTGCGCTCGATGAGGCGCTCGATACCGCGCTTATGCGCAAGCCAGAGAAGCATGAATTCGCCATCCGCGAGCGTGGCGAGGCCCCGGCCCTGCCCCGCCACATGTCGATGACGGGGGGCTGAGGAAATGGCGCAGATCCTGTTCTTTGGCCGGCTGATGGATGTCACCGGCAAAGCGGAAGAAACCATCACCCTGCCCGACACGGTACGCGATACCTCGGCCCTGCGCCGCTGGCTGGATCAGGATCGTGGCCTTCAGGGCGCGCTGCTGGAAAAGACTGTACGGCTCGCGATCAATAACGAAATCGTCGCCGATCCCCATCCGGTCAATGACAATGACGAGATCGCCTTCATGCCCCCGGTCGGAGGCGGCTGAGCGATGCTGCGGGTCAGCAGTGAGCCCTTCAATGCGGGCGAGGAGCTCTCCGCCTTCGAGCGCGATGCGGCAGGCGCTGGCGCGGTCGTCAGTTTTACCGGACTGGTGCGTGACCATGCCTCCAGCGGTGACGTGAAATCACTCTTCCTGCAGGCCTATTCGCCGATGACCGAACGCGGGATCGAGGAAGCTATTACGGCAGCCACGGAGCGCTGGCCGCTCACCGCGCTGAAGGTCATTCACCGCGTCGGTGAGATGGCGCCGGGCGAGGCGATCGTCTTCGTCGCAACCGCCTCGGCTCATCGCCGCGCGGCTTTCGAGGCGGCCGATTTCCTGATGGACTATCTCAAGACCGAGGCTGTCTTCTGGAAAAAGGAAGCAACCGAGACAGGTGAACACTGGATCGACCCCCGCAGTGAGGATTATCAAGACCGCGCCCGCTGGGCGTAGGTGTGAGGGAGAAACATGCAAGGCATCAATGAAAGCCTGGACTTCCAGCAGGTGCGTATCGCCATCCTGGTGATGAGCGACACGCGGACACTGGACACAGACACCTCTGGCAAAGTGCTGGCCGACAGGATCGAGGACGCCGGCCACTTGGTCGCTGACCGCAAGATCGTTCCGGACGACAAGGCGGCCATCCGCACGCAGGTTTCCACATGGATTGCGGATCCGGACGTGGACGTCGTCATCACGTCAGGCGGCACCGGCCTGACCGGCCGGGACGTGACGCCGGAAGCCATCACCCCGCTCTTCGACAAGGTCATCGACGGTTTCTCGGTGATCTTTCACCAGGTGAGCTATCAGAGCGTCGGCCTGTCCACGCTGCAGTCACGCGCCATTGCCGGCGTGGCGAGCGGGACGTTCGTCTTCTGCCTGCCGGGCTCGAACGGCGCGGTGAAGGATGGCTGGGACAAGGTCATCTCGCTGCAGCTCGACAGCCGCCACAAGCCCTGCAATCTGGTCGAGCTGATGCCCCGCCTGATGGAGCATATGGAGCACGATCATTGAGCGGTGATCTGACACATATCGGGCCGGACGGCCGTGCGCGCATGGTCGATGTGTCCGACAAGGCCGTCACCGCGCGCGAAGCCGTCGCGCAAGGCGTGGTGCATATGAGCGCCGGGACGCTCAAGCTCGCCCTGTCGCGCGACACAAAGAAGGGCGATCCGCTCGCCGTGGCCGAACTCGCCGGCATAATGGCCGCGAAGAAGACATCCGACCTCATCCCGCTCTGCCATCCGCTGCCGCTGACCGGTGTGAAGGTGGAGATTTCCCAGCATACCAAAGAAACCGCGCTGGTCGTGACCGCGCGGGCCAAGACATCCGGTCAAACGGGTGTCGAGATGGAAGCGCTGACGGCGGTTTCAGCCGCATGCCTGACGCTCTACGACATGTTGAAAGCCGTCGACAAGGCCATGGTCATCGGCGGGATCGAGCTTGTCGAGAAGACCGGCGGCAAGTCGGGCGATTACAGGAAGGCAGACATTTGAGCGGACTGATTTCCGTCGACGAGGCCCACCGGCTGCTCGCCGGACAGAGGCCAGATACGGCCTCTGAAACGGTGGGCATCACCGATGCTGAAGGCCGGGTGCTCGCCACCGAGGTGATCGCAAATGTTTCACGGCCGCCCGCGGCTGTCTCCGCCATGGATGGCTATGCCGTTCGGCTTGCGGATGTTGGCGAGGCTGGGGCCCGGCTGAGCGTAATCGGTGAAGCCCCGGCAGGCGCGCCTTTTGCGGGGACGGTCGGGGCAAGCAAAGCGGTCCGTATCTTCACCGGAGCACCGCTGCCTGACGGCGCCGATCATATCGTCATCCAGGAAGAGACCGAGCGCGAGGGCGACACCGTCACCTGCCAGGCGTCATATGAAACGCCGGAATATGTGCGGCCCGCGGGCATGGATTTTCTTGAGGGCGATACGGTTCTGGAGGCGGGCACACGGCTTGGCGCTGGCGAGCTCGCCCTCATCGCTGCCGCCAATCATGGCCAGGTTTCGGTGAGGCGGAAGCTTCGCGTCGGCATTCTCGCCAATGGCAATGAGCTGAAAGCGCCGGGCGCCACGCTGGCACCGGGCGAGATCGTCAATTCCAATCCGGTGGGCCTTGCCGCGCTGATCCGGAACTGGGGCGGCGAGCCGGTCGATCTCGGCATTGCTGCCGACACGATGGAAGCCATCCGCAGCGCGATCGCATCAGCCCCCGGCATCGACATCTTCCTGCCCGTTGGCGGGGCGTCCGTTGGCGATCATGACCTGATGCGTCCGGCCTTCGCAGCTGAAGGGTTCGAACCGCTGTTCGAGCGGGTGGCTGTGCGTCCCGGCAAACCGACCTGGTTCTCAATGCATGGCAAGCAGCGCGTCCTCGGCCTGCCGGGCAATCCGGCCTCAGCCATGGTTTGCGCGCATCTGTTCCTGCAACCGCTGCTGACGGGTGAGGCCCTACCCGTCATCAAGGCGAGACTGGCCTCAGCGGTGCCGCCAAATGGCCCGCGGGAACACTATATGCGTGCGAGCCTCGCGATCTCGGATGGCGGCGTCGTGACAGCGCGGGCGGCCTCCAATCAGGACAGCTCGCTTATCTCGCCCTTCATCGCGTCCGGCGGTCTCATAAGAAGACTGCCCGGCGCTCCTGAAATGGAGGCCGGGCAGATCGTCGATGTTCTGCTGATGCGCCCGCTGGCGGGCGGCTGATCAGGACGGCTCGTAGCCGGATTCAGCCATGATGTAGGCAATGACCGCATGACGGTCGTCCGGGCGTTTCACACCGGCAAAGCTCATCTTGTTGCCCGGCAGGAAGCTGCGCGGGTTCTCGAGCCATTTTTCCAGCTGCTCCGGCGTCCAGGTAAACTCGGCCTCCTGCAGGGCGCTGGAATAGTCAAAACCCTCTTTGGTGCCAACCTCGCGGCCGAACAGGCCATGGAGGTTCGGGCCGAGCACAGCCGGGCCACCCTCATCGAGCGTGTGGCAGGACTGGCACTGAAGGAAGACACGCCGGCCGCGATCATAGTCGGCAGAGGCGTAGGGCTCCGGAAAGCCTGCAAACTGGGACGGGACCGCTTCCTCGGCAGCCACGGTTTCGGCTTCCGGCTCTGCCGGTGTTCCGGCATCGGTATCTGTATCGGCAGGCGCCGTTTCACTTTCCACCGGCGGGGTCGGCGCTTCCTCGGTGGGCTCGTCGCCACCGCTTCCACCACACGCGGTGACAAGCGCAAGGCTGAGGGCGAGGGCAGCGGGTGTTGCAAATCTCAAAGTCATTCCGGTCTCCTGACTGGCATTCGAATCCTGACGAAGGCAAACTTATCCCGTCCCGCAGGGCGATCAAACGCAAATTGGGGATTCACTGGGAGTTTCCGGCCAATGGCCAGGGCAGAGGCGGCCCAGGCGGCCTATTCCGGCGCAACCTCCAGCCCGGCGAGTACGCGGGCATCGCGTTCATAGATGTCATCAAGATAGCGCACGCCGCCCGATCCATCGCTGACCGCCGTGTAGTAGAGGACATGGACAGGCACGCTTGCCGCCAGGTCCACGCGCGTTTCCTTGCCTGAAGCAACCGCCTTGTCGATCCTCTTGCGGTCCCAGCCGGGTGTATTTTCCAGCAGCCACTCCGACAGGTCGATCGGGTCCTGCGCGCGCAGGCAGCCAGAAGAGAAGGCGCGCTGCGACCGGGCGAAGAGGTCGCGCGTGGGCGTGTCGTGCAGATACACATTATACTTGTTCGGGAAGATGATCTTGACCTGACCCAGTGCGTTCTGCGGGCCCGGCGCCTGACGCAGGCGGTAGGGAAAGCTTGCAGACGACACCGTGTTCCAGTCGATGGTCGAGGGGTCGACAATGTTTCCGGACCGGTCGAGCACCTGGAAGCCGAGCCGCTGGACCGCCCCCGGATCCCGGCGGAACAGCGGGAGCTTGTCGGCCCGCGCAAGACTGTAAGGGGTCTCCCACCACGGATTGAAGATGATGTACTCAATTTTGTCGGAGAAGACCGGCGTCTGGCGATAGGTCTTGCCGACAATGATCAGATGGGTGCGCTGGGGTTCGCCATTCTCGAAGGCGGTCACCTCAAAGCCCGCAATATTGGCCCGCAGGTGCCGCTGGCCGAGATCGCCCGGCAGCCAGCGCCAGCGCTCCATATTGACCCGGACCTGTGCAATGTGTTCGGCGGTGCCCTGATTGAGCACACGAATGGTGGAGGCCCCCGCGATGCCGTCCGTCTCAAGGGCGTGCCCCGTCTGAAAAACCTCGACGGCGGCGACCGTCGCTTCATCCATCGTGCCCGAAAGCGCCGCGTTTTCCAGCAGGCCCAGCTCGGCGAGCCGCACCTGAAGCTCTTCAACGCGTGGCCCGGTCATGCCCGGCTTCAGCGGCGGTCCTTCAGAGACGCTCGAAACCGGCTCGTCAGCGTTCACCCGGAGCCGGGCGAGTTCCTGCTTGAGCAGGCCATAGGCCGACTGCACAGGCGCAAGCTGCTCAAGACTTGTCGCGACGGTTCCACTGTCGAGAGCGTAATCGAGAACGGCGGCGAGGTCGGCCTCACGGCCTGCAGCCGTCCAGTCGGGTTCGAAAGTGGCTCGGTCAAGCTTGCCATAGAGCATATGCGCGGCGGCCGACATCCACGCGTCGGTGGCGACCCGGTCGCGTTCGGCCCGCTTGGGGCGCAGGGTTTCAAGGGCGTCGAGATGGTAGTGGCCGGGGTCCAGCCCATGTCCCTCAAGGGCCTGGAGTGCGGCGATCAGGGCGTCATAGGAATTATCATTCCAGACAAGGCTGGTATCCGCGGCCTCATGGAAGTCTTCGGTTGCCACCGGCGCCAGCATCTCGCTGTCGCCCGGGCCAGCTTGGGCTGTCCCCTGCAACACACACGCGAGGAGCGCGCCGGCAATCAGTCGTGACATCATCGAATGGCATCCCGTCTTTTACCGCCCTTGAGCATAGGGGGCAGGAGGCGATGGGAGCAAGTGATCAGGCGCTAACGGTTGCCGCTACTCGTAGGCAGATCGTTGATGCCGCCGACATCAAGCAGCGGCGAAGCCTCAATCTCCTCGGCGTCGAGCAGTGACACGACCCGCAGCAGCGCGGCAACAAGGCTTGCCTGTTCCCAGTCAGCCAGGCTGCGGAAGCGGGACCGGAACGTCTCCTGCAGCAGGTCCGGCGCATCCTCCAGGACCTTTTTTCCTGTATCGGTAATGCACACCCAGACGCGGCGGCGGTCGCTTTCTCCGCGTTTGCGCGACACCAGGCCACGCTCCTGCAACTTGTCGAGCAGGATGGAAATCGTCGCCTGTTTGAGATCGACGGCGCGTGCGAGATCGCCGGTCAGGGTTTCCCCGCGCGTCTTGAGAACCTGAAGGACGAGCAGCTGGGACGCGGTGAGGCCGGTCTTGTGAGCGACGGTGCGAACATTGTTCGCCGTCGCTTTCAGGATGCGGCGCAAGGCGACCAGTGCGGTCTCGGTCTGATCCTGCATGTGCTCGCTCCACATATCAGCGTTCACCGATGACAGGCGAACCGCTTCGAAACCCTCTGATAACTGAGCCATCTTCTAGGCTATTTCCTTTGCGCACAAAATTATTTTTTTATCTAAGTATCAAGGAACAGATATGCCGTTCCGCACGTTCCTTCAATAGAAGGAAGAGGGGCGGCTGCACTATCCATGAAGAAGCGGTTGAACCGACCGCGATTCCAATTAAATAGATCGTCTAACAAAATACCGACCGAGAGAGCTATGGAAACGGCACAGTCAGACAGACCTGCAAAAGGCGGCGGCCTGCCTCAGAAGGATGCAGGCGAGCCCTCAAGTTTGCACATCGGACCGCCTCTGAGCGAGGACGGGGCCGCAGTGCATGACCTGATTGCTGCCTGTCCGCCGCTGGACACCAACTCTCTCTATATGAATCTGATCCAGACGACGCACTTTGCCGACACCTGCGCACTCGCAAAGGAAGATGGCGAAGTGATCGGCTGGGTCTCGGGCCATATCCCGCCAAATGAGCCGGATGTGTTCTTCCTCTGGCAGGTTGCCGTTGGCGAAAAAGCCCGCGGCAAGCGCATTCCGAAGCGGCTTGTTGCCGATATCTTCTCGCGCGAGGCCTGCCGGAACGTGAAGTATCTCAAGACCACCATCACGCCCGATAACGAGGCCTCGTGGGGCCTCTTCAAGAGCATTGCGCGCTGGCTCGACGCACCGCTCAACGAAAGCGAGTTTTTCGACAAGGAGCGCCACTTCAAGGGGCGCCATGACAGCGAGATCCTCGTGACCATCGGGCCGTTCGAGCGGCCGGCCAGCCTTTAGCACACCTGGCCACCGCTTACCCTGACACTAACCAGACCAGACCACCTAAGGAGCGAACGCATGCCGTTCACAGATATCAAAGAAGACATTTTCGAGAGGCGTGAATCGATTGTGCGCAGCTATTGCCGCAACTTCGACGCGCTGTTCGTGAAAGCCAAAGGGTCGGAAATGACCGACGCCGATGGCAAGACCTATATCGACTTTCTCGCCGGCTGTTCGACGCTGAACTACGGCCATAATGACGACGACATGAAGAAGGCGCTGATTGAGCATATCGAGCGTGACGGCATTGCCCATGGCCTCGACATGTATACCGACGCCAAGGCCGAATGGCTGAAAGCCTTCGAGGACTATATCCTCAAGCCGCGCGGCATGGACGACTACAAGATCATGATGACCGGTCCGACCGGCACCAATGCTGTCGAGGCGGCTGTAAAGCTTGCCCGCAAGGTGACCGGCCGCACCAATGTCATCTCTTTCACCAATGGCTTCCACGGCATGACGATGGGCGCGCTCGCGCTGACCGGTAATGCCGGCAAGCGCAAGGGCGCGGGCACTGGCAGCGTCGGCCTGACGGGTGTTTCGCACCTGCCTTATGACGGCGCCTTCGGCGACGATGTCGATACGCTGGAACAGATCGAGATGATGATCGAGAACCCGTCTTCGGGCATCGATGCCCCGGCCGCGTTCATCTTCGAGCCCATCCAGGGCGAAGGTGGTCTTAATGCCGCGTCCAAGGAATGGATGAAGGGCATCGCAGATCTCGCCAAGAAACATGGCGCACTGCTGATCGTCGACGATATCCAGTCCGGCTGTGGCCGTTCGGGCGACTATTTCGGCTTCGATATTGCCGGCATCAAGCCGGACATCATCACCCAGGCGAAGTCGCTTTCCGGCATGGGCCTGCCCTTTGCCTGTGTCCTGCTCAAGAAGGAGCACGACATCTGGAAGCCGGCCGAGCACAACGGCACCTTCCGCGGTAACAACCACGCTTTCGTCACCGGCAAGGTGACGCTGGAGAAGTTCTGGAAGGATGATGCTTTCCAGAAAGAGGTCCAGGCGAAGTCGAAGATCCTGACCGAAGGCCTGCAGAAGATTGCCAAGCTGATCCCGGGCGCAAAGCTCAAGGGCCGCGGCATGATGCAGGGCGTCGATGTTGGCTCCGGCGAGATGGCTTCGGAGATTACCAGCCGCTCGTTCGAAAAGGGACTCATCATTGAGACATCGGGGGCCGACGACGAAGTCGTGAAGGTACTCGTTGCCCTCACCGTTCCGGAAGAAACGCTCCGCAAGGGTCTCGACATCCTGCTCGAGGCCGCACGCGAAGCGTCGGACACTGTCAAAGTCGCAGCGGAGTAAGAAAGTATGATTGTACGCGACCTGAAAGATCTCGAAGGCACCGAACGCGCCGTGTCCGATGCTGAGTGGACGTCCTACCGGATGCTGCTCGCAGACGACAAGATGGGCTTCAGCTTCCATATCACGGTACTGAAGGCCGGATCCGAGCACACCTTTCATTACAAGAACCACTTCGAGAGTGTGTATTGCATGAAGGGCAAGGGCTCGATCACCGACCTTGGCACCGGCGAGACCCATGAGATCAAGCCGGGTGTGATGTATGCGCTGAACCTGCATGACAAGCACACGCTGCGCGCGGAAGAAGAGCTGCACATGGCGTGCTGCTTCAATCCGCCGGTAACCGGCACCGAAGTCCACCTGCCGGACGGCTCCTACGCCGCGGCCGACTAGACACGTCTTCAGCCGCAGCCTGTCCCCGGAAAGCACGCCGGCCAGGCTGCGGCCCTTAAACCAGACCATTCAAGGAAGGGTTCTGATATCATGGCCCATACTGTTGAGAAGATCGGCGGCACTTCGATCGCCAATACCCCTGTCATCCTCGACAATGTCCTGATCGGAGACAGAAAACCCGAAGACATGTACAATCGCATCGTCGTGGTGTCGGCCTATGCCGGCATGACGAACATGCTGCTTGAGCACAAGAAATCCGGCAAGCCGGGGGTCTACTCCCTGTTCGCCAGCGCCGAGAACAAGTGGCAGTGGAGCGAAGCGCTCACCGAGCTGTCGCAGGCGATGCGCGAAAAGAATGAAGAGATCTTCGGCGACCATCCCGACCGGAAGGTTGCCGACAATTTCGTCCTCGAACGCATCGAGGGCGTGCGCAACTGCCTGATCGACCTGCACCGCCTGTGTTCCTACGGCCAGTTCCGGCTGGACGAGCACCTGATGACGGTCCGTGAGATGCTGGCCGCGCTTGGCGAGGCGCATTCCGCTCACAATACCTCGCTGCTTCTGCGCCAGAAGGACATCAACTCGGTCTTCGTCGACCTCACCGGCTGGCGGGACGAAGACAAGCTGACCCTCGACGAGCGTATCGAAACCTCGTTCCGAGGCGTCGATTTCTCCAAGGAGCTGCCCATTGTGACGGGCTATGCCTCGTGCATGGAAGGCATGGTGAAGCTCTATGACCGGGGCTACACGGAGGTGACCTTCTCGCGCATCGGCGCAATGACCGGCGCGTCGGAAGCGATCATCCACAAGGAGTTCCACCTTTCCTCTGCGGACCCGAAACTCGTCGGCGACGACAAGGTGCGCAAGATCGGCAAGACCAATTACGATGTGGCCGACCAGCTCTCGAACATGGGCATGGAAGCGGTTCACCCGAAAGCCGCGAAAGGCCTGCGCCAGGCGGGCATTCCGCTGCGCGTGAAGAACACGTTCGATCCGACCGATGCCGGCACGATCATCACCGATGACTTCATGCCGGAGACCCCGCGCGCGGAGATCGTCACGGGTATCCAGAGCCTCTATGCCTTCGAACTGTTCGAACAGGACATGGTCGGTGTGAAGGGCTATGATGCCGAGGCGCTGAAAGCGCTGACGCGCCACAATGTGTGGATCGTGACCAAGTGCTCCAACGCCAACACGATCACCCACTATGTCAGCGCCAATCGCAAGGCGCTGAAACGCGCTGCTGCTGACATTGAGGCGGTCTTTGAAAATGCCTCGGTTTCGATGCGCAAACTCGCCATCGTGTCTGTCATCGGTGCGAACCTCGACGTCCCGGGCATGACGGCGCGCGCAACGACGGCACTTCACGAAGGTGGCGTCAAACTGCTCGGCCTACACAAGCTGACCCGCGAAACAGACCTCCAGGCTTTCGTCGCCGAGGAAGATTATGACAAGGCAGTCAAGCTCCTGCACAGGGCGCTTGTGGAAGAGAATGAAGACACTGCCGACAAGGCAGGCACGGATATCGCTGCCGCTGCCTAATGCCCTATTCGGCGCCTGTAGAAGAGACTTCGTCGGACTGGCGGGTAACCCTCGGCCTGTACCGCAATGTCCTCGCCATCGTCAGCGCCCTGACCGTGCTTCAGGGCGCAACGGCGGCCCTATCCGTGATGATCGCGCTGAGCTTGCAGGCAGCCGGCGCATCGAACGCCGCGCTTGGTCTGGTGGCGGCGTTCTATGCCGGCGGCTTCCTCACGGGAGCCATCGCCTCGCCGAAGCAGATCACACGGATAGGGCACATCCGGTCCTTTTCCTTTTTCGCGGCCCTCGCGATCATTGCGTCGCTCAGCTTCTCGCTGGGCGTCAATATCATTGGCTGGTCGGTGCTGCAGGCCGTGATCGGTGCCAGCACCTCAGCCCTGCTGACAGCCGGTGATGGCTGGATAACCGACAGCGCGCCCGCCAACCGGCGCGGCGCCATTCTCGGTTTCTACCATGTCGTCGCCAAGCTCGGTGCGATTGCCGGCCCCTTCGCCATCGTGGCTGGCGCCAGTGGCCCGGCAGGCTTCATGATGGTCGCAGCCCTTTTCGCGCTGACCATCATGCCGATCTCCGCGACGCGGAAGGCCCAGCCGGAAATCTCCACCGGCACGCCCTTCGGGCCGACCAAGATCCTGAAATATGCTCCGGCTGCGGCCTTTGCGGCCCTGTGCGCGGGCGCCGTCAATAATGCCGTTGCCCAGCTCTACCCGGTCTATGCCCAGTCGGTCATGCCGGACGGAGCAGCAGGCTTCTCGGCCAATTTCAACGCCGCGCTGCTTGTTGGCGCCATGGTTGGCCTGTGGCCGGCCGGCATGATTTCCGACCGCATCGACCGGCGCATGGTGATTGCGGGGACGGGGATCCTCGCCGCAGGGGCCGCACTTGGCCTCAGCCTGTTCAGCCATACCGTTGCCCCCGCGCTGATCCTGGTGCTCGCTTTCGTCTACGGCGTCGGCGCGCTGGCCTATTATGCCGTAGCTGTCGCCCATGCCGCAGACCGCGCCCGGCCAGACCAGGCGACTTCGATGATGGCGGGCATTCTGGTTATCTGGGGCATCGGCTCGATCATGGGCCCGATTGTCGCCGGCCTGGTCATGTCGACCCCGCTCGGCGCGCCCGGCCTGTTTGCCTTCGCAAGCGCAAGCCTTGCACTGCTGGCTGCAACCATGTTTACCCGTACTGTCAACAAGGCGCCTGTTCCGGATGAGGAAAAGGAGCCGTTCAACGCCACCCAGACGACCAGTCTTGCGCTGTCGGAACTCGACCCGCGCGGCGAACATGAAAACGAGCAGTTCGACCTGTTCCTCGCCTGGATGGCCTCCGCAGAGGCTGACGAATGATCATTGCAAGTTTTCTCGTAATTCTCGCCATCTTCCTGATTGTCGGGCTCGCCTCGGCCAGGGTCGCGACCGGCGAGCGCAAGGACTATTATATCGCGGGACAAACCGTCTCGCCCTGGCTGACCGGGCTTTCCGCGGTTGCCACAAACAATTCCGGTTATCTCTTCATCGGCGTGATCGGCTACACTTATGCCACGGGCCTTTCGGCCATCTGGCTGATGTTCGGCTGGATCATCGGTGACTATCTCGGCTCGCTGTTCATTCACCGCAAACTGCGCAATGCGACAGGCGTGACCGGAGAGGCGTCCTTCGCATCAGTGATGTCGCGCTGGCATGGCGAGGAGTTCGCCTATTGGCGCCGGATAGCTGCTGTCGTCATGGTGATTTTCCTTGGCGCCTATGCGGCTGCCCAGATCTCCGCAGGCGGCAAGGCGCTTGAAGGCGTCCTCAATATCGATCCGCGTATCGGCGCAACTGCCGTGGCCGCGATGATCGTCGCCTATTCGATTGCCGGTGGTATCCGCGCCTCGATCTGGACCGACGCCGTCCAGTCGCTCTCCATGCTGGTGGCACTGAGCATTCTTTGCGTTGTCGCCTTTGCCGCCGAGGGCGGGATCGGTGCGGCCTTCGCCTCCATGATGCCGCTGGATGACGGGCGCTATATGAACCTATGGCCTGAAGCCGACGAACTGATCGGGACGGGCGGCCTAGCCATCGGGGCATTCATACTGGGCTGGCTTTTTGCAGGCTTTTCCGTCGTCGGCCAGCCGCACATCATGGTGCGGTTCATGGCGCTCGACGACGAGAAAAACATGCAGCGCACGCGCGCCTGGTATTACGGCTTCTTCGTCCTGTTCTATATTCTTGCGGCTGGTCTCGGCCTGCTCTCGCGGCTCTACCTGCCCGAGCTTGCATCCGGTGATACGGAGCTTGCCCTGCCGCGCATGGCGCTGCAGCTGCTGCCCGATATCCTTGTCGGGCTGATCCTCGCGGGCATCTTTGCAGCGACCATGTCGACAGCGGACTCCGTTGTGCTGTCCTGCTCGGCGGCGATCACGCATGACCTGACGCCGCAACGCATGGAACACCCGCTTCTGCTCAAGGCGGCAACGGCCGGGACAACGCTCGTCGCGCTCATCCTTGCCCTTTCGGGCAGCCAGAGCGTGTTCAACCTGGTCATTCTCGCCTGGTCGACACTTGCCGCCGCCTTCGCGCCGCTTCTGACGCTCTATGCGCTGAACCGCAAGACAAGCGAGCCTGCGGCCATCTTCCTGATGTTCCTCGGCGTCGGCATCGCCCTGTTCTGGCGCTACGGCCTGGGCTGGCAGAGCGGCATCTATGAAGGGCTGCCGGGCATTGCCGTGCCCTTGATCATCGGCTGGTTCCTGTCGCGGCCTGCGACCCATGCCGAGATCGAGGCCAGTCCGGCGGAAACACCAGCCGAATAGGCCGGCCTTACAACCCAAAAGAAAAGCGCCCCGGCCGGGGCGCTTTTTGTTTGTGGCATCTGCGACGAGCCTAGGCGTAAAGCGCTTTGGCGTGGTGCATGATGTGATCGTCCATGAAGGTCGAGATGAAATAATAGGAATGGTCGTAGCCGGGCCGCATGCGGATGGCGAGCGGCTGCCCGGCTTCGCGGCAGGCTTCCTCGAACAGGCGCGGCTTCAGCTGCTCCTCCAGGAACTGGTCGTCCTCGCCCTGATCGATCAGGATGGTGGTCTCCAGCTGCTGCTGCTTGACGAGCTCACAGGCGTCATACGCCTTCCAGGCGGCTTCGTCGTCGCCGAGATAGGCCTTGAACGCCTTCTCGCCCCACGGCACCTGGCTCGGCGCAGCGATCGGCGCGAAGGCCGACACACTGCGGAAGTGGCCCGGGTTCTTCAGCGCCAGTGTCAGCGCGCCATGGCCGCCCATGGAGTGGCCGAAAATGGACTGACGGCGCATGTCGGCGGCGAAGTTGGACCGGATGATGGAGGGCAGTTCCTCCATCACATACTGGTCCATCTTATAGTGCTTGGCCCACGGATCCTCGGTGGCCGTGAGATAGAAGCCGGCGCCCTGACCAAGGTCATAGGCCTCGTCGTCGGCCACCTTGTCGCCGCGCGGGCTTGTATCCGGCGCAACGATCATGACGCCAAGTTCAGACGCCTTGCGCTGCAGGCCCGACTTTTCCATGACATTGGCCCAGGTGCAGGTCAGGCCCGACAGGTACCACAGCACCGGGACGGGTTCTTCGGCGGCCTGCGGCGGCTCGAAGACGGCGAAACGCATGGAGCAGTCCAGGGTCTCGCTGTCATGGTCGTGTACGCTCAGGTCCCCGCCGAAGCAGGTCCATTCCGATACAGTTTGCAAGTCACTTCCTTTCTTTCGTCAGATCCGTCAGATGCGGGTCTAACATAGGTGGATGGTGTTTGGCACATCGGCCTTTTCAAGGCCGAAGGCTAACGGCTGCGAGGCTCGCCATTGCGCCAGTAGCTGTCGCCGGTGCGCTCATCGATATAGAAATACCGCTGCGCGCGCTCGTCGAAGTAGAGTTCACTCTGGTAGCGGCCATTGTGATAGGCGGTATCGGCATAGCGGCCATCATTGTAGCGCCCATCATTATAAGGGCCCTCATTATGGCGGCCGTCGCGATACGGGTCGTTGGCGTAGCGGCCATCCTGCTGATAAGGCGCATCACCATAGCCGGCTTGGGTGCGCTGCTGGACAGGTGGCTGCACGGCGCAGCCGGCAAGCGTAAGTGTTGTCGCCGCAGCGAGGCAGATTGTTGCGAGTTTCATCTCAGGCGCTTCCTTCCGTTCTGGGTGGCACCAGAGAAACGGAGAAACGCCGTTAACTGTTCCGCGAGGGGTGGGACCCCTACTCGTTGCGCAGATTGTCGGCCTCGACCTGCACGGCCTCGTCGCGATTGTGATCGGCGCACGGGATGACGCGCACATCATAGGCAAAAGGCTCATCCTTCTTGCCCTGTTTGGCGGGCGTGAGGTGAACCTCGACATTTTCCTCGATCTTGAAGCCGATCTGGTTGCCGACCTCGCACAGCACATCGACAGCCTGTTCCACCGATTCCCCCCAGACCTTCATCGACATGACGGCAGGCCCCACAACGCCGTCCGGTATCTGGTGATCCTCGACGGTATCGCCACCGGCGACGAGTGAAAAATGCTTGAAGTCGGCCATGAAATCCCTTTCGTGCTCGCCAAGACATAAGGACGCAAAAGGGAGAGTCCAAGCGGATGACTGGTTACACGCTCTATGGCGCGGAAGTGAGCTATTTCACCGGCAAGGCCCGGGCCTATCTCGACTGGCGCGGCGTCGATTATGAGGAAAAGACCGCGACGCAGGATGTCTACAAGCAGATCATCCTGCCCAATGTCGGCTGGCCGGTCATTCCGGTCGCGACGATGCCGGATGGGACCGTGGTGCAGGACACCGCCGACATCATGGCCGAGGTGGAGCGCCGCGAACCGAACGACCCACCGGCCTGGCCGGAGGCCCCGCTGCAGCGCTTTGTGGCCGAGCTGCTGCACCTCTATGGCGATGAGTGGCTGGTTATCCCCGCCATGCACTATCGCTGGACCTATAATGAGGACTGGGCCTACGCGGAGTTCGGCGCGCTGTCTGCGCCCGATCTGTCACCGGAAGAACAGTACCAGCTCGGCAAGAAGAATGGCGCGCGCTTCAAGGGCGCGCTGCCGGTACTCGGCGTGAGCGAGACGACGATCCCGGGGATCGAGCGCAGCTATGAGGCCTTCCTCACGGACGTCTCCCGCCATCTTGAGGAATATCCCTATCTCCTCGGCGGGCGGCCCTGTCTGGCGGATTTTGCCTTTTACGGCCCGCTCTACGCCCACCTCTACCGCGATCCGACCTCCGGCGAGCTGATGAAGCGTGTGGCACCGAAGGTCGCCCAATGGGTCGAGCGGATGCAGGCCGGCGGCAAGGAGGGCGACGGTAGGCTGCTAGCCGATGATACCATTCCGGAAACGCTGAAGCCCATCCTGTCGCGTCTGATGCGCGAAGCCCTGCCAGCCCTGGCGCAGATCAATGACCTGTTCGCCAGCTGGGCCGCACAGGCTGGCCCCGGCGCGCGCGTACCGCGGGCACTGGGCGACATCACCATCGAGATCGAAGGGCATGAGGGCCCGGCCAAGGCGCGCAGCTTCCCGCTCTGGCGCCTGCAGGCCGCGCTCGATGTCTATGAGGCCATGGACGCCGACACAAAGGCACGCGCTGACGCGTTGCTTGAGCGGGTCGGCGGGCAGGCGCTGAAGGATTTCCGGCTTCCGGCACGGTTGAAGCGCGAAAACTGTCAGGTCGTTCTGGCCTGATCACCGGCTCGTGATTGAACGGCCAGAGGCGTGCGGCGTTCGTAAGCGAAAGGAGCTTGCGAATGTCAGACCTCATCAATGCCCGAAAGAAATCTGTCGTCTTCTACGCCATGATCCTGCTGGGTGCGATCATGATCGCGCTCGGCGTGGCGCCTGCGCCAAACATTCTGCCGCCGCCCATCGTGACGGGACTCGGCTTCTGGGTGCTGGCCTGGGGCGTAAAATAAGCGGCACTAGGACCGGCAGAGCGCACAGAGCTTGTTGCCGTCCGGATCGCGCAGATAGGCGAGGTAGAGCTTCTGGCCGCCGCCTTCGCGCCAACCCGGTGGGTCTTCGATCGGTTTACCGCCCGCCGCGGCTCCCGCCTTATGCCAGGCATCGGCTTCTTCGGGGGATTTCATCGCGAACCCGATCGTCATGCCATTGCCGTGCGTCGCCGGCTCGCCGTCAATCGGCTTGGTGACCAGGAACACGGCGCCATTGTGAATGTAGACGACCCGCCCCTTGGGATCCACGACCCCAGGCTTGCCGCCCACCGCGCCAAACAACGCGTCATAAAACGTCCTGGCTTTGTCGAGGTCGTTCGAGCCGACCATCATGTGACTGAACATCTTCAGGTCTTCCTCCTAGTAAACCACCACGCTCCGGATGCTTTCCCCCGCATGCATCAGGTCGAAGCCCTTGTTGATGTCTTCGAGCTTGAGGACGTGGGTGATCATCGGGTCGATCTCGATCTTGCCCTTCATGTACCACTCGACGATCTTCGGCACATCCGTGCGGCCCCTTGCGCCGCCGAAGGCCGAGCCCTTCCAGACACGGCCCGTCACAAGCTGGAAGGGGCGCGTCGAGATTTCCTTGCCGGCTTCGGCCACGCCGATGATGATGCTCTCGCCCCAGCCGCGATGGCAGCATTCGAGCGCCTGGCGCATCACCTCGGTATTGCCGGTGCAGTCAAAGGAATAGTCCGCGCCGCCGCCGGTCAGCTCGACCAGGTGGGAGACGATATCCCCGGAGATCTCCTTCGGATTGACGAAATGGGTCATGCCGAACCGGCGGCCCCATTCTTCCTTGTCCGGGTTGATGTCGACACCGACAATCATGTCCGCACCGACCATCTTTGCGCCCTGGATCACGTTGAGACCAATACCGCCAAGGCCGAAGACGACCACGTTCGAGCCGGGCGTGACTTTCGCCGTGTTCACCACCGCGCCGACACCCGTCGTCACGCCGCAGCCGACATAGCAGGTCTTGTCGAAAGGCGCTTCCGGGTCGATTTTCGCAACCGCGATCTCCGGCAGGACGGTGAAGTTCGAGAAGGTCGAGCAGCCCATATAGTGGTGGATGGGCTTGCCCTTGTAGGAGAAGCGGGTTGTGCCATCGGGCATCAGGCCCTTGCCCTGCGTGGCGCGGATCGCGGTGCAGAGATTGGTCTTGCCCGACAGGCAGCTTTTGCACTGGCGGCATTCCGGCGTGTAGAGCGGGATGACATGGTCGCCCGGCTTCACGCTGGTGACACCCGCACCAACCTCGCGCACGACACCTGCGCCCTCATGGCCGAGCACGGACGGGAAGATGCCTTCGCTGTCGAGCCCATCGAGGGTGTAGGCATCCGTGTGACAGATGCCGGTCGCCATGATTTCAACCAGCACCTCGCCCGCTTTCGGGCCCTCAAGATCCAGTTCAACGATCTCCAGCGGTTTCTTGGCTTCAAAGGCGACAGCGGCACGGGTTTTCATCGGGAGGGTCCTTCCTGCATGGGCATGTTTGGCGGAACATGTCGCGCGCCTCGCGCGGGGGCAAGGGGGCGCTGAAAAAACTGCACACTGCCCGCCAAGACCCACGGAGATGAAAAGAATTTAAGGTCTGCATGTGAGGCCATTCGGAACGTCGAGGCGGTGCAAACCGTTTAGTGTGTCGGAATGATCCAGAAGGAGACCGACATGAAGAATCTCATGATGACTGCTGCCGCGTCTGCCCTGATGTTCGGCATGGCCGCCTGTTCGCAGGCGTCTGACGATATCGAGATGGGCGACGCCAATTACGGCGAAACGCAAACCGCCCAGAACACTCAGGGCGACATGGCCGATGACAATGAATTGGTCGAGGACACCGAAGCCCTCGGCGACGTCAGCGACCATCCGGGTGCCACTGATGGTGCCGAGAATATGGGCGCTGTCTTTCTTGCCGAGAATGAACTGAGCGCCGAAGAAATGATGGGCGCCAAGGTTATTGGTTCGACGGGCGAAGACATCGCCACTGTCGATGACCTGCTCATCAATGCCGATGGTGAAGTCGAATCCTTCATCTTCAAGAGCGGCGACTTTCTCGACGTGACCGGCGAAAAGGTTCATCTGCCCTATGACGAAGTCGACATCATGATGGCTGCCGACCAGGAACCGCGCTTCAGCGTTTCCATGACGGAAGAAGCCATTCAGAATGTTGCTGAATTCGAGCAGGACGGTCTGAATGATTACCGCCTCGCCTCGGAGATGATCGGCACGACCGCTTCGTTCATGAACTCCGATCAGGATGCCCGCATCCGCGACATCGTGGTCGACGACGGTGGCACCGTTCAGTACGCCGTCATTTCCGACCCGCTGGGTGACGACCTTCGTCAGCTGAAGTTTGACCGTATCGAGGTCGAACAAGGTGACGGTGGTGGCATCGTGATCAATGCCTCAAAGGCCGATATGGAGACGATGCCGATGTTCTCCTACGAGCAGGAAACCGAGACCAGCTATGACAGCGACTCGATGGATAGCGACGTGGAAGACGACTCTGACATGACCACGCCGCAATAAGGCAAGCTCGCCTTGCGATACCGGGAGAGCCGGCCCCACCGTGGGCCGGCTTTCTTGTGCGTGGCATCCTCGGTATCAGGCCGCAAAGAAAAAGCCCTCCCGTTGACGCGGGAGGGCTTTTCACATGTTGTCTAGGGTCGCGCCCTAGCGGCGCTCGGACTTCAGCTTCCGGGTCATGCTGTTGATCTTGTCAATCAGGGCATCGGCCGAACCATTGGTCCGGTCCAGAAGCGCCAGGAACTGGGCCCGCTGCTCGATGGCCAGCCAGATCAGGTTGCCCTCGATGTCGAGCGCCACATCGACGACCTGATATTCGCCGTTGCGGTGCAGGACCCGCCAGCGGACATTCATGTCGCGCCCGTCGGTGCGCGCGATCTTGGTGTCGACGATGGAATCGCTGGGCGAGCGGTCGGTGGAGCCTTCCACGACGACCTCATTGCCCCGATAGGCATCAAGCTCGGACTGATAAACGGCCAGCGCATAGGTGCGGAATGCATCCTGATAACGCTTGAGTTCCTCAGGCGAGAAGCGGTTCGCATATTTGCCGATCACGAATTTCGAGACGGCATTGATATTGGCAAACTGCTCCATGTACCCGCTGAACAGCGAGGTTCTCTCCGCGCTGGAAAGGTCGGGATTGTTGAGCGAGTTGAGCACTTCATTCGCATTTTGCTTCACGAAGCTCTCGGTCCGTTCATCGGCGTAAGCAGACGCAGGTACGACAGCAGCCGCCAATGCGGAAATAAGGAGGGTACGCATTTTCATCGTTTTATTCCTGTGGCTGGTCAGGCCCTGACTCTTCTTCTTCAAAGGCATCAAAATCATCGAAATCTGGCAAATCTTTGTAGGGATCGTCCTCAATTTCGCCATTTCTGATCGCGGCCTCCCGCTGTGAGGTGTAGGTGCGGCGCAGGGCGATATAGGGTTCGGGCTGGTCACGCAGCGTCTCGATCGTCTCGATCAGGCGCTCGCGCGTGGATATGGCACCGACGACCGCGCGTGTGACGCGAAATTCGTCATCGGTGATCGGTTCGTCGAATTCCGCATAGTTCAGCGGATCAAAGGCATTGTCGACGCCGCGACCGAAAGCATCCCGAAGGTTGCTCGGACCCATAAGCGGCAGCATCAGGAACGGGCCTTCATCGACACCCCAGACACCAAGCGTCTGGCCGAAATCCTCGTCATGCTTGCTGACACCCAGGGTTGAGGCGACATCGAAGATCCCGACAACACCGACCGTCGTGTTGATGAGGAACCGGCCGAATGTCTCACCGGACGCATCCGGGTTGCCCTGCAATATCGTGTTCGCAAAGACGACAGGCTGGCGCAGATTGGTGAGCACATTGCGCACGCCTTCGCGGAAAAGGCCCGGCGTGGCTACACGATAGGCCCGTGCGGCCGGCTCGATGGCTGCCTTGTCGACAACCTCGTTGAATTGATAGACGCCGCGATTCCACCCTTCGAAAGGATCATAGACTTCCGTAGAGGCTGCGGACTGTTCTGTCGTTGCGCAGGCTGTCAGGGAGATCGCCGCAAGCGCGGCTGAAGCTGCAAATTTCATAGTAAGGTCCGGTTTCTGGTAGGGCGATATGAGCAAACGGTAGGGCGCTTTCAATACTTAGCAATTTCGAATGACCGTTCTAATTTTTTGAAAGTGCTTTGCGTGCAACAGTCGCTCAAGACATGTTGCAAGAGATATAAATGAATGTTTATATGATAATATGAACGTTCACGCCGATACGATCATTGAAGCGTTGCGCGCCGCAGGCGAGCCGACCCGGCTTCGTATCCTGGCGTTGTTACGCCATGGTGAGCTTGCAGTCGGCGAACTCGTCACCGTGCTGGGGCAGAGCCAGCCGCGCCTCTCACACCATCTGAAAGCCCTGACATCGGCCGGGCTCACAGAGCGTTTACCGGAAGGTGCGCGCGTTTTTTACCGCCTGCCCGCGACAGGCTGGGCGAAGACCCTGCTCGACAGCCTGTTTGACCAGATTGATGCGGAACAGGGCGACTTCCCGTCCGATCTCGACCGTCTCGAAGCGGTTCGCCGGAGCCGTCAGGCCTCGGCAGAAAATTATTTCAGCTCGATCGCCCCCGACTGGGACCGGATCCGGGCAATGCACTATCCCGAAAGCCTGATCGAGGCGGCCATCCTGAAGCTTGCCGGCCAGGGCCCGTTCCGCCGGGTTGTCGATCTCGGCACCGGGACCGGCCGCATGCTGACCCTGCTCGGCCAGCGCGCGCAGGATGCCGAGGGGCTCGACCTCTCCCACCAGATGCTGGCGCTTGCCCGTGCCAATCTCGCCGAAGCGGGGCTGACCAGCGCGCGCGTGCGCCAGGGCGACGCCACCGCCACCCCCTTCCCTGCCGGGTGCTCCGACATGGTCATCGTCCACCAGGTCCTGCACTATCTGGAAGAGCCCGAGCGCGTGCTGCACGAGGCTGCGCGCATCCTTGAGCCGGGCGGGCAACTGATCGTCGTCGATTTCGCCCAGCACGACCATGAATTCATGCGCGAGGAGTTCGGTCATCACCGCCTCGGCATCCGCCACGACAATATGAAAACCTGGGCCACTAGCGCCGGGCTCGATCTCGACGAGCCGACCCGTTTTGATCCGCCCAGGGATCTGCAAACCGGCGTTGCGGTGCTCCTCTGGAGTGCCCGCAAGCCCGCCAAGAAAGAGGAAGTTGCTGCATGAGCGACCTGTCCATTGCTGCACGCCAGGCAGAAAAGACAACGCCATCTGTCTCCTTCGAATTCTTCCCGCCGAAGAATGAGAAGATGAATGACAAGCTCTGGGAATGCGTGAAGCGCCTCGAGCCGATGTCGCCGCACTTTGTATCGGTGACCTATGGCGCTGGCGGTTCCACGCGCACACGCACCTACGAAACGGTCAGCCGCATCGCCAGGGAAACAACGCTGACCCCGGCAGCCCACCTGACCTGTGTTGGCGCGCCACGCGAGGAAGTGCTGCAAACGGCGGAAGACTATTACGAGGCTGGCGTGCGCCACATTGTGGCCCTGCGCGGCGATGCCTCGCAGGATGAGGATTTCGAGCAGCCTGAAGGCCGCTATACCAGCGTCATCGACCTGGTGAGCGACCTGCGGGCCCACCGCCCGGATCTCGGCAAGGTGTTCGAGATTTCGGTCGCCTGCTACCCGGAACCCCACCCGGACTCGCGCGGCTGGGAAGCCGACCTTGCCCACCTCAAGGCCAAGCAGGATGCCGGCGCCGACCGGGCGATCACGCAGTTCTTCTTCGAGCCGGACGTGTATTTCCAGTTTGTCGAGAGGGCGCGCGCTGCCGGTATCACCATTCCACTGGTGCCGGGCATCATGCTGCAGTCGAACTTCAACGGGCTGAAGAATTTCGCCAAGATGTGCGGGGCCTCGCTGCCGGACTGGCTGCACCAGCTCTATGAGGGCCTGGATGACGACCCGGCCACACGTGACCTTATCACTGCCAATGTCGCGGCCGAGCTCTGCCACAAGCTCGCCGAAGGCGGCGTCGACCAGTTCCACTTCTACACGCTCAACAAGGCGAACCTCGCCTTGTCCACCTGTCACCTGCTGGGCCTGAAGCCTGCACATGCGGAGGCTGCCTGATATGTCGAGACAAGACCTGATTTCCAAGCTCGAAGCCAAGGCGAAGGAAGAGATCCTCATCCTCGATGGCGCCATGGGGACGATGCTCCAGAAGTATGACTTCTCCGAGGAGCAATTCCGCGGCGAGCGCTTCTCCGACTGGGAGAGCGCGGTAAAGGGCAATAATGACCTGCTCAATCTCACCCAGCCGGACGCTGTGCGGACAATACACAGCCAGTTCATCGAAGCCGGCGCCGACATCATCGAGACGAACACGTTCAGCGCGACGACGATCGCGCAGGGCGACTACAATATGCAGGATATCGCCGCCGAAATCGCCGAAGCGGGCGCGAAGCTCGGGCGTGAAGCCGCTGATGCGGCTGACAAGCCGGTCGGCGTCCTAGGCGCAATCGGGCCGACCAACAAGACGCTGTCGCTGTCGCCGGACGTCAATAATCCGGGCTACCGGGAAGTGACTTTCGACGATGTCCGCGAGGCCTATCTCGAACAGGCGCGCGCCATGGCACCGCATGTCGACTTCTTCCTGATCGAGACAATCTTCGACACGCTGAACGCCAAGGCGGCAATCAAGGCTGTCATGGATTTCCGGGAAGAGAGCGGCGAGGACATCCCTGTCATCATTTCCGGCACGATCACCGACGCCTCGGGCCGTACGCTGTCTGGCCAGACAGCCGAAGCCTTCTGGCACTCGGTCCGCCACGCGAAGCCGTGGGCGGTTGGCCTCAACTGCGCGCTCGGCGCAAAGCTGATGCGCCCGCACATCGCCGCGATTTCCAAGGTCGCTGATACGCGCGTCATCTCCTATCCGAATGCCGGTCTGCCGAACGAGTTCGGCGAGTATGACGAGACACCGGACCAGACGGCGGCCCAGCTTGAAGAGTGGGCCAAGAGCGGGCTTGTGAATGTGCTCGGCGGTTGCTGCGGGACGACCCCGCCGCACATCGAAGCCATCGCCAAGGCGGTGAAAGGCAAGGCGCCGCGCGAGATCCCCCACCCGCCGCGCGCCATGCGCTTGTCAGGGCTTGAACCGTTCCAGCTCGCAAGCTGAGGAGAGGGCTTCCATGGGCAAAACGTATGAAAAGCTCGATGACAAGCTCATCGATTTCATCAAGGCACAGAAGATGTTCTTCGTTGCGACAGCCCCGCTGTCGGAAGAGGGGCATGTGAATGTCTCGCCCAAGGGCTATGACAGTTTCATCGTGATCGATGAGACTACGGTCGCTTATGCCGACCTTGGCGGGTCCGGCATCGAGACACTCGCGCATGTCAACGAGAATGCGCGGATCACGATCATGTTCTGCGCCTTCGAAGGACCGGCAAACATTGTCCGCATCTATGGCAAGGGGCGGACCCTGCAATTCAACCACCCCGACTTCGAAGCCGAGATCGGTCGCTTCCCGCCCGGCCATGAGCGCGCCCGCAACATCATCTATGTCGATATCACCAGCGTGAGCGACAGCTGCGGCTGGGGCGTGCCCTTCTATGAATTCAAGGGCCAGCGCGATCAGCTCCAGCGCTATGTCGCGAACAAGCCGCTCGACCAATGGCATGAAAGCCGGCTCGCCAAGAACGCCGAAAGCATCGACGGCCTGCCCGGAATGGCCCGCGAGACGTCATGATCGCACCGCCTGTCTCCTCCGGCGACCAGTTCATCTTTTACGGCCTCCTGAAACAGGGGGCCGCGAGTGCGCCTGCGCATCTGGATTTCCCGCGCCATGGGGAGTTTCTCGGGCCCTGCCGGTTCCGCGGCCGCATGATTGATCTTGGCGGCTTTCCGGGCGTCGTGCCGGGCGAGGAGACATGTCATGGCGTGCTCTACCGGCTCGATACAGCCCGGCTGGCCCGCCAGATGGACGAATTCGAAGGCATCCGCGCCGGCAATCCGGACGGATCGCTCTACCGGCGCGAAAAGACAGACATCCTCGACGATTCAGACCGCCCCAGCGGGGAGCGGGCCTGGATCTACACCTACAACCAATCCACTGACGGCTACCCTGTCCTCGAAGACGGCAACTGGCCCCTTGAGAAAGGACGCCCACGCACATGACTGAAACAGCCTCCCAGATCTTCATCAATATCGGCGAGCGGACCAACGTCACAGGCTCGGCGAAATTCCGCAATCTCATCAAGGCGGGCGACTATGATACCGCTGTCGATGTCGCGCGCCAGCAGGTCGAGAACGGCGCGCAGATCATCGATGTGAATATGGATGAGGGTATGCTGGACGGCGTCGAGGCGATGACGACCTTCCTCAACCTCATCGCCGCCGAGCCCGATATTGCGCGCGTGCCGGTGATGATCGACAGCTCCAAATGGGAGGTGATCGAGGCCGGCCTGAAATGCGTGCAGGGCAAGGCTATCGTGAACTCCATCTCGCTGAAGGAAGGCGAGGAACAGTTCTTCGAGCAGGCTCGCAAGATCATGTCCTATGGCGCGGCCACCGTGGTCATGGCCTTTGACGAGGACGGCCAGGCCGATACCGCCGCGCGCAAGATCGAGATCTGTACGCGCGCCTACAAGCTGCTGACCGAAAAAGTCGGCTTCCCGCCGGAAGACATCATCTTCGATCCGAACATCTTTGCGGTCGCGACCGGTATCGAAGAGCACAACAATTACGCCGTCGACTTCATCGAGGCATGCAAGGCGATCCGGGCGAACCTGCCGCACTGTCACATCTCCGGCGGGCTATCGAACGTCTCGTTCTCCTTCCGCGGCAACGAGATCGTGCGCCGGGCGATGCACTCGGTCTTCCTATATCATGCTATCCCGGCCGGCCTCGACATGGCCATTGTGAATGCCGGCCAGCTCGACATCTATGACAATATCGACCCGGAGCTGCGCGAGGCCGTCGAGGACGTGATCCTCAATCGCCGCGACGATGCGACCGAGCGCCTGCTGGACCTCGCCGAGCAGTATCGCGGCCAGAAAGGCGAGGTGAAGAAGAAGGATATGAGCTGGCGCGAGCAGCCGGTCGAGAAGCGTCTCGAACACGCGCTCGTTCACGGTATCACCGAGTTTGTCGTCGAGGACACGGAGGAATGCCGCCAGCGCGCCGAACGTCCCCTGCATGTCATCGAAGGTCCACTGATGGACGGGATGAATGTCGTCGGCGACCTCTTCGGCGCCGGCAAGATGTTCCTGCCGCAGGTCGTGAAGTCAGCCCGCGTGATGAAGGCGGCTGTGGCCCACCTGACCCCCTTCATCGAGAAGGAGCAGAAGGAACTCGGCCTCGACAAGGTGTCCAATGGCAAGGTCGTTCTCGCCACGGTGAAGGGCGATGTGCACGATATCGGCAAGAACATTGTCGGCGTGGTGCTCGGCTGTAACGGCTATGACATCATCGACCTCGGTGTGATGGTGCCGGCGGAGAAGATCCTCGAGACCGCCATCGAGGAAAAGGCGGACATGATCGGCCTGTCGGGCCTGATTACGCCGTCGCTCGATGAAATGGTCTTCGTTGCCTCCGAGATGCAGCGCCAGGATATCCACCTGCCACTCCTCATCGGTGGTGCGACGACGTCGCCGGCACATACGGCAGTGAAGATCGACCCGGCCTTCCCGGCCGCGCCTGTCATCCATGTCAGCGATGCGAGCCGCGCAGTGGGCGTCGTCAGTGCGATGATGAATGATGATGACCGCGAGACGATGTGGGGCACCACCAAGGCGCGCTATGACCGCATCCGCGAGAGCCGCGCAGGCGGTCCGCCGACCCCGCGCCTGCCGATCGAGGAAGCGCGCGAAAAGGCCTTCAACGCAACCGAACCGTCCGCCCCGGCCCCGACCTTTACCGGCGTGAAGACGTTTGACGATGTCGATCTGTCGGAACTGAAGGACTATATCGACTGGACGCCGTATTTCATGAGCTGGGATCTGGCCGGGCGCTATCCGCAAATCCTTGAGGATGAGAAAGTCGGCGAAGCGGCGACTGATCTCTGGCGCGACACCCAGACCATGCTGCAGCGCCTGCTCGGCGAAGGCTGGTTCAAGCCGAAGGCCGTGATCGGTTTCTGGGAAGCAAACCGTGAGGGCGACGACATCAAGCTCGGCAACGGCGAGACGCTCCATACGCTGCGTCAGCAGATGGTGAAGAATAACGAAAAGCCGAACTTCGCCCTGGCCGACTTCGTGGCCGAAAGTGGCGACCATATCGGCGCCTTCTGCGTGACGTCCGGCGCCGAGGCCGACGCGATCTCGAAAGAGTTCAAGGACAAGGGTGACGACTATTCCGCCATCATGGTGCAGGCGCTGGCCGACCGCTTCGCCGAAGCGATGGCCGAGTACATGCACGAAAAGGTCCGCAAGGAGCTCTGGGGCTATGACCCGGATGAGGCCTATGACAGCAATGACCTCATCAAGGAAAAGTATCGCGGCATCCGCCCCGCCCCCGGTTATCCGGCCCAGCCCGACCACACCGAGAAGGAGCTGATCTTCAAGCTGCTCGAAGCCGAGGAACGCATCGGTGTGTCGCTGACATCCAGCTTCGCGATGAGCCCGGCGCCGTCTGTCTCAGGCCTTTACTTCGCCCACCCCGACAGCGCCTATTTCGCCGTCGGCCGCATCGAACGCGACCAGGTGGAGGATTATGCGAAACGGAAAGGCTGGGACCAGCGCACCGCAGAACGCTGGCTGGCCCCAATCCTCAATTATGATCCGTTCGCCGTGAATACCGACGAGGCGGCCTAGACAGTATCGAAGAAGTCAACGAAGCCGGTATCGAGGTGGTAGTAGGCCCCGACGACCTTCACCCGGCCGGCGTTCTGCGGCTCCAGCAGGATCGGATCTGAGTCCTCACGCAAGCTGCGCACGACGCGACGGACATTCTGTTTGACCGCATTTTCGGTTTTGTCTCCGTCGGTCTCGCGTGCTTCGAGAACGGCAGGAATGATCGGCTCGACCATAGCGCCGATCGACCCGGGAAAGCGTGTATTGGCCTCCACGACCGACATCGCCGCCTTCACCGCCCCACAGCTTTCGTGCCCCATCACAACGACCAGCGGCACAGCAAGCTCCGCCACGGCATATTCGATGGATCCCATCGCGACCGTATCCACCGTGTTGCCGGCATTGCGGATGATAAAAAGCTCGCCCAGGCCACGCCCGAACAACAGCTCCGGCGGGACACGGCTGTCAGAGCACGTCACATAGGCGCAGAAAGGGGCCTGCCCCTTTGCAAGCTGCAGCTTTCGCTCCGCGCTGATATCGGGATTGACCACGCGTCCTTCGAGAAAGGCCTTGTTTCCCTCCTTCAACAGGGCGAGCGCACCATCGGCATCCAGCGTCGTCCGTCCATCCGTGGTAGGGGCTGGCGGTACGGCGGCTGCCGTCTGCGCCGATGCGGCCGTCGTGCCACCTGCCAGGGCGAACCCTGCGGCGCCGCTTGAGGCTATCAGGCCGCGGCGAGAAATCTGATTTGTCATATGAGTGCTCCAGGCAAAGAAACGGGGAATCCTTGACCGGATGCCTGACTGGGAGAGTGAGGGTCGAGACAGTCAGGCATCCGGTTGACTTGCGGCCTGCCCGGGATGGGAAGGGTGGCAGATGCCGTGGGCAAGGCCGCAAGCGAAAGCGTCATGCGGGATTGCGATCCAGCTGGCCGGTCGGCCAGCTCGCATCAGACGGGCGCAGGCCCGTGAGACGGTTTGCTAAATCCTTCCGCATCTTTTGAAACCGCTTGCGGCGGCGAAGGATTTTGCGAGTTCTGATCACTTTTTTTCTCCATCATTGCTGATGGACTGGATGTGGGCTGGCGTTATGATAACTCCAATCGAAAGTGATCTGTTTTTCAATAGCTTCAAACTATCATGCGCCCTACACTTCGACAGCTTCAATACATCGTCGCCATCGCCGATTGCGGTCGCTTTCATGAAGCCGCAAAGCGCCTCCATGTCAGCCAGCCCAGCCTTTCAGCCCAACTCGCCGAGGCCGAGGCCGATCTTGGTGTGATCGTCTTTGAACGCGGCCGAAAGGGGGCTTCTCCCACCCCTGTAGGCGAGGACATTATTCGGCAGGCCCGCCTCATCTTGAGTGAGGTCGAAGAACTCCGGACACTGGCGCTGGGCGCCAAGAACACCGTGGCCGGTCGAATACGCCTGGGTGTGCTTCCGTCAATAGGCCCTTACCTTTTGCCGTCTGTGACACGACAGCTGCATGACCGCTTTCCTGATTTGAGGCTCAACGTCCGTGAATGTGACACGGTCGAACTCGACCAGGGCCTTCGCGACGGTCGCTTCGACATCATCATTTCGACCCCGGATGATCACGCCGATCAGCGCGCGGAGACTCTCTTCGAGGAAAAGCTCTGGGTATGCGGTCCGCCAGAAGACCTGCTGGCGATCGATGGTGGACCGATCCAGCTGGGCCAGCTGGCCTCGCGTCCGCTTCTTACACTCGGGGCCGGGCACAGGCTCAGCAAGCTGATCGCTGAAATCGCCCGGGAGGCGGGGACGACCATCAGCGCGGAATACGAAGGCTCAAGTCTCGATGCGGCGAGACAAATGGCCGTTATGGGCGCCGGCTACGCGATCCTGCCCAGCCTGTATGCACTCTCGGAAGCCAAGCGCGACCCGGACTTTGTCGTCAGGGAGATCGATAACACTCTATGCCAGCGCACGATTGCATTGGTCTGGCGACCAACCTCACCTCTTGAAAAGGAGTTCGGCGTCCTGGCGGACCTCATGAAATCAGTGGCCGCAGATTTTCTGGGACGCCATTAGTCCCTACTCCGCCGCTTCCACCTTGTCCTGCGTCTTCGTGTCGAAGTCGCTGGCGTCGTGGCGTTCGCGCAGCTGTGAGGACGGGTCGCCGAAGGTGCGGTTGACCATGCGGCCGCGTTTCACCGGCTCGCGTCCACCGACCTGGTCGGTCCAGCGGATGACGTTGGTGTATTCATGGACCTGTAGGAACTCGCCCGCCTCATAGATGATGCCCTTGGCCATGGCGCCATACCAGGGCCAGATCGCCATGTCGGCGATGGAATACTCGTCGCCGGCCATGTACTCGTTCTCGGCGAGATGGCGGTCGAGCACGTCCATCTGGCGTTTCACTTCCATGGCAAAGCGGTTGATCGGATACTCCATCTTGGTCGGCGCATAGGCGTAGAAGTGCCCGAAGCCGCCGCCGAGATAAGGCGCGGAGCCCATCTGCCAGAACAGCCAGTTCAGCGCCTCGGTGCGCTTGACGTGATCGCTCGGCAGGAAAGCGCCGAACTTCTCGGCGAGATAAAGCAGGATCGAGCCACTCTCGAAGACGCGCGTCGGCGGATTGGTCGTATGATCGGCCAGCACCGGGATTTTTGAGTTCGGGTTGAGCGCGACATAGCCGGAAGAAAACTGGTCGCCCTCACCGATATTGATCAGCCAGGCGTCATATTCCGCTCCCTTGTGGCCGGCCGCCAGCAGCTCCTCGAACATGACGGTGACTTTCACGCCATTGGGTGTGCCCAGCGAGTAGAGCTGGAAGGGATGCTTGCCGACAGGCAGTTCCTTGTCATGCGTCGCGCCGGCGACCGGACGGTTGATCTTGGCGAAACGGCCGCCGCTTTCAGCGTCCCAGGTCCAGACTTTCGGAGGTGTGTACTCGGTATCGCTCATGAGGGTGTCCATTCTTGCTCGGTCTTGTCTCTGCACGAAGAGGTAGGACGGCGAAGCCAAGCGCGCAATCAGATCACCCGTTTGTGAGGCGAGCTTTCAGTTTTTCTCTTCCGCCTCGAGGATGGCCTTCAGCCCCTCACGATAGGTCGGGTAGCGGGGGCGCCAGCCAGTGGCAGCCTTCAGCCGTGCATTCGAAACGCGCTTGCACTCGGCATAGAAACTCCGCGCCATCGCACTGACATCGGCCTCGTCGAGATCCACCGGCACGGGGGCTGCCATGCCGAGCAGGTCGGCCGCATAGGTCATGACATCCTGCGGCGGGGCGGCCTCCTCATCACAGAGATTGAAGGGTCCTGTCAGGTCCGGGCGCTGGATGAGCGCGAAGAGACCGCTGGCAATGTCATCGACATGAATGCGTGAGAAGACCTGACCGGGTTTCACCACCTGCTCTTCCTTGCCGCCGCGCACCCTTTCGAGCTGCGAGCGGCCCGGCCCGTAAATGCCCGGCAGGCGGACAAAGCGGGCATCGGGCCGTGCCTCTCGCCATTGCGCTTCAGCCTGTACGCGCCGTTTGCCACGCTTCGTGCCCGGATTGGACGAACTCCACTCAAAGGCCCAGCCGCCATTGAGATCGCCATAGATGCCCGTGGTCGAGAGATAGGTGATAGAGGCGGCCTCGCCTGCCTGCGTGACGGCAAGCGCAAAGCCGGGACAGCCCTCATCATCAGGCGGTGTCGAGATGACCCAGTGGCTGCCCTTGCCGGCCTTGGCGACAGCATCGGCATCACTGGTCAGGACAGGCTCGATCCCTTTTTCCCGGAGCGCCTCGGCCTTCTCTTCGCTGCGAGCCGTGCCGAGGACCTGCCAACCGCCGGTCTCAAGACATATCTCGGCCAGTCGCGAGGCGGAGTAGCCCGGCCCGATCAGGAAGAGGGTTGGTGACTGATCTGTCATTTGCGTCTGGCAAACCCACTCAGTAACGAAGGTTCAGTAGAGTTCCCGAGGGGGTATCAGACTATGAGCTTGCTAGCCATGGCGCTTACCGTGCTGCCATTCAGCCAGTCGGCGATCGAGGAAATCGAGCGCGCCGAGCAGGAACGCCTCAACGCCTGTATCGAACTGGTCGGTAAAAACCCGGAAGACGCCTATGAGGAAGGCTTGCGCTGGCTCGGCGAAGGGGCAACGCCCGCCGCGCGCTATTGTACCGCCAATGCGCTGATCGGTCTCGGAAACTACAAGGAAGGCGCCGCGCGGCTCGAGGAACTGGCGAATGCCCCGGATGCGGGCGGGGAAGCCGACCGCGCGCTTTATCTCGCCCAGTCCGGCAATGCCTGGCTGACAGCCGGCTATCCCGAGGCGGCGGTAACGACGCTGACCAATGCGCTGAAGCTTGCCCCCAATGATGCCGACATTCGCGTCGACCGGGCAGCCGCCTATCTGATGAACGAGAAGTGGGAACCGGCGATTGCCGATCTCGACCAGGCCCTGGCGCGCTATCCGAATGATATCGAAGCGCTCCGCCTGCGTTCACGCGCCCATCTGAACCTCGAAAATCTCGACAAGGCCGAGACCGACATGAGCCGTGCCCTGTTCCTCGACGGGCGTAATGTCGATACGCTGGTGCTGCGCGGAGACATCCGCGAGGCCAAACGGCTTGCCGAGGAGTAGGCTCCAGACGGCCCTGGCCTTTCTGGGCCAGCGGGAACGCCCATGGTTCCTGCTCGCCTCGCTGGGTGTGAACCTTCCTCTCTTCTGGCTTCTGGCCAGTGTCGCAAGGTCCGGTCCAGCCCCGGGCAGCGAAATCATCATTCCTGTCTCGACGGTCGAAGTGATACCGGAGGCGGAACCACCTCCCCCGCCTCCCGAGCCAGTGGCTGAAACACCATCAGACGTCGAGCCCACGCAGGCTGACCCGCCACCTGCTGCCGAAGAAACACCCACACCCGCACCGGCTCCACAGATCCGCTCGCCCGTAACAGCGCGGCCGGGAGAGACAGCGGACGCCGCGCCCTCACCGTCCGGCGAAACAGAGGGCCCCGTGCTCGACCTGCCGGTGATTTCAGAGCAGGAGGTGAAGGCCGCCGACGCCTTGCGCGCCTTCCAGTGTAACAGGCTCGGTGCCGGGCGGCCCTCATGGTGCGATGAGCAACCCACAGAGATGCTGGCGATGCCAGACCCGGCCAGGGAGCCCGACATGGCGCCGAAACGCTGGGCCGATTTCGAGATGCCGCGTATCAATCCGGCGATCAGGCGCATCTGGGCGGAAGGCTGCCCGCCCAAGGATGGGGTCATCAATGACGCCTTTACCCAGGACACGACCTATTACAGGCAAGGCGCGCATGCCGGGGTTGGCAGCCTGTCAAAGAACAGCGTGAACAAGCGCTGCCCGTAAAAAAGCAGAGTTGGTTTGGCTTATCTCCGCTTTCCCAGCGCACGCTGGGACCCATGGCGGTTGAGGACACACCTGCCAGCCGCCATGGATCCCGGATCAAGTCCGGGAAGACGGGAGACGGGGAGCGTGCAGGCCTTTTTTGGCCAGCTCTATTTTGCCGCGGCCTTCTGGCGCTCGGCCCATTTAGCAGGCTCCAGCACGCAATCATCAAGGCCTTCATTGGAAACCACGCGCATCCGCGCCTGCAGGGTGCTGGCCCGGCCGCGGACATAAGGCCCGGGCGGATCGACCCGCCACTCATGCGGATTGGGCAGGACGGCGGCCAACAGGGCGGCTTCGTACTGTGTCAGGTCCTCAGCCCGCTTGCCGAAGCGGACCCGCGCGGCAGCTTCTGCACCGAAAATCCCGTCGCCCCACTCGATCGTGTTGAGATAGTTTTCCATCACCCGGCGCTTGCCCCACATGCCGTCAATGAAAAGCGCGAACCAGGCCTCGCCCGCCTTGCGGGCATACCCGCCACCATTCCAGAAGAAGACGTTCTTGGCCGTCTGCTGGGTGATGGTGGACGCGCCGCGACGGCGTCCGCGCCGCTGGTTCTCGTCTATGGCTTTCTGGAGCGCCTCGAAGTCGATCCCGTCATGGGAGCAGAAGCGGGAATCCTCGGCCGCGATGACGGCCGTCACGAGGTGCGGCGATATCCGGTCCAGTGGCACCACGGCGCGGCGAAAGTCCTCTCCGCCCAGGGTCCGCTCCATCATCAGGATACTGCCCGGCACAGGCACCCATTTCAGGGCAATGGCGTAAAGATGGGCCAGCACGAAGAGGAGCGCGAGCAGCTTGGTAAGCCGGACAGCCCAGCGCAGCACGAGGCTTCGGGCAGACGGTTTTTCCTGTCGCTCTAGCGTGGTGTCAGCGCCCATTCGGCCTTTACCCCCTCATCACTCTCATCGCCTGCTCGCCGGGCTCTTTCGCTTTCGAACCGGGCCATATCGAGGCGCGAGAGTGCCCAGACAGCGGCACCGCGCACGACCGGCGCCTCATCATCGAGATGCGGCAGCACAGACCCGCCGACAAGCCGGGGCTCACCGCTATTGCCTATCGCTATAAGCACATTGCGCAGCATGCGGTTCCGCCCGGTGCGCTTGATCGGTGAACCGGCGAACACTTCCCGGAAACCCTCATCATCCAGGGCGGCCAGGTCTTCCAGCTCGGGCAGCTTCAGCTCGGCGCGCGCCCAGAGCTTATGTTCGGCCGAGGTATGGGCAAACTTGTTCCACGGGCAGATGGCGAGGCAGTCATCGCAGCCATAGATGCGGTTGCCCATCGGGGCGCGGAACTCCGCCGGGATCGGTTCGGCATGCTCGATGGTCAGGTAGGAAATGCAGCGGCGCGCATCGAGCTGATAGGGAGCGGGGAACGCATCTGTCGGACAGATGTCGAGGCAGGCCCGGCAGGATCCGCAATGGTCTTCCTCTGCCTCGTCAGGCTGGAGTTCGGCAGCTGTCAGGATCGCGCCGAGGAACAGCCAGCTACCATGCTCTCGGCTGACGAGGTTGGTGTGCTTGCCTTGCCAGCCGAGGCCGGCCTTCTCCGCCAGCGGTTTCTCCATGAGGGGCGCAGTGTCGACGAACACCTTCACCTCCTCGCCGGAGGCTTGGGCAAAGTCGCGGGCGAGCTGTTTCAGCTTCTTCTTGATCAGGTCGTGATAATCGGCGCCCCGCGCATAGACGGAAATGTTGCCATGCTCCCGCATTTCGAGCTGCGGCAGGGGGCTCGCCGGCGGGCCGTAATTCATGGCGAGTATGACGGCCGACTTCGCGTCGGCCCACATGGCGGTCGGAGCCTTGCGGCGCTCCAGCGTGGTTTCCATCCAGCCCATCTCGCCATGATGGCCGCGCTCGACAAAAGCCTGCAGGCGTTCACCAGCCGCCCACGGCTCATCAGCCCGGCAGATGCGGCAGTCGGCAAAGCCGAGATCGCCCGCCATCCGTTTCAGGCGGGCTTCCAGACTGTCTTCAGGCTCGTTCATTCAGAAATCGAGATCGGCATAATGCCGGGCGGGCCGCGTGCCTTCCACCTTGTCAGCGAGCAGCGGCCGGAAGCTCGGCCGGGATTTGATCCGAGAATACCACGCCTTGAGGTCCGGCGTCATGTCCCACGGCACATCACCGAAATAGTCATAGGCCGACAGGTGCGCGGCGATCGAAAGATCGGCCAGCGTCAACATGCGCCCGGCCATATAGGTTCGCGTCTCGGCGAGGCCGTTGAGGAAAGTCATCTTCGATTTCAGCGCATGCACGCCCATGCGCAGTGTCGAACTGTCGGGCTCCCTGGCGCGGCGCACCCATTGATTGACGCGTTCGGTGAGCAGTGTCGCATTCACCTCCGCAAAGCTGTCCTCGCTATAGCGCCACAGGCGGCGGGCTTCGGCGCGTTCCTTTGCGACGAAGGGAAGCAGGCGTGGACTGGGGATCACCTCTTCGAGGTATTCGCAGATCGCATGGGTGCCGATGGCGCTGACCTTTTCCTCCGCGCCCGTATCGACCATGACCGGCGCGCGGGCACCGGGCGCCATGGCGGTCAGCTCCTCCGGCTGGGCCCATGGCAGCACCAGGGTCAGGTCGATCGGGCAGCGCTTTTCCCCCAGTGCGAGACGCACTGTGCGCGCAAGCGGATCGATCGGCCAATGCCACAACCTTTTCATAGTCCGGTCACTCCAGAGGCTGAACCAGCCTGTTTGTCAGTCATAAGCAGCAAGATTTTGCGCATTACAGCATTCCATGCTTCATGCGGTCGCGAATTCAGTCTTCAGGAGAATCTCTCATGACGCTTAACAGGGTCAAAACAAGCTTTCTTGCAAGCGTTGCCGGCCTCGCCCTCCTCGCAGGCTGTGGTCCCAATCCGAACGATGCCGCGGACAAGGGCAAAGAGGAAGCCGTCGAGCCTGTGAAGCTTGAAGAGCCGCCAGCCGGCCAGCTGCCGGATACGGTCGTGCCGACGGCCTACCGTCTCGACCTCGTCACCGACCCGGCCAAGGATGGCTTCACCGGCACCGCCGAGATCGATATGCGCCTGAAAGCGCCGCATGCCCGAATCTGGCTGCACTCGCTCGACCAGACCATCCAGAGCGTGGTGGCCCGCACGCCGGACGGTACCGAGATCGAAGGCACGTTCGAGGGCAATCTCGCCGATGGCGGCGTCTCGAAGATCGACTTCGCAGAGCCGGTCCCTGCCGGCAATGCGACGCTGGTGATCGAGTATCGCGCGCCTTACAATTTCGGCCTCGCCGGCCTCTACAAGGCCGAGCAGAAGGACCGGCCCTATCTCGCCACGCAGATGGAGCCGATCGATGCGCGCCGCATGTTTCCGGGCTTCGACGATCCCCGCTTCAAGACCCCGTGGACGCTGACCGTCACCGCCCCGCAGGGCAACCAGGTGATCGCCAACGCCCCGCTCAAGGGCACGAGCCAGCTCGACAACGGCATGGTGGAACACACCTTTGCCGCGACACGCCCGATCCAGTCCTATCTCGTCGCCCTGGCTGTCGGCCCTTATGACATGCGCGAAGGCGACCCGATCCCGGCCAATACGCTGCGCGCGACGCCGGTGCCCTTCCGTGGCTTTGCCCCGGCCGGCAAGGGCGACCAGCTCGACGTAGCGATGCAGGTGACCGACGACATGGTCACCTTCCAGGAGAGCTACTTCAATTATCCCTATCCCTACGCCAAGCTCGACATCATCGCGGTGCCGGACTTTGCCTATGGCGCCATGGAGAATGCGGGCGCGATCATCTATCGCGAGAGCGCGCTGCTGATTAATGACCGCACGCCGCTCGGCCGCCGCCGTGGTGTGCTGACGACGCATGCTCACGAACTTGCCCACCAGTGGTTCGGCAATCTCGTCACCCCTGAATGGTGGAACGATATCTGGCTCAACGAGGCGTTCGCGACCTGGATGAGCTACAAGACAATGGATGAGGTCTATCCCGACCAGGGCTATGACCGCGCTTCGCAGCGCCGCGGCCTCTATGCCATGGGCGAGGACAGCCTGATCAACGCCCGCCAGATCCGTAATCCAATCGAGAGCAATGCCGACATCAACGACGCCTTCGATGGCATCACCTACTCCAAGGGCGCTGGCGTACTCTCAATGTTCGAGAATTATCTCGGCGAGGAGGATTTCCGCGCCGGTATCCGCCAGCACATGAAGCGCTTTGAGGACGATGCCGCGAACGTGGAGGACTTCATGCAGTCGGTGGCCGATGGCAGCGGCGATGCCGACGTCGTCGACAGCTTCCGGTCCTTCATCTTCCAGCCCGGCATTCCGTATCTGGATGTGAAGACCGAATGCGAGGCCGAGGATGCCGGCCTGATCACCATCACCCAGAAACGCTATGCCCCGCTCGGCTCTCACATCGACGCCGACGGCTCGACCTGGGAAGTGCCGCTCGCCATTCGTATTTCCGGTCCGGCCGGCGATATCGTCGAGCGCACCATGCTGACTGGCAAGACGACCGAGATCCCGCTCGATGGCCAGTGCGCCGACTGGGTGATGCCAAACGCATCTGGCGGCTATTGGCGCTTCAACCTGTCGGACGAGAACTGGACGGCGCTGACGGAGAATTTCGAGGCGCTCGACGCAACCGAACAGCTTTCCTTCATCGACAGTATCGCTGCGGCTTTCCGCGCCGGCGATGCACCGGCCAGCGCCGTGCTTGATGCCCTGCAGGCCTCCTCGACCGCTGAATGGGACGTCGCCATGCAGTCGGTGAACAAGGCAAAAGGGTATTATTCGGCCCTGCCGGAGGAAGAGCAGGACCTGATGACGCGTTTTGTTCGCGAGACCTACAGGCCGGTCTATGACGCGCTCAAGGCCCGCGAAGACAATCTCAGCCAGGGCGAAACGCTGCTGCTGCAGGACCTCTATGCCGGCCTGCTCGAAATGGGCGCCATGCCAGAGGAACGTGAGAAACTCGCCGACAAGGCCGCCGCCTATGTCGGTGTTGACGGTGACCCGGATCCGGACGCGCTTGATGCCGATACGGTCTTCACCGGCATCAAGTACGGGACGAAGCTTGGCGGGCGCGACTTCTACGAAGCCGCCCTCGAATACGCCCGCAATTCGAGCAACCAGTATGAGCGCCGCCGTATGCTGCAGGTCATGGTGGCGAATGCCGACGAGTCCGAGCTGGCTGACCTGATGAAGGAAATGCAGGGCAGCGACTGGCAGGGCCAGGAAACCTGGTCGGTCATGCAGTCCGCCCTCGGCAACGAGGCCCATCAGGAGACCGCTTGGGGCCTCTACAAGGCAAGCTTCGACAATTTCATCTCGCGCACGCCGGAGATCCGCAAGGCGCAGACGGCAGGCGCCGTGGCCTCGTTCTGCGAAGCCGAGAAGGTTGCCGAAGCCCGGGACTTCTTCGTTTCCAAGGGCGACATCATCCCCGGCTATGAGCGCTCGCTCGCCCAGGCCGAGGAGTCCGGTAATCTCTGCGCGGCCTTCCGCGAGGAGAAAGTCGGCGAACTGGTCGAAACCCTTGGCGAGCGCCAGTCCGACTAGGGCCTGACCTCATGGCTTGCCCTTCGCATCTGCACAATGCGGAGGGCAATTGCCGCTGCGTCATTGAAAGGATAGAAGGCCGACTCGAAACGAGCCTCTAGCTCAGGAAGTCCCGATGCCTGATCATGCGCCCAATCCTGCTGACTCTGCAGGCGAACTGCGCCTTGAAGATATCCGCAAGAGCTTCCATGAGGACGCCGACAACGAGAATGTAACCTCCCTGTCGTCCGGCGACATTGATGCGCTGGCCGATGGTATTGGCGCATTTGCACAAGGTTATGCCGGCGATGCATCCATCGTACGCGTTCGTGAAGCAACCGGCGAAGGCGACCGTCTGCTCGGCAGCTGCGTGCTGGAGGTCATCAGCCGCGACAAGCCCTTCCTGGTCGACTCCCTGCTCGGCCTCTGTGCCGAGCTTGGCTTCGAGGTACGCGCCCTCTTCCACCCGATCCTGGAGACCGACAAGGCCCTCAGGCTCTCGGTGATCCAGCTGCACATTCCGGCGCTGAGCTCCAATGAGTGCCGCATCCTCAAGGACGAGGCCGACGCCACGCTGCGCGATGTCGCCATGGCGGTGCGTGACTTCGAAGGCATGGAAGAGCGCATGCAGGACGCCATCGCCCGGGTCGAGGCTAACAAGACCTGCGGAGACGATTTGCGCCAGGAAGCCGTCGCCTTCCTCAACTGGCTTGCCGACGAACACTTCGTCTTTCTCGGTGTGCGCGACTACAAGTTCGAAACAGGCCCGGACGGCGCCGTCCTTCCGGAAGAGCCGATCATGGTCGAGGGCTCCAATCTCGGCCTGCTGCGAGACGAGGATCTCAACGTCCTCAACCGCGGTGCCGAGCCGCTGATGCTGACGCCGGAAATCAGCTCCTTCCTTGAAGAGCCGACGCCGCTCATTGTCGCCAAGTCCACGCTGCAGAGCCGTGTCCACCGGCGCTCGCTGTGTGACTATATCGGCATCAAGCATGTCGATGATGACGGCAATGTCGTGGGTGAAACCCGCTTCCTGGGGCTCTATACCGCCGAAGCCTACAATCAGAGTGTCCGCCAGATTCCGCTGGTACGCCGCCGCGTGGCTCGTGTCCTGGAGTCTGCCGGTGCCGTGGAAGGCAGCCACAACCACAAGGCCCTGTCCAATATTCTGGAGACCTGGCCGCGTGACGAGCTGCTGCAGGCGGACGCCGAGACGCTGATCCCGCTGATGCGCGGTGCGCTTCATCTCGTGGGGCGACCGCGCACACGGCTCTTCGTGCGCCGCGACCGGTTCAACCGGTTCGTCTCGGTTCTCATCTTCGTGCCGCGTGAAGCCTATGACACATCCGTCCGCCTGCGCCTCAGTGAGCGACTGGTGGAGGCTTTCAAGGGCCGGCTGATCTCGTTCCAGCCCCGTTTCGACGCATCACCGCTGGCCCGTGTCCACCTGATGATCGAGCTTGATGACGGAAGCGTCGATCCAGACCTCGCCCAGCTTGAACGCGATGCCGAAGCGATTGCCCGGACCTGGGACGATGCGTTCCGCACCGCCCTGATGGAAGCCGGCCTGCCGCATGACGAATTCGAGCGCGCAAGCGGTTTCCGTGGCGGCTTCAACGCTGCCTATCGCGAAGCTTTCGGCCCGGCCGAAGCGCTGACCGATGTCGAGACGATCGGCAGCCTCTCTCAGGACCGTCCCATCCGTTTGCGGGCCTTCCGGCGTGAACGCGATGACGGTCAGGGCGATGTTGTGCGCGCCAAGATCTATTCGCGCTCAGGCTCCATTGCCCTGTCGGACTGCGTGCTTGTCTTCGAAAATATGGGCCTCTTCGTTGAGTTCGAGACGGGGTATCCGGTCGATCCCGATCCCAAGCCGCTCGATGACGGGCCGGACACGTACTGGATCCACTCGCTCAAGATGCGCACGACGAATGGCGAAACGCTCGACCTCGACGAGGTCGGTGAACGCTTCGAGGAAGCCTTTGTCGCCATCTGGCAGCACCGTGCGGAGAATGACCGCTTCAACGGGCTTGTCTTCTCGGTCGGCGCGACCTGGCGGGAGGCGGCACTTTGCCGGGCGCTCTGTGCCTATCGCCACCAGACCGGGCTCGATCCGGCCCGCAGCACCCAGATCGAAGCACTGAAGCGCCACCCCAAACTTACACGCGCGCTGATCGAGCTGTTCTATATCCGCTTCGATCCTGCAAGCGACGACGACCTCGCAGCCCGCCAGTCCGCCGCGCAAGACAAGCTCCGCAAGATCGAGGCACGGCTGAACGAGGTTTCCTCCCTTGATGAGGACCGCGTGATCCGCCGCGTTGCCCATCTCATCATGGCGATCCAGCGCACCAATTTCTGGCAGCGCCAGCATGACGGCTCGGCCTATCCGTTCATCAGCTTCAAGATCGCCAGTCAGAAGATTTCCGACCTGCCGGCGCCGAAGCCCTTCCGCGAGATCTTTATGGCGAGTCCGGAAGTCGAGGGCGTGCATTGCCGCTTCGGCGCGGTCGCCCGCGGCGGGCTTCGCTGGTCGGACCGGCGCGACGATTTCCGCACCGAGGTGCTGGGCCTGGTGAAGGCGCAGCAGGTGAAGAATGCCGTGATTGTTCCGGTCGGTTCGAAAGGCGGCTTCTTCCCGAAGCAGATTCCGGCCAATGCCACGCGTGAAGAGCGCAACCAGGCAGGCATTTCGGCATATCGTACCTTCATCAATTCGCTTCTTGATCTCACCGGCAATCTGATCGACGGCAAGGTCGAGCAGCCGAAGAATACGGTCGTCTGGGATGGGGATGACCCCTATCTGGTCGTCGCTGCCGACAAGGGCACGGCCACCTTCTCCGACATCGCGAACGAGATCAGCCTCGAACATGGCTTCTGGCTGGGCGATGCTTTCGCCTCGGGCGGCTCGGCCGGCTATGATCACAAGAAGATGGGCATTACCGCCCGCGGGGCCTGGGAGGCGGTGAAGCGCCACTTCCGCGAAATGGGCAAGGACATCCAGTCCGAACCGTTCACGGTGATCGGCTGCGGTGACATGTCGGGCGACGTGTTCGGCAACGGCATGCTGCTGTCTAAGCAGATCCGGCTGAAGGCTGCCTTCAACCACATGCACATCTTCATCGACCCGGACCCGCAGGACACTGAGCGCCTGTGGCAGGAACGCCAGCGCATGTTCGAGCTGCCGCGCTCCTCCTGGATGGATTACGACCAGTCGCTGATCTCCGAAGGCGGTGGCATTTTCGATCGGTCTGCCAAGTCCATCCCGCTGTCGGCGCAGATGAAGGAGCTGACGGGCCTGAAGCATGACGAGGCGACCCCCGACGAGGTGATCCACGCCCTGCTCAAGGCCGATTGCGAGCTGCTCTGGTTCGGCGGCATCGGCACCTATATCAAGGCCGCTCACGAGACCCAGGGCGATGCGGGCGACCGCGCCAATGATGCGATCCGGGTAAATGGCCGCGACCTCAAGGCGAAGGTGATCGGCGAGGGCGCCAATCTTGGCCTGACACAGGCCGGCCGGATCGAGTTCGCCCTGAAGGGCGGGCGGCTGAATACCGATGCCATCGACAATTCCGCCGGCGTCGACAGTTCCGACCATGAGGTCAACATCAAGATCCTCTGCTCCGAGGCCATTCGCCGGGGTCATCTGCCGAGCGGCGAACGCAATATCCTGCTTGCCTCGATGACCGATGAGGTCGCCGAACATGTTCTGGCCCACAATTACGACCAGACCGGCGCCCTCACCCTGGCCAGCGCGACCGCCGGACGCGACCATGAGGCCAATGAACGGCTGATGTGCTATCTCGAAGGCCGCGACGTTCTCGACCGCGATGTCGAAGGGCTGCCGCATACGTCTGAAATGCGCGAGCGCGCCGAGAACCGCGACTGGCTGACCCGCCCGGAACTGGCGGTACTGATGGCCTGGTCGAAGATTACCCTGTTCGACGATCTTGTTGCGTCCGACGTGCCGGACGATCCATGGTTCGAGACGACGCTGCGCGACTATTTCCCGGAGCCGCTGCACAAGTATGAAGACGCGATGCAGGCTCACCGCCTGAACCGGGAGATTATTGCCACGGTGCTTGCTAACCGGCTCATCGATGCCGGTGGCCCGCTCATGCTGCTGCGGCTGCGCGAACGGTCGCATGCGACCAATGCCGACATCTGTCACGCTTTCGAGACGGCCCGCCACCTGCTGAACCATGAGACCTACAGGGACTCGATCAACGCGCTGGACAATGTGGTCCGGGCAAATGTCCAGACAGAACTCCACCAGCTTGGCGCCGATGCCGTGATGGACACGGCGGCCGCCATCCTGCGCCAGAGCAGCGAAACGCCCGTGGGCGAGTGCGTCAAACAGTTCGAGCCGGCCTTCAAGGCCTTGTCGAAGCAGCTCACCCCGTCCCTGTCAGGCTTCGAGGCCACGCAGCTTCGCCGCCGGACCGACACGCTGGAGCAGGCTGGAATCAAGCGCGCGCTGGCCGAACGCGCCGCCCAGATGCCCTTGCTGCCAATCGGGATCGATCTGCAGATTCTCGCCACACGTGCAGACATTCAGGCCAGCGATGCGCTGGAAACCTATCTCAAGATCGGCGAAGCGCTGCGCATCGACCGGCTGCGTTTCGATGCAAATCGCAGCATCGAGACCGCCTCCTACTGGGAGCGTCTGGCCACGCGGCGGCTTATCGAGGATCTGCGCCGCCAGCAGGCAGAGGCGGCCGCAAATGCCGTCGCCGCGGGCGGGATCGAAGCCTGGCTCGGCCCCCGCGAAACCGGCCGGAAAGCGCTGGTACAGCAGCTCAACAGCCTGTCCAGCACCAAGGCCTCCTTCGCGCAGTTCACGCTCGCCGCCGATGCTGTCCGTAACTTCATGGCGGAGACAGAGCACTAGCCAGACGCGAGTGGCGCAAACGAGCGATCACGTATCAAAGACAATTAATTCTGGAGGGGACGGACCCGTCAGACGGGGACGTGTCTGACGGGCCCTACAGGCCACTCCGCAGGCTGGGTGGGGGGACGCACGCGGAGGCCTGATTTTCGGCTTTCACGCGAATCTTGCGCGAAAACAGGATTCCTATATGAGCCGCCTTTAGCTTCCTGCCAAGGCTAGTCCTCAGAGGTTTCTGCAGTGATAACCAGATCGTCATTCGCCGGTTTCGCTACCACACCACCCGGATTTCCATCCGCTGATAGTAGGACGGCAATCCATCGAGTCGAGGCCGATTGGGCAAATAGTATCATCATCAGCACGGTGAGCGGGGCGGACAGGAACATTCCCGGGATGCCCCATATCGCCCCCCAGATCGCCAGAGACAGCAGAACGATCAGAGCTGACAGATTGAGCGTCTCGCCCATGATGCGCGGCTGAACGAAGTTGCCGATGGCAAATTGCCAGAAACTCACCCCGAGAAACACGAAGAGCGCAAAGACGTAGCTCGCATTCTCTCCCGTGGCAGGGAGCCAGGCTGGCAGGTCCGGCTGGACCAGGGCAAACAGCGTCGGCACGAAGGCGGCAACGATCGAGCCGATGGTCGGGATATAGTTCAGCACGAAGATGAGCGCGGCGAGGAACAGCACATTGTCGGCGCCAAGCACTATCAGCGTGAAATAGGTCAGTACGGTAATCAGCGCGGAGATCACGGTCTGCGTCCACAGATAGGTCTCGATACCACGACGGGCGGCGGCGCCGACCTCGCGAACCTGTTCGCGCTGCTCGGTGATCGGGAAAAGCCGGTCAAGCTTCTGGCCCCATGCCGACTGGGCAACGAACAGGAAGGCGACATAGATCAGGATGACGACAAGATCGCCGGACAGATCGCCCGTGGCATTGGCGATGGTCGCAAAGAAGCGCTGGCCGGTTTCGTTGAAGATGATTTCCGTGAGCGTCGGCGCGCTATCGAGGCGCAGTACGCCATAGACATCGGCGATCAGGACGTTGATCTTCTGCTCATAGTCACTTGCCTGCTCTCCGAACTGCGCGATGCCCTGGGCAAACAGCGCGAAGAACAGGCCGAAGCCGAGCAGCACAAGCAGGATCGCAATGGCCCGGCTTATACGACGCCCCAGAAAGTGAACCTGCTCGTCGATGACGCGCGCAAACCCTTCCATGATGAGGAAGAGGAAGACCGCCAGCGCGAACGGCGCGAGGATCGATCTGCCGAAATACAGGATCGCAATCATGACGCCCGTGGCGATAATCCAGATACCGACAACGCCCGAGCGAAGTGTCATGATCTATCCCCCCTCATTCTCCAGCCCCGGCACAGGCAGCCGGGCCATGTGCAGATCCCGCACAACGTGGATGCATGGCCTGACCGCAAAGAATACCGAGCCGATCAGAAAGAGCCATGTCGCCGAAGTTTGCGTCTCCTCGGAGAAAAATAACGCCGAGCCGACGATAAACGCAATGGCCGCCAGAGCATCAACCGAGTCGTAGACGGTCTGGTAGGCGTTGTAGACCTCGCCATGCTTCCGGGTGTCGAAATTTCTCCAGTGTTGATTGTTTTTCCTGCTCATTCGTGGAGCCTCCTTTCAGCTTTAATCAATGCAGGTGGCGGCGAGATGATCCGCTTGCCTTTCTCGACATACCGGGCTTTGCCCGATGACGCATTTGCGTCTAGCTTCATATCCATTGATTTGAGGGAGCGGGTGAATGGGTGACGCGATCTATCTTGGCGGGGGTGGGCCCGAGCAGAACGAAGCGCAGACCCTGCGGCTCGACCGGGCCAACCGTCATGGCATCATCGCGGGCGCCACGGGCACGGGCAAGACAGTGACGTTGCAGATCCTCGCCGAGGGCTTCTCGAATAAAGGCGTCCCGGTTTTTTGCGCCGATGTGAAGGGCGACCTGTCCGGCCTGTGCATGAGTGGCACCGAGAGTTTCAAGCTGCACGATGCCTTCATGTCGCGCGCCGGCAAGATCGGCTTCGAGGACTATACCTATCATGAGGTGCCGTCCGTCTTCTGGGACGTGTTCGGCGAAAAGGGTCATCCGGTCCGCGCGACGATTGCGGAAATGGGACCCACGCTGCTCGCCCGGCTGATGGACCTCACGGAGACCCAGGAAGGCGTGCTCAATGTCGCCTTCGAATATGCCGATGATGAGGGCCTGCTTCTGCTGGACCTCAAGGACCTGCAGAAACTGCTCATCCATCTCGGCCAGAAAGAGGTGCGTGACGATGTTTCGCTGCGCTATGGCAATATCGCTTCGGCATCCCTGAGCGCCATCCAGCGCAGCCTGCTACAGCTCGAGCGCGCCGGTGCGGAGCAATTCTTCGGCGAACCGGCGCTCGACCTGATGGACTTGATGCGCGTCGGTCTCGACGGGCGCGGTGTCGTCAACATCATGGACGCGACGAAGCTCATCAACTCGCCGAAGCTCTACTCGACTTTTCTGCTCTGGCTGCTGTCTGAACTGTTCGAGCGGCTGCCGGAAGTCGGCGACCCGGACAAGCCGAAACTCGTCTTCTTCTTCGATGAGGCCCACCTTCTGTTCAAGGACGCGCCAAAGGCGCTGCTATCCAAGATCGAACAGGTCGTCCGTCTCATCCGCTCGAAGGGCGTTGGCGTCTATTTCGTCACGCAGAACCCGCGCGACCTTCCCGACAGCGTGCTCGCCCAGCTCGGCAACCGCATCCAGCACGCGCTGCGCGCCTATACGCCGACCGAACGCAAGGGCGTGAAGGCCGCGTCTGAAAGCTTCCGGCCCAATCCGGATTTCGACACAGAAGAAGTGATCACGCAGCTCGGCACGGGTGAGGCGCTGGTGTCGACGCTGGATGAGAAAGCCGCGCCGAGCGTCGTCCAGCGCACGCTGATCCGCCCGCCCTCTTCCCGCCTCGGACCGATCACACCGGCCGAGCGCAAGGAGATCATGAGCCGCAGCCCGGTCGCCAGCCAGTATGACGAGGCCATCGACCGGGAGTCCGCCTACGAGATCCTGCTCGAGAAGGAAGAGGCAGCCGCCGACGAAGCCGAACGCCTCGCCCGCGAGGAGGAAAAGGCGAAGAAGGCGCTGGAGAAAAAGAAATCCCGCAAGCGCTCGTCAGGCCGACAGACTGCGACCGAGGCAGCCGTGAAGACGGCCACGCGAACCTTGGCGCGGGACATTACCCGCTATGTTCTGCGAGGCATTCTGGGCAGCATGAAACGCCGCTAAGCGTACAAATCCGGACGCCCAACAACCCTGGATAGCGGTTTTCTGTGACTCGGAATCCCCGTCACAAAACTTGAGAAAAATCGTTGCCGAGCTGACGCAAATCCTTCGCCGAAGCGTCATGCAACACTGCTAGCCGCCTCTCGACTTCAAGAGGGGTGTATCCAATGAAATTTCGCTACAGAAAACTGATCACAACCGGCCTGATCAGCGCAGGCCTTGCGCAGATCGCTTCCGCCGACATCATTCGCGGACAGGTCACCGATGCGTCCGGCGAAGCGCCGCTGGAAGGCGCGATCGTCCGCATCGAAGGGCTGGACCGGTCGACCACGACGGACCGCTATGGCGACTACCGCTTCGCCAACATCCCGGCGGGCGAATACACGGTCTCGGTCTCCTATATCGGCGCCCAGCCGGTCACAGAAACCGTAACCGTCCAGAACGAGGCCAGGCTCGATGTCCGCGTCGGCAGCGATGTGCGCTATCTCGACAACGTGCTCGTCGTCGGCTCCAAGGCCGCCCAGGCCGGTGCCATCAACCAGCAGCGCGCCTCCGGCGCCATCATCAGCGTCATCGACTCCGACGGCCTCGGCAACTTCCCGGACACGACCGTCGCGGACTCACTGGCGCGTGTTCCCGGCCTCTCGATCGAGACCGACCAGGGCGAAGGCCGTTATGTGTCCATCCGCGGGATCAATACCGACCTGATCGCCGCCTCCATCAACGGCGTGCGCACACCGTCGCCGGAAGACCGCCGCGGCGTCCTGCTGGATGGCGTGCCGTCCGACCTGCTTGATGGTATCACGGTGCAGAAGTCGCTGACCCCGAATGTCGATGCAGACAGCCTTGGCGGCGTGATCGACCTGAAGACCATCTCCGCCTTCGACCGCGACGGCCGCTTCATCCGCGCCAAGCTGGAAGGCGCCTATAACGAGATTTCCGAACAGGTCTCCCCGAAGGCGACGTTGACCTATTCCGATACGTTCAATGACACGCTCGGCGTTGCCCTGTCGGTAAATTATCAGGATCTCGCCATCGAGACCCACAATAACGAGACCGGCGAGTGGGGCTTTCTAGACGACGGCACCGCCTTCCTGAACGATGACTATGAGCAGCGCTGGTACGATCTGACCCGTCAGCGTCTCGGCTTCATTGCCAATTTCGACTGGCGCGTCAGCGATAACACCGACCTCTACCTGCGCACCCTGTACAACAATTATGAGGATAACGAAGTCCGCAACAAGTTCGAGTTCCGCGATCTCGACGATGCCGAGGATGATGGCGTCGTAACCGCCAACTCCCAGACCCTGCCGCTCAACGAGATGGACGCCGAAGTCCGCCAGCGCCGCGAAGTGCGCCAGATCCAGACCTATGCGCTCGGTGGCCAGACCGACTGGCAGGCATGGAGCTTCGACTATGAAGTCGCCTATGCCTATGCCGAGGAGGACGACAGCGACAATCACGACGTCACCTTCCGCTTCGAGGACATTCAGGATGCTGCAGCGGCGGCAGGCCTGGCCGACAGCGATGTCGTGATCGATTTCTCGAACCCGGAAACCCCGAAATTCTCCGGGGCCCTGCTCGACCTCGTCTACGACCCGTCCAATTATTTCCTCGACGCCTTCGAGGAGGAGGAGACCGTCAATGAGGATGCCGAGATCTCGGCGCGGTTCGACATTTCCCGCGAGAGCCTGATCGGTGACACGCCGGTTGAGTGGCAGGCTGGCATGAAGATCCGCGACCGCGAAAAGACCCGGGACGCCAATGTCACTTTCTATGAAGCTGACGACTTCAACCTTTCCCCCTTCGTGGGCAACCAGCTGATTTCAGGATGGCGGCTGGCCAATCCGATGCCGGCCTGGCCCGATCCGGACCTGACGTCAGCCCTGCGCAATGGCGCCGGAGAAGGCTTCGAGCTGGATGAGGACTCGACCAATTTCGACAGCCTCGCCGAAGACTTCACCATCGATGAGCAGATCCTCGCCGCCTACGCGATGGGCACGTTCGACCTTGGACCGCTGACCCTGATCGCTGGCGTCCGGATGGAAGACACCAAGACCGACCTCAGCGGCAACATCTTTGCCGAGGAGGACGATCCGGCCAATCTCGTGCGCCGCAATGTCTCGAACGATTACACCAACTGGCTGCCGTCGATTAACGCCAGGTACGCGTTCAATGACAAGCTCATCGCCCGTGGCGCCTACTATGCGGCGGTGGTTCGCCCGTCCTTCGGTGAGATGGCCCCGTTCACGGCCTTCAATGACGACCGCGACGAACTCGAGCTCGGCAATCCGAACCTCGATCCGTACGAAGCGGACAATTTCGATCTCAGCCTGGAATACTATCCGACGGAACTCTCTGTCCTCTCGGTCGGCGCCTTCTACAAGCAGATCGACAATGCCATCTTCCCGGCCACCTTCGAGCGCGAGGAGGACGATAATGGCGACCTCGTCCCGCTGAGCGAATTCCTGCAAACCGTGCCGGTGGACCTCAGCTATCTCACGCCCGGTCAGCTGGCCGACGTGGAGGAAGTCACCTCTTTCATCAATGTTGGCTCCAGCGAACTCTACGGCATCGAGTTCAACTATGTTCAGAGCCTCTCCGACCTGAACCCGATGCTCGAGGGCTTCCTCGTCTCGGCCAACCTGACGCTGACCGACAGCGAAAGCACGCTGCCGGATGGCCGGGAGGTGTCCTTCCTGAAACAGTCGGAGACGATCTGGAACCTGGCCGTCGGCTATGACAAGGGCCCCTGGGACCTGCGCGTCTCGGCCAACTATCGCGGCGACTATATCGATGAACTGTTCGAGGAAGACCTGGACCGCATGACCAATGACCGCCTGCTTGTCGAGGCTTCAGCCAAGTACAAGGTCAACGACCACATCCAGCTTTACCTGGAGGGCAAGAACCTCACCGACGAGCCGGAATACTACTATTTCGGCAGCGAACGTCGCCTCTCGCAGTATGACGAGTTCGGGACGACCGTCGTTTTCGGCGCCCGCCTGACCTATTAAGGACGGGCATACGGTCGACAAGGCGGGCCGGAGCGCACAGCGTTTCCGGCCTGCCGCCCCTTTATGAAACCAATCAGGACCTTTCCAATGACTTTCCGCCTCCTCATGCTCGCCGGAGCCGCCCTCGCCCTCACCGCTTGCGAAACCGACGATGTCTGGGTCGATGATGGCCTGCCCGCAACCTCCGTTCCCGCCAGCTTCGAAACCGATCCGATGGCCGGCACGGGCGACCGCGCCGACGATCCGGCGCTCTGGGTGCATCCGCAAGATGCCGCGAAGAGCCTGATCCTCGGCACCAACAAGGATGAGGGCCTGCACGTCTACAGTCTCAGTGGCGCCGAGACCCAGTTCCTTGATGTCGGCCGCCTGAACAATGTCGATGTCCGCGGCAACATCGCCGTCGCATCGAATGACGAATTCAACGCGATCTCATGGTTCGCGATGCCCCCCTCGACGGAGAAAGTCTCGCACTGGTTCGACAGCCCGACCGGGAAGGACGAGCCTTACGGCATCTGTATGGGCAGGATGGGTGAGGATATTCTTGCCATTCCCACCTACAAGGATGGCTCCATCCAGATCTGGAAGAAGTCGGGCACCTATGGGGCTCCTTCTGCAGACCTCGTCCGCAGCGTGCAGGTCGGCCAGTTCGGCCCGAAACAGCTCGAAGGCTGCGTCGTCGATGACCGCGCCGGTGTGGTTTTCATCGGCGAGGAAGAGCGCGGCATCTGGAAGCTCGACCTGCGCAACCCCGACAGCACGCCCGAGAGTGTCGACACGATCGCGGCCGGCAATGGCCTCGTCGCTGACGTGGAAGGCCTGTCGCTCTGGATTGGCGAAGGCGATGCGGGCTATCTCGTCGCCTCCGCCCAGGCCGCCGACCGCTATGTCGTCTATGACCGCGCCGCCCCGCATGCCCCGCGCGGCATCTTCAAGGTTGGCGGGAGCGAAGATGGCAGCGTCGATGCCGTCAGCCATACCGATGGCCTCGACGCCTCATCTGCCGCGCTGCCCGGCTATCCGCGCGGTGTGCTGATCGTGCAGGACGATGCCAACCCGGTTTCCGAGGTCGACCAGAACTTCAAGGTCGTCGACTGGGCCGCCATCGAAACGGCGCTCGGCCTCGCCGAGTAGCCGCGGCTGAGATCTCCCACATCGCCCTGTTACCTCAATTTCACACGGGGTGACGGGGCGATAGCGCTTTCAATTGTGGCGCACGGGCCTTAGATACGGGGCAGCAAAACGAAGACCACCGGAGGATCGATATGCAGGACTATCTCAAATTCTATATCAATGGCGAATGGGTCGACCCGGTCGAACCGCGTACGCTGGACGTCGAGAACCCGGCCACCGAAGAGCCGTTTGCTCGCATCTCACTCGGCTCCAAGGCCGATGTCGACAAGGCCGTGAAGGCCGCGCAAGACGCTTTCCCGTCCTTCTCGCAGACCTCGGTCGAGTATCGCGCCGAACTGCTTGAGAAGATCGCTGCCGGTATCCAGGCCCGCGCCTCCGACATGGCCGAAGCCATCTCCAACGAGATGGGCGCGCCGATGTGGCTCGCCAATGCCGCCCAGGTCCCTGCCGGCATGGGCCACTACATGACCGCCGCCAAGATCCTGCGCGAATACCAGTTCGAGGAACAGCGCGGCGCCACCCAGATCCGCAAGGAGCCGATTGGCGTCTGCGGCTTCATCACGCCTTGGAACTGGCCGCAGAACCAGATCGCCTGCAAAGTCGCCCCGGCGATTGCAACGGGCTGCACCATGGTTCTCAAGCCGTCGGAAATCGCGCCGCTCGATGCGATGATCGTGGCCGAAATCTTTCACGAAGCCGGTGTGCCGCCGGGCGTGTTCAACCTCGTCAATGGCGACGGCCCCGGTGTCGGCGCCTACATGTCCCAGCATCCGGGCATCGACATGATGAGCTTCACCGGCTCCACGCGTGCCGGCGTGCTCGTACAGCAGGCCGCAGCCCCGACCGTGAAGCGCGTGGCGCTCGAACTCGGCGGCAAGTCGCCGAACATCGTCCTGCCGGATGCCGACCTCAACAAGGCTGTTGCCGGCGGCGTCATGCAGATGATGACCAATACCGGTCAGTCCTGTAACGCCCCGTCCCGTATGCTCGTCCAGCGCGACAAGCAGGACGAAGCCATGGCAATCGCCAAGGCGACCGCCGAGCAGGTGAAGGTGGGTGCCGGTGCCGATGCGCCAAAAGGCGCCATGGGGCCGATCTCGAACGCCAATCAGTGGAACAAGGTGCAGGACCTGATCCAGAAGGGCATCGATGAAGGCGCAACGCTCGTCACCGGCGGCACGGGCCGCCCCGAAGGCTTCAACAAGGGCTACTTCGCCAAGCCGACCGTCTTCGGTAATGTCACCAATGACATGACGATCGCCCGCGAGGAAATCTTCGGCCCGGTGCTCTGCATCCTTCCTTATGACACCGAAGAGGATGCCATCCGGATTGCGAATGACACGGTCTATGGCCTGTCCTCCTACGTGCAGTCCGGCGACATCGAGCATGCCCGCAAGGTCGGCAACCAGATCCGTGCCGGTAACGTGCACATCAATGGCGCCGGCCCTGACTTCGCTACCGGCGCCTTCGGGGGCTACAAGCAGTCCGGCATCGGCCGCGAATGGGGCGATTACGGTTTCGAGGAATTCCTCGAAGTGAAGACCGTCTTCGGCCATACGCCGGCCTGACAGGCCGCCAGGCAATAACCATCAGAAAGCCCGCAAGCCCAGCGCTTGCGGGCTTTTTCTATTCATCGGAAACCTCAACTTCGCTACCTGAGATCAGTACGCGCAACTGCCCCTCTCAGTTGCTCTTCCGGGAAATCTTCACGCCGCCAGCGTTCAATTCTGACTGCAATCATTTACAGCGGCACCCCTATGCCGTTGCCTGACGTTCAGCTTCATCCCATATAGTTGACAACAGCAACAATGATCAGCGTCCCATGACCATGAAACACCTCATTCCCGCCCTCGCTGCCCTTGCGCTCGCTGGCGCCTGTACGACAGCGACGCCTTACCAGGCCGCCGGGGGCCCGTCCTCAAGTGGCTATTCCGACCAGCAGATAGAGAACAATCGCTGGATGGTCAGCTTTTCGGGCAACAGCCTGACCGACCGCCAGACCGTCGAGACCTATCTGCTCTACCGCGCCTCGGAGCTGACCATCCAGAATGGTTATGACAATTTCCGCATGGTGCGCCGTGAGACCGATGCCGATTCCAGCTTCGTGCCGGTTGGCGGCGGGACCTATAGCCACTTCCACCCCTATTACAGCTATTACGGGAATCATGGGCGTCTTCGCGCCTATTCACCCTACTGGTGGAACGACCCGTTCTGGAATGATGCGCCCGACTACCGTGAGATCACCCGGTTTGAAGCCACATCGGAAATCCTCATGAGCCGTGGCGAGAAACCGGATGATCCGGCCTGGTACTCGGCCGAGGAAGTCCAGATGAATCTCGCCGGACGCATCCAGCGCGCCCCTCGTTAAAAGTTCACCGTTCGCAGCAATGATGATAGCCTCTCGTCCGCACTGGATGGGAGGCTATTTTCATGTCGGAAAGGACAGGCAAACGGGGGACGCGTAACGGGGGCTTCCGGTGAAACGCCGCCCGCATCTGCGCCGTTTCACATCCGCTTCATGGCCTGTCATCCTTGTTTACGGCGCGGCCCTCGCCGCCGGCATCCTCGTGCTGCAATGGATCGAATACCAGCATTTCGCCCGCACCCATCCCGGTGAGGTCCGCATTGCCTTGCTGGCTGCGCTCTTCCTCGGTGTCGGCATATGGGTGGGCGCGCAGCTCTTCCGGGGCCGGGCCGAAGGGGAAACGCCCGCCGACGGCAATCCGAAAGCCCAGGCGGCCCTGGGCATCAGCCCACGCGAGAAGGATGTGCTGAACCTGCTGGCGGCAGGATTTTCCAACAAGGAGATCGCCCGCGAACTCGGCGTCTCTCCCAACACGGTGAAGACGCATGTCGCCCGCCTGCTTGAAAAGCTCGAGGCCGACCGGCGCACACAGGCTATCCTGAAGGCAAGGGAGCTCGGCCTTGTACGCTGACCTGTCACCAGGACGGGTGATTTCACGAAAATCACCCTTTCGGGCGATAGCCATCCGTTCTGTCACCTGCCCTTTTCCATCCGGTCAAAACGGAAAGGGTCAAACGACATGTTGAAACGAATTCTGATCGCAGGCCTTGCGGCCGGTCTTGTCACCGGCGGCGTCCTGTTCGTGGGCATATCCATGGCAAGCGACTCCATGATGGAGGGCGATCATGGCGGCCATGTCTATGGCTATGCCTCGATGATCCTGGCGCTCAGCCTTATCTTCTTCGCGATCAAGCGCCAGCGCGACATCGCCCAGGGCGGGGTCATCAAATTCCTGCCAGCCTTCGGCATGGGTCTCGCCATCAGCGCGGTGGCCGCCTTCATCTATGCGCTTGGCTGGGAGCTGACGCTCGCGACCACTGGCCTCGACTTTGCCGGGCCATATACCGAAGCCGCCATCGAGACGGCCCGCGAGAAAGGCATGAGCGGCGAGGAGCTTGCTGCGTATGAAGAGAAGATGCGCGGCTTTGCCGATATGTACGCCAATCCCGCCTACCGCATCCCGATCACGATGCTCGAACTCTTCCCGGTGGGCGTGATCATCTCGCTGATCTCGGCGCTCCTGTTGCGCAATAGCGGCTTTCTTGCGCACCGGCCGACAGTCTGAGGACACCGGACCGGAAACGAAAAAAAGCCCGCTCCTTTAGAGAGCGGGCTTTTGTCTCTGGTCTTGCAGGCGACGCTTAGCGCGGGGCCATGCGGATCGCCCCGTCGAGGCGGACATCCTCACCATTGAAGTAGGCGTTGACGATCATCTCGCGCGCAAGCGAAGCGTACTCGTCCGGGTTGCCGAGACGGGCCGGGTTCGGCACCTGGGCCCCGAGCGCCTGCTTCACATTCTCCGGCGCGCCCTGCAGCAGCGGGGTGTTGAAGATACCCGGCAGGATCGTGTTCACGCGGATCAGCTCACGCGACAGGTCGCGGGCGATCGGAAGCGTCATGCCGACGACGCCGCCCTTGGAGGCGGAGTAGGCTGCCTGGCCGATCTGGCCATCTTCAGCCGCAACGGAGGCCGTATTGACGATGGCGCCACGCTCACCGTCGATCGGGTCGAGCGTCATCATGCCGGCGGCAGACTTGGCGATGCAGCGGAAGGTGCCGACGAGGTTGATCTGGATGATCATGTCGAACTTATCGAGCGGGAAGTGCTTGATGTCGCCGGTTTCCTTGTCGCGCGAGGCGGTCTTGATGGCGTTGCCCGTCCCAGCGCAATTGACGAGGATGCGTTCCTGCCCGATAGCCGCGCGCGACTTCTCGAAGGCGGCATCGATGGAGGCCTCATCGGTGACGTTCGCCTTGCAGAACACACCGCCAAGTTCCTTGGCCAGCGCTTCGCCTTTTTCCTCGTTCAGGTCGAACAGCGCGACCTTGACGCCTTCTGCAGCAAGTTTGCGGGCTGTGGCCGCGCCGAGGCCCGAAGCGCCACCGGTGATGACGGCGCTGATGTCTGAGCTGAGTTTCATTCTGTTGGATCTCCCTTGGAACACTCATATGATGAAAAGCGATCTATAGGGTATGGAAAGGCCCGCCAATGCGTAACCCAACGGAAATTGTCATCGAAAACGGGGAGAGCCATCCCCGCTATATGCCGATAGATATCGAGCAGGAGCGAAAGCGCACCGAGCGCAAGCTCCTTCCGAAGCTTTTACGCGTGGCCGGACGCATCCCGTTCGCCGATGATCTGGCGGCTGCCTATTACGCCGCCATGGACCCGGTGACACCGAAAAAGGCCAAGGCGGTGCTGTTCGCCGCACTCGGCTATTTCGTGGTGCCCACTGACATGGTGCCGGATTTCATCGCCGGGCTCGGCTTTGCCGATGATGCCACGGTGCTTGCCACGGCGCTCAGTATTGTCGGCTCCCAGGTGCGCGAACGTCACCGCCAGTCGGCGCGCCGCCTGCTCGGTCTGCCGGAGCCGGCCGAGCCACAGGACGACTAGCCGATATCCGGATCGAAACGGGTGCCGCCTTCATGGATCAGGGTCGCCCCTTCACCGGGTGAGACCTCATAGATGGAAAGCTTGCGCTCGGCCGTGCCCTGCGCGGTAAAGCGGAACAGGCCGTTGAGGCCGACAAACCCATCCTCGGCGAGGATCTCACGCCGGTCCAGGTCGCCGTCCGCAGACAGCGAAATGGCGAGCGCGGCTGCATCATAGGCCTGCGCGGCAAGGCTCGTCGGGGCGCGGCCATAGATGCGCTTGTAGCGCGTCTCGAAGGATTGGAGATCGACATCCGGCGGGGCGACGAACCAGCCACCCTTCAGGGACGGTTCCCGCCAGACATTCGGATCATCCCATCCGGACAGGCCCATCAGCTGAACCGAGCGGCTGACGCCATGATAGGCCAGCAGCGGGGCGACCTTGCGCAGCTGCGTGCCGCGTTCGGGAATGAGGACGGCAACGGGGCCGTAGGATTCAGCGGAATTGATGGACTGGGCGAGATAGCGCGCTTCCGAACTCGGCGAGTCGCTGCCATCGGGATAGAACCCCGTCGCCACGACACGTGCGCCCTTCTGGTTGGCCTCGAACTGCAGGGCCGTCTCGATGCGCTGGCCGAGTGCGCTCTGCGGGCCGAAGAAGGCAAATTGCTGGAACCCCTGACTGATCGCGTACTCGACGAGTGAAGAGACTTCCTCTTCCGGGCTGATCGATGCGAGCCATGTATTGCCGCCAGCCACATCTCGGTCATTCGAGAAGGCGATGACGGGGATGCCAGCGAGCTTCCGCTCCTCGTTGAGTGCCGCAACGCTCGAGCCGAAAAGCGGGCCGAGAAAGAATTCAGCACCTTCCGATTGCGCCTGCTCGGCCATTTCCACGGTCTGGCTCTTCGATCCGGCTGTATCCTTGGGCAGCAGGACGAAGGTGTCCGGCGCATGATCGAACAGCGCCATTTCGATGCCCGCGAGCATACCTTCGGCTTCGGCACGGACACCGGCATTCGGGTGCGAGAAGGGCAGCAGCACGCCGGCGCGCACCAGGTCCTTGCCCTTCAGGAATTCCGGCGTGAACTTCCCCCGTAGCGGTTTGGGCAGGCCATTGGCGTCTATTTCCAGGCCATTCGCATGCAGGCTGCCGCGCTCATCATCCCTGTCGCGATCGGCCTGACGGTCCTGGCTGGGCTCGACCCGCGGCTTGCCGCTGGAGATCGGCGCCGGTGGCCCGGACGTGGCGCAACCGGCCAATGTCAGGAAAGCCGCGAAAACAAGGCTTGGCGCGAGGCGCCCAAAGCGCGATTGTGCCCGAGATGTCATCCAGTGATCCTTCCATTCCGGCAGAGAGCCGATCCGCGTCCGAGACTAGTGCCGCTCATGGAGCCAAGCAACACGCCAAGCAGCAACTCGAACCGGGTCTCCACATTGTCTCCACGCCTATCGGCAATCTGCGCGATATTACCTTGCGCGCGCTCGACACGCTGGCTGCAGCCGACGAGGTACTCGCCGAGGACACGCGCGTCGCCCGCAAGCTGCTAGATGCCCATGGCATTCGCGCAAAACTGAGTGCCTACCATGACCATAATGGGGCAGAGCGGCGCCCGGACCTCCTGAAAAAACTGCAGGACGGCGCCCGCATTGCGCTGATCTCGGACGCCGGTACGCCGCTTGTATCCGATCCGGGCTGGAAGCTTGCGCATGAGGCCGTCGAGGCAGGCATCCGTGTCATACCGGTGCCGGGCGCCTCTGCCATGCTGGCGGGCCTTGTCGCATCCGCCCTGCCGAGTGACCGGTTCATGTTCTGCGGCTTCCTTCCGGTGAAATCCGGCCAAAGGAAAAAGGAAGCGGAAGCACTGAAATCAGTGCCCGCCACGCTGATCTTCTATGAGGGCGGGTCTCGGCTCGCCGCCTGCCTTGCCGACCTCGCCGAGACCTTCGGCGCAGAGCGCACCGGCGCGGTGGCCCGCGAACTGACCAAGCTGTTCGAGGAAACCCGCCACGGCACACTCGCCGAGCTGGCGGCCCACTATGAAGCCGAAGGCGCCCCCAAGGGCGAAATCGTGATCCTTGTCGGGCCGCCACTGGAGGAAGAAGCCAGCCAGGAGGATATCGACACGGCCCTGCGAAAAGCGCTGGAGGACGCCCCGGTCAAACAGGCGGCCAACATGGTCGCGGCCGCCTATGGCATCTCCAAGCGGGACGCCTATCAACGCGCCCTGACGCTCAAATCCGATGGCTGACGGACGCGCCCGACGGATCGCTGCCGAGGCGCATGGCCGCCGGGCGGAAAAGCTGGCAGCGCTGTGGCTGCGTCTGAAGGGGTACCGCATCCTCGCCCAGCGCGTGCGCCTGCCTGTCGGTGAAATCGATCTCATTGCCCGGCGTGGCAAGCTCGTCGCCTTTGTCGAGGTGAAGGCACGCACGACGCGTCTGGCGGGCGAGACCGCCGTGCCTGATGCCGCCTGGACACGGATCAGTCGCGCGGCCGAAAGCTGGATGGCGTCAAAGCCAGCGCTTTCAGGGCTGGACTGGCGCTTCGATCTTGTGATCATTTTACCACGACAGCTGCCGATTCACTTACGTGACACCTGGCGCCCATTTTTCGCCTCAACCCGGTTTTAAGCCGTTCAGACAGTTTGCAGAACAAGACGCGTTAAGCATGACACGAACAGCCCTACTCTCCCTGATCCTTTGCACACCGCTGCTTGCCTCCGGCTGCGTGGCCGCTGCCATTGGCACCGCCGGCGCGGTCGGCGTTGCCTCCATGCAGGACCGCACGGTCGGGGAGGCCGTCGATGACGCAACCACCTCGAACGAGATCAAGGCCAAGCTTCTCGATGAGGGCGGCCTGGGAGAAGTCGATGTCGAGGTCGCCCAGGGCCTGGTTCTGCTGTCGGGCCGGGTCAGCACGCCGGAACAGCGCGTACGCGCCGAGGATCTCGCCTGGAGTTCGACACGCACCCGCGATGTCGCCAATGAGATCAAGATCGAAAAGCCGGGTGGCTTCTTCGCCAATGCGTCCGACGAACTGATCACCGCGCGTGTCCGCGCCTCGCTTGTCGCCTCGAAGGAGGTGAAGAGCATCAATTTCAATATCGAGACCTATGATGGGGTCGTCTATCTGATGGGCATTGCCCGCACCCAGTCGGAGCTGACAGAAGCGGCCGAGCGCGCCAGCCTTGTCGGCGGGGTGCAGAAGGTCGTTTCCTATGTCCGGGTGAACGCGGAGCGGGCCCGCGCCAACGCAACGCCCAATGATGAACTCGTCGGCGGACCAGCTGCCACGAACTAGACCCCTAACCGCCCTGCCGGGCTGTTATCCTGCCACCTTCACTGTTCTGAAGAACGAGCAGGCCCGTCTCGTCTATCCGCACCTGCGTCACTGACTGCAACACAGAGATGAAAGCCTGTTCCTGCTCCATGAGCTGCGGCACGCAGGCTTTCCGGGTCAGCGCCAGCGGCGCGATGGTCAACTGTCCGGCATTCAGCTTGAAACTGCCCGTATAGGCATTGCACGAGGCATTGCCGCTGATGCGCCCCTCTTCATTGAAGCGGATGGTCGCCCGTGTCGTCTGCATGAGCGGCTCGCCATCCAGCCGCGCCACGAGCCAGTCCTTGCCGGCAAGCTCGGTCATATCGACAATAACGGACGACTCGGGATGGAGGCGGACGGCTCCGAGGTTGATCAGACCGGTCCTGGTCTCGAACTGGCTGGAGGACTGGTTGGTCCAGAGAGGGGTGCCCTCGCCATCGCTGATGACGACGTCCAGCCGCATGGCATGCCCCCGGACTGTCAGCAGGTTTTCCACGTCGACTTCAAACGGGATCGGCACCTGCCGCCCATTGAGGTCGAACTGCGCCGACTGAACCGGCTCGCGTACGGACATGGGCAGCCCGTCTTCCCAGAGGCTGAGCGTTGCCACCGCATCGACGGGGAGCGGGATATTCTGCTCATAGACAAGCGATCCGACCACACGCATCGCATGGGCTTGCGGGGTCGTGGCGATTTTTGCCTCCGCCGTTTCGGTGGTTTCTTCAGAGGCCGGCCCGCTCGAGGCAGCCGGCACGTCAGCGCTGTCCTCCTGCGTGACACAGCCCGACAGGAGCAGGCAGGCGGCGATCAGGGCGGCAGCAGTCTTCATGGCAGCATGTCCTCAAAGTGTTCGAAGCCAGACGAATGAGGTGATCCGGTATGATCCGGCTATCGTAAACGCAAGTGTAGCCCACGATCCATGCTGATTTATAACACATTGTTTTTAACATATTTTTCATGATCCACCCCTGTGGAGCCTCCGTAGAGAGGGCATCAACCACAGAAAAGGAGTTCCCCATGAAAACCCTCTTTGCTTCCGTTGCGACCGCTGCGCTCTTCATCGGCGGACCCGGCATGATCGCCTATGCCGACCACCATGAGGAGAAGATGGATATCGTCGACACCGCGGCATCCAATGAAGACTTCTCGACCCTCGTCACCGCCGTGAAGGAAGCCGGTCTTGTCGACGCCCTGAAAGCCGACGGCCCCTACACTGTCTTCGCGCCCACCAACGCCGCCTTCGATGCCCTGCCGGACGGCACGCTCGATACGCTTCTGATGGAAGAGAATGTCGACCAGCTGCAGGAAATCCTGAAGCTCCACGTCGTTTCCGGGAAGATCAAGGCCAAGGACATCGCCGACGGCACTACCGACGTCGAAACCCTGGCCGGTGAGACGATTGAAGTCACCAAGACCGATGCCGGCGTGACCGTCGGTGGCGCCGATGTCGTGAAGACTGACATCTATACCTCGAATGGCGTCATCCACGTCATCGACAGTGTGATCCTGCCGGAATAACCGGTCCTCTCACCTGATCGGACTGTCCCCCGGCCCATGGTCGGGGGACTTTCTTTTTGCACGGAAATTTCCACCGAATGCGACACGGCGCCTTATCAATCCGGCCGATCCGTCACATATAGCCCGACAGCAACACTTCAGGGAGACGGTATGAGCCTGCGCATCGCGATTCAGATGGACCCGCTGGAAGCGGTCGACATCAATGCCGACACCACCTTCGCGCTCGCCGAATGCGCACAGGCGCGCGGGCATCAGCTCTTCGTCTACCAGCCCGAACATCTGAGCTTCGACACCGGCAAGCTGCTGGCCCGGGCCCGCCCGGCCAAGGTCCAGCGTGTGGAGGACCAGCCCGGCATCCTCGGCGACGAGCAGATGCTGGATCTGGCCGATGATGTCGATGTCGTCCTGATGCGCCAGGATCCGCCCTTCGACATGGCCTATATCACCGCCTGCCACCTGCTGGAGATGCTGAAGGGCCGCACGCTGGTTCTGAACGATCCGGAATTCGTCCGCTCCGGGCCGGAAAAGCTCTTCCCCCTCCTCTTCCCCGAGGTCATTCCCGACACGCTCATCTCGCGCGACATCAAGGCCATTCTCGACTTCCGCGCGCGTCACAAGGACATCATCATCAAGCCGCTCTACGGCAATGGCGGCGCTGGCGTCTTCCGCATGAAGGAGGGTGACAGCAATTTCAGCTCGCTGATGGAAATGTTCCTGGAACGTACCCGCGAACCGCTGATCGCGCAGGCTTTCCTCAAAGCCGTCAGCAATGGCGACAAACGCATCATCCTCATCGACGGTGAGGCGGTCGGCGCGATCAATCGACGCCCCAAAGAGGGCGAGACACGCTCCAACCTGCATGTCGGCGGCACGGCCGAACCGGTCGACCTGACCGAGACCGACCGGAAAATCTGCGATGCCATCGGCCCCGAACTGAAGCGCCGTGGACAGGTTTTTGTCGGCATCGACGTGATCGGTGACAAGCTCACCGAAGTGAACGTTACATCGCCGACCGGCATTCAGGAACTCAAGCGCTTTACAGGCATCGACGCAGCGGCCATCTTCTTCGACAAAGTGCAACAGATGGTTGCCAAGTCCTGAACGGACATCCACGATGGGAGCATGAATATGAGAGCCGCCACCTTCGCCTCCGTCCTTGCGCTTTCGATTGCAGGCGTGGCCTGCTCTGAAAAGGCCCCAGCCGAAACCGAGCAAGCTGCAGCGCCACAATCCACGTCCGAAGCGCAGGCATCCGGAGAGTTCAATCTCCGCTATCCGACAAGCAGCAGCCAGTCGGCCGGCGGCGCAGCGGGCGAATTCAACCTGCGCATTCCGGAAACCTCGAGCCCGGGCGCTGAAAGCGGCATGCGCCTGCCGGAAGGAACAGTGCGCGAGGATGCCTTCAGCGATATCCCTGAAGTCCGCACGCCGGGCATCCCCGCTGAAGGAAATGAAACCCCTGCCGAAGAGCCGGACGACGACATTATCCGCCTCGACTAGCGCCTCCCGTGGTTTCTCGCGGAAATCGAAATTCGTTCTTTATTTGTTCCAGACTGTGTGTTAACTCACCCGAAACGGTGGGGTGTGGCGCATGGTGGCACGGATAACGACATTCGCCTTTGAAGGCATTGAAGCGAAACCTGTCGATGTGCAGGTGCAGCTGACCTCAGGCAATCCGCACTTTGCGATTGTGGGCCTTGCCGACAAGGCGGTACGCGAAAGCCAGGAGCGGGTTCGCTCCGCCTTTGCCGCTATCGGGCTGGCCCTCCCGCCCAAGCATATCACCGTCAATCTTGCGCCCGCCGACCTGCCCAAGGAAGGCAGCCACTATGACCTCGCCATTGCGCTTGGCCTGCTCGCGGCGATGGGCGTAATCGCCCCGGATGCGCTGGACGAATACGCTGCCATTGGCGAACTGTCGCTGGACGGGACGCTTGGCCAGACACTCGGCGTCCTGCCCGCCGCCATGGCCGCACAGGCGCTCGACCTGCGGCTGATCTGCCCGGAAGTCTGCGGGCCGGAAGCCGCCTGGGCAGGCGAAGGCTCCCTCGCCGCGCCGAGCCTGATCGCCATGGTCAACCATTTTGCCGGCCGGGCCAGCCTCGCCCCGCCGGTCGCGGGAGAACTGGCGCCCGCCGCTGCCGGCCCTGACCTGTCAGATGTCAAAGGCCAGGACGGCGCCAAACGGGTTCTGGAGATCGCAGCCGCTGGCGGCCACAACCTGCTCTTTTGCGGCCCGCCGGGGTCGGGCAAGTCGATGCTCGCCCAGCGCCTGCCTGGCCTGCTGCCGCCTCTCTCGGCCAGCGAATTGCTGGAGGTCTCGCAGATCCAGTCGGTCGCCGGCCTGCTCGAACGTGGGAAACTCTCACGCCAGCGCCCCTTCCGTGCGCCGCACCATTCCGCCTCGATGGCCGCGCTGGTCGGCGGCGGCATCCGGGCACGGCCGGGCGAGGTATCGCTGGCCCATCATGGCGTACTCTTTCTCGACGAGCTGCCGGAATTTCCGGCCCAGGTCCTCGACAGTCTGCGCCAGCCGCTCGAAGACGGCTCTGTTGTCATCTCACGGGCGAACCGGCATGTCCGTTACCCCGCCCGCTTCCAGCTGATCGCTGCGATGAACCCCTGCCGCTGTGGCGGCGGGCCCGGTGACGGCGCATGCCGGCGCGGACCGGCCTGCGCGCGCACCTATCAGGCGCGCATCTCCGGCCCTTTCTTCGACCGTATCGACCTGTTCTTTGACACCCCGCCCGTGACCGCCATGGACCTGACCCTGCCGGCCCCCAGCGAAGGCACGAAAGAGGCCGCTGCCCGCGTCAGCGCCGCACGGGCCGTTCAGGCCGACCGGTTCGCTGACACAGACGGAACCGGCCGCCGTGCGGTCAATGCCGATGCCCCGGCAAAGGACATCGCCACCATTGCCTCGCCCGATGAGCGCGCCGGCGCCCTGCTGGCCGACGCCGCTGCCAAGCTCGCCTTGTCGGCCCGTGCCTATCACAGGGTCCTGAAAGTCGCCCGCACGATTGCAGATCTGGACGGCGCCGGCGGGGTCCAGCGCGTGCATGTGGCCGAAGCGCTCAGCTATCGCCGCCGGCTGCCCGATGAACAGGCGGCCGGAGCTTCTACCCGCTCACTCGCGCGGTAAGCCCAGCTTTAAGCGTTTTGTCAGTCATTTTGCGCTAGCCGTGCGGACATGACGAACGACAATGGCAAACTGTCGCCTGAACAGGCCTTTCTCGCGACCACGACGCACGAGATCCGCACGCCGCTTAACGGCATTCTCGGCACTGTCTCCCTGTTGCTGGAAACCGAACTCGACCCGGCCCAGAAAGAGTATGCCGAAACGATCCGGCAGTCCGGGTCCCGCCTGCTCGACATGCTCAACAGCGTCCTCGATTTCGCCCGTCTCGACGCGGGGGCCCTGACCATCGAACCGGAGCGCTTCCGGCTGGCTGCCCTCGTCAGGGAAGTCAGCGAACTGCTTTCCCCGCGCGCCCATGGCGCGGGCATCGACCTCGGTGTCCTGATCAATCCCGGCGTGCCTTCGGAAATCGTCGCGGATGCCGGAAAGATCCGCCAGATCCTGTTCAACCTCGTCGGCAACGCCATCAAGTTCACAGAACAGGGCGGCGTCCTCGTTGATGTCCGGTACAAGACCGGCGAGCTCACGCTGCGCGTCCTCGACACCGGCCCCGGCATCTCGGCCCCCGACAAGGAGCGCCTGTTCGAAGCCTTCCGGCAAAGCTCGGCTGGCGATGCGATGAAGGATGGCGGCGTCGGCCTCGGCCTCGCCATTGTCCGCAAGCTCGCCGAGACGCTGGGGGGCAAGGTCTCGCTGTGCAGTCATCAAGGCAAGGGGGCCTGCTTCCTGGTCACCCTGCCCGTCGACAGAGACAGCGTGGCCTTCACGCCGCCCGCGATGTTCGATGAAGGCACCCATATCGGCCTGGCTGGCCTGCCCAACGCCACCGCCCTCTCGGCTTGTGGCATCCTCTCCCATGCCGGCGCGCGGATCACCCTCGTCGAGAACGCCCAGCAGGCCCGCCGCCGCAAGCCGGATGTGATCCTGGCGGCCGCCGAATTATCGGAACGCTCGCTGCGCGCCTTGACGCGCATCGCCCCGACGCTTGTCGTCATGCGGCCCGGCGACCGCGGCCTGATGAGCCGCTTCCACGATATGGGCGCTGCCGGCTGGCTTGTCCGGCCGCTGCGCTATTCCTCACTCGTCGAGCGCGCCAGCCTCGCCGCAAAGGGCGCCGCCGCGCCTGACCAGATCGAGGAAGGCCCGCATGACGGCCGCATCCTGATCGCTGACGATAATCCCGTGAACACGCTGATTGCACGCCGCGCCTTGGAATCGGCTGGTTTCTCCGTCACAGTCGCCGCAACGGGCCGAGAAGCGGTCGACATCTGCGAGAGCCTTAAACCGGACCTCGTCTTCATGGATTTGCGCATGCCGATCATGGATGGATATGACGCGATGAAAGCGCTCCGCGCCGCGGGCATGGAGATGCCGGTCATCGCCATCTCAGCCGAAATCAATCCGGAAATCGAACGCCGCGCCCGAACGGCCGGGGCTGACGGGGTTGCCTCCAAACCACTTGATGCCGATGCGTTGCGCCGGCTTGCCATCAGGTGGACGCAGAAACAGTCGGGCGCTGCATGAGCGATACAGGCGACGCCGGAGGCCAAGGCCGCGAAACGCTCGGGACGGCCTTCCGGAAATACCTGAAGCCGACCATGGCATTCATGCTGGTTCTCGGCTTCGCATCCGGCCTGCCTTTGATGATGGTGTTCTCGAAACTGTCATTCTGGCTGCGCGAAGCTGGTATCGACCGCGCCTCGATTGGCGGTCTCTATGCCGTTTCCTTCGCCTACTCGCTGAAATTTCTGTGGGCTCCAGCCGTCGACAGGATCAAGCTGCCAATCCTGAACGGATTGCTGGGGCAAAGGCGGAGCTGGATGATCCTCGCGATCTGCGGCACCTCGCTCGGTCTTTTCCTGATCAGTTCGACCGACCCTGCCATCGCCATCATGCCCACGGTCATCGGCGCGCTCGTCCTCGCTTTTTCAGGGGCCACGCTGGATATCGCAGTTGATGCCTGGCGTATCGAGTCCGCGCCGAATGACGAGCAGGCCAACATGGCCGCCGTCTACAATCTCGGCTACCGTTTCGCCATCATGTTCGCTGGCTTCGGCATGGTTATCGCCGGCGCTACGAGCTGGCATTTTGCCTATGCGCTCATGGCCCTCGTCATGCTGACGATCGGGGCCATCATCGTCTTCTTCATCTCCGAACCGCAAAAGGTCGAGCGCCTGAAGGAGGAAGGCAAGTCCTTTGCCCTGAAGGTCAAGGACGCGGTCGTCGAACCGTTCTGGCAGCTCGTCCGCAAGTTCGGCGTATGGGCCCTGCCGGTGGCCGGGATCGTCACCCTGTACCGGATCAGCGACTTCACCATGGGCGTCATGGCGAGCCCCTTCTATGTCGATCTCGGCTATTCCCGTGAGACCGTTGGCTGGATCCAGGGCGTCCTCGGCCCCTGGCCAATCATTGTCGGCGGATTTGTCGGCGGCTTCGTCGCCGTGCGCTACAGCCTCATGCCGGCCCTCATCGCCGGCGGCATCATCACCCTGCTGACCAATGGCGCCTTTGCCGGCCTGGCACTGGCTGCCGGCCCGGATCTCGACATCGTGGCCAAGGCCGTCTCTGAAGGTGTCGCGCCGCCAGCTGGCGCAGAGGTCAACACGCCCAGCGTGTGGGCCCTGATGGGGGTCATTGTCGCGGATAACCTGGCCGCCGGTTATGTCGGCTCGGTCTTCATCGCCTACATGTCTTCGCTCGCCGACCGAAAGTTCGCCGCGACCCAGTACGCCCTGCTGAGTTCGGCTTATTCCTTCTTCTGCAAACTCGCGGCGACAACGACCTCCGGGCCGCTATCGGAAACAATTGGCTGGGCCGGCTTCTTCACGGTAACCGCACTCTACACGCTGCCGCCTATCGCCCTGATCATCTTCATCATGAAATACGGCCCCGACCGCGCCAAAGGCATCCGGATCGATGAGCCTGAAGATCTGCCCGATGAAGACGTGCCGACGCCAGAAGGCCCGGCCAGCGCCAAGAGCTGACCGGGGTCTGTAAAATTATTCCGCAGGAACGTTGTGCACCAGCTGGTCGATGTCGAAGGCCGCGAAGGTGGCGAGGTTCACAATGTCGGACACCGTGGCCCCAAGCGGGGCGATCTGGACCGGCTTCTCGAAGCCAAGCAGGATTGGACCGATGACGGTTGCCCGGCTCATCGAGGTCAGCAGCTTGGTCGCAATGGCGGCGGAGTGAATGGCGGGCATCACCAGCACATTCGCCGCATCTGTCAGCCGTGAGAACGGATACATCAGCTTGTGGCCGGGGTTCATGGCCACCTCGACCGAGATGTCACCTTCATATTCGAAATCGATATCGTCACGCGAGTCGAGGATGGCCACGGCCTCGCGGACCTTCTCCATCCTCTCGCCATACGGGTTGCCGAAGGTCGAGTAGGAAACGAAGGCGACGCGCGGGATGAAGCCCAGGCTCTTCACGGCGCTGGCGGCCTCCTCCGCAATGCCGACCAGATCCTCGGCCACCGGCAGCTCAGTGATTGAGGTGTCGGCGATGAAGATCGTCTTGCCCTGGTTGATGACCATGGACATGCCGATCACCTGCTTGTCGTCGATCGGGTCGAGCACGGTCTGGACGTCTTTCAGCGCGACATCATAGTTCCGCGTCACACCGGTGATCATGCCGTCGGCATCGCCGAATTTCAGCATGCAGGAGCCGAAAACGTTCCGGTCCTGATTGACGAGGCGCTGCACGTCACGGCGCAGATAGCCCTGACGGTTCAGCCGGTCATAGAGATAGTCGGTATATTCCGGGTTCCGGTCCGACAGGCGCGCATTGATGATGTCGAGCGAACCTTCAGGCACGCCCATCTGTTGCATGGCGCGGGTCACCTGCTCCTCGCGGCCGATCAGGATCGGATGACCGAGGCCCTGGTTCTTGAAGGAGTAGGCGGCACGGACCACCGACGGCTCCTCGCCTTCGGCAAAGACGATGCGCGGTTGTTTCTCGCGTACAGCGGCCTGAACGCCCTGCAGGAAGGATGCGGTCGGGTCGAGCCGGCGCGCCAGCATGCGGCGATACTCGTCCATGTCCGGGATCGGGGTCCGGGCGACACCGGTATCCATCGCAGCCTGCGCCACGAATGGCGGAATGAAGCTGATCAGGCGCGGATCGAACGGCGTCGGGATGATATAGTCGCGGCCGAATTGCGGGCGCGAACCATGATAGGCGGCCGCCACCTCGTCGGGCACGTCTTCGCGGGCAAGTTCCGCCAGCGCCTGGGCAGCGGCGACCTTCATCTCCTCATTGATCGACCGGGCGCGCACATCCAGCGCGCCACGGAAGATATAGGGAAAGCCAAGGACGTTGTTGACCTGGTTGGGATAGTCCGAGCGGCCCGTCGCGATGATGGCATCGTCGCGCACCGACTTGATGTCTTCCGGCGTGATCTCCGGATCCGGGTTGGCCATGGCGAAGATGATCGGGTCTTTCGCCATGCTGGCCACCATCTCCTTGGTGATGGCTCCTGCGATTGACAGCCCGAGCACGACATCAGCGCCTTCCATGGCTTCAGCCAGCGTGCGCTTCTCCGTTTTCACCGCATAGGCAGACTTGAACTGGTCCATCTTTTCGGTGCGGCCTTCATAGACGACACCGCGGGAGTCACACATCAGGATGTTCTCGGCCTTCACACCGAGATGGCGGATCAGGCCCGCGCAGGACAGCCCTGCGGCCCCTGCGCCCGACACGGCAACCTTCACATCTTCCAGCTTGCGCCCGGTAATGTGACAGGCGTTGATCAGGCCGGCAGCGGCAATAATGGCGGTACCATGCTGGTCGTCATGGAAGACCGGAACGTCGAGGTCCTCACGCAGCCGGCTCTCGATAATGAAGCATTCCGGGCTGGCGATATCTTCCAGATTGATGCCACCCCAGGTCTCGCCAATATTGCGGACCGTGGAGATGAACTCCTCGGTATCGGTGGTCATCACTTCGACGTCGATGGAATCGACATCCGCAAAGCGCTTGAACAGGACCGACTTGCCTTCCATCACGGGCTTGGACGCCATCGCGCCCAGATCGCCGAGCCCCAGAATGGCTGTGCCGTTGGAAATCACCGCAACCATGTTGCCTTTCGAAGTGTATTCGAAGGCGAGATCCTTGTTTTCCGCGATGGCCTTGACCGGCACGGCAACCCCGGGGCTGTAGGCGAGCGAGAGGTCGCGCTGGGTCGCCATCGGCTTTGTCGGCGCAATCGACAGTTTGCCGGGCTGTGGGTGGCGGTGGAAATCGAGCGCTTCCTTGTCCGTGAATGTCGGGCGCTTGGACGTCATTGCGGTGGCCTTCAATATGTATTTTTTGCTTGAACTGCGGGGCTCACCTCTAAGCCGCTCCGCTTGGGGCGACAACCCGCCCCGGTCTGCTTATTTCCATTGCAGCCCACCTATGCGAATCCGTTAATCATGCCTCCATGCCCGATACTCATATGAGCCCGCCTGCCGCCAAGGCCCCCACGCCCTTCATGGCGCAATATCTCGAGATCAAGGCAAGGCATGATGATGCCCTGCTCTTTTTCCGTATGGGCGACTTCTATGAGCTTTTCTTCCAGGACGCCGTGCGGGCTGCAGAAATCCTCGACATCACACTGACGGCGCGTGGCGAGCATGAGGGCGCGCCGATCCCCATGGCCGGCGTGCCCTACCACTCGGCTGAGCCTTATCTGGCCCGCCTGATCAAGGCCGGGGAGCGCGTGGCCGTCTGCGAACAGACCGAAAGTCCGGCCGAAGCGAAAAAGCGTGGTTCCAAGGCCATCGTTAACCGGGATGTCGTGCGCGTCGTCACGCCCGGAACCATCACCGAGGATACCATCCTGCCCGCCCGCCAGGGGCAGGCGCTGGTCGCTATCGCCTTTGCGAGTGGCGGCGCCGATGCCGCGCTGGCGGCCTGCGATGTCTCGACCGGGGCATTCGATATCCGGGACCTTCCGCCGGAAGCGCTTGGCGATCGCCTCTCCGCCCTCCCGGTCAGCGAACTGCTGGTGACCGAGGAAGACGAAGCCCGCCCGCTGGTCCGGCAGGCGCTTTCGGCCTTGCGGGTACCGATCACACGCCGCCCGAAGCGCGCGGCATCGCCCAAGGCAGGCGAGGACGCGCTGAAGAATGCCTACAAGGTCGCCGCCCTCGACGCCTTCGGGGATTTCTCGCGCGCGGAACTTTCTGCGGCTGGCCTGCTGCTCGATTATCTCTCGCTCACCCAGGCCGGGGCTGACATTCGGCTCGACGCCCCGCGCCGCGGCTCCACACGCCAGCGCCTTGCCATCGACCCGGCCACGCGCGCCAGTCTCGAGATCGACACCGCGATGCGCGGCGGACGGGCCGGGACGCTGCTCGCCACCATCGACCGGACCCTGACCGCCCCCGGTGCGCGCCTGATGGCCGCCCGGCTGGCCGAACCGGAATGCGACGCCGACGAGATCGCTGCGCGACATGACGCGGTTGCTTTCTTCCTTGAAGAGCCAAGCCTCACCGAAGACATCCGTGCGCGCCTCACGGCCGTGCCTGACCTTGAGCGTGCCCGATCGCGCATCCGGCTGGAGCGCGGCGGCCCGCGCGACCTGAAGGCGATTGCCGGGGCGATTGTCGAGGGTGCGGCGCTCGCGGCTGAGCTTTCACGCCAGAAGACCGGCCTGCCCCGTCCCCTGGCCGAAGCGGCAGAGGCGCTTGATCCGGACAAGCAGCCCGCGCTGAAGCAGCTTGGCGACACGCTGGCCGAGGCGCTCGCGGAGGACTTGCCGGCGCTGGCCCGCGATGGCGGCTTCATTGCCGAGGGCTGGGACGAGGCGCTGGATGAGTCGCGCACGCTGCGCCGCGACTCCCGGCAGGTGATCGCTGCCCTGCAGGCGCGCTATGCAGACGAGACCGGCATCGGCGCGCTGAAGATCAAGTTCAACAATGTGCTCGGCTATTTCATCGATGTGCCCGCCCGCCATGGCGATGGGCTGCTGAAGCCGCCGCATTCGGAAACCTTCATTCACCGGCAGACGCTTGCTTCGAATATCCGCTTCTCGACGGCCGAGCTCTCCGACCTTGCCGGACGCATCTCGCGGGCCGAAGAAGCCTCGACCGCACGGGAGCTGGAGCTTTTCCGCGACCTGTGCGCACGCGTCGAAGCACAGACAGAGGCGATCTCGGCAGCCGCACACGCGCTGTCCGTCATCGATGTCGCCGCCGCGTCGGCCGCATGGGCAAACGAGACCGGGGCCGTGCGCCCGGAACTGGCAGCCGAACCCGTCTTTGAAGCCGACGGTCTGCGCCACCCGGTGGTGGAAGCCGCGCTCAAGAAGGAAGGCCAAGGCTTTACCGCCAACGATCTCTCGCTCGATGCAAACGGCCATGCGGGTGCCCGGCTTGCTATCGTGACCGGGCCGAACATGGCCGGCAAGTCGACCTATCTGCGTCAGGCCTGCCTCGCCATCATTCTCGCGCAGGCCGGCTTCTTTGTGCCTGCGCGACGCCTGCGTCTTGGTCTCGCCGACCGCGTCTTCTCACGCGTCGGCGCCTCGGACGACCTCTCACGCGGGCGCTCCACTTTCATGGTCGAAATGGTCGAGACCGCCGCGATCCTGAGCCAGGCAACCGAGGAAAGCTTCGTGATCCTCGACGAGGTCGGCCGCGGCACCTCGACGTATGACGGCCTCGCCATTGCCTGGGCGGCCGTCGAACACCTGCACAACATCAACAAGTGCCGCGCCCTCTTCGCGACCCATTATCATGAGCTCACAGGGCTCGCCGACGAGCTCGACCATGCCGCCAATCTCAGCCTTCGCGCCAAGGAGTGGAAAAACGAGCTGGTCTTTCTGCATGATGTGCAGAAGGGGGCTGCCGACCGGTCCTACGGGGTGCAGGTGGCGCGGCTGGCCGGCCTCCCCGCGCGTGCCGTTCGCCGGGCCGAGCAGGTGTTGAAACGCCTGGAAGCGCAGCCGGGCGCTGTCGAAGCGCTTCCGCTTTTCGCAATGGCAAGTCAAACGGAAGAACCAGCACCCGAAGACCATGAAATCTTCAGAATACTTGATGCACTGGATCCTGACGGCCTGAGCCCGCGTGAGGCGCTGGACCTGGTCTATCGCCTCAAGGCAGCGCGCAGCGATAAAGACGAGTGACCCAGGTTCGCCCGGCCCGGGCACTCTTAAACATGGCTAATCTTCCCGACTGAAGTGGCGCGGCCCCTCCCGATTCCCGTCTGTGGGGAAGTGCATGAAATATTCTTCACATTTCGCCCTGAGGCGCGGGATTCCGGCTTGTCATTAACAAAAATTTAGGTGCTAATGAGGTTGTCGACGCCAGCCCGAACACAGCCACATTCGGTAATGGGGGACAACGTGGCCGTGCCAGTCTGGTGTCCGTTCGCAGCAACGGGCCAGCCTAAAGAGTTAACCTCTTGGGTCCAGGGACGGGACCTGGGCGGCGTCGACAATTTGTTTTGGCGGGAGGGTACAGACTGCCCCACCTTAACCATCGGAACCTTCTATACTCGCCTCTGAGGCGAATTACTAGTAGATTCTGACTGGAAGCATTGAAGCGCTTGGGAAGTGTTGCGTCTATGCTTCAAATTGGGGGAATTTTGCGGCGGGCTGGTAGCGTTAATGCACAACTGGAATTGGGACGATCTGCGCTTCGTCGCCGTGCTGGCCGAGGCTGGCACCATTGCTGAGGCCGCGCGTCAGCTCAATGTGAACCGCACCACGGTCCAGCGCCGGATCGCTGCCTTTGAAGACCAGCTCTCCTACCGGCTCTTCTCACGCGACAGCTGGGGGCTGGAGCCACTGCCCGAAGCCGGCCCGATCCTTGAAGCCGCCCGGGAGATTGGCGAAGCCCTGGTCCGTATCGAACGGAAAACTACCGGCGCGGTCCAAGCCATCAAGGGCGAGCTGGTGGTCACCACGACAGACTCCCTCTTCGTCTCCGGTATCGCCGACCTCTTCAACGACTTCCTGTCACGCTATCCCGACCTGCAGATTCATCTCAGCGTCTCGACGCGCGCGCTCGATTTCAACCGGCGCGAAGCCGAAGTGGCGATCCGTCCCTCCCTTGCGCCGCCGGAACACCTTGTCGGCCGGCGCATCTGCGACCTGACCTTCCATGCCTATGCGTCGTCCGCCTATCTCGAACGCACCGGATTCCGGCCCGCCGGTGAGCACCGCTGGCTTGCCATGCTCGAAGGCTTTCGCGGCGCACCCTCGGAACTATGGATCGCCGACAATGTCCCGCGGATAAATATCGCCTTGCGGGCCGACAGCTTCATCGCGCTGGCCGAAGCTGTGCGCCTCGGCCTTGGGGTCGCCATTATGCCAAGCTGCTATGGCGACCGGATCGATGGGCTCGAACGTGTGGATGGCCTGCTGAAGGAACGGATTGCGACCGGGCTCTGGGTGCTGACCCATCCGGACTTTCGCCAGTCCCCGCGCGTACGGGCGATGATGGACTTCCTGAGCCAGGCGCTCAGTGCACAGAGCTACCGCTTCGACGCCTGAGGCTGCAGGGCTGGCATCAGCCAGATACAAGGCACGCCTCAGTAAAACTCGATTGCTTTAAGCCGCGGAATTCCATTTGTATCGCGGACTGACATTCCCGATTGACCTTCATGCCCGAATTCACGCTGCCAGAACCGGTCCAGATTGCTCTCGTCCTCATGCTCGTCGCCGCCGTCTTCGTCGGCTTCGTGCGCGAGCGGATCCCCTCGGACGTGGTCGCGCTGCTCGCCATGTCAGCGCTTCTCATCTTCGGCCTGCTCAGCGTCAAGGATGTGCTTGGCGTCTTTTCCAACGCTGCCCCGATCACCATCGGCGCCATGTTCATCCTGTCAGCGGCGCTTGAACGAACCGGCGTGATCGGCGCAATCGGTAATTCCATTGTGCGGCTGTCGCGACGATGGAGCCCGATGGCCGCCATCGCCGCCCTGATGCTCGTCGTGATCGTGCTGTCGGCCTTCATGAACAACACCCCGATCGTCGTCATCCTCATACCGGTCGCGATCCGGCTGTCGCAATCGGTGGGTGTCTCGCCATCGAAACTTCTGATCCCGCTCTCCTTCGCCTCGATCTTCGGCGGCATGACGACGCTGATCGGTACTTCCACCAACCTGCTCGTCGACGGCATCGTGCAGACATCCGGCATGGCATCCTTCGGCATTTTCGAGATCACCGGCGCGGGCCTGTGCCTGGCGCTGGCCGGGACGCTTTACATGACGATTGTCGGACGCTGGTTCCTGCCAGACCGGGACACGCTGGCAACGCTCCTGCCGACCTCCGCATCACGCCGCTTCGTCGCGCAGGTGCTTGTGCCGGTCGACTCACCCCTCGTCGGCAAGACGATCAAGGAAACCGGCTTCACCACCGACAAGGGCTTCACCGTGATCGACGTGATGCGTGAGAACCGTTCCCGCCGGGGTGAGCTCACCTCGCTGTCGCTGGAGGCAGGCGACCGGCTCGTTCTGCGCTCACCCGTCTCGGAAATGCTGTCGCTGCGCGAGGCTGGTAATGTCGCCATCGGGTCAGGCGCCGGCAGCACGCACGCCATCGAGCCGGTCCAGGCGACCGAGACGCGCGTCATGGAAGGCGTCGTCGGCCCGCAGTCGCGCCTCGTCGGCCGCCCCATCATCGGGGCAGGCCTCGTCCGCCTCTATGGCGTCTATGCCATCGCCATCCACCGGCGCGGGGAGAATATCGGCATTGGCGGCAAGAATATCCGGTTCGACATCGGCGATACGGTGCTCGTTGAAGGCCCGCCGGGCGGCCTGAGGCAGATGTTCGATGACGGTATGTTGTCGAATTTGACCGAGACGACCGAGCAGCCAATCCGCCGCGACAAGGCGCCCATCGCGCTGGGCGCTGTCTTCTTTGTCATGGTGCTCGCAGCGCTGGGCATCATGCCGATTGCCGGGCTCGCCCTGATCGCGGCTGCTGGCGTCATCGCGCTGGGCTGCATCGACCATCAGGAAGCCTACAAGTCGATCCAGTGGGACATCCTGTTCCTGATTTTCGGCATGCTGGCGCTTGGCCAGGCGCTGGAGACGACAGGCGCCGCCGCCTTCCTTGTCGATGGTATCAGCGGTCCGATCGGGCACTTGCCGCCGATCGTGACCCTCGCCGTGGTCTATCTGATCACCTCGGCGCTGACGGAACTTGTGAGCAACAACGCCACCGCCATCCTTATGACCCCTATTGCCATCGGACTGGCGGCCAGCCTGGGTGTCGATGCCCGGCCTTTCGTGGTCGCGGTGATGTTTGCCGCCAGCGCGAGCTTTGCCACGCCGATCGGCTATCAGACGAATACGCTGGTCTATACCGCCGGCGGGTACAGGTTCACAGACTTCACGAAAGTCGGCCTGCCCCTGAACCTGCTCTTCTTTGCGGTCTCGCTCGTCGTGATCCCGGTCTTCTGGCCGCTTGTCAGCGCGAGCTAGAGTTGCAGGCCAAGTTTGGGCCCAATCCATGTCATAAGAATGTAAAGCAGGATGGTCAGCAGGCAGCCCGCTGCAAGCGCGATCCAGAACGACACCCCGTGGCGCAACAGGGCGGGGATCAGCAGGAACATTGGCAGCGACGGGATCACGTACCAGAAGGTCGCGCCTGCATGGGCGGCCATGTTTTCCGCGTCGGGCTTGTCCCGCCACAGCCAGATCATTCCAAGAACCGAGACCAGCGGCAGGGACGCGATTAGCGCGCCAAACCCGGGATAGCGCTTCGCCAGCGTGGAGGCGACGGCGATCAGGATGCCCGAGATTGTGGCCTTGAGGATCAGGTAGAGCATGCCCCTATCTGATCCTCGCCAGCGCAATCTTGCAATGCGCAATCAGTCGCTCGGGCCTAGTACCCGTCTGCCGAACCGTCCTTGCGCATCTCGGTTGCGGCGATCCAGGCGCCGGTCTCGAAGTCGCGCATGATCGCCTGATAGCCACCGCCATTGGCGTCGCAGCACTCGACCGTGTAGCCGCGCCGCTCAAGCTCGGCGCGGGTTGCCGGCGGGATGCCGCTTTCGAGGTGGACAACGCCCATCTCATTTTCGCAGGCTTCGTCGGAATAGTCGTCGGTCGGCTCACAGCCGCCCGTATGTTCCCAGCGCGCGGCATCGCCGGCTTCCTGCAGGCCCATGTCGAAATCGACGAGGTTGAGGATGATCTGGGTATGCCCCTGTGGCTGCATGCCCCCGCCCATCAGGCCGAAGCTCATCCATGGCTCGTATGGACAGGCCTGGTCGATCGGCTCGGCGCGGACCTGGCAGCCCGGCATATCCTTCTTGAAGGCAAAGGCCGGAATGATCGTATGGAACGGCCGCTTGCCCGGCTCGAAGACGTTCGGGTGCTCAGGGTCGAGCGAGAAGAGCTGGCCGCGATCCTGGAACATGAAGCCAAGACCATCGGCCACAAGACCGGAGCCCATGCCGCGATAGTTCGACTGGATCAGCGAGACCATCATGCCATCCTTGTCGGTCACGGTGAGATAGGTGGTGTCGCCGTCTTCCAGCTTGGCATCGGCGGCGAAATCCATCCCCGCCTCGACCGTTTTCATCGGCGTGTTGATGTCGATCAGCCTGGAGCGCTCGGCATTATATCCTTCGCGGATGAAGACGCTCGGGTCGATGCCGCTAAACGCCGGGTCGGCATAGCCCTTGGCCCGGTCGGCAAAGGCGAGGCGCTTGGCCTCGACCTGTGCGGCAATACTGTCGGATGAGCCATAGCCCATTTCGCGCAAGTCAAACCGCTCCAGCATCTGAAGCATCTGTAGCGCGGCCACGCCCTGCGTGTTCGGCGGCAGCTCGCAAACCTTCACCTCGTCGCGATAGGTCGCGCAAAGCGGCTCGACCCATTCACCTTCGTGCTCGGCGAAGTCCTCATAACGAAGGAAGCCGCCGATGCGCTTGAAATAGGCATCCATCGTTTCCGCAATCTCGCCTTTATAGAAAGCATCGCGGCCTTCATCGCCGATTGTCTCCAGCGTGTCTGCGAGATCGGGGTTCTTGAACAGAGTGCCTTCGCGCGGGGGCGGGGAGAAATAGGTCTCCTTCGCGTTCTCGTATTCCTCGAGCATGCCGCTCTCATAGGCGGGCTCATAACGCTTTGGGCCATAGCTCCAGTAATAGGCAATGACTTCCGGGATCGGGGCCCCTTCCCGGGCATATCTGACCGCCGGTGCCACCAGGTCGCTGACGGGTGTCTCGCCGAAGCGGTCATGCAGGGCGAACCAGCCATCGACGGTCCCCGGCACGGTCACAGGCGCTGTCCCGTAAGGCGGAATTTCCTCGCCATCCATGAATTCATCGGCCTTGGCCTGCATATCCTCGAGCGTGGCGCCCATGGGTGAACGGCCAGAGCCATTATAGCCGTACAGCTCCTGGGGCTCCGGGTCCCAGACGATGGCGAAGAGATCCCCGCCAATGCCATTGCCCGTCGGCTCGACGAGGCCGAGCATGGCGTTTGCCGCAATCGCCGCATCAACCGCATTGCCACCGGCCTTCATGACATCGAGTGCGGTCTGCGTGGCCAGCGGATGGGCCGTGGCGGCCGCCGCATTCGGCGCAACAACGGCAGAGCGTACTCCAATATCGCGGCCAGATGGCATCCGGTCGCCAGGCCCCGGCTCCACGGGGTCGGCAGCCACAGGCTGAGCCGCGCGCTGGTTAACGGTCTGCTGCGCTTCATCGAGCCTTTGCGGCTGCGCCTCGGCGGACGTCGACTTCACATAGACGCATCCAGACAGCAGCAATGCCGCCCCTGCGCCCATCAGTGTTGAGACTTTGATGCTGAATTCCATTGCTGGTCACTCCCTATCGACGCCGGGGCCTTATTCCCCTATGCCAACGCGGAAACTCGCGGCTCAGGCCGCAAAAGGCAAGCAAGGATCAGGAGCAGGGCACACCATGGCATACAAGACGTTGCTCACCGAAGTCGATGATGCGGTTGCGATTGTTACGCTTAACCGGCCTGACGCACTGAATGCGTTCAACAACGAGCTGATGGACGAACTGACCGAAGTGCTGGACCGCTTCGACGCCGATGCCTCCATCGGCTGCGTTGTCATTACCGGCTCCAAGAAAGCCTTCGCGGCGGGCGCCGATATCAAGGAAATGCGCGAGCAGTCCTATCTCGATGCCTATTATAAGGACTTCATCACCCGCAACTGGGAACGCGCCTCGAAGATGCGCAAGCCGACCATCGCTGCGGTCTCCGGCTATGCCCTTGGCGGCGGCTGCGAGCTGGCGATGATGTGCGACTTCATCCTGGCCGCCGAGAATGCAAAGTTCGGCCAGCCGGAAATCACCATCGGTGTTTCGCCCGGCGCCGGCGGCACACAGCGGCTGACCCGCTTTGCCGGCAAGTCCAAGGCGATGGAAATGTGCCTGACCGGGCGCATGATGGATGCCGCCGAAGCCGAGCGCTGTGGGCTGGTTTCCCGTGTCGTGCCAACCGACGACCTGCAGGACGAAGCCCGCTCGGTCGCGCGCAAGATCGCCTCCATGCCGCGTGCCGCGTCGATGATGACGAAAGAAATGGTCAACGCCGCCTATGAAACCACGCTCAGCCAGGGCGTCATGTTCGAGCGGCGCCTCTTCCATTCGCTGTTTGCGACCGAAGACCAGAAGGAAGGCATGGAAGCCTTCGTGGAGAAGCGCGAGCCGCACTTCAACAATCACTAGAACCCGGAACACACAAAAGGCGGCCTTTATACATATAGCGCCGCTGGTTCCGGTTGACGCCGCGGGGGCGTTTGGGTATGTCCGCCGCTTGCGTCCGACCGGACACTCAGGAGTTATTGATGGCGAATACCCGCTCAGCCAAGAAAATGGTGCGCAAGATCGCGCGCCGGACCGAAGTCAACACCGCACGCCGTTCGCGGATGCGCCGCTATATCCGCAAGGTCGAGGAAGCGATCGCATCGGGCGACCAGAAGGCCGCCACCGAAGCGCTGAAGACCGCGCAGCCGGAAATCATGCGCGCAGCCGGTAAGGGTGTCATTCACAAGAACACTTCTTCCCGCAAGATTTCTCGCCTCTCCGCGCGCGTGAAGGCGATGGGCTGAGGCCTTTCGGCAGCCGTCACAAAATTGCAAAAATGCAGAGCCCGCATGGCCTAGCCATGCGGGCTTTTTCGTGTTCTGCTCGCGTTACGAGCACGAAAATACACGGTCAAAAAAGGTCTAAAATTCACAGGCTTTTCACACCAAAAAAGTTGACAGAACATAGTGCAAACAAGACCGGTGTACGTAGCGTACCTTCATGATTCATCAGGCTTTGTGCAATTTTTTTCTGCCTGAATCATAAGCGTTTTTCCCCTGTCACAGGAGTTTCAAGATGGTTTATCACCTGTTCGGGAAAAAAGGACGGTAGACAGGCTGAGAAGGCCTGTGTTTTAGTAAATTCATCGACGGAAATTAGTCCCTGTACCGAGTAAAAAGTGGTGACGGATCTCAAAGATCCGAACAGGGTTCGTGTGTTCTGATCGGCAATAGGAGAGTGGAACAGAAAACACAGGAAAGGGGAAGTTCCTATGGGGCGCCAAGAAGAATCTGGCAATTGGGGTAAGAGTACGAACGAGAATGGTCAGGCAGCAAATGAGAGAAAGGATGCTCATCGCGGCCGGGAGATCTGGAACAGCGTGCTGAATGACACGCGGGTTCGCATTCCCGCTGAAGATTTCGACAAATGGATCGCGGACCTGCGGTTCGTCGCCGAAGTCGATGATGAAGTCCTGATCGCTGCCCGCGACCAGCTCGCCTTTGATCGCATCAACAGCAACCACCGCCCGCTCCTCAAACGGATCTGGCGGAAGGCCGACCCGAAAGGTCGCGCTCTGAAGATCTCCTGCTGGAAGGACATTCCGGCCAGCACACGTGATCTCGTCCAGAACCCCTGGGCGGTCGAGAAGAGCCAGGCCAAAACCACTGCGACAGCGGACACCAAAGACGGTACGTCCCGTACAGAGGGTGCGCCGGGCATGACCTTTGCCAATCTCGTCACCGGCGGCACCAACAAGCGCGCCGTGGGTCTCGCCCAGGAGATCGTCGAAGGCGGAAAGCGCGGTGCGGACGTGTCGCTCATCTATGGACGTCAGGGCACGGGCAAGACCCACATCCTGCGCGCCATTGAGAACGCTGTCCTGCATCTCGATGATGGACGGCGGGTGACCTACATGACGGCCGAGGAGTTCGTGACCGCCTATGTCGATGGGGCCATGGCCCGCGACACGCGCGATCTGAAGTCCTGGGTGCGTAACAACGACCTGCTGCTCATCGACGACCTGCAATGGATCGCCGGCAAGGCGAAGACGGATACGCACTTCTTCGCGACCATCCGCTCGGTCACCAAGGAAGGCGGACGCGTGGTCCTGACGGCCGATGAGGCCCCGGGCGACCTGAAAGGCTTCTCCGAGCGCATGCGGGGCGAGATCATGGGCGCGGCGGCCAGCGAAGTTGGCCTGCCGGACCAGGAGATGCGCCGCGAGATCGTTCGCCTGCATGCCGCCATGATCCGCGAGGACCAGCCGAACTTCGAGCTGTCGGAAGAGATGATCGACAAGATCGTTTCCACGGTTCGCGGCCCCGGACGGGAGCTTTGCGGCGTCCTGTGGAGCCTGCAGACCGAGACCGGCTATGGTGAGGATGAGCCTGACATGGACATGCTGGTCACCGTGCTGCGCCGCCAGCAGGGCGAGTACCAGCCGCCGTCGCTGGACAATATCAAGCGGGCGACCATGCGCGTCTTCGGCCTCTCCAAGCCCGAGATCGAGAGCGCCAACAAGTCCCGTTCGATCTGCCATCCACGTCAGATCGCCATGTATCTCTGCCGGGAAATGACCGACAAGTCGTATCCCCAGATCGCCGGCGCCTTCAAGAAGAAGGACCACACAACCGTCCTGCATGCCTGGCGCAAGGTGAGGAATGAAATGCAGAAGGATCCGGACATGATCCGCGACGTGGAACGCGTGCGTGAGACGGTGTTCGAGATCCAGGCCGAGTGAAACGGCTGATTTCCGCAGATTATAAGCCTCCATCGGCTTACGGGGGCTTGCAATTTGAGCGATTTTGACAAGGGTATCCGGCCCGCTTCTTTCGAGAGGCGGGCCGATTCGCATCTGGCGGAACGGTCACACAAGACAAGGACTGGGCGGCAGTGAACGACCGCCCCGACAAATGGGCTGATTGATGAAGCTGACGATCGAGAGAAGTGACCTTTTGAATGCGCTGTCCCACGTGCAGAACGTGGTCGAGCGGCGCAATACGATCCCGATCCTCTCCAACGTCCTGATAGAGGCCAAGGGACCGGAAGTGACCTTTGTCGCCACCGATCTCGACATCGAGGCCGTCGACAGCGCCGACGCCCAGGTGTCCAGCGAAGGCGCGATCACCGCGCCGGCGGGCACCCTGTTCGATGTGGTCCGCAAGCTGCCCGCCGGCTCGGATGTCGAGCTTGAGCTCAACCCGGAAAACCGCCGCCTGTCGATCCGCTCGGGCCGGTCGCAATTTGCCCTGCCGACCCTGCCGGCAACCGACTTCCAGACGATGACGGGCGATGACAGCGCCGTAAAGTTCGATGTCGATGCCGGCGAGCTGCGGCGCCTGATCGACAAGACGCGCTTTGCAATCTCGACCGAGGAGACGCGCTACTACCTGAACGGTGTGTACCTGCATGTCGCCGATGGCGAAGGCGGCAAGGTGCTGCGCGCCGTGGCCACCGATGGCCACCGGCTGGCGCTTGCCGACAGCCCGGCCCCAAAAGATTCCGATGGCCTCGACGGCGTGATCGTGCCCCGCAAGGCTATCGCCGAGGTCCGCCGCCTGATCGACCAGGTCGATGGCGACGTCTCCATTGCGGTCTCCGATACCAAGATCGTCTTCCGCGCCGGGCGTGCCGTGCTGACCTCGAAACTAATCGACGGCTCTTTCCCGGACTATGCGCGCGTCATCCCGAAGGGCAATGAGAAGCGCCTTGTCATCGATAACAAGTCATTCGAGGCCGCCGTGGACCGCGTCTCGACCGTATCAGCCGAACGCTCGCGGTCGGTGAAGCTCTCCATCGAACCCGGCAAGGTCATCCTCGCGGTGAACTCCGCCGAAACCGGCCAGGGCCATGAAGAGATCGAATGCGACTATAGCGAGGACGCGATGGAGATCGGCTTCAACGCGAAATACCTGCTCGACGTCACCGCGCAGATCGAGGCCGAGGACGCCGAATTCCTCCTCAACGATCCCGCCTCTCCGGCGCTGATCCTCGATCCGGGCGATGCCGCCTGCCGCTATGTGCTGATGCCGCTTCGGGTGTAAGCGGGGGCGATGACCGGCCTTACCCGCCTGCGCCTCAAGGACTTCCGCAATTACGAGACGCTGTCGCTTGATCTCGATGGGCGGCATGTCTGCCTTTACGGGCCGAATGGTGCGGGCAAGACCAACCTGCTTGAAGCGGTCTCGCAACTCGGTCCCGGCCGGGGCCTGCGCAGTGCGACGCTGGCCGACCTTGCCCGTCATGACACTGACAGCGGCTGGACCATCTCCGCCACGGTCGATGAGCGGCGCATCGGTGTTGGCCTCGAGACAGACGGCACAAGCTCCAAGCGTATCGTCCGCATCGATGGCGCGCCGGGCCAGGCGTCCGATCTTGCCGAACTCATCCGGATCGTGTGGCTGACGCCGGCCATGGACGGCGTTTTCCGTGGCGGCGCGTCGGAGCGGCGGCGCTTCTTCGACCGGCAGGTGATGGCGCATGTGCCCTCGCACGGGACAGCCGCCGCTCGCTATGAGCGCGCCATGCGTGAGCGCAATGCGCTGCTCGAACGCGGCCATGTCGACCCGGCCTGGGCGGATGCCATCGAGACGCGCATGGCCGAAGCCGGCGCCGAAATCGCCATCAATCGCGCGAGCGTACTGGACGCCCTGCAGGCCGCCGTGGATGCGCGACCGGACGGCTACTTCCCGAAGGGCGACCTGACGCTTGACGGCGAGGCTGAAAAGGCGGCCATAGCGGGCAACGACTTCAAGAGTATTTTCGAGGAGCTCGCCGAAGCCTACCGTATGGGCCGCCGCCGCGACATGGCCGCCGGGCGCACCCTGTCCGGCCCCCATCGCACTGACCTTGCCGTCATTCATCGTCCGACCGGCATGCCGGCTGGCGATGCCTCGACCGGCCAACAGAAGGCGCTGCTCATCGGCCTGATCCTCGCTTCGGCGTCCGCGCTGGCGAAGGATGGCGACGGCCCCTCGCCTATCCTCCTGCTCGATGAAGCCGCCGCGCACCTGGATGCAGACCGGCGCGCGGCCCTCTTCGACGAACTGTGCGACCTCGGCGGCCAGGCCTGGCTCACGGGGACGGAAAGCTTCCTCTTCGAAGCCTTCGGCGACCGGGCCCAGCGGTTCGAGGTCAGGGATGCCGGCGTGACGGAGGCCTGACCCTCAGGCCAGCGCCGCAATCCCCTCCAGTGTGCGCAAGGTTTCCCCGTCCAGCTCCAGTCACGACGTTTCGCAACTGACTCGACCCGAAGTTTGAGGCCGGTACGCTTCAGCCGGTCCTTCAGGGTTTCTGGCCGGACTTCGACGGGCCAAACCTCTACTATTCCAGCCGGTTCGTGCCGGCGCCCCTGCGCGCTTTCATCGACTTCATCCGGGCCGGAAAAGGCCCCCCGGCCCAAGCCTAGGTCGCCCCACCCGCATCGGCGTCGCAATGGCGTGACAGTTCATCGACGGTCTGGCTGTATTTCGAGGGCAACAGGCGTTTCAGTTCCGGCCGGTCGATCTGGTTGCATTCCATCAGGCCGAGGACGAGGCGGGTGTCGTTCTGGATGGTCTGCATTTCGCGGATCTCGTTGCGCGGCGCGTCCGCACTTTTCAACGCCTTCTCGTTCTCCATCGCCGCAATGTGGCGCACCGTCAGGTTCCAGGCGAGCGGCAGGATATTGTCGATCCGTCCGGTATGCTCCAGCGCCGCCTGCCAGTCCTCGTCGAGGATATGGATGAAGCCGATATTCTCTTCAGTGTAGGCGACCCCCACCGACGTCGCGCCACGCTCGCCACGGATGCGGGCAGCCTCACGAAGCTCCGACATCGCTTCCTGCAAGGCGCTCTCGGAATCCTCGCCTTGCGGAAGCTCCTCGCTCGCGACAAGCGCCACCAGCGTCGTTCCGACCCCGTGATGGGCAAGCTGGGCATGCAGCAGCGTTTCCTCGAAACCGCCACCTTCCAGCATGGTCGCCGCCTTGGAGAAAGCCTGATAGGCGGTCAGCGCATCGCCGCGCTTGCGCAGGCACTGGCCTTTCCAGAGCAGCAGCATCGGCGCTTCGAGACCGCGCGCCGAAGCCTGGTTCACATAGTCGACCACGGTCGAGCAGCCCCGGTTCCAGCCGAGCGAATTGTCGTTGGCCGCGCGGTACTCCAACGCGGCGAGCCCGGCGGCGCCACGAGCCTGATCTTGCAGTGCATCGCTGTCCTGGTAGAGGCTCGTCAGAGCGCCGCGAACGGCCTCCTGGTTCTGTCCGCCCCAGTCTTCCAGCGCCGCCTGCAGCAGAAGCCGCTGCGCCGGGTCAAGCAGTTCGCCGTCCGCCCCGTCGGCGCGCAGGACAATCGAGACGACTTGCGACGTTACCTCGTTGAGCAGAATGCCGAGAAAATGCTTCTGCGCCAGCTCCAGCGCATTTTCCTTGTAGCTGGCGACCTGTGTCACGCTGTCGGCCCGCTGGATCTCTCGCGCCAGTTCAGCCTGACGGCGGGCGGCCTCGTTCTCCTCGCGGATGGCAACGATAGCGGCCTGTGTGGACTCCCGCTGGCGGCCGGCCTCACCCGCGACGATGCGGAGATTCATCTCGTTGAGGCGAGTCTGTTCGGCATATTGCTGCTTCAGCCCGGACAGCTGCATGTAGAAATAGATCACGCTGCCTGCGACGATCACGGCGGCCATGCCGATGATCGCGGCAAGCGCCGTCATCAGGAAGCGGAAGCTCTGCTGTTCTTCGCGCAGCTCCGCGAGGAGGTCGGCGGAGGTGATCTGCTGCTCGCTCGTCGTCTCGCTCATACCGGTATCCTTACGCGCGCAAAGCGTCTCGGGCGAGCCGCCTCGTCGTCATCCTGCCAGACCTGATCGCCAAACAGCGGCTCAAGCAGGATCTTCATGGCCGTATCCGTGTCATTCTCGCGGATGAAGGCTTCCGCAATCATCAACTTGATCCGCATCTGACGGAAGCGCCACATACGCAGCGCTGCGCCGATGGCCGTCATCATGAAGAAGTTCGTCGCCCCCAGCATCCGCTCGGGATAGCTGGAGAAAAGCTCTGCCCCCACAGGCAGTGGATACTTGCCGGTCAGGGTGGAAATGAAGGTCGCAAAGCAGGTGAGCGTCGCCAGAATGGCAAGCACGAGGATGTAGCGCGAAAGCCTCGCTCTTTCCTTTATCTGCGCTCGGTGACGCCCGATGAGACGGTTCATGGTCCCCATGGTTAACAGGAATCGGCGCTTCACCCGCGGAAGTCAATTCAATTCGGTCCGGGCTGGGCTGACCTTGCGCGACCCCACGCCAATCCGGGCAAGGTGCGTTATACTTCCCGCAACAAAAAGAATGGGAGGAAGCGATGGCCGACGACATGAAGCAGGGGGAGATGCCACAAAGCATCTTGGAGGTCTCCGCCTTTGATCCGCAAGGACGAAGCGATCCGCACACACCCCTCAAGGCTTTGCGCGAGGGGTGCCCGGTCATGCGGGACGAGATCGCGAAGACATGGTTCCTGACCCGCTATGGGGATATCCGCGAGACGGTGAACGACCGGTCCTATGTGCGCTTGCCGATCAAGGCGGAGGAAGGCTCGCTCGCCCGCCGTTTCGTGGACGAGCAGAGCGGAGAGCTGGAGCAGCCCTCGATCCTCTTCCTTGACGATCCGGACCATTCACGCATCCGACTGCCACTCGCCAAGGCCTTCTATTCGCGCATCCAGAAGATGAAACCCGAGATCGAGGCGATCATCGATGACATCATCGATGCAGCCCCTGCCAACGGGCGGTTCGACCTGATGAGCGAGATCGCCGTGCCGATCCCGGTCCTGGTGATCGCGCGTATCCTTGGTGTCGACGAGAGCCGGCTGGCCGAATTCCGCGACTGGTCGGAAGGCGTGATCCTGTCGCTCAATCCAGTGTGCACCGAAGAAGAGACAGAGCGCCTCGCCCGCTCTGCCGACGCGTTGAACGCCTATTTCGACGAACTGCTCACCGCCCGCCGGAAAGCGCCGCAGGATGATCTCGTCAGCGACATGGCCGCGCTGCAGGCCTCCGGGGAGGCCGACATCAGCGACGATGAACTTCGCCGCAATCTCGAAGCGCTCCTCGTCGGCGGAAACCTCACCACGACAGACCTGATCGGCAATGGCGTGTGGCTGTTCCTCACCCATCCCGACCAGCTCGACGCGCTGAAGGCCGATCCGGCACTGGCCGGGCAAGCGGTGGAAGAAGTGCTCCGTTACGAGGCGCCCGTCTCGGCGACGTCGCGCATCTCGCCGGATGACCGCGAGATTGGCGGCTGCCCGGTCAAGGCGCGCCAGACCGTGTTCTGTTCGCTGGCCTCAGCCAATCGCGATGCAGCCGTCTTCGGCCAGCCAGACCGGTTCGACATCACGGTGAAGCGTCCCTCGCATGTCGCATTTGGGGGCGGTCCGCATATCTGCATCGGCGCGCCACTCGCCCGGATGGAAGCGCGGCATGTCTTCCAGAAGCTGTTTGCGCGCTACCCTGAGATGACGCTTGCAGACGCCCCGCTTGAGTGGCGCACCCTGCCCTTTTTCCGTGGCCTTGAGACATTGGCCGTTGAGGTCTAAACCCTAGCCCGCCGGACCCGTTTCCGGCGGGTGATGAGGAGGCAAGGCCGGGCATGAGCGGACCCGTCAGCGACCACTACAACCGGCCAGATCTGCTGACGCGTATCGAAAAGGCGCTGGGCGAAATGGAACTCTGCCCGGAAACCGTCACCCTCGATGCCCTTGCGCCGGTTGAGGAATTCCATGTCGGCGGCCGCATGGCCACGGACTTGCTATTGCCCGAGCTCGAAATCCGGGAAGAAGAGCACGCGCTGGACGTCGGTTGCGGCACAGGCGGCACGTCGCGCCACGCCGCGCATCGCTATGGCTGCCATGTTGACGGGATCGACCTGACCGGAAACTTCATCGAGACCGGCAAGGCCATTACCTCATGGGTAAAGCTCGGCAGCCTGGTCCAGCTGCATCACGAAAGCGCGCTCGATATGCCATTCAAGGATGAGCTTTTCGACGTCGCCTGGATGTTTCATGTCGGCATGAACATCGAAACCAAGCGCGAGCTCTTCGCCGAGGTCTTTCGCGTGCTCAAGCCCGGCGGGCGCTTCCTCGTCTATGACATCATGCGCGGGGAGGACGAGACCACACCGCTGACCTTCCCCGTCCCGTGGGCCGGTGACCCGTCGACAAGCTTTGTGCGGTCTGCCGACCGCTATGAGGAGCATCTGGAAGCCGCCGGTTTCGCCATATCGAAGACTGAAGCGCGCCATGACATTGCCAGCCGCTTCTTCGAACATCTCGACCGGCAGGCAGGCCAACCCTCCTCACCGATGAGCCTCGCCATGGTCATGGGCGAAACGGCGAAGGAAAAGAGCGCGAACCTGCGCGCCAACTACGAAGCCGGCCGGATCGTTCCCACGGCCATCCTCTGCCGCAAACCAGCCTGATCAGGCTCAAGCCGGGGCCGCATCCTCGCGCCCCAGGCCCGGAACGCGTCGCGATGGTGAGCGTTTGGCGAGCATGATGACAGGCATGATCGGACGAAGTCTGCTGCCGCTTCTGGTGGCTGGCAGTTTGGCGGCCTGCTCCCGCTACCCGGCGGATGTCCGCGGGTCGCTCGAACAGGCCAGGCAGGGCGCGCTGGAAGTCGGGGTCGCCGATGCGCCGCCATGGATCGAATGGAATGATGGCGATCCGACCGGTGTCGAAGCCGACCTCATCCGTGCCTTCGCCGAAGCGGAAGATCTCGAGATAGAATGGCTGCAGCGCGACGAAGAAACGCTGATGCACGCGCTGGAAGCAGGCGACCTGCACATCGTCGCCGCAGGGCTGACAAAAAAGACCCCGTGGAAGAAACATGTCAGCCTGTCGGAGCCCGTCTCCGCCTGTAAATCCTATATCGGCGTCCCCGTTTCGGGCGTTCCAACGCTAAGCGATGCCGACATCAAGGATCTGACGGTCCGCGTCGAGCGTGCGACCGAATTTCCGAAACTCGTCGAGAAACGCGGCGCGAGCGTCGAACGGGTGAACGACCTGACTGACGGCACGGCCCCTGCGGCGGCGGAGGAATACCGCCTTGCCGAGCTAGGCCTGACCCCGGTGGGAGACAAGCTCAGCAAGACCACCCACGTCCTCGCCATTCCGCATGGCGAGAACGCGCTCTATGCCGCGCTGACCCGGTCCCTGCCGGCCAATCCCGGCTGCCTTCCTCTTCAGGAGGCCCGCCCATGAGACTGGCCCAGCAATACGAATATCCCGAAAGCCTGCAGGATGATCGCAAGAAGGCGATCTGGCTCGAGCGCATCACCTTCCTCTACCTGCTCAGCGTCGTGGGCGTGATGTACCTCGTCATGGGCGCCTCGCAGGCGATGAAGGCGGCCTGGCTGGAAGACTCGCTCAGCCTTATCCCGCCGCTGTCCTTCCTGATCGCGATCCGGCTGGTGAGCAAGGCGCCATCCAAGACCTTCCCATTCGGCTTTCATCGCGCCTCTTCGATCGCCTATCTCGCAAGCTCGCTCGCGCTTTTCCTGATGGGCGCCTATCTGATGTACGACTCCTCGATGGCGCTCATCAAACAGGAGAAGCCGACCATCCCGACCGTGCACATGTTCGGCGCCACAGTCTGGATGGGCTGGATCATGATCGGCGTCCTTGTCTATTCCGGCCTGCCCGCCGCCATTCTCGGGCGGATGAAACTGCCGCTCGCGCGCAAGCTGAATGACAAGGCGCTCTATGCCGATGCGGCGATGAATTCAGCCGACTGGCAGACGGCTTCAGCCGCGATTGTCGGCATTATCGGCATCGGGTTCGGCTTCTGGTGGGCGGACGCGGTGGCGGCGCTTTTCATCTCGTTCAGCATCATCAATGACGGCTTCTCCAACCTGAAGGATTCCGGCGCCCAGCTGCTCGACCGCACGCCGGAGCCGCTCGGCACGAATGGCGAAAAACTGCGCCAGGCGATCTGCGACCGGCTGAACGAGCTGGACTGGGTGGACAGGTCGGATGTGAGGCTGCGTGAAGTCGGGCACCTCGTCTTCGGCGATGCCTTCCTCACCATGACCGGCGATAAACGCCCGAGCACGGCGCAGATCGAGGAAGCCGAGCGCATCGTGCGCGATACCGACTGGCGGGTCGGCGATGTGTCCATATCCATTGGCCATTCCGGACATTCACCAAACTCCGAGGCCGGCCTCTAGCGCAGGGTCAGACCGCCCTGGCGTGGCGCGGGGCGGCATCCTCGGCGGGCACATAGGCGTCGAAGCAGCGCGCAACCGTGCGCATCAGGGCGCGCGCCTCTTCCGGCACGGTGATGCAGCGGCCCTCGATCTCGCAGAGCCCTGCAGCCTCCAGCGGACGTGCCCGCTCGATCGCACCGTCGAGCGCATCCTCAGCCACGGACTTCTCCCGGCAGATGGCCGCCGTATCGACGGTGAGATTGCACATCAACGCCTCAATGGCGCGGCCGCGCAGCCGGTCGTCATCGGTCAGGGTAACGCCACGCTCGGTCGGCAGCCGTCCCTCCGCAATCGCCGCCTCCCAGGCGCGGCGGTCCTTCGTGTTCTGGGCGAACCCCTGCCGGAAGGCGGAGATGGACGAGACGCCAAGTCCGATCAACGTGTCGCACGGATCGGTCGTATAGCCCTGGAAATTGCGATGAAGCGCACCGGCCTTCGCGGCGACAGCCATCTCGTCGCCCGGGCGAGCGAAATGATCGAGGCCAATGGCGGCATAACCCGCCGCCGAAAGCGTCGCGCCAACGGCTTCAGCCTGATGGAAGCGCTCTCCAAGGCCGGGTAGCGCTTCGGCATTGATGGCGCGCTGGTGCTTGGCAAACCACGGCACATGCGCATAGCCGAACACGGCAACGCGGTCTGTCCCCATGCCTGCGGCGAAGCGTGCGGCCTCGACCACGTCTTCGACCCGCTGGTGCGGAAGGCCATACATCAAGTCCATATTGATCGCGGCGATGCCGGCCTTGCGGAGGCTCTCGACAGACTCTTCGATCATCTCGCGCGGCTGTACGCGGTTGATGGCCTCCTGCACGGGGCGCGACAGGGTCTGAACGCCAAGGCTCGCGCGCGTCACGCCGCTGATGGCCAGCGCGGCGATCCGCTCCGGGGTCAGCGACCGTGGATCGAGCTCCACCGCGATTTCGGCATCGCTGCGGAGCGTAAACGCCGCCTCGATCCGGTTCACCACGGCGACAAAGTCACTGGCCGAAAGCGCATTGGGTGAGCCGCCGCCGAAATGCAGGTGCTTCACACCATCATGCGCGCCGACCTGACGAGCCCAGAGATCGATCTCGCGATGCAGCTGGTCGACATAGCGCTCCACGCGTGCATAGCCGTTCGGCACGCTCGTATGGCAGCCGCAGTACCAGCAAAGCTGCTCGCAAAAGGGCACATGCACATAGACCGAGATCGCCCCGTGCGGATCGACGGTCGCGGCCCAGTCGCCAACCTGGCGGGCACCGATCCCGTCATTGAACTGCACCGCAGTCGGGTAGCTCGTATAGCGCGGAACAGTCGCCCGGGCGAAGGAAATCCAGTCTTGTCTCATACTGCCCTGATGCCCGTTTCCTCGGGCCGGAACTATCCGGAAAACTCCCTAGGCCCCGGGCCATCTTGCCTGACGGGTCCCATCCTGCTCAAAGGGCGTGAACACCTTTCAAGGAACCGCCATGACCGACCACATCAAGACAGACCTGTCCGATCGCATCCTGACGATCACCATTGCCCGTCCGGACCGTAAGAATGCGCTGACCCAGGCGATGTATGGCGTCATGGCGGACGCGATCAACGGCGCCAATTCCGACAAGGCCATTCGCGCCATCGTGATCACCGGCGAAGGCGACATGTTCACCGCCGGGAACGACCTGACCGACTTTGCCTCCATCGAAGCGCGCGAGAGCGGCGAGCCGCCGGTCACCCGTTTTCTCAACGCCATCCGCGATGCAGAGAAACCGCTGATCGCGGCGATCAACGGCCCGGCCATCGGTGTCGGCCTGACCATGCTCCTGCACTGCGACATCGCCTATGCAGCGGCTTCAGCCAACCTGCGCGCGCCGTTCGTACAGCTGGGGCTGGTGCCGGAGGCGGGCTCCTCCATGCTGCTGCCGCGCATGGTCGGCCGCTCGATGGCGAATGACATCCTGCTGGCGGGCCGGATTCTTTCAGCCGAGGAAGCGCTGGCCTGCGGCCTCGTCTCCCGCGTGGTGGCCGACGGCGAGGTGCTGGAGACCGCCCAGCAGACGGCCCGCAAGATCGCGGCGTCAGCTCCGGGTGCTGTCCTGAAATCCAAGGCGCTGCTGAACATGAACCGTGCGGAAATCGCCGACCAGATGCGCGCGGAAGGAACCGTCTTCGCCGCCCAGCTCCAGTCTCCGGAATTCGCCGAAGCGGCCGCCGCCTTTGCCCAGAAACGGGCGCCTGTGTTCGAGGATTGAGCGCTCTTTGGCGTTGACCTGAAATCCCAGGATCGACCCGTTTTCCGTGGCTTTCGGGCACCGCCCCGGAAGCGAACTGCACACGACCCGTTAAAGCCTTGTTTCTGCACGGGATTCCGCCCCCTCTGGGATTTCCCTTTTGGGCTCGAATCCTCTACAATTTCAACGAATTGTGACGAATCACGAGAACAGGCAGATCAACATGGCCGAAACAGCTGAAAACATGCCCGAATACGGTGCCGATTCCATCAAGGTCCTGAAGGGGCTGGAGGCGGTTCGCAAGCGCCCGGGGATGTATATCGGCGACACCGATGACGGCTCCGGTCTGCACCACATGATCTATGAGGTCGTGGACAATGCAATTGACGAGGCGCTGGCCGGCCATGCCGACGAAGTGACCGTCACGCTGCACCCCGACAACTCCGCCGAGATCACCGACAATGGCCGCGGCATTCCGGTCGAGATGCACAAGTCCGAAGGCGTGTCTGCGGCGGAAGTCATCATGACCCAGCTGCACGCTGGCGGTAAGTTCGACCAGAACTCCTACAAGGTCTCCGGCGGCCTGCACGGGGTTGGCGTCTCGGTCGTCAACGCCCTGTCGGACTGGCTCGAGCTGCGCATCCATCGCGGCGGGCAGGAGCACTTTGTCCGCTTCATCGAGGGTGGCCAGGTCGAGGCGCCGCTGAAGACGCTGGGCGACAGCCCGCCGGCTGCGGACGGCAAGCCCTATTCCGGCACCGCCGTGCGCTTCCTCGCCTCGACGTCGACCTTCACCATGACGGAGTATGACCGCAAGACGCTGGAGCACCGCCTGCGCGAACTCGCCTTCCTGAACTCCGGCGTGCGGATCGTCTTCAAGGACCTGCGCGGCCCCGAGCCCTATGAGAGCGTGCTGCAATATGACGGCGGCGTGAAAGCCTTCGTCGAGCACATCGACCGCCAGAAGACCGCGCTGATCCCCGAACCGATCTATGCGATCGGCGAGCGCGACGGCATCACGGTCGAGGTCGCGATGGAGTGGAACGACACCTATCACGAGCAGGTGCTCTGCTTCACCAACAACATCCCGCAGCGCGATGGCGGCACGCACCTGGCCGGCTTCCGCGGCGCGCTGACCCGGATCATCAACAAATACGCCGCCGAGACGGGCCTCGCCAAGAAAGAGAAGGTCGACATCTCCGGCGACGACGCGCGTGAAGGCCTGACCTGCGTGCTCTCGGTCAAGGTGCCGGATCCGAAGTTCAGCTCGCAGACGAAGGACAAGCTCGTCTCCTCCGAGGTGCGCCCCGTGGTCGAGAGCCTGATGGGCGAGAAGCTGTCCGAATGGTTCGAGGAGCATCCGAAGGAAGCCCAGAACATCATGCAGAAGATCGTCGAGGCGGCGGCCGCACGTGAAGCGGCCCGCAAGGCGCGCGAGCTGACCCGCCGCAAGACCGCGCTCGACATCACCTCGCTGCCCGGCAAGCTCGCCGACTGTCAGGAAAAGGACCCGTCCAAGTCCGAACTCTTCATCGTCGAGGGTGACTCCGCCGGCGGCTCGGCCAAGCAGGGGCGCGACCGCTCCAACCAGGCCATCCTTCCGCTGCGCGGCAAGATCCTCAACGTGGAGCGCGCGCGCTTCGACAAGATGCTGTCGTCAGACCAGGTCGGCACGCTGATCATGGCGCTCGGCGCCGGCATCGGGCGCGACGAGTTCGACCTGAACAAGCTGCGCTATCACAAGATCATCATCATGACCGACGCCGATGTCGACGGCGCGCACATCCGCACCCTGCTGCTCACCTTCTTCTATCGCCAGATGCCGGACGTGATCGAGAACGGCTATCTCTACATCGCCCAGCCGCCGCTCTACAAAGTCAGCCGCGGCAAGTCCGAGCGCTATCTCAAGGATGACCTCGAGATGGACAATTACCTCATCAATGAGGGCACGACGGGCGAGACGCTGATCCTAGCGGACGGCACGCAGATTGGGGCCGAAGACCTGCGCGAGAGCGTGCGCAAGGCCGCCCAGTTCAAGCAGGCCCTGTGGCGCCTGCAGCTGCGCGCGCCGGGCCCGATGGTCGAGCAGGCGGCGATTGCCGGTGCGCTGGCACCAGGCGCCTCGCAGGCCGAAGCCCAGAAGACCGCCGAGCGGCTCAACCTGTTCGCCGAGGAAGGCGAGGACACCTGGGAAGGCAAGTTCGAGGATGGCAGCCTGATCCTGCGCCGTGAGGTCCGCTCCGTGGAGGAGAAGGCCGTGCTCGACCAGACGCTGCTCGCCAGCCAGGATGCGATCCGCCTCAACAGCATCGCCAATGACATCCGCCCGCTCTATGTCGAGCCGTCCGTGCTGCGCAACGAGAAGGCGGGCGAAGTCCCCGTCTACGGGCCGGTCGGCCTGTTCGAGGCGGTGCTGGCCGCCGGCCGCAAGGGCCTGAAGATCCAGCGCTATAAGGGCCTCGGCGAGATGAATGCCGACCAGCTCTGGGAAACCACGCTGGACGCCAATGCCCGCACGCTCCTGCAGGTGAAGGTCGCCCATGCCGACGATGCCGATGAGATGTTCACGAGGCTGATGGGGGATATCGTCGAGCCAAGGCGCGAGTTCATCCAGCACAATGCGCTTGAGGCGGAGGTGGATGTTTAGGTCTAGGCGGGAAGTCCCTGCGCGCGACGAATGTTGAGTATTCGGTTCTCAACCTCAAGCAGGCGTTCGGACTTCAAAACAAGACCTAAATGAATCATGCTTGAAATTGTTACTTCTGGCGGCCGATTCATCGTTATGGTTCCGCTTTGGTCCATCGTGGGCCCGGCAAATAGCACCCCAAGTAGCGCGAAGTGAACTGGTTGCGTGAATTGCTTGTCGTCATTGCCAACCGGCGTAGCCTCGCCGCGATTAAATAGCAAAACAGGCGACCCCGAAGAACCGGGAAAGCATGCAATATCGACCAAGAATTCCTTTCGCCCACGGTAATCAAGGACAAATGGTGTGGCTGTAACGCCTCTTCGAGCGAGAGGAATATGGTTTACGTCATCATACAATCCATTTGGACAGCCAATCATGATTACGCTGCTAACTGGAAGCATACTGTCGATATGAACCTGCGAAACCAGCCCGCCTTTGTGAAATGCCGAGAATTTTAGTCCCCCGACATCTTCGGAAGTTTTCTGTACGTGCTCAGAGATATTTACAAAGCAAAGATCAACGTTTGCATCCCAATGCGGCAAATATGTGCGGTCGTTAATTTCGATAGAAATAGGTATGGCATTTGGCTCCTCGAGAGTTGAACCATTAATATGCATCCAAATACGAAAATCCTCCGCTCCTTCTAAAACGTGCTTATTGGTTACAATAAAAAACATATGCTGGTCGTTGGGCAGAAATATTCGATAATAGAAGCCTGTACCTCGCGAAAATACCTGCCCACCACGGCTGGCTTCAATGCGTGTGGCCATTTCCGGAGTACGATTGAATAGGCTAGTCACATTCCCTCCAGAATACTTGGCCGTCACGCTAAGACAGCATCTCCGCCAATAACCTTAAAGACGGAATATAGTATCTAGAATTGTTTTGGCAGGCCACTGCCGTGGCCCTCTTCGCGGAAATCAGTCCACTGGACTGATTTTCGGACGCTTCGAAGTGCCATTCGGCCATGGCCAGCCTCTTCCGATCTGAATTTGCCTATCAAGGGCGCTTCGCGTCCGCAGGACTTAACCCTTGACGGGCAAATCCAGATCGGACACCGCTCCCCCCTCATCCCCGGCCCCTCTCCCGAGGGAGAGGAGAGCATTACGCCGCTTGACCCCGCACCCTTCTCGCGCCAAATCCCCGCCCCATGGCCCTGAAGGATTATCCCCACACCCCCGATGGCCGCTACTTCGTGGCGGCTGGCAAGCTCTGGCGCTGCTCCGATCCGCGGCTCACGCCGGAAGGCAGGAAGGCGTTGACGAAGAAGCTCATGGAGGCGCGCCGCAAGGTGAAGGAAGTCCAGACCTCGGAAGACAAGCTCCGGCGCGCCCGCCGCGCGGTCAACGCCGCCAAGGAAGCCCTCGGTGAGCGCGGCCCTGTCTGGTGGACGGACGGTGCCCCTGACGAGACGATGAAGGATCCGGCCAACTCATCCTATGCCGAGTGGTGGGCCAGCCTCTCCGACGAAGAGCGCATCCGGGGGCGTACCAGCCCGCGCGGCAAGTAGGCGCGCGCGAACCGGACTGTTTCCGGACTAAAACCGGACTGTTTTCGGACTCCCGTCCAGCGCCCCTGATTTTCAGGGATGGACCGCGGATCGTTCCGGCCGGACGGCGCTAGAGGCGCACTGTGCCGGAGGCGCGCAGGGCGGCGAGTTTCCGGTGGAGCTCTTCCACGTCGGAGACCTCGATGCGCTGGGCATCCTCGAACCGCCAGTCGCGCGTCTCTCCATACTGGCGCTCATAGGCCCGGTCGAATTTTTCCTCGGTCAGGTCCCCCGCAAAGCGATAGGTTGTGAGATCGTCGCCCGCATCGGCACGCGAACCGCCGGGCAGGTAGATGGCGCCAGAGCCGAAGTCGACCGCAAAGGCGATCAGGCCGGGCACGAGAAACAGAAGCAGGCCGAGGCCATCAAGCAGGACGACAGCGGTATCAAGGCGACCGCCGGTCTGTCCGCGGCGTTCGGGGTAAAGCAGTGTCCCGCAGCCGCTGAGCGGCGCAGCGATAGCGGTGGTGCCTGCCAGTGCGAGCAGGCGGCGGCGTGATTGGTCCATGGGTCCCTCCTTCAGGCGTAACCGGTCCGGGTTTTGTGAACGCTACATCACACAGCCGGTTCCCCGGAATTAAAACCTGTCCATCCCTATTCGTCCGCGCAATCGGCCTCGTAGCGAACGGCAATGAAGGCCGTCGGGTCGTTGTTGGAATAATTCAGCGCGTAATACGGGTTCGACCGCGTCGAACAGCGATTCAGCCGCTCGGCGGAGGCCTCGACGCGCGCGAACTGATCCGGGACGCCCGGGTTTTCGAGGTTTACGAGGTAAACGACCGGGTATTCGGCATCATCCTCGGGAAGGTCGAGGGGCGTTTCCGGCGGATGCAGGTTCTGCGTGCCCAGTGTGAGCACATAGGACGGCTCGGCAAAACCAAGCGCCAGAACGCGTTCCGGGCCTTCGGTCTCACCGCAGGATTGATGCGGAATGCCACAGACCTCTGCAAGGGCGAGCTTGCCGGTCTCGGTGGCCTGGATCCATGTCTGCGAGGGGAGGACGAAAATCCGCGCCTGCCAGCCAAGCAGCACGGCTGCGGCGACACCGCCAGCGACCGCCCAGCCGATCCGGCGCACCAGCATGGCGATGACAGCAAGGGCCGCAGCGCCGAGCCCCATCCACCACAGGAAGAGCGGATAGTCCGACGATCCGGTCCACTGCGCGAGTACGGCCTCTTCGGCCACCGTCCTGAAATCACCGGCTTTATCGGCCTGCAGCACTTCGACCACCCACGGGGATGTAAAGCCGATCAGCGCGACCGCGCCGAGCAGGAAGAAGGCCGTCGAGACCCAGCGCGAAACCGGGGCGCGGTTGCCCTCCATCAGCTTCACGGCGGCCCAGCCGCAGAGCAGCGCGAAGGCCGGATAGGCGGGGAGGATGTAGTGGCTGAGCTTGGTCAGCAGCAGCTCGAAAAAGATCCAGGTGGTCAGCGCCCACGCCACGAGGAATTTCAGCGCATCGCGGTCGACATCGCCGAGCGATTCCAGCGTGCGGTGGCGCAGGTAGCGCCATGTCAGGACAATGGCCGGGACGAGGAGCAGGATGCCCGGGAAGAACCAGGCCGGCAGGTGCATCAGGTGGTAGCCCGGCAGGCCGCCATGGCCCTCGGAGGCCGAGACCAGCTTGTCCTTGAGGTCCTTGCCGACAGCGCCTTCGACATAGGTGCCCTGGGTGGCGATCTGGATCATGATGAACCAGGGCAGCACCATGAGCACGCTGATCAGCGGACCCGGCCACCAGGCGAGGCTTCTCATCCAGTCATGGTCGCGCCGGTCCCACAGCCAGAGCACGAGGATCGCCATGCCGGCCACGAGGGAAATGACGGGACCCTTGATCAGAAATCCCGCGCCATGGATCACCCAGAACGCAATGGCCAGGCGCTTGTCATTGTCCTTCTTGAGGTAGAGCCGCAACAGGCATCCCATGGCCGCGGTAATGAGGAAAACCAGCACTCCATCCGTCTTGGAAATATGCGCCTCGGACGTCAGCAGCAGACTGGACCCAAACAGCGCCGCACCAATAAATGCGCCCCGTCTTCCGATGGCAACAATCCCGACCCAGAAGACCATGAGCGTTGCCAGGCCCGCGCCGATCCAGCTCGGGACACGGTAGGTCCACACATCGAGGTGTTCGCCCTCGCCAAACGCGGCGGTCGAACCAGCCTGCAGCCAGTGAATGCCGGCGGGCTTCTTGTTTCGGTACTCGTCCTGATAGCGGATCGTGATGTAGTCGCCGGTCTCGAGGTACTGTTTCGAGGCTTGCGCGAAGCGGCTCTCGTCACGGTCCAGCGCCGGCAGGTTGAACACGCCGGGCGCAGCCGCGGTCATCGTCAGCGCAAAGAGCAGCACCCAAGCTTTCCAGCCGGTCGAGAGACGGTCAATCCAATCCATTCAGACCCGCTTGTAGACTGGAATGGCCGCAGGCGAAACGGGCTTGCACGGTGATTTCACAGATGCCGATTTGATTTCACGAAAACGCGCTCTAGGGTGCCCGCCAGTTTTGGGCGTTCAAGGGGAGCAGCATGAAAGCCTGGTTTCGGATTGATCTCTGGAAGCGCGTAATGATCGGCCTGGCCATCGGCCTGCTGATCGGCGCAGCCGTTCGCTATGGCATGATCGCTTCTCATGGCACCGAGGATGGCATAGCCCGCTCGAAGGACATCGCCGAATTCTTCAAGCCTCTGGGCGACCTCTTCCTCAACCTCATCCGCATGCTGGTCGTGCCGCTGATCTTCCTGACCCTTGTGTCGGGCGTACTCGCGCTCGGTGACCCCAAGAAGCTTGGCAGCCTCGGCGGGCGAACCATCGGCATCTACATGTTCACCACGCTGATTGCGGTGACACTCGGCCTGCTGATGGGGACAATCTTCCAGCCCGGCGCCGGATACGACCTCTCAGCCGTTACACCGGAACAGATAGCCGAAACGCAGGCACGGCTCGAGGGCGGCGGGGCGCTGGAGCAGGTCGGCGTTTACGAGTCCATCATGCGCACCATCCTGTCCATCGTACCGACCAACATTGTGTCTTCGATGGCGAATGGCGACGTGTTGCCGATCATCTTCTTCGCGATCATGTTCGGCATCGGCATTCTACTCGCCGGCGAGGCAGGAAAGCCGGTCGCAAAAGTCTTCGATGCCGGCGCAGAAGCCATCCTGAAGCTCACCCTTATTGTCATGGAGACCGCCCCCTTCGGCGTGCTCGCCCTGATGGCCTGGGTGATGGCAGACCAGGGGTTCAGCGTTGTGTCCTCGCTCGCACTGATGACGGTCGCGCTCTACATCGCCTGCATTCTGCACATGCTGCTGACACATGGCTTCCTGATCAAGGTCGTTGGGCGCCTCCCCCTTATTCCGTTCTATCGCGGGATCACCGACGCCCAACTTGTAGCCTTCTCCACCTCGTCCTCGAGCGCGACACTGCCGGTCACCCTTAGCGTTGCGGAGAAGAATCTCGGCGTGGGCAAGCCCGTTGCCTCCTCGGTGCTGCCGCTCGGGTCGACCATAAACATGGATGGCACCGCGCTCTATCAGGGCCTGATCGCGCTCTTTGCCGCCCAGGCGCTCGGAATCGATGTATCGATCGGCATGTATTTCACGGTCGCGGTCATGGCGACGCTGGTCTCGATTGGCACTGCCGGCATTCCGTCGGTCAGTCTTTTCCTGGCGACCACGACTCTCGGAGTCGTCGGCGCAACGCCGGATCAGATGTTCGTGATCCTGGCCCCGCTCTTCGCCTTTGACCGTCTGCTCGACATGATGCGGACCGTGACGAACATTACAGGCGACCTCGCCGTCGCCACTCTGGTCGGCAAATGGGAAGGCGAGCTGAATGAAGAGATTTTCCGGGCCGAAGACAATGTCACCGAAGAGATCGACCGGACGATGACGAACTAGGCGCTTACGCGATCCGAGAGTGTCTTTCGCACACATTGGCCGATCAGCCGGGCTTCATCCTCTCGCGGAGACCCAGCGCGCCAGGCAATGCCGATCTGGCGGCCGATTACAGGTGTGTTGAACTGGCGGATGGCGACATCCGTTCCCGCCGTTACGCCAGCCTCGGCGGCAATGCGCGGCAGGAGCGAAACGCCGAGACCGCCGGCCACCATCTGCACAAGTGTGGCGAGGGACGTTGCGCCGACATCAGAGCCTGTGCCGTTCGCTGTCAGGGAACAGACCGAGACAGCATGTTCGCGCAGGCAGTGACCGTCTTCAAGCAGCAGGACTTCCTCACCATTGAGGTCGTCCGGCTGTAGCGTCTTCGCTTTTGATAGCTCGTGATCCTTCGGGCCGATGAAGAGAAACTCGTCATCCCCGAGAATCTCGGTCTCGATACCGCTTGCCTCCCATGGCAGGGCAATCAGGGCCGCATCGAGCGTCCGGTTCCGCAGGCCCTCGATCAGCCGGTCGGTCTGGTCCTCGCGCAGGTAGAGCTTGAGTTCCGGATGCCCGGCCCGCAAGGCCGAGAGGGTGCGCGGCAGGAGATAGGGCGCAAGCGTCGGAATGGCGCCAAGATGAAAGTGTCCGGTCAGTGGCGTACCGGCCTGGTGGGCCGCGGCCACAAGGTCAGCGGCACTCGAGAGGATCGCACGGGCGCGCTCGACAGCAGCTTCACCAGCGCGGGTCAGCGAGGCACCGCGCGCTTCGCGCTCAACCAGCTGGACCCCAAGGATCGCTTCAACTTCCTTGATGGCCGACGACAGGGTTGGCTGTGTCACATTGCAGACTTCCGCAGCACGCGAAAACGATTTCTCGTCGGCAAGCGCGCACAGGAACTGAAGCTGTCTCAGGGTCGGTAGATGCATAGGGCTTATCTATTGTGCCCCGAGCGCTTATCAATTCATTCTTGATCGATACGCGCGGAATTTCACATCACCGTGATAAGCATACCTCTATCTGGAACGATCTGGCCCGGAATTTCTTGCATTCCACTCCCGCTAGCGAGCAAAGTGACACGGTCATGGAACTAGGTGCAGATGGCTTGGAGACCGCCCGCATCCGCCTCGCTCCCTTCGAGGAGGCGGATCGCGAGGATATCCACAATAGCAAGGCCGTCGATGCGATGTGGACCTCGATGCCGGTGATTGCGACCGGCAATTCGCTCGACGCCTATTTCGACCATACGGTCCGGATGGGAGAACTCGGAATCGGGCTTGGGCTGACGGCGCGCGACAAGGCAGATGGCGCCCTTGTCGGACTGGCAGCCTTCCTCCTGCCGAACCGCCTGCACCGGCGCATTCGCATCGGCTATATCTGGGTAAAGCCGGAACTGCGCGGGACCGGGATTACCGATCATGTTCACTTCCTGATGCTGAAGCGGGCAATGGAATGGCGGGCCCGGCGCGTCGAATGGTTCCTGTCGACGCGCAATCAGGCCGCAATCACGCACGTCGAACGTCTCGGTGCCCTGCGCGAAGGCCTGCTGCGCCAGCATTCACGCTTTGCCGATGGCAGCTGGTCCGACATTGTCGTCCTGTCGCTGGTCGACGCCGAGATTCGGGCAGCCATGAAAGAACTCGGGACGCGCATCGGCGAGATCGAAACCGCCTCCGGCGCTTGATTTTGAGACCGAGGCGTGCTTTAGGGCGCGCTTAAATCCGCGCACAAGTGAAAAGCGCGCTTTTCCGGGACGAGAGCCCGGCGAAGCCCCCCGCTCGGCGAAGTTTCGCTCAGTGGGGTCGCACCGCTTTGCGCGAAAGACCGTGAATGCTTACCTGTCGAGTATGTGCAGGATAGCAAGGAGTGAGCGATGTTCGACGCGCTGACAGACCGCCTTGGCGGTATATTTGACGGACTGACAGGGCGCGGCGCCCTGACGGAGAAAGAAGTCAATTCCGCGCTGCGCGAGATCCGCGTGGCGCTGCTCGAAGCCGACGTTGCGCTGCCCGTGGTGAAGGACTTCATCGAGAAGGTGCGTGAGCGCGCCGTCGGTGAGGAAGTCATCCGCTCGGTGAAACCCGGCCAGCAGGTCATCAAGATCGTTCATGACGGCCTTGTCGACATGCTGGGTGGCGAAAATGCCGAAACCGGGCTTCGCGTCGACAATCCGCCATCGGTTATCATGATGGCGGGCCTGCAGGGCTCCGGTAAGACAACCACCACCGCCAAGGTCGCCAAACGCCTGGCCGAACGCGACAAGAAGAAGGTCCTGATGGCCTCGCTCGACGTGCGCCGTCCGGCAGCCATGGAGCAGCTTGCCATCCTCGCCGATCAGGCCGGCGACAATATTTCATCGCTTCCGATCGTTCAGGGCCAGAGCCCGGCTGAAATCACACGCCGCGCCCTGCAGGCCGCCAAGCTTGGCGGCTATGACGTCCTCTTCCTCGATACCGCAGGCCGCACATCGATCGACGAGCAGATGATGGCCGAGGCGTCCGAGATCGCAAAGATCGCGCAGCCCAAGGAAACCCTTCTCGTCGCTGACGCGCTGACCGGTCAGGACGCTGTCGAGACCGCCAAACGTTTCCATGAGCGCCTGCCGCTGACCGGCCTTGTGCTGACCCGGATGGATGGCGACGGCCGCGGTGGTGCTGCACTCTCCATGCGCGCGGTCACGGGCCTGCCGATCAAGTTCCTCGGTACGGGTGAAAAGCTCGACGGGCTCGACGCCTTCGACGCCAAGCGCGTTGCGGGCCGCATCCTTGGCCAGGGCGACATCGTCTCCCTCGTCGAAAAAGCTGGCGACCAGTTCGACCAGGAAAAGGCCGAGCGCATGGCCAAGAAGATGCGCAAGGGCGAGTTCGACCTCAATGACCTCGCCGACCAGCTCAAACAGATGCAGAAGATGGGAGGCCTTGGCGGCATCATGGGCATGCTGCCCGGCGCGAAGAAGGCCAAACAGGCCATGTCGGCCGCAAATATGGACGACAATATGATCAAGCGTCAGGAGGCGATTATCTCGTCCATGACGCGCAAGGAGCGCGCCAAGCCGGCCCTCCTCAACGCCTCCCGCCGCAAGCGGATCGCTGCGGGTGCCGGCGTCAGCGTGCAGGACGTCAACAAACTGCTCAAGATGCACCGCCAGATGGCCGACATGATGAAGAAGATCGGCAAGGGCGGCATGAAGGGCATGATGAACGCGCTTGGCGGCGCGGGCGTGTCACAGGCGGATCTGGCCAAGATGGGCCAAGGCGGCATGGGCGGCGCCGGGCTCCCCGGCCTTGGCGGCGGACAGCTGCCACCCGGCATGGGCGGAGGGAAAAAGAAGTGACCGCCCCACTCCCCGAACTCGAACGCCTGCGCTCAAGCATCGACAATATGGACTCGATACTGCTGCACACGCTGGCCGAACGCTTCAAGCTCACCCAGCAGGTCGGCCAGCTGAAGGCCGAGCACGATCTGCCGCCTGCCGACATCAATCGCGAAGCGCGCCAGATCGAACGGCTGCGCAAGCTCGCACGCGAAAGCGGGCTCGACCCCGTCTTTGCCGAAAAATTCCTGAAATTCATCGTGGCCGAAGTCATTCGTCACCACGAGCGAATCCGTGACGGAGCTCCCGCCACGCCTCAATCGAAGACGCCATAAGACACTTAAGGAGATACACCATGGCTCTCAAAATCCGGCTCGCCCGCGGCGGGTCCAAGAAACGCCCCTTCTACCGCGTTGTCGTCGCCGACTCCCGCGCCCCGCGTGACGGCCGCTACATCGAGAAGATCGGCACCTATGATCCCCGCCTGCCGAAGGACTCCGAAAACCGCGTCCAGATCGACGGCGAAAAGGCCGCTGAATGGGTCAGCAAGGGCGCCAAGCCGACCGACCGCGTCGCTCGCTTCCTGAACCAGATCGAAGTCGACGGCAAACCGATCGTCGCCTGGGAACACGGCAACAACCCGCAAAAGGGTGAGCCGGGCACGAAGGCCAAGGAACGCGTCGAGGAAAAGGCTGAAAAGGAAGCCGCCAAGAAGGAAGCTGAAGCAGAAGCCAAGAAAGCCGCCGAAGAGGCCAAGAAGGCTCCGGCTGAAGAAGAGGCCCCTGCTGAAGAGGCTGAAGCTGAAGCCAAGGAAGAGCCGACCGAAGAGGCCGCCGAGGAAGAAAAGACCAGCTAGGTCTTTTCGCTTTCGCGAAACATTGAACGCCGGGCAGGAAACTGCCCGGCTTTTTTTGTTCTCTGTCGCCTACTCCACCGTCACCGACTTTGCGAGGTTGCGCGGCTGGTCGACATCGGTGCCTTTCTCGACAGCGACGTGATAGGCGAGCAGCTGGACCGGGATCGAGTAGAGGATCGGCGCGACGAAGGGGTCGCAGTCGGGCAGTTCGATGCGGTGGGCCGGGGCCTCTCCAGCCGCGCGCAGGCCGGCGGCATCCGAGATCAGGATGACCTCGCCCCGGCGGGCGGCGACTTCCTGGAGGTTCGACAGCGACTTCTCGAAAAGGCCGTCGAACGGCGCCACGAATACCACCGGGGTCTCCTCGTCGATGAGCGCGATCGGCCCGTGCTTCAGCTCCCCGGACGCATAGCCCTCAGCGTGGATGTAGCTGATTTCCTTGAGCTTCAGTGCGCCCTCCAGTGCGATGGGATAATGTACCCCGCGACCGAGATAGATGACATCCTCGGCCTTGGCGATATCCCGGGCCAGCGCTTCGATGCGCTCGTCCAGGCCAAGCGTCGTGGAGACCAGCCGCGGCAGCTCTGTCAGCGCGCGCACCAGCCGGATCTCGGTATCGCGTGACATCACGCCCCGGCCTCGCCCCGCTGAGATGGCCGTGGCCGCGAGTGCAGAGAGCTGTGCGGTGAAGGCCTTGGTCGAGGCCACGCCGATCTCCGGGCCCGCCAGTGTCGGCAGGACAAGATCGACTTCGCGCGCAATGGTCGATGTCGGCACGTTGACGACAGCCGCCGTCTTCATCCCGTGCTCCTTGCAGTAGCGCAGCGCCGCCAGCGTATCGGCGGTCTCCCCTGACTGGCTGACGAAAAGGGCGAGCCCCCCCGATTTCGGCAGCGCCGGTTCGCGGTAACGAAACTCCGAGGCGATATCGGTCTTCACCGGCAGGCCGGCGAGCTGTTCGAACCAGTATTCAGCCACACGCGTTGCATAGTGCGCGGTGCCACAGGCGACCATGTAAAGGCTTGTCACCTCGCTCCAGTCGATGGCCTGGTCATTGTCGTCCGGCAGGGTGACCGTCTGGTTCAGCACGTTGAGATAGGCGCCGATGGTCCGCGCGGTGGAATCGGGTTGCTCGAAGATTTCCTTCTGCATGAAGTGGCGGTAATTGCCCTTCTCGACCGCGGCACCGGCACCCTGCACCAGCGTCACACTTCGTTCGACCTTTTCGCCTTTACGGTCGAAGACCTCATAGTTCTCGCGTGTCAGCACGCACCAGTCACCTTCTTCAAGGTAGACGACACGGTTCGTGAAGGGGGCCACCGCCAGCGCATCGGAGCCGAGATACATCTCGCCATCACCGACACCAATCGCGAGCGGCGAGCCCTTGCGCGCGCCCATCAGCAGGTCCGGGCGGTCCTCGAAAAGGAAGGCGAGCGCAAAGGCACCCTGTAGCTTGGCGAGCCCGGCCTTTACGGCCTCGACCTCGCTCATGCCCTCATTCATGTTCGATGAAATGAGATGGGCGATGGTCTCGGAGTCGGTCTCGGTCTCGAATGTATGCCCCTTCGCCTCAAGCTCCTGGCGCAGATCGCGGAAATTTTCGATGATGCCATTGTGAACGACACAAACCTTGCCGGAGACGTGCGGGTGAGCGTTGCCGACCGTCGGCGAGCCGTGTGTCGCCCAGCGGGTGTGGCCAATGCCCTGATCGCCATCGAGCGGGTTGGCATCGAGTTCGGCTTGCAGGTTCTTGAGTTTGCCCGGCGCGCGCCGGCGGTCGAGCTTGCCGCTCGCATTCAGCGTTGCGATGCCCGCACTATCATAGCCGCGATACTCAAGCCGCTGCAGCGCCTCAACGAGACGCGGGGCTGCCGGTTCGTTTCCGAGAATACCAATAATTCCGCACATACCTACTCAACTCGCTTAATTTGCCTTCCGGGGAAAGCCTCTAGGAAAAGAGACGACCCCTCGTCACTGCAATTAGGATGACCGAATGTGACAGGCACGGGCCCGGATCGCGGGATTTCAGAGACGATTTGAGGCCGGGTCAGCGCTTTAGCGCTACGACGCTAACCGCGCGGGTGCCAGACTCCCTGTCCCAGTGATAGGTGCCGGGCGTGGAATCGGCTTGCGAGGTCGAGATGAAGGTGACCGGCCAGAGACAGGTCGCGACGAAGCTAGACAGCACGCGGTGGGCATATTCCGGTTCGGTATTTCCACTGGGCGCCACAACGATCCGATACGCCATGACATACTGGCCGGGAGTCGCCCGCCCGAAGGCAGCGTGGAGCCAGAAATAGCAGAAGACCAGGGCCGGACCAATCACAACCGCGCCAGCAGGGCTGATGAGCGAAAGCAGCGGATGAAGCACGAGGAAGAGGGCGATCATGTCGATCAGGAAAGCCGTGAAGCGGCGCCATAGCCGGACGGGATGATCGGTCTCGATCAGATCGCCTGCAGGCATATAACCGAGGGCGAAGGCGCCTAGCGCGAGTCCTGCAAACAGGCGTACCGAACTCGCCTCAGGCACAAGGCGAAGCCAGGGCAAGGCCGCCCAGACGCCCAGAAGGGCGAGCAAGACGCTGAGGACCATCCAGCGGTTCATCGCACCTGCGATTTGGCGCGCTCCACCCTCTGGCGTCAATGAGAATTGGGCAGGATCAATGAGGAAATCTTGGCAACCCTGCTCACGCGCAGGGCGCGCAGCTGCCTACATCTGCATCGTCCAGCCTTCGACGCCCATGGCCGCCTGACGGACAGCTTCCGACAGCGTCGGGTGGGCGTGGCAGGTGCGGGCCACATCTTCGGACGCCGCGCCAAATTCCATGGCCACGCAGATCTCATGGATCATTTCACCGACACCGACACCAACCATATGAGCACCGAGGATACGGTCAGTCTTGGCATCCGCCAGGATTTTCACAAAACCAAGCGTCTCGTGATTGGTGCGGGCGCGAGAATTGGCCTGGAAGGGAAACTTGCCCTTCTTGTACTCGATACCGGCTTCCTTGAGCTGGTCTTCCGTCTTGCCGACCCACGCTATCTCAGGGTTCGTGTAGACGACACTGGGGACGAGATTGTAATCGACATGCCCGGCCTTGCCGGCAATGAGCTCAGCCACGGCAGCACCGTCATCTTCAGCCTTGTGAGCGAGCATCGGGCCGTGGATGCAGTCGCCAACCGCCCAGACGCCGTCGGCAACCTTGAAATGGTCCGTCGTTTCGATGACGCCACGCTTGTCGGTCTTGCCCCCGACAGCCTCAAGGCCAAGGCCTTCGGTGAAGGGGCGACGGCCAACCGCGACGACGACGGCATCCGCTTCCAGCACTTCCTCATCGCCGCCTTTGGCCGGCTCCATGAAGAGCTTGAGCTTGGATTTCATCTTCTCGACGCCGGTGACCTTCATGCCGAGGTGGAAATCGAGGCCCTGCTTCTTGAAGATGCGCTGGGCTTCCTTGGCGACCTCGGCGTCAGCGCCCGGCAGAGACCGGTCGAGAAACTCCACGACAGTGACGTCCGAGCCGAGCCGTGACCAGACCGAGCCGAGTTCAAGCCCGATCACGCCAGCGCCGATCAGGATGAGTTTCTTCGGAACGTCTTTCAGCGCAATGGCGCCGGTATTGGTCACCACGCGCTCTTCGTCGATTTCGATATTCGGAAGAGAGGCGGGTTCTGAGCCGGTGGCGATGACGATATTTTTCGTCTCGAGCGTCTGTTTCTTGCCGTCAGCGCCATCGACCTCGACCTTGCCTTTACCGGCGATCTTGCCGAAGCCCTTGATGTAATCGACCTTGTTCTTCTTCATCAGGAACTCGACGCCCTGGGTGAGGCCTTTCACGGCTTCGTCCTTCTGCGCCATCATCTGCTTGAGATCGAGATCGACCTTACCGGTCTTGATGCCGAGGCCTTCGAAATTCGTCTTTGCCGCCTCGAAGAGTTCCGACGCATGCAGCAGCGCTTTGGATGGAATGCAGCCGACATTCAGGCAGGTCCCGCCAAGCACGCCGCGCTTCTCGATAATTGCGGTCTTCAGGCCAAGCTGGCCGGCGCGGATCGCGCAGTTATAACCGCCGGGGCCGCCCCCGATGATGACGACGTCATAGGTGTCTGCCATGGAAATTCCGCCTCAAAAGGTCAGTGCTGTGAATCGACCGCGAACCTAAGCACTGACGCAGCGAAATCAATGCGGCTAACGGCTCATTTCCTGTGGCGGAACACAAGCACGCCGGAAATGACAAGAAGGAACGGGGCGAGCACGGCTTCGTCCGACCAGAGAGACGAATCTGCCCCTGATCCGGCCATCGCGCCGGTCATGGCCGCGAACACCGCCGCGCCGGCTGTCATCAGCCAGGCACCGCCGGGCAAAGCAGCCAGGGCGAGAAGGCCGCCAACGATCATCAGCGCCGTCGATACAAGCCGCATCAGCGATGTCGGCGGGTTGAGCAGCTCGGTTATCAGATCGCTGCCACGTGAGATCTGCATCTGGATGGGTTCGATGGTCTGCCACAGCATCCAGGCTGCAACGCAGATGCCGACGAGGCCGGCCAGTCGCCTGATAAGCATGGGCCCTCCTCCCGCCTTTGCATGCTCTAGCCAGATGCATCCAAGGGCGAATTGCCCATGAATGCAAGCCGTGCATCAGGTACGGGAGATCTGGCCCACATCGACCGTGTCGTATTCCGGCGTATCGGCTTCGTCTCCCTCGCGCCGCAGAACAACGAGGGCAAGGAAGAGCGTGGTAAGGATCGACAGGTAGAGATAATCGTCGCTCCAGACTGCCACGCTGTATCGTCCCTGGATCAGGCCGATGGTGACGCAGGCGAACATGAAGGTCGAGATACCTGCCAGCCATGCTCCGCCCTTGCGTTCGGTAAGCGCTGCCAGACCCGCAAGGAATGCAGCAAGCGCCGACATCATCCGGACGCTGACTTCCGGCTCGATAAGGAGCGATGGCAGTGTTACTTCGAGGGTCGCGTGGATGAAGTGTGCCAGTCCGACGCCAACTTGCCACATGAACCATGTTCCAAGAAGGCCGAGGCAAAATCCACAGAACTGGCGGAATCTCATGGCCGGAAAACCCCCGAGGCTTACATGAATTTCAGGTTGTACTTTGCTGCCCTGAACAGTTTGTGAAAATTTCCTGCTCGATTGCATCTATCAGCCAAAAACTTTCAATATCCACTACGCTCCCGACGTGCGCGCATCCGTCTGCCTTCAGCCGCAAAATGGGCACGCTGACGGGCAATCGCGGCCGGGACAGGCCGGCGCCGGCGAGGCTTTTCAGTTATGAGCTCCGGCGTTACGGAGGGGGCTGTTCGCGCGACCAGGGCGTCGAACTGCTCCTGGCTCAGTGTGACCTTCCCGTCCTCCTCGTCCGCCTCCGGCAGTCCAGCAGGAAGCTTGCGCCGGCGCAGCATCAGTACCGCATATCCCAGCAGTAGCGTGATGATCGCTCCTCCGGCCACCATGCCTTCGGGGCCACTCGGATCACGCCACCAGCCCTGCTCGAAATCGACGAGATAGAAGATGGGAGTCGAGGCGACCATGCCCATGGCGTACCAGAGCACTCCCCCCGGACGGCGCCCGGCAACGCAGACAGATGCCGCATAGTAACAAAGCGAGGCGAGGAAATAGGGGGCGCCATAGACGATGCCGAGTTCACGCCAATTGATGTTGTCCAGCCCAAGTGACGGATCAGGATGGAAGAACAGGGTCAGAAACATCATGATGCTCGGCCAGCGGATAGCCGCTAGCGCGCCAAACGCAAATACGATGGCGAGGCCGGCAACCATGAGAGCAATCACGCGGCGGGACATGCCGACAGACCTAACGCAGGTGCAATTTACACCGCATGAATGGTTGCGCCGAGTTTTCGGTTAACCGGAAAGGTTGTGTTCACGAATCCGCCAGCGGGCATGGACAGCTGCCTCTGAGAGGACATATCTCAAACATTATGAGTGACGTGTCCCCCACCTTTCGCCATACCGCTGCAGGGCTGACAGGCGCAGGCGCCTTGCCATTCATTGCCCTGACAATTGCCATGGGTGTACTGGACGCACCAACAAATCTGACGGCCAGCTTCTGGCTCATGGTTTACGCGACTGTGATCCTCAGCTTCCTCGGCGGTATCCGGTGGGGGCTCGCCCTGACATCACCGTCAGGCACGCCGCTGCCGCTTGTCCTGTCGGTGCTTCCTGCCCTGGCCGGCTGGGCGATCGTACCCTATGCGATCCTGGTCCAGCAAATCCCAAGTCCGGAATGGTTTCTTGCCTACGCCGCCCTCTTCGCCCTGCAATTCGGCTGGGACTGGACATCCACGGCTGTACCCGGCTGGTTCAGGCCGATCCGGCTGATGGTCAGCGGCGTCGTCATTGCTTGCCTGATTGCAGCCTGGGCGATCAGGGCTTTTGCCGGCTAGGCCGTCTCGCTCGGCAGGGCGGCGGTTGCTGCGGTAAAGCTGAGCGCCGCCAGTCCCAGAGATACCAGTGCATTCCAGCCCGCCATGGAAAGGCCGATCATCGTCCATGCCGCATCTTCGCAGGACGCCGTCGCGGTGCGTTCATCAATACCGCCCAGATCGAGATTGACGACATCGACCGTCCCGGCAGCACACCCTGTTGGGGCCGGCCAGAAATTCCATTCCACACCCGCATGATAGGCAGCCACGACAGCCCCTGTCAGAAAGACGAGCGCGAGCATGACGTTGAAGGCGACCAGAAAGCGCCGGTTCTGACGGATGTTCCATAGAACAAGTCCCGTGGCCGCCATGGCAATAGCCGCCCAGTAAACCTCCCGCTGGCGCAGACAAAGCTGGCACGGCAGGAGGTAGGCGAAATGCTCGAAAGCGTGCGCAGCCGCAAGCATTGCGGCGGATGCGAGCAATGCCAGCAGCGGCCAGCGCCAGGTTTTCAGCAAAGGGGAAAGTGCCGCTGTCATGCGCCCTCAAGCAATCCGAACGGGTTTACGAATTGAACAATGACCATGGCATCAACAAGGCGCAATGCGGCGATGAAGCGCGCCCCGTCACGCTCCCGTGATCGTGCGCACGCCCAGAGCCACCAGGGCCAGCAGGGTAATGATCCAGGCGGTGCCGATAATACTCCCGAGAATGACCAGGATACCGTCACGCGCCATCAGCCCGAAGGCGACGATCGCGACACCGATGCCCGGCACGGTGTTTGTTGAAGGCAGCGGAACCAGGATCGACGCACAAAAGAAGACAAGAAACAGGCCGATAACCCGCTCACCCCGATCTCCCATGAGAAAAGTGAAGCGCGGCCGGGCAATCTTTTCCAGCCAGCCGAACCACTTTCGCCCCCCCCTTGCAGTGCGTGTCAGCCCCTTCTTGTCGATCTTCCGCTCGCCGAACTTGTGCGGCAACCATGGCTCTTCGCGTCCGGCAGCCATCTGGCCGGCCAGGACCATCATGGGAAGCGAGACAACCTGCGGAACGCCATAGAGAAATGGAATGCAGCATGGCAGGGCCAGAATAAAAAGCGCAGCGCCGAACGCACGTTCATCGAGCCTGTCGAATATCGCTCTCAGCGAAAAACCTTCCTCGGGAGCCTCGGCCGCCATGGCTTCGATTGACTGCAGAAAAGTGCGCGGAGAGGGATCGTGTGTCATGCATTTTCGCCTAGCCCAGTTCCGTTGGCTGGTCGAGACGATTGACGCGGATTGCGCGTTCAGGCACAGGCAAAAGCCCCACGAATCAGCCCCGGTGGTGGAATTGGTAGACGCGGCGGACTCAAAATCCGCTTCTGGCAACAGAGTGCCGGTTCGAGTCCGGCCCGGGGCACCATTCATCCTTGGTGGGGCGTGGCGAAAAATCAGTCCAGCGAACTGATTTTAGCGGATGAATGCCCCGGCAGGGACCATTTCCTTCATCAAATATCGCGCTAGCTCCCCGGTCATAACCATGCGGGAGACTATCATGCCAGCCGTCATTATCGGCGCGACCGGCGGAATTGGCCGCGCCCTGACCCTCGGGCTGAAGGAAAAGGGCTATAGCGGCCCGGTTCATGCCCTTTCACGCTCAGGCGGTGGAGACTGGCCGAGCGACGTTGTGCCCGGGAAAATCGACATCCTGCATGAGGATAGCATCGCGGCAGCCGCTGAAGCTGTCGACGCGCCTGATCTTGTCATCATTGCCAGCGGTATCCTGTCGGACGGTGAGCGATTGCAACCGGAAAAATCTTGGCGGCATCAGTCCATGGCGGCGTTTGAGAAAGTCTTCCACGTGAACACGTTCGGTCCGGGGCTGGTCGCGAAACACTTCCTGCCACGCATGCCGCGCGAAGGGCGAACGGTTTTCGCCGCACTCTCCGCGCGCGTCGGATCGATCAGTGACAATGGCTTCGGAGGTTGGCATGCCTATCGGGCTTCAAAGGCGGCCCTCAACATGCTCATCCGCAACTATGCGATCGAACAGGCACGCAAGAATGAAAGTTCGATCTGCGTTGGCCTTCACCCAGGCACCGTCGATACAGGGCTGTCCAAGCCTTTCCAGACCAACGTGCCGGACAGGCAACTTTTCTCCCCTGAGCAGTCCGCAGGCTATCTGCTTGACGTTATCGACGGCCTGACGGCGAAAGACAGCGGCAGGCTGTTTGACTGGCAGGGGAAGGAAATCGCTCCCTGATCTCAGCCAGGACCAGCCGTGTTCATCAGGACAGATTCGGCGTCATAAACCTGCGCATCTTCCGGCTGGTTGCCCCTGCCGGTAATGATTTCCAGGCTTTCGGTCACCTTGCTTTTGCTCCCGCCAAGCGGGAAACCCACACCAACGCCAACACCGACGCCGGACCCATATGAGCCGCTGCTGCCGCCGACGGAAACAGAAGAGCCAGTACCGCCACGACTTTCCGCCTCCGTGTAGCCATGAACCACGCGGAACCACTCATCTCCATGCTCAACCGTTACCTCTGCGGCGCGGCGCAAGGCGTACTGTCTCGCATCCTCAGGGCTGAGCGCGGTGTAGCTGACGCGATAGCGATTATTTTCAATAGGCTGAACCAGATAGCCCTGAGCACCAGATGAACCAGCGGGGCCATAGGGTTGTGCGGTGGTGCAGGCAACGGTGCCGGAAACCAGCAGGCCTGCGATAAGAAGATGTCTGATCATGTGTCCAATCCTGCCACGGGCCTTCGTGAGACGCCAGCGGGTTCACTATCATGTCAGAATGAACGCGTCACAACGATGTGGGCTCCAGAGTGTTCAGGTGGCCTGAGTTACAAAGTGGAACAGCACGGACGGTTCCCCCTGAGACCGACAGCGTGCTGTGCGGGTTCGCGCTGAGTGGCCGTCTGCCCAATCTGGCCAGATCCAGGCGCGATCCATTCGGCAGAATGCCTCTGGCGGAACAGTGGACTCTGAGGGGACAGAAGCTGTTCCGCCCGCATTCCGCTCTGTGAGCCTTCAGTCCTTCTCGCCGTCCTTGTTGCGGCCGAAATTGGTTTCGTCGGTATCCTGCCCGGCCTCGATGATGGCCTTGCGGATACCCCGGGCGCGCTCGAACTCCTGCATGAGCATCTCGCCATCGCCCCAGCGGATCGCCCGCTGCAGGGCAGCCAGGTCCTCACTGAACCGGCCAAGCGTTTCGAGGACGGCATCCTTGTTGTTGAGGAAGACGTCGCGCCACATGGTGGGGTCGGAGGCGGCAATCCGGGTGAAATCCCGAAAACCGCCAGCCGAATATTTGACGACTTCGCCCTCGCCGACACTTTCCATGTCGTAGGCGGTGGAGACGATATTGTAGGCGATGAGGTGCGGCAGGTGTGATGTGATCGCCAGCACGCGGTCATGACGGGCGGCCTCCATGATCTCGACCCTTGCCCCCAGCATCTCCCAGAAGCTCGCCAGCCGGTCGACCGCTGAATTATAGGGCTCTTCCTGCTGCGGTAGCGGCGTGAGGATGTGCCAGGCCTTGCGAAACAGCGTCGCGAAGCCAGCCTCCGGCCCGGACTTCTCCGTACCGGCAATCGGGTGGCCAGGAATGAGGTGGACACCGGCGGGACACTGCTCGAGCATGGCTTCGAGCGCCCTTTCCTTCACCGACCCGACATCCGTGAGAATAGCGCCCTCTTTCAGATAGGCCGCCAGCGCCTTGCTTGTCTCCCCGATCGCACCAACAGGGACGCAGAGAATGACGCAGTCTGCTCCGGAGCAGGCCGTTTCCAGTGTGTCGGCCACGTCGCCGAGTTCCAGAGCGGCGGCCCGCTTTCGGACATCCTCGCTGCTGTCATACAAGACCACTGTCTTTGCTGCGCGAAACTCGCGCGCGGCCAGGGCCAGGGATGACCCGATCAGGCCCGCGCCGATGATCGCAATGCGGTCAAACACGGGCCCCGGCATGGCTCAACCTGCCTTAGCGAAAGCGTCGAAAGCCTCAAGGACCTCGTCATTGGCTTCTTTCGTGCCAATGGTGAGCCGCATGCATTTCCGCAAGCCGTAAGCTTTCATGTCGCGAATAACGATCCCGCGCGAACGCAGGAAGGCATCGGCATCATCTGCGCGCTTGCCATCGCGATCCTCGAACTCGATCAACAGGAAGTTGGCGACCGAGGGATAGACCTTGTAGCCCATCGCCTCGAGTGTAGGCTTCAGACGGTCGAGTTCGCCATTATTGTGATCGGCGGAATGGGAGACGAACTCGTCGTCCGCAAGTGCTGCGATGGCGGCCGCCTGCCCGACAGAGGTAACGTTGAACGGCCCGCGCACCCGGTGCAGTGCGTCGATAACGCTTTCCGGCCCGTACGCCCAACCCACACGAAGCCCGGCAAGGCCATGGATCTTGGAGAAGGTACGCGTCACGAGCACGTTCGGCTCCTCGCCCGCCATCTCCATGCCTGCCGCATAATCGTTCTGACGGACATATTCGGCGTACGCTCCGTCGAGGACCAGAAGAATGTCATCCCGCAGCCCCTTGTGGAGGCGTTTGACCTCCTCATACGGGATATAGGAGCCGGTCGGATTGTTCGGATTGGCCAGGAAGACAATCTTCGTCCTGTCTGTCACCCGCTCAAGCATCGCATCGACGTCTGCGGTCAGGTTCTTCTCCGGCGCGCTGATACACTTTGCGCCAGCCTGCTGGGCGACGAGTTTGTAGACCAGGAAACCGTGCTGGGACTGGATGATTTCGTCGCCGGGCTGCAGATAGGCGCGGCCGAGCAGCTGGAAGATCTCATCCGATCCTGCACCGCAGACGATGCGGCCCGCATCAATGCCATACTTCTTCGCGAGCGCCTCGCGCAGCGCGAACGCCGACCCATCGGGGTAGAGTTCAAGGTGCTCAGCGGCCTTGGCCAGTGCCGTGCGAGCCGCCTGGCTGCTGCCAAGCGGGTTCTCATTCGACGACAGTTTCCAGCCATGATCGAGCTTCTGGCCGCCCTTGTAAGGCGTAATCTCGAGAATGTTCGCTAGCGGCTTAGGCCCGGTCATTCGCATCTGGCTCCTTTGCTTCGCCAACCTCGTGGTCAAAACGCGGCGGAAAATCAAGTCGCCAGATGCGCGCGAGCGGGGTTAAGCTATGCCTTCAGGAGGATTTCGAGATCCGTGACCAGCTGGCCGGAATGCGTGGCGGTCAGGCCATGCGGCCGTTCCATAGAGAAATCCCTTACGGACCTGCGCCCTGACCGCTTGACTTCCGCCGCCAGTCCGGACACCTCACGCCTGTTATGCCGGATACAACCCGTGTCTCTCTCAGCGATGTGAAGCAGGTGACATTGCCAAGCCCGTTACCGCTCGACTGCGGTGAGGAGCTGGAGACCGTGCGAATCGCCTACGAAACTTGGGGCGATCTCAACGAAGATAAGTCGAACGCCATCCTCGTCTGCCATGCGCTGACCGGCGACCAGTTCGCCGGCTCGCCGAACGTGGTCACGGGCCGCCCAGCCTGGTGGCCTCGCATGATCGGGCCCGGAAAGCCGATTGATACGAACCGTTTCCATGTCATCGCAACGAATGTTCTCGGCGGCTGCATGGGGACGACGGGACCGGCCTCTCCGGGACCGGACGGCAAGCCCTGGGGTACACGCTTCCCGGTCATCACCATTGGGGACATGGTGCGCGCCCAGCGCGCCTTTGTTGAGGCTCTCGGCATTGACAGCCTGTTCTCGGTCATGGGTGGCTCCATGGGTGGCATGCAGGCGCTGGAATGGGCCGTGCAGGCTCCTGAGCAGGTTTTCACCGCTGTCCCCATCGCAACCGCGGCGCGCCATTCGGCCCAGAACATCGCCTTCTATGAAGTCGGCCGCCAGGCAATCATGGCCGATCAGGACTGGTGCGACGGACACTATCTCGCCGAAGGACGCCGCCCCGGCCGTGGCCTCGCCATCGCGCGCATGGCCGCTCATATTACCTATGTCTCCGAGTCAGCGCTGAAGCGGAAGTTCGACCGCGGCCTGCAGGACAGGGACCGGGCGAGCTTCAGCTTCGATGCCGATTTCCAGGTCGAATCCTATCTGCGCTACCAGGGGCATTCCTTCGTCGACCGGTTCGACGCCAATTCCTATCTCTATGTCACGCGCGCCATGGATTACTTCGACATGGCCGCCCGCCATGACGGACGACTGGCAGATGCGTTCAAGGGCACACCCGTCCGCTTCTGCCTCTTCTCCTTCACGTCAGACTGGCACTATCCACCGCAAGCGAGCCGCGAGATCACCAGAGCGCTGGCAGCAGCCGGCGCCGAGGTCAGCTATCTCGAGATCGAGAGTGACAAGGGCCATGACGCCTTCCTTCTCGAAGAGCCTGTCTATGAGGATGCCCTGGCCGGCTTCCTGTCGGCCAATGCCGATCTGAGGGGCATCTGATGAACGAGGCCCGTCAGATCCGTGCCGATCACCTGGCGATCGCCACGCGCGTCCCACAGGGCGTCCGCGTCCTTGATGTCGGCTGCGGCAATGGAGACCTGCTCGCCCTCCTGAAGAGCGAAAAAGGTGTGAACGCCCGGGGGCTCGAATTGTCGCCGGAGGAGGCCGGGGTCGCGCTGGCACGGGGGCTGTCGGTCATTCAGGGGGATGCCGACAGCGATCTCGAAGTCTTCCCTGACAATGGCTTCGATGTGGCCATTCTGTCGAAAGCGATCCAGCAGATGCGCAGGCCGGTCTTTGTCCTGCAGGAACTGGCCCGCATCGCGCCGGAGATGATCGTGTCCTTCCGAAATTTCGGGCTCTGGCAGCGGCGCTTCTCTCTGGTCACATCAGGGCGCATGCCGGGACATCGAGACTGGCATCATGAAGGCGCCCTTCATCCATCAACCGCCCGTGACATGATCGACCTGACCAGTGCGCTGGGCCTGGAAACCGTCGCCATGGCGCCGATGCGCGGCGACCATGTGGGCGCCTTCCGCCGCACGGGCCTTTCCCGCCTGAACTGGGGCGCAGACGAAGTTATCCTGCACCTGCGTCGGAGCTGATCTCGTTCAGTTATTTGTAGTGAGACATGAAAAAGCCGGCTGGGCCCTGACCCCCAGCCGGCTTTTATAGCACACTCTCAGAGAGACGTGCTTTAGCTTGCGAGCGCTTGCTCGTTCTTCTCACCCGTACGGATACGGATGACAGAGTCCAGTCCGGAGACGAAAATCTTGCCGTCACCGATGGTGCCTGTGTTGGCAGCAGCAATGATGGCTTCGGACAGGCGGTCCACATCGTCTCCGCCGCATGCCACTTCCACTTTTACTTTAGGAAGCAGGCGTACTTCGTATTCAGCGCCGCGATAGACTTCGGTCTTCCCCTGCTGCCTGCCATATCCGCGGACTTCCGAGACAGTCAGACCGGCGACACCGGCTTCGCTCAGAGCGTCAATAACGGCATCAAGCCGGCTTGGCTTGAAAATGGCGGTAATAAGTTTCATGGCCCCTAAGCCTCCCAATCTGCAACATTTTGATCAAAGCGCGCCGCCTCTGGGCGGTCAACGCGCGAATTCCGGTGTTTTTCAACGCTTTTCACCTCTGCCTCTTTTCTAGGCAGTTGTGCCACTCCTTTGCGCCCGGGCGTCAAACTCGTAACCGGTGCAGCTGCGCCGCCTCCGGGACGAGCATACAGTCTCTTGACCGCTTCGACCATAACCACGCCGCCCAGACCAGGAGCGAATAACTCACCGAACCGTTCCCAGCCCTCCGCTCCGGACGAAAACGGGTCCCAGCTGACCGGCGGCATATGGACCGCCGTTGTACTGGCTGTCACCTGGAAAAGATGATCTCCGAGATAGGCAATGAGCTGGCGCCGGGTCCAGGGCCGGCCATGACCAAATGGTGTGTTTTCGAAAAGCGACCAGAGCCCCTTGCGATTGGCAACCGCGACCAGCATCCGCCCTTCTGGGGCGAGCAAACGCCACGCCTCACGCAGGACCGCACGTGGGCTATCGGCCTCTTCTATCGCGTGCAGCAGGATGATCCGTTCGAAAGCCCCGTCGCCAAAAGGGAGCCGGTCTTCCTCCGCAATACAGGTCGAGACGCCCCGCTCGGTCGCAGACCAGGGGGGCCGAGACGATATATGCGGCGTGGTGGAAACGCATGTCTTCGCCGTTCCGGCATAGCCGAGCAGGAGCGGTTGGGCGTATCCCATGCCGAGAACGTTGAGCTCTGAACAATCCCCCCACAGGTCTCCCATCCGCTTCATAAGCAGGAAGACAACCGCCTCTCCGAGGCGGCTGCCATAGAACCCTTCGAGATCGCTTGCGGCCAGTCTCATGAAAAACCCTTGTTTCGCCGACGCGTCATAGCTTTAAATGGGGCTATGCTCGATATTCACCAGTTTCCATGCCTGAATGACAATTACGGCTTTCTTGTCCATGACCGCGAAAGTGGCATGACAGTCGCCATCGATACGCCTGATGGCGACAAGTATCTCGACGAGGCCAAAGCGCTCGGCTGGACAATTGATGCCATCTGGAACACCCACTGGCATCCAGACCATGCCGGCGGCAACCTCAAGATCAAGGACGCCACCGGTTGCCGGATTATCGGTCCGGCCGGCGAGGCCGAAAAAATTCCCGGGATCGATCACCCGTTGCGCGGCGGCGACACGTTGAAGCTCGGCGAACTGACGGTTCATGTCCTCGATGTTCCTGGCCACACGCTCGGCCATATCGCCTATCACATCCCTGAAGCGAAAGTCGCCTTTGTCGGCGATGCGCTTTTTGCGCTTGGGTGCGGCAAGGTTTTCGAGGGCGATGCCAGGATGATGTGGACGAGCCTTGCGCGTCTGAAAACGCTGCCGCCGGACACGACGATCTATTGCGCACATGAATACACTGCCGCCAATGCCAAATTCGCCCTCACGGTTGACCCTGAGAACGCAAAACTCGCCGCCTATGCCGAAGACGTGAAGATGAGGCGCCGGCGCGGTGACTGGACCGTGCCGACGCTGCTGTCGCGTGAACTGGAGGCCAATCCCTTCCTGCGGGCTGACGACCCGGCCATGCAAGCCGCCATGGGCCACCCCGGCGACCCGGTTTCGACCTTTGCCGAGATACGTCAGCGCAAGGATACGTTCTAGCAATGCCGGGCATTTCCGGCGATCTTGGCGCAAACGAGATCATCCGCCTGCTGGGCCTGAAACAACACCCCGAAGGCGGGCATTTCGCGGAAGTTTATCGCAGTGAAGGCGAAGGTCGTGCCGCGTGCACAACCATCTATTACCTGCTCCAGGCAGATGAAGTTTCTGCCTGGCACCGTGTGGACGCTGTCGAAGTCTGGGCGTGGCATGCCGGCGGGCCGCTTTCACTCACCATAGCTCCGCCTGATGGCAAGAGGGTGCAGGCGAACATGCTGGGCCCCGACCTGCGGGCTCGGCAAATGCCTCACCTCGTTGTTCCGAAAAACCATTGGCAGACTGCCGAGAGCCTCGGCGCCTGGACCTTGGTCAGCTGTTTCGTGGCGCCCGGTTTCGAATTTTCCGGATTCGAGCTTGCGCCCGAGGGCTGGAGGCCCGAAACCTAGACCATCTCTCTCACAAGGATTCGGGAATGAGGATTTCGCGGTCTGGGGAATGCGGTAACTCGCCAATAAACGAGTTCATCGAAGATTTGGCCATCTCACTCGCCGATCGTGATCCGCGTGCTTTCGAAGAGGTCCTGACAGACGACTTTCGCTGGGTGCGCGCGGGCGAAGCTGTCTCACGCGGCCGGGACGCTTTCCTGCGCTACCTCGCCGATGAAAGTGCGGCTGACGCCATCACCATCTTCCATGTCAGCACAGACGGGCAGACGGGGGCCGTAAACGGTGAAATCGCCATGCCCGCCACCGATATAGCCTTCTGCCACGTATTCGAATTCGGCAGCGCCGCCGGCAACACCATCAAGACGATTACGAGCTATCTCATCCCGCTCGCCTATCGCTAATCCTGCGCCTCATACTCAACCGGCTGTCAGACCACCATCGATGACCAGTTCGGCGCCGGTCATGTAGCTGCTTTCGTCAGACGCCAGGAAAAGCATGCCATTGACGATTTCCTGAATTGATCCCGTGCGCCCGAACGGGACGGCTTCGGCCGTCATGCCGGCAAGCGTCGCATCTCTCGGCATATTGTCCTTCATCTCCACGCTGGTGCCGATGAGCGTGTCCCAGATTGCCGTGGAGATGATGCCCGGATGGATCGAATTCACGCGGATCCCGTCTTTCGCTTCAGCGCATTCGAGTGCCACCGATTTCGTGAAGCTGCGAACGGCTGCTTTCGTCGCGCAGTAGCACGAGAAGTTCGCCGTCGAGCGGATACCCGCAACTGATGAGACATTGATGATATTGCCCTTACCCGCTTCCTTCATCAGCGGGAGCGCATGCTTGGTGCCGAGAAAGACGCCATCGACATTCACCGACATCATCTTCCGCCAGAGGGAAAACTCCATCTCGTGAACTAGTCCGGTCATCCCGATGCCAGCATTGTTTATAAGGACATCGAGGCGGCCATGCCTTTTCCGGATCTCCTCAATGACGCTGATCCAGTTCACTTCAGACGTGACATCATGTTCGAGAAAGGTCGCCGACCCTCCAGCGCCTTCGATTTCTGAAACAAGGCCTTGTCCCTCGCCACGCTCAATATCCGTGGCGACGATATGTGCCCCTTCACTCGCAAAGCTGATGGCTGCCTGACGGCCGATCCCCTTCGCGGCACCGGTGATCAATACGACCCTGTCCTTGAAACGCTCCGCCATGATGGCCCTCCCTTCTCATTCGTCCGTCTGAAAATGACGGATCTCTGAAAGGACTTGAGCGGCGCCGGGTGCCGGAGGCAAGTCTGACGCTGGGTCATGGCAGTCTAGGCCGGGAACGGTCCAGCCTTGCTGAGACTTGAACTAACTTCGTGGCCGAGGACGGTTTCGAGCCACTTGGCTGTCTCGATGAGTTTAGACAGGTCCAGCCCGGTCTCGAATCCGGAGCGTTCCAGCATGTAGACGACGTCTTCGGTCGCGACATTCCCAGTGGCCGCTGGCGCAAACGGACAGCCGCCGATACCGCCGCAACTTGCATCGATCACATCGACACCTTCCTCGATGGCGGCCGTCACATTGGCCAGCGCGGCGCCTCGCGTATCGTGGAAATGCATGCGCAGGAACACATCGGGGGCTTCCATGAGAACGCGCTCGATCAGCGCGCGCACCTGCCATGGCGAAGCGACACCGATGGTGTCTCCCAGCGCCAGTTCGCCGACGCCTGCGCGCTGCGCACGTGCCGCGAGATTGGCAACAACACCCGGATCAACCTCGCCATCATATGGATCGCCAAACGCGACCGAAATCGTGGCCGAGAGCGGCAGGCCGACCTCATGCACGAGAGGCGCGCACTGTTCAAGCATGTCGGCGCTTTCTGACGGGCTCATGCCCTGGTTGCGCCGGCCGAAGCCCTCTCCGGCGACCAGCACGAAATTGATTTCATCGGCTTTCGCATCAATCGCGCGCCGAACCCCTTTTTCATTAAGCGCCAGGGCGATGTGGCGGGTCGGCCTGGTGCGGTCGAGACCCATGAAGACTTCAGCGCTATCGGCCATTTTCGGCACGGCCTTGGGCGAAACGAAGCTTCCGGACTCCATCCGCTTCACACCACAGTCCTGCAGCCGGGCAATGAATTCGAGCTTCTGCTCCGTGCTCAGATTGCCCGGATCATTCTGCAGCCCGTCGCGCGGACCGACCTCAACAATATCAATGCGTCTTGTCATGAAGCCTATCTAATGCTGTTGGAAGTCGGATGACAGACCCAAAACCACCCCTTGCCGGGCTTCGTGTAATTGAACTCGGTCAACTCATTGCCGGCCCGTTTTGCGGCCAGCTGCTCGGTGACTTCGGCGCCGAAGTGATCAAGATTGAACCGCCGGACGCGCCGGACCCTGCCCGTGGCTGGGGCGCGGCCAAGGTAGATGGGCAGAGCCTGTTCTGGCCGATCATTGCCCGAAACAAGAAATCTCTGACCCTGAACCTGCGCACTGAGAAGGGCCAGTCGATCCTGAAGGAGCTCGCAAAAAGTGCTGATGTCCTGATCGAAAATTTTCGGCCGGGCACCCTGGAACGCTGGAATATCGGGCCAGACGTCCTGCACCAGATCAATCCGGGCCTCGTGATCACCCGCATCTCAGGTTACGGCCAGACGGGGCCCGAAAGCCACAAGGCGGGCTATGCCAGCGTGGGAGAGGCCAAGGGCGGTCTAAGGCACCTGATCGGGGAGCCTGACAGGCTGCCAGCACGCGCCGGGGTGTCCCTTGGCGACACGATGACAGGGACGTTTGCGGCCCTCGGCACGATGATGGCCCTTTTCTCGAGGGAGCGCACAGGCAAGGGCCAGGTAGTCGATGCGGCGATCTACGAAACCGTCATGGCCTTCATGGAGAGCCTCATCCCCGAATACGCGCTTGCCGGGCACACCCGGGAACGCACCGGGCCGATCCTGCCGAAAGTGGCCCCCTCCGGCGTTTACCCCTGCTCGGACGGCCTTGTGATTATCGGAGCAAACCAGGACACGCTTTTTCGCCGGCTTGCAGACATGTGCGGCACCGACTGGGCCGACGATCCACGCTATGCGAGCCATGATGCCCGTGGCGAGAACCAGCTCGAACTCGATGGAAAGATTTCATTGTGGACGAAGCAGCGCACGGTCGCCGACGTCCTCGCGCTGTGCGAGGCGTATGGTGTGCCTTGCGGGCCAGTGAACACAGCGAAGGACATGCTTGCGGATGCGCATATCGCTGCCCGCGAAGCCATCATCCGCGTGGCCCATCCGCTGCTTGGCGATGTGCCAATGCAGGGGGTCTTCCCGAAACTCTCCGGCACCCCGGGCGGCGTGAAGAAGAGCAGCCCGGCGCTGGGCGAGAATACAGGCGAAATCCTCTCCACGATCGGCTATGACGAGGCCGAACAGCAATCGCTCAGACAGGAAGGCATTATCTGATGGCGCGCTTTGACCCTCCCCTTGATGGCGCTGCGCAGGACGAGACACGGGATCTTCGCCCGAAATTCGATGACGACGGGCTTATTGCTGCCATCGCTCAGGATGTCGAAACCGATGAAGTCCTGATGCTCGCCTGGATGAATGAAGAGGCGCTCAGGAAGACGATGGAGACTGGCCGGGCGACCTACTGGTCACGGTCACGCAAGACTATCTGGGTAAAGGGGGAAAGTTCCGGGCACACCCAGGAAGTTGCGGATATACTCGTCGATTGCGATCAGGACGCGGTGCTGCTCAAGGTTCGCCAGCATGGCGGGGCCTGCCACACCAATCGGAAGTCCTGCTTTTACCGGCGTCTGGAAGGTTCTGGAACAGTTCTTTCCTTCACAGGTCCGGACAGATAGAGTCGCTGCGGAATCACTTGGGTTTTTTGGGGTCAGACTGATGAAACAGATCGTACTTGCTACCGCCAGCGCTTTCATTCTTGCCATGGCCGCCTGTTCCGGTCCGAATGAGGCGTCGGGCCCGGAAGGGCAGGAAAGCACTGAGGGCACCACTGATCCGGTCGGCGAACCCGAAACCGCGGAGCAGGAAGGTGTCGATGCATTACAGCTGATCAAGCTCGACTGCGGCTCCATCTATGTCTCCGATCTCGATATCTTCTCAACGGCCGGTGACTATGCTGGTGAGACGGACACCTTTACCGACACCTGCTGGTTGGTCCGTCACCCGGAAGGCGACCTGCTCTGGGACCTGGGCCTGCCGACTATCCTGACGTCTCAGGATGAGCAGACACAGGGTGTCTTTACGGTCTCGCTCGACAAGACGATCGCTGAACAGCTGTCGGAAGAATACGATGTCGCGATGAACGAGATCGAATATGTCGCCATTTCGCACAGCCATTTCGACCATACTGGCCAGGTCGATCTGATTGATGGCTCGACCTGGCTCGTCAATCAGGTTGAATATGACTTCATGTTTCCTGAGCCGGATGTGAGCGAAGAGGCGCCCGCGGAAGGCGCAGAGTCTGACAGTGGCGCCGATGCCGGCAATCAGTTCCCCGGCTTCGAGGTGCTCGAACACGACATCATTCTCGACAATCATGATGTCTTTGGTGATGGCTCCGTCATCATCTTCATGACGCCGGGCCATACGCCGGGTCACGCTTCACTGCTCGTAAACTTGCCCGAGACCGGCCCCGTCATGCTGACGGGTGACCTCTGGCACCGCGAAGAAAGCCGGGAGCTCGGCCGGGTGCCGCAATTCAATTCCAGCGAAGAAGCAACCCGGGAGTCCATGCAGGCATTCGAGGACCGCGCCGACGAACTCGGCGCAAAGGTCATCATCCAGCACGAACCTGCCGACACTGAAGACCTGCCGGACGTGATGCGCTAGTCTGCGGTTTCGGTCTCAGGACCAAGCAACCGTTTCAGGGCCACGGTCTCGATATCGAAAGCGAGCGTGCCCGGCGCGATAAGCTCGACATGGCCGCTGACTGGCACATTCACAAAGTCGGCCTCGCCACCAGCCTCACGAACCTTTTCTGTGAGCGCCCGGCCAAGCTCAGGCGGAGCAATTCTGTCCTGTGCGCCGTTGACGCTGATGATCTTGGAAGAAACCGGCAGGAGGGCAGCCGGCGATGTGTCTGAAAAGACATCTGCCCGGCTCTCGGAGGGCGGCCCGGTTAGCTGGTCCATGATATCGGCAAGACAGCCAGGATCGGCAATGGGGGCGGAGGCTTCAAGGTCCGCAAGCCCGCCGGAGTTGACGACCCCTGCGAGATGTAACGGGTCATCGGAATAGAGCGGGCTTGTCTCCGGCAGGTTCTCGCGTGCCGCCGCCCAGACGGCGAGATGTCCACCCGCAGAATGTCCGAAAGCGACGATCCGGTTCGTGTTCAGGCCAAGCGAACGTCCGCGTTCTCCAAGAGCATCAATCGCCCGGGCAACATCAAGGAACGTCCCGGGATATCCGCCACCCTCCTCGTCAACACCGCGATACTCGATGTTCCAGACCGCAAACCCCTCTTGGCGAAGGGCTTCAGCTGCATAGTTCATGATCGTGCGGTCCGCGATTTCCTTTTGCCAGCAGCCACCATGGATCATCAGCACGGTGGGATGCAGCCCCGCGCCTTCCGGCAACCAGACATCGACCAGATCCGTCTCAGCATCCGGGCCAACCTGCAGGGTCCGCGATGGCTGTGGGATCGGCTGGTTCAACAGATCCGGCCAGCGCATCAGGCCCTCCGGAGCCGTGCCGTTCCCACTTTCGGCCGCTGCTGGCTGGTTTGCCGCGTCCATGGGAGCACCCTCACTATCGTTCATGCAGGCCGTTGCGAAACACAGACAGGATGCGGAAACTGCAGCGAACCATTTCATCCTTTGACCTTTCAGTGCGTTGATAGACGATGAGAGCGGGCGATGCCTGCGGTTTCAAGAGCAAAGACAAAAATGAGTTACACCCTACCAGACAGCCGCCACGCCGCAGAGACCCTCGACGAGCACGATATCCTCGGCCACGCGCACGATTTCTTCGATCTGCCGAATGGCAAGGTCTATCTCGTTGGCCACTCGCTAGGACCGGCGACGCACAATGCGCTGGACGCATTGGAAATGGCGGGCGGCCGTAGCTGGCGCAACGAACTCGTCAAGGCCTGGAACAGTGCCAGCTGGTTCGACCTGCCCCAAACGGTCGGGAACAAGATCGCCCGGCTGATCGGTGCGAATGAAGGGGAAGTCCTGATCGCCGACAGTGTGTCCCTGAACCTCTATAAGCTGGCTTCTGCCGCACGCACACTTGCGCGCACATCCACCCTGATTGTCGAGGAGGATGAATTCCCCACCGACCAATACATAATCGAGGCACTGGCGGCGCTGGCGGGGGCGGACTTCGTGCGCGTGGCGCCGGGGGAGGGTCTGAACACAGTCAAAGCGACAGGGGGCGTGCTGGTGCTGAGCGCGGTCAATTACCGCTCCGCAGATATCCGCGACATCGCGGACGCTGAAAGACGAGCGCAGGCTGGCGGCGGCGTGATTGTCTGGGATCTTAGCCACGCGACCGGCGTCATCGCCCTGGACATGAAGGCAAGTGGCGCCAGGCTGGCGACAGGCTGCACCTACAAATACCTGAATGGCGGACCTGGCGCACCTGCCTTCCTCTATATCGATCAGAGCCTCACGGCACGGCTATCGACACCCCTGCCCGGGTGGATGGGTCATGCCCGGCCGTTCGCCTTCGAGCCCTCATACGATCCGGCCAACAACATTCGCCGCTTCGCCTCCGGCACACCGCCCATCCTCTCGCTGGCCGCGCTTTCGGGCGCGCTTGAAGTCTTCGAGGGGATCGATATTGGACTGGTTCAGGCCAAGGCGCGCGCCTTGGGCGACCTGGTGATCGAGCGGGCAAAGGGCATGGGGCTGGAGGTCACGTCTCCAGAAGATGCCGCTTGCCGTGGCGGTCATGTCAGCTTCACCCATCCGCACGGCTATGAAGTCGTGCAGGCGTTGATCAATCGCGGTGTGCTCGCCGACTTCCGCGCCCCCGAAACAATCCGCTTCGGCGTCTCACCGCTCTATCTGCGCTTCACCGAGGTCTGGGATGCCATGGACGACCTGAAAGATATTCTGGATCACGACGCCTGGGACGATCCGGTCTATCGCCAGCGCGACACAGTGACCTGAGGCCCGAGCCGGTTGCACGGCACGGCACCGTGTTTCTGCTGAAACGAAAAAAGTGGCGACCCCGGCGCGATTCGAACGCGCGACCTACAGATTAGGAATCTGTTGCTCTATCCTGCTGAGCTACGGGGTCAGCCAGAGGTGTGCGATACCCTGTTTTGACGCGGGGTTGAAGAGGCAGGCATGCGCACAGGACTAATACCGGTAATTGCTGCCCTGCTCGTGGTCGCGGCCTGCTCGAAAAACTCGCCACTCGATGCGATGCAGCCAGGAGAGCGCGCACGAGTCGTACGGGTGATAGACGGGGATGCGCTGGTACTGGAAACTGGACAAAGCGTCCGCCTGGTCGGAATTGAAGCGCCCTCACGCGGGGGCCGGTATGATGAGACCGAACCCCATGCCGAAGAATCCGCTCGGGCTCTGGAGGATCTTGTCATGGGCCGGGAGGTTCAACTTGTCTATCCGGGCCTGACACGCGACCGCTATGACCGGGCGCTGGCTCATGTAAAAACGACCGATGCGGCTGGACCAGCCTGGTGGGTGAACCTGGAACTCATCCGGCAAGGCCACGTGCGTGTGCGGCTTTATCCCGACACCGATGCTGGAGGCGCCATCCTTGTCGAAGCGGAAAAGGAAGCCCGCCAGACCTCACGCGGCCTCTGGAGCGAAAGAGCCTATGCGCCGCAGCGGGCAGAGAGGGTCACCCACGAAGACCGCGGCTTCATGCTTATCAAGGGAATCCTTGGCGATGAGGCCGAGCGCCCCCAGGAAGATGAGCGCACAATCCTCTGTACCCGCAAACTGCAGGGCTCCAGCATTCTCATCGACATGACATTCAGCGCGCGGGCAGCCTGCGACACACCTGCCGGAACGCCTGTCCTCGTACGTGGATGGACACAGAAAAAGCGGATGGAACTCGTCCATCCGCTTCATCTCGAAATTCTCGAAGGCGAATAATCCTAGCCCGCGATATACTGCGCACCATTCACTGTCATGGTCGCGCCATTGATGAAGGCGGCTTCCTCTGACGAGAGATAGGCGCACATGGAGGCAATCTCTTCCGCCTTGCCGAGACGTCCGGTCGGGATGGTCGCAATGATGGACTCGAGCACCTTCTCTGGCACAGCGCGGACCATGTCAGTGTCGATGTAACCCGGCGCGACGACATTGACGGTAATGCCTTTCTTCGCGCCTTCCTGGGCGAGCGCCTTGGTGAAACCGATCAGACCGGCTTTTGCTGCAGAGTAGTTGGCCTGGCCGAACTGCCCCTTCTGCCCGTTGATCGAGGAAATATTGACAATGCGGCCAAACCCGCGATCACGCATGCCTTCCCAGACATGGCGGGTCACATTGAAGGCCGAGGACAGGTCGGTATCGATGACCTGGTTCCATTGCTCCAGCGTCATCTTGTGAAACGGGGCATCGCGCGTGATACCGGCATTGTTGATGACGACATCGACAGGGCCGAGATCCGCTTCGATCTGCTTGATACCGGCGCCAGTGTCTTCATAGCTCGAAACATCGAACTTGTAGCACTTGATGCCCAACTCCTGCTCGCAGAGTTTCGCAGCCTCCTCATTGCCTCCAAAGTTCGCCGCGACGGAATATCCGTCATTCTTCAGTCGTTCGCTGATGGCGCGGCCGATGCCGCGTGTTCCACCCGTTACAAGCCCAACGCGTCCCATTCATTCCTCCCTGCTTATTGCGCAGCAAAAATTTTGCTGCGTCTGCTCAACCCGGTGTAAGCATGATATGTATAAGGAAGACAGGCGGTTTTGAAAGTCCGGCGACGTCATGCCAAGAATGACGCCGAACAGGAATGATCTCGCCAGCAAACAAGAAGACAAGGGCACGAAATGACCAAGGCAAATGGATCGGACGGGAAAGTCATCATCAAGAAGTACGCCAACCGGCGACTCTATGACACATCCACCTCGTCTTATGTGACGCTCGATCACCTCGCCGATCTTGTGCGCCGCGAAATTGACTTCGAAGTGCGCGATGCGAAGACGGGTGAGGATCTTACCCGCGCGGTGCTGACGCAGATCATCTTCGAGCGCGAGACAAAGGGGGACGGCGCCCTGCCGCTTTCCTTCCTGCGCCAGCTGATCGGCTTTTATGGTGGCGGCTCACAGGCCATGCTTCCGGCCTGGCTCGATATGAGCATGAACAGCTTCGCCGAGAGTCAGGAACGCTGGAAGAAGGCAATGGGCGGTGCCCATCCGCTCGCACTCTTTGAAAGCCAGGCGCGCCGTAACATGCAGATGTTCGAGCAGGCGATGAAGGCGTTCACACCGGGGGCGGCCGGGATGTCAGGTTCAGCGGCCACCTCTGGCGACCCGCACCAGAAGAGTGAGAAGCCCAAGCGTGAAGACCCGCAACCGGCTGAGGAAACATCGGGCAGCGATAATCGTGATGCCGCAGTGGCCGCGCTGAAAGCCCAGATGCAAATGATGCAGGAGCAGCTGGAAAGTCTCTCAGACAAGAAGTAGGCCGTATAGGCGGCTTCTCCGGTACCTCTAGTTCAGGCGCTGAACGGCATAGACTTCGCCATGGCCCGGCTGCTGCACGATCGCTGCACAGCTGGCCTCGCATGCATAGCCGAAACTCACACGTCCGCCCGTCCAGCTGCCAAGCTTGCGCGTGCTTGTGACAGGATGGACCATTGCGGTCGGATTGGCTGAGCCATCCAGAAATTCAACAAGATGAACCTCGACCGGCGCCGGCGTGTGGCCGTCGAGACTGAACTGGCCATTCCCGGTGGAGACAATCTCGACCTTACCGGGGCGGGTCGCGGATTCCCGAGTCTGGATATTCGACACAACCGCTTTCTTCCGGGTAGCAGGACACTGCATCGCCCCGTCATAAACCGATTGGGGCGTATAAGGCGCCCGGATCTCGAAACGGTCGGTATAGGCAGCCTGACGCTCTGTGGCCGCTGGAATGGCCATAGGGTCGGGCGCACCGAGATAATCCCAGTAATCGACTGACCAGGTCAGGACGAGGACCTTGGCGCCGTTCTCCGCCTGAACGTCCTTCAGTGTCCGGTGCGCTTTCGGGCACGCATTGCAGTTCTGCGAGGCAAATAGTTCGACAAGTACCGGCGTCTCGGCGGAAGCTGGCTGCGCTGGCAGCAACGAACCGGTCAGGGCCGCAAGAAAGGCAAGCAGGACATGTCTCATGGCTGCGTCAGATAACGTCTTCCAGCGGGAGGATGAAATCACCGTGCTGTGATCGGCCCGCTTTTACTGCAATTGGCAGAAAAAGCGGGCCGGACAGCTAGATATATCAGGCTGCGTCCCTGGCGAGATTGCGCAGCACATAGTGCAGGATGCCGCCATTGCGGAAGTAGTCGAGTTCGTTCTCGGTATCGATGCGCACCAAGGTGCTGGCCGTAACGGTTTCGCCATTCGACTTCTTGATGACGACATCAAGGTCCTGCCGCGGGTTGATCTTGCCGATGCCTTCAATGGTGACCTGTTCGGAGCCATCCAGACCCAGCGACTGCCAGCTCTGGCCATCCTTGAACTGCAGCGGGAGGACGCCCATCCCGATCAGGTTGGAGCGGTGGATGCGCTCGAAGCTTTCAGCCACAACGGCTTTGACGCCGAGCAGGATCGTGCCCTTCGCCGCCCAGTCACGCGACGAGCCAGTACCGTATTCCTTGCCGGCGAAGACAACAAGCGGGACATTTTCCGCCTTGTACTTCATTGCCGCGTCATAGATCGGCATCTCTTCGCCCGACGGGTGGTGAACCGTCACGCCGCCTTCGACACCTGGCACCATCTGGTTCTTGATGCGGATATTGGCGAACGTGCCGCGCATCATGACCTCGTGGTTGCCCCTGCGCGAGCCGTAGGAGTTGAAGTCGACAATATCGACATCATGATTTTGCAGATACTGGCCGGCCGGACTCGATGGCTTGATCGAACCGGCAGGCGAGATGTGGTCGGTGGTGATGGAGTCCGCGAAAAGGCCGAGCACACGCGCATCGTGCACGTCTTCTGCCCGGTCGAGTTCGACCGTCATGCCTTCGAAGTAAGGCGGGTTTTGGACGTAGGTGGATTGCGGCGGCCAGGAGTAGGTCTTCGAGCCCGTGACGGAGATATTCTGCCAGTGCTCATCGCCCTTGAACACGTCGCCATAGCGCTCGGTGAACATGTCCGGCGTCACTGACTCGCGCATGATGGAGGCAATTTCCTGCGAGGAGGGCCAGATGTCCTTCAGGTAGACATCGTTGCCGTCCTTGTCCTTGCCGAGCGGATCGGTCGTCAGGTTGATGTGCAGTGATCCGGCAATAGCATAGGCAACCACCAGCGGCGGCGATGCAAGATAGTTCGCACGCACATCCTGGCTGATCCGGCCTTCGAAGTTACGGTTGCCTGAGAGTACAGACCCGACGACGAGGTCATTCTCATTGACCGCCTTGGAAATAGCGGGCGGAAGCGGGCCGGAATTGCCGATACAAGTCGTGCAGCCGTAGCCGACCAGGTTGAAGCCCATCGCGTCGAGGTCATCCTGTAGGCCGGCGCGCTCGAGATAGTCGGTCACGACCTTGGAGCCGGGCGCAAGCGATGTTTTCACCCATGGCTTGCGGTTGAGGCCTTTCTCGAGCGCGTTGCGCGCGAGCAGGCCGGCGGCGAGCATCACCGACGGATTGGACGTGTTCGTGCACGAGGTAATGGCTGCAATCACGACCGAGCCGTCATGGACATGATAGTCGGTGCCCTCAACGGCGTGCATAGAGACGCCATAGGACTCCGGATGGGTGTAGACGCTCGTTGCGCCTTCATCGATGAAGCGGGCTTCACCCTGTGAACTCGGCGTAGCTTGAGGGTCTTTCGCACCGCCGCGGATTTCATTCAGCGCATCGCGGAAGGCGGTATCGGCCTCAGACAGCAGCACGCGGTCCTGCGGGCGCTTCGGGCCCGCAAGCGATGGGACGACGCTGCCAAGATCAAGTTCGAGCTTCGAGGTATAGGTCGGTTCGACCTGCTCCGGCCGCCAGTAGCCCTGGGCCTTGGCATAGGCTTCGACGAGCTTGACGCGCTCAGGCTCGCGGCCGGTGTCGGAGAGATACTGGACGGTTTCCTCATCAACCGGGAAGAAACCGCAGGTCGCGCCATATTCCGGCGCCATGTTGGAGATGGTGGCTTCATCTTCGAGCGTGAGATTGGCAAGGCCCTCACCATAGAACTCGACGAACTTGCCGACCACGCCGTGCTTGCGCAGCATCTGGGTGACGGTGAGGACAAGGTCGGTGGCCGTCGCGCCTTCAGCGAGCTTGCCGGTCAGTTTGAAGCCGACGACTTCCGGGATCAGCATGGAGACCGGCTGCCCCAGCATGGCCGCTTCGGCTTCGATCCCGCCGACGCCCCAGCCAAGGACAGAGAGACCATTGACCATGGTCGTGTGGGAGTCCGTACCAACGCAGGTGTCCGGATAGGCGATCGTTTCGCCGCCCTCTTCTTTCGTCCAGACGGTCTGGGCGAGGTATTCGAGGTTCACCTGGTGGCAGATACCGGTGCCGGGCGGCACGACGCGGAAATTGCGGAATGCCTTGGAGCCCCAGCGCAGGAATTCATAGCGCTCGAGGTTACGTTTGTATTCGATATCGACATTCTTCTCGAAGCTTTCCGGGCCGCCAAAGAAGTCCACCATGACGGAGTGGTCGATGACGAGGTCGACCGGCACCAGAGGGTTGATCGCTTCGGCATCAGCGCCGAGATTTTCAGCGGCATCGCGCATGGCTGCGAGATCGACCACAGCAGGGACGCCGGTAAAGTCCTGCATCAGGACGCGGGCCGGACGATACGCAATCTCCTGGCTCGTCTTGCCGCCATTGTCGAGCCAGGTCTTGAAGGCAACGATGTCATCCTTGGTGACCGTCTTGCCGTCCTCATTGCGCAGCATGTTTTCCAGCAGCACCTTGAGCGAAGCGGGAAGCCGTGAGACATCGCCAAGACCGTTTTCGGCTGCAGCCTTGAGCGAGTAATAGGTGTAGGACTTGCCGTCGACGTCGAGCGTCTGGCGGGCATTGAAACTGTCGAGGGATGGCATCGTTGGAATGACCTCTTCTTGCATCAGCGGATGTGGCGCGCGTTCTCGCGCGGCGCGGTGTTGCCCGCGTCTTACTAGCGTATCCGCATATGTGCAATCGCAGCATCATGCGCCTTTTGTCACGAGGGGGATGCTTTGACAGACGGTCTTCTGATCGAAGCCGATGGCCTCGGCGCCGTGCGCGGCGAACGCATGCTGTTTTCAGGCATTCACCTGACGCTGCGCCCCGGTGAAGCGCTGGTCCTGCGCGGACCGAACGGATCGGGCAAGTCGACGCTGCTCCGCCTGCTCGCAGGCCTCAGCCAGCCCTCGGTCGGAGAGGTCGTTCGCAGCCGGCCGCACCACTGGCTCGGTCACAGAGACGGCATCAAACCGCATGAGACCCCGCGCCAGCACCTCAGGCACTGGGGTCGCGCATGGGGAAGCCAAAAAAAGGCTGATGAAATCGCCGGGCACATGGGCCTTGAGCGGCCGATGGACGTGCCCGGCCGCCTGCTGTCGGCTGGGCAGCGTCGGCGCACGGCACTGGGCCGACTTCTTCTGGTGGATCGTCCCATCTGGCTGCTGGACGAACCGTTCAACGCACTGGATGCGGACGGACGCACACTCCTCACCGAACTCATCGCCTCACACCGCGAAAGTGGCGGCGGAATCATTGCCGCCCTGCATGGCGATGCGCCATTCAAGGCGAGCCGGGAGGTGGTGCTGTGAGATCGCCCTCCCCCATCCGCGCTGCTTTCCGACAAGCGCTCGCTGAAGCCTGGGCCGGCGGGGCCGGTGCATTGCTGCCGATCGGCTTCTTCGCCGGTGCGGCCATGCTCGTGCCGTTCACAGTCGGAAGCGAGGCCAACCAGCTTGCCGCTATCGGAACAGGTGTGCTCTGGGTGGCGCTGGCTCTTGCGTCGCTCGTCTCCATGGAGCGGCTTTTCCAGGCAGATCTGGAAGACGGCACACTCGAACTCTGGGCGCAGGAGGATTGCCCACTCTTCCTCATTGCAACCGCAAAGATCCTCGCCCACTGGACGGTATCCGGCCTTCCGCTCGTCCTGCTGACACCCCTTATCGGGATCACGCTGCAAGTCCCGGCCGACCAGCTCCTGCCCGCCATGCTGGCTTATGGACTAGGCGGTCTGGCTTTCTTCTTCTGGGGCGGCGTTGCCGGGGCGCTTGCTGCCAGCGTCCCGCGCGGCGGGCTGCTGATCGCCCTTCTGGCCCTGCCACTCTTTGTGCCGACGGCCATATTTGGCGCGCTTGCCGCCGAGCCGGGCGCAGCCGGACCGAACATATTGTTCCTCGCCGCCTCGACCCTGTTCGCGCTCGCGGTTGCACCTTTCGCCGCATCTGCGGCGCTTCGCTTGGCCGTGGACTGATCGGCTAGTAATGAGGGCCCCATGATCTCGATCTTCGCCAATCCCCACCGCTTCATGGCGCTTTCGCGCTGGCTGGCCCCGGCCTGCCTCGTCATTGGCGTTGTTCTTATCGCGTGGAGCGTCTGGCAGGCTCTCTGGATCGTGCCGCAGGATGACTATCAGGGCGGCGACATCATGCGCGCCATGTTCATCCACGTGCCGTCGGCCTGGCTGGCCATGGGCAGTTATATGGGCCTCGCACTGGCGAGCTTCGTCTGGTTCATCTGGCGCCACGAACTGGCCGACATGGCGGCGAAATCCATTGCCCCCATCGGGGCTGGCTATACCGCCATGTGCCTTGCCACCGGTGCCATCTGGGGCAAGCCGACCTGGGGCACCTGGTGGCTCTGGGATGATGCACGGATGATGTCGGTGCTGCTGATGTTCTTCCTCTTCCTCGGCTATATGGCTCTCCGCGCGGCCATGGACACGCGCCAGAAGGCCGCCCGCGCCGGCGCCATCCTCGCAATGGTCGGGGCGGTGAATGTGCCGCTGATCAAGTTTTCGGTCGATATCTGGGCGTCCATCCATCAGGGCGCGAGCGTCATCCGCATGGATGGGCCCGCCATGCCGGCGGTCTATCTCACGCCTCTGCTGATCGGGGCGCTTGGACATCTTATCTTCTTCGGTGCGCTTACGATGATCCTGATGCGCGCAGAAGTCTGGCAGCGGCGCGGCGATGTGATCATGGCCCGCAAGCTCGCAGGAGGCTGACCAGCATGCTCCCCCAATTCGAAGACAATGCAGCGTATATCTGGGCCATTGTGATAGTCGGGCTGACCGTGCCGGCCCTGCTCGGTCTCTACGCCGGGCTCAAGGCGCGATTTGCGAAGCGGCGGCTTGAACGTCTCCAGGCGAGCGAAAAACGATGAAGCGCTGGCAAGCCATCCTGCCCCTGGCGGCACTTGTCGGCCTTGGCATTCTCGGAGGCGTCCAGCTTATGCGCCCGGCGGAAGAAAGCTTCACCGCCAAGGCCGACCGTATCGCGCCGGATCGCAGCTTTCCGCTCCTCGATGACGCCAACCAGTCGATCAGTTTCGATCCGCCGCCGGACGACCAGCCCGTCATGGTCAACCTGTTTGCGAGCTGGTGTGCCCCTTGCCGAGCTGAACACGGCGACATCACGCGTCTCGCCGAAACACATCCGGGTCAGGTCTATGGTCTGGCCTACAAGGACGACCCGGAGGCCACGCGCGGATTTCTCGCCGAGCTTGGCAATCCGTTTGAGCAGATCGGGGTGGACCGCGATGGTCAGGGCGGGCTGGATTTCGGGCTGACCGGCGTGCCGGAAACCTTCGTGATCAGTCCTGAGGGTCGGATCATCCTGCACGTGCGCGGGCCGCTGGACGCAGAGCGCGCCAGACAGGTGAGCGCCGCGCTTGAAGGCTGACGCCTACTTCTTCTTTTTCTTCTTTTTCTTTTTCTTGTCCGACTTGGACTTGTCGGGCTTGTCCGTCTTCACGGCCTTGGTCGCCTTGGCCTTGGCTTTCTTCGCCTTCGGCTTTTTCGGGTCTTCACTTTCAGCCACCTCTTCAAGGATGGCGACCTCTTCTTCCGGCCCGCCAATCGAGGCGAGCGAGGCGAGGAAACCGATACGGCGATTGGCGCGGATCATGTCGAGCACCTGCTTGTCGGCCTCGGCAACCGCTGGCATGGCGGCTTCATAGGCCTTCCGGCCCTTCGCCAGCAGGGACACCGCCTTGGCGCGGCGGTCCTCGGTCGAGTCCACGCGTTTGATATAGCCTGCCCGCTCCATCCGCACGACCATGTCAGCGAGCGTAGAGCGGTCGATGCCGGTCTTGTCGACGAGCCGGGCCTGGCTCTGTCCCTCCTGAGCGGCCAGCGCCGCCAGCACGGCGAACTGGCGCAGGGTCAGCCCCTGATCTGCCAGAGCGCCGGACGAAAGATTGACCGCCGCCTGTTGCGCCCGATGCAGGAGATGGCTCGGCGATGCCGCCAGGTCAAATTCCGTCCCTGCTTGTTGCTCAGTCATCGCAGCCTTATCCTCGTTCGTATTCGACATAGTCTTCTAATCTAGTCCACATGTGAAAACAAACCGTGTGCGGATCAACACTTTTCCCCAATAAAGCGAGACAATTACAGCATCATGACAAAGACAATGTCAGAGAATTTCCAGTATCGCGTTCCGGAAGGCGATGATCGCGAACGCCGCGTCTGCCAGACTTGTGGCTTCATCGATTATGAGAACCCGCGAATTGTTGCGGGATCCGTTGTTGTCCGTGATGAGAAGATCCTGCTCTGCCGGCGAGCCATCGAACCACGCAAGGGCTTCTGGACGCTCCCGGCGGGATATATGGAACTCGGGGAGTCCATTGAGGAAGCCGCCATGCGCGAGGCTCGCGAGGAGGCTTGCGCAACAATCAAGATCGACCGGGTCCTCGCCCAGTATACGGTTCACCGGATCGGACAGGTCCAGATCATGTTCCGCGCAAGGCTTGCTTCGGATATCCGTCCGGGCCCGGAAAGCCTGGAAGTCGGGCTGTTCGACTGGAAGGACATCCCCTGGTCAGAGCTGGCCTTCCCAACAGTTGTCTGGGCGCTCACCCATTATGCCGAAAGCCGGCATGCCAATGGGTTTGCCCCGTTCGGAAATCCGGCCGGCACCGAAAAGGTTACGCGTCAGCCGCCGGTTCCTCCTCAAGGTGTTTGAGTGTGTAGGGAACGTTGGCTGCACCGAAGATAAAGGTGATGACCATGTTGCCCAGCTTCCAGTTCGCCCAGACATCCTCGGCATCCTTCGAGCCGAACGTCATGCCGAGGAAGTCATAGCTCCCCTCCGGTGCGATCAGCATACCGGCGAATTTCAGGGGCTGCTCGAAGCCCGGTGCGTAAGTGCGCCAGAGGTACTCGTTCCACAAAGCCATGGCGATGAAGAACAGGCCCCAGCGAATGGCGAGCTGCTTCCAGGCATGATCGGGAAGCGAAAAGACCGTTCGGAACATCACCCGCCAGACATTCTGCCCGACCGCCATGGACCCGAAGATGATCGCCGCCAGGAACAGGTTCTGGATGGTTGGCTTGATGTAGATGAAGGACTTTTCCTGTAGCAGGATGCCGAGCAGGCCAAAACCGCCGACAATGCACGAGGTGATGATAAGGAAAGGCGGAATGGGCTGGCGGTGACGCAGTTTGTTGCCGATTACGCCGATCGTCAGAACGATCAGACCACCCGTCGCCCAGTAAAGCGCGCTGTCCTTGTTGATCCAGGCATTGTCCAGATTGATGATCCGCAAGGCGTTGTAGATCAGCACAAAGCCGATCACGGGCACAAGGTCACCCCAGATCTGGTTCGCCTTGTCGGTGGCGGTATCGATACCGTGTTTTTGTTCTGTCATTAATCCTGCTTACGAAGCTTAGGCGGCTCTGGATGAGGTGAGCCTGTCTTGCATGAATGACCGCGCCCCGCCAGCATCGATGAGCCAGGCAACTGCACCATAAACCAACGCTCCTACGGCCGCCTTACAGGCGAGCTCCCCCCAGCTGCCAAAATCAGGCACGAGTGCAATGGCAGGCCACATTGCGAGCGAGGCAAGTGCGATCCTGACGAGATCACCAACGGGCATTGGCAAGGCCAGATAGCGTCGTCCACGCAAGCCGATAATAACAATGCCAAGCGCATAGCTGGCAATCGTCGCGACGACCGCGCCAATCAGGCCGAATATGGGAATAAGTATCAGGTTTGCGCCGATGTTCACGCCTGCCGGGATCATCATCAGCAGGGCCTGTTCGCCTGTTTTCTGTGCGAGCTGAAAAGCTTCAGTATAATAGTGGATCAACAGGCCGTTCATCAGTCCGGCAAAGGCGATCCACGGAATGATCCGGGTTGCGCCCGCACGCACATCCTCGCCGATCAGCGCTTCGGCGAGCGGCTGGGCAACAAGCGCCAGACCCGTCGCGGCCGGAAGCCCGATAAGCAACATGGTCGAAACAAGCCCCCTCGCCTCGTCACGCGCGGCCGCTTCACCCTTTTCTTCCCAGGCGGCCATAACCAGCGGTGCCCCGGCCATAGCGGCCCAGGCACAAAGAAGCAGGATCGTCTTGTCGGCAACGCCATATCCGGCGGCATAGGCCCCGACTGAGGCCTCGCCGAGAAAAATCGCGATCAGGAACCGGTCGGCCGCGGACAGAAGCAGGTCGAGAGAAAGCGCGGCAGCGATCGGCAGGCCGTAGGAGAGGTAGGCTCGCCGCCTCGCCGCATCTGCCTTGCCGCCCTTCGCGGCCCGCGCCAACCAGGGCACCTGGAAAACGCTCAGCAGGATACCGGCGCAGGCGAGTCCCATGAAAGGCGCGGCTCCACCGATATGAGTCCGCCAGGCAATAAGCGCGCCAATGGCAAATCCACCGAGGAGCTTGAACGAAAAGATCGCTGCATAGCGCCCGACCTGCTGATTGGCGCGGTGCGCTTCCAGGGTCGCCTGTAGCAGAGTGTTGAGTGGCAGCAGCACCGCAATCCACGGAAGGATGCGCAAATAGCGCGGCATGTGCCAGACGCTGATCGCGAGCATCGCCATGAGGAGGCCTGCCACGAACAGGGATCGGATAAGAAGCGAGCGCACGGTCGCGTAGTGGTCGGCGGTGTCGCCCTTCGCATTGGCGCGGGCGGTAAAGCGATAGGCCGCCGCCTCCCCCGGTGCCAGCGTCAGGGTATGGATCAGCGCCATCACAGAAAACATCAGTGCGTAGCGGCCATACTCATCGGCCCCAAGCAGGCGCGTGAAAACATAGACGCCCCCGAAAGAGGCGATCGCGCTTGCGAGGTTCGCAGGCAGATATCCAGCAAGATGGCGGGCGAGCTTCATGTCAGGCGGGGACGCTATCAGCGAACTCCGAAGGGAGAATTAAATATCGCCCTCGAGAAGCAAGAGTCCTGCCGCAAGCACGGCGGCTGCGGCGATCCGGCGTTTGCCGAACCCCTCCTTCAGGAAAACAGCGCCCAGAATGGCCCCGAAGACGACGGAGGTTTCACGGATGGCGGTCACGGTCGCGGCGTTGGTCATTGAGAAGGCCAGCAGGGCCGCGCCATAGGAAAAGACACTTGCCACGCCGCCAACCATTCCGCCGACAAGCTGCGGCCTGAGCCTCGCCCGCAGCTGGCCTCGGCGGGTCCAGACGGTCACCACGGTGGTGCCGATCCAGTCTAGCAGGAAGAGCCAGACGATGAACACGAAACGGTTCTCGGCCACACGCACACCATAGGCGTCCGTGACCGAATAAAGCCCGATCCCGGCCGAGGTCAGAACCGCCCAGACGAGCGCGACCTGGTTCAGCTTCCTGCTGGCAACATCTTCGCCCTGCGGCAGCGCGAAGACGAACAGCGCGGCCGTAGCGAGCGAAAGGCCAACCCAGCCCAGAAGGCCGGGAAACTCGTTCAGGGTAAAGACGGCAATGATCGCGGTCATCATCGGGGCGAGTCCCCGCATGACGGGGAAGACGAGCGATAGATCGCCCCTGTGCAGGGCCCGGATCATGAAGAACTGGTAGATCCAGTGCGCGCCAATCGCGATCGCAATCGGGGTCCAAAGACCCGGCTCCGGCATCGGGAGGATGGTCGCAAAAGGCAGAACGCAGGTGGCTGAGGTCAACGACAGCACCATGCGCGCGCTCAGCACGTCGCCACCACGTTTCACGGCGAAGTTCGCTGTCGCGACAGTGACCGCCGAGAACAGGCAGAGCAGGACGGGGAGAAGGCTTTCCGACATGAGCGGACATCCGCGTCTGCCAGCCGGCTCACAAAGTCAAGCAATGGAGGGGAAAGTGTGCACAAGGACCGCAGGCGCCGTATCGGCTCTCGTGTCCCGTCGACCTAGTAACTAGGTGGGTGCCAGTTGGGATAGGCCACGGCCAGTCCCAGCGCCAGCTCCCTTGACGGAACGTAAGGTCGGCGGACAGCTGGCTTCCTCGAACGCCGCAGCCCTTGTACAACTTCAACAGATAGTGCGCTTCAAAGGCGTTGGGTAGAGGGTTTCGGTTTTGTCACCTGCAGACCGAGTACTCCCGAAGTATTACCATGCAGTCACAACAGGAACAGGGCTGCATACAGGGGGTTTCGGTCGGGCGGTCTGGCTGGTTGGCTAGTCCGTGCAACTAACCGAAAGGAGACCCCATGGCTCTCACGACACTTCGTGCCAAGACGACCGCTGCCATCGCGGCTGCAGCCCTCGCCGGTGGCGGCATTGCGTTCGCTCAGTCTGCCCAGCCGCAGCAACAGCAGGGGGCGCAAACCCAGGCCCAGGCCGCTGCTCAGATTGATCCCGTGACCGAAGCGGAGATCGACCAGTTCGTCGCTGCGAACAATCAGGTTGCCACGATTGCACAATCAGCGAATGCGGAACTACAGCAGGCCGAGGACAAGGCTACCGCGCAGAAGATCCAGTCCGGCGCCCAACAGAAGATGGTTGCCGCCATCAAGGAAGAAGGTCTGACACCGACCCGCTTCACGCAAATTGTACAGCTTGCACGCGCAGATGAGGAACTCGCCAATAAGTTGCGCGCTAAGATGGAGGGTTAAGGCACCGCAAGCGCCAAATCCCTTTATTATTCTTCTCTCTCATCATCTGCCCTGCCGGCCCGCCCGGCAGGGTTTTTTCTTGCCCGGGCCTTGAAGCCGACAGATTTGCGTACGCTGATATCCAGATCGTGCGTTTATTGCGCGGCAGACAGAAAAAGAGGCTTCTCATGCGTATTCTGACTTTCCTTGCGGCCAGCGTCATCCTTGCCGCATGCGGTAGCGCTGACGACACGCAGAGCGATATTGCCGCTCCCGCGCCTCCAGCAACCGAGACGGGCCAAACGCCCTCCAGCACTGCGGCGCCTGGAGAGGATGGGGCGCCATCTGCGACCCTCGACCTTTCTGTTGGCACACATTGCTATTTCCGCGACGATGCATCGACGACGGAAGGCTTGGAAGTGACGGTCAGCGAGGCCGGAGACTTTTCCGGATCGAACTACGGCCTCATCCACCAGGAAGAGGAGGCCTATTATGCCAGCTTCGACATCACCCTGACCAATGGCCGCACAGGCGAGAGCGGTCTCGTCACATTTGACTCTGTGACCGAGGTGGATGGCGACACCCAGACCGGAACGATGACCTGGGAAATTACATCGCAGGGCGCTGCCCCCGACGGCTTTCTGGAAGAGCCTATGCAGCCAGCAGATTGCGATGGGCTTGCCGATCGCGTCTTCCCTGATCCCGGTGGAGAATAGCAATAAAAAGCGCCCGGATGTACGGTCCGGGCGCTTGTTGGGTGCGAGATAATTTTAGGCCGCAATCAGTTGGTCGACAGGAGCTGGGTGACCAGCTGCGTCGCCAGGCGAACCATCATCACGTCGCCGTCGACCTCGGCATAATAATAGCCGTCCGGCGGCGGTTGCAGGCCATAGCGGTCATAGTCTCGAACAACGCGGTAATCGTCATAATAGCGGCCATCATAGCGGATCGCGTCGCGGCGGCCGTCTTCATAACCTTCTTCATAGGCGCGCTGCTCGTCTCCGCCATCGCGCCATTGGTCGTAGCCATCGGCTTTCCAGCCGGGTCCGCACCAGCCTTTCTTGGCGTGTCCCGGCGGGCAATGGGGCGGGTCGGCGAAGGCCGGGGCGCCGGCGGAAACTGCAAAGGCGGCAGCGATGGTACCAAGGGTGGAGTATTTCAGGGTCCGTTTCATGGCTCATGTCCTTTCATGCATTCTGCACACGGAAGAAACGGCATCCATCAAACGCCGTTCCCACAACATTCCGTTATCTTGCGTTCAGCCGGCCAGCCCCGCCATTTACGTATTTTCCGCAATAGCCATCGGGCTCCCGCCTGCGCAGACTGGGTTCAAATCAATGCCAGTCAGGAGCCATCCATGTCGCACACGCCCCATGAACTCACCGAGGAATTTCCAGGCGCCGCCGAGCAGATTCACGCGCTGAAGGAGTCGAACCCACACTTTGCGCGAATTGCCGAACAGTATCACGAGGTCAACCGCGAAATTCACCGGATCGAGACCGATATTTCCCCCGCCAGCGACGAGCACCAGAACGAGCTGCGCAAGAAGCGGCTATACCTCAAGGACCAGATCAGCGCCATGCTGAGCACCACGGCCTGAACCCGAAGCTATTTCGCAAACAGCCGGCCCATATCCGCGAACGCCTTGATTTCGATGGCGTTTCCGGAGGGGTCGGTAAAGAACATGGTGGCCTGTTCGCCGGGCTCGCCCTTGAAGCGGATATAGGGCTCGATCAGGAAATCGACCTGGCCTTCCAGCCGGTCGGCCAGCGCCTGCCACGCCTCCATGCCGAGGACGAGCCCGAAATGGCGCACCGGCACACCCTTGCCATCGACGGCATTCTGGCCAGCCGGACGGCATTCGTCCGGGGCGAGGTGAGCGACGATCTGGTGGCCGTGAAAATCGAAGTCCACCCACTCCTCCGAGCTCCGGCCTTCGGGGCAGTTGAGCAATTTCCCGTAAAATTCGCGCGCTGCGGCGAGATCGTGGACGGGGAAGGCAAGATGGAAGGGCGAAATCGGCTGTGTCATGACGACACCTGATGTCGCGACGGGACGAAACGGTCAAGCCATGCCGGACCGATCGCTCTTCCGGCAGGCTCCGGCCCCATTCCGGAAACGTTCCAGAAACAGCCCGGTTTTAGCCCACCTGCGCTGTGCCCGCCTTTTCCACGATCCCATTCATCCCCCGGTCTGGCGTATTTTCAGCCGCAACAAGACAAACGTCATAAAAATACTTCTCGCCCCGCTTGATGTCCCCGCCCGCCCGGCTAAACCGGATGGTGAACACTTCGGAGAGCAAGATGATCGTAGTATTTCGCAACATCATAGCGGCCCTGATGCTTGCCATTACACTGATCCCGGCGGCCGTCGCCCAGGCGGGCGACCAGAATGCGGCGCGCGCCGACATGTCCGCCAAGGCGCGGACCTGCAAGGAAGCGGGCCCGAAAATCAACGGCGCGATGGACTGTTTCCGCACCTGCGCGAAGAATGCCCGCACCCTGCAGAACTCCCCCGGCCTTGCCGCGGATGCGGTGGCCGAGATGCACGCAGCGTGCAATGCGAAGTACGACGTCGCCCAGCAGGGCGAGGCGACGCCTCCACCCGTGGCGTCGGGCCCGACCATGGCTGAGCGCGCGGCGAGATTGCCGGAGATGGCCGCCTATTGCCGGAGAGCCGAAACCCGGATGGGCTGCCCGGTCGACCCGTCAGAGCCGAACGCACTGGAGCGCACACAGATGTGCAATCTCGCAGGCCCGTGCGGGCGAAACTGCGGCGATGAAGCGATGATCGCCCGATTGAAGACGGCCCCGTCGAGGCGCGATCTGCAAACGATCAATCGCTGCGAAGAAAACCATGGCGCGCTGAAAGCCTGGCTCGACGGGTAAGCCGCGGCCTAGTTCATCGCCGTGATCTGGCAGGGATGCTGGCCGGGATAATTGCCGTAGACATCGGTCATGTAGAAGCTCGTATCGCTCGTCATGGTGATCTCGAGCACCGTCTCGCGGTTGTAGACGTTCGGGTCGTAGAATTTGAGGAAATTGTTCTCGCCCGAGAGCTGCAGCGTGCCGAAACTGCCCGTCAGCACCCCGCCCCAGTAATAGGTGACCGAGCCGTCGGAGATGACGCCGGTAATGTCCGGATTGGGGCCCGGCCCGGTGGTGATGCCGGTCCCGCCAATCGCCTCATATTGCAGCGACATCTGCGCCGGCTGGCCATTCACCTGGCACGACGCCTGAAGCATCCCGGTCTTTGTCTGGGCGTGGGCGGGAAGCGAAAGCGCCGCGAGCGCGGCGGCGGAAAAGACAAGCCGTGTGAGCATCCTCTGTCTCCCTCAAGGCGCGGACGTTCGGGCGCGCCGCGATGGAGAGTATGCCACGGATGGATGAACGCGTCATGACGCGCCCGCGTGAGGCTCTAATAATGCGGCCCTAATAGTGAGGCGGGGGACGGTCCACGGGAGCCGCCTGGCCGGTAGTCTGTTCGGCCTCGGCCACGCGCTCGGCGAGGCGCGCCACCTCCCGCTCCAGCCGCTCGATCAGTTTCCACTGCGCCGTGATGGCGGCGTTCAGGTCCTCAATCGTCTGGTCCTGATGGACCACACGCATTTCAAGCTCGTCGAGGCGGGAGGCGGTGTCGGGTGTGTCTGACATGGCGCGAGGGATACACTCGGCGTTTGAGAGGGGCAAAGGAGTTTGTTTGTCTGAGGTGGACGAGTCCCGCCCGCGTGGTTCGACAGTTGAGTTGCCGGCAAAGCGTTGTCGCCTTTATCCACCAACTCGATCAAGCTATTGTAGGTACAGTGCTCGGCGCTAAGCTATATCCAAGTTTCTAGCCACTATTATGTGAAAATAGCCGACCCAACCTCAATCATCAAAGCTGAAATAAATAGACATGGATACCTCGGATATAATCGCTATTGGGGCGCTCCTTATCGCGATTGTTGCGGCGGGCATCTCGTTCTTCTCTTACAGAATTTCGCGTCGCGCCGAGTTGGGACAACGACCAAAACTTCGCCTCGAATATCTGGAAGGAGAGAAGTGGAGCGTTAGCCCAGAAGCGTACGAATACAAATTCAAAGTGACCGTAACTAACGAATGCGCCATGCCCATCGGATTGAAGGGGTGTGAATTGCGCATTCATTCAATATCACCCGATGGTAGAGAGGTGATATTTCCTATTCCAAACGAAGTTCGGAGGGGCAGCGAATATGTCGAGTTCCCGATGAGGCTTGCTGCACATGAGATCATTAGTGGGTGGGTTTTGATCCCTGTACCGGCGAAGATCGTGCGGCAATCTCAGCAAATCGCTTACGAGTTCATCCTATTGGATTCGCAAAACACAAACGAAAGCTTTGAGCCAAGACTCTTCATTGAGAAAGACAGCACGAAAAGTGGATAATCTTAAGTTTGATAAGAATAGAATTCTCCGTGTTACCAAGGTCGGACTGATTGCAAATCCGATTGTGGCCGACGGTTTCGCGATTGCCCACATTGATTTCGATACTCGCAACCACCCGGATATCGACGAATTTATTCTGCATCATCAAGATGCGTCACCTGGCGACGTGGTCACACAGTGGGGCTCACCAAAACCCGACGCGATAGTCCTAATGTGCGAATTTTCAAAGCCTGCGCAAACGACATTCGGACTGTGGTTTGACCTAATGGAACACGTCCTTTCAGTCGACCACATAATTCAATCGAAAATTGCCTATCTGCAACCTAGCGGCCTGGCGATGAGAGACCATATCGATTTGGAATCCGCAAAAATATTGGTTGAGATTGGCGGTTCGACCGACAAGCAAAAATGGGCTCGGAGAATGGACAAGTTAGTCCGACGACGGCTGCGAAAAAAAGGGGCCTCAAGAGGCGAAGCGAAGCAGGCTGCAAAGCGTATGATTGCTGATTTCCGCAAGTTCACTCAAGGTCTCCGACAAAAGGGATGAATTAGCGAACTGATTCGAACACTCACTCCCGCTCCACATAAATCTCCGCGCCCTGCGCCATGAATTCCGCGCTCTTGGCCTTCATCCCCTCTTCTGCCTCTTTCGCCTGACGCACGAGGTCGGCATTTCATTATCCGTCATGCCGACGGCGTTTTAGCGCGCGACGATTACCGGTTTCTAATCGACCTTTTCCCACCCGACCAACTTCTTGCGATAGGTAAGGTCGAGCTGATTTTCCCGAGTGTCGCTATAGTCGTGTTTGACCATGGTTAGACGGAACAATTTTATAGAAGCAGCGGGCCTTAGCAGCGTCAAATGACTGCGCGTTTTCTCGCCTGGGTCGATGTCGTCAACAGAAAGCAATTCTGACGACGTAGTGCCATCAGCATATTTCACTTTCACATCGATAGAGGCACCGTAAATTGGCTCTGATCCAGTGTTCTCAACCGTTAAAAACCAGCCAAGGCGAGGCGCCTTCCTGAATTTTACAATTTCGAAGTCAATCATGCGGCTCCCCCTAACCATGAGACGAACACTAGAAAATAGGCACCAGACAGGGGGCTGTCAGCCCCTTGGTCCGAATTGATAACTGGCGCTGATTTCACTGGAATCGAGCAGCCTCAGTGAAGCGCCTAATCCCGCTCCACATAAAGCTTGCGCCCCATCGCTTCATATTCCGCGCTCTTGGCTTTCATCCCCTCTTCCGCCTCTTTTGCCTGGCGTTCAAGGTCGGCTTTTTCATTATCCGTCATGCCCGATGCGTATTCCCGCACTTCGGCGGTGATCTTCATCGAGCAGAATTTCGGGCCGCACATGGAGCAGAAGTGGGCGACCTTGTGGGCTTCTTTGGGGAGGGTCTGGTCGTGGTACTGGCGGGCGGTTTCGGGGTCCAGCGAGAGGTTGAACTGGTCTTCCCAGCGGAACTCAAACCGGGCGCGGCTTAGTGCGTCGTCGCGGACCTGCGCGGCGGGGTGGCCCTTGGCGAGGTCTGCGGCGTGGGCGGCGAGCTTGTAGGTGATGACGCCGACCTTCACATCGTCGCGGTCCGGCAGGCCGAGATGCTCCTTCGGCGTGACGTAGCAGAGCATGGCCGTGCCGTACCAGCCGATCATCGCCGCGCCGATGCCGGAGGTGATGTGGTCATAGCCGGGTGCGATGTCGGTCGTCAGCGGCCCGAGCGTGTAGAAAGGCGCCTCGCCGCATTCGCGCAGCTGCTTGTCCATATTGATCTTGATCTTGTGCATCGGGACGTGGCCCGGCCCCTCGATCATCACCTGGCAGCCCTTGGCGTGGGCGATCTTGGTCAGCTCACCCAGCGTTTCCAGCTCTGCGAACTGGGCCGCATCATTGGCGTCCGCAATGGAACCGGGGCGGAGGCCATCGCCGAGGCTGAAGCTGACATCATAGGCGCGCATGATGTCGCAGATGTCCTCGAAATGGGTGTAGAGGAAGCTCTCCGTGTGGTGGGCGAGCATCCATTTCGCCATGATCGAGCCGCCGCGCGAGACGATGCCGGTGACGCGCTTGGCGGTGAGGTGGATATAGGCCAGCCGCACGCCCGCATGGATGGTGAAATAGTCGACGCCCTGCTCGCACTGCTCGATGAGGGTGTCGCGGTAGACCTCCCAGGTGAGGTCCTCGGCGACGCCGTTGACCTTCTCCAGCGCCTGGTAGATCGGCACTGTGCCGATGGGGACGGGGCTGTTGCGGATGATCCATTCGCGGGTGTTGTGGATGTTGCGGCCGGTCGACAGGTCCATGACATTGTCGGCGCCCCAGCGCGTCGCCCAGACCATCTTGTCGACTTCTTCTTCCACGGAGGATGTGACCGCCGAATTGCCGATATTGGCGTTGATCTTGACCAGGAAGTTGCGCCCGATGATCTGCGGCTCAAGCTCCGGATGGTTGATATTCGCCGGGATGATGGCGCGGCCCTTGGCGATTTCGTCGCGCACGAATTCCGGCGTGATGAAGGGCGGGATCTCGGCGCCGAAGCTTTCGCCCTCGGCGATCTTGTCTTCCGCGCCTTCAAGCACTTCCTGGCGGCCGAGATTCTCGCGCTCGGCGACGTAGATCATCTCCTTGGTGATGATGCCGGCGCGGGCGAATTCATACTGGGTGACGGGCTTGCGATTGGCCTCGACATCGGCGGCGGTGCGGTTCGGATTGTCTGCGATGGTGCCGGTCGGGTCGAAATCCATCGCCTTCAGGGGGCGATGATGGGTCGGGAATTGCCGGGCGAGATGCTTGCCGCTGACGCCGCCATTGTCTTCCGGGCGCACGTCGCGGCCCTCATATTCTTCCACCCCGCCACGCTCCAGCACCCACTCGGTGCGGTGACGCTCAAGCCCCTTCTCGACATCGATGGTCACGCTCGGGTCGGAGTACGGCCCGGAGGTGTCATAGACCGGCACCGGCGCTTCGTTTGCGGACGGGTGCAGGTCGATCAGCCGGCGCGGAACACTAAGGGACGGGTCGGCCTTGGGATGGGTGTAGACCTTGCGGGAGGCCGGCAGCGGGCCGGTGGTGACGGTCGGCGTTGCAAACTCGCTTTGCGGGGTGGGCTTGTTCATGAGGGGTCTCCAACAGTTTGAAGACCCGGGGCGTTTAGCGCTTCGGTTTCCGTTCCTACGCCGGCGCGACCCGGATCAGGTTCTAAGGGTGCCCGGGCGGCTTCAGCCCGGTCTCAGCGCTTGGCACGACGCGCCCCTCGGATAACAGCCAACCTAACGGAACTGGCCCCTACTGCATAGAGGTAACTACTTAGGCATTCGCCTCGAACCGCTCTGTGCTGACCTCGAACCAGACCGTGTCGGCATGCGCGAGACACGTGCCGTCAGGGCGGTAGAGCGCGGTACCAGCCACGTGCTTGCGGCCTTTCCCGCCCGTGCGCCAGGAGGCGATGATCAGCGGCTCCCCGACCGCTGGGCGCTCAAGAATGTTGGCGTTCATTTCGCCCAGCAGGGCGCGGTCGACATCCGGCAGGGAGAAGCCGCCCGGACAGTCGAGCGCGCTCCAGAGGATTTCAGGCCGGACCAGCCCGTCTTCGTCCGCAAAGGTTTCATGCGGCGTCCAGACCGTGGCGGCGGTGTCTTTACCATCAAGCTGCCCGCAGAAGATACGCAGGCCCTCGCCCGGTTCGCGGTTACGGCCGCAGACGAAACAGACCGACTGCTCGCCTGCCCCGAAGGCGCGGGGGCGTTCAGAGGCTTCCTTCGCGGCCTCGAAAGACGGGGCCGGGCGCGGGGCAATGGAGGTTTCCTCGGGCCGCGCGGTCATGATCAGCGTCTCGCCATCATGCAGCGTCGTGATGCCATTCTCGCGGCCAAGCGCCAGCGGCGTCTCCAGCGGGATCGGTGCGTTGATGCGGATGGTGTGGGGGCCATCGAGATAGGCGGCGAGCAGGCCGGCCGAATAGCCGCCATTGCCGTTGCCGGGCGGGCCGTTGAAGCTTCTGGGGATGGTGATGGTCTCGCGCGCGCCCATAGCCGGAACTCCTCTCTGGAGGGCTGGCGCTATCTACAATTGGTTATGATTGCAAGTTGACGCAGGCTCAGGCGAGCGGCTCGACCGGGATGAGCCATTTGTGCTGCATGCTTTCAAGGCTTTCGGCGATATCATTATCATAGACCGCAACCGTATCTGCATGCCCGAAGCCCTTGGCATAATCCAGCACCGAGATGACCGTCGGCGTAATACGGAAGAACAGGGCCTGCCCCATTTCCGGCAACTCCATCTTCATGATCTGGGGGAAGCGTTTGAGCATCAGACGGGCGATGTCATTGATCTCCTCGTCGCTCGTCATCGGGTCCGCATAACCGGCGAGTGAGAGCCCCCGAATATGGCTCCAGTCCTTGTAGGGCGGCGACATGGTGATCGAGACGCGGCGGTCGCGGCGCATATTCTTCGCCTTCTGGCTATCAGCGCCGACCCCGATAAAGATCTCCAGCCCATCATGGACAAAAGACACTGTGGTCACCTGCGGAAAACCGTCCTCGCGCAGTGTGGCGATGGCCAAATCCTGACAGTCATTCATGATCTCAAGGGCCTTGGCTTGTAGCGCGTCTTTCATCTGGCAGTCTCCCGGAGCAATTGGCCTGTGCGGGAGGGTGCCCGGGTCAGGAACGGCGCACCTTGATCGCTGTCAAATGCATCGCCCTGCACCAGCGCTCAGGCGCCTGCATTCATCCAGGCGTCCACCGCTTCGGCATGAATGTGCGTGGTCGAGAAGACCGGCATGTCGCAATCCTCCTGGGAGGTGATCATGCAGAGTTCGGTGCAGCCGAGAATGACCCCATCGGCGCCCTGATCGCCATAGCGCGCGATCATGTCAGACATGGCCTCGCGCGACGCCGGCGTCACCACGCCTTCCACCAGCTCATCAAAGATGATGCGGCCGACCATGTCGCGGTCGTCCTTGCCGGGTATGATCGGCGAACCGGGGAAACGCTGGGCGAGCGCCGGGGCGAAGAAATCGCCGCTCATCACCCACGGCGTACCGAGCAGGAGGGGCCGGGCGACGCCCTTTGCCATCATCGCGTCGCTGAGGCTGTCGAGCATGTGGATCACCGGCAGGCCGGTCGCTTCGGCGACGGCTTCTGCGGCGACATGGGTGGTGCCGGAGGTGATGGCGATCGCCTCTGCCCCGGCCGCCTTCAGCGCATTGGCGCCCTTCACGACCTCGGCCTTGAAGGCGTCCCAGTTTTCGTCGTGGTAGTGGCCGATCATCACGCCATAATCGAGCATGAAGAACGCGCACCGCGCCGAATGCTGGCCGCCATGGCGCTCACGGGCATGGCCGTTGAGAAGCTCGTAATAGATTTTCGTGGCTTCGGGGCTTACCCCGCCAATCAGACCGACAAGAGACATGGCTGCGGTGTCTAGGCATTACACTGAAGCTTGTGAAGGCGGACTGCCCAGCTTCAATCAGCGTCCGGACAGGCCACGACACTGGGACGCTTCATGGTTCCTTCCCAGGCCTTGAGCTTGCTGAGGTTCGCCGCTTCGGCCTCATCGGGGTCTGGACGGCTCCCGGCGCGGTATTTCTCGATGAGAGCGAGGCCCTTATCGGCGAGGCAGCTGGCGTCGCGATTCCGGTCAAGGTCGTCGAGCTTTTCCGCCATGTCCATCAGGGCCTGCATCTCCTGCAGGGCGAGCGGGCGGGCCTGCTTGCCGCACGCAAGACGCAGCGCCTCCAGACGGGCGAGTGGGGCCCCGTGATTGTAGCCATCGGCGTTCGTTTCCAGCGCCGAGACAATGCCTTCCGCCTCGCGCAGCGCGCGAAGCTGGTCACGACTTGAATACGGACAGGTCTCGATGCTCTTGCGAAGGCGCGAGCCAACCGTGTAATCTCGCGATCCGCCAACGAGCACCAGCATCAGATTGGTCTTGAGCATCTCGTCCACATCCGCACGCATGCCCTCGGTCGAGTAGGTTATAGGCTCGTACTGACCGACTTTCACGGTCACGTCTTCCTGCGCCGGAGCGTTGTCCTGGGCGATCACCGCCTCATAGGCCTCGACCAGCACACGGGGCGCCTGGTCAGACTGGGCCTTGCCGAGCCGCATGCCGATATCGGCCAGCATGCTTGCGGCAAGGCCGAGGGCGAAGCCATTGTCCGGGCACTGCGCCACAGCCGCTGTGGCGATCCCGTAGGGCTTGCCGAGATCGTCATACTGGCCTGAAGAGAGGCCAATCATGGTCGTGAGCAAAGCCTTCTCGGCACCCTCAGGGCAAGGTTTGGATTCCCCCGTCCCGGAACTATCCTGAGCGGCCACCGGATATGCGGCGATGGCCATGACCAGCACGGCCATGAAGATCTTGTGCAACATGAAAATCCCCTCGTTTGCGTCTCCCTCGAATACAGGCCTAGCGCAGGGAAGCCGGGGATTGCAAACTCCGGGACGGACCGGGAGGGGCAGCCGCCCGGATGGTTAAAGGAAAAGCGTCTTCCATTAACCTTCTGTCGACCTCCATGCGCCAGCCTGCCCTCTGGCGACCCGCGGAACTGGAGAACAAGCATGGCCATCGCAACCGCAGAAAGCACCGGCTCGAAAAGCCGGGCCCGGAGCAAATGGCGCCGCTTCAAGGTCGACCTCTGGCTGACCGACATGAACTTCACCGAGCTGGGCATCATGAAGCACACCCAGCATGAGGCCGCGTCCGACCAGTTCTCGCGTGACATGGAGATCATCGGCCAGATCAAGGATGATGGCGACCGCACCGGCATTCTCGCCTACCGGAAGGAAGCGTGGAAAGACGCAGAGGGCCTGCAGCGCCGGCTGATCATCAAGCAGTTCACCGACTCGATGAACTGGAAAGCCTCCATGGAATTCATGATGGGCCGGTCGGTGCAGCTGTCCATGGGTGCACGCGGCTTTCCCGTCTGTGCGTACACGGTCAACCTGGCGCGCCATGACCAGCTTATCCAGCTTGAGCGCTCCGCGCTGAAGTGGCCGTTCATGCCGGAGCATTTTTCCTTCTTCATCGAGACCAAGGACGGCCCGCGTTTCTATCGCCTCAGGCGCAATATCTTCGCGATCGGTGCGGACTATTCGCTTTACGACGACCGTGGACGGAAGATCGGCAATCTCGATCACCGGATCATCAATCTCGGCGGCTCATGGAAGGTGAAGATCCGCGAGGATGAGACCTATGGCACGCTGGAGACCGTCATCCAGCTGTTCTGCACCATGCTGCGCTACAATCATGACATGCGCGATCATGTGAAACGCACGGTCAAGGCAGTGCGCCGCGGCAAGGCCGGGCAGAGCCTCGATCATCACGAGACCAATCTTTACCACAATCCCCGCAAGTATCGCTGAGGGCTTGGCTAGCGGCGCTTGTAGGTCAGCGCCATGGCGATGCAGTGGGCGAGTTCGGCGTCCGGCAGGGGTGCGTTTACATCCAGCAGCAGCGCGCGCGTGCCCTCGAACCGGAACATCTCACCATAGCGCTCGCGCCAGCCATCCACGAGGCTCGTCTGGCAATGGACGAGCAGCTTGATGGTGTCCGGCTCAGCCGGCTTCCAGCCGAGACGCACCGGTGTCCCGGACGCGGCGGCATAGGAGGGCTCACCCCATTTCAGCGTCTCGGTGAGCGGTCCCACGCCGGGGGTCGCCTCGGCGGTCTGAAGGATCAGCGCGCGCAGGGCATACCATTTATGCCGCACCCGTTCCGGAACAGCATCGAACGCCTTGCGTACCTTTTGCGGAGGCTGCTCGGACGCGGCCGGCTTGTCTGGTCTGGTTCCCGTCAGCGGCATTGCCCTCACCTTTCATGGCCCGCTCGCCGCGAAGCCTAGCAGACAAATGGAGATTTTCAGACATGGCAGACCCGAAAACCGTCATCATCACCGGCGCCGGCTCCGGCATTGGCGCGGCGACCGCGAAGCGCTTTTCGGCCGATGGCTGGAATGTCGTCCTCAACGGGCGCACGCGAGATAAGCTTGAAGACGTGGCGAAAGACCTGGCCGGCGACCGCACGCTGGTCATCGACGGGGATGTCTCGAATGCCAATGATGTCAGCCATCTTGTCGCCGAGACGGTCTCCCGGTTTGGCGGGCTCGACTGCCTGGTCAACAATGCCGGCATTGCGAAGATGGGCGCGCCGGGCGACCTGTCGCAGGATGATTTCCAGCAGCTTCTCTCGATCAATGTGACCGGCATTTACAACACCACGACCGAGGCCCTGCCGCACCTGAAAGACGCAAAAGGCTCAATCGTGAACACCTCGTCTGTGTCCGGCCTCGGCGGGGACTGGAAGATGTTCGGCTACAACACGTCGAAGGGCGCTGTCTCCAACATGACGCGCGCCATGGCGCTCGACCTCGGCAAGTATGGCGTGCGGGTGAATGCTGTCGCGCCGAGTGTGACGCGCACGCAGATGTCGGAAGGCATCCGCGAGGACGACGAGAAGATGTCGATGGTGAAGAACCGCATCCCGATGAAGCGCGCCGCCGAACCGGAAGAGATTGCCAGCGTGATCGCCTTCCTCGCCGGGCCAGATGCCGGCTTCGTCAATGGCGCCATCCTGCCGGTCGATGGCGGGCTGACCGCGTCGAACGGCCAGCCGAACTTCGACGGCTAGTCTGATTAGTCCGTATCGCCCTCGAGATAGCGCTCGGTGAAGTCGAGGAAGGCGTCCCAGCTCTTTTCGTCGGCGAGTTCCTGATAGCGATCCGAGCCGAAAACCGTCCAGGCGTGCGGCGCGCCGGAATAGATCTGGACTTCATAAGTCGCCCCGGCTTCTTCCAGCATGTCAGCCGTCTCGGCCGCCAGCGTGTTCGGAATGCCGCTATCGGCCCCGCCATGCATGATCAGCACAGGCGCGCCGACGGCTTTGTAATCGGCCCCGTCCGGCGCATCGAGGCTGCCATGAAAGGTGGCGAAGCCAGCGATATTCTCATCCTCGCCGGAGCGGGCGAGTTCCAGCGTTGCGCCGCCGCCGAAGCAGTAGCCCATGACGATAGTCTGCGTTTCGCCGGAGACCTCTCGCGCCTTTTCCAGCCCGGCGAGGATTCGGGCGCGCATCATGTCCCGGTCATTATAGAGCTTGCCGACCTGTTCCTTGCGGGCCTCGGTAGTGTCCGGGCGGTTGTCCTTGCCATAGAGGTCGACCGCGAAGGCGTCATAGCCCTCATCGGCGAGCATTTCGGCACGTGTCTTTTCATAATCGTCGAGCCCGCCCCAGTCATGGATGATGAGGACAAGGCCTTTCGACTCGCGGGTGGCTTCAGCGAGATAGCCTTCATAGGCTTCGCCATCGACGTCATAGGTGACAGCCTCCCCGGCATGCGCCGAGAGGGCGAGGGCAGCGGTTGCGGTGAGCGATGTGATGAGGAAGCGCATGGGCGGGGTCCTTGTCCTGGTGGCGTGGGTTCGGGCTTTCCAAAGGTTAACCTAGCGCACGGCCCTGGCGTTCCAAATCAGGTTTCGATCTCCCGCCATTCGCCTGGCGCCAGCCCGTCCAGCGTCCAGTCGCCAATACCGGCCCGGATAAGTCTCAGGGTGGGATGGCCTATCGCCGCCGTCATGCGGCGGACCTGGCGGTTCTTGCCTTCTCGCAGGCCGATCTCGAGCCAGCAATCGGGCACGGATTTGCGGTAGCGGATGGGTGGATCGCGCTCCCAGAGGCCCGGCGGGCTCTCGATACGCTGAATCTTCGCAGGCCGTGTATGGCCATCCTTGAGATCAAGGCCTTTTCGAAACCCCTCCAGCGCCGCCTCTTCGGGAATGCCTTCGACCTGTGCCCAGTAGGTCTTTCCCATCTTGTGCTTCGGGTCGGCGATGCGCGCCTGCAGCCGGCCATCATCGGTGAGCAACAGCAGGCCCTCGCTGTCCTTGTCGAGGCGTCCGGCCGGATAGACCCCCGGCACATCGATAAAGGCAGACAGCGTCGGGCGGGCCGACCCTTCGGTGCCCTTGTCGGTGAATTGCGAAAGGACGCCGAACGGCTTGTTGAAGGCGATGAGCATGGCGGCCTTGTGCGCAACGGAAGACTTTCACGCAACAGAAAACCCGCCATGAGGCGGGCTCCCTGCACTCTACTGATCTCGAAAGGGGAGCTTACGAATTGTCGTAAGTTTCGAGATATTCGCTGAGTTCGATGTCGCCATCGGAGTCGGCGTCATAATCGGCAAACTGCTTGGTGTTATCACCATTGACGTTCTGCCAGTTGGCCCACTCGGCCTTTGTAATCAGGCCATCATTCTCTTCGTCGATGGCGAGGAAAACCTGGCTGGCTTTCAGCGCATTGACCTCGGACTCCATGGACGTCTTGGTCCAGTCCTGTTCGTCCATCTTCGCCGAAGCGTCATGTTTCATCGTGTCGCCGTCGTGCATCTCGGTAGCCGTCTCGTTCATTTTTTCGGCTTTCTCGGTGTCGCCGGACTTTTTCTCATGGTTGTCGGCGAGGGCCGGGGTGACGGCAAATGCGGTGGTTGCTGCGAGGGCTGTCATGATCCGTTTCATGGCATCTCCTTTCATGTGATTGCGTATACCCAACCAACGGGAAAGGGGCCTGCGGTGTTCCGAAAAGGACTCGGTTCGGTGCCCCGGAAACATGATGAGGCGGCCCGATAAGCGATTGCACCTCAGGGAAAACCGTTTCACTCTCGGCTGCAAACATGACGGGGAGGGAAACCCATGACAGCCATAGAAGCCGCCGGCCTTTACGCCGCACTGTGTCTCATCCTGATGCTGGCGCTGAAAATCAATGTCGGGCGTGTGCGTCAGGCTGAACGGGTGATGTTCGGCGACGGCGAGAAGGAACCGCTGCAACGGGCCCAGCGCGTGCAGGGCAATGCGGTGGAGGACGTACCGGTCACGCTTGTTGCCCTGGTCAGCCTTGCCCTGATCGGCGGGCCGGTCTGGCTGGTTCACAGCCTTGGCGCGACGCTCTTCCTCGGCCGCGTCTTGCACGCCATCGGGCTTGGCGGATCGAGCGGCGGCAGCTTCGGACGCATGTGGGGCACGCTGCTCAGCGCCATCGCCATGCTGGCAACAGCGCTGGCCTGTCTGTGGTTCGTGATCGTCTGATCAGAAGACGGCCTGCACGTCCTTCGTCCAGCCGACATAGACATCCGCGCCGGTTTCGATGACGGGACGCTTGATCAGCGTCGGGTTCTCGATCAGCAGCGCTTCGGCCTCGCCCTGCTCGACCTGCGACTTGTCATGCGTCGACAGGCTGCGCCAGGTGGTCGAACGCTTGTTGACGAGGGCGTCCGGACCGACAGCCTTCAGCCAGGCCGGGACCTTTTTCGCGAGATCGGTGTCGGCGCGGATATCGACGAGGGTGACCTGATGACCATCCTTGTCGAGCGCGTTCATGGCTTTCTTGCACGTGTCGCAATTCTTCAGTCCATAGAGGGTAAGACTCGCCATGCTGCCGCTCCTGTCGTATCCGTTGGGTGTTTCTGGCGGCGATATTGGGGGCTTCGCCGTGTTTGCCAAGATGCCAGCCGGAACGTGGACGCCGCTCGCGGGTTAACCAAGAGCAACGAAACCGGATGCGGAGGGTATCCGGCCAGACCAAGGGATGAATTTTCATGGGCAAATTTCTGTACGGACTTGTCGTCCTGTTCGCCGCTGTCTTCCTGGTGCTTCTCCTCTTCTTCCGCATCACGGACGGATCCTTCGCGGAAGCGGGTGCACGCATGGACCGGTTGCTTGGCGCAGCCGCTGAGGAAACTGGCGAAGCCACCAAGGAAATGGCGCGCGAAGCCGACGAGGCTGCCCGCGACCTGACCGACGGCGACTAGGCTTCGTCGCGTAGCGCAAACAGGTCCTCCACCCGGCAATCGAGCGCCCGCGCCAGTTTGAGCGCGAGGACGGTTGTCGGGACGAAGACCCCATTTTCGATCGTATTGATCGTCTTGCGGCTGACCGAGACACGCTTGGCCAGCTGCGCCTGTGTGAGGCCTGCCTGCTGGCGGTAGTCCTTCAGATGGCTGATCAGGTCCGGGTGGTCAGCCACCACGGCCCTCCAGCCATGCGAAGGTGAACATGGGGGTCACGATGCCCGTCACGAGAATGAAGGTTATCGCATCCTTCGCATTCAGCTCGGCGAACCATGTGGCAATAAACAGGGCTACGGTGACAAGGATCTGCACCGCATAGGCTATTGAGAAAGCGCTCTTGCGATTGGCCGCAACCAGTTCGTCCTCGAGTATGGCTTGAGACGCCGGATCGAGCTTTGCCCTCGTAAACGTCCAAACGAAAATGAGCATGCCGAGCAGCCATACAATGCCGGCAAGCGCACCAAGCAGGCTCACCCATGCATGGCCGTTTGCCGCATAGGCTTCAACAATTTCCATGTCGGTTACGACCCAGACGATAAACATTGCTCCCAACAGGATAAGCAGCCAGCGACGCCGGCCTGAAAGCCGTTCTGTATCTGTCATGAAATATCCTCTCGTGTAACCTTCACGTTACCACTTAGATGCAGCACCAAGTAACGTCAAGGTTACACGCCAGATTCCTGATGCTCAGTCCTCGTCGACATAGACCTCGCCATTGAGATCATCGAGCTTCGCCTGGAAATGAGCCCGGACGTCTTCGACCGCCTGGTTGTAGACGGTCGGGCCCAGTGTCTTGAGCATCCTGTCGAGAATTTCGCCGGCGCGAAAATCGCTCAGCGTCTCGTCGAATTCGGTGGAGAAGAGCGTCTGGAGATGGGCGACAAGGGCTTCGCGGCGTTCGTCGCTCAGGTCGATTGTCTTCATTCAACCACCCCCACAATCGGTCCCATGTCGAGCCCGGGCTCGTTACGTCCGATTGCGGGAGCATAGAGACGCGAGACCTGCCCGTCGAGGAACAGGGCGTCCGGTGCATCGAGCTTGTCGCGGAAAAGGGTCGCGAAGTCGTGGAAAGTGACCGGCACGTCGGAGATGGCGAACCAGACCGTCCGGCCATCGCGGCTGACCCCGACACCATTGCGGCGCTTGCGCGATGTGCCGTCGGCATTGATCGAGGGGTGGGTCTCGCCATCGATGACCAGCATCGGGCCGGACTGGGTGGCATAGTCGGGGTCGACCTCGTTTTCGAGATAGGCCTCCGACACGCTGACGCCGGCCCTCTCCTCATCGACCCAGAACACACCGTTCGGCTTCATATGGAAGTTTCCAGGGCCCTCATTGGTGTTGACCGTCGCGGTATCGCCATTGGCTGCGCGCAGATAGCCGACCGGGCGGCGGTCGTCATGGTACATGCCGCCATTCATCGCGAAGATCAGCTCGCCGCCCTCCTCCGCCATCGCGCCTGCCAGCGCATCGAATTGCAGGTATGGCGCGCCATCATCATCGGCATAAAACAGGCGGATATCGTCGCGGCGCGCATCGAAGCTGCACACGACATAAGGGTTCGACTTGAAGGTCAGCTCACGGCAGTGATCGCCCTCGGCGGTGCCGACATTCATGTTGCAGGCAGAAGCAGCGGCGATGAGCAGGCCGGCAATCCCGGTTCCCAGCCATCCTGATTTGCGAGTGAGCAAAATCTGCCGCCTTTCCAGTGGGCCTGGCCGCCCGTCCTTTGGTTAATCTACGTGCGTCCTTTTATCGATGAAAGGGTTCGCGTTGCCAATCAACTGCCTGAAAACTGTGGCGTTCCGAAGGCTCAGGCAGAGGCCTCAGCTTCGTAATCCTCGGTCGCCTCCAGCCAGGCCTGCTCGGCAATACCCAGCTCCGCGGCAAGCTTGTCCCGCTTTGTCCCGAGCGACTGAGCTTCGCCCGGATCGCGATCGTAAAGCGATGGGTCGGCCAGCTTCTCATCCAGGCTGGCGAGCTTCTTCTGCAACGCCTCCATCTCCCGTTCGGCCGACGAGATACGCTTGCGGATGTCGGCGGTGGCGCGACGGATTTCGGTGTCGGAGCGTTTCGGCGCAGCCGGTGGCGGAGGCGCCAGAGGGGCGCCGGTTTCGCGCGACTTGTCTGCCGCCAGCACCAGTGCGCGATAGTCCGACAGGTCACCCTCATAGGGCGCTGCCCGGCCCTGATGGACCAGCCAAAGCCGCTCGGCCGTCGCCTCGGCGAGGTAGACATCGTGCGTGATGAGGAGGACCGCACCCTGATAGGCGTTGAGCGCATGGATCAGCGCTTCGCGGCTATCGATGTCGAGGTGGCTGGTCGGCTCATCGAGGATGAGGATGTGCGGTTTCTTCAGCGCGGTCAGGCCGAGCAGCAGGCGCACCTTCTCTCCCCCCGACAGCTTCTCGACCTTGGTCTCCGCCTTGTCGCGATTGAAACCGATATTGGCGACGATGGAGCGCAACTGCCCCTCGGTCGCGTTCGGCCGCATCTTGCGGACATGGTCGATGGCATTCTGGCCGGCCGACAGCTCATCGAGCTGGTCCTGGCTGAAATAACCGATCTCGACCTTCGGCGCGGCGACACGGTTGCCCTCGAGCAGGTTCAGCCGCCCGGCGATCGCTTTCACCAGCGTCGACTTGCCCTGCCCGTTCGCGCCGACAATCGCGATGCGGTCATCATTATCGACACGGAGGTTCACACCCCGGAGCACAGGCTCGCCGGGGGCGTAGCCGAGATCGGCATTATCCAGCACGAAGAGCGGCGAGGCGAGCTCCTCCGGGTCCGGGAAGTCGAAGGGATGGGTGCGTTCTTCCAGCGGGATCACGACATCCTGCATCCGCTCCAGCATCTTGATGCGTGACTGGGCCTGGGTCGCCTTGGAGGCCTTGGCGCGGAAACGGTCGACAAAGCTCTGAAGGTGAGCGCGCTGCTTGTCCTGCTTGGCTTTCTGGGCCTGCGCCAGCGCAAGCTGTTCAGACCGCTTTCTCTGCCAGCTGTCATAATCGCCCGGATGCACGGTCAGGTTCAGGTGCTCCAGCGCGAGAATGTGCGTGACCGCATTGTTAAGCAGTTCGCGGTCGTGGCTAACCAGAAGGACGGTGTGCGGATAGCGCTTGATATAGCTCTCCAGCCAGGCCGCGCCTTCGAGGTCGAGATAGTTGGTCGGCTCGTCCAGCAGCAGCAGGTCCGGCTCGGCGAACAGCACGCCGGCCAGCGCCGCGCGCATCCGCCAGCCGCCGGAGAACTCCCTGCAGGCCCGGCCAAGGTCGGCCTGTGAGAAGCCAAGCCCCGTCAGGATGGACGCCGCGCGCGCTTCGCCCGACCAGGCATCGGTCGTCATCAGCCGCTCATGGATATCGGCAAGCTCATCCGGGTCGGTGACCGTCTCGGCAGCATGCATGAGGCCGGCGCGCTCGGTGTCCGCGGAGAGGGTCTCATCCAGCAGCGTGCGGTCGCTTGCCTCGACCTCCTGCGCGACCCAGCCGAGCTTGGCGGCCTTGCCGATGCGGATGGCGCCGTCCGGGTCTTCATCTGCCTCCCGGATGAGGCGCAGCAGCGTCGACTTGCCGGTGCCATTGCGGCCGATCAGGCCGACCTTCCAGCCAGCCGCCAGCGTCGCCGAGGCGCCATCCAGAAGCATCCGGCCCTGAATCCGGTAGGTGAGGTTGTCAATCGTGAGCATGATGGCGCCTGCTAAGGCCTCAGCGCGCTGGCATCAAGGCGCCTATTTCTTCTTCGTCAGTTTCCGCATCAGGCCTTCCTGGGCGGTGGAGGCGACCAGCTTGCCTTCGCGCGTGAAGATCGACCCGCGATTGAAGCTGCGGCCATTGCCGGCCTTCGGGCTGTCCATCGCATAGAGCAGCCACTGGTCGGCCCGGATCGGCGCATGGAACCAGATCGTGTGATCGAGGCTCGCTGTCATCAGCTTCGGGTTCATCCAGTGCAGGCCGTGCGGGCGAAGGCTCGATCCGAGCAGGTTCATGTCGCTTGCCCAGGCGATCATGCAGTGGTGCATGGCCGGCGGAACGTCGATCTCGCGCGTCGTGCGGAACCAGACCTGGTTAACATCCGATTTCGGCTTCGGATCGAAGGGATTGATGCCGGAGATTTCCTTCATCTCGAAGGGGCGTGGCCGGTCCCAGTGCTTGCGCATGTCTTCCGGGATGCGGTCCTTGAACATCTCGCGGAAGTCCTCGTGAGACTTCAGCTCTTCGGGCTGCTTTGTCTCAGGCATCTTGTGCTGGTGATCCCAGCCATCCTCGTGGACGTGGAAGGATGCCGACATGTTGAGGATCTGCTGGCCATGCTGGATCGCGACCACCCGGCGCGTGGTGAAGCTGCCGCCGTCGCGCGAGCGGTCGACCTCGAAGATGATCGGGCGTTTCGGGTCCCCCGGCCGGATGAAATAGGCATGCAGGGAATGGCAGGCCCGGTCCTCATCCACCGTGCGATAGGCCGCGGCCAGCGCCTGTGCGATGACCTGCCCGCCATAGACGCGCTCACGCTCGGCCTCGTTCTCAGGCGTGATCCCCCGGAAGAGATCGACCTCGAGTCGCTCAAGCTCAAGCAGGCTTAACAGTTCGGAAACGGCATCAGTCATTCTTGATCGGCTTTCCCATCCAGATCTTTACCAAGCGCGCTTAGCATCACGATCAGCAAGTTAAAACAGGCGCGCGGGATACTGGGCCGGCATAAGGCCCCGACTCGCGTTGCCACTGCAAGAGGCGATGGTGATGGAATTGCTTGATGCTGTGAAGCGGGAATGGACCGCGGTCAACACATTGGCGCGCGTGAAGTCCTGGCTCGATCCCGTGACCCAGGAAGCGGATGTGCTCACCCCCGACGATATCGAAACCTGCATCGATGCCAATCGCGACCGGGTCGCGATCCGTTTCGAGGGCAAGGCGATGACCTATGGCGAACTGGATATCCTCGCCAACCGGATCGCCTATTGGGGGCTCGGCCAGGGGCTCAATCGCGGCGACACCGTTGCACTGATGATGGAGAACCGGCCGGAATACATCGCTGCCTGGTACGGCCTTTCAAAGATCGGCGTCGTGACCGCCCTGGTGAATACCAGCCTTACCGGCAAGAGCCTCGCCCGCAGCGTCGAGATCGTGAATGCCCGGCTGATGATCAGCGGCGAGGAGCAGGCCAGGGCCATCAGCTCGCTGCCCAAGACCATGCGGTCCAGCCTGCCGGTCTGGAGCTTCAGCAAGACCGCCGCACCCGGACGCAACATGCGCTCGGCGCTGGCCTCCCAGGCCAGCAACCGTCCGGCAAAATCCTGCCGCTCGCGCCTGAAGAGCGATTCCAACTGCCTTTACATCTACACCTCCGGCACGACCGGCATGCCCAAGGCCGCGCGCATGTCGCATGCCCGCGTCCGCACCATGATGCGCACCTTCATCGCCCCGACAAAGGCGACCGGAAAGGACCGGATCTATGTGCCGCTGCCGCTCTATCACGCCACGGGTGGCCTGTGTGCGGTCGGCATCGCCCTGCAGACCGGTGGCGAAATCATCCTGCGCCGGCACTTCTCGGCCTCGGCCTTCTGGGACGATTGCCGCGAGAACAAGGTCACCATCTTTGCCTATATCGGCGAACTCTGCCGCTACCTCGTGAACCAGCCGGAACGCGAAAACGACAAGCAGCACTCGGTCCGCGCCGCTTTCGGCAACGGTCTTGGCGCCGACATCTGGGAAACGTTCAGCGACCGGTTCGGTGTACGCCGGATCATCGAGTTCTACGGCTCGACCGAGGGCAATGTGAAGTTTATGAACTATGACAGCAAGCCGGGCTCCTGCGGCCGCGTGCCACCGATCGCGCGCAAGCAGTATGCCCATGTCGCTTTCGTCAAGTTCGACGTCGAAACACAGAGCCCCGTTCGTGGCGAGGACGGCCATTGCATCCGCACCGCCGTCAACGAGGTCGGCGAGGCGATTGGCCGGGTCGGCACGGATTCGACCACGCGTTTCGAGGGCTACAAGGATGAGGACGCCTCGCAGCAGAAAATCCTGCGCGACGTGTTCGAAGACGGCGATGCCTGGTTCCGCACCGGCGACCTGATGCGCATGGACCAGCATGGCTATGTCTATTTCGTCGACCGGGTCGGCGACACCTTCCGCTGGAAGGGTGAGAACGTCTCGACCAATGAAGTTGCCGAAGCGCTCGCCCAGGTGCCCGGTGTCGAAACGGCGAATGTCTATGGCGTCGGCGTCCCCGGCACCGAGGGCAAGGCCGGCATGGCGTCGGTGACGGTGAACGGCTATCTCGACTACAAGGAGCTGTTCGACAGGCTTGCGAACAACCTCCCGAAACATGCCATCCCGGTCTTCATCCGCGAACAGCGCGAAGCCGATACGACGGGCACGCTCAAATACCGCAAGGTGGACCTCGCCAAGCAGGGCTTCGACCCGGACCGGATCGATGATCCGGTCTGGTACATGGACCCGGAGACCGGCGAATATACGCGCCTGACCCCGGACCAGTTCAAGAAGATCGCCAGCGGCGGCGGACGCTTCTAGCGGTCCATCGCCTCGCGGATGAGGTCGGATTCGGCTTCCTGCATGATGGCTTCGGCCGCGCTTTCGGAATTCACCGGTTCGCGGCCGACTTCCAGCATCACCGGCACGGCAAACGGGCTGATCTTCTCCAGCGCGCGATGGTCGATCTTGCCACGGATACGCGTGAGCATGTCGGAGAGACGGCGAATGTCGAGCAGGCCGGTGGCCGCGTCCTGGCGGGCGGCCTGCAGCAGGATATGGTCCGGCTCATGGCTGCGCAGCACGTCATAGATGAGGTCCGTCGAGAAAGTGACCTGACGGCCCGTCTTCTCCTTGCCGGGCAGGCGCCGGGCGATCATGCCGGAAATCTGCGCGCACTGGGCAAAGGTGCGCTTCATCAGCGGGCTCTCGTCGAGCCACGCTTCAAGGTCGTCGCCCAGCATGTCCGGATGGAAGAGCGCGTCCATGTCGATGCCGGACATGTCGTCCATCGCCCAGACCGCCATGGCGTATTCTGACGCCACGAAGCCCAACGGCTTTGCTCCAGCACGCTCAAGCCGCCGCGTCAGCAGCATGCCTAGCGTCTGGTGAGCGAGCCGGCCCTCGAAGGGATAAGTCACGAGATAGTGCCGGTTGGCCCGCGGAAAGGTCTCGACGAGGAGATGGTCAGGCGGCGGGATTTCCGACTTTTCGCGCTGGATCTCGAACCATTCGCGCACCTGGTCGGGCAGGCCGCTCCACTGGTCCGGATCATGGATCATGTGGCGCACGCGGTCTGCCAGGAATGTCGTGAGCGGGAATTTGCCGCCATTGTATGACGGGATGGCGGGCTTGTCGGCTTTCGCGCGCGTGACGAGAACGTCGAGCTCCGACACACCAAGGAAGCGAAGGATTTCGCCTGCGAAGAGAAATGTGTCGCCGGGCGTGAGGGTCGAGATAAAATATTCCTCGATCTCACCAAGCTTGCGGCCTGCGCGCATGGTGCGCTGTTCGCCCCTGACCTTCGAGACAGGCTGGCCGCCCGTCGGCTCCCCGCTCTTGCCGACAAAGCTCGTCAGACGGACATTCATCAGCTGCGCCTCGACGATGGCGCCGACATTCATGCGGTGCTGCTGGGCGTCACGCGGTGTGCGCACGCGCCAGAGCCCGTCACGCTTCACGATACGGTGGAAGCGGTCATAGGTGGTGAGTGCATAGCCCCCGGTAGCAACGAGATCGACGACGCGTTCATAGGTCTCCCAGTCGAGGTCTTCATAGGGCGCGGCCCGGCGGATCTCGTTATAGAGCGCTTCCAGGTCGAACCCCTCGCCGCAGGCCCGGCCCATGATGTGCTGCGCCAGCACGTCGAGCGCGCCGGTGCGCATCGGCTCGCCATCAATCTCGCCCGCCTCGACGGCAGCTTCCGCGGCCCGGCATTCGAGGATCTCGAACCGGTTGGTCGGTACGAGCAGTGCGCGGCTCGCCTCATCCATGCGGTGATTGGCCCGGCCGATGCGCTGGATCAGGCGGGCGGCACCCTTCGGCGCACCCATCTGGATGACAAGGTCGACCCCGCCCCAGTCGATGCCGAGGTCCAGCGTGGAGGTACAGACAACGCCTTTCAGCACACCCCTGGCCATCGCCGCCTCGACCTTGCGTCGCTGTTCGCGCGCGAGCGAGCCGTGGTGGAGCGCGATGGGCAGCGCGTCCTCATTCGCCCGCCACAGCTCCTGGAACAGCATTTCCGCCTGGCTGCGCGTATTGACGAAGACCAGCGTCATCTCGGCATCCCTGATCGCCTCATAAACCTCCGGCACGGCGAAGCGGCCGGAATGGCCCGACCATGGGATGCGCTCACGCGAGACCATGATGCCGATATCAGCGCTGATCCCGCCCTCGGCCCGGATCAGCCTTGTCTCGCGCCCCTCCCGCTTCGGCAGCCAGCCCGCCAGCTGGCCCGGATCGCGGACCGTTGCCGAAAGCCCGATGAAACGGCAGGCGGGTGCCCATTCCGCCAGCGCCGCGAGGCCGAGCGAAAGCAGGTCCCCGCGCTTCGACGCCGCGATGGCGTGAATTTCGTCGATGATCACGCATTTGAGGTCGGAGAAGAAATCGGCGGCATGGTCTGACGCGATGAACAGGGCGAGCTGTTCTGGCGTCGTCAGCAGGATGTCCGGCGGGTTGGCGCGCTGGCGCTGGCGCTTCGATTGCGGCGTGTCGCCGGTGCGCGTCTCGATACGGATGTTGAGGCCCATCTCCGATACAGGCGTGTTGAGGTTGCGCTCGACATCGGTCGCCAGCGCCTTCAGCGGAGAAATGTAGAGGGTATGCAGGGCCGGGCGTCGAGACCGAGCGGCGCCGCCGCCCACCTCCCCCGCAAGCGGGGGAGGTGAGTTGCCCTCTCCACTCAGTTCGATCAAACTCGCGAGGAAACCGGCCAGCGTCTTGCCGCCGCCTGTCGGGGCGATCAGCAGCGCGCTGTCTCCGGCGAGCGCCGTTTCTGTCAGGGCGAGCTGGTGCGACCGGGGCGTCCAGCCGCGCCCGGCGAACCAGTCGGCAAAGACCTGAGGCAGGAGACTGGAAGGCGGCTGGTCCGGCATGAGACTCAAGATAGGGCCGATCGCCAATTCCTGCATCTTGTTCACATGACTTTCAGGTCGGAGTCCGCTTGATAGGCAACACAGTCTCCGGGAGCCTCTCATGCGCCGCTATTTCCTGTTCGCATCCGCCTCAGCGCTTATTGCCCTGTCGGCCAGCGCCGATCCCCTGCTTGAGAAGGCGCGCGCGGCGACCGAAGCCGAGGGCCCGCTCTATGCCTATGAAATGGAATATTTCGATGGCGAGGTGCGCGCGACCGGCAAGATCGATCCGAGCCAGCCGGAAGGCCAGCGCATTACCGTCTACACGCCGGACGAAAGCGAACGCGACGAGGGTTTCCGCAAGGCCATCGAGAGCCTCGACGCCGACGTGACCGGCGATATTTTCTGCGATGACTTTGCCAGCCAGATTCCCGATAGCGCCCGCCGGACCGAAGAGACCGGCGATGAAGTCCACTATGCCTTCACCCCCGAAGCTGACGCAGACGCGGACGACATGGAACGCAAGATCATGAAGAAGATCGATGCCAGCGCCGTGGTCAGCAAGAGCGACGGCCAGATCCTCGCCTTCCGCATGTCACTGCCCAAGCCCTTCAAGCCGGCCCTGGTGGCGAAGATCAATACCTTCCAGCTCGATGCGAGCTGCGCGCGGGCCCCTGATGGGCGCACCTATCTCGAGGACATGCAGCTCGACATTTCGGGCTCGGCAATGATGCAAGCCTTCGACCAGACGACATCGCGCCGGATCACAAAGCTGCTCGAGCCGGTCACGACGCCCTAGTCGTTATATTCGGCTTCCGCTTCGGAGGCCTGCATCCGGGCTTCGATCCGGTCGGTATCGCCAAGATTGACGGCGGAGATCACGTCACGGGTGAAGGAGACGATGTCGAAGCGCTCGCCCTCTGCGGTGTCGAAACCACGCCGGACGATGACGAGATTGCGCGACGGGATGATGACCATGTACTGGCCGCGATTGCCGATCCCGGCGAAGGTGTCGCTCGGAATGCCATCGAAGCTGTCGAGCAGCCAGAAGCTGGCGCCATAGCCGAGAGAGTTTGGATCGGAACGGTCGGGCTGTGCCGGTCCGGGCGTCGAGACGAAATCTGCCCAGCCTTCCTTGAGGATACGCTCGCCGGCCCATTCGCCATCCTGGATGTAGAGCTGGCCGAGGCGGGCCATGTCGCGCGCCGTCATCCAGACCTGGCTTGAAGAGACAAAGTCGCCGCCCCAGTCGGTTTCGAGCGTGGTGTTGAGCGCGCCGATCTTCCACAGCACTTCCTCATAGGGGAAGCGCCAGTAGCGCTGATCGTCATCCAGTGCTTCGCGAAGGCCGCGCATGGCAGAGAGGGTGTCGTAATTGGCGTATTTGAAGCGCTCACCAGGGGTAACTTCCAGCGGATTGACGAGCGCCGTGTCGGTCACGCGTGCGCCGCCAAAATAGGTCCGGTCCGTACGGCTGCCCGTGACACCGGAATCCAGGCCGCTTGCCATCTGCAACACATTGCGCAGCGTGATCTCGCGGCGCGGATCACCGCCGGCGGTCCAGTTCTTCACGAGCGCCGGATAGTCGAGATCCATGATGCCGTTTTCGAGCGCGGCGCCGATAATGGTCGCGGTCAGCGACTTGGCGACCGACCAGGTGCGCTGCGGCGTGGTTGCATCGATGCCGCGTGCATAGCGTTCGGTCATCAGCTGGCCGTCCTTGACGATGACGACCGCGCTGGTACGCGTGCCGCGGCCATAGGTCTGGCCATCAAAGGCGAAGTTGACTGCCGGTTCGAGCCGCATCTGGTAGAAACTGGAGTCGATCAGCTGCACGTCCGAGCCGATGGCCGTGGACACGTCGCGCGCCTGGCGCTGCACCTCTCCGGCGAAACGGGGCAGCCAGTCAGCCGCGCTCGGATCGGCCCCGATGGGCAGCAGCGAGCAGCCAAAGCCGGAGCGCCAGGCCGCAATGCGCGGCGGTTCACCCGGAGCATAGCGCACGGCGACGGTGCGCTGGCGGTCACTGATGCGGGCCTCGGAGACCTCACGCATCGGATCGCGATAGTCGGTATAGATGCCGTCGAGTTCGTTATAGTCGATTTCGGATTTCGACTGATCGGCCGTGAAAGTGGCGGAACACGTGAAAAGCGCCTTGTACCCGGCGGCCAGCGCATTCTTCATGATCTCCGTATCGCCGCCTTCCTGAGCGGTGGCGAGCGAGGGGAAAGCAAGCGCGACAACGAGTGCGCTCAAGGCTGTCAGACGCATATATTGGCTCCATATCGTTCGCTGGCACGCCCTGCCAGCATAGAGGTTTGAGTGTCTCTCCCATGCTGAAAAGGCAGAAACATGGCAGTAAAATACTTCGCCCCTGCCCTATATGATTCGCATGATCCGTCCCGACCTGCTGCTCTGCCCGACACCAAAGGGCCTCTACTGCCCGCCGGGCGACTTCTATATCGATCCCGTACGCGGCGCCGTCGACCGGGCCGTGGTCACCCATGGCCATGCCGACCATGCCCGGGCCGGTCATGCGCATGTCCTCGCCACGCCGGAAACACTTGCCATCATGGCCTCGCGCTATGGTGAGGATTTCGCCGGATCCACGCAGGCGATCGAATATGGTGAGACCGTTGAGATCAATGGTGTCACGGTCTGGATGTCACCGGCCGGCCATGTCCTCGGCTCCGCACAGGTCGTTGTGGAATGGAAAGGGCTGCGCATGGTCTGCACGGGCGACTACAAGCGCCGCCGCGATCCGACCTGCCGCGCCTTCGAGCCGGTGCCGGACACCCATGTCTTCATCTCCGAGGCAACCTTCGGCCTGCCGGTCTTCCGCCATCCTGATACCGACGGTGAGATCGCCAAGCTGCTCGACAGCGTCCGCATGCTGCCGGAACGCACGCACCTTGTTGGCGTCTATGCCCTGGGTAAGGCGCAGCGGGTCATCAAGCTGCTGCGTGAGGCCGGCTATCACGACACGCTCTACATCCACGGGGCGCTGGAGAAGCTCTGCCAGCTTTACGAGGATCACGGCGTCGCGCTGGGGCCGCTTGAGACCGCCACGCTCGACACAAAGGAACGCGGCGCGCAGGAGCGGTTTCGCGGCAAGATCATCCTCGGACCACCATCCTCCTTTCACGACAAATGGGGGCGGCGCTTTCCCGATCCCCTGCCCTGCTTTGCCAGCGGCTGGATGGGGGTGCGCCAGCGGGCGAAGCAGTCAGGCGTCGAACTGCCGCTCATCATTTCCGACCATGCCGACTGGGACGAGCTGACCGACACGGTGCGTGAAGTCGATCCGGAAGAGCTCTGGATCACCCATGGCCGCGAGGATGCGCTGGTCCGCTGGGCGGAGCTGGAAGGCCGCAAGGCAAGGCCGCTGAGGCTGGTCGGCTATGAGGATGAAAACCTCGACTAGCCGGATTTGCCGTCAGCAGGTTTCGGGCGCATAGTCCCGCCTCCAGAGAAGTGAGGGGACGCCATGCGCGCCATTCTTTTTGCCGGGCTTTGCACAAGCCTGCTGGGCGCTTGCCACGGCGCCAATTGCGCAGGAGGCGAGCCTGACGTCTTCCAGGTCGAAATGCCGGAAATCTCGGCCATCAGCGCGCGCAGCATGGCGGTAGACGAGGTGTATTCCCGCCATCCGACCCGCGCCCTGATCGACTTCGCCAATGTCGAACAGACCGCAGCCGAGCCAGCCACATACCGGGTCCATGTCGAACTTACAGGCGCGCCTGAGCGCCGGGCGATCTATGACGTGGACGTGAGCGAGACCCCGGATGGCCGGCTGGAGGTCACGAATTTCGAAAAGGCGCAGTGAGGCTTATTTCAGGATCTTGAAACTTGCATTGGCCCGGGCGACCGGTTCGCCATCGGCCAGTACAAGGCAATCGGTGAAGCAGAGCGAGCCACCCGTCTTCACAAAGTGGGTATCCACCTCAAGCCAGCTACCGAGCTTTGCCGGCCCAAGATAGTCCGTCGTCAGGCTGACCGTGACGAGGCCTTTCACCGTATCGCGCCCCTCGGTGCGCAGCGCCGCGCCGGCACTGAGGCCCATTGCATTATCGGCCAGCGAGGCAATCAGGCCGCCATGGACAAGCCCGCGTGAATTGCAGTGAGCTTCCCGCAAACGCACGCCGATCATGACCTTTCGCGGGTCCTGTCGCGAGTAGAGCGGCTCCCACGGATCCGTAAATGGCGAGGTGCGGAAGTGACGCTCGAAGCCGGAGGGCACATCCGTGGCTGTCATTGTCATCGCGGCCTCCTATCTCTTTGCCGATGCAGGCCTTTTCCGACCTCCTCGAACGGCTGATCCTGACCCCGTCACGAAACGGGAAGATCGACCTTCTTGTAAATTACTTCACTAGTGAAGTAAATCCGGCCCGGGGATGGGGTCTCGCCGTGCTGACCGGCGAACTCGACATTCCCGGCGTGAAGGCGGGGACCATCCGCAAACTCGTGGAAGCGCGCACCGACCCGGAACTCTTCCGGATGTCGTATGATTATGTCGGCGACCTTGCCGAGACGGTCAGTCTCGTCTGGCCCGGGCAGCGCGGCGCGAACCGCGTGCCGCCGATTGAGGACGTGGTCGAGACACTGCTCGGCGCAACCCGGGCCGAGGGCGAACGCCTGGTGGCCGGGTGGCTCGACATGCTCGACCCGAAAGGCCGCTGGGCGCTTCTCAAGATGGTGACGGGCGGGCTCCGCATCGGCGTGTCGGCGCGGCTGACAAAGGTCGCGCTGGCGGAAATGGGCGGGGTGGAGCCCGGCGAGATCGAGGAAATCTGGCACGGGCTGGAGCCGCCCTATGAGAGCCTGTTCGACTGGCTCGACGGGAATGCCGAGAAACCATCGCCGGACATCGCCGCGCCCTTCCGGCCGGTCATGCTCGCCCATCCGCTGGTCACCAAGGACAAGCGCGACGACCCGGACGCCATCGATCCGGAGATGATCGACCCGGCCATCTTCGCAGCCGAATGGAAGTATGACGGCATCCGCGTCCAGGCGGTCTCGGAGCGCGGGACGCGGCGGATCTATACGCGCACCGGCGACGATATCTCTCACACCTTTCCCGATGTGCTGGCCGGCATGGACTTCGAGGCCGCAATCGACGGCGAGCTGCTGATCCGGGCGCCTGATGGCGGTGTCGCGCCGTTCAACGCACTGCAGCAGCGCCTTAACCGCAAGACGGTGACGAAGAAGCAGATGGAGGCGCGACCGGCCTTTATCCGGGCCTATGACCTCCTTGTCGAAGGTGAGGAAGATCTGCGCCAGCTTCCTTTCAGGGACCGGCGCAAGCGGCTGGAAGACTTCGTGGAGTCCGTGGAAAGCCACCGGATCGACCTCTCGCCGCTGGTGCCTGTCACCACGCTTGAAGCACTTGAGGAACACCGCAACACGCCTCCTGCGCCCGAGATCGAAGGCCTGATGCTGAAACGCTGGGACAGCGTCTATGAAGCGGGACGCCCGACAGGACCATGGTGGAAATGGAAGCGTGATCCGTTCCTGGTCGATGCCGTCCTGCTCTACGCTCAGCGCGGCCATGGGCGCCGCTCCAGTTTCTATTCCGACTTTACCTTCGGCGTGTGGCGCGAAGGGGAGAACGGACGCGAACTGACGCCGGTGGGCAAGGCCTATTTCGGCTTCACCGATGAGGAGCTGAAACAGCTCGACAAGTTCGTGCGCGAGAACACAATCGACCGGTTCGGGCCTGTGCGCGCGGTAACGGCGACAGAGGACAAGGGGCTGGTGCTCGAAGTCGCGTTCGAGGGGCTGCAGCGCTCGCCCCGCCACAAGTCCGGCCTCGCCATGCGCTTCCCGCGCATCAACCGCATCCGCTGGGACAAGCCGTCGGCCGAAGCTGACTGGCTGGCGACGCTGGAGAAGATGCTGCCCGACGATCCGCTGGCGGGGGACTGAATATCCTGCAGCCGATCCGGGACGATGAAGGCCAGGTAGCTCAGTAGACGCCTCCCTGCGGCTGGACCGCAGGGTCCATCGCCCGTGAGCTGTGGCAGGCTCAGCACTGAGGAGATGGGCACCGCGGTCAAGCTTTCAGACAATAAGCACGCATATGTTTGAGATCAGGCCTGCCCGGTTTAGGTGACAAGGCATGAAACCCGCCCAGCCCTATCTGCTCCTTCTCGTCGCTATCCTTCAATGGACCGCCCCTCTGCTGCCCTTTGCCGGCCTCGGGGAAACGATCGGGACGCAGGCCCGCGAAGGCGGCATTCCGCCTGAGCTGCCCCCTGGCATTTTCTTCTCGATCTGGAGCGTGATCTTCACGCTTTACCTTGCTTTCGCGCTGATGGCTGTCTTTCGCAGGGGGTATCTGGAAGATCATGTCGGCGCACCGCTGCTGCTTGCCGGGGCGGGCAATGTCATCTGGATGCTGGCAGCGCAGTTCATCGGTAATGAGTGGCTGAACTTCGTTCTCCTGATCCCGATTGTCTGGTTTGCCTGGGAGGCGACAAGACGCCTGCACCTTATGGGCGGTTGGGACGGCACCGGGCCAAGGCTCATCGGGGCCGCGCTGAGCGGTCTGCTGTCGGGCTGGGCTGTCGTTGCGATCTCGATCTCGGTGCCGAGACTGATGCGCACCATCCTGGACCTCGCGCCGACCGACCAGGTCTGGCTGTCGCTCTGGTCTGCGCTTGTCCCCGCCGCCATCCTCGCCTGGGTGTTTGCGACACGGGTAAGCCGCTCGCTCTGGTTCTTCGCGGGCCTTGGCTGGGGGCTGGCCGGGATCGCGATCAATAACTGGACGCGCACCGAGCTTCACTGGCTCGCCATCATGACGGTCGCGGTCGGGCTGTATGTGCTGTGGCGGCGGCTCGCTTACGGGGCACGGCCCGTCTTCGAATAGGCCAGCCTGGAACAGATCAGCCGGTCTGGGCGCCTGCAGCGACCATTTCGTTCAGGGTCGCGACGGTCTCCGGCGTGATCGATCCGGTGGCCTGCAGGTTTGCGTCCTGCTGGTAGCTTGTGATCGCCGCACGTGTTCCAGCGCCCATCACGCCATCGGCCGGCCCGGCTTCATAGCCAAGCGCGTTGAGGACCGTCTGCGTGGCGCGCACCTGCTCGGTTGATGCCCCTTGCCAGGCTTGCTGATCGAACTGGCCATTGGCGCGACCGGATTGTTCTGCCGCCGTCCAGGTCGCAGCCCGGCGCTGGGCCTGCTGGGCCGCATCGAGCGAGACCTTCGCGCGCAGCTCCTCGACCTTGTCGATTGCGCCTTCATCGCCCTGATTATGGGCGACTTCGTACCAGTAGAGCGCTTCGGTCGGGCTCGGTGAGATACCGAGACCGGCTTCATAGAGAACGGCGAGATTGTACTGGCTGTCGGTCAGGCCATAGTCGGCGGCCTTGCGGAACCATTCAACGGCGGCGGCATAGCTCTGCTGGCCGCCTTCGCCTTCGGCATAATAGACAGCGAGATCGTGCATCGCCTTGACGTTGCCGCCTTCAGCGGCGCGCTCGGTCCACTGGCGGGCGGCTGCGAGATCCTTCGGCACACCAAGGCCGCGCTCATGCAGCTTGGCGAGACGGTACTGGGCCGCCGGCTCACCGGCTTCGGCTGACTTGCGGACAAGGCTCGGCCCACTGGTATAGTCGCCAGCGTCAAGGCGCTGCTCACCAAGGATCAACTGAGCGGCGGAATTGCCTTCCGAAGCCGCCGTTTCGAGCGTCGGGGCCTTCGGGATTTCCGGCAGGCTTGCAAAGTCGACAGCCGGCGCAGCTGGTTCGGCTGCTTCCGGCTCAGGCGTAATGGCGGCCTCTTCCTCGAACAGGTCGTCCTCGACAGCCGCCTCGTCCTCGGGGCTCAGGCCAGCCAGTTCGGCGGTCGCCAGCGGATTGATCTCCGGAACCGTTTGAGGCTCGAGCTCTGCAACGGCAGCCTCTTCCGGCAACGCCGCCGAGGTCTGGTCAGCCGCTACCGGCTCGCTGGCAGGGATGACGGGGCGGCCGGGATCTTCCTGCAGGCCGCGGAGTGTAATGAACGTACCGGCCGCGGCCGTCGCCAGTGCCACGACAGAGACAGCGGCGACAAGCGGAATGCGGGACTTGCCGCGAGAGCCGCCATTGTTGCCAAAAGCGTGGCGTGAATGCGGATCGGCTGTGGCCGCCATGGCAGCCTTGCGGGCGCGGGACAGATAATCCATCGCCTCACGGTCTTCCTCAAGCGCACCCTGCTCTTCTGTTGCAGGCTCTTCTTCGGTGTCGGCGACGAGCTCGTCTTCCGTCTCATCGGCTTCGTCATCGAAGGCCTCCGACCCCGTCAGGACATCCTCGTCATCATCATCACCGAAAATATCGCTGTCGCGGGTTTCCTCGGCGGCGTCTTCCCAACCGCCCAGCTCTGCGAGCGGGTCCTCGTCCGCCTCGTCGGGCTCTTCCGGCAGGTCGGCCATGAATTCCGGTGAGGCCTCCGCCGTCTCGTCCTCTGTCAGGCCTTCTTCCTCGGTAAGGTCGTCCAGCTCGGAGATGTCCGGCACGCCAGCCTCGAAGGCGGCTTCATCGTCGGGTTCATCCTCTTCGGCGAGCAGCTCGTCATCGTCGATCTCGATCTCGAAGATGTCGTCGCCGGTGGCGTCCTCCGGCGCGCTCACATCGTTTTCGGCCTGGACCTCGATGGCGTCCTCTGCCGGCAGGTCTTCAGTGTCGAAACGCAGCGCGTTGGCCTCGTCTATCGCATCGCCGAAATGGTCATAGGCCGGCGGGGCAAAGTCAGGCTCTTCGTGGCGTTCTGTCTCGGCATGCGGCGGCGTCGTGAAATCTTCCAGCGCTTCCAGGCGCGTGGCCAGCGAGGCGATGGCCTTCTGGACCGGCGACATGGCGGAGGCCTGCTGCTGCTGCATCCGGTCGATCCGGTCGGACACGCCGGACAGCGCGTCGGAGAGGCGCATGCTCTGCTGCTTGCGGGCCGAATCCATCGACTCCTTCAGCTCGTTAAAGGCGCGCTCCTGACGGGCCTGCAGGCGCTGGGCGACGTTGGAAACCTGTTCACCAACCTGTTCGATGGCATTGGCGCTGCGTTGCTCGCTTTCCTCGACGCGGTCATCGAACCGGTCGGCAAGCGATTTCATCTGATCCGTGATCTTGTCGATCACCTCATCATTCTGCGCACCGAACTGGTCGAACCGGTCACTGACTTCCTGGGTCAGCTTGTCCATGTCGGCGCGCACGCCTTCGACGGCCTCGCCGGGATCGCGCGATTCAACTTCGCGCAGGCGCCGGTCAAGCGATGAGGAGATACGCCCAACCTGGCTGGTCATGCCCTCGAGCGCGCGACTGGAGCGTTCCTCGCTGGCGGACATGCGCTTCTGGAGACTATCGACAGACTCCTCGATGGCCTGCATCTGTTCCGGAGCCGCGGCCGAGGCTGCCTGCTCGATCTCGCGGGCGAGTTCCTCGCGGGCCGTTTCGATCGAACCGCGCAGCTCGGCAGCCAGGCCATCGAACCGGCTCTCGAACTGCGACCGGAGTTCAGCGGCCGCCTCCGGGGAGGCATGTTTGGCGATATCGTCAATGCGCTCATCAAGGCGGTTGAATGTCTGCTCAAGGCCCTGAAGCGCGGAATTCGTCGTCTCCTCGGCGCGGTGCAGGCGCTCCTGCATACGCGTCATGACCGACTCGATCGAGGTCAATGCGCCGGCAACGTCCCCTTCAACAGCGCCCATGCGCTCATTGAACTGGTCAATGCGCGACAGTTTCGAGGCGACATTGGTTTCGAGATCGGAGAGGCGGTCAGCCAGGTGTTTCGTCGTCCCCTCGGACCGCGCCTCAGCCTGCTGAAGCGACTTGCCGACCTGTTCTTCCATGCCGGAAACGCGTTTGCCGATGTCATCCAGCCCGGCTTCGAGCTTGCTGCGGACCTCGGCGGAGTCGGTCCGGTTGCGTGCGCTCTCTTCGTGGATGTGGCCGGCCAGCTGACCGAGCGCCTTTTCCAGAGACTTCAGCGACTCCAGGTTGCGCGCGCCTGTCTCGTCTTCCTCGAGCGCGCGGACCTTGTCCTGCAGCTGCTCATGCGTCGTGGTCAGGTCATCGATCAGCGTATCGACGTTCTCAGCCACCTGGTCAGATTTTGCATCGGTCTTGTTGAGCCGTGCAACGAGGCCGACGATGGACTGGTCGATACCGGTCAGGGCAAGCGTCGAGCGCGCCTCGACAGCCTCGAGGCGGGCAATGAGCTGATCGAACGTGCCGCGCCCCTCCTGCTGGCGGCGCTGGCCGTGCGGGTCATTGTCCTCCACCGGGCGCGGATAGCGCGGCGCGCGGAAATCGCGCACGGAGGGGGCCTCTTCTTCAGCAGTCTCTTCCAGCAGCATGCGGTTGATATATTCGCCGATGGTCAGCCCCTCTTCCCTGGCCGCCTCGCGCGCAGCTTCACGGGCTCTCTGGTCGATGCCCTTTACGCTCCAGGGGCCGTAATTACTCATGCTACCCGCTCCAAACGATTGCCGATCTGCTTGGTGCAGACGGCATATTTCGCCAGTTGATCATGTCCTGAATGGTAAGCTTCGTCTTAAAGCCCGGTTAAAAAGGTAAATTTACGGACATGAATTCTTCAGACTGCTGTCAGCCTTTTGAAAGTCCTCCGCGCGAAGCGTGGAAAAGCCCTTTACTTTGACGCAAACGGAAAGATGACGTTGACGTTCGCGTAAAGCCAGATATTATCCGGAATTATGCCTGATACAGCTTCTCTCTCCATTGCCGAGTCTCGCACCTACACGATCTCGGAACTCGCCCGCGAATTTGGCATCACGCCTCGCGCCCTGCGTTTCTATGAAGACAAGGACATGCTCCACCCGGCCCGGGACGGCATGACCCGCGTCTACTCTCATCGCGACCGCGCCCGCGTGACCATCATCGTCCGTATGAAGCGGCTCGGCCTGCCGCTCGCCGATATTCGCGAAATTCTCGACCTCTACGGCCTCGGCGACAATGAGCGCGCCCAGAAGCGCAAGACGCTCGAGAAATTCCGCAACCAGGTCGAGGAATTCGAAAACCAGCGCGAAGACATCGAGGTTGCCCTCGTCGAACTGCGCAAGGGGATCGAATGGCTCGAAAACGATCTCTCCAAGATCGGTCCGACCTCCGACCATGCAGAAAACGTTGCTGCTTATGATGCCGTCGCCCGCAAACAGCTCGACGACGCCTGAGCCTGCAATTTCCGCTCTATACCGGGGCTGACAGCGCGGCGTTTCACCTGCTAAGGGAAACGCCGCGAATTTCTATTCTGAGGGGTAATCCATGCCGCGTTATGATGCGCCCGTGCGCGAAATGCAGTTCATCTTCCATGATGTCCTGTCGCTGCAGAACTATTCAAATCTCGAGGGCTTTTCCGACGCGACCCCCGACATTGTCGACCAGATCCTCGAAGAGGGCGGAAAATTCGCCAAGGAAGTCCTGTTTCCGCTGAACCGCGTGGGCGACCAGCAAGGCTGCATCCGTCATGATGATGCCTCGGTAAAGACGCCGGACGGCTTTCCCGATGCCTACAAGCAGTTCATCGAGAATGGCTGGCCGCTTCTCTCCAAGCATGAAGATCATGGTGGCCAGGGCCTGCCGCACATGCTGGCGATTGCCCTGTCGGAGATGGTGTCTTCGGCGAACATGGCTTTCGGCATGTATCCGGGGCTGACCTCGGGCGCTTATGAAGCGCTGATGGCTGGCGGCTCCGATGAGCAGAAGGCGAAGTATGGGCCGAAAATGGCCTCCGGCGAGTGGGCCGGCACGATGAACCTCACCGAGCCGCAATGCGGGACCGATCTCGGCCTGATCAAGACGAAGGCCGTCCCGCAGGAGGATGGCTCCTACAAGATCACCGGCCAGAAAATCTGGATTTCCGGCGGCGAGCAGGACCTGACCGACAATATCGTTCACCTTGTCCTTGCCCGGATCGAGGGCGCGCCTGAAGGCATCAAGGGCATCTCGCTCTTCGTCGTGCCGAAATACATGGTCCAGGAAGATGGCTCCCTCGGCGAACGCAACGCAGTGGAATGCGGCGGCCTCGAGGAGAAGATGGGCATCCACGGCAACGCCACCTGCGTCATGAACTATGACGGCGCGACCGGCTGGCTTGTCGGCGAAGAGCACAAGGGCATGCGCACCATGTTCATCATGATGAACGAAGCGCGCCTCGGTGTCGGCCTTCAAGGCCTCGCCCAGGCCGAAGTTGCCTATCAGAACGCGGCCGATTTTGCCCGCGAGCGCCTGCAGAGCCGCTCGCTCACGGGCCCGAAAGCGCCGGAGAAGCCTGCTGATCCGATCATCGTGCACCCGGATGTCCGCCGCCTGCTGCTGGACAGCAAGGCCTTCATCGAGGGCGCGCGCATGTTCACCTACTGGACGGCGCTGCATGGCGACCTCCTGCACAAGTCACCCGACGAGAAAGTGCGCGAAAAGGCGGGCGACTACATGGCGCTGATGACGCCGGTGGTGAAAGCCTTCCTGACCGATCGCGGCCTGAAGGCCTGCAATGACGCGCTGCAGCTGCATGGCGGCACGGGCTTCACGACGGAACAGGGCGTCGAGCAATATGTCCGCGATGTTCGCATCACCCTGATCTATGAAGGCACGAATGGCATCCAGGCGCTTGACCTGGTCGGACGCAAGCTCGCGGCCAATGGCGGGCGCGCGATCTTCACCTTCTTCGCGGAGATGGACGACTTTATCGGCGCCAATGAGGACAATGAGGATCTCAAACCCTTCATCGACGGCCTGAAGGACGCCAAGGCGCAGCTGCAGGACGGCACCAACTGGCTGATGCAGAACGGCATGAGCGACTTCAACAATGCCGGCGCCGCCTCGACCGACTATCTCAACCTCTTCGGCCTGACGGCACTGGCCTATATGTGGGCGATGATGGCCAAGACGGCGGTGGAAAAACGCGGCCAGGACCCGTACTATGACGACAAGCTCGTTACGGGGCGCTATTTCGTGAGCCGGATCCTGCCGGAAACGACCGCGCACCTCGCCAAGCTCAAGACGGGCGCAGACCCGCTCATGGCGCTCGACGCCGAGCGCTTCTAGGGCCACGAAACACAGGACGGCCGGCCCTTTCCCGGCCGTCCCTCGAATAGCTGCAACATGACGTTGCGTGAGGACTCGCGCCACCAGAAGCCGAGCTTTATATGTTGACGTGAACGTAAACGACAACCTGTCGACGGATCACGCCAAGGGAGATGACCAGAATGCAGAACGTGCTCGACGTACCAGCCGCCAAGTGGCGCCAGGATGAAGAGATATCGATCTTTTCCGACGCGGTAGGGCAGTTCTTCGATCGGGAATGTAAGCCGCATGTCGAAGGCTGGCGCAAGCAGGGCTATGTGCCCCGCGACATGTGGAAGAAGGCGGGCGAGGCCGGTCTTCTCTGCGCCTCCATGCCGGAAGAATATGGCGGCGCGGGCGGTGACTTCCGCCACGAGGCGGTCATCATCGAACAGCAGCAGTGGAAGGGCATCGACGGCTTCGGCATCACGCTGCACAACGGCATCATTGCCCCCTACATCGAGGCGTTCGGGTCCGAGGAGCAGAAGAAGAACTGGCTGCCCAGGCTCGCCTCCGGTGACCTTGTCGCGGCCATCGCCATGACAGAGCCGGGCACCGGCTCCGATCTGCAGGCGGTGAAGACCACCGCCAAGAAGGACGGCAACCACTACGTCATCAACGGCCAGAAGACCTTCATCTCCAACGGCCAGACAGCCAACTTCATCGTCGTCGTGACCAAGACCGACCCGACTAAGGGCTCGAAAGGCATTTCGCTGATCTGCGTCGAGACCGACGAGGTCGAAGGCTTCGAACGCGGCCGTAATCTTGAAAAGATCGGGCAGAAAGCCGCGGATACGTCCGAGCTGTTCTTCAATGAAGTCCGCGTGCCGACCTCGAACCTGCTTGGCTCTGAAGAAGGCCAGGGCTTTATCCAGCTGATGCAGAAACTGCCGCAGGAGCGTCACATCATCGGGCTACAGGGTGTGGCCATGATCGAGCGCGCGATTGCCGAAACGGTCGAGTACGTCAAACAGCGCAAGGCCTTTGGCGGCACGATCTGGGATTTCCAGAACACCCAGTTCAAGCTCGCCGAATGCAAGACAGAAGCAACCGTTGCCAAGGTCTTCGCCGACCACTGCACCGAGCTGCTCATCCAGGGCAAGCTCGATGCGGCGACCGCGTCGATGTCGAAATACTGGATCAGCGATCTGCAGTGCAAGATCATCGACGAGTGCCTGCAGCTGCATGGCGGCTACGGCTATATGGACGAATACCCGATCGGCCAGATGTATGCCGACGCCCGCGTCCAGCGCATCTATGGCGGCGCGAATGAAGTCATGAAGATGCTCATCGCCCGCACAATGTAAATTCGAGAATTCCCCAGAAGGAGCCCCTGAAATGACTGAAGCCTATATTTACGACGCCGTGCGCACGCCGCGCGGCAAGGGCAAGAGCAGCGGGTCGCTGCACGAGATCACGTCCCTTTCGCTGGCCACGCAGGCCCTGCAGGCCGTGCGCGACCGCAACGAACTCGACACCAAACATGTCGATGATGTCGTCCTCGGCTGCGTCTCGCCGGTTGGCGAACAGGGCGCAGACATTGCCCGTATCGCCGTGCTGAACGCCGACTATGCCGAAACCACCGCCGGCGTTCAGGTCGACCGGTTCTGCGCGTCCGGCCTTGAGGCCTGCAACATGGCCGCTTCCAAGGTGATGACGGGCGAAGCCGACATGGCGATCGGCGGCGGCGTCGAAAGCATGTCGCGTGTTCCGATGGGCGCGGCCGGCGGCGCGTGGTCGGCTGACCCGCAGGTCGCCATCAAGACCTATTTCGCACCGCAAGGCATCGGGGCCGACACGATCGCCACCAAGTGGGGCTTCTCACGCGATGATGTCGACGCCTATGCCGTCGAGAGCCAGCAGCGTGCGGCCAAGGCCTGGAAAGAAAAGCGCTTCGAAAAATCCATCGTCCCGGTCAAGGACCAGATGGGTGCGGTCATCCTCGATCATGACGAGCACATGCGCCCGGATGCGAGCATGCAGTCGCTCGCCTCGCTGAACCCGTCCTTCGCAGGGATGGGCGGCATGGGCTTCGACGAGGTCATCAAACAGCGCTATCCGGAACTGGAAAGCATCGATCACGTCCACCATGCCGGGAACTCCTCAGGCATCGTGGATGGCGCGTCCGCTGTCCTCTTCGGCTCGAAGGAAATGGGTGAGCGCATGGGCCTCAAGCCGCGCGCCCGCATCAAGGCGATGGCCTCCATCGGCTCGGAACCGGGCATCATGCTGACCGGCCCGACAGCGGTGAGCCGCAAGGCGCTGATGAAGGCCGGCATGGATGTCGGCGATATCGACCTCTACGAGCTGAACGAAGCGTTCGCTTCGGTGCCGATGCTGATGATGCACCTTCTGGGCATCCCGCACGAGAAAATGAACGTGAATGGCGGCGCCATCGCCTTCGGTCACCCGCTCGGCGCAACCGGCGGCATGCTGCTCGGCACCATGGTCGACGAACTGGAGCGCTCCGACAAGGAAACCGCGCTCGTCACACTTTGCGTCGGCGCCGGCATGGGCACCGCCACGATTATCGAACGCGTTTAAGAGGTAGACTGAAGATGGAACTCGAAACCTTCAAATTCGACATTGACGGCGATGGCATTGCGCACGCTGTGTTCGACGTGCCGGGCCGCAGCATGAACACGCTGACCGGCAAGGCCGTCGCCGACATCGTGGCGATCGCCAAGGAAGTCGCCGGAAACGACAAGATCAAGGGTCTCGTCGTCTCCTCCGGCAAGCCGTCCGGTTTCTGCGCTGGCGCAGACCTCGGCGAGATGGGCAATCGCGCCGGATCGGCCGACAACAGTGCCAAGAGCGAAGACGAAAAACTCAAGGAGCGCTTCGAAGGCGGCTTCACGCTGAACAAGACGCTCCGCGAGCTTGAAACCTGCGGCAAGCCGGTGGCCTGCGCCCTGAACGGTCTCGCGCTTGGTGGCGGCCTCGAAGTCGCACTTGCCTGCCACTATCGCGTCGCAGCCGACGACAACCCGAAACAGCAATTCGGCCTGCCGGAAGCCAAGATCGGTCTCCTGCCGGGCGCCGGCGGCACGCAACGCCTGCCGCGTCTCGTTGGTGTACAGGCCGCGCTTCCGCTGATCCTCCAGGGCACCAGCTTCGACGCGAAGAAGGGCCACGAGATGGGCGTGATCAACGAACTCGCGCCGGGCGCAGAAGTCGTCGAGAAAGCCAAGGCCTGGGTGAAAGCCAATCCCGAAGCCAAGGCGCCGTGGGACGAAAAAGGCTTCAAGGTCCCGGGCGGTGTGGTTCACAAGAGCCCGGGCGCCGGCCAGGTCGCAACCATGTCCAACATGATGCTGGCGGCCAAGACCTACGGCAATTATCCGGCCCAGAAGAACATCCTGTCCTGCGTCTATGAAGGCATCCAGGTGCCGATCGATGCGGGTCTGCGCATCGAGACACGCTACTTCCTGAACACGCAGGCGCGCCCGGAAGCGAAAGCGATGATCCGCTCGCTCTTCCTGTCGACGCAGGCGCTCTCGAAGGGTGGCAACCGCCCCGAGGGTTATCCGAAGACGGAGTTCAAGAAGATCGCCGTCATCGGCGCCGGCCTGATGGGCGCAGGCATCGCCTATGTCCAGGCCAAGGCCGGTATTCCGACCGTGCTCGTCGACGTCTCCAAGGAAAACGCCGAGAAGGGCAAGGATTATTCCCGCCGTCTCGTCGAGAAGGACATCTCCCGTGGCAAGTCCACCAAGGAGAAGGGTGACAAGCTCCTCGATCTGATCACGACGACGGATGATTATAACGACGTCAAAGGCGCTGACCTCGTCGTCGAGGCCGTCTTCGAGAATGAAGAGCTGAAAGCCAAGATCACCCAGCAGGCCGAAGAGGTCCTCGGCGAGGATGCCGTGTTCGGCTCGAACACCTCCACACTTCCGATCACCGGCCTCGCAAAGGCGTCGAAGCGTCCGGAGAACTTCATCGGGATTCACTTCTTCTCGCCGGTGGAACGGATGGGTCTCGTCGAGATCATCTCGGGCGAAAAGACCTCCGAAGCCACGCTTGCCAAGGCGGTCGACTATGTCCTCGCCATCCGCAAGACGCCGATCGCGGTCAATGACTCGCGCGGTTTCTATACCTCGCGCTGCTTCGGCACCTACACCCGCGAAGGCATGGAAATGCTCGCCGAGGGCATCAAGCCGGCCATCATCGAGAATGTCGGGCGCCAGTCCGGTATGCCGATGGGCCCGCTGGAAGTGTCCGACTCCGTTGGTCTCGATACCGCTCTGAAGGTCACCCGCGCCACGGCGGAAGCCATGGGCGTCGACATCCAGAGCGATGATCGCACGCAATTCCTCGGCTGGCTGGTCGAGGATCAGGGCCGTGTCGGTCGCAAGGCCGGCAAGGGCTTCTACGACTATAATGAGAAGGGCAAGCCGGAACGGCTCTGGCCGGATCTCAACTCGCGCCTGGAAGTGAAGGTCGAGGAGTGTCCGCCGGATCTGAAGAAGCACCTGACCAACCGCTTCCTGGTGCGCCAGGCCATCGAGGTCGCCCGCTGCTTCGAGGAAGGCGTCATCACCGATGCCCGCGACGCCGACATCGGCTCCATCCTCGCCTGGGGCTTTGCGCCCTATACCGGCGGCTGCTGCTCCTATGTCGACCTGATCTGGGGCATCAAACCCTTCGTCGAAGAGGCCGAGAAGATGGAAGAGAAGTATGGCGAGCGCTTCAAGGTGCCTCAGCTTCTCAAGGACATGGCGGCCAAGGGCGAAGGCTTCTACGACCGCTTCCCGCCAGCTGACGCGAAACAGCCTGTGGCCGCCTAGGCACGACACAAGGTTTCAAACCATGAGAAAGCCGGGCAGCCTTGCCCGGCTTTTTTTATCAGCCAGACCTCTGGATCATGCCGGCACTTTACGTAATCTCCCCTATCGTACGTGCCCCCTGCCTCATTGATATGGTGAGGCAAATGATCGGAGATAAATAATGAGCTTCAAGAAAGTAGTGCTGCGCCTTGCCCGCAATCCCGGCTTTCCGTCCGGCGATGCGGAACGGGGCTATGTCGTGACGGCGCCCCTCAACGAAGACGGCGGGATCAATCTGGAGGAATGGCGCGCCAAACGCGAAAAGGCGACGGTTATCCGTTTCGATCCGGACCCGGATGAACGCGCCGATGGCTGGCTGACCCATCGCGGCAGTCACTGGTTCTTTCACTACGATGAAGATCATGAAGGCCCCGACGAGCCGACCTACCGGCTTGGCGAACACAAATTCGCTGTCGGTGAGTATGTGACGGTCAACAGCCATGAAGGCGATCCGCTGACCTACCAGGTCACCAGCGTCACGGACGCCTGAGGCCAACGCCGCCCTCCAACAGAAAAAAGGCCACAGGAACCATGTTCCCGTGGCCTTCTTTTTTCAGCTTTGCCTCAGGCCTAGTAGTTGTTGGCCTGGCCTTCCGTGACCGGGTTCAGCAGAATTTCGACCCGGCGGTTGGCGGCGCGGCCGGCTGCGGTGTCGTTGCTGGCAACCGGCTGGCGCTCACCCATGCCATAGGCATTGATGCGAACCGGCTGGACGCCCTGGCCCTGCAGGTAGTTGGCAACCGAATTTGCGCGGCGCTCGGACAGCTGCTGGTTGTAGTCGTCCGGACCATCGGCAGACGCGTGGCCAACGATATCGACAGCCGTACGCGGATATTCGACCAGCGTCTGGGCCACTTCATTCAGCGGACCGTAGAATTCCGGCTTCAGCTGCGCACTATCGAGCGAGAAGGTCACGCTGGACGGCATGGTGAGGGCGATCTGGTCGCCCTGGCGCTCGACCTGGATGTCGGTCCCGGCCGTACGCGCGCGCAGCTCCCGTTCCTGTTTGTCCATATATGTGCCGACCGCAGCACCCGCGAGGGCGCCGACAGCCGCGCCAATCGCGGCATTGCGGCCATCATCGCCGCCGGCAAGCGTGCCAAGGGCTGCGCCGGCAAGTGCGCCGCCGCCTGCGCCATAGGCTTGTCTTTCGGAAACGCCCATGCCGCTCTGGCAGGCCGTCGTAAAGGTCATGGCAGCCACGGCTGCGCCGATCATTATCTTCTTCATCTCGGAGATACTCCTCTTATTCAGCTCTGTTCTCGAGCAGTGTCACTCAGAACGTCCCTGCTTTCCTAACGTTCCGAGGCGTTTTCGTGACTGAACAATTTGTTTAACAAGAATTCATGTGCGGACGTTTCTTCAGACACGGTGTGACCTGGTCCGATTTCCAGGCCTGGCTCAACCTCATCCCCCCGGATGAGGTCGACCCGCCCGAGGCGACCTATAATGCCGCGCCCGGCTCCTATCAGCCGATCATTCGCCTGACCCGCGAAGGCCCGGCCGAGCTGGCACCGGCGATGTGGGGGCTTGTGCCCTCCTGGTGGAACAAGCCTCTCAAGGAGAAGACTTTCTCCACCTTCAATGCGAAATCAGAGACGGTGGCCCACAAGCCTGTCTTCCGGGGCGCCTTCCGTCACCATCGCTGCCTGGTCCCGGCGAGCGGCTATTATGAATGGACGGGCCGTGCTGGCGCGAAGACCCCATTTGCCGTGGGCCTGCGTAACCGGCGTCATTTCTGTTTTGCGGGCCTTTATGACGTGGCTCATATCGACGGCTCGGAACTGCACAGCTTCACCATCCTCACCACGACACCGAATGATGCGACCGCCGGGATCCACTACCGCATGCCGGTCATCCTGCATCCATCGGATTTCGATCGCTGGCTCGATACCGGCTATCGCAAGGTGGACGACCTGTTCGCCCCTTTTCCCGCGGAAGACACGCATGTCTGGCCTGTCGGGCCTGATGTCGGGAATGTCCGCAACAATCATTCAGGTCTGATTGATGAAACCTGACATCGACTGTGGCGTTAGTTTCATATTAATGACACTCAAGTGTCATAATTGAAACTGTCAGGCGGACCTCATGCGTATCATCTTCTTCTGTTTTGTCGGATTGCTCGCACTCGCGGCCTATGCCGCCTGAGGCCACGCTCTAATCATCCTCAATCTCAAAGCCTGCATAGGTCTCCGCGACCATGTCGGCGATTTCCTCACACGCTTCGCGCGCACGCTTGACCACGCCCGTGAAGGCCGTGAAGCCGTGGGCGAGGCTGTCATAGCATTTATACGTCACATCGACCTCTGAGCGTCTCAACAGCTCGGCATAGGCTGCCCCGTCATCGACAAGCGGGTCGAAGCCGGCGGTCACGATGATCGCGGGCGGAAGATCCTCTAGGCGTGTCTCGCGCGCCGGAGAAAGGCGCACATCGGCGCGGTCCTGCCCGTCCGGCAGGTACTGGTCCATGAACCAGCGCATCGTGTCAGCCGATAGCGGATAGGCTTCGCCGAAAGCGGTGTAGGACGGAAACTCGTTTTCCAGCTCGGTCGCCGGATAGATGAGCAGCTGCAGCATCGGCAGCGGCTTGCGCTCGCGCTTCATCTCCTGGGTCACGATGGCGGAGAAATTGCCGCCCATACTGTCGCCGCCAATCGTGGCGACACCAGCGGGGGCCCCAAGGGTCTCGGCTTTGCGCAAGGCCCACTCATAGGCGTCGATACAGTCCTGCAGCCCGGCCGGGAACTTGTGCTCAGGGGCCAGCCGGTAATCGACGGACACGATCGGGCAGCGCACGCGCTTGGCCAGGATCGAACAGAAGACATGCGATGTCTCCAGATCGCCAATCACCCCGCCCCCGAAATGCAGGTAGACCATGACCGGTGCCTTCGGATCCTGATTGTCAGGCCGGTAGATCCGCACCGGAATCTGGTGACGCCCGCTGGAGGGGATGGTGTCGTCAGTGGCGGTAACACCCGGTTCTGGCTGTTCAGCGAACATGGCGAGCCCCATGGCCGAGGCGGCGCGCGCCTCCTGCGGCGAGAGCGACGACATGGGCGGCTGTTGCTGCGCGCCATGTGCAATGAATTGGAATTGCGGATCGAGAACGCGGCCGTTGATCTCGACCGGCTTGCCGCCTGACAACTTCACCAGAAGATTGCCCGGCAGCTTCAACAGCAGTTTCGCAATGGTAACCTGAAGACTCATCGAATTACTTCCGTCAGTTTGGCTGTCTTGCGAGGCCCGTAACGCCGTCGAGCAGCAGGGTGGTCGCAAACCGGGCGGCGTTTTCAACATCGACCGGACGCCGCTGGAGCATATGATCCCCAAGCTCACGTGCAATCCCTATCGCGGCGGCAGTGAGATATTCAGAATCCTCGAGCGAGATATTGGCGGTCTGAGCCACCTGTTCGAGGTCCATCCGGATCTCATCGAAGATGGCATGCATTTCGGGTGTATCCACCCGCACACCGATCAGCGCCATATGCGGCGCCCCGCTGCTGATGGCGTCCTCGTTTTCAGTCTGCAGGAAGGTGAAGTAGGCCCCGTAGGCCGCCTGGATGTATTCCTCGAAGGACTGGGCTTTCTCACGCACCATCTGAAGCATCGGGCGGAAGCGGCGTGCGCTTTCATTGGCGATGGCCTCGAAGACTTCTTCCTTGGACCGGAAATAATTGTAGAAGGTGCCTGCGGCGAGGTCGGTCTCGCGGATGATATCGCGCACGGTGGTCGCATCGAAGCCAATGCGGGCAAACACCTGGCGGGCAGCCGCCAGGATCGCCTGCCGGTTTGCCGCCTTGGTCTGCGCCCTCTTTCCGTCAGGCCCACTGACCTTCGCAATCGACGTCATATGCTTTCCCCGCGCCTGTTGAATACCCAGCAATCAAATTGGTGACGCTTCGTCAACTTTATTCAATGATTCGCGCTGCGGTTGTATATGGCGCAGGTGAGACTGATAGACGCCCCACAACGCCCTCAACAGGATTAGTCCGAGCACCCCGATCATCGGCTGGCCGAAGGCGACCATCAGCCCGAAGCCTGCAAACAGTGCAAAATGCAGCAGGATGATGCGGCCATAAGGCTTCATCATTTCTGTCTGGATCGTGGCTTCACGGAAGGCGCCACGGCCCAGAAAATCGCGGACATAAAGAAACAACTGCAAGGCGATGATCGCGCCGACAAAGAGACCCATCTGCTCGCCTGTCGACAGGGCAAAGCCAACCAGCGTCAGAGGCCCCATGAAATCGGCCTCCGCCATTCCGCCAGACGCAGCAGCGGCAAAGACGGCGAGAAAGATCCCGTGCACGAAGCAGAACATGCCATAGTGAATGGTGAAAAAAGGCCCCAGGAAAGCGAGGCTGGCAACGCCGAACGGGCCGTTATTCGTACTCGCGGCCAGCATCCGCAAGAGCGTGACGCCGCCGATGATCAGGTTTTCGAGCCAGTAGAGGAAGACGAGCGCCGTCGCGTCCCAGCCAAACTGTATGAGCGCATAGATCGGAAACAGGTCGACCGCAAGTACGGCCCACGAAACCGGGTCGCGGTAGGTTTCAGCCAGCGCATCGGGTCTCAGCCAGCTCAACATGTCCCGGACCTACCCACCCTGCAGCCTGCTCAACTGCCGGAAGACTGGCCCGTATAGGCGGGAAAGGAAAGCGGGTTATGGGCCGTCAGGCCGAAGGAGCGTCTGGGATTGTTGTAATTGCCTGTCAGCACTTCAAAGTGGAGGTGAATGCCGGTCGCATTTCCGGTCTGGCCCATCACCCCCAGTGGCTGGCCGAAGCCGATCCGCGCGCCCTCGTAAACCCCGGAGGCGAAATGATCGAGGTGCCCGTAGCGGGTGTAGATGCCCTGCCCGTGATCGATCACGAGATGGTTTCCGAAACCGCTCGACGTGCTTGCCTCACGGATGATGCCGGGCGCGGCAGCATAGACGGTTTCGGGCGGTTTCGACTGCAGGTCGAGGCCCTCATGCGTGCGTCCGAACCGGCGCCCGAAGCCGGATGTCAGGCAGGCATTATTGACCGGGACCGGTGTCAGGACGACCTTCCCCTCTACCAGCACCACCGGATTGAAGTTCAGCACCCGGTTACGGCCATCGGATTCCAGGGCATTGGTGATCGTGGCGTTGGGGCACAGATAGAGGTTGGCATCCGGCCGGAACGAGCCCTGCTCGGCCGGAACGGATGAGGTCGTCGTGATCGCCGGAGGCGGGCTGACGCGACGCGGCTGCGAGGCGCACCCCGACAGCCAGAGCATGATCAGGGTACAGACCAGCGCAGCGTGTTTCATGGCGGGCTATCCCATTGGCTTGCCGGGCTTCAGGCCGGTGCCTTTGCCCGTTTCCGCCCCCGCTCGATCTCTTTCATAAGGTCTTTTACGTAAGCGTTAAAGTCGACCTGCATCGTGTGTCTTGGTGCATCGTAGAAATGGCCGAGGTGGAATTCCTCATCTTCCTTGATGATCCGCTCCATCTCCTCGCGCGGCGGCAGGGCATACTCTCCGGCCACCATGGCGGCGCAGAGTTTCGACTGCTGTTCGGCAAAGTTCACCAGCGTCGGCAAGGGCTGCGCCAGCGCCAGGAAGAACAGGTTCTCATAACCCGGCCGGACCATGCGCTTGAACAGCGGCAGCTTGTTATCCTTTGGCAGGATTTCCGGATCTTCCAGGAAGGGGAAGCTGACATTGTAGCCGGTCGCCCAGACGATCGCATCGATCTGCTCGCGCGTGCCGTCCTTGAAGACCACGCCGTCGCCATCGAGACGCTCCATGCCGCCCTTCGGCGTAATATCGCCGCAGCCGACGCGCGTCAGGAATTCACCTGACACAGACGGGTGAGCGTCCAGAGGCTCATGGTCCGGCTTGGGCAGACCATAGTCTTCCATCATGCCGACGCGCTTCTTGATCGCCGCCCGAGCCAGCTTCCGGCCGAGCTTGGCCGGCATCCAGCCCGGCAACACCGATTTGTCGGCCGGCTGGCCGTTCATGTATTTCGGCAGCACCCAGACGCCCCGGCGCATCGAGATGAAGAGCTTGTCGGCAATCGGGCGCTGGGACAGCTCCGAGGAAATATCCATCGCCGAATTACCCGCGCCAACGACCAGAACGCGCTTGCCGCGGAAATCATAAGGCTCGAACGGGTCACGATAGTGATGCGAGTGGACCTGGTAGCCAGTGAACTCGCCCGGATATTCCGGCGTGCGCGCATCCCAGTGGTGGCCATTTGCGACGAAAAGCCACTGATAGGTGTTCGTCTCGCCGGTCGAAAGCGTCACATCCCAGTCGCCATCCTCGCGGCGAACCGCTTTCTTCACCTCGGTATTGAAGGTGATCGTCTCGCGCAGGCCGAAATGATCGACATAGTCCTGGAAATACTGGAAGAGCTGGGCATGGTGCGGAAAATCCGGCCAGTCATCCGGCACGGGATAGTCCTCGAAGGCCAGCCGCCATTTCGATGTGTCGATGTGCAGGCTCTGATAGCAGGAGGAGAGCCCGTTCGGATTGCGGTAGTACCAGTTGCCGCCAATATCGTCCGACATCTCGAAACAATCATACGGAATGCCGTAATCCTTGAGCCGCTTGGCCATTGTGAAACCCGAGCAACCGGCGCCGATAATGCAGGCCTTGCCTCTGGATTGTCCGTCAAATGCCATCATGAACCTCCCGTGGCGCGATGAGTTGCGCTCTCACAGAAGGATGGTATCGACGCTTACGCGAACGTCAATTTCACGCAACGGAAGCAGGAAGCGCCCCATGTCGGATAGTGACGAGGACAATGACCTCCTCTTCAGACTGATGCAGAAAAATGCCGCCAAGATCATGGACAATGTGCCGTGGGCAAAGGCGCTCGGTTTCGAGCTGACCGGCATCGAGAAAGGCCGGGCATTTGCGAAAGTCCCATGGCGTGAAGACCTGGTCGGCGACCCCGATTCGGGCGTCATCCATGGCGGCGTCCTGACTGCGCTGCTCGACAATCTCTGCGGGGTTGCTTCGAACACGGCCCTGCGTGAACCGAAATCCATGGCCACGCTCGACCTGCGAATCGATTATATGCGCCCGGCCGAGAAGGGCCGCGACATCCTCGCCGAGGCCGAGTGTTACCACCTGACCCGCAATGTCGCCTTCACCCATGCCTGGGCCTATCACGAGACCCGCGAAAAGGTGATCGCCACAGCCGCCGGCGCCTTCGCCCTGAATGACATTTCCCGCTGGGCCAGTGGCAATGAGGCGGTCGAATATGCCCGCAAGATGCTGTCGGAGAAACCCTCATGACGCGCGCTGAAGACCTTCAGGCCTTTCTCGACCGCACGCCTTTCGCCCAATTCCTGGGGATGCGCTGCGAGATCATGGGCGACGAGATGACCACCGTCCTGCCCTTCCAGAAGAAATTCCTGGGCAATGTCGCCATCAATGCGATGCATGGCGGGTGCTCGGGTGCCTTTCTGGAACTGACAGCAATGGCGCAGGTCTTCCTGCTGTCGGACCTGAAGCGCCCACCGAAGCCGATCAATATCACCATCGACTATCTGCGCTCCGCCAAGGGTGAGGATCTCTATGCCCGCGCCATCGTCCACAAGCTTGGCCGCCGCATGGCGAGTGTGCGTGCCGAAGCCTGGCAGGCTGAACGCGAAAAACCCGTCGCGGCCCTACAGGCGCATTTCCTGGTCGCGGAGGACGGGTGAGGGCTCTGTCCGCCCATCGAGCCGGACGGAGAACACGTAGAAGATCGCCGCCACCAGGCTGAGGCCGGCGCATGCCGCAAAGGCAGCTTCATAGCCGCCGCCCCCGCGAAGCATCTCCAGCCGCGATGCGCCGAAGCTGGTGCCGAGATTGAGCAGCGCCATGAAGATGGAAAACTGCGTCGCCGCGACGGTGCCCCGCGACTGTCCCATGGCGATGGCATAGGTGCAGACCGACATGAGGACGAAAAGCACGCTGTAGACGAGCAGGTAGGCGAAATAGAAGCCGCCATCCGGCCAGGCGAAGACGGCCGCGCCGTTAAGCAAGGCCATGCCCGCCAGCGCGGCGCCCAGCGCCTTCATCGGCCCAACCCGGTCGGCCAGCCACCCCGATACGAAGATACCGAACAGCCCGCCAATGAGGTCGGCCATGGCATCGCGATTGGTGAAGACCTCCCGCTCCCAGCCGATTTCCTGCACTGCCAGCGTTGGTGAGAACGCCGTCTTCAGGCCATAGGCGGCGAAGGCGAGCAGGATGCCGGCCCCGAGAAGGAGGCTGGCCGGCTTTGCCATGGCGGAGAAGACATTCCGGATGAGCGGCCACCAGCGCGCCAGCTGCCGTTCCCGGGTGACCGGTGCGGCCTGTCCTTCTGTCCATGGCAGCAGTTTCTCCCCGGCACGTTCGCGCAGCAGAAGAGGCAGCAATATGATGAGACCGACAAAGATGGCCGTCGCGATTGCGGCCACGCCATGTCCGCCTTCGTCGCTGATCAGCCGGCCTGTCAGAAAGGCAAACCCCGCCGTGCCAAGCGTCTTGCCGCCCCACATCAGGCCATTGGCGCTCGCACGCTCATCCTCGCCGAGAATGTCGATCGCCATGCCGTCGATGGCGACATCCTGGAAAGCGCCTGCGAAATTCACCGCAAAGCCGGCAATGGCGAACCAGGTCAGCGCCTCGGTCGGTTCAGTTAGCCCGGCAAACCAGATCAGGCTCCCGATCAGCAGGAGCTGGGCGAGGATCAGCCACGGCCGCTTTCGCCCCATCGGCGCCCAGGTAAACCGGTCCATCAGGACGCCGTTGAAGAGCTTGAAACTCCACGGCAGCAGGATGATGGCGACATAGCCCGCAATTGCTTCTGCCGGCACACCCTGCGCGGCAAACCAGGCCGGAATGGCGATATAGAGAAGACCCTCAGGCGCGCCTTGCGCTGCATAGAGCAGCATCAGGCTGCCCAGCCGCAGCGGCCGGTTCTCACTGAGCGCCGGAAGGTTCACCCGCCGTCTTTCCAGACCGTGCGATAGAGGTCGAACCGCCTGTCCCTGAGATTGCGCACCGTGCCCTGTGAGCGCGCCCAGTTGAGGTCGGTCAGGTCGAGATCGGCCATGACCACGGCCTCGACATTCTCGGCAACCTCGGCAGCAATGCCTTCGCGCGCGAACGGATAATCGCAAGGCGTGATGATCGCCGACTGGGCATAGTTGATGTCCATGTTCGACACGTTCGGCAGATTGCCGGTGCAGCCGGACGTCACGACATAACACTGGTTCTCGATAGCCCGGGCATGGCAGCAGTAACGCACCCGCAGATATCCCTGGCGGGAGTCGGTACAGAAGGGCGTGAACAGAATGCGTGCGCCTTCGTCTGTGAGGCGGCGGGCCAGTTCCGGGAATTCTGAATCATAGCAGATGAGGATGCCGATCGGACCGCAATCAGTCGGAATGACCTCGACCGAGTCACCCCCCTTGATGTTCCACCAGTGGCGTTCGTCCGGCGTCGGATGGATCTTTTCCTGGGCATGCACGGAGCCGTTGCGCAGGAAGACATAGGCGACGTTCTGGATGTCTCCATCATCGGCAATGGTCGGATGGGTGCCGCCGATAATGTTGATGTTGTAGGAGATGGCGAGCTCGCGCATCTCGTCAACAAAGCGCGGCGTGTAGCGCGTCAGCGCCTCGATTGATTCGGCATGGTTCAGCTTGCGTTTCTCGAAGGCAAGCAGCTGCAGCGTGAAGAGTTCGGGAAAGACGACGAAATCGGCGCGCCTGTCCGAGCAGACATCGACGAAATATTCGACGTTGCTCATGAACTCCTCAAAGGTCTTCACCGCCCGCATCTGGACCTGGACGGTCGCGACACGGATCGACTCCTTGGTCGAATAAGAGACCTTCTGGCCCTGGGTGACTTCCTCCGCATACGGATTGCGCCAGACCATGTGAGTGGCGTGGCCGCCGGAATCCTTGTCCTCATCGAGGTAATTGCGCATCACGCCGATCGGTTCGAAGCCCTGGCGCATATGGAAGCGGATCACCGGGTCGGTGATCTTCTGCGCCTTCACGGCTTCGACATAATCCTCCGGCTCCGGATACTGCTTCCGCTTGCGGCGCCAGCCGGGCATGCGCCCGCCAAAGACAATGCCTTTCAGCTCCCAGGATTCAGCCAGTTGCGTCCGCGCATTGTAAAGCCGCTGGCCGATCCTTGTGCGGCGAATCTCGGGATCGACGCAGACTTCCATGCCATAGAGCCAGTCGCCCTCCGGATCGTGTCGGGCGGCATAGCCGTTGCCGGTAATCTCCACCCAGTTGTGGGGCGTAAGCGCCATCTCCTCGCTGACGAGGAAGCTCGCGGCATAACCGACAACCTCGCCATCGTATTCGACAAGAAACTGGCCTTCGGGAAAGGCGGAAATCTGCCCGCGCAGCATGCCCGGCGTATAGCCGTCTGCGGGCCTTCCATAGACCTTGAGCACCAGCGCTGCGATTCTCGGCACATCGTCCAGGGTCGCGTTACGCACGACGACGGATGCCTTCGTTGTCTGGCTGGGCATCAAGCCTCCTTTTTATTGATCTTCAGCATTGTCCCCTAAGAAAGGGCAACGGCGCCTGATGGCAAGGGTTCCGCGTCACGCCGCTTCAGTGACAAGCCGCGCAATTTCAGACGCATAGCGTCCGGCCTTCTTCTCGCCCACGCCGGAAATCGACCGCAGGCTGTCCTGATCGGTTGGGCGTTCCTGCGCGATGGCGGCGAGCGTTTTGTCATGGAAAATGACATAGGGCGGCACACCCTTGGTCTTCGCCGTCTCCAGCCGCCAGCTTCGCAGCGCATCGAACAGCGACTGGTCGCGTTCCGACAGGTCACCGGCATAATCCGCCGACGCCGAGCGCTGGCGGGTGCGCTTCTTGCGGGCGTTCGGATCGCTGCGCAGCCAGACTTGCCGGTCACCCCTGAACAGCGCCTTGGCGGCCTCGGCATCCGGCACCACGATCACCGGGCGCATCACATCGCCCCCTTCGGCCAGCAGGCCGGAGAAAAGCAGCTCGTCGAACACCGCATTCCAGCCTTGCTTGGAAAGGTCGGCGCCGATGCCATAGGTCGACAGGGCCTGCATTTCCTCATCGAAACCATCCTTGGCCTGGCCGGTGAGGTGGATAATGAGCCGCCCGCGCCCGATACGCTGACCACAGCGGATAACGGCAGAAACCGCCATCTGCGCGAACTTCGTCGCGTCATAGCCTTCGCCGGGTTCACGCTGGCAATTGTCGCAATCCCCGCACGGCTCCACATCGGTCTCGCCGAAATATCTCCGGACCGCCGCCCGACGGCACTCCGTTCCATTAAAGAACGCAAAGAGCTGGCGTGTCTTGGTGAGCTGGACACGTTTGACCTCTTCCGCCGCATCGCTCTCCATCGTCCAGCTGATCGAGCGGCGCATGTCGGCCGGGCCGAACAGCGCATAGCCTTCCGCCGGCTTGCCATCGCGGCCCGCGCGGCCGACTTCCTGCCAGTAGGCTTCCAGCGACTTCGGCGGATCTGCATGGATCACGAAGCGTACATCCGGCTTGTCGACGCCCATACCGAAAGCGACCGTCGCGCACATGGTCAGCCCTTCTTCGAGCAGGAAGCGGCGCTGGCGCTCGGCCCGCAGGTCAGAATCGAGGCCCGCATGATAGGCAAGCGCCGGGATGCCCGCCCGCTCCAGCGCCTCTGCAAGCTTTTCCGTGCCATCCCGTGTCGCCGCATAGACAATGCCGCTCTCGCCCTTGTGCGCCTTGACCAGCGAGACCACGCGATCGGACCGGCCACCGCCCTTCGGCTCGGCGCCGAGCGCCAGGTTGGGCCGGTCGAAGCTCGCAACATGGGTGTGCGGCTCGGTCAGATTCAGCTGGGCGAGGATGTCATCCCGGGTGCGCGTGTCGGCCGTCGCCGTGACAGCCATGCGCGGCACCCCGGGAAATATCTCCTTCAGCCGGCCGAGCGCGCGATAATCCGGCCGGAAGTCGTGGCCCCACTGGCTGACGCAGTGGGCTTCATCGATGGCAATCAGAGATACCGGCAGCTGGGCGAGACGTCCGGCAAGGCCCGTGGAAAGCGCTTCAGGCGAGAGATAGAGCAGGTCCATCTCGCCACGCGCCGCCGCATTCAAGGCCTCGGTCTTGTCCTCGAAGGCCATGGAGGAATCCAGACGCTCCGCGCGCACACCCAGCGCTTTCAGCGCATCCACCTGGTCGGCCATCAGCGCGATCAGCGGCGAGACGACAATGCCGACACCGCCGCGCAGGATCGCCGGAATCTGGTAGCAGAGCGACTTGCCGCCGCCGGTCGGCAGGACAGCCAGCACATCGCGGCCGGCCATCGCATCCTCGATCACATCGCCCTGCAGCCCGCGAAACGCCTCATAGCCGTAGACGCGCTTCAATATGTCGAGCGGGGTTTCCTGAGGGTCTGCAATGATGGCGGATGGCATGCTTTCTTGTGGCGGGAGTCGCAGCGTCCGCGCAAGCGCGCTCAGGCGGAAACGGCTGCAATCGCCTGAAGCGCATCGACCATGAAGGTGTGGCGCCGGGCCACGGCGCGCGCATCCTTCGAATAGCCGCCACCCAGCACACCCACGACCGGCACGCCGCGAGACGCGCACGCCTGCGCCACCATCCGGTCGCGCGCCTTGAGGCCGTCATCGCTCAGCTCCAGGTGGCCAAGCCTGTCATCGGCGTGCGGATCGACACCGGCATTGTAGAAGACAAGACCGGGCGATGCGCGTTCGAAAACTTCGCTGACGAGACCTGCCAGAGCCTCGATATAGCCCGCATCACCTGTCCCCTTGTCGAGACCGGCATCCAGGTCCGAGGCCGGCTTCTCGCGCGGCCAGTTATCCTCGCAATGCAGCGACGCGGTGAAGACGCGGGGCTCATCGGCGAAGATGCGGGCGGTGCCATCGCCATGGTGGACATCGCAATCGATCACCGCGACCTGCCGGGCCATGCCTTCCTCGATCATGAGGCGGGCGGCGACAGCGACATCGTTGAACACGCAGAAGCCTGCCCCGCCCTGATAGTCCGCATGGTGGCTGCCCCCGGCGAGACTGACCGCGGCGCCATGCTCCATCGCCAGCCGCGCAGCGAGACACGTCCCGCCAACAGAGGCGCGCGTCCGGGCGGCGATGGCGGGTGTCATCTCGAAGCCGATACGCCGCTCCCGAGCCCGGTCGACCGATGAGGTGATGACCGCCGTCACATAGGCCGGATCATGCGCAAGATGCAGCCAGCTCTCCGGCGCATGGGCCGGCACGACAAATCGCTCGCCACGCTCGCGCAGCAGCTCGGCAACCAGAGAATATTTCCGCATCGGGAAGCGGTGGCCATCCGGCACGCTGTCGGCGTCATAATCGGCATGGTGGACGATCGGCAGGGACATGGCTTCCGAAGTGAGCCCGTGAGGGCGATTGTCAAGCGCAGCGGCGAGCCTTAGGCCAGCGCCTCATGAGCACTGAGCCGATCTCCCGAAGCAGGGTCATGGCCCTCGCCATCCCGGTGATGCTGTCACAGGCCGCCATCGCTTCGACCGGCGTGGTGGACACCGCCGTCATGGGGCTCAATGGCGACAAGTTCGACCTTGGCGCCGTCGGCGTCGGTGCGGTGGTGATGAATTTCCTCTACTGGGCGTTTGGCTTCCTGCGCATGTCGACCACCGGACTGACGGCACAGGCGACTGGGGCCGGAGACCGGGTCGAGGCAAACTCGGTCCTGCAGCGCGCCATGCTGCTCGGTGCCGGCCTCGGCCTCACCATCCTGATCCTGTCGCCGCTCCTGAAGCTGGTCGTCTTCCAGCCTTTCGCCGCAGGCGACGAGGTGAAGACGCTGGCGAAGGATTATTTCGATGCGCGTATCTGGGGGGCGCCGGCCATCCTGATGGGCTATGGCATCAATGGCTGGCTGCTGGGCACAGGCCGCACCGGCCAGCTGCTCGCCTTCCAGATCGTCATGAACGGCACGAATGCAGTCCTCGACATCTGGTTCGTGGCTGGCCTCGGATGGGGCCCTGCCGGGATCGGGGCGGGCACGGCGATCGCGGAATGGGTCGCGCTCGGTTTCGGTCTTTTTCTCGTACGCGGCGGCCTGTCGCGCTCACGCGACCTGTTCGACCGCGACCGCCTGATGGCGATGGTGAGCGCCAATCGCGACATCCTGATCCGCACGCTCGCCCTGCTCTTTTCCTTCGCCTGGTTCGTGAATGCCGGGGCGAGCCTCGGGGCCGCGACGCTGGCGGGCAACCAGGTGCTGCTGCAGTTCATCAGCGTCTCGGCCTTCATCCTCGATGGCTTCGCCTTCGTCGCCGAGAAGGAAATCGGCGAGGCCTATGGCAGCCGCAACCGGTCACGCCTGCTGAGAGCGATGCGTCTGACGACAGAGCTGGCGCTTGTCTTCGGCGTTGTCATTTCGCTCGCCTATTACCTTGCGGGCGGATGGATCATCCAGAATTTCGTGGCTGACGCGGAAGCCCGAAGCGTGGCGCTGGCCTACCTGCCCTGGTGCGCATCCGTGCCGCTGGTCGGCCTCGCCTGCTGGCAGCTGGACGGCTTTTTCCTTGGCGCGACGCAAGGCCGGGCGCTGAGGAATGCCGGGCTTGCATCCTGCCTTCTCTATATCGCCACAGACCTGGTCCTGAGGCCAAACTTCGGGAATACGGGCGTGTGGTTGGCTTTCCTGACCATGTATGTCTGGCGGGCTGGCGCGCTCGGCCTCTATCTTCCGTCGCTTATCCGGCAGACACAGCCAGATCAGCGCCCACAGCCTCAGCCACAGAGCTGAACCCGTCCGCTTTCAGGCGGGCGGCAAGATCGGCGTTGATGTCTGCCACCAGGCCCGGTCCATGATAAACGAGGGCTGAGTAGAACTGCACGGCATGCGCACCGGCGCGGATCTTGGCATAGGCTTCCGCCCCGCTGGAAATGCCACCAGCGCCGATCAGATCGAACTCACCGATGATCTCGGACGCGAATTCCTTGAGCACTTGCGTGGATTTCTCGAACAGCGGTGTGCCGGAGAGCCCGCCCGTCTCGCCCTTGTGCGGGCTCTTCAAGGTTTCGGGACGCGCCAGCGTCGTGTTGGAGATGATGAGCCCCGACAGCCAGTGCCCCGGGCCACGCACGACCTCGATGATATCGCGAATAGCGGTCTCGTCGAGATCGGGGGCGACCTTGAGGAAGACCGGCTTCCAGTCCTCCTCTTCCTCGAAACGGCCCTCATCCTTGAGCTCTTGCGCATAGTCGGCCTGCGCCTTGTCGCGCGCGGTGCCGCAGCGCTCAAGCAGCTCCGCCAAAGCGCCCTTGTCCTGCAGGCCGCGCAGGCCCGGCGTGTTGGGCGAGGAGATGTTGATCGTGATGTAATGGGCGTATGGGTAGACCGCTTCGATGCCGGCTTCGTAATCGGCGACCCGGTCTTCGCTGTCCTTGTTGGCGCCGACATTCGCCCCGACCGGGGAGAGGCGCTTGCCGGCCTTGCGAATACGCGCAGTGAAGGCGCGAAGGCCCTCATTATTGAAACCCATCCGGTTGATGACCGCATCGTCCTCGGTCAGACGAAAGAGGCGCGGTTTCGGATTGCCCGGCTGGGCGCGCGGGGTAACCGTGCCGCATTCGACAAATCCAAAGCCGAAGCGCAGCATCTCCTCGAAGACCTCGGCATTCTTGTCGAAGCCAGCGGCCAGGCCGACCGGATTGAACAGCTGCAGCCCCGCATTCGGCAGCTTCACGGATGTGTTCCACTGGAGCGGACTGACTTTGGGCAGGCCGATACCGGTCTTCAGCGCGCGGATGGTCGCGGTGTGGGCCGCCTCAGGCGGCAGCGTCCGGAAGAGTTTCGTGCCCAGCCCCGCCAGCGACATCAGGCGAGATCCTCCGGCAGACGCGGATTGCCCTCATCATCGGTTTCGAGCGTCCAGTGGCGCTGCGCGTCGGAGAGACGAAGCGTGCCGTAAAGATGGGGGAAGAGCTGACCGCCGCGCGACTCTTCCCACGTCACGTCGCCGCCCAGGCGTTCAGCCGCGAATTCATAGAGCTGCACGCCATGCTGGCCGGCATAGTGAAGCTGCAGTGTCTCAGCGACCTGCGCCTTCGAGGACAGATGGACATAGCCATCGCGCGCATCGAGATCGGTGTCGGTATGGCCAAGCTCACGGGCGCGCTCGTCATCCTGCGCGCTCAGTATCTTGTAGAGGGGGGTATCGAGCATCATGGCCTGCTTGAAACAGGCTTTTCGTCATCCGGCAAGATGGCGGCTTGCTAGGTTTATATTCCCATGATAGGAACGATTAACCCACTGGAGCACCCAGCATGCGGCACAATGAAGTCTGGCGCGGCATAGATCTGCTCGCTGAGCGCAACGGGCTCAGCGCGTCCGGCCTTGCCCGGCAGGCCGGTCTCGATCCGACAAGTTTCAATCCCTCCAAACGCCAGTCCAAGGATGGCCGCCCGCGCTGGCCTTCGACCGAGAGCATTGCCCGCGCACTGGAGGCTGTCGGGGCCGGCATGGATGATTTCGCCGCGCTGATCGAAGGCCGGCGTGGCCCGACCGCTCCGCTCATCGGGTTTGCGCAAGCCGGGGCGGATGGATTCTTCGACGATGCCGGCTTTCCTGTGGGGGGCGGCTGGGACGAGGTGCGCTTTCCCGGTCTGGGCGACGAGCCAGTCTATGCGCTGGAAATTTCCGGCGACAGCATGGAGCCCGCCTATCGCGAGGGCGACCGGATCATCGTCGCGCCCGGCGCCCAGCTTCGGCGCGGCGACCGGGTCGTTGCGAAGACTGCCGATGGCGAGGTGATGGCCAAGGTTCTGGGGCGCCAGAGCGAGCGGCAGGTGGAGTTGATCTCGCTCAATCCGGAGCATCCGGTGCGCAGCTTGAAACCCGCTGAAATCCTTTGGCTGGCCCGCATTCTCTGGGTCAGCCAGTAGGCCCGATCCGTTCGCAAGCGCAGCACATTATCCGCTTGCCCTCACGGTAATCACTGTGCAAAGCCAGTGGTCAGATGGACTGGGACAAGTTGAAATCCTTTCACGCCGCCGCCGAGGCAGGCAGCCTGACAGCCGCTGGAGAGCGGCTCGGAATCTCGCAATCTGCGGTCTCGCGTCAGATCTCCGCACTGGAGGAACAGCTCGGCGTGTCGCTCTTCCAGCGCCATGCCCGCGGCCTTGTGCTAACCGATGCCGGTCACACCCTGCATCGCTCGACCATGGACATGGCTGCCGCCGCGCAGTCGGCCACGGCGTCCCTGCGCGACCAGCAGGATATCGCCCAGGGCGACCTGGTCGTGACAGCCCCGGTTGCCTTTGGATCGACCTGGCTGGTGCCCCGGCTCGGCAATTTCATCAACGCCAATCCGGGGATGCGGATCGATCTGCGCCTTGATGATGGCGAGACCTATGACCTGCTGAAGCTCGAAGCCGAATGTGCGATCCGGCTCTGGGCTGCCGACAAGTCGGACCTCATCCAGCGCAAGCTCGGCACCGTCGCGACAAACCTCTACGCCTCGCCGGAATACCTCAAGGAACACGGCACCCCGCGCACGCCGCAGGATCTCGATAATCACCGTATTATCGGCTACGGCACCGAGAACACGCCGCTCGACGCGATGAGCTGGGCGCAGCGGGTGGGCCGCGACGATACGCTGCCGCGCAAGGCGACGCTGATGGTGCGCAATGTCCCGGCAATGCTGCGGGCAGTGGAATCCGGCGTCGGGATCGCGGACCTGCCCGACTATATGGCGAGCGCCGTGCCGCGCCTTGTCCGGGTGCTTCCCGAGCATACGGGTCCGACCTTCGACCTCTTCTTCATCTATCCGAGTGACCTCAAGCGCTCGAAGCGGATTTCCGCTTTCAGGGACTTCCTGACAGCGGAAGTGGATGCGATCCGGCGGGAAAATCTGCAACTTCGTGCGAGCTAAGCTTTTGCGGCATGCATTTGCGCATGCCTTGCTTACTGAATCGCAACTTTGCATTCGCACATGAAGGCCCTAGATGACGGTTCAGCCTTGGTTCCGGCGACAGCACATCATCCTCCGATTGTGCGTTTCCTCCCTCCAAATAGGAACCGAACTGGATAGGCCCGGCGCGAGATTTCGCTGCCGGGCCTTTTTTTCGGTCTGATTGTCGCTGCTGGCCGCTAAAGGCTGGCGCGCAGCATCCAGGCGGCTTTTTCGGCTGCGGCGGCCCGCTGCGTCAGAAGATCGGCCGTCACCGCATCATCGCCATCCTCGGCAGTATTCACGCCATCGCGGGCAACCTGGGCAATCGTCTCATGCCCGCGGACAAGGTTGTTGATCATGTCCTCGGCATCCGGGACGCCATTGTCCGGCTTGATGGTCGCATAGGACGCGATCTCATCGCTTGAGGCGGGAGCATATTCGCCCAGGGCGCGGATGCGTTCGGCAAGCTCATCAAGCGCCTGCCAGAGCTCGGTGTATTGCTCCATGAACAGCTCGTGCAGCGCCTTGAAGCGCGGGCCAGTGACGTTCCAGTGATATCCGTGCGTCTTGAAGTAGAGCGCATAGGTCTCGCCCAGCACCTTGCGAAGCGCTTCGATGGACGCGGAGCGGTCTTTCTTGTCCAATCCAACATCAATAGCCATCAGGTAGTCTCCTTTGAATTCAGGTGATTTACTAATGGAGATATGGGGAGCTCCTATCGGGGCTCCCAATCGATATTGAGCCAACTATATATAAAAGCAATCTATATGAAAATTGCTTTTCATTCGCAGCGCCTATTTGAGGCTTGCGCAGAACCGCTTGATCCGGGCCATGGCATCTTCAAGCGCCTCGGTCGAGGTCGCATAGGAAATGCGGAATGCCGGTGACAGGCCGAACGCCTCGCCGAAGACAACCGCAACCTTCTCCTCTTCGAGAAGCGCGGAGGCAAAGTCCTTGTCGGAGTTTATCGTCACGCCGCCCGGCGACGTCTTGCCGATGACACCTGCGCAACTCGGATAGACATAAAAGGCCCCTTCCGGTGTCGCACAGGACAGGCCCTCGCAGTCGTTCAGCGCCTTCACGACCAGGTCCCGGCGGGACTTGAACACCTCATTGCGCTCGGCAAGGAAGCCATGGTCGCCATTGAGCGCGGCTACGCTGGCCCACTGGCTGATCGAGCAGGGGTTCGACGTCGACTGCGTCATGATCTTGCGCATGGTGGCGATGAGCTTTTCCGGCCCGGCTGCAAAACCAATCCGCCAGCCCGTCATCGCATAGGCCTTGGAGACACCGTTCATGGTGAGCGTGCGGTCGTAAAGCCCCGGCTCCACCTGGGCGATCGTCCAGTAGTCGAAGCCGTCATAGACGAGGTGCTCATACATGTCGTCGGTCAGGATCCAGACCTGCGGATGTTTCATCAGAACGTCCGCCAGCGCCTTGAGCTCGGCCTTCGTATAGGCCGAGCCCGTCGGGTTTGATGGGGAGTTCAGGACCAGCCACTTCGTCTTCGGCGTGATCGCCTGCTCCAGCGCTTGCGGTGACAGTTTGAAGCCGGAATCCGGGCCGCACTTTACGAAAACCGGATCCCCACCGGCCAGCCGCGCCATATCCGGATAGCTCACCCAGTAAGGGGCCGGCACGATGACTTCGTCGCCCGGATTGAGGGTGGCCATGAAGGCGTTGAAGATGACCGCCTTGCCGCCCGGCGAAACATTGACCTGGGCGGGCGTGTAGTCGAGATCATTATCGCGCTTGAACTTGGCGCAGATCGCTTCCTTCAGTTCGGGAATGCCATCGGCCGGCGTGTACTTCGTCTTGCCGTCCTTGATGGCCTGAATCGCGGCGTCCTTGACGTGATCAGGCGTATCGAAATCCGGCTCACCCGCGCCGAGGCCAATGACATCTATCCCGGCCCGCTTCATCTCGCCGGCCTTGGCCGTCACGGCAAGCGTGGCGGAAGGCTGGACGCGTTGAACGGCTTGGCTCAGTTCGATGTCGGATGCCATTAGGGAAACTCCTTCTTGTCTGGCGCCATGCATAGGTCTGGCGCGCCCGGGGCGCAAGCCGACAAGTTGTCCGCAATGGCGGCAAATTTCGATGGAATTTCTGTCCCGGTTTTTACGGTTTCTTTTCTGTGAGTGGTTAAGATATGCACCTGATTATTAACCGGTTACGACAATGTCTGGCATTGCTGCACTCCTGAACGTGTCGAGCGTCGACATGCTACTGCGCCGTCTCCGGCAGGAGGCGCATTACTGGTGGCGCGAGGGCGAGCTCTGGTTTGCGAGCCGGAGTGATGGCGAACAGGTGGTCATCGCTTGCGTCTTTATCCTCCTGCTCCTGATGCTGATCATCCGCATGTCCATGCGTGGCAAGGATCCGGGGGGCACCAGCCGGCAGTTCGGCAGCTCCATCCTGATGGTAACGGTGTTTGCCTTCGGCCTTGGCTGGATGCTCGACAGCGGCGCGGGCACACTCGGCTTCATCTTCCAGTAGCAAACCCGGCCTTCCGCAGCACCGCGGCTAGGCGTCGGCGCCGACACAACCTAGATTGCCCCCATGCCGGAGACCGCATCATCAAAGCCCGTCAGGCGCGGCGTCGATGTCATCAAGGACAATCTGAAACGCCTGCCCGCAAAGCCGGGCGTCTATCGCATGTTCGGCGCGAAGGACGAGGTCCTTTATGTGGGCAAGGCCCGCAACCTGAAGGCGCGTGTCTCCAATTATGCCCGGCTCGGCGGCCATACCCAGCGCATCGCGGCGATGATCGCCCTGACGGCGCGGATGGAGTTCGTCGTCACCGAGACGGAAACCGAGGCCCTTCTGCTCGAGGCGAGCCTCATCAAGTCACTGAAGCCACGCTTCAACATCCTGCTGCGCGACGACAAGTCGTTTCCCTACATCCTGATCCGGCGTGATCATGACTATCCGCAGATCCTGAAATACCGCGGCTCCAAAAAGGACCGGGGCGACTATTTCGGCCCGTTCGCCAGCGCGAGCGCCGTGACCCGCACCCTCGACACGCTGCAGAAAGCGTTCCTGCTGAGGACCTGCGAGGACAGTGTGTTCTCCGGGCGCACGAGGCCGTGCATGCTGCACCAGATCAAGCGCTGCTCGGCGCCTTGTGTCGGTCTCGTCAGCGAAGAGGAATACACACATCTCTCCGATCAGGCGGCCAATTTCCTCAAAGGCAAAAGCGGTGACCTGCAAGCCGAACTCGCCAGGGAGATGGACGACGCCGCCGAGGCGATGGATTTCGAACGGGCTGCCAGCCTGCGCGACCGTATCCGCGCGCTCGCTCATGTCCGCGCCCAGCAGGACGTCAATCCGGACGGCATCGAAGAAGCCGACATCTTTGCCATTGCCATGGAAGGCGGCCAGTCAGCCGTGCAGGTCTTCTTCATCCGGGCCGGCCAGAACTGGGGCGCCACGATCCACTTCCCGCGCCATGAAAAGGAGCAGACCGCCAGCGAAATCCTCTCGGCCTTCCTGGTGCAGTTCTATGACAAGCGCCCGCCACCAAAACTCATCCTGACCAATGAGGCGCCGGACCAGGATGTCCTGATCGCCGATGCGCTGGAGCTGAAGGCAGGCCGCAAGGTCGAGATCCGCGCCCCGCAACGCGGCGACAAGCGCGAACTCGTCGCCCAGGCAAGCCGCAATGCCGCCGAGGCCCTGTCACGAAAGCTGGCAGAGGCGGCAAGCCAGCAGCGGCTCCTCAACGATCTCGCCAAGGCCTTCGACCTGACCGAGGCACCCACACGGATCGAGGTCTACGACAACAGCCATATCCAGGGGTCGAATGCCGTTGGCGGCATGGTGGTCGCCGGGCAGGAAGGCTTCATCAAGGGCCAGTACCGGAAGTTCAACATCAAGGACAAGGCGCTCGAGCCCGGAGACGATTACGGCATGATGCGGGAAGTGATGCGCCGTCGCTTCAAGCGCCTGCTGAAGGAAGCCGACGAGGCCGGCAGACCGATCCGTGAGCTGGAGACCTATCCCGATCTCGTCCTGATCGATGGTGGGATGGGCCAGCTCAGCGCGACCCTGGAAACGCTCGACGAACTCGGTCTCGGCCCGGAGGACATCACGCTTGTCTCAATCGCCAAGGGTCCGGACCGCAATGCCGGGCGTGAAAAATTTTTCCGGCCGAACCGCGCGCCATTCACCTTGCCGCCCGATACACCTGTGCTGTACTATCTGCAACGTCTGCGTGATGAAGCTCACCGTTGGGCCATCGGTGCCCATCGATCAAAAAGATCGTCAGAAATCAAGGCTTCGCCCCTGGATGAGATTGACGGGATCGGCCCGGCGCGCAAAAAAGCTCTTCTACACCGCTTTGGGTCGGCGAAAGGTGTCTCCCGGGCGAAACTCGCAGATCTCGAAGATGTTGAGGGCATCAATCGCGCCCTGGCAGAAAGGATATATGGTCATTTCAATGGGGGTTGATCAGGCATGTCATTGAAATGGCTTCCCAATACCGTCACGGCGCTGCGCTGCGTCTTCGCGATCATCGTCGGTTACGCCATCCTGCGGATGGATGGGGACATGCGCGCCGCCCGGGAAGCCGGTTTCTGGGCCTTCGTTCCGTTTATCCTGTTTGCGGTGACAGCCCTCACAGACTGGGTCGATGGCATGCTGGCCCGGAGCCTGAACGCCGAGTCACAGTTTGGGGCACGGCTCGACCCGATCGCCGACAAGCTGCTCACAGCCTCCTCCCTGCTGGCGCTGGCTCACATCGAGGGCTGGGCCTGGTACATGATGTTGCCCGCAATCATCATTATCGGACGGGACTTCCTGCTCACGGCCATGCGCGAAGCGCTGGGCAATCCAACGACACTAAAAGTCTCCATGGCGGCGAAATGGAAAACGACCATTGTCCTGACCGCAATCGGCCTGACGCTCTTTGCCATGGCGTTCAGTCAGTTCGTCTACGATGCCGAGAGAATGTCACTTCTCTGGATTGCGTCACGTGGCCCGCTCATCCTTGGCTTGCTGGGTATCTGGGTGGCCGCCGTGTTGTCCGTCATCACAGCCATCGACTATGTATCGGCTGCCGGGAAGGATGCCGGCTGAAGGCTTATCGCCAGGGTCAGCGCAAAGAGCAGTCACGAAGACTTTACCGTGCTTGCCGCCGGGCCGAGGCCATTCTAGGCAACGGCGAGTTTTGCATCCCAATCGCCAGGAAACCTGAATGAAACTGCCAATCCACGTCCTCGCCATCCTGTTGATATCAATGTCTTTCGGGCTGGCCCCGACGGCGGCCCAGACGGCCGGTGCAGATGCCGCGACTGATCAGCAGGACACCCGCAGCGATGCCGAACGCGTGCGTGATGCCATCCAGAACGATCCGCTGGCGCCGACCGTGGCGCCGGAAAACCATGACGTCACCATCGTCATGTATTCGGATTATCAGTGCCCATACTGCCGCAAGATGCAGCCTGTCCTCGAAGCCCTGATGGAGAAGGACGAGAAGGTCCGGCTCGTCTATCGCGACTGGCCAATTTTCGGCGAAGTGTCGGAACGCGCCGCCCGCGCCGCCATTGCCGCGCAATTCCAGGGCAAACACGAAGCCTTCCATGGCGCTCTCATGCGCTCGAACGGCAAGCTGAGCTTCGGAAAGATCCGCGATACCGCAGACGAGGCGGGTATCGACTGGGACCAGCTCAAATCCGACATGGTGACCCACAAGGATGAGATCGATGCACTGCTGGAACGCTCGCGCATACAGGCCACGCTGCTTGGCTTTTCAGGCACGCCCGGCCTGATGGTTGGCCCGCTCCGCTTCGGCGGTGCGCTTGATCTGCAATACCTGGAGACGGCGGTCGAGCAGGCCCGCAAGGTCGATAACAAGAAGCAGTCTGACGAATAGGCCTACCAGTGACCGTCATTCGGGCCGCCGTCATAGAGTTCGGCTAGGCGGCGTGCGGTCCCGGGCGTCGCATCATCCGGCGGAGCAAGCGGGTCTGTCCAGACAATCTCCGATATCTCGCCTGCACTGTCGGTCGCGCAGTCCGTCCAGGCCTCGGCGCTGACGCGATAGAGAATGACGTGATCGTTCCGGAAGACGCGGTGGTTGGAATAGATGCCGACCATTTCAGGTTCGGTGAGCGGCTTTACGCCAGCTTCTTCGGCCAGTTCGCGCAATAGCGCCTGCATGACGGTTTCCCCGCGCTCGACGCCGCCGCCGGGAAAATAGAGCCCACGGGTATAGGTGTGTCTTACGAGCAGAACCTGACCTTCCCGGTTCTCGACAACGCCCCGTGCGCCGAGCGTCATTGGCCGCGACAGGCGGAACCAAGTCTGGAAAAGACGGGTACGAAAGCTGGACACGCGAAGCAACTCCAGTGAAATCAGGGCTCGCCAAAGGCTGAAACACAGTCTATCAAGCGCCGCAACGCTTTGAATTCAGGGGAGCTACCAATGTTCGCAATCATCGCAATTGGCGTGACAGTCGCCATTTTCGGACTGCTGAACCTGATCGACTATCGCCGCCTGGACTAAATCGACAGGGTGATATTTGCCTGAAGCCGGACTTCTTGCAGCGCTTATAGGCGGCCTCGTCATTCTTGCCCTGGCGGGCGACTTCCTCGTCATCGGCGCCGTTTCGCTTGCGCGCCGGATCGGGATTTCTCCGCTAGTGGCGGGCATCCTTATTGTCGGCTTCGGCACGTCTGCACCGGAAATGGTTGTCTCGCTGAACGCCTCCCTGCGAGGCGATCCGGGGCTGGCGCTGGGCAATATTGTCGGCTCCAACATTGCCAATGTCTGGCTTGTTCTGGTCGCCCCGGCCCTGATCATGCCGCTCGTGGTGCGCCAGTTCGGGCTTCGCCGTTCCTACTGGATCATGCTGGCGGCCACCGCGGCCTGGATTGGCTGGACGGCCTATTTCCCTCTCACACCGCTCTTTGGCCTCGGCCTCCTCATCGGGCTCATCATCTACTGCCTGCTGATGCTATGGTGGACATCCGACGCCGTGAAGAAGGGCATCGATGTCGGCCTTGAAGACGATGACAATCCACAGGGCACATTCGCCATGGCCGCCAGCCTGCTGGTTGGCATCATCGGCCTGCCGCTGGGCGCGCACCTCATCGTCGAGGGCGGCGTGGGTATTGCCCGACAATATGACGTTCCGGAAGAAGTCATCGGCCTGACCATCCTCGCGCTCGGCACCTCCCTGCCGGAACTTGGCGCAGGCCTGGCCGCTGCCTTCCGCCGACATGGCGAAGTCATCGTCGGCAATGTCATCGGGTCGAACATTTTCAACCTGCTGGGCGCCGGCGCCCTGGTCGCCATGTTCGGACCGACAGATCTGGCGCCGACCTTCCTGCGGTTCGATCACTGGGCGATGGGCGCAGCCGCGATCACGCTCGGCCTGTTCGTGATCCCGCACGGCAAGATCACCCGGCTTGCCGCCCTTGCCATCGCGCTGGTCTATTGCATCTACATCTATGGACTCGTGAACGGCTGGAACATCACCGGCGAAGTGGAACGGCTTATTCGTGGCTGATGGAAGTGACGCAAAACGCGCCCTGATCACAGGTGCCGGCAAACGGATTGGCCGGGCGCTGGCAGAAGCGCTGGGCGAAGATGGGTGGAGCGTTGCCGTGCATTACCGCTCCTCGGCCAAAGGTGCGGAAGAGGCCGCCAGCGCCATTGAGGCAGCCGGTGGCCAGGCCGTCATCGTGCAGGGCGATCTCATCGAAGAGAAAGACCTGAAGGCGCTCGTCCCCGCGGCGGCAGGCAAGCTTGGCGGGCCACTTACCCTGCTCGTCAATTCCGCCTCGACCTTCGAGGAAGACACAGCCCGCGATCATGACCGTCAGAGCTGGGATCTGCACTTCGACGCAAACTTGCGCGCGCCTATCGCCCTCTCCCAGGCCTTTGCCAACGCCCTGCCCGGCGCCCAGAAGGGCCTCGTCATCAACCTGATCGACCAGCGGGTCTGGAAACTCAATCCGCAATTCTTCACTTATACGCTCTCCAAGGCCGCCCTGCTCACCGCGACGCAAACCCTGGCCCAGGCGCTGGCCCCGAATATTCGCGTGAATGGTATCGGCCCCGGCCCAACGCTGAAGAGCGTCCACCAGAGCGAGGAAGAATTCGAGGCTGAGCGGCGCGCGACGCTGACCGAAGAAGGCTCCCGGCCTGAAGAGATTGTCCGCGCCATGCGCTACCTGATCGCCGCCGACAGCGTGACCGGCCAGATGCTTGCGCCGGACGGCGGCCAGCATCTCATGTGGCAGACACCGGATACACAGGTCTGATGGATTTCTCTTCCGATACCGCCGCCCCGGCCCATCCGTCGGTTCTCGACGCCATGGCAAGCGCGAATGAAGGCCCGGCGACCAGCTATGGCAATGACGTCGTCACCGCCCGGCTGCGTACGGTGCTGGCCGAGGTTCTGGAAACCGATGATTTCGACTTCTGGCTCTGCGCCTCGGGCACGGCATCGAATGCGCTGGCGCTCTCCTGCTTCTGCCCGCCCACCGGCGCAATCCTCTGCCACGAGGAAGCCCACATCGCGCGCGATGAACGGGGCGCGCCTGAATTCTTTTCCGGTGGCGGCAAGCTGCAACTACTACCCGGGAATGGCGCGCAGATCGAGGAGCCAGCCCTGCGCGAAGCGCTGGCGGGGATCAATCCCAGCTTCGTTCATGAGACCCCGGCGCATGTCCTCTCCCTGACCAACCTGACCGAAAGCGGAACCGCTTATCCGGCCGCAACGATCCAGCACTATACCGCGCTCGCAAAAGAGGCCGGGCTGAGCGTTCACCTGGATGGCGCCCGGCTCGCAAATGCACTGGTCCATACAGGCGCGACTCCAGCCGAGATGAGCTGGAAGGCCGGCGTCGACGTGCTCTGCCTCGGCCTCACAAAGACCGGCGCGATCGGCTGCGAGGTCATCATCCTGTTCGGGGAGTCGCGGTCGAAGTTCCCGGAACTGAAGGCACGCGCCAAGCGCTCGGGCCATATGCCGCCAAAGATGCGATTTCTGGCCGCCCAGGCACTCGCCATGTTCGAAGACGGGCTGTGGCTGAACCTTGCAGAGACCGCCAACCAGCGCGCCCGGCAGGTCGCCGATATCCTTTGCCGGCGCACCTCGACCGAGCTCGTCCAGCCGGTTCATGGCAATGAGATTTTCGTGCGCCTCGATGACGATATCGTGCAGGCTATGCGCGCGGCGGGGGCCGTCTTCTACCCCTGGCCCGGCGGAAGCTACCGGCTCGTCACCAGCTGGTGCACGCCGGAAGAAATGATCGACACGCTATCCGGCGTCGCTGTCTAGCCCTTCGGGGTTTCTTTCCATGCCATCGAGTATCCAGTTGCGAACCAGCCCGAAATACCAGTCCACATCGATAGGATTGTGCTCTGCGCCCTCGAGCAAATTCTGGTGGACGAGCATATATTGCGACGATGACATCAGCATCATCGCTGCCGCCCGTGCGCTCTGGTAGTTCGTCGGACCTCCCTTTGTCTTTACGAGCCGCTCGGCCAGCGCATCGACACTCGGCTCGATGATGTAATCAAGGTAGGCCTTGCGTGCTTCGGCATCCGACATGCTCTCGCGCATCCCGAACATATGCGCCTGGATGAAACGGGTGTTGGTCCGGAAATTACTGATCAGCGTGATATACTCTTCAACCGACTCTTCGATACTGCCGGACGGGGTCCGTGTGGCCTCCCGCATAAACGCCGACATCTCATTGAGGCGGGCCATGATCGCGACGATCACGCCGCTCCTGTCCTTGAAATAATGCCTGAGAGTGGGCTCCGAGGTCTCGGCCGCCATGGCAAGCTGACGGAAGGAAGGAAGCTCGACCCCTTCCTGCAAGACGAAGGCGGTCAGCTTGTCGATCAATGCATCCCGTTTTTCTGCAAAATCCTGATTCCGTGTGCCGGGCGGTCTCGGCATGGCTACTCCACTTTCCCTCGTCTAAAAACAAGACCTAGCGTTGTAATGTCCCCCAGCAACTGATTCCAAGATCGCTCTACCCATAAGGCCCCCGGTGCCTGCTGGACAAGCGCAGACCGCTTGAAACGGGCTCGCTCACCCGAACCTCGGCCTCACGCAGCCCGCTCAGAGACGCATCGATACGATTACAACGACAGGAAAATGGTGCCAGGAGAGGACTCGAACCTCCACGGATTGCTCCACACGGACCTGAACCGTGCGCGTCTACCAGTTCCGCCACCTGGGCATAGGGATCGGAAGGCGGGTTGATACGTCCGCAACTGCCTGACGTCAACGCCGAATACCACTTGCCCGACTGTTGATTCAGGCCCCCGCAACAGACCGTCAGAAAACAGGCCTCTTTGCTTGCGCATTCGCCCGCAGCTGGATGATCAACTTCCGCCAGCGGGCACCCTCGCCTGACATCGATGAGCGTGCCCGCACGCCTGAACATGTCGCGGCTCATGCGGGCCGGTTTTCAACAGATGAGAAGAAGGGCCGGGCCCGGATCGGAAGAAATGTGAATGGTTTCAATGGTGGGCGGTACTGGGATCGAACCAGTGACCCCTACGATGTCAACGTAGTGCT
>NZ_JAPYPG010000026.1 GCF_029937755.1 Henriciella sp.
GGTGCTGTCATGTGTGGACGGCCCCGGTTCTGCAAGCACAAAATCAAGCGAGTGTTGATCTGAGGGATGCAGTCATGTGTCCGGCCTGTTTGCGCGGCGTCGATGACCGCTGGCCCTGATGAAGTCCGCTTGCCTGGTTCCATACAGTCTATCGGACTTCACGTCCTGACAACACCGCGGAGTGCCCCGGCAACGGCCCTGCACTGATCATCATCACTTACATTCTGCCCTTACAGTTTGAGGCGACAGCGATCCGCCGCCGCGATTGTTACCCCTCTGCGAGGGCTGGTGCCCGGTACGTCTCCCCGCGCGCCAGCACGGCCCATGCGATCCTTGCGGTCTTGTTTGCCATAGCGACCGTCGTCAGTCTCCTGGGTTTGCGCGTCATCAGTGATCGCACCCAGGCTCCGGTCGCAGACGGGTTGGTTTCGGCTCGGCGGATGACGGACGTCGCCCCGACCACAAGCAGTCGTCGCAGATAGCCATCCCCCATTTTCGAGATATGCCCGAGCCGGTCCTTGCCGCCGGACGAGTTCTGCCGGGGTGTCAGCCCGAGGAAGGCGGCGAACTGGCGCCCGGAGCGGAACACGGATGGATCGGGCACGCTGGCAGCGAGCGCCGTAGCGGTGATGATCCCAACGCCAGGAATGGTCTCCAGTCTCTGGCTGGTCGTATCGCGGCGGTGCCAGGCGAGTAGTTGTCGCTCGAGTGCTTGGATCTGCTGCGCCAGAGCGTCGAGCTGCCCACCGATTCCCAGAAGCGCCGTTCGGGCGATTTCAGGCAAGTCTGTGTGCGCGCCTTCGCGCATCTGGGCGATCAGTTCCAGCATGCGACGCGGTCCCTGGGGCGCGATCAGACCAAACTCGGCCAGATGGCCTCTGGCCGCATTGAGCAGCATGGTGCGCTGGCGCATCAACAGATCCCGAGTGCGATGAAGCACCAGCACACCCTGGCGCTCTGCACTCTTGATCGGCACGAACCGCATGGTCGGCCGGGTCACGGCTTCGCAGATCGCTTCGGCGTCCGCCATGTCGTTCTTCTGGCGTTTGACATAAGGCTTCACATAAGCGGGCGGCATCAGCTTCACCTCGTGCCCGAGCGCGGAGATCTCCCGAGCCCAGTAATGCGCGGTGGCGCACGCTTCCAGGCCGATTAAGCAGGGCTCCAGCTTCCGGAGAGTATCGAGTACGGCGCTGCGGCGCAGCTTCTTGCGGATGACAACCTTGCCGGCTTCATCGATGCCGTGAAGCTGGAAAACAGACTTGGCGATGTCGATCCCGAGTGTGGTAATGCTCATGGTGGACGGTTCCTCTTCTTGTTGGCTCAATGACAGCGCCAGCATGGCACATCACGATGCCGGTGGGAGGGGCCGTCCACCCCATCAGTCTAA
>NZ_JAPYPG010000027.1 GCF_029937755.1 Henriciella sp.
TGACCCAGCCCCGTGATTTCCGGCCATGAATTTGCAGAGTCCTCGACACGAAGAGGATGACAGATGCGCAAATCACGATTTTCCGAAGAGCAGATCATTGGGATGATCCGGGAGCACGAGGCTGGCGTGAAGACAGCCGATATCTGCCGCAACTACGGCATCTCGGATGCGACGTTCTACAAGTACAAGGCGAAGTTCGGCGGCATGACGGTGTCGGACGCCCGGCGGCTGAAGACGCTGGAGGAGGAGAATTCGAAGTTGAAGCGCCTTCTCGCCGATGCGATGCTGGACAATGCGGCCCTGAAGGACCTGGCGACAAAAAACTTCTGACGCCCGACGCCAAGCGGAAGGCCGTGCACCACGTGATGGAGGTGCATGGCCTGTCGGAGCGTCGGGCCTGCCGGCTGGCCGATCTCGATCGGTCGACCTTCCAGTATGAGAAGTGCGATGGCGGTGATGAGAAGCTGCGCCAGCGGCTACGAGAGCTCGCCGGTGAACGCCGCCGGTTCGGCTATCGAAGGCTCGGCATCCTGCTGGATCGCGAGGGCCTCAGCGCTAATCACAAGAAGATCTACCGCATCTATGCCGAGGAGGGCCTGGCCGTGAAACGACGCCGCGGACGGAAGCGGGCGACAGGCACGCGCTCACCCATGCTCCTGCCGGAACAGGCGAATGAGCGCTGGAGCCTGGACTTCGTGTCGGACGCTCTCAGCGATGGCCGCCGGTTCCGCACGCTCTGCGTGGTCGACGACTTCACCCGGGAAGCCCTGGCTGTGGTCGTCGATGTCTCCTTGTCCGGCGTGCGGGTCGCCAGGGAACTGTCCCGGCTCATCGCCCAACGGGGTGCTCCGAAGATGATCGTCTCCGACAATGGCACTGAGCTGACCAGTCATGCGATCCTGAGATGGGTCCGCAAGGCTGGTATCGAGTGGCACTACATCGCGCCGGGAAAGCCGACACAGAATGCCTTCGTCGAAAGCTTCAACGGCCGGCTGCGCGACGAGTGCCTGAACGAGCATCTCTTCGACAGTCTCGGTGACGCCCGGCGCATCATCGAAGCCTGGCGGATAGACTACAACACGGTCCGGCCACACACATCACTCGGCGGCCTCAGCCCCGTAACCTACGAACGGCGGCTGCGCCGCCGAAGGCCCGGCTCGCTTGAGCCGCGGGGAAGCTCCACTCCCCGGGCCTTGACCACGCCATCAACAACAGAAAGAAAGGCGAACAGACTCTCCGAATGAACGGCCCGGATCACGGGGTTGGGTCA
>NZ_JAPYPG010000028.1 GCF_029937755.1 Henriciella sp.
TGACCTGAGCCCCGATTGGTCCCGCATTTGAATTGAGAGTCTGTCGTTATGGAGACAGACAATGCGCAAGAGCAAATTCACGGAAGAACAGATCATCGCGATCCTGGCGGAACAGGAGCGCGGCATGTCGACGGCGGATGTCTGCCGGCGTCATGGCGTCAGCTCGGCCACCTTCTACAAATGGAAGGCAAAGTTCGGCGGGATGGACGTGTCCGATGCCCGCCGGCTGAAGACGCTGGAGGGTGAGAACGCGAAATTGAAGCGCCTTCTGGCGGATGCGATGCTTGATAATGTCGTTCTGAAGGATCTGCTGGGAAAGTACTGACGACGCCCCAGTTGAAGCGGGTGGCGGCGCTCGGAGCGATGTCGGATCATGACATCTCCCAGCGTCGCGCCTGCCGACTGGTCAGCGTCGATCCGAAGACTGTCAGGCGAGAAGCGGAGCCGGATAATCCGGAGATCCGCAAATGTATGCGCGAGATCGCGGCAACGCGCCGCCGGTTCGGCTATCGCCGCATCGGCTTGATGCTCGAACGCGAAGGCATCGTTATGAACCACAAGAAGCTGAGGCGCCTCTACAGGGAGGAAGGCCTGGCGGTGAAGCGACGACGGGGACGCAAGCGCGCCACCGGGACGCGCGAGCCGATGCCTGTCCCGGACGGTCCATCGAAACGCTGGAGCCTTGACTTTGTGTCTGATGTCTTCGGTCCGGCGCGGCGGTTCCGGATGCTGAACGTGATCGACGACTATACCCGGCAATGCCTGGCACTGGTGGCCGACACCTCCCTGTCAGGCGCGCGTGTGGCGCGGGAGCTTGATCGCTGCATCCGCCTCTATGGCCGGCCGGAGACCATCGTCTCGGACAATGGGACCGAGCTGACCTCGCGCGCCATCCTGGAATGGCAGAACGAGACCGGCATCGCCTGGCACTACATCGCGCCGGGCAAGCCGCAGCAGAACGGCTTCGTCGAGAGCTTCAATGGCAAGCTCCGTGACGAATGCCTCAACGAGGAAGTCTTCGACAGTCTCTCCCACGCCAGAAAGGTACTGGGGCGCTGGCGGCACGATTACAATCATCACCGGCCTCACTCATCGCTGGGCGGGCTGACGCCCGCAGCGCGCCGGTCGCTCGAGCTTGTCGGGGGCTCCACTCCCGGCGCGCTCGCCAGACATCAAACCTTGGACTATGAAAGGGTCAGACTCTCGAAATAAACGAGGGAGCCGAAGGGCTCAGGTCA
>NZ_JAPYPG010000009.1 GCF_029937755.1 Henriciella sp.
ACTATGAAAGGGTCAGACTCTCGAAATAAACGAGGGAGCCGAAGGGCTCAGGTCAAGGCCCGCATCCTTCGATGCGGGCCTTAGCTTCCGTCTGCTGATTGATTGCCGGTCCGGAGTCGCCAATAGAAACGCTGCCTCCTAAGAATCGCTAGAACATGGTTCGCAAGCCGACTTTAAAAACGGTGTCATCCGCGCTGCCGGTTTCCAATCGTTGAAAGTCAGCGGTGTCGCCATAGGCTTCTTCATAGGCAAGCTCGACATAAGGTGCGAATTCACGGGTGAATTCATAGCGCAATTGAGCGCTATATTCCGCCGTCGCTAATCCCGAACCAATCTGCCGGGACGGATCGTCTTCGGCATAGAAATCTAGCGCAATGCCGGGTTCGAGGATCAGGCGTTGCGTGAACAAAAGTTCGCCCGTGGCTTCAAATCGGGCGCTGACATCGCCACTCGAAGAGACAAAGGCGGCGGCATCAACTTCGAAGAAGTAGGGCGCAAGACCTTGCAGCCCTATAACGCCATAGGTCTCGCCTTTAGGCTCAAGGTCGTAGCGCACACCAATCTGCGCATCCCAGAATTTTGAAATGTAGCGTGAATACAGCGCTTGGACCTCGGCGTCCTCGAAGTCGCCATCGGCAAACTCACCTTCAGTCTTCCACCAAAAGCGATTATAATCACCGCCGACCCAGCCTTGGGCATCAAAGGCACCGACGGTTTCATCATCAATCTCGGCAATATCGGCTTCGATCAACGTGTAATTGTAGACCGGGTCACCTTCGGTTGCGAGGGCCGGCAGGGCGGTCGCCATGGCGAGCGCACCCACGATCAGGAAATTGGGTTTCATCTGTTTTATCCTTATGGGTGTTTGTTATTGAGCGCCGCCAATGACGTCGACTTGCCGGAACATGCCGGTCGCGGCGTGCTGGAGAATGTGGCAGTGGAAGGCCCAGGATCCGGTGGCATCGACGGTTACATCGGCGGAGATAGTTTCACCTGGCCGGATCGTGATCGTGTGCTTGCGGGGCGCCATGTCGCCCTCGCCATTCACCAGATCCATCCACAATCCATGCAGGTGCATCGGGTGCTCCATCATGGTTTCATTCTTGAATGTGATACGAACGCGTTCGCCGTAATTAAACTCCAGCGGGCCGGCGTCACCGAACTTCACGTCGTTAATCGACCAGAAATACCGTTCCATGTTCCCTGTGAGACGAAGCTCGACCTCGCGATCTGGAGCTCGCCGGTCCGTATATGGCGTGAGCGCGCGGAGATCGTCATAGGTGAGGACTTTCTGTCCTTGCTCCATCGCAGGCATTTCGCCATGTCCGCTATGGGCGTCTCCACTCATGTCCATGGTCATCTCATCCATGCCGGTAGCTTCACCATCAGCCATCGCGCCGTGGCTGGCATGGCCTTCGCCCATCGCTGCCATTGTCAGCTCTGGCCGGGGCCCAAGTTCCGGGATCGCCGCTTCGGCGCCGGGTGTCTCGCTGAGTGTGCCGCGGGCATATCCTGATCGGTCCTTTGCAGCGGCGAAGATCGTATATGATTGTCCCGCCTCAGGCTCGACGATAACGTCGAAGGTTTCAGCGATAGCGATCGGGAACTCATCAACCGAGACTGGCTCGATGTTCTGACCATCGGCCTGGACCACTGTCATTTTGAGTCCCGGAATCTTGACGTCGAAATAGGTCATGGCGGCAGCATTGATGAACCGGAGACGGACTTTCTCGCCCGGTTCGAAAAGACCGCTCCAATTGTCTTCAGGCGTTTCACCGTTCACCAGAAACGAGTAGCCGGTAATGTCGACAATGTCGGTTGGATCCATGCGCATCCGGCCCCACGCCAGTCGCTCCTGGATGACGTCGGTCTTTTCGCCGCCATCAGCATTTGTCCAATCACGCCAGAGGTCGAAAACGGTTCGGCGATTGTAATTGTAATAGTTCGAGCGCTTCTTGAGATTGGCGAGCGCTTTGTAGGGACTGTCGTTCAGCCAGTCGGCGAGAATGATCACATGCTCGCGATCATACTCGAAGGGGTCCGGCTGTGCCGGTTCGATTATGATGGGCGCGAAGACGCCCTCCTGTTCCTGCAGCGCAGAGTGTCCATGGTACCAGTAGGTGCCTGACTGGTTGGCGGTGAAGTTGTAAGTGTAGGTCTCGCCCGGCGCGATGCCGTCAAAACTGATCCCCGGAACGCCATCCATACCAGCGTCCAGGATAATCCCATGCCAGTGAAGCGAGGTATCTACATCGAGTGTATTGGTGACATTGATGGTGACGTCTTCGCCTTCACGCAGTCGCAGTAGAGGGCCAGGGCTCGTCCCGTTGATGCTGACGCCGGTCAGCGTCTTGCCATCGACCGTCCGTTCAAACTGGTCGATCTCCAGATTATAAACGTCTGCGAGTGCGGCGGGCGCGATCAAGCTGCTTGTCGCGATGAGCAGTCCGGCGAGTTTGGAACGCATGATGTTCTCCTTATTGCGTTGGACGCCGCTGGAATATTGGGGGAGGAATAGGCGTCGTTGTCGGATGGTTACGCGGCCAGACCGGGCACCCCTTATGCCCCCTTGGGGTATGAGGTGCGACACTTTAGCGAACCGTCACCGACGCATCGCGCTTTTCAGCCAGGCAAAGATCAGACTGGGGATGATCAGCCACTGCAAGAGCGGCGACAGCCCGGTGTTGAGCGGTCCGATCGTCGGCATTGCTTCGCGGTAGGCCCAGCTTTCGCGGATCGAAATATTCAGCCATTCGCTGAACACTGTATAGGTCAGTCCGATCAGGAGGCTTAAACCTGCGACTCGCCAATAGTTTTTGTCTGGCCATCCACGGCGCCCCGCGATGAGCCAGGCGAGCGATAGCGAAGACCCGGCGATTAGGACATCGCCAAATGTGCAGTGAGCAATCGCGAATGCGATCTCGGCGCGTGTCCCATCAATCCAGATCGTGTAAAGCGGCGCGTGGGCGATTTCCCAGATCAAGTTTGCGACCGCGATAATCAGAATGTAGGCGAAAAAGAACTGTAACAACCGCCAGTTTGGAGCTGTGGTTGGTTTCGGGATGTCCAGTTCTTGCGTCATTGGCGTCTCTTGCGAAAATGCGATCAGATTGCCAATTTCTACGTGTCGACAGGTATCATCCCTCACATGCAGATCGGCATTGTCAGGCGCGCGATCGGTGCATATTGACTTTAATCAATGTTTTTAAGGGAGCGCGATAGCCGCTGCGTATATGACAATACGTAGTCCTCCCTAAATTTGCTTCTCGAAAGGAGAGTGCCATGAAAAATGACCTAGACGCGCTCATCAAAGATCTGAAGGCGGCGCCCCTTGATCGCGACCTTCACAATCTCGAAGCCGAGGTTTGGGAGCGGATTGACGCGCGCAACCCAGCCGGACACCCAGCTTCGCCCGCAGCGATTGCCACAGACAGACGCCTTTTTGCGACACCGGCAGTAAGTCGAACCGCGGCGGTTGCGCTTGCCGTTGCAATCGGCCTTTTGGTCGGATTGTTCGGGGCGCCCAGCCAGTCATCGCCGAGCGATTTTTCGGTCTTCTCTGTTGACGCCCCATATGCCCCTTCCGGGCTTCTGAGGTAAGAGGAGTAATGAAACTAGAACACTGGATCATTGTCGTTTTCCTAGCCCTGTGCGCGGGCATGACCGGCGTGTTTGTCGCTGGAAACTGGTCTGTAACGCATCCGGTCGAAACAGCTTCTGGTTTGCATGAGCTGGTCCATCACGACTTGGATCTCTCAGCGGATCAGGAAGCAGAACTCGAGCTAATCGAACACCGTTTCGCGGCCAGAAAGGCTGAGCTGGAACAAAAGCTTCGCGCGGCCAACTTGGCACTTGCTGGCGCTATGGAGGCCGACAAATCCTATTCGCCCGCTGTTCAGGCGGCGATCGATGATTTCCACACAGCCATGGGGGAGCTGCAAAAAGTCACTATCGAGCATGTGTTTGAGATGCGCGAGATCCTTACCGAGGAACAAGCGATCGTCTTTGACGCAGAAGTCGTTCGAGCACTGACGGAGCTTTAGACATATACACGTGCACAACACAGAGCGAACAGATGCAGAGCTTGCTGTAGCCGCAGCGGGGGGCGAGGAACGCGCTTTCACCGAGCTTATGCGCCGTTACAAGGAACCGCTCTACCGCTACGTTCAACGCTCGATGCGTGGCAATGAAGACGCCTATGATGTGCTGCAGGAAGCCTTTACCGCAGCCTGGCGTTCGATTGACCGTTATGACCCGTCGCGGAAGTTCTCGACCTGGATCTACCACATTGCGCTCAACAAAGTTCGTGATCATGGCCGTAAACGCGCCGTGCGAAGCTTTTTCTTTCAAGCAGCACCTCTGGAGAGCCCGGATCGGCCCGATATCGCGGACCACTCGCAAAATGTTCAAGACGATTATGAGCACCGCGATGAGCTCAACCGTGTCTCGAAAATGGTGGACGCGCTGCCAGATAAGTTGAGGCAGGCCTTTACGCTGCAGGTCCTTCAAGACATGCCCCAAAGTGAAGTGGCCGAAATACTTAGTGTCTCCATCAAGGCGGTGGAAACACGGGTCTACCGCGCCCGGAAAATCTTGCAGGAACAGGTCGAAAAGCTCGATTAGGCTTCTTTTTTAGCAGACATTAGCGGCGACGTTTCGGACCTCGGGCGCGATGCGAGATAGATCCCGATGGCAGCGAGCGCGCCGCCGCCAATGACATTTATCGTCAGTGGCTCTGAGAAGAATAGCGCGCCAATCGAAACGCCAATGATCGGAACGAGAAAACTAAATGCGGCCGCCTTGGATACATCCAGCGACTGCAAAGTCACCTGCCATAACCAATAGGCCAGCGCCGTCCCGGGCAGGGCGAGTCCAAGAAGTGAAATTATGAATTGCGCCGACCAGTCGATGGCCGTTGGGGATTCGGTCGCGAACGCCAAAATTGAGATCGGGATCGCTCCAACCAAAAGCTGTAACCCCATCGCCATCGCCGCATCGACGCGCATCGCTAATGACTTAATGGCGATGTTACCTACAGCGACGCCGCTCGTCGCCATAATTACCAGGACCAGACCGAAGGCTGTTGACCCCCCGCCCGAGGCCAGTACGCGCGGTATGGCGATGAGCGCCACGCCGCCGACGCCGAGGCAAAGCCCAAACCAGCCAATCGGTCCAAGACGTTCGCGCAGAAACACGACAGCGAGCACGGCGGCGATCAACGGCTGGAGACTTTCTATCACGGTCGCAAGACCAGGTGATACAAACTCCGCGGCGTGAAACATCCCGAAGTAGCCAATGCCGGTCATTCCAAGACCAGCAAGCGTGATCCAGCCCCAAACGGTCCACCCGCGAGGCAACGCGGCTCGGCGCAGAGCGGCGACACCTATTAAAACACTACCAGCCAGAACAGCGCGCAGGGCTGCAAAGGTCAGGTGAGGTGCATAAGCGAGCCCCAGCGTGATGAGCGGATAGCAGGAGGCCCATAAGACCATGACGATGGCTGCGAGAATGCGGGGGCTGACAATCAAACCAGGGCTCCGGTGAAACACTTGAAAGAGTGGAGCCAATTATGAGGGCGCCGCCTGTGTGCTGCGTAATACGTTGCAAGTGCCCAATACCCTTGGGTTCGAACAGTTGTAAAAAGGATACCCCTCATGAAACCGATCTGGATCACCGCCGCCGCTGTTTTTGCTTTGTCGCCTATGGCCTTGGCTCAAGACGGCCACAAGACACATGATCAAAGCGAAACACCTGCCGTTGAGGCGGAGACGGACCCCGCCAGTGCCAAAACCTGCATGGCTGGTCATGAAGGCATGGAAGGTATGGAGGGCTGCATGGCCAATATGGAAGGTAAGATGGCTGAAGGTCATATGATGGATCATGGCGGCGATCACATGATGGGTCGCGACAAACCCATGATGGGCGAGGGCGGCATGGCGATGGACATGGATAAAATGATGGAGCATGGCGCAGATGGCCACCAAATGCATGCCGCATCTGGTGATCATCCAATGTCTGCGGAAGACTGCGAGGCCAAACATGAAGCTATGGGCCATGATCCAGCTGAGCACTGCCCAATGATGACGGGCGAGGAGGAGGTTGCCACAGAATAAGGCGTGTTCGGGTGTCGTTCTTCGGCGCCGCCGCCTTGGTCCCGGGCCTTCGCACTACGTCCCCCCCAACTGTGAAAGCCCGGACCAAAAATTGTTCGCTTCGACGAACAATGAAGCAGAATGAGATTAGCCCTCCCCTCTCGCTCGATCTCGCTCTGAACTTGCCGCGTCCCATGCTCCCCCCAAAGCCAATATGGGGCGCGGCAATATATTCATCGCTGCATGGGACGCCGCAGCTGCACCTGTAATGGACACAGCGTGCCCGGCGTCTGTTCCAATGATGAGAATTTCAGGGAGTATTTTTATGTCAGACTCCGTTCCCACAGAAGTTGAACGACGTGATTTTATCTTTATTGCGACGACTGCCGCCGCAGCTATTGGAACGGGACTGGCGGCCTGGCCGCTTGTCGATCAAATGAATCCGGCGAGCGACACACGCGCGTCGAGTTCCTTGGATGTCGACGTTTCGAAGATTCCGGTCGGTGGCGAAATCCGGGTTTTGATCGGCGGTAAGCCGTTTTTTATTCGCCGACGCACTGAAGCGGAGATCGCCGCTGCCAACGCCGTTAATTTCGACCGATTGCCAGACCCGGAAACAGATGATGCCCGTCTTAGGCCCCGCCGTGATGGCACGCTCAACCCCGCTATATTGATTACATCGGGCGTCTGTACGCATCTTGGCTGTGTGCCTGTAGGCCCAAATCAGGGCGCGGTCGGAGATTATGGCGGGTGGTACTGCCCCTGCCATGGATCGCACTATGACATTTCCGGGCGGATCAGAAAGGGACCGGCACCGCTGAATCTGCCTGTCCCAGACTATGTCTATCTGACTGATGATTTAGTGACGATCTCGATTTGAGAAACCGAGTTGGAGCGCTTGGCACCAAGAGCGACAGACAATGAAACGCCAATTGGAAAACTCACACCTGATCGTCTTTCTTGTACTTTGCCTGCTTGCCCTGACGGGCTTGAGTCTTTCAGGGACGGCCCGTAGCGGCGGCGATGCCAACCAATTTCACGGCGAGCTGCAACGCGCTGATCTGGCGGCAGGACCTGCCGATGGCGCTGAACTTCATCCCGGCAGATCCTACGTGTTCATCGTGAAGTTCAAAGCGGATGAGGGATTAGCTGAAATTCTTGCGCTTTACCGCCCCCAGCGCGAGCGCGCTGTTCAGGCATTCGGCGTTTGGGCGCGAGACAAATCAGCGTTTCGCGGATTGGCGCTGGATCGAGTCGCATACTCTGGTGAAGCGCTGCTGATTTACGACCCTCGCATGGATGACAGAATACCACGCCCAACGCTCGACGAAATATCACAGCAGCTCAATGCTTCGCCATTCGTGAGATACGCGGACCTTGATTCCATCGTGCAGGCCCGGTCGAAGGCATGCTAAAAAAATTGCACTCAAGAGTTGGGTGACTGATTGTGGGTGCCATGCTCGCACCAGATGCAGTCGCAATTTTCATGGGTGCAGCTGGGGTCTGCGAGCGGCGCTCGAAAACGGCGCCGCGCCAGAGGGAATAGAAGACGTTTTAGAGTTGACGGGCGGTATGCTCGCCTGAGGGCCTCGCCTGTGTCGGCGCGGGCAAGGTGTCCAAGCATGAAATCGATTCCGCGACGCCCAGTGATATTGAACAAGAAGCGATTGACCACGCCAGTTCTAAGCGTTGGCTGGAGCGTTTTCCGCCAAGCCTGTCTATAGCTGGTTCCATGGATCATGCTTTCAGCGGCCAATCGACCTGACCGAATAGCGTAGCGCAATCCGAAGCCGGCCAGTGCATCCTGGAAGCCGGCATGTTCACCGATCACGGGATATCCGCCCTGCAGCGCCGTGCGGAGCAAGCGGGTGTTACCGAAGCCGCCAAACGGCTGAGGGTTCTTCATACACAATCCGGCATGACGCTCGAAGAACGCTAATGTCTCGGAAAGGTGTGATGCCTGGTCGCGAAAGCCCGTAAACATGCAGCTTGCCACTGTCCCTCGTCCCCGATGCACAAGCAAATAGGCGTACCCTTTTGGCGCTAGCGCAGGGTCCAATGCGAGCCAAGCGCCATCCGCCATATCCGTATCGAAGATCTTTCCGACTGCAATAATGTCGGCGCGCCGCGGCCCTCCAGCAAGCACCATCTCGCCGGATGTTTGTGTTACGCGGTCATTGAAGCGAACCTCCACGCCAGCCGCGAGGGCTTGTTCGAGAAGCGCGCGGTCCAAACTGCCGTCTGCGCGACCTCGCCTCAGCAAGTAGAACAAAGGCCGTGCGCCATGCACGCGACGAGGCTTGGTCTGGCTGTCGAAAACAACGCCTTGCCTTACGCCGCAGTGTTCGAAACTTGTATTAATACCTGCTGAGACAAGCTCGTCGAGCACGTCTTGTGGATCACGGGGCTGGATCACGGGCTCCAACATGCGCCATCCCGCGCGCACCGCCGCCCGCGAGGACGAGTCCAAATGATCTATTAGACCTCGCTCTCTGAGCCTCTTGGCTATCGTCATGAATGTGCGGCGCTTTAGAAGCCATAGCGAGCGGCAACAAAAATGTTTGAATTGCTTTGGAGCTGAGCAAACTGGGTTGTTTGCTGCGCGCCATAGAGGATGTTGGAACCGGCCTCCAGGGTTAGGTTATCGGTGATACTCCAGTTGAGGTTCGCGCGAATATACCCATCTTGATCTGTTGATGAGAACGCTGCGAAGATTGTAGCGGTCACTTGATTCTCAGGCCAGACCTTTCGAGCGCGGAGCGTCACAACCTGTCTTGTTTTATCTGGGCGCAGAGCCGCGACAGGTATCGATTGCGTGAGAGCACCGTAATCAATTGTCTGTTCCAAGTAGACTTGAACTGCACCGGTAAAGTCCTTCGCCAATTCACGTTCATACCCCAAAAGGAACCGAACCTGGGAATTTGGAACTGACGGTTCGTCACCGCTTGGGTCTTCTGTGCTGTTATAGTAGGCGACTTCTAAATTGGCGATACCACCCTTCGCTGGGCCGCGTATGCTGCCTCCATATGATGTCAGCGTGTTGTGTCGCAGCGCAGATTCATTTGACGAAAATCCAAGCGGGCTTTTCCAAAAGCCGCTATAAAAATACAACGCGCCTTCATAGGCACCAATTGTTTGGTAGATGCGCGCAGCCAATTCGTCGTCCTGAAATACATCAGCAGGTCGTGTGCTTTCTATTATGGATCTATTCCCAGTGACTTGAGTTTGAAATGGGTTAAAAACGCTTAGTCTTGCTCCATCCGCAAATCGATCGGAATCGAATTGCGGCGAATAGACAATATCGAGATTAGCGATATCACCGAACAGAGAAACCTTCACCGCATCCGAAGGTGCCTTCAAATAGGCGTCGGGGCGCCCGATGAAAAATGAGTTATAATCTTTCGGGAAGAGATCGTTGAGGAATAAATATTCCCCAGTACCCCAAGTTAATATCTGCCGGCCCGCTTTGATATCGATCCAAGATAATGGACGCCAAAGCACGTTCGCCTCGCGTAAATCGACAAATCCTTCACCCGTATTCAAATCAGGCGTATTCGAATCACTGATTGCATCGGCGAGAATATCGACCGCAACTGTTGCGGTAATATTACTCCAGCGTCGGACCGCCTTCAGTTGTAGCCGCGTTTCTGCGAGCGAAAGCTGTTCTTGATCGATCGGGTCGCGCAACCTGGTACCAAGGCGCGTGTCAATAAACGCGCTTGGACGCCAATCTGGTTTTGTCGCGGCTACCTCGGTAGCAGAGTCAGCCTTCGGCGGTTCTTTAAGGTCGAGATTGATCAATCCTTCAGGCAAGTCCGGCTCTGATTGAGTTCGGGCAGCGTCTCTCTCAGTTTCGATTGGAGGCTTCAACCCCTCTGGTAGCGGCGGCACCGCACCGGCTCGCGAAGTCAAGGCTAAGAGGAAGCCTATTAGAAAGATCGTACGGAGTGACATTTCTTAATTCTCGCCGAAGAACTGCCGCGGTGGATTTCTTAAATATCGTTCCGTGAAGATGTCGTCGCTAAGATCAATGTCGTAATGAATGTCACTATAGGTAAGTGTTGTCCGCCCTCCATCCGCGAGGTCTTTCATCGTTGCACGTGTTACAGTTGGAAACCCTTGAATGGTTTCAACCGCCTCTGCCGTGTACTCGCGGTATTTTGAATGGTCAGACTGATAATATTCGACTTGGACGGGTAAGTAGCTTTCTTTGTGGATGTAGGAAATATAATAGGCAAATTCCACGCGATTTGGATCTTTTGGTGTGCTCTTTAAGATATAATAGGTTTCAGTTGTATCTTGGACAACGTGTGTATCTTCCTCAGCGCTTCGCCCAGATACGTCTTCATAGAAAAAGTCAGATCCAACAAAGCTTGATCTCTCGTCTCCAGCCGCAATTCGGCGCACCAGATCCAGCGCTGGTAAATATAGCCAGCGATCATCATCTGCTTGTGGATGTTTCCAAACCAAAAATACAGTATCGCGAACGTCGCTAGGCGCACGAAAGTAGACAAAGAATCGCTGATCGCCTGATTCAGAATTATCGTTGATTTCGTCTTTGCGTAGGATCGTGATATCCCTCGATCTCGTACGTCCCTGTTTGTCGATGATTTGCATAGAGACACGCGCACGGCCATCTTCGCCCTGATAAAATGCAGTCTTTTCCGCTTGTCGTGCGATGTCATTCGCATCGGTATTCTGCGCATGGGCTGGTGGTCCGAAAGCGCTTACAATAATCAAGAAGACCAGAGCGGCTTTATTCATTCTGTTATCCTTTCGCGGTGAAAGAGTGGTTTTTGGAAAACAGAAATCAGAGCTGGCAAGAGGATCAGGCTCGCCGCGCCTGCGAGGATCAGGATGCTTGAAATCAAGATGCCAACTGTTTGATAGGGAACAAGATTTGCAGCCAACAATGGGAGGAAACCAACTCCGACGACGATGACATTTCGAGAAATCGCCCGGCTCGGCTCCTCGAACATCTCTCGAAGCGTTGGTTCCCATGCTTGCTGTCTTCGGAAAATTTCTCGTGTCCTAGCGAGGAAGTGAATTGCATAGTCTACGGCTAACCCGAGTGACAACGAAGAAAGTACGGCGGTTGGCATATCATAGTCCATACCGGCCCATCCAACCGCGCCGTAGATCGTTGCGACGGTAAGGGCGAGCGGAATCATTGCCATAATTCCCCAGCTCAAAGATCGGAACAGAAGCGAAGTGAGTATCAAGACAACTATGAAGCTCCCCAGAAACGCTTTGAGCATGCCGGTCACCATCTCATCTTGCCAGACGAGATTGATATAAGTCAGTCCAAACCATTCGGACGCTAAGGTGCGCGGTGGAGGGTTGCGGTTCAGGTAGTCACCGACAAGTTTCTCCACTTGCGCCATGTCTGTATTGTCGCCGCTTTTGAGCTGAAACCACAAAACGGCATCTTGGAAGTCTGGCGTGACGAAAGTCCAAATATCATCTGGGCGATGTGAGTTCTCGTACATGAGCAGGGTTTGCGCGATCGCAGGCCTGGTATCGGGAATACGGTAAGCTGCAGGATCATTGTATAGTTCACGATAGACCGTCGATACAATATCATACAATCCAGAAACCTTGCCGATGACGTTACTCTCAGCCTCAAGATCAGCGCTCATTTTGGCAATATAGCGAAGCGTCTCTGGAGCCTTGAAAGGCTCATCGTTGACGGCACTATCAGAACTGAGATGCAAGTAGGCCATATAACTACCAGCGAACTCTTCATTAATGATGCGATCAGCCACGCGGATCTGGTCTGACGTCTCAAACCATTTGATCGGGTTGTCATTGACACTGATATTCACAATCCCAATGCCAGCCCACACGACCAGCGCGAGGCTTAATACAATAATGGACTTGGCGCGGTGACCGGCAAAAGGGCCTGCTGTTCGTAAAAACCGTCCAAGCCAGCTTTGATCACGAATTGCGCGCTCAGATGTCTGGAGCGCGCCGAAATCTGCCAACGCCTTGTCTGGCAGGCTCATAAAATAGGCCGGTAAAAGTGTGACTGTGAAAAACCAGGCAACAAACACACCGATTGCCACAAACAATCCAAAGACCTGAACGGGCGGGATCGGTGTCAACATGAGCGAGGCGAACCCCACCGCCGTTGTCAGCGTCGTATACCACATCGGGCGCCAAAGGTCCGCCATAACTTCATTTACAATCTCCAGTCGATCGCGTTCGGGCGTATATTTATCATAGAAATCAGACAGGATATGAATGTCATCGAGCACCGCAATTGGGATGATAAATATCGGGATCATCGAGCTCATGATGTGAATGGTTTGTCCTGACAGAACGAGCAAAGCCATTGTGCAGATCACAGAAGCCATCGCCGCAAGGAGTGAGATCAGAATGATCCGTACGTGACCAAAGAAGAGCCACAAAAGTCCGAAAACAAAAAGCATGGCCAGCGGTGCAGATACGGCCATCTGGAAGAACATTTCAGAGCCAAACCGGTCTTCGGCAACGGGCAACCCAGTAATATGATAAACTGCGCCGGTGTTTTCGAACGTATCTATCAGTTCTTGTAGATCCTGCGCCACGGCGTGGGATATACTTTTTTCGCTTAACGGATAGTAGAGCGCCAACGCCGCTCCATCGTCCGAGATCATCGTACCCTTGTACATAGGGATTTTGAGCATTCGATCACGGATGAGCGCGGCCTCTTGATCGGTTGAGGGGGCGGTTTTCATCAGCCAGGTGAACGAAACAGCTCCCAAACTTTCCGTTTCAATATTATCGACGGTCGAGGGCGCAATAATGTCTGAGGCTATGACGTTCGCAAACGTCCCAGCCCTTTGTTCGTAGCTTAGCGTTTTGGCATAGTCTGTCAGAGTTTTTACGTTGGCGAGATCCTTGGCGTTAAAAACGCCTTGAGGGTGCGTTTCGTTGAGAACGCCAACCACGACAAAATCATAAATATCAAAGACTGTTTTAAGCTCACCATTGCGTACGCGCACCGTCGCATCCGCAGGCAGCATGTTTTCCGGATCGGTGTCGATGGTCAGTGGTTTCAAAAATGGCAGAGCGCCGGGCATGACGCTCGGTGCAAGCGCCAAGGTTGTTAGTATAAACGCAAAGGCCAAACTGAACACAAAGAATCCTTTGCGCCTTTTCGCTGCTGCTTTGGACAGCCAGAGCATCAGCTTTCGTTCTCGACCACGGCTAGCGTTCCCCAACGCGGCCAGAAGCGCGGAGTGACCGCGGCGTAGGCGCGATACTCGCCGCCGAATGCGGCTTCGGCGTCCTTCTCCTCTTTCAGAGCGAGACGGACATACATGAAGACAAGAACCGGGAACATGATCAGGGTTAGGATGGTCGGCCATTGCAGCAGGAAACCAAACATGATCAGCACGAAGCCGGCATATTGCGGGTGGCGCATGCGGGCATAAATGCCGGTTTTGGCGAGCTTGCCGCTGCGCAGCGCCCCGTGCAGGATCGGCCACCCCCATGACAGAACGCTGAAGCCCAGCAAAATGAAGCCGAGGCTTGCGAAGTGGAATGGGCCAAAATGCGGATTGCCTTGCCAGCCGAAAATCATCTCCCAGAAATGCCCTGAGTCATGGGCGAACCAATTGACATCAGGAAACTGCGATTCAAGCCACGGAGAGAGGAAGTAAATCGAAAGCGGGAATCCATACATCTCGGTAAAAAGAGCGATCACAAAAGCGCTGAACGCTCCAAATGACGTCCAGTCTTTTGACTTGGATGGTTTGGCGAAACTGAACGCGAAAATGATAAAGATGGCAGAGTTCAGGATCACCAGAAACCAGAGGCCATATTCAGAATGGGCCATGTTCTCATTCATCGCCTTGTCCTCCAGTCATCTTCCTCATCGAGTTGGGAAGGGCGCCGATCTCCATGGCTTCCGTGGCCTCCATGGCCGCCCATCGCGCTATGCATGAAGAGGTGCATCACGCCGCAAAGAAGCAGGAAGCCAACAAGGAAGACCGCATCAGCGGGAATGTGAGCGCGGTGTTCATAGAATAAAAGAAACCCGATCGCTCCGGCGAAGACCAAAAGCGGCAGCCAAAACCGGCTGCCTTTTGGCTGATGGTCGTCATGATCAGAATGGTTGTGCACGGCGATTGCTCCTATGGCGGGATCAGAACGGACGGGATCCGCGGGTTGACGATGATGGGTTTGTTACGCGGCTCCGGCCTGAAGGCCTCAAACCGGTTAGTTGCGCCGCAAAAATAAAAACGATCAGCAGCCAGTCTTGCCAGCTCAAATGCCCGGCATGATCCAGGACCAGGACCAGGACCAGGACCAGGAGCAGGAGGGCTCCGATGCTGAGCGCTCTGAGGCAGAGCGTCAAAAATCCGAAACCCGGAACAAAACCTCGCACTGTCATGTCGACACCCGGGATCGAGACAGTTTGAGGAGTTGGGCGTTGATGGCGCAGATCACGGTGCTCGCCGACATGAACACCGCCCCAAGCGCGGGTGTGAGGATTACGCCCCAGGGGAAAAACACGCCCGCTGCCGCTGGAATGGCGAACGTGTTGTAGCCGGTCGCCCAAGCGAGGTTTTGCATCATTTTATTATAGGTCGCGCGAGCGAGTTCAATGATCGCTACGACATCTGACGGGCTGGACCGGACAAGAATAATGTCGGCGGTTTCGATCGCGACATCCGTGCCAGCACCGATTGCGATCCCGACATTCGCTTGAGCCAGCGCCGGCGCATCGTTCACACCGTCACCGGTCATCGCCACGATCAGACCGCGGGACTGAACCTCTCGGACTTTAGCGGCTTTTTCTTCCGGCAATACTTCGGCAATCACTTCGTCGAGGCCGATTTCCTGGCCGACCCATTCCGCCACCTGTTGATTGTCGCCAGTGAGCATGATGCACTGAATGCCCATGGCCTGAAGCATGAGGATGGCTTTAGCGGATTCCTCACGAATGATATCGGCCAGCGCGATTGCGCCAGCGAGCTTGTCATCAATGAGCACGAAGACGACTGTCTTGCCCTGCGCGCTCAGGGTTTCGAACCGGGGATCATCCATTTCAAGACCCTGGTCGCGCAAATAGCCGGGGCTGACGACTTTCACGTCGCGGTCCTTAACGAGGCCTTCTGCACCTTTGCCAGGGATCGCCTTAAACTTGTCGACACCCCATGCCTGCGGCGCATCGCGAACGATCCCCTGGGCGATTGGGTGTTCAGAATGAGCTTCAATAGACGCCGCGTAGGCGACGATATCGCTCTCAGTGAATGTCGTATCAAAAACAAGCGTATCGGTGATCCCAAACTCGCCCTTGGTCAGCGTGCCGGTTTTGTCGAAAATGATGGCATTGATGTTGCGCGCTTCTTCGAATGCCGTCCGATCCCGAATGAGCAATCCATTGGTGGCCGCGATCGCGGTCGAGCGCGCAACCACAAGCGGCACAGCCAAACCAAGCGCGTGCGGGCAGGCGATGACCATCACGGTAACGGCGCGCGCCATAGCAAACCCAAATCCCTGATCGGTGAACAGGGTCCAGAACAAGACGGTCGATAGGCCTCCGCCAAGTGCGATAAAAGTCAGCCACTTGGCCGCCGTGTTGGCGAGATCCTGGGTTTTGGATTTGCTGGCTTGGGCTTCCTTAACCAGCTTGATGACGCTCGACAGGAAAGTCTCATCACCGGTCTTGTCGACCCGGATTGTTAGCGAACCTTCGCCATTGATTGATCCGCCGATCACTTCGGTCTCCACGGTCTTGAAAATCGGCTTGGACTCGCCGGTGAGCATGGATTCATTGAGAGACGACTCGCCCCTGACAATGATCCCGTCAGCTGGGACTTTCTCGCCTGGCTTGATCAGAAGATGTTCGCCGCCTTTCAGCGTCGAAACGGACACATCGATTACGCTGCCGTCATCCGCCACCAGGTGGGCTTCATCCGGCATCAGGCTTGCAAGTTTTTCCAAGGCGCGCCCAGCGCCAAGCACCGATTTCATCTCGATCCAGTGCCCGAGCAACATCACCGCAATCAGGGTTGCGAGCTCCCAAAAAAAGGTCTCATCACTGCCGATTGCGACCATGCCGATGGAATAGGCGTAAGCAGCCGTAATCGCGACCGAAATCAGCGTCATCATACCGATGTCGCGGGCGGTGATCTCTTGCAAAAACCCTTTCAGGAACGGCCAACCGCCATAGAAGAAAACAAGACTTGAAAGCCCTGCCAGCACATAACGGTCACCCGGAAACCGCAAGGCATCTTCGAGGCCAAGCCAGCCTTGGATCATCGGCGCCAAAGCGAGGATGGGGATCGTGGCCACCAGCACAACCCAAAACCGCCGGCGATAATCGGCAATCATGCCTTCATGGTCGTGGCCGCCATGCGGGTCCGTTTTTTTCTGTCCGTGACCGGCATGAGGCGCGTGGCGAGAGGGGGGGGCGTGGGTGGAGTGATCCATGGTGGAGGGTCTTTGTCTGCTAAGTCATGCTTTGCGGGATGGGTGAGAGGCGTCGCTCGGCGCGCTGAAGGCGGCGGGAATGCGCGCGTCTGCATAGCGTTCGGGATTTAGTTTGAAAGCTGTGTGGCAACGGTTAGAGCAAAAGAAATAGGCCCATCCACCATATTCCTCTGACGCGTGAGCGTTTTCGAGGGGGATCGTGTTGCGGCAAACAGGGTCTTCTACGGTCATCATCGTTTCTCTTCTCAATGAAAAATCATGCCATCGATATGGAACCCGGCATCGACATGAACGATTTCACCGGTCACGCCGCTGGACAGATCGCTGGCCAAAAACAAAGCCGCTTTTCCGACTTCGCTGGCATCGATTGTTCGTCGCAGCGGTGATTTGGCTGCGGCCTCGTTTAGCAATTCTTCGAAATGGGTGAGGCCAGACGCGGCTCTTGTCGCAACGGGTCCGGCGGAAATGGCATTGACGCGGATGCCGGCGGGTCCGAGCTCATGGGCAAGGTAGCGTACAGCGCTTTCAAGCGCAGCTTTGACCGGGCCCATGACATTATAGTGATCAACGACTTTTTCTGAGCCATAGAAACTGAGCGTGATCAGAGAGCCGCCGCGTCGCATTAATGGTTCAGCCCGCCGCGCCATATGAAGGAGCGAATAGCAAGACACCGTCATGGCGGCTGCGAAACCGTCGGCCGAACAGTCTGTCAAACGCCCCTGAAGATCAGATTTTGGCGCACTTGCAATCCCGTGAAAGACAAGATCAAGCCGATCCCATTTTGCTGCGACCGCGTCGAAGACAGCGTCCAGCGATCCAGGTTTGGTGACATCGCATTCGAGAATGAGATCTGCATCTGCCTTTCTCGCTAAAGGTTCAACATGCGGGCGAGCCTTCTCGTTCAAATAGGTGATCGCCAGGCGCGCGCCTGCACCGCGAAGGGACGTGGCCGCCGCCCAGGCCAGACTATCACTATTCGCAATGCCGACAATCAGTGCGGTTTTTCCGCGAAGATCACAATCGGGTGTGCTCACATCCAGCTCCTTGCAGAATAATACGCAGCCAAAGCCGCCGTCCCTCACGGAGGCAATCGTGAGAGACGGCGTTCCCTGTTAACCGGCGTCGGGGCAGTTGGGGGGAGATGCGCCGGGTCAGGATGGGATACGTTCGAGCGCGAGCGCGACGCCCTGTCCGCCGCCAATGCAGAGGGTGACGATGCCGCGCTTAAGATTGTCTCGTTGCATGGCATGGATCAGCCGTACGGACAGAACAGCGCCCGTCGCGCCGATTGGATGGCCATGTGCAATGGCGCCGCCCTCGACATTCACTATGTCCTCGGAGAATCCCAGCTCGCCGACCAAAGCGACGGCAATGGCCGCGAAGGCCTCGTTAATTTCGACCCGTTCCACCGATGCAAGTGGCCAGGCGGCCCGCTCCAATGCCTGTTTCACAGCAGGTACAGGACCAAGGCCGAACAGTCCGGGTTCGACGGCGCCGACGCCCATGCCGGCAATCCGGACCGCAGGCTGCAGCTGGTTTGTCTCTGCCCAGGCCCGGTCAGCAACGATCATTGCAGCAGCGCCCGCGTTCAATCCGGGAGCATTCCCGGCTGTGATCGTTCCATGCTCTCGGAAGGCCGGCTTCAGATGCGCAAGACTGTCTAGAGTCGTATCCGGGCGATTGTGCTCGTCCCGATCGAATACCGAAATCCCTTTACGGGTTTTCATCTCAACGGGCACAATCTCGGCGTCGAAAAGACCGTCACTCTGGGCTTTCGAGAACCGGCTTTGCGAACGCAACGCCCAGGCATCCTGAGCGGCACGGCTGATTTGGTTCTGTTCGGCTAAGTCTTCGGTATGCCAGCCGGAATGCTCGCCGGAAAAGGCATCGTTCAGCCCGTCCCTAAGAAGACTGTCAATGAGCGCCCCGTCGCCCAGACGATAGCCGTAACGCGCTTTGCCAAGCAGAAACGGGGCTTGGTCCATATTCTCCATGCCGCCAGCGACGGCGCACGCCGCGTGGCCAAGCATGACGTCTTGCGCGGCGGTTATGACCGCCTGCGCGCCGGATCCGCAGACCCGGTTGACGGTCATCGCGGGGACGTTGACAGGAAGACCCGCACCTATCGCTGCCTGACGCGCCGGGTTCATTCCGGCGCCGGCTTGCAGAACCTGGCCCATAATAACGGTATCGACCCGATCCGGTGCAAGTCCTGCCCGTTCCAGAGCGGCCTTGATCGCTATAGCGCCAAGATCGGACGCCGGGACGTTTTTCAAACTACCGCCAAAGGCGCCGATGGCGGTGCGCACTGGCGCGCAGATAACGGGGTCATGACTTGGCATGAGCGTCTCCATTGAGTGATGTGGGGGAGGTTGGCGTGGGATGGCTGGGCGGGCAGCAGTCCGCTTCCGGTAAAGGTGAGCTGCGCGTTGCGTGCACCGGCCAGACCGGGGCTTTGTCTCGCGTCGCGGATTTGCGGTCCTTTGCGGCTAGGCTAAGGCGCGCCAGCGCCAGACCTGCGAGCCGTGCGTTCACCGGATCGGCACGCGATGGCAAGACGATGGGTGCGTTCAGGCCAAGCACCAGGCCGGCAAGCATCGCGTCAGCCATATATTCCAGATTCTTAGCGAGGATATTGCCAGAAACGAGATCTGGGACGAGTAGAATGTCGGCATCCCCAGCCACAGGCGAGGCAATGCCTTTGATTTCCGCGGCTTTAAGCGAAATTGCGTTGTCAAAGGCGAGCGGTCCGTCAACGACTGCGCCGCGCACCTGACCGCGCAGGGACATGACCGAGAGTGCCGCGGCATCAAGGCTGGAACTGATCAGCGGATTGACAGTCTCAATTGCTGAAAGGATTGCGGCTTTGGGCTGGTCGATACCAATAGAAACCATAAGATCGATAGCGTGCTGCAGGATAGCGGCTTTCGCGCCCAAATCCGGGGCGATGTTGACTGCGGCATCTGTAATCGCAAGCAGTTTCGGATAGGCTGGAATGTCCGCCAGAAAGACATGGCTGACCCGCGCTCCAGGCTGACGCAGACCAGCATTGGCGTTGAGCAGTTCTTTTAGCAAGACGTCGGTATGGATCAGGCCTTTCATGGCGGCATGCGTGCTGCCCGATTTCAGTAAACCGGCTGCGCGTTGGGCTGCTTCTGCCTCATTCCAGGCGGGCAAGACCTGATCGGGATGGAATGTGAGATTTGCCGCCTCGGCTTCGGCCTTGATCGCATCAGGGTCGCCGATCAGGATTGGATGGATCCAGCCGCGCTTAACGGCTTCGTCGACCGAGAGTAGGACGTCTCGTTGCGCCGCACAGACAATGGCGACCTTCACGGGCGGTCCTGAGTCGGCAGCGGTCTTGAGGTCGGCAAAATCTCGAAAACCAGTCATGAGACCCGGCGCTCTATCTGCACTGGGGTGGCTTCAAGCATCGCGCGTCCGTAACGGGCGATCATCATCGCCTCGTCAGTGTGAACCGTTTCGACAATCACCGAACTGTCCGGCTTTGAAATACACGTTTCACCCAGATCATTTGCTCGGGTGTCAAAATTTATTCCATAGAGATCGCTAAGTGGCTCGCAGATGGCGGCGCGGATCGAGGGCGCGTGTTCGCCAACGCCGCCGGTAAAGATGATCCGGTCAACACCGCCCATGGCGGTGATCAGTGCGCCAGCTTGCTTGCGAGCTTGATAGGCAAATTGCGCAAGCGCGTCGCTCGCGCGCGGGTCGTCTGTTTTGAGCAGAGTTTTTACATCACCGCTCAGACCCGAAAGCCCAAGCAAGCCTGCGCCATGATAAAGCTGGTCGTGCAAGACTGATGGGGCCCAGCCTTTTTCCAGTATGAGGTATAAGAGCAGCCCGGGATCGACATCGCCGCTTCGGGTCGCCATGGGCAGTCCCGCAAGCGCCGAAAATCCCGTGCTTGTATCTATGGTTTGGCCATTCTCGATTGAGGCCATACTTGCGCCCGCACCGAGATGCGCAACCAGCAGACGTTGCCTGGACATCGCCTCACCGGCGCGGGCGGCAAGATCTGAGACAATAAATGCGTAGGAGAGGCCATGAAAGCCGAACCGGCGGACATATCTGTCTTCCATCGCAGGCGGCAGTCCTGTGCGTTGGGCCGCGATCGGCATGTCTGCATGAAAGCCCGTATCAAAACAGGCATATTGCATCGCATTCGGTAAACGCAGGCGCGTGGCAACGATGCCATCAAGGTTTGCAGGCATATGCAGCGGCGCCAATGGAATCAGTTCGCGCAGATCCGCTTCGACTCTCGGAGTCAGACGCTGGGCCGTTGTGTAGTCGGGACCTCCATGCATAACCCGGTGTCCCACCGCAGAAATGCCGCCGAGATCGACATGAGCGGCCATCTCATGAAAGAAGGTTTCCAGCGCAACGGGGTGGTTGATGCAGCAGGTGCGTTCGTCCCAAAGTGTGTCGCCATAAGCGGTCTCAGCTGACATTCTCGCCTCTGATGCGCCAATGCCGGTGACGGCGCCCGACATTGTCTTGACCACGTCGTTTCCGACCCGGAAGAGCGCGATTTTCAGGCTTGAAGACCCGCTATTGACGGTGAGGACGCGATGACTTTCGCGCTGGGGGGTGTCGAGGGCGCTCATTTCTTTGCCGCCTCGTCCTTTATAGGTTCAGGCAATACGGGCCAGTCATAGAGCCAGCTGAAGGCCAGTTCGGATGCGGCATCGCGAGACTCGCGCATGCGGGTCAGGCCGGTCTCGATCCAGTCGACGCCCATCTTTTCAGCTGTGCGAAAGCGATTGTCCTCATTGACAGCCTTTCGATTGGCGCGAACCATGGGTGCAAACGCGGCGGTCATCGCCATAGCTGGATTGAACCGTTCTGAGAACATGTAGCGTGTCACCCGCATCGGATGAGACCATTTCATAAGCTCTGCTGTGACCGGATTAGACCAGGCGCGCACCCACGGGCTGGCGAAGTTCGAATAAGCCGTCTCCAATTGCGCCGACAGACGCCCGACACGCTCAAATGCCTCAGGCTGGGTTTCGAATACCAGGTCCTCAACCCGGCGGGGTTCAAACCGCACAATGTACTGGTCGTGGTCGCAATCAGGATCGCCGGTCGGATTATCGATCCTCATTTCATAGAGCCCAGGCTCCAGCGCTTCGATATCGGAAAGGTTTTCCAGCATCGCGCGATGTTCGAGGCGCGCGACACTCGCAGATACAAAGATGCCGAGATGCCCGGCATGTTGATTGATCAGATAGACAATGCGTTGATCGGCTGCGATGAGTGCCTCGGTCGTCTCATAAACCGCTGGGATCCAACCAAGTGCCTGATGTGGCGGGGTGATATTGTCGCCATGTGAGGCGAAGATGACGAGAGGATTGCGGATCTGTTTTAAATCAATCTCACAATGGGCCCCGAGTTTCACCAGACCTTTTTCAAGCCGGTTGCCGATAAAGAGGTTTTCGACAATCGCAAGAATCTCTTCGCGGCTCAGGCGGTAGAAGCCGCCCCACCAACGCTCGAAATCCAGGAACCTGTCGGCGGCTGTATCGACGTTTTCAAACAGATCGGCATATTTCCGGAAGATTGCCCCTTCAGGTTTGAGGGTTTCGAAATTCTGGACCAGCCAGGCGCCATCGAACCGGCCATTTCCGAGATCAGACAAGAAGTGATTGATCCAGGCCCCTCCGAGGAATCCTGCCGCAAGCCGCATCGGATTGGCACCGGGTTCACCGGCCCAATAGGAGAGCGGTGACCCGTTCATCACAATCGGTCCGGCAAGGCCTTCGCAATCAGCCGCCAGAAGTGCCGCCGCCCATCCGCCTTGGCAATTGCCATAGAGCACTGGCGCCTCGCCATCATGTCGCTCGGCCACGAGTTCTACAAACTGGCGCAGGCCCGCCAACACATCGGCTAGCGTTTGACCGGAAACAGGGTCAGGCGTGAACACGACGAAGTATACGGGGTAGCCTTCATGTAGAGCGATGCCGACTTCAGAATCGTCTTTGAATCCGCCAATGCCGGGGCCATGACCCGCGCGGGGATCGATAATGATCACGGGTGGTTTGTCTGGATCAAGACAATCGTCGAGGCAGATATCGCCAATCTCGAGTATTTTTAGAAGTTGATAATTGCACGCAGGTTCAAATGTCGCTGCGTCCGCCACGAGCTCATACTTGAACTTCAAGACAGGTGGCATGCCGTCTCGCTCATGGGCGAGCATTGTGTTGGCGCGCTGGCGCAACGCGTCAAAGAACAGAGTTTGTCTCTGCATGAGATCAACCCCATAAGCAGCGGCGTCTGGCAGGCTGGGCCGGGACGAGGCTTGAATGGGCTTTGCGGACTCCGGCCTTGATTGCGCCCGGCGGGCGCTCTTGGACGCTTTCTTTTTGGGATCAGAGCGTTTGGCTTTGCGGGGTTTTTTAGCTGTCATACGTTGATCATCTGGCATGGCTTGAGGCTTTCGCGGTAAGGGGGCGATTGAGAACGAAAGGGTCAGGCTGCGTCACCAGCGCTTTTTAGCGCTGGCATCGATTTTTCCTTGCCTCGGCCCGGCTTCGAGCCGCCTGCGCAACAACAGCCCTTTTTGACGGGCGGTTTGACTTTGGCTTTGGGCGTTTGGACGGCGCTTTTCTTGACACGGTTCATGGCGATCTCCTTCTCTTCAATTTCGTCCTGGCTCGGCGAGCACAAGCAAAAACCGCCTATTGCGGACCTGAAAACAAAGACGCGCGAACCGGAGCGGCGTTACACCCCGCCGCTGCGAAAACGTATCAAGGAACAACCTGGCCCGGAGGTATGGACAAGGCGGTCGCTTCAACGCGTTTTCGCAAGTCTTCAGCGCCCGGACAGGCGCATTGAAAATAGCCGTGTTCGATACAGGTCAGGCAGGTTTGTTCCAGGCGCTGGCGCATGGCCCGGCGTGCGCGGTGAAGTTTCACTCGAAGCGCATTCTCAGACAGGCCGAGATCATGAGCAATCACAGAGCGATCTTCACCGATAAGGTCAGCCCGCCAGATCAGATCCGCGTAGTCGGGATTCAGTGTCGGCAACATTTTGTATAGGCATGCGCAAATAACAAAGTCGATCTCATCATCATCGAACAGGAGGGCAGCCTCTGCCGCATAGGTTTCCAGCGCTTTGTCTGAGCGCGTCATTGCTCGAAAATGATCAGCGATTGTCGAACGAAGAATCTGAGACAACCAGCCTCGAAGCCGGTCTTCATCTTTAAGATCATTAAACCGGGTCAGCGCCTTAACATAGAATTCTTGCAGCACATCCTTGGCATCCGCATCGTTGCGCAATTTTCGCTTCAGAAACCGAAACATGTCCTGATGCGACTCGATGAGCGCAGCTTCAATGGCTCGTTTGCGCCGTTCTGAAGGGCTTGGGTCGGACGTCATATTCGTAAGCGGTTCCACGTATATTGGGGCTTGAGGAGTGTGATACGCACGCCGCCAGAATCGCCCTCAAGCGCGAACGGATTTTCGGTCACTTTTAATATGGCGCTGGGCCCTGAGTGTAATGGTTCAGGGGCCGGGCCGTCTTACCCGTATCAGAGTATGTGGTGAGCGCCGGACGTTGCGCTTGCGCCAGACGAGAAGGATTTTCCCAATGAGCCTTTGGAGTGCAATCGCCAGGAGCCGGCTTGACCGATCTATTCGCAAAGGATGCCTGGAAGTCACGTTTCCAAATGGCGCGACGTCCCTCTTCGGCTCATACTGCGTTAGCCCGATCCGTATCGCAATCAAATCGGAAGCATGGCTTCGCCGCATCCTGCTCGATCCGGAACTGCAGCTCGGCGAGGCCTATATGGAGGGGGGGCTGGTGCTGGAAGCGGGCGACCTTTATGATCTGCTGGATATTTTCTGGACGAATATATTGTCTGATGGCAGCCCGAGTGCCTCGCTACCGGCATTCCTCAGAAAGACGTTTCGGGCGGTCGCGCAGTTCAATCCACGCGCACGCTCGGCTCGAAATGTCGCGCACCATTATGATATCGGCAACGATCTTTACCGCCTCTTCCTCGATGAGGACATGCAGTATTCATGCGCCTACTTCCCTGACCCGGAGACGTCTCTGGCCGATGCACAACGCTTCAAGAAAGATCATGTCGCACGCAAGCTGTGCCTGAAACCGGGCGACACTGTGCTCGATATCGGATGCGGGTGGGGCGGACTGGCCTTACATCTTGCCGGCCGTGAAAATGTCCGTGTTCACGGGGTCACTCTGTCATGCGAGCAGCATTGCCTTGCCCGCGAGCGCGCGGACGACATGGGCGTCAGCGACAGAGTGGAGTTCGAGCTTCAGGATTATCGCAATCTGACCGGGCGTTATGACCGTATCGTCTCGGTAGGCATGTTTGAGCATGTCGGTGTGCCGCACTATCGCGAATATTTCGATCAGATTGCGACGTGCCTGAAAGATAACGGCACGGCGCTCATTCACACGATTGGGCGGACCCCAGGACCGGGAGCGACGAATCCATGGATCGCCCGCCACATTTTTCCAGGCGGTTACATACCGGCGCTATCTGAAATCCTGCCTGCGATCGAAAAAGCCGGCCTGATGGTCCTCGATGTTGAAATCCTGCGCCTGCACTATGCAGAAACCCTCAAAGCCTGGCGATCACGGTTTCTCGCGCGAGCAGACGAGGCCAAAGCGCTCTATGATGATCGCTTTGTACGTATGTGGGATTTCTACCTCGTGTGCAGTGAATTGTCATTCCGGCATGGCGTCCACAACGTCTTCCAGCTTCAACTCGCCAAACGCCAGGATGCTGTGCCGCTGACACGCGACTATCTGTATCGGACTGAGCCCGCGCGTGGCCCCCTTCGACAGGTGTCGCCCGTAAATGATGAAAGACCGTTCGCCAATGCCCAGAGATGACAAAAAAGAGGCAGGACGCTCCAAGAAAGTCTACAAACATGACTTGCGTGACCTGCAGATTGAGCTTGTCAAAATTCAGCGACGGGCAATAGCGCATAACCATCGTATACTAATAATATTTGAAGGACGGGATGCGGCTGGCAAAGACGGCATCATCAAGCGGATCACCGAACATCTCAGTCCGCGAGAGACGCGCGTCGTTGCGCTTGGAAAGCCGTCAGACCGGGACACGCGGAGCTGGTATTTCCAACGCTACGCGTCGCATTTGCCAGCCGATGGAGAAATCGTCCTGTTCAATCGGTCATGGTACAATCGCGCCGGGGTGGAACGGGTCATGGGATTTGCCAGTGATGACCAGGTTGAAGCGTTTTATGACAATGTTGGCGCGTTCGAAAAAATGCTGGTTGGCGACGGAACCCAGATTCTCAAATACTATCTCGACATAAGCAAGCCTGAACAGTCGCGCCGCCTCGCAGACCGTGATAAAGATCCGCTCAAACAATGGAAGAAAAGCCCGATTGATGCGGTCGCACTCGAAAAGTGGGATGACTATACGGCTGCGCGCGATGACATGCTGCGTCGTACGGACTTGACGCACGCGCCGTGGTTTGCCGTTCACACCGACGACAAGCGCCAGGCGCGATTGAATACGATCCGGCATATCATCAAATCGATTGATTGTCCGGAGACGGACAAGGCCCTGGCCGTTCCCGATGAAACAATTGTCTTGCAGGCCACAAAGAAAACCATTGCAGCCCTGCATCGATGATTCACTTCGTCTTCCAGCACACGATGCTAAACGCTGTAACCTGGAACAGGGGCGCACTCTCGACCCGGACTCTTGCCAGCATGGAAATGTCAGAGCAGCCCGTTCGGCTGATTTTCGATGCGGCCGCAGCTCGGTCCAAACAGTTGGAACTGTAACGTATGAGGGCCTCGCGCGTCATATGCGTATCATATCAGAGTAAACTCAAACGTTTGCATCCGTTTGATGTTGATCACCCTATCGCAGACGCGACAATCCGTTTTCCGCGTCGATCGCCGACCAGGAGGCCGCCAGATGACAGACAGTCAGGATCAATGTGACGGGCGACCAGTCATCATGGTCTATGTGCCAATCTTCCGGGAGAAACTGGCAAAGCTGGAACGTCGCGGGGACGGCCATACACCAGAAGCTGTGCGACTTCGCCGGACACTGGCGCGCATAGATCTCGGCCTGACCAAATCGAGATCTTGCGACGATCGCCAGATCCGGTTGACTGCCGCAGAATGAGCTGTCTCTCCCGGCCAAACGAACCCGCGACAGGGAAGCGATTGTGGCGTGTGCGCAGCGCAGCTGCTGTGTCTTCAGTCTCTTAAATCCTGCGGGCGGGTCGATGACCAACACTCTTGTCTTGTTGATCGCCGGAATTCTGATCGTGCTGGCCTATGATTATACCAATGGCCTCCAGGACGCCGCGAATATGCTTGCCACAATTGTCGCCTCGCGAGCAGCAACGCCAATACAAGCCGCGATACTTGTGTCCGTATTCACCTTTCTTGGCCCTGTTCTGGGTGGAACAGCCGTTGCCAATACGATCGGCAACTTTATTGATGTCACTGATCTACAGAATATCGCGTCGCTCACGATTGTGCTTTCAGGCTTGGGGGGCGCAATCGGGTGGAATTTAATTACCTGGTGGTTCGGACTGCCAGCATCCTCTTCTCAAGCGCTCGTAGGCGGTCTGGTTGGGGCTGTGCTGGTTTCTGCCGGACCAGAGCATGTCGTATGGGGGATGTCCGAGTTGAACGCAGGGCGCGTGAGCGGCGTCACCAAGGTCCTGGGTGCGCTGCTTATTTCGCCAGTCCTCGGATTTCTGTTCGGCTGGATTATCCACCGCTTGGTAAGATTTGCGCTGCGCGGCGCTCGTCCGGCCGTCAATCGTAACTTGCGCGGATTTCAATGGGTGGCGACCGCAGCGCTCGCCTTTTCTCATGGTACGAATGACGCTCAAAAGGGGATGGGGATTATCGCCATGTTACTTGTGATCAGCGGCGTCAATGCAGAGTTCACCGTGCCGATTTGGGTGATCCTCGCAAGCGCAACTTCCATCACTTTGGGCACGTTTTCAGGTGGTTGGCGGATCGTTCGAACGCTCGGCTTCGGGATCTACAAAGTCAGACCCATTCATGCGCTTGATGCCCAGCTTGCATCGGCAAGCCTGATTCTGGCCGCGTCCATGACGGGCGCGCCGGTTTCAACCACTCAGGTCGTGAGCACGTCCATAATGGGCATCGGTGCATCTGAGCGTCCAAAGTCGGTCCGCTGGGGCACGGCGCAGCACATCATAGGCGCCTGGCTGATTACCATGCCCGGTGCAGCCGCGATATCGATCGCGCTGTATCTTCTTATGCAAGCGCTTGGCGCAATCGTTTAGCAGGACGCCCTCGGGGCACGCGAGAAAGGAAGTATGATGTCGAAACGCCCAGGTGACGTTAAGCGTCCTCCGAGCCTTGTTCGGATTTTGAACGGACTGTTTCCGCGCACGCCAGATTTTCATCAGTTGCTCAATGATCAATGTGAACTCGTCGTGCAGGGGATGGAGGTTTTTGCTGAATTCATGATGACGGGGGACCAAGCCGCTGCCGACAGGGTTCGCCAGCTCGAACACGAAGGCGACAGTTTGAAAGCAAGAAACATCGATATACTGAACCGTTCCTTCGCAACGCCCTATGATCGTGAAGACATCTACCGCGCGATTACCGCTATCGATGATGGGCTCAACTATGCCAAAACCTCGGTGTGGGAGATGGATGTTCTTGGAGTGAGCCCCGACAAGCCTATGGCTGAAATGGCTGACTTGCTGCTGCAGGGCGCCAGATCACTGCAACGCGGATTCAGTGTTCTGAAAACCAATCCGGGGGAAGCGGAACGCGCCGCAAACGCTGTTCGCAAGACCGAGCGTCACGTTGAGAAAGTCTATCGGCGAGCGATAGCCGAATTATTCAGCCCGCAGCATTATGCCAACGATTTGGCGGCGCGACGCAAGGACCTCAGTGAGGATTTACGACCTTTGCTCGAACCGGACGATAAGGCGAGCTGCGACTCTGTCCTGAAAGGGGTTTCCTTTGTCATGGAGACGCTCAAGCGTCGGGAAATTTATCGCCACCTCTCAAATGCGGCCGATCACTTTGCGCATGCCGGCGATATTCTGCACGATATTACCGTCAAATCCGCCTGATATTGTCGGTCCCTGATATCCTGGCTCAAACCAATCCCCTTGCGCTTTTTGGACTTTGCCGCCCGCAAGCAGACGCGACATTCAGCGAAAGACGCGCGCAATCACTCTTTCTCGTCAACTTTGAACGCCTCGTCATGGCCGCTCCGTATTCCTTCAATGAGGTATCAATTGCCCAGGATCCATCAAAACCAAACCTTAAACAGGCGTAAAGTGAGCACGATCAGTATGGTCCAGCAGCTTAGATAGATTGCTGTGAGCCAAAGTTGCTGATCGGATATGCCTGGGCGTCTGTGGCGAACGCTGCGGATCAAGGCGACAAGGTGAACCGTCAGTCCGAGAAGGGCAATCAGCGCAGCGGTTTCTGCGATATAAGGTGCCACGATTGCACCTAGTCCCACGCCAAACAGGCCAATCCCAAGGCTGGATATGACGCAGGTCAAGACCTTGGGTAAAGTGTGGGAGGAGTGGCTTGAGCCATCGGAAGTTTGCCGGCGGGGACTTTGGTGAGAGTTCATCTTAAACTTTCCTGTATTGTGATGTGGTTCGCCGTCCGAGCCACATCGCAGCCAATAGGACTGCAAGACGAACAGACGCAGACCTTGGCCGCGCATTACACGTTTCAGTTTTTTTGCAGCTAAACGAAACAAGACGTCCAGCCCGCAGGCGCTTCCGCGACATTGCGAGACCCATTCTAGACTCACTCACGAGGCTGGGACCGCAGCCGTTCGCGCCCTCGGAGTGAACGTGCCAAGTCGAAGGCGACGCCACCTAAGGAATCATTGCAGGATTGCGCCCAATATTCGGATATCGTTTCTATCCCAGCTGGCAGGTCGGTGTATCCTGGCTTGCAAGCGGTCCAAATATTTCAGGTGATTGTGTGGTCGATTTGAACGCCTGCGACCGCATCCGGCTCAGCCGTACGAGGTCTTCATCGGTGGGGACGCCAATTGGGTGGCAACACGATTGGCATCGCCGCAAATGGCCAGTAAGGGCGCACCAGCAACATTATCATCGAGCGAATGTCTCATCGGGTCTGAGTGGCTGGAGCCTTTGTCTGGCGGCAGCAAGCAGGCCAAGCCCGGTCACCGCCGAAAGCGTGGACCCGATGATCACACTCAAAGTGACCCCTTGCAAAGCGGTTGGACTATCGAATGCGAGCGCCGCCACGAACAGGCTGATTGTAAACCCAACCCCCGCCAGAAAGGACGCGCCGAGCAAATGCAGCCAGCTGACGCCGAAAGGTCGTTTGCCTAACCCACTCCAGACAGCCAGGCTGGCCGCACCAAATACACCAAGCGGCTTGCCAAGGAAAAGGCCCAGCCCGGCGCCGAGGCTGGCGGGTCCGAGCAGGGAGGATGGCGTTATGCCCGCCAAGTGAATGCCGGAGTTGAAAAAGGCGAAGATCGGGACAACCCCATAAGCGACCCATGGCTTCATGCCCGCTTCGATGACCGCAAGTACGGGGCGCCCATTGATTGTAAGCGGAATGGTCCAGGCCACGAGGACACCGGCAATGGTCGCATGCACGCCTGATTCCAGAACCGCGACCCACACAAATATGCCTATCAGGACATAGGGCGTCATATTTGAAATGCGCATTCGGTTGAACCCGATCAGGACGGCAAGGCCGAAACCAGCCATAGTCAGCGAGACGAGGCTCACCCCCTCAGTATAGAAGAGCGCGATGACAGCCAGCGTTCCGAAATCATCGAATACGGCGAGCGCCATCAGGAAGACTTTCAGACTGGCCGGAACGCGGGCACCAAGTACCGACAAGACGGCGAGTGCGAGTACAATATCGGTCGCGACCGGTACCGCCCAGCCATGTTCGGTGTCCGGATTACCCGCATTGAACATCAGATAGATTGCAGCAGGGGCGAGCATACCGCCCAGTGCGCCAATCGCGGGAAGGGCGATCCTGCGCGGCGATGCAAGGTCGCCGACCAAAACTTCTCGTTTGATTTCGAGCCCGACCGCAAAGAAGAAGAAGACCATCAGGCCCTCATTGATCCAATCGACAAGTGGTTTGGACAGCCCGACCTCTCCGAGTTGAATCGAGAAAGGCGTATGATGGATAAAATCGTAGGTCCCAACAGCCGGAGAATTAACCCAGATAAAAGCGATGGACATGGCTGCGAAAACGGCAAGCGCAGCATGCCGTGTCGACGCGCTTGAATCGGCAGGCAGATGGCCGGCGTCTGCGGTGGCTGCCTTCGGATCTGGAATGAAAGGGGCTTTATCCACACAGTCAGATACGTCTGGTTGGGGTTCACCCCTTGGCCAGGCCGTCAATAGATCAAGGTATCCTGACAAGCGCAAACTATTCGCGTTGTATGAAACCAAGAGCGCTTTTCCCGCGATGGGGGCTGGTGATCAGTTCTGCGCAGCATCATGCCTCGTGAAGAATTTCGTCTGCGTATGAGTGCGCCGGACCACTGCCGCGTATCTGTATTAGTCTTTCATGAAACATGCTGAGCACAGGCGTCGGAAAAAACCGTCATTTACTTTGAGCCAAATGAGCCAGTTCGCACCGGGAAGGCCCCCGATCGCCTGGGTTGCCTCTGCGAAAGAACGCGCTGAATCCGCGGCGGCCCGGCTTCAGTTTCGTACAGGTTGTCGCCATCGAGGAGCATGGTTCAGAGTGATGCAAATTGCGTTTTTCGAAATAGAGCCGCGAGACGCGGCAACGTTTGACAGTCTGAAGCCAGGCAACAGTCTGAGACTGACAGATGAAGCTCTCTCGGCCGGAAATGCCGGCGCCTTCGTTGATGCCGAAATTGTTTCCACCTTCATAAATTCGGCCATCGATCGTGCGGTTCTGGATCAGCTGCCAGCGCTCAAATTGATCGCGACGCGATCGACAGGATTTGACCACATTGACACCGCCCTGTGCGCCGAACGCGGCATTCGTGTCTGCAATGTGCCGGTCTATGGCGAAAATACCGTCGCCGAACATGTCTTCGCCCTCCTCCTTGCACTCAGCCATCGCTTGCTCGAGGCGGTGGAGCGCGCTCGCTCAGGGCCATTCTCTCCTGCCGGACTGACGGGCTTCGATCTCGCCGGTAAGACACTAGGCCTGGTGGGCACCGGCGCCATCGGGCGGCATGTTGTCCGCATTGCTCACGGGTTTGGCATGCATGTTTGTGCATTTGACATCGTGCCGGATTCCGATTTTGCGACGCGCGAGGGCTTTTCTTATCGGACTTTTGACGACCTCCTAACGACCGCAGACATAATATCCCTGCACGTGCCGTCCACGCCTCAGACCCGTCATCTCCTATCTGCGGACGCCTTCATGCGCATGAAGGACGGTGTCGTAATCATCAACACGGCGCGCGGCGACGTGGTCGATAGCCATGCGCTCATCGAGGCTTTAAAGAGCGGAAAGGTGGCGGCGGCCGGACTTGACGTCCTGCCTGATGAACCCATGCTTCGCGAAGAGGCAGAGCTGATCTGTTCGGTTGATTGTGACGGAGATGATCTGCGCACCCTGGTTGCCGACCAGGTTCTATTGCGAATGCCCAATGTGATCGTGACACCTCACTCCGCTTTCAATACGCGAGAAGCCATCGCCCGCATTGCCGAAACCACAATCAAGAACATCAAGACGTATCTAGCGGGCGAGCCGCAAAACCTGGTCGCAACGCAGAAAAATCTGTCACTGAAGGAGCAAGAGCATGTCTGACAAGTCAATCCGGGTCGCCGTAAACGGTTACGGTGTCATCGGCAAACGCGTTGCCGATGCCGTGACACGCCAGGACGATATGCAGCTGGCAGGCATCGCTGATACATCTGTTGACTGGCGGCTGCGTGTCGCGAACCAGCGAGGCTATCGAGTCTTTGCGGCAACCCCAAAGGCGCACACATCGATGAGCAAAGCGGGTATAGTACTGTCAGGCAATTTGGATGACCTCCTGGACGAGGCAGATATTGTCGTCGATTGCACACCGAAACATGTTGCAACCGGAAATGTTGCTCTCTTCCGAAAGCGGGGGCTCAGATTCATTGTACAAGGTGGCGAACCCCACGCCCTTACCGAGCACTCATTCGTCGCCGAATCGAATTTTGACAGCGCTGTGGGCAGATATGAAACGCGGATTGTCTCCTGCAACACGACGTCGATTGTTCGAACGCTCGGCGCGCTGAAACGGGCAGGTTTGCTCAAAAAGGCGCGCGGCACGCTTTTGCGCCGCGCCACCGATCCCTGGGAAAGCCATCAGAGCGGCATCATGAACACGCTAGTCCCGGAACAAAGCATTCCAAGCCATCAAGGCCCGGATGCCCAAAGCGTCGATCCGGATTTCGATGTCGTGACGATGGCGGTCAAGGTGCCGGAAACACTTGCGCATCTGCATTATTGGAACGTTGAACTGTCGCGCGCCGCCGACCGAGAGGAGGTATTGGCGGCATTTCACTCTTCGACGCGTATCGCCATGGTCAGACTGGACGACGGACTGACGGGTATAAACAGTGTCAAGGAACTCATGGCCGACCTGAAACGTCCAAATGACAACCTATACGAAGTCGCTCTTTGGGAAGACCTGGTTACGATTCAGAATAATGAACTCTTTTATGCCTATATGGTCGACAATCAGGCGATCGTCATCCCGGAAACGATTGATGCGATCAGGGCGCTGACAGGGCTTTCGACAGATTCACAAAAATCCATCGCGAAGACCAATGCCGCCCTCGGTATTGGATCGGCGCTCTATTGAAACCGTGATGGCGTGGACCGAGGCGTGTGCGTTGCAAGATCGGTACGTCGCGGCGCCAAACCGCCTGGCAGTGAGCCTAGGGTTTGGTGCCCGAATAGATGGAGATCTATCCGGTCGGCGTGAGCGTGACGCTCTGCTCTTTGGCATGCGTAAATCCCGCACCCCGCATGAATTCGGGCAGCCGGCCGTCCTTGTTGGCTCTGGTGTCGGCATAGCCATCGGTCAGGCGGACCAGGTTGAAAGCAAGCTTCATCGGTATTGAGCGCTGCCGACCGTAATCAGCGATCAGCAACTCGCCACCGGGTTTGAGGAGGCGAAAAGCGTTTGCGAGGATACTTGTTTTAACAGAGACCGGGCACTGGTGGAGCACGAGGCTGATCAGAATCTTGTCCGCGCTTCCCGGCCGGACAATGTGGTCAATCTTTTTGTCGCCCATCGCGGTTACGAATTCGATAGCGGCTCCAGCTCTTACCGCTTTCGCTTCGGCGATCGTTCGTATGTCGGGGTCCGGATCAATTGCGATCATGCGAATGCCAGGCTGCGTTGTTTTGATCAGACACGCCATGCTCGCAGTGCCCGCGCCGATATCGATGATTGTCTCTCCGCCTCTGGGGGCCAAAGCGACGAGCAGCCTGGCTCGCCATGTTTTCTCACGGGTCAGGAGAGCAATGGCGCGATCATAAAGTTCTATCGAACCATGAGGGCCGAGTGCGGGCGTGTAGTTAGGAGCTGGTAACTTGGTCATCACCCGACCCTAGAGCGGAGCAAACCCGCCAGTATTGAATGTTTCAACTGTATTGAAAAACGGCGGCTGTGTAAGTTCCCGGTGTAATGAGTGAGGGAAGGTGGCGTCCATGCCGTATCACCATAAAGGCTGATCGCTCCCATTTGCGGCAGGCTTGGTCCCATGCGCATTGGAGACACCGATGATGAGAAACCTCAAGGCCGACACGTATACGCCTCACTCACACGTGCGTGCGCATTGTCCCCGGGGCCCTGCCTGCAGAACAGCGCTTCTGTCAATTATTGGACTCGGCGTTGCGGCCCTTCCAGCCATGGCCCAGATCAATCTCTACGACAGTGACGTTGTCGCCATTGATGTTGGTCTCGACGCAGCCACAGTCGTTTTTGCGCAAAGCAATCCCTGGTTTGGAGAGCCCGAAGCGAACATCGGTGTCGATACAAGCACATGGGCGGAGTTCGCAGTTGAGCCGCAACTGTACCTGACATTGAAAAATGTATTTGGGGGGGAATTGTCAGCCGGCCTGTCTGCTGTCGGGACGAAGACATACGGCGAGAGCGCAGAAGGTTTCGCCGCCGGGATCAGCGACCCCGGCAAGGCGACGCTCGAAAAGCTCTATGTCGGCTGGAAGGCAGAACTTGGCGAAGATGATTTCTTCGAGGTCATCGGCGGCGATTTTGACTATGAAATTGGTACCGGCTTCCTGATCAAGGATGGTGGCCGTGATGGCGGCGACCGAGGCGGCTTCTACCTGGGTGCCCGTTCGGCGTCGCGCAGCAGCGGCCTCGTTCGCCTGAAGCAAGGAGATCTGCTGCTGGAAGGGTTCTGGCTTGGCAACAATCCGGGCCGGGCCGGTATCAAGGCGCATGTCGGCGGGGTCAATGCCGAGTATGACATCTCCGAGCGCGCCTCAATTGGCGCAACCTATGTCGAAGTTGCCCATTTTGATGACCCGGTCACCGCAAACACAGCCGAGGAACTGAAAACCTACGATGTGCGCGCCGCGATTGACGTCTCTGACCGGTTAACATTTTCTGGCGAGTACGCCCTGCAGGAAGGGGCCGGTTTCTATGAGGGCCAAGGCGGCTACCTTCAAGGCCGCTACAAGCTCGATAGCTTGCCGTTTGAGCCGACAATCACCTATCGCTACGCCGTCGTCACAGGCGATGATCCGTCGACGCCGCAAAATGAAGAATTCGTACCGCTCGCCTACGGCTTCACCGATTACGGCCAATGGTATCAGGGTGAGATCACGGGCAACTGGATTTTCGGGAACTCCAACCAGAAAACCCATATGGTCAAAGGCTCTGCCACGCTGACTGACACCGTGTCGCTGACCGCTTCCTGGCTCAATTTCACTCTGGATGAACCTGGCCAGATCGGTGTGGACGATGAGGCGTTCGGAGACGAAGTCGATATCTTCCTCGACTGGCAGGCGACCGATCGCTTGTTCCTGTCGGCGGCAGCCGCTGTGATGGTGCCGGGCGACGGCGCCAAACAATTTACGGGCGGTGATGAGACCTGGTCTCACTTCATGCTCTACGCATCCGTCGCATTCTAGGAGAGGGGCTGAAAACATGTCAGACTCAATTGAAACGGACGATGCACAGGCCCCATCGAAGGGCTTCAAGTTTCCAACTGCCTATACAATCCTGTTCGCGCTCATTGCCCTCGTTGCGTTGGGGACATGGATTGTACCGGCAGGGCAATATCAGCGAGCGGAGAATGCGGAACTGGGCCGTGAGGTACCGATTCCAGGGACATACGAAACCGTTGATGCCAACCCGCAAGGGATTGTCGATGTATTTCTCGCACCGATTGGCGGGTTCTATAACCCGGACAGCAATCAAGCGCAGGCTATCGATGTCGCGCTGTTCGTGATCATCATCGGTGGATTTCTCGGCGTTGTGACCCGGACAGGCGCCATCGATCATGCAATCGAACGCTGCATGTCGGCCTTGAGGGGGCGAGAGATCTGGATGATCCCGATCCTTATGGCCTTCTTTGCTGTTGGCGGCACGACCTATGGCATGGCCGAAGAATCGCTCGCCTTTTATGGGCTCCTGATACCGGTCATGCTGGCCGCCCGGTTTGATGCCGTCGTCGCCGTTGCCGTTATCCTGCTCGGGGCGGGGATCGGCGTCCTCGGTTCGACGATAAACCCGTTCGCCACGGTTATCGCTTCAAACGCGGCTGGCATCGCGTTTACGGACGGGCTGACCCTGCGGGTTTTCATTCTGGTAACAGGCTGGGCGATCTGTTCGGCCTACGTGATGCGCTACGCCGTCAAGGTGAGAGCAGATCCCTCCAAATCGATCATCGCCGACAAGAAAAACGAAATCGCTGCCCGCTTCAAGAGCGACGGCCATGATCCGGACGCGCCGCTCTCACGATCACAAATCCTGACCCTGATCATTTTCGCTGCGACCTTCGCCATCATGATATGGGGCGTATCTTCGCAAGGCTGGTGGATGGACAAGATGTCGGCCCTGTTCATCGCTGCATCTATCCTTGTCGGGGTCGCCTCCTGGATGGGTGAAGAGGGCTTTATCGACGCCTTCATGGCGGGCGCGAAAGACCTTCTCGGCGTGGCGCTCATAATCGGCATTGCACGCGGAATCGTGGTGATCATGGACGCAGGCAAGATGACGGACACGATCCTGCATGCGGGCGAAGGCGCCTTGAGCGGGCTCGGGCCCATCGGGTTCATCAACACCATGTTCGGGATAGAGCTTGGATTGTCCTTCCTGGTACCATCGTCCTCGGGTCTTGCCGTCTTGAGCATGCCAATCATGGCACCGCTTGCCGATTTCTCGGACGTTGACCGCTCGCTTGTGGTGACCGCCTATCAGTCGGCGAACGGGCTGGTGAACCTCATCAACCCGACCTTTGCGGTCGTCATGGGAGCACTCGCGATTGGCGGTGTGCCCTACCAGCGCTGGCTCCGGTTCATGTGGCCGCTCCTGCTCGGGCTGGTCGTCCTGGTTATGGGGTCTCTGACGATCGCAACCCTGATCAACTGAGCGGGCACAGTCTTCAACGCCGCATACTGAACCGCAATTCAACGTGTTTTTGAAAGGACCTCTCCAATGACAGGCTTCGGTGTACATTCTGAAATCGGCAAGCTGCGCAAAGTCATTACCTGTCAGCCAGGGCTCGCGCACTCACGGCTAACGCCCGCAAACGCCGATGCGTTGCTCTACGATGATGTTCTCTGGGTGCAGGAAGCCAGAACCGATCATGCCGACTTTCGCATGAAAATGGCCAATCGCGGGGTTGAAGTCTACGAATTTCATGACCTCTTGAGTGAGATTGTCGCGATGCCTGAGGCCCGCAACTGGATCCTCGACCGGCGGGTGACCGACGACCAGGTCGGCGTCGGCATGCCGGAGGAGTTGCGCGCCTGGCTGAGCGAACTTCCCCCCTATCAACTGGCGGTGTTTCTGATAGGCGGAATTGCCGTTCATGACCTGCCGTTTAAGGCCACTGACATGTTCGGCAGCTATCTGGGTCCGGACGGATTTGTCATACCGCCACTGCCAAACACGCAGTTCCCGCGCGACAATAGTTGCTGGATCGGCAACGGCCTGACATTGAACCCGATGTTCTGGCCCGCGCGGCGGCCCGAAACGCTGCTCGTCGCCGCTGTCTACAAATTTCACCCGGCATTTGCACACGGTGATTTCAAAGTCTGGTGGGGCGATCCGGATACCGATCACGGCCCCGCGACGCTGGAGGGCGGCGACGTCATGCCATGGGGCAACGGCACTGTCCTTATCGGGATGGGCGAACGCACCAGCCCGCAGGCGGTTGGACAAGTGGCGCGCGCCTTGTTTAAAAACGGGGCCGCGACCCGTGTCATCGCCTGTCAGATGCCGCGCGCACGCAGCGCGATGCACCTGGACACGGTCTTTTCCCATTGTGACCGGGATGTCGCGACGGCTTTTGTCGAGGTTTGCGACCAGATCCAATGCTATACATTGCAACCCTGCGACAAGCCCGACCACGTATGCGTCACAAAGGAGAGCCGTCACCTTTTTGTGATAGCGGCTGAGGCGCTTGGGCTCAAAAAGCTGAACATCGTTCAAACGGGCGGCGACGCCTACAATCAGGAGCGCGAGCAATGGGACGACGGCAACAATGTCGTCGCCCTCGAACCGGGGGTCGTTGTCGCGTACGACCGCAACACATCGACCAACACGCTCCTGCGCAAAGCCGGTATCGAAGTGATCACGATCCGTGGATCCGAACTCGGGCGAGGCCGCGGCGGCGGCCATTGCATGACCTGCCCGGTCTGGCGCGATCCGGTCGATTTTTAAGTGCCCGTTTGGCACCCGTATATTCATGATGAGGACGTATAATGGCCTATAATCTTCAAGGACGCAGTTTCCTGAAACTGCTGGATTTCGACCAGCGCGCAATGCGCTATCTTCTCGATCTGTCGCGTGATCTGAAACGCGCGAAATATTCCGGCATCGAACACCAAAGCCTGAAAGGCAAGAATATCTGCCTGATCTTCGAGAAGGCCTCGACGCGTACGATGTGTGCGTTCGAAGTTGCGGCCATGGATCAGGGAGCAGGCTTTACCTATCTCGGGCCGTCCGGCTCGCATATCGGTCACAAGGAATCAATGAAGGACACGGCTCGGGTCCTTGGGCGAATGTACGATGCGATCGAATATCGCGGGTTTGGGCAGGGAAAGGTCGAAGAACTTGCCGCCTATGCGGGCGTGCCCGTATTCAACGGTCTGACGGATGAATGGCACCCGACCCAGATGCTGGCGGACCTGATGACGATGCACGAACATGCCGACAAGCCGCTCCGCGACATATCCTACGCCTTTGTCGGCGATGCCCATAGCAATGTGGGTCATTCCCTCATGATCGCCGGGTGTCTGATGGGTATGGATGTCCGCATCGCTTCGCCCGGGAGCCTCTGGCCAAGCGACGACTATTTGCAGCCTGCCAAAGAGCTGGCAGCCCGGTATGGAGCCCGGCTGACGATCACCGAAGACCCGGTCGAAGCCGTCAAGGACTGTGACTTCATCAATACTGATGTCTGGGTGTCGATGGGCGAGCCAGCCGAGGTCTGGGAAGAACGGATCAAATTGCTCAGGCCTTATCAGGTCAATGCCGATTTGATGGCGGCAACAGGCAAGCCGACAACCAAATTCATGCATTGCCTGCCGGCATTCCACAATGCAGAAACCGACGTCGGCCGGGACATGCTGGAGAAATTCGGGATATCCGAAATGGAAGTTACTGACGCGGTCTTTGAATCGCCCGCGGGAATCCAGTTCGAACAGGCCGAGAACCGGCTGCACACGATCAAGGCCATTCTTGTGGCCACGATCGGCGGTTGATCCATGCGTATACTGGTTGCCCTTGGCGGAAACGCCCTTTTGAAACGCGGTGAAGCGCTGACGGTCGAAAACCAGCGCGCCAATGTAAAAATTGCAGCAAGCGCGCTTGCCCCCCTGGCTCGGAATCACGAACTGATTGTTACGCATGGCAATGGGCCCCAGGTCGGATTGCTGGCACTGCAAGGGGCGGCCTACAAGCCAGACGAAGCCTTCCCTTTGGATGTTCTCGGCGCCGAGACCGAGGGCATGATCGGGTACGTGATCGAGCGCGAGCTTCGAAACTGCCTGCAAGGGGACAAAGAGATCGCGACACTGCTCACCATGATCGAGGTCGATACGCTTGATCCGGCGTTTGACGCGCCGAGCAAATTTGTCGGACCGGTTTATTCCCGGGCTGATGCAGAACGTCTTGCGGCCGAAAAAAAATGGCAGATCAAAGCGGATGGTCAGGATTGGCGCCGGGTTGTTGCGTCGCCCAAACCTCAGAAAATTCTTGAACTGGATCCAATCAAATGGATGCTCGACCGCGGCGTAATTGTTATCTGCGCCGGTGGAGGGGGGATTCCGACAATCCGGGGAGAAGATGGTCGGCTCAAGGGAGTTGAAGCCGTCATCGACAAGGATTTTGCCAGCGCGTTGCTGGCCCGCGAACTTGAAGTGGATCTCTTCATCATGGCGACCGATGTCGATGCGGTCTATGTCGACTGGGGGCAACCCTCACAGCGGCGCATTATAGAAGCGGGGCCTGATGCTCTGGACACGTATGAGTTCCCGGCAGGATCAATGGGCCCAAAAGTCAGAGCTGCCTGCGCGTTTGTGCGCCATAGCGGCGCAAAAGCAGCGATCGGTGCATTGAAGGATATCGAGGCGATTGTTGCAGGTGCGGCTGGCACCCTCATCATCAACTCGGTTCGCGGCCTGAGAGAGGAATCAGTTTGACACGCCGTCTTGCTCTTGGACGCTCAGGAATCGGACTTTACCGTCCTGTACGGCATTTTCTTCTTTATGCCGCCATGGGCGCGATCATAGGGGTCATTGTTCTTCACCCCATCATTACGCTCGTCTTGTGGATGGAGTATGGCGCTCTGTTTTCACCCGAATATTCTGACTTTGGCCGATTTGCCTGGGAGCGGGTGAGTGGCGCGCCAGTTTACCATCTCATGGCTATGAATGGCATTTTCGCTGCACTCGGCGCGGCAATCGGAATGGTCTTTGCCGTTCTGACACGTGCACTCTCTGTTCAGTTGCGTAAAGCTGAGGGACTCCTTGAGGATCTCCAAACGGCATTGCCAAGTGTCATTGCCGGAGGTGAGAACGAATTCACCGAGTTCAAATCCACTTTGCGGTGGGATATCAATGAATCGAGGACCAATAGAAGTCTTGAGCAAGTCATTGCCAAGACAATCGCTGGATTGATGAACCATGAAGGCGGTCGTCTCCTAATCGGCGTGACAGATGCAGGCGAGCTGACCGGAATTGAACAGGATCTTAAAACGCTTCGGCAGCCGTCAGTTGATGAATTTGAGCGCGCCTTGACGGGGATCGTAAAGACGTATCTGGGGGGTGTCGCTTGCACGCTGATCAGGTGCCGGTTCCTGAAGATCGACGACATGACAATATGCTGGGTGCTCGTAGAGCGCGCCGCAGAACCAGTCTTTCTCGTCTTGTCGGATACCTCGAAATATTATGTCCGCACCGGAAATTCGACGCGCGAATTGAACGCCGCGGAAGCACATGATCATATTCAGCGAAGAGGGAGGTAGAAGTCATGCCTGTCGATCAGCAGAGCGGCCTCCTGTTTTCCGACGCATTCACATCTCGCTTGACTGTCGCTGCGTCAGACATTGATGCGTTCAGCCATGTGAACAATGCAGTTTATCTGAAATGGATGAATGACTGCGCCATGGAACATTCAGCGTCGGTTGGACTGCCCGCTGAAGCGTGCGTCGATCTGGACCGAGGTATGGCGGTTCGGGAAACTAGGCTGGTTTATCAGCGGCCTGCGCGACTTGGCGACGGGGTCATCATCGCAAACTGGATAACGTTCAATGATGGCAGATTGCGAGCCAATCGGTACTTCCAGGTCGTGCGGGCAGATGATCATCAAACACTGATTCTGGGCGCATCCAAATATGTCTGTATCGCGCTTTCCACCGGCAAGCCCGCCCGTATGCCCGATGTGTTCGCGCTGGCATATCAGGTTGAACCGGGATTGCAGCGGCGCCTCGTTGCGGATGCGAGCCTGCGCACTGAGCTGATCATATAAGAGAGCATGTCCCGTATCCGGATTGTCAGCGACTATCGGAACCTGCACGGCGTCGTTCGGCGACGACTGTACTTTGGTGACCCGTTCAATGGCGGTGAAGTGAGCGTGCAAGTCCATGTAAGCCACTGCCAGCTGTGATGCGGCAACCCTTTTGGGGGTAGAATTCGCCCTTCCGCCAGGGTTCGTCTATACGCTCACAGATGCAAAATTCCAGCGGCGTTTCGAGCGCGACTATGTACCGTGGGATTATGTCGCCGCTGGGGACAAGTTACCCTATGTGTCCGACAAACAGCTGACATGGAACGCAGGTGTCGAGACCAATCGCTGGGGTAGGGATCTGTCGGCAAACTATGTGTCCGATGCACGGGCGCGCCGGGCAGGGCGCAATCGAGGCGGCGCAACTCATCGAGGCGCGTTGGGTGGCGGATGCTGCAATATGGAGTGACCTGACGGATCGCATCCGCGTGCGGGTAAAGGCCGAGAAACTTTTTGACGACGTGTATGTTGCCTCAATAGACCCGGCCGGTCTTCGCCCGGGAAAGCCGTTTGAGTTCCTGATGGGCGTTGAGCTATCCTTCTGAGGGGGGCTCAGAAGGCGCCGGTCTTCACCCACTCTAAAAAAGCGATGCACCTATTTCCTGCATTTTGCGACACGGGCCGACACTGCGGACGCCAAACGCGGCTCGAAACGACTGCTCACGCGTGTCAGGCGGGCGGTGTCAATGCCGGCAATGGCGAATGGGTCGAGTGCCATCACTTCTGGCTCACGCAGGTGTTGTTTGAGGTCGTGTGCCGTGTTTCGAACCGTCACCCCGGTACATCATCCAGACCAGATAGGATGACATGACCGCCCCGCCGAAACAGAAGACCGAAACATAGGCGTATGCGAAGAACGTATAGGTTGTGATGAGAACGCCAAACGCGAGAAAACCGAAGATACGCACGCCGCGTACCGATGATAGTAAAAGTGGCAGGATCACAACTGACACATAGATCGCATAGGTAATCTCTCGGCGTCCGACAAAATCGAGGAGTTCGGTGCCTTCATAGACGATTACATGCGACAGGAAGCGGGTATTGAGCCAGCCCTCGTGCGCAAAATAGGGAATGTATTGCAGTGCGCCCAACATCGCGCCGGCTATTACGAAGACGAGGAAATAGGGTTTACGCCGGGCCGGTTCGAGGGCGAAGGTCGAGACCGGAATCCAGACCGGCCAGGCCAACCAGGAAAAAAACATGTATAGGAGAGAGGCACTTGCGATCAGTTCGGTGTTCTGGCTGGACCCGGCGACCCAGACCACGCCTTCGGCCAATTGTTGAATTCCAAACAACAGCGGCAGGGTTGCCAGGGGCAGATAGCGCCGGTCGCCCCGCCAGGCTTGCCGAATGCTGAGCATACCAGCTGGAATAAGCCCGGCGGCGGCGATGAAACTGACTTCTGCTGACAGACACATATGATTTTCTCCCGGATTGCCTATTTGTTGTTCAGGACATGCGCCTGCGAAATAGCCAGGCACCTGCAGTGAGCGTTACGACCGCGATCACCGCCATGGGCCAGGTGTGATGGATGAAGAGTTCGGCAGGCGCGTCCTTCATGTAGACGGCCTTGCTGATCACGATGAAATGCATGATCGGATTGGTCTCGCTCAAAACCTGCAGCCAATCAGGCATGTTCGCGACCGGAGTTGCATAGCCCGACAGCAAAACAGCCGGCATCATATAGATGAAGAGACCAATGATCGCTTGTTGCTGTGTCGCCGCCAGGGACGAAATGAACAGACCGATCCCAATGATCGCCGCCAGATAGACGACCATGCTGGCATAGAGGAGGATCAATGATCCGCGTAGCGGGACATCCAGCACCAGCCAGCCCAGGATCAGCATCGCAGTTGCGCTGGCCAGTCCGATCAGAAGTGCAGGAACCGCTTTTCCGATGAGGATTTCCGTCGGTCGCAATGGAGAAACCAGCAGCTGCTCGAATGTGCCAAGCTCGCGTTCACGCGCAATCGACAGCGCCGAGACCATGAACCCGACAATGGCTGTCAGCACGGCGAACAATGCCGGTACCGCAGACCAAAGCGGGTCGAGATTGGGATTGTACCAGACCCGGGTTACCAACTTTGTAAGCGGCGGAATGCCGAGTGCTGCAGCCGTCTCCTCATTGAAATTCTGCACGATCCGGCCTGAATACCCGGCCAGAATCTGCGCGGCATTGGAGGCTCGCCCGTCCAGGATCAACTGAACAGTCGCGTGTTCGCCGCGTTCCAGGGTCCGAGAAAAGTCGGGCCCGATTCGTAGCACCAGATCAACGGATCGCGCGTCGATAGCCGCCGGGATTTCTGAGTCGCTGCGCAGATAGATGATATCTTCGAAAATTGGAGACCCCTCGAACCTGCTGATCAGTGCACGCGCCTCAGCGCCGCGATCCTGCGTGTACACGCCCAAATTCACGCTGGAGATTTCCTGGGTAATTGCGAAGGCATAGATCACCAGAAGGAAAGGCGGAGAGAAGAGAACGACCCACCGGGTTTGGGGATCTCGTGCGCTGGCGAGAAGTTCCTTGATGATGAGAGACAGGATACGCAGAAACATGTTCCTACTCCAGCCGTGTGCGCGTGGTCAGCGCAGTAAGTCCGAAGACAATCAGGGCAAAGAGTCCAAGCCCGGCCAGATCCGCCAGGATAACATTCCAGACATCGCCCGCGAGAAACTCGGTTTGCAATGTAGAAACATAATAGCGGGCAGGAACCGCGTAACTGATGAGCCTCAGGGCCAGCGGCATACTATCAATTTCAAACACGAAATTGGAGAAATAGAAGGCAGGCAGGAAGGCGGTCAGAACCGATGCCTGCGCCGCGACCAACTGGTTTCGGGTGAGGGTTGATATGAGCAAACCCTGACCGAGCGAGCACAGCATGAACAAGGACGAAGACAGGATGAGGACGCCGAGAGACCCGCGGAACGGCACGCCAAACAACCAAACAGCGGTGATGACCGCAAGGGCCATAGAGCCCATCCCAAGCAGATAATAGGGCACCAGTTTTCCGATCAGCAATTCGAAAATCCCAACCGGTGTCGCGAGCAGGGCTTCCATCGTACCGCGTTCCCATTCGCGTGCGACGACCAGTGCCGTAAGCAGAGCGCCAATTGTCGTCAAAATGATCGCAACCGATCCCGGCACAAGATAGTTGCGGCTCGAGATTTCCGGATTGAACCAGACTTGCGGCTGAAGCTGCACGCTCGGCGGCAGGGCCGGGCGTCCCCGCCTGATCCATTCCTGTTCCAGCCAGTTACCCCATAAGAGCTCAACATAGCCGCTGACGAGATAGGCGGTATTCGGATCGCTCCCGTCAACGATGACCTGGACGGGTGCGCTGTCCGCGCGAAACGCCTTCGCAGAAAAATCGGCAGGCAGGACGATCAAACCACCAATCTTGCCAAGCGACAGATCTCTCTCAAACAGGCGTCGATCGGGTCCGACCTCGACCTCGAACAAGGTCGAGTTTTCAAGAGCCGCCTGAAAACTCGCTGTCTCGGATGATTGCTGCTCCACCACAAGCGCGACGTCGAGTTCGCGTGGATCGAAGGTCACGCCATATCCAAACAGGAATAGAAGCAAAAGCGGCATCACGCCCGCGATCAGAACCGAACTTGGATCGCGCAGAACCTGGCGCGACTCCTTGGTGATCAAACCCGTCAGGCGCCGCCATTTGTGCGAGAAAGGCGCGTGCGGTGTCATGCCGCTTCGCGCTCCCGATCGCTTTGTTCGACAAGCGCGATAAAGGCATCCTCTAGCGTGGGGTCTTCCAGACCATGGGCGCGGGCGCTCTCCTTCAGATCGTCCGGCGACCCGGATGCGATCATCCGGCTACGATAGATGAGAGCGATGCGATCGCAATACTCGGCCTCGTCAAGAAAGTGCGTCGTCACCATAATGGTCACACCATTGGCAACCATAGCATTGATATGGGTCCAGAACTCGCGGCGTGTGCGAGGATCGACGCCAGATGTCGGTTCATCAAGAAACAGGACGTCGGGGTCGTGCATCACCGCGCAGGCAAGCGCCAGACGTTGCTTATAGCCAAGCGGCAGGCTGAGCGCATTCACGATCAGCTTATCGGATAGTCCAAACGTATCGATCATACGTTCGATCGCCGCCTTGCGGACCTGGCCGCGCAAGCCATAAACACCGGCGAAGAAGTCCAGATTCTGGCGCACGCTCAAATCGCCATAGAGCGAGAATTTCTGGGCCATATAGCCAATCCGCCCGCGCGCTTTGCTGGGCGCGTTTTGAAGGTCGAGACCGACAACGCGAGCAGAGCCAGCGCTTGGCCGAAGCAGCCCGCACAGCATTTTGAATGTCGTCGACTTGCCAGCGCCGTTCGGTCCGATCAGGCCGAAAATCTCGCCGCGCCCGACGTCAAAACTTATATCGTCTGCGGCGATGAAGTCTCCGAACCGGCGGGTCAGCGCGTTCGCCTCGACCACTTTATCAACCGTGTGGGTGGCCGCGTCCTGACGGTCGGCAAAGGGCGAGTTGGCTTTGAAACCGCCTCCGATCAAATCCATGAAGGCGTCTTCGAAGCGCGGCGGTGTGAGTGCCATTTCCGACTGATCGCCAGCATCCAGCAGGTCCAGGGACGGCGGTTCAGCGCCCTCAGCCAGGACCAGTCGGACGCGGCTGCCCTGAATGACGCCATCGATCACGCCGTCAAGCTTTGTCGCTTCGCTCAGAACCTTTCGCCGATCGGTGCTGATATGACGGATCTGGTAGGTTCGTCCCGCGACGCGGTCGGTCAGATCTTGCGGCGAGCCTGCATAAAGCAATGAGCCCTCATTCAGGAGCAATACGCGCGCGCACCGTTCAGCTTCATCGAGATAGGCGGTGCTCCAGACAACCCCGATACCCTGGTCGACAAGGTCATAGACCATGCGCCATAGCTCGCGCCGCGAGATTGGATCGACTCCGACGCTCGGTTCATCCAGCAGGAGCAGATCGGGTGTCTTGATCAGTGCGCAAGCCAGGCCGAGTTTTTGTTTCATGCCTCCGGACAGCGCCCCGGCCAGTCGTTTTTTGAAGTCCGTGAGGCCGGTAAAGCGCAGAAGACGTTCGAAGGCGTCATCGCGGTCCGCGCCTGTAACCGAGCGCAGATCGGCATACAGAGTCAGGTTCTCCTGGACGCTGAGATCCTCGTAAAGACCAAACCGCTGCGGCATGTACGACACGATCCGGTGGACGGCGCGGGCATCGCTGACGGGATCAAGGCCTTGAACGGTGATTTTGCCCGTATTGGGAACCAGCAAGCCTGCGATCAGTCGCAGGAGCGTTGTCTTGCCGGCGCCGTCCGGGCCAACAAGGCCGGTCACTTCGCCAGCGCTGACGCTGGCTGTTACGTCGTCGAGCGCGGCCAGGTTGCCCTGGGCAAAACGCTTGGTGAGTTGATCAATCTGGACGAGCGGACCGGGCACGCTCAACGAGTCCTGTCCGGGCTGAGCAATACGGTAACCGGCATGCCCTGTTTGAGACGGTTTTCGGGGTCCTCAGCAATAATACGCACGCGGTAGACGAGGCTTGTGCGCAATGACCGCGTCTCGACTGTTTTGGGCGTGAACTCGGCAACGGGTGAGATGTAACCGATCTGGCCGTGATAGACGTGCCCGGAATCTGTGCGGATTTCTGCGTCCATCCCGGCCTGGATCAGATCAAGATCGGGTTCTTCAATATAGGCGCGCACCCAGACCGGCGAGGTCAGGGTCAGGGTGTAGATTGTTTCTCCCGCGCCTATGATCGAACCTGGTTCACGGACGCGGGTCAGGATGACCCCGTCATTGGGCGCGGTTAGCACCGTGTCGGCAACGCGTTGCTCAGCGAGTGCGAACGCCGCCTGTTCAGCCGCCAGGACCGAGCGCGCCTGATCAATGTCTTCCGCACGCGGTCCGATCCGGGCGAGTTCGAGGCCTTCTGAGGCAGCATCGCGCTGGGCGACCGCGCCGCCGCGGCGCGCCTCCGCCTCCTCATGCGCCTGATGAGAGGCGATGTCGCGTTCAGCGAGGTAGGTTTGCCGGGAAAGAGTCGTTTCAGCCACTTTCAGCGCCGCTTCAGCCTCAGCCAGCAGCGCTTCAGCTTGTGCGATTTCCTGGGGCCGCGCGCCAGCGAGCAGCACATTGAGCGCTGCTTGTGATCTTGCGACGCGCGCCTGGGCCAATTTCACTTCATTATCATAGTCAACCGGTTCAAGCGCCGCGATCACGTCACCCGCGGCGACCTGGTCGCCCTCCTCAACCTTCATCTCTGCAAGCCGGCCCGGGATTTTGAACCCAAGATTGACCTGGCGCACATCGACATTGCCGAAGACTTCAATATGACCCTGCTCTTCGTGGGGGTCCTGAAGCTGTGTCCAGCCGAGGATCGCCGCCGCAAGGAAGACAATGACGATAGCAATCAGGCCATAGCGCTTGAAATGGCGAGTCATTCGCGTCCCTTTCCCCCAATAATACGTATGGCTGCGGTTATTCCCTGAATGACGCACAGTGGGGCGGAGCATTTCAGGTTCAGGTGTATGGAAAGGTGGGGCGAACGGTTCATGGTGATTTGGCCTTGTCCCCATCCCTGATGAACAGGAACAGCATGGCTGCCGAGCAGCTGATCAGCAGGAATCCGTTCAGTGCCTCGACGCCTGCAATCAGGCGCAAATGTCCGGTTGGGACGATATCGCCGAGGCCGAGCGAGGTGTAGCTGACCAATGAGAAGTAAAAGACATCCATCGCGGTCGCCGGGGTTTCGCCGCGCAGATCGCCAATGCCCAACGCGCGGCCTGCACCATATGCGAGGGCGTAGAGACTGACCGCTCCTATATGCGCGATACCAGACACGCAGAGCGCGATAACGAGTTTGCACCCGCGATGATAGGTCGCCGCACCAAGGTGCCGGATCGCGCTTGAGACCATCACGTAATGCAAAGCGCCTGACAGCACGAAGGTGAAACTGGTGATGAGAATAGCCAGGATCATGCTGCGCGCCTCGTCATGCGCCGCGCCAGCCAGAGTGTTACTAAGGGTACCATGATCCACATCAAGAGTGGGACAATGCCAATAGTCGTACCGGGGATGACCGGCATGGCTTCGCTATAGCGCCAGCCCCAGGATGCACTGACCACGACCTGTTCGACCAGCGCAGTCGCAGTCAAACCGGCGCCCACATAGATCAGGAGCGGCATGGGGTTCGAGACGCCCGGCGACCCAACCCGCGCCGCAAGACCGTAAGCGAGCGCCATCAGACCGGCGTCCGCGATAGACGCGACGGCGCAGGTCATGGTCATCTGCCGGTGGCTAAGGTGATCCATTGCATAGAAAGGCATCTGCAAAGCCTCCCAGACAAAGGCAGTGAGGAAGCCGAAAATCACAATCCAGATTATGGGGCGATCGAGCAGGCGCATCAGTTATGTGTCCCTGGCAAGTCACGAATGTGAGTGCGCATGATCGGGCGCCTCCTTGCCGCGGATCCGGCCCAGGTAGAGGGCTTCGAAGGCAAAGATTGCCGCCATGGAGCCCAGTGCGATCACAACGATCATCGGGTCAGCACTGGCCTTGATGAAGAGGAATGCGCCAAGCGCGATTAAGTCGAACAGAATGGCGGCGATCAGGACCCAGGCGCGGGCACCGACATCCTCGCGCAAATACCGCACTACACCGTAATGGATGATGATATCCATGACCAGATAGTAGATCGCGCCGAGTGAGGCGATCCGGCCAAGATCGAAGAAGGCGGCCAGAAAGGCAGCGAGCACGACGGTGTAGACGAGCGTATGCGTCTGGATGCCGCCGGGCATGCCAAAATGCTTGTGCGGGATCAGGTTCATATTCGTCAGCATGGCGAGCATACGTGAGACGGCGAACACGCTGGCCAGAAGTCCGGACGCTGTGGCTATGATCGCGATGATCACGGTGAACGCCACGCCACGATCGCCAAAGGCCGGGCGCGAGGCTTCGGCCAATGAAAAGTCCTTGGCTGCAACAATCTCGTCCAGCGTCAGCGAAGAGCCGACGGCCAGTGCCACAGCCATATAAACGACGAGGCAGATGGCCAGCGACCAGATGATCGCCCGGCCGACATTCTTGTTGGGGTTCTGGACCTCGTCGCCGCTATTCGTGATCGTCGTGAAGCCTTTAAAGGCCAGGATTGCAAGCGCGACACCGGCCAGGAAACCGGCGGGTCCGGTCTGCTCAGTGGTCGCAGAGGATGCCGCTTCGAAGGAGAGGCCTGACGCCCAGAGCGCTGCGCCAGCAAAGACCAGTATCCCGCCGACTTTGAGCACGGCCGCGACTTTGGACACGCCGCCGATTATCTTGTTGCCGGATATGTTGATCACAAAAGCAAAGACGATTAACCCGACTGCAAGCACCGGCACCAGAACGCTGTCTTTAGCGACATCGAAGAGCTGCAATGTGTAGGCCCCAAAGGTACGCGCGACGAGGCTTTCATTGATAATCATGGACATGGTCATCAGGAGCGCGCTGGCGGCGGCAATCGTGGTTGGCCCGTACGCCTTCTGCAAGATCATCGCGATGCCGCCTGCCGACGGGTATTTGTTCGACATCTTGATATAGGTGTAGGCGCTGAACCCGCTGATGAAGGCTGCAATCAGAAACGCAAGCGGGAAGCCGGGACCGGAAAATTGCGCAACCTGGCCGGTGAGGGCAAAGATACCAGCGCCAATCATCACGCCTGTGCCCATCGCGACAGTGCCAGCGAGGCTTAGCGAACCTTTCTTATAGGTTTCGGACGTCATTGGTCCGCTGCCTGCTCGGCTGGGAAACGGCCAACATAGCTGGCAAATACGCTTTGCGCCTCACCATCGAACAGGATCACATCATAGGCGTCAGGCGAATTTGGTGTTTCCATCCCCGGCGAGCCCATCGGCATGCCAGGCACAGATAGTCCCGCTCCGGCGGGACGTTCTTTCAGCAGCCTTCGGATGTCCGCGGCCGGGACATGGCCTTCAATCGCATACCCATCAATCTCGGCGGTGTGGCAGGATGCAAGTTGGTCGGGCACGCCAAGCGAGGCCCGCACGGGAGCCAGGTCCTCGCGTTCGATGACGCGGACGTCCAGGCCGTCGCGCTGAAGATGTTTGACCCAGGCTGTGCAACACCCGCACCAGGGCGTCTTGTAGACGGTAATGGTCTGCGCATTCGCCGGGCCGGCGGTTCCGCTCATAACGGCAAATCCAGCCACGATGGCGAAGACTGCCGCCCCCAGGGATCCAAGAATCCATTTCGACATGAGAGTCTCCTTTCAAATTACAGTTTTACGGATCGCAATCGAAGCGCATTGGCGATGACCGAGAATGAGCTGAGGCTCATCGCGGCGGCGGCGATAATTGGACTGAGAAGCAGTCCAAAGAACGGATAGAGGACGCCGGCAGCAACCGGCACGCCGAGCGAATTATAGATAAAGGCAAAGAACAGGTTTTCGCGAATATTGCCCATCGTCGCGCGGCTCAGCCGCTGCGCGCGGGCGACACCGCGAAGATCGCCTTTGACCAGGGTGACACTGGCGCTCTCCATGGCCACATCTGTACCGGTTCCCATGGCTATTCCGATATCCGCTTGAGCAAGGGCAGGCGCGTCATTGATGCCGTCGCCGCACATGGCGACGACCGCACCTTTCGATTGGAGTTCGCGCACGATCCGGTTTTTGTCTTCTGGTGACACATCGGCCTCTACCTCATCAATGCCGATTTGGCGTGCAACCGCTTGTGCTGTTGCCAGGCTGTCGCCTGTCAGCATGACGACTTTCATGCCAGCCTTGTGCAAGGCGGCTATGGCTTCAGGGGTCGTTTCTTTGATTGGATCGGCGACACCAATCAGGCCCGCCGGTTTGCCGTCCAGAGCGGCGAACATCACCGTCTGGCCGTCGCGGCGATAGGTTTCAGCATGGGCTTTCAGTGTTTCGTCAAAAGCACCGACCCGGCGCATCATCTTGGCGTTGCCGATGGCGAAAAGCTTTCCATCGACCCGGCCCTGCGCGCCTTCTCCGGTGACTGATTCAAAATCGGTCGACTTCAGGCGCGCTGCGCCGCGCTCTTCGGCCCCGTTGACGATGGCTTGCGCAAGAGGGTGCTCGCTCCCGCGTTCAATCGCGGCAGCGTAAGCCAGGAAGTCTGCTTCTGCGAGACCACTCGCAGGCTCGACTGTCACAAGTTTGGGGTGGCCCTCTGTCAAAGTGCCGGTCTTATCGACGACGATCGTGTCGACTTTTTCAAACGTCTCGAGCGCTTCAGCATTTTTGATCAGAATGCCGCTCTGTGCGCCCTTTCCTGTGGCGACCATAATTGACATCGGCGTTGCAAGGCCAAGCGCGCAGGGACACGCAATAATTAACACAGCCACGGCGTTGACGATCGCAAAAGCCATGGCCGGGTGAGGCCCAAAAATCGCCCAGACGATGAAAGTGATAATCGCGATCACGACGACGGCCGGGACAAACAGGCCGGCCACTGTGTCGGCGAGCTTCTGGATGGGCGCGCGTGAGCGCTGAGCTTCGGCGACCATGCGTACGATTTGCGATAGCATTGTATCTTCGCCGACGCGCGTCGCGGCCATGACGAGTGATCCGGTGCCGTTAACTGTACCGCCGGTAATCGGATCCCCTGCTGCTTTCTCGACTGGAATAGGTTCTCCAGTGATCATGGACTCGTCGACATTCGAACGCCCTTCAACAACTTCGCCGTCGACAGGTACTTTTTCGCCTGGCCGGACCCGTAGCCGGTCACCGCTCTGGACATCGTCGACGGAAACCTCTTCTTCCTGTCCGTCCGCCACGATTCGGTTTGCTGTCGGCGGGGTGAGTTCCAGGAGCGCGCGGATTGCTCCCGATGTTGCGCTTCGGGCTCGCAGCTCAAGAACCTGCCCGAGCAATACGAGCGTCGTGATCACCGCGGCCGCTTCATAATATACAGCGACTTCGCCAGCCTCATTGCGAAATGCGTGCGGAAAGATGCCTGGCAAAGCTGTTGCAACAAGCGAGAAGACAAAAGCAACGCCTACGCCGAGAGAGATAAGGGTGAACATGTTGAGGTTCATCGTCCGTACCGACCGAACACCACGGACGAAGAATGGCCATCCGCCCCAGAGGACGACAGGAGCCGCCAGCACGAATTGAGCCCATTGGGACCAACCGGCGGGCAAAAGCCCTTCGAGGGGTTTGCCGGAGATCAGGTCACCCATGGCGTAAATGGCAAGCGGGATGGTGAAGATGGCGCTGATCCAGAATCTACGGGTCATATCGTCGAGTTCTGAAGTGTCTTCTTCGCCTACGACAACACCTTCTGGCTCCAGCGCCATGCCGCAGATAGGGCACCCGGAGTTTCGGACGTCGCGAACGTTTGGATGCATCGGGCATGTATAGACCGTGCCTGTGTAGCCCTGCGGGACGAGATCATATTTGCCGTCCGCGCCGGCATCGGCGTCTCCGCCACCATGGCAACAATCATGATCATCCCCGTGGTGGTGATCATGATGTCCATGGTCGTGATGTTTATGATCGGTATTGGTCATATCCGCCCCTCCGGGGTTTGGCTTCAGTGTCACTCTTAAAGGTCAGCGCCCGGGTTGGGCGGCTGATCTCTAATGGAGTTCTGGCATTAGGCTTTTTGGCGATTGAACAGCCGGTAGAGCGGTACGAAGACAAGCGCGATATACCAGCCGTAAACGTAGGACTCGATGAGGCCGAGGAAGAAGCTTGAAACCGAAATGAATTCAAATCCGGGTAGGAGCTCTTCCCACGCACCGTGCATGTGGAGACTAGGCGGTGCGACCAACCCCCATGCGATACAGAGCGTAAACGTGATGGCGAGAAAAATGGATAGGGCGTGCCCAGTGGGGATGAGGCGCATGGTGTTTTCCTTCTCTTTGGTTGTTGCCGCCACATAATTCGTGCGACAGCGATGCGTTGCTTCGAAAATGAGTTAATACCCATAGGGGGTATTGGTTACTCCGTATATATACTTAGGGCCCGCATCGTTGTCTTGAGCAAGACAAGCGCGCCGACCAATCCGCGTTGGGTGAGGGATCAGCTGAGATCATCGACGGACACCTCCAAACCCGACAGGCCAATTTTTGGGGTCACCCCGAACCATTGTTGCAGTCGGCGAGTGAAATGCGCCTGGTCAGCAAAACCGCCCGCGGCCGCTGCATCAGCGAGACTGGACGACGCCTCCATTGCCTTAGCGGCGCCGAGCAATTGCAACCATTGCAATAGGTTGCTGGGCGGAACACCGAAGTCCGCCTTGACGATCTCTCGCAGCCGAGTTGGAGACAGCGCGAGCTCGCGCGCCAGAGCGGCGGGATTGGCGAGTGCGCGAACGTTGCCAAGGGCTTTTTGTAGGCGTGAATCTATGGCCGAACCAGGCAACCGGCCCGCGAACCTTTTCGCCCAATCGCGCGCCTGACTAATGTCGCTGATGTGCTCTAGAGCGGCTGATAGATCATCCGAAAGGCAGGCAGGCTGATTGCATTGCTGATCGTTTCGAATTCCGGAAAAGCGCGGGTCAATATAGATCGAGCGCGTCAGGCGTCCCTCAGGACCGATGGAATGGGTCTGCCCAGTAGGGATGTGAATAGCCTTGCCGGTCGGGGCTACTATCTCTGAGTTTGTCGTCACCACGACTGCGCCATCCAGCCCGAGTATGGCCTGATGTGCCAAATGAGCATGTGCCGTGTTCTTGCCAAGGCGAGCGTCGAGCGCGGCCCAGCCGACCCCGATGGCCAACGCGCCAGACCAGGGCGCCGCGCTCATTTCAATCTCCCCTGAGTGTCAGGCTCGGTTGCTTTAAGAAAAGCGTAGATCGCTGTTTCGCATTGACCGCACGCGGTCCCGAGCCTGTTCGGGCTGTTGCTCGTCGTTTCCAGCGAGGCTCTTTCAAGGCCTCTGAAAATACCTGCCATCGCTCGTAGTGCCCTGAGGAGATTTTCTCGGCGGTGTTCGATCGACTTCGCAAATGCCTCAGAAAGAAGAATGCACACCTCGGCCGTCATGAATGCCATTTCTGCAAACTTAGTTGCGGGTGTGTTTTCAGATGCGCTGCTTATAAGCTTCTCAAATTGGCTTTGAGCCCGAAGCAATGTTTCAATCAGTGAATGCGACGCGGAGGTCATGCGGCCACCTCCGGCGATACGGTTTTTTGGTTTATCGAGCGGGCGCGCAGCTTCAGAGCAAGCACTGGCTTTTCGATGACATGCCACGAAGTGGCCGCGACGAGCAGAATGAGCGGCGCGGTCATTATAGCCAGGACAGCGGGGCTAACATCTGGTTGTCCAACCAGAAATACCTGCAAAAGCGGGTAGTGCCAGATATAAATCCCGTACGAATAGTCCGGAATTTTGGCGATGCGGACGGACGCACGTTTTGGCAATCCAGCTCGAAGCATTAGGCTTGTGAGGGCAAGGGTCGCAAACAATTCGCCGAGGGGGCCGCCGCCAAGGAGCGCGAACGCTGCAATCAGACCTGCGACCGCCAAGAGGGGCGGTCTGCGCAAAATAGGCCACTGCCAAAGCGTCATTCCGAGCAGAAAGGCCGATGAGAGGCGGAGCAAGGACATCACGCTCGGCGGGAGCGCACTCGTATCGATGAACAAAGGCGCGCTAAGATAGACCGATTGCACAAGCAAGAAGACGCTAAGAACACGCCATGGGCCGTTGACGGTGCCAAACATGAACGCGATGCCCGCTAGGATGTACGCTGCTAGCTCGAACCGAATGGTCCAGAGCGGCCCGTTAAAGTCGGTTTCCAAATTCTGAGAGAATATCTGTGCGGGCGCGCTGTCGGGATCGCCAAGCGCCAAGACTTTGTAGGTGTATTGCCAGGTCTCCGGCTGAAACAATGATCCGCCGCCCTCGGCCGAATAGACAGGCGCGAAGACGAGGACAAAAGCCGCAAGTATAATCACCAGAGCTGGGTAGATCCGCAGAAACCGTGAAACTGCATAAGCCTTCATATCGCGCCTTGTATGAAGACTCTTGGCAATCAAGAGGCCTGACAGGACGAAGAACCCGTTCACGGCCATATAGCTGGCAGTCCATTCGTGGATGCGAAACGGTTCGAACCCTGTCGTGAGGAGCCAGATATGACCGAGTACTACAGCGATCGCCAACACCCACCGCACCGCGGTGAAGTGGTTTTGACCCATCAGCGGGTCCGCAAGCTGTGTTTGGCCACCCCCAGCCATTTATCAGTGCTCGTGATCTTCGGTGATCGGCGCGGATGACCAATGGACATGGTGAATCTTCCAGACCCCAGCGTCGCGTTTGAGAACCATGGTTTCCATAGCTTGGCGGTGCACGGGCTCGCCTCTATAGGCGCCATTAATCTCCGATTGAGAGATCACCGTAGCGATATCGCTATTCTCGAGAATGTTTCGGTCTTTGAGATCGAATGAAACCGCGGCTGTATAAGCCATGTCTGCGGGCATATGATGGCCGGCATACTCTTCGAATGAGCGCTCGGCGCCGCCGCCCTCAGCGATCACGACGTCGGGGGAAAACAGCGCGCGCAGCGCCGCCTCATCACCTGCTTTTAACGCTTCGCCGAAAGCGTCAGCGACGCTCGCCGGCGATCCAGCTTGTGGCGCGGGTGTTGTGGACGGGCTGTCTCCATCATGGTGCCCATCACTATTGTCATGACTGATTGGAGCGACGTCGTGATGGCCATCGGAGTTTTCATGGGCAGCCGCGGTCGGCGCTAAATCTGGCATGGGATCCATATCATGATCTGCCGTGACGCCGCCGCCGCCATGATCATGGTCGTGGCCATCTCCTGTCACCTGCGGCAGGCTTTTGACCCCAAGGCCGTAGCCATAGACGATTTTGCCGCCCCACCAGGCCGTGACGGTTAAGGCGAGCGCGGCCGCAGCCAAGCCTGTGACGAAAATGCCTGAGGCGGCTTTTGCTCTTCCCGTCCATCGCCAGGCCGCCAATAGGAGGATGGCGAGGCCGGATGGTACAGCCCAGTTGCGGTGGGTGGTCATCGCTGCATGCGACGGCGCGTCATGATCTACCGTGTAATAGGCTTGAAATCCTGCCGCGATTGTCAGCACGATTGCGATCGCACTAAAGGCCAGCATCCAGTCCGCGGCCGGGCGCAGAGTCTCTCGCCATCGCTCGACAGGCGAAAAGGCGGCCAACACATAAGAGGCCAAAGCCGTGAGGCTAAGCGCATAGGCAAAATGCACCAGAATCGGATGCAGGTTCGGTTCAATCAAATCGCCCAAAAGCGCCTCCCAGTTAGCCATATGCGTGAGCGTCGCTATCTTCAGCGACTGGCATTGTCTGGGTGATACGCCGGACACTTGCCTGACCCCTCAAGAATTGTGGGGTCTGCAAGCGACGTTAGCTCAGGTCTTTCATGCGACGATCAAATTCTTCCTTGTCTATTTCGCCGCGCGCATATCGTCGCCGGAGGATATCGACCGGGTCGTTGGACTTGGAGTCCGCCCCGTCCCGATTGATGGTCGCACGCACAGCGACATAGATCAGCAATGCCAGGACGCCCCAAAAAATCAGCGCGCCAAGATTGCCGAAAATCATATGCCCCATATCGGCCAATTTAGATCTCCATCATGTTTAGAACCAGGTTCGCACACCGACGAGCAATGCCGTTTGATCTTTTTCGCCTCCAGACGCCTCAATGAAGTCTGCGGTATCGCCAATAGCGCTTTGCCATTCGACGCCAATATATGGCGCGAATTCGCGAACAATTTCGTAGCGAAGGCGCAGGCCGGCATCAACGCTGGTTAAACCAGAACTGAGTTGCAGGTCAGGCATATCCTGAGCAGAAAGGCTCGCTTCTAAGCGGGGTTGAAGGATCAGACGCTGGGTTAGCAGCAACTCATATTCGGCCTCGACCCGTGCCGTGACGTCGCCTTCGGTGCTCACAAAAGCAGCAGCGTCAGCTTCAAACCAATGTCCAGCCCGCACTTTATGGGCCAGTTTGAAGTAGGGTTTCTGGGGGAAGGACAGGACAGTCATGACCTAATACCCATATGGGGTATACTCAATATCATCGCCGCTTGCCGATTGCATTTCAACTTGGCCAGCACGCGGCAGTTTGGATTTCCTCCTTATCGCGGCGCACGAGAGGACGAGTGCGTGTGAATGACCTGCCAGGTGCCGGCGACCTTGCGGAACAGCACCGTTTGTTTCCCGATACGCTCCAGGCGTTCGCCATTGGAGCTGAACGTTCCACTGATCGCTGTGTCCGCGACAGCCCATGCAAAGTCACTTCCCTCGAATTGCACGTCTATATTCGAGAAGTCGAGTTCGAGATCCGGAATGGTATCTTTTTCGGGCTCGACATGATTTTCGACAAGGTCGAGCAGGCCAGTATTCTCGCCGCCTGACTCAAAGTACCGGGCGCCTGACCAGTCGAGAAAGTTCTGTCGGAACAGTTCGCCATCGCCGGTCTCCCAACCGGTTTCGATCGCGGCCATGATATCCAGGATCGCCTGTTCATCAGTCGAGACCGGTTTGGTGTCGTGATGGCCGTCGGAGTTGTCGTGTCCGGCGGGGACCGTGCCTGACATTTCTCGATCAGCTGCACCGTCGGTATGGTCGTGATCATGTCCATCGCCGCTCGCCGATGATCCATCCATCGTGTCGGATGGAGGCGCTCCGTGAGCGTCTTGATGATCGTCTGTTGAATTTACGGTGCCTTGGTCGCCATGACCGGCTCCGCCGCCATGATCATGATCGTGGCCTGGCCCGCTGGCTTCAGGAAGGGTCTGCACGCCAAGTCCGTACTTGTAGACAATTGTGCCTCCCCACCACGCTGTAACCGGCAAAAGACCTGCCACCGCCAGGGCACTGATCGCAAATACCGGGCCGGGCGACGAGGCCCTTCTCAGCCAGCGCCAACCGGCGAGGGCCAGTAATGCGAGGCCCGTGGGAACAGCCCAGTTGCGATGGGTTGTCATCGCTTCATGGGACGGCGCATCGTGAGCAACGCTGTAATAGGCCTGAAACCCGGCCGCGATGGTGGCCAGAACCGCCAAGGCAGCCAATGCCAGCATCCAGTCGGCGGCCGGTCGAAGGCTGTCGCGCCAGCGGCCTGCAGGTACGAGGAGGCCAGCCACATATGCCAAGGCTGCAGATGTGCCGAGGGCATAGGTAAAATGCACCAGCACGGGGTGAATATTGGGTTCTATGAAACCGCCCATTTTGTTCTCCTAATACCAGGTCCGCAGGCCCACGAGAAAGACGATATCGTCGCCTTCACCGCCTGCGGCTTTGATCATGTCGCGTGTCTCACCGAAGGCGCTTTGCCATTCGACGCCGACATAAGGCGCAAACTCCCTCCTGATTTCATAACGAAGCCGCAAGCCGGCATCGAGTGTGCTAAGTCCCGCGCCCGTTTCCCTTTCCGGTATGTCCTGCGCGGAAAGATTTGCTTCGATCCGAGGCTGCAAGATCAACCGCTGGGTCAGGAGCAACTCATATTCAGCCTCGATGCGGGCCGTTACATCGCCTTTTTCACTGAGAAAGGCGGAAGCGTCGACTTCGAACCAGTAGGGCGCCAGACCATTCAGTGCGACGACCCCATGCGCGAGACTATCCGGTTCGATGTCGTAGCGAACGCCCGCCTGAACATTCCAGAAAGGCGCAACCGCGCGGGAATAGAGCGCCTGGATCTCGGCATCATCCACGCCCTCTCCATTCAGAGAGGCGCGGCCCTCGCTCTTGAACCAGAGCTTGTTGATATCGCCCCCATACCAAGCCTGTCCGTTCCAGTACAAACTGTCGCCCTCGTCAGACATCTGAGCCTCGAGCTGGTTGAAGAGGATGTAGAAGCTCTTCTGGTCTCCGCCTTCCGCAAGAACGTCCCGGCGAGCGTCCGCCATTGCATCCTCGCCGTAGATGGCGTCGGCCTGATCCCAGGGCGGGGTTTGATTTGTGTCTTCCGCGAACGCGCTGCCGGTCGCGTAGAGCGCGAAGCCGAGGAGGAGAGGGGCTGCCAAATTCGGTTTCATCATGATTTTCCCTCCCCATGGTTCATGCCGTGATGGTCCATGGGCATATTCATCTGACCTGCCGGCATTTTTTCAGCTGGTGTCGTATCGTCTGCTGGCGGAATGACGCTGACGACCTGCATCATGCCAGCGTGCATGTGGTAAAGCAGATGGCAGTGGAACGCCCAGTCACCGACATGTTCTGCGGTGATGTCGACGCTGACCCTGTCTGCAGGCTTGACCGTTACTGTGTGCTTTCGAGGCATGTGATGACCACCGCCATTCACGAGATCGAAAAACATGCCGTGCAAATGGATCGGGTGTGGCATCATTGTATCGTTTACGAGCGTCAGGCGAACACGTTCACCCTCGTAGAACTTGATTGACTCGGTTACCTCGGAGAATTTTACACCGTCGAACGACCACATGTAGCGTTCCATGTTCGACGTCAGATGAATGACAATTTCGCGGCCAGGCGGGCGATGGTCCTCATTCATGTCGAGCGCGCGAAGCTGGTTATAGGTGAGCGTGCGGTGGGGGACATCATCAAGCCCGAGACCGGGTTCGCCCAAGCGGCTCATCGTCATGCCTGATACTTTTGCGACACCGGGGCCGCGCTCTATATCTGCTTCAATCTTGACGGGCTGGACCGCCGGACCATGAGGATCGGGCATCATCGACATGGCACCCATGTCGTGGCCTTTCATGTCGTCCCCGGCCGTCGCGGTGTCCGGACCATGATCCATTCTCCCCATGCCTGACATGCCCGCCATGTCTCCATGGGCCATTCCCATGTCCCGCATGGTCAGCATCGGCACAGCTCGAAGCGCAGGCGCATCGACCCGCATACCGGCACGCGGGCCGAGCGTGGCGACGGCCTGGCCGGAGCGGTCGATCGATTCGGCAACAAAGGCGTAGGCGCGCGCTTCGGTCGGCGCGATGATGACATCATACGTCTCGGCCACGCCCATCTGGAACTCGTCGGTCTCAACCGGCTGGACATTCAGACCGTCGGCCTGGACCACCGTCATCGGCAAGCCCGGGAGGCGGACATTGAAGAGGGTCATGGCGGAGGCGTTGATAATGCGCAGGCGAACCCGCTCGCCCGGCTGGAAGACCATATTGAAATTATCGGCCGTCGAATGGCCATTGATCAGGTAGGTGTAGGTTTCGCCGGTCACGTCTGCGAGATCGCGCGGGCTCATTCGCATCTGCCCCCACATGCCGCCAAGTCCGGTTGGGTTCGACAGGGTCGGGCGGTTGAAATTCAGGCTCTCGGCATTCTTCTTGAGCTTGTCGAAGATCCGGTGCGGATGCGTGAAACTCCAGTCGCTGAGGACGAGCACATATTCCCGGTCATAAGCCACTGGGTCTGTACCTGCCGGATCTATGACGATCGGACCGTAATGGCCGAGTTGTTCCTGCAGACCAGAATGGGAGTGATACCAGTAAGTGCCATTTTGCGGCACCTTGAACTGATATTTGAACGTTTCGCCCGGTTTGATGCCCGGGAAGCTGACGCCCGGCACGCCGTCCATATGGAAGGGGACAAGCAGTCCGTGCCAATGGATCGAAGTGTCTTCGGCAAGCCGGTTGGTGACGTTCATTGTAACGTCATCGCCCTCGCGCAACCGCAAGAGCGGACCGGGAAGTGTGCCATTGATTCCGGTTGCCATACCGACTTTGCCGTTGAGCCTGACCGGGAACTGCCCGATTTCGAGGTCGAAGCGCGTGCCCGAAAGTGAGGGCACACCAAGGTTTCCGTTGCTGGAAGATTTTGCCCAAGCGGGCAGGAGGCTGCTTGCCCCCAAGGTTGCGCCGGTGCCGAGCACCGTCTGCAACATACGTCGTCTGTTCAACATAATCGTCTCCATGAGGTGAATTTATGCAATCGGGCTGCTAATGCAGCGACGCACGAAATCAGCTCAGGGAACGCACCTTCAATGTGACTGGCGTTTGTTGCAGCAGGTAACTTCGGACCTCAGGCCAGGGCGTGCGGACATTGACGACGCGCTTCCATGCGTGTTGCCATGAGGGTGTAGCAAGCCCGATGGGCGTCGTATCGCCTAATACGTGCTGGACCGGGTTCGCCGTCTTGTCGGCTTGGGCGACCGTTGCTGTCTGAAGCTTGCAGTGATCAGTCTCATCATCGCAGGGCGCCTCAGGCCCATCGGCGGGCGCCTGGTGAGAATGAGCGGTGAACTCGGTTGCCATGCTATTCGTCGCCGACATATCGACGGGACACGCGCAGAGCACCTGCGACAGGCTGAAAAATACCGTCACGAGAGTTGCGACAACAAAGTTCATGACTACCACTTATACCCCATAGGGGTTTAAATCAAGAAAGAACCTCTGAGCACTCAAGGTTTGTCGTAACGGAGCAGGATCAACCCAGACCCGCGGGTCAGTCCCGAGCGAAAAGTTGCATGGCTACGCTCCAGCGCGAATTTGAACGGCCAGCAAATCATGTTAGCGATGTGAATGTCGTTGATAGGCAGCGTCGAACTTTGACAACACGAAAGGGCTGCACCACAGTTTGCACTACAAATTGCAAACAATCTGCACAACAAGCGAAGTTTTGAGTGCCATAGTGCGTTGAATTAATTTAATTTCAAGCACGATTACTGGGCGCGTCACTCGCGCCAGATCAGCCAGACGAAAAAAGCCGGAGCTCCAGGGCTCCGGCTTTCGTGTGTCTGGCACTATGGTTTCGGTCAGCAATCCTCAAAGACCGCCGGCCGTTTCTGCAGCTCAGCCATGACCGCCTCGATCTGATTCTTCGATCCGATGATCTTGTCCTGCAGGACTGATTCCTGCACCAGCGCATCCTCGTCACTCATCTGATGGAGAGTGTTGAAGATGTGCTTGTCCGCCTTGATGGCGTCGGGGTTCTTCGACGCGATCAGCCTGGCCATTTCCATGGCGCGCTCATAGGGGGTATCGCTCAGCTCAGTTGCGAAACCATACCCTAGGGCATCTGTGCCCGAGAAAATTCGGCCGGTATATGTCAGCTCCCGGAGAATATCGTCGCGACAGAGATTTCGCATGATTGCCGTTCCGGCCATGTCGGGCACCAGGCCCCACTTGATCTCCATGATCGACATCTTTGTGTCGGGATGAACAATGCGAATATCCGGGCCAAGCGCCAACTGGAACCCGCCACCGAGAGACACACCGTGCACGGCGGCAATCACAGGTACGGGAAGGCTGCGCCATCCCCAGACAGCCTGCTGCGCCCTGTTGGCAATCCCGTGTGTGCGCTCAGCGAGAACGCGTTTGCCGCCGCTGGCCGGATCTCCGGCGCTACCCTCGGCCATCTTGCCGAAATTGCCCATGTCGAGGCCTGCACAGAAGGCCCTGCCTTCACCGGAAAGGACAACACAACGAACGGAACTATCTTCTGAGAGCGCATCACTTGTCTCGATGAGAGCGCTGAACATGGCCTCGTCCAGTGCATTCATCTTGTCTGATCGCATCAGTTTGACGTCGGCCACGCCCTCCGATTTCGTAACCTTGATCCGCTCCGACATCTCGATCTCCTCTGATTTCTGCAGCGTCGACACATTGTCGAATGCAAAACGCCGGGACAATAGATGTCCCGGCGTCATCAGAGAGCAATTATACTTCAGCGCTATCTAGAGAAAGAGCTTCGCAAATTCACGTGGCTTGCGCTTCTTCCATTCGCCCTTGTGCCAGGAGGCAGAGGCCAGCAGAGGAATGACCGTGCTCGCTTCTGCGAAGACCATCTGCTCGTACACGGTCTGGACTTTGCCCCAGCTTGCCGCCTCCTTGAGAGTGGAGGATGAGCAGGCGCCATCGCGCGTATCGGCGACGGTGATCTGAACAGCGTATTTGTGCATCTCGACTTCCTTGCCGAGGATCTCAGCGCAGACCACGGTGTCCTGAACAAAGTTCTTTGGAACGCCGCCGCCCACCATGAGCAGGCCGGTTGAGCCGGCTTCGATCTTGACGTCGGTCAGTTCACGGAAGTCGGCAACACTGTCGATCGACATGTAGTTGCCGGGATTTTCGACTTGATGCTTTACGAGGCCAAAGCCGGCTGAACAGTCAGAAAAGGCCGGGACGAAGATCGGGACATTGTGATCATAGCAGGTCTCGACAAGAGATCCCTTCTTCTTGGCATTGTCCTTGAGCCACCGGCCCATTTCCCAGATGAACTCGCGTGAGGAATAGGGGCGGCGCTCCAGCGCATTGGCAAGCTCATAGATCGTGTGATCGCAGGCCTGGAGCTCTTCTTCGTCAATAAAGGTGTCGTAGATGCGATCGATATAGAGATCGCGCAGGATATTATCGTCGACCTGCTCTGGCGCCTGATAGTGCTTGTAACCAAGGGCCTCGAAGAAATCCATGTCGACAATGGAAGCGCCCGTCGCAACAATGCAGTCGACAAGGCCATATTTCACAAGGTCACGGTAAACATCCATGCAACCGCCTGCCGAGGTCGAACCTGCAAGCGTGAGGATGATCGAGCAATCCTGATCTTCGATGGCCATGTTGAAGATTTCAGTCGCCCGTGCGGCATCCCGTGAAGAAAACGACATCTTACCCATCGCCTCGATGATCGGCCGGGCGTCAAAGGATGTAATATCGACGTGCTCGACAGGACTGCTGAGAAGTTCTGCCTTGCGGTTTGTTGGTTCTGCCATTGAGGGGGACTCCAAAGTTCTTCGTCCGCTTTCTAACGGGCGTCTATTGCAGGGTCCAGCCAAAGCGCCGCACTCAACGTGCGACGCGCCGCGCTGGGGAATTTCGAATAAGGTTCACGCCATTACGGCGACTGTGGTTTCCGAGTGAAAGCCGTTGAAGCGGGAAGCAAGCGCCTGACCATATGCGCCGAGGTGGCACACTTCGACCCAGTCACCTTCTTCAATGTCTGCAGGAAGATCAAACGGACCTTCCATGACATCGAGACTGTCACAAGTCGGGCCGAAGAACCGGAACGCCTCGCTCTGTCCGTTAGGGCGAGGGGCCGAACGGTGAAGCTTGACGGGAAACTTCCAGGCGCACTGGGCCGCATCGAAGAGCGAACCGTAACTGCCGTCATTCAGGTAGAGGTCCTGACCCTTGCGGAGCTCCACGCGCGCGAGCGTCGAGCCGCCCTGCGCGCACAGGGCACGGCCGGGCTCTCCAAGGATCTGGATGCCATCGAAACCGTGCTCACGAAGCGCTTCACGGATAGAGGCGAAATAGTTGCCCATCGGCTTTGGCGTCATGCCGGGATATGCAACGGGGAACCCGCCACCGCAGTCAATCGAATCGACCGCAACATCAGCTTCGTCGATGATTGAACGGCTCCAGGCCAGAGCACGGTTGTACTCGGCGGTATTGAGGCACTGTGATCCGACATGGAAGGTCATGCCCAGCATGGAAACATGGGCGCGTGCTGCCTTGAGTAGCTCGACAGCCTCTTCACGACCGGCCCCAAACTTGCCCGAGAGTGGCATGATCGCGTCGCCTTTTGGAAGCGCAAGACGGACATGAAGATTGAGGTCATCAGCATAGCCGGTCTCGGCGAGCAGCTTGTGGAGCTCTTCCATGCAGTCAAAGGAGAAATCGCGAACACCATAGGCGTAAGCGTGCCGGATTGCTGCCCGGGATTTAACCGGGTGCATGAAATACATCCTGGCGGAAGGCGCGATCATGTTCACGAGTTCGACCTCGCGCGTAGAGGCAACGTCGAAATGCCGAATGCCGGCGGTCCAGAGCGTCTTGAGCACCGCCGGATGCGGGTTCGCTTTTACGGCATAAAGAACCTTTCCCGGAAAACCGTGAAGGAACGTCCGCGCAGCAGCTGCGATCTTCTTCGGATAGAGGACGTAAATGGCGTCGTCGCCTTCATAGGCACTCAACACCTCGTTCACGCTCGCAAAAGCCGGAAGGCCGGTGCGATTTGAGGCATCTGGAAGAATGGCGGGACGCGCCAGAGACGCGTAATCAGACTTGAACATGGTCGGAAAAATTCGGCTTTGTAACTGGTGTTGAAACCAGTGAACTCATTGACTGCTCAATCACCAACGGATTGAACGCGGCATGGTTCGGCGGGCTTGGGCCCGCTACGGCCTTATGAGTTCCGCAATAGCGGCCAGGTAATCCCCGAACTTCCGGTCATAATAATTGTAGAGCCCCGTGTCGGACGCGACGTCCTTACGGTTCAGCGATCTCGCGAGAGCGAAGTGTTGCGGTGTCATCCAAGTATCCTCGGCATGCATGACTGACCTTTCGGCCAGTGATGAAGTGAAGACAGTTGGGCTCACCCGTACTGACGCCCTTTCGGGACCGTCGTAGCTCGCTTGCTTGTCGAGCGCGGAGATAGGAAAAAAAGCGCTATAGATCAAGAATTTTTTTGCGGTCGAGTGCATCGAACCCGCGGTGAAGGTCCTCGATCAGATCGTCAGCGTCTTCCAGCCCGACATGCACCCTCATCAGCCGGCCTGTCCTCGACTGGGTCCAGTCCTCTGGCAAGCGCGTAAGCTGCTCGTCACATGGGATGATCAGACTCTCGTAGCCGCCCCAGGAAAAGCCCAGCTTGAAGAGTTCCAGGCCGTCAATGAAAGCATCAATTTCAGCATCCGTCTCCGCCTCGACCAAGAAGGCAAAGAGCCCGGAACTGCCGCTGAAATCGCGGCTCCAGAGTGCATGATCGGGATGAGATGGGAGCGCGGGATGAATAACTTGACTGACAGTTTCCTGTTGATCCAGCCAGGTGGCGATCTGAAGCGCGCTAGTTTCATGCTGCTTCAGCCGGGTGATGAGGGTTCGCGTACCTCTCAGCGCAGCATAAGCTTCTTCCGGGCCGAGAGAGATTCCCCAATCATCCGTAAGCTCAGCCACCTCCTTGGCGATGGCCTTGTCTTTAACCGTGATAGCGCCGCCAAAAGCATCGGCATGGCCGACAACGTATTTGGTCAGCGCCTGAACCGACAGATCAACGCCCATGGATAGGGGTTGGCAGAAGACGCCTGCTGACCAGGTATTATCCATGATTGTCCTGATATCCCGCGCCTTTGCCATGGCGACAATGGCTGGCGTATCGCTGATCTCGAAGGTCAGCGAGCCCGGTGATTCCAGAAAGATGGCTGCAACATCATCGCTCAGGCGAGCTTCAAGCGCCTGTATCTTCCGCGGATCGAAGCGTTCGCAACCGACGCCCATTCGGGCAAGGCGGCGCTCACAGAATCGGCGAGAGGGGCCGTAGATGGAATCGGAGATCAATACCTTGTCGCCGGCCTTCACCACAGACGCGACGGCGACCGCGCATGCGCTCAGGCCTGATGGGGTAAGGTGCGCGTCACTTGCGCCTTCAAGCTCGCAAAGAGCGACCTCAAGTTCGCGCTGAACCGAAAGCCCCATCCGTCCATAGCCAGGCTTGCGGGAATAAAGCGCCTTGCGATCTGGCAGAATCACCGTGGAGGCACGTTCGATAGGGGGGTTAACCGTCCGCCGGCCAGGGGACCCGGCCTTATTATGGATGAGGCGGGTATTGCGTTTCATGCCACGGTTGTTTCGACCGGATTGCTTTCATCGCCCGCCCATTCCGTCCATGATCCGTCGAATACGGCTGCGTCCCAGTTTCCGAGCTGCGCGAGCGCCAGTGCGATCACGGCCGCTGAAACACCGGATCCACAACTCGCGATGACTGGTGCAGAGCGATATTTTTCAAAGAGGGCAGCGAGTTCGGCTTCATCAACTAGTTTGCCGTCTGCCCCCACAAGGCTGCTGGATGGGATATTGGTGCTGCAGGGAATATGACCTGAGCGAAGCCCTTCGCGTGGTTCACTTTCAGTGCCGCCAAATCGTCCTGGTGGACGGGCGTCGAGGATAGGAACGCTCTGACTTTGTGCGGCCTGATGGACCTGTCGTGCTGATTTCACGAGGTGGGATTGCACACGAGGCGTAAAGTGTCTTCCCCCAGTCACGACAGGCGGCAGGTCTTCTAGGTTGCCACCTTCTTCCTCCCAGGCACGGAGTCCTCCATTGAGGACATAGACATCCTTGTGACCCATGACCCGGAACATCCACCACACGCGCGCGGACGCAATGAAATCATTCGCGTCGTAAACGACGATCCGGTTTCCATCCCCGACGCCCAGTTTACGAACGCGGGAAGAGAACTTCACGGAATCCGGAAGCATGTGTGGCAGGTCGGTATCTGTCGCGCAGATATCGTCAATGTCGAAATAGACCGCACCGGGAATGTGGGCTCGTTCATAAGCCTCTCGGCCCGCACCGGGACCTGCGACCCATGACGGGAACCAGCTGGCATCAATGATGCGGATATCAGGGGCGTTGATGTTGGACTTCAGCCAGGCCGCGGAAACGAGTGGAGATGTCACTATTCACCCTCCATCCATGGCGGAACCGGCAGGTCTTTCGACCGCAGGAATTCCGGATTGTAAAGTTTTGACTGATAGCGATTTCCGTAGTCGCAAAGTATGGTCACGATCGTATGCCCCGGCCCGAGATCCTTCGCGAGCCGAACGGCGCCTGCCACATTGATGCCTGCAGATCCGCCGAGACATAGGCCTTCATGCTGTATGAGGTCGTACAGGATGTGGAGCGCCTCGGTATCGCTGCACCTGTAAGCGTAATCGACTTCAAGTTCTTCTATGTTCTTGGTGATCCGACCCTGGCCAATGCCTTCTGTGATCGACGTGCCTTCGGCTTTCAGCTCGCCGTTCTTATAGTATTCGAACAAGGCTGCTCCACCCGGGTCGGCGATGCCGATCTTCACGGCCTTGCTCTTCTCCTTGAGCGCCTTTGCGACACCGGCCAGTGTCCCACCCGAGCCAACCGCACATATAAAGGCATCCACCTTTCCACCCGTCTGCTCCCAGATTTCCGGACCAGTGGTCTCATAGTGCGCATCGCGATTAGCGACGTTATCGAACTGGTTTGCCCAGATGGCGCCATTTGGTTCTGTCTGGGCCAATTCTTCAGCCAGGCGTCCCGAGTAGCGTGCGTAATGGTTGGGATTGGAGTAGGGGACCGCGTCCACCTCGATCAGCTTTGCCCCCAGCAGTTTGACGGCGTTCTTCTTTTCGCTGCTTTGCGTACGCGGCATCACGATAACGACACGATAGCCGAGCGCTGTCCCTACCATGGCAAGCCCTATGCCCGTATTGCCCGCTGTTCCTTCGACGATGGTACCCCCCGGCTTCAGCAGACCGGATTCTTCCGCATCACGTACGATGCCCAGAGCCGCCCGGTCTTTGACCGATTGCCCCGGGTTCAGGAATTCAGCCTTGCCGAGAATGGTACAACCGGTCTCCTCAGAGACGCGCTTGAGCTTGATAAGCGGGGTGTTCCCGATTGCCTCGAGAACGGAATTCAACACCATGTTTCATACTCCAGTCCAATCCATCGTGTAGCCGTGTGCTCTTGCAGTGACAACACTCGTTTCGGTGATCCAGATGGGGGGAACCAACGTAAATCAAACATGTGCAAAGCTTGGAAACCTTTTAGTCAATGAGATCGCCTGACACATACTCCGCGTTCATGCTGGATTATGCGGCTGGTAACTTGCCGCCCGCCATGGCGCTCGCTGCGAACATTCACCGCCTCATGTCGAGCCAGGGTGATGAAGCTGCCCTGCTATGGGAGAGCGTGCGCGAGGTGCTCCTGGACGCGAAGGGAGAAAGTATCCAGCTTTGCAAGCCTGAAGAACCTGTCGCAGATGCCCTCGACATCATTCACACCGACTTTTCCGAGGTCCGATGGCGGCGAGGTCTTTCAGGAGTGAAGTACGCCCCAACCAGCGCGCGGGTCGGCCAGATGATGCGGCTCGAGCCTGGTCAGAACGTCTATTCTCATGGCCACTCGGCACTGGAAGCAACTGTGGTGTTGGAGGGCGCCCTTGAAGATGGGCATGGCATCTACAAGCAGGGTGAGATCCTGCTTGCCGATTCAGGCTTCAAGCACCGTCCGGCCGCACACGGGAACGCGGCATGTACCTGCTACGTTGCTAGATCAAGAACGCCATTCTGGAGACTGACTTGAAACATTTCGTCTCAGCCTTTCTTGCGACAAGCTTGCTTGCGCCTCCGGTTTTTGCAGACACCGAAAGCACAAGCCGGACAGGTACATCTCCCGTCAGCCAGTCCGCGCCTGAAGCCTGGATGCCTGATGACGGTGATGTGATCCGTTTCAATGTCTACCGGAAAGGTAACAAGGAATTCGGCACGCATATCGTGCGCTTCGACGTGGCCTCTGACGGCAGTTTCAAGGCCACCTCAGACGTCGATCTCAAAGCCGGGCTTGGGCCGATCACCCTGTTTCGCTACAGCCTTGATGCGACCGAGACCTGGGAAGGTGGAAACCTGGTTGCGCTCGAAGGATCGACGAATGATGATGGTGACAAGGAAAGCGTTTCAGCGACAGCAGACACCGGTAGCCTGAAAGTCGACGGGACAGGGTACACTGGCTCTGCCCCCATCAGTATCATTCCTTCAAGTCACTGGAATATCCAGCAGGTCTTCAGCTCGGAGATTCTGTCGACAGAAAACGGTGAATTGCTCGAGACTGATGTAACAAATCTTGGCCACGACACCATCGAGGTGAATGGCGAACCCGTGAATACGACCCACTATCGCCTCAAGTCAGATCTGACCGTCGATCTTTGGTATGATGAACAGAATCGTTGGGTCCAGCTGAGTTTCGATGCGCGCGGCCAGAGAATCGAATATCGACTGGCCGAACTTTACTGATCAGGCTTTCGATACCTGGAACTGACCGACATTGATGCGACCGTTGCGGAAGCCGGCTTCGCAATAACTGAGATAAAACCGCCAGAGACGCCGGAATCGCTCGTCAAAGTTGAGGGTCTGGATGTGCTCCCAGGCGCTTTCGAAACTGTCAGCCCAGATCTTCAGTGTGCGCGCATAATCCTGCCCGAAATAATGGACGCCATCGTAACGCAGACCTGCCTCAGCAAAGGATGACTTCAGCGCCGTCTCGCTGGGAAGCATTCCACCCGGAAAGATATAGCGCTGAATGAAGTCTGCGCGTTTGCGGTAGCGCTTGAAGAGATCATCATCGATCGTGATGATCTGAAGGGCTGCCTTTGCACTGTCCTTGAGGCACTCCCTGATCTTGTCGAAATAACTTGGCCAATAGGCCTCGCCGACAGCTTCGAACATCTCGATCGATGCGATCCCGTCATACTGACCCTTGTGATCGCGATAATCCTCAAGCCGGATTTCCACGCGGTCGGACAGCCCGCCCTTGTGCATCCGCTTGAGAGCGTAATCCCTCTGTGCTTCGGAAATCGTCAGGCAAGTGACTTTCGACCCCCGGACCTTCGCGGCATATTCCGCAAACCCGCCCCAGCCGCAGCCAATTTCCAGAACCTCGCTGTCGGGGCCTGCGCCGATCTCATCTGCGATATGACTGTACTTGGCGGTCTGGGCCTGCTCCAGCGACAGGTTGGGACGATCGAACAGGGCAGACGAATAGGTCATCGTCTCATCGAGCCAGGACTCATAGAACTCGTTTCCGAGATCATAGTGCGCCATGATGTTCCGGCGGGCGCCAGCCTTGCTGTTGCGGTTGAAGAAATGGCGCACATTATTGGCAATCTTCACGAGTGAACCGCCCACCGCAAGCTTGCCGGCCGCCTCGAAATTTTCAGAGAAGAATTCCAGGACGGCCGTAAGGTCGGGTGTTGACCAGTCACCATCCATATAGCTTTCTGCAAAGCCAATATCGCCACCAGCTAATGCCTTTTTGGCGAAGTCAAAACTGTGGACTTCCACGACAGCGGCGGGACCGGGCTTTCCATGATCGAAAAGGATAGAGCAACCATCGGGAAGGTCGAACCGCAAGGATCCGTTCTCCGCCCTCAACAGCATGAAGCCTGCCAGGCGAAAACTTGCCGGGACATTCTTCAGGGCTCTAAGCGCCGAAACATTGGCGTGAATCGCAGATGTCGTGCTCATTTTCCTCGTCCTCAACTCTGCCGGCCGGTCGTGACAGCCAGCGTTGGCTCCTTGGCATCCTCGCTGGGGCGACGATGATAGCGCGCCCCTTTTGCCCAAAGTTTCAGGGCTTCCCAGTGAATCCCTAATGTAACACCAATCGTGGACAGAGGCAGCTTGAACGCAACGGAAAGCAAATTTGCATCGGTGGCGGACTGGCTGACTGTGGACAGGCTCGCCATGTGAACGGGCTTTCCGTCCTTGATCGTCGTTACGCCCAGTTGCAGGGCATCAGAATTGTATTGAAGCGAAAACTGATACTGGCCGGAGACATCAAAAAAAGGCGAAACATGAAAGCGCTTCGGAGCTTCATGCCGACTCCATTGGCCATCCAGCGCGGCCGCGTAGGTATGGCGTTCGCCGAAGGTATTGCGGACTTCGTAAAGGATGGCGGCAGGACGCTCGTCAGTATCCAGAAAGAGCCAGAGTGAGATGGGGGCGAACTTGTAAAAGATATGCCTCGGAAAGGTAATGAGCCGGAGCATTCCGCGCGGAACCTCCAGATTTGCGGCTTCAAGTTCGGCTTCAGCCCATCTGCGAAGACTGGTCCGTTCAAGCGCCCCATGGTCCTTCCGGTCGAACGTGAACAGGGCAGAGCGCTCCACGCCGAACAAACGGGTTTGTTGGGCGCATGCCTCAAGACGATCAATGTCCAGGTCAATCATGGCGACCCGGTAGCGGAAAGACGACGTAAAAGGCGTGAAGCGGCGATGGGTCGTGTGACCAAGATGGAGCCGCAGGGGAGGGGAGGCATTCGTCACTGCGTAGCCTGTATGCTGGCAGCCTTGAGGTGAGATGTGCGGCGGCCATCGATTTCTACGGTCTCCACGCCAATTGGGTCCCAGTCCACCTGTCCGCCGAGTGAAAGGGCCGGACGCAGTCCGCTCTTCAAACCATCCTCGTGGAATCCGCAGCCGAGCCAGGCCCCGGCGAACCAGAGGCCGTCACGGCCCTGGCGTCTTTCAAGCGATCGAACGGCGGCGTAGGCCGCTCCATCAAATTGAGGGTGATCGAAAACGACTTCTTCAAAGACCTTGTCGCTCGGTGGCGCCACGGAGGGATTGAGTGTCACGAAGAGCGGACACTCGCGAGGCAGCCCCTGCAGCCGGTTCATCCAGTAGGAGAGACAGATGTCCGTCTCTGACGAGCAATTTCCCATCACGTTCCAGCTCGCCCACGCGGCCTTGCGTTCAGGCATGTAGGACGTGTCCTTATGGAGATAGATCCTGTTTGGCCTGTAGCGAACCGATTTGAGGAGGAATTGCTCTTCGCCAAAGCTGTCATCAAGCAGTCTTCGCGCAGTGTCGGAGTGTGTGGCAATAATGACGTCATCGAAAATCTGACTGTGACTATCCGCAAAATCCAGGCGGACATGCCTGTCGAAACGACTGATGCGTTTGACCGCTGAGTCCAGTTTCAGACGAGACCCGAGGATGTTGGCGACCTTGCCAACATAGTTTTTCGAGCCGCCGCTTACGGTTCGCCATTTTGGGCGTTCGCGATGCATGAGACGGTGGTTTTCGAAGAACTGAAAGAAGCTTCGCGCCGGATAGTCCATGATTTCTGCGGGTGGTGTGGACCAGATCGCCCCTCCCATCGGAAGGATGTAGTTGTGGCAGAAATCCTCATCAAACCCGTGACGCTTCAACCAGATACCAAGGCTTTCCTCCAGGATCTCGTCATTGGCGAGTTCGGCGCGGGCAATGTCATTGAATTTCAGGATCGTTCGCCAGAAGCGATGGAAGCGCGGACGGAAAAGATTGCGCTTGTGAGCAAACATGCCCACTCGCGTCGATGCCCACTCGAAGCCGTCCGGGTTGGAAACTGCGAAGCTCATGTCGCTGGGCTGCGTCTTGACGCCCAGCGCGTCGAAAAATCCTGTCAGGTTTGGATAATTCAGCCCGTTATAGACGATGAACCCCATATCGACATCGATCGGCGTACCGTCATAGTCGATGGAAACAGTGTGGGAGTGGCCGCCGGCACGCTCGCGAGCTTCGAAGACTGTGATCTCCGCTGTGTCCTTGAGGGCATAAGCCGCGCCAAGGCCGCTGATACCTGACCCGATGATAGCGATCTTCTTCATGCCGCGTCCTGTTTGGTCTTGAGTTTTTCCCAGGCCTCAAGCGCACGTGCACGGCCTTCGGAATGATCGATCATCGGGTGAGGATAGGTCTTGCCCAGTTTGATATTCGCCTTTTCCAGAACTTCCTTTGAAGCCGTCCATGGCGAATGCAGCACCTTGTCCGGAAGGTCTGCCAGTTCCGGACACCACCGGCGGACGTAGGCCCCGCTCTCGTCAAATTTCTCACCCTGTGTAATCGGATTGAATACGCGGAAATAAGGAGATGCATCCGCGCCCGAACCGGCTGTCCATTGCCAGCCCGCTGCGTTCGATGCCGGGTCAGCATCCACAAGCGTATCCCAGAACCAGTCTTCCCCATCGCGCCAGTGAACCATCAGGTGTTTGGTCAGGAAGGAGGCCACGATCATGCGTACGCGATTGTGCATCCAGCCAGTCTCCCAGAGCTGGCGCATGCCGGCATCGACGATCGGATATCCGGTCAGGCCCTTTTGCCAGGTTTCCAGCGCTGATGTGTCCTTCTTCCAGGGCATGGCGTCGAACTTTCTATCGTAGTTCTCCCAGCCCATCTCGGGGTTATAGTACAGGAGGACGTAGGAAAATTCGCGCCAGGCGATTTCGGACAGAAAAGACCACGCACTGGCATCCTGCTTGAAACCATGGTCGAGCTTTGACTTCACAGCCCGCCAGATCTGCGCCGGACTGATTTCACCATTATGAAGATGCGGCGACAGGCCTGAAGTGCCATCACGATCTGGCCGGTTCCGCATGTTATCGTAAGCTCGCAGACCTTCATCGAGAAAACTTTCCAGGCGTTCCTTCGCGCCCGCTTCGCCAGGCGTCCACATCCTGTCGAAACCGGTTGACCAGTCCGGTTTGCTCGGATGCAGTCCCCAGTCCTCGATCCGCTCACCCTCTACACCTTGCCCTTGTAGGGACGTTGGTCGGGCGCAGGGGGCAGGAGCTTCATAGACTGAACGAACGGCACGCCAATATGGGGTGAAGACCTTGTAGTATCCCCCTGATTGCGTCTTGATTTCCCAGGGCTCGGTCAGAAGCGAAGTATTGAAGCTTTCTGCTTCGACGTCGCTCTCCTTGAGATCTGACTTGATGCGCGAATCGATCTCGCGCTCGGCTTTCCCATAGCGCCGTCCCCAATAGACGGCGCCGGCGTCTGTTTCTTTGACAAGCGCCGGAATGATCGTCTCGGGATCACCGCGCCGGCACACCAGTTTCCCGCCAAGCTCCGAAATGTCCGATCGCAAGGCTTTCAGGGACTTATCCAGCCACCAGAACGAAGCTCCGCCGCGTTTGCGCAGGCTTTGTGTCTCTTCAAGAATATAGACGCAGATGACCCCACCGCTCCGCTTGTCTGCTGCGGCAATAGCTGGATGGTCATCAAGCCTCAGATCATTCCTCAGCCAGACAAGTGTCGGTTTCGTATTTCCGTTTGCCAGAATGGTCTCCCGCGCAATAGCCTTTCCTCAAACTACGCGCCCAGCGCCTGAACGGATCAATTTCAGCAACAGGATTTGCAGTGCTGGCTCCTGAAGCCGGAATTGACTAAGGATCCGGGTTTCGTAGCAAGAACGTCTTTTCAGTCAGGGGAAGTTGGCATGAAGCAGCATCTGGGAGAGCTGATCAGCCGTGCTGAAGGACAGCGCGTCCTCTGTGTGGGGGACGTCATGCTGGACCGTTTCGTTTACGGCACAGTGGAGCGCATCTCGCCGGAATCGCCTGTTCCAGTGCTGCGCCAATCGCATACGGTTGAGATGCCGGGCGGTGCGGCCAATGTGGCGCGCAACATGGCGGCCATGGGCCTCGATGTGATCATGATCGGCTGCGTCGGCGAAGATGCGGATGGCGCAAGTCTTGATGCTTTGCTCGCAAACCACAAACGTATCGAGACCAGGTTGGCGCGCAATTCAGCCGTCCCGACAGTGGTGAAGACACGGTTCGTTGCCTCCAATCAGCAATTGCTACGCGTGGATAGCGAGACGAGCTCACCAACACTGGGTATCGCCGAAGCGGTGCTGTGTAGTGCAATCGAGAAAGCCGCCTCCGAATGCCGGGCGATCATCGTATCGGACTATGCCAAGGGCACAGTTTCGCGGGCTACCTTTGCAGCATGTCTCAAAGCAGCAAAAACCAATGAAATCCCTTTGCTCGTCGATCCCAAGCATATTGATCTTTCGATCTATGCAGGAGCAGATATCGTCAAGCCGAATGCGGCGGAATTGTCGGCAGCCACAGGCTTGAAGGCTGGAACGGACGAAGAAGTCTCCACCGCACTTGAGGCGGCCACAGCGTTTCTTCCCGGCAGCCGCATTGTCGTCACGCGCGCCGGCAAGGGTATGTCATGGATACAGAAAGGGCAGGTTACACATCAGCGCGGGGAGGCGAAGCAGGTTTTCGACGTTTCGGGTGCCGGCGATACCAGTATGGCCGCGATTGCACTTGGTATCGTCACCGGCGCGCCGATCAGTGACGCCGTCTCACTGGCCGTTACAGCCTCGGGGCTCGCCGTCGCCAAGACCGGCACAGCCACGGTCGATGCCGAGGAAATCCGTTCAGCGCTCGACTCTTCATTTCATCATCTCAGGGCCCCGGTGCTCTCTCATGAAGCCACGCTCCTGCAGGTCCGCCGCTGGAAGGATGCGGGTCTGAAAGTCGGATTTACAAATGGCTGCTTCGACATCCTTCATCCCGGTCACCTTAAACTACTGGAAGAAGCACGATCTCGCTGCGACCGGTTGGTCGTTGCAATCAATACAGACGCCTCCGTACGCCGCCTCAAAGGTGAGTCCCGTCCTGTGAACACCGAGAACGACAGGGCACGCATGCTCTCCGGAATCGCGGCAGTCGATGCTGTGGTTCTGTTTGAGGAGGAAACGCCGGAGCAGCTCATTGATATGTTGCTACCAGACCTGCTGGTCAAAGGCGGCGACTACACAATTGAAACGATCGTCGGCGCACAAACTGTTCAGGCCAACGGGGGTGAGGTCCACATTGTGCACCTTGTCGAAGGACAGTCGACGACGGCTATCCTGCAGAGAACCAAGACCTAGTCTCCACGTTCGCCGGAGATGTCCTGTTCCCCGTTCGGGCGATGGATGGGCGCGACATCGACCACTTCATCAGCAGCCCATGTATCGAAGGGTTCAGCTGGTTTCTCGGCGTTGAGATCGAGCCAGTTGGTCAAGGTCTGAAGGCGTGTTTCGATAGTTTCAATGAGCTCAGGTTCCGCGACATAGGATTGAGCCTGTCTTGGAAGGCTGGGCGTCAGCCAGCCCAGGGCGCCAGACTGACCTGTCATTGTTGTCTGGATGGCGCACGCTTCGAAGGCCGGACTGCAATTGCCCATGAATTCCTCCCATCGTTCCGTGTCTTTTCCGTCAGGCAAAAGGACACCGCCAAAGCGCTGACGGAACTCTTCGGTGTCGGGAAGCTGCTGGAGAGCCGCATAGAGAAGCGGTTCGGTATCCGGCGTCGCGAGAATAACGACGCCGCGCAGCTGGTTTTCGGCTGATAGGTACCGTTTCATTGCCACTGTCAGATCGGCCTGCGCCAGTTTTATTTCTTCGTCACGCATGCGCCCCCTGGAGGCTGGCGATGGGGAACGATAGGCAGGCGTATAGATCGTCAGGTTGGAGGCACCGAGCTGCAGGGACTCTGACAAGGCCTCATATTCTTCATGCAATTTTTCATGATTGGCTGGCAAGGAACCCTTGCGGGCCGGGGATGATACCGGAGGCGGGATGACGAAGAGATCGACACCCCAGGGTTCAGCCCATCCACCTTGCGGCTGCTCTGCCGGCCGCTCCAGCCAGACTTCATCATAATAATAATCGGGGGCTTCCGGCTCTGTCGTTGCCTCACCCAGCATGAAGGCGAAGGCCCAGTCCTTCAGTGCAAACCAGCCTACAACGAGAATGGCGGCTGCAATCAGGATACGGCGCATCGTTACTCCTCAAGGGCTTTGGTCAGGGCAGAGTAGTTTGGCTGATCGACTTTAAGCTGGTCAATTGCGGTCTTTTTTAGATGATCCATCAGTTCAGCCGACTGAATTGTCAGTTCACCCGACCTGATCTTCTGGCGCAGCTTGGCATTGAGCTCATCAAGCGACAGAGAGGGGTCAGCGTCAAGCAGGGCCACCAGGCGCGCATGTTCGCGCGTATCGTTTGACTCCCTGGCGTCCAGGTCACGCAGGATGGTTCCCAAAACGTTTGACGCCACGCGTGCATGAAAGCCGGACCGGCCAGACAGTTCAGGCATCGCGGTCTTATCCACGAAGTTTTTTACCGCTCGAACGAGCTCAGAGACACTTGGCTGGTTATGCACGGGGCTGGTCCTCCAGCAGGTTTATCAGGTCCATTTCGGTTTCCGAGACGCGGCGCCCGATAGCCGCGCGCTCAACCCCGGAGTCCGCGCCAGACCGGAAGGACTCGTACATCGTCATGCACATGACGCCCCATTTCATGCTGCCGAGCATTTCCCACCAGTCGATGTCAGATGGTGTAAACTGCTGGCCACCCTGTTTGGCATAGGCGTCGAGAAGAGGTTCAACGTCCCCGAACCCGCCGAGACGCTTTTCGGCATGTCCGAAACGCCAGGAATTTGTGCACATCCAGGCGATGTCCTCTCGCGGGTCCCCAATGTGGCACAGCTCCCAATCAAGGACCGCCGCGAGGCCAGACTCGTCAACCATGATGTTTCCGAGCCGGAAGTCCCCATGCACCAGAACAGGGGCAACAGGATCGGGGGCGTTTTCCCTCAGCCAAACCATGGCAAGGTCGAATATTGGCCGGTAGGCCCCGGTCGATTTGTAGATATCCTCGTAATAGGTCAGTTGGTCGAGACCACTGCTAAGCTTGAGCGGCGGATCCCCCGCCTGAACGTCAATCGAATGGATACCCGCAAGGGCTTTCCCGCATTGCTCCGGCAAGACCTGCCGTGCTTTCGAGAACTTTTCATCCCGCAGGATGCGCCGCGCAATTGTCTCGCCCTCGACCCGGTTCATGAAAAAGCCGTCGCCCAATCCGTTGTCGTCCTCAAGAACCCGGACAACTTTCGGAACCGGAACGCCAGCCGCTTCAGCCGCCTGGATAAGCTTGGCTTCGTTCGCGAGACCGATTGCTGCCGAATCAGGAGATTTCTCGACGCCCTCCGGCGCCCGGCGCAGAATCAGGGTTTCGGGCGCATTGCCCTTGGAAAGCCGAAGCAGCCAGGTTTCCTGGCTGGCTCCACCCGATAGCCGGTCCACAGCATCCACAAGCAGTTCGTTGCCGTACACATTACGCAATACAGCCTGTAGACTGAGCCTGAATTCTTGCGAGTCACTCATCTTCGCCACATTTAACGGAAAGAAGAGCTTCTCCAAGCCATACTCCAACGTAAACCCGGTCGACTTTCAGGAGCGCCTTGATGGCAAAAAGGACCAAATCGGAAAACGGGATCATGAATCCGAAGCCCAGAAGGCCCAGTCTCTGGGCCTGGCTGAGAGGGCGATTCCTGGCCGGCATGGTAATCGCCGCCCCCGTCGCCGTAACGTTCTATGTCCTTCAGTTCCTGATCAATTTCATCGACAACAGGGTGAAGCCCCTGCTGCCGCCGATTATCCAGCCTGAAACCTACACCAACTATGCAATTCCTGGCTTCGGCGTTCTTGTGATGATCGTCGCGCTGACGCTTCTCGGTGCGATTACAACGAATCTCATCGGCCGCTCGATCATCAGCGCAGCGGACCGAATCCTCTCGCGCCTGCCGATCGTCCGAAACGTCTATGCCGCGTTCAAGCAACTGACCGAGGTCATCGCGAACAACCAGCAGGCCTCCTATGACCGCGTGGTTATGATCGAGTATCCCAAGCGCGGCTCCTGGTGCCTCGGCTTTGTTTCAGCTGGGGCAAAAGGCGAGATACGGTCGCGTCTTGGCGAAGGGTTTATTGGCGTATTTGTACCGACAACGCCCAATCCGACATCCGGCTTCCTGATGTATGTGAAGGAAGAAGAGTGCATCGAGATGGACATGAGCATTGAGGAGGGGGCCAAGATGATCCTGTCGGCCGGTCTTGTCGTGCCGGACTATGGTGAGGACGAGGCCCCAGAACAGCGCTCACTTCCCCTCCCGGACGAGGGGGCTGAGAAGCTCTCGAAGCAGGCTTAGGGCCTGTCCGCGTTCGCCTGTGAGGCCGGGGTCCCTTTCAATCGCATAGCGCGCGTCTGTCCGGGCAACCGGGATCAGGTCAGCGTGTTCGGCAAGATCAAGGACGCGGTAATCGACTGCTCCCGACTGGCGGACGCCCAGAAGGTCTCCGGGGCCGCGCAGGCGGAAATCCGCTTCCGCGATCTCGAAACCGTCTTCAGTGCGCCGCAGCGTCTCCAGTCGCTCCCTGGCGAGATCGCCGATAGGGGGGCGGTAGAGCAGCAGGCAGTATGATTTCCTTGTTCCACGGCCGACACGACCGCGCAGCTGGTGTAACTGGGCGAGGCCGAACCCTTCAGCCCGTTCGATGACCATGATCGTGGCATCCGGAACATCCACGCCAACCTCGATCACGGTTGTGGCAACGAGTATCCTTGTCTTGCCGGTCCGGAAGGCTTCGAGCGCCTCATCTTTCTCTTCGCCACGCAGGCGGCCATGGACGAGACCCACCGGCGCTTTGAGCCAATCTTGCAGCATCGCCGCACGCTGGACTGCCGAGGCATCGTCGTCATCAGCATCGACGCGGGGACACACCCAGAAGACCCGTTCGTCTCGTGCCATGGCCCGCCCGACCGCATCGACGACCTCGTCCAGCCGTGTATCGGCAATAACCCGGGTCTCGATGGGCTGGCGGCCCGGAGGCTTCTCATCGAGGATGGAGATGTCGAGATCGCCGTGCACGGCCTGCGCAAGTGTCCGCGGAATAGGCGTTGCGCTCATGACCAGCATATGCGGGGCGGCCGCCTTGCTCGCCAGCCGCATCCTGTCCATGACGCCGAAACGATGCTGTTCGTCGACGACGATCAGGCCAAGTTTGTTGAATCGCACACCCTCCTGGAAAAGCGCCTGTGTGCCGGCAACGATCTGGATTGATCCGTCAGCCAGACCCATAAGTGTTCCTTCGCGAGCCGGACCACGGTCGCGACCGGTCAGCGCGGCGACCTCATAGCCCAGGGGGCCCAGCAGCGCCGCTATGTTTTCATATTGCTGACGGGCGAGCACTTCGGTCGGCGCCATGAACGCAGCCTGATAGCCGGCGCTGACCGCCTTCACCGCCGCGAGCGTTGCCACAAGGGTTTTACCCGAGCCAACATCGCCCTGAAGCATCCGTCGCATCGGGTGGGCCTCAGCCAGATCTCCGGAAACGTCCTTAACGGCCCGGATCTGCGCTGACGTCATCTTGTAGGGCAGGGAGGCAGCGACTTTATTCAGTGCCTCACTGCTCGAGACCAGAGCTGGTGCATCCTTTTGCGCCCTGGCAAGCCTGGCGAAGGCGAAGACCGTTTCCCGCGCCAGAGCCTCATCATAGGCCAGGCGTTCCTTACACAGAGCGAACGCGTCTTCATCAAAACTCTGCGGTGCGTGCAGGCCCTGTAGCGCAGCCTTGAAGGTGGGCCACTTTCGGTCGGTGAGCAGATCATTTCCCAACCATTCCGGGAGGTCGTTTGGCACATGTTCCAGGGCGGCTAGCGCTGCATTGTGGACGCGCTTGTTGGTCAGGCCTGCGGTCAGCCGATAGATCGGTTCGACAGCCGGCGGACGTTCTGATTTTACCGGATCGAGAATATAGTCAGGATGCGACATCTGCCGCTCGCCCTGATAATCCGTAACCAGACCGGAAACGATCCGCTCCTTGCCGATGGGAAACTGGCCCTGAAGCCATCGAGGATCCGCGCGAAAAAAGGTCAGCGTCAGGAAACCTGTGCTGTCGAACAGCTGGATCCGATGTGGCGCCCGGTCGGTATAGGGGGCCTTGTAGGCGTGCACCTCACCCTGAACCGTGGCCACTTCGCCGGGGACCAATTCTTCAAATGAGGCTTTCACGCGCCGGTCGAGCCATCTGTCCGGCAAATGAAGCAGCAGATCCCAGACATGCTCACCGTCGACCAGCCGCTCGAAGACCGGCTTCAGTTTCGGCCCGATGCCTGTGAGGCTGTCAATTGGCTCGAAAAGGGAGAAGAGTCGCTCGTCGCGCATGGCGGTCGCGACAATACCGAAAGCACGGCTGCGGGCAATTGAAGATGAAGGCTGGGAAGCACCGCCCGCGTGCCCTATGTGAACGTGTCAGGAAGGCAATGGACAGAAAAGATATGGATGCGAGACGCCGCAAACTGATTTTCCGCGCCTCACGGCGCGGGTTCAAGGAAATGGACCTCATCATGGGCCAGTTCGCCGATCAGCATGTCAGCGAAATGGTGGAGGGTGAGCTTGAGGAATTCGAACGGCTGCTCGCAACACCGGACTGGGAAGTCTATGCGTGGCTTGTTGGCACAAAACCTGTTCCGCCAAATTATGCAGGCCCTGTTCTGGACCGGCTACTGAGCTTCGAGTACGAGCCAAGGACCTGATCACCGACTCGCTTCTGCAGCGCGTCTGACTTGTCCTGACCCACTCCGATCCGCTCTCCGCCATGCTGAATAGTGACATTCTGAAGACCCTGTCTGCCCCGACCATCGTGTCCGGCGCACCGTTCGGCTATGATCTCCTCGCCCTGCAGGAAGCGATCGAGGCAAGCGGTAAGCTTGCCCTCTATGTCGCCCGGGACGACAAGACTGCATCAACAGCGCTCAAGGTGGCGCAATTCAATCGTCCGGGCATGGACGTCGTCCATCTGCCCGGCTGGGATATCCTTCCCTATGATCGAATGAGCCCTAGTCCGGCAGTGGCCTCGCAACGCTGCGCCGCACTTGCCCGCATTGCGCAAGCCGCCGGGAATGGAAAGCCGCTCCTGATCGTCACGACAGGATCCTCGCTTATCCAGCGCGTGCCGCCCCGTGAAACCATGCGCACGGCAAGCTTCTCGATGGTGGTCGGCGAGCGAGTCGATGAAAAAGCGCTGACGGACTATCTCAACATTAATGGCTATTCCCGCACGAGCACGGTGCGCGAACATGGCGATTACTCCATCCGTGGCGGTATCATCGACATTTTTCCGCCGACAAGCCCTGAGCCTGTCCGTCTCGATCTGTTCGGCGACACGCTGGACCAGCTCAAGGCTTTTGACGCCGAAAGCCAAGTCTCGACCCGCCCGCTCAACTCGGCGACGCTGGCGCCGGTGTCCGAAATCCTTTTCTCCGAAGAGACGCTGAGCCTCTTTCGGGAGAAGTATCTAGCGACCATAGGTGCCCCCTCAGGCGACACGATGTACGAGGCGGCGCGCGCCCAGATCCGCCGGCAGGGCCTCGAGAACTGGCTACCGCTCTTCTACACGCACCTCGAAACATTGTTCGACTATGTCGGGGAAGATGCCCTTGTCGGGTTTGGCTATCTGGCAGGCGAGGCAAGTTCGGAGCGCCGCTCGCAGGCGGAGGACTATCATACGGCTCGCCTTGAAGCCGCAACCGATGACCGGCCAGCGCGTGTTCTGGAGCCTGATGCCCTCTACATGAACCCTTCAGAACTCGAGAACACGCTTAACCACCGTGGCGTGTCGCGTTTTCAGCCAACGCCAGTCGAAGGCGCAATCGATCTCGGGGCAAGACCAGGTCGCGACTTCGCTCCGGAGCGTGCGCGCCCTGATGTCAATGTATTTGAGGAAGCTGCAAGGCATGCCCGCCAATTAAGGGACAAGGGCAAGACCGTAATATTCGGCGCGTGGACAGCAGGGTCTGCGGACCGGCTGACCAATGTGCTGGACGACCATGGATTGGGGGACCTTCCCAGGTCTTATTCCCTGGAGGCCGCGCAGTCGGCCGGTTTGTCTGTCTGTGAGCTGCCGCTCGAACAGGGTATCGAAACCGATGACTTCACAATCGTCGCCGAGCCCGACATTCTCGGCGACCGCCTTGCTGCGCCACGGCGCAAGCGGAAAGCCGCCAATTTCATTGCTGAAGCCTCCTCGCTGAATACCGGCGACCTGGTTGTTCACGTCGATCACGGTGTTGGGCGCTATGAAGGGCTAAAGACGCTCGAACTCACTGGCGCGCCCCATGATTGCCTGGAGCTGACCTATTCAGGCGGCGACCGCATATACCTGCCCGTCGAGAATATCGACCTGATCAGCCGTTATGGCAGCGAAGATGCTGAAGGCGCGATGGACAAGCTTGGCGGTGTCGGCTGGCAGACACGCAAGGCCAAGGCGAAGAAACGCATTCTCGAAATGGCCGCCGAGCTTCTCGATATTGCGGCTGCGCGCGAGCTGAAACGCGCCGATCCGACAACGACAGGGCAGGGGCTCTATGAGGAGTTTGCGGCCCGTTTCCCCTATGAAGAGACCGATGACCAGCTGAACGCCATTGAGGATACGCTGGAAGATCTCGCGAGCGGCAAGCCGATGGACCGTCTAGTTTGCGGGGATGTCGGTTTCGGCAAGACCGAAGTCGCGCTTCGCGCCGCTTTTGTGGCGGCCATGAGCGGCATGCAGGTCGCCGTTATCGCACCAACGACGCTATTGTCGCGACAGCATTTCAATTCCTTTGCTGAACGGTTTGCAAACTGGCCAGTCAAGGTGAAACACCTCTCGCGCATGGTGAGCCAGGGCGATGCGGCGAAGACCCGCGAAGGGCTGACCTCTGGCGACGTTGATATCGTGGTCGGCACCCATGCGCTCCTCTCCAAATCCATCGAGTTCAAGCGCCTTGGCCTCCTGATTGTCGATGAGGAGCAACGCTTTGGCGTAAAGCACAAGGAGCGGCTGAAAGAGCTGAAGGCCGATGTGCACGTGTTGACACTCTCGGCGACGCCGATCCCACGCACGCTGCAGATGGCACTGACCGGCATCCGCGACCTCTCCATTATCGCCACGCCACCCGTCGATCGACTTTCCGTGCGGACCTATGTCACGGAATTCGATACAGTCACACTTCGCGAGGCATTGCTGCGCGAGAAGTATCGCGGTGGTCAGGCTTTCTTTGTGGCGCCGCGAATTTCCGATCTGGACGAACTCGAAGCTTTCATGCGCGATAATGTGCCGGAGGTGAGCTTCATTGTGGCTCATGGCCAGATGCCGGCAACCGAACTCGAAGATATCATGAGCGCGTTCTATGAGGGGCAATATGATGTCCTGCTTTCGACAACCATTGTCGAAAGCGGCCTCGATATTCCGCGCGCCAACACATTACTCGTCCACCGGGCTGACCGGTTCGGCCTTGCCCAGCTGTATCAGCTACGTGGTCGCGTTGGTCGCTCAAAGCTGCGCGCTTATGCCTATCTGACAACCCCGCGCGACCAGGTCATGACGCCGGGGGCAGAACGCCGGCTTCGTATCCTGCAATCCCTCGACAGCCTCGGTGCAGGCTTCCAGCTGGCCAGCCATGACCTCGACATGCGCGGCTCCGGCAATCTTCTTGGCGACCAGCAGTCCGGGCATGTCCGCGAAGTCGGTGTGGAGCTTTACCAGTCCATGCTGGAGGACGCCGTGAACGCCCTGAAGACCGGACGGGGCGAGGGAGATGAAGAGGTCGCTGACGACTGGTCACCGCAGATCAATCTCGGTGTCGCCGTGCTCATTCCGGAAGACTATGTGACCGATCTCAGTGTCCGTCTCGGGCTATACCGAAGACTGGCCGATATCGACACTGAAGAGGGCCGGGAGGGCTTTGCAGCAGAGCTGATCGATCGGTTCGGACCGCTGCCTGACGAGACGAAACAGCTACTTGAAATCACCGCCATCAAGGCAGCCTGCAAGACGCTCGGGATTTCCAAACTCGATGCTGGGCCAAAGGGGATCGTGATCGCGTTCCGGGAAGATACGCCCGTGGACCCGGGGCAACTCATGGCGCTTGTTCGCTCGCGGCCGACACTCTATCGCCTGCGGCCAGACTCCAAGCTGATCATATCCCAGTCCCCCGACGACAAGGAAAAGCGGATCAAGCTTGTCAGGACAGTGCTCAACGAATTGTCCGGTCTCTCTGTGACCGCCTGACGCAATCCGGGCGACGTTGGGGAATGGCTTGGCAGCGCCTTTGCCATGCCTATGGTCCCGCTGAAAGGCCCGGTCAGGGCGACAACCATCAGAGCAGATCAGGGAGAGACGAAGATGGCCAGCGGACCTCTAGACGGAATCAGGATTGTTGAATTGCAGGGGATCGGTCCTGGACCGTTCTGCGGGATGCTTTTGTCCGATCTGGGGGCAGATGTCATCCGTATCGACCGGGCAGGGGGCGGTGGACGTGCAGCAACGCCCGCCAATGTCGAATCACGAGGCCGTCGGTCGATCGCCCTGGATCTGAAAAATCCGGATGACGTGGAAACAGCGCTGAAGCTGATCGAGAAGGCTGATGGCCTGATCGAAGGCTTTCGCCCCGGTGTAATGGAGCGTCTCGGGCTTGGCCCCGATACCTGCCTCGATCGCAACCCAAAGCTCGCCTATGGGCGGATGACAGGCTGGGGCCAGACAGGCACCCTGTCTCATGCGGCCGGTCACGACCTCAACTATATCGCTCTTACCGGCGCGCTCGGGGCGATGGGACGCAAGGGAGAGGCCCCTTATCCGCCGCTCAATCTGATTGGCGATTATGGGGGCGGCGCCCTCTATCTCGCCTTCGGCTTGCTGGCGGCGGTCCTGAGCGCACGGAATACGGGTGAAGGTCAGGTGATCGACGTGGCCATGACAGATGGCGCCGCCTCTCTGTCATCCATGTTCTATGGCATGCGGGCCATGGGCGTCTGGAGCGACGAACGTGAAGACAACCTCCTCGATGGTGGCGCTCACTTCTATGATTGCTATGAGACCAGCGACGGCAAGTATGTCTCGCTGGGGTCGATCGAGCCGCAATTCTACGCATTGTTGCTGGAGAAGGCTGAGCTGACGGATCCGGACTTTCAAAGTCAGATGGACCGCAAGAAGTGGCCAGACCTCAAGCAGAAGATCGCAGCCGTCATGAAAACGAAAACGCGCGATGAATGGTGTGAGATCATGGAAGGCACAGACGTTTGCTTTGCGCCTGTGCTCAGTATGGCGGAAGCTCCGGAGCACCCACATAATGTCGCGCGTGAGACCTTCGTGAACTATGAAGGGGTGACCCAACCAGCCCCGGCACCCCGTTTTTCCAAGACGCCAGGAAAAATCCAGCGTCCCCCGGCAAGTCCCGGGACACATACCGACGAAATACTGAAGGATTGGGACGTTTCCTGACGCTGTCGCAAGGCGCCAATACTGAAATCTGTCACAGAAGTAACATGAATGACGGGCAACAACCTGTCATTTATCCTGTTCAGGTGAAGTCTGATAGGGTCGCTGAGTCAGCCTTGGACGAGCGTGTACTACGTTGGGTTTAAGCGTTGACGTCCTTCTTGCTAGACCTCGGCCGCCCAATGGGCGGCCGCTTTTTTATCAACTGCCTGTCACGCAACGGGATAGGGGTGGCTGTAAAAAGAGTATGTAAAAATATGTAACGCACTCCCATATTGCTCTTACGCGATCTGAGGTCGAAAGTGATTTCATCGCATGCACTCATATTTGAGTTGAATTGAGGGGTAATATGGTGACTGTTCTTTCCGCTTCGCCCAGAAAGGTAAGCGACGCAGATAGGGGTATTGGGCAACTCGTACGCCAGGCGCGTCGACGGGTTGGTATGACCCTGGATGATCTGGCCAAGAAGCTGGGCCTCTCATACCAGCAGGTTCACAAATACGAGAACGGTACCAACCGGATTAGCGCAGGTACGCTTGCGGCTATTGCCAATATTCTTTCAGTGCCCGTCGATCACCTCTTTCCAGAAGATGCGCTTGCAGACAGGAATGGTGAAAACTCTGAACTCGACCGTATGCGCGGCGAGGTTAGCCGGCTTGTTCGCACAATTGACGATCCCAAGAAACTGGAAGCAATCGTAACGATCCTGAAAACCGTCTAGCCGGTCTTCTGCTTCTTCTGCGAGGCCTTCTCGTCCACGCCGCGCTTGCTGGGGTGGACGAACGTCTCCATGAACCACGGATAATTGTCCTGGCTGAACTGCTTGCGCACCCAGTCGATGACAATCCGTCCGCGTGAGAGGCGCTGAAGGCGCTGGGTGTAGACCAGCCAGAAACGGATGGGGGCGATTTCCTGAAGCGCGAGCGGCACCAGCCGCGAATCTATGTCGGCCACATAGGACGGCATGAGCGCGATTCCGCCGCCTTCGGCACACACTTCGCGCAACACTGTGCCCGAATTGGTCGTGACAGAATAGGTCAGCGCTTTTTTCAGATCGTAGGCGCGCGATGTCCATTCATCGATCTGGTTTTCATAGGCTGAATGAAGCAGGCAAGTGTGCCCCTGAAGGTCGAACAGGCTGCTAGGTTCGCCGTGACGTTCCAGATAGTCCGGTGAAGCAAAGAACATGTAGTGCAGCACGCCGAGCCGGATCGACAGGAGATCCCGGTGGCGCGGCTCGTCGAAACTGATGGTCATGTCCGCATCACCCGAGAGAAGGTTGACCTCATCATCAGTGATGTTCAGTTCCAGTTCGATACCCCGATTGGTCTCGAGAAAGTCCGGAATTGACCGTGTCAGCCAGTGAGAGGCTATCCCGTCACTGGCCGCCATGCGGATGCGACCGGTGCCCTCAATGTCGAGTGCGCAGACATCGTTCCAGATCGAATTAGCTTTGTCGGTGATTGCCAGAACATGCGCTTCCACGAGGCGACCGGCTTCCGTCAGTTCAACGCCTCTGTGAGTGCGGACAAGAAGCTCGCAATTGAGCTTGCGTTCGAGATCGTCAATTTTCCGGCTGACCGTGGGTGTCGATTCACCAAGACGTTTGGCTGCTGATGTCAGGCTTCTGAGTTCAGCAACGACACTGAAAACACGCAGCTTGTCCCAGTCGAGATGCTCGACACTCATTTCACAAACTCCCCAGACGGTTCAGCGACAGTCGAACTCTTTTGGTGCCCGGTGGAGGCAGAAAAGTAAAACGATCTATTGACAACTTACGCGCGAATTTACAGTTTTCTCCCGCCAGGGGAGAGCTCCAATGACGATTCATCAGCAAGTTGTATACGATACGAATTTACCATACTGCACGGTTTCACCAAGAGACATGGCGGCCGCCATGGGTGCACACGGCCTGCGTAGATGCGATCCTGTACAGATCGAGACAGCGCTTGCGCTGGGAGAATCGCTGATCCACAGCCAGCTGGCGCCAGCACAAGTTGTATACACACTCGACGCAATTTCACAGATGACGGTCTGGGTGACGGGGGACCCCGTAGAAGGTCTTTATCTCATTGTCCCGCTGACTCATGAGGGCAGGGTGGCGGTCGAATCCGGAGACTTCAATCCAGGTGATCCGGCCCTTCGTCATGTGGCCCCGGCGCGGACGCCCATCTTTGGCCTGTATGTGGGCTGCTATGCTGGCGCAACGAAAGAAGCCCGTCGCGCGGTCATGAGCGCATCTGCCCAGGTTCGCGTGTCATTGTATGGGCCGGTGCCGTGCTTTGCGCGCGGTGCAACGGAAGACGGCGCGCGCTCGATGCAGGCACTGGGGTTTCGCCGCCTGCAGGGTGGCTTGCCAGACCTTTTTGTCTTTGACCCCATCGTCTGATGAAACCGTCTGCGCTTGCCTATCCGGAGATTGGCGCGAAGGTGCTTCGAGCGATCCCTGCGCAGCATCACTTCGAACGGACAGACGTCCGCGTTGCGCGAACACTGGATGACCTCCAGCAGGTATTTGCCATTCGTGCGGCTGTATTTCTCGCCGAACAAGATTGTCCCTTTCATGAAGAGTATGATGGCAACGACCTTGCCAGTCTGCATCTTTTCGCGTCGGTCGCAGGAGATCCCCTGGCGACCTTGCGGCTGCGCTGGTTTGCCGGGTTTGGTAAGGTTGAGCGCGTTTGCATCCTGTCACGCGCCCGTGGCCGCAAGCTGGATCGCATCCTCCTGGCGCATGCCTTCGAGATCGCGGCGAGAAAGGGCTACCGTCTGATGATGGGCCAGATCCAGGCCCGTCTCTGGCCGCTCTGGTCCCGCGTGCTTAACTGTAACCTTCGGGAGGGCCGGCCGGGCTTTTCCTTCTCTGGCTATGATTATCTCGAAATACTCATCCCGGTTCCTGCTCACGCTGAAGCTTTGACTCCGCAGAGCGCCCCTTATGTCCTGATCCGCCCCGAGGGAAGCTGGGACGCTGCCGGGATCCTCGAGCAGACGACGTTACAAGCGCAACAACAGGAAGGTGACCAGGCCGCGTGAAGGTGGAGGTCAATTTTGCGTGCCGCCCCTTGGGCCAGGGGCAAGGGATAAAGAGAGAATAAGCTGCTGGCGGGTGACACCCACCTAATATCAAATCATCTATGGGCCGCATAAAGGTTTGACGATAAAACTATGATTTCAAACCGATTAATAAATCAAATTAAACTAGAGAAGCGCCCGCAGTTTTTGAGTTTCAGTGTCTAATTGGCCGACCAGAGGCGACGCAGATCAAAAATAGAGAACGGTCTTCTCTCGGCCCGCACTTCGCGATTCCGCCAATTAGCGGCTCAGGCGATCGAGGAGTGTCGCTTTGAGTACAATGGCAAGAACTCGTTCAATAACTTAATCACGTCATCGGCGTCGTCGGCTCGGTAAATGCGGTCGTTCTCGATATCAGCGTATCTGACACGTTCATCCAGCCGCTCGTCTGCCAAGCGGCCACTCCAGCCTTCGCAGCTCAAAGCAACGATCAGACGTTTGTGCATCCAGGCGAAAGCGAGTTCGGACAGGCGCCGGAGGCGCCGGGCGTGCGGTTGTTGGTGAGCACCTCAACTGCGATCTGATGATGTCCGGCCCAGGCCTCGATGCGGGGAGCTAGCGCATTCGTAGCGGCCCGGCCATCATCTACGATGAGAACCAGATCGGGCCTGCGGGTCTGGGCCGCGAGTGATGGCAAGCACCTGTCCATAAGCAACTGTTCGCGCTGACACGTGGCGATGATAACGGCCACGCGAGGCGGCGTCGTCGAAGAGGTCTTCATTTAACACTTGGGTCTGCGGAGCAGCATGGCGTGACAGAAGTGAGGATCAAAACTGATCCAGAGCTTCCCAACCGATACCGTCCTGTTGACGCTAAGGGTGAGCTCACACGCTCCGGTGACAAATGTAAAGGTTTGCGCCGGCTATCGCTGTTGCAAGCGAAATGCGGACAGTCTGACATCAACCGCGTTTTCTCGGTCGACACATCTTCGGGTAAACATATTAAAGCCCTTGAGCTCGATCTGCGAGACAACTTGGGCCACGTTGCTAAACACACTCCCTTGCAACAGCCGAATGAACCGAGGTTCCAGAGAGTGTCGAACTGTCAAAAACGACTTTCGACACGGGCGTCGTTTCATCGTGATTGCGCCCCAGAGCAACACTAAAATAGCCTATGGAGGTGCCAAGGACGGATCCAGTTCCGGGCTGACGCTAATTGATGAACACTAATTGGGGGTTCAGCTCTAAAGCACTCGATGCGGGTATTGACCGTTCGCTGCACCGTTGCCTAAACTTCCGGTTCTGCAAGTTTTCTGACGTTGTAGCCGGTCCGGGATCTCATTTCGCTCAATGCCTGGTCTGAACACATGCCCCCTGAGTTTCCACATATCGGGACGTGTCAAGGTGCACGGGGGACGTTTCTGCGCGCGGCGAGAGATAACGTGGACCGGCCCGCAGTTGGAAAGCGGGGAATATGTCTGATCTGAAATTGCCGGATAGTGTCCCAGAAGATGGGCTCTTGGTCGGATACAGCCTCGAACATGAGCGCCACAGACCCGTTGTCGGCTTTGCCTTCGGGAATGAGGATGAAAATGCGACCACAGGCTTCCTCGAACCCATCGTTTATAAGGGCGGTGGCCATCTGATGACCATTGCACCGACCGGTGCAGGCAAGGGAGTGAGCGCAATCATTCCGACGCTTTTGCGTCATCCAGGGTCCGTGATTGTCATCGACCCAAAGGGCGAGAACTATGCAGTGACTGCACGCTGCCGCCAAGAGATGGGCCAGCGGGTTGTCCTGCTCGATCCCTTCCGCATCACTGATACCGATAAGACCGATACGTTCAATCCACTGGACCTCATCGATCCGTCGTCGCGTGGTGCCGTCGACGAGGCCGCTATCCTAGCCGAAATGATCGCGCCGCCAGCCAACAGGCAGGATCCATTCTGGGAGAATCGCGCCCGTCAGCTCATCACGGGCCTGCTCCTTCATGTGGCGAGTGCCCGCCCGCCTCTTCTGAAGACGCTGTCGGAAGTGCGCTACCTGCTGAACCAGAAGGCCGAGGACATCGATTTTACGGCGAAGGAGATGCGCCGGTCAAAGCTAGACGAGGTCAGGATGATGGCCAGCATCTTAGACACGGCGGAAAGCCGGGTGCGGGCCTCCATCCTGTCCACAGCCCAGCAGCAGATGGAATTCATACGAGGTGGTCTTGTGGGAGCGGCTATGTCCCGAAGCAGCTTTCCTGTTGATGACGTCACACGCGGCGAGGATCTGTCAATCTATCTGGTCATTCCCCCAGATAAGCTTGATAGTCACCGGCAGGTTCTGCGGCTCTGGGTCGGGGCGCTCATGGTCCTGTTGCTACGCCGTCGACACCCACCGCGGCTCAATACACTGTTCATGCTGGACGAAGCCGCCCAGCTCGGCCCATTGCGCCAATTGCGCCAGGCGATCACGCTCCTGCGCGGCTATGGTCTGCAGACTTGGAGCTTCTGGCAGGATCTGAGCCAGCTATCGCAGCTCTATCCCGATGCCTGGGAGACGATGCTGAACAATTGCCGCGTGATCCAGGCTTTTGGCTTCACCAATCTATACATGACGCGGACGCTTGCGGACCGAATTGGTTATCCCGACAGCCGGGAGCTGCTCGGGCTCGACGCCGACGAATTGCTGCTCATGATTGCAGGAGATGAACCCGCCATCGCGCAGCGCCCCAACTATCTGAGTGATCCGTGTCTTGAGGGGCTGGCAGATCCCAATCCCTTCCATACGCGCGAGGTCGATGCCGAAATTACTGCAGTGCGGCCACGTCGGCGCGTTCGAAGGATGCCATCCGCTGCGGCAAACGGAACTGGCGCGGATAAAGCCGCGCTTGCGGCAGACGGGGCTGGCGATAAGGAGAGGTAAGGGAATGGTGCAGTGGAGGGCAGGCGGGTACGCTGACTGGATGGCGAAACATGTCCGCGTCGACAGGCGGTCCTACCGCGAACGGATTTCGCAATTCTTGAATGACGATAAAACGGACGGACCCAATATCCTCCATTTGTTCGGCCATGGCGGGTCCGGCAAGACGGTGCTCACCGAGATTATCGACGCTAAGCCGGGTGACCGGAAAGATAGATCATGGCTTAATCTCGCTCTCGGCTTTGACGCTTCAAAGAGAGCGGACGCCGGAGACGCAGATTTCGAGACATTCATCGGTAAGGAGATCCAGGCGCAGTTCCGCTGGGCGGCTTGCCTCCACAAGCTTCGCCTTCAAGTCAATCGGGTTGACCGACCGGGCAAGCCTGAGCGCAGCAAGGCGATGCCGGCCTTTGCGGATTTTTACGATCATTGTGTGAGCAGTGATGATACAGACCAGCGCCGCGCCCGCCGGCTGGGGCTGCCTGCCATCCTCATTATCCTCGTAGCACTACTGTTCGGCACGCTCTCGGTGTTGCCGGACCTTCTCGAAGATGCGGCTGGGTTGAGTCTGTCACGCAATGTGCGGATCGCCTTTCTCGTGGCCACAATCCTGCTCCCACTGCTTTCACTTCCGCAGGTCAAAGGCTGGTTCTGGCAGATTTTCATAGGACGCGCGCGCTATCGTAGGCTCGGCATGCGTCCGACAGACTTCCACGATGCCAGCATGGATCAGATGGCGGCGGGCCATCCGCTAATCTCTGATGAACAGCTCACAGAAGTCTTTCTCTCTGACCTGAACCGCTGGCTTTCCAAGAAACGGCGTTACAAGGGTGTCCTTTTCCTGTTCGATCTCCATCAATTCACCGATGCCCCGAAGGCGCGGCAGGCTCTTTGGAAGGGCCTCCGACTACTCGCTAGCGGCAAGACGCCTGGCGCCAAGTCCGGGCTTAGGGATAGAACCCGTATTTTTGTCGCGTCAAAGTTCCGGCCTCAGGAAGAAACTGGCGGGCACGGCGCCGCAAAGAACGGACGGGGTCTCCGTAGCCTTAGCGTGACGAATTTGGAGCCAGCAGAAGCGCTGCAACTTGTAACAACAGCCATATCGGGGCTCGCCGGGGCACCGGACCATGGCAAATTTCCTGAGGATAGCCTTCTTGGGGAAGTCGCCCGGCAGGCCAGGCCGGGGAAGGCGGAAAACAAATCTGGTTTGCCTGGCCACGAGCGGGTCCCAGCGTATGCCATTTCCGACCGACGAGACGCAGGGACGCGGCTTGCGCGCGACGTCATGGCCATGATTGCGTTCGGCACAGCTCCAGATGCGCCCATCAACCCGCAATCAGGAGCTATCGAGGTCCGCGACCGGCTTGCCGCATTCCTTGCCGATCCAGTCGCCTACACGCTTCCGCAAAGCGACGCTCTTAACCGTGTCCGCAGCCTGCTGGACGGGCGACGTCGAAAATTCCTCGAAGACGCATTCGAAAGCCGGCAAGCCTATCAAACAGCCTGCTTGCTTGCGGCTTTCGAGCAAGGCTTGTCGACCAGCGAATGGGATCTAGCAGGAGAGGCACTGCTTCCATTTGAGGCAGCCTTAGAGAGGCGGAGCCTATTTGAGAGCGTAACCGGCCCATGGGATGAGGAAGTCCGGCTGATAGTTCGGCCGGACATACGGGCGCTGATTTCTGCCGGCAACGAGCACTATCTCGTCGGCAATACCTGGGATATCCTCGCCCGGGAATTCGGCGCGTGCTGCAATGCACTGGGCTTGGACAGGGGGGCGCTGACCGTCCGACCCGGTCCCGAAGTGCTGAACACTGCGCGTGTGGCACTATCCTGCCTGCGGGCGGCCGCTTGCCAGGAAGCCTGGCATCAACGACATGAATTTCCCGAAATCCACGAGCGTGCGCCGGCGCTTCTGGACTGGGTGCGAACGGCGCGGCCGAGCATGGAAGTGGGACATGAGCGACTAGACTGGCAGGTCTTTGAACAGGCAGTCGGGGTTTGCCTACAGCTTGCGGCGCCAACCCATGCGGCGCGGGGATACGGCCTGCTTGGTCATGCCAGGATGCGCGCGGCGGTTCTCGACATGCTCGAGACCTATTTCTCCTTGGCGGTCGAGACGGACGAAACAGGCGCTATCGGCTTTCCGACTGTGCCAGAGAGGATCCGGTCTATTGCGAAGGCCGCAGCAGGGCGCCTTGAGGGATTCGGGGAGCTGGCCGGGCTCGAAGGGGAGCCGGCGCAAAAGCTCGACAACGTGCTCAATCTCCTGCGCTTGCTAAATGAAGGCGGATCGCGTGACGATCAGCTCCTGGCGGAAATGCGGGCTGCCTATGCGCAGCGAAAGCTACGCACACCCCAACAAATGATCGACGATTTCGACCGGTTTCGGACGATCGCTATTGATGATCTAAGCGCTGATGCGACAGTGGACTATGCAAATACCTTGCGAAAAATAGCAAGTTCGCTTGCCTCGCGCGAAGCAAATTCCACCGATCCGCATGACGAAGCGAAACGGCTCGCCATATTCAACCGATTCATCGGCAGCACTCTTAGCCGCCTCGACGATATCAAGGCACGGACGGTCGATGCAGCTTACCTCTGGAAACTGACCTGGTTCCAGCTGCGGGCCTGTCTCTACTGGACCAGCGACCTGCTGAGAACCGGCCCGCAAAACTTTATGCCGATTCCGAGCACGTTGCCGGATCACCTGCAGAAACTAGGCCGGGACCTCGCCAGCATCGATGGCATGCCGGACCTGTCTGATCTGCTGGAAATGCGTGCGGGCGCTACCCGCCTGGAGCGAGAAAGCCGACTTACCGCTCTTTCGGCAGACCTGCTCGACCGTTCTCGCCAAGTTTACAAAAAGGGCCTGGAGTCGAGACTCTCGCAAGCGAGACAGCTGGTGGGCGGACTGAATGGGAAGACAACCGATCCGCGCCCCGCCTTCACTGCATTGGCGTCTCTGCAGGCGCAGACGTTCGTCAGCGAAGACGACGCTATATTCCGGTCCGATCCGGACCTCCGCAGATTGCGCGCCGACGCCCGGCGTCTCTATGCGGAAGCAGTCATCGATAATTGGCGAAACCACCCAATGGCGGGCGACGCTGAAAAGGACGTCTCTCTCGAAGAGGCGATTGAGCGGTTTGCCGCCGGCGACGAAGCCGGCGCTAATCGTGAGGCGGGCTATACCGACCCCGGCTATGTCCAAAGGCTGCTCGCAATTCTTGCCGGGCTTAACCCCGGCTGGGAAAGCGCAAGGCCAGGCAGTATTGTAATTGCCCGCTTGGAATCCTTGGGCGGCGAAGAAGGGTCGGGAACGCACGCTCGCACCCGTTTATCGGTTCCGAATTCTGATCTCGACATTTCTATCGCTGATGCGCTTCTGCCACCGGACCTCTATCTTGATGTACGTCTCCGCAATGGTGAGGCCCATCCTGGCAAGAGGCGGACTCAGCTTTATGAGAGTTGGATTGGAAAGCTTTTTCCCGTGATCTTGCTGGCCAACCGTGAAAGCACAATCTGGCCGGTCACGGCCCGAGGCGTCCAATATGCCAGTACTATCTTGCAGCTGTTCTGCCCCATCGCCGAAAGCTGGGAGGTGCTTCAGGCGCATCAGAGGGAGGGAGCCAACGCCCGACCCTTGGCCTGGACTGGCGCTTCGAATTCCTGGCTGACAGTCCGGACAGAGCAGGCCTGGATTGACGCTGTTCTCGCCAACGGTGGAGCCTTCTCGCGTCAACTACCAATGTTGACGTGCGTGACAAGACACACCTATTTTCCGGGTGCCGGTGACACGCTTCTGCCTGAGAGCGACTCGCGCGAAGAGGAAATTCGTCGATTCTTGAGGGCCGCCTATCGCGATCTGAGTTATTCTCGCGACGATGGCGGCCAACTAGTCTTCCATCACCGCAATTACGCGAGCGACCGGCCCAACCGGCATGGGCCGGATCCCTTCAGCCATCAAAAAAACAGGACCTTTATTTCGATGTTTCGCAAAATCTTTGACGAGGAAGCTTCGATCTATGGATGGACAGACCCCCAGCGCCAGGATGGGGCTGCTTCAGCCTTCACAGAGACGGAGCCGCCCGCAGCGCCACAAGGCTTTGCCGCGGAAATGGATGACGATACGGCAGAGTATGAGGTGGAGTGAGGCGGCTGCATGAACATTTGATCATGGATTTGGTCGCAGAGCTTCATTGTGCCACGCCGATTGCCCGGGACCGCGACGTTGCTCTTCAGATTGACACCTCTAGTCGATGGCCTCTGTGCACCAAGATTAGTAGTTCGCCCACTCGAAAGGATCAGGCTCTCGAAATGAGTGAGGGAGCCAAAGGTCTCAATTAAATTGGCTTGAAAAGAACTACGTCGTTTAATCGCTGGGTTATGCGTTTCCCGTGCGAAACATCCAAACTAGAAATCTCAAGATAGGCTTCGTCTTCACCGATCCGATGCCTCCCATGGCGTCCATCATCATTTCCAAGCCCAGAGTGGTGCGGATAAAGAAGGACCTGCCGGCTGCATCCGTAGAGCTTAGCATACGCCATCATCTGATAGACATCAGCTTGGCTCACACCGCGTTTAGGGTCGTCGGCCCGGGCAACCACTCTCTTCCACTTCGTGTCAATCACCGACACAACTTCCTGCCCACGTCGGATAAGGATGTCAGGACGCGTTTGGAACAGCTTTCGGCCCGTTTCCTGTTCAGTCAGGCAATATAGCCGGCCGCCTTGAAGCGCAGCACGCAATCCCGTTCCGACAAGGGCGCGCTGAATCAGTCGCCCAACATACTCCTCAAATAAGACGTTCATATCGAACAAGAGCGAGAAGCCGGGACTGGATCCGCTTGTGGAGGTCTGAAACCGGTCGGACAGCAGAAACCTGGCGAGGCTCAAGAGCTCTGCCCAACGCTGGTTTGTTCTATCGATCGAAACTTGGTCCCAACGTAGCGCCGATGCAGGCACGTCCGAGATCTCCGCGTACGCAAAAGCAAGTTCCTGAAGCCGACGGCGATTGGATTGGCTTTGAGCAATCCGTGCGAGCTTAGTAACGGCCGCTTTCATGATCTGATTGAGAGCTATGTCCGGTGAGAGCTCGTCAAATCGGCAGGCGAGCCGGCTGGGATTAACGGCGTGGCGCGTAAATTGATGAGTGATATCAAGCGACCCGCGCAAAGCGCGAAGGTCATCCTCACAGCCAACATATCTGCGCGGCATCCCCAGGCGAACGGCGTCAGTCAGCTTTACAGAAAACACACGGATAAGGATTTCAAGCAGCGTTTCACGCTGCCAGTCGAGTTCCGTGATCGTGCCAACATCGATCCGCATGTCTAGCGCGACGGCGAGCATGTGAACCAGCCGGCGCCGTATGGCAGCGTCCTTTTGGTCGACGGGTTCTGGGACGTCGATCTTTGGCAGGATCTCGAGTGCGCACCCATCTGCGGCCAAAACACCGACAACACTGCGTGCACGAAGCGCATTACGGCCATGCTCCAGAACGCCGTTCTCACCGCGTCCGGCCAAAGCAGAGCGCGCAGCAACCGCCGCTATTCGATCGGCAGCGAACTCTGGGATGGTCGTCGTGTCTTGAGGATTAGATCCGTAGGGTAGGCGCCCCCATTCGAGAAGGGTGCGCTGGATCATGTGGCCGCGAATTCGGAGAAATCGAAACTTGGCTTCACCGACCAACGAAGACGAGCATTGCTCTCGAACTCATGGTCTTCAAGTCCTTCGAGCGAAAGCCTTTGGCCATCCAGGAAGCGGCCAGTAAAATTCCCTTCCTCTGGAGCACGGCGCCCCTCAAGGACAACCGCGATCTTTGACCAGTCATCGTAGAAATACTCTGCGAGCAGGGGGATTATGGCGTCCCGCATTTTGGCTTCGATATCGGCTTTGCTCTTGCAGTTGATGAAATAGGCGTGCCCAATCTGATGCTCACGATCAAAAAGATACTCGATCCGTTCATTGATCCTAGTGAGTAGTTTCTGAAGATTGACCCCATCCACGTTCGCCGACAGCAGTGTCGGATCCGGCATCAACTCCTTGAACGCGAATCTCCGACGCAGCGCCGTGTCGAGAAGTGCGATCGACCGGTCGGCTGTATTCATAGTGCCGATTATATGAAGGTTAGCAGGGACCCCGAATGGCTTTCCGGAGTAGGGCAGTTGAAGGCGGATTTCATTCTCGCAGCCAAGGCGCTTGTCGGGCTCAAGAAGCGTAATCAGCTCACCGAACACTTTCGAAATATTGGCACGGTTGATCTCGTCGATGATTAGCACATGGTCGCGAGCGTTCTCGGAGGTCGCCGTAACGTCTTTTCCAAGAACGACATTTTCGAGGACGTCCCAATCAATGGCCTTTGGATCAAGGCGATAGACGGACTGCTGCCTGAATGGCTTAGCGTAGATCCGCGAGCGATCGATGCGTGCGTCTTCGTCGCCGCCCCAGAGCCAATTGACTTGCCGTCTGTGTGGATGAAATTCTGCCTCGCTGTCGTAATAATAGTCGCCGACAACTTCGCCAACGGCTCGGACTAGGTCGCGGCCGTCTGAAATGACGACGTAGTCGCCAATCTGCATTGCGCTGCGAAAAGCATATGTAAGCTCTGTGTTACCTTCCTTGCCGGACGCGCTCGCATCTTTCCTCTCGCGCCATTCGGCGAGGATTTCATGAAAATCGTCGAAGCGTTCGTCCGACCAATCGATGTCACCGCCCCAGCCGGTATGAATCAGCTCATTTTCTAATCCGAATAGGATCCTGTCTTCCTGAGATGTACGTCGTCCCAGAGCGACCTTGAATATCGCCTTATTGCGATCAAGTCGCGCTTCAGCATCTGATCCACCGGTGTCTTTCCGTGCCCGTTCGCTGATGCGCTTGAATATGCCGTTATGGACCTTCAGGCTAAAACCGCCTGAGCGCTCGGTGTGTTCGCCGCCTTCCGCCTGTTCGTCATCACCTGTCGTTGGCCGTAGCCCTTCAACAAAGTCCTCATAGGAAAAAGACTGGTGAAACGTAACGAATTCGACGCGCTCACTAGAAACGAGATTCCTATAGACATCCATCAGATTGGACCGGTTGCCGGCGAGCTTCTGTGCTTCGTCGTCTCCCAGGCACAGCCTAACGGCTTCCAAAGCCGTTCTGTAAGTCTTGCCAGTCCCGGGTGGCCCATAGAGAATCAAATTGGTCGTGTCGCGTGACATCTTGCTCGCTCCAGCCTGCTTGGAGAGCCGGCTATCATTTTTCGTAAGGTCGAAAGTAAATGTTGTCGTTGTGCTAGCATTCGGCCCTTCCTGCAGAGGAGGTGGAACGTTTGCGTACTCTTGAAATCTACGACCTTTGAGAGCCTGGCAGACATTCGGCCAAGCCTGGTTCAAATTGAGTTCATTGCTCAGCGTGCCAGCACGAATTGAGACAGTTGGCTCGGCCCGTTCTCTTGCGGGTTCGATGTAATAATTGCGAGCACAGGCGCGTATTCGGTCGGCATCAATCAGCAAGTATCGCTTTTTGGGAACGGGAACTGGCTGATCATCACGATCGACGATGATGTAGCCCGAATTATGCAGCAGTGCCGCGGCGCAGTCTTTTCGAGACCAGCCTCCACTAAGTTGATCGGGTTGCATTGCGATCGCAACTATGGGCTTGGAAGAGAAGATCGTTGTTGATCTGGGCCGGGTCGAGCGGACCCAATAGTCGTGCGCCGTCGAGAACTGCGGATAGGCGTCTTTAAACCCCTCTGGGCCGAGGCTTTCATACTCGTCCATTGCGGCCTCGACAGCTTCGCGGCTGATGGGCGGGGTTGTAATTGAATTGTACTCAGAACTCTCGTAGCCGTGCACAACCCAGAGAGCGCTTTGCACGTCGATCATATCGCGCGGCGCGAGGTCACGTTCTTCAAACGCTCTTCTCACAGCAATCATGAAGCGTCGTTCGTCACGGTAAGTGTCGGCGATAGAGGCGTGAGCGGGAAACTTGCTGCCAACAGCTTCGCGCCAGAGTTCGTCACGTAAACTGCTTCGAATATAAATACCGTGTTCGGGATCGAGGTGCATCAACAGGAACTCTGCGATCTGCCGCGGGGCGTCCTGTTGCGCCTCTCCTGTCGCATCTCCCCATGCCCGTACAAAGGCCGCAACGGCTTCAGGGTGCTGCTCTGGATTGCCGGATGTCGCTTGCAAGAGTGCCTTCAGCGCAGGCCACAATCGCGCTCGATCCGCATCGCCTTTAGGAGACATTGGCCAATAGGTCCGCCACTGCAGCAAATTGCTTTCCGATAGCGCCCGGTGCACGGCATTTTCGATGTCTTGATCGGACGCCGCCTGCTTGAGTTCTTCCCCAAGCTTGCTGGCTGTCTCTAGCTTGTAGTCGCGTTCGCTCTCATCGAACTCGTAAAGCGGGCGATCAAAGCGATCGAAATCTGGGAAGAAATGGCGAAGGCGCTCGATCCAACGTGTTACGGCTTCAGGTTTAAGCACGAGATCATCGGGCCGCTTGAAGATCGCCGTCAAAAGTCTTTCAAAGTCTGAAATGTTATCGACGCGAACAGCGATGCAATCTTGCCCTGGAAAGGACCACGCGCGATTTAGGCCTGAATGACGCCCGCCGTCCTGAAGCCCGTTTTGGTATGGTCGTAGATCGGAGGTGAGGCCTGCTTGGTGTATCTTTTCTTGCCATTGCGGCGACAGATAGAATGTATTGGCGCTGCTCTCGATGCTCCAGACAAGATGGTCTCCTACGCCGAAGACGAACGACACCATCTTTTTCGTTGCGCCCTCACCAGGCGTAAGGCCGGACCGCTTGATCGATTGCAAGAGCCTCGTCCGTAGAGGCACCGGATTTTCACGTTCGTTCTGATTGACGCGTTCTTCAATCTCGTCCCACATACCCAACTCAAACTTCCTTCAACGCACAAAGTGTGTTCACGAGCTTCATCTGCTCCACGGTCGTGCATTTTGCTTCGCAAAGGCGGGGACTAGCAAAGACTAGCGAGAGCGCCTTCGCCCGAGAAACGGCGACGTTGATGCGATTCAATGAGAACAGAAACTCCATACCGCGCGGCGTCTCCTCAGCTGAAGACGCCGTCATGGACACCAGGCAGATCGGAGCTTCCTGGCCCTGGAACTTGTCAACCGTGCCAACACGAATGGCGTCGGGTAGGGCGGCGCGAAGTGCGTTCACCTGAGCGTTGTATGGCGCAACGACGATGATGTCCTCAGCGCGAACCGCTCTAGTTACTCCATTCTTGTCTGTGAACGTCCCAGCCATCAGAGCGGCGGCCGCAGTGCACAGAGCCGCAACTTCTTCGTTCGCAACCTGGGCGTTGCCCTCATGCTCGACCGGGACAAGAAAGGCGCCGGATTCAGGGTAGGGCGTGGCTGAAACACGCTGCGTAGCTGTATCCGGGTGGCTCTGAAGGCGATCCTCGTAAACCTGTTGAGAGATGAACTTGCAGACGTCTGGATGCATCCTTCGCGTCGTCGGCAGGAAGATCCCTCGATCCTCCGGCACGGTGGCGTGATCGCCCAGCATCCACTGAAGACAGGAGAGGTTGGCCGGAGAAGGGTGGGCGCCCTGGATGACCTGGGGAAGCTGTTGCGGGTCGCCAACCAGCACGATATTGCGGGCGGCACGCCCCATGGCGGCCATGTTTGCGAGGCCGACCTGGCCGGCTTCATCGACGAATAGCCAGTCAAAGGCCTGCAGATTCTCGGAGCGCGAGAAGAAGAAAGCCGTGCCGCCGACGATGTCACCGCCACCCTCTGCTTCCTTGTTCGATTTGGTTCGATGCACCAGGCTGTCCTCGTCATAGCCATCCTCGTCGCTCGACACCTTATGGATCAGCGAGACATTGCGCGGCAGAGGCGCCTCCTTCATGGCCTCCACGCAGCCTGTCAGAACATTGCGGATCGCTTCGTGACTGTTTGAGGTGACACCCACCCGGTAGCCGGCTTTGACGAGCGACAGGATAGCGCGCGCTGAAACATAGGTCTTTCCGGTACCGGGCGGTCCCTGGATTGCCAGCAGCGTGTCATCCATCTGATGGACGGCCTCGATCGTGCCAGCAACTGGATCATCAGCCAGCAGGATTTTGGTCCGGCCGTCTTTCATCCGCGGCGCACGTGACGCGAGGAGATCATCGACAGCGCGGTAAGCGCGTGGTCCGCATTGGTCATCGATCACGTCTGCGAGAGCATCGGCGATCACGCCGGTGTTCAATGGCCAGTCGGGATGCAATGTGAGCCTATCAGCAAGTACACGAGCGCGCTTCTCGCCGACCTTGAGCGTGATCGTGCCCTCAGGCTCCATTTCCTCCACCGACACGGAGACCGGTGGACCTTCGATATCGGGCACGGTTGCACGCTTGCCGGCACGGAGCTTCGTTTCCTGGGGCGGGAAGGTATAGCTTCGGGCTACCGAGCGCTTGACCGGCACGCCAGGCCCACTGGCGGCCAGGCCGGCAAGGGCATCGAGGTCATCAATCAGCTCGTCCTCGTCCTTGCCTGCGCTATCGAACACAGCCCATTGCGCGGGCTTGGCTTCCCGGTTGTGAAAGAGACCGAGATTGAAGAGCATGTCCTGGCGGTCCGCGGACAAGTCCGACGCAGCGACCTTATCCCTTAGCGCGGTGACGGCTGCGTCTTCCTCCTCTTCCTTTTCGCCGGCATCGACGTCTAAACTGGGCCAAGGACGATCCGGGCGAATGCCGATCAGCCAGTCACGCAACTTCTCGGTCGAGACGCAGTCGACGAGGTTATACTCCTCGATCTCGTCGAGAATGGACTGCTCACCGGTCTCTCGCCACCTTTCGTAAGCGACGACGGATCCACCGGCTGTTGTTACCTCGCCAGTGCGGTCGATCCCGTAGAAAGCCTCCATCGATTTGATCGAGTAGTTGGGCTCCGATGCGATGAGACCTCCGCGAACCACAGCGAAAAGATCCACGAAGCGGTGTTCGCGAAGCAGGCGATCAAGAAACGCCTCTCCGATGCCATACTTGATGGTCAGGCGACGAAGCGCCGTAATCTCATAGGGCGCATAGTGATAGATGCGGGCACCGGGAAACTGATCGAGCCGCTTACGGAAAAACGCCAAAAGGTCCGCCAGCGCTTGTGCTTCGGCGTCGTGATCATGGGCCCAAAATGCCTTGAACTGGTCGTCGAACCAGAGGCCGTGAAGATATTCGAGACCGTCCTCGTAATGTGGATCGCCCTCGATGTCGTAGAAGAGGTCGCCTGGCTGAGGTTCCGGTAGCAGATCAAAGCCCTTGCCCTGTTCAAATGGGCGCAACCGATAATCGGGATAGCCGCTCTTGCGGGCTTGCTGAAGCTGCGCCTGCACGGTCAGCTTGTCGAGGGTCGCTTCCGCCATTCCGCGAACAGGTGTTGTCAGTTCGGAGAGTTCGGCCAGTGTCCGGATGCCGGCCGCCTCGAGTTTCTTGACCTGGCCACGCGTGATGTTGGCGACATTGAACAGGCTGTCTTCTTCTGTCCAAGTGCTTTCGCAATGATCGGCCCATCGGCAGAGGGCGCAATCCGAACATGGAATAGGGCGGGTCGGTTCTGGTGAGGCAACGAAGTCTTCCAGGCGCTGTCGAGCCGCTCGGGCGTTTTGCGCGTAGTCAGCGACACGCAGCGATACACGCGAGCCGTCGCCGAGTGCGAGATGCGCCTCTTCCGGCATCGTCCCCTGCACTTCGGCCAGCATGTCGGAGTAGAGCACAAGCTGAAGGACATGTTTTGGATCGGGGCGCCGCTTCAGCTTGGTGTCGGTGACCTCATAGCTGAATTCGCCAAGCAAGGAGGGACGATCGACCCGTTCGAGGAAATCCGACCAGCCGCCCCATTGGCCGGATAGGAAGGCGCCCTGGAAGATGATGTCAGGACCGGCGGCAAGGTGATCTCGGGTAGCTTGTGCAACAGCGGCGAGTGATTTGCGATCGACCTCAATGACGGTTTTTCCAGAGGCCTTGAGCTGATCGAGATAGTTGGCTTCGTGTGCGTTACCCTGTTTCTGGAGGAGTTCGGCGTCTTCGGTGTCGACGCGAGGATCCGGGCCCGCGCCCTTAAGGTAGGCGAGGTCCAGCGTCGTGGCGTGCCGACACCCGACGAAGCGCATCAGGTCGGATGCGGATAGGAGGATGTAGTCTTGTTGCTGTTTCAATATGATCGTCCACGAATGCTCACCAAGACAATCGTCGTTCTACCGGAGTTTCAATAGGCAGATGAGGCGAGTGCACAGATTGCGCCTGTTCTCGGTCGGACAAATCACTGCCCGGAAAAGTCGCTTGAAACAGGCGAGGACGACCGCAGAACGACGCTGCGCCACTTGTACAGGCCGACCAATCATATTCTTCTTAGTTGTATAAAGTTCAGCTTAAAGCTGAGGGCGTAGAAGGCACATCTTGGTGTCTGGAGGGCGAAATATGGAAAATTCCGCGCACAACAAACTCGTTTCCTTCATTTGGAGCATTGCGGACGACTGCCTGAGGGATGTGTATGTGCGCGGTAAATACCGCGATGTGATCCTTCCTATGGTCGTACTACGCCGGCTCGACTCCCTTCTGGAGTCGTCGAAGCAGGCTGTTCTGGATGAGGTCGAGTTCCAGAAGAAGGAGATGGAGTTTGGCGAACTGGATGCGAGCGGGCTGAAAACGGCGTCCGGCTACGTGTTCTACAATACGAGCAAATGGACGCTCTCCAAGCTCTATAGCACGGCAACCAACAATCAGCAGATCCTGGTTCAAAACTTCGAAGAGTATCTCGACGGGTTCAGCCCGAACGTCCGCGAGATTATCGAAAAGTTCGAGCTTCGATCAAAGATCCGCCACATGGCGGCAAAAGATGTCCTGCTCGACGTCCTCGAAAAATTCGTATCGCCCTACATCAATCTGACGCCGCACGGGGCCGAGGCGCCCGATGGCACGCGCCTTCCTGCCCTGTCGAACCTCGGCATGGGCTATGTTTTCGAGGAACTGATCCGTAAGTTCAACGAAGAGAATAATGAGGAAGCTGGTGAGCACTTCACGCCGCGCGAGGTGATCCACCTCATGACACACCTGGTCTTCGATCCAATCAAGGACCAGCTGCCCCCGGTCATGACGATCTATGACCCGGCTTGTGGCTCGGGCGGAATGCTCACCGAGGCGCAGAACTATATCAAAGACGAAGAGGGCGCGATCCGGGCCTCGGGAGATGTCTATCTGTACGGCAAAGAGATCAACGACGAGACCTACGCCATCTGTAAGTCCGACATGATGATCAAGGGGAACAACCCTAAGAACATTCGACCAGGATCAACGCTGTCCACGGATGAGTTTGCGTCGGAACGATTCGACTTCATGCTGTCCAATCCGCCGTACGGCAAAAGCTGGAACAGCGAAGTCAAATACATCAAGGACGGCAAGACCGTCATCGATCCGCGCTTCCAGGTCGAGCTCACCGACTATTGGGGAAACAAGGAGACCGTAGACGCTACGCCGCGGACCTCAGACGGTCAGCTACTCTTCCTGATGGAGATGGTGAGCAAAATGAAATCAGCGACCGATGCCTCGCTCGGCTCGCGCATCGCCTCCGTCCACAACGGCTCAAGCCTGTTCACCGGGGACGCCGGCAGCGGGGAATCCAATATCCGCCGCTTCATCATCGAGAATGACATGCTGGACACCATCATCCAGCTGCCGAACAATTTGTTCTACAACACGGGCATCACGACCTACATCTGGACCGTGTCCAACGCCAAGCCCGAGGCGCGGCGCGGGCGCGTCCAACTTATCGATGCCAATCTGCTGTTCCGTAAGCTGCGCAAGAACCTTGGTGACAAGAACTGCGAGTTCTCGGACGAGCACATCCAGCAGATCACCGACGCCTTCCTCGCCTTCGCCCCAATCGAGCGCGAGATGGATGCCAACAACGATCCCACCGGCATCGCCGTGCAGGTCTTCGACAACGCCGACTTCGGCTACCACAAGGTCACCATCGAACGCCCCGACCGCCGCCGCGCAGCTTTCAGCGCCGAACGCCTTGCGCCCCTGCGCTTTGACAGGTCGCTGCGCGAGCCCATGGAGTGGCTCTATGGCGAACACGGCGATCAGGTCTATCAGCCGGGCTTCCTCAAGGAACAGACCAAGGCAATCACCGCATGGTGCGAGGAAGCGGGCATCACCCTGAACGCCAAGGCAAAGACCAAGCTGCTCGACACCAAGTATTGGACCCGGCTGCGGGACCTGCTGGCCACGGCGACCCAGATCATGGGCGATGTGGGCACGGAGGAGACCGATGATTTCAACGCCTTCCGCAAGACGGTGAACGCCGCAATCAAGGCGCGCAAGATCAAGCTGGGCGTGACCGAGAAGAACGCCATCCTGAACGCCGTCAGCTGGTACGACGAGACCGCCCAGAAGGTCATCGCCAAGACCCACAAGCTGACCGGCGCGGAGGTCGAGGAGCTGACCACGCATCTGGGCTGTGCGGCAGGCGATCTGGCCGATTTCGGCTGGTACGTCCAAGCGGACGGCAGCTACCTGACCTACGAGAGCACCTCTGACCTGCGCGATGCGGAAAGCGTGCCGCTGAAGGATGACATCCACCGCTACTTCCTGGCGGAGGTGAAGCCGCATGTGGACGAGGCCTGGATCAACCTCGACTCTGTGAAGATCGGCTACGAGATCAGCTTCAACAAGTATTTCTACCGCCACAAGCCGCTGCGCAGCCTTGAAGAGGTCACGCAGGATATCCTGGCGCTGGAAAAAAAGGCCGACGGGCTGATCGCCGACATCCTTGGCGTCGAGGTCGCGACCAAGCTAGAGCCGGCGGAATGAACATCGCGGCATATCCGAAGTACGACGAGTATAGCGACAGTGGCGTCCAGTGGGTTGGTCATTTCCCCGCCAACTGGGAGTTGGCTCGCCTTGGCGGGCTTTTTGAAGAGCGGCGTCAGAAAGTGTCGGACACAGACTTTGAACCACTCTCAGTCACGAAGAACGGTATCTTTCCGCAGTTGGCAACCGCTGCGAAAACCAACGATGGGGACAATCGTAAACTGGTCAGAGCGGGCGATTTCGTCATCAACAGCCGATCCGACCGGAAAGGGTCCAGCGGTGTTTCCCCGCTGGATGGTTCAGTTTCACTGATCAACATCGTGCTTGAGCCAAAGCGCATTCTGCCTGAGTTCTGCCACCATCTGTTGAAGTCCTATGCTTTCGTCGAGGAGTATTACCGAGTGGGGCGCGGCATCGTCGCAGACCTTTGGACGACGCGATACGACGAGATGCGAACGATTCTGGTCGCGCTGCCTTCGCCCAAGGAACAACGCGCCATCGCGGCGTTTCTGGATGGGAAATGCGCGACGATTGACGAGGCGGTGCGGATCAAGGAGGCGCAGATCAGGCTGCTGGCCGAGCGCAGGCAGATCCTGGTCCAACAGGCTGTCACCCGCGGCCTGAACCCCGCCGCGCCCATGAAGGACAGCGGCATCGACTGGATCGGCCAGATCCCCGCGCATTGGGAGGTCCTGAAGCTGCGCAACATGGGAAGCTTTCAGAACGGTATCAGTGAGGCGGCTGATTACTTCGGCTCCGGACACCCATTCATCACCTACGGGGACGTCTTCAATAACGAGATACTGCCTGAGAATGCATCGGGTCTTGCGAAGTCGGATAGCCGCGCTCAGGCACTGTATTCGGTGAAAGCTGGGGACATCTTCTTCACAAGGACATCGGAGGTCGCATCGGAGATCGGTATCGCATCGGCTGCGACTTCCGATATTCCCAAGGCAACTTTTTCCGGTTTTCTCATTCGCTTTCGACCGAAGGTTGGCAGCATCGTTCCCGAATTTGCCCGTTTCCTGTTCCGGTCTGATTACGTTCGGGTGTTCTTTGCCCACGAAGTAAACATCGTAACCCGGGCCTCCCTCGGCCAAGAGCTTTTGAAAAACCTACCCGTCTTTGCGCCTCCACCAGATGAACAGGTCCGGATTGCAACCTGGTTGGAAGGCAAGACCCAAGATTTGGATGGCGCAATCGACTTCAAGAAATCCCAGATCACCGCATTGCGGGAATACAAGACGAGCTTGATCAACGCGGCGGTGACTGGAAAGATCAAACTGGTTTAGGGGCGAAAATGGTCAGCGAAACGAATGAACGCGCCCTGGAAGCGGCGATTGAACGCAAGCTCGCGGGCCTCACGAGTGAAGAGCTTAAACTATCACCCTCTGCCGCGCCTCAAGGGCTTCATCATGGCTACCGGATTGGAAAGCCGCAGAACTTCAACAAGGCGTTTGCGATCGATGAAGAGATGTTCTGGGGGTTTCTGGAAGCCACCCAAGCTGACGAGCTGGACAAGCTGAAACGATCAGGGCCTGACTGGCAGAGAAAAGTGCTGGAGCGCTTTGATAGGCTCGCCAGAAAGAATGGCCTGCTGCATCTCCTGAAGAAGGGGCTTAGCGTCGACGACGCTCACCTCTATTTGATGTATCCGGCACCGCTCGCGAGCAGCTCTGAAGCGGTTCGAGAGAATTTCGAGTCCAACATCTTTAGCTGCACGCGCCAGCTGACTTATTCCGAAATCAATCCTCTCGAAGAGATCGATATTGTTCTGTTCCTGAATGGAATGCCGATTGTCACGCTGGAGCTGAAGAATGCCTGGACGGGGCAGACCGCGCGCTATCACGGCCAAAAGCAGTATCGCCAGGACCGGGACACCAGCCAGACCCTTTTCCATTTTGCGCGCTGCCTGGTGCACATGGCCGTCGACACAGACGATGCGTTCATGACGACTAAGCTGGCGGGTCAGAGCACCTTCTTTCTGCCCTTCAATCGAGGGCATGATGGCGGCAAGGGCAATCCGCCCAACCCGTATGGCCACAAGACTGCCTATCTCTGGGAAGAGGTCTTTTCGCGCAAGAGCCTTGCCAACATCATTCAGCACTTTATGCGGCTCGATGGCTCGTCCAGGGACCCACTCGCCAAGCGGACGCTGTTCTTCCCGCGCTATCACCAGCTTGATGTTGTGCGTAAGCTGATCGGGCATGCCTCGAGCAAAGGCGTTGGGCACACTTATCTCATCCAGCATTCGGCCGGCTCAGGAAAGTCAAACTCCATCACATGGGCCGCCTATCAGCTGATTGAGGCCTACCCGGAGCGCGCAGATCTGCCGGGCGCGAGAGCGAAGGATATTCCACTTTTCGACAGTGTTATCGTGGTCACCGATCGCCGCCTCCTTGATCAGCAGCTTCGTCAAAACATCAAGGAGTTTTCCGAGGTTAAGAATATCGTCGCGCCAGCGCATTCCTCAGCCGAGCTGAGAGCAGCTCTTGAGCAAGGCAAGAAGATCATCATCACGACCATCCAGAAGTTCCCTTTCATCGTGGATGGCATTGACGATCTGAGTGACAAGCGCTTCGCCGTCATCATTGACGAGGCGCACAGCTCACAAAGCGGCACCGCCCATAGCAAGATGAACATGGCGATGGGCCGCGACGCTGATGATCCCGATGCTGATGATATTCAGGACAAGATCATTGCGGCGATGCGGGCGCGAAAGATGCGCGGAAACGCCTCCTACTTCGCCTTCACTGCGACCCCCAAGAATACGACGCTCGAGAAGTTTGGTGAGCAGAGGCCGGACGGCACGTTTCACCCCTTTCATCTCTATACGATGAAACAGGCCATCGAGGAGCATTTCATTCTCGACGTGCTCGCCAATTACACGACATATCGAAGCTATTACGAGATCCAGAAGTCCATCGAAGACAATCCGGAATTCGACAGTCGAAAGGCGCAAAAGAAGCTTAAAGCCTTCGTCGAGCGCAGCCCGAGCACGATCGCCGTGAAGGCTGAAATCATGCTCGATCATTTCATGACCAATGTCGTGAACGCAAAGAAGCTGCACGGCAAAGCGCGCGGCATGATCGTGACGCAAAACATCGAAGCCGCCATTCGATACTACAGGGTTATCAGGAAGCTTCTGAGCGAGAAGGGGAAGCCGTTTGACGCGCTGATCGCTTTCTCAGGAGAGAAGCTGGTTGATGGTGTTGCTTACACGGAAGCTGGCCTGAACGGGATCTCAGACGACAAGACGAAGCAATTTTTCGATGGCGTCGATGAAGAAGGAAAGCCGATCATCCATAATGGCCAATCGATTGAAAACACCTATCGCTTACTGGTCGTTGCCAACAAATATCTGACCGGCTTTGATCAGCCGAAGCTGTCTGCCATGTATGTGGACAAGAAGCTGCAGGGCGTTCTCTGCGTCCAGGCCCTTTCGAGACTGAACCGGGCGGCGCCGAAGCTTGGGAAAAAGACCGAGGACCTTTTCGTTCTCGACTTCTTCAACACTGTTGATGATATCAAAGCTGCTTTTGACGATTTCTACACAGCGACCTCTCTCTCAGAAGCAACTGACGTTAATGTGCTGCATGAGCTGAAAGACCACCTCGACGATGAGGGCGTGTATGAGTGGTCCGAAGTTCAGACGTTTAACGAGCGCTATTTCTCAAATGCAGACGCTCAGGATCTTAGCCCACTCATCGACACTGCCGCCCACCGTTTCAATGATGAGCTCGATCTAGAAGACGACGAGAAGGCGGACTTCAAAATCAAGGCAAAGCAATTTGTCAAAATCTATGGACAGATGGCCTCGATCCTTCCGTTCGAAGTTCTGGTCTGGGAGAAGCTCTTCTGGTTTCTAAAATTTCTCATCCCCAAGCTCGTCGTTAGGGATCCCGATGCCGATCAACTGGATGAGCTCCTGGAGTCTGTAGATCTGTCGTCCTACGGCTTGGAGCGCACAAGGCTCAGCCATTCGATCAGCCTTGACCCCTCGGTCACCGAAATGGATCCGCAGAATGCGAACCCTCGGAGCACGCATTCTGGCGGCGACGAACGAGATCTGCTGGAAACCATCGTCGCTACGTTCAATGAACGATGGTTCGAGGGGTGGGCCGCAACGCCCGAAGAGCAACGCGTGAAGTTTCTGGATCTTGCGCAGAGAATCCAGGCGCACCCGGACTTTGAGACGAAGTACAAGCAGAACCCCGATGCCCACAATCGCAAGCTTGCCTTCGATAAAATTTTTGAAGACGTGCTGATGCAAAAACGCCGAACCGAACTCGAGCTCTACCGGCTGCTCACAAAAGATCCGGCCTTCAAGTCTGCTTTGCGATCGAGTTTGAAGGAATTGGTCGACACTTGATGCTCGCCGAAATCAAATTTCCCATATGGGCCGATTATGCGAGGAGGGGAGGGCGGGTTTATCCCGGAAGGAGACATTGCTTACCTGCAAAATGCTACTAAAGCCATCGCCGGGTCCTCGCGCAGTACTGTTCGTAATCAGCGCCGAACTTTGCGCGCAGTGCGACCTCTTCGGGTTTGATCTGCAGATACGTGAGGGCGGCGACGAACAGGCCCGGAAAGATGAGTGCCGCCGCATTCCCGAGTGCCACGGCACCTGCGGCAAGGAGCATTGCGAAGCCGAGATACATGGGGTTGCGGGAAAGACGGAATATCCCGCCAGTCACGAGCTGCGCTGCGGTATCAGGGTGAACCGGATTTACGGTTGTCGTCGCTGTCCTGAACGCGCCAAGGGCGGCGAGAAGTATCAGGCTGGCGATGATGGCAAGCATGACAGCGAGCAATACCCCGACCGGTCCAATGTCGTAGGCGAGACTTGGGAGGAGCCAGGCGACAAGCCACGCAGCGATCAGGAAGCCAGCAAGCTGCAGCACCGGAGGAATCCGCAAGGTCAACGGCCTGCTTCCCTTGATGCCTGTGTGCCCTTTGCGCCAGCCCTCAACTCGTCGATGGCTTGTAAGGTTATCGACCAGGAAGAACGCAGGAAAAGGCTGGCGAGAATGCCTGCGACAACGATATCGGGCCACGCCGAGCCTGTCACCGCAACAAGCGCTGCGGCCAGGATCACACCAACATTGCCGATCGCATCATTTCGCGAGCAGAGCCAGACCGAGCGCACATTGCTGTCTCCGTCGCGCCAGCGCAAAAGTATCATGACGCTGAGCATGTTGGCCATGAAGGCGAGGCCACCGATAAGGCTCATCGTTACAGTCTCCGGCGTGCCCTCTGAAAATATGCGCGCGCCGGTCGTGCCGAGAATGAAGATGGCGATCAAAGCCAGCGTTCCGGCCTTGAACAGCGCCGCCTTCGCGCGTACCGAAGCGCTCATTCCTATGACGGCCAGGCTGATGGCGTAGGTTGCCGCATCGCCGCCAAAATCGAGCGCGTCGGCTTTGAGCGCCTGCGATCTCGCAAGGTAGCCTGCAGATATCTCGACGATGAACATGATGGCGTTGATGGCTGTCACCGCCAGCAGCGCGCGCCGGTAGGCTGTCGACGTTCCATCGAAGGTTTTCTGATTGCAGCAATCGCTCATGACCCTGTCTCCCTTGGCACGCCAATGAAACGCGGCGTCCGCTTGCAATAGGCGTCGTACTGAGCGCCATAAGTTTCTCGTAGCCATGGCTCCTCGGCAAAAGGTGCGGCGGCCAGTGCCGCGATTCCTGCGAATATGACAGGAAGGGCAGACGCGGATGCGCTCAGCACCGCCCAACCTGCCAGCATCAGCATGTCGGCAACATATTGCGGGTGACGGGAGTAGCGATAAAGACCGGTCGTCATGAGCTTGCCCGTGTCTCCGGATGTCTGATCAAACCCAAAGCGGAAAGCCGCGGGCCAGACCAGCACGTTTCCTAAGAGCACGGCCAAAAGTCCCGGGCCAAACCGAAGCCAGTCCGGAAGCCCCAGGCTGCCCCAGCCTGTTACGCCGAGCCACAGCGCTGGTCCAAAGACTGCCAGTGTAGCAATCCACGTGACGATGGCCGTGAGGCGGGAATAGTACTGCGGTGGCCAAATTCTGTGAGAGGGAAAGAGCGCCGACCAGAGGAGGATGATCACAAATCCGCTTCCCGCGACGACCCCGACCAGTTGAATGATTTGATTGAACGCCATGGTGTTTCAAGAAATTCGTAACTTGTGCTTCGCCTTCAGATCCTACAGTCTACAGTAACTGTAGACACAAGAGGTATTTGTTGTGGGCATGATGACGATCGGAAAACTGGCGAGTGCCACAGGTGTGAAGGTCACAACCATTCGCTACTACGAATGCATTGATCTACTCCCGGAGCCTGACAGGAGCAAAAGCGGCCAAAGACTCTATGATCAGAATGCTGTTGAGCGTCTCGCCTTTATTCGGCATGCCCGCGATCTGGGATTTTCGGTGAAGACGGTCAGGGAACTGATTTCGCTACAGGTGGAGCCCGATCGGGATTGTGCAGTGGTGGACCAAATCGCCCGCCGTCAACTCGGCGAAGTACGGCGGCGACTGACACAGCTCGAAGCTCTTGAAGCTGAATTGAAGCGTATGGTGTCAGCGTGTGAAGGTGGCCGGATTGGGACGTGTTCTGTCCTGGCATCGCTCAGCGACCATGAGACTTGTCTGGCAGACGATCATGCGGGCGCAGAGGTTCTTGCCAGTTCTCCATCACTAAAGGCTTGACCCTCTAGCGGCTGTAGATTCCAGAATTAGCTGGAAAGCGTTAGTGAGATTTCAATCCAGGTCTGCTATCGAGGCATCATGCAGGGAACGCATCTCATCATGCATCTGCGCGCATTGCTCGTCATTGTCATTGCGGCAGCCTTTCTGATTGCGCCGGTAAGCGCCTCAGCCGAATTGGCCCACGCCGCGGACAAGGAAGCAGCGATCTGTGCTGATGCTCAGGGGAACGCAGAAGATCCTGCGGAAACGCCAGACCATGAAGGGCACGCCCACACTTCGCATCACTGCGGAACGTGCCATGTCCACATCATGGGGGGCGGTTTCTTGCCTGCTTCATTGGATATTGCGACATCCCACAAGCGCCATGCGTTTGTAAACGCGGTGCCGATGGGGCTTGCCCCGGACGGCCTCTACCGTCCTCCCCGCGCCTAGATCAACGACAGTCTTAGCTGGGGTGCGGCTTTGCCTGCACCATCGTTGAATCTGGACGAGGACACTCCCTCACATGAAACATGCAATTTGCGGCGTGGTCGCCGCTATGGCTGTACCTGTACTGACAGGACCAGCCTATGCCGACGGTTGCGGACCAATGCCCGCAACCCAAGCCAGTCAGGACCCGAATGCACCACTGACGCTGGACGCTGCTGTCGCTCGCGCCAGCAGGCAGGCTCCGGAAGTGATGCTATCGGCGCTTGAGGCGCGTGCCGCGTCGGCAGATGCCGACCAGGCGGGGCAGCCACTGAATCCCTCAATCTCTCTGGAGACCGAGAATTTCGCCGGAACAGGACAGCTCCAGGGTTTCGACGCCTACGAGACGACGCTGGCGCTTGAGCAGACATTTCGCCTCGGCGGCAAACGCAGGTTGGCCGAGCGCTTGGGTCAGGCTGAAGCGGCTTTGGCGAGTGCTGAATGCGAGGCGCAACGGCTGAAGGCAGCCACACTGGCCGGTGAACTCTTTCTTGATCTGCAAGCCTCAATCGAGATGGCAGAGGTCGCCGACGCGTCTGCCGATCTCGCTGAAGAACTGGAAAGTGTCGTCCAGCGCCGGGTCGATGCTGGCGCTGCCTCACCGCCTGAACTGACCCGCGCTCGCACAGACCTGGTAGTGCTGCGGGCCGCCGCTGATGCGGCGAGGGGCGAAGTTGAAGCCAACGCCCTTGCGCTTGCATCGCTATGGGGAAGTGCGGAGGTCGATTTCGTGCTGCCGGATAGAGGCGTGAATTCGCTAGCAATGCAGGATACCACTTCGGAAGTGAGCGGCGGGCCTCATCCGCGTGTGGTCGCAGCGACTGCGGAGGAGGCTGCCCGTTCTGCTGGAATTGATCGCGCACGTGCGGAGGCTTGGCCCGATGTGAAAGTTTCGGCTGGCGTTCGGCGGTTCGAAGACACAGGCGACAGTGCGTTCCTCGCGGGTTTAAGTCTGCCGCTTCCAATTTTCGACCGTAACCAGGATGCCACACACGCCGCCCGGTTCCGCGCCGAAGGGGCGGAGCTGAATACGAGGGCCGTGAAAGCAAGGCTGAGAGCGGAGCAGGCGAGTCTCGCCGCGCAGGTCCGGGCCGCGAAATCCCGGTTGCAGCGTCTCGAGGGCGAAGCCCTTCCCCTGGCCGAAAACGCCTATGCCTCCGCCGCTGAGGGTTACCGGGTTGGCAAGTTTGACCTGACCGCCACGCTTGATGCGCGGCGCAGCCTGATCGAAACCCGCGCCGCCGTGATCGATGCCCGGCTTGCGCTCCAGACTCAAACCTTGCGGCTGCGTGCGCTGATTGGCGCCGCGCCGTTCGAAGGAGATATCCAATGAAACTGAATTTGCTCTATGCGGCGCTGCTATGGCCGGCGCTCCTGTATCTTGGTGCCTGCGGCAATGACGCCTCCGGTTCGTCTGTTGCAAACCGGACGGCCTCGCAAGCCGAAGCTGGCCATGATGACCATGAAGCCCATGAAGAGGGTGAAGGTGAGGACCATGAAAGCCATGATGAGGCCGATGGCGGCGATGCTGATAGCCATGAAGAAGGTGGCGACCATGTCGAGCTGAGCGCCGAGGCAGCTGAAGCGGCCGGAATCCGGATTGCGCAGGCCGGAACCGGACCGGTTTCGGGGGCTCTGGACTTGCCCGCCGAAATCCGTTTCGACGCGGACCGGGTGGCGAGGGTCTCGCCACAGGTGGACGGCATTGTCGCCGAGTTCCATGCCGGCGAGGGCGACACGGTGAAAGCCGGTGCGAGGCTTGCGCGGCTGACCAGCCGTGAACTCGCCGGCCTCAAGGCTGACTATATGAATGCGCTCAGCGCCGAGCGTCTGGCGCGGGCGGAACTGGACCGCGAGGAAAACCTCTGGGAACAGAAGATCACGTCCGAAGCCGATGTGCAGTCGGCGCGTGCGGCTTTCTCGGCCGCGAATGCCGCGCGGGAGGCCACCGAGAACAGGCTCCACGCCATCGGCATCGGTCATGGTGTGCTGGACAGGCTGGATGAGGCGGCGGACGGGGTGCTGGCGCAGGCCTATGTGACCGCGCCGCTGGCCGGAGAAGTGATCCAGCGGAGCGTTTCGCTTGGCGAAACCGTATCGGCTGGCAGCGCGCCGATGTTCGTCATCCTCGATGCCAGTGTCGTCTGGGCCGATATCGCGGTCTACAAGGAAGATATCGCCAGGGTCAGCGAAGGCCAGGCCGTGATCCTTCAGCAGGATGATGGACGCGTCCTCGCCGAGGGGACAATTTCAAATGTCCTGCCGGTCATCAATGAGACGTCCCGCACAGCGACAGCGCGGGTCATCGTCGACAATGCCGAACGCAGGCTGAGACCCGGACAGTTCGTGACGGCCCGGATCCAGACGGCGGACTCACCGCCCGTCGTGCGTGTGCCGTCTGATGCCATCGTCAGCGTCGAGGACAAGACGTCCGTCTTCGTGCCAACTGATGACGGTTTTGAACCCCGCGAGGTCCGCACAGGCGACGGCGCCGGGGGTTATACCGAGATCCTCTCCGGGCTCCAGGCAGGCGAAGCCTTCGTCTCGGAAGGCGCCTTCACCCTGAAAGCGCAGCTTGAAAAAGACGCTTTCGGCGACGGCCACGCACACTAGGAGACCCGCAAATGATCAATCTGATGCACCGCCTTGCGGGTGGACGGCTGCTTGCCGCCATTGCCGCACTCGCCCTGTCGATCGGGGGGCTGTTCGCCTTTCGCAGCCTTCCCGTCGATGCCTTTCCCGATCCCTCGCCCTCGCTGGTCCAGGTCTTTACGGAGACCGAAGGCCTGTCGCCGGAAGAGGTCGAACGCTATGTGACCTATCCGATCGAGACGGCCATGTCCGGCCTGCCCAGGGTCGAGGAGATCCGCTCGACATCCAATTTCGGCCTGTCCGTCATCAATATCTATTTCGAGGATGGCACTGACGTCTACTTTGCCCGCCAGGTTGTCGGCGAACGCCTCGGCGAGGCCGGCGAGGCCATTCCCGAAGGTTTTGGCACCCCGAAGATGGGACCGATTTCGACCGGGCTCGGCATCATCATGTATTACCGGCTCGTCGACGAGACCGGCGAGCGCTCGCTGGTCGAGCTGCGCGAGATCGCCGACTGGATGATCAAGTATCCGCTTCAGTCGGTTGAAGGCGTGACGGAAGTGCTGTCGCTGGGCGGCTTTGAAAAGCAATATCAGGTCCGGCTCGATCCGGACCAGCTCACCTCCTATGATCTCAGCGTCAGCGAGGTCATCGCCGCCCTGGAGAGCGCCAACCGGACAGCTGGCGCGCAATTCATCGAAATTGGCGCCGAGCAGTACACCGTGCGCGGTGTTGGGCTCGTCCGGACGCTGGATGATCTGCGCGAGACACCTGTGAAAACAGTCGACGGGCGTACAGTGCGCGTTCGTGATTTGGGCGAGGTCGCCATCGGCGGTGGTGTCCGCCAGGGCCTTGCCACAGCAAATGGCAACGGCGAGACGGTCGCCGGTCTCGTGCTGAAGCTCTATGGCACCAATACATCCGAAGTCATCGGCAATGCGCAATCCCGCTTCGAGGAGATCAACCAGTCGCTGCCCGATGGAGTGAAGGCTGTTCCATATTACGACCAGGGTGCCTTGGTCGAGAAAGCCGCGGCCACTGTAACGACCGCGCTGTGGCAAGGCGCTCTGCTCGTCGCAGTGATTGTCCTCATCTTTCTGGGCGGCTGGCGCCCGAGCCTCGTCGTCGTACTGTCGATCCCATTTTCGGTCGGCTTTGCCTTCGTCTCAATGAACATGCTCGGCATCGGCGCCAATCTCATGACGCTGGGCGGTGTGGCGATTGCCATCGGGATGATGGTCGACGGGGCCATCGTCATCGCCGAGAACGTTGATCGGGGGCTGCGCGAACGGCGCGAAGGCGAAGACAGCCGCACGACGGTTGCGCGCTCCAGCGCCGAGGTGATCGCGCCGCTGATTGCCGCCGTTGCTGTCGTCATCATCGTCTTCCTGCCGCTCTTCTCGCTACAGGGCACCGAAGGCAAGACGTTCCGGCCGCTGGCCGCGTCCGCCGCGCTCGCCATGACCGGGTCGCTGATCTATGCGGCGCTGATTGCACCGGCCATGGCCCTGGGCCTCATGCGTCCGCCGAAAAGCGCTGAAATGGAGGGCGACAGCCGCCTTGCTTCACTCATCAAACCGCTTGCGGCCTTCTTCGTCCGGCGGCGTCTTGCGGCAGTCGGGCTTGCGGGCGTCCTGCTTCTGGTTGGAGGGCTGTCGGCGACACGCCTTGGCTCGGAGTTCACTCCGGCACTTGAAGAGGGCGATGTCCTGCTTCGTGTGACCATGGCACCGTCCATCTCGCTGACTGAAGCAAAAGAGACTTCGACACGGATCGAGGCAAGACTGCTGGACACGTTTCCCGAGATCAGTTCTATCGTCAGCCGGATCGGGCGCGGGGAGGTCGGCGCGCATGCCGACCCGGTCAACAGTATCGAGGCTTTCGTGGCGCTCAGGCCGCGCAGCGAATGGCGGGACGGGATCAGCCCGAACGAGCTTCGCGCCGCCATTTCCGAGAATCTCGGCAGCTTTCCGGGCGTCAGGGTCAATGTCGGCCAGCCGATCGCGATGTCGGTCGATGAACTCCTGACCGGGACAAAGGCGCAGCTGGCAGTCAAGATCTTCGGGCCGGATACGGAGGTTCTGCTTGGGGGGTCGCAGGAATTGCAGTCCATCCTGCAGGCGGTTCCGGGGGCAAGCGATGTGCAGGCCGACCAGATCACCGGCGCGCCGCAACTAGTGGTCTCGCTCAACCGTCCGGCGCTTGGGCGCTACGGCCTCAGTGTCGAGGAGGCGCTCGATGCCCTGCGCTCCGGTGTCGGCGGGGCCGAGGCGGGGGCCGTGTTCGAAGGCGTGCGCCAGTTCCCCGTCATCGTGCGCTATGCCGAAGCGGACCGGGATACGCCGGAGGCGATCGGGCGGATCATCCTGCAATCGGCCAGCGGTGCGCGGGTCCCGCTCGAAAGCGTGGCCGATATCAGGGAGATCGTCGGCCCCCGGCAGATCACGCGCGAGAATGGCGAGCGGTTCATTGCCGTCCAGCTCAATGTGCGGGGCCGCGACATCGGCAGCTATGTCGCCGATGCGCAGGCGGCGGTCGCCGGCCAGCTCGACCTGCCAGCGGGCTACCGTGTCGAATGGGGCGGTCAGTTTGAGCTCCAGCGCGAAGCAAATGAGCGCTTTGCCGTAGTGATCCCGATCACGCTTGGCATCGTGCTCCTGATCCTTCTGCTGACTTTCGGGCGGTTGAAGTCGGCCATCCTCATCCTGCTCAATATCCCGCTGGCGCTGACTGGCGGGGCGATGGCGCTGTGGATTGCGGACCTGCCCATCTCGGTGCCGGCGACCGTCGGCTTCATCGCCCTGTTCGGTATCGCGCTCGGGAACGGCATGGTGCTGGTCAGTTTCATGGATGATTTCGCCAGACAGGGCCGGGACCGTGACGAGCTTGCCGTGGAAGCGTCCGGCTTGCGGGCGCGTCCCGTGTTGATGACAGCCCTGACGACGGCGCTCGGCCTTGCACCACTGCTCTTTGCGGCCGGGGTCGGCGCCGAAGTGCAGCGGCCCCTGGCCACTGTCGTCATGGGCGGGCTGGTTTCATCAACGGTGCTAACGCTGCTGGTGTTACCGGCGCTTCACCGCTGGTTCGCCCCGAAGCCCGATGCGCACCCCTCCCTTATCGAAGCCGAACACGTTCATGCACCTTAGCGGCCGGAGAAACGCTCCGCCTCAACTGGAAAGGAGTGGAGGCGGAGCCCGGTCACGATCAACGCTTAAAGCAGAATTCGTACGCGCTATCTACTTCGTCTGCTTTTGCGCCCAAAGCGGACGTAGATCCTAATTACTTCAGCCCCACTAGTTTGGCCGAGCCTGCAGCAACCGCATGGTGTCGATTGATCCAACGGTGGCGCCGCGCCAGCCGATCCGCACTTAATGCAGATCGGCGAAGCCGACGGCGATATTCGCAGATGCCGCTCCGAGCCCGATGGTTGGCCTATGTGTCAAAATGAAACATGGGTCTGAGGTGGTAGGGGACCGAAAGTTGGAGGTCGATGTCTCTAAAACCGGCGTCGTGCCCACTTTTTCAGGGAGCTCTATTTGAAAGGGGGGGTCAAGGGCGGTTCAGGGAAAGTGGGGCTATGTGTCAATCTGCTACATGGGAATTCCACGCGATGACTTCAGACCTATGTGTCAATCTGAAGCATGGGCGGGGCCATGCTTCAGATTGAACATCTTTGATTCTAATCGCTTTTTTAACATAGGGATTGCACTAGGACACAAAACTTCTGGCTGTTCAGCTGAGACTTCATCCAAAATTCAAGTTTGGAAGCGGTCGGACAAGGCCAGGAAGGTTGCTGTCAGACTTTTGCCCATTACCGGATTTTGTCGTTCGTATCCCTACCCAGATGAAGCAGTGCTCGTGCGGCCCGTTCTTGAAATGGGCATCCCTCCCTTTGCTCGTGGGGCGGCGTCGCTCGGGATGCCCATTGCAAGAACTTCTACAGCGCTATTCCCTCCAGCGACAGCGCGCTGACAAACCGGGAGCCTCTTTCAAGACGTCGCTCGCGATTTGAAGCTTGTCCGCTAAGGCCTCGATAAGATCCGGGGGCACTTCAACGCAAGCGACCTGCTTTATCGATCCGTCCGCAAGTTTTCGATCGACGCAGATCAGCAAGATAACTTCACCGAATTTGGTGCCGAGTGTGACAGACAGGAAGACATTTGGGCTCCAGCAAGAGCCGACCGGCCAAAGGCTCTCAGCGTCCTTTCTCGTGGTTCTTTTTGCACGTTTTGACATTTCATTTCCTTTCGAAGTGTCTCGACGCCCAGCTGCTATCTGTTGGTGAGCCAATGCGGGGTATAGTGGGAGCAGTCCCCGCCGGTTTGGCCGGGTGCTCCTACAACTCCATCATAATCACCGCTACCTGCCGGAGCCGCCGAACGCATGGAGTGCAAATGTGCCGCTCTGCCAGCCATTTACTCAGACGCTTCTTAACGAGACAGATCAGAGCATCCCGCTTTGCCATGGGCATCGTCCTTCAGTGGTGCCCTTCCGGTATATGCAAAGGTCCCTTTCGTACCGGAGAGTGACGACGCGCCGAAAGTTTCTCGCCAAGATCGCATCGCCCGCTGCCAAGCCTGGCAACGACAATGATGATCTTGATGACGTGAATAGTTTTGAAGGTTGAGAGTGGGCTTCATAGCGGAGGGTTAAAACCTTCAAGGATTTCATCACACTCCTAGATCGGTGCGATTTCGAAAGTCCAGAAACTGTTCTTTCGCCTCTTCGAATCCCGCAACTTCAGCGATCAATGTATCGAGCGCCTTCCCATAAATTATTCTCTCAAAAGTTCTCGCTACGTCGACAGGCCGAAAACCAAGTTCATCCGACATTAGCCCTTTTAGCGTTACAGCCGCCTGAACATACTTATCGCGTGCGTCGATGTAATTCCGTATGATGGCTCTAGGGCTTCCTCTGTAACGACCGTAAACGCCGTGACGAAGGTGCTCTACGAAGATTTCAAAATCACCGTTTTCAGCGCCCTTTGGCTCAAGACCCAAGGTCACCCACGTCCGATATGCATCATGTACGATAAACCACGTCGGGTCGGCTCCGAGCACTTTTGAGACCTTCTTTGAGCCGCCGCGATGATGAGCGCGAAGAGCCGCGGCCGCCGAACCCAACCATCGGCTCAAGTCTTCCAGCCTGCTGACGGGCCTGGTAACGGTCTCAGATGAGTAATCAGCCGCAGGTGACCCAGCCCCGTGATTTCCGGCCATGAATTTGCAGAGTCCTCGACACGAAGA
>NZ_JAPYPG010000029.1 GCF_029937755.1 Henriciella sp.
CAGTGGGAAGTATCCGTCTTCGTCAAGTCCGGCTTGGAACCCAGTTTCGGCTATCGCGAAGCAGACTGTTCGCCAGGACGATAAGCTTTCTCATTATGGCTGTGATGGCCAGTTTTGGCGCTTTTCCGGTGGCGACCATCATCTGGTATTTCGCGCTGAATTCCGGATTATGCTTTATGCTAACGAGGGTGGGCATATAGAGCGCCTGTCGCAAATGTGCTCTTCCACCTTGTATGTATCGCTTGCCTCGAAACGTGCCGCTGTCCCGAGCGATCGGAGCAAGTCCTGCAAGACTGGCGGCCGCCTTGTGATCGATGAAGCCGAGTTCGGGCATCTCGGTCAGAAGCATGATCGCGGTTGTTTCTCCAATGCCAGGAATAGTCTGTAGAATGTCGAATCTGGCTTTCAGGAATTCATCATCACGGACCAGCAAACGAAGAGCCGCGTCGATTGCTTTCATGTGACGGTCGATCTGCTCAATCCTTTCCCGTGCCTGGCGCCGCAACAAGGGAGCTATCCGGGCGGAAGACCGGTTGGACGCGCGTGTCCTGTCTTTCACCAGAGCGCGCCGAGCCGATTGTAGCTCTTTCATTTCATTGAACTTGATCGTTCTGTCGCTGACGCGGCGCACAGAAATCATCGCCCCGTATTTTGCGATAAGCCCGGCATCGATCGTGTCTGTTTTCGCCGACACACCCAATGCGTCCGCAAATCGTCGAGCCTGCCGTGGATTGACCTTGCCGAGAGGTATTTCGGCTTTCAGGAAGAACTTCTCGAAGGCAAGATGATACTGCCCGGTCGGTTCATAGAGTAGCTGTTCAAGATGACATCCTGCCATCCAGGTCAGCAATTGCCTGAATCCTTTTTTATCATTCGGGACAGTTATGGTCCTGCCCTCAGGATACATGTGCGCATCCAGAGTGCTCTTTGAAATATCGACGCCGATATGCTGGCGAACTGGTTCGATGGACATTCCAGATCCTTTGCTTGTCGTACGGGCCTAGATGCCCTCGTATCCGTTCAGGTCGCATGGAAATGAAGAGGACGATCAAACTTCCCAACGGCACTTACTCAGCCAGCGCAGGCACGATCCGTTCCTCTACGCCGGCGGGGAAATTGCGCAGTCCCCACCAGCGGTTCTTTTCTAACCAGAAGACCAGGAATCTCTAAGACAAGCGC
>NZ_JAPYPG010000030.1 GCF_029937755.1 Henriciella sp.
GCATGGCACATCACGATGCCGGTGGGAGGGGCCGTCCACCCCATCAGTCTAACGCAAACCCGTCTCCAGAAACTCCGCCCGCGCCTGTCCTATCCAGCCAGAAGTTGGCGCCATTCGTAGAGCGCGGCGTCACGTTGTGATTTGAAGGCCTGGCGGCGGTTGATGTGGCGATCGAGATTGAAGTGGTTTTGGAACGAGGCGTGGGTTGAGGCGAATTTCTGCAAGTTCGACATTCGCCTGAAACTCAGCATTGCTCGTTCTCGTAGGCGAAATGGTAAGTGCGAATTCTCCGCTCGATTATTGAGGTGACGACCGACCTCCTGGCGATCGATGTTCCCGATGTCGTTCATGGCTGCGCCATACGATCTTAACCGGTCCGTCACGACGACGCGTGGTGATCCATACCGCTTCATCGCCTTTTTAAGGAACCGTAAGGCCGCTGATTTATCTCGTGTTTTCGTGACGTAACTTTCAAGCACCTCGCCCTCATGATCGACGGCTCTCCAGAGGTAATGGGTCTCCCCGTTGATCTTCACGAAGACCTCGTCCAGGTGCCACTGCCATTGAGTGATCTGGCACATGTAGCTGGCCCGTCGCACCCGGATCTTGCCGGCGAAAATCGGCCCAAACCGGTCGACCCAGTGCCGCACGCTCTCGTGGCAGATGTCGACGCCGCGCTCGTGCAAAAGGTCTTCGACATTCCGAAAGGAGAGCGGGAATCGCACATACATCATCACCGCGAGCTGGATGATTTCCGGCGACGTCTTGAAATAGCGGAACGGGTTTTGGGGCATCCAGTGACGCTAGCCGGAACGGCCGGTCAGCTCAATTGGCCGGTTCCGCTGACAATGCCCCACCAGATGATCGCGTTGCTCATGCTGGCCCGGTTGCGCCGGACCAGGCGAACCCGCATAGGGAGACCATGCCGCCCACCCCGCAGGCGTAGACATTGATTATGCGCCTGCCACGCCTTCTGCGCGTTGCTTGGAAGAGATTTTCTCTTGGCCGGGGGATAGTTTTCCACGACGCCCGCAGGCATCGCGCATCCGTGAGGAGGAACAGCGAATGAAGGTGAAATCTGCAATCTTGAGTGTCGTGACCGGCCTTGTGAGCATGGCAGCGGGTGCTGTCATGTGTGGACGGCCCCGGTTCTGCAAGCACAAAATCAAGCGAGTGT
>NZ_JAPYPG010000031.1 GCF_029937755.1 Henriciella sp.
GTGCAGGGCATCCCGCCCGACATCACGTCAGTCGAGCAGATTCCAGACGACTGGACGCCCGCGCCACTCACTGTCACGTCCCAAGCCGTCCGCGAGGTAGTGACCAAGCACGCGCCCGATGCGAACTTTGCGGACCCGCACTGGGGCCAAGTCAGGCTCTCTGGCGCTGACATCGAGGTCAACCTCAGCGATGAGGAACCGCTCATGTCCTTCGCTATTCACGTACGGGGCAACCCAACGGCGGCCAATCAGTTCGTGTCAGCCGTGCTCGCGAGTCTCCACCTCCGCGCATTCGACGCAGATTCCGAGCCCGGGCTCTTCGAGTATGAGCAGCGCGGCGAGTCGCACCACGGGACTGGTCAGACGACGTGACAGATGAATGGTTCCGGTCGCCTGACTGGTCGGCTGAGGCGCAGAAGGACTTCGAGGCCCGGTTGGCGCGAGCCCGGCCGTACAACCGTGCGCAGTACGTGCGCATCAAGGGATTGGCGCTCCATAAGGCAGGCGAACGCCGCGGCGCACGCGAGTTGTGGGAGCGCGTCCTGCAGAGCACCGAGGAACTCGCCACGACTCAGCAGGCATCGGCCTTGGAGCACCTTGGCGACTCCTACGTGGGCGATAACGCCGCGGCTGCCGAGGACTACTACCGGAGACTCCTGGAGGAGCATCCGACACTCAACGGAACGTCGCACACCGCCGAGATATCCCTTGCCGAACTCCTCATCGGCAAAGGCAACAGGGACAGTATGGAAGAGGCGCTGGCGCTCTTGAACTCGTTCCTTGAACGCGGCACGTCTCAGTTCCCCAGCGTGCTGTTCCGCTGGCATCTGGCGCTCATCAGCATCGCTCAGGCGACAGGCGAGAAAAAGACCGTGCAGCGCGCGGCGAGAACCGCGCTGGACTTGGCGTCCCGTGGCCCGGTCTTCCCACGACACAAGGACGTCGGTGTGGTCGACGCCGATGCCAAGACCCTGCGTCGCCTGCGCAAGCTCGCCAAGTAGCGCTGCATGGGCGCACTATCCAGATTCACCTGACCGGCTGCCGAAGACGTATCAAGCGTCTGGCCGCAGTTTTCACATCGTGCGCGCCGGAAAGTCCACACAGAGTTGGCGATAAGAGGGCACGAGTGAGGCACCGCCAAGCGGACGCGTGACGGCATGCACTGTCGG
>NZ_JAPYPG010000032.1 GCF_029937755.1 Henriciella sp.
TCCCAGAGCAACTCTGTGATGCGGATGCGGGGCATCACGGCATCAATCGCCCGTTCCAGGCGTACGGCGGCGGGCGGTGTGATCGCGTCATGTGGCGTAATCTTCAACCGCCCACGTTCAATGCGGACACCAGAAAGTGCATTGCGCTTCAGGGCGCGCTCAACCTGGTCAAAGCGTTTCGCCATCGTTGCCCGCCGGTCAGATAGCCATGCGTCCGGATCGGTTTCGAAGCCCGCATCCCGCATGATGGTTTCGGCTTTGTCCCGTGGCTTCAGGTAGCTGTCGAACCGGCGATATTCACGGCTGCCGTCGACCCAGACATCTCCGGCGCGAAGGCGCTCGCGCAAGGTAGACACAACGGCGGTCTCGTACACACGCCGTTGTGGCTTACCGTCCTGGACGATCAGCGACGGCCAATGCTTGGCTGCGAAGGGCATGGGCGGATCATCGGGCAACTTGCGTTTACCGGTGCGGTTCTGGTCGCGCAGCAAGGCGATTGCGTCCTTGAGGTCATCCCCTGCATCGGTGGCGTTGAACTCGAAAGCCTCAAGGAAGGTAGGAGCAAACTTGCGCATATAGGCATAGCGCTCAGCCGCCAGAGCGAGTGGGTCACTGGTTGCCAACTCCCCGAAGTCGGCGATTTCGTCACGCTTGCCCAGAAGAGTCTCCCACCCGACATCCGCATCCAACGCAGCAAAGGGATCTTGGTCCAGATCTTGTGCGCGGGCCATGGCATCAATGGACGCGCCGAAGAGCTGCATCAGTTTGCCAACCCGGGTCTTGCCCATGCGCCAGACCTCCTCCTGGCGATTGCGGGAGCGTGAGAAGAGCTGGCCGGTCAGACGCTCGAACATGGCGATGGTCGCGTCGGTGATCGTGATGGATAAATCCGCCATCTGCGCCGCGAGCGTTGCGATCCGTCGCCGTTCGCCAAAATCGTTCAGCAAGCTCACAGGGGCCACCGCGCCCTCGCGCGCGAACTTGAGCAACCGGTCAGGGTGGAGGCCGTGCCCAAGGTTTGGCGGCAAATCCAACGATCGCAGATAGTTCAAGCGATCCAGAAGCGCGGTCATGCTGGCTGGACTGGTCGAATGCGGATAGCCACGCAACCACGTGAGACGCGTTTGCCCAAGAGACGGATCGTTCACCAAGAGAGCCTGCAAC
>NZ_JAPYPG010000033.1 GCF_029937755.1 Henriciella sp.
TCTACCAACCGTGGCGGCGCTTCACCCTGCTACTTGGCAGGTCGGTTTCTCCATGAGGGTATGACCAGAGCCGCCGCGCAGTGCCTGCGAACTCCTCAGCGGGACGTCACCCGCTGGGCGATGGCAGTGATCTCCACGACGAGTCCCGGGATCGCCAGGCCAGAAACTCCCACCGCAGTCCATGCCGGATACGGCTCCACGATGAACTCGTCCTTGACCTTCGGAAACCACTCAAGGATGCGGTCGACATCGCCGACATGGTGACTTGTGAGGGACACAATGTCGGTGAAGTCGAGACCCGCCTCCGCCAGTACCTCGCCCATGGCTGTGAACGCGATCCTCGCCTGCTCAGCAGCGTCCTCGGGAGCTGCTCCGTTCTCGTCGAGGCCGATCTGGCCCGCTATGAAGAGGAACCCACCGGCTTCAAATCCCGGCGAGAAGTGGTATTCGGTGTAGTCCGCCCGCATGGAAGTGGGAACGACGGACCGCCGGCGATTACGTGAGTTCGTCATCGGCTCTCCCTCTCAGCTGTCGTCGTCATGTCAGACCAATCGGCCAAGGACGTCGGCCGCCGCGATCTTGCCTGCCCGCAGGGCCCCCTCGATGTAGCCCGACCACATGGGTGCAGCCTCGGTGCCAGCAAAGTGGATCCGGCCGGCTGGCTCGCGCAGGGCCGAACCGGCGCTGCTCAGTAGTCCTGTCGGCATGAAGGTGACCGGCGCCCCACCTGTCCAGGGCTGAACGGTCCAGTCGGTCTCATGCACGTAGCGGACCTCTCGCGATTTCTGTCCGAAGTTGTTGACAAGAATCTCGATGAACCGCTTCTCGCGCTCGTCCGACGAGAGGGAGTGCCAGACGTCAAGGTGCTTCCCGCCGATGAATCCCACGATGGTTGCCAGGGAGTCGGTGGGCTTGCTGCCGTCAAACAACCAGAAGGCGAGATCTCCGCACTCGAAGACTGCCCCTGAGAGCCCCCGCTCCTGCCAGAACGGCTCGTCGTACCGAACCTGGATCTTCGCAAGCCTCCCCATCGGCGCTCTCGCCTGTAGTTGGGCGCGCTTGGCGGGAAGACCCCAGTGCTGGTGTGAGCAGCGACACTAGGTACGCCCGCTCGAGCCGAACTGT
>NZ_JAPYPG010000034.1 GCF_029937755.1 Henriciella sp.
CGTTTTTTTCTTTTGTATCAATTTCATTACTTTATCAATAGATACTACAAATTTATAATTCATATTTGCAGATTAACAAATTGATCTTTATCTGTTTCTTTTTTTAGTTTTCTTTAATAAAGTTTTCTTTTTAATGGAGGTTTTATATACTACCTAAATTTTTCTATTCTTTTTATATTCCTTAGATTGTTTACGTATAAATTTCTCATAAAACTCTTTTCTAGGTGTTTTAGTTATTTTCTATTTTTTAATTCTGTGTTTATTATTTTTATATTCCTTAGATTTTTTACGTATAAATTTTTTCTATTTTTTAATTCTGTGTTTATTCTTTTTATGAAGGTTTAAGCTTTTTTTAGAACTATAATCAAGTCTACATTATTCACAAATAAATAATTTTTATTAAGAGTCTTTAATTTTTCTTCCCGATCTTCTAATATCTGTTCCTTTAGGAGCTTTGCCTTCATGTTTATTTTTTATATGTCTACTTAAATGTTATCTATACTTATAAACGTTCCCACAACCACAAAATCTCATTATATAATCTATTAAAAATCTTTAAATTTAATTTTTAATTTTAAAAAGATATTATAATTATATGAAATATAAAAAGATAAAGAATAACTGTCACCATTGAAGAATAACCGTAACCATTTTGATTTTAAAAATAATTATATCAAAAAATGAATTTATATTTATGTAGGTTTGTTAAAATTAATTAAAAATAAAATCACAAATAAATCATTTATTGATGGAAATCTCCTCTGACTCCATTGATTTACAGTTTTAGCTTTCATGTCCTCTTTTACCACAGTTATCACATAACATAAATCCTTACTTTTTAATCTTGCAAGTTCTTTAGTTATGACCTAATTCATTACAAAATCCACATCTTCTTTTTACTATTTTCTATTTTTTAATTCTGTGTTTATTCTTTATATGAAAAATTAAGCTCTTTTTGTGTGTATAATCAAGTCCGCACTTATCACAAACAAAAGATTTTTATTTTGAGTTTTTGCTAGTCCTTCCTTATCTTTTTTTGTCAGTACCTTTAGGAGCTATACCATTGTGCTTATTTT
>NZ_JAPYPG010000035.1 GCF_029937755.1 Henriciella sp.
AAGTAATATTTCAAACTTATTATTTTAACAATTACATGTATTTGGACATTTTACCTGAATAATCTCAACACAAATATGTAACTCAAATATATAGGTTTATGTGGACTCCATGATTAAGTTCTGCACGGGGGGCCTGCATAAGTTCTGCTCAAGGGGGGCCTGCATAAGTTCTGCACACGATTTTTGACCCCCCTGCATAAGTCCTGCACTTTTTTGACCACCCTGCATAAGTTCTGCACTTTCTCAGAGGGGCCAGCGTAAGTCCTGCACTGGGGGACCCAGCGTAAGTCCTGCACTGGAGGGGACTGCATAAGTTCTGCACACGATTTTTGACCTTCATGCATAAGACCAGCACTTTTTTGACATCCTAACTAACCTAACCTAACCTAACCTAACCTAGAGACCCTCCATGTAACAGAGACTGGCATCGTTTACTGCGCGCTACAGTACATAACAAAATAGAGCTCGATTGGGAAGGTTTGGTGAGGGACGACGCGAAAACGCAGTGAATAAAATTGTTAAGTATTAATTGATTGATTAATGAATTAATTTTTATTATAAACGAATTTTGTACAATTATTTTGTTTGGTATATACTCTTTTTTAAATTTTTGCCTCGTCTCTGGATTTTTTCGCAGCTACAGAGTTTGAATTTTCGCGCCCTTTTTTAAAGCTCCGTTGCTGCCCTCAAATTGTTTATGTACTGCAATAACGTTGCCAGTCTCTATACATGGAGGGTCTCTAGATGTGAGTGGATGTCTTGAAAAATACAATAGTCATGAGTTTTTTTGCAAAATGTTATAACATAAACCCACCTTAGAATTGAAAAATAAGTTAAATACACATTTAAAGTTTGTAAATCGGTGCACTGGTCTCGGAGATATCGATTTTTTTCATTTATGTAGTATGCAGGCCAAGTTCCAACCAAAGCAAACTTTTGAACGTCCAGTTTCGTTCAGTGCGCGAGCGCGCTAGCGCGCTGAGCCGCCGTCTGTTACTACGTAACAGAAAAGCAGCAGTGCACACCCTCTCGCCATACGTAGTATGACGG
>NZ_JAPYPG010000036.1 GCF_029937755.1 Henriciella sp.
CCTCTGGCCCCTGCAAGACCGCAGCGCAGCGGGCGTAAAGGAACCCATCGGCGCTGATGCCTGGAATGCGTGGGAGCCAGCGTGGTTCTGACACGTCACGCCACCTCTGTTTGGCAATCCGGTACTCATCGAGCCGTCGCAGAACTTCAGCAAGACGATCATCGAAGCTGAGAATGTCGTCCTCCGCGAGCACACGCAGGCGGACACGGATGCGGTGCATCGCGGACTCGTCGGCCGAACCTCCCGCAAGCCCGATGATCTCCCAGAACTGTGCTTCATCCATCACGCTCGTGGACTCTGCCAAACCCCGCCCCAGCCAAGTTCACCCTTCTGCTCATTCGCTGTCGCGAAGCTGTGTTGGGGCACTGGCCGGAGAAGCTCGCAGAATTGCATGCACTACGAGGCAAGTGAGTGTGTCCGCTCCATAGCAGTAAGTGTTCGACGTCGCCGTGAATCTCGCTAGGTTACGTATGGCTTGTGCGTTGGCGGTACAACTGAAGGACGTACGAGCTGCCAGGCGACCGCTCAAGGCAAACCGAGACGGGCCGGGGCAGCGCTTCAGGTGCCGTAGCTGAAGCGGGTTGTTGGCTAGGGATGTCCTGGTCGACTTCACGAAGGCCTGCGGGGTTCACGGGCGCCGGAGGACTGGGCAGGTGTTGCACCTTTTCGGACATCTGGACACGTGGGTCGCCGAGACGTGGGCGTCAAGCTGTCGTCGCTTTGCTCAGCCGATTCACCACCCGAGTCTGCCTGCTCTACCACGCCTTGAACGTTACATCGGGTAAGCGACTGTGCCGGTCATGCACCGAGGCCACTCCTGCGCCGGCTGGCTGGCGCACACTCACCGGGCTGTGATGCACGAACTCCCACTCGTCACCAGTTGAGTCCCCGATAGTGGTGTAGCGCGGTCGCCGAGATCGTCACCGGCGTGTACGCCGGAACGAAGCGCGGCCACCGCGTGATCCTTCGAGTGAACCTCTCACAGCACTCTCGAACGGAGTC
>NZ_JAPYPG010000013.1 GCF_029937755.1 Henriciella sp.
CAATCGTGCCAATGTTTACGTGCGGCTTAGACCGCTCAAACTTTGCCTTGGCCATTTATGGCTTCCTCTTAGCTACTTGCTGTCCGGCCCGCCGGACGGTTTTAAGGTTTCCTCATAACAGCGGGCCTTTGATTCCCGTTGAAGCGGGCGACATACACACGCGCGCGCGCGCTTTCAAGCACCCTTAGCAATTCGCAAGCAGACATGGCCACCCTGCCCTTGACAGCAGGCGGCCTCGCGTGTCCCTGCAAGCGGATGGCAAGTGCAGCAGAATTTCACGCCTTCGGCACGAAGGAGACCTTCGAAACCGAGGCAGCAGACTGGATCGAGGCCCGTCTGGAGGACGCGCTGTCACGGCGAGGCAAGGCAACGCTCTTCTGTTCCGGCGGCTCCACGCCGGGGCCGATTTACGAGACCCTGTCGGGCCTAAATCTCGACTGGAAGAACGTCACGGTCGGCCTCGCCGACGAGCGCTGGGTGAGTGAGGATCATGAGGCGTCGAATGCCGCGCTGGTCCGTCGCACCCTTCTGCAAAACAAGGCGGAAGCAGCCACCTTCCTGCCGATGAAGACCGCCGATGAAAGCGCGTTTGGCGCCGAGGCCGCACTGAATGAAAGCTATGGCGACGCAGCGAGCGTGATCGACGTTCTCGTGCTCGGCATGGGCGAGGATGGCCACACGCTCTCCTGGTTCGCCAATGCCAAGGGGCTCGGCGCGGCGACCGATCCCGGAAACCTCCTGTCGGTGGCCGCGATCAGCGCGCCGAAGTCCAAGGTGACCGGCCCGATCACCGAGCGCATGACCCTCACCTACCCGGCCGTGGCGCGCGCCCGCAGCATTCTCCTCATGATGTCCGGCGACAAGAAGAAGACCGTGTTCGACGCCGCCAATCCCGACCACCCCGTCTCGAAAATGCGCAAGGCCGCCGGCAAGGCGCTCACCGTTTTCTACCGTTCCTGATTCAGACCGGAGTTCAGAGAAAAGCCATGTCCCTCAAACACCATGCCGACCGGCTGAAAGCCCAGCCCCTCCGTCCGCTTATCGAAGCCCGCGCCGGCAAGGCCCTGCTCAAGGCCCCCGGCTGGAGTGCCGACCTGTCGCGCCACTATCTCGATGAAGAGGCCGAAGCCGAGCTTTCGAAAGTGGCCGCCGAGAAGGACCTGTCCGGCGCTATCGAACGGCTGTTCGCAGGCGAGACAGTCAACCCGTCAGAGGGCCGCGCGGCGCTGCACTGGGCGCTACGGGCGCAGACGCCTTCCTTCGACGCGGCGAAGACGGTGCGCGAAACGGCGAAGGCAGCCGATGCCATGGCCGCACGCATTGCAGACGGCCATGCGACGACGATTGATGGCAAGCCATTCACAGCGGTCGTCCATATCGGCATTGGCGGGTCGGATTTCGGGCCGCGGCTTGTCGCCGATGCCTTCCATGACAGGCGCCTTCCGGCCCTCGACCTGCGCTATTGCGCCAATCTCGATCCGCTCGACCTGGAACTGGCGCTCGACGGGCTGGATCCGGCGCAGACGCTGGTCATCGGTGTCTCGAAATCCTTCGGCACGGAAGAGACGCTCTACAACCTCGCCCGCGCGCGCGACTGGGTGAAAACCGGTGTCGGCGAAAAGTGGGCTCATCATTTCGTGCTGGTCACCGCCAATCCGCCGCGCGCGACCGCCTGGCTCGGCAGCGACGATGGCACCATTCTCGACCTGCCTGAAACGGTGGGCGGGCGCTTCTCCATCTGGTCGGCCGGCTCTGTCGCCTGCTCCATCGCGCTCGAGGAGGAGGTGATGAAGGACTTCCGGGCCGGGGCCGATGCCATGGATACGCATGTGCGCAACGCCCCGCTCGGGGAGAACCTCGCCGTGCGTCTTGCCCTGCTCGACTACTGGAACAGCGCTTTCATGGGCTTCGAGGCGCGCGCCCTGCTGGCCTATTCGCGCCGCCTGCGCCTGCTGCCTGCTTACCTCCAGCAGCTGGAAATGGAATCGAACGGCAAGTCGGTCGGCCCGGAGGGTGAAGCGGTCGACATGGCGACGGCGCCCCTTCTCTGGGGCGGCGAAGGCACGATCGGCCAGCACTCCTATCACCAGTGGCTGCACCAGAGCCCGGCCATCGTGCCCACCGAATTCATCCTCGCGCCCGGCGCCACCGACGAGCCGGACGGGGTGAAGGGGCTGACCGCGCATGCGCTGGCCCAGGCCGAAGTCCTGGCGAATGGCCGAACGCTTGATGAGGTTCGCGCCGAGGAGCCGGAACTGCCGATGGAGATCGCTGCGCAGAAGGTCCATGCCGGCGGGCGGCCGTCCACCTTCCTGCATGCGCCGTCGCTGGATCCGTTCCGCCTCGGCAGCCTGATCGCGCTGTTCGAGCACCGCACCTATCTGGCTGGCGTTCTGTGGGGCGTGAACAGTTTCGATCAGTGGGGCGTGGAGCGCGGCAAGACGATGGCCGGCAAGCTCAAGGCAGCGCTGTCGGGCGAGACGAAGGCGGAGGATCCGGTGACCGCCTCGCTGATCTCGCACCTGAACGACTAGAGCGCCCTAGGCCCCATCAGACCGGCTCCTCCTCCATTTTCCCAGCGCAAGCTGGGACCCATGGCGGTTGAGGGCCTGTTTCCCCAACCGCCATCGGCCCTGACTTTCGCCAGGGAGGCGGGAGCTAGAGAGCCGGTTTGGCTAGGCCGCGCCGAACGCCTTGAGGAAGGGATCATTCCCCTTCTCGACAAGCGCAGTCAGACGCGCCTGAAGCAGGCCGCGCACCTGCCGCTTCACCGCCTGGAACCCCGGCTGCCCCTTCAGCACGTGCAGGGCCTGTGAGGCCGCGATCAATACATTGTCCGGCTGGCTGATCTGGTCGATCAGCCCGGCCTCCAGCAGGGCGTCCTGATCGACAATACGGCTGGTCAGGGTCAGATTGCGCAGGAGCGGGGCCGGAATTTCATGCCGGATGACTTCCACCGCGCCAATCGGAAACGGGACGCCGGCCTTCGCCTCGGTCAGGCCGAACTTGGCGTCAGGCGCGCCGGCCACCCGATAGTCAGCCGTCAGGGCGAGTACCAGCCCGCCGCCAAGCGCGTGCCCGTTGATCGCGGCGACGACAGGGGCCGGATGGCAGACCAATGCACGGACCATCCGCGTAATGCCAAGAACCATGTCGCGGCGCTGGTCTTTCGAATAGGCGGCAAAGACGGTCGTATCGATACCGGCCGAGAAGGATTTCCCCTTCCCTGTCAGCACAATGGGATGGTCCGGCTTGGTTTCCTCAACGATGCGCGTGACGCTCTCGACCATTTCGAGGTCAATCGCATTGACCGGCGGACGCAGGAGCGTCAGCCACAGCGTGCCTGCCCTCTCAGCAATCGATACAGCCATCTGCGCTCCAGAATCAGAAAATCCGGCCTGTTACAAGGCCGGATTCCCCGAACGGAATGCAAGTCCCGAAAGCTTTCTAGCTGATCTTGTCGACCTGCGTGAAGTCGAGATCGACCGGCGTGGCGCGGCCGAAAATCGAGACGGACACCTTGAGGCGGCCATTCGCTTCGTCGATTTCCTCGACGCCGCCTTCGAAGCCCTGGAAGGCGCCTTCGTTGACGCGAACCTGTTCGCCGATCTCGTAGGTAATCTGCGGACGGGGGCGTTCGGACGCCGGCTCGTCTGCGGTACCGAGAATGCGGTCAACTTCGCGCTGCGGGACCGGAAGTGGACGCTTGCCGCCCTCGGCGCCGAGAAAGCCGGAGACTTTCGGCGTGTCGCGAACGAGGTGATAGACGTCGTCGGTCAGCTGCGCCTTGAGCATGACATAGCCCGGGAAGTAGCGCTTCTCGACAGTCTTCTTCTTGCCACGGACAACTTCGACGACTTCCTCGGTCGGAACCTCGATCTCTTCGATCAGCTCGGAGAGATGCTTCAGGTCAGCCTGATCGCGAATGGCCTGGGCGACCTTCTTTTCGAAATTGGAATAGGCGTGAACGATATACCATTTGGCCTCGGCCATGTGCGGGGCACTCCTTGAATTCTTTTATGCGCCAAGACCGGTGAGCAGGCGGATAGCGACACCGATGACCTGGTCGGCCAGGAAGAGGAACAGCGCGACGATGATGGACATGATGACAACCATGATCGTGGCCTGGATCGTCTCGCTCGGCGAGGTCCAGGTGACCTTGCGGCCCTCGGCCTCGACCTGGCGCACGAACGTCACCGGGTCCACGCTTTTCTTCTTGTCCTTGTCGGCCATCAAATAATTCCTGAAAGTCGGGGGTGTGTAGCGGCCTTAGCCGTATTCGGCAACGCCTTACTCCGCATTGGTGTCGATGTGAAGCCATGTGGGTGCAGGAAGTGCCGCTCGCAAGCAGTGGACCGGCCGCAGGTCAATGGCCCGTCCACTCCCGGCAGGGCTGGCCGGGGGTCTCGACCTGCATGGCAAACAGGCTGCCGGCAAAGGGCTGTGCATCCATTTGCCAGGCAGTCAGGCCCGTACGCGCGGTGGTGATGTAGAGGGTTTTCAGATCCTTGCCGCCAAAGCAGCAGCCGGTGGGCCGCGAGGCCGCCAACTTCACGACGCGATCGATCTTGCCGTCCGGGCGATAACGGACAAGCCGCCCGCCGTCCCATTCGGCATTCCAGAGACAGCCTTCGGCATCAATGGCGGACCCATCGGGATAACCGGCCCCGGAACTCGTCGTCGCAAAGACCCGGCGATTGGTGAGGCTGCGGGCATCGTCATGGTCGAAGGAGAGGATTTCCTGCTCGGTCACATCGCAGGTGTAGAAGGTCGCGCCATCCGGCGAGAAACAGGCCGAGGAGGGAATGATCACACGCGGCGCATTCAGCGGCTCGATCGCACGGTCGGGCGCGAAGCGGTACCAGGCGCTCTTGGCGTCGGCTTCGTCGCCATCCATGGTGACGAACCAGAAGCTGTTGTCGGGCGCCACGCCGCCAGCATTGATCTTGTTGCCCTCCGGCTCCCCCTCCAGCGTGACAAGGTGGGCATATTCCTCCGTCGAAGGGTCGAAGAAGCCGAGCTCGAGGTCGCCGGCCATCAGCAGCTCACCCTGTGACAGCGCGATCACGCTGGCCTTGATCGGCAGGTCGTAGCGGCGCGCATTGGTCGTCTTGGGATTGTAGCGGTGCAGCTTGGCGCGCTTGGGATCGACCCACCAGAGCAGGCCTTCCGACGGGCTCCAGACCGGGCTCTGGCCCAGCAGGCAGCTTGTCGGGGCAACGCATTGTGGCTCGTACAGGGTCATACGGTCTCCTTAAGGCGTGCCACCTAACAAAAAAAGCCAGCCCTGAAACGGGCTGGCCTTCGCCTTAGAGCGATTTTCTTATCAATCAGCGAAAATTGACAGAGTTGCGTTCGCCGACATCCGGCGTCTTGTCCTTCACATTCGCCTTGGCGATCTCATAGGCAAAGGTGATCGGATTGCGGTCGGAGGCCCAGATCGAGGCGTTCTTGGGCTTGAAGCGGAGCATGGTGAGGTCATTGTCGGCCTTGCCGCCCTCGAACCAGGCAGCGACAGGCGCGCTCCAGAACTGCTCGATCTTTTCTTCATTGCGCTCAGCGCTGAGCTCACCCATCAGGCAGGCCTGATAGTCCTTCTCGACGGCACACATGTGCACGTCGGCAGAATCGCGGCCGAGGGCCTCGACGAGATCGCTGGAAGCCCGCGTGAAGAACCAGATTTCGCCGCTGTCGAAATCGACTTCCGGCGCCATCGGCTGCATGTGCTGCTTCGGGTCGGGTGATCCGAGCATCACCGCATGCAGATCGTCGAGATGTTTGAAGAGCTGTTCTTTCGGGTCCTGTTTCAGTTTGTCGATATCAGCCATTGTCGAAATTCCTTTCTGAAATTTTTTGAATTTAATGGGGTTTGTTAAGGAGCCGGCCTTGCTGCCAGCCACACGGCGTGGACCAGACCCGGCACATAGCCGAGTAGCGTCAGCACGATATTGATCAGGAGCTGGGCGCCGATCCCGCGTGAGAAAAGCACGCCGATGGGCGGCAGCAGGATCGATAGCAGAATGATAAGAATGCCTCCCGATGCGGGAGCGGTGCCGGTCGTGGCCATGAAAAAAGTCTCCTGAAAGTGAAACGGGGCGGAGCCTGAAAGACTGCCGCCCCGGTTACGGTGTGGATTGTTATCCGGTCGCTAGAGGACGCTTCGGCCCCGGATTGCGCGAGCAACGAAGCTCAGCACGAGCAGTGCGAGGAAAACAAAGAACAGGATCTGTGCGATGCCAGCGGAAGCGCCAGCAATACCACCGAAGCCGAAGATGGCAGCGATGATCGCCAGAACGAAGAATGTAAGTGCCCAACCAAGCATGGTGTGTCTCCTTGTGAGGCGTTGTGTGGGTCGGCCTTTCGCCGATGCCAAATAAACGGGAAGGCTGGCCGGACGGTTCCGGAAATTATTTTTGGAACTGAGAGAAACGGGGGCGCGTTGAAGTCAGTCCGATCACCAAGAGAGGATTTAACTCATGAAAAAGAACCCATTTCTCGTCGCCGGCCTCGGTCTGATGGCGCTCATGGCAGCAGCCTGCAACACGGTTGAAGGCGCTGGCCAGGACGTCGAAGCCACAGGTGAAGAAATCGAAGAAACAGCTCAGGAAGCTGGCGCGTAAGCGACAGTTTCAATACGCTTCAGAAACGCGGTCCTCTTTCGGGGCCGCGTTTCTTTTTGGGGGTACTAAAAGCCCAACGGCAAAAATGCGAGCGCATCGGATTGCGGCTGAAAGCGGGACGTAACAAACGCTCAAGAAGAAGCCTTCTAGACGGTCTCGCCGAGCTTCTCTGTCGGGATGTAGGTGAGAAGGCATACCGCCGGCCTGACCGAGGCCGTCATCGCCTTGTGCTTGCCATGCCGGAGGCAGGCCCAGACCGCGACACAGGCGACACTGAACATGGAAAACACGACATCCAGCCGGGACAGGCCGCCCAGGCGTCTGAAGCTGCGAAACAGGTCATCCAGCGGACCAACCACCGGGACGTATTCGGGCTTAAGGGATTTTAATTCGCGTTTCATGTGATCCTAGTACGCTCCATCCTGTGGCGAGTTCCCCACCCCGGAACGGTTTTTTTGTGGCGGCGTTGTGTCTGCATCGGAATTAATCACGAGAGGCGCCGTAATGGCCAAGAATCACGGTCCACAGATCAAGGATGACGAGACCTACGAATCGCTTCGTGACGAGGGCTATTCCAAGGAAACGGCTGCGCGCATTGCCAATGCCCAGGAGAACCCCTCCCAGCACCCCTCGAAAAAGGGCGGCAAGAACCCACCTTATGAGGACTGGACGAAGGATGAGCTGTATGACCGCGCCGATGAACTGGATATCGAAGGCCGCTCCAATATGAACAAGGACGAATTGATCGAGGCGCTGAGAAACAGCCGATGAGCCTCGCTGCCCTGATCAATCCGCGATCCGGCAGCGTTCCCGCGAACGCTGAGGAACAGTTGCATGAGGTCCTTTCGGAGCTGGGCGAGACCTGTGAGGTCCGTCTGCTCGACCAGGAGGATATCTGCACGCCGATCGACGAGTGTTTTGCGACGTCTCCTGACGCCGTCATTGTCTGGAGTGGGGACGGGACCGTTGCCTGTGCCCTGGAGCGCGCGGGCGATTCCGGCCCGCCTATCCTCCCCCTGCCCGGCGGGACGATGAACCTCTTTCACAAACAGATCCATGGCGGACCCTGCGAATGGCAGGACTGCCTCAAGGACGGCCTGACCCAGGGCCGTATGATCGATGTGCCGGCGGGCTGTGCTGGCGATCATCGCTTTTATGTCGCCGCCATGGCCGGCAATCTGACCGACCTTGTCGGCCCGCGCGAAGCCATGCGGGATGGCAATGTCCTGCAGGCCATCGAGAAGCTGGCGGGCGCGGACCTGTTCGATTTCTCGCACGCCATGAAGTATCGTGCTGCCGGCGAGAACGACCGCACCAGCGAGGGGGCCGCGACAGCCGCGGCGATCTTTGTCGGTGAACAGTCCGACACGGATTTCGAATTCGCCTTCATCAATCCCGACAATCCGCTCGAACTGGCCGCAGCCGGTTTCGAGGCCCTGATGTCGGACTGGCGCGAGGCCAGTGGCGTGACCGTCGTCCGCAGCAAGGAAATCATCCTTGAAGACCCGAAAGGCTATGAGTTGCGCGTGACCCTGGACGGAGAGCCGATGCGGCTTAAGTCAGGGACTCGTTTCAGCCGGATTGCCAAAGCCGGCCGGGCCATATCTGCCTTGTGTGAATGACCAGGATCATCCAGCTCGCCGACATCCATTTCGGCACAGAAAATCCAGTTGCCCTCGAAGCCTTCGAGACGGCGCTCGCGGAAACTGACGTCGATGCCATGGCCATCTGTGGCGACCTGACCCAGCGCGGCAAGCGCGCGGAGTTTGGCGCGGCGCGTGACTGGCTCGACCGGTTCGCGATGCCCAAGCTGGTCGTGGCCGGCAATCACGACACGCCCCTGCTCAATCTCTATGAGCGCGTGGTCTCGCCTTTCGAGCGTCATGACACCTATTTCGACGATCTGGCCGAGCCGGTGGAAGTGGACGGCGCCGTGCTGACGGGCATCAATACCTCGCGCGGCTGGCAGACCCGGAAGAACTGGGCCGAAGGCTCCGTCAATCTGGAAGACCTCGAAGCGGCCATCGCTGATACCGACCAGGCGACGGGAACCGGCAAGACCGCCTTCCTCATCTGCCACCACCCCTTCCTGTCGCCGCCGGATGCGCCGATGCGCACGGCCACGCGCCGGGGCCGGCGCGCTAGCCGGCGGCTTGCCCAAAGCAAGGTCGGCTTCCTGCTGACGGGCCATGTCCATTCACCGTCGGTGACGGTCGTGGACGATGAGGGGGATTCCTATGTCGCGGTCTCTGCCGGAACGCTTTCAACGCGCCTGCGCAAGCGCCCGGCGAGCTTCAACATCATCGAGCTGAGTGACGAAGTGTGCACGGTGACCGTGTTCAACCTGCATGGCGACCGGTTCGTCCCGGAACAGCCGCACATGCTGTCTCCACATTTCAGCCAGCCGGAAACGCATCTCACAGCATCCGCAGAACAGGGCTAGAAGTCGGTCGTCTTCTTCTTGGCGTACTCTGACGGCATACGCAGCTCGACACGGAAGCCTTCGCCCGGCTTCGATTCCGTGTGAATCGTGCCGCGCAGTTGTTTGGCGAAGGCGCTCATAAGGCGTGAGCCCAGCCCACTCGAGCCATCCTTGGCTGAAGCGTCCATATCCGCGCCGGCGCCATCATCAGTGATATCCAGCACGATATCGTCCCCATCCTCGTAAAGGCGGATCGTGATAACACCGCCACCCTCGCCGAAAGCGTATTTGGTGGCATTGGTCACCGCTTCCAGGATGAAGAGCGCAATCGGGATCGCATCATCGGCAGGCCGGTCGAGCGGTTCGATATCGCTGTCGATGCGAACCCCTGTCTCATCCATGCCAAGCGCACCGGCAAGGTGCGACAGGAGCGCCTCGAGGAAGGGCTCCATATGCACCGTCTCCAGCCGCTCATGCTGGTAGAGCGTCTGGTGGACGATGGACAGCGCATCAATCCTGTGGCGGGCGGCGGCAATCACTTCGCGCGCCCCCGGATCGGTGACCTGACGGCGCTGAAGGTTCAGGAAGCTTGCAACGATCTGGAGATTGTTCTTCACGCGGTGATGGATTTCCTTCACGGCCGCATCCCGTGTCGCGATCGCGCTGCGCAGGGAGGCGTCGCGTTCGGCGATCCGGTTGGCCATCCGGTCAAAGCTGTAGGCGAAGTCCGAAATCTCGTCCGGCGCGTTCTGGAACTCGTTGCCGATACGGAAATTGTAGTGCCCTTCGCCATAGATCAGCGCCAGGCGGCGCAAGCGGGCAAGCCATTTCAGGACAAGGCCATCCACGGCCAGCCAGGCGGCCATCAGGGCCAGAGAGAAAGACAGAAGCGGGATGCCCACCGATTCCAGCGGCTCCAGCGTAAATTCACTGAAGATGCCCGGCGATGGGCGTGAGATGATGGCATACATTCGGTCATCCACGATCGAGCGGACGACCACATCGAGAGAGCCGAGCTTCTGCGTATTGGTGACAAATAGCACGCCGTCTGCATCGCCAGTCGCCTGGCCGATCCAGTCCTCGTTGATAGCAACGACACGCGCGCTGCCGAAGACCTGCCCGCCACCATCCGAGATCGCGAGTTCGACATCCTGCGGAAGGTTTGTCAGCCGGACTGTGCGCACGAGCTGTTCGGTCTTGAGCGGGAATGCGACGACGCCGGCAAACGCGCCATTCTCATCCTCAACGCGTCTCATCACGGAGAACAGCCAGGCCTGGCTGCGCGGGCCGAAGAAGGCGTCTGTCCGCACGCTCCGGGCGCCCGCCTTGAGTGCCGCGAAAGCTGCCGGCTGAGCGACGGTCCCGCTGGAGGAGTCCCCCACTGCGGAGCAGACTACGGACCCCTCGTCATTGAAGAAGGCAACGTTTGAAAGCTGGGGAATGCGTGGCGAAATCGTCTCGAAGACCTCGCTGCACTGCCCATCGGCGATGTTCGGCATATAGATCTGCTGCAGCGTATCGACCGTCGACAGGACCTGCTCGATCTCGTCGATTGCGCGGTCAGCGATTTCGATCAGCTGGTTGCGCCGCTCTGCCAGAGCGTCCTGCGCATTCAGATAAGAGCGGAAACCAGCGAAGATCAGAATCGGCGTCAGAGCCGCTGCGATCGTGAACAGCAGCCGGAGACGGAGTGATCCTCGTCTGGTTTTCTCTTCAGTTTCTGGCGTCTGCCGGGTGGTCACGCGAAAGGTCGTCCGCTTGTCTCATGATATCGTCGAAAGCTTCTGAAGCGCTCAGGGTCGAGTCGCCTGAGTACCTTGCCTCATTACTCTCGAGGATTTCAAAAAGCGCTTTGCGTGCACGGCTGACACGGCTCTTGATCGTTCCGACAGCACAGCCGCAGATTTCAGCGGTTTCTTCATAGGAAAGACCGCCTGCGCCCACCAGCACCAGCGCTTCACGCTGGTCTTCAGGAAGGAAGGTCAGGCCGTTGCGCAGCGCGAGCAGGTCAAGGGCCGAGCCGGCACTGTCGGGCGCGACGAGCGTTGCTTCCGCCACTTCCGGATCAAGTTGCTGGCGGCGCCAACTGCGGCGCTTCTCGGAATAAAAGAGATTGCGCAGGATGGTGAACGCCCAGGCTTTCAGGTTTGTCCCAGCCTGATAGCTCGCCCGCGCCTTCCACGCTTTCAGCATGGCTTCCTGTGCCAGGTCGTCGGCTGCGGTCGCGTTGCCACAAAGGCTGCGCGCAAAGGCCCGCAAATGAGGAATCAGATCAGAGAGTTCTTCCTTGAACGCCTGATCATCGAGTGTCGGCTTGCTCACAGGAATCTCTATTTCTGTTTCGAGGAATTGTCGGCCTGTTCTAAAAGGCTCAGGAACTCGTCTGGCACGGGTTCGCTCGTGACGTCGTCATACAAACGGCGCAACTGATCGCCGATCCGTTTCTGCCGCACCTTGCGCGAACGCTCGGTGTCAGGGTCCGGCTTCGCTTCTTTACCCATAGTACTCGCTCTGTAACTCATTGATCCCCAGATCTCCGCTTCACGCATAGGATAAGTCGGGACTTTGATCAAAGTTCCACTGCAAGGAAATTTTTCTGCAGTCCCTTGCAACCTTTTCCTGCGAAACAAGTTATTGGTTTGATGTAATTTGCGAGGGTACATAATGAGTCTTGTCGAGCAATTCGGTCCGCATCTACCGTTTTTGCGCCGGTACGCACGCGCGCTGACCGGCAGCCAGGAGAGCGGCGATTCCTATATTCGCGCCTCCCTAACCGCACTGGCCGAAGATCCGAGCCAGGTCAGTGAAGAATTGCCGCCACGCCAGGCGCTTTATCGCTTCTTCCATGTCATCTGGGGAACGACCGGCGCCCGTCTGGAACAGCCCGAAGGGTCTGCTCACTCCCCGGAATCACGCCTGCAGGCGCTTGCACCTGTCGAGCGTCAGGCTTTCCTCCTGACGGCCCTGGAGGGCTTCCAGGTCAGCGAAGCGGCCACGATTCTGGGCAAGTCTGTCCAGCAGGTCGAGGAGCTGATCGCGAAGGCTCATACCGATATTGAATCGACGTTGAAGACCAAGGTCCTCATCATTGAGGATGAGCCGATCATCGCGGCTGACCTTGAAAGCCTTGTCGAGGATCTTGGCCATGAGGTCACCGGCAATGCGACAACGCACACCGAAGCTGTTGCAATGGCGAAGGCGAACCCACCGGGCCTGATCCTGTGCGATATTCAGCTGGCAGACAATTCTTCCGGTATTGAGGCCGCCCACGACATTCTTGAAGAAATCGATGTACCGATCATCTTCATCACGGCGTTCCCGGAACGCCTGCTGACTGGCGAACGTCCGGAACCCACCTATCTGATTCCCAAGCCGTTCCAGGAAAATACGGTGAAGGCTGCGATCGGTCAGGCCCTTTTCTTCCATCCGTCTGAACAAACGGTCGCTGCCGAATAACGGGTCGGAACAGTCCTTTGCCTGTAACGTTCAGATTGAGGCAAAGGACGAAAATGACAGACCTACTTGAAGAAGCCGTGTCGCGCATGGACCGTGCGGTCGATGCCGACCCGGATCTCAAAAACATCAGACGGCTTCTATCGCTCCCGCACGAGGTCATCGAGCGGGAGCTTTCCTTGCGCCGGGCAAACGGGAAGACCGAATATGCCCGCGCGTGGCGCTGCCGCTACAATACGCTCAAGGGGCCGACAAAGGGCGGTGTGCGCTTTGCCAGCAGTGCGACGTCAGAAGAAGTGTCGCGCCTTGGCTTTTTGATGACGCTGAAATGCGCCCTGCTGGACCTGCCCTTTGGCGGTGCGAAAGGGGCGGTCCGGATCAATCCGGGCAAACTCTCCACGAAAGAACGCTATCAGCTGGCCGAAACCTATGGCGAGCTGTTCTCCGACCTGCTGCGGCCTGATCATGATGTGGCCGCGCCGGATGTTGCCACCTCCTCTGATGATATGGAGGCCATGCTGGTCGGCATCGAGCAGGTCGCCAATGGCGAGGCGCGCGGGGCCATTACCGGCAAGCCCGAAGACATGGGCGGGATCTCCCTGCGCAAGGGCGCGACCGGCCGGGGCGCTGTCCTCATCCTGGAACGCCTGGCGCCGGAATACGGACTGACGCTGGAAGGCGCCACGATTGCCGTTCAGGGCATTGGCAAGGCCGGGCTGGAATTTGCCCGCCTCGCCCGCGATTCTGGGGCGAGGATCGTCGCCATGGCTGACAGTTCGGGCACGATTTCGGATCCGGACGGGCTCGACATCCAATCCGTCGCTGAAGGCAAGAGCGACGGAACGCTCGCTTATACTGGCCCGTCAGAGGCAATCATTTCCCAAGAGGCTGACATCCTCTGCCTGGCGGCGATTTCCGACACGATCACTGATGCGAACGCACCCGATCTCAATTGCCGCATGATCCTCGAAATCGCGAATGCGGCCATCAGCCCGAATGCCGATGCCGTCCTCGTACGCGAAGGTATCGCGGTCGGCCCGGACATCCTGTTCAATGCGGGAGGCGTGACAGCGTCCCATCTGGAGTGGCTGAGCTTTTGCCGAGGCGGACGCGACCATGTGCCCGACATGGAAACGAAGTGGCACGACCGGCTGATCACGTCAGCCGATTCCCTGGCAGCCACGATTGATGAATGCGAGGGGGACTGGCGGCTCGCCGCCACGCTCTATGCCATGCGGGACCTCAACGTCATCGCCGAGTCCCAGGGCGTCTTCGAAGTCTGATCAGGGGGCGCTAATTGGCCTGTTGCTCACCGTCGTCCGGTGTGCCTTTGCCATTTTTGCGCATCACGGCCGGCATGGGGTCAACATCGGCGCCTTCTGCCTCCTGGTTATTCTGGTGGCCATCCATGGCCGGCGTTTCAGGAGAGAGGGCTTCGAAGGCAGCTTCAAGCGCCTCGTCAGCGGGGCCGACATCGAGTTTCCTGAATTGGTTTTCAAGCGCTTTACGTGATGAATCCGACCTACTGCTCATCCCTCAGCCTGCCTCTCTCTGCTCCAGTTTCGTCATTGCGTCCGTCAGGGCATTTTCAAGCAGGGGTCCCGGCAGCCCCGACAGGACCGCGCCCTCTTTCGGCGTCATATTTTCCACAACGAGAAGTGCGATTGCCACGCGCTCAACATAGCTGAGTCTGTTCACGCGGTCACCGAGAGACCCATCGCGGGACCCGGCACGGTTCAGGATGACGACCACGCCCTTGCGGTGCACAGCATCGTCAAAGGCGTCGAAGCCAAGTTTGAAGATATCTTTTTCGCTGAGTTCCTGCGAGGCACTGACGGCATTCTGCGCACGCATGAAAGCATCGCGGAGAATTCCGTCTGCCAGCTGCTGATCGCCGGTAAGCACCAGACCCATTCGGCGCAGCCGGCGTAGTAACGGTTCGTTTTCGGTCGATGATGTTGTCAACGACATCAGTCTCTGCGTCGCCTCTAGCCCGGCGTTCACCTGGCGAGGCGGCGATCCTTCTTCTCTAACTTATATCAATACTGGAACGCTCATGCTCGCGTTCCGTTGCGCTTCGATTGAGCAAGTTGAGCTTTTTCAGGTGCAAGTAGTCCATATCGAAGTAGGACAGGCGCGCCAGGCGGTCGCGATCTTCCAGCGTGATCGCCCCCCTTTCTTCCGAAATCAGGCCCGACCGTCGCATGGCCGACATGGTGCGGGAGACATGTACAGGCGTCAGACCCAGGGCATCGGCAATGTCGGCCCGGGTGAGTGGCATGGTGAGGCGGTCGACCTGCTGGCCCGTAGCACCGGTATAGCGCCGGTGGAGTTCCAGCAGCAGGTGACCAATCCGTTCGCGGGCCGAGCGGCGCCCGATCCGCACAATCTGCTCGCGCAGGATGGATTCTTCCTGCACCGCGGACCACCAGAACGCTGAGGCCAGCATGCCGGACGACTTCAACATGTTGATGAAGGGCTCAGCCGGAATGATGGCGACATGGCATTCCGTAACCGTCGTCACCGAATGATCGGCCTTCAGATCGGCCAGCGCCTGCAGGTCGAAAACATCCCCCGGCAGCATGAAGTTCACGATCTGGCGGCGCCCATCCTCGAGCAGGCGGTAACGGACCGCCCAGCCCGATTGCAGGATGAAGACCTTGTTGGCCCTGTCTCCCGCCTGAATGATATCCTGGTCAGGTTCGAACACATGATCCTGGCGCTCGAACTCGTCGAACACTGTCCAGACATCATCTCCCAATTGGGCGTATTGCCCCAGCCGTCTCTTGAACACACTCATCCCTACCTAAGCAGCCTGCCCCGCCAAAGTTCCAATAATCCCGGCTCATTCCACTGCCTTATGGAACACGCCCGCCTTCATGTCGTTATTTCCAGTGTAATCACAGCATTTTCCGAGGAGAGACAGGAAATGGCTACGAAGACTGAAACGACGAGAGCAAACGGGACCAAAGATATGACCACAGACGCCGCTGCCAAAGCTGCAGCCAGTGACTATGAAGCCCTGAAGCAGGACATTGCCAAGCTGCGCGACGATTTCCAGTCGCTGGCAGGCAATTCCAGCAAATATGTAAAGGGCCGCTCTTCGACGGAGTTCGACAAGAGCGTCGAGCGAGGACGCGAATATGCGTCGAAGGCCTCCGAGAAGGCCGGATCGGCGAAAGACTATGTCGAGACGAAAGTCCGTGAAAACCCGATGGCCGCTGTCGGCATCGCGTTTGGCACAGGCGTGCTGCTGGCCGCTCTGCGGCGCAAATAGGCGCGCGACATGGACGCTGCAAAATTAAGAATAATTGCCGGTGCCGGCGCAGTCTTTTTCGGGCTCGCCGGCATCACGGCGTTGACGATTGCAGGCACGCTGGCGCTGATTCCCGTCATCGGTCTCCTATGGGCGACTGTGACGGTAGCATCCATCCTGCTTGCGATTTCGCTGATCTGTGTCGTCGTCTTCCTGAAACCGGGCAAGTCGACGGAAGAGGAGCTCGACCAGTTCGAGAATGCCACTGCGGACATGCTGGCTGAACTGCCATTTGATGCCATCGCATCGCTGGTGGAAAAACGCCCCATCGCCGCTGCAACCATGGCGCTGGCGGCCGGCTATTTCGTCGTGAACAACCCTGAGCAGGCAACGAAAGGCTTGCAAAAGCTCATGGACGAAATGATCTAGCAGGTACATGCCTGTACACATGAATGACATGAAAGGTCGCCTTGCCGGTTTTCTGATAAAGAGGACTGGATGTTGAGAGCGGCCTTTCTTCTTGTCTCTGCCCTGACGACTGGCGCGACGATTGGCCGGAAGGTCATATCGGGCGCGATCAACCGCAAGAAGCAGTCGATCATCCATCAGGCAGCCGAGGATGCCCGCCACCGGATCCGCGGGCATGCCGAAGAGTATCTGCGTGACAGCATCACCCAGTTTGTCGGCGCGGTCTTCGTCAAGGCGACCTTGCTGATCGCGGCCTGGCTCGGCTATCGCTTCGGGCTGTATCCGCACATCGCCTTCTCCATCGCGACAATCGTCCTGATCGCTGTTTTCCTCGTGCGGGATATCATCGTGATCTTCCCGACGCTGCGGCTCATTGCGAGCAAGCTGCATGACTATGGCTGGCGCCCGCGCAAGACAGTCGGCGAGGTCGTGGCGGCGCTGGTCTTCGAACAGGTGCTGGAAGAAGCCCAAGGTATGAAGACAGGGCGGACCACGCAGATCATCCTGGCGCTTGGGGGCCACAAGAAGGATGAGATGACGCGGGAGATTGCCAGGGAAGTTGCCGATATCGCCGGTGAGACGAGCTGGCACGACCTGCGTCCTTTCATGCTGGCCGCGACCGCAAAATTCCTCACGCTGTCAGCGCTTTATTCGGTCTTTGTCTTCATCCTTGTCCGGACAGCGTAAATCAGGTGCATGAAACTTTGCTTCGGCAAGTCTGATTTCATTAACAATTGATTACGTTTTTGCAGCCGGCCGGGAACATTCGAGAACCGCCCACGTTTTCTGCTGTATCGTCAACAGCAATGGGGAGCGATAGAATGATCGTCTCCAGACTTGTCATCGCAGCCGCCACAAGCACCCTCCTTTTTGCGGGGGCCGCTCAGGCAGACGATATCCGCCTGACTTCGGCTGAGTACACCACTGTCGCAAAAGCCTGCGAAACGGGCCTGCCGCTTATCCCGGTCGAGTCCGACTTCGGCATGCGCACTGGTCAGTATGCCCTGCCCATCTCAGAAGATGATGGCGATGTCCATTCGGCCCTGATTGTGGACGAAGCCTCGCTTCGCACCATTCCCGAGTGCAGCGCGGAAGTGGAAGACGCCATCGCAGAACGCGAGCAGGACAGCGAGCGCCGCGCCTCGTAAGAGGATCTGGGGACGGCATTTACATCAAAAAAGAGCTGGTGCGGGCGGCCGGGCTTGAACCGGCAAGGCCATACGGCCGAGGGATTTTAAGTCCCTTGCGTTTACCAATTTCGCCACGCCCGCGAAAGCGCGATTCCCTGTAAATACAGCAGCGCCAGCGCCTATTTCCGGGGCTGGCGCTTTTCCGCATTTCGGGAACGAAGGGAATACAGGGGAAACGGGCGGCAACACAAGTCCCCCAATAGTCCCGAAATCTGTTGCTCGTCTGTTCTGTTACGGCATCTGCTGCACGGTCATCATCCTTCCAGCGCCAGCTGCCCATGCCGACAAGGCCGCGTTCTCGGTCGCCGTGAAAGAAAGTTTCGACCGCTTCGATCTGAAGCCCTACCCAAAGGTGGTAATCATCCGGAAGGCTGGGCGGCTAAACCGTGGCGAGATGGCGCGCGCTGTTCGTTACGAGTCCGGCCGGGAGGAAGTATGGGTCTCCGGCGACATTCTTGAGGAAGGCGATTACGCTCAGACGCTTGACCATGAATCGTCTCATCTTCGCACTTGGCGAGATTTCGGAACGCACGTGCATATGCACGGTCGCCAATGGCGGAAGTCATGCCGGGAAATGGCTAGTGCTCTAGCGGCGTGTGAGGAAACTCGCTGAGGCTGGCCTTGCTCAAATATTGAACGCTCAGCGCTTCCGCCTCACCGTTTCCACCAGCCAGTAGAGAAAGACCGCTACGGCAGTGAGAGCGCCGGCGAGTTCGGGAGTCATGTGTTGCGATCGATCCAGGCGATGACATCGGCGCTTAGAGCTTTCACTTTCCGCTACTTGCCCGGACAAGCTGATCGGTAGCGAACCCCAACATTTCAGAGGCATCTGCCCGCCTGCGCTGCTCCATCCTCAAGAAGATCACACAGGCGTCAGACGGGCCGCGACCGCCTTCGCGAAACCATGCGTTAACGGTCTGCTTGGAGTAGGCCCGTCCGGTCAATTTGCCCATTTCCTCGGACAGCTCGACTTGGGATAGTTCAAGCTCATTTAAGAGCTGGCGGGCTTCGCTTGGCGTCATCATGCCGATTGAAATAGCACAAATAAAAAAGTAGCGCAAATGCATTATATCGCTTGACGCGGTAACGCAAATGCACTACTTTGATGTTGAGAGGGGCGCAATCCCTCTCAGTTGTTTGACATCAAAAGCGTTAGGAGCATTCGATGCACTCCAACATTACCAGCGGAGAGGTAGTCTCCGCAACCGAGGATGGCTTTGACAAGGTGACGAAGGTTGCCGCCATAATTCCCGTCCTCGCCGCGATCTACCTGTCCTACCGTGGCTTTCAGAGCCTCGGAATGGGTCAGGAGCTGGTGATCCTCGGCACGGCCGTCATGGCCTCCCTGTCGTGGATGCTGAGCCAGGGCGTCAGCCGCTATCTCCGGATCAAGGGCGCCCCGGTCATGGGCGGGACGGTCCTCGTCCTTTCCATCGGCTTCGGCGGCGCAGAGGCCGCGTTCGCGCATGTCGGCATCGCCTTCATGCTGGAACAAGGCTCCCTGCACGTCCATGACGGCGTGATCTGGTTCTTCTCGATCCTGCTGACCGTGACGAACTTCTTCGCAAAATGGGCCTTCCTCGGAAAGCCTGCGATGAAGGAAGAGCCGGCAGCGGCTCGCCAGACCAGCCAGCCGACCGCGCCGAATGTCGTTCGCTTCGACCCGAACGACGAACGCACCCTCGGAAAGATCGCAGAGCAGTTCAAAGCCGCACAATAAAAAAGAGCCCCCAGCCGCTAAGGCCGGGGGCTTTTTCATGTCTGGAATATCGGTGGCGCTAGGTATCGTCGCTGTCGTCCCTCTTCCGCCGCTTGGTGGCGTTCAGCACGTCCTCAAGGGCTTCTCGCAAGGTCTTTCCGTGCAGCCATAGAAGTGTGGTCGGCGCGGTGATCGCAGCCAGAAGGACCGCGACCGGCACGAGGTCGGCGGGAAACCAGCTGACACGCAGGAGCGCCCATCCGCACGCGGGCGCGAACAGGACGCCGGAGAATGCGAGGCGAGGCTTCTTTTGCCACTCGCTGAGGACCAGGTATCCGGCCCCGACTGCCGCACAGGCGAGAAAGAACATTTCGCCCAGCTGCTGAAGCAGATGTTTCATTCTGAAGGCTCCGGCTTGTTGGTCGCGCCCGAACGAAGCGCTGCATGAAATCCGACCACAGCCACCCCCGCCGCAAAGTGTGCGGCCAGCCAGCGTAGTGAGGTCCACAGCCCCAGCTGGTCGCCGGAGCGGGTAATCAGGTATTCTGTATTAAGAGAGGCCATGGCGATGCCGCCCATGGTCGATATCATTGCGGCAAAGAACCAGACATGCTTCACGCCATTGTCGGCGGGCCATTCATACCGGCGCAGACTGAGCAGCGCGAGTACGTAGCCAAACAGGATGCCGGCTGCCTTGATCGCACGGAACGGCGCACGCCGGTGCAGAGCAGACAGTGCGTCCAGACCGCTAAGGGCGACTAGCAGATACACGATTATGATGATGAGCTGGGTCAGGTCATGGACCATCGCTATCATTTCTCACCTCCATGTGAAGAGAAACGCGGCCGGGCAGGTCAGCCCCCATAGCCCCTGCCCGGCCGCTCTCTGACGCCCGCTTATCAGGCGTCGTCGGGCGTCAAAGCTGAGCCTTGAGCCGTTCGGTGTTGGCCGCGATGGCCGCCGAATTGGACCGCAGGCGTTCGAGCTGCGCATCAAGCGCTTCCTCGTCGACCTGGCCCTTCTCGTCGATGATCTGCTGAAGCAGGTCAGCGGCTTCCTGGACATCGTCTGCCATGTCCTCGTCGAGCTGGATGCCAAGCCGCGTGTAGCGAGTGGCGGACTCCACGATTTCAAGGGCGGTGTCGATGACCTTGTTCTGCCCTTCGAAGATTCGGGCGACCGTTACGGCGCGCTCGATCATCGTCAGCCAGCTTTCAAGATTGATAGCCATGGGTGTTTCCTTTCAGGGAAAGCGTTTTAGTGGGGAGTGACCGGCGGCGATCAGATGTCGCCGAGTCGGTCGAAGATCGGTTTCGCGGATTCCCACTTGTCGGTGAGCACGCCGTAAGCCTGAGCGGCCTCGATCAGCAGCGTCTGAGGCGGGGGAACACCTTCGGCCTCATAGCGAACAACTTCTCCATGAAGATACACGAAGGCGTCGATGGCCCGGTTCAGGGCTTCGGCCACCGGAGCGGCTTTCGCTTCCAGTTCACCAGCCTCGATTGCGGCCTTGATGAGGGCCTCGTCGCCGGAGCCGTCAGCGGCTTCCTGCAGGTTGATCACGCTCTTCTGCGCGACCTCATAGGCCAGCAGGCCAGCAAAGGCCTCACAAGCCACACGGTTGCCCGTCTTGGCGACATTCGAGGCTTCTGCCGTCTCGGTCGGAAGCTGCTCGCAGGCAGCAGAGATATCAGCGACCGGAGGGAGTCCGACTTTCGAGCGGACATCGTTGAGCTGCGCACAGGCCACGCAGGAGGCCAGAGCGACCACGGCAGTAAAGCCGAGGATCGCCCATTTAATGGGAGACAGTGACATGGGGGATTTCCTTTCGGGGTTTCAGTCACAAAAAAGCCCGCCTGCCTGACTGGCGGACGGGGTACGCAGACCGCTCGCAATTACACGCGGGCTGGCATCTGAATTTTTTTTCAAAAACCGCTTGACCTGTGCGATTATTTCGCACATATTGTTTTCACAGCGACGGGATTGGCCCGACGCTCACAGCCAAAAAGGGCTACGAAATGAAAAACCTCACCGCCACCGAATTTGCCGCTCTTTGTCAGTCTCTCGTCGGCTCTGAAAAGGGCTGGGAGGATCGCGCCGCAGACCATCTTGACGTTTCTCGCAACACGGTCGCCAAGATGGCAAAAAAAGGCGCCTCCGCCAGCATGTCCAGCCACGTTCGTGCGGCCTGCAACATGCCCTCCGGCTTCGAGCCGACCGCTGCCGAAACGGACCGCCATTACACGCAGCGCGACATCGAGCATGATCTTGATGAACGCGCTGGAAAGCAAGGCCGCTGAGGCGGGCAAAACAAAGGGAGTGGGCCGTAGCTCACTCCCTGCATTTTGTGGACTCACAAAACCGCTGTCCTTGTTAACGGAAACCGCAGCAACCGCAACCAAACAAAGCGAATGTTCATTCGTAGCAGGTACTACTGATGCCGTCAATTTTCCGCTCTACCATCCAACTCTGCGGCCTGTCTCAACGGCAGGCCGCTTTGTATTTGGACGTGTCGCCGTCCAGTGTCGATAAGTGGTGCCGGGGCGTCCGCCCCGTTCCTGATGGCGTCTGGTCGCTTCTTTCTGATCTCTGGCAGCGGATCGAAGCCGCCGCCGACTTCGCTGCTGATCATATTGAGACCAATGGCCTTGACCCGCGTGCGCTGCACAATTTTGCCGCCGATGACGGCCTTGATCCGCTACCGGAAGGTGCGGACGATGCCGCTGGCGCACTCGCCTTGATGCTTGTGCTTGGCTCTGACTGACCGGCCAACACTCGGCCGGGCATTTCGGGTGTGATCAGGGGTGAATTTCGAAGTGAGGGCCGTCGATAAACGCGGAGAGGCCCCGCGCGCGCCGGTCGCTCACATAGGCGTTGACTCGGGCCTCAAGCTCTGCCGGTGTCGGCGGGAGTTCTTCGCCTTCATCCACCAGCCAGAGCCAGTCCCCGCCCCAGCGGATGCGAAGGCCGAGCGAATGAGCGCCGCAGGCCATAGCCGCAGCTATCGGATAGATCAGCGGCCACTCCCAGCGGAGTTTGCCGTTGACATAGGGCACAAGGTCCACGGCATGGCCGTATCCGTCCGGTTGCGTGAGGTGCTTTGAGTTGAGCGTCTTTGATGCGCCGCGCGCGACCATCTGCTGCTGCTCGGCTGGCGAGCGAATCCCGTCATGTACGCTGAAATCCTGCGTGGTCGTGGCGATGGCCTTCTCGACGCATTCCACTAGGTCGGGGTGGACTCCCGTGAGCTCGGAGCGCGAGCGCGACCCCAGAGTGAAGCCTGACATTGGGGGCTCTTCCTTCTTTGGATGCAGATACGAAAAAGGCCACACTTCAAGCATGGCCGTGAGCGAGCGGAGCATGGGGTCGCCTATTCGGGGATCGGGTCCGGTTCGGGCTCAGGATCGGCCGGCAGGGTGGGCGCGACACTCATGAGGACCGTCAGCGCCTCGGGCGCCTTGCCGAACCACTGGCCGAGATTGATCAGCTCGGCACAGCCGCACAGGAGTTTGCGTCCGTTATCGTCCAGATCCTCGACACTCTTCAGCAGGTCGAAGCAGCCGACGATCATTGGAACAGGCGGGCCGGATAGCGCATCATAGAACGCATCCTCGATGCCTTCGGGCGGGGTATAGGATTGCAGGCCCTCCCGGACAGCCGAGATGGAATTGGGGTAGCTCATGGGGGTCTCCGATTATGGGGATGGATATTGGCGGGGCGTAGCGGCGATCATGGCGGCAGGCCCCATGTGAACGTGCCGCCAAACGGGGTGGTGACGCTGTTGCCGTCATCGTCGGTCATCGTGATGAGGGCGCTCCACTTGGCCTCGACATTGTTCGTGCCGCTGGTGGATGTGACCTCGATGCCGCTGCCGGTTAGGTCGGGATACGTAACGTCTGGCTGGCTGGAATCGAATGGAGCGAGCGGTGTATAACTAAACGTGTAAGGCCCTGTGCCGCCCGCCCCGGCGAAAACTGGATTGACGGTGAGCGTACCCGCATCGGCACGGCTCGCAGAAAGGCTTCCTGACGACAGCGTGATCCGTAGCGGGTCAGGCGGGGCAGCGGGCGCAATATCCGCCACCTTGCCCCAGCTCCCCGACCTTCGGATAAAGAGTTCATTCGTGCTCGTTTTGAACCAGATCGAGCCGTTCGGAACACTGCCCGGATCACCAGCCTGCTCGTAATAGAGGCCCGTCGCAAACGGCCCCTGCCCGGCGAAGCCTGCGGAATCATGGTTCCCGGTGACATCCGCCTCATCTTCGATGCCCGAGAGCTTTGTCCAGCCAATGCCTGGAACGTAGAACTCCATTGAAAGCATCTTTATGATGCCGTCTGTCAGCTCCGAACGGACGTACAATCCGGGTCGCAGCCATACGTCTCCGCTTACGCCTGTCCATTCGATTTCCGAGACAAAGGGGCCGCCGCCCGTCCCTCTGGTAAAAGTCGTGAAGGCGCGCGCCGACAGGTAGGTATAATCGCTGTCCTGAGACCGGAAAAACAGGCTGAGCGCTGGCGTGGATGAAGACGCCGAAGGCTGGACCGCAAATTGCCAGTGGACCCGGAGCTTGTACTTTTCGCCCACGATATTCCGGATCAGCGCCTTGCTCATCAGGTAGTTGAGCGTACCATTGCAATTGAAGTTCAGCCCGCCTGTGATGAGCTGCCATCCGGTTGCGTCCGACGCCGCAATAGCACTTCCGCCAAGCTGTCCCGTCCACTCCTTCGGATACGCTGAGAAGTCGGTCGGCAGCTTGTTCTGGATGAGGTTCTGGACAACCGAGTTGGCGGCTTCTTCCTCGCTGGCCGTCGCGCCCCAATCCTGCCCGGTGAAGCCTGCGGCCACATTCAGGGAAGTGAGGTCTGCGCCTGTGATCCATGACGAGCCATCCCATGCCCGAACCGCAATCGGTGTCGATCCGGACAGCACCACCCAGATATCGTTGACGTTCGGGCTGGATGGCGTGGATGATTGCCGGAATACCCGAGATTTGGTTGCATCATTCTCCGGCTTTCCGGTGCCCGTGACCTGCGACGCCCAATCGGCCTGATCCTCAGTTGCCAGACCGCCCTGGCCAGTGAAGCCTGCGGCAATATTCAATGCGGTCAGATCGGCAGCGACGATCCAGCTGGTGCCGTTCCACGAACGGATGTCGATCGGCACACCACCCGACAGAACGACCCAGATGTCATTGACATTCGGAGAGGACGGCGAACTCGATTGACGGAAAACGCGGGACTTGGTGGCATTATCTTCGGGCTTGCCCGATCCGGTGACGCCCGTCCACGGAACTGCAGCTGCACTGCCTGAGCTGGTGGCGGTCGCATTGGCGGTCGTCGTCACTTCCTGGAAGTCTGACCAATCCCCATAGCGCTTGCCGTCATCGCCCCGGCTCTCGACGCCGCGAAAGCGAAAGACGTAATCGCGTGATGGCTGGAAGCCCGCATAAATGAGGGTGGAACGGCGCGGGTCGAAATCGAGCACGAAGGACTCGCCGGAGATTCCGGGAGAGCTGGCGCCGTCCGAGAAGCCATACTCCATCTCGGTGCGATCTGCGATGATGTCGTCCAGATCAGCTGGCAATGTCACATCGAGCTGGATACCCGGTGTGAGGTTGCCAGATGTGCCCAGCTCGACGGCGGACACGGTAATCGTCGGCGGGTCGATGTCAGGAAGGGAAAGTTGCGGGAAGCTTGGCGGCTCGGAAAGATCGACCGCCGTCTCCTCATCCCAGACCAGCTGATCCGGATCGATCTCGGTGGCGACAACCTCGATGCTGCCATCACGGAACCGGGTCACTTCATCGGCAACAAAGGTCTTGCCCGATGGAAAGCCGCGGATCACGCTCTCGCGCACGAACCACTCGCCCGGCTCAATCACACGCGCCTTCACGGTGTAGGTTTCGGTCAGCTGGAAGATGCGCCGCGAGTCCTCGATTTTCAGCTTGGCGATGCGCTGAGACCGCTCGCCGCTGATCTCGAGGTCGAGGTCCAGCGTGTCGCCGATCTCGCCATTATCGTCATCGACATAAGCGCTGATCGATACTTCCGGGTAATCGTCTTTCTTGTAATCGTTGGCGGGATTGATGAACCGGCCCGAGAGCGTGTTCACCATGTCATCGATCAGCCCGCCCGGGTCGGCAACGCTCTCTGTCCCGCGCTTCAGGTCACCATCGGTAAGCGTGATGACCGGCGTGCGCTCAATCGGCGGCCGGAAGGCGATGCGCCCGCCCTGGTCGATGGCCCGCGCCGCCATCTGGCGCGCGATCTTTTCAAGGTTCTTGGCGTGGTCATCGGAGGCAGAGAGAACGCCGTTCACCTCGTAGCGCTTCTGCGTGCCGCCTGCCTTCAGCGTGACGTTCTCGTCGCAGTGATCGGCGAGGGCTTCAAACTCGGCATAAGGCACGGCATCAGGCGCCTCACCGACACCGAACCACATTGCTGTCGAGCCGGACATGATGCGGATACCGGAACGATAGTGATCAGCGGCCACCATCGCATTCGCGGTGTAGGCCCATGTCGAGGGATCATCCCAGCGCTGCGAGCCCGAGCCGCCTGCCGTGGTGTCAAGCCTGCGGTCATAAAGCTTTGCGCCCTCGCCGCCAAAACGGTAGTCATAGCTGTTCGCAAGGTCGCTATCCCAGCGGTGATCAATGATCACATAGGCGACACCGCGCAACCTGTGAGCGCTGGTCCATGTCGGCTCGACGGACTGAAGGAAGCTGTCTGCGGTCTGGTCCGGGCGTCCATCATAGAACGTGATCCAGGCACGCGGTCCACCGGAACGAAGGGCCGTGATTTCTGTGCGAACCCCATGCGTGAGCGCCGTATTGATCAGCAGGTCGCCATTGATCCAGACCTTGTCGAGCTTGTTGATGCGGTGGTCTGCGATCGCGTAGATGCGGGTGAGAGACTTGTTCTGCTGCTGGTGCGTCCATGCGGCAACGAAAGAGCCGGTCTTGGCAAAGCGGCCGAGAACGAGTTCGCGCGGATCCGGCTCATACTCTTCGTCCAGCTCATACTGAACCGTGCCGGCCTTCTTGTGCTTCGTGCGCCAGGCAAGCGTCTTGCCTTCGAGCTTCGCGATCAGGTCGAAACCCTTGTCTCCGGCGAAAACCCGCGTCTGGCTGGCCGGTGAGCGCGTTTCCATGCGCCGTTCAAGATAGGCCAGCGCGCCGCTCTCGATCTCCATGGAGATGATGGCCGGGCTTCCGGCCTGCAGCGTATCGGAAAGGTTGCGGATGCGGCCGCGCTCGTCTTCAAGCACGTCTCCGTCATCCGGCCCGTCACCCGCATCCCATGCCAGCCGACGCAGCCTGACAGCCCGGTTGCGCCACTTCTCATCGAGCAGCGCGCCGATAGGGTCGGAATTGTCGCTTTGCCGCGAGCTGTCGAACTCGAGATCGATCTTCTCGGACTTGAGCGAGGATTTCCGCTTCAGGTCGTCAGGCGGCTGCCAGCGCGTGCCGAGGCCGGTGTAGGTGTTGCCGCCAAAGCTGACAGAGCCCGTGCCAGACCACCAGCGTAGCGTGCTGCTGTCGAGCGTGATGTCGAGGAACCAGCGCGAAATCCGGGCCATCAGCGAAGCACCTGCTGGGCTTCAAAGTCGATAGACCAGTTCTTGTGACCCTCACGGATGCG
>NZ_JAPYPG010000014.1 GCF_029937755.1 Henriciella sp.
GCGAAATTCTCACCGTCCCGGACCCGCGTCTGAAGGAAGTCTCCAAGCCCGTCGAAGGCGGCGTGACAGACGAGCTCCGTCAGCTCATGGATGATATGCTGGAGACGATGTACGACGCCCCCGGCATTGGCCTTGCCGCCATTCAGGTGGGCGTGCCGAAGCGCGTCATCGTGATGGATCTCGCCGGCGAAGGCGAGGAGCCCAATCCGCGCTATTTCGTGAACCCCGAAATCCTGCCGCTGACCGAGGACATGGCGCCTTATGAAGAAGGCTGCCTGTCGGTGCCGGACGTGTTCGACGAGGTCGACCGGCCGACCCGCTGCCGCGTGAAATATCTCGACTATGACGGCAAGGAGCGCGACGAGATCGCCGAGGGCATGTTCGCCGTCTGCATCCAGCACGAGATGGACCACCTCGAAGGCATCCTCTTCATCGACCACCTCTCGCGCCTGAAGCGGCAGCGCGCGGTCGACAAAGTGAAGAAGGCGACCCGGCTCAACGCGAAGGCTGCGAAGTCACGGGCCCGCGCCAAGACGGCGACGATGGCCTAGACCGGTTTCTGATACCAGAACCGCTCATCCCGGCGAAAGCCGGGACCTCGTGCAGCAGGCATAAAAGCATTCACTCTTCCGGCTTGCACTTCCCCGCCGCCGCGATAGACCCGCCCACATGACGAAACCGCTCCGTATCGCCTTCATGGGAAGCCCGGATATTGCCGTGCATGTGCTCGCCGCGGTGGCCGAGGCGGGCCATGATATCGCCTGCGTCTATTCCCAACCGCCGCGGCCATCCGGGCGAGGGAAGAAGCTCCGGCCGACGCCGGTTCATGCTTTTGCCGAAGAGCAGGGTTACGAGGTCCGCACCCCGAAATCGCTGAAACCCGCCGAGGAAAAAGCTCGCTTTGCCGCGCTCGATCTCGATGCGGCGGTCGTGGTCGCCTATGGGCTCATCCTGCCGAAGGCAGTGCTCGACGCGCCGCGGCTTGGCTGCATGAATATGCACGCCTCGCTGCTTCCGCGCTGGCGCGGCGCGGCACCCATCCAGCGCGCCATCATGGCGGGCGATGCGATGACCGGCGTGCAGGCCATGATGATGGAGGAAGGTCTCGATACCGGCCCGGTGCTGGCCAGCGAAGAGACGCGTATCTTCGGCTTCGACACGGCCGGCAGCCTGCATGACAAGCTCGCAGATCTCGCTGCAGACCTCGCGCCCCGCTCACTGGACGGCCTTGCCGAAGGCACCCTGACGCCGCAGCCGCAGAGCGAGGATGGCGTTACCTATGCCTCGAAGCTCACAGCCGCCGACCAGCGTATCGACTGGTCACGCCCGGCCTGGGAGGTCGATTGCCAGATCCGTGGTCTCGCCCCCTTTCCCGGCGCCTGGTTTCACTGGCGTCCCAAGCCGGATGATGAGCCGGTGCGCGTGAAGGCGCTGCTCAGCAAGCTTAGCGACGCGCATCATGACGCCGCGCCGGGCACGCTGCTCGATGACGCGCTGCTGGTCGCCTGTGGCGATGGTGGCGCCGTCCGGCTGAAGGCCCTGCAGAAACCGGGGTCACGGGCGATGGAGGCAAAGGACTTCCTGCTCGGCAATAAGGTGGACGAAGGCACCCGGTTCGAATGAGGGATCTCTGGATCAGGCCAGCACGCGAGGAGGATGCAGCCGCCATTGCCGCGCTCAACGATGATGCGTTCGGCACGCCGGACGAAGCCCGCATCCTTGCGCAGCTGGCCGAAGATGGCGACAGCCTCGCCTCCCTCGTCGCGCATGACGATCGCGAGATCCTCGGCCATATCCAGTTCTTTCGCATCCTTGTCGATGGCCGCGACATTGCGGCGGGGCTCGGCCCGATGTCGGTCAGCCCGGAGCGGCAGGGCCGGGGGATAGGCCGTGGCCTGATCAAGCTCGGCATGACGATGATGGAGGGCCAGGCCCGCCAGCTCATCTTCGTGCTCGGCCATATGGACTACTACCCGAAATTCGGATTCTCCGCCGATGTTGCCGCGCGCTATGAGGCGCCATGGTCCGGCCCCGCCTTCATGGGGATCGAACTCAGCGAAGAGGCCCCGCGCAACGGGCCGCTCACCTATCCGAAAGCCTTCCGTGAGACCGCATGAGCCAGCGCATCCGCCTCCTCATCGAATATGATGGCCGGCCCTTCTATGGCTGGCAGAGACAGGACGATCACCCGACCGTTCAGGGCGCGCTGGAGGCGGCCTGCGCCAGACTCGACGGTGCGCCGGTTCTCGTTCAGGGCGCGGGCCGCACCGATGCCGGCGTCCACGCTACCGGACAGGTCGCACATATCGACCTCGCCAAGCCGCGCCCGATCCGAAAGATCGCCGATGCCCTCAACCACCATTTGCGGCCAGCGCCGGTTTCCGTGCTGAAGGCCGAGGAAGTCGGCGAGGATTTCCATGCCCGCTTCAGCGCGACGGGCCGCGCCTACCGCTACATTATCGTGACGCGCCGCGCGCACCTGACCTTCGACAGGGGGTTGATCTGGCGCGTGCCTGTCCGCCTCGACGTTGCGAAGATGCAGTCCGCCGCCACGCACCTCATCGGCGAACACGACTTCTCGACCTTCCGCGATGCCGGTTGCCAGGCCAAGAGCCCGGTAAAGACACTCGACACGCTGAACGTGTCGAGCTTCGACAATCGCATTGAAGTAACAGCGACGGCGCGCAGCTTCCTTCACCGTCAGGTGCGCTCCATTGTCGGCAGCCTTGTCGAGGTAGGCCGCGGCATGCAGGAGCCCGGTTGGATGAAGGACATCCTCGAGGCGCGCGACCGCACAACCTGCGGACCGGTCGCGCCGGCCGATGGACTCTATCTCGAGCGCGTCATGTATGACGACCATCCATGGGGCAAGTGAGCGACCGCCGCCGCATCGTGATTTCCGGCTGCTCCTCAGGCGGCAAGTCGACCTTGCTGGATGAGCTGACGCGGCGGGGCTTTCGTACCGTGGAGGAGCCCGGCCGCAATATCGTCCGCGAGGCCTTGGCCACGGGCTCGGACGCCCTGCCCTGGGTCAATCCGGAAGCCTTCGTGCGCAAGGCCATCGAGTATGCCAGCGAGAGCCTCGAAGCCGTCCGTGAGCTGAATGAGCCGGTCTTCTTCGATCGCTCGTCCATAGATGCGCTCGCCCATTTCGAGCGGCTGTCCATCCGTACACCATCAGACCTGAAAATGCTCGGCGAAGCCTGTCTCTACGCCAGCCCCGTCTTCTTCGCCCCGCCCTGGCATGCCCTCTACGAACAGGATGACGAGCGCCCGCTCCCCTTTAACGAGGCGGTCCGCGAATATGACTGGCTGCGCCTCGCCTATCCAAAGCGCGGCTACGCCATCATCGACCTGCCCAGGGTGAGCGTGGCGGCGCGGGCAGACTTTATGCTACGAACGCTCGGACTGCCTCTTTCGAAAGCGCCCTGACCCATGCCCAAGATCGACCTCAGCACGATTCCGGAACAGAGCGGCACGAACTACCCGGCGCCGCATGACGAAAAGGTCAGGGCAAGACGCTGGAAGCGGGTCGGTGAGGCCGGGGGCCTCAGCCTCATCGGCGTCAATCTGTGCACCATTCCGGGCGGGACCTGGTCCAGCCAGATGCACGACCACAGCCATGAGGACGAATTCCTGATCGTCCTCTCCGGCGAGGGACGCCTTGTGACAAGCGCTGGCGAGGACACGCTGAAACGCGGAGACATGGCGGCCTTTCCGGCAAAGGGCGTGGCCCACCATATCCGCAATGACGGCAGCGAAGATCTCGTTTTTCTCGTCGTCAGTAACCGGGACGAACGGGACGGCTGCACCTATCCCGGCATCGACATGAAGGTCGGCCCGGATGGCATCTATCGCCACGCGGACGGAACTCCCTACTGATCAGTCGAGCGGCTTCTCCATCGCCCAGTTGTGGATGGCAACGCCGTCCACCTCCAGCTCACGGCGGCGCACTACCGTGAAGCCAGCCTTCTGGAAGACCGGGCGGGCGGCTTCGCTCGCTTCGGTGTAGAGCCGGTCGATGCCGCAGGCGCGCGCATCGCGTTCGATCGCCGCCAGCAGGGCCGAGGCAATCCCTTTCCGCGCATGATCAGGATCGCAATAGAGCATGTCGACATGGCCGTCGGCCTCAAGGTCGGAGAAGGCGATGGCGCGGCCTGTCTCATCCTCGGCAATGAAGGTCGCGCGGCCATCCATGTAATTCAGGTTCAACTGCTCGGCGGTGACGCGCGGGCCGGACCAGGCGGTCACCTGATCGTCTGTATAGAAATGACGGCCAATCTCGCGCACGGCCCGGCGGAAGATGTCTTCCATACGCGGCGCATCGGCGGCGCGATAGGTTCGAATCTTCACTGCTTACTCCGGATAAAGCCCGCCAACACAATTATTGTGCCCGTCAGCATGGCCACCGTAAGCGCGAGCAAGAGACTGGAGACCAAAGCTTCTTGCCAGCCCGCCGCTGTCGGGTCTGGCGATATAATCGGGGTCATCCTGCCCGTACCCCAGAACGCGGCAAGACTAGTCGCCAGCCAGTTTGCGACTGTTCCGAAGGCTAGCAGCCAGAACGCCGCCTCGGCCCACTTTGGCGTTAAAGAAACATGTGACCAAGCCGCTCCAAGAGCAAGCAGGAACATTCCGTTCGTCAGCCCTTGCATATGTGCAGACAAACCCATTCGTGGATTGGACATGACCCCTGGTAGCAAGCCTGTGATCAGGCCGATCAGGAATAAAGCCGCCCCGAGAACCAGAAACCGCTTTTGCAGCACCATTTTTTTCTCCCCCCTTTTTCAGTTCTTATTGCTTCTTCCGCCGCATCAGCTTCAGCCCTGACCAGTCGGCATCCACAGCGCAGACCTTCACATCGACCAGTCCCATGGGCAGCGCCACGCGGCGGACATCATCCTCGGTCATGTCGCGCCAGAGCTTTGACGATTTCTTCGGCCATGAGACCCAGATCATGCCGCCTTCGGCTAGTTGGTCGAAGACCGGCGCTAGGCCCGCTTCCAGATCAGCGGTTTCACGGCAGAAGAGATGCAGGAAGGCCCAGTCCCCGGTGAGCGTGTCCGGCGAGGCGACATGCTTGACAGGAAAGTCCTCGACCAGCGCATCATACGGCTCGGGCGCGGCAATCACAGCCGCCTGCGTCCCATCCTTCAGGCCGAGTTTCTGTGTCAGTGGCTTGCCTGAATATCCGGCCGTCTGCGCCATGCCCCCATCCCCTATCCGATCCGGGCCTTCAGCCATCCGAGTATCGTCTCGAGCGCCCGGTCGCGGTCATGATCGTTCAGCAGCTCATGATAGCCGCCAGCGAATTCTTCCAGCGTCTTGTCGCGTGCCGGTATGGTCTCGATGAAACGGCGGCTGCCCTTGATCGGCACCAGCCGGTCGGCATCGCCATGCACGATAAGGACCGGCAGCTGCCAGTCTCCGAATTCACGCCAGGCCCGGTCCTGCACCTTGAAGGCCGTCGCGCCGAGCCGTGCAGCAGGCGCACGTTTGATGACCATGGGATTGTCACGATAAGCCTCGACCACGGCGGCATTGCGCGAGATCCCATCGGCATCGAGCGCGGCGGTGAGCCTCGCAGTCGGGGCAATCGCCGCCACAGCCCCCGCAACGGCCTTGAGAACCGGATTGGCCGGAATCTCGAGCGCGGGCGCGCTCAACACGACGCCGGATACGCCATCAGGGTCATGCGCGGCACTCGCCGCTGTCACCAGCCCGCCCAGCGAATGGCCCATCAGGAAGAGCGGGCGCTTGTCCACCTTCAGCGTTTCACGCGCCGCCAGGTGGTGGGAGACCGTGCGCTTCAGGTCGGTCGCCCCGCGCGGGCCGGGTGTGCGTCCATGGCCAGGCATGTCGAAGGCGAAGACGCTGATGCCGGCCGCGTTCAGGGCGGGGATCAGACCATGATAGCCGGTGACATAGCGCTCGGCATATTCGCCATAGCCGTGGGTCAGCAGCAGGTTGGCTTTCGGCCGCTCTGCCCGCCAGGCATAAGCAACGACCGGCGCCCCGGAGATCCAGCGTTCTGTCTCGGTCATGGCATTCTCCCTCAGACCAGCGCGTTGTGCAGCAGTTGCAGCGCCTCATAGGCGAAGCGGCGCATATTTTCCTCACGGTCGGAGAGGCCGGTCTCCAGCGTGCGCGAGATTTCGAGCGGGCCTGTCTCGTCCTCGCCGACAAGCGCAACGCAGGTATGGCCGGCGGCGTCGCCGTACCCGTTGCCGGAAGGCCCGGATGCGCCGGTTTCGCAGAGGCCCCAGTTCGCATCAAGCTTGCCGCGGACGGTGCGTGCCAGCACCCTGGCATAAGGCTCGGTCGCAGACCGCATGCCCTCAATGTCAGCCCGGCCAAGCCCCATCAGGCCGCGAAAGGCCTGCGGGGTGTAGATCACACCGCCGCCACGATAGAAGGCCGAGGCGCCTGCCTGTGCCAGCAGGGCCGCCGATATCAGGCCGCCAGAGGAGGATTCCGAGATCGCGACGGTCTCGCCGCGGGCTTTCAGGCGGTCACCGATTTCGGCCGCGAGGGGGAGGAGTGTCTTCATCCTGTCCATGAAGCAGCCCCCCGCGACGGGCGCAAGACTGAAGCGGCCGCCCCCGCATTGTCGGAAATCGACTCTCTATTGTCGTGTTCGCCAATTTTTCCGGTCGCCGCCAGCCGCTAGCCTGATGCCGGTGACCGGGCCGGTCGTTACCCCATAGCGACCACGCCAAAGGCACCTGCGCTGCCCGGCAGGCCTCTCAAGCGGCCTTCACCGGGCAGCGCATTCCGTCAGGAGAGGGCTGGCATTTCCAGCAGGGCGCTGGTCTAAAGCGCCGGAATGACCAGCGAGGATGGATGGCGGATGAGATATTTTGAAGACCTCGAAATCGGCACGGTGACCCACTCTCCGCGCACCTACAAGGTGACGCGCGAGGAGGTGATCGACTTTGCGAGCAAATACGATCCCCAGCCCTTCCATCTCGATGACGAGGCCGCAAAGCAGACCTTTTTCGGCAAGCTCTCTGCCTCGGGCTGGCACACAGCGGCGATGATGATGCGCCTGATGGTCGAGACGATGCAGCATGGCGAACCGCAGGCGGGCCTCGGCTCTCCGGGTGTCGATGAGTTGAAGTGGATCAAGCCCGTCTATCCCGGCGACGAGCTGCGGGTCGTGATGACGCTGGAATCGAAGCGGCGGATGAAGAGCCGTCCGGATATGGGCCTCACCAAGTCCCGCAACGAAGTGTTCAACCAGAATGACGAGCTGGTTCTCAGCATGATCGGCAACGGCCTGGTCCGCGTGCGCGACCCCGAAGCGCCGATCAAGTCCTGATCCCTATTCAGCCGCTATGGAGGCCCCCTCGAACCGCTTGCGGTAGGCGCGTGGGGTAATGCCGGCAATGTCGCGGAAGGCGGTGCGGAAAGTTTCCGCCGAGCCGAAGCCGCACTGCTCGGCAATGTCGGGCAGGCCGAGGCCGGTCTTCTCCAGCAGGGTCATCGCCCGCATGATGCGCTCGCGGCGCAGCCATTTGAGTGGGGTCGTGCCTGTGCCCTCCTTGAAGCGGCGCAGGAAGGTGCGGTCGCTCATGCCGGAAAAAGCTGCCATGTCGGTGATGTCCAGGGGCTGGTCGAGGCGCTCGCGGGCCCAGTCCAGCACAGCGGCGACCGACTGGCCGGCGCGTTCCTGATAGGGGGCCTCAATATACTGCGCCTGCCCGCCCTCGCGGTGCGGCGGCGTGACGAGCGAGCGTGCCAGCCGGTTGGCGGTTTCCGTACCGTAGTCGCGCCGGACAATGTGGACGCTGCAATCGACCGCCGCGCTGCTGCCGGCCGAGGTCAGGACATCGCCATCATCGACATAGAGCACATCCTCGACGACATCGATGGCGGGAAAGCCCTGCTTCAGCACCCGAAGGTCGCGCCAGTGTGTCGTCGCCCGGCGGCCATCGAGAATGCCCGCATGCGCCAGTACGAAAGCGCCTGTACAGTAGGACACCATGCGAGCGCCGCGCCTGTGGGCGGCCTGCACCGCCTCGATCATCTCTTTCGGCGGGACCTCATGGACATCGCGCCAGGCCGGGACGATCACCGTGTCAGCCATCTCGACAATCTCGTAGCCATGATCGGGCGTCAGCGTCACACCGCCCAGGGTGCGCACCGGCTCGCACGGGCCGGCGACATCGAAGTCATACCAGTCGACGCCAATCTCCGGCCGGGCCCAGCCGAAAATCTCGACAGCAATGCCGTATTCGAGCGGCCAGAGCCGGTCATAGGCAATGGTGACGACGCGGTGTGGCTTTCTGGAAGGGGATGGCAAGAGCGTCTCCTGTTTGGCGAAAATCGACCAACTAATGTCATTATCGCCAATTCAGCCCTGCCCATCAACCCCTTACCTGTCGAAACAGAGCCAGAGGAAAGACAGGAGACCTGACATGGGACCTCTCAGCATTCGTTCAGCCTTCGCCGCTGCCGGCGTGGCATCAGTGGCCATGGCCAGCCATTCCGGCGCCCAGCCAACCGGCCTGAGCGCCGCTTACACCACGGACTGCGCGGCCTTCTTCCTCGAGACCGGCCAGTCCGTTCAGGCGGAAGACGTGCTTCGCCAGAGCGCCACCCCGTCCGGCCCGGACCGCCATGTCGTCTATTTCGAGCAGGCCGAACTCTGGGATAGGCTGGGCGAGCGCAACGAGGCGCGTGACGCCCTCGACAGGGCGCTGAGGATAAAGCCGGACTACGCCCCGGCCCGCGCCCTGAGCGACGCCTACAGCGCCTACGGCCCGCAAGCGAAATAGGTCCGGAACCTTCAGTGCGCAGCGGCATTGCCAAAGGGTATTCCTGCCCGCCCTTCCGCATGAAAAGGTCCGCCCCATCCCGCTTCATATTGCCGTTATCACCTTCCTCGTCGCCGCGCTGGTTGTCCTGCTGGCCGGTGTCCGCATTACCGGTGAGGCCGACCGGCTGGCCGACCGCACCGGTCTGGGCGAAGCGGTGTTTGGCGGCATCCTTCTGGGGGCCAGCACCTCGCTGTCCGGCATCGTCACCTCCGTCACAGCCGCCAGCGACGGCCTCGCCTCTCTGGCTGTCTCCAATGCGGTGGGCGGGATAACGGCGCAGACCGCCTTCCTCGTCGTCGCGGACATGATCTACAGGAAGGTCAATCTCGAACACGCCGCCGCGGACGCCAACAACATGCTCATGGCGGCCATGATGGTGCTGATGGTGAGCCTGCCCATGGGCGCCGCCTATGCCCCGGAGTACGCCCTGTTCGCGATCCATCCGGTCTCGATCCTGCTCTTCGTGGTCTACCTGTTCGGCGCGAAGGCCGCTGTGGGGCTGCGCCATGAGCCGATGTGGCAGCCGGAGAACACCAGTGACACGCGCGCCGACGAACCCGATGAGGGCGAAGCCAACAAGCGCCCGCTCTGGATCATGATCGCCACCTTTGCCGGCCTGAGCCTGGTCCTTGGTTTATGCGGCTTTGCCATCGCCCGCTCGGGCGCAGCCATCTCGAGCGAGCTCGGTATCTCGCAGACCGTGGTCGGCGCACTGATGACAGCGGTAGCCACCTCCCTGCCGGAACTCGTTACCACGCTGGCGGCGGTGCGCCGCGGTGCGCTGCAGCTTGCCGTCGGCGGCATCATTGGCGGCAACACGTTCGACGTCCTGTTCCTGTCGGTCTCGGACGCAGCCTATCGCGAGGGGTCGATCTACCATGCAATGAGCCAGGCTGACGGGCTAATGATGATCGGTGCGATCATCATCACATCGATCCTGCTCATGGGCCTTATCATGCGCGAGCGCCGTGGTATCGGCTTCGAGGGCGCCGCCATTCTCGTCACCTATTTCGGACTTGCCGCTATACAGGTCAGCATGGGCGTCTCAGGGTCGGGCTAGGCGCCGGGACGGATCAGGGCCGCGCGAAGATGAAAATCGCAAGCGCCGTCAGGACCAGAAGTCCGGCAAGCGAATAGAAGAAGGCGGCTGGCCACCAACGTCTTTTATGGACGGCCTTTTCGTCATTTTTCGGGATCTGGTTCATGAGGGGCGATCTAGGCCAGGGGTGACGCGCGTCAATCGCCAGTAGACCCGATACGGGTCAGCGTGAAGTCGCCATCCTCACCCTCGCAGCCGCACTCGACCGGATCGAGGCAGGGCATGTGCCAGCGGCCGGTATAGCGCCTGCCTTCAGTCTCGGCGGTGCCGGTGCAGAGGAACGGCGCGTGCTTCAGTTCGCCTTCCTGGATATTGATATCGAGCCGCACATCCGCATCGCTCAGCTCGCCCTCAATGTCGGCATCGAAGCCCGGCCCGCCCTGCTCGCCCATATAATAGACGACCATGGTCTGCCCGCTGAACTGCTGGCCGAGCCGGACAAAATCCGCCATGGCGCGCATCTGGACGGCCCCCAGGGTTTCCAGCTCCATATCGAGGCGAAGCTCCCAGCGCCCGCCCTCTTCCGGCGCGGCGTCGGTAATCATCGCAGCTGCACCCGGTCTTGAGAGGAGGTCTGATGCGCCGGAGCCGGTCATTCTTCCCCTGTTGTGCCGGCTGGATCCGGGCGCTCGTCGGCGAGGGAGCCGGCATAGAAGCGCCGCAGGTCTTGCGTAACGGCCTCCCGCGAGGGTTCATTCAGATACATCATGTGTCCGGCGGGATAGTAGGTCATCGCCACCCGCTCCTGCGGAATGCCATAGCGCGCGAAGGTGATCTCGGCATCGAAGAAGGGGGTGATCATGTCGAACAATCCGTTCGCCACCCAGACGTCCATCTGCGTGTTCTTCCGCATCGCCTCCGAAAGCTGGCGCCCGGCATTGACATAGTGCGGCTCCCACGAGCCTTCCTGCGGACCGAAATCCCAGTTTTCCCCGGCATCGGCGCTCGACACGATGTAGGGCCGGTCCATCTCGACCCCGAGATCTCCCAGATACTGGTTGAGCAGCGCGGTGAAGGCCGAACTGACGGCATAGCTCGCCACATCGTCTGACGGCGTGTCGTCCACATCATCGGCCTCATCGCCCAGGTAACGCCCATCAAGCCGGCCGAGTGCGACGCCGCGGTCCCGCAGAAGCTCCTTCTGGAAACGCGGCATCAGGATGCGCAAGTCGGAGCGCTCGATATAATCCTCATCAAGGCCTGTGAAATAGGCCAGCCGCTTGCGGATATGCGCCCGTTCGGCGTCCGACAGCTGCGCGCCTTTCCACAGGGCCGGGCCGTATTCATCGCGGGCAAAAGCACGCGCCTCGGCCAGGAATGCGTCCCTGTCGACGCCCTGTCCCGCCTTGCCATGATACTGCGCGGCGGCCGCCATGCTCGGCAGGTAGGTGACGTAGGAATAGACATTGTCGTGCACCGAGGTGGAGCCCTCATAATCAAGCGCCTGCGAGATCAGCACGAGGCCGTTCAGCGCGATATCGACATCGCCGTTGATCAGCTCGTGAGACAGATAGGCCGCCCGGGTCGTGCCAAAGCTTTCGCCGATAATGTATTTCGGGGCGTTCCAGCGGCCATGATCGGTGATCCAGATCCGGATGAACTCCGCGATCGATCCCTTGTCGCCTTCCTCGTTCCAGTAGTCCTCGTTCTCACCCTTGCCGATGGCACGGCTGTAGCCGGTCCCGACAGGGTCGACAAAGACCAGGTCGGTCAGGTCGAGAATGGTCTCGGGATTGTCGACCATGGTGTAGGGCGCTGCCCCATCATCTGCGTCGGCATCGCTTGCAAGGACGGCCCGCTTCGGACCGAGCAGGCCGAGATGGAGCCATACAGACGCCGAGCCGGGGCCGCCGTTGAACACGAAGGTGACGGGGCGCTGAGGGCCCGCATCCTTCTTGACATAAGCGATGGTGAAAAGACTGGCTGCTGGGTCGCCATCCTTATTGGCTATGTAGGTTTCCCCGGCCTCAACCGTGTAATTGATACGGGTGCCGCCGAACGTGCCTGACGCATCGCTGGTGACCATCACCGGCTCCGGGACCGGCTTTGCCTCCTCGGCCTTCGCCTCTTCGGTCTCCGCAAATGCCGGCATTGCCAGCGCCAGCAGGCCAGCCATCAGGATCGCACGCATCATCAGCCCCTCTCAGTTTATGGAGCAACTTCATCGGATTATGGCTGCCGGGGCAAGGGCTTCAAGGCCGCAGCAGCTCGTTGATGCCGACCTTGCTGCGCGTGCGCTCATCCACGGTCTTGATGATAACGGCGCAGTAGAGACCCGGGCCCTTGCCGTCGGCGGCGGGCATCGAGCCCGGCACGATGACCGAGTATGGCGGCACTTCGCCCATCACGACCTCGCCGGTCTGGCGGTGCACGATCTTGGTCGACTGGCTGAGGAACGTCCCCATTGCCAGCACCGAGCCTTCGCGCACGATCACGCCCTCGGCCACTTCGGCGCGCGCGCCAATGAAGCAATTGTCCTCGATGATGGTCGGGTTGGCTTGCAGTGGCTCGAGCACGCCGCCAATCCCGGCACCGCCCGAGAGGTGCACGCCCTTGCCGATCTGCGCACACGAACCGACGGTCGCCCAGGTGTCGACCATGGTGCCTTCATCGACATAGGCGCCGATGTTGACGAAGCTCGGCATCAGCACGACGCCGGACGCGATATAGGAGCCACGGCGCGCCACCGCATTCGGCACAGCGCGCAGGCCGGACGCGGCAAAATCGTCCGCACTCCAGCCATCGAACTTGCTCGGCACCTTGTCCCACCAGGTCGAGCCACCGGGGCCGCCCTTGATCGGGCCGTTTGCGTTGAGGCGGAAAGACAGAAGCACGGCCTTCTTGAGCCACTGGTTCACGACCCACTCGCCATCATCGCCCTTCTCGGCGACCCGCTCCCGGCCGCTATCAAGCAAGGCAAGCGCCTCATCGACCGCATCGCGCACCTCGCCGGTTGTGTCGGTGGAAATGTCGCTCCGGTCTTCCCAGGCCTGTTCGATGATGGTCTGCAGCTTCGCGGTCATGGCGCGCTCTCCGTAAGTCGTCTTGTTTGTGGTAGGGCGCGCGTTCCGCTGTCCGGCGCATGCCCGTCAGGTCGCCGACCCTATAGTCAACCTCAACCGTCAGGTCATCCCCTCAATCGACAATGCCAACACGCCCGGTAGTGTGAATTGCCGCCCATCCTTCGTTTTGATACAGCAAACCGGGGAGAGAGATGTTGTGGACCGAAAACAGATCAAAGCGGCGGCCTTGGCCACTCTTCTGGCTGTCCTGATAACCGCCTGCAGCAAAGCGGCTTCCGAAGAAGACCATACACCACCACCAGACCAGGCCAACGATACCGGCAGGACGAGCGAAGACGATTCCGCCGCATTCACCGAATTTGCCAACGAACTCGATGCGGAACGCCGTAGTCAGGCAGCTGCGGTCGAGGAGGGCGTTCCAAAGGGTCCCGTCCCCTCCTCAGCCCCTCCCGATCCATCCAGGCCGGGCCTGCCAACCGGAGCGTCCAGCCACCCTGCCCCGCAGCACCAGGCCACCCCGTTTCAAGCCGTCTCGTCCAGTGCCTCCCAGCGTCTGTGGAATGAATATATGGACATGCGCTCGAAGGCCTTGTTCGATCTTACTCTGGAGGCTGTCGGTTCACCCATTTTCATTACCTGCAAGGACCAGCCGTTCAAATGCCATATCGACCGGTGCCGCACCTATGCGAGCGATCTGGGCTTCCTGTTTAACAGGTCAGGCTTTGAGGCGGTCGTCCAAAATGTCAGCGAGAGCCCCACAGGTCCAAAGCTTGCGCGGTCATGTGCCTACGCGCTGACGGTGTCTGCGACAGATGTTCCGGACGTCGTGGGTTCAAACCCGATAGCTCGAAGGAATGACGATTTCACGCGAGCCTCATTCATGTTCAGTTTGGCCGAGCGACTCAACCCGGACCGCAAAGCCATCCTGCGCGACGCGTTCGAATTTGCCCTTTTCAGCGCACGCGGGGCGGAACAGGCCGCAGACGCTAACGACTGGCTTGACGCCTATCGCGGCATAGCGGGAAGCGAGTTGCCAATGTTCCAGGAGGCTCAGGCGCAATACGATTTCGTCCAGCGCTTCTGGTCTGTATGGGACGTGACCAGGCGACTCGGCGTCAATATGGGCGAACCGGTGACCCTCAGCCCGAAGTTCGATGCCGACAGAAGCTTCCGCAGCGGCGGGCGAACGTTCACAGCCGATGATGTCGTTGATCGCTACTACGAGATGAACAATGCCGGCTGGCGCAATGGCTACAAGTATGCCGATGCCTATTGGGGCAACGGCTTTTACGCCAATGCCTACACGACAGATGACTCCGGCCACATCCTGATCCGCGTCGATCGGCGAACATACGAGGTAACGGTCGAATTCCTGAAAGAGCGCGACATCACCTCGGACAGCGACAAGATGAAAGCCATTCTCGATTACGGCATGAACGGCAACGCGCATGGTTACAATTGGGACGAGAGCGGATTCCGCACCTTTCTGAGCCGCAAGGCCCGCCCGTTTCACAAGTGGTATGACATGACCCTGCCGAGCGAAGACTTCTATGCCTTGCCGCAGCGCGAGCGGATCAACCACATGCGGGCCCGTCAGAACATGCCTCCGCTGCCGGAGGACTGGCGTCTGCGATAGGAAAACTGCGCTGGCGGGATGTCCCGGCTGTCACTGATTGGCATGGCGCGCCTGCAGCCTCGCCGAGTCGTTAGACGATACAGTGGCGCGGCAGGCATGCCAGCTGGCCAGACCGATCCACGGGAAGACCACGATCAGACCGATCAGCGCGAACGCCATCCCCACCCCGACGAGCAGCGCGATCAGGAAGGCCCAGAGCAGCATGGCCGGCAGGTTGGCGAGGACCGCCCGCGCGCTGGTGATGACCGAGATGAAGACGTCGCTCCCCTCCTCCAGCAGCAGCGGCGCGGACACGGCGACCAGCGTGAACGCGATGAAGGCGATCACCCCGCCGACACAGCTGCCGATCAGCGCCATGCGCAGGCCCTCCGGTGTTGTCAGCAGGAAGGCGAGGAAGTCGCCAATGGTCTGGTGCACCGAATAGGTCGAGAGGCCGTAGATGATGTAGGCCGCTTCCGCCCAGAGCCCGAACAGGACAAAGAGCGCGACCCCGAGCAGGATCGTATCGGCGCGGATCATGCCCGGCTGCCACAGCATCTCGCCAAACTTGGGCTGGCGGCCTTCCGACATCAGGCGCGCGGCGCGGTAGAGCCCGAGACCGAGCAGCGGCGCAACGATCAGGAAGCCTCCGGCGAGCACTAGGAACCAGGTGAACTGGCCAGTGAGATAGAGCGTGCCGGTCACGCCCGCACTCAGCAGGGCGAGCCCCACGCCATAGGCCAGGCACGGCCCCGGCGCACGCCAGAGGTCACGCCATCCGGCGGCGAGCCAGTCGAGCGGCGCAAGCAGCCCGACGCGATTGATCTCAGGTAGCTGGAAGCCCTCCGACATCTCCTTCCCCTCTTTTTTGGGGCAGCATAGCGCGAGCGGTAGCCCGCGCCAATCATGCCCCGAGGGGAAAGCCCGTCATTCGCCGGAGGGCTCGCGGTAAACGAGCGGGTCGGTCTGGTAGCCGAGCGCGGCAGCCTTCTCCAGAATGGTTTCCAGCATCGCATCGGCCAGGGTCTCTTCTCGCGCGAGGATCCAGAGGTATTTGCCATCGGGAGAGCCGACGAGGGCGGCGGAATAGTCCGGCTCGAGGTGCAGAATCCAGTAGTCGCCCCAAGCGAACGGGACCCAGGAGGGCGCGAACTTCACCTCGAGCTTGGAATTGTTCGAGCCCTCGACCACGCGCGCCACGCCTTCGGCCACCTTGCGGTCGTCCCGGCCCTCGATCTCGCAGGAATTGATGACGGTGACCTTGCCATCATCGCGCAGCGAATATTCCGCCGTGGTGTCGGTGCAGCCTTCCTCGAAACTGTTGGGATAGCGCGCGATCTCATACCAGAGCCCGGCATAGCGGGTGAGGTCGACCTGGTCGACGGTCGGCGGCGGCGTGTCCTCGCCGCGATAGTCCGGCTGGCTGGTGCAGGCGGCAGCGAGGGTGCCGAGGGCGAGGATGGGCAGGGCGGCAAGGGCGGCTTTGCGCATGATGGGGGCTCCTATGGTGTGGCGGGTGACAGTCTTCGCGAACGAAACGCGCGAGGGGAAAGATGGCTGCGTGAGATCAGCGTGCGCTCACTTCCGCTTCGACGGCGGCCAGCAAGGCTTCGGCTTCGGCTTCGATGCTGGCGAGGCTGCCATACTGCCAGTAAGCGAGGAAGCCCGCCATCTTCACGAAACCAAGGAATTCCTCGTCGTCGCGCGCGCGGGACACGGTGTCCTCCAGCGTGGCGCGATCGCCCATGCCGACGCCGTTGACGCGCGCCCAGTCGAGCATGCCTTCGGCCTGTGCCAGGATGAGACCGTCATCGCCGCGCTGACGGTCCAGTCGATGATAATAGTCCGTCAGGTCCTTCACCAGCGCCCGATTGGACAGGACGCCGATATTGCCGGTCTGGATGAGCTCCTCGAACGTGCTGCTCGAGATGATCATGAAATAGTAGGAGGTGAGATGGGCGTAGGGATAGTCGCCGAAGACGCCCAGCGGCGGCGGGTCGCCTTCCAGGGGGCCGAAAAAGGGCGGCCTGTCATAGCCGGGCGCGGCCTCGGCAAGGATGGCTTCGGCGGCTGACAGGCGTTGCAGGGAAACCTGCTGGCCTGCGCGGGCCTGGACGAGATCAGCCTCGAGATTGACGGCAAGCTCGGAGAGGTAGCGCTGTTCGTCGCGACGGTCCTGACGGGCCTCGCTCCAACTGGTGATCTGGAAGGCAATCAGGATCCCGACGACCACAATGGCGAAGTCGAGGATGACGGCGGCCCAGTTCTGGTCTTTCACGTGTTTCGAAACGCGGCGCAAAAGCATCGCTCCCCCCTTCGGATTTTTCCTACTCCCATCCGCCCGGCGGCGGCAGGGCGCTCGCGACTTCGCGGTAGGGTTTCCATTCGCCTTCATGCTTCTTCAAGATCAGCAGATAGGTGTTCGGGATCTCGATGCGCGCCTCTGCGCCTTCGGGGAGGTATGACTGGATGGTGGTGCCGTATTCGTATGCCCAGTCCTCATCGATGACGACCAGCTCCTTCGGCGTGATGTCGAGCCGGTAGCCGGGCGGGAACGGCGCCTGCCCGGCCGCCGCCAGCATCTCAAGATGCGCCGGCCCGCCGGGGACCGTCTGCTCGAACTCCGGATGGCTGAGCGCACCAAGCGCCGCGAAATCCTGCGCGGCCATCGCCGCCATGAAGTCCTCGCGCAACTGGTCGATCTCGGCGGTTTCGGCCGGTTCATACAGCTGCGGAGACGGCGTAGCGCATCCTGTCGTGATGACGAGCGCCGCAATAGTGAATGCGACTGGTCGGATGATGGACGCGGCCAGACCGCTCAGCCCTATAGCCATGACGTTTCCCCACTTCTCTCTTTCCAGCGATGACTTTGCGACAACCGCTCAAGAAGCGCAAATGGCTGAGTTGATTGCGAACCTTCCCCCATCCCGCAAACGCCGCTATAGCGCTCGCCCATGAGCGATGATGCCCCTTCCCCTGCCCAGTACACCGCCGCCACGCTGTCGGAGGCGTTGCCTTATATCCAGCGCTATGACCGCCAGACGGTGGTTATCAAGTATGGCGGCCATGCCATGGTGGATGAGGAACTGGCCGGCGCGTTCGCGCGCGATGTGGTGCTGCTGAAGCATCTCGGCGTGAACCCGGTCATCGTGCATGGCGGGGGGCCGCAGATTGCGAGCCTGCTGGAACGCCTCGGCATCAAGTCGGAGTTTCGCGACGGCCTGCGCGTCACCGATGACGCGACGATGGAAGTGGTCGAGATGGTGCTGTCGGGCCCGATCAATAAGAGCATTGTGCGCGCCATCAACAAGGCGGGCGGCAAGGCGGTCGGCCTGTCGGGCTCGGACGCCGACCTGATGAAGGTGAAGCGCGCGGCCCGCAAGTCGAAGGATGCCGACAGCCAGGTCGAGAAGCTGATCGATCTCGGCTTTGTCGGCGAGCCCGAACAGGTCGATGTGTCGGTCCTGAAACTGCTGTCCAACTATGATCACGACTTCATCCCCGTCATCGCGCCGGTCGGCTTCGATGGCGAGGGCAAGCGCTACAACGTCAATGCCGATACCGCCGCCGGCGCCATTGCCAGCGCGCTCGGCGCCAGCCGCCTCTTGCTGCTGACCGATGTCGCGGGCGTCCTCGACAAGGCCGGCGATCTGATCCGCGAACTGCGCGCCGATGACCTGCCATCATTGATGGCGGACGGAACCGTTTCAGGTGGAATGATACCGAAGCTTGAAACCGCCACAAACGCGGTAAAGAATGGGGTTGGTGGGGCTGTCATTCTGGATGGCCGGGCAAAGCATGCCCTGCTCATGGAGCTGTTTACCGAACATGGCGCCGGCACGATTGTTCTCTAGCATTTTTTCCAGATCGGTGGCGGCACTGGCCGCCTTCGTCTCGCTCAGTCTCGCAGGCGCCGGACCGGCCACCGCGCAAGGCGCGGGTGAGAAAGGCTGGGAGCTCTGCAACAAGACGAGCTATGTGATCGAAGCGTCAGTTGCCCGCTATGAAGGCAATGGCGTCGTGGTCGAGGGCTGGGAGCGGCTGCGCCCCGGCTCCTGCGAACTGGCGCTGGCCGGTCCGCTTCGCCCCGGGATCCACTATCTCTTCGCGCGTTCCTCGACGGCCCATCGCGGCGGGCGGCGCATCTGGGGCGGGGACTTCCCGCTCTGTGTCGACACCACCGGCAGCTTCTCGGTCGAGAGCCCGAAGGAATGTACGGCGATGGGTCTGGAAAGCCGCGACTTCCGGCCCGTCCTGATCGAGAACCGCACCGAGTGGACAACAAGCTTCACCGAGACCGAGGAGTTCGACAGCGAACAGGCCGCGGCCGCCGGCGTACAGCGCCTGCTGGCCGATGCGGGCATCTTCAACGGCAATATCGACGGCTATATCGGGCGCAAGACGCGCGCCGCGATCGGCGAGTTCCTGACCCAGAACGAGCTGCCGGCGGAAACCTCCGACAGCGACCTGATCGATGTGCTGGAACAGATCGCGCAGGATCGCGGCCGCAATATCGGCCTGACGCTTTGCAACCGCACGCGCAACCGCATCTGGTCTGCCATTGCCCGGCGCAAGGGCGAAGGCTGGGAGAGCCGCGGCTGGTGGCTGCTGGAAAGCGGCGGCTGTGCACGGGTCATCGATGAGCCGCTGCTGACCGCGGAGCATTTCGTCTTTGCGGAGATGGAGGATAACGGCCGGACCCGCACCCTGAAGGAAGCGACCGACCCGTTCTGTCTGGCGCGTACCCGCTTTGCCATCATGGGCCGCAAGGATTGTGGCGCTGCCGCCTTCCGCGAGGGCCTGTTCAAGGCCACCCCGCCAGCCGAGAACCGCCGCCTGCTCTACGAATTTTTCGAGCGCGACTTCAAAGAGCCGGAGTCGTGAGCATCAACGGCCTCGACTTCTCCGGCATGACAGGGCGTGATATCTGGGTCTTCGACCTCGACAACACGCTCTATCCTGCCGAGTGCGACCTGTTCGCCCAGATCGATACGAAGATGACGGACTTTGTCGCCCGCTTCCTGCGCATGGACCGGGCCGAGGCCCGCGCGCTGCAGAAGCAGTATTATGCCGAGCACGGAACAACGCTGAAGGGCATGATGACCATGCATGGCATGGCGCCGGAAGAGTTTCTCGATCATGTCCACGAGATCGACCTCTCGCCGCTGCCGGTGAAGGCCGATCTCTGCGATGCGATCGGCGCCCTGCCCGGCCGCAAGCTCGTCTACACCAATGGCTCGCGCCGCCATGCCGAGCGGGTGACGGAGTATATGGAGCTGCACACTGTCTTCGACGGCCTGTTCGGCATCGAGGACAGCACCTATCATCCAAAACCCGCACAGGCCGCCTATGACGCCTTCTGCCAGCATCATGATGTCGACCCGGCGCGCGCGGTCTTCTTCGAGGACCTGGAGCGTAACCTGAAGCCGGCCCACGCCATGGGCTTTACGACCGTGCTCGTCGGATCCGCAAAAGACTGGAGCCATGAGCCTGTCGAGGCCCGCCCCGCCGGACCGGGGGACGCCGACCATCCGCATGTCGACTATCTCACCAATGACCTCACCGGCTTCCTGCAAGGCGTGCTGCGAGGGCTGCGGCCGGAGGACGAGACAGCCGGAGACCTCCTGGCAGGGCCATCGAAAAACAGCTAGGCGGCGTCGGCCCGTTCTGCGGTCTCGATCCTGTTTTCCTCGCTCATCAGGAGCGGCCGTGGGCTGTCTGAAAGGGCGTTTTCGAGATGAATGCCGATGCGCCAGATGTGATAGGTGCAGCGGTGCAGCCAGCGCATGGCTGTGAATCCCCCGAGCGCTGCCGTCGCATCCTGACCGCCTTCCGACACCCGCGCGATGGCAGACAGGCGAAGCTCTTCACGCCGGGCGCGGAAGGCTTGGCGGGCCCAGTCGAGCCGCCCGACAAGCGCCTCCTCGAACCCGTGTTCAAGGATATCGTCCAGGATGGCCCCGACCTCCCCGAGGGATGTCTTCACCCCTTCCCGGCCGAATGCGGGGACAATCTCCTCAAGGCCTTCAAGGCGGCGTTCGAGCCGGCTCAGATGATCGTGGGCATGCAGCAGCGACTGTAGCCGGAAATTGGCCGGAGAGCCGGGCTCCGTCCTTATCCGCGCGGCATAATGCGCCAGGGCCACAAGCGCGTCTTTCTCGGCCTCCATTGAGAGGCGGCGATGGCGCACCGCCGGCTGCAGCGAGGCGTTCAGCTTTCCGACCAGGCTGACAGCGATCCGGGATGTCTGCCCCGCCAGGGCGTTTGTCGCCGCCGCCCCGTCCTGCAGCAGCCGGTCTTCCGGAGGGTCGAAGACTTCGGTGTCCCGGCCGGGGACCAGCGTCTCGATCAGCGTCGCGAACTGGCGTGTGAATCCGATGATCAGCAGCACGCCCAGGATGTTGAAGGTGGAGTGGAAGGCGACCAGCGCGATCTGGGCGTCCTCAGCTGTGTCCAGCGCCAGCCCGGACGAGATGAGCAGGGTGAAAGGGGTCAGCAGGATAAGCGCCAGGGCGCCGGTCATCATGTTGTAGACGACGTGCGCATAGCCTGTCCGGCGCATTGCCGTGCCCCGCCCCAGAGTTGCCAGAAAGGCCGTGAAGGTCGTGCCGACATCCATGCCGATGACCAAGGCCGCGGCCTGGGTGAAGGAGATCGCCCCGACGCTGAGCGCGACGAGCGCGGTGGCGACACCGGCACTGGAAGACTGGGTGACGATCGTGATCAGGATGCCGATACCGACGAGCTGAAGCCGTCCGAACAGCGTATCGCCCGGAAAGGTCTCCGGCGTCACCGTACTCTCCAGCACCGACATGCCAGCCTGCAGGGCATCGATCCCGATGAAGATCAGGCTGAACCCCGCCACTGACCAGCCAAGCTGCTGGATCCAGCCTCTTGTGAACAGTTTCAGCATGGCGCCAGCGAAGACCAGCGGAAAGACAAGTGTCGTAAGCTCGAGCTTGAACCCGACAAGGGCCACAATCCAGCCAGTAATGGTCGTTCCGATATTCGCGCCGAAGATGATGCCGAGCGCCTGGTTGAAGGTCAGAAGCCCCGCGCCCACAAAGCCCACCGCGGCGACCGTCGTCGCACTGGAGGATTGCAGGATCGCCGTCGCGATGGCGCCTGTCGCCGCGCCGCTCAGCGGACTTTGGGTGAAGCGCACGAGCAGCTTGCGCAGCGCTTCACCCGCGAGGCTCTTCAGCCCGTCAGTGAGCACCTGCATGCCGATCAGGAACAGGCCGAGCCCGCCCAGGAATGTAAACAAGCTACTCATGGCTCACAGACTGCACAAACAGGGCTTTACTGTCAGGGATCTTTTTTTTCCACGGGGCTCTTCCTGGCACGACAGAGCAAAGAGCGCACCGGAAGACGCCGCCCGACCGGTCTCATCACCCCTCCTTGCACCGCAGGCGGTCTGTCCGCCATAAGAGGTGGAGGCGGACAGCCTTGATCGAAACTTGCTGAAAGGACGGATTGGCATGAGGCATACAGGCAGAGGGCGCGCAACATGGCCAATGCTCACGCTCGTAACCGGTCTGGTACTGGCAGGCCTGACAGCGTGTGGCGAGGAGCAGGATGCCCCGCCCGCGGAAGAGACGGCCGCCCCTTCGCCTTCACAGGACACCGCCCTCATCGAAAACGGCCGCGCCATTGTCGAGATGCAGTGCGCGACCTGCCATGCGATTGGTGTCGAGGATGACAGCCCACGCAGCGATGCCCCGCCGCTCAGGACCGTGCTTGCCGATTACGACCCGGATGCCCTGGCTGACGACTTCCGCGAAGGCATCCATGTCGGCCATCCGGACATGCCCGATTTCAAGCTGGGGCCAAAAGGCACCGACTCCGTCCTCGCCTATCTCGTTTCGATCCAGGAGCGCGCCGGCGAAGGCTAGGAAGGGGCGTTGAATATACCCCCATAGGGTATTATCTGATGAGTCGAAGCAGCAACGAGCCTGAGCTCGAGGACCCTTGCCATGCCATCCGACCACGCCTCTCACCACGACCATGCATGCCATCATGGACATGCTGCCCCAGACAAGCCTGACGGCGCTTATGACAACGTCCCTGCTGATTATGCCGGGACGGTCTGGACCTGCCCGATGCATCCGCAAGTCCGCGAGACGTCCAATACCGGCTGCCCGATCTGCGGCATGGGGCTCGAACCGGAAACGGTGACAGTCGAACAGGATACGAGCGAGCTCGATGACATGACGCGGCGCTTCCGGGTGTCGCTGATCTTTTCCGTGCCGCTGCTCGTTTATGTCATGGGAGAGATGATCCCGGGCAGCCCGCTCATGGACTGGGTCGGCCCGAGAGCGAGCGTCTGGCTGCAGGCAGTTCTGGCAACACCCGTCGTGCTCTGGGCTGGGCGGCCCTTCTTCGTGCGCGGCTGGCAGTCGGTCAAACGGCGCAGCCTCAACATGTTCACCCTGATCGCCATGGGCGTCGGGGTCGCCTACCTGTACTCGCTTGTGGCCACCTTCGTCCCCGGCATCTTTCCGGACTCCTTCAGGGGGCATGGAGGGAATGTCGCGGTTTATTACGAGGCGGCTGCGGTCATCATCACCCTTGTCCTGCTCGGCCAGGTCCTGGAGCTGCGGGCACGAAACGCCACCTCCGGCGCCATTCGCGCCCTGCTCGAACTGGCGCCGCCCACCGCGCGGCGCATCGGTGAGGACGGTAGCGAGCGCGAAGTGGATCTCGCTGACGTCCAGGCCGGCGACCATCTGCGTGTCCGTCCGGGCGAGAAAGTCCCGGTTGATGGCGACGTGGTCGACGGCCATTCCTCGGTCGACGAATCCATGGTCACCGGTGAGCCGGTCCCCGTGGAGAAGACCGCCGGGGAGCGTCTGACCGGCGGTACGGTCAACGGCACCGGATCGCTGGTCATGAAAGCCACGCATGTCGGCGAGGAGACACTGCTTTCGCAGATCGTGCAGATGGTCGCGGCCGCGCAACGGTCTCGCGCGCCGATCCAGCGGCTGGCCGATATCGTCTCATCGGTTTTCGTGCCGACAGTCATAGCCGCCTCCGTGATCACCTTCATCGTCTGGGCCCTGTTTGGGCCCGATCCCGCCATGGCCTTTGCCATCGTCAATGCCGTCGCGGTTCTGATCATCGCATGCCCGTGCGCGCTCGGCCTCGCGACCCCGATGTCGATCATGGTCGGCACCGGCAAGGGCGCCTCGAACGGCATCCTGATCAAGAGCGCCGAAGCGCTGGAGACCTTCGAGAAAGTGGACACGATTGTCGTCGACAAGACGGGAACGCTCACGCTCGGACGCCCGGAACTGGTGCTGGTCCAGCCTGCGGGAGGGTTTGACGCGCCGGCGCTGCTCGGTCTCGTGGCGGCGGTCGAGCGCTCAAGCGAACACCCGCTTGCAGAGGCCATCGTTCGCGGCGCCGAGGCCCGCAACGCCCCCGTCCAGACATCCGAGGGTTTTGAGTCCGTCACCGGTGAAGGCGCGCAGGCCACCGTTGATGGCCGGTCCGTCGCCGTCGGCAACCGGAAGATGATGGAACGGATCGGCGCGTGGGCTGCAGATATCGGTGCCGATGCGGACACATACCGCTCAGAGGGCCAGACCGTGATGTTCGTTGCCGTTGACGGCAAGCCGGCCGGACTTGTCGCCGTCGCCGACCCGATCAAGGAGACAACGCCAGAGGCCATCCGCCGCCTGCACGCCCAGGGCCTCAAGATCGTCATGCTGACCGGCGATAGCAGCGCCACCGCGCAGGCCGTGGCAGCCAAGGTCGGCATCGATGAGGTTCATGCTGATGTGTCGCCTGAAGACAAGCACCGCATCGTGTCGGAGCTTCAGAAAGGCGGCAGCCGGGTGGCCATGTGCGGAGACGGCATCAATGACGCCCCGGCTCTGGCCCAGGCCGATGTCGGCATTGCGATGGGCACCGGCACCGACGTCGCGATGGAAAGTGCCGGCGTCACGCTGGTCAAAGGCGACCTCATTGGCGTGGCCAAGGCGCGTGATCTCAGCCACGCGACAATGCGCAACATCCGCCAGAACCTGTTCTTTGCCTTCGTCTATAATGCTCTGGGCGTGCCCATCGCGGCAGGTGTCCTATATCCCTTCTTCGGCCTGCTGCTCAGCCCTATGATCGCGGCAGGCGCCATGAGCCTCAGCTCTGTTTCCGTGATCGGGAATGCGCTGCGATTGAGAACACTGAAACTCTGACCCGACGGAGAAATGACATTGTCCAGAATCCTTATTGCAGGCGCCGGCGGCATGCTGTTCATCGCAGCGGTTGTTGTCGGATGGATGCTCTTTTCGGCACCGTCACCAGCAAGCGCGCAAACGGTCACTGTTCACAAGACGCCGTGGTGCGGCTGCTGCACGGCGTGGGTCGATCATCTCCGGGACAACGGGTTCGACGTTGTCGTCAAGGAAGAGGAAGATCTGAGACCGGTTCGCACACGCCTCGGCGTGCCGGATCCTCTGATGAGCTGTCACACCGGTGAGGTCGATGGTTACGCCGTCGAAGGCCATGTCCCGGCACGCGAAATCCGTCGCCTCCTGCGCGAACGGCCTGACGCGACCGGCCTGTCGGTGCCCGGCATGCCGCAAGGATCTCCTGGCATGGAAACGCCTAACCCGCCTGACCGCTACAACGTGGTGCTCTTCTCCGAGGATGGCGCCCAGACCTATGCCACCTATGAAGGTGGTGAGCAGGTCGGAGAGCCTTAACAACCGACTGGATTGGAACTCCGCCGCCTCTTCCTCCGTTAGCTGGCCATACCCCGCACCCCTATAGGAGGACACGAGGATGGACATGAAGACCAGCTACTGGCGCTTTGCCGCCATGATCGCGACATCGACGGCGGTGATGCTCGGATTGATGTACCTCAACACCTATGCGTGGGAGCATGTTCGCTGGAGCGAGACACGCTT
>NZ_JAPYPG010000005.1 GCF_029937755.1 Henriciella sp.
CAATCGTGCCAATGTTTACGTGCGGCTTAGACCGCTCAAACTTTGCCTTGGCCATCGGGCCTCTCCTTCACTTCAAATCTGTCTGTTGCGTGGACCGGCGCCCGAAGGCGCCAGGCCGTTACGAGATGAAACGGCTTAGCCTGCGAGATCCTGAACGATCTTCTGGGCTTCTGCCTTCGGAACTTCCGCATAGTGGTCGAACTGCATGGTGAACTGGGCACGGCCCTGGGACATGCCACGCAGGTTGGACACATAGCCGAACATGTTCACGAGCGGCACGAAGGCGCTGATCACAACGGCGTTGCCGCGCGGATTCGAGCCCTGGATCTGGCCGCGACGCGAGTTCAAATCGCCAATGATGTCGCCCATATACTCTTCCGGCGAGATCACTTCGACCTTCATCACCGGCTCCATCAGGCGCGGATCGCCCTGGGTGCGCAGCTCACGGAAGGCCGCCCGCGATGCGATTTCGAAGGCAAGAACCGACGAGTCCACATCGTGGAATTTACCGTCAAGGAGCGTCGCCTTGAAATCGGTGACCGGGTAACCGGCGAGAAGGCCGTTTTCCTTGGCCTGCTTGAGACCCTTTTCGACGCCCGGGACATATTCCTTCGGCACGTTACCGCCGACAACCGCGCTCTCGAAAACGAAACCGGAGCCGGCTTCAAGCGGATCGAACTGGATCTTGACCTCGGCGAACTGACCGGACCCACCAGACTGCTTCTTGTGCGTGTAGGTGATTTCCGTCGGCTTGCCGAGCGCTTCACGATAGGCAACCTGCGGCTGACCGATATTGGCCTCGACCTTGAATTCGCGCTTCAGGCGGTCAACCAGGATGTCGAGGTGAAGCTCGCCCATGCCCTTCATGATCGTCTGACCGGACTCGATGTCGCTCTCGACCTTGAAGGACGGGTCTTCGGCAGCAAGGCGCGCAAGACCGGCGGACATCTTTTCCTGGTCAGCCTTCGATTTCGGCTCGACCGCGATCTCGATCACCGGATCCGGGAAAGTCATCGTCTCAAGCACGACCGGCGCGGACTTGTCGCAAAGCGTGTCGCCCGTCGTCGTTTCCTTCAGGCCAGCAAGCGCGATGATGTCGCCGGCACCGGCCCATTCGATCTCCTCGCGGGAGTTCGAGTGCATCATCATCATGCGGCCAACGCGTTCCTGCTTGCCCTTGGTCGAGTTCAGCATCGAACCGCCCTTGGCGATCGTACCGGAATAGATACGCAGGAAGGTCAGCGAGCCAACGAACGGGTCGTTCATGATCTTGAAGGCAAGACCGGAGAACGGCTCGTTGTCGTCTGCATGACGCGCAACGTTGCGGGTTTCTTCTTCGTCTTCCGGCTTGAAGCCCATATAGGCCGGCACGTCGAGCGGCCCCGGAAGATAATCGATCACGGCGTTCAGCAGCGGCTGCACACCCTTGTTCTTGAAGGCCGAGCCGCCAAGAACCGGCACGAATGCCATTTCAAGTGTGCCCTTGCGGATCAGCTCGCGAAGCTTTGCCTCGTCCGGCTCTTCGCCTTCGAGGTAGGCTTCCATGGCCTCTTCGTCCTGCTCGACAGCGAGTTCAACGAGCTCGGCGCGCATTTCCTCGGCCTTGGCCTTCAGGCTGTCGCGAACGTCGCGGACATCCCAGGACGCGCCGAGGTCGGAGCCTTCCCAGACCCATTCCTTCATGGTGATCAGGTCGACCACACCCTCGAGCTCGGTTTCAGAACCGATCGGCAGCTGGATCGGCGCCGGCGTTGCACCGGTGCGCTCCTTGATCATCTTGACGCAGTTGAAGAAGTCGGCGCCGGTCTTGTCCATCTTGTTGACGAACACGATACGCGGAACTTCGTAGCGGTCAGCCTGACGCCACACGGTCTCGGTTTGCGGCTCAACACCGGCATTGGCATCGAGAACGCAGACAGCACCGTCGAGCACGGCCAGCGAACGCTCGACTTCGATGGTGAAGTCAACGTGTCCGGGCGTATCGATGATGTTGAAGCGGAACTTCGCTTCCTGGGGCGTTTCGCCATAGATACCGGTCGGGTTCTTGCCGTCTTCGGTGCGGAACCAGAAGGTCGTCGTGGCAGCAGAGGTAATCGTGATGCCGCGTTCCTGCTCCTGCTCCATCCAGTCCATCGTGGCGGCGCCGTCATGGACTTCGCCGATCTTGTGGGACTTGCCGGTGTAGAAGAGGATGCGCTCGGTGCAGGTCGTCTTGCCGGCATCGATGTGGGCCATGATGCCGAAGTTACGATAGCGCTCCAGCGTATATTCGCGGGCCATGGGAATTACCTTTGTTGTCTGGTTCCGGGAGGAGGAACGATAAGTTGGCTTACCAGCGGTAGTGTGAGAAGGCGCGGTTGGCCTCAGCCATGCGGTGCGTGTCTTCACGCTTCTTCACAGCGGAGCCACGGCCCTGCGAGGCATCGAGCAGCTCGCCGGCGAGGCGTTCGCGCATCGTGTTCTCGTTGCGGGAGCTGGCAGCAGCGGCGAGCCAGCGGATGGCCAGAGCCTGGCGACGCTCGGGACGAACCTCGACCGGCACCTGATAGGTCGCACCACCAACACGGCGCGAACGGACTTCGACGGCCGGGGAGATGGCCTCAAGGGCGGAGTGGAACACTTCCACCGGGTCCTTGCTGGCCTTGTTCTCGACAAGGTCGAAGGCGCCGTAGACGATGCGCTCGGCGGTCGATTTCTTACCGTCCTGCATGATCTGGTTCATGAACTTCGAGATGACGATGTCTTTGAACTTCGGATCCGGCAGGACCTGGCGTTTCTCGGCGCGGTGACGACGTGACATGGATGGAGACCCTTATTTCGGTTTCTTCACGCCGTAATGCGAGCGGCGTTGCTTACGGTTCTTGACGCCCTGCGTATCGAGGACACCACGCAGGATGTGATAGCGCACACCCGGAAGGTCTTTCACGCGGCCACCACGGATCAGGACCACGGAGTGCTCCTGCAGGTTGTGGCCTTCGCCCGGGATGTAACAGAGCGATTCAAACCCGGAGGTCAGGCGGACCTTGGCCACCTTACGAAGGGCCGAGTTCGGCTTCTTCGGCGTCGTTGTGTAGACGCGGGTGCAAACACCGCGACGTTGCGGGTTACCCTTGAGGGCCGGGGTCTTGGACCGCGCGGGCTTGGGCTTGCGCGGATTGCGGATCAGTTGCTGAATCGTGGGCATGAGGGCCTTTTAACTACTTTCTTACATGGCCCCATCGGACCAGTTCAAACCAAGATAGTCCGACTGGGCCATTCCTGACCCTGTCGGACCACCAATTCCGTACTAAGCCGGCTCAGCGGCACCTATTCCGGGCCGCTGGAAGCCATCACAACGGATGACCTCAGCCAGCGTTCGGCGCGTGTTAAGACCCTGTGCCCGTCCCGTCAAGTCTCGCTGATGGTGCGGGCTGCGATCAGGGCCTCTCCACTGCACTTCTATTCTGCCGCGTCGGGCGCTGGCAGCGCTGCAGCAGCTTCTTCTGCCGCCTGGCGCCGCTTCGCACGCAGCTTGGTATCGCGCTGTGCCGCAATGCGGCGGAAGTTGCGCATACCGCCACCGGTACCCGCCGGAATGAGGCGGCCGACGATGACGTTCTCCTTGAGGCCTTCCAGCGTATCAACCTTGCCCTGAAGGGCGGCTTCGGTCAGCACGCGGGTCGTCTCCTGGAAGGAGGCCGCCGAGATGAAGCTGCGGGTCTGCAGCGACGCCTTGGTGATGCCGAGAAGCACCGGAACACCGGACGCTTCGCGCTGGTCCTGCTTGCGGGACCGGCGCACGGTAGCATTGGCCTCTTCCAGCTCCAGAAGCTCGACATGCTCGCCCTTGAGCAGCGTTGTCGTACCGGGATCTGTGATCTCGATCTTCTGCAGCATCTGCCGGACAACCACTTCAATGTGCTTGTCGTTGATCGGCACGCCCTGCAGACGGTACACCTTCTGGACCTCGTCGACGAGATAGTTGGCGAGAGCCTCGATCCCGAGCGATGCCAGGATGTCCTGGGGCGCCGGGTTGCCATCGACCAGATACTCGCCGCGACGGATGAAGTCGCCATCCTGGAAGGAGATACGCTTGTTCTTCGGCACGAGGTACTCGACCGCGTCTGCGCCCTCTTCTTCCGGAATGATCGCGATCTTACGCTTGTTCTTGTAATCGCGGAGATACGAGACACGCCCGTCAATATCGGCGATGACCGCATTGTCCTTCGGACGGCGGGCTTCGAAGAGTTCGGCAACACGCGGCAGACCACCGGTGATGTCCTTGGTCTTCGCCCCGCCCGTTGCGGTCCGCGCAAGGCTGTCGCCCGGGCCGATCTCGTCGCCATCATTCATCGAGAGGATCGCCCCCGGTGAGAGAAGGTAACGGGCCTCGGTGCCGTTCGGCAGCGTCTTGGCTTCGCCCTTCTCATCGGTGATGAGGACGGCCGGACGCAGGTCGTTACCCTTGCTGCCGCGATAATCGACAATGACGCGGGACGAGATGCCCGTGGCTTCGTCGGTCTCGTCGCGGGCCGTCATGCCGTCGACAACGTCGATCAGCTTGGCTGTACCGGCAATTTCCGAGACCAGCGGCTGTGCGAACGGATCCCAGTCGGCGAGCTTGTCGCCGGCCTTCACCTTGGCATTGTCCTTCACGTGCAGGCGCGTGCCGTAGCCAGGCTTGAAGGTCTGGCGGGTGCGCCCGTCTGCGTCGATGACGGAGACAGACATCTGACGGCCAACGACCACCAGCGTCTTGTCATTCCGGGTCACGGTTTCGGCGTTCTCGAACTTGATCTTGCCTTCAAAGGCAGATTCCACCGACGAGTCCTCGGCAACCGTTGCCGCACCACCAATGTGGAAGGTCCGCATGGTAAGCTGCGTGCCCGGCTCGCCGATCGACTGCGCTGCGATGACACCGACGGCCTCGCCGCGGTTGACGATCGTGCCGCGTGCCAGGTCACGGCCATAGCAGGCCACACAGACGCCGGTCTTGGTTTCGCAGGTGAGCGGGGACCGGACCTTGATCTCATCGACACCGGCCTCCTCGATCGCGAGCGAAAGCGCTTCGTCGAGATAGGTGTTGGCCGGGCAGATCAGTTCGTCGGTCTTCGGGTTCTTCACATCCTCGCCGGTGGTCCGGCCAAGGATACGCTCCGACAGCGGAACGACGACATCGGCGCCTTCCATGACGGCCCCGAGCTGGATGCCCTGCTCGGTCCCGCAATCGTCTTCGACGATGATACAGTCCTGGGCAACGTCGACGAGACGGCGGGTGAGATAACCGGAGTTTGCGGTCTTCAGAGCCGTATCGGCGAGGCCCTTCCGGGCACCGTGGGTCGAGTTGAAGTATTCAAGAACGGTCAGGCCTTCCTTGAAGTTCGACACAATCGGCGTCTCGATGATCTCGCCGGACGGCTTGGCCATCAGGCCGCGCATACCAGCCAGCTGCTTCATCTGGTTCTTGGAACCACGCGCACCGGAGTGAGCCATCATGAAGACCGAGTTGGTTTCCGCCGTGCGGCCGGTTTTCTTGTCGACCTCTGCCTCACCAGCGACGTCCATCATCGCATCAGCGACCTTGTCGGTACAGGTCGACCAGGCGTCGACCACCTTGTTGTACTTCTCGCCACGCGTGATCAGGCCTTCGGCATACTGACGCTCATACTCGGACACTTGCGCCCGCGTATCCTCGACCAGTTTCGCCTTGGCAGCCGGGATTTTCATGTCGTCCTTGCCGAACGAGATGCCTGCCTTGCAGGCCTCGCGGAAGCCAAGCTCCATGAGCTTGTCACAGAAGATGACCGTCGCCTTCTGACCGCAGTTCCGGTAGACCTCGTCGATCAGCTTGGAGATCGCCTTCTTGGTCATCAGATCGTTGACGGTCTCCGGACGCATGCCCTTCATCTTCGGCAGAAGCGAAGCGATCATGTAACGGCCCGGCGTCGTGTCGATGACGCGGATTTCTTCATTGCCTTCTTCATCAACGCCCTCGAAGCGGGCCTTGATCTTGGCGTGCAGCGAAAGCTTGCCGCTTTGCAGGGCATGCTCGAGCTCGGCAACGTCGGAAATCGCCATGCCTTCGCCCTGCTCACCATCCTTGTCGAGCGACAGGTAGTAGAGGCCGAGGACGATATCCTGGGACGGCACGATGATCGGCTTGCCGTTTGCCGGCGACAGGATGTTGTTCGTCGACATCATCAGCACGCGGGCTTCCAGCTGGGCTTCCAGCGAAAGCGGCACGTGGACAGCCATTTGGTCGCCGTCGAAGTCGGCGTTGAAGGCGGCACAGACCAGCGGGTGGAGCTGGATGGCCTTGCCTTCGATCAGCTTCGGCTCGAAAGCCTGGATGCCGAGACGGTGCAGCGTCGGCGCACGGTTCAGCATGACCGGGTGCTCACGGATGACCTCTTCGAGGATATCCCAGACTTCCGGCTTTTCCTTCTCGACGAGCTTCTTCGCCGCCTTCACCGTACCGGCGAGGCCCTTGGCGTCGAGACGCGCATAGATGAACGGCTTGAACAGCTCGAGCGCCATCTTCTTCGGCAGGCCGCACTCGTGCAGCTTCATGTTCGGGCCAACCACGATGACCGACCGGCCGGAATAGTCGACGCGCTTGCCGAGCAGGTTCTGGCGGAAACGGCCGTGCTTGCCTTTCAGCATGTCGGACAGCGACTTCAGCGGACGCTTGTTGGTGCCCGTGATGACACGGCCACGGCGGCCATTGTCGAACAGGGCATCAACGGATTCCTGCAGCATCCGCTTCTCGTTACGGATGATGATGTCCGGCGCGCGAAGCTCCATCAGGCGCTTCAGGCGGTTGTTCCGGTTGATCACGCGGCGATAGAGGTCGTTCAGGTCGGAGGTCGCGAAGCGGCCACCGTCCAGCGGGACGAGCGGGCGCAGGTCCGGCGGAATGACCGGGACGATCGTCATGATCATCCATTCCGGCTTCGCGCCGGAGGCCAGGAAGGCCTCGACGACTTTCAGCCGCTTGGAATATTTCTTGGTCTTCAGCTCGCTGGTCGACTCCGCGAGGTCTTCGCGAAGCTGGTCAGCCAGCGCGTTAAGGTCGAGGGCGCGCAGCAGCTCACGGACAGCCTCTGCACCGATCATCGCGGTGAAGGCGTCCTCGCCGTGCTCGTCCTGGGCTTCCATATACTCTTCTTCAGTGAGCAGCTGGTTCGGCTCGAGCGGGGTCAGGCCCGGCTCGATGACGACATAGCTCTCGAAGTAAAGCACGCGCTCGACATCTTTCAGCGCCATGTCGAGCAGCGTCGAGATGCGGCTCGGAAGCGATTTCAGGAACCAGATATGCGCAACCGGTGCGGCGAGCTCGATATGGCCCATCCGCTCGCGGCGGACCTTGGCGAGCGTCACTTCCACACCGCACTTCTCGCAGACAATGCCGCGATACTTGATGCGCTTATACTTACCGCAAAGGCACTCATAGTCCTTTATCGGGCCGAAGATGCGGGCACAGAACAGGCCTTCGCGCTCCGGCTTGAAGGTCCGGTAGTTGATGGTTTCCGGCTTCTTGATCTCGCCGGATGACCAGGACCGGATCTTCTCCGGGCTGGCAATGGAAATCTTGATCGCCTCGAAGCTCGTGGCTGGGGCGTTCTGGTTGAAGATGCTGGTGACGTCTTGGCGCATATTTTCCGCTCCTCGGGAGGGGTGGCCGGGATATCCCCGGCCGGGATAAAGTCAGTCGTCTCTACTCGACACGAAATTGCCTGATGGCAGCCTATTCGGCTGCCACCGGCGGTTCATCGTCATCATCATTGGCTTCGATCAGTTCGACGTTCAGGCCAAGCGAGCGCATTTCCTTCACGAGCACGTTGAAGCTCTCCGGAATGCCGGCCTCGAAGGTGTCGTCGCCGCGGACGATCGCTTCGTAGACCTTGGCGCGGCCCGCCGTGTCGTCCGACTTCACGGTCAGCATTTCCTGCAGCGTGTAGGCGGCACCATAGGCTTCCAGGGCCCAGACCTCCATCTCGCCGAAGCGCTGGCCACCGAACTGGGCCTTGCCGCCCAGCGGTTGCTGCGTGACGAGCGAGTACGGACCGGTGGAACGGGCGTGGATCTTCTCGTCCACCAAGTGGTGGAGCTTGAGGAGATACTTGTAGCCCACCGTGACCTGGCGCTTGAACGCCTCGCCGGTACGACCGTCGAACAGGGTGACCTGACCGGAAGAGTCCAGGCCTGCACGCTCCAGCATTTCCACGATGTCCGCTTCGCGGGCACCATCGAAGACCGGCGTCGCAATCGGGACACCGTTGCCGAGGTTGGAGGCCAGCTCGACGACTTCCTCGTCGGTCTCCGGCAGTTCCTGGCCATCGCCATAAACCGTGCTGATCGCCTCACGCAGCGCCTTGTTGTCGTGGTTTGCATTCCACTCATCAAGCGCGTTCTGGACCATGCGGCCAAGGCCGTTGGAGGCCCAGCCCATATGGGTCTCGAGAATCTGACCGACGTTCATCCGCGACGGCACGCCGAGCGGGTTGAGAACGATGTCGACAGGCGTGCCATCCTCAAGGAAAGGCATGTCTTCGGCCGGGTTGATCTTGGAGATCACACCCTTGTTGCCGTGACGGCCGGCCATCTTGTCGCCCGGCTGCAGCTTGCGCTTAACAGCGAGGAAGACCTTCACGACCTTCATCACGCCCGGCGGCAGGTCGTCGCCACGCTGGACCTTGTCGACCTTGTCGTTGAAGCGGGCTTCCAGCTCACGCAGGGACTCATCGAAACGGCTCTGAAGCTGGTCGAGTTCGCCCTGGGCCTTTTCGGACTTCAGCGCGATTTCCCACCACATGCTCTGGCGCAGCTCTTCAAGGGACGCTTCGGTGATCTTGCCGGCCTTGAAGCCTTTCGGGCCCGCCGCAGCGTCCTTGCCGACCAGCAGTTCCTTCAGGCGCGCAAAGGTGTTGCGCTCGAGGATGTTCTGCTCGTCTTCCTTGTCTTCCTGCAGCTGCTCGATCTGCTCGCGCTCGATCTGCAGAGCACGCTGGTCCTTGTCGATGCCGTGCCGGTTGAAGACACGGACCTCGACCACCGTACCGGCGCCGCCCGGAGGCACACGCAGGGAGGTGTCGCGGACATCGGATGCCTTTTCACCGAAGATGGCGCGCAGAAGCTTTTCTTCCGGCGTCATCGGGCTTTCGCCCTTCGGCGTGACCTTGCCGACCAGGATGTCGCCAGCCTTCACTTCAGCACCGACGGCAACGATGCCGGCTTCGTCGAGGTTACGCAGGGCTTCCTCGCCGACATTCGGAATGTCACGCGTGATCTCTTCCGGGCCGAGCTTGGTGTCGCGGGCAGCGATCTCATACTCTTCGAGGTGGATCGAGGTGAAGACATCGTCTTTCACGATCCGCTCGGAGATGAGGATCGAGTCCTCGAAGTTGTAGCCATTCCACGGCATGAACGCGACGAGCACGTTGCGGCCGAGCGCCAGTTCACCGAGATCGGTGGACGGGCCGTCCGCAATGATGTCGCCCTGCGTCACCGCATCGCCCACGCGCACAATCGGGCGCTGGTTGATGCAGGAGTTCTGGTTCGACCGGCGGAACTTGGCGAGGCGATAGATGTCGACACCCGACGCAGCGGAGTCGATGTCCTCGGTGGCGCGAACCACGATGCGGGTCGCATCGACCTGCTCGATGACGCCAGCCCGGCGGGCAACGACTGCAGCACGGCTGTCGCGCGCCACAACCGATTCCATACCCGTGCCAACAAACGGCGCTTCCGACTTCACAAGCGGCACCGCCTGGCGCTGCATGTTCGAGCCCATCAGGGCGCGGTTGGCGTCGTCATTTTCCAGGAAAGGAATGAGGGCCGCAGCGACCGAAACAACCTGCTTCGGCGACACGTCCATATATTCGACTTCCTCGCGCGGAACGAGCGTCGCTTCGCCGTTGACGCGGGCGTTGACGAATTCGTTCTCCAGCTCGCCATTGTCGGTGACCGTGGCGTTCGCCTGGGCGATCGCATAGCGGTGCTCTTCCATGGCGGAGAGATAGACGACCTCATCGCTCAGCTTGCCCTTCTCGACCTTGCGGTACGGGCTTTCGATGAAGCCGTACTTGTTCACGCGGGCATGCGTAGCGAGCGAGTTGATCAGGCCGATATTCGGGCCTTCAGGCGTCTCAATCGGACAGATCCGGCCATAGTGGGTCGGGTGCACGTCGCGGACTTCGAAGCCAGCACGCTCACGCGTAAGACCGCCCGGGCCGAGCGCCGAAAGACGACGCTTGTGGGTGATCTCGGACAGCGGGTTGGTCTGGTCCATGAACTGCGACAGCTGCGAGGAGCCGAAGAATTCGCGCACAGAGGCCACAACCGGCTTCGCATTGATCAGGTCATGCGGCATCACCGTGTCGATATCGACCGAGGACATGCGCTCCTTGATGGCGCGCTCCATGCGGACAAGACCGATGCGGTAGTTGTTTTCCATCAGCTCGCCGACAGAACGGACGCGGCGGTTGCCGAGGTTGTCGATGTCATCGACTTCGCCCTTGCCGTCCTTCAGGTCGAGGATGACCTTCATGACGCCAACAATGTCTTCCTTGCGGAGAATGCGGGTCGTGTCTTCGGCCTCTTCATAGTCCTCGAGGGCCATGTTGAGGCGCATGTTCATCTTCACACGGCCAACCGCGGACAGGTCATACCGCTCGCCATCGAAGAAGAGCTGGTTGAACAGCGCATCGGCAGCTTCCTGCGTCGGCGGCTCACCCGGGCGCATGACGCGATAGATGTCGGAGAGCGCCTCGAAGCGGGTCTCGTTCTTGTCGGCCTTGAGCGTGTTGCGCAACCACGGGCCACGATCAGCGCCATCGATGTTGAGGATCTCGATCGATTTGTGGCCCTGCTCGCGCAGTTCCGCGACCAGTTCTTCCTCGATCAGGTCGCCGGCCTCGCCGAAGATCTCGCCGGTTTCCTTGTTGACGATGTCACGGCCGAGGAACTTGCCTTCGAGCGCCGTCGACGGAACGAGCAGCTCGTCGGTACCGCCTTCGGCGATGCGCTTGGCCGCCAGAGCGGTGATCTTGCGGCCGGCCGGAGCAACGACCTTGCCGGACTTGGCGTCGACCAGATCGAAATCAGGCTTCTGACCCTTCCAGGCCTCGGCGCGGAACCCTGTGATCCAGCCCTTCTTGTCCAGGCGGTAGACAGAGCGGGTGTAGAACAGGTCGATGATTTCGTCGGTGTCGTAGCCGAGCGCATAGAGCATCGTCGTCGCCGGAAGCTTGCGCTTGCGGTCGATGCGGATGTTCAGGATGTCCTTGGCGTCAAATTCGAAGTCGAGCCAGGAGCCACGGTAAGGAATGATGCGGGCCGCAAACAGCAGCTTGCCGGAGGAGTGCGTCTTGCCACGGTCGTGGTCGAAGAAGACACCCGGAGACCGGTGCATCTGGGAGACGATGACACGCTCGGTGCCGTTGACGATGAAGGTGCCCTTGTCGGTCATCAGCGGAATGTCGCCGAGATAGACCTCCTGTTCCTTCACCTCCTTGATTGACTTGGCGCCCGTGTCTTCGTCGACGTCGAAAACGACCAGCTGCAGCCGCACTTTCAGCGGCGCTGCATAGGTCATATCACGCTGCATGCACTCCTGCATGTCGAATTTGGGCTGCTCGAACTCGTACGAAACGTATTCGAGGGTTGCGCGCTCGTTGAAATCAACGATCGGGAATACGCTTTTAAAGACACCGCCAAGGCCATCATCGGTCCGCTCCGCGAGCGCCGTGTGCATCTGCAGGAAATGCTCGTAGGAGGAGCGCTGCACTTCGATGAGGTTTGGCATGTCGATGGCTTCGGGAATACGACCGAAGGATTTGCGGATACGTTTTTTTTCCGTGAAAGAAAGAGCCATCTCTTGTTCCGTTTCTTGCCGCGCCGGCCAGGGGGACGACCTGCGGCTTGCCACCTGAAACGCGAGCACGCGGCAGGGCCAGAAAGACCCCGCCGCGCATGTAATCTACAGAAATTGCGCCTCGCGCAGACGCAACCCCTTCATAAAGCAAGCCGTGTGGGCTTACTTGACTTCGACCTTGGCGCCAGCTTCTTCGAACTTCTTCTTGAGTTCTTCTGCTTCGTCCTTGGAAACGCCTTCCTTGATCGGCTTCGGAGCGCCTTCGACGAGCTCCTTGGCTTCTTTCAGGCCCAGGCCGGATACGACTTCGCGCACGACCTTAATGACGTTGATTTTCTTGTCGCCGCCATCGGTAAGAATGACGTCAAATTCGTCTTTCTCTTCAGCTGCAGCGCCACCGGCGTCGCCGCCGCCAGCCGGGCCAGCAACAGCAACAGCTGCCGCAGCCTTGATGCCGCGCTCTTCGAGGTAATCGTTGAGCTCTTTAGCTTCGAGAACGGTGAGACCGAGAAGTTCGTCACCGAGTTTTGCAATATCTGCCATTTGTCTGATCGACTTTCTGTATTGAGTTCAGAGGTGTTCTGGTTTCGCGTTGACTGTTTGACGTCTAGGCCGCTGCCTGCTCGCCGATGGCGTTGATCGCACCAGCAAGGTTCTGACCCGGCGCATTGATGCGCTGAGCAACCTGGCTGGCCTGACCGGTCAGGCGGGCAACAATGGTCGCAATCATCTCTTCGCGCGATGGCATCTTCGACAGCGCTTCCACGCCGGCGCCGTCCATCACTTCGGCACCCATAACGGCACCGACGAGCTTCAGCTTGTCATTGTCCTTGGCAAATGCAGCGGTTGCTTTCGCGGCGACCGTCGGGTCCTCCGCATAGGCAATCGCCACCTGGCCAGAAAAAAGGTCCGTTGCCGCATCGCCGCCCTTACCCTTGAGGGCAATCTTGGCAATCCGGTTCTTGACCACTTTGAGTCGCCCACCCTGCTCTCTGAGCTTGGTACGCAACCCCGTCATTTCCGCAACGCTCAAACCGGTATAATGCGTGACGACCACTGCACCGGAATTCTCGAAGACTTCTTCGAGCTCCGCGAGTGACGCCTGCTTTCCAGCTCTATCCATTACGGTTCTCCAGTTAAGGCGTCCGGCCCATCCGGGCGCCCGGGAATTCGCCTTTGATGGCAGTAATTGCCACCTCCAGCGCCTGCCCAGGGCCTGGCGAAACCAAACTGAACAGAGCGTCGCTCCGGACAGCCTCTAACCTCGCCTCACCCCGTCTATCATGGGACTTATGTGCCTGACGGCACACCCATGGTCTTGGACAGGAAAACGGGAGGCCGCCGAATAATGTCGGTGAACTCCCGTCGAGCCGAGCCTGTTAACGTGTTATCCACGGCGTCGCAACCCCTCGCCAACAGAAAATGTCATCCCGGCGGGGTTGCTCTACGCTGATCGGAAAAAGCTACCCTGAATCCTGCCGAAAAGCAAACACCCGGGCCGTTTGGCCCGGGTGCAAGCAGTGCATCAATTCGGTGTGATGACGATCTAGGCGATCGCTTCCGCCGTATCGACCTGGACGCCGGGGCCCATGGTCGAGGACAGGGCCACGCGCTTTACGTAGGTGCCCTTGGCACCCGACGGGCGGGCCTTGACCAGCGCGCCGAGGAACGCCTTGAAGTTCTTCTCGAGGTCAGCCTCGCTGAAGCTCGCCTTGCCGATGCCGGCATGCACGATGCCCATCTTCTCGACGCGGAACTCAACGGAGCCGCCCTTGGCGTCCTTGACGGCCTGGGCGACGTTCGGCGTGACCGTACCGACCTTCGGGTTCGGCATCAGGCCGCGCGGGCCGAGCACCTTACCGAGACGGCCGACAACAGCCATCATGTCCGGGGACGCGATGACGCGGTCGAAGTCCATCATGCCGCCCTGGATCTGTTCCATCAGATCCTCGGCGCCAACGATGTCCGCCCCGGCTTCCTTGGCTTCCTCAGCCTTGGCGTCGCGAGCGAAGACCGCAACGCGGACGCTCTTGCCGGTGCCGGACGGCATGGTGACCATGCCGCGGACCATCTGGTCGGCATATTTCGGATCAACACCCAGATTGACGGCAACCTCGATGGTCTCGTCGAACTTTGCGTTGGCGTTGGACTTCACCAGCTTGATTGCATCGGCGACACCGTAGGTCTCGGTGGCCTCAACATTAGCAATGGCTGCGCGATAACGTTTTCCGTGTGCCATTTATCTCACCCCACCACGTCGAGACCCATGGAGCGCGCCGAGCCTTTGATGATCTCGGTTGCTGCATCCAGGTCGGTTGCGTTCAGGTCTACCATCTTCGTCTCGGCGATCTCGCGGCACTGGGCCACAGTCACCTTGCCGGCGACGTCCTTGCCAGGCTGCTTGGCACCGGAGTTCGGCTTGCCGATCTTGAGGCCGGCAGCCTTCTTCAGCAGCACGCTCGCCGGCGGCGTCTTGGTGATGAAGGTAAAGGACTTGTCCTGGTAATAGTCGATCACGACAGGGATCGGCAGGCCCTTCTCCATCTTCTCGGTCTTCGCGTTGAAGGCCTTGCAGAATTCCATGATGTTGATGCCGCGCTGACCGAGCGCAGGACCAACTGGAGGAGACGGGTTGGCCGCACCGGCCGGGATCTGGAGCTTGAGCTGCCCCAGCAGTTTCTTCGCCATGATATCCTCTCTGGCTGTTAAGTGGCCGGTGGTCTTTCGATCCGGCCGCCGTTTCTAGAGGTCCTGTGGTGCAGCCTGGCGATGGTCTTGGTCCGCCAGCACTTTCCACAGGGGTCGCCCCTTGGAGCGAAGGGCGCGATACACACGAAAAGACCCGGCAGGTCAAGCCCGCCGGGTCAGTGCTGTTTCATCCTCCGCGCGGGGATCACATCAGGGCGTAACCCCTGGCATTGATGTACTGGCGCAGGGCATCGATCCGTGTCGACGGGTGCGGGTGGGTCGACAGGAATTCAGGTTGGCGGGCCGAGGAGGCATTGGCATCCATGACCTCCCACAGGCGTACGGCCTGGGTCACGTCATAGCCAGCTTCGTGCATGTAGTCGACGCCGGCCTTGTCGGCTTCGAGTTCGCTTTGACGGCTGTAAGGCAGGATCACGCCGAACTGGACCGCTGCGCCGCCCAGGGCAGCCACGGCGCCGCCATACTGGTTCATCGTTTCCGACGAGGAGAGCGCGACCTGGCCGGCTGCCAGAGCACCCTGCGCCAGCATTTGGCGCGACATACGGCGATTGGCATGGCGATAGACCGTGTGGCCGACCTCGTGGCCAAGCACCGAGCTCAGCTGGTCGTCATTCTCCACAAGTTCGACAATGCCGCGATACACGCCAACCCGGTTGCCCGGCATCACGAAGGCGTTGACATCATCGGTATCGAAGACCGCGACGTCCCATTGCTCGCCCGCTTTCGGCGTTGCCTGCTCGACCCGGCTCCAGATGTTCAGGACCCGGTTCTTCATCCGGGAGTTGCCGGTCTGGGGTGTCTGGGACTTCAGGTCAGTCCAGGCAGTCGCAGCCATGGAGGCAATCTGTTGCTCGCCCATGAAGGCCAGCTCCGTCTGGCCGGTATAGGGATTGGTCGTGCAGCTCGACAGGACCGGGAAAACGCTGCCCGCCGCGAGACCTGAAATGATCGCCCGGCGCGAGAGGTTGACCCTTGGCGCATCCCGCAACAGCTCGCCATCAATCTCGACGCGCTCTGCATCCTCGAAGTTCAGCTCATTCGCCATGGTTACCTCCTTGTGGCATGTCTTATCCTGCCATGATTAACCCCGAAACATAAGTTTGGTTCGAGAGGGATATGGCCCAACGCGGCTGAACCCAGAGTGAAGGCGCCGGAGGCCGGTCCAAAAGGCTGGGTCACCCGTCTCCCTGATTGGCTGCAACCAGTTCACGAGCCTGCTCGACCCAGCCTTCACGGCTTACCCGGCCGGCAAAGTTAAGCTGGTCATCCACCCACACCTCATTTTCGGGCGACCACTCGGCAATCTGCGAGAAGTGCCAGATCCCCAGATCGTTGAGGATCGTCTGGATACGCGGGCCGATACCGGTGATGAGCGTCAGGTCGTCGGCATTGCCTTCGGGCTTGTCGAGCGCCTGCGGGGCCTGGCCTTCAACGACAGGGGCGTCCTCACTCTCGGAGGCCTCCTCCGTCGCGTCCCCTTCTGCCTCGTCAGCCGGCTCCGGCTCATCCGCTCCGCCAGCCTCGTCATCGGCGTTCCCCAGCGCCTTCAACATTCGATCCGAAGGGTGAGAACGCTCATCTTCTGCGTCTGCCACGGAGTCTGTCCCGGCATCCTCATCGGCCTCCGGGGCCGGATTGGCCTCGGCTTCAGGCGTAAGATCAGGCGACACAGCCGTTTCCGGAACGATCTCCGGAGAGGCAGGCGCTTCGGCCTCTGCAGCCGTCTCTGGCTCCCCTGCCTCGTCAGTCTTGGGCGGGGCTTCCTCGAAATAGGCCAGCCGTCCTTCCAGATACCGGTTGCGCCAGCGCAGGCGGGCAAGCTCTTCATCAGCCGACTTGTCGGGCTCAGCTGCCGCCGGGGCGGCAGCCGCCGCTTCAGCTTCGACCAGCTTTTCCTCAAGAGCCGTGACGCGGGACTTGAGATAGCCGACCTGCCATTCAAGCTTCTCCTCATCGGCGTCGGCCCCGGATGCTTCAGTGATGTCCGGTTCAGCCGCAGGCGCTGTCTGCGTACCCAGTTCATGCACCTTCGCCTCAAGTTCGCCGACACGCTCTTCGAGGAAGGCATTGCGCGACTTCAGCTGCTCGGCCTCTTCGCTGGAGGGTTCCGGCGCCGGATCGTCAGCACTTTGCCGGCTGTTGCGGAGGGCCTCGAGTTCGGCCTTCGCCCCTTCCAGTTCCTGTGACATCTCTGCCAGGCGTTCGTCACGCTCCTCGATCTCCTGCGGCACGACGTTGGACGCAGCAGCCGCGGCCTCCTTCTGCTTGCGCTGAGCAGCATAGAGACTGTCGAGTTCACCGCGGACCTGTTCGAGTTCGGTGATCGCCACATCGCGCTCGACCGTGGCACGGCGCTTGGCGCCGGCGCCCATCATGCCCCGGAAAATCCAGGCAAGAAGGAAGCCTATGAAGGCCGCCCCTCCAAGGGCGTACCAGATGTAGTCGTGGATGAGGTTCATGCTAAAGGCTCCCTATTCAAGGCGCGACCAGACATTCAGACTGTGGCTGAATGTTGATGCCCCTAAATTTACCGGCGTCCCTTTGACCACCCGGAACCAACCGTCTCAACACCGTGATGCATGCCGCATCAATTGTTTTCAGGCAAGTCTGTGCTAAACGCCGCCGCATGCCAGCGCCTCCAGAAATCATTTCCAGCTCTGCCAATCCGCTGATCAAGACGCTCCGCAGTCTCGACAGGAAGAAGGCGCGTGTCGAATCTGGCCTGTTCATCGCAGAAGGGGCCCGCCTTGTGGAACAGGGCCTGCAGGCTGGTTGGCAGCTGGATAGCCTGATTGTATCGGCCTCCAGTGCCGAACGCGGCTTTGTACAGGCCCTTGTGAACAAGGCACAGGCCAATGGCGCACGAACCGTACAGGTGCCCGACAGGCTGGCTGGACAGATCGCGCGCAAGGACAACCCGCAATCCGTAATCGGCGCGTTTCGCCAGCACCATCTCTCGCTCGACGACCTGCCCGATTCGAAAACGGGTCTGTGGATCGGGCTCTACGAGGTTCGCGATCCGGGCAATCTCGGAACGATTCTCCGCACCGCCGACTGCGCGGGCATTTCCGGCGTTCTGCTGATCGAACAGTGCTGCGACCCCTACAGCATCGAATCGGTGCGCGCCTCAATGGGGTCGGTCTTCGACGTGACCTTCGCCAATGCCGGCTTCGATGCCTTCAATGCCTGGCGTCAGGCAAGCGGCCTCAACATGGTCGCCGCCAGCGTCAACGGAACCGAACGCCATACCGGGATCGACATGGCGCAAGGTACCGTCATCCTGATGGGCAATGAGCAGGCTGGCCTGCCCGACGATGTCGAGCGCCAGTGCGATACGCTCTGCCTCATCCCGATGCGCGGTGGCGCCGACAGCCTCAACCTCGCCCAGGCGACGGCCATCATGACCTATGAAGCCTGGCGCCAGAGAGATTTCTCATGAATTACGAGCAGACCCTTTTTCTCGCAGATGACTGGAAGGACTATGCCCTTCTGGATTCCGGAAACGGGATGAAACTGGAGCGTTTCGGCAACCAGAAAGTCGTCCGCCCCGATCCGCAGGCCTTCTGGACACCTCACCGCCCGACCGACAGCTGGAAGGCAGACGCCTGGTTTGATGCCAAGGCCGGCGATGATGATCGCGGCAACTGGCGCAAGCTCAACCCGAAAGCGCCGGACCATTGGGGCATGGAGTGGAACGGGCTCAAATTCAACGCGCGGCGCACGCCCTTCCGCCATCTCGGTGTCTTCCAGGAGCACTCGGTTCACTGGGCCTTCGCGATCGAGAAGCTGAAGGCTGCGGGCCGCCCGACCAAGGTGCTCAACCTGTTCGGCTATACCGGCATGATGTCGCTTGCCTGCGCGCAGGCCGGAGCCGAAGTCGTCCACCTCGATGCCAGCCCGAAATCGAACGGCTTCGGTAAGGAAAACCAGACGCTCTCCGGCCTGGACGACCGAACGATCCGCTGGATCGCGGACGATGCGATGAAATTCGTTGCGCGCGAGAACCGGCGCGGCAATCAGTACGACGCCATCATCCTCGACCCGCCGAAATTCGGACGCGGGACGAATGGCGAGACCTGGAAGTTCGAGGAAGACCTGCCCGGCCTGCTGGACGGCATCGTGCCGTTGCTGGTCGAGCGCCCGCTCTTCGTCATTCTCACAGCCTATGCCGTGCGCCTGTCCCATATCGCGCTGGCGCAGGCGCTCGGCGACCGGATGGAGCCGTTCGGCGGACGGATCGAAATGGGCGAAATGGCCATCCCTGAACAGAAAAGCGGCCGGATGCTTCCGACAGCCATCTGTGCTCGCTGGCGGGCTGACTAGACTGAACGCCTAAGCCGCTTCGCGTTCCTTGCGCTGGCCAAGCTGCTGTTTCACGCGCTCGGCGAGCTGGCGCACGCTGAACGGCTTCGGCAGGAAAGAGACCTCGCGGTCATCGTCGAGCTTCTTGGCAAGGTCGCGTTCGGCATAGCCGGAGATGAAGATCACGCGGGCATCGCCGAGCTGTTCCTTGGCGGCCTTGATCAGCGCCGGACCGTCCATGCCAGGCATCACGACGTCGGAGATGACTAGGTCGAAGGTGCCCGCTTCATCCTCGAGGATTTCCAGCGCTTCTTCGCCATCCTCGGCAGCAATCACTTCATAGCCGCGCGAGATGAGGTGCATGACAGCAATGTCGCGCACACCCTTTTCGTCCTCGACCAGCAGGATCTTGCCGCGGCCCGAAATGTCGACCGGACGATGGTCAACGGCCTCTTCTTCCGGTCCAACGATTTCCGGCTGCGGAATGTCGTCGGCCTTGAGCGCCGGGAGATAGATCTGGAAGTTCGTGCCCTGGCCGACCTTGGAAATCGGGCAGACATAGCCTTCCGACTGCTTGATAATGCCGTAGACCGTCGCGAGGCCGAGCCCCGTGCCCACGCCGACATCCTTGGTCGTGAAGAAGGGCTGGAAGATCTTGTCCATGATCTTGGCCGGAATGCCATGGCCGCTGTCGACGATTTCGATCAGCAGGTAATCGCCATCCTCGACAAAGTTGAAGCCGTGCTTGTGGGCGTCTTCGCCCGTCGCACGTGAGGTGCGGATCGTCAGCTTGCCGCCCGAACGGCCGTTCTGCAGCATCGCATCGCGCGCATTGGTGACGAGATTGAAGATCGCGGTTTCGAGCTGGTTCTTGTCCGCCTTCACATAAGGCAGGTTGCGCTGCGGGATGTTCGCGAACTCGATACGCTCATCGAGGATCTGGCGCAGCAGGATGGAAAGCTCCGAGAGGAAGTCATTCACATCGAATATTTCGCGCTTGAAGGTCTGCTGGCGCGCATAGGCGAGCAGCATGTGGACCAAGTCCTTCGCGCGCACCGAGAATTCGTGGATGGATTTGAGGTTCTCGTAAGACGGATCGCCAACCGGATGGCGCGTCATCAGCTCATCATTGTTGAGCATGATGCCGGTGAGCACGTTGTTGAAATCGTGCGCGACACCGCCGGCGAGCTGGCCGATGGCCTGCATCTTCTCACCCTGGGCCAGACGGAGCTCGAGCTCTTTCTGCTCGGTCATGTCGATGATGTAGGCAACCGACGGCTGCCCGACATTGTCGAGCGTGACGAAGACATTGACGCTTTTGGGCTCATCGCCGGCGAGCTTCAGCGGGACCGGCTTGTCGATCGCGTCGATCAGCTTGCTGGAGAGGTCCTTCTCGCCGTCATCCTCAACGAGGAAAAGGTCGGAGAATTTCGTCCCCGGCGAGGAACGGCCTTCGGCCATCTTGAGGAGTGCCTTGTTGGCATCCATGATGATGGCGCTCTCGACGGAATTGCCTTCCAGGCGGACGGCGCCGAACGGCGCATCGTCAAACATCGGATCGACATCGATCTGGGCCGGCCGGCTGGCCGATGCGGCGAGGAAACGGCCCTCACCTTCCAGCTGGTTCTGATTATTGCCGACCACGACCGTGCGGCCTTGTGCATCGGCGCCCTTGCCCGTCCATGTCGTCATGGTCTGGACCGGCATTTCTACGCCATCGCGCGTGCGGATCATGATGTTGGCGCGGCCCGGTGCACCGGTTTTCCTGTCGCGGCCAAGCATCTTCACGAATTCCGGACGCATGATGTCATCGAGCCGGACATTCTTGGCCGTCTCCGGCAAGCCGATCAGCTCCCGCAGCCAGCCATTGGCATAGGTGATGGTGCCATCAGGCTTGGCCGCAAAGAAACCGAGCGGCGCATCCTCGACATAGAGCGCCTTCATGTCGGCAGCGCCGGTGGCCGCTTCTGCGCCATTGATGCGGCGCAGGCGCCAGATGACGCGATTGCGCGGCAGCGGCGCGACGCTTGCCTCATACTGGACCGGCAGCGCGTCCGAACCAATCGTCATGGCTGGCAGCACTTCGCGATGCGTTTCACCCGCCTTGGCGGATTTGGAAAGACGGAAGATGGGCGCAGCGAGACCGGGGCTCGCGCTAAAGATACGATCGACCGTCACGGGCGCGGCAGAATCCTGCTGACCGGCCAGCGCGATCCGGGAGAGGTCGCGGTAATGCTCATTCGCAGCGATGGGGGCCCCGCCCTGATCGGCCACAAGGACGGCCTCATCAAGCGAGTCGATCCAGCCAAAGCGCGGGGTGAGGGCATTCACAGCATCTGCGGCGGCACCGCGCTGCGGGAAGAGACCGAGACGGCGTCCCGCACCCTTCAGCACCCAGAGGAGGAAGACCATGCCACCGGCAGCCATGGAAATCAGGAGAACCGGCCCGGTCCCTCCGACGGCCCCCGGCCAGGCAATTGCCACGCTGGCAGCGGCCACGGCCACAAGAAGGCAGCCCCAGAAGGCAAGCTGCAAGAGATCGATCCGGTCGAGCGTCGAGTCCGCCGGTGTGAGGTCTTCTTCCACTTCCGAAATCCCGGCGTCTATCCTGGTCGTGCGTGACGTCATGAGGCCCAACTCCTGCCGCCTGTCTGGCTGTTCTGCCATGTGGCGATTCGATTACTCTATACCAGACGCCACCGGCACGCACATTTGTCCCGGCGGCGACACCCGCCTTTTCTCGCGCGGAAAAGTTAACCAATCCAAAAGCAGCGTTAATCTGTAAGCAGAAATTTTCAGGAGTTCGGAGAGACGACTCCACGACCTCCAGCTCTCTGCAGCTTAGCTGCACCCTTGTGAACGAGTCCGGTCTTCCGGGCGTAAGCGCCAGTAATCATGACGCTTTCCCTCCACGCTGGCCGCTGTGGATGCGCCCCCGATGAGGCCGAACACGGCGCTCAACAGAAAACAGACACCGGAACGATGCACTCCGGCCTCCGTTGGTTTTGCAACAGCTTTCCCAACCGAGGAATTTATGAAAAAGTATATTCTCACAGCCGTTCTGGCGACGACGTCGCCGATCGCAATCGCGCAGAATAGCGCGCCTCCCACCGTAGACGAGTCGATCGCCCCGAGCGTCCAGGACGATATGGCCGGAGAGCCGGTCAAGGCTGGCGTCCCAAGTGAAATAGAAACGCGTATCATGGATGACGCACTGGAGCGGGCGCTGAGCAGCGACGTCCATGCCAGTGTCATCGAAGGCGCACGCCGCGCCTACGTCCAGACGATGTTCGAGCCGATCTGGACGCGTGAGGGCGTCGAACAGCTCGAGGGCATGACAAGCGAGCTGAGTGAGTACGGCCTGACCACCGACGAGGTGGTGCAGGCTGATCTTGAAGCGCTTGAAAGCCACCGCTTCACGAAGGGCTCCGAGGCGACCCAGGCACAAGCCGATCTCGCATTGACCGAGGCCTGGCTGAAAATCGCCGCAGCGGTTGGCGGCGGTCTCGCCGATGAAGGTGCCGCCGACACATCGAACAAGGCGGCGGCAAGCTATGCCCTGCTCCCGGAGAAGCTGATTGAAGCTGGCAAGGGCCAACCGGGACAGGCTCTGCAAGCGTTCGAACCGTCAGTGCCTGAATATTCAGCCTTGAAAGACACGCTGCAGACCTATCGGACAATCCGTGAGGATGGCGGCTGGCTCGCCATTCCGGAAGGCGACGTTATCGAGACCGGCGACACGGACCCTCGTGTGCCCGCTATTCGTGAGCGTCTGGCCGCTGAAGGCTACGACGCCTCCCGTTCAGCTTTTTCCATCGTGTCCGCGCTGGTGGATGCCGGCTGGATGGAAACCACCTCCGACACGGCGGAGTCCGGACAGGACACCACGGAGAAACTGATCGATCCCAATCTGTATGACGAGGAGCTGTCTGAGGCGGTGAAAGCCTTTCAGACGCGCCATGGCGTCAAGATCGATGGCGTATTCGGCCCCGGCACACGGTCCGCCATGAATGAAAGCGTCGACTCCAAGATTTCCCGCATCGAAGATTCGATGAAGCGCTGGCGCCGCCTGAGCCCGATAAGCGACCGCTACATATGGGTGAACATCCCATCCTACAGGGTCGAAGGCTGGAAGGATGGAGAACGCGGCATCGTGACCAAGGCGATCATGGGTCAGCCCAATCACGAGACGCCGACCTTCAGCGACAAGGTCGAGTATGCCGTGGCCAATCCACGCTGGTATGTTCCGTCCAGCATTACACGCGAAGAAACTGCACCGAAACTCGCAAAGGATGCCGGATATGCGGCGCGTAACAATCTCATGGTCCGGGACCGGGAGACCGGCGAGACGGTGAGCCCCATGAGGGTGAACTGGAACAGCCCGGACGTCGCAGAGAAATACCGCCTGATCCAGCAACCCGGCCCCGGCAATGCGCTTGGTCAGGTGAAGCTGATTTTCCCGAACAACAAGGCGATCTACATGCATGATACGCCTGCCGACCATCTGTTCGACAGAGATCAGCGTGCCTTCAGCCATGGCTGCATTCGCCTGGAAAAGCCGATCGAGATGGCCAGGTGGATCGCCAGCATGGACTCCACCACCGATGCCGACCGGCTCGAGCGGACCATTGAGGAAGGCGACGACCGGACCAGGTTCGACTTCAAGACCCCCGTCCCCGTGCACATCACCTACATGACCGTCACGGTCGACGAGGAGGGCGAAGCGAGCTTCTGGCGCGACATCTACAATCGCACGGATGGCATCAGCCCGGTCGAGGAAGTCGCTAATGCGCAGCCGGAAGACCTGGAAAGAGGCTAACGAAAGAGGCTTATCGTGTTTTTCAAACCCCTTCTCCTCGCAACACTTTGGCAAATCTCAGCCATGTCCGGGGCATCCGCGGACGCCCCCGTCACGCTGCAGGGTGAGGACATCCCTTACGATGTCTGGCATGCGACGGCGCTTCCGGGGGCCGACGTAGCCTTCTCCCACCCCGGGAACGTCTCTGCGTATCTGGATGACAAGCCCCTCAGAACGGACGAGCAGTTCTCTGCCCCGGAGGAGCCCGGGACCTATGATCTCGAATTCCGCTCCCGGCAGGGCGACGTCCTGCATGAGGTCGCCTTCTTCGTGCTCGAACCGGCCAGAAAAATCGATAAGAGCGGCCGCCTCAACGGCTTCCGCATGGGCGAATATCCGCAGAACGACCCTGAAGGCTTTATCCGGCTCGATGAGGGTCAGGGCGACGTGAAGGTTTCTCCGAGTTTCCGCATCGGCCAGTTCCTCTGCCACCAGCAGCCCGACCACTGGCCGAAATACCTGCTGATCAGCAGCTCCAATCTCGACCGGCTGGAAATTCTGCTCGATTCGCTGCGCGACGACGGGCTGACCGAGGCCGATACGTTCTTCGTGATGAGCGGCTTTCGCTCACCTTTCTACAACACGGCCATCGGATCGGCGAAACTCTCACGCCACATGTATGGTGATGCCACCGACGTCTATGTCGACGTCGCCCCAAAGGACGGCGTCATGGACGACATCAATGGCGACGGCGTCGTCAACAAGGAAGATTCCAACTTCCTCTATGACTATGCCGAAGACCTGTTTGCCGACGCGGACAGCGCGCCGAAAGGCGGGCTTGGGAGCTATTCGGCGAATGCCGTGCATGGCCCCTTCGTTCATGTGGATGGCCGCGGGCATGTGGCCAGATGGGGACGCTAGGGCCGCTTTCTCGTTGGGGGTCTTGCACATGCTGCCCTGCCTCGCCAAAAAGCTTTGACCTGACCAGCACGACAAGGGGGCGGCATGCCTGAGATCTTCGGCGACCTATTCACACTCAGCGGCTTCATGACCTTCCTGATGCTGCTGCTCCTGCAGGCGGTTCTGGGGTTCGACAACCTCCTCTACATCGCCATCGAGTCAAAACGGGTCGGCGAAAAGGCGCCAATGGTGCGCCGCTGGGGCATTGGCCTCGCCATGCTGTTCAGGATTGTCCTGCTCATCATCATTGTCAGCCTGTTCGGGGTGTTGGCCGAACCTTTGTTCTCGATCGGCATCCCGCGCGTCCTTGATGGCGAATTCACGCTCCAGTCGCTCGTCACGCTGCTGGGTGGCGGGTTCATCATCTACACGGCCGTCAAGGAGATCACCCACCTGCTCACCGTGGACGAATTCGGACACAAGGAGGGCGGGGACAAGAAATCCGTCACCCAGGCCATTCTGCTGATTGTCGCGATGAACCTGGTCTTCTCCTTCGACTCGATCCTCTCAGCCATGGCGATCGCGAACGTCAAGGAAACCGTCGATGGCGTGGTGGAGACCCGCTACCAGCTGACCATCATGACCGTGGCCATCCTGGCCTCGGGCATCGCCATGATGCTGATGGCGGATTATGTGGCCGAATTCATCCGGCGCAACCGCATGTACGAGGTGCTTGGCCTCTTCATCCTGTTCCTGGTCGGGGTGCTGCTCGTAACCGAAGGCGCCCACCTCGCCCACATGCACATCTTCACCTTCCCCATCGATGCGATGTCGAAGTCGAGCTTCTATCTCGTGGTCGGCGTGCTGGTGATCACCGACATCATCTCGACCAACTTCCAGAGGCGGCTATGGGCGCAGCGCGAAGCCGAGCTGCTCAAGATGCGTAATCTGGAAGAGGCAGCGAAGTATCGGAACGACGGGTAATGAAGCCCTAGCGCGTGAAGGCCTTGCGGATGCGTATGGCCATGTTGTTGCCCTTGCGGCCGATATCGCCCTCAAAGGCACGCACGCCGTCACGTCCGCCCGAAAGCAGCTCGACAGGCTGATCCGCCGGGAGGCCCAGCAGCAGCGTGTCGCCCGGCTTGAGACTTGAGAGCCGGCTGACCGGTACACTGAGCGAGGCCATACGTGCGGTGAGGACAGCCGTTACCGGGCGCTTGCGCGTCTCATGCTCCGGCGCCGGATCGTGCGACGGCGCCGCATCCGGCATCTCAAGAACAGCAAGCCTGAGATCAATATCATCATCGGCGAGCCGGGCACGAAGCTGGACATCTTCCCCGGCCTGATCCGGTGCGAGCGAAGCGACATATTGCCGGTCGGTCTCGACACCGATGAAGCCGGTCTCCGGTCCAAGGGCCCCACGCAGCGGCGCCAGGAGTTGCTCCAGGAGCGCACAATCGATCGCGCTGAGCTGCCGCCCGTTATCCTGGCCCGACACATTGGCTGCGCCGCCACAGGCATGAGAGATCAGTGCATCGGCCAGGGCGCCCGGGACTTCGAGGACATGGGAAATGGTCTCACCGCCCCGCCCGAAGCAGACATAGGCGGCCATATCGTCATTCTCCGCAGCGCGAAGCGTGTCGAAGGCTTCGAACGCCTCGCCGGAGACATAGCGGAAAGAGGCCTTCAGCCCCGTCGCCTGCGCGAACAGGAGGGTCAGCCGTGCGGCGAGCCGCTTGTGGGCATCGACGTTGACCGGCGCCTTCTGCTCAAGCGGCCGGGAGAGCGGGTCGCGCTCGGCGGCCTGAGTGTCTTCCTCATCATTGATCTTCGGCAGGTTCGGGCGCAGCAGCGCCTCGATCTCCGCCTTGGAGAGGACGCCGCGTGGTGTCGGAAAACGGAAATCGTCACCCGCCGGCTCAGGCGAACGGCGTTCCGGGACGTCGCGCATGACCGCACGTTCCCGGCGTTCCGGCATCGCCCATTCTTCGGCGTCGGTGAAAGCCGTACCCTGCATCGTCGTCCTGTCATTGCTATCGGTCATTTCTGGCCCGCGCCGGTTAATGGAACGTTAGGATTCTCGGCGCTGCACACAGCAGAATCACCCATTCTGGGAAGAAAGCTGTATCATTTCCTAACAAACCGGCCAGAGACATTAACCATCCTGACGTTGATTTAATCAGCCAGAAAGATTCGCTTAGGAAATGATTCGGATTCCGGTGGCACAGTGATCTTCAACGGACCGGCACTCAAAAAAACCGCCGGGCGTTGGGTGATGAAGAAACGGCAGCGGCCATTGCGGGCGCTGCCGTTTTTGATTTCAGGCTTTTGCGAAAATCTCAGTCGTCGCGAACGGTGCGTTCCTGCCGCTCGTGACGCTCCTGGGCCTCAAGACTGAGCGTTGCCGTCGGGCGTGCCTCGAGGCGTCGCAGGCTGATGGGCTCACCCGTCTCGTCGCAGTAACCATAGGTCCCCTCGTCAATCCGGCGCAGCGCTGCATCGATCTTGGCGATCAGCTTGCGCTGGCGATCGCGGGTGCGAAGTTCGAGCGCCTTGTCGCTTTCCGAGGATGCCCGGTCGACAAGATCGGGAAGATTGCTCGAATCTTCCTGAAGATTGCTGATGGTTGATTTGGTCCCCGCCAGGATGTCGTGTTTCCATTGATCAAGGCGGGCCCGGAAGTAAGCTTGCTGACGAGGGTTCATGAACTCCTCATCATCGGATGGAACATAGTCCGTGATATCGTGATCTGACATCGTCTCCACTCCTCCAACAAGGCGGGGCTATATAGCGTGTCGCCTGTTTGCGCAAATGCACATTGCATTTTCCGTGCTAAATCCCCTGTCATACGAATGCGGCGCGAAAACGCCGAAATCCGGCACTTTTTTCACAATCCCCAGAAATGCCTGCGGATACGGGCTTGCTTCCAGCAGCCCGGCTGTGCGGTATAGCGGCACGCGCCAGAATGGCGTTTTCACTCACTCACCGGGACCCAAGGTCGACCATGACCCGACTCCGCAGACGAAGGGAATCACCCCGGCAAGGCACATGGCGCCAGGCCCTTCTCTTCAACAGTTTGCTGATCCTGCTCGCGGTTCTCGGCGCGCGCATCATGACGAACGCCTACACGGCCGAAAGCGTCGGCGATGTCCCTGATATCCAGGCCCGCACGGAAACGCGCCGGGCTATTGACGAGGCCTTCCAGACCATCATTCCCAAGGGCAATGTCGCCCGGGCCTTCTGGGCTGACCAGATTTCGCGGGAACTCGCCTCGCGGGACTTTTCCGCCGCCCGTGGATACCTCCTCGCCGCCCCTGTCATGCTCGAACGCGATGATTCCCGCGCCATCATGGCGGCCGCCGATGCCGAAGAGTCTGGTTCACAGGATGAGCGCCTCGCCAAGGCCGCCCTCCTCTTCCTGCCAAACGAGACCCGTGCGGAATACCAGCGCGCGATCGAACCGCCGCGGGTCAGCATGACGCCCGACGATCAGGGCCAGGAGAGCGGCGAGACCGGCAGCGATGACGAAACAACAGCTGAGGACGCCGCGCCGGCAGAAGACGAACAGCCCGCTGAAGGCGATCTCGCCGAGGAGGATGCGTTGGACGCCATTTCTGAAGACGGAGAGCCCTACACGCCCCGCCGGGCGGCCGCCTTCTCCATGGTCGGTGATCGTGCGGACCTCGTTCGCCGGGCCCAGCGCTGGATCAATGGCGACCCTGTCGACAGCATGCAGATCCGCTTGAGTGCCATCAGCCTGATTGGCGCCAACGATACCGGCCAGGCTGCCAGCCAGGCGCGCGCCATCTCGGTCCTGAAAGCCGCCGGACGGGCCCGCCGGCTGACACCCGACTACCGGACCTATCTGACCGAACGCATTGATCTCGCAATGCCGGAAGAGCGCGCCTTCGGCGCTGTTCGTGATGCCCTCTCCCAAGTGGCGCCTATGGCTCAGCTGGAAGACCAGGTCTTGCAGGCATTTGAGAACTCGATCGACCCGCAAGGGCTGGTCCGGCTGGAAAGCGATCTCGCCGCCATCCATCGCATCGCCGAACTGACCAGCCCGTCCGGTGCCGTCACCCTTCTGGAGACAGCCGAGTCGCCGGAGGATATCCGCAAGCTGCAGCTGATTGCAGAAGCTGGCGGTGACCGCGCGGTGGCCCTGACAAAGCAGATCGGCCCGCGTGTCCTGAAGCTGGCTCAGATCGGGGTCAAATGGTCGCTTAACCTCGCGCTCCAGATGATGGCCCTGACAGCCATCGCCATGGCGCTCGCCTGGACAGCGCTGTCAGCGGTGAGCAAGGCGCGTCCGGTGCGCCACTTCCGCTCCTAGCCGATATTGAACGCCCCGATGATCCCATCGATGATGAGCTGCGTCGACAGGGCTGCCAGGATCACACCAAAAATCCGCGTAATTGCCCCGGCGACGCTTTCGCCAAGCGCCTTCACCAGGGGCGAGGCGACGAGAAACACGATCAGGCACAGCACCATGTTGACCGCAATGGCAGAAAGCACCGCGCCCTTCTGCTCCCAGGTCTCTGACTGCGACATGAAAAGCATGGCCGTCGCAATGGAGCCCGGTCCGGCGAGCATCGGGATACCGATCGGGAAGACCGAGACATCGTCCGGCTTCTCATGTTCTTCGAGGTATTCATCCGCCCGCGTCTCACGGCGTTCGGTGCGTTTCTCGAAGACCATGTCCAGCGCAATGAGAAACAGGAGAACGCCGCCGGCGGCGCGGAAGGCATCGATGGTGATGTGAAGCTGCTCAAGCAGCCAGGCCCCGCAGAAGGCGAAGCCGAAAATGATGATGGAAGCGACGACGATCGAGCGCCACGCCATGTTCGCGCGATAGGCAGGCGTGCCCCTTGCCGTCAGCGACGCAAAGATCGGCGCCACACCGACAGCATCGATGAGCACGAAAAACGTCACAAAGGACGCTGTGAAGACAGTCAGGAAATCGCCAGCCATGAGGCGCGCTTTAGTCAGCTGGCCGCAGCACGTCCAGTATCTCTTCCACGGAAGGGTGCAAGGCAGGTTTGTTCTTGCGCATATGGGCGGGCCGGTCGACGGGCTTCAGCTCCGCCATCATCTTGATGAGACGCAAGCCGCGAGCGCGCTGCAGCAGGGTATCGAGCTCCCGCTCTTCCGAAACGGCGCCAATTACGCCATTGCCGAAATCAATGCGCATATCTGAATCGGCCTGACCGGTCTCAAGCAGTGAAATACCCTCTTCGAGAGAGAGCAGGTCTGTGCCGGTATCATTCGCCAGATTGGAATTGCTGTCAGCCACTTCGCGCCTCCACCGCCGGGTCATGCCTGACAAGTTTGCGGCAGGCACCAAGCGCCTTGTAGACCTGCCCGCCTGCCAGCGAACGGGTAATACCGAGAACATCGTCACGCACAGCCTGATCGGTGGTCTTTTCCATCAGGTCGGCAAGCGACGAAATGCAGGCATCATAGAGCGGCCCCTCGGAATCCCCGGTGAGATACATCTGCATCACGGCGAAATAGGCCGCGTCCTGCAGCGTCACGACCTGTTCCGGAAACATGATGTCGCGCTCGCGCAGAATCCGCGCCTTGGTTTCGAGCAGCAGCGTGCCACGCCGTTCACCATTCCGGATAACGGCGCCATTGACGATGACCGCTTCGCCGGGCTTCAGCGATAGTTTGAGAGGCATTCAGCCTTCCCCCGCAGGATATTTCAATCCGAATCAGCCTCTTAACATAGGTTCATACTGGTTAATACGACATTGAGAGTGCCACTTGCTACCCTTGTGTGACGGATGTGTCGAGGTGACGCGAAGTCATATCAGGTGAAATGGTTGCTCTCTGGCGTGCGGCCTCTATCATTCGGTCTGCAAAGAATTGGAGACCTAGATGCGCTTTGAAGGCACCCAGAATTATGTCGCAACCGAGGATTTGCGCGTGGCGGTGAATGCCGCGATCGCGCTGGAACGCCCGCTGCTGGTGAAGGGTGAGCCCGGGACGGGCAAGACGGTTCTCGCCATTGAGGTCGCCAAGGCCCTCGGCGCGCCGCTGATCGAATGGCACATCAAGTCGACCACAAAAGCCAATCAGGGCCTCTACGAATACGACGCTGTCAGCCGCCTTCGGGACGGCCAGATGGGCGAAGAGCGCGCCAAGGATGTCGCCAACTACATCAAGAAGGGCAAGCTCTGGGAAGCCTTCACCGCCAAGGAGCGCCCGATCCTGCTGATCGACGAGATCGACAAGGCCGACATCGAATTCCCCAACGACCTCCTGCAGGAGCTCGACCGGATGGAGTTCTATGTCTACGAGACCGACGAAGTCATCAAGGCGAAGCAACGCCCGATCGTGATCATCACCTCGAACAATGAGAAGGAACTGCCGGACGCCTTCCTGCGCCGCTGCTTCTTCCACTTCATCAAGTTCCCGGACGAGCAGACGATGAACGAGATCATCGACGTGCACTATCCGGGCATCAAGCAGAAGCTGGTGAAGGAAGCCCTCACCACCTTCTACTCCATGCGCGAAGTTCCGGGCATGAAGAAGAAGCCCTCGACCAGCGAGCTGCTCGACTGGCTGAAGCTGCTGATGAACGAGGATATCGACCTGGAAACGCTGAAGGAACAGGATCCGGACAAGCTGACGCCGCCGCTACACGGCGCGCTTCTCAAGAACGAACAGGACGTCGCCCTCTTCGAGCGGCTGGCCTTCCTGTCCCGCCGCGAGAACAGCCCCCGGCGCGGCCCGGCGGGTTAGGTCGTCCGGCAGGCGTGGATCAACCGTTCGCGATTGCCATCCCCGCCTGAAATCGGGCTGTCGGCGCGGGCCATCACGCGCCAGCCTTGCTCTCCCAGCCAGGCACAGAAAGCCTCTTCCGCACGCTGTGTCGCAGCAGGGTCGGTGACGATCCCGCCCTTGCCGACATGCTCGCGGCCAACCTGGAATTGCGGTTTGAACAGGCAGATGAACTCGGCGGCGCCTGCGGCCAGTGAGAGCGGCACGGCGAGCAGCTTCTCCAGCGCGATGAAACTCGCGTCACAGACTATAAGCGACGGCGCCCACGGAATCAGATCAGCATCGAGATGCCGCGCATCGGTCGCTTCCAGCGCCGTGACGCGCGGATCATTCGCGATCCGCTCATGCAGCTGGCCGCGTCCGACATCGACAGCATAGACGTGTTCCGCGCCGGCCTGCAGCAGCACATCGGTAAACCCGCCCGTCGACGCACCGACATCGAGGCATGTTCGGTCCTTCGCTGACACGCCGAAGTTCTGAAGCGCATGCGCGAGCTTGATCCCGCCGCGTGACACCCAGGGATGAAGCGCCTGTGCCTCAATCCGGTCAATCTCTGAGATCTTCGCCGAGGCCTTTTCCAGCGCGCGTCCGTTCACGCGCACACAGCCCGCCGCAATCGCCGCCTGCGCCACGGCGCGGCTTTCATAGTGGCCGAGGGCCACAAGCATACGGTCTGCGCGGTCGGTCGTGCTCAAATGAAAGCGCCTTTCAGGAACGGTCGAGCCTTTGAGGGAGTTTGATCACCAAGCGCTTTACCTTACTATCTTCTGCGCAACCAAGGAGCTTTACATGACCCGGACATTCTCTCTCGCTGGCACCGCCGCTGCCATGGCCATTCTGTTTGCCTGCAGCCAGCAGCCGTCTGACGCTCAGGAAGACCCGGAAATGACCCCGCCTGCCGATGAATCCACGGCCGGGGACGAGATGAGCCCGGCAGACGCGCAAGCCGCTGATGGCGGTCAGGAGTCGCTACCCTCCATGATGCGCGCGACGGGCAACCTGCTCGGTGATGACGGCGACACGATCGGCAATATCAACCTGATCGAAGGCCCGAACGGCATCCTGATCGAAGTCAGCATCGATGAAGGTTCGCTTTCGGAAGGCTGGCACGCCATCCACCTGCACCAGACGGGTGATTGCAGCGACACCGGCGAATACACCGCCTCGGGCGGCCATATCGGCAAGATCGATGGCGGGCATGGCCTGCTCAATCCAGATGGCCCCGAACCGGGCGATCTTACTAATCTCTATGTCGCCGCGAATGGCTCGGTCCACTACGAGACCTTTACCGACCTCGTCGCCATGTCCGAAATCCTTGATGACGACGGCAGCGCCGCGATCATCCACGAGGACCGGGACGACCATCTCAGCCAGCCAATCGGCGGCGCCGGTAGCCGGGTCGCCTGTGCGGTGATCGAATAAACCAGCCGGACGGCGTTGGGCGCGGGACTGCTATTCCCCGCGCTCGACCTTTCCACGAAGCGCCTTCTTTTCCGCGTGTTCCTTCTTGGCCTTGATCCGACGCTCGATCGCGCCACGGCCCGGACGCGTGGGAATGCGGCGCTTCTTTTTTTGCGTGGCCTTGCGGATCATGCCCTTCAGCCGGTCTCGTGCAGCTTCCCGGTTGCGCGCCTGCGAGCGGTGTTCGCTCGCCTCGACAATCACGTCCCCCTCTTTGGTGATCCGGGTTTTCCAGCGCTGGCGAAAGCGCGCCTTGATTGCCGCCGGAATCGATGAGGCATCGACATTCCAGCGCAGCTGCACCGCCGTTGCGACCTTGTTCACATTCTGCCCGCCCGGGCCTGACGCCCTGACAAATGTCTCGACGAGCTCCCAGTAAGGCACTGAAATATCGTCATTTATTTTCAAGTCTTCAGTGGCGGCCATGATGAAGGGTCTGTTCAGCTAGGGTTCAAGCTCGAATGCTTAATATGAGATCAATGTTCCAAGCCAGGAACCCGACTCATGCCGGTCATACGGCAGCTCGAACAGGAGACATGTCATGGCTCTTTTTTCAATACTCGCGCGGATAGGCGCTGCAGGCGCTCTCGCCGCCGCGATGCTTGCCCCTGCCGCCATGGCCGATGAACGCGGACGCGGTGATCGCGGTGGTTACCATGATCGAGGCGACCGTGGCCATCGCGGCGACAGGCATCGTGGACATCGTGGCGACCGCGACCGTGGTCATCGCGGTGACAGGCATCGCGGCCATCGCGGCGACCGTGGTCACCGGGGTGACTGGAACCGTGGCCACCGTCGTGATCGTGGCTGGAGCCACAACCGCCACCACCGCGACTGGAATCGTGGCCGCCATCACTACGCCAAGCGCTATCACGCGCCCCGCGTCGTAAATCGCTACTATTACAGCCGCCCGAGCTATGGCTACCGGCCGTATTCGCCGCGCGTGGTCTTTCATTACGACCGCGGCTACTCGCATGCGGGTTACCGTATCGGCGGCTATTACAGCTATCGTCCGAACACGATCATCATCAGGGATTATGGCCGCTACGGCCTTTATGACCCGCCGCGTGGCCACCACTGGGTCCGTGACCCCTATGGCGACGACGCCGTCCTCGCTTCGGTTGCGACCGGCGCCATCATCGGCCTCGCCGTCGGCATCCTGTCTCAATAGTCCGGTTCAGCGCACACGAAGAGGAGCCCGGTTTTCACAAGAAAGCCGGGCTTTTTTCGTGTTCATCTTTCATTAGGCACGAGTCATGCTTTAATTGGGTTACCGGACGATACTTGCGGCCGGTGTTTTGTTTTCAACAGCAGAAAGGAGGTGATCCAATGTCGAGTGAGAAACCAGGAGCGGCGATTGGATCCGTTCGTGCTGGTGGCCTTGGAGAGCAGCCTCTCTCTGTCCGCTAGCACTGACACCGGCGGGATTGCCCTGCCAGGATTCAAGAGCCAATCCGGCTCACGGAGGCCGCCCCTCGGGGCGGCCTTTTCGTTGCGCGAAATCCGGAGTTCTGATGAGCCCTAGTTCGTCCCGTTTGACGGCTGCGCATTCCACATGCGGCCGCGCTGGAGATCACTGCTGAGCTGGATATCCACAGGCTCTCCGGCCAGACGCTGGCGGTAGACCTGGGTATTCTCAAGCACCCGCTGGACGTAATTGCGGGTTTCCGAAAATGGAATGAACTCGATCCAGTCGATCGGATCGATCTCACCGGTACGGGGATCACCATATTCGCGCACCCAGCGGCGCGGGCGCGAAGCACCGGCATTATAGGCCGCGGCTGTCATGATGTAGCTGCCATTGAACCGGTCCAGCAGGGAATCGAGATGAGCGCCGCCAAGCGTCATGTTGTAGCCCGGATCGTCGGTCAGCCATGATGTCTTGTACGGCAGGCCGAGGCTGCGGGCTTCCGCCTGCGCGGTACTTGGAATGAACTGCATCAGGCCGCGCGCATTGGCATGCGAAACCGCTGACGGGTTCATCTCGCTTTCCTGACGCGAAAGCGCATACATCATCGCGCGCTCCACGCCCGGTTCCCGCATCAACTCATAGTCGGGCACAGGGAACGCCGCTTCTGTCGCGACAATGCCCTTGGCGAGTCCTGCCTTGGCACCGCGTACGCCGATATCGGCATAGAGGTATTGCGAGGCGAGTTCCGAAAGCATCAGATAGTCGGCTTCGCTCTCGAGCATGTCGTCGAGGTGATAGGCAAACTGGCGAAACTCTCCCGCTTCGCCATTCTCCGCCAGCAGTTTCAGGGCCTGGACGAGCGGGCGCGATTCAAACGCCTCACGCTCGGCCTCCGTGACCGCTTCGCTGGCTTCAAGGAAGAGCTGGGTCTTGCCCACTTTCTCGGCGGCCAGCTGGCCATAGAAGACAAAGGGATACTTCGCGGCCGCCTCATAGGCCGCATTGGCCGCCTCCATGTCATTCATCGCCTCGAGCGCGCGGCCACGCCAGTAGTCGGCGCGCGCCTGGCTGATCGGGGTCGAGACACCGCCACCGAGGGTCTCGAAATGCGTCCGGGCACGCTCCGGCTGGTCGAGCTGGCGAAGTGCGATCCAGCCGGCCAGCCATTCGGCTTCGGCAAAGTCTCTGCCTTCACTCATCCCGTGCGGAGCAGCCAGCTGGTAGGCCGTGTGGAACTGGCCTTCCTTGAGAGCGTCACGAACCGCAAGGTTACGTTCGCGCCAGAGATTGTCGCGGCCGGCTGGCGGGACATTGGCCCCGTCAATCTTGGTCAGGAGTGGAATGTAATTGGACTCCGGTTGGCCCGCCCGCCGGCGCCATTTGGCGCGATCGTAAAGGAGGCCCGGATGATCCTGCAGGTGCTGCGGAACAGCGTCCACCGCTGCATCCACCCCGCTCCGGCGAAGCTGCAGCGCCGAGCGCGCCTCGATCAGTCGGCGCCAGTCAGCCCCCAGATAGGGCTGCAGGCGCGAGGCCGCCGAATGCTGCGCCGTCCAGAGCAGGAAGTCCGCGCGCTTTTCGTGATCCTCTGCCGTCAGATCGCTGCCATAGCGGGCGAGGATCTGATTGGTCTGGTCATTGTTGAGCGTATTGCCGTGCCAGGCTTCGCGGATATAGCGCAGGGCTTCTTCCGTCTGGCCACTGCGGCGATACGCCTCCGCGAGGGCGAGGCGGCCATCACCGGAAATCGGGCCACCAATCTCCTCGAACCATGCGATGCGCTGCGCATTATTCAGGGCCGAGAGCGAAACCGATTCTTCGGCGCGGACCTGCATGCTGACCATTTGCGGCCAGTCGCCCTGCGTCTTTAACAGGTAGCTCAGCTCATCGAACGACATCTGCGTGTCGCCGCGCCCACGATACCAGCGGATGAGCTGGCGCACGATTTCCGTGCGCGCCTGCGATTCGAGAAAACGCACCTGGCTCCAGTTTTCTCTCGATGCGGCGTTCAGAGCATCGCGCAAAACGCCTGCGTCCCGGGTCGAGACGACATTGGATGCTGCGAGGAGATCGGGCTTCAGGCTTGGTGTTGTTGGGATTGCTGCAGACGCACCGACTGCAGTAGATGCCAGCAACAGTGCTGCAAGAGTTGCCCTGTGTGTGCTAACGCGCATATGCCCTGCCTGTTTTCTTTGGGTTCTCAGCGTGCCAAACACGCTGTTCGTTTTTCAAATTCAGTCTTCAACATATAAATCGCGGCAAGATTACGATGTTCCATGGTTCGATTCCTGCACTCGTCACTCCCTTCAGGAATGGTGAGGTCGACCGCAAAGCCTATGCCGATCTGGTCGAACGGCAAATCGAGGGTGGCTGCGGCGCTCTCGTGCCTTGCGGGACGACCGGTGAGTCGGCAACCCTGAGCCATGAAGAACACCGTGAAATCGTGTCACTTTGTGTGGATGTCGCAGGCGGACGGGTTCCTGTCATCGCTGGTGCCGGGTCAAACTCGACCCGCGAAGCCATCGGCCTGGTGCAGCACGCCAAGGATACCGGCGCTGATGCCGCGCTCTGTGTCTGCCCCTATTACAACCGCCCCGACCAGATCGGCCTGGAAGCACACTTCCGCGCCATCGCCGAGGCCGTTTCCCTTCCGATCATCATGTACAACGTGCCCGCCCGCACCGTCTCGGATGTGCAGCCGGACACGGTGATCCGGCTCGGCAAGCATCCGAACATTGTCGGCATCAAGGATGCGACGGGCGATCTGGGCCGTGTCAGCCTGCAAGCGGCCGGGCTCGAGGGCGAACAATTCGTCCAGATTTCCGGCGACGACCCGTCTGCGCTCGGCTACTGCGCCATGGGCGGCAAGGGCTGCATTTCGGTGACGGCGAATATCGCGCCCGAGCAGATGGCGAAGATGCACGCCGCCGTGCAGGCCGGTGATCTCGCGACGGCCCAGGCCATCGAGAAAAAGTTCATTGCCCTTCACAAGACGCTCTTCGTGACGCCGTCTCCCGGCCCGGCGAAGTATGCGCTGGCCAAGCTCGGCCTGTGCTCTGGCGAGGTTCGCCTGCCCATCGTCGCGCCACATGAAGCAGCGTGTGAGAAGATCGACGCTGCAATGGAAACCGCAGGTCTTATATAAGGCGCCATGTCGAAGAAGAACCAGATCAAGGGAAGAAACGACGGCCTCGTCGCCGAGAACCGGCGCTCGCGCTTCGACTATCACGTCGAAGACACGCTCGAGACCGGAATCGTGCTCGAGGGCAGCGAGGTCAAATCGCTGCGCAATGGCAAGGCGAACATCGCCGAAGCTTATGCCGCCGTCGAGAATGGCGAGCTGTGGCTCGTGAATGCCGACTTCCCGCCCTATGAAGGCGCCAACCAGTTCAACCACGAACCGAAGCGCCGCCGGAAGCTGCTCGCGTCCAAGCGCGAGATCTCCCGGCTGTCCCAGCAGGTCGACCGCGCGGGACGGACCATCGTGCCCCTGAAGCTCTACTTCAATGAACGCGGCATCGCGAAACTGCTCGTCGGCGTCGCGACCGGCAAGCGGGCGCCAGACAAGCGCGAGGTCCAGAAGAAACGTGACTGGCAGCGCGACAAGGCGCGCATCCTGAAGGAAAACTAGCCGGTAAGGATCCGGGCATACTGCTCCGGGTCGACATTGCCGCCCGACAGCACGACGCCGACACGCTTGCCGCGGGCCTCTTCCGGCAGGTCGTACAGTGCACAGGCAAGCGCCGCTGCCCCGCCGGGCTCCAGAACAAGCTTGAGATGCCTGAAGGCAAGCCGCATCGCCTCGCGGATGGCATCGTCGCTGACGGCCCGGCCGCCTGCCAGCAATTCCTTGCCGAGCGCCCAGGTGATCTCGCCAGGCGCTGGCGTCAGGATCGCATCGCAGATCGAGCGCGTGCCCGGCTCATTCGTCTGGATTTGCCCGGCCGCTAGTGACCGGCGCCAGTCATCATGGAGTTCGGGTTCCGCCGTCCAGATCTGCGTGTCCGGGTCGAACGTCCTGTAGCCGAGCGCGAGCCCGGTGATCAGCCCCCCACCCCCTGCACAGCAGAGGATATGATCCAGCGGCTTGTTGGCATCGCGCATCTGCTGGCCAAACTCGACACCAGCCGTCCCCTGCCCCGCGATAATGTATGGATCGTCGAAGCTCGGCACGAGGACGGCTTCGCGCAGCTCCGCCTCACCTTGCGCAATGGCCTCACGGCTTTCGGTTTCGCGGTCATAGAAGCGGATCTCGGCCCCATCCCGGCGCACGCCGTCCACCTTGATGGAAGGCGCATCGCTCGGCATCACGATCAGAGCGGGCATGCCGAAATTGCGCGCGGCGCGGGCAACCCCCTGCGCATGATTGCCGGAGGAAAAGGCAACCACACCACCGGCGCGGCGATCCTGTGGAATCTGTAGCAGCCGGTTGGTGGCGCCCCGGATCTTGAAGCTGCCTGTCAGCTGCAGGTTTTCGCATTTGAAGAAAAGCTCGGCCCCGGCCAGATCGTCGAGCGCGTCGTTTCGCAGGACCGGCGTGCGCAGGACATGGCCATGAAGACGCCGGGCAGCCTCCGTCACATCCTTGGGCGTTGGCAGGGAAAGCGCCGCCGGCTCGCTCATGCTCAATGGGCCCGCCAGACCGAACTGGACGCCACGCGCTGATGGCTGAACCAGTCGACAAACTTGCCGATACCCTCTTCCAGGCTGACCTTCGGATCATAGCCATAATCGGCCTGCATGCGGGAAATATCGGCGCAGGTTTCGGTCACGTCACCGGGCTGCATCGGCTCGAGCGCGATACGGGCCTTCTTGCCGGTGGCGGCCTCGATTGTGTGGATGAAGTCCATCAGCTCGACCGGCTGGTTGTGGCCGATATTGTAGAGCTTGTGGGCCCGTTCCCCTTCGACAAAATGCGGCTCGCCGGTCGCGATCGCCTTCAGCCCGGCAATGGCATCGTCGATGTAGGTGAAGTCGCGCTTCATCTTGCCGCCATTGAAGACGCGGATCGTTTCGCCCCGCAGGATGCGGTCGGTGAAGGACCAATAGGCCATGTCCGGCCGCCCCCAGGGCCCGTAGACCGTGAAGAAGCGCACGCCGATCTGCTGGATGTCGTAAAGCTTGGCATAGGCCTGGCTCATCAGTTCGTCGGCGCGCTTGGTCGCCGCATAGAGCGAGACGGGCCGGTCGACATTCGCATCCTCATTGAACGGCGCGACGGCATCATCGCCATAGACCGAACTGGAAGACGCATAGACCAGAAGCGGCGCCTTGGCGGCCCGGCGGCAGAACTCCAGCACGGCAAGGTGGCCGGTCATGTTGGACGCAGCATAGGCGAAGGGATTTTCCAGCGAATAGCGTACACCCGCCTGGGCCGCGAGATGGATCACCCGGTCGATCGAATCACGCTCCGGCAGGGCCAGAAGCCGGTCATGGTCTGAAATGTCGAGCTTGCGGAATTCGAAACCCTTGAGGCGCTCGAGCTGGTGCAGGCGTTCCTGTTTAAAGGCGACATCGTAATACGCATTGAGATTGTCGAGGCCGAGAACCTCGTGGCCCTCTTCCAGCAGGGCCTTCGAAATCTGCGAGCCAATGAAGCCCGCAACTCCGGTCACTAGAAATCTCATGCCTTTACCTCACCAGAACCGCTATAACGGGCGGACACGGCATGGGAAAGGCGAAGACTGAGGACGAGATCAGCCGCGGGTCGCATAGCGCGCCAGGATGTCGCGCGCATCGTCTGCTGTTTCGGGATTCTCGAGCGCATGGGCGACGACGGCCTCGAAATAACCGGCCTTGGAGCCGCAATCGAATTCCTCGCCTTCGAACTCGTAGGCGTAGAATGATTGCTTCTTCATCAGGCGTTCCATGGCGTCTGTGAGCTGGATCTCGCCACCGGCGCCCTTTCCCTGGTCTTCAAGCAGTCCGAAGATTTCAGGCTGCAGGATATAACGCCCGGTGATCTTGAGGTTCGATGGCGCTTCCTCACGCGGGGGCTTCTCGACCATGCCGCTCATCTCGATCAGGCGGCCATCGCGGGATTTCGGCGCGATCACCCCATAGGACGACACTTTCTCTTCAGGCACAGGATCGACCGCGACGATATTGCCACCGGCCTTATCATAGGCGGCCACCATCTGCGCCAGGCAGGAGGGTTTGGCCCGCACGATGACGTCCGGCAGGAGGACGGCGAACGGCTCGTTGCCGATAATGTCCTTGGCGCACCAGACCGCATGGCCGAGCCCGAGCGGCGCCTGCTGGCGGGTGAAGCTTGCCGCGCCTGCCGGTAGTTTTGTCTTCCGGACCTGTTCAAGGATTTCGGCCTTGGAGGCTTTCGCTGCCAGTGCGGTTTCCAGTTCGAAGGCTTCGTCGAAATAGTCCTCGATCGCACCCTTGCCCCGGCCGGTCACGAAGACGAGGTGTTCGATGCCCGCCTCAAGGGCTTCATCGACCACATATTGCAGGGCCGGACGGTCGACGACAGGGAGGAGTTCCTTGGGAATCGATTTGGTGGCTGGAAGAACACGGGTCCCATGACCGGCTACTGGCAGCACCGCCTTGCGTATTCCCATAAAAAACTCCTTCAACTTGGTCCAACTTAGTCACCGGACCATAATACATTGACCCGGCTTGGCCAGTTTTCGGTTACCAAATTCCGGAGAATATAAACACGCCAAGCAGCATCGTAATCCCTGAGGCCGAGGCAAGAATGCGCCCGGTGTCCATCAGGCGCGTATGCTGCGGCTCCGGCTGCATGGACTGCTCCAGCTGCTGCTGCATGGCGCGCGCGGGGGAATCTGCTGCCTCAACATCCGGTTTGTCCGCAACGTCTTCCAGCGAGGCTGGTGCCGGCGCCTGGTCCTGCTCGGCGTTCTCGTCGCGAATGTTCGGATCGGATTTCTTGATAGCTGACATGACAGCGGCCTTTCCCTGAGCCCCCTGTCTGGCATGCCATCCCTAATGAAGCGCTAAACAGGGCTTTGTAATTGATGAAGAATCCGGTCCGGACGCACCCGAATGACCGCCTTTATTGCACAAGCGGTGAGCATTCCTTCTTTTGAGCCGCGATATGTCCCCTCTGGCGCAACCCTTCCGCTCAGGCTGCGCTACAAGAAGAGGAAGACGGAAGGCTGAAAGCGCATGGAAGCGAAGAAACCCGGAAAGCTCGCCTGGATCGGACGCCTGCGCGTGCCCGTCCTCATCTTGCTGACGGCTTTCGCCCTGTGGGCTGGGGCGCGCTATGGCTGGTCGGCGACAGACTATGTCGAGATGACGCTGATCACGGTGCGCTTCCTCGTCATCGGCGCCATCGGCTGGGCGATCACATCGCTGACCGACCTTGCCATAAAACGCCGCATGGCCAGCCTCGACATCGACGTCGCGGATAACTTCCAGGCCCGCAAGAGCGCCACCCGGCTGGATGTGATGCGCCGCGTCATCATCGTGGTTGGCGCGATTGCGACGCTGGCCTGTGCGCTGGTCGTCGTTCCGTGGGCCCGCCAGCTCGGCGTTTCGCTACTCGCCTCTGCCGGGATCGTGGGCATTGCCGTAGGCCTCGCAGCCCGGCCTGTGCTGTCGAACCTCATCGCAGGCATCCAGATCGCCTTCACCCAGCCGATCCGGATCGAGGATGCGGTGGTGGTCGAAAATGAGTGGGGGTGGATCGAGGAAATCGATCTCTTCTACGTCGTCATCCGCATCTGGGACCGCCGGCGCCTCATCGTGCCGCTTACCTATTTCATCGAGAAGCCCTTCCAGAACTGGACCCGCAAGTCCGGCACCATCATCGGCTCGGTCTACTGGTGGCTCGATTATCGCGCGCCGGTCTCAAAGATGCGCGACAAACTGCAGGAAATCCTGAACACCACCGATCTCTGGGACGGGGAAGTCTGCAACCTGCAGGTCTCCGAAACCGACAAGATGACCATACAGGTCCGGGCGCTGGCGACGGCCAGCACCTCGCCCCGGGCCTGGGATTTGCGCTGCTATATCCGCGAGCAGATGATCAACTGGCTGCAGGCCGAACACCCCGAAGCCTTCCCGCGCCTGCGCGCCCGCACCGAGGTCTCCGACGAGCCGATGAATTTCTCCCCGCCGCCGAAGCCTTCCGACATCGAGCTCGGCGACCAGTCGCTGGATGGCACCGAGAACCTCCCCGAAGACCATCCCGAACCCAAAGCGTAGTTCTCTCTCGAACGGAGCCTGAAACACCCCACTCTCCGCCTCCCCACTGAAAGGTGGGGTCCATGGCGACTGGAAAGGGAGCTCTCAACCGCCATGGGTCCCAGCGTGCGTTGGGAAGGCGCGCGTGGCCAACGGAAGCAATTTCGTAACCGCTCCTACAACGTACTCACCAGATGCCCGCCATCGACGGGAATGGTCGCGCCCGTCATGTAGCTGCCGGCATCCGATGCCAGCAGCAGCAGCGCGCCGGCCAGTTCCTCATGCTTTCCGAAGCGGCGCATCGGCACACGCTTGCGCATCTTTTCACCGGGCTCGCTGTCGAGGAATTCGTCATTGATGTCGGTCTTGAAGTAGCCGGGTGCCAAGGCATTCACGCGGATGCCATAGTAAGCCGCCTCCAGCGCCATGACGCGTGTCAGGTGGTCCACCGCAGCCTTTGACGCGGCATAGGCGGCGATGGTGTGCTGTGGGCGCTTGGCGGTAATCGATGCGATGTTGATGATCGACCCCGGCTTGCCGGCCTCCATCAGCGCATTCGTCCCGGCCTTGGCGACACGCCAGACGCCATCGAGATTCGTATTCATGACGGCCCGCCAGTCTTCCTCGGTCATTTTCGTGAACCAGTTGTCTCGCGAGATTCCCGAATTGTTGACGATGATGTCAGCGGGTCCGCCGAGCGTGTCCTGAATCGTCTTGAAGGCGGCTTCCACACTTGCCGGGTCGGTCACGTCCATCTGGACCGCAAGGGCCTCGCCGCCGCCTGCTTCAATCTCTGCGGCAAGCGCCTGCAGCTTTTCGAGCCGGCGCGCAGCAAGCACGACGCGGGCGCCTGCCTGTGACAGTACCTTTGCAAAGGCTGCTCCAAGCCCACCGGACGATCCGGTAACAAGCGCTGTCTTTCCTGAAAGGTCGAACAATTCCATCCCTCAATTCCTGATTTGCTATTGCTTTCGCGCAAGATTTTTCCGATCACTCGCCCCATGAAGCTGACAATCACAAAAGAAACAAGTCCGGGAGAGACGCGTGTCGCGGCAACCCCGGAATCGGTGAAGAAGCTTGTCGGCCTGGAGCACACGGTGACCATTGAAAGTGGTGCCGGTGTAGCTGCCGGGTACCCCGACAAGGCTTTTTCGGAGGAAGGGGCAACCATCGCCAAGTCGGCGGCCGACGCGTTGAAAGGCGCAGACCTGCTTCTCAAGGTCCGTGCCCCCAGCGCTGAAGAAGCCGCCAGCTATCCCGAAGGCCTGACGGTCATCGCCCTGATGAACCCGTTCGGCATGGGCGACCTGCCGGCAGCCTTCAACAAGAAGAAGCTCAACACGCTCGCCATGGAATTCACGCCGCGGATCACGCGGGCGCAGTCCATGGATGCGCTGTCCTCGCAGTCCAACCTCGCCGGCTACCGCGCCATGATTGAAGGCGCGCAGATTTATGGCCGCGCCATGCCGATGATGATGACGGCGGCTGGCACGGTCGCTCCGGCCAAGGTGTTCGTCATGGGCGCCGGTGTTGCGGGCCTCCAGGCCATCGCAACCGCGCGCCGCCTTGGTGGCGTGGTCACAGCCACGGACGTCCGTCCGGCAGCCAAGGAACAGGTCGCCTCGCTCGGTGCGAAATTCATCGCCGTCGAGGACGAGGAGTTCAAGGAAGCCGAGACCGCTGGCGGCTACGCCAAGGAAATGTCCGACGAGTACAAGCAGAAGCAGAACGAGCTGACACGCAGCCACATTGCCAAGCAGGACATCGTCATCACGACCGCCCTGATCCCAGGCCGGCCTGCGCCGGAACTGATCAGCGAGGACATGGTGAAATCGATGCGTCCGGGCTCCGTCATTGTCGACATGGCCGTGGCCTCGGGCGGCAACTGCCCGGTGTCCAAGCCGGATGAGGTGGTCGATGTCGAAGGCGTGAAAGTGGCCGGGTTCTCCAACCTGCCGGCCCGCCTGCCCGCCGACTCCTCCTCGCTCTATGCCAAGAACCTGATCGCCTTCCTGCCGCTCATCACGGCGGAGGACGGGTCGCTCAATCTCGACACGGATGACGAGATCGTCACCGCCATGCTGCTGACCCGCAGCGGCGAAACCGTGAATGAAAGGCTGAAATCATGAAAGCCATCCCTGTAGCCCTGTCGGCTGCCGCGCTCGCCCTGCCAGCGCATGCGGCCGAAATCACGAACCTAAACCCGACCGTCTTCCTGGCCGCGATCTTCGCGCTCGCCTGCTTTGTCGGTTACTACGTCGTCTGGTCGGTGACCCCGGCCCTCCACACCCCGCTCATGGCTGTGACCAATGCCATTTCGTCAGTGATCATTGTCGGTGCCATCGTGGCAGCGGCATCGGCCACCGACATCAATGGCGGCTGGATTGCCAAGGGACTTGGCGGCTTCGCCGTGCTGCTCGCCAGCGTCAACATCTTCGGCGGCTTCCTCGTCACCCAGCGCATGCTGGCCATGTACAAGAAGAAGGGGGAGTAAACCGTGGAACAGTTTCAAAACACATGGGCGCCGCTTCTCTATCTTGTCGCGGGCATGCTCTTCATCCTCGCGCTGCGGGGGCTTTCGAGCCCGGCCACAGCGCGCAAGGGTAATCGCAATGGCATGATCGGCATGGCCATTGCCGTGGCCACCACACTCGCCCTGCTGTGGGAGAGCCTTGATGTCACCACATGGGGCATCCTCATCGGCGCGGTTGCTGTCGGTGGCGTGGTCGGCGCGATTACCGCCCGCCGCATCGCCATGACGGCCATGCCGCAGCTTGTCGCGGCCTTCCACTCGCTTGTCGGCCTCGCCGCCGTGCTTGTGGCCGCTGCCGCACTCTACGCGCCGCTCGGCTTCGGCATCGGCGTGGTGGGCGACATCAACATGGTGTCCCTGATCGAGCTGTCGGTCGGCTCCGCCATTGGCGCGCTGACCTTCACCGGCTCGGTGATCGCCTTCGCCAAGCTCAACGGCAACATGTCGGGCTCTCCGATCCTGCTGCCGGCCCGTCACCTGCTGAACATCGCACTGGCAGCCGGTATCGTGGCGCTTGTCGTTGTCCTGATCCTGTCGAGCGGTGCAGCCACCTGGGCCTTCTGGGCGCTGACGGTGCTCGCGCTCATCCTCGGCATCACGCTAATTATCCCGATCGGTGGCGCGGACATGCCGGTCGTGGTCTCGATGCTGAACTCGTATTCGGGTTGGGCCGCGGCCGCGCTGGGCTTCACGCTCGGCAATTTCGCCCTGATCATCACCGGCGCGCTGGTCGGCTCTTCGGGTGCGATCCTGTCCTACATCATGTGCAAGGGCATGAACCGCAGCTTTATCTCGGTCATCCTCGGCGGCTTCGGGGCCGACGATGATGGCGGGGCAGCTGCAGGTGCGGATGTCGACCGTCCGTTCAAGCAGGGCTCTGCCGACGATGCGGCCTTCATCATGAAGAACGCATCCAAGGTCATCATCGTGCCAGGCTACGGCATGGCGGTGGCGCAGGCCCAGCACGCGCTCAAGGAAATGGCCGAACTCCTCAAGGAGGAAGGTGTGGAGGTGAAATATGCCATCCACCCGGTCGCCGGCCGTATGCCGGGCCACATGAACGTGCTGCTCGCTGAAGCGCAGGTGCCGTATGACGAAGTGTTCGAGCTGGAAGACATCAATTCCGAGTTCAACACCGCCGACGTCGCCTTCGTGATCGGCGCCAATGACGTGACCAACCCGGCCGCCAAGACCGACACGTCATCGCCGATCTACGGCATGCCCGTCCTCGACGTGGAGAATGCCGGCACGGTGCTCTTCATCAAGCGCTCAATGGGATCCGGCTATGCCGGCATCCAGAATGAGCTGTTCTTCAAGGACAACACGATGATGCTGCTGTCCGATGCGAAGAAGATGGTCGAGAACATCGTCAAAGCGCTCTAGTGGCTGACGCGACTACGCAAACGAAAAGCCCGGCCGCTCTGGCCGGGCTTTTTTGTCTGTCACGCGCCGCGAAATGGGCCGGGCTACATCGCTGCCCGTTTCAGCTCCTGCCCTTCCGGCCAGTCGATTGGCGGCAGGGCGTCCAGCGCAGGCCGGGCGAAGAAATAGCCCTGCATCAGCTCCACGCCATATGACTGAAGCGTCTCGAACTCGGCGAGCGTCTCGATGCCTTCGCAGATGGGCCGGACTCCAAGCTGCGCGGCAATATCGAGAATACCCTTCACAATGACCTGCTTGGGCTGGTTCTGGTCGATGTCCCGGATGAGGTTCATGTCCAGCTTCACGAAGTCAGGCTGGAACTCGGCGAGAAGGTTCATCCCGGCATACCCGGCGCCAAAATCGTCAATGGCGGTCGCGAAACCCATGGACCGGTAGACGCGGAGGATGTTGAGCAGGTGATCGGTGTCGATCTGCTCGCCCTCGGTGAACTCGAAAATGATCCTGTCGAGCGGAAAGCCGGTCTGCATGGCGATCGCAAGCGTCTGACGGATACAGGCGCGCGGCTCATAGACGGCATTCGGCAGGAAGTTGATGGAGAGAAATGGCTTGTCAGCCGCCGTTTTCATGCCGAGGTCGACTGACTGGCCAATCGCCTTCGTGCGGCATTGCTGGTCGAAGGAATAGCGCGTTTCCTCTGTGACCCGGGAGAGCACCTCTCCGGCGCCTTCCCCTTTTGCCCCACGCACCAGCGCTTCATAGGCAAAGACCGAGCGGGTCGAGGAATCGATAATTGGCTGGAATGCCATTGTTATCGCGAAATCGGCTGGCGGCGTGTTCCGGCAGCGTCCGCAATCAGTCGTTGTCATCATCTCTGCTCCATAACGCGGAGACAAAGGATAGGCCTGGGCGATTACTGAAATGTTTCCAAAGAATTTTTCTCTCCCCCGCAAATAAAAGGCCCGGCACAATTGGCCGGGCCTTTCTTCAACCTCGTCGATGACGGGAGGCTACTCGCCGAAAACGGCGTGGGCTTCCTCCTCATCCATCATGGCCTGGCGGACCTGCGGAATGTTGGGGCCGCCATAGGACAGGAATTCATCGTGGAACGCCTTCCAGCCCTCGGTGCCTTCCGCATCCGGGTAATTCGCCGCAACCCAGTCATTGCGCAGCTTGCGGATCATCAGCTTGCCCATCGTGTAGTTGAGATAAGCCGGATCATATGTCCCGCGGGCGGCCTGCTGGGTGGCATTGCCCTTGTCGATATAGCACTCCTTACGGAACAGCTCGTAGCTGTCGTCCACGCTCCAGCCCTGGGTATGCAGACCGATGGTGGAGAGATAGCGGCAGTTACGCAGCAGCGCGTTCGATAGCTGGCCGATCTTGGTTTCGGGGTCACCATCATGCAGGCCGGCATCGATCATCATCTCTTCGGTATAGTGCGCCCAGCCTTCAGCGAAGGCATAGCCGACGAACATCTGCCCGAAGACCGAATCCGACCGGTTGGCATGCAGGAAGTTCAGGAAGTGGCCGGGCCAGACTTCGTGGATCGTCGTGCCGAGCAGGTCCATCTTGCCGGGGATGTATTCGGCCCGCGTGGCCTCGTCCCAGGTCGGGTCCGGCGGCGAGATATAGTAGACCGACGGCATGCCTTCCTCATAAGGCCCGGGGATCGAGATATAGGCCGAGTTCTGGCGCCGGTAGGGTGGCGATTCCTCGACCAGCGCTTCCTCCGTGCCCGGGATCGAGACGAGATCCTTCTCGATCAGGAACTGTTTCAGTGCCGGCAGGGAGTCGCGGGCTTCCTGCACAGGGCCCTCTTCCGGCTTGTTGGCCGCCATCTTGGCCATGCAGTCCACCATATCGGCGCCCGGGGCGAACACGCTGCAGGCCTCGGCAAGCGCGTTCTGGTTGGCCTTCAGGTCGGCCCGGCCGATCGCTTCCAGCTCTTCGAGCGAGATATCGACACCTTCGGTGAGCCGGATCATGTTGGAGAACTTTTCGGCACCGAGCGCATAGCCGTCATCGGTGCCCGGCTCGGACTCGATATAGTCGGCGACCGAGCGCATCGCGGCGGCGGCCTCTTCGACGACCGCGTCATATTCCGCCTGCAGGGCTTCATCCTCGACCTCGGCAAACGTATCCTTCGCGCCGCCTTCATAGTGATCGGCCAGTCCGTTGAAGCCGGCGGTGCCGAGCTTCACATAGGTTGCGGGCATCGGGACCTTCAGGTTCGCCTTCACCTGCTCTGCGGCAGCCGGGACATTTTTGGCATATTCGATGAACGCCTTCATCCGGGTCTCGGCGTCGGCATAGGGCCGCGCGACGTAGACGCTGGGACCGAGCGGTCCGAGATAGAAGGACGGGTTGAGGTGAGGCTGGTCGGCTTCGACCAGCCAGAACAGCTCACCTTTCATCGTATTGATGAAATACTGGCGCTCGAAGGCGTCGGCCTCGCTGAGGCCGTCAGGATCGATCGCTTCGGCGCGGGCGATCATGTCTTCGCGAAGATCGACCTGTTCCTGCAGACCGGCCGGGCTCCAGTCCGGAAGCTGGCCGTCAAACTCGTGCTTGCCCTGCGAGATCGCAAAGGTCGGATTGAGTTCGAAATAGGCGTCGAGGAATTCGGCCATGAAGGCATCCCAAGACTCAGTCTCGGCCATCTCATCGGGGGTCGCAGCTGGCGGACTGGTTTCCTGTGTCTGCCCCGCAGCGCTCTGGTCCAGGCTCTGCTCAACCCCGTCATAGGGGCCGTCAGGGGTGGTGTCGTTGGCCGTGCACGCCGCCATGAGCGCGATAGCTGATGTGGCGGCGAATAGTCCTCGGAATATCATGAGTATAAGCTCCCTTGAAAATCCCTGCATCCGGCAGGGAGGAGCCTTACTGTTAACAGCCCACAGCCCGCGGCCAAGCCCGGAGCATGTTGTTCAACAAAAACCCGGCCTCGAAAGGCCGGGTCCGAAAGCGCTATTTCTTCGGTTCCACATCAGGATCTGTGACCGAATAGGCATCTTCCAGAATGTGCCCGTCGGGCTTCTTCTTCATGGCGGCATGCTTGCCGATCTGGGTGCTCGAGGCATCGTCCATATCGTCGTTCGGCGCATTCGGCAGGCGCTCGTCTTCCATGCTGGTGACGAGATCGGCGTCGTGCTCCTGCTGGTCGGCAACGGGCGAGCCATCCTTGTAGCCGGCATTGGCCGTGGACTGGTCCTCGACGTCCTCACCCTTCTTGAAGCCTTCGCCATAACCGCGCTGGCGTTCGACTTCTTCTACTCTCTGATGGTCGCGATCGGCCATGGGTCATCTCCTTCGTGTTTGCTGCCAATGAAACGGGCAGCCAGGCAGCGAAGTTCCGCACAAGGGCAAGGGAGGCGGCAGTCTTCCGGTAAACCGTGGACAGATCCCGCGACGCGCGCCATGACGTTGGGTAATGGGGCGCGCACGATCTATTGCAATTTGTGGAGCCGGAATTGGCGGCCTTGCTGCGGCCATCGGCCTGGCGCGCCAGGGACATCGTATTACGCTTCTCGACCAGTTCGATACGCCGGCGCCAGTTGGCTCTGGCCTGATGCTGCAGGCGACGGGGCTCGCGGTTCTGGAGCAGCTTGGCCTGGGAGGCGAGGTTCGTCAGCTGGGCAGTCCGCTGACCCGGCTCTGGGGCCTGACGACACCCTCCAACCGGCCCGTGCTCGATGTCCGGTTCGAGCATCTGCGTCCCGGCCTGATCGGTCTCGGGGTCCAGCGCGCCATGCTGTTCAACCTGCTGCACCGTACTGCGCTGGAAGACGGGGTCGAGATCCTGACGTCACGACGTATTGAAAGCGTCGACCCGTCATCCGGCGACATCATGCTTGAGACGGGTGAATTCCTGGCCGGTTTTGATCTTGTCATCGATGCGCTCGGCGTGCGCTCGCCTCTCACACGAGCACCGAAGCAGGAACTCGCCTATGGTGCCCTCTGGGCCACCTTGCCCTGGCCGGCAGGCGGCCCCTTCAAGCCGGACGCGCTGGAGCAGCGCTACAAGGCCGCCCGGCAGATGGCCGGCGTCATGGCCTCGGGGCGGCTTGAGCCACACGGCCCAGTCAGCCTCACCTATTTCTGGTCCATCCGCCGCGACGCAGAGGCGGCGTGGCGCGACGCCCCGCTCGACCGCTGGAAGGCGGACGCCCGCGCCCTGTGGCCGGAAACCGAAAGCCTGCTCGACCAGATCACACATCACGACCAGCTCACCTTCGCGCGCTACCGCCACCGCACGCATCGCCAGCCGGTCAGCGGCCCAAAGCTCGTCCATATCGGCGATGCCTGGCACGCGGCCTCGCCGCAGCTCGGCCAGGGCGCGAACATGGCGCTGCTCGATGCCCATGCGCTTTGCCTGACGCTGGAGGAGGCCGGCGATATTCCCAACACCCTTGCCCGCTACGCCGCCTTGCGCCGTAACCATATCCGCCTCTATCAGGCGATGAGCTGGCTTTTCACACCGGTCTATCAGGGCGATGGCCGGGTGGTGCCCTTCCTGCGCGACTATCTTGCTGCCCCTCTCAGCCACGTGCCGCCCGCGCCGAAAGCGCTCGCCGCCATGGTCACCGGGGCCTTCGGCGCCCCACTCAAGCGCCTCGGCCTCAGGCCCTGATCTGGACCCGGCCTTGCGGCCATGCGAAGACGCACACTCCCCTTGGTTGCAAATGCAAAGAGTGCCAGATGCCTGCCGATCTCGACATGCTGAAGACCATCGAACAGCGCCTTCTCTGGCTGTCTGCCTGGACGGTCCACAATGCGAACAACATTCGCAAGAAGGAGGACGGCGCGATCAAGGTCGGCGGCCACCAGGCCTCCTGCGCCTCGATGACGCCGATCATGACGGCGCTCTATTTCAACACGCTGAAGCCGGAAGACCGCGTCGCGGTAAAGCCGCATGCCTCGCCGGTCTTCCACGCCATGCAGTACCTGATGGGCAACCAGACGCGCGAGAAGCTCGAAGCCTTTCGCGGCTGGGGCGGTGCGCAATCCTATCCGAGCCGCACCAAGGACGTCGACGATGTCGACTTCTCGACAGGCTCGGTCGGCCTTGGCGTCGCGGCCACCGCCTTCAACTCGCTGGTGCAGGACTATATCGCCGCCAAGGACTGGCTCGGCGACAGGCCGCTCGGCCGCCAGGTCGCGCTTGTGGGTGATGCGGAACTCGATGAAGGCAATGTGTATGAGTGCCTGCAGGAAGGCTGGAAGCACGACCTGCGCAACACATGGTGGGTGATCGACTATAACCGCCAGAGCCTCGACGGCGTCGTGCATGAGGGCCTGTGGGAGAAGATCGACGCCATCTTCAAGGCGTTCGGCTGGCGCACCGTCGTGCTGCGCCATGGCGTCCTGCAACGCGAAGCCTTCAAGGAACCCGGTGGCGAGGCGCTGAAGGAATGGATCCAGACCTGTCCGAACATGGACTATTCCGCCCTCACCTATAAAGGCGGCGCCGCCTGGCGCGAACGCCTGATGAACGATATCGGCGATCAGGGCGACGTCACCAAACTGCTCGACAAGCGCTCCGACGAAGACCTCGACGCGCTGATGAACAATCTCGGCGGCCAGTGCCTGAAGACCCTCACCGAGGCCTTCGATTCCATCGATGACGACACCCCGACCGTCTTCCTCGCCTACACCATCAAGGGCTGGCAGACCCCGCTCGCCGGGCACAAGGACAATCATGGCGGCATCATGAACAAGCCGCAATTCGCCGACTTCCAGAAGCAGATGGGCGTGCCAGAAGGCGAGGAATGGGAGCCCTTCGCCACGGTCGATGACGAGGACGCGCTGAAAGCCTTCCTCGACACTGTCCCCTTCTTCGCCAAGGGCACGCGCCGTTACACCGCGCCGGAAGTGAAAAGCCCCGGCCCTGTCTGGCTGGATGACCGCGAACTCGCCACACAGGCCGGCTTCGGCAAGATCCTCGACGGCCTCGCCAAGTCGAAATCAGAGCTCGCCGACCGCATCGTTACCATGTCACCGGACGTGACCAGCTCCACCAACCTCTCCGGCTGGGTGAACCGCCGCTCGCTGTTTGCCCGCCGCGAGGTCTCCGACACCTTCAAGGAACAGTCCATCCCGTCGACCCAGAAATGGGAGTTCTCCCCCGAGGGCCAGCATTTCGAGCTTGGCATCGCCGAGATGAACCTCTTCCTCCTGCTCGGACAGGCCGGTCTGGCGCACTCCCATTTCGGAGAGCGCCTCATCCCCATCGGCACGCTGTATGATCCCTTCATCGCGCGCGGCCTCGATGCGCTGAACTATGCCTGCTACCAGGATGCCCGCTTCATCGTGGCGGGCACGCCGTCCGGCATCACGCTCGCCCCGGAAGGCGGCGCGCACCAGTCCGTCGGCACCCAGCTTATCGGCATGAGCCAGGACGGGCTTGTGAGCTTCGAGCCGGCCTTCCTCGACGAGCTGTCCATCATCATGGACTGGAGCTTCGACTATCTGCAGCGCTCCGGCGAGAACGATCCGGATGAGCGCACCTGGCTGCGCGACGAGACCGGCGGGTCGGTCTACCTCCGCCTCTCCACACGCCCCATCGAACAGCTCGGCCCCCGCAACCGCGACGATGAGGAATTCCGCCGCGGCGTGGTCGACGGCGCCTACTGGCTGCGCGAACCGGGACCGAATTGCGAGGTCGTCATCGCCTATCAGGGCGTCATCGCCCCGGAAGCCATCGAGGCGGCCGGGCGCATCGGCAATGATCGCCGCGACATCGGCGTCCTCGCCGTGACCTCGGCAGACCGTCTCAACTCAGGCTGGACCGCCGCCCGCCGCGCCCGCGCCCGTGGCCACAGCTCCGCCGAGAGCCAGATCGAGCGCCTCATGGCCAAGGTCCCGCGCGACGCGACCCTGATCACGGTCACCGACGGCCACCCCGCCACCCTCGCCTGGATCGGCTCGGTCGCCGGCCACATGACGGCTCCATTGGGCGTCGAACACTTCGGCCAGACCGGCACCATCCCGGACCTGCACCGCCACTACCAGATCGACACGGACGCCATCGTGAACGCGGCGCAGAATCTCAGTGCGGGGCGGCGGATCAGGCTGGCGGCCAAGCCGTAGCGCTTCCACCCGTCATCCCCGCTGTCGCACGGCGAAAGGCCGCGACCGGCAGAAAATCGCCCATCGCGGATATTATGCGGTAAGAGTCCCTCCTACAGGCTCGGTTTGCGAGGCGAGCCAAGGCCATGCCAGCACCTGCCAGGGGACCATCGCCCCCCTGCAGGCCGGCAGGGCAGAAAGGAAAGTGGGGGCAGGATGCAGTGGGTGTTTGTCTTGGCGTTGTGCGGGTTTGCCACCGCTTTGCAGGCGAGCGTGCCGCCAGACCCGATCGATGACTTCGTCGCCTCCGAAGTGCCGGCAAAGGGTGCGCCCGGCCTTGCCTATGCGGTCTTGCAGGACGGCGAGATATCTTCCGGGGCACGGGGCGAGACCCTGGCCGGCAGCGGCAAGGCCATCACCCCGGATACGCGGTTCGTGCTTGGCTCGATATCCAAGAGCTTTACCGCAGTGGCGGTGATGCAGCTTGTCGAGGCTGGCGAGGTCGACCTGGATGCGGGGATTTCGCAGTATCTCGAGACATTCTCCGATAGTCCCGGCGGCTCCATCACGATCCGGCAGCTGCTCGGCCAGACAAGCGGGTATTCGACCCTGCAGGGCAATGACACGCTCGCCGCGCCGGGTCCGGGTGCCGACGGGCTCCAGCGCCAGGTTGAACGCATTGCCGGATGGACGCCCGCCTATCCACCCGGCACCCGGTGGGACTATTCCAACGCGAACTATTATGTGCTCGGCGCCCTCATCGAGGGGGTGAGCGGACAGGACTATGCGCGCTATGTCGAAGCGGAAATCCTCGCCCCCATCGGCATGGCGGACAGCTTCGTCGCCGACGGCGAGATCCATGACGAGATTGCCAGAGGGCATACGCCCTGGTTCGGCGGGAAGCGCGCTGTGCCCGAGGGCGCCACCGATCGCATGTCGGCGCCGGTCGGCGGCGTCATCGCCACCGCCCGCGACACGGCGCGATACCTCGCCGTCATGATGAATGGCGAGGACGACATCATCAGCGCCGGGAGCAAGTCGGAAATGATGCGCCCGGCAGCCGATGAAGCGCCGTTCTACGGCTTCGGCTGGTATATCGACCGGGAGAACGGAACCGTCTCCCACACCGGCCTGACGCCCGGCGTGGAAACGCTCGCCATCATGGTTCCGGCCGAGCGGAAAGGTCTCGTCATCCTCCTCAACTCGGGCAGCGGCATGGGGTTTGGAGAAAACGCTGCGCTCTTCAACGGCCTCAGCGCCCGGGCCCTCGGCCTGGATGAGGCCAGCGAAGGCGGCCGCTGGAGCCGGCAGGCCCTGTTTGCCTCGTTTGCGCTGCTGCCCCTTGTTTTCGCAGCGGGCATCCTCGTGGCATGGCTGCGCCGCGACGGCCTGCGCGCCAAGGCCGGCCTGTCCGGCACATTCAGCCTGTGGTTCCCGCTTCTGATGACGCTCGTGCTGGCCTGGACCACTCTGATCCTTGTCCCGCAGCTCTTTGGGGTCTCCATCGGCACACTGGGGAGATTCTCGCCTGACCTGGCGCTGGTCATGATCGCAACCGCGGTGACCGGCCTCCTCTGGGCGGTCTTCCGGCTGGGCGCTTTCCACAGCGGCAAATCGGGGCCGACCTGATCGCCCCGGACCAGTCACGGGCCTGAGCGTTCAATCCGCTCTCGTGTCCCACGAGACGCGCCCCTGCTGCCGGCCACCGTCATCCCGGTTTCCGCAAAGCGGAAGACCGGGACCCAGCGAAATCAAAACGGCGAAGGCGGATTCTGGGTCCCGGCTCTCCCTCCGGTCGGCCGAGATGACGAACAAGAGATGATTTTCGGTACTTCGCAGCGCCATCCTCCCCCGTTCACGGGGGAGGTGCCCGAAGGGCGGAGGGGGGAAGCCGCATGAGATACCGCTCTTTGTGGCTTGCCCCCTTCGACCCGCATTCGCGGGCCACTTCCCCCGCAGGCGGGGGAAGAGCAAGCGTAAAACTATGCCTATTAGACAGCCTAAGCTGCCTCGAAAACAACGTCCCGGTGATGCTCCAGATACGCCGGCAGGGGCCGGAACTTCACCGGCTTCAATCGAATGTTCTCATTGAAAAGCGACCGGACGTGATCCGGAATAATAATCTTCGAGGAGACCATCATGCTCAGGTCATCGCGGAAGGAAATCAGCCCGCGATCAAAAGCCCGGTCATGCAGCGAGTTCAGGCTGATCCCGTTGCGCGGGTCGAGGCGTGTATCTTCACGCGTTTTCCATGGAATGATGTGGCTTGCCGTCAGTAGCTCTGGCGAGACCTTACCCAGAACGGCGCATTGATTGTCATAGGAGGGCAGCACGATCTCTCGAAAGACGCGCTGGTTCTGGCGCACCTTCACGAGGCGCTCGACTTCCTTGCCTTCAGCCACTTCGAGGACCGCTGACGGCTCGGCTTCAGCGTAAAAGATTTCCCCCACGATCCGCCGGGCCCGCTCAATGAATTGCGTGGGATGCGCCGTGAAGTCTGCCCACACTTCCCGGTCTAGCGAAGAAGCGTTTCCCAGCCCCTTGCGGTCCAAATCCTCGTCCAGCGAGGCCAGATTGACGAGCTTCATCGCCAGCGCGCTTGGCGTGCGTCCGATCTGCTCGGCCAGGGCAATGATCTCCGGGTTACGGCTATGCAGCCGCCCAAAGGGCAGCCGCGTATACAGCTCAATCGCCAGCGTGACCTGCCTGCGATCCCAATTCTGAGCCATTCCGATCTCGCGCCGTTTCCCCTCGAACGGATGAGACTATCGCATGCGCACGATTACGAAAGTCTTGCGGCAGGTCGCCGAAGCTCACCGCCTCCAACAAAGCCAACATGTCCGGCGCGGCGAGTATCAAGCGTGCCACCCGGTCCTCATCGGGCCCAAGGCACGGATTGATCACGGCGGCGAGATAGCCGTCTCCAAGCTCAATCGCTCGGCACGTCGACCCCGCTTCTTACATGAGCAGGTCCACGACCTCCATCGTGTCTCGCGAGCCGACGTCCAGTTTGAGCATCGACAATAAGGTTAGCTCAAGCAAAAATACTACTCAAGCGTGGTTTTATATTTTTCTCTACGTAAATGGCCGCCAGCCACTCCCGACACACCCCTGTCAGCAGTCCCCTCTTTACCCCGCCCCCGCCCTGCCCCATCTTCGCGTTCATGGCACGTTCCCCTTCCGGCGTTCAGGACGCCTCTGCGACATTTGACTGGTCCGGCGCGGCGCGCGATGCGGCGGGCGGGCTGCCGTCCGACAACTGGACGCCGCACCGGCCTGACCGGCAGTGGGAGAAGATCGAGGGCGGCAAGCGCTTCAAGGTCGCCTCCGAATACGAGCCCGCGGGCGACCAGCGCACCGCCATCCCGGAACTCGTCGAGGGCCTCGAGGCCGGCGAGCGCGACCAGGTCCTCCTCGGCGCGACCGGCACCGGCAAGACCTTCACCATGGCCAAGGTGATCGAGGCGGTGCAGCGCCCGGCCCTCATCCTCGCGCCCAACAAGACACTCGCCGCGCAGCTCTATGGCGAGATGAAATCCTTCTTCCCGGACAATGCGGTGGAGTATTTCGTCTCCTATTACGACTACTACCAGCCGGAAGCCTATGTGCCCCGCTCGGACCTCTATATCGAGAAGGAATCCTCCATCAACGAGGCCATCGACCGGATGCGCCACTCCGCCACCCGCGCCATTCTGGAGCGTGACGATGTGATCATTGTGGCCTCGGTCTCCTGCATCTACGGCATCGGCTCGGTCGAGACCTACACCTCGATGACCTTCAAGCTGGAAGAAGGCCAGCAGATCGACCCGCGCGAAGTCACCCAGCAGCTCGTCGCGCTGCATTACACCCGCAATGACGCCGCCTTCCAGCGCGGCAGCTTCCGCCTCAAGGGCGACGTGCTCGATATCTTCCCGGCCCACTATGACGATTGCGCCTGGAAGCTCTCCTTCTTCGGCGACGAGCTTGAAAGCATTGTCGAGTTCGACCCGCTAACGGGCAAGAAGATCCAGGATCTGCCTGCCATCAAGCTCTACGCCAATTCGCACTATGTCACGCCGCGCCCGACGCTCAACAACGCCATCACCAGTATCAAGGCCGAGCTCAAATCAACGATCGACCATTTCGAGAAGCACAACAAGCTGCTCGAGGCCCAGCGCATCGAACAGCGCACCACCTATGACATGGAGATGATGGCCGCGACGGGCTCGTGTAACGGCATCGAGAACTATTCGCGCTACCTCACCGGCCGCCTGCCGGGCGAGCCGCCGCCGACCATGTTCGAATACCTGCCCGACAATGCCATCGTCTTCGTCGATGAGAGCCACCAGACCGTGCCCCAGATCGGCGGCATGTTCCGGGGCGACTTCAACCGCAAGTCCACGCTCGCGGAATACGGCTTCCGCCTGCCGTCCTGCATCGACAACCGGCCGCTGAAATTCGCCGAATGGGAAGCGATGCGCCCGCAGACCGTCCACGTCTCCGCCACGCCCGGCAAGTGGGAGCTGGAGGCCACCGGCGGCATTTTCACCGAACAGGTCATTCGCCCCACCGGCCTGATCGACCCGCCGGTCGAGGTCCGCCCGGTCACCGGCACGAAGGAAAACGGCAACATCAACCAGGTCGACGACCTGCTGGCCGAGGTGAAACAGGTCGCCGAGAAGGGCATGCGCTCGCTCGTCACAACGCTGACCAAGAAGATGGCCGAGGACCTCACCGAATACCTCCACGAACAGGGCGTGCGCGTGCGCTACATGCACTCCGACATCGACACGGTGGAGCGCATCGAGATCATCCGCGACCTCAGGCTCGGCGAGTTCGACGTGCTGGTCGGCATCAACCTGTTGCGCGAGGGCCTCGACATCCCGGAGTGCGGCTTTGTCGGCATTCTCGACGCCGACAAGGAAGGCTTCCTGCGCTCGGAAACCTCGCTGGTGCAGACCATCGGGCGCGCGGCGCGCAATTCAGAGGCGCGCGTCATCCTCTATGCCGACAAGGTGACCGGCTCGATGGAACGCGCCATGGAAGAGACCGAGCGCCGGCGCGAGAAGCAGATCGCCCACAATGAAGAACACGGCATCACGCCGACCACGATCAAGCGTGCCGTCGCCGACATCCTCGCCGATCTCGGCGAAGCCCGCCCCGGCAAGTCGCAACAGCTCAAGGGCGGCCGCTCCCGCCGCGTCCCCGCCCGCGGCATGGCGGAAGAGGCCGTCGCCAAGCTCGAGCCCGGCTCCGGCCACAACATGCAGGCGGTCATCGCCGACCTGGAAAAACAGATGCGCGAAGCGGCGGCGAATCTGGAGTTCGAAGAGGCGGCAAGGCTCAGGGATGAGGTGAAGAAGCTGCGGGAGAGCGAGCTGGGGCTTTAGGTGCGACCGGTCCGCTAGCCTATTGTCGCGGTGCCAGTTTCACTTCAGAGCCACGCCGGGAAGCTCAACGTACCACTCGGCAGTTTCGCGTAGAGCTTTTTTTTGAGCTCTCGTAAATCTGCCGCCATTGGGCGACCGCCACACCTCTCCATGATACGGGTTACCTTCAATAGGTTCATACCCGATCATTAGTTCTCGTTCTCTGATCGACTCCGCAATAAAGTACACCGACCCCGTGAATCGGGGCGTGGTGACAAAATCCATGGGCTCAACACCGTCAGCAACAATAAGCTTTTCGACATCAACTGACATGCCGCCCTCATCACCACTTGAAGCTGAGAACGCTTTCGATGAAATCCTCTCGCCACCCGTGTTGTCATCAGGGACGATATGCTCGTTCGGATCGATCCGGCGGATTATGATGTCATCCGCCTCAATTTCGTTTTCGTCATAAGGCTGCATAGTTCGACATGCACCTTATGCTGCGGCTATTTCTTCAACTTCGTCTTCGCAAACCAGATAACGCATCCAATTTGCTACTTCAGAAAAATCTTTCTTAAGTTCAAGCTCTTGCTCCGCGCCGGAGAGTCGATCGCAATGATATGCGACCACGTTATACACTCCCAAGACATCCAATTCGATATCGTGTTGATTGAGGTGCCATTCCATTTGCAATGTGCCGTCCCCTCCAGGCACCAAGCTTGGTGCTGGAACGTCCTCTCTGCAAAGCCGGTTTAGTATATTTAGCGCAAAAGAATAGCAGTCCTGAGACAGCTGCCGACCATTGTATCCGTCCCAACCCGAGGGCAAAGCCAACAACTCCGCAAAGCGGGATTCAAGCTGCTTTGCCCAAGCGCTACAATCGTGCTCGACAATCGTCCTGAAAACAGATTGATGTGTTCCAATATTTTCTACGGTCATCGATTTTGGCGAACGAAACTGTCCTGTGAACGCTGCGCCTGATTGATTCTCACTCACTTTTTTATTCCCCAGTAATCATGAGCTTTTTCTGTCGTCAGCTCTTTGAAGCTGCAAACGATCTTTTCTCTTGCAACCTGAAAGAATTCTACCGCTGATGCAACACCTTCATCATCGGGTGTACCGCGAACAGTGATATCAAACCGAAAGGCTTTCTTTTTACCGTCAATTGAGACTGCGGATTGAAGCTCAAAATACGCTCTACCAAATGGCTGGTCCGCACTATCGTTCAACACCTCTTTAAATTGCGTATTCATCGACTCTAAATCTATAGAGGGAGCATTAAAGCTCTCCATCCAGATGCCGACATCAGAAAACTCTTCAACCGGTATTATGTTAAAGTAGGTGACCTCTGCCTGGTTTATTCTTAGTTTGTGGTCGTACCTTTTAGCAATATATTCTTCCAACGCCTGATACTTGTCTTTGAAAGAAGACAATATGGTCTCGAATCTGGGGTACTCTCCATTTCCGCCCCGTTTTCTCCAATTTGTAAGAAAGCGATCCTTTTGGAATTGGACTAAGTGGCTTTCATCCTCGGAAATGAACCAAAGTCGGTTCTCCGCTGGAGCAGAACCCACTCGAAATTGCACACTATGTCCTGGCGAAGCTCCGCCAAATGTCTCGAACTGGGGAGCTAAAGGCGGGTGCTCTTGGATTGCAGGAAGCTCGTGCTGAAAGAGAGACCACACTTCACCCAATCCCACGCTCGTGAAATTTGGAATTGCTCCAAACTGCACGCCCAATGCAACTTCGTTTATCGGCGGGTTCAAGAAGTCAGGTAAATGCGATGGGCGGGTCATGTGGCAGAAACATTCGATTCTCTAATTTTTCGCAAGCTATCAACTATCGGCTGTGAGTCGACAATTGGTCATATAAACGGAGCAAAAGAAGAGGCGGATTTTATATATCGGGGCTGTGTTGCATTAGATGGAATCCTACGAACAGCAAACTTGAATTTCATCCAACCGGATAGATTCCTCCCCCATACTCCCGCCCATGACCAGACCGGGATTCATCGAGGCGGGGCTTAAGGCCGTTCGTGAGACGCTGGTGACGGCGGCTGACAAGGCCGGGCTGACGATGCGGCAGTATCCGGTGACGCGCAGTGGCGCGCAGCGCTTTCGCGGGGTGGTGCGCCGGCTCGAGACCATGCTGCGCCGCCTGCTTGCCCTGATGGCGGCCAATCTCGCCCCCGAGCCTGCGCGGCCTGCCCCTCAGCCCCCGCTTACCCCGGCGAAAACCGGGGCCCCGTCCCACGCGGCCGAGCCCTCGGACACACCCGTCCCCACGCCCCGCGCACGCGCCTTCGCCCTGACCCAGCCCGGCGGGGCCGACCCCGAACAGCTGCACGCCCTGCGCGCCCGCTATGGCCGCCGGCCGGCAGGAGACAGGTGGGCTGAAACCGGAACGCTTCTGGAACGCTACCGGACCCTTCTCGGATACCTCGACGACCCCGCCCCGCTCGCCCGGCGCATGGCGCGCCATCTCGCCCGGCTGAAGTGTTCCGGCGCCCCGTGCCCGATCTGCGCGCCCGCGCCGGTCCCGTCCCGGCTCGGCCATGAGCTGGGCCTCATCGCCACCATCCTGCCCCAGGCCGTCGGCGAGGCGCTATCGGACTGGTACAACAATAGCAGCTGAGGCGCGCGCCACCGTCCGCCTGCCCTCTTCCATTGCCACCTTTCGGAAGGCGTGCCGTCCCCCGGGATGTGAGCACGCCCGAAAATGCATGCCTGGACTGCAGCAGCCAGCTTGCATGCATATTGCATCGGTTCATCAAGACGAAGGGACCGCCCCGGCCGCTCCGAAACGGAATGAGCTTCCATGCTGCACATCAACAATTTTCGCGGCTTCGCGATCCTCCTCATCATCCTGACCCACACCATCGAGATGTTCGCGCAAAAGTCGCCGGAGATGAGGGAGTTCGACTATATCATCGGCAACGGGACCTATTATTTCATCTTCATATCGGGCTTCATCTTTTTCCGGAGCACGGAGAATTTCCAGTTCACCAATTACATGGCCGGGAAGATGAAGTACGTGCTTCTGCCGTACACACTCTTTTCCGTTCCGGCGCTCCTCCTCTGGTATGCCGGGATCAATGATTACATGCTGATCGCCTCGGCGCCGTGGTTTGAAACCCTGCCACTGATCGGCCAGGCGGCGGCCCTCTACCTGACCGGCACCCAGCTGGGGCCGTACTGGTTCATCCCCACGATCATGATCATCTATGCGGTCTCTCCGGCCGCACTCGCGCTGAAAGACCGCTCGGTCCTGACCGTGCTCGTCTGCTTTCTTCTCTTCTTCGTTTTCGCCGTCCTGATCGCCCGGGGCAATCCGGTGCGGTCGGCCATTTACTTCATCCCGGCCTTCCTGCTCGGCTTTGCCGTCTCGAAGATGGAGAAAGCCCCGTCTTTCACAATCTCCCGGCGCGCCATATGGGCCACGATTGCGGCCACCGCTGCCCTGGCCGCCGCCACGCCTTTCGCGATCTCATTTGAAGGCACCACAGCGGCCCTGTTCAACCAGATCTATTGCGCGGTCACGACCCTCGCCCTGTATGTCGTGTTCAAGAAAAAGATGAGCCAGCACAATGTGACCCTGGACCTGTTCGCCCGCCTGAGCTTCTACATCTATTTCGCCCACGGCTTCTTCCTTCTGGGCTTCAGGAAACTGTGCGAAAATGTGGAGACGGTCGGTTACCAGCTCGTGACAATCATCGCGACGTTTGCCGCGACCCTCGTGCTCTGCATTCTGTCCTATGCGCTTCTGAAATGGAGCCTCGGCAAGAAAAGCCGGCCCCTCATCGGCGCCTGAGGGCCAAAGCGCTCAGCCTATTTTTGAGAGGCAAGCTGTTCGTCCAGCGTCGCGATGGAGAGGCTCGTCCACGTCTCCGGCGGATTTCCGGCAAAGAGATGGTCCAGTTCGATCTGGAGCCCGACAAAGGCGAGGGAGTCAGCGCCGAGGGATTCAAAGCTCTCGGTCTCATCGATCCCATCCTGCATCAGGATCGCCTCAAACGCCTGCTTGACCGTATGACACTGATGCGCCGACAGACCGAGGATCTCCAGAAACCCATCCCAGACCCGTCGAACCAGCGGAGCGTGATTGACCGTGTTGAAGTCCTGTTCGAGCGCGAGATAGCTCACCTTGCCATTCGGCAGGAAAGGAAGGCTTTCATAGAAACGAACGGCTATGACCTTCTGCGGAACTTCCAGTGTTTCAGACAGGGCGCTCTGGACGTCCCGTCGCAACGCGTCGCTCTCCTCTGAGACAAGCGCGACGGCCAGCCGCTCATCATTGCCCGTGACGGCAAGCGTGCCGAATTTTTCCTTCAGCATCTGCTCGACGGAATCGAGATTGATGCGGCTTCCGAAAAGCTTCACGAACCGCTTCCTGCGCCCGACAATCTGGAACAGATCGCCCGGCAAGCGACGCGCAATATCACCGGTCCGGAGATAGTCCGGCGTCTCGTCTGACGCCAGTTCAGACCGATCGGTCGCATATCCCATCATCACATTGGGGCCCCGATAGGCGAGCTCGGCATCGTGCGCCGCGGTCACGGTCTCTCCCTCGTCATCGATCAGGAACAATTCGCCACCGGGGATCGCCTGTCCGATGGAATCCGGAAATGTCCTGGCGTCGTCCGGCTTGAGATAAGACATCCGGGGCGCTGCCTCCGTCTGCCCGTACATGACGAAGAAATCCTTGCCAGCTGCGGCGAAGGCCTCGACGAAATGGGAGACCAACTCGCCGCGAAGCTTCCCGCCCGCCTGGGTCGCATATCTGAGGTCCTCATACGCCGCCGGGTCGAACCCCAGTTCGTAGAGCATCTCGTAATTATAAGGCACGCCGGAAAAGCTGGTGGCTCTTGAGGCTTTGAAATCGACCCAGAACTCGGGCTCCATCATCGACTTCTGCGAAAGCACCAGCGATCCCCCGCACTGGAGATGCGAATTGATGATAGAAAGACCGAAGGAGTAGAACGGTTTCAGATGGCAGAACGCCCTCTCCTCCTTCGTCAGGCCCAGATACTCGGTGATCGCCTCTGTATTCGACTGGATGTTCTTCTGCGACAGCTTCACGAACTTCGGAGAGCCCGTTGAGCCCGAGGTCGACAGCAGCAGTTTCAGGTCAGGATGCAATTGCGGCGGTTCAGCGTCGAATACCTCGGCCGCGTGCTCCCTGAGGATCAGGTTGGGACGATAGGCTTCGATTAGCCGCTGCCCTTTCTCATTCCCGGCATCCTCCAGGAGATGAACCGCCGCCGGCGTGCGCAGTGTGGCGAGATAATTGACGATCGTCTCAATCGTGTTCGTCCCCTCAATGAAGACGAGTTTCGGGTCGAGCCCGATCTCATCGACCTTTCCCCGCACCCTCTGCTCGAGCGCCTCATAGCTCAGGACAAAACCATCCTCCGGCCGGATGATGGCAGGATGATCGCCGAAAAGGCCCAGGTCTTCAAAGAATGCTCGTACCGGCATGGTCCACCTTGCCATCTGCCCCAGCCTTCAGACTGTCGGGATTATTACACAGCCCGCATAGCCATGCAGGTCACGGGCCACGCCTCCATGACGTCAATACGCCATTCGGGCAGGCTGTAACGCAGTATTTGAGACTGCCTGGCGACCTGAGGATAGCTGGTCCACCGCCCAGGCTACCCGCACCAGTCCGCCTGCACGCCCTCCTCCAGCAGCTGCGCCAGCCCCTCCTTCGATAGCAGCCAGCCGACATGCGTGCCATCGAGATAGACGTGAGCCCGCACGCGACCGTATCGATCCATGCCCTCGGCGAGGAAGGTGACCTTGCTGCCGCCTGAAAAGAGCGTGCGTGCGCGGGCCTCGACCTCCCGGCCCAGCCGGGCTTCCTCCGCGCAATTCGCCGCGTCCCCGGCTTCCGGACTGTCCCAGCCGATAAGGCGCAAGCGGATCCGTTCCTCCCCGCCCGAGGCCGTCAGCCGGCGGAGCTCGAACGTGTCGCCGTCAACCGCCAGGAGATCGCGCACCGGAACGCTCACACATCGCGCGCCATCGGCCTCGCAGAGATTGGGCGGCTTGTCATAGCCTGTAGGGCCACCGCAAGCGGTGATGAGCGTAAAGAGTGCGGGAAGGCCCAGTCTGACGAGATGTCTCAAGGTTTGCCCCTCCCGGCCGGTTCGCGTCCAGACTGCGAAGAGGCGGGGCGGGGGTCAAGCCGCCTTTCGGAACCCGCCGCTCCCCCGGCGCATTGCTTTTGTAACAGTCATGAAGAGGATGCCCGATGGCCAACGCGCCCGTTAAGAACCAACCGCTCATCGCCGCCGCCGCCCTCGTCGGGACCGGTGTGCTGCTGCGCCAGTGGAAGCCGACCATGCTCGACCTTCCTGAAGCAAAGAAGAAGCGCCCTCATCTCGATCGCGGTGTGTCGCGCAAGGTCCGCAAGGCTCGCGATGGCGTGGCGAAAGTGGCCATGCCGCCCAATATGCTGCACTCGCTCGGCAACTCCCTGCTCGCCATTGGTGGCGGACTTGTCGCGCTGCGCCTGATCGACGAGATCGTCGACGACAAGGAGCGTCTGTTCTAGGCCACCGGGCTTTACCCACAGGCGCGGGGCGGTTCTCCACAGGCCGCTCGCAAATCTGTGCATAAATCCAAAAATTAACCTTGTGCCCTCTCGACTCAGTCGCGTTTTTGGAGGATCGTTTCGGAACGCCAACGAAGTCCGTGTGAGGAGCAAACCTCACCTCGGATCGTCGGTGAAGCACATCGCCCCCGATACGTCGGCCGGGCCAGGAGCAAGACGGTGAGAGCCGTGGCGCAAAGGGCTCAGCAGAGACGGCGGGACAAAGCAGGCGATGTCCGTGAGGCAGGTCCGGACCTGCCGGAGCGGTGCTGTAGGCCGTGACCGGAGCGCGAAACCGAAACACGGCGGCCAAGGACACATGTTTCCTTCACTGGAGACAAGTCGGCGGCAGGCCAAAGGCAGAAGCCCCCGCAAGGGGACGACTTGCCGGCGGCAGGCAAAGGGAAACGATGGTGGTGTCAAAAGCCGCGAAACGCCCTGGAGCCGGACGATCAACGGCGAGCCGGGCCGACGGGCCCAAAACCGGACCGGCGCGCCAGATCGTTTAACGGGTAACTGACCGGACGCCGGGAGCGGTGCACACGCAACCGGAAAAAGGAAAGGCGCCCGGGTGTGCTCGACCACGGACACCTCATTCGCTGTCACAAGTGTCTGAGTAGGACGATTCGAGACGCATTGGAAGGCGCGATTTGCTCTTTCGGGAGCGATGTCGCGCCTTTCCTTTTTGCGGGCGCCAGAGTCTCACGCGCTCGCCTGACCCACTTCCCGCACCTGGTCACACCCTTCAAATATTACAGGAAATTGAGAGAACCGCCCGGTTATGCGGCGCGTTTGAGGTTTGATCTGTATTAAAGCAAGGATGCCTCGCCATGAAAAATACCCGCGCAAAGACCGGCCTGCTCGCAGCCATTCTGATCGGCAGCTTCTCGATGACCGGCTGTATCGCCGCCGCCATTGGCGCCGGTTATGTCGCCGGTGAGGAAATCAGCGAGAATGACGGCGACTTCGATCCGCTGGACGAAGTGGTCGACGGCGAGAAGTAGCCCATACGGATACCCGTAGCGCGCCGCATGGCGCCCCCTCCCGCCTCTCAGAAAGGACCTCTCCCAATGAAACTCGACCTGGAAAAGCTCGATCCGAAACCCCTTATCCTGGCCGGACTGGTCGGCAGTTCCTTCATGCTGTCAGGCTGCCTCGCAGCCGCAGCAGGCGCCGGCTATGTCGCCGGCGAGGAGATCAGCGAAGACGATGACGATTTCGACCCGCTGGACGAAGTCGACGAGTAGGCCAGCCCCTGCTCGCGTCAGAACCACAAAAGCCGTCCGGGCAACCGGGCGGTTTTTTCTTTGCGCATAAACATAGTGGTGCTCGGAGCACTGGCCGATGATGTCAGCGCGGGCAATTAAAAGCCCCCTTCCCCTCGCCGCGCATCCCCGCTACAAAATCGCCCCGCCTGCAATGACGCCGTGAGAAACCGGTGACGGGGAGCGTAGAGACCATGTTCGAGCTTGTAGCGCTGCATGAGTGCAATCCGGCCCGTGTCGCCGACTTCCTCACCATCAATCGCGACCGCTTCCGCCCCTATTCGCCCACACGCTCGGACAATTACTTCACCCGTGAGCACTGGAAGGCCGCCTGCCGGCTCGCCAAGGTGGAATGGCGCGAGGACCGCGCCTACCGCTTCTGCATCGTCCACAACAATGACAGCGTGATCGGCAAGATCGACCTCGACCAGATCACGCGTGGGCCCTTCCAGTCCGCCACGCTCGGCTACATGCTCGACCGGCGCTTCGAGGGCCAGTCCGTCATGCGCCGGGGCCTGCAGGACGTGATCGAGCTCAGCTTCGGCGATTTCAACCTGCACCGCGTCGAGGCTGCCATCATGCCGGACAATCACCGCTCGCGAAATCTCGCCGGCCGGCTCGGCTTCCGCGAAATCGGCCTGGCGAAGAACTATCTGGAGCTCGATGGTGCCTGGCGCGACCATGTGCTCTACGAAATTCAGGACGCCTGGTTCACCCCCGGCGATGGCGTGGACGCGCTCTGAAGTGTCCCGCATTCCGTCCAACTGCTCAAAAGCCCGCCATATCGCCGTTCAGGCCATATTAAAGCGGTATAATGTATGCATGTACGGGTTGACCCGCCCCATGCCACGACCGCTAATGGAATAGCTGGGGCCAATCGCCTGTGACTTTTTCGTCGCAGGCCTTACGAAAACCGCGTAGATTGACCGCCATGGACGCCAAAGACCCCAGACACCCGGAACACCTTCCGAAAGTGACCCAGATCCGGACTGAATCCGGACTACCATCGGACTCCCTTGAGAGGCTGACCGAGGCACGCGAATCCGGGCGGACTTTCCTCTGGATGGGGCTGGCCGGCGCCTTCGCCTGGTGGATCGCCGCCTTCGGTGGCGCCGTGGCCCTGCTCGGGCTCGACCAGCTCTCGGCCTACTCCGCCGCCGTCATCGGTGCGGGCTCCGTCGCGCTTGCCATACCGGGCCTGATGATCCTCATGGCCGGCCTGCTGGCGCGGGAAAATTCACGCGCCGCATCGACCAATGCGGTCGTTCTGGAAGCGGCGGCCCGCCTGCTTCTTCCCATGGAGAGAACCGGAGAAGATGCGACCCTCTTCGCCGACCAGATGCGCCGCAGCGCTGGCGAGGTCGACCGCTCCATGGCGCATGCCTTGTCGTCGATGAAGGCAATGTCGGCTGAAATTTCCGATGAAAGACAAAGGCTTGAGAGCGTCTCCTATGTCGCTGCCGACAATGCCAAGGAGCTGTCGAAGCGCCTGCATGACGAGCGCAAGTCGCTTGAAACGCTCGCCTCCGACATTCGCAAGCAGACGGAAATGATGAGCGAGGCCATCCCTCGCCAGGCCGCCCAGATGCGCGACTCCGCACGTGCGGCGGCTGCGGATATTGCGCAGGCCGACCAGGCGCTGGAAGTGCGTCTTGAAAATCTCGACAGCGCGAGTTCGAAGCTCTCGGAGAAAGTCACCTCGCTCGACACGATGTCAGTGGAAGCCGCCAAACGTAGCGAGGACCTGGTTTTCGCGGTCGCGCGGATGGAGGAAAAACTCGAACAGTCCCGCAAAATGGTCGAGCAGGCGCTGCGGGCCGGCGAAATGGTCGCCGCCAGCGCGCATACGACCGGGGACCGGCTGACGGATGCGGTCAACTCCGCCCTCGAACGCGCCCGGCTCGCCTCACGCGATATCCAGTCCGAAGCGCTGGAAGCCTCCGAACGGGCGGCGACATCACTTTCTCAATTGAAACAAGCCGGTAGGGACGCCGCCGAAGCCGTACGTGCAGCCCGTGCCGAAGCCGATGCCGAAGCAAGACGCCGGGCAGAGGCCGAGCCACGTCCGACACCGCCTCCCGCAGAACCGGCCCCTCGCCCGATCGTCAGCGAAGGCGAGGATCGTCACGCCAGCTGGTCGAAACCCGCCCAGCGCGGCCCGTCACAGCCTAAGCTCGAAGACGATGACGTGTTTGAAGATGCGCCTGCTCCGGCCCGTGAGACATCGACGTCGGTGTCGGATGAAGACCTGTTTGACAGCGGCGAAACGAAGGGCGAAGCCCCCTCTGCGCCGGAGGAACGCGAAGAGCCCAAGGCTACAAGCGCACCGGCTGACAATGAGAACGAAGCCGAGCCTTCATCGCCCGCCGCATCCGGCGGAGAGAACAAGCCCGTCCACTTTTTCCGCCGCCGCGCCACCGACCGCGCGCCCTATCTGAAGCCGGTTGGCGGGACGCATGCGGTCAATCTCGCCACCGCCGAAGAAACGGAACCTGACGAACAGGAAGAGGTCGAGGCTGAGGCGGAAACTGTAGAAGCTGTTGAAGATGAAGCAGAAACCGCGCCCGAGGCCGAGCCGGAAACTGTCGCAGAATCCGCGCCTGAACCGCAGCCGGAGCGGCGCTCCGACAGCCATCAGTGGAGCGACATCATCGCCGACATGGAGCGCGACGAACACCCGACGCTCCCACGCGAGGAGATCGCTGAAGAGGTCATCCACCGTCTGATGGACTCAGGGATCCGCCTGGGGGAAATCTTCCGCCCGCGCGACAAGAAGAAGATCGCCAATGCCGCCCGCAAAGGTGAGGGTCTTCGCAGGAAAGCGATCAGCGATGCCGCATCCCGCCAGGTCCAGCGCGTCCAGAAGCGGCTCGATATCGACCGCCAGCTGATGCATATGTCCCGGGAATTTCTGGCGATGGAAGAGCCGGATGCCCTGATGGCCCTCGACAAGACTTGCCACTCTTCGAAAAACGCCAGTGCCCGCCTCTCAGCCTACCTGCTGATTGACGCGGCCCTTGGCTGAGGGGCATGCTGCTTCGAACTTCAGACATGAAGGCCGTTCGTTATGTCCCGTTTTGCAACACTCGCGCTTGCCGCGCTCGTCATGCCGCTCGTCGCGTTCGCCCAGTCTGCGACGATGTACAAGACGCCCTGGTGCGGGTGCTGCCTCGGCCATGCCGACTATCTCCGCGATCAGGGCTATGAGGTCGAGATCATCGAGCAGGATAGCGAAGCCCTTGCGGCGCTGAAGACCGAGCACGCTATCCCGCAAGAGCAGCGCGGCTGCCATACGCTGGTGATAGACGGCTATGTGATCGAAGGCCACGTACCCATTGAGGCGATCGAGGCTCTGCTGGTCAAGCGGCCCGACATCACCGGGATCAGCCTGCCCGGTATGCCGATGGGCTCCCCCGGCATGAGCGGCGAGAAGGCCGGATCCTTCAAGGTGGAAGTCATCGGCGCGCCCGGAAAGATCTTCATGGAGGAGTAGGGTTTGGGACTTCGTGCCCCGACGTCGAAAGCCTATTCCCGTGTGCAGGCTGCCGAGGCAAAAAGCCCGCTTGAAACGGAAGTCGCTGCCGAAAAGGCCGTGGCCCTCGGGCGCGCTGGCCGCGCCATAGAGCGGGCGCTCAAGCAGCTGGACGATCCTGACATCGACGACAACCGCGAGGAACGTCTGCTCCGCGCCGCCCAGGCCGTTCAGGCCTATTTCCTTCAGCGCGAACTCAACGGCTTGCGCGACCAGCGCGAAATCATAAACGCCTTCAACATCCCCAGAGCCGTGCTGAACCGCATCGGCATTATGCGCACGCGCTAGCCCTCAAGCCACCTTGCGGGCTTTTCCTTATGGCCAGTCTCGAATAGGAGGTGGCGAGAGGCAAACCCACGCTTGAGGCCCAACCGCACCATGCTCAGATCCGGCTTACTGACCCTGCGCGGCGCAATCGTGTTTTGCCTTGCTGTCCTGCTTATTGCTGGCGCATCCGCCCAGCCCGTCACCTCGGAGCAGACGCGAACCGAACTCGAAAACCTCGAGACCCGGCTCACCGAGCTACAATCCGCAATAGAAGAGTCCGCGACGCTTATCGGCAGCGAAGCTGAAGAGGCAACGCTCAGCGAAGAAATCATCGACCTCGATAATATCCTGATGCAGCTGCAGAGGGTTGAATCCTCAGCAGATACAATCCGCAAGCGCGCCGTTGAATCGATCGACGAAGTCCGGCCGCTCCTCGAACGTGAGAGCCGAACCGCGACATCGCAATCAGACTCCCGAGATAGCGAAGAAGTGGAAATCGATCCTGCGGTCGATGCCGTGCTGGCTCCGGTCAGGGAAATCCGCTCGCGCGCCGCCGTGATCGTGGCAGAGGCCCGGCTGGCCCAGATCGAGGCCCGGCGTCTCGGCCTCGAACTTACCACCTTGCGTGACCGCACCCTTGTCTCTTCCACGCTCGACCGTGGTCCATCCCCCCTGCAGCCGGAAGTCTGGTCAAATGCCATGCCCCGCTTCTCGCAGGCCGTAAGGGAGATCGGAAGCAGCCTTGCGACCTGGCGCGCCAAGCGCATTGCAGAAGGTAAACCGCTGCCACTCATCATTCTTGCAGGAACTGCTGCGCTGGCAGTCTTCGTGCTGTTTATCGTCAATGCCCGTTTCTACCGCTGGCAAGTGCGCCGCTTCTCCGAAAAGTCCCCGACGAGACAGGCTGTGGCCTCAGCTGCAACGACCAGCTTCCTGCTTCGCCTCACACTCGCCATCGCTGCTGTCGGTTTCCTGGCAGGCGTTGCCGAGGCGATCGGGGCACTCGACACAATCCCGCGCTCAATAAGCATCTCGCTCGGCATGGTTGCCATTGCGGTCATTTCCGCACGCGCTCTGGTAGAAGCCGTTATGGCCCCCCGGACCACCGCCTTCCGCCTCATCGCCGTCGGCGATACAGGCGCTCGCGCTGCCTGCTTTGCCTTTGTGGCGCTGGTTGTCGTCTTCGCGATCGAGAGTATTTTTGAGGCGACCGGCGCCATGACCTCGCCTGGCCCTAACCTTCAAGCGGCTGGCACCTTCTTTCTCTCCATCCTGACAGCTGGCCTGCTTGGCTGGCTCGCCCTGAAACTGAAGCCACACACCGAGACCGGATCGACCTGGCTGCGGCACGCAGGTCGTCTCCTGCTCGCCGCGCTGGGCGTTCTCATCCTCGGGGCGTCGCTGTTTGGTTATTCCGACCTTTCGCGCTTTCTGGTCGAGCGGATCGTTCTCATCTCCTTCGTTCTCCTGATTGGCGTCCTCGTGCGCGAACTCCTGCGCGCCACGGCGCTCCAGTTCCTCTCCGGCGTTGTCGAGCGGCGGCGCTACCAGTCAGCACGTGAAGACGGCGACGATTCCAGCGAAGGCAGTTCAGCAATCAAGGGCGAATTCTGGGTCCGGATCATGGTCGATACGATCATCATCATCATCGTTCCACCCTTCATCCTGCTGGCAATCGGAATGCCTGCACAGGAACTCTGGAGCGAGATTCGCCATCTCATCGCCGGGGTCGAGGTTGGCGGCCAACGCATTTCGCTCGGAAAGATTCTCTCCGCCCTTGCCACGCTCGCAGCCGTCCTCCTCGCCACCCGGCTCGTGCAGCGGGGGCTTGAGAAAAACATCCTGCCGCACACGCAGATCAGCTCGGGCGCGAGCAATTCGCTGATCACCCTGCTCGGCTATGCTGGCGTACTTGTGGCGGGCATAGCCGCGATCAGCGTGATCGGCTTCGACCTCTCCAGCCTCGCCATCATTGCCGGTGCGCTTTCGGTCGGTATCGGTTTCGGCCTGCAGAGCATCGTCAGCAATTTCGTCGCCGGCCTGATCCTGCTCTTCGAGCGCCCGTTCAAGATCGGTGACTGGATCGTCACCCCGTCCGGCGAAGGCACGGTGCGCAAGATCAATGTCCGCGCCACCGAGGTCGAGACCTTCGACCGTCAGTCCGTCATCGTCCCGAACGCCGAATTGGTCAGCAGCTCCTTCGGCAACTGGACCCACAAGAGCGAGGTGATGCGGATCATCGTGAATGTCGGCGTGAAATATGGCAGCGATCCGCGCCAGGTCGAAAAACTGCTTCTGGAAGCTGCCGATACCGTGAAACTGGTGCGCTCCTATCCGCCGCCCTATGTCGTCTTCAAGGAATTCGGCGACAGCGCCCTGCAATTCCAGCTGCGCGGCTATATCGTCGCCGACGATATCGTTACCGCTCCTTCCGAACTACGCTTCGAGATCGCCGAAATCTTCAAGCGCGAGGACATCACCATTCCGTTCCCGCAACGCGACTTGCATGTCGCCTGGCCAAAAGGGCTCGAAGCCGCGGATGAGGGGAACGATATGGACGAGCCGACTGGAGAAGATGAGGAAAGGTAAGGTGCTGGAGGCAGCATCAAATTGAACCGCTTCGGCGTTACGGCGTTTCCACATAGCACATCGCGTCCAAATCAACGCGCGACTGGAAGACCTTCAACAGTGTGCAGAATGCACAAGGAGACACCTTATGACCCATCTTCGCTATGGCATGATAGCCGGCCTGATGACACTTTCGAGCGCTTTTGCCCTTACCCCGGCCGCAAGCGCCGCATCCGGCGAAGAAGGGGCCGTCGAAGTCGTCAACGATGCCGTTGGCCAGACGATGACTGCGCTTGAAGACCAGACGATTTCACAGTCCGAAGCCTCAGGCATCATCAAACTGGTAAAGGTCGATCGTGTCGCGCAATTTGCGCTCGGCAAGACCTGGAAAACCGTTAGTGACGACCAGAAAGGTCGCTATATTGATGCGTTCCACACCTATGCGAATGCGCAGCTGCAGCAGCACCTCTCCAATCTCTCTGTGGCCGATGCGGAAGTCACGGATGTGACCACTCGCGGCGAGGGCGATGCAATCGTCACAACCAAGGTCGCGACTGAAGACAATCCGAACGAGAGCGTCAGTTGGCGGGTGATCGACGAGGGCGGCTGGGGCATCGTCGATATCCAGGTCCAGGATGTCTGGTTTGCCATTCAGCAGCGCGAGCAATTCCAGGCGGTTCTTGACCAGAACAATGGCGACATTGATGCCCTGATCGAGAAACTGTCCGCCGGATCGCTATAAGTCAGCGGCCGCGGAAAAAGCGGAAAACGCCGAACAGGCCCGCCAGCAAAGAGCCGGCCCCGCCGAGGATCATGAAGACCGGGTCGAACGTGTCAGCCATAGCCAGAGCCTGGCCGAGACGCGAGACCCGTACTTCCACACGATCGGTAAAGGTCCGGATCGGCAGGGCCTCATCATTTTCCAGCGCAAACAGTTCGATACGCAGCTCATGCATACCGGTCTCGAGCGGCGTGACGCGCCAGCGCCAGATATTCTCCGTTACCGGGGAAATCCTCTGAATTGATGGTGATACAGGGTCGATGTCAAAAGCCGGCCCGGTAAGCGTTGCTTGCGCCTTGTCGAGGATCTGCGCCTCGCCTTCAACGACATTACCCTCGCCCGGCAAGGCATCGGCAGCTGTCTCGTCGCCGGTCGCGTCGATGGCAACAGTGACTTCGAAAGCGCGGTTGAACTTGGCGTCTGTGGGCGTTTCGTGCGCGATCGGAACAGTACGCAACCGCGCCATCATCTCGCTCGTGGCGCTAGCGATGCCGAATGTGTCACTTTCCGCAGGCGCTGCCTCGAAGGCAGCCGTCTCGCCACTGCGTCTTGCCGGCCCTGAGGCCTGAGGTGAGCTACTCTGGAAAGGTTGGTCTTCGGCAACCTGCGAGCCACTCCCGACAACCTGTTCCTCCATATAATAGCGGTAACCGCCCCAGCCTAAAAAGGTGAGCCCGGCCAGAAGCAGGATCAGGGAAAACAGTCTCAGCATAGCGCAAACCCCTCATGCGCCGGGATGGGTACCCCGGTTCACTACTGTCACGACAAGCCTGCCAGCTTGTCCAGCCCGGATAGGCGCGAAATCGGGCAGGGATAAGACGAGCCTAGACCATACGCTCTTTTGTGGCGGTAAAGCTAAGCTCGGGGTTCTTTTCCTGCGCGTAGCCAACATCCCATGCATTCTTGGCAAGATAGACCGGGGCGCCATCGAGATCGGTGCCGACGGACGAGCGGTTCTTTTCCAGGAAAGCTTCGAGCTTCGCCTCGTCATCGCTCGAAATCCAGCGCGCAACATTGTAGGAGGCCTGCTCGAAAACGACTTCGAGATTGTATTCCGCCGCCACGCGTTCGGCCATCACATCGATCTGGAGTGAGCCGACGGCACCGACAATCATGTCGGATCCGAGGGCCGGGGTAAAAAGCTGCGTCACGCCTTCTTCCGCCAGGCTTTCGAGCGCCTTGCGAAGGTGCTTCGACTTCATCGGGTCCTTCGGTCGCGCGCGGCGGAGGATTTCCGGCGCGAAATTAGGGATGCCCTGGAACTTGATGTCGCCGTTCTCCGACAGGCTATCGCCGACACGCAGCTGCCCATGGTTCGGCACACCGATCACATCCCCGGCATAGGCGGTCTCGGCGATCTCACGGTCCTGTGCCAGAAACATCAGTGGCGCATGGACATTGATCTGCTTGTTCGATGTCGTCTTCAGGCGCATGCCGCGCTTGAACTCACCCGAACAGAGCCGGAGAAAGGCGACGCGGTCGCGATGGTTCGGGTCCATGTTCGCCTGGATCTTGAAGACAAAACCAGCCACGGCCTTGTCGGAACGCTCGACAGTAATCGGCTCATCCTTCTTGTGCGCCTTTTGCGGGCGCGGGCCTGGCGCGAACTCAGCAAGGGTCGAGAGAAGCTCATTCACGCCGAAATGGCGCAGCGCCGATCCAAAGACGACCGGAGTCATATGGCCTTCTTCATAGGCCTCACGATCAAACTCGGGCAAGGCGCCGGCAGCGAGTTCCGCGCCCTCTTCCAGTTCGCCCATGACCATCGTGTCGATCGTGCCGCGCGCCTCCTGCATACCGATCCGGTGGCTCGGGCCGACATCGGTCTGCTGGTCGGCGGTCTTCTTGCGGAAGGAGATGAAATCGCCCTTGCGCAAATCCTGCATGCCTGAGAACCGCTGACCGGACGCCGCCGGCCAGTAGAGCGGCGATGTATCGAGCTGCAGCTTGTCCTGGATTTCGTCGAGCAGTTCCAGCGGATCAAGCGCCTCGCGGTCCATTTTGTTGATGAAGGTCACGATCGGAATGTCGCGCATCCGGCAGACTTCAAAGAGTTTGAGCGTCTGCGGCTCGATGCCCTTGGCCGCGTCGAGCACCATGACGGCGGAGTCGGCAGCCGTCAGCGTGCGGTAGGTGTCCTCGGAGAAATCTTCGTGGCCCGGCGTATCGAGCAGGTTGAAGACAAGATTCTCGTGCTCGAACGTCATCACGGAAGCTGAGACCGAGATGCCGCGGTCACGCTCGATCTTCATCCAGTCCGACTGCGTGCGCCGGCGCTCGCCGCGCGCGGCCACCTGACCGGCCAGGCGGATAGCACCGCCAGCCAGAAGCAGGTTCTCCGTCAGCGTTGTCTTGCCGGCGTCGGGGTGCGAAATGATGGCGAATGTCCGCCTGCGGGCGGCTTCTTCAGCGGGGGTCAAACTCATGCGCGCGAGTTAGTGGGGAATGGCGGATTTGTCGAGACGGTCTGGCCAGCGACAGGTTTCCTGACCATTGGAATATAGCGGCCTTCCCTTTTCCGGAGACAGGCTGGATTGCGTTACAGCCCAAGAGGCGGCTAGGGTCGCCGACTCTATAAGGCAAAGGGGTAGAGGCATGTCAGATCAGTCTTCCGCAAGTGAAGCGAAAGGATTTCTCGGCTGGGTCGAGAAAACGGGCAATAAGTTGCCCGACCCGGTCTTCCTCTTTTTCTACTTCATCATCGCCCTGGTCGTCATTTCCATCGTCTGTTCGGCCCTTGGCGTGAGTGCGACCCTGAATGATCAGGTCCTCGGCGGCATGCCAGATAGCCAGAAAGCCCGCTTCGGCATTGGAGCAGACGGGATCATCTCGGCAGTCAGCCTCATATCGGCAGACAACATCCAGCGCCTCTGGGTCGAAATGCCGGCGACCTTCACACACTTCCATCCGCTCGGCTATGTTCTGGTCGTCATGCTGGGCGCCGGCGTGGCAGAACGCTCGGGCCTCTTCGCCGCAGCAATGCGCTCGGCGGTCCGTGGGGCACCAACCTTCCTGCTCACACCCGTCGTTGCCCTGGTCGCCATGGTCGGCAATCATGCCGCCGATGCCGCCTATGTGGTTCTCATTCCGCTAGCCGGCGTTCTGTTTGCCGCTGCGGGCCGGCACCCGCTCGCCGGGATCGGAGCGGCCTTTGCGGGCGTCTCGGGCGGTTTCTCGGCCAACCTCTTTCCGGGCCAACTCGACGCCCTGCTCTACGGCATTACCGAGCAAGCTGCTGAAATTCTCGCTGCTGACTATGATGCCAACATTGCCGGCAATACCTACTTCATCATCGCGCTTCTGTTCATTTATCTGCCGATTATCTGGTTCGTGACGGACAAGATCATTGAGCCACGCCTTGGCACCTGGAATCCGGCGGATGGCGAGGAATCCGCAAGTTACGCCGCTGAAGACCAACCGCTGACCGACCGGCAGAAGAAAGGCCTTGGCCGCGCCGGGCTCGCCCTGATCGGCGTGATCGCCCTGTGGCTATTCATGACCTACGGCCCCGGCACGCCGCTCATCGCTGAAGAGCTGTGTCCACCGGACTCCGCTGCCGCCGGCACCTGTAATCCGATCACGAATTACGGCCCCCTCTTCCGCTCACTCGTCGCAGGCTTCCTGGTTCTCTTCCTCGCCACAGGCTGGGCCTATGGGGCAGCAGCCGGCACCATCAAGAACCATCGCGACCTCGTAGCCATGATGGCCGAGGCGATGAAGGATATGGGCTACTATCTCGTCCTCGCTTTCGCGGCGGCACATTTCGTGGCGATGTTCGGCTGGTCCAATCTTGGCCTGATCAGCGCGGTTCACGGCGCTGGTGCGATCGAGAGCTCAGGCCTTCCTCTGCCTATCCTGCTTGGCCTGATTGTCCTCTTCTCGGCGATGATCAACCTGTTCGTCGGATCAGCCAGCGCGAAGTGGGCGCTACTCGCGCCGGTCATGGTGCCGATGCTGATGCTGCTCAACGTCTCGCCGGACGGGGCCACGGCGGTCTATCGCGTCGGTGACTCGGCGACCAACATCATAACGCCTCTGATGGTCTATTTCCCGCTGATCCTCGTCTTCGCACAGCGCTGGGTGAGAGATTTCGGGCTCGGCAGCCTAACGGCAATGATGATCCCTTACTCACTCTGGATGTTGATCTCAGGGGTGCTTCTGGTTGTCGCCTGGGTCTATCTCGGCTGGGATCTCGGGCCGGGGGCACCGATGGAGTACACAATCCCCAGCACGGAGTGATGCGGCTCTCGCCTAGTGTGCAGCGATGATGCGATCACCGGAGCGACGGGGCGCTGAGGCTTCGTCATTCGCGGCACCCTGCGCAAACACATCCAGCACGGCTGCTGGTAAGCGACGCAGCATCGGCGCACTCGATCCGTCAGAGCGCTGGCGCAGGATGAGGCTGTTGGCGCCGGTGCGCGAGATAATCAGGGCGGCAAGATCGCGCGCTTCCATATCGGTCAGGATGCGATCGAAGAGGCGAGCCTGATCAAGACGGGCATGAACGAAATCGACGACGTCATGGGCACGGAGCGCGTGGGGTCTGCCACAGCCGATTGTCTTCCAGCGGCACTCGAGATGCATCTCGGGCACAGCCACTTCGACAATCCGGTCGTTCAGCAGGAACAGCATCTCCCCAATACCCCGTAAGCCATGGGACTAGGTGTCCCCGATTTGGTCTTAACGGTTGGTTATTAAGCAACGAGGATGCCGTAACTCAGGGTTTTCCCGTAGTCGCTGGAACTGATCCTAGACGCCGTGGATTTCGCCAGCGGCGGCTTCGGCCTTCACCCATTTGATGAAAGCGCGCACATCTTCCGACATGTGACGGCCTTTGGGCCAGACGAGCCAGTACCCGAAATCGATGCTGGTCGACCCGTCTGCAAAGGGCGCCACGAGCCGGCCGGCCGCCATGTCCGAAGACGCAATCGCACGCTTGGCAAGCACCACCCCCCGGCCCGAGGCGGCAGCCTCAATGGCCAGCGAGGACTGGTTGAAACGTGGGCCACGCTGGGCGTCCAGCTTGTCAGCGACACCCCGTGCGGCGAGCCAGCTTGTCCAGTCCGGACAGGACGGGTCCTGCTCGGTGCTTTCGTCGTGGATGAGCGTATGCTTTGCCAGGTCCGCCGGGCGGCGGATGGCGTCAGAACCTTCCAGAAGGCGCGGTGAGCAGACAGGCAGGACCGTTTCGTCCATCAGTTTTTCTGATTTGAGCCCGTCATAATCACCCCGGCCATAGCGGATCGCAAAGTCGGCGTCAGCGGTTGTGAAGTCCGTGATCGACATGTCTGCCGAGATCCAGGCTTCGATACCGGGATAGGCGATATGGAAGCGGTCAAGGCGCGGCGCGAGCCACTTGGCCGCAAAGCTCGGAGCGCAGGAGACCATGACCCGGCCCTTGCGCGCAGGCTGCTGCATGATGCGGCCGGCTTCAGTGATCCGGGAGAAGGCCTCACGCACAAGTGGCAGGCTTGCCTGCGCCGCATCGGTCAGCAGGACGCTGCGCCCGGTGCGGCGGAACAATGGTGTCCCCGCATACTCCTCCAGCTGACGTATGTGTTGAGAAATCGCGCCCGGCGTGACATTGAGTTCTTCGGCTGCCTTGCTAAAGGAGAGGCGCCGGGCTGCAGCCTCAAAGGCTCTCAGGGCGTTCAGGGGAGGCAAACGGTCATTACTATCGGCCATGTCTTGGCCTCTCATAGTTTATCTAAACGATCGGATCAGGGGTCTACGCTTGCTGACCCGAGGTCACAAGCCCCATTTTCTGGGCACGTTAGCGACACTGCCCCTTCAAGCGAGTTCCGATATGCGCCTCTTCCCCGCCTTCTTCCAGATGGATGATGCCCATATCGTCATTTTTGGCGATGGCACGAATGCCGAGCGGAAGACGCGGCTCGTCGCCAAGACCCGAGCGCGCATCTTTCTCGTTGCTCATGCGCGGCCCGATTGGGCCGATGCGTTTGGCGACCAGATCCAGCTGGTCGAGCCGGAACATGCTGCCGGGGCACTCGAGACGGCCCGCTTCACCATCATCGCCCTTGAGGACGAAGCAGAAGCGCATCGAGCTTACGACCTCGCCCGCGCTTCCGGTGTCCCGATCAATGCGGTAGACCGCAAGGCGCTTTGCGATTTCACCATTCCCAGCATTCTCGACCGGGGCGACGTGGTCGCTGCCGTGGCAACCGGTGGGGCCGCCCCAGTCCTCGCAAAAGACATCCGGTCCCGTCTCGAGACCCTTCTGCCGGAGCGTATTGGCACACTCGCCGCGCTGGCTGAACGCTGGCGTCCAGCCGTGAAGGAGGCCATTTCCGATGAAACGAGGCGCCGTCACTTCTGGGAGAGCACCCTTCGAGGCGCCGTCGCGGAAGCGGTTCACGCAAACAATGACGAACTGGCAGAGACCCTCATGGCTGAAGCGCTGGCGCGGTTCGCTGCCGACCTGACCGGGACCGAAACCGGCCCTGTCCATATCGTCGGCGCCGGACCGGGTGACCCGGAACTGCTGACGCTGAAAGCCTTCCGCCTCATCCAGCAAGCCGATGTGGTCTATCATGACAAGCTGGTATCGGCTGAGATCATGGACATGGTTCGCCGGGACGCTGAGCGCGTGCCCGTCGGCAAGTCGAAGGGCGAGCACCTGGTTCCACAGGACGGAATTCATGAACTGATGATCGCGTCCGCACGCGAGGGCAAGCGCGTTGTCCGGCTCAAGGGCGGAGACCCCTTCATCTTCGGTCGTGGCGGCGAAGAGGTCGAAGCCTTGCGCGAGGCTGGGATCGAAGCCCATGTCGTCCCCGGTATCTCTTCGGCGCTCGGCTGTGCAGCGAACGCCAACATTCCGCTCACCCATCGCGACCACGCCCAGACACTGACCTTCGTAACCGGCCATGCCCAGAAAGGCGGCGTGCCCGACCTCGACTGGGCCGGTCTTGCCAAGCCGCACCAGACGGTCGTCGTCTTCATGGGTGTCGGCACGTCCGCGATCATCTCGGAAAAACTGCGCAAAGCCGGCCTGTCCGGTGACACGCCTGTGGCTGTCATCGAAAACGGCACCCGCAAGAGTGAAAAGCGCGGCTTCGGCCAGCTTGCCAAGCTGCCACAGATCATCGAAGAGCACAGCATAAAGGGCCCCGCCCTTCTCATCATCGGCGACGTGGCGGGCCTGCCTGCCGAAGCCCAGGACAGGATCATCGCGGAGGCACTGGCATGACATCGGTTCGCCCGAAACTGAAACCCGACCAGCCCAAGGCCGTGACTGCCTGGGATACAGCGACCGGCAAGGTGGTCTGGATGGCCGACGATGGCAGCTGGTCGGACGATCCGGCGAAAATCGGCGTCTTCACCGGCGACAAGGCCGACGACATGCTGGCTACTGCCGAAACTCAGGAAGGCACGGTCACCGACCCGTATTTCATGCAGGTTGCCGAAGATGGCGCCATCGATGGCCGTGAGACATTACGCGAAACCATCCGCGCCAACGGGCCGACCGTTCATCCCGAATTCCAGCGGAGCGCAAAATGATCCGCATCTATGGCGACAGCATCTCCGGCAATTGCCTGAAAGTGAAATGGGTGGCCGAGCGTCTCGGCATCGATCATGAATGGATCGAGATCGACATCCTGAAGGGGGAAACACGCACCGACGAATTCCTCGCCATAAACCCGTTCGGACAGGTACCGGTTGTCGAGTTCGAGGATGGCCGCACACTGGCCCAGTCCAATGCCATCATCGCCTATCTGGCAGACTCCAGCGAGCTTGTCCCCGAGGATCCATTCGAGCGCGCGAAGGTTCTCGAATGGCAATTCTGGGAGCAATACTCCCACGAAACCGCCATCGCAGTGCGCCGTTTCCAGAAACTCTACGAGAAGAAGTCCGACGACGAAATCGATCCCCACCTGATGGCGAAGGGCCGCCGCGCGCTCGGCCGCATGGAACTGGCCCTGCTCGGCAATGACTGGATCGCTGGCGGCGAAGCCATGACGCTCGCCGATATCTCTCTTCTCGCTTACACCCGCCTGGCCCATGAGGGCGGGTTCGACGTGTCCGAGTTCCCGGCCGTTCAGGCCTGGATTGCGCGCTGCGAGCGCGAACTCGGTCTGCCCCATCTCCACGAGGTTACTGATGTACAGGTATGACGAATTCGACGCGCAGATCGTGCGCGAACGAGTCGAGCAATTCCGCGGACAGGTGGCGCGCCGCCTTTCGGGCGAGCTGAAGGAAGACGAGTTCAAGCCACTCCGGCTGCAGAACGGCGTCTACCTGCAGCTACACGCGTACATGCTGCGAATTGCCGTGCCCTACGGCCAGCTCAACCCGCGCCAGGTGCGCCGGCTGGCCAAGATCGCACGCGACTATGACCGCGGTTATGGCCACTTCACGACGCGCCAGAACATCCAGTTCAACTGGGTCGCGCTGAAGGACATTCCCGATGTGCTGGCGGAACTCGCCGAGGTGGAGTTGCACGCCATCCAGACCTCCGGCAACTGCATTCGCAACACCACGAGCGACCATTATGCCGGCGCGACAAAGGACGAAGTGATGGACCCGCGCCCATGGTGCGAGATCATCCGGCAATGGTCGACATTCCATCCGGAATTCGCCTTCCTGCCGCGCAAGTTCAAGATTGCCGTCACCGCCGCCGAACATGACCGTGCCGCCATCAAGGTGCACGATATCGGGCTGAACATGCGCGAGCGAAATGGCGAGGTTGGCTTCGAGGTTCATGTCGGAGGCGGCCAGGGCCGCACGCCGCACATCGCGGCCAAGATCTCCGACTTCGTTCCAGAGCGCCAGCTGCTCGACTATCTCGAGGCGATCATGCGCGTCTACAACCGCTTTGGTCGGCGCGACAACAAGTACAAGGCGCGGATCAAGATCCTAGTGTCGGAAACCGGTGAGGAGGAGTTCCGCAAGCTGGTCGAGGAAGAGTTCGCTGCTCAGCGCGATGCCGAGAAGATCGATTTGCCGCAGGAAGAGATCGGCCGCATCCATGCTTACTTCTCGCCTCCGGAGCTGGCTGCGAAGCCCGCAACCTCGGAAGGCTTCGAACGGGCAAAGACCGCCGATCCGGCCTTTGCGCGCTGGACCCGGGCCAATCTTCACCCCCACAAGGTGGATGGCTATACGACGGTTACGGTCAGCCTGAAACCGATGGGCGTGGCGGCTGGCGACGCGAACGACGCACAGATGATGGTCGTTGCCCACCTCGCCGAGACCTATGGCTATGACGACATCCGCGTCAGCCATGCGCAGAACCTCGTCCTGCCGCATATCGCGCTGGATGATGTCTACGATGTCTATCGCGAGCTCGACGCAGCCGGTCTTGCGACACCGAATGAAGGGCTGATCTCCGACATGATCGTGTGCCCCGGGCTGGACTACTGCAATCTCGCGAATGCCCGCTCGATACCTGTCGGCATGGCGATTCAGGAAGCGTTCTCCGATCCGGACGATCAGGCCGATATCGGCAAGTTCCACATCAACATTTCCGGCTGCATCAATGCTTGCGGGCACCATCATGTGGGCCATGTCGGCATTCTGGGCGTCGACCGGAAAGGCGAGGAATATTACCAGATCACGCTTGGCGGTCGTGCCGACGAAAAGGCCGCCATAGGCAAGATCGCCGGGCCTGGCCTCAAGGCTGACGATGTGCCCGCGGCGTTGAAACGCCTCGTCGACCGCTATCGCGAACTTCGCACCAGCAAGGACGAGACCTTCATCGAAACCTTCGAGCGCGAAGGCATGGAGCCGTTTAAGGAAGTCATCTACGCCGGCGCGTAGATCACAGGGAATTCTCTTACATGCCACTGATCAAGAACCGACAGGAAGTCGATGATATCTGGGCGTTTGTCCCGGACGACGCTCCACTTTCACCCGGCGGCTGCGTCACCGTTTCGCTTGGCCGCTTTCGCAGCGAGATGGAGCTGCTGCTGGCTCGCAACACCGAAATCGGGGTGCGGCTGGAGCCGGCCGATGACCCGCACGAGCTGGAGGATCACCTCGACCGGCTTGCACTGATCGAGGTCAGTTTTCCGAAATATACCGATGGTCGCGGCTACTCCCAGGCCCAGCTCCTGCGCCGCCGTTTTGGTTATGAAGGCGAGCTTCGCGCCGTCGGTCATGTCCTGCGAGATCAGATTCTCTATATGAACCGTTCAGGCTTCGATGCTTTCGAGACCGAACGCGCCGACCTACCTTCCATAATAGACGCGCTGGAAGAGTTTTCAGCGTTTTATCAACCGGCTGCCGATGGCGCGACACCTGTGTTCCAGCGCCGTCACGGGAAGGATTAGAGGCTTTTCATGCCTTATGCAGATTACCAGACACGCCTGAAGGAGCCCGTCTCTGAGCGGCTGGAACGGCTCAATGGTGAACTGCGAGAGGCTTCGGCAACGACGATCCTGCGGGCATCGCTCGTGCGTGAGTGGCCGCAGAAACTGACTTATGTTTCCAGCTTCGGCGCGGAGAGCGCCGTCATGCTGTCGCTCATCGCCGATGTCGATCCCGACTTCCCGGTGATCTTCCTTGAGACTGGCATGCATTTCCCGCAGACGCTAGACTATAAGGACGAGCTGATTGAGCGCCTCGGCCTGACCAACGTGCGCGATATTCTGCCAAACGAAACCGAGCGCAAGGTGCTCGACCCGAAGAACATGCTCTGGAAGACAGATCCGGACGCCTGTTGCGCCCTGCGCAAGGTGCGTCCGCTTGAGCCGGCGCTGGACGGGTTCGATGCCTGGATCACCGGCCGCAAGCGTTTCCATGGCGGCGCCCGTCTTTCGCTCCCGGTATTCGAATACGCGGCCGGCCGCTTCAAGGTGAACCCGCTGGCCAGCTGGACCCAGGAAGATGTCGACCGCTTTTTCATACAACGCGGCCTGCCACGTCATCCGCTGGTCGATCAGGGCTATCCGTCGATTGGTTGCTGGCCCTGCACAAAGCCAGCCGAAGACCCAAGCGACATCCGTTCAGGCCGCTGGGCCGGGATGGACAAGTCAGAGTGCGGCCTTCACGTGGACAAGAAAGAGCGCCCTCGCGTTTTCTAAAGGCTGGCACCGTTGCTCCCTCTTGGTCCCGAGAGGAGCGTCATGAAAGCCACCAGACTGCCCTCGGATGAAAGCATCATCTAACTTCTGCCAAATTTTCTGCTATAATGGAACCATGGCAAGATACACACGCTGGTTCCTGGTTTCGCTTTTCCTGACCCTTCTTCCTGCCAACCTGGCGACAGCCAAGACGGCACAGGAAAGTATGGGCGTTGGCCTGTGGCAGGAGGCCATGGCGGCTCATGAAAGATATGCCGACGAGATTGGCAACGACAAGTACATGGTCGTCATCGACTATCGCCGCCATTCCGGTGAGCCGCGCTTTTTTCTTATCGACATGAAGACCGGGTCGACCAAGTCCTACCTTGTTTCGCATGGCCGTAATTCCGACAAGGACCATGACGGCATTGCCGATACTTTCTCCAACACCTCAGGTTCGAAGATGTCCTCGCTCGGCACCTTCGTGACTGCGGAAACATATTATGGCAAGCATGGCCTGTCGCTACGCATGGATGGGCTTGAGAGCCAGAACGATGCCGCGCGCGACAGGGCCATTGTTATTCACGGTGCCGACTATGTGACGCCGAAGCGCGCCAAAATGGGCCGGAGCTGGGGATGCCCGGCGCTGGAGCGGGGCGTCGCACAGGACCTTATCCCCAAGATCGCTGATGGTGTCCTCGTCTACACCCGAGGCCCGGGCGACCAGACGCAACTATACGCCGAGGTTGTCGATAAGGCGGGTTGAGCCCATCCAGGCTGCGGCCAGGAGCCGGCATCCCTGCCCCTCGACCAGCGGCCCGTCCGGCAGGTCCTGAAGATTTAACGGATCGACAGCGCTGACATAATCGAGTTTCGAAAAGCCCGCAGCGAGAATGTGCCCGCGGGCTTCTTTCATGGCTTCTTCGACCGGCACCCCGATGCGGATGCGGCAGGCTGCGCGGTGCAGTGCGGCGAACATCGCATTGGCGCGAGAGCGTTCTTCCTCGCTCAAATAGGCATTTCGCGACGACTGGGCGAGTCCGTCCCTGTCGCGCCAGGTCTCGCCACCGATGATCTCTATACCGAAGCCGAGATCACGCACCATACGGCGGATGATCTGGAGTTGCTGGAAGTCCTTCTCGCCGAATACGGCGACGTCAGGCTTCACATGGATGAACAGTCGCGCCACGACCGTTGCAACGCCATAGAAGAAGTGCGGCCGGTAGATGCCGTCCAGCAAGTCCGACATCTCCTCGACCCGGACATTGGTGAGCGAGCCTTCCGGGTACATCTCTTCAACGCTGGGGCAGTAGACGAGATTGCAGCCAGCCTCGCCAAGGCGAGCGACGTCACCCTCCTCATTGCGGGGATACCGGTCGAGATCTTCACCCGGAGCGAACTGCGTCGGGTTTACAAAAATGCTCGCCACCACGCATTCGCACTTTTCCCCAGCTTTCTTGACCAGGGAGATGTGGCCATCGTGGAGCGCACCCATCGTGGGTACGAACCCGATTTTCCTGCCTTTTTTCCGTTCTGCCGCGATAGCTGCCTGCAGATCCGCACGCGTCCTGACGATTTTAGCCTGCCGATTGTTCACTTGGAGACTGCTCCGAACTCTGATTTCGTAAACGCCCTGTTAACCAATTCGAGCGAATTCTTTACACATGAGAAAGCCCATCATGCCCCGACTGAAGATCCTGCTCGCTTGCGCGGGCCTGTCCTCACTCAAGCGCCGTGACATGAAAACGGCCTGTCAATTCGAGCCGGAACCTATCAGGCGCCCGCTTGATGACAACACGGTCGCGCACGCGGATGACTGGCTTTTCGATCACCAGCCCGAGGCAACCGCTCACGGCAAGGCACTCGACACGCTGACCAGCTCGATGATGCGCCTTCGCGAAGCGCTGACGCGCGTTTCGGAGCACGCCCCCCTTACTGTCGAAGCAGAGCCGGTTGTGCCGCTCGGGGCTTTCAGTTTTGACCGGGACCTGTTCGACGGCGAACCGATGCTCGCTGAGACCGGCGACGCCGCCATGACGGGTCTGGATAATGACCTCTTCGAGGATGCAGGCACGGTCATCGCCTTTGGTCAGCCAATCGCTGACGAGAGCATACTGTTCCAGCAAGCCGCCTGAGCTGCTGCATCCCGGACGCAAGGCCAATGTGGAGTAATTCCTAAATGCCCGCAGACGGATTCGGCACAGTCGATACGACCCGTGACGACGCAGTGACGCTCCGGCCGTCGCCTGACCGCGATTGCCGGGTCATTGTTGTGGGCAACGAAAAGGGTGGCGCCGGCAAGTCGACGGTCGCCATGCACCTTTCCGTCGCCCTGATGCGCATGGGCCAGCGCGTCGGTGTCGTCGATCTCGACGTGCGCCAGCGCACCCTCACCCGCTATCTGGAGAACCGGCATCGCTGGATGCAGTCGACCGGCTCGAAACTGCCGATGCCGGAGATCATCCGCGTCGATGCATCGACCGAGCGCGACCTGGACACCGCCGAGCGGGAAGAGACCAATCGCCTGATGGGGGCCATCGACCGCCTCACAGCCGTCAGCGACTATATCATCATCGACGCGCCCGGCGGCGACACCTTCCTCTCACGTCTGGCGCATACGACAGCCGACACCCTCATCACGCCGCTGAATGACAGCTTTGTCGACTTCGACCTTCTTGGCGATGTGAACCCGCAAACGCTGGAAGTCATCCGACCGAGTTTCTATTCCGAAATGGTGTGGAACTGCCGCAAGAAGAAGGCGCAGGCGTCGCGCAAGCCGATCGACTGGATCGTCATGCGCAACCGCGTCTCGCCGCTTGAGGCCCGCAACAAGCAGAAGGTCGGCGAGGCGCTGAATAATCTTTCCAAGCGGATCGGCTTTCGCCTGGCGCCCGGCTTGTCTGAGCGTGTGATCTATCGTGAGCTCTTCCCTGCCGGCCTGACCTTGCTCGACCTGACTGAGCGCGGCTCCAATGTGGCCTTTACGATGAGCCATGTGGCTGCGCGTCAGGAGCTGCGCGACCTGGTCATCCTGCTTCAGCTCCCGGCCCTCGCTGGCACAGAAATAACGTTCTAAGCAGCCAGATCTTTTTCAACACCGCCACCGAAAAGCCCCGCCTCTTTTTCAGGAGACGGGGCTTTTTTTCAATTGTTCGCTTTGAGACGAAGCTCGACCCCTTACGGTCCTTCCGGAGCGGTCGGGATGAGCTCCTCGAAACCGCTCTCGTCACCCTCACCGACTGGCGTCTTGTTCGGCGTGAAGACCTGGCCATTCAGCATCGGCATGGCCGCGCCGTTCGGATCGACTGGCGATTGCAGCGCGCTGAAGGCATAGCTGGCTTTCAGTTCGTCGGCTTCCTGATTTTCATCGAAGCTGTTGTAGGCCGCTTCGATCAGGTCGGTCACGTGTGCGTCGCGGGACTTTGAGGTCGAACCGCCGAACATGATCGCAATGACACGGCGACCATCACGCTTTGCCGACGCCATCAGGTTGAACCCCGACGCCCGCGTATAGCCCGTCTTGATACCATCGACGCCGTCGACGCTTTTCAACAGGTTGTTGTGGTTCTTGTAGGTGCGGCCGTTATAGGAAAAACTCGCCCGCGCGAAATAATGGTAATAGTCAGCGTGGTCCTCAAGCAGGCGTTCGGCCAGGATCGCCATATCGCGGGCCGTTGACAGCTGCTGGCTGTCAGGCAGGCCTGATGCATTCCGGAACGTCGTATTGTTCATGCCGAGGGAATTCGCCTTGGCCGTCATCAGTGTTGCGAAGCGGGACTCTGTTCCGCCAAGGCGCTCGCCCACAACCGCGGCAACGTCGTTGGCAGACTTTGTGATCAGGGAATCGATTGCGTCGCGCACACTGATTGTCGAACCGGCCTTGAGCCGCAGCGCCGACGGTGGCTGCGAAGCAGCATGACGGGAAACATAAAGCCGTTCGTTGAAGGTAACTTCGCCGGCCTTGAGCGCGTCGAAGAGCATGTAGAGCGTCATTGCCTTCGTCAGCGAAGCGGGAAAACGCGGCTCATCGGCATTGCGGGCGTGAAGGACTTCGTTTGTATCAGCATCCACGACAATGGATGCATACTTCTCTGCGATCGCCGCTGGTGCCATCACAACGATGACAGCGAGCGCGCCTAGAGCTGCCCGGATTTTCTTCCCGCCAGCGCGAAATGCCATGGATGTCCTCCGTCCCTGATACGTTATGAACCCCGGCCCTTGCGTGATTCGATCATAGGGTGACCGAATTCTCTTATCCAGCCGTTAAGCGCATTTACCTGCATGAACCATACCGCAGCTGAATCGTTAATGAATGTCGGAAATTATTGTGCACCGCACAAAAAAATGTTGCAAGTGCGAACTGGGTGAGTTATATGGAGAGCATCAAAGGAGTTTTCCCATGGCCAAGACTGAAACCAATATGTTTGGGGCATTCGCCCCTGAGACCTTCGTCAAAGCATTTCCCTTCGCCAATCAGTTCGGCGATATGGGCAAGGACGCGATGACCGCTGGCACGGAGAGCGCGAAAGCTTCCGTGAAAAGCTTCCAGGACGCCAGCGCTGCTGTGATGCGTCAGGCCCAGGACCGCGTAAGCATGACGGTCGAGACCGGCAAGACGCTGGCAGGCGCCAAGACGATGGAAGAAGCCATTGAAATCCAGTCTGCGTATATGCGTAGCGCTTTCAAGGCCCAGATGGACGGCCTCAGCGAACTCGCTGGCATCTACTCCACAGCCATGAAGGACTGCATGGAGCCTTTCGCTGGCTACACCAAGGAAATGATCGCAGAAACCAAGAAAGCGACGAACGCCAAGGCCAAGGCTTCCTGATCTGCGCACTTCGCATGCAAAGTTACCGTTGGCCGGCTGAAAGATCAGCCGGCCAATTTTTTTGATGCCTCAACTGCATCGCAGGGAATACGCCGCGCTGGTGAGCCGTTAGGGTCATATTATGAGCAAACGGGTGGATTTCGAGACAGTTGTGCGGCCCGGTTCGCCGAACACATATCTCGTGGCCCCCGAAGGCCTGTGCCGGAATGCCGAGCCGGATGCCTTCTCACCGGAATTCGCGTTCACCCCTGACGGTCTCTTCTCTGCGTTTGAAGAAGTCATTGAGCAGCACGGCAACTGGACGATCCGTGGCACCGATACGGTGGCTCGCCAGATTGACCTGATCGCGGTTACCAAGGTGCTCAAATTTCGCGACGACGTCGCGCTGCGGGCCCTACCTGTGGAGGGCGCACCAGAGAAATCGAAATTAGCTGTCTATTCACGCTCGCGAGTCGGCTATCATGATCTGGGAGCCAACCGAAAAAGGGTGGAGCGGCTGATCGTGGAGTTGAAAGAAAAAGTATGAGGTGCAGCTTGATCAGTGATCTGCACCTGTTCAGGCTTAAAATTGCCAAACCCTAACCATATCTGTTTGACATGACTGCTAGAGACGACAGACCGAAGCTTGCCGAACCGGAAGATCCTTCCGGCCCGTCTCGCACGGACGGCACGGGACTGGCCACCGAAACGCGCGTCAAGACGAAGAAGCCGTCCATGTACCGCGTCCTGCTGCTCAATGACGACTACACCCCGATGGAATTCGTCGTCTTCGTTCTCGAGCAGTTCTTCAACAAGAGTCGCGAACAGGCGACCCGTATCATGCTGCATGTTCACCAGAAGGGGGTCGGTGTCTGCGGTGTCTACACTTTCGAAGTCGCTGAAACGAAAGTGGCTCAGGTCATGGACCTGGCGCGGCGTAACGAGCATCCTCTGCAATGCACGATGGAGAAAGAGGATTAGAAGCCTATGCCTTCACTGACCGATAGCCTCGAAACAGCCCTGGAAAAAGCGCTTAACCTCGCTGGCGAACGCTCACACGAGTATTCGACCCTCGAGCACCTTCTGCTGGCGCTTACCGAAGACACCGACGCGGTTGAAGTGATGACGGCCTGCAAGGTCGATCTTAACCAGCTGCGCCAGTCGCTGACCCAGTATATCGACGAGGAACTGTCGAGCCTGATTACCGATAATCCGGCTGCCAGCGTGCAGCCGACCGCCGCTTTCCAGCGTGTGGTCCAGCGCGCAATCCTTCACGTCGAAAGCTCCGGCCGCGACGAGGTGTCCGGCGCGAACGTCCTGATCTCGATCTTTTCCGAACGCGAAAGCCACGCCGCCTACTTCCTGCAGGAGCAGGACATGACGCGCTACGACGCGGTCAATTTCGTGTCGCACGGCCTCGCCAAATCGCCAGGCATGTCGCGCAGCTCCACGCCGCGCGGTGCGGAAGAGACCGAACAGCAAGCCAAGGCCGGACCGGCCAAGGAAGCCCTTGAAGCCTATTGCGTGAACCTCAATGAGAAAGCCAAGCAGGGCAAGATCGACCCGCTCATCGGCCGCGATTTCGAGATCGAGCGCTGCATCGAAGTGCTTTGCCGCCGTTCCAAGAACAACCCGGTCCTTGTCGGCGACCCGGGCGTTGGCAAGACGGCGATCGCGGAAGGCCTCGCCAAGAAGATTGTCGATGGCGAGGTTCCGGAAATCCTGGAAGACGCTGTTATCTGGGCGCTCGACATGGGCGCCCTGCTTGCCGGCACGCGGTATCGCGGTGACTTCGAGGAACGCCTCAAGGCCGTGATGAAGGAAATCGCCGAGCAGGAAAAAGGCATCCTGTTCATTGATGAAATCCACACCGTCATCGGTGCGGGCGCCACTTCCGGCGGCGCGATGGATGCCTCCAACCTGCTAAAGCCGGCCCTGCAAAGCGGCGAAGTTCGTTGCATGGGGTCGACGACCTTCAAGGAATTCAAGCAGCACTTCGAAAAGGACCGCGCGCTTGCCCGCCGCTTCCGCAAGATCGATGTGGTCGAGCCGTCCGTTCCGGATGCCGTGAAGATCCTGACCGGCCTCAAGCCGACCTTCGAGGAGTTCCACGGCCTGCGCTATACGAATGAAGCGATCAAGACCGCCGTCGAGCTCTCGGCGCGCTACATCACTGACCGCAAGCTGCCGGACAAGGCAATCGACGTGATCGATGAAGCCGGTGCCACCCAGTGGCTGCTTCCGGAAAGCAAGCGCCGCAAGCAAATCGGGACTAAGGAGATCGAGGCCATCGTTGCCAAGATCGCCCGCATCCCTCCCAAGCAGGTCACCAAGGACGACGCGGTCGCACTCAAGAATCTCGAGCCGGACCTCAAGCGGGTTGTTTATGGCCAGGACGCCGCCATCGAGGCGCTCTCCTCGTCCATCAAGCTGGCCCGTGCCGGCCTGCGCGAACCGAACAAGCCGATCGGCTCGTACCTGTTCACCGGTCCGACCGGTGTCGGCAAGACCGAGGTCGCGCGTCAGCTCGCCTCAATCATGGGCGTCGAGCTGCTGCGCTTCGACATGTCGGAGTATATGGAGCGGCATACGGTCTCCCGCCTGATCGGCGCGCCTCCGGGCTATGTCGGCTTTGACCAGGGCGGCCTGCTCACCGATGGCGTGATGCAGCATCCGCACTGTGTGCTCCTGCTCGACGAAATCGAGAAGGCGCATATGGACCTGTTCAACATCCTGCTTCAGGTGATGGATAATGGCGCGCTGACGGATGCGAATGGCCGCAAGGTCGACTTCCGGAATGTGATCCTGATCATGACCACGAATGCCGGTGCCTCGGACGCTGCCAAGAATTCGATTGGCTTCGGTCGCGGCAAGAAGACTGACGAGCAGGAAGATGCGCTCAAGCGTCTCTTCACGCCGGAGTTCCGCAACCGTCTCGACTCGACGATCACCTTTGGTGGCCTCACGCCGGAGATCATCGAGCGGGTTGTCGAGAAATTCGTCCTGCAACTGGAAGTCCAGCTCGCCGATCGCAACGTTACGATCGAACTCAGCGAAGAGGCCCGCCACTGGCTCGCCGAGCGAGGCTTCGACGAGGAGTTTGGTGCCCGGCCGCTGTCGCGGACCATCCAGGAGCACGTCAAGAAGCCGATGGCGGAAGAGCTCCTCTTTGGCAAGCTCGCCAAGGGCGGTGCTGTCAAAATCGACATCGACAAGGACGACGACGAGAAGCTCGCCTTCAAGTACATCGAGGACAAGGGCAAGAAGTCCAAACCCTCGAAGAAGAAGGACAAGCCCGAGCAGGTCGACTAGACCTCTCAGGCAACCAGACAGATCGAAACGGCCGGAGGGAGCCTCCGGCCGTTTTCTTTTTCAGACGATGCCCCAGAGCATGAAGCCGCTATAGCCGATAAGTCCGGTTGAGATCACGAACAGGGCGATCATGTTGGAAGCTTGCATGATCTCAGGTCGCTCTACGCCGCGGCGCGTACGAGCCCTGGTAATGTCCCGCCCGATCAGCAGGTCGAGATATCGCCCCGATCCGCCATTGACCAGGCCCGCCTGCCCTTCCCACACTTTCGGGTTGCGGAAGGTACCGAACAGCATGTCCCAGATGGGAATGTCCCCGTAATTATAGTGGTGGACGCCCCGCTCATGGTGTAACGCATGGCTTTCCGGCCGGGTGATGATGTAACCGAGCCAGCGCGGCGTGCGGATGTTCGCGTGCTGGAACAGGCCGCAGAAGGTACTTACCATGACCGCGAACATGATTGCTCCGGGCGACACGCCAAGCGTCAGCGTAAGAGCCAGACTGCCGATGAAGGCAAAGCCGATCACATCCAGCGGGTGGAAATAGAGCGCCCCCCAGATGTCCACGCGTTCGGCGCTGTGGTGGGTCTGATGAAAGATCCGCCACAGAACGTCATTGCTATGCATGGTGCGGTGCCAGGCATAGATGCCGAGCTGGTAGAGCAGGAGCGCGGCCGGTCCGGCAATCCAGACCGGCCAGGCCGTGCCGTCGACCAGCTGGTACTGGCCAAGCCAGGCATCCCAGATGAACGGCGAATACCCAGCCAGGAAAAAGTACATCACTGCCGAGGCCAAGCCTTTGAGACGCCAGGCCTTCACCGTCGGGAAGGTCCGGGCTGGAATGATGAAGTCCAGCAGGACAAGAGCGCCGAAAACGGCAAAAAAGAAATAATCAAGCAGACCAAACATGACTGCCTCCTCCGGTTTGAGTTTGCAGGAAGGCTCATTGCCTCCGCTGGACGGAAGATCGCTGGAGGATGCATTTTAAACTAGAAAGCGCGTGGTACAGTTATTCTGGATCGGAGAATAACGCATACATTTCCGCAGCTTATGGCTGCGTATTGGCATTGCGCGAGAGGTCCCGCTTCCTTTCACAACTGCAAAACTGTACCCTCGGTCTAGTAATATTCGTCAAATAAGAGCTGACCGATGAGTGCGACGACCAAAAGCAAGGGTGAGATGACTCGCGACCGCATCCTGGAGATTGCTGAGTCCGCTGTGCTCGCCAAAGGCTTTTCGAACACGTCGATTGACGAAATCATCGCCGAGGCCGAACTGACCAAAAGCGGCTTCTTCTACCATTTTCGTGACAAGACCGAGCTTGCGCGTGCCCTGCTCAGCCGCTCTTTCGAACAGGATGACATCATTCTGGGTGGCATCTTCGAGCGCGCACGCGAACTTAGCGATGATCCTTTGCATGCCTTTCTCGTCGGCCTGCGGATGCTGGCAGAGACGATGGGTAACATGGATAAGGCCCATCCCGGCTGCATGGTTGCCACGGTCACCTATCACGACAAGCAGTTTAACGATGACATCCGGACAATGAACCGCAACGGGATGGTCCGATGGCGCGCGCTCTTCCTGAGTTTTCTCGTAGAGATCGTCCAGACCTACCCTCCGCGCGCAGATGTCGATGTCGATGCGCTAGCGGACATGCTGTCTGTGACTGTCGAGGGCGGCATCATACTGTCGAAAGTCTTTGATGATCCCAAGGTGCTTGCTGACCAGATCATGCAATACCGCACCTTCATCCGCCTGCTCTTCCAGGGAAACTGACGCTGGCGCCTTTTACCAGACCATAGCTTCCTTCAGCTTGGCGTGGAGGTCGGGCGGGATGTCCTGGGCGGCCTTGTCAGCCTGCAGGTCGGCCGGCGCTTCGCCCGGCTTGAGATAGCGCCAGCCCTGGAAGGGCCGCTTTGGCGTTGGGTCGACGGCGATGAGTTCCGGGTCGAAGACGAGCTCGCAAGCCCGCCGTCCGCCACGGTCCTCGATCTCGCGAATGTCGGTGAAAGCCTGGCGCACCTGGATCACGCCCTTGATCACCCAGTAGATCGAGCCGCCATCGAGTAGCTGACCCATCTGTTTTGGCACCATACGCGTATGATGAACCGGCGCGGGATGGCGCTTCATCAACCGCTTCTGCCAGGCTTCGAGATCGCCGACATCATCTGCGCCGACGCAGAGTTTGACCATGTGCAGTGTCACGAGGGTTAATTTAACGCGCTGCGAGCCCGCGACCAGAGGAAGACTGCCGCCGGGCTTCGTAATCTGCTTCTGCCTGTGGATTGGCGAAGAAGATCTCAATGGAGGTAACCGTCGCAGTGTAATGGCGCTCGATAGTGCGGAAGCCACCCTTCGCCGTCATCGATAGACTGTAGGAAGCTACATAGGAAAAGCCCCAATTCGGGTCGCTCTCCAACAGATAGGATTGTTCGAAAGCCGTCAGCCGCCCGCCCTTCGGTCCGCGAACCGGATGGGGCAGCTCATAATCAAGCCGCATGAAACGGCCTGATTGCGGGTCGAGCCAGGCTTCGGCATCGACGCGCTCGGCGAACCAGGCATCCAGTTCAGTGTCGTTGAGTGAAGGGTGATGGCGAAAGCGGACACGCCATGCCGCGCCAAGGTCACTGACATCGACCCGCGCACCGACGCTGGGACGTAGATCATCCGGAAAGAGCCGGCCATCAGGCGCGGGTTCCTGGCTCCACTCAAGGGCGGTGTCATCGAGATCGTCGTCGCGGCCACGTGAGGCGACCAGCTGCCAGCGCTCGCTGACATCAAGGCGCGGGTCGAAGCGGAATTCCCGCATGGCATCATCGCTGACCAGCCGGATCGTGAAGGCCGCTCGAAGGGTATCTGGAGATTCCGTGGCACGCAGCGCCTGGTCTACCGGCCCGCTCTGAGCCGATAATTGATACGCCAGGGCAATGAGCAGCCCGCTCCCCAAAACAACCTCCAGAAGCCCGCACGTTTGCCAGCTTGTCCACGAATCCCCTGTTTAGGGGTTCGCAGATTTACAGCGCCTGAATGAGGCCGAAATCAGACCGCGGAACTTCAGGCCTCTTCCAGCTCCACCAGCACAGCTCCTTCGCCGACCTGTTCGCCAACGTCTGCGCCAGTCGCCTTGATGGTGCCATCGCGCGGTGCGGTGAGGCTGTGCTCCATCTTCATCGCCTCCATGACGGCAACCACCTGGTCTTTCTTCACCGCATCGCCGGCAGCGACGCGCAGGTCGATAAGCTTGCCCGGCATCGGCGCCGACACCTTGTCGCCACCGGCAATGGCTTCCGCCTCGGCCTCATAATCCGGCACATCGACCAGTACCGTGTCACCATCAGCGGCCACAGCGTAGCTGTGCGCAGAGATGGAGGCGACCGGAAGGTCTTCCGGCAGGGCGTCGGCAGCCGGCGAAAGGTCCATCAGCTCACCATCGACATTGAGACGGATCGTGCGGCGCGGAGCGTCATTCATGCGCCAGCCATCGGTGATGTCCCACGGCCCGTGGCCTGCCGGATGCAACAGGGCCTGAGCAACGAGATCGGCCGCGGCCTTGCGCTTGTCTTCATCGCGGGCAGTGAGCGTCTCGATTTCGTCGGCGATCCAGTTCACATGATGCTCACCGGCGCGGAAAACCTCATGATCGAGGCAACGCTTCAGGAAGCCGATATTGCACGGAATGCCCGCCACAATGCTGCGACCCAGGCTTTCCGACAGGGCTTCGATGGCACCCTCACGGTCCCAGCTTTTGACGATCGCCTTGGCGATCATGGAGTCATAGACCGCTGGCACGGTATCACCAACTGCGAAGCCAGTATCGAGGCGGTACTGGTTGAAGTCATCGTCCATCATCTCGGAAGAATCGAACTCGTCCATATTGTCTGACAGGCGCTCGACATTGCCGAGGTCGAAAGCCGTGAGCCGCCCTGCCCCGGGACGGAAATTGTCGGCCGGGTCCTCGGCGCAGATCCGCGCCTCGATGGCGTGTCCATTTAGCGGGATATCCTTCTGTTTCAGCGGGATTTTCTCGCCGGACGCCACGCGCAGCTGCCACTCAACCAGATCGGTGCCCGTAATATATTCGGTAACCGGGTGCTCCACCTGCAGACGGGTATTCATTTCAAGGAACCAGAACGTGTCCTTCGCCAGCGGGCGCGCGCCATCGACAATAAACTCGACCGTGCCAGCGCCTTCATAGCCGACGGCCTTGGCCAGCTTCACAGCCGCATCCGTCATCGCCTTTCGAACGTCTTCGGGCATGCCCGGCGCAGGCGCTTCCTCGACAACTTTCTGACGGCGCCGCTGCAACGAGCAGTCGCGCTCATAGAGGTGGACCGCGCCACCATGGCTGTCGCCAAAGACCTGCACCTCGATATGGCGCGGCCGTTCGACCAGCTTTTCCAGCATCACGCGCCCGTCACCAAAGGATGACTTTGCCTCACGGATGGCGCTTTCGAGTTCGCCTTTCATATCTGCTTTCTTCGAGACAAGCCGGATGCCACGGCCGCCGCCGCCGGCAACCGCCTTGATGAGCAGCGGATAGCCGATGCGGCCGGCCTCGCCTTCCAGGGTTTCCGCGTCCTGCGCCTCACCGCGATAGCCGGGCAAGACCGGGACACCAGCTTCTTCAGCGATGCGCTTGGCTTCGTCCTTGAGGCCCATGGACCGGATGGTCTCTGCCTTCGGCCCAACCCAGATCAGTCCGGCCCCGGTAACGGCGTCTGCGAAATCGGCATTCTCGGACAGGAAGCCATAGCCCGGATGGATGGCCTCCGCGCCTGTCTCCTTTGCAGCCGCCATGATGCGCTCCGCATTGAGGTAACTCTCGCTTGCGGCTGCACCGCCGACATGAACCGCTTCGTCAGCGTGCCGGACATGGCGGGCATAGACGTCAGCATCGGAGTAGACAGCAATGGTGCGGATACCGAGACGGCGGCAGGTGGCGATGATGCGGCAGGCGATCTCACCCCGGTTCGCGATCAGCAGGCTTTTCAGCATGGCGTCCTTCCCGTGTGCCGTGGACCAGTGCCACCAGCACGAAACTTATTATCATGAGCAGATACCAAGAGCCGAATTTTGCAGGAGAAACAAGTTTCCAGACTGTTTCCTGCCCCGGATAGGTCCAGGCCCGGGCGAGCGTCCCCAGATTTTCTGCAAACCAGATAAACAATGCCACGAGGCCGAACCCTATGACAAGCGGCATCGGCCGGTGCGTTTCATCAGGCCGGAACCAGACCACGCACCGGCCATAGATGAGGATGGTCGCGAGAAAGAGCCCATAGCGGATGTCCACCGTATAGTGGTGGGAAAAGAAGTTCACATAGATCGCCGCAGCCAGCAGGCCCTGCAGCCAGAGCGGCGGAAAGCGATCGAAGCGAAAGTCGAAGATGCGCCAGACACGGGCAAGATAGGAGCCAACGGCAGCATACATGAAGCCGGAAAAAAGCGGCACACCGGCGACCCGCAGAAAACTCTCCTCAGGATAGATCCAGCTGCCCGCTCCCGTCTTGAAGACTTCCATCACCGAACCGACCACATGGAAGACGAAGATGATCCGCGCCTCCTCCCATGTCTCCAGCCCGCTCGCGATCAGCAGGACCTGGATGGCAACCGCGGCGACAACGAGGAAATCGTACCGACTGAGGGCAGCCGTCTCTGGATACCAGAGGTGGGTGGCGAGAATCAGCGCCAGAAGAAGACCACCAAAGATGCAGGCCCAGCCCTGCTTGATTCCGAAGCTCACAAACTCGAACAGCGCCTTCGACCACGGCCCTCCCACGACCCGCTCGCGCAGGCGCTCGCGCTGTGCACTCAAGGCAGACTGGATGGCGGAAAATCTGGACATGTCTTGTCCATCCCCTCACAGGCGGGCAGGAAAATGGCGCAAAGACAGCCATTTAGGGTTACTAGTCAGAGCTGTCGCGCTGGTCTAGGCTCCCCACCGTGTCATGAGAGGGGATGCTTAATGGCTTATATGCAAAACCGGAATGTGAGTGTCGTCGCCGGGATCATTATCGGCGGTATTGGCGGTTATCTCGGCTGGGAGCAGGCTGCTGCCACCGGCGTCAGCCCGATCCTCGGAGCATTGATTTTCGGCGCGGCCGGATTCGTCGTCGGCATGGCCGGCGCCTTCATCTTCAAGTCGCTCGCCCAGTTCCTGGTTTTCCTCGTGCTGATCGGGGCCATTATCTATTTTGCGCAGGATCCGATCACGCAGATGACAGGCATAAACCCTGTCAAAGCCGTTCTGGGCTTTCTGGAAAACTTCGGTATCGCGATCGGCGATGCTACCGGACCGGATACCGGGGGCTGATTAGCCGGTCCAGTTCGGCTTGCGCTTGTCGAGGAAGGCCGACAGGCCTTCCCGGCCTTCATCGCTTGCCCGGCGGGAAGCAATCCGCTTCGCCGTCTCATGGCTGAGGGATGGATTGATCTCGAGCCCGGTCAGGTCAAGCACAAGGCGCTTGGCATCCGCAATCGCGCCAGGCGCAGCCTGCATTGCCAGATTGGCGATGTGCTCTTCCATGGCGGTGAGGCCTTCCTGATCCTCGACCACATACTGAACGAGACCAATTCGCTCGGCAAACGACGCATCGAAGCTTTCAGCGGAAATGAACAGCGCCTTGGCCCAGCGCGGACCGATGGCTGAAATCACGAACGGGCTGATTGTCGCTGGAGTCAGGCCAAGGCGGACTTCCGAGAAGCGGAACTTGGTGTCAGCCATCGCGACGGCCACATCGCAGGCTGCAACGAGACCGGCTCCCCCGCCCATCACTGCACCATGCACCAGCGCCACCGTCATTTGCGGCAGGTTGGCGAGCTTGCGCAGCATCTCTGCCAGCTTGTAGGCGTCCTGCTCATTTTCATGGCGCGTATAGTCGGCAGCCGCCTTCATCCATTTGAGATCGGCACCGGCTGAAAAGCTTGGACCGTTGCCGCGCAGGATGACCATGCGGATCGTTTCCTGCTCTTCCAGCGTCTCAAGTGCGTCGGTGAGTTCCTCGATGACCAGCGCATTGAAGGCATTGTGGCGGTCGGGCCGGTCAAGGGTAAGCACCGCGATGCCGCCGGGGGTCGCATCAAGATTGATGGTCTCGTACTCGTCCATGAAAATCTCCTGTTCTGCCCAGACCATAAGGCCCACGGCTCAATTATAAAACGGGGCTTAGTCTGCCGTCTCTGCCTTTCTGTAGTGGCTGTCACGGCGAAGCGCCGGACGCTCGATCAGGTGCCAGAGGACGAAGCTCGCCACCAGGATCAGCAGGGCAGCGAAGCCGAAGCCCACCGCCAGTGGCAAGCTGGCGAACATGCCAGCCACGACGAGGGCCTGCAGGATTGGGAAGTGGGTGATGTAGACACCATAGCTGATATCGCCGAAGCGCGCGGCCTTTAACCTCGGCCCGGGCATGAAGGCGACAAAGGCAATCAGCCCGGCCAGCCCTGCTGCGCGCAGCGGTTCCAGCCACGGGTGCGCGAAGGACAAGACAGTAATTGCCGCACCGACCAACCCGAACCGAGCAGGTTGTGTCTTTGCCCTGTCCCAGAGTTTCCAGACAACCATGCCGCTTGCGAAGAAGGCCAACTGCCCCGGCAGCTGACGAGCGAGTTCAGGCGCAAGCGGGTGATCGAACCAGACTGGCAGCAACAGGCGCCATGCCTCGGCGGAGATATAGATTACGACAAACACGATCCACCAAGCCCGGTCGCTGAGACGCAGCAATAGTGCCAGCACAGGCAGCGCGATGTAGAACATCACCTCTATCTTCAGCGTCCAGAGAGCCCCGTTCACCGCCGTGAACCGGTTGCCCTCAAACAATCCCGGAAGCGTGGGCTCAAGGAAGTTCAGAAATACCAGGTTGGCAGCGAGATAGCGGGCTACCGCTTCAGCTTCCCCCACACCAGCCACAGCCAAACTGACAAGCGCGGGCATGAGAACGACGACTGCATAGGCGGGATAAAGTCTTCGCACCCGCTTGGAGGCATAGATCGTAAGGGAGGAGGACCGCTCCAGCGACCCGAAGACAAGCGCGCCGGAAACGATGAAGAAGCCCTGGATCGAGATTTCAGCGATTTGCGCGAGCATGATCTCTGTGAAGCCGAAGGGCACGACAGCTGGCAGGACCCAGGCATGGTAGCCGAAGACAGCGCTCGCAAAGAGGAGACGCAGGAAATCGAAACGGTTGCCGGTCAGCCGGGCCTCCCTCGGATCAGTCCTCTGTTTGCAACCTGCTTTCGCAAGGAAAATCAAGCCGAGGCCGACAGGCCTAGCGCCATTGACAGGATAAAGAGCAGAACAAAGAAAAGAGCCCGCTCCAGCAGGAACGGGCTCTCGGGAGGTGAATGAAGAAGGTCAGAGCAAGCTCTGATTAGTAGGAGGAGTCAGTATCAGTCTCGAGATCAACATCAACGTCGGCCTCGACGTCCTTGTCCTTCCACTCCGCCATGGCGGAGGTGAGCTCAGCTTCGCTGACGGAGCCATCGGCGTTCGCATCGATCTTGACGAACTTTTCGCTGGCTTCTTCTTCAGTGTATTCACCGTCAGCGGTCTTGTAGGTCACAAACTCGGCCTCGGTGACCACACCGTCTCCGTTGGCGTCGATGTCCGTAAAGGCGACCATTTCACCGGCGGAAGCGGCAAAGGCACCTGCGGAGGCGGCGGCGGCGATAATTGCAATGCGTTTCATGGGTTTCTCTCCAATCTAACTGGCGTCGAACTTCTGTGACGCGCCAATAGAGACGCACATATCCCATGTTTTGATGCGTTAAGAATTGGACAGGGCCATGAAACCTCGGAAAGGAAGCATCAAAAAGCTCGCCTATTCAGCGGCTTGAGCGAGGTGATGTATATTTTGAAACCACTTCTTTCTGGTCTTTTCATCGGCCTGTTCGACCCCACCGAGAACGGTATGACGGACAGGCTTGAAGCCGGAAACTCCAAACAGGCCGCGCTCTAGCGCTTTCAGCGCGCCTGCATCGAAGACCAGTTTATATGCAAATCCCGGCATACCCATCGTAACAATCGTTCGGGCTGACTTGCCCTTCATCATCTGCTTCGGCCAGCTTGAGGCACTCTCTCCTGTTTCGAGGAAAAAGTTTCCACATCCCGCCAGTTCGAAGAAGGCTTTCGCCTTGGCTGGCATATTTCCGAGCCAGAGCGGAAAGATGATGCAGACATGATCGGCCCGCTTGATCTTCTCACGTTCAGAAAGGACGGGTTCCGGCGGATGCGTTTCGAAGTCGCTAACCTTGTCGAGAAAGCCAAGATCAAGCTTTGCGATGTCGATCCGCTCGACACTATGGCCCGCTTCTCGCGCGCCTTCCGCATATGCGTCGGCGAGCGCGTGGCAAAGATGATCGGCGGGATCCGGGTGAGCATCGATCAGGCAGATATGGGTCATGCGGCCAAGCCTCCATCAGGTCGAACCTGATCTAGGCAAGTGCCGCAACTTCGGGAATCCGTATCAGCCCGTATGGCTACATCCGAAAGACACCGAAACCGCGATCCTCGAAGGGCGCGTTCAGCGTCGCGGCAAGGGAGAGCCCCAGAACGCGGCGAGTATCGGCCGGATCGATGATGCCGTCATCCCATAGGCGCGCGGTCGAGAAGTAGGGATTGCCTTCCTTCTCATACATCTCGCGGATGGGGGACTTGAAGGCCTCTTCATCCTCGGCACTCCATTCCTCGCCCCGGCGTTCGAAGCCGTCGCGACGCACCGTTGCGAGCACAGACGCTGCCTGTTCGCCACCCATGACGGAGATACGCGCATTCGGCCACATGAAGAGAAAGCGCGGGCTGTAGGCCCGACCGCACATACCGTAATTGCCGGCTCCGAAACTGCCGCCTGTAACCACTGTCAGCTTGGGCACCGACGCCGTCGCAACGGCCGTCACCATCTTTGCGCCGTCCTTCGCGATGCCGCCTGCCTCATACTTCGATCCGACCATGAAGCCAGTGATGTTCTGAAGGAAGACAAGCGGCGTGCGGCGCTGATCGGCAAGCTCGATAAAGTGGGCGGCTTTCTGGGCACTTTCTGAAAAGAGGATGCCATTATTGGCGAGGATCGCGACAGGCATGCCGTAGATGCGCGCGAAACCGCAGACGAGCGTATCGCCATAGAGGTGTTTGAATTCGTGGAACTCCGATCCGTCCACAGTGCGCGCAATGACTTCACGCGCGTCATACGGTTCGCGCACATCCTGCGGCACAAGGCCATGCAGCTCTTGCGGACTGTATAGCGGTTCGGCCGGCTCAGTCAGGCCAACCCTTTCCGGTTGCGGTTGGTGAAGCGTGCGGACAATCGACCGGACGATGGCAAGCGCATGTTCATCGCTGGCGGCATAATGGTCGGCCACACCCGACTTGCGGGCATGGACGTCAGCGCCGCCGAGGTCCTCTGCCGAGATTTCCTCGCCTGTGGCAGCTTTCACCAGGGGCGGACCGCCGAGGAAGATCGTGCCCTGTTTGCGAACGATAATGGTCTCGTCCGACATTGCCGGGACATAGGCTCCGCCGGCCGTACATGATCCCATGACCGAAGCAATCTGAGGGATGCCCTTCGCGCTCATCTGCGCCTGATTGTAGAAAATCCGCCCGAAATGCTCACGGTCGGGAAAAACGTCGGCCTGGTGCGGGAGGTTCGCACCGCCACTATCGACGAGGTAGATACACGGCAAATGATTCTGCAGCGCGATTTCCTGGGCGCGCAGATGCTTCTTCACCGTCATCGGAAAATAGGCGCCGCCTTTTACCGTCGCATCATTGCAGACAATCATGCATTCGCGGCCTTCGACCCGGCCCACACCTGTAATGACACCAGCGCCGGGCGCCTCATCGTCATACATGCCGTTTGCAGCCAGTGCGCCAATTTCGAGGAAGGGTGTACCAGGGTCCAGAAGCCGCTCGACACGCTCGCGCGGGAGCAGCTTGCCGCGGTCGGTATGGCGCTTGCGCGCGCCTTCCGACCCGCCCTGCGCTGCCTGGGCAGTCCTGGTGCGCAATTCATCGACAAGGACTTCCATCGCCTGCCGGTTGGCGGAAAATTTTGCGCTGGCAGCGTCGAGCTTGGATTTGAGAACCGGCATTTGCCCTCCCATGGACTGTTTCTTGCACAACTATAGCCGTAATCAGGCATTGTCATCCCGAACAGATCATCATGTTCAAGACCGCACCTCAAAAGCCCGAAACAAAAGGCAAAAAACCCTTTTCAGAAGCGGCGGCTACGAACACATTCAGATCTATGAGTCTGAACATCACGCCGACGCTCAAAACGATTCCGTTTCTGGAGGACGTGCCCAAGCGTGCGCTAAGGGCCGCAGGCCGCGAGGCGCGCTGGTTTTCGCTGCCGGCCGGCTGGGAACTCTTCAAGGCCGGTGAGACATCGAACTCGATCTACTTCGTCCTGTCAGGGTCGCTCGGCGCCTTCCGGACCATGGCGGACGGGCGCAGCGATTTCCTTGGCCACATCCGCGCCGGTGAGCCAGTTGGCGAGATGGCCCTGTTCGAAGGTGGGCTGGATGATGACGGCGACGGCATCCCCGAAAACGCGCCACATACGAGTTCGGTCTATGCCCTTCGAGACGCCGAAATTCTGGAAATCTCCCGCAAGGGATTCGACCGGCTGATCAAGGCGGAACCGGAAATCCTGAACGCGATGATCCGGCTGATGCTCACCCGGTTGCGCGAGGGCCGCAAGCCGAACCGCCGCAATGCGCCAAAGGTCTTCGCCCTCGTCGCGACGTCTCCGACCATCGATCTCAAGCTTCGCGCCCGCGCCTTGAAAGCCTCGCTCGACAAGCTCGGCCTCAAGTCCCGCATCATCGACGAGACAGAAGGCACCGACCAGCCAACCGGCTATTTCGACCACCTGGAAGCAGAGAATGACGTGGTCATGCTCGTCTCTTCGGTGGGCGACACTTCCTGGTATCGCCTGTCGGTGCGCCAGGCCGATCGCATCTGGGTGGTGGGCCGCGCCGATGCCCGCCCGTCGCACCCGCTCATGCCGGAAGACGACTCTCCGGCCAAGTCGCTCAAACTGATCGACGTTATCCTGCTCCATCACAGCGGAGAACGCCGGGCCGCCAAACCGACGGAGTGGCTTGATGCCGCTAACGCCGCACGGATCATACATTGGGAAGGCATGGACGGCGAAAGCTGCGACCGGCTCACGCGGATTATGGCGGGACGCTCAGTAGGTCTGGTCCTGTCAGGTGGAGGCGCCCGTGCCTACGCCCATATCGGCGTGGTCAAGGCATTGCGGGAAGCTGGTATTCCGATCGACTTTGTTGGTGGTTCGTCGATGGGAGCCGTGGTCGCCGCCTGTGTCGCTATGGGCTGGGATGATGACGAGATCAATCAGCGCATCCGCAAGGCCTTTGTCGATTCAAACCCGCTGGGAGACTACGTCTTGCCCGTCGTCGGGCTGGTTCGCGGCAAGCGGGTGATGACGCGCCTCCACGAACACTTCGGTGACACGGAGATCGGCGATCTCGACATTCCCTTCTTTGCAGTTTCGACCAATCTCACGGATGGCACCTACCGCGTTCACCGACGCGGCCTGCTACGGCAGGCGCTGCGGGCGTCCATTTCCTTGCCCGGCATCCTGCCCCCTGTAGTTCATGAAGGCGAAGTGCTGGTCGACGGGGCTGTGCTCAACAACTTCCCGACCAATGTCATGCGGGAACTGCACCGTGGTGTCGTCATCGGGTCCGACGTGGCACGGGCACCCGAAGGCCTTGCCGCCGAGGATTTCGAAGATCCGCCCAGCTTTTTCCGCTGGGTCTGGAAGCATGGCTTTTCCTCGGCCCCGCCCATCGCCGGTCTGCTGATGCGCTCAGCGACGCTCAGCGTAGACCCGACAGCCGGACGCGAACTGGTCGATGTCCTTGTGGTCCCCGATCTCCGCGATATCGAACTGCGTGACTGGGAGGCCTACGAGGACGCTGTCCAGGCCGGGTATGAAGCCGCGAAGAAGGCGATCGCCAGCGGAGAACTGATCGACTTCTGCTACGGACCAACTGCTGAAATTCCGAGCGTGACGATCGATAGAGTCTAGCAGCCTCTTTAAGCCGCCGTGTCCCATTCGGGCGCCCAGCTTGGATCAATAAGGCGCTTATGATTGGCGTTGAGCGCTGTAATACGCCCCATTTCCTGTGCCGTCAGCTCGAAGTCCTGGACGTCATTATTGGCCGCGATGTGTTCCGGTGACGACGAGCGCGGGATGGTGATCACGCCCGGCTGCTGGACAAACCAGCGCACGGTCACCTGAGCCGGCGACTTGCCATACTTCTCACCAATCTCTTTCAGGACCGCATCATCAAAGACCTGGCCCTGCGCAAGCGGCGAATAGGCCGTCACCGACATGCCGAGCGCATGCGCCGCTTCGAGGACGGGCGTCTGGTTGATGAAGGGGTGATACTCAACCTGATTGGTCAGGATGGGCGCTTCCGACAGCTTCACCGCCTGCCCCATCTGCTCGACCGTGAAGTTGGATACGCCGATATGCTTCGTCATGCCCTTGCTGCGCGCATCGTTCAGAGCGGCGAAGGTTTCTTCCATGGAGACGTCCTTGTTCGGCCAGTGCAGCAGGACGAGGTCGACATGGTCGAGATCGAGACGCTCCAGGCTCTTTCTGAGCGACGCCTGAAGGTCGCCATCCTTGAATTCCGACGTCCAGATTTTTGTGGTGACCCAGAGATCATCGCGCGGCGTCTGGGAGTCAGCGATCCCGCGTCCGACATGGGTTTCATTCTCATAGGCCTGTGCAGTGTCGATCATCCGGTAGCCAGCCTGATCGCCTTGGCGACGCACATCTGCGCGGTTTCATCGCGCAGCTTCCACGTGCCAAAACCGATTTTCGGGATATCGGCGCCGAAATGCTTCGTTGTGAGAGTCATGAGCGCTCCTTCTTGCCTGTCTGTCTCGATTATCTGCATTGAAAACGGGAGCGCCTGCAGGCAGGTTCCACCCATACCTGCGCCCTGATGGCCGCAAAACTGCGGCGCCGCAAATCAGTCCTGATTGAGACCAAGCTCTTTCTGGAGCTTCTTGGTCAGGCCGAGCGAAACCAGACGGTAGCTTTCAGCGAGATAGTCCTTCAGCGCGCCATCATCGACAGCCTCATCCGAGTAACGCTGGATCCACTTCATGCCACGCGATGCCAGGTGCGGCGCCCCGCGGCAGCCGGGCTGCTCCCTGAGAATGTCGAAGGCAAGGTCGGAGACCTTGAAGCTGACCCGGAAGCCCTCCGGACCATTGTCCCCGCCAATGGCAAACACCTTGCCGCCGACCTTCCACACATGGCTGCCGCCCCATTGGACGACATGGGTGGTATGGGCGAGGCTGGCGCAGTAGGCGTTGTACTCCGCGAGTGTCATGTCCCCGCTCCCTGTCCTGAGAGTTCAGTCTGCCTCAAGGAGCATCACGGCGAAAAGCCCTTTCTCGTCGGTCCAGTGGCGCGACAGGGACCAGCCCGCCTTTTCAGCCATCCCGGCAAAGCGGTCGAGTGCGATCTTGCGGGAGTTTTCGGTATGGATGGTCTCGCCGTCCTGGAAGTCGAATGACTCTCCTGCAACCCTGACGGTCTGCGGCTTGAGACTGCACAAGTGCATTTCAATTCGGCTGTCACTCTCGTTCCAGCGGGCTTCGTGAGCGAACGCATCGAGATCAAAATTTGCGTCAAGCTCGCGGTTCATGCGAGTGAGCAGGTTCTTGTTGAAGGCAGCCGTAACACCTTGGGCGTCATCATAGGCCGGCACCAGAATTCTCGGCGGCTTGGGCTGATCGATTCCGATGATGAAACAGGCCCCGTCACCAAGGTCGGCGCGCGCATTGGACAGGAAGCGGTGGATCTCCGCATCAAGCAGATTACCGACAGTTGAACCGGGAAAGAAGCCGGCACGGCGGCCGGCTGCCTCAGGCAAACTCTCTCCCAGATTGGACGCCATAAAGTCCGATGCGATCGGCTTGATCGTCAGATCCGGATAGTCTGCTGTAAGCTCGTCGGCGGCCGCTTCGAGATGGCTTGCCGAGATATCAACCGGCACAAAAGCAGCCGGGCGTTCCAGCGCATCCAGCAAGATGCGGACCTTCAGCAGGGAGCCGGCGCCATACTCCACAATCACCGCTTCCGGGCCGATGGCATCCGCCATCTCTCCGGCGCGGTCGCCCAAAATCTTCAGCTCGGTGCGTGTCGGATAATATTCCGGCAACTCGGTGATCTCGTCGAAGAGCTTCGAGCCTTTTTCGTCGTATAGCCAGCGGCTGGGGATCGCCTTTTGCCGCTGCCCCAAGCCCTTGATTACGTCTTCCCGGAACGGGTCCCGTGTCAGCCCGTCCATCATGCATCCCTCGCAAGCCTGAGACCGGCGAACTGCCAGCGTTTTCCGGGGTGGAAGAAGTTCCGGTAGGTCGCACGGATATGGCCGGGCGGCGTCGAGCAGGCGCCTCCGCGCAGGACATACTGACCACTCATGAACTTGCCATTGTATTCACCCACGGCACCTTCGGCAGCCTTGAAGCCCGGATAAGGTGCATAAGCGCTACGCGTCCACTCCCAGACATCGCCAAAGAAGCCGAGAAGGCCATCGCCGGACTGGGGAGCGGGGCTAAGACGGCCCGTGCCGACATCATTACCGTCCGGCGGGACATCATGAGCAGCCACTTCCCACTCTGCCTCATCAGGCAGGCGTGCGCCGGCCCAGCTTGCATAGGCATCGGCTTCATACTGGCTGACATGGCAGACCGGAGCTTTCGGATCGACGGGCTGCCAGCCGCGCAGCGTCATTGTCCACCACTCGCCATCCTCGAACCGCCAGTAGAGTGGCGCCTGCCAGCCCTCGGCCTGGCATGTCGCCCAGCCATCGGACAGCCAGTGGTCCGGCCGCTCATAGCCGCCATCCGAGACGAAGCTCATCCACTCGCCATTGGTGACAGCCCGGTTGGCCAGCTCGAACGGCTCAAGCCAGACCTTGTGGCGCGGCCCCTCACAATCGAAGAAGAAACTCTCCCCCTCATGACCGATCTCAACGAGGCCACCCTCGAAACGCTGCCAGCTGAGCTCTGCAGCATCACCTTTCATCAGGCGCAGCTCGGGCGGGCGGAAGGCTGGCTTTAGCGGATTCTGGGCAAAGAGATGCAACAGGTCAGTGAGAAAGAGTTCCTGATGTTGTTGCTCATGGTGAAGGCCAAGCGTGACGAGGCCAGCCAGCTCTTTATTCAGCTCGCCTGACAACAAGGCCTCCATCCCGGCATCAACATGGGCGCGATAAGCCAGCACCTCGTCCAGTCGCGGCCGGGTCAGCATGCCCCGGCGCGGGCGCGGGTGCCGGTCGCCTACAGCATCGTAATAGGAGTTGAAGAGATAGTCGAAATCATCACTGAACGGCGCGTAGCCGGACAAGTGCTCTCGCAGGATGAATCGCTCGAAAAACCAGGTGACATGCGCCAAGTGCCATTTGGACGGGCTCGCATCCTCCATCGACTGGACCGTCGCATCCGCATCGGACAGCCCTTTCGCAAGCTCAAGGGAGTCCCCGCGAACTCTCGAAAAGTCTTTCAGCAAATCGGGGGTCAGGGTCTGCTTGCTGGGCGATAGTCCGTCTGGCATGAAGCGCTCCTTTTGGCCGGCGCTATGGATAACGGGCGACATATTAGCCGCGTTCCTAGACAATGCTGTTTCAGCTGCCTCAGGCGGCAAGGCCAAAACCAGAAAAACCTTTTCCCATCTTTGCAGATTGGAAGGAGCAAGACCAATAAACTCAATCAATCCTGACTCGAGCTATGCAAAAAAGCTGTAGAACGAGGACAAGCGATCGATTTTTCAATATCCCGTTAAGCATGTTGCCTCACAAAACTGTAAGATTCGCTACAGTCGGAGAGGGGTCTTCCATGGATGCAGGCGTCTTTGATTTATTACCGATCGTCGTTTGCGAGGTCGCACCCGTGCGGGATGAGGCTGGCAATATCATCGATCTGAAGTGGATCGACGCAAATACGCTGATGAGCCAGACAATCCTGCCCGACGGCGGCAGCATTGTCGGAATGCGCATTTTCGAGTTCGACCCCTCCTATCGCGGGTCAGAAATGGTCCGCGCGGTCATGGACGTCATCAAGACCGGCAAGCCAGGCACACTCATTACCCAGCAGGGCCGTGCCGCGAAAATGTTCGCGAAAATCATGAAGACGACGCTGATCCCGACCGAACGCGGCGTTCTCTCCTGCTCCCACGAGATTACCGACATTGCCCAGGAACGCGACGAAGCACTCGGCAAGGCAGAATTGCTGCGCGTCGCGTGCGACAGCGCCATCCATGGGATCACGATTACGGATGGCGACAGCAAGCTTCTCTACGTTAACGATGCCCTAGCCGCCCTTTCAGGTCACTCGGCCGGCGAACTCATCGGTCAGCCCATCAGCCATCTTTTTGACCACCCCGCTGTCGAGGCGGCCTCAACCATCCTCCAGGCTGCAGAAGCAGGTCAGACGGTCAAGCACATTGCCGATTCAGAACTGGTCGCGAAGACAGGCGAACGAATCCGCGTTTCGGTGGCCTTGAACAGTGCCTTCCTGCCGGGCGAGCAGGAAGCAGTCTACATCACCCACATTCAGGATGTACGCGAGGAGCGCCGCAAGGCGCATGAGCTGCGCGATGCCCTGAACCGCGCTGAGCAGGCCACGCGCCTGAAATCTGAATTCCTCGCCAATTTGAGCCATGAAATCCGCACCCCGCTCAATGGCGTGCTCGGCATGGCACAGACCCTCGCCCATGATGACCTGACGGCCTCACAAGCTGAACAGGTCTCGATCATTCTCGATTCAGGGCGCGCGCTCATGGTGCTGCTGAATGACATTCTCGACCTCTCCAAGATCGAAGCAGGCAAGCTTGAAGTCTCCCCGGTCGAGAGTGACCTGCGCCACAAACTGAGTGGCCTGTTCAAGCTGCACGAGGCTGTCGCTGAGGAAAAAGGCATTGCGCTGAAAATGTTCGTCGATCCGAGCGTGCCCTCTCAGCTGAGCTTCGACCCGGTGCGGGTTCGCCAGTGCGTTGGCAACCTCGTCTCGAACGCGATCAAGTTCACAGAACAGGGGGAGGTCATGATCGTCGTGACCTGCTCACCGGATAAGGATGGCCAGAACATGGTCATCGTCCACGTCACCGACACAGGGTGTGGCATCTCGGCTGACAAGATCGAGAAGATCTTCGATTCCTTCGCACAGGAAGATGGATCGACGACGCGGAAATTTGGCGGGACCGGTCTCGGTCTGGCGATCACGCGACAGCTTGCCCGAATGATGGGCGGTGACGTCACAGCCGCCAGCGAACCGGGACGCGGCTCGGTCTTTACATTGACCTTCGCCGCTGAGGCAGCCGATAGCGTAACGAAGAAGACAGCCAGCAACACAGTGAATCTGCCTTCGCGCAAACCGCGCGCCGGCCTCACCGGGTGCCGGGCCCTCATTGTTGACGACAACGCGATCAATTTGCGGGTCGCGCGCACCTTCCTGGATGGTTATGGCCTGGAGATCAGCGAAGCCGGTAATGGCAAGGAAGCGCTCGACCACCTCACAAACGATGCGTACGATATCGTGTTAATGGACATTCACATGCCGGGCTTGGATGGGATCGAAGCCCTGAAACAGCTGCGTATGTCGGCCAGCCCAAATCGCTTCGTGCCCGTTATCGCACTAACGGCGGATTCCATGCATGGCGACCGCGAACGCTTCCTCGGGATGGGTTTTGACGGCTACGTCTCCAAACCGATCGAGGAACGCGCGCTCATCACCGCTATCGGACAGGTGCTCAGCCTGTCGGCCGAGAATGAGCCCGTCCGCGCGGCGGGCTAGCTCGTCTCGCCGAAGAGTTCCCGGCCGATCAGCCAGCGGCGGATTTCCGACGTCCCTGCCCCGATCTCGTAGAGCTTGGCGTCACGTAGCAAACGGCCGGTCGCGTATTCATTGATATAGCCATTGCCGCCGAGCAGCTGGATTGCATCAAGCGCGAGCTTGGTCGCTGTCTCGGCCGCATAGAGGATCGCCCCGGCCGCGTCCTTGCGCGCGGTCTCGCCTCGATCACAGGCCTTGGCGACAGTGTAGACGTAAGCCTTGGCGGCGTTCATCTGCACATACATGTCAGCGAGCTTGCCCTGGACAAGCTGGAACTCGCCGATGGACTGGCCGAACTGCTTGCGGTCGTGGATGTAGGGCAGCACGACATCCATGCAGGCCTGCATGATGCCGGTCGGCCCGGCCGACAGGACGGCGCGCTCATAGTCGAGCCCACTCATCAGCACTTCGACGCCGCCATTCAGCGGGCCCATGATGTTCTCCTCTGGAACTTCGCAATCCTCGAAGACCAGCTCGCCCGTTTCCGAACCGCGCATACCCAGCTTGTCGAGCTTCTGGGCGACCGAGAAGCCTTTCATCCCGCGCTCGATGATGAAAGCGGTGATGCCGTGTGATTTCTTTTCCGGTTCGGTCTTGGCATAGACGATCAGCGTGTCGGCATCCGGAGAGTTGGTAATCCACATCTTCGAGCCATTAAGGATGTAGCGGTCGCCCTTCTTCTCGGCGCGCAGCTTCATCGAAACGACGTCCGATCCAGCGCCAGTCTCCGACATGGCCAGACCGCCAAGATGTTCGCCGGTGACGAGCTTTTCCAGATAGCGCTTCTTCTGGTCATCATTGCCCCAGCGGCGCAGCTGGTTGACGCAGAGGTTCGAGTGCGCGCCGTAGGACAGACCGACCGAGGCGGAAGCCCGGGAAATTTCTTCCATCGCGACAACGTGTTCGAGATAGCCGAGCCCTGTCCCGCCCCATTCCTCTTCCACCGTGATGCCGAGCAGGCCGAGTTCGCCCATCTTCGGCAGAAGGTGGCGCGGGAAGACATCGGTCCTGTCGATTTCAGCGGCGATGGGGGCGATACTGTCGGCGGCAAAACTTTGCACCGTATCGCGGATCATGTCGGCAGTTTCGCCGAGGTCGAAGTTAAGCGTGGGATATGTATTCGGGATCATGGCCCGGGTTTAGCTGGCCTTGCCCGGCTTGCCAATGCGCCAATCTCGCCAGTCAGCGCCGCGAGGCGACCGCGCGGGTCCAGTAATAGGCCATGACCAGGAAGATCAGGCCCCCGGTCAGCATCAGGAGGGGCGGCAGGTAGCCGAAAGCTGGCGGCTCGCCCGATATGGTCATTCCGAACCAGCCGAGATGCATCGCGCCGCCAAGCAGGAAGACCAGTGCACCGGTCAAAGCGATAAGCGCAAAGACGATCATCTCGCCGGCATTCTCGGCATCTGCATCACGCCGGAGATCCGGGTCTGCCGGCGGCAATTCTATCTCGCTCACATCATCGATATAAACCTGCCCTTTACGGCGCCCCGCCTGCTCGCCTTTGACAGCAAGTAGGCCCGCTTCAATCGGATAGACCTCAGGATCGAGATCTGATGTCAGGTCGAGCGGCTCCAGATCAGACTTGGCTTCGTCATCCTCAGCCACGAGGGCAGAAATGGCGGCGCGGATTTCTTCGACGCTCGCTTCGCCAGCAACCTCTTCCGCTTCAGCCTCGTGTGCCATGGCTTCGACGGCGGCATCGGCACCCGCTTCATACTCGCCAAGAATACGCGTCAGGCGTTCCTTCACGTTGCGCGCAGCCGCCTCGGTGGCGGTTTCATCAGACAAATCATTCTGGTCGGCCGCTTGCGGTTCAGCCGCTTCGGTTACTGTAAAGGACCGTCGCGAGGGCTTGATGATCTCATCAGGCTGCGGGCGGAAGCGACTGGAGGCTGCGAGCGGTACAGTGCCAACAGTCTTCAGGAACAGGGCCTTCTCGTCGGCGCGGCGGCGCACCAGCGGATCGACAATCATGGCACGAGGGCCGACCTTGGCATTACGCCAGGTTTCCATGCATACGGCAGCCGCCATGCGGTCGCCACCATTCAAGGCGGCCAGTACATCGGAGGTCTCGAACTGGTCGACACCGATATTGAAGACGAAGGAGACCAGCGCATCGAACTCATGCTGGTTTAGTGGAACGAGCGCCATTTCCTTCAGCGCCCGCTCAATGGGCGGGAGGTCGAACTCGCGCAGGATGGCGGCAGCTTCCTGCTGGCTGACTTTCAAGCCAGCACGCGCGGCACGGGTGTGCCCATAGCCGATCACCCAGCGCCCATCAGGCAGCCGGGTTGAGTGGGACCGAAACCCCTCATACGCCATGATCAGCTTCAGTCCTGCTTCGGACGTGCGAAGGTCTGACCCCATAATCTGCTCCAAACCGATACAATCGGAATTCCTATTGCGAGCATCATTGCAAGTCGTACGCCTGTCAGGAGAAAGGCCCACCATTACAACAGAATAAGCGTTGCAAGGCCGAGGAAGCTGAAGAAGGCCATCACGTCTGTGAGCGTGAGCACAAAGACCGAAGAGGCGACAGCCGGGTCGGCACCAACCTTGCGCAGACCGAGCGGGACGATGACACCGGAGAAGCCGGCCCAGATGAAGGTGGCGAACATGGCGACGCCGATGGTGAGCGCCAGCCCGGCACTCTGGAACCAGAGCCCCGCAATCAGCGCCACACCGATGGCAAAGATGACGCCATTGGCAAGCCCCGTAAGCGTCTCACGGACGATCGCCCGGCGGCTGGCATCGCCATCCATTTCGCGTTCGGCAATGGCACGCACGGCGACAGCCAGACCCTGACTGCCAGCATTGCCGCCAAGAGCTGCGACCACCGGCATGAGGATGGCGAGCTGGACGATCTGGTCGATCGTGCCTTCAAACATGGAGATAATGCCAGAGGCGATGAAGGCGGTGATCAGGTTGACCGCCAGCCAGGGCGCACGCGCCTTCACCGAGTCGAGCACCGTGTCGGTGCCTTCTGCGGAGTTCACACCGGAAAGGGCCAGAAGGTCTTCTGTATTTTCTTCCTGGATGACATCGACCACATCGTCGACCGTCAGCATGCCCATGAGGCGCCCGGCACCATCCGTCACGGGAGCCGACGCCAGAGAGTATTTCTGGAACTGGTAGGCCGCGTCTTCCTGATCCATCTCGGCTGTGATGCCAGACTGGATTTCCTGCATGATATCCGAGAGCTTCACATCACGTGGCGTGCGCAAAAGCGTCGCCAGGGGCACCTGCCCTTTCAGGCGATGCGTTGGATCGATGACGTAGACCTCGTAGAATTCGGTCGGCAGTTCTTCGGCATTGTCGCGGGCATGGTCGATGGCGTGACCGACGGTCCAAAACTCCGGCGCAGCGAAATATTCGCGCTGCATGAGGCGGCCGACAGAGTCCTCCTCGAAGGCGAGGCCCTGTTCGAAGCTGGCCCGCTCTGCTGGTGCCAATTCATCGAGGATGCGTTCGCGACGGTCGTCCTCAAGATCTTCCAGGATGGTCGTGACATCATCGGAATCGAGTTCGCCGAGTACGGCAGCAACCGTCTTGTCCGGCAGGACATCGACGGCTTCGACGCGATATTCGTCCCGCAGCTCAATGATGATTTCGGTGGGAAGCTGGCCGCCGAGCAGCGTTACGGCATCAGCGAAATCATCGGTGGAGAGTTGTTCGAGAAGGTCGGCGGCGTCAGCCGGATGAAGCCGGTTCAGCGTGCGCGAAAGCCAGCGCGAATCCTCTTCCCAGACGGCTTCGCGGACATCCTGCTCCAGCGCGAGATGCTTCGCGCGGGTCTCTTCCTCGACATGCTCTTCGGATTGGGTTTCCGGCAGTTCGGACATGGGGAGGACCTCCTATCCACAAGGACAGAAAACCTGCCCGCCTGCCTACTCTTCCCAGGGATGGTGCGGTCGAGAGGACTCGAACCTCCACGGATTGCTCCACAGCGACCTCAACGCTGCGCGTCTACCAGTTCCGCCACGACCGCATATCCCGTACGGGAAGAGTGCGGGGTATAAGTGCGTGAGAAGGCTTTGTGAAGCCCTCCTTGCACCTCTATATGCGCAGAATGACAGATTTTCCTTCCGTCGAATGGGCTGTGAGCCCGGCACCCGTGGATTACGAGGCCGCTCTGGCTTTCATGGAGCGGCGTGTGCGCGCGATTCGCGACACCGGAGCGCCTGAACTCGTCTGGCTTCTGGAACATCCCCCACTCTATACCGCCGGCACGAGTGCGAAGCCGGAAGACCTGAAGGATGCGGCGCGCTTTCCTGTTTATGATGCGGGGCGCGGCGGGCAATACACCTATCACGGACCCGGCCAGCGGGTAGCCTATGTCATGCTGGACGTCGCCCAGCGCGGAAAGGATGTGCGCGACTTCGTGGCGAAGCTGGAAGCCTGGATCATCGAGGCGCTCGACCGGTTCAATGTGACAGGCGAGATCCGCGACGGCCGCGTCGGCGTCTGGGTCGACCGCACCCAACCGGGCGGCCCGATGCGCGAAGACAAGATTGCTGCGATCGGCCTGCGCCTGAAACGCTGGGTGAGTTTCCACGGCATCAGCCTGAACGTCGAACCGGACCTATCCCATTTTACCGGTATCACGCCTTGCGGGATTTCCGAGGACGGCCTCGGCGTCACCAGCCTGGTCGATCTCGGTCTGCCGGTGACGATGGAGGATGCCGACGACGCGCTGAAGGCAGCGTTCCGGAAAGTTTTCGCTTCGGGCCTTGTCGAGACCACCCCGCCTCTCAGCGAGGTTCAGGCATAGGCGCCTTCCGGCTCCCACGGAATGACGTCCGGCGCGGGCCCGTATTCATTGTCCTCCGGATCATTCGGCTGAAGGCCGACCCAGAGGAAGAAAACAAGCGTTGTCACGCCGACCACAAGCGCCGCGAAGACATGAACCGCGAAGATCCAGCTCGGAGGGCTCGAAAAGCCACCGAAGCCCATGATCAGTAGTAGCTCAAGCAAGAGAACCCCGAACATCGCGACAAACGGGACAAGCTGGAGCCACCCAGTATGCCCCATATCGTGCAGACGCTTTGTGTATAGCGCAGCTGACATGGCGACCTGCGCGACAATGACGAGTAACGGGATCACCATGAAGACGGGACTGATCGCGGACAGGCCCATACCGATCCCGGCGAACAGGCCGCCCACGATGGCAAGGCCCACCACCCCGACCCAGAACCATTTGCGGCTGAGGCGCCCATGGAATGACGTAAGGGCAAAGACGAGCCCATCGCGCGGATAGACCAGTTTCGGCATGTGGATCGGTGCGCGCGCGACCCACATCAGGCTCCAGATCGCAACCAATGCCGAAAGCGGGATCATGATCATCTGAATGGTCGGAAGCGCATTCTTGAGAACTGTTTCGGCCTTGGGACCCATGGGCTGGTCGAGAGTCTGGATACTGGGCGCGCCAGGGCCGCTACGGCCTTGACCTTGTTGCGTCGGCTGGGACTCAGCGCCCTCCTCACCACTGGCCTCGGCTTCCGCGGCCTTCGCTTCGGCTTCCTGCTTGGCTTTTTCTGCCTTTTCGCGCTGCTTCGCCCGGAAGGCATCGGGATTGGCAAGGTAGTCCTGACGCATTTCGAAGCGCTCGTCATACTGCGCCGATTGCTGACTGGCCGCGCCCATGAAAGCAACAACCGCAATGATCAGCGGGATCAGAGGGACGACGGCGAGCAGCTGTATCTTGCCGGCATCAAGCAAACGGCGTGAATGGATGACATAGGACAGCAGGGTCGTGGCGATGAATACAATGGGGGTCGCATAAACGCCGAACATACCGACAGGCTTCCCCTCGCCGCCGGCAGCGTTCAGCACGGCCGCAATGGTCCATGGACCAACGATGATCATCAGCTGCAGCATGAAGAGCAGTGTCCATGCCCGCGTGAAGTGCAACTTCGGCGACGCCCCCAGCGGATTGAACAAGGTCTGCACCCAGTTCATGTGGCGCGGCAGTTGGCGCTCATCCGTCAGCCATGGGCGTTTCGGGTCGAGCGCAGTCGAGCTTGAATCAGACATCCGGGAGGGCCTTCACGTTCTTATCGAAAAACGGTTATACGCCCAATTCTAAATTTATCAATAAACGATAAGGAAAAACTCAGCTGAAGTCGTCATACTCCGATCCCGGCACCGGACCATGCTTGTTGGTACGCGGTTCGGTTGCCAGTGACCCGACGATGAAACCGAGAATTGCATTGTTGACGACGGTCGTCAGGATCGACAGCGGCAACATGATTTCAGCGAGGCGCTCCTGCGCCTGCAGGAAGACATCAAACTCACCCTGCGCCAGACGCTCTGCCGCTTCGGCCTGAATAGCGCGGCCTTCCTCACCAAGGAAGATCGGTCCGAAAAACAGTCCTTCAATGAAGCTCAGCACCACGGCGGCGAGCCAGACAGCAATCACCCACCATCCGGTTGTACCAGCATCGTGAAAGCGCTTCGCGTAGACGCAGATATAGGGAAAAATCATCAGCAGGTTCAGCAGGCCGAACATGCTGCCCAGATAGACCGGTAGCGCCGTGATGATCACGGAGGCCACAGTCAGCACGACGAGGCCCTGCCAGAACCGGTTCTTCAGGATCCTGCCCTGCGGATTAAATAGCAGGTTTCCCATCACAAGCCTCCTTTAGCCCCATAAGGGGCGTGTTAAGACGCGCCGGCCCTTACGGCAATTGCCGCCTATTCGAATTCGACCATCACTTCGTCGGCGGCAACGCTATCGCCCGCCCCGACATTGATCGTCTTGACCTTGCCGGTCGCTTCGGCGCGGATGATGTTCTGCATCTTCATCGCCTCAACGATACAGACTGCCTCGCCTTCCTCGACCTCCATGCCAAGCTCGACATCGACCGAAACGACAAGCCCCGGCATCGGAGAAATGATCAGCTTGGATGTATCCGGCTTCGGCTTCTCCGGCAGGCGGGCATGCAGGCTCGCGGTCAGCGGCGTGCAAACGAGCGCGGTCACCGCCACACCCCGGTGGCGGAAGACGTAGCCTTCGGTCTTGTCGGCAAACTTCACCGCGAATGGTTCACCATCGAGGCGGCCTTCGAAAAGGTGGGTTCCGGGGCGCCAGTTTGTGACCAGCGTGTGGTTCTTGTCATCGACCCGGATGGTGGCTTCATGATCACCGAGATCAAGTTCGATCTCGTGATGGGTGTCTCCGAGAATGACGACCCAGTCCTTGCGCTGCGCACCGGGCTCGCTCATCCGGCCCGAAATCTGCTCGGCGCGACGGGCAAAAACGCCATGCACATAGGCTGCTGCCACGGTCAGGATCAGCGTCTGATAGTCGGTCGGCTCGGTCCCGTTGAAACCCTCGGGAAACTGCTCAGGGATGTATTTCGTGGTGATATCGCCGGAGCGGAACCGCTCCTCGTCCATCACTGCGGCGACGAAGGGGATGTTGTCCTGGATGCCTTCGATATGGAAGCGGTCCAGCGCGGCAGCCTGAGTATCAAGCGCGGTATCCCGGTCCTTGCCGTGCGTCACGAGCTTCGCGATCATCGGGTCGTAGAACATCGAGATCTCGTCGCCCTCGCGGACACCGGAATCCATACGCACCGTGCCTTCGTTCAGCTTGCCCTCTTCGGGTGGATGGAAGCGTTTCAGCCGGCCGATGGACGGCAGGAACTTACGGTACGGATCCTCGGCATAGACGCGGCTCTCCACCGCCCAGCCATTGATCTTGAGGTCGCTCTGCTTGATCGCAAGCTTCTCGCCAGCCGCGACGCGCAGCATCTGCTCCACAAGATCGACCCCCGTGATCATCTCGGTGACCGGGTGCTCCACCTGCAGGCGGGTGTTCATCTCGAGGAAGTAGAAGCTCTTGTCGACGCCTGAGGCAACAAATTCGACCGTGCCGGCACTGTCGTAGTTCACCGCCTTGGCCAGCGCGACAGCCTGCTCGCCCATCTTCTTGCGGGTCGCCTCGTCGAGAAGCGGGCTTGGCGCTTCCTCGATGACTTTCTGATTGCGCCGCTGGATCGAGCATTCGCGCTCGAACAGGTAGACGCAGTTGCCGTGCTTGTCGCCCATCACCTGGATTTCGATGTGACGCGGGCTTTCGATAAACTTTTCGATGAAGATACGGTCATCGCCGAAGGATGACTTGGCTTCGGCCTTCACCGCCGGGAAGCCTTCCTGGACTTCCTTGTCATTGTAAGCGACCCGGATGCCCTTGCCGCCGCCCCCGGCAGACGCCTTGATCATCACAGGATAACCAACGTCGTTGGAGACCTTTACGGCCTCTTCTGTATCCTTGATCAGGCCCATATGGCCCGGCACCGTGGACACGCCGGCTTCGGCGGCCAGGTTCTTCGAGCTGATCTTGTCACCCATGGCCTCAATGGCATGCGGGTTCGGACCGATGAAGGTTATGCCTTCTTTTTCCAGCCGCCTGGCAAACTCCGGATTTTCCGAGAGGAAGCCGAAACCCGGATGGATGGCTTCCGCCCCGGTCTGCTTCACCGCATCGATGATCTTGTCCATCACGAGATAGGATTCGGACGCTGGTGGCGGACCGATATGAACCGCTTCATCCGCCATCTCGACAGCCATGGAAGCGGCATCGGCATCGGAATAGACAACGACTGTCTTCACGCCGAGGCGCTTGCAGGTCTTGATGACGCGAACCGCGATCTCACCGCGATTGGCGATCAGGATCTTCTTGAACATGACTGCCCCCTGAAATAGCAGCAACTAAACACAATTCGGAGTGGCTTATAGCCCGCTCGCCGCCCTGTCCATCATCTGACCTTGCGTCAGCCATCAGAGTTTCTTCACTCGCCCTGATCTTCAGGCGATTTCGGAGTTGCGGCTTTCTCGAGACTGGCTTCGAACATGCGGATCTTGCTGGAAATCGAGACAAGGAATGCCGTCGACCAGCCGATCAGCAGGAAACCGTTTGCTGATTCGGTGGCTCCGAGCAGGCGCCACGGCTCCGCCGGCAGGACATCGCCAAAGCCGACCGTCGTGAAGGCGGAGATGGAGAAGTAGAGCGCGTCATGCAGGTTGTCGAAACCACCCACCCAGAGAAACGCCGCAGTGTAGACCCAGATTTCGATCGCATGCAGCAGAAACAGCGAAAGCACGTAGACAATGATTGACGTTCCCTGCCCGATCTTGGTTTCCAGATGCGCGGGATGGAATCGTTGACGGCGCATGATGGCCGAGAGGACCACCAGCCCGCCAAGGTGGATCGTGTTGGTAATGACGACCAGAAGGGCGGCAATGCCGAGGACCGTCGCCAGCATGTTGCTATGCCGCGTCCATAGCCTGCGTCGCCTCACGCAAGCCGCGCGCAAAGCCCGGCGCTTCAGACTTCAGCAGTTCGATCAAGGTGCGCTCGGCCGGACTGACCGTCTTGTCCCAGCCGAGACGACGCAAGAACCACTTGCTCTCTTCCTCGATAATCTGCTTGCCGGTCTTCGTGGCAACTTCCTTTGCCATATAGCGCGCCCGGGCTGCGGCCTCGGCATCGTAGCTCACCTTGTCGAACCATGAGCCGCTGGTGAAGGCATTCACCATCTTTGAGAAAAAACCGCCCACGCTCGCCTTGTTGTCCTCAAGCCAGGCTTCGCGGGCCAGCGCATCGGCTTCGGTATCGGGTTCCGGGTGGGCGGCAGAGAGCAGGTGGTTGAGAATTGCCTTGGCAAAGACATTGTTCCAGCTCTTCGCATTTGGCGCTTCTGCAATGGCATCATTTGTCCGGAACAGCACAATGGCTTCATGCCGGCTGACCCAGAGGCCCGCTTCGCCTCCTGGCGCGGAGAGTATCCGCCGCATGCGCTCACTCATCGCTTCGTTGGCAACGCCGTTCTCGATGATCCTGTGCGAGATAGCCTCCAGACAGAAGCGTGAAAGTTCCTCCGGGGCCCCCTCCGCATAGCGTAGAAGCTCAAGCAGGAGATCAATTTCACTCTCGCTCTCGACATGTCCGTCGCGGCCGATGACCTTCATCAACCAACTGGCTTCATCGTCACTGATCCAGCCTTGGGGAGCTTCGCGCGTGAGCAGAAAGTCCTTAAGGGCCTCAATGAAACGCTCGACCCAGACAGGGTCACGATCAGCCAGCTGCTCATTGAGACGGAACAATGCTTCGGCTTCTTCACGAGTTACCACACCGTCGCGATACACCTCGTTCACAATGCGCCGGGCTTCAGCTTCACCTATCTCGCCGAGATGGGCAATGCGCGCCATCAGGAGCTGCATCTCACTATCCATTCTATCCTCGGGGACCACATTCACAGACATCGCCGTGAAGTATTACAGATATCGGTTTCCAGAGGGTTAGCGTGGTGCCCGCGACCGGGACAGGCCGCCTCGAGCAAGAAGCCTAGCGCATACGGATGAACTTGGAGAAGAGATAGAGCAGGTCGCGGGGCATGTCTGGACTCATCAGGACATCAATGGAATCATCCTTGCGAATAACCATCGTGGAAGACCCTTCATCGTCGTCCACGCGATGATAATTCATCGTCCATTCCGGGAAGGCACGCGCGCTGATCGGCTCACCGATAATCTGAGCCACTCCGTAATGACGCTTGTCTTTGGCGATACGCGAATAGATATCGTTGACCTCTTCACGCGGCCCCTCGATCGCCTGCATGAAGCTCCGGCCATTATGCGCCAGGAAGCCGGTAAGGTAGCGCTCATCATTGTTTGACTGAGAGACGTTGAGGATGTCCTCAATGTCTTCGTCACTCAGCCCGTCTACCGCCGTGCTGACATAAACAAGACGATACATTTCTTCCGGATCTTGCTTCATGCCGGGACGCACTCCCTTAAAATTACCTGCGTCTGTCGGTGAAGGTAACCGGTCATAATTCCCCGTAAATTTCAAGACGGTACAAGTCTGACGTGTGAGATCTGTTTTTGATACGTTCCCGCAGGTCAGCACACGGGATTTTCCTTTCGCTGCGGTTCTGCGCGGTCGTGCATCATGATAAGCAGATGCGATGAGCCCGACGGCAGCCAGCAACCGTCTGTCCGGTAACGCTCAGGAAAAGGGACATGCCATGACCGTCCGAGTTGTATTCGCGCTTGCCAGCTTTGCATGCCTCCCTGGGACAGGAGCGGCCATCGCAGACGAGACGCCCGCCCGAACCCTGCTGGTCTGTGACGGCTGGTCCGCACGCTATACTGACGATCCGGCCGTCGATTTCGAAGCGGGTCTCGAGGAGGCCGCCGTCACCGCCATGATCAAGGATGACCGTGTTGAAGGGGGAACCCTGCCACCGGCTCCGGAAGTCTTCGACGGGGAAGCATTTGCCCGAACCGGCAAGCCAGCTGTCCGCAAGACCAGTATCGATGATGACAATCTCGCTTACCGGATCCTGTCTGAGGGGCTGGCTGACAGCGTCACCTTTATGGGCCTGCAGACCGAAACCCCAACGCTTTACTGGCAGCGCTTGCGAACCCATGAGAACAGCCTGCACGAGACCTTCATAACGGCAACCTGCACCTATCAAGACAGCGAGTAGGCCGCCCCCGCCCTATCTGTCGAGGACCGCCTTGACCATCGGTCCGTAACCGGACCCACCAAGCATGGCGAGCTGTTGCTGGGCAGAGACCTCATTGATCGGAACCTGCGGCTTGGCACGCGGATGGACCGGCCGGCGAAGTGGACGCGTACCCGCCGACATCATCATGATCTCGGCGATTGCTCGCGGGACGTCCATCGGGTCGGTGTCCCCGCCGCCACCGCCACGTTCACCCATTCCGGCAGTAAGCTGCGGATAGCCTTCGAGCAGCGCTTCTGGGGTGCGTGCCTTGAGTTGGGCGGAATAGCGCGCGCCGTTCTCCCAAATCTCCGTTGGATAGCCGCCCGGCTGAATGATCGTAATGTCTATGCCCTTGGCCACGACCTCATAGGCCAACTGCTCGGAGAGGGCCTCCAGCGCAAATTTCGTCGGCGAATACTGTCCGAGTCCCGGAATGATCACCCGGCCCAATTGCGAGGTCACATTGAAGACCTGGCCCTTCCCGGCCTTCCGCATCGCTGGCAGGACCGCGCGGATCATACGTTGAGGGCCGAACACGTTCGTATCGAACATGCGCCGGGTCGCCTCCATATCCATCACTTCGACCGGCGCGGACATCGCAATGCCCGCATTGTTGATCAAAACGTCCAGCTTTCCACCCGTCGCTTCAAGCGCCTGGGCTACACCGGCTTCGACCTGTTCATCGGAGGTGACATCGATCTCGATCACCGTGATGTCGAGGTCTTCCGCCTCGGCCAGCGTTTTCAGTTCTTCCGCTTCAGGCCGGGGCATATCGCGCATGGTCGCAAAGACCTTAGCGCCGAGCCTGGCGTAGTGTTCAGCGCCAAGCCGGCCAAAGCCGGAAGAGGTACCGGTAATGAGGACGGACTTTCCACTGAGGCCATTACCGCTGCCAGCCCCGCCCTCCTGCGCCGAAGCGGCACCAGCCGACAGGGCCATTGCGACCGCGCCGGCGCCCATCATCAGGTGACGGCGGCTGAGGTTGATGGTGTTGGACATGTGGCGCCTCCTATTCGCTGGCCCACACTCTAGGCGAGATGGCACGGCCTGTCATGACGCACTGCCCTCATCATTGCTCATGGAAGGCACGGAGCCTTGTGGCCTATGACGGATGCGGAATCAGGTCTTTTTGGCACTCGCGCACATGCGACCACGCTAGGCAGGTTTCAAAGATCGGCCAGCGTCGGGACCGCATCATCTTCACCGAGCCATGCTTCCTCAAACAGATGGCGGGCATATGCCGCTGACCGTTCGTTCCCAGCTGCTTCATACGTCTCCGCAAGTCCATAAAGGGCGTAGGCATTGTTTGGCGAGTCGATCAGCGTCTTGAAGAATTCGCGTTCCGCCCGATCCGTCTGACCATCCAGCAACAGATAGGCCCCAAGTGTCTGCCGCGTCGGATAATACCACCAGGCCGGCTCAAAATACGGCAGTTGCTGTTGCGCATCAGCTGCCGCTTCCAGACTATGAATGGCCGCACCATACTCGCCTTCAGCGGCGGCCAGGCGGCCTTCCAGCGTCAGGCTGGCGACGTCCACCAGTCCCGGCAGCGGTGCGCCGTACATGGCATAGGTGTCAAAACCCGGCGCATCGCTCAGAGCCTCGAGGGAGGCAAGTTCGCGACTGGCTCTTGCCATCTCCCCCTGCCGGGCGAAGACAACACCACGCGCATAATGCCAGGCCATCCGCATATAAAGATGGGCAGCTGGCGGCTCCTCACGAGCAAGCACATCCTCGTCGGAGCCGAACTGAAGCGCGGTAAACACTTCCGCTGCCGCAACATGCTCGACAAGCGGCGAAGGCGCGTCGGGGTCCATCTCGACAATCTTACCGAGCTTGTCAGCCATCGAGATCGCGGTGTCAGCGTCGCCGCCAAGTTGCGCATTGGCGATCACAAAATGGACATTGTGCGGGTAGTAGACCGCGCCATAAAAGGCCGCATTCTCACTGCTAGCAATGTAGGCCTCATCCGCCGCAATGGCATCGATATTGGCGTCGATCGACTTCTTCCAGCGGCCCAGCCTCAGATAGATGTGGGAAGGCATATGGACGAGGTGGCCGATGCCGAGATCGTGCTGGTGCAGCGTGTCAGCGAACCCTTCAGCACGGAACGGATCGGTCGATGCCTCGGTCGCATGGATGTAGAGATGGATGGACGGCGCGAAGTCGGCATCGATATCGAGCGCCGTTTCCAGAAGTTCGAGCGTTCGTGCCGTGCGCCCCTTCGGAACGCGGGAGCCAGCCTGCCAATAGTCCCATGGCTGGGTGTCCATATTGGCTTCGGCAGCCAAGGCAAGGATCAGCTTGTCATCGGAGTATGTACGCGAGACCACGTCCATCCGGTCAGCGAAGGCAGCGGCATCCTCAACCACCTCTCCGTCCTGTTTACGATACCGTGCCGCCAGCGCGGAAATCAGCGCCGCTTCCTTTTCAGAGGCTGTGTCAGCCAGCTCGGATGCCTTTTCGGCTGCGACCAGTCCGGCTGCCCCGCGCGCGGGCTCAAAGGGAGCGTTGATATTGCTCCCAAAGGCGAAACCTTCTCCCCAGAAACACATCGCGCAAGCGGGGTCCTGCCGCTGGGCCTCGCGGAAGGCGGCGATGGCTTCATCATGGTTGAAGTTCGCCATGTGAGCGAGCCCGGTATCGAACCAGCCCTGGGCGAGATCGCTGTCAGTGGCCACAGGATAATGAAAGTGCGCAACGACATCGTCCGGAAGGGCGAAGGGTTTCCCGTAATCGAAACTGACTTCTGCCAGTGCCGTCGCGGCTGTATCTTGTCCTGAAAGCGGAGCCGTCTTGCCGCCGCAGCGGTTCTGCGAAAGCGTGACCGGATCGACGAAAGTCGGCGTCGGCTCTTCGCTCTCGGTCGCTTCACCGGAAACACATGAGACCAGGCCCGAGACGCAAAGCGCCGCCCCGGCTAACCAGATACGTGAAGTCCCCATCGAAATTCCTCCTGTTACGGAGAAATTGCGCCCATCAGGAAAAATAGTCCACAAGAATAACCTCCGAGGCCCTCAAATATTCGATGGCCCGCTCACAAAAAGCCGCGGGCCATCGAGATATAACGACTTATAACTGCCTGAGCGTATTCAGTATTTACGCTCACTCACAACAGCTGACTCAAGCGGATTCTTCGGCGATCTTTTCATGCAGCCAGGCCGCATGGCGCGGCGCTTTCTTTGTCTGCGCCCACTCGTCCAGCATGTCATAAGCGACAGACTTGAGTTCGCTCATCTGCTCGGGCGTACCGATGTCACAGGCGAGTTCGAGACGGTGGCCGTTCGGATCGAAGAAATAGATCGACTTGAAGATGCCGTGATGGGTCGGCCCGACCACGTCGAGGCCCATATCCTCGGCCCGCTTCTTGGCGTTCATCAGGTCGTCCATCGTCTCAACCTTGAAAGCGATGTGCTGGACCCATTCCGGCGTGTTCTGGTCGCGGTCCATCTCCGGGCTGTTGGGCAGTTCGAAGAAGGCGAGCACATTGCCGTTCCCCGCATCGAGGAAGACGTGCATGTACGGATCGGGCGCGCCGGTGGACGGCACCTTGTCCTCTGCGATGGCAAGCTGGAAGTCCATGCCGAGCAGCTTGTTGTAGAACTCGACCGTCTCCTTCGCGTCCTTGCAGCGATAGGCGACGTGGTGGACGCCGCCCAGCTTGGGGGCAGGTGTGGACATTATGCGTCCTCCTCAACCTTCAGCGTACCACGCTTGATCTGATCGCGCTCCATGGATTCGAACAGGGCCTTGAAGTTACCCTCACCGAAGCCGTCCTCATAGTCACCCACGCGCTGGATGAATTCGAAGAAGACCGGACCGACCTGCGGTTCTGCAAAGATCTGGAGCAGAAGGCGCGGCTGTCCACCCTCGGTCGTGCCATCGAGCAGAAGGCCACGTGCCTTCAGGGCAGCTTCATCACGGCCATGGCCCGGCAGGCGCTCGCTGAGCATCTCGTAATACGTGTCCGGCGGCGGCGTCATCATCGGCACGCCAAGCGCTTTCAGCCGGTCATAGGCTTCGACGAGGTCGTCACAGATGAGCGCGATGTGCTGAATGCCTTCGCCATTATACTCGCGCAGGAACTCCTCGATCTGACCCTTGCCGCCTTCGCCTTCCTCATTGAGCGGGATACGAATCTTGCCGTCCGGCGCCGTCAGCGCCTTGGAGGTGAGGCCGGTATACTCGCCCTTGATGTCGAAGTAGCGGATTTCCTTGAAGTTGAAGAGCGGGCCGTAGAACTCGTCGGCCCAGTATTGCATCCGGCCCTTGTAGACATTGTGCGTCAGGTGGTCGACGCGCTTGAAGCCGGCGCCTTCGGGATACTTCTCGACGCCCGGCAGATATTCGAAATCGATGTCATAGATCGACAGGCCGTCATCGCCTTCATCGGCATAGCGGTCGATGAGATAGATCAGCGAATGGCCGATGCCGCGGATCGCGGGCAGTTTCAGCTCCATCGGGCCGGCGGGCACGTCGCAGGGTTCAGCGCCCTTCTCGAGCAGGTATTCATAGGCCTGTTTGGCATCCTTCACGCGGAAGCCCATGCCGCAGGCGCTCGGCCCGTGCTCACGGGAGAAATAATAGGCCGGCGAACCCTTTTCATAGTTGGTGATCAGGTTGATGCCGCCCTGGCGCCACAACTCGACATCCTTGGAGCGGTGACGGGCCACCTTGGTGAAGCCCATCACTTCGAAGACAGGCTCGAGAACGCCTTTCTCTGGTGCTGAAAACTCAATGAATTCGAAGCCGTCGAGGCCAGCCGGATTTTCAAACAGGTCCGCCATGTGCTTATCCTTGTGCTGTGTGACAGATCCCATAATAGTTGCATTTGCAACTAAATCAACCTCGGAGACCCGATTACGGATGAAGAATTCGACAGACGCCAAGCAGGATCACGCCCAGGACACGCTGAAGCTCGATGGCTTCCTGCCATACCGCCTGTCGGTGCTTTCGAACGCGGTGTCGCGCAAGATTGCCGACATGTATGAGCGGGAGTTCGATATCTCGATCTGGCAGTGGCGGATTATCGCCGTACTCGGCGAGAGTGACGGGCTGACCTCGACTGAGGTTGCCAACCGCACGCTGATGGACAAGCCGGCTGTCAGCCGGGCAGCCGCCAGCCTTACTGAGCGCAACATCATCTCTCGCAAATCCGACCATGCCGACCGGCGCAAGGCCGACCTCCGCCTGACAGCCAAGGGCCGGGACATCTATGATGCCATTATCCCCCGCGCGCTTGCCTATGAGCGTGAACTCCTTGCCTCTCTCTCACCTGAAGAGGCAGGCATGCTTCACGGCTTGCTAACGCGGCTTGCGCATATAGCCTCCCCGGAACGGAATCTCTGGTCGACGCAGGAGGAATCATAGCCCTTCGGCCGGGGTAAATAAGGGGGACAGCAGCATGCAGGCGGCACTCGACATCTATTTCGACAATATCCGGCACAAGCGGCCTGAATTCGAGGCGGCTATTGTTACCTGGCGCGACACGCTGGCGCCGCAACTTGAGCGCTTGGAAGAACAGCGCAAGGCCGTCATCGGCCGCGCCATAAAACGCACGGTGATGGTTGGCGGGATCGTGCTGGTGCTTCTTGCCATCCTGACCTTCGCCATCGGCTTCGAGGTGATGTTCCCGTTCGGCATCTTTGCCGGCATCGTTGTAACTTTCCTTGCCTGCGCAGCGGTCTGGATTCCGGTCTTCTCGATGAAGTCGCAGACCAAGCAGCTCGTCGTGGGGGCAGCATGCGACTGTTTCGGCTTCCAGTATGACACCATGCACGTCGATATGGGCGGCATATCCGGCCTAAAGAGTCTCGCCAGCTGGGCGCAGTCGAACATGTCGAGCTTCAAGGAAATGAACGAGCCGCCGACACCAGCCTTCGACCGGCTGAAAGAGGCCGGCCTCATGCCATCCTATGACAGCCGGAAGTTCGAGGACCTGATCGAAGGCGTGCGCGCCGACGCCAACTTCACCATGGTCGAATGCAAACTCACAGAGCAACAGGGATCCGGCAAGAACCGGCGCACCGTCACTAAATTCCAGGGCCTGCTTTTCAACATCGACTATCCCGAACGCTTCCTCGGACGCACGCTGATCGCCCGCGATGGCTGGTGGAGCTGGGGACGCAAGAATGGCATGCAACAGGTCGATCTTGTCTCGAAGGAGCTGGAAGACGCCTTCACGGTGTATTCCACCGACCAGGTCGAGGCCCGGTCACTGCTCACGCCGGACCGAATGGAACGCCTGATCGCCCTGGAACGCCATTTCAAGGGTGGCAAGCTGCGCGGCATATTCGAGGATGGGCATGTGACCATTGCCCTGGAGGCCAAAAACCAGTTCGAGGCCGGCTCGATCTTCAAGCCGCTGGTTGATCCCGACCGGTTCATCGAAACGCTGACCGAGATCGGTCTGGTCTGTGACCTAATCGACGGGTTCCTCACCCGTGAGTGGTACAAGGACAAGATCTAGGCGCGAGCCCCCTGCGCTCCTTTGCATTCGTGGAGGCGGCGAGCCACGCGATTAGATGAAATTGAACACAGCCCTGAAACGCGATGTTTAGCCTGTTTTGGCAGTATCTGCATTGCATCGACTGGCAGGACTCCCGAATGGCCGAAGGCCTTACCCATTTCAGTGTTCCAGCGAACTCCAATTCCGTGGAGGATACACTCCCGCCACATCCGGCCCCGAAGGCATCTGCCGACCGGGCAAGCCTGACTGAAGCCGCAGAGCGGATTCATCCACGCCATCATGCAATGAACCGGCCGCTGTTGCGGGAAGTGCTGAAGTCTGCCGATCTGGTCCTTGCCTCCTTTGTCGCCTGGCTCGCCCTACATGTGGCGGGCTATGAGTTGCTCTCAGCGCCGGTATCCACCGTCCTCCCCTTCGTCATGATTCCCGTGGCCATAAGCCTTGGCCTGCGCAACGCCGATGCCTACCGTCTGTCCTATTCGCGGCCTGTGACCCAACAGGTGATGCGTGTCTGCCTTGGCGCCGGTCTGGCACTCATTACCCTGACCTTCCTGACCAGCCTGCTCTATCCTGCCCAGCAGACGCGCTGGGTCATGGGGGCGGCCTATCTCGCTTTCGCCTTCACCATAGTGCTGCATGCGCATCTGGTCGTCCTGTTCAAGATCCTGACGCGGCAAGGCGCACTGTCAGAAAATGTGGTCCTCGTTGGCGCGACACCGAACGCCCGCCGACTGCTCCAGCGCAATCACGATACGCGCGAACTCAACATTGTAGGGGTCTTTGACGACCGGCTGTCACGCGCGCCTGTCTCGATGGCCGGTGTGCCGGTGCTCGGACGGCTCGATGACCTGATGAACTGGGACCGTCTGCCCGACATCGACCGCATCATTGTCACCGTGACATCCGATGCGCGGGTCCGTGTCCGGCAGCTGATCGACCGGCTGCGCGTCCTGCCACAACGCGTCGTCCTGTTGCTCGACCTGGAAGGCTTCGACCCGGAAACGGAATCGCTCGCCCGCATTGCCCAGTCGCCAGCGGCCTATGTCTCCGGGGCCCCGGACAATCTGCGCCGGGCTGTTATCAAACGGATGGCAGACCTCGTATTTGCCTCCCTGATGCTGGCCGTGTTCAGTCCCGTCATCCTGCTCACCGCCCTCGCGATCAAGCTGGACAGCCGCGGGCCGGTCTTTTTCCGCCAGAAGCGTCATGGCTTCAACAACCAGGTCATTCGGGTCTGGAAATTCCGATCCATGCTCCACAATCCGAGAGCGGAGGAGCGGATGAGCCACCAGACCGTCCACAAGGATCCGCGCGTGACCCGTGTTGGCCGCTTCATCCGCGCGACGTCGCTCGACGAGCTGCCGCAGCTGATCAATGTCCTGACTGGGGAGATGTCGCTGGTTGGTCCCCGTCCGCACGCCATCGGCATGACGGCCGAGGACGCAGAGGTTCAAGGCCTGGTGAGTGACTATGCCCACCGGCACCGGGTCAAACCCGGCATTACAGGCTGGGCACAGATTAATGGCTCACGAGGTCCGGTCCATTCCCGCGAGGAGGTCCGCGAGCGCGTTCGTCTCGATATGGAGTATGTGAACCGCGCCTCTTTCTGGTTCGATCTGTTTATCCTCTTCGCAACGGCACCATGTTTGCTTGGTGACTGGCGCCGACAGCGATAGGAGATCGCCCGATGCCGGACACGGCCTTTACACTACAGTCCGAAACCGCCGCTTTCAGCGTCGGAAGAACCCATGCTGGCGAGGCCGTCCTGTCGAACGGCATTTCCGGCGAAGCCGCCCTTACCGTCTGCGTCCCCTGCTATCATGACAGCGCCCGCCCCCTGATCGCGACACTGACGCGAATGCCGGATGCGGCCCGCACAACGCTTCTGCTGTTCGATGATGGGTCTGCCGATGACAAGATGACGCGCGAGCTTGCCCGCCAGGTCATGGCCTGGCCGGGGCCGGCGCGACTGCTGACGGCCAAACAGAACAGGGGCCGCTCCCATGCCCGCAACCGCCTTGTGGCAATGGCCGAAACCGACTGGATCCTGTTCATCGATGCAGACATGCGTCCCGACAATGACACGTTCCTGAGCCGATATCTCGAAGCCATTCGCAAGAGCGAGGCGCCGGCTCTTGTGGCGGGCGGATTCACGCTGTGGCAGGTTCAGCCTACACAGCAGACGGCCCTGCATGCCGCTCAATCCGCCGCATCGGAATGCCTGACGGCCGAGGCTCGTTCCCGTGCGCCGGGCCGCTTTGTCTTCACCTCCAACATTCTCGTCCACAAGGACGTGCTGAAGGCCGTCCCCTTCGATGATGGCTTCTCTGGCTGGGGATGGGAGGATGTCGACTGGGGCCTTCGGGTCAGCGAGCGCTTCGACATAAAGCACATCGACAATACCACCACGCATCTTGGCCTCGACACCACGAATGACCTCCTGAAGAAATTCGGCAGCTCCGGCGCCAATTTCGCCCGGCTGGTCGAGCGTCACCCCGAAGCGGCGAAATCCATGCGCCTGTTCCGCATGGCACAGCGCGTAAAGCGTCTGCCACTGGGCGGCTTCTGGAAAGCAACCAGCAAGCTGATGGCCCGCACCACCTGGATGCCCATGAAGGCGCGGCTCATGGCCCTGAAGTTCTATCGCGCCTTCTGCTACAGCGAGCACCTCTGATGACGGCGCAGACGATGGAGGCCTATCAGCCCGACCGCTCGCTGCCCGCAAAGGTCACCCGCCGGCTGACACGCTGGTCGGTTGCAAGTCCGCTGAAGGCCTCACCGCAACGAACGCAGATCTGCTTCACCTTTGACGATTTTCCGAAATCTGCTGCCGATACAGGCGCGGAGATCCTGGATGAGGTCGGCGCAAAGGGCTGCTTTTACGCCTGCACTGGCATGGCGAGCACGACGAATCTCAGCGGCGACCTGTTCGATGCCGATGATTTGAAGGCGCTGACGGCCGGTGGACATGAGATCGGCGCCCATACGCAAACTCATCTTGATTGCGCCCGCTCAGACACCGCCACTGTTCTGGCCGATATCGACACCAATCTCGCACAGCTCGCCGCCATGGGGCTCGAAACGCCTGTCACGCAATTCGCATGGCCCTACGGTGAGACACGCGCCCGGCTGAAGCCGAAGCTCGCCTCGCGCTTCGATGTCGCGCGCGGTGTGCTCGCCGGCCCGAACGGGAAGGGTAGCGACCTGATGCAGCTCTCGGCCTATGAGCTGGACGAAAGCGAAGACAGCGTCGCGCGCGCTACAGCCGCGATTGAGCGGTCAGCCAGGCTTCCGACATGGCTCTTCATCTTCACGCATGACGTTCGTGAACGCCCCAGCCCGTGGGGAACCAGGCCCGACCGGCTGCGCAGGCTTGTGAGGCTTGCTCGCAACACGGGTGCAGAATTGGTCACGCCCTCTATGGCGCTTTCGACAATTCGAGGTAAGGGAGGCGCATGACGAGTCGAGACGTCACTGTTGTCATTCCGACCTACAACCGGCCGGAAAGCCTGCATCGCGCTGTCCAGAGCCTGTTCTGGCAGACCGCCCGCAAGACAGGCTTCAAGGTTCTCGTGGTCGATAACTCACGTGAAGCGACCGCCCGCTTTGCTTTCGATGCGCTGGAAAACCAGGCACCCGATACGCTGCATCTGACCTACCTGCATGCGCCCGAGCCGGGCGTCGCCAATGCGCGCAATGCTGCGATGGATGCACTCACGACGCCGCTGGTCGCTTTTCTGGATGACGACCAGACCGCACCTATCCACTGGCTCGACGGGCTGATCGAAGCATATTCGCGCTATCAGGCGGCGGTTACGTTCGGGCCGGTCATGACGGCCCTTCCCGACGGCATCCATCAGCACCGCGCCTATTTCGAACATTTCTTCGCGCGTGATCCCGGTCTCGAGGATGGCTATATCGACAAGCCATGGGGCTGCGGCAACGCCCTGCTCGATACCCGGCAGATTCCGGGCGCCAAGCCCTGGTTCGATGCGCGGATGAACGAAGTCGGCGGCGAGGATGACGTTCTCTTCGCGCGCATCCGCGAGGGTGGGGGCAAGTTCGCCTGGGCAGAAAACGCACCCGTCTACGAACACCCTTTGCGCCAGCGCCTCTCGCTTTCCTACACGCTTCGCCGGGCGCTCGCCTATGGCCAGGGCCCCTGCACCATGGCGCGCAAGGCGAGCCCGCCGCGCTATGGCAGCCTGTTGATGTGGATGGGAATTGGTACCGTAAAGGCCGCTATTCACGGCACAGCCTGGCTTGCCCTGTGGGTTGTGCGTGACCCGAACCGGGCCTTCCAGCTGGATAAGGCTATACGCGGCCTCGGCAAGATACTGTTCTGGAAGAAGATGCGCTTCTATGGCGCCGCGACAGTGAGGCAGACCGGGCCAATCGTCTCAGCGAGTGCGAACCAGCCCCGCACGGGTGCCGCTCCCGCCGAACCTGCCGCTGCCAATCACTGACTCCTGCAGGGGATGGCCGGGTGCGCGCGCCGACAGGTCTGCCATACTGATCGCGACCTTGGCAGCCACAGCAACATAAACCACCCAGACGATAGTATTCTGCTGCAATGCGATACTCTCAGACAGGCTGAAGAGCAGGAATTGCGCGGCCACACCGAGCGCGAAGATGCCTTCCCAACTGGAAATGGCCAGACGAATGGCACGCGCCAGCAGCAGCAGATAACTCAACATGAAGCCAGCCAGCCCGACCAGTCCAATGGAGAGAGCCGTTTCCAGCCAGCCATTGTGCGCCGTTGGCACGAGCCATTCTGTCGCAAGCCGCACCTTATAGGCCGGCTCGGAGTCGATGCCCCAGAAGGCGCCATAGCCATAGCCGAACCAGGGCCGCGCCGCGATGGCATCCAGTAGCGCAGTCCAGATGTCAGTCCGCCCCGTCAGCGTCGCATCCCGGCCAAGCAGTTCGAAAATGAGCCCCGGCGCAACGATGAGGACGAGCGCCATGGCCCCAACGGCAATGAAACCGATCCAGATGGTCGAGAGCGTCGTCACAACACCGCGCCGCATCCATGCGCCGGTTGCAAGGACGCCAAGCCCCACCAGCAGGCCGAGCAGTGCCGTCTTGGATGTCGACAGGATAACCAGCGCGGCACAGAGCGTGACCGCCCCGCCCCAGACCAGCCGCCATCGCCGGTCCATCACGAGCAGGAAGGCACAGACGAAGCTCGCCCTTGCCATGTGGCCGCCGAGGGCATTCTTTTCCCACCACATACCGCGCCATGCTCCAACGTGAACTTCATCCATGATGGCGATACCCGGCGCAACCACGCCCGATATGAATGAGACGAGCGCCATGAACAGCCAAACCGCGCCGAGTAGTCTCAGCAGTGTCCGCCAGTCGTAGCGCGCAGCGAGGAACAGACCGGCCAAGGTCGTTGCAACGATGGCGATGGCCCGTCGCTCGGTCACTTCCGGATTGATCGACCAGGCCCAGGAAGCACAGGCAAGAATGAGAATGAAGATTAGGAACGGGAGCCGAACCGATATCCGGAAAAGCCGCGGCAGTTCGAACAGGCAGCCAATGACCACAAGACCATAGACAGGCAGCCAGAGCATGCGCAGCAGCGTGCTTTCAGGGTCCGTCTCACTGGCAAAAAGACGCGGTAGCAGGCCTTCAGTGAACATGACGAGGCAGGCGAAGACTGTCGCGTATTCGGCAAAGCGCAGAAGGCTCTGGAGCGGTGTCCTATCCAGCGAGGCGGTCTGCGAAACGGGCATCGCTTCCCATCCTGTTCAGCACCAGGCCTGCTACCTTGCCGCCATGACTGATAATCTCGTCACGCAGGCTGGCGACCTCTTCGGCCCCGGTGGAATCGGCCTCGACGACGATAAAGACCCCATCGGCCTGTGCGGCAAAGGCAAGACCGGCAGGTGAACGGGTCAACGCCGGAGCATCAACCACGATCCAGTCAGCCGCCTGCCGGACCTTCTCCCACCAGCCCGGCCGGGAGCGCAGCTGCACGTGCTGGCCCTTGCGCAGAAGCTCGGTCCGGAACCGCGAAACAAGCAGGCGCGTATTCTCGATCTCATGCACGCTCAGCAGTTTGGGCGATGGCTTCGCCGCCTCACCCGCGGTGCCGGGTTGAGAGACGGAATAAATCGGCTCGGTGCGCAGCGATGCGTCATAGGCCCGGCCCGGTTTGCCAACGCCCCGGGCAAAGCCCTCCTCGAAAGAGGAAAAGGCCGCATTCCGGCGCAGGTCGAGGTCGAGAAGCCAGGTCGATTTCTGGGACTTGCGCGCGGCCAGCAGCGCGAAGGAGGCGGCAATACTGCTCGTCCCCTCGCCTTCGCGCGACGAGATGAACATCACGCACCGGCCACCCGAAGCTGAAGTCAGCCTCGAAGCGGCGCGCCATACACCGTCAATCTGGTCACGAAGGTCTCGCATCGGCCCGCATTCTGTTGAGGATTCGGGCTAACATGCGTCTGGTTAACGCTTTTCTTAACCAAGCGTCATTGAAAGCCGCCTCAGGCCGTGCGTACAGACCCGACAACCGGTAGCCCGATAGTTCGCTCCAGCGAGCGGCTGGTCGTGAAGCCGTTGCGTGTCAGCGCCCTGAGCAGCCCGGCCATCAGGGCCGTGAAGCCCGCAAGAAGGAAGGCAAGTGCAGCGACCGGCAGTTTCAGGCTGGAGCCCTTGATCGGCACACGCGCTGGCTCAAGGACCCGCACACTGTCGGCGGACTGGTTGGAGATCTCCGCGAGCGCGCGCTCCTCGATCTCCCGAGCGGAAAAGTTCTGGACATTGGCTTCCATAAGCGCCTTGCGCCGCTGCAGTTCCTGCCATTCCGGCTGAAGATCGTTGAGGCGTTCAAGGCGTTCTTCGACGCGTGCGAGCTGGCGCTCAAGCTCTGCGCCCTGCAGGGCAAGCGACTGGGCTTCGGCTTCCAGGTTCGCGGCAGATTGCTCGATCTGCTGGTAGACCGGGTTCGGTCCGCGCCGAGTCGTACCGGACAGCCCTTGTCGCGCGTTAAGATACTGCTCCAGCTGTTCAATGCGCGTATCGATGGCCTGCACCGCCCGGGAGTCTGCTGTGTAGCGCGACAGCAATTCCTCGCGCTCCATCTGCAACTCGCTCAACCGCTGGGCGGAGCTGTCCTCGACATAGAGATCCTGCTCGGGGGCCATCCTGGAAAGTTGCTGGTTATAAATGTCGAGCTGCCCCTCGACGGCGCTCGCGCGAGACTGGTTGGTGAGAAGCTCGCCGGAGATCGTTGCATAGAGCTGCTGGGCGGTCTGCCGCTCGCTCTCAAAATCGCCGATCTGGTTGCGCCGGAGGAAGTTGCGGATCTCTTCCTCGACCTTGAGAAGCTCATTCTCGAATTTCTTGCGCTGGTCGCGAAGCGTGTCGGAGCCACCTCCGGAAAACACTTCCGTGCGGTAGTCGAGATAGGCGCCGATGATGGCGTTGAGCAGCTCTGCGGAGAGTGCCGGATCCTCATGGGTGAGCGCTGTGCCGACGATCGGAGACTTTGGTGCTGAACCGGCCTCGAAGGATTTGCGAAGCGCTGCGACACCCTTTTCGAACGTCTGGTCGGCAATGGCATCATGCTCGGACGTGGGCGCCTCGGCCATTTTCTTGTCCATCGCCTCCACCAAATCCGGGAAGACACGCGAGAGCGGAAACCGCTCCAAGGCGCGTTCCGCCACGATAGGGCTGCGAAGAACTTCGATCTCGGCCTGGATCAGCTGCTCCTGTTCCGGGGTTGCGCCAGCGCCTTCCGTACCAACCCTTGGCCTATAGACGCTCTCATCGCCGAGGCGGACATAGAGCCTCGAATTGGCCTCATACGTCTTGGGCATCTGGAAGGCGATGAACAGACCCAGAAGGAAGATTGGCAGAAAGACGAGCACCATAAGCCATTTGGCTCGCCAGAGCTGCAGGACCACCTCACTTGCGCCCATCCAGGGACGACGGCGCACCGCGCCGGACTCGGCGCGGCGCTCGCCTGCCGGTCCCCAGTCTTGCGATGCTGCCATGGGCGTCGATGCTCCGCTGGTTTGGTTACTGTCTGTCCTGACGGACGCCGCTTGATAATTCCTTAAACATTAACACCGAGCCTGAGACCTTGCTGCAGCACATACCTCAGACTGGACGGATATGAGACATTCCCTCCTGCTCCTGCCGCTTGCCGCGCTTGGCGCCTGCCAGAGCGTCGAGCCGGCTCCGACAGAATACTTCCCCGTCGCCGAGTGGCGCCATGAAGATGGTCAGGACCCGGCCTACCTGCTGGCGCCCGGCGATACGATGCAGCTTGTCTTTCATACGGCACCAGAGCTTGATCGCGAGGTCCGCGTCGCTCCAGACGGATCAATCGCCCTGCCTTATGTCGGGTCGATCCGCGCGTCGGCCCGCACAGCCGGAGAACTGCGCATGGATCTTCTGAATGCCTATGCCAGCGAACTGAAAGACCCGGACATCGACGTCATTCCAACCGGCTTCGAGAGCCAGAAGATCTTTGTCGGCGGACAGGTCCAAAGCCCGGGCATGGTCGAACTGCCGGGCCAGATTGATCCGCTGCAGGCGATTATCATGGCAGGCGGCTTTACCGATGGTGCCAAGCCGACCCAGGTCGCCGTTTTGCGGCGCCTGCCGGGTGGCCAGGTCATGTCGGCGGTGTTCGACGTCCGCAAGGGGATCAACGATCCGCGCTATGCAGACTTTACCCCACTCCGGCGCTTCGATGTCGTCTATGTGCCGCGCTCGGCCATTTCCGAAGAGAACCTGCTGATGCAGCAATGGTTCAGGAACTCGCTGCCGATCGACTTCTCGCTCTATTACGATATCGGCGGCGAGCTGCGCCGCTAGGCCGGCAGGCGAACGCCTGCCAGGTTCACTAGTTCATGAGCTGCAGCCAGTCGCGGGCGGACTTGAGCGCCTGCTTGATCTCGTCGCTGGACAGCATATCGGCAATCTGCTGGCGATATTCCCTGGCTTCTTCCGAGCCCTTCATCACAGCGAGATTGAACCATTTGTGTGCGGCGACCATGTCAGCATCCACGCCAACGCCTGTCGAATAGGCGAGACCTACGCGGTAAAGCTCCTCGCCGGTTGCTGTCGATGTGATCCCCGTCTCCGGGGCGACATCCATTGCCATTTCTGAATACGGCATCTGTCTTCTCCATTTTACCCTGAGTCCGCCGGCGCTTCATGCTGCCTTGTACGGACCCTCAAAAAACCATCACGCCACGCCTCGGTGACAGTGCTTAGCGTGCCCCCAGAGCTTTTCGACATGGTTAACGGAAAGAAGCGAAAACCGTCTGTGTGTTAACAGAAATAGCCGCGTCATTAACGTTCGTGTACGGAATTACAGTAATCAGAAGTTTTCGCGTAAAAACGGAATTTCTTGCCCGCCCAGCGAAACACTCATAATCTTGCCGACGCCAACACTGCAAGGAGGGCAAAGTGGAGCAGGACATATCCGCAGGGTTCATGGCAGGGATGGGAATCTTCTATCTCGCCATCGTTATTCTTTTCATCGTCGCCTACTGGAAGATCTGGAGCAAGGCAGGCTTCAGCGGTGCCTGGTCGCTGCTGATGCTGATACCCTTGGTGAACATCATCGCCTTCCTGTATCTGGCTTTCGCCGAATGGCCGGTCCATCGCCAGCTCGCCAATCCGGACGATTTCGGCTAGCGCCAGCAAAGAGCATTGCCAGACAGCGGCGCGGCACGCACCATGACTGCCAGGAGGAAAGACCCATGGTCCTCGGCTTCTGGCTTCTCATGTTCGTGCTCAACCTCGTCGCCTTCTGGCGCATATTCCAGAAAGCGGGCTTCAAGGGCGCCTATGCGCTGATGATGGTCGTGCCCATTTTGAATGTGGTCGGCCTTCTCCTGCTCGCCTTCGTGGAGTGGCCGGTTCACCGGCTCGTCGACTATCTCGATGAAGAGCGCAGGCGCTGAACTGCGCTGCGTCCAAATACCCCTGAGGAAGCCGCTTGGGGGTAAGGGATGTGACGCGTATATTGCCGCGCCATGACAAACCTGTTCGAACCGATCCCGTACGCGCTCTGGAAAGAGGACAAGCAGGCCTTTGCTAACAAGCTTGGCCGCTCCTTTCGCGAGACGGGCTTTGCCGTCATCACCGGGCACCCGGTCGATGAGGCCGTGATCGCACGCGCCAACGACGCTGCGAAGGACTTCTTCAAGCTGCCGGAAGACGTGAAGGAAAAATACCACGACGCCGAAGGCGGGCGCCAACGCGGCTATACCCCGTTCGGCACCGAGAACGCCAAGGGCCAGAAGCAGGCCGACCTCAAGGAATTCTGGCATACCGGCCGCAAGCTGCCGACGGACTCGAAATACCGCGCCACGATGAAGGACACGCCCTTTGTCGACGAGGTGCCGGACTTCGATGCTGCGACCTATGCCTTCTACGAAGAGATGGACAGTTTCGGACGCGACCTTCTGGCCGCCGTCGCGCTGCATCTGGACCTCCCGGAAGACTGGTTCGAGGACAAGGTTGAAAGCGGCAACTCCATCCTGCGCCTGCTTCACTATCCGCCGCAGAAAAACCCACCGCCCAAAGGCACGGTGCGTGCCGCCGCCCATGAGGACATCAATGTCATCACGCTCCTGCTCGGTGCCGAAGAGGCCGGGCTGGAAGCCTGGCACCGCTCCGGCCAATGGTTGAGCGTGAACCCGCCGCCTGGGTCTCTCGTCATCAATTGCGGTGACATGCTACAGCGCCTCACCGGCGGTGTTCTGCCCTCAACGACGCACCGCGTCGTGAACCCCGAACCGGAACGAGCCAAATTCCCTCGCTATTCAACGCCCTTCTTCCTGCACTTCAATCAGGATTTCCTGATCGAGCAGCTGCCGCAATGCCTGGAAGAAGGCGGCAAGAAACAGCCGCCAATCACGGCGCAGGATTACCTGATGGAGCGCCTGCGTGAGATCGGGCTGGTGAAGGCCTAACACCCCCTCCAAATTTCCGTGGCCGCTCCTTATACTGGTCAGCACATGACCTGGGGCAAACACATCGCCATTGCCGGTTTCGGTGCGACCGCGATCGCATTCGGGCCGGCGCGCATGGGTTTTGGCCTGTTTCTTCCGGAACTGCGCCAGGCGTTCAGCTTGTCCACCTCGCTTGCCGGCGCGATTGCCAGTGCCGGCCTGCTCGCCTTCCTGCTGGCCTTGCCCCTTACCGCCTGGATGGTCCGGCGCGCCAACCCGAAGCTACCGGTGATCGCCGGTACCCTGTCTGCATCAATTGGTTTTCTGGCTGTGGCGACGGCGACAGGGCCGCTTCAACTTCTGGCCGGCATCCTGTTTGCCAGCACCAGCGCAGGACTATGCTGGGCGCCTTTCAACGGTGCCGCCGAGCGTTTCATCTCACAGAAATCGCAAGCCAGCGTGCTGGCCGTAATCGCCTCAGGGACAAGCGTCGGCATCCTGTTCGCGGCCGTGCTCGCCCTGTGCGTAACCTACGAGATTTTCTCATGGCGCTATGCGTGGGGCGCGTTCTCGATGGCCGCGCTGCTCATCGCCCTTGCTGCCTTTTTCGAGATGCCTTCGCCTTCGCAGCAACAGACAACAGGACCTGAAGGCCGGTTCCCCCGGCTTGCCCGGTACAATGCCGCCCCCCTTTATCTGGCTGCCCTCGCCTTCGGCGCCACGAACGCCGTCTATTTTTCTTTTGCGGCTGACCGTGTGGTCGCCGCCGGAGGATTGCCAGGCCTTCGTGAAGGCGCGGCCGCAGCCGTCGTATTCCTGAGCTATGGCGCCTTCGGCATCCTCGGCACACTGACCGGCCGGGCGGAAGCGGCGACCGGAATGGGCTGGCTGCTTCGCATGGTCTTTGCCGCTGCTGCGCTGTCTCTCCTCCTTATCGCTTTTGCGCCGCAATCCTGGAGCTCCGTCATTCTCTCAGCAGGCCTGCAGGGGGCTGCCCTGATGGCGGCGAGCTCGATTTTCTCGCTGTGGAGTCTTCGGCTTTTTCCCGGCAACGGCACGACCGGTTTCCTCGCAGCGCTCGTCGGCCTTGCTGCCGGAAGCGTACTGGGACCGGCCATTGCCGGCCTTCTCGAACAGCCGGTCGGGCCCCAGGGCATGTTCCTGATCGCGAGCGTGCCCGTCCTGCTTCTCGCGCTCTGGCCAGGAAAACTGGTGAGCATCAAGGGCTTGCCATAAGGGTCTCTTCCGCCTGACATAGCGCCAAGAGGCTTTCGAGAAGAAGCCCGCTGCAGGGAGGAGATACCATGTTCGACAATGACGAATGGCTGAACCAGGTTCGCGAGGAGGTCGTCGATCCGGACCGTGAGATTGTCGATCCGCACCATCACCTATGGCCGAAAGGCAATGCGCGCGGCATCGTCTACGACCTTGAGGATCTGTGGCGCGATACCGAAGACGGTCACAAGGTTACCCAGACCATCTTCATGGAATGCGGCGCGGCTTATCGCACGGATGGACCGGAGCATCTGAAACCCGTCGGCGAAACCGAGTTCGTGGCAGCCGCCGCAGCGCGCTCGGCAGCAGATGCAGGAAAGGCCACGATCGCGGCCCTGGTGGCGCATGCCGATCTCCGCCTACCGCTTGCCCAATTGGATGAAATCCTGGACGCCCATATCGAGGCGGCGAATGGACTCTTCCGCGGCATCCGGCATTCCGGACCGTTCGACAAGGCAGGCCAAACGTTCCGCATCCCGCCGCGCGCTCCCGAGGGGCTTTACCGTAACGAAGACTTCAGGCGCGGCGTCGCCCACCTCGGCAAGCGCGGGCTCACCTACGATACATGGAATTATCACCATCAGCTGCGCGACTTAGCCGATCTGGCCGCTGCCGTGCCGGGCACGACGATGATCCTCGACCATTTCGGCACCCCGCTTGGGGTCGGTCCATATGAAGGCAAGCGGGAAGAGAATTTCGAACAGTGGAAAGACGATATCGCCGCTGTCGCTGAAAACCCCAACCTCCATGCCAAGATTGGCGGGCTCGCCATGCCCGATAACGGCTTCGGATGGCATGAGCGCGCGACCCCTCCGACCTCGGACGAGTTTGTTGAGGCGCAGGCGAAGTACTACTACCACACGATCAAATGCTTTGGACCACAGCGATGCATGTTTGAAAGCAACTTCCCGGTGGACCGGCTCTCCATCGGCTATCGCGTCCTCTGGAACGGGCTGAAGAAGATTGCCGCCGACTACTCCGACGAGGAGCAGACCGCGATGTTCTCGGACGTCGCACGCAAGGTTTATCGCGTCGATCCGCCTGCCATTTGAGGAGAAGCCCCATGTTCGATGAAATCATTTACGAGGCCGAGAACGGCCGTGCCCGTATCACGCTCAACCGGCCGGACAAGCTCAATGCGCTGACTTTGAAGATGCAGGCCGAGCTATCAGAGGCCCTGTGGCACGCCGACAATGATCGCGCGGTCCATTGCGTCATCATAAGGGGAGCAGGCCGGGGCTTCTCCGCCGGTTATGATCTGGCGGGGGCGGCCAGGGTCCCTGTTTCCAGGCTGGACTCCTCGACAGACAAACCGCGCGGTGGCCGCTCGGTCGACGACGATATCTGGCAGCTCGAGCGCGCGCAGCGCTACCGGATGGCGATCTTCGACATGCACAAGCCCGTGATTGCCCAGATCCATGGCCCCTGCGTGGCAGGAGGAACGGACATTGCGTTGCTCTGCGACATGGTGATCATCGCTGAAGATGCGACGGTGTCGTTTCCGGCAGGCCGCAATCTCGGCGCGCTCCCGAACCAGATGTGGCTGTATCATGTCGGCCCGCAGTGGACGAAACGGCTGATGCTGACGGGCGACTCCATTACCGGAAAGGAAGCCGCCCAGCTTGGCTTTGCCATGAAAGCGGTTCCCGCCGATGTGCTGGAAGCGGAAGCTGAAGGACTTGCCGACCGGATAGTCCTGATCGATCCGGACATCCTTGCCGCCAACAAACGCGCCATCAATCTCGGCATGGAGCTGATGGGCGCGCGAACGATGCAGCGCCTTGCCGTCGAGAATGATGCACGCGGTCATCAGGCAGCGTCGGCGCATGCCTTCGTCAAACGCGTCGGCGAAGCTGGACTGAAGCAGGCCCTTCACGAGCGCGATTCCCACTTTGGCGATGGCCGGGCCAAGGTCAACGGGCCGGAACGACGCGATCCAAAGGGCAACCTGATCGAGGACTAGGCTTGCGTGCCAAACCGCGAGAGCCACGCCTCCCTCTCGACTTCCCAGACCTGTGAGGTTCGGGTGGAGCCATCAGGGCGAAGGCTTTCAATGTCGCCCTTGTACTCAAGCCCCGTCTTGCGGAAAAGGCTCTGTATACGGATGTTGTCGAGCGCGGTGGTGTTGCAGATCAGCTCAAGACCCAGCGCCTCGAACATCCAGGTGAACGTCGCCGTCATGCCGGCACCCCCCTGCCCCCGGTTCTGCCGGTCCGGGCGTATCGCACCTGCAATTTCGCCCGCCCCCCATTGCGGCCAGACCTGAATGTCGGAATAGCCGGAAATCTCACCCGCCTCATCAAGTGTCAGGAAGAGAAGGCCTTCACCGGCTTCGCGTGTCGCGATCTTGCTGTCGATAAAGGTCTGCACCGAGGCGAGTGTCAGAGGTTTCGGCAGAGAATAGATCCAGCCATGCACATCCGGATGCAGCAGAAAAGCGAGAAAGGCGTCAGCGTCGGACGGCGTCGCTAACCGTGTCCGGGCCCCCGTGGAGGGGGGCGGCCCGGCCGAGCGAACCTTCTGCCTGATCTCTGTCTCCTTTTGGGCGGAGACACGGGTCTTCGTGAATGGCAGGTCGCTCATCGCTCACGCCTTGTCTTGCAGAAACGCCTCGACGTCCTTTCGCCAAGGGAGGCTAGGCTGTGCGCCTTCCTTCGTCACCGCAAGGGCTGCCGCACCGGAAGCAAAGCGCAGCGCAGCACCTTCTTCCATGCCCTCCGCCAACGCCACGGCAAGCGCGCCGCAGAACGTATCGCCAGCCCCGACCGTATCGATGACCGGAACCGCATAGACCGGCATCCGCGCGACCTCCTTGCCAGCACGGTAGAGAACGGCTCCCTCCCGGCCGAGCGTCTTGGCCACCATGCCCTCACCGCGATACAGCGCATCACCATAGAATTCGGCCTCGCCCTCGTTGACAATCAGCAGGTCGGCGCGCTCCAGAAGCCCGGCCGGAACAGGCAAGGCAGGCGCGAGATTGATCGCAAACAGTTTCGTATCGATGCGGCTGGCAGCTTCTACTGCGGCCACAGGCACTTCGAGCTGGCAGAGCACGGCATCGGCGGGGCCGACGCCTTCGACATCTCTCGGTTCAAGCTTACCGTTAGCCCCGCTTGCCACCACAATCTGGTTCTCGCCCTCGGCATCGACGGCGATCAGGGCAACGCCCGTGGCTGCCTCTTCATCCACGACGAGATGCGACAGATCCACGCCGTCCTCTCTCAGGAGAGCAAGCGCGGCCTCGGCATGGGCATCCTTGCCAACCCGCGCGATCATCGAAACCACCGCTCCGAGCCGCCTCGCCGCAAGCGCCTGGTTGGCGCCCTTTCCGCCCGGATACTTGGCAAAGCGTGCACCAGTCACTGTCTCCCCCGGCGCAGGAAGACGGTCGCATGCCGCAACGAGATCGAGATTGACCGACCCCACCCCAATGATCCGTACACCACTCATTCCCCGAACCTCGCAAGCTGACCGAGCATCTCTGAAAAGACTGCATCGGCATCGGCCTGATTGTACCACAGGACGTGACCGTCTTCGCGATAGTCCGGCACGGTCTTCCCGAAACGCTCGCCTGTTTCCGTGACCACACTGACTGTGGCTTGAGGTCCCTCGAACAGGTCCGGCCGCAACAGGCAGAGAATAGTGGACGGGTCATGCAGCGGCGCCACTCGGGCTTTCGCCTTTTCCTCAAGCCGGTTCGAGGCGGCGAGCAGGTCAGCGGCAGCCCTGGCCTGTTTCGATCCGAGCGCGCGTACGCGCTCGACCTGATCATCGGTGGTACGGATCTGGTGGGTCACATCGAGGTTCAGCACGCGCGTGGGAATTCCACTCTGGAATACCGACTGGGCGGCGTGTGGATCGGCGAAGACGTTGAACTCTGCATGCGAGGTAATGTTGCCGCCCTCGCTGTCGGCCCCGCCCATCACCACGATTTCCTTGAGACCCTCGCGGATGTCCGGCGCCATAGTGAGCGCCAGGGCGACATTCGTCATCGGACCCGTAACCACAAGCGTAATTGGAAAGCCCTTGGCCGTGCGCAGGGTGCGCACAAGGAAGTTGACCGCATTCGCCCGCGATGGCCGCACGCGAGGCTTCGGGAAGGGAATGTTTCCAAGCCCGGTCGAACCATGAAAGTCCTCTGCGGTTACCGGGTCACGCAAAAGCGGCACGGGCGCCCCACCGCAGACCGGCACGTCCCGGCCGCGCCCGGCAAGCTCCCGGATGATGCGGGCGTTCCGGAGCGTCAGCTCGGCAGGGACATTCCCGGCCACGGTCGTAATGCCGACCACGTCCATCATGTCGGAGGCAGCAAAAGCGACGAGAAGCGCAACCGCGTCGTCGAGACCGGGGTCGCAATCGATGATAATCTGGCGTTTCCTCATTGTTTCACAACAAGAAACCAGTCCGTCAGTTCCGGCAAGGGCTGGCCGTCAGGCGTTCAGGCCCCTAAGTGTGTTGGCAGCAAGACGAAGGAGACATCAGACAATGGGTATTTCAACGAAATCGCTAGAATACGAAGCCGGCGGCCAGACCTATGAGGGCTTTCTCGCCATGCCGGAAGGGACGCCGAAAGCGGTTGTCGTGATTGTCCATGCGTGGGGCGGTCAAAGCGAGTTCGACCATGATAAGGCCAAGCTTATGGCCGAGTGGGGTTATGCCGGCTTTGCCGTGGATGTCTTCGGCAAGGGCAAGCGGGGCGAGACCAAGGAAGAGTGCCAGGCGCTGATCGAGCCACTGGTATCAAACCGTTCTGAACTGCAGAACCGGCTGAAGCTCAGCCTTGAGGCCGCGAAGAAGGAGTCCGGCTGCGACAAGGCGGCGGCCATCGGCTTCTGCTTCGGCGGGCTGTGCGTCCTCGACATGGCGCGCACCGCCATGGACGTCCAGGGCGTTGCGTCTTTCCACGGCCTGCTGGGCGCACCGGGTAATACAGACGGCAAGACAACGGATGTGAAAGTGCTTGTCCTGCATGGCTGGGACGATCCGATGGCCACGCCCGAAGATTTCATGGCCTTCACCAAGGAAATGGATACCGCAAAGGCTGACTGGCAGGTCCACGCCTATGGCGGCACGATGCACGCCTTCACCAATCCCGACGCCAACGATCCAGACTTCGGCACCGTCTACAGCCCGGACGCCGAGCGCCGCTCGCTGGCTTCCCTGAAGGACTTCCTCGGCGAGCTTTACAGCTAGAAGCTCAATCAACCTTCCCCGGGCGGTAAATCCGCTCGGCATTGGCTTCCACGGCGGCGCGCTCAATCAGGGCGCGCCGCCATTTCATATCCGCAAAGAGCGGCGCCTGATCAGCATAGTGGGGCGAACCTTCGTCGAGCGTGGCCGAACCGTACTGGTGGATAACCCAGGCATCCTGCCGCCCAGCCTCATCCCATTCCACGAGCGCAATCCAGGTGTCGCCGGCAGAGGCATGCAGCGTCCCGTCATCGCGGATCTCGGCCGGGTATATGGCGCGCAGCGTATCGGGCCCACCATCGATGGGCAGGCTGGTCTCACCACGCACCAGCCGGTTCACCTCGCCCCATTCCGGATCGATACGGCCATAATGCTCGTTGAGCCAAGAGACCGCTTCGCGAAAGGCGACCAGCGGATCTGGCGGCGTGCTTCCATCGAATTGAGAGCTGATTTCTCGCAAGATAGTGAGTCCAGCGAGCGCGGCATGGCGGTTATTGCGGTCCATCTGCCGGTCCCATTCCGCCAGATGTGCAGCCGCCTCTTCCAGTTCTGGTTCATCGCTCCAGTCATGAGCCAGCACCGCTGCAATCACCTCCTCGGCCTGAGAGTTTTCGGCATAGGCAAGGTCGAACTTGATGGCGAGCAGCCGCTCACGCGTGATGGGCTTTTCGCCGTCTGTCAGCTCCTGAACGCGCAGCGAGCGGTTGGTCTCGTTCTCCTGCAGGCCCATGGAGAGAGGAAACTCTTCCTTCGTCAGGTTGTCGGCCCCGTCGGTTGCCGAGTATGGGGTGTTGTTCGAATTATAGACAAAGCCTGAGGCCGGATTGATAAGCTTCGGAACGTCAGGGAAAGGACGATAACCTTCCCAGATCAGGTCCGAGCGGTCGCCCGGCAGGTCTTTCTCCCAGTCCCAGCCTTCAATCCGGTCAGGATACTGGCCGTTATGGACAAAGGCGATGTCGCCGGTCTCGTCGGCATAGATATAGTTGATGCTCGGCAGCGCATTCACTGCCATCGCGTCAAGAAAATCCTCGAGGGTCTCTGCCTTGTTGAGCCGGTAGTATTGCTCCAGCTGGCGGATTTCACCGCGTCCCGCATAGCGGATAGCATATGTGCCGTGGTCGGCTTCGATGACCGGTCCGTGCGCGGAGTGCTTGAGCGGGCGCTTCGCCGTAAACGCAAACGGTCCCCACAGGCCGACACGGATGGTCACGGTTTCCTCTTCGAAATCCCTCCACTCACCGTCGAGACGATACTGACCGGCATTTTCGGGATTCACCTCAAGGCGATAAATGTCGGCCAGGTCCGGCTTGTTGACGGTGTTTGCCCAGCCAAGGTGGCGGTTGAAACCATGCAGGATGAGCGGTGTGCCGGGGAACAGCCCGCCGGTGATGTCCAGCCCCTCTTCCGAGACAAGCTGCGCTTCATACCACGCCACCGGCCCGGTCATCGGCTGATGTGAGTTGATGACCAGCCGTGTGGTCTCGTCGCCTGAGCGCTCCGGCGAGACAGCGAATGCGTTCGATCCGCGCTCGGGCTGTCCCTTGGGAACCGCATGAAAGGCTTCGCGGCCAGCACTCGGGTCAAGCGCGATCTCGGCCTGACGGTCATCACCGAAGAGCTCCATCAGCGTCCCGTCGAGCCCGTAGAAGAAAGGTGTCTTGAAGATGAAGCCGGCAACCACGTCCTCACCTTCGAAAGGGGCCAGTCCTGCCCATGTGACGTCAGGATTTTCCGAGGCGTAGAGATTGAGACCGGCGGCATAGCCTTCGGCAATCGCCTTCACCTTGGGCGGAATATCTGCCTCATAGCGCGCGTCGATCGTGTCCCATACGCCGAGCAGGCCGACGATATAGTCTGTCGGTGCAGCGCCGGCGCCCTTGTAGCGCGCCAGGATGCCCCGCGTTGCCGCGACCACTTCCTGGATCGTTTCATAGTCATCCTCTGCGTGGGCATAGGCCACGCCGAAAGCGACATCCTCATCGCGCGCGCCATAGATATGCGGAACGCCCCAATTGTCGCGAATGATCTCGACATCATAGTTCGCCGCCTCGGCTGCCAGCTCTTCGGGGGGCGGGTTGGAGCCAATCGGGTCCCAAAGCCAGACGCCCACACCGATCAGCGCGAGCAGGACAATCGCCCCGCCCCATTTGACGATTTTCATTCTCAGCCCTCCCGCACGATTATCTGTGCTTTGGGCGAGATGCGAGCGCAGTGCGGGCGAGATTGCAAGAGCGGGAATGCGTCAGGTGGTCAGAAGCCCGGCGACAAGGTAGAGGACCACCGCGCTCGTGCCCGCAATCAGGGCGTAGGGCAGCTGGGTGCGCACATGCTCGATATGGTCACATTCGGCAGCGAAACTCGCGATGATCGAGGTGTCTGAGATGGGCGAACAATGGTCGCCGAATACCCCGCCACCCAGGACGGCCGCCAGCGCCAGAGAAGGCGGCACACCGCCTCCTATGGCGAGCGGGATCGCGACCGGCACCAGGATGCCATAGGTCCCCCAGCTCGTACCCGTCGTGAAAGACGCGACGCCTGCGATGATGAAGATGATCGCCGGTAGTGCCCATGGCAGCGGGAAGCCGGCCGCCAGTCCGCCGAGGACTTCGCCGGTGCCGAGCGCCTTGAGGCTGGCGCCAAGAACAATGGCCATGAAGATGACAGTGACCGCTGGCAACAGTTCTCCCATCCCCTTGAAGCCCGTCGTGATAAGCGAGCCTTTCTCTTCCCGGCCAGACCGCCAGAGTAGAAGCGCCGCCACCAGCGTCGCCAGGCACACCGCCCAGAGGATGGATTTCGAGCCCGAGCCCTGCAGGAGGTTTCCCCCGCCTGTCCAGACCATGAAGCCGAGCGCGCCAAGCACGAGCACGGCAACCGGTAGTCCCATGTCGAGCGCGTGGCCGGGCTTGGCCTCTTCGCCAGGCTCGACGGTGTCTGCCTCACGGACCTCCCGTTCGCGCGCTTTCAGCGGACCGATGGTTCGGTCGGTGGCTACGGTCAGGAAGACACCCGCCAGCGTCAGCAAGGCATAGAAGTTGAGCGGGATCGTTCCGATCAGGATTTCGAGCGGATTGTCGAAGCCATAGCCGGCAATCAGAGCCAGCACATAAGCGCCCCAGCCGTTGAGCAGGATCAGGACACTGACAGGCGCAGAGGTCGAGTCGATCAGATAGGCCAGGCGCTCTCGGCTCATCTTCAGCCGGTCAAACAGGGGGCGGCCCATGATGCCCGTGGCCAGCAGGCTGATATTGGTCTCAACGAAGATAAGCGTCCCCGTCAGCGCGGTGACAACTCCGGCACGTCGCCGCGTGCCCGCTGCGCCTGAGCGCACCAGCCAGTTCACCATGCCGGAGATTCCGCCTGAGCGGCGCATGTACTCGATCAGGGCGCCAATAATCACGCAGAACAGCAGGATGCGCGTATTTCCGGCATCCCCCAACACCGAGACAGCCCGCTCGACCCCGGCCAGCACGCCCATGGCCGGGTTGAAAGCGGCAATGAAGGTTTCAGACAGCCAAATCGCTCCGCCCAATGCGAAGTAGACATTCCGCGTCCAGAGCGCGAGCGCGAGCGCGAGCACCGGCGGCAGGATGGTGAGCCAATCAGCCAAAGTCATGGTCGCTCCTGCCCCGGTCTCTGCCTAGTTCAGCACGGATGGCGAACCGAGCTCGGATGTCTTTTCGGCTTCTGCTTCGCGAAGCAGTCGCAGCATGTTGCCGCTCCAGATGTTGGCGATATCCTCTTCGGTGTAGCCCGCTTCGAGCAGAGCAGCGGTGACCTTGGGCAAGAAGGTGACGTCGCTCATCCCGTCAACACCGCCACCGCCATCCCAGTCAGCGCCCATGCCGACATGGTCCGGACCGACCATTTCCAGTGCATAGAGCATGTGCTCCATGAACTTCTCGAAGGTCGAGCGCGGGGCGGGGAAATCCTCTTCGAGCTGCATGCGCGCCTCGCGATACCGGGCCATGGTTTCCTCATCCATGTTCGCGGTGTCGCCAAATTCCGCATCGAGCTTTTCCAGGGCTTCAGTGCGTTCGGGGCTCGGCTCCAGGGCTTCGAGATAGCCGCTATAAGCATTGATCTGGATAACGCCGCCATCGTCAGCCACAGTCTTGAGCAGCTCGTCGGGGATGTTGCGATAGTGCTCATAGACGCCATCCACACCAGTATGCGAGAGGATAATTGGCGTCCTGGACAGTTCGATCATGTCATAGACCGTCTCATCGGCCGCATGCGATCCATCGAGGATCATGCCGAGATCGTTGGCCTTCTTCACCAGTTCCTCACCCAGCGGGGAGAGCCCGCCAAATTTCTCGCCAGTCACGTCTGTTGCACTGTCAGCGAACTGGTTGTTGCGGAAGTGAACCGGTCCGACCATGCGCAGCCCGCCGATATAGAAGGTCTCCAGCAGCGAGACATCGGTGCCGAGCGGGTAGGAATTCTCCATGCTCTGATAGACGATGCGCTTACCTTCTCCGGCAATACGCTCGGCGTCGTCGGCGGTGAAAGCGAGTTCGACCTCGTCGGAATATTTCGCCGCCATCTCGCGGATCGCCATCTGGCGGAGCATCGCGCTGTTTCGCGCGGCATCATAGGAGGCCTCATCGAGTGGGCCCTGCGCGGTGAAGATGACCCAGAAACCACCATCGAGCCCGCCCGCTTTCATGCGCGGCAGGTCAACATGTGTACCGTCTTCCTCGAAGGTCTGGCGTTCGGAGAAATTATAATCTTTCGAATGGAAATAGGCCGGAGTATCGAGGTGGGTGTCCATTACGAGCAACCGGTCATGCAGCTCCGATACGTCCGTCGGAACACTCATGCCCGTGCCCTGCGAAGGCGTCTGCGCCTCTGCTTGCGGTATGATCTGGCTTCCATTCTCGCCATGATGTTCCTGGCAGGCCGCCAGTCCGAAAAGGCTCGCGCCGGCAAGAAGGCCGACCATGAAGCGCAGTTTCATGAGGGATACTCCGTTTGATCTGTTGTTCGGCGCGATACGAGCAGAGTCTGGAACGAACTGCAATTGTGCCCACTCACCCGTCCCGCCTGCCGCGCAGCTCTGCCCAGCGTTTGAGCCGTTCGGCAATCGGCCCTTCCCGGCCCTCGCCCTTCGGCTGGTAGAAGCTTTCGCGCTTCATCCCATCGGGAAAATAGTTCTGTCCAGAAAAACCCTCTTCCGCGTCATGGTCGTAGGCGTAGCCCTTGCCATAGCCCTCCTCCTTCATGAACGAGGTCGGCGCGTTGAGAATATGCTTGGGCGGCATCAGCGAACCGGTCTCCTTCGCCGAGCGCTGGGCGGCTTTCCAGGCGACGTACACGGCGTTCGATTTCGGCGCCGTGGCAAGGTGGACGATGGCATGGGCGAGCGCGAGTTCGCCCTCCGGGCTGCCAAGGCGTTCATAGGTGCGCGCCGCTTCGGCAGCGATCATCAGAGCCGTCGGGTCGGCAAGGCCGATGTCTTCCGATGCCATGCGCACGATGCGGCGAGCGAGATAGAGCGGGTCCTCGCCGCCCGTGATCATCCGCGCGAGCCAGTAAAGCGCTGCATCCGGATCCGATCCACGCACCGATTTGTGGAGCGCGGAGATGAGATTGTAGTGTTCCTCGCGGTCCTTGTCATAGGCCGGCGCGCGCTTCTGGAGCGCCTGGGAGAGCGCCTCGGCGGTCAGCTCTGTCCCCTCGTCGGCGAGCGTGAAGGCCTGTTCGGCAAGGTTCAGCATGTAGCGGCCATCGCCATCGGCCATGTCGATCAGGGCCTCGCGGGCACGCCGTTCGAGCGGCAGCTTGCGGCCTTCGAGTTCCTCGGCGCGGATAAGCAGCTCTTCAAGAGATTCCGGGGTCAACCGCTTCAGCGTCAGCACGGCGCAGCGCGAGAGCAGAGCACCATTGATCTCGAAACTCGGATTCTCCGTCGTCGCGCCAACCAGCGTCACGACGCCCGCCTCGACAAAAGGCAGGAAGCCATCCTGCTGGGCGCGGTTGAAGCGGTGAATCTCGTCGACAAAAAGCAGCGTGCCCTTGCCAGTCGAGCGCCGGTTCTCGGCCCGGTCGAAGGCGGCACGCAGATCCTTCACCCCGGAGAAAACCGCGCTAATCGCCTCGAATTCGAGATCGGTCTCTTCCGCCAGCAGCCGCGCAATTGTCGTCTTGCCGACCCCGGGCGGGCCCCAGAAAATGATCGAGCCAAGCCGACCCGTCTTCAGCATCCGCCCCAGCGCGCCCTCCGGGCCGAGCAGATGATCCTGCCCGACCACCTCCGACAGCGTTTTCGGGCGCAGCCTGTCAGCCAGCGGTCGCGGCGCATCGTCGGCCATACCCGAGGCGGAGAAGAGATCGCTCATGCCTCCTCCCTAGCCTGTTCTCCCGTGGGTGATAAGATCGCGACTGGAGGAAACGCATCATGACACTGACCATCATCCCGAGCGGTGAGGCGTGTGGGGCAGCCGTAGCAGGCATAGACCTGAGCCGCCCGCTGGATGAAGCCACCGTTGCGGAGATCCGCACGGCCTGGCTCACCCATCACGTTCTCGCCTTTCCTGAGCAGACACTCACCAACGACGATCTCGAACGCTTCACGCAATACTTTGGCCCGTTCGGAGACGATCCGTACATCGCGCCGATTCCGGGTCGCGAGCATATCATTGCGGTAAAGCGCACAGCTGACGAAACAGGCCCAATTTTCGCGGAAACCTGGCATTCCGACTGGAGCTTCCAGAAGACCCCGCCCGCCGGGACATGCTTGTATGGCATCACCATCCCGCCGGTCGGCGGCGACACGCTGTTCACCAATCAGCACAAGGCCCTTGATGAGATGCCGGATGAGCTACGCAGCAAGCTCGAAGGCAAGATGGCGGTGCATTCCGCGCGAAACGGCTACGCCAAAGCCGGGATGTATGGCGACAACGACACCGGCCGCAGTATGGATATCCGCTCCTCCGACGAGGCGATGGCGACGCAGACCCATCCGATCATCCGCAAACATCCCGAGACGGGCCGCGAGGGCCTGTTCGGATGCGCGGGCTATATCATCGGCATAGAGGGGATGGGCGAGGAAGAGGGCTTTGCGCTGCTGACCGAGCTCTATCGCTGGCAGACACGGCCGGAATTTCAGTACCACCACAAATGGCAGCCGAACATGCTTCTCATGTGGGACAACCGCTCCTGCCTGCATATGGCGACCGGCGGCTATCAGGGCCACGACCGCCTGCTCCACCGCACGACAATCGGTGCGCGCGAGACGGTCACAGCCTGAAGAAAACGGTCAGTTCTCCACCCAGAGCCGACGAATATTCGCGGCGATCTTGGCAAGCGCCAGCTGCTCCGGCGCATCATGCGGCAGCGACTGGCCGAGCGTGGCGCGCAGGTTTTCGAGATCGAAAAGGATTTCGCGCTGCTCAGCTGTCCGCACCAGACTCTCCACCCAGCCGACACAGACAATGCGTTCGCCGCGGGTCACGGTCTCGACACGGTGCAGGCTGGTCGAGGGATAAAGCAACAGCGACCCCGCTTCGAGCTTCATGGAATGGACCATGCCGGCCCAGTCGATCGTGAGTTCGCCGCCATCATAGTCTGATGGCTGACTGAGGAAGAGCGTGAAAGAGAGGTCGGTGCGCAAACGGTCTTCGCCGGAGCGCATCAACACATTATCGACATGCGTGCCGTAGCCCTCGCCCTCACAGGCCTTGCTCACCATAAGGCGCGACAGTTTCTTCGGCTGTGCGGCTGCCTCGAAAATGGCATTGCCCGTGATTGCGTCATGAAGTCGCTTATGGAGGGCAACTCCGCTTCGCGTGGACAGATCGGCCTGCTTGTTGTTCTTCACCCGAGCAGCCTGTGCGCCCGCAGTGATGCGGCCATCACGCCAGCCGACAGTGTCGAGTGTGGAGCGGATTTCGGAGAGCGCTTGAGGGCCGAGAAGGCCGGGAATTGTGATCAGCATGGCTTGCACTTGCGAATGGTTTGCAGTTAGGGCTAGCGCGTATACTCGAACGCGCAAGCCTCAATAATGAAAGTGCGACCAATGGCGACGTCTTACAAATCCTGGGCAGCCCTCGGCCTTTCCACCACCCTGCTCGGCATCGCCGCCTGCGGCAATGAGACGACCGAGACGAGCGCCCCAGCAAGCGAGACCGCCGGGCCCGCCCCGCAGGACAAACCTGCCGACGCTTCTGAGCGCTCCGGTGTCGCGCCCTCCAATGTGATCTCCTCGGACGGGGAAGGCGGCGGCGAAGGGGGTGAAGGGGAAGGCGGCGAAGGCGGTGTGAACATTGCCGCCGCCGCAAAAGACCCAGCCGTCTATCTTAGTGCACTCGCCCTCGTCGAAGCCCATATCCGCGCCGGTATCGACGCGCTGGAAGCCGGCGAGCGCGAAGCTGCCGGCGAGATGTTTGCCCACCCTGTCAGCGAAATCCTGTTCGACCTCCAACCGGTGCTCAAGCAGCAGGGTGTAACGCCGTTCGAGCAGAAGCTGATCGCGGCCTCGCATGCCGTCTTCAGCGGTGAAAGCGATGCCGAGATCCGCCAGCGTGCAGAGGACATCATTGCAACGGTTCGTCAGGCTGGCGAAGCGGCCCCGCAAGGCCGGGAACGCCAGGCTCTGGTCAAGGCCCGCGTGATCGCTGACGAGATCGACCGCGCCAGTTCGCAATACAGGGCAGCCCGGACCAGCGAAGCGTATGAGCCCTATCTCGATGGCTATGGCTTCTACAAGACAGCGGCCGCCCTGCTTGAAGACAATGCCGAGACCATTCAGGAGGCGGCTCCAGACTTTGCCGCGCGGGCAAACCACATTCTCGAGACGCTCTCTTCCGCCTATCCGACAGCGGAACGGCCCGAGACGCTGGATGCAGACGTTTCGGCCATGACGGTGCAGAATTCGGAGCTGCAGCTGGAACTCAGCAACCTTTAGCGAAAGAAGAAGGGCCAGATCCTGCGATCCGGCCCCTCGTCTCTTTTCCGATGGCGTAAAGCCTATTCGACAGCGTTGTCCCCGCCAGCATCAGCGTCCTGCTGCTCGGGCTCACCCTTCAGGTAGGTGTTGAGGAAGTCGACATAGGCTTCCGATGCCGTGATGCGGTTCTCGCGCTTCTGAAAACCGTGCCCCTCATCCGGAAAGACGACATATTCGACAGTGGCACCATTCTCGCGCGCGGCCTCGACGAGTTCGTCACTCTCCACCTTGAGTACGCGCGGATCGTTCGCGCCCTGGATCACAAGCAAAGGTTTGGTGATCTGGTCAGCATGGAATAGCGGGGAGATGCGGCGTAGCCGCTCTTCGTCCGTGGCTGGATCGCCCATCTCGTCATAGAGCGCGTCGCGGAACGATCCCCACCATGGCGGAATGCTTTCAAGCGTGCGCACCCAGTTGGTCACACCAAAGATGTCGACCCCGACATCGAAGACGTCCGGCTCGGAGGTCAGCGCCGCAGCGACCATGAAGCCGCCATACGATCCGCCAATGATGCCGATCTTGTCCGGGTCGATGCCTTCAACACCTTCGAGATAGGTGCGGCCATAGACAATATCCTGGAGGTCCTTTTCGCCATGGTTCCTGTCATCCATGTGGAAGAAGGTCTTCCCATAACCGGAGGAGCCGCGATTGTTCGCGCCGAGGACGGCATAGCCGTGATTGACCAGATGCTGGATCGTCGCCGAATAGCCCTTGGTGGTCTGACCGCCCGGACCGCCATGGACCCAGACCAGCGCCGGCACCGGATTATCGGCAGATGCCTGCTTCGGCATGTAGAAGACGGCCGGAATCTCGAGCCCGTCAAAGCTCTCATAACGAACGATCTCAGCTGTCACGAGATCATCCTCGTCGATCGCATCCGGTAGCGCATCAGTGAGCCGCGTCGCCTCACCATCATCGAGATCGGCGAGATAAAGGTTGAAGGGCGAGGTATCGGTGTTCACGCCAAAGGCAATCTCGCTCTCATCGCGATTGAAGCGCACCTGGCCCACTTCACCGTCCGGAATGTTTGTCAGCTCCACCGCTTCGCCGGTCTCATTATCGGTGATGGTGAGTTCCGTTACGGCGTCGGCATTGATGGCGGAAACGAGATACCGCCCGGTCGGGCTGTCGAAGACGAAGGAAACATCCCAGTCTGCCTCGATCAGCGGGTTTTTCTCGCCGCTGACAAGATTATAGGTCCAGGCCTGATTGAACTCGCCATATTCGTTAGTGGCATAGATCAACGTCTCACTATCGGCGGTAAAATCATACACGCCATAGGAGATGTCGCCCTCATGCCCGGTGATCAGTTCGGGCGTCTGATCGTCAGCAAGGAAGTCGACGAGGAAGATGTTGGAGTCGGCATTGGTCCGCTCCTTGGACAGCGCCAGCCACCGGCCATCCGGGGAGACATCGGCGATGTCCTTGCCGTCATTCTCGAAGATCATCTTCCGGGAATAGTCGGCAGCGCTGTACTCGTAGAGATCGTTGGTCTGGGGATCGCGCTCATTGGTCTGGACGTAGAAGACCTCACCATCATCCCGCCAGCCGACAAAGCTCGCGCGGACTTCCTCGCCCGGCGTCAGATCGGTCAGGGTCCCGTCCTCTTCGCGGACATAGACATGATAAATCTCATTGCCGCCGCTATCCGACGTGACAAGCACACGGTCATCTTGAGGAAAGAAAGACTGGGCGTAGACGGCATTGTCGTCAGACATCGTCAGCGCTGTGACGGCACCAGCCTCATCAAGAGTGACAGCATTGAAGATGCCTGTCTCATCGGTTGAGGCAAGGATGTCGCCATCCTCATGAGAGAAGACATAACCATTGTTGGAGCCCAGCCCCCAGCTGATCGTCTCGTGAAAGAGTGCGGCCGGATATTCTTGCACGGTTGCGGTTTCAGTGGGCTCCTCGACGACCTGCTCGATATCTTCCTCCGGCGTGGTCACCGCCTCATCCGGAATATCTTCGCCGGGTGTCTGGGCGCAGGCCATCACCAGGGCGGATGCGCCAATCAACAGGGTCCATTTCAATTGCATGCTTTGCCTCCCGCAACCTTTGTGCAGGAGGACGCTAGCACTCGCCTTTCAGGATAGCGAGGGCCCCGGAGGGCGTTTTTAGAGCGTAACCGTTCCGCTGATCCGGCGGCCATTGCGATCGAGCTCAATCGCCCAGCGCGATGTCTCTTCCGCCAGGGCCTCGTCGAGATCCTTCAGCGTCTTGATCGGCTCGTCATTGATCGAAACGATCAGGTCGCCCGGACGCACAATCCGCCAGGCATAGGCACGGCGTAGAATACGCGTCACCAGCACGCCTGAGGCGAACGGATCGCGGCCCATCTCTTCGGCAAGGCGCGGTGATAGCTCGGCGACTTCGGCGCCGGAGAAAGGATGCCGGCCTTCAAGGAGCTCCAGCTCTGCCTTGGTCGCGCCGGGTGGTGGTGCGAGCGTGACCTTCACATCCTCATACTTGCCGCCATGCAGGATCTTGAGGCTTGAAATCTCACCGGGCGAGCGGGTTGCAGCAAGGAATTTGAGGCCCGTCTCGTCAAAAACTTCACGGCCATCAATCTCGGTAATGAGGTCGCCACGCTTCAGGCCTGCCTTGTCAGCAGGGCCATCATCAAAGACCTCCGTGACCATCACGCCCACTGGACGGCTCAGGCCCTGCGCCTTGGCTATGTCATAGGTCACCGATTGCGCCTTCAGGCCGAGCCACGGCCGCACGATCCGGCCTTCGTTGACAGCAGCATCGACGACACGCTTCACCATCTCGGCGGGGATCGCAAAACCGATCCCGTTCGATCCGCCGGACCGCGAGAAGATGGCGGAGTTGATGCCGACCAGCTCGCCCTTCGTATTGACCAGGGCACCGCCGGAATTGCCGGGGTTCACCGCGGCATCGGTCTGCAGGAAGAAGGAATAGTCGGAGACGCCGACATCAGTCCGCGCAGTCGCGGAGATGATCCCCGTCGTCACTGTCTGCCCAACACCGAACGGGTTACCGATGGCGAGCACGATGTCACCGACTTCGGTATCGCGCGTATCGCCATACTCGACTGTAGGCAGCGGCTCGCCTTCCGTGTCGATGCGCAGCACGGCGAGATCAGTCCGCTCGTCTGCGAGAATGAGTTCGGCTTCATATTCACGCCGGTCAGACAGCACGACGAGAAGTTCATCGGCGTCGGCAACGACATGATTGTTCGTCACTATGACGCCGTCACCGACAATAACGCCGGAGCCGAGCGAGTTCTGGACGCGCTCTCGGGGCGTGCCGAAGAACTGGCGGAACACGGGGTCGTTTGCAAAAGGCGATGCGTTCTGGCGCACAACCTTCTTGGAGTAGACGTTCACGACAGCCGGCGAGACCTGTTTCACCAGCGGTGCATAGGAGAGCTCAACCTCTGCCTGGCTTTGCGGGACGCGCTTCTCGTTACCGAAGAAGCTTGTTTCCTGGGCGTTGGCTGTAAAGAGCGGACTGAGGACCACTGCCAGGAGAGCAAGCACGGCCACCAGGCTCACCAGAAGCAGTTTCGAGACATGTCGGGTCATGTTGTTGGTTTGCATCATGAAAATGGCTCTATTGCGGCGCTGCCGAGGGCGCAATCGGGCATGGCATGACAATTCAGAAAGACGCTCGGCTTCGAAGTATCAAGAGCCATTCTCGCGTTCCGCCAACGCGCGAAGATTGCTCTCATGATCCTCGCGGCTGATGCGGTAGAAATTCACGCAGACAATCATGATCATCCACAGCGCCAGCAGCGTCAGAGCATAGCCCCAGCCAAGCGTACGCACAGCCTCGTCACTCGCCTGCGATGAGCGCATGCCGGGCGTTATGGAGGCAACCGCAAGAATGAAGGACGCGCTCAGGATACCCACGCCCTGGGCCAGCTTCCGCATGAAGCTGATGCCGGCAAAATAGATGCCCTCGGAGCGCCGCCCTGTCACCAGTTCGTTCTGCTCGACGATATCGGCCACCATGGAGGCGGCCAGCATCTGGTAGGCGATGATCAGCGCGATATCGAAGATCGTCACGCCAAGGACGATGAAATAGAGCGCTTCGGTGCCGTTTGGCGGCAACAGGCCGAACTGGCGCGCGATAACGGGCGCCGGCGCAATGGTAAAGGCAAGAAGTCCGATGATGATGGCCGCCTTCTTCTTGCCGAGCACACGGCCTGCCATGGGTGCGAGCGCCAGCGCCATGATGGCGGACAGGTAGACTGCAAAGGTCAGCCCCCCGATCTGGTCGCTCGTGAACTCCCAGAAAAAGCCGTTGATATACTGGTTCAGCGTCGCCGAAATCCCGCTGGCGACAAGCCCGAACAGGGTCGCGATGAAGAGCGCGCGGAAGGACGGGTTAGAGACCGTCTCCCAGATCTCACCGAGCACTTTCAACGGTGTCAGCTTGCGAGGCGCCGGCGGTGCCTTGAGGTGCGGTATATGACGGTGCGTGCCAACGGACGTGATCAGCACTGCAGTGAAGATGCAGGAGGCCCCGAGGAGGCCGTAAGTGTGCCAGCCTGCGATATGGAAGAAACCGGACGGATCGCCCTCACTCGGCTGCAGCAGGAAGAAGAAAAGGATGATCTGGACGCTCAGGCCGCCAACCCAGCCAAAGAAATAGCGGAAGGACATCAGCGACGTGCGGGCGTCATAGTCCTGTGTCAACTCGGCTGCGAGCGCCGTACTGGGCACCTCGAACAGCGTGTACATCAGCCTGACAATCACCGTGAAACCGAGAAGCCAGGCAAACAGCTGCGCACCACTCAGTTCCGAGGGCGGGTTCCAGACGAAAAAGTAGGCAATCGCGACCGGCACCATGCCGACATACATGAAGGGGTGGCGCCGCCCCCATTTGGTCCGGAGATTATCCGACCAGTACCCCACGACCGGGTCAGATACGGCATCGATAAGGAGCGCAATCCAGAGCGCGGCGGCCACGAGGACCGCTGAAAGGCCGAGTACCTGGCTATAGAACAGCAGCAGGACATACTCGAAGCCGTTATTCTTGATGCCGCCAGCCGCGCCGCCGATGCCATAGGCAAGGCGCGTGGCGAGTCCGGGTTTGCGAAGCTCTGCCATGAGGGAAAGGGGCGGACCCGCTAGCGCCTACTCGACGATGTCAAAATATTCGATTTCAGGACGGCCCGCGAGGCAGGCGCCAAGCTTCGGGCCTGCGGCCTTGAAATACTCGGTCTGGCCGTGCGCCTTCAGCGCCTCTTCATTGGAGTACTGCTCCATGAAGATGTAGGTCTGCGGATCAGATTTGGACTGGTAGAGCTGGTAGGTCAGCGTGCCGGACTCATTGCCCTTCACCTTTGCCATCAAGTCCTTGCCGACCTCTTCGAACTCGGCATTCTTGCCCTCGGCCACTGTAAGTTTGGCGACGACTCCGATCATGTGCTCCTCCCAAAGTGCATCTGTCGATTTTGAGATGACCATAATCGACTACACTAAGCGCACAAGAGTTTACGTCGCGGAGGCGGCGGGGAGCCGCCATGGCAGGCCCTACTTCCCCTCGAACTTCGGCGCCCGTTTTTCGAGGATGGCGTGGACGCCCTCCATATGGTCCTCGGTCTCATGCATCAGCGCCTGCGAGGCTGCCGAGAGTTCCATGATCGTGTCGTAGGACGCGCTCTGTCCATGACGCAGCAGCGTCTTGGCAAGGCGCAGGGATTGCGGCGGCTGGCCAGCCATCCGCTCGGCAAGCTTCATCGTCTCGTCCATCAGCTGGTCACCCGGCACAGCGTCAGAGATCAGCCCCCACTCCTTGGCGGTCTCAGCGTCGATAACGTCCCCGGTGAACAGAAGCTGAGCCGCGCGTGAATTCCCGATAATGCGCGGCAGGAGCCAGGCGCCACCATCGCCCGGGATAAGGCCAAGCTTGAGGAAGGTTACGCCAAACTTCGCATTGTCGGCGGCGATCCGGACATCAGCCATGCAGGCGACATCACAACCGAGCCCGATGGCTGCGCCATTCACGGCGGCGATGAGAGGCACTTCGAGATTGTAGAGCGACTTCACCACCATATGGATGTTGCGGCGGTAACCGTTTCGGATGTCATAAGCGCTGCCGCCGAAGGCGCCGGTCTTGTCGCGCATCGCCTTCACGTCGCCCCCGGCTGAGAAGGCCCGGCCTTCACCGGTCAGGATAGCAACGCGGATGTCCGGATCGGCCTCGATCTCGGCGCAGGCTGCTGCGACTTCCGGGCCGTCGCCTTCCTGGCCGAGCGCATTCATCATTTCAGGACGCGTCAGCGTCAGCGTGGCAATCGGGCCTGATTTCTCGAGTTTGATGACGGACATGGTGCGGGCTCCCGGCTTGTAGAATTTCTGTTTCCTGAAAGGTCTATGGCAGGCGCTGCGCCCGGATGTCGAGCCCTTCGCCTACTCTTTCCGGTAGGTACCAATGAACCAGTCGTCCCATTCTTCGCTCTCGGCATTGAATTGCTCGAAATGCTGCGTCACCGAGCCGTCCTCATTGGGCACCCAGCTTCCTCGGAAAGGATGGGTATCACCGCCGCGATATTTGATCTCACCCTCGAGCATCATGTGACCGCGCTGATTGATCCCGCCTTTGTAGTCGATCACCGCCCCGGGGCTGACCCAGAGCTGATGCCACTTCCCGTCACCCGGATCGTAATAATTATAGCTCTGTCCCGTGGAGCCGCTTGCGCCGGACCAGCGCTCGACGATGAGGCACCCGTCTTCTTCCTTCGTGATCGAATTCGTCCCCGCCAGCTCTTCGGCCGGGTCGGTAACGGTCCACTCGCCAAGCCAGAAGTCGAAGGCGTGATAGGGTGGCGAGTCGCAGGGCTTTGGCCGCTCACTTTCCTGTGCGATCCCGCCAGAGGCGGCGCCAATTGCCATGAGCGCGGCTAGTCCGGTCTTTCCCCACATGTCTTCTCCTCCCAAAAGAAAGCCCCCGCCCTGCGAGCTTGGGCAGGACGGGGGCGTGTCGTCAATCTTTTGGAGAAAAGACTATTCGGCGGCCATCTTCACCGGCTCCGCCGTAAGAGCCGTGTAGCGGCGCATATGATGGTCGACATTGCCAAATTCGCTGTCGATCATCGTGAGGCGCTTGAAGTAGTGGCCGACGGCGAGTTCGTCCGTCATACCCATACCGCCATGGATCTGGACGGCTTCCTGGCCGACAAAACGTCCGCCCTGGCCGATACGAACCTTGGCAGCCGACACGGCTTTCTTGCGGGTCTCTTCATCCTCGTCGAGCTTCAGCGTGGCCATATAGGTCATGGAGATCGACTGCTCGTGCTCCATGAACATGTCGACCATGCGGTGCTGCAGGACCTGGAACTTGCCGATGGCAACCCCGAACTGCTTGCGCTGTTTGGAGTACTCGACCGTCATCTGGTGCGCGACCCCCATGGCGCCCATCGCTTCTGCACAGACAGCGACGGTGGCTTCATCGACCACGCGCTCGATAAGCGGAAGGGCCTTGCCTTCCTCGCCGATCAGTGCGTCAGCGGGAACAGAGACATTCTCGAAATAGACTTCCGAGGCCCGGCGGCCATCGACGGTCGGATAGTCGCGGGTCGTGATGCCCTTTGCATCCTTTTCCACGATAAAGACCGAGATACCATCCTTGTCGCGGCGGTCGCCGGACGTGCGGGCCGTGACAATCAGGTGGCTCGCCCACGGTGCGCCAATAACAACCGCCTTGTGGCCGTTGATGACATAGCCGTCGCCATCCTTCTTCGCCGTGGTTTCGAGATCGGCGAGATCATAGCGCCCGCGTGGCTCGGCATAAGCAAACGCAAAAACGCGCTCGCCGCCAATGATTGCGGTCAGGTGCTCTTCCTTCTGGGCCGGGCTGCCGGCATGCTTGAGGAATCCGCCAGCACAGACGATGGTCGGGATGTAAGGCTCGACAACGAGCGCCTTGCCGAATTCTTCCATGATGACCATGGAGTCGAGTGCGCCGCCCCCGAGACCGCCATCCTCTTCCGAGAACGGCGCGGCCAGCAGGCCGAGCTCTGCGAATTGCTGCCACATCTCAGGGCGCCAGCCGCTTTCGCTTTCGGAGACCTTGCGGCGGGTCTCGAATTCATACTGATCGCGCAGCAGCCTCGCGAGGCTGTCGCGGATCATTGTTTGTTCTTCTGAAAAATTGAAATCCATAAACGGATACTCCCATCAAGTCTTGTTTCCCCGCCGGGGTGTTTTTTGTTTACTGTAATAGCTGCGCGCAATAGCCCAGATTTTTTCCCGATACATCCACGGGTTCGGCCGCGCCTTGCGGCTCGACGATTTCCAGAACCTCTCCGGAGCCACCGCTTTTCCATGTGATCTGCACAGGCATGCCGAGCGCGGGCGATACGGCTATATCCATTTCCGCCGCACCGATTTCGCTGGCAACGATCCACGCATCACGAGCACCCTCAACGCTCGATATGACATCGACCTGCGTCTTTCCGCCCACCTTGTAGGTGCCACTGGAGCCGGACCGCACAGACGCCGTAGCGCCCTGGATGAGCGGCCAGATCGCGATGAGCGAGGCACGGTCGTCTTCGGCCGGCAGCGGCTCGTCACATCTCTGGGTGTGCAGGCCGGAAAAATCGACGAGATATTCCGACGAGCTGCCCGACGTATCACTGATATCAGGATCGTAGACCACGAAGTCGTCTCCCGAAGCGATGACCTCGCTCAGGCGAATATAGCTGTGGTCGTCGAACTGATACTTCCATGTGATCATCGTGCCCGGCTGAGGTGGCATGTATTGCGATTGGGCGGCGCTCACCGGCGCAGATGCAATCAATGCAAGTGCAGGGATGATCCACCGCCCCATCTCGCTACAGCCCCAGGATCATCTTGGTAATGATGTTGCGCTGGATCTCGTTTGACCCGCCATAGATCGACGTCTTCCGCATGTTGAAATACGTCGGGGCTGCCTGGTGGGCATAGTCCGGGCCAATCGGGAATTCGTTCGAGCCGTCTTCCGGGAAGCCGCGGAAGTAAGGATGGCCGTAATGGCCGACAGCTTCTAGCGTGAGTTCGGTCAGGCGCTGCTGGATTTCAGTGCCCTTCACCTTCAGGATCGAGCTTTCCGGTCCCGGGCCCTTGCCAGCGGCTTCGCTGGCGAGCGTGCGCAGTTCAGTGAACTCGAGCGCAGTCAGGTCAATTTCCAGCTGGCCGATCTTGCGGATGAAATCGTCGTCCTTGATCAGCGGTTTGCCATCGAGCACTTCCGTCGATGCAATCTGGCGCAGCTTTTCGACACCACGCTTGGAGCGTGCCACGCCAGCAATGCCGGACCGTTCATGGGCAAGCAGGAACTTGGCGTAGGTCCAGCCCTCATTCTCCTTGCCGACAAGGTTCTCGACCGGCACGCGCACGTCGGTCAGCCAGGTCTCGTTGACCTCATGGCCGCCATCGATCGTCTTGATCGGTTTCACCTCGATGCCCGGCGTATTCATGTCAGCCAGGATAAAGGAGATACCTTCCTGCGGCTTTGCAGCGTTCGGATCGGTGCGGCAGAGGAAGAAGCCCCAGTCGGCGTGCTGGGCCAGCGTCGTCCAGGTCTTCTGGCCGTTGATCACATAGTGGTCGCCGTCGCGGACAGCGGTTGTTTTCAGAGAGGCAAGGTCAGACCCGGCGCCCGGCTCGGAATAGCCCTGACACCACCAGACAGACCCGTCGCGGATACCCGGCAGGTGCTTGGCTTTCATCTCTTCAGAGCCAAATGTGTAGATCACGGGGCCGACCATGGAGACGCCGAAGGGCAGCGGCATGATCGTGTCCATGCGCGCATTCTCTTCCGACCAGATATATTTCTGTGTCGGTGTCCAGCCGGTGCCGCCGTATTTCTCCGGCCATGCCGGAACGGACCAGCCTTTCTTGCCAAGGATCTGGTGCCAGGCAAGCATATATTCCTTGCTCAGATCCTCACGTGCCCCGACGCCCCGCAGATGCTGGGGATAATTCTCTTCAATGAAGGCCCGGACTTCCTTGCGAAACTCGATTTCCTCCGGGGTGAATTCCAAATTCATGCGCTTTTTCCTCGCGATTATTTTTTGCGTCTCTCACTTGCCTCCCTTGTGCCTGCACGGCGACACGAAAGCAAGTTGACGCGTACGTCAACGTAAGGGGCTCAACGGACCCCACCTATACTGTTTCAGCTAGCCTGACGGCTGGCCGAGAAAAGGCGCACAAGCGGTCTTCAGAACCCCCACGGCAGCGGCCGAGCCCATGCCACCGCCCGTATTGAACTCGAATGGCAATAGCGGGCGCATGCCGATCCGCTCAAGCGCAGCTTCATGCGCGGGACGTTTGGTCACATGACCAGGAAGCACATGAGCGACGGCCGCTGGATTGATCGCGTGCACAACACCGGCAGCAATCGTGGTTGCAAATCCGTCCAGCACCACCGGGACTGACTGGATACGGGCCGCCAGGATGGCGCCGACACAGGCGGCCAGTTCACGTCCGCCAAGGCAACGCAACGCTTCTAGGGGATCATCGAGATGGCCGCGATGGGTCGCCAGAGCCTTGTTCACGAGTTCGGTACGCGCTGCGCTCACGTCCTTTGGCGTCAGCGGTCCGGGACGAACCCAGTAATTCGGTGTACCGCCATAGAGCGCACAGGCCACGGCAGCCGCCGATGTACCGATCCCTGCCCCGATGACGCCTAACGCCAGGACGTCCGGCTGGCCTTCCAGCGCCTCGAACCCATAAGCAATGGTCGCCGCGCATTCGCGCTCGCTCATCGCCGGGCTTTCGGAAAAGTCTGAGGTCGGCTGATCAAGCGCCAGTTCGAAAATACGAATATTCGCGCCGACCTGGCTGGCGATGGCTGAGAGCGGCGCCGTGCCCGCGCGCATAGCCTCGACCTTGGTGCGCGTGCTGTCGTCACTGGAGAGAGTAATCTTCTCGTCGGATATGCCATGCGAGCCGGCAAACAGGGCAAGCGTTGCATTCTCGATGCGCGGCGGAAAACGACCCTGCCAGAGCGCAAGCCATTCGGCCGCTTCACCCAGTCGACCGAAGTCGCCTTCGCGGCCCATACCCAGCAGCGCCTCACGCACGGAATCGGCAGGCGCGCGGTCGCGCTGCACATCGCGCATCGCCAGATCGCGGACATCGTCGAAGGGCGTTGCAGAAGAGGCTGCGTCGCTCACGGAAATTCCTCACACCTCGGAATGGCCGCAAAGCGCCTGAAACACCCGTTGAAGTCAATGAAAGATTCGTGATTTTTTGCCAATCTCACTGCGAACCCCCAAGTTAAGGCCCGAATGCAGAACCGTTCCCGCCCCATAGAGACCCCTTGCAAGAAGGTGTGCGCCGTCGACGGCCAGACCGGGCTTTGCCTGGGTTGTGCCCGCTCACTGAATGAAATCGGCGGCTGGTCATCTTTCTCCGATGCCGAGCGGCGGAGCATCATGGATGACCTCGATGCACGCATGGAACGGCTGAAATCACTCGGCAAGCTGGGCCCTGTGGCATGAGCGCGCGTATCATCTCCACCCTGATCAGTGCTGCCGCCGTTGCGGGCGCTGTGGCGATTTTCGTCGCCCCCAGGCTGGAGGACCAGCAGGCGCAGCAAACCACGCAGCCACCGGTGGCCGATATCAATACCGCGACAGTGGCGGAGGACCCGGATACTCCCGCCCGCCAGGCTGTCCTCTCCATTCGCGATGACGGCCATTACTGGGCGCGCACCGTGGTGAACCGGAAAGCCAGCGTCGATTTCATGGTCGATACAGGCGCCAGCACCGTCGCCATCACCCAGAAAGATGCCCGCAAGATGGGCTTCGATCCTGACGAGCTGGACTATAAATGGGAAATCCGCACGGCGGGTGGCACGACCTATGGCGCCAGGGTGAAGATCGAGTCGATCAAGGTCGGAACCGTGGAAGTGAAAAACGTCGCCGGCATGGTGCTTCGCGACGAGCTGACCCAGTCGCTGCTTGGCATGAGTTTTCTGCGCGAGCTCTATTCCTACGAGTTCAGGGGCGACCGGCTCATCATCCGGCAATAACCTTCCAGATCATTCGGACCGAGACCAGCACCAGCAGCACCCCGAAAAGTTTCCTGAGCAGGCCGGCATCGAGTTTGTGAGCCAGCGCCGCACCAACCGGCGCCATCGTCACCGTGAAGAGCGAGATCAGCGCAAAAGCCGGCATGTTCACATGGCCGAGTGACAAGGGTGGCAGCCCCTCCTTGCCCAGCCCGTTGCCGATCGCCATCGCCGCGCCCGGCAAACCGATCGCGACCCCGAAACCGGCGGCTGTCGCCACAGCCTGATGGATAGGCCGCCCACAGACCGTCATCAGGCTAACCCCAAACGTGCCACCGCCAATCCCCATGATGGCCGATAACGCACCCAGCGCACCGCCCAATCCGGCGCGTGGCGCGCCTTTCGGCAGGTCCTCGGCAAGCCTCCAGCTCGGCCGGCCGAAATAGAGCTGCAAGGCAAGCAGGAGCAGGAGCGCTCCGAAAATAAAGGTCAGCGCACCGGTCGAGATAAAACCCGCAATGGCCTGACCGATTACCGCACCCAGCATGATCCAGGGCGCCCAGCCCCGGATGATGGACCAGTCCACCGCGCCGCGCCGATTATGGGCCATGACGGAACGGATCGAGGTGAGGATAATTGTCGCGAGCGAGGTCGCGACCGCCACATGCATTGCGGTCTCGCCATAGCCGAGGGCATTGAACAGGAAATAGAGCACAGGCACGATCACCGCGCCGCCGCCAATGCCGAATAGCCCGGCCGCGAGTCCGGCGGCCGCCCCCGCTACGGCAAGCGAGACGATCAGCACGCCATACTGGGCTAGAAAGTCTGCCATCAGGCGGTGGCCATTTCTGGCGCAACATGGGCAAGGGCTTCGTCGAGTACTTCCAGGCCGGCGCCGTCCTTCACCGCCTTCTCAGACAGTGTACGGCGCCAGCCGCGCGCCCCGGGCTGGCCTGCGAAGAGACCGAGCATGTGCCGCGTCATGTGGGAGAGCTTGGCGCCCTCCTGCAGTTGCATCGCCATATAGGGGCGGTAGGCCTCGAGCCCTTCCAGACAGGCCTGCATATCGAGGCCATCATCGGCTTCGCCAGTCTCAAGCCAATGGTCGACGCGCGTCAGGATATGCGGCGTCTGGTAGGCTGCACGGCCAAGCATGACGCCATCGAACCCGTCGAGATGCGCGGCGCATTCCGAAAGCGTCTTTATGCCACCGTTGAGTATGATGGTGAGGTCCGGCCGTTCGGCTTTAAGCTCGGCCACAAGGCCATAGTCGAGCGGCGGAATATCCCTGTTTTCCTTGGGGCTCAGGCCCGACAACCAGGCCTTCCGCGCATGCACGGTGAAAATCTCGCAGCCTGCGTCGGCCACCTGGTCGACAAATCCGAACAGCGTCTCGCGCGGCGGGTCTTCATCGACAGCGACCCGGCACTTCACTGTGACGGGAATGGAAACGGCCTTGCGCATGGCAGCGACACCGGCCGCCACAGTCGCTGGTTCCTGCATCAGGCAGGCTCCGAAGCGCCCGGACTGAACCCGGTCGGACGGGCAACCGCAATTGATGTTGACCTCGTCATAGCCAAACCCTTCCGCGATCCGGGCCGCCTCCACCAGCTTCTCCGGATCCGATCCGCCAAGCTGGAGGACGAGCGGATGTTCCGCCTCGCTGAAGCCGATCAACCGATCGCGGTCGCCATGGATGACGGCATCGGCGGTAACCATTTCGGTCCAGAGCAGCGCCTGCTTCGACAAGGAACGGTGGAACATCCGGCAATGCCGGTCGGTCCAGTCCATCATGGGCGCGACGGAAAATCTGTAATCGAGCAAGGTGTCCTTGACCATTCCGACCTGCAAGGTGCCAATTGGGGCTCGTCCAAGCACACATTGCCTCACCAGTAAATCAGCGAGGTGTTCGCTCGCTACTCCTCGGAACCGGCTTCAAGGAAGCCGTTTACGTCCAGCCAGCGGATGAAGGCATCGAGCCATTTGTTGCTGGTGCAGACCTATATCTGCCTTCAACGGATCGCTGAACAGCTGGTGAACCAGGATCGTCATCGGCATTCTGGTGCTGGCCTTCGATCATTCTAATCGCCCTGCCCCGGCGCATTGGGAAATTCGAGACTCTTGTAATAGTCGAGGTTATGCGTCGGCGGCGCGGCCCCTTCCGGCAGCGCCAGGCCGTTGACGCTCTGCCAATAGGCAATCGAGGCATCGCGCCACCAGCGGGCTTCCTGCTTCTGGATCTCCAGATAGTCCGCGACATGGGCGAAGCGGTCAGGGTCGATCTGACCTTCGAGGCCCTGCCACTGCTCGGCGAGGTCTTCGGCCTGCTGGACGCCGAGATCGTAGTGCCGGACCAACTCCTCCCAGAGCGAGCGCCCGGAGGTCATCTCATAGTCCCAGGGCAGCCGGTGGAACCAGAGTAGCAGTTCGTCCGGCGTCGTCGCCACATCGGCCCACTTTTCCCGCAACGGCTCTGCATACTGCGCGACAGCGTTGGACCCGGTCTCCGTCCGGTCGAAGCCGATCGCATCCTCCGTGGCGCGGTGATAGTAATACGGCGTCCAGTCAGCGCGGTCGAGATCATCGACCCAGAGCGCAGGGCCGTAATGATGGCCGGTACCCATCAGATGGGTGAGACCTAGCGGGGTCATGTAGTTCACCACCGCCTCGCGGGACTGCATCATCATCGCAACGATCGTGTCGAGCACATCAGGATCGGTGGTGAAGGTCAGCGCCGCCCAGTCGCGCGCAATGGCGTTCGCGGACGCATCTGGATCCCAGGCGAGTCGGCCAAAAGCGTACCAGTTCGCCTGGTCGAAATGAGAGCCGGTCCAGTTACGGTCCACGCCGACATTCGAGACACCCGCCATCGCTGTGAGCGCCTCATTGGTGAGCTCTCCATCGACGACTTTCGCAACCGTCGAGCCCGGCCCGGCCGCGTAAGTGTCGGCGGAGAGAACCTCCTTCCACAGCGTGCCGAGATAGGCGAGATGGGTGGAAAAGCCGAGATATTCCTTGGTGATCTGTAGCTCAAGCGCGAGTGGCGTCTCCTCCATGGCGCCGAACAGCGGATGGAACGGTTCGCGCGGCTGGAAGTCGAGCGGGCCGTTCTTGACCTGCACAATGACATTGTCGCGGAACTGCCCATCCAGCGGTTTGAACTCGGTATAGGCCTGTTTCACCCGGTCTTCCGGCTCCTCGGCGGAATAGACGAAGGCGCGCCACATCACGACACCGCCATGGGGGGCGAGCGCGTCGGCCAGCATGTTGGCCCCTTCAGCGTGGCTGCGGCCATAATCCTGCGGGCCGGGCTGGCCTTCGGAGTTCGCCTTGACCAAGAAGCCGCCGAAATCGGGGATCTCGGCATAGATCTCATCTGCCTTGGCTTGCCACCACTCGTGCACGTCTTCGTCCAGCGGATCGGCTGTGGCGAGCCCGCCGAGTTCCATTGGTGCTGAGAAGCGCGCCGTCAGATACACCTTGATGCCATAGGGCCGGAAGACATCGGCCAGCGCCGTAACCTTTTCGAGGTATTGCGGTGTCAGCACGGTCGCGTCCGCATTTACATTGGTCAGCGAGACGCCATTGATGCCGATTGAAGCATTGGCATGGGCATAGTCCTCGTAGCGCGGATCGACACGGCCCGGCAGCAGGTGCCAGTTCCAGATCGATTGGCCCGCATAGCCGCGCTCCACATGGCGGTCGAGATTGTCCCAATGATTGAGCAGGCGGAGTTTGACGGCGGGCGTTTGTTCGACTGAGAGACCGCGCACGTCCTCGCCGCGCGAAAGCCGCATCAGGAAATCGAACACACCGTACAGAAGACCAACATCGGACTCGCCGGCGATCAGAATGGCCTTGCCGCCGCCGCTCGAAACACCGCGGATGGCATAGCCATCCTCTCCAAGCCCGGTGACATCAGGCTGAAGGCTCTGCGGGAGACTGCTGAGACAATCGGCACTCGCGAGAATGAGCGATCCTTGCCCTGCTGTCCGGCTTTGCGGCAGCTTTTCACCAGCGAGGGAGGTGAAAGCGATATCCAGCTCATCCAGCGATTTGCGGATGGTTTCTGAGGGGGCCGTGCACCCGGTCACCACATCAGCCGGGAGATAGGGAATGCCCGCCTCTGGCGCGTCATAGCGCAGCCAGAGCTCGTAGCCGTCCTCCGCCATGGCCGGTGGCACAAGGATCGCTGCGGCGAGCGCAACGAGGATCAGCGCCTGTTTGCGCATCGCAAGTCTCCCATTGTTATTTTTTATCTCCCCAAGGCCCAGAATCGACGCCTTGCGGGTTGTGATCGTCCCGAATGTTAGCGTACAACATTTTCAACAACAAGCGGTGCTTGCCCTTCATAAACTTTGGAAGGCGAGACGCCCAGAACCATCCCCGGGAGGATCAATATCCATGACGAAGACCCCTGTTAAAGCCATCTGGCTCGCCTCTGCGTGCGCCATCGCCCTGCTTACAGGCTGCAACGGAAACGAGCCCGTGGCCGTCAGCGCTGGCGACAGTTCAGCGAACAGCACGCAGACGGCGGAGACGCCGGCCGACCTGCCCTATATGGACGCCTCCCTCTCGCCGGAAGAGCGCGCCACCGACCTCGTCTCGCGCATGACGCTCGAGGAGAAGGCTTCGCAGATGTATGATAAGGCCGCGGCCATCCCGCGCCTCGGCATCCATGAGTATAACTGGTGGAATGAGGCCTTGCACGGCGTTGCCCGCGCCGGACACGCGACGGTCTTCCCGCAGGCCATCGGGCTTGCCGCGACCTGGGACGAGGACCTGATGCTTGAGGTGGCGACAACCATCTCCGATGAAGGCCGTGCGAAGCATCATTATTACGCAGCTGAAGATGTCTACGCCATGTATGGCGGCCTCACCTTCTGGTCGCCGAACATCAACATCTTCCGCGACCCGCGCTGGGGGCGTGGACAGGAAACCTATGGCGAGGACCCGTTCCTGACGGGCCGCATGGCCGTCAATTTCGTCAACGGCATCCAGGGCGATGACGACAAATACCTGAAGGCCGTCGCCACAGTGAAACACTATGCGGTCCACTCAGGCCCGGAGCCTTCGCGCCACCGGGATGACTATATCGCGACCGACGCAGATCTTTGGGAGACCTATCTTCCCGCCTTCGAGATGGCGATGGATGAGGCAGACGTGGAATCTGTAATGTGCGCCTATAATGCCGTCTGGGGTGCGCCTGCCTGTGCCTCCGAACGCCTGATGGTCGACCTGCTGCGTGGCGATCTCGGCTTTGATGGCTATGTCGTCTCCGACTGCGGCGCGATCGGCGATTTCTATTACGACCAGGAAAAGGTCGATGCGGGCGAAGCGCCCTATGTCGCGCACGACTATGTCGACACGCGCGCCGAAGCGGCCGCCATGGCTGTGAAGATGGGAACCGACCTCAATTGCGGGGACGGCGAAGGCAACAAGATGGACGCGCTGCCGCAAGCTGTCGCGCAGGGACTGATCGATGAGGAGACGATCGATCAATCCGTCATCCGTCTTTACACCGCCCTCTTCCGGCTTGGCCTGTATGATGATCCGGACCTCGTTCCCTATGCCGACACGTCGATCGATATCGTCGCGAGCGACGACCATATTGCGCTGTCGGAAGAGACGGCCCGCAAGTCGCTGGTCCTCCTGAAGAATGACGGTATCCTGCCCCTCGCAGCCGACACGAAAGTCGCCGTCATCGGACCGAATGCCGACAATTGGTGGACCCTCGTCGCGAACTATTACGGTCGCCCGACCCAGCCGGTCACAGCGCTCGAAGGCATCAAGGCAAAAGTCGGCGAAGAGAATGTAACCTATGCGCTCGGCTCGACCATCGCGGGCGACATCTATTCCGATTACAAGCCGGTGCCAGCAAATGTCCTCTTCCATGAAGGGGAGAATGGCGACCTCGTCTCAGGCGTTGAGGCAGCCTATTATGAGGACAAATTCATTTCAGGCGATCCGCTGCTTGAGCAGGTCGAGGAGAATATCGATTTCTACTGGGAACGCACGCCGGGCACCAACGGCCTCAACGATGAGTTCGGCGCTGTCTGGGAAGGCGTAATCGTTCCTGAAGACGATGGGGTCTACCGCTTCCAGCCTTCTCGCTGGTCAAAGGTCGAAATCGATGACCGTGAAGTCGGCGAGACCGACGATGTCGAGATGAAAGCGGGCGAGCGCTATCCGTTCACCATGACGCTCAATTTCGATAGCGGCTGGCCGCGCGACCAGCTCGACAAGTACGCCTATCTGAACTGGACAGAGGTCTCCCGGGACCTCGAAGCCGAAGCCATGGCGGCAGTCGAGGACGCGGATGTCATCCTCTATTTCGGCGGCATCGACGCCAATCTCGAAGGCGAGGAAATGGGCGTCGAGCTTGACGGCTTCCTTGGCGGGGACCGCACGCATCTGAAGCTGCCTGCCCCGCAGGAAGCGCTCGTCAAAAAGCTTCACGAGACAGGCAAACCGGTCGTGATGGTCAACTTCTCCGGCAGCGCGATGGCCCTCTACTGGGAAGATGAAAACCTGCCCGCCATCGTGCAGGCCTTCTACCCCGGTGAAAAGGCCGGCGAAGCGATCGCGGACCTGCTCTGGGGCGAGTTCAGCCCATCCGGCCGGCTCCCGGTCACCTTTTACAAGTCGGTCGATGACCTGCCGGATTTCCTCGACTATTCAATGGAAAACCGGACCTACAAGTATTTCGGCGGCGAGCCGCTATACCCGTTCGGTCACGGGCTGAGCTACACAGACTTCAGCTATTCCGGACTCGATATCGCCGACGCCTACACTGCCGGTGAAGACCTTACCGTCTCTGTCGATGTGACTAATTCCGGTGACATGGCAGGCCGGGAAGTGGTCCAGTTTTACGTAACGCGGAACGACCGTCCGAACCGGTCTGTACCGAAAGTCGAGCTGGTCGGCTTCGATGTGGTCGATCTTCAGCCCGGCGAAACGGCGAGCGTCGAAGTGACTGTCCCGGCAAGCCAGATCGGCTATCATGACGAAAGCGGCAATCTCACCTTCCCCGAGACCGGAAGCTTTACCGTGTCGGCTGGCGGCGGCCAGCCGGGCTATGCCGAAGGCCTCTCGTTAGCAGAGGTCTCGGTCGCCGGCGACTAGCGCACAATGACCTAAGCAGGGAACGGCGGGCACCAACGTGTCCGCCGTTTTTCTATGTGGGCGTCACTGGACAGTATTGCCGGACAAAGTCGTCATGTGCGGGCAGGCGCGACACGGCATTCTCGATCTGAGCCCGCTGCGCGTCGAGCGCCCCCTTGAGCTTGTCATCGGGGAACATGTGTCCCACCGCATGCCACCCGGTCGGGGCAAGCCCCTGCCCCATCATGACCTGGACCCAGGAGTCGGTCAGGAACAGCTCGTCGCAATTGTGATAGGCATAGGCGCTGTCCCGGAACAACGCGATCCGCTCCGCGAGCGTATCCGGGATGTCCATCGCCTTCCGCCCCCGCCAGAAATCGGAATCCTCGCGCTCATTGAGCTTGTAGTGCAGGATCAGGAAATCGCGCACCTGTTCCAGTTCGCGATTCATCTTGCGGCTGAACAGATCTGAGAGTTCCTGCGTCACGCCGTGATAGGGGAAAAGCGCGACAAGGTCGGCGACGCCGCGCTGGATGAGATGGATACTGGTCGATTCCAGTGGCTCCAAAAAGCCGCCCGATAGGCCCAGCGCGACACAGTTCTTGTTCCAGGCACGCTTGCGGCGCCCTGTCCGGAAGCGGATGAGACGTGGATCAGTGCGCAGGGGCCCGTCTATGGCGTCGCGCAGCTTCTTCTCGGCTTCATCCGGATCGAGATGATTGCTATCGAAAACGATGCCATTGCCAACCCGGTGCTGAAGCGGAATCCGCCAGCGCCAACCGCCTTCATGGGCGATCGAGCGCGTATACGGGATGGCCGGCCCGGTCGCCTCGGACTGCGCAGCAACCGCGGCATTCATCGGAAGCCAGTCGCTCCAGTCGTCGAAACCGGTCTCCAGCGCCTGCTCGATCAGCAATCCGCGAAAGCCCGTGCAGTCGATGAAGAGATCGCCTTCAATGCGCTCACCCGATTGCAGCTTCAGCGCTTCGATGAAGCCGGTCTCACCCGATTGCTCGACATGCTCGATCAGCCCTTCGACGCGCCGGACGCCCTTCTGCTCGCTGAAGGTGCGCAGAAATCGCGCATAGGCCGTCGCATCGAGATGGTAGGCATAATTGAGCACCGACTTGTCTGGCGCGGTGTAAAACTTGTGGGCACGCGCGGCTTTCAATTCGAGGCAGTAATCGTCGAGCGAGCCACCATACCCACGGCTCTTCGCATGCAGCCAGAGATGATGGAACGGCGCCACCCAGGTATGGCGGCCCAGCGTTCCGAATGAGTGGATATAGCGATGGCCTGGCCGCAGCCAGCCCTCAAACTCGATACCAAGCTTGAAGGTTGCGCCGGTGGCCTTCATGAAATCTGCTTCGTTCAGGCCGAGATGCGCATGGAAAGTGCGCTGCGTCGGGATCGTCGCTTCGCCAACACCGACCGTGCCGATCGTATCGGACTCGACAAGCGTGATCTCAAGCGCGGGGCCGAGATGGTGCGACAGTCCCGCCGCCGCGACCCAGCCAGCCGTACCGCCTCCGGCAATCACAACGCGCTTCACCAGATTTGTTTGCGTGTCACTCATAAGGCTCTCAACGGTTCAGTTTGCGCAGCACTTCCGCGCGAAGACGGCGGGCCATCATCTCATCCATTTCACCCAGCGGACCGCGCGCAGCCGCTGGCAGATGCGCCCCGGCCTGGCCGGCGTCGCCGAAGACGTAATAGTCGAACATCTCGCGCCAGGCGGCCTTCTCGGAAGCAGGCCGGTCGCGCAAACTCAGCAGCCCGTGCAGCAAGGTGTTCATCGGCGAGTCCGCATAGGCCGGCACCGCATTCCACCAGTAATTCAGAAGGATATTGAACGGGTCCCTGGCTTCAACCTGGTGCCACCAGAGCGCGGGATACATCAGCATGTCACCCGGCTCGAGATCGGCAATCTGCGCGGCTTGCGCAGCCACCTCGAATTTTGGATGCGCGTCGAGATCGGGATTGTGGATGTCGACCATGCTGATGACCTGCCCGCCCGGCGTTGGCGCCAGGGGACCGGGATAGAGATTGTGAACCTGGTCCGGCGGAAACAGGATGAACCGCCGGCGCCCCACAAGGCACACCGCGATATTGTGCGACATGTCGTAATGCGCCCGGGCCGTGGTCTTGCCGCCGAACCAAAGCGAAACGACAGGCGGCGCTTTTGCGAAGGGCGCAAGGGGCGAGAGATCGATGCCGTTTTCGGCCTCAAAGCCGGGGAAGAACAGCTTCTGATCGGTAGACTGAACATAATATCCGGGCGGGTTCGGCTGCCCGAAGGTTTGTTTGACGGCGGAGAAAAATGCTTCGAGCGAAACCTGCGACCGCTGAAAGTTCATCGCGGTAACGGTCTCGTCGTAAAAGGGCTGGCCTTCGGCTTCCGGGGCAAGTGAGTAGAGGACCAGCGGCCGGTCACTGTAAAACTGGGCGAGATAGTCCATCGCGACGTGCGGCCCGTCGAGCCCGGCCTTCACGATCGGCCATTGCCGACCGACACCGCGGACAATGACAGGCCTGTCAGCCTCGATAATTCTCTCAAACGGTATCTTGCCCGAGCCGGAAACATCCAGGATTTCGGTGCGACTTGCGTTCTCGAGAAAGCTGGCCGTGCTCAACCTGAGCTCCCACTCGACTGCGCGGTGATCTTCCTTGCCTTCATCTGGATGAGGCGGCTGATATTGCTCAGCGAAGCGACCATCATGTAAGCCGCGTAGAGATATCCTGCCCGGTTCAGCTCATGCAGGGCCTGGGCATCAAGCTCGTTCAGCCGTTCGATACTGACAGCCGAAAACCCCGGTATGCTGAAGGTCATACCCTCACCGAATTCGCCTTCGATGTTGACCGGCTCGATGAGGTTGAATTTCTCAAGAGCAGCGAATAGCGGTTTGCGGACTTCGACCCCGGCATGCAGTCGCCGGAGGACGCCTGCCACGTGCTCGAGGTAGGGTGAATTGCCGCCATGCTTGAGAAACAGGGGCACGCCATTCTCATCGCCGACCGCAGGATGATCGAGGTCGATATTGATCATGGGCTCAGACTGGGCCTGATCCCCCTGGGAGCTCGTCCGGATCGTGAAAGGTCCGCGCGCCAGGATAGCCGGAATATATACCGAGACCCATCGGTCGCCATCGAGAAACAGGTTTTCCCCGCTGTCAAAGCCAAGCAGCGCGATGGCCTGATACGCGCCCGACTGATCCTTCTTCAGCAGGATTGGGAATTCACGCTGTAGCTCCAGAAATTCTGTCGGGACGACCACGGCCTGATTGACGCCATCCCCGAACGCTTCTCCGCGCGCGGTGCTGACCTTGAGGTCTGCGTGGTCGACATTGTTCAGAAGGACGTTATTCGTCACGCGTAGCTCCGTTCTTTGATGCCCATCAGATAGGCGGACACGCAAATTCACTCACAACCGCAAGCTCTCACACTCTGCGTAATTGGCGTGCAACTCAATAGCGGAAAGGCCGCCGGGGGAGGACACCGGCGGCCTTTCTTTTCACCGCCAACGGACACGATGCCGAAGGCGACTCCTCTAGAATCTGTAGCGCGCTGACAGAATGTAACGCGGCGACAGTTCGTAGGCGTAGTAGACCTGCTCAGGCACGCGGTGGTAGGTCCGCTGATCTTCGCCTGTCAGGTTGATGGCCTCGAAGGCCACGGCAATCTGATCCGTGATGTCGTAGCTGACATTCAGATCCCACTGGCCGTAATCCTCGACATACACACCCGAACGGTCGCCCGTCTGGTTTGTCGACGCAAGGAAGGTGTCCCGCCAGTTATAGGCAAGACGCGCCGAGAAACCGTATTTCTCGTATATGCCGGTGATGTTGTAGGTGTCCGACAGGCCGGTGAGGGCAAACTGTTCCTCACCCGGATCAGCCCCCGGATCCAGCTCCACATCGCCGTTGACCAGCGTGTAGCTGCCCGCGATGCCGAAGCCGGTATCGCCGAAGAAGTGCTGGCCGGCAAATTCGAAGCCGTCAATGTTGCCTTCGCGGTTGTTGATCGGCTGGCCGACCGCAAATGTCAGCAATGGATCATTGGCATCCGCCACGACATCGTACTCGCCGAGGATAAAGTCGACATAGCTCTGCGGCAGGGCGTTTGCAGCAGCCCCATCCGTGCCCAATTGCGCCTCGAATTCAGCCTGTGCGGCAGCAACATTGCCGCCATTGGCATCGATGAGGGCCACCAGGGTGAAGAGGTTGGCTTCCGACTCATCGACCCCAAGCTCGCTGATGATATCGAGGGCGTCGCCGGACCGCGATCCCGCCACACCCGAGGTCGGGTCGCGAAGATCGAACAGGCTGCGGTCAACGACACCATTACCGATGAAATTCTTCACCCGTTTATCGAAGTAGCCGGCCGACACATAGCTCGACTCGTCGAAGTACCACTCAAGCGAGATATCGAAGTTATCCGATTCCAGTGGCAGCAGGCCCGGGTTCTGGGATGAACCCGTAACCTGGCCGCCGAGTGCCGTCGGCCTGTTCGGCGCATCGGCTGTTGTCGATGCGAACAGGTTCGAGAACGCCACCCGGCCGATCGTCTTCGAGTACGAGGCCCGGGCAACGATGTCGTCGGTAATGTCCACCTGCAAGTCGAGGTTCGGAAGCAGATAGTCATAGCTTGCCGAGCCGCTGACAGCTTCACGATCGTCACCGTTGAAAACCAGGAAGTCATTGTCAGATTGCCAGATGATGTTCAACGGTACCGTCTGAAGCGTATCAGAACTGACCTCTGTTTCTTCGTACCGCAAGCCTGCATTCACACGGGCAGGACGGTTGAAGAATTCACTTTCCATCTCGAACTGCGCGTACAGTGACGTGATTTCCTCATTCACCGTGTCGCGTGAGCCGCCCGGGACGATGGCGTTCTCCGAATAAGCCTCCTGGAAGATCGGGAACAATTGGGTCGGGCTCGAACGGAAGGCGGTATCAGCCTTTCCGACCGGCAGATCGTCAAATTCGCATTCGAGGCAGTAGGTCGTGACGAGCCCTGGTGCGAATTGCTCGACATCTCCAGGATTGCCGATGCCCCAGGACCCTAGATCCTGCTGCGTCGTCGCCGTGGCGCGATCAAAGGTGCTGTCACGGTAATTGCCGCCCACGATAAGGCGGGAATTGTCGAGCTCCCATTCGAAACGCAGGTCGAGTTCATCAATGCTGTTCTTCGCGGACGCGGTGCTGGAGCGCTGTACCTGTGTCCCCAGATCGCCAGCGTCGAGAACACCATTGCCGTTTCCGCGCACGCTGTCATCGATGGTGTAGTCCTGGACCGGATACCCGGACCGGTAATCGACCGAGTGGCTCAGGATCACCGGTGCCCCGAAGGTCACGAAGGTTGCGCTGTGCCCCAGCGGATTGTTGCCGCGGGACTTGGAGATCGAGCTGTGAGCGTCAAAAATGATCGACATGTCGTCGTTCAGTTCCCAATCGGCATTGAAGCCCAGTGAGCTCAGCGTATCGCGTGTCGCACGATCGGTTTGCTCAAAGCCGATATCCTTTGAGCCGTTATTGTTCTCCTGCATGAACGCTGCAGAGGCAACCGGACCATTATTGTTGAAGATGATCTGATCGAACGGCGTGGCGAACCAGTTGGTCTGTTCGAAGCGGAGCTCTTCTGAGTCATTGCGGGCGAAGGTGTAGTCACCCGTCAGGGTGAGGTTGTCCATCGGCCGGAACTGCAGGACCAGCTGACCGTTGATGCGCTCCCGCGAGAGTTCGGACAGGTCATAGCGACTGTCCTGCGGAATGGCGTAAAGCTGACCTTCCTTCGGTGCGTTCGTGATCTCCGTGCTGCCATCGCCGCGCACATAGCTGCTGTCCTCGAATGCCCCATCAACTGCTGGATCGAAGACGAGCCAGTCGTTGATCTGCTGTGTCGGAGCGCCGGAATCCCGCTTTGCGTAGGAACCGAAGAGGCTGACACCGATACGGTTCTCTGCATCCGACCAGCTCGCAATACCGGAAAGCTCCGGGGTGACATCGTCGCCGCTGACGACGCTGTCATCCATCACGCCCTTGATCTGGCCGGATCCGACAAAGCCGGACTGTCCATTGTCCAGCGGGCGCTGTGTCACGATATTCACGGTGGCACCGATACCGCCAGTCGGCAGGGTGGCCTGACCCGTCTTGTAGACTTCCAGCGCGCTGACACCCTCGGATGCGAGATTCGAAAAGTCGAATGCCCGATCACCGCCGGCGCCAAAGTTGCCGCGCTGGCCAATCAGCCGCGTTTCCGCGGTTGGCATGGTACGCCCGTTCAGGGTGACCAGGTTGAAGTCCGGACCAAAGCCGCGAACGGTGATTTCCGAGCCTTCACCATTCGTCCGGTTGATCGACACACCCGTAATTCGCTGAAGCGATTCAGCCAGGTTGGTGTCGGGAAACTTGCCGATGTCTTCGGCGGAAATCGCGTCAACAACACCGTTGGCGTTGCGCTTGATCTCCATAGCCTCTTCAAGCGCTGAGCGGATGCCCGTAACAACGACAACTTCCTGACGAGATTCTTCCACCTGATCGGCATCCTGCGCAAATGCAGGCATGGCCGCTGAGATTGAAATGGCCGAAGCCCCGCCGAGGACACTCCTCAGGGCCAGCGACCTGGAGCGCTGGGCATAGCTCCGCTGTTGATGTGAACGCATTAGTACCTCCCTCTGGTCACCCGTTGGTCCGGGCAATTTTCGCGATGCGCTTTATGTTAGCGCTATCGTGTTTAACTCAGCATTGTTTTTGAACTCTGGCAATAGATACAATTGGATTTTTTTGATAGCGCTAACCTAAGTTGTTGTTGTCAATGAAAATTCCAGCGGTTCACGCAGGAGCGGATTCCCCAAATCGATATTGAGCGCGGCATTTTCGCCACACGTCTGACAACACCAGACCGCCGAACCAAATTCATCAGTTTACGGATTAAATGCCACGGGTCTTGGTTTGCAGCTCATACAGGGCATCAGATGATGTGATGAACAAGCGCGTGCCATCGCCACCGAACGCGCAATTCGCTGTCGCTTTCTCCATTCTGATCCGTCCGAGAACGCTCCCATCCGGCGAAAGTACGAATATCCCTCCGGGGCCGGTCAGGAAGATGCGGCCACCCGCATCGACCGCCATACCATCCGGCAGACCAGGGCTGTCATCAGCGGCAAAATCGGATGCGTCAAACAGGGTCGTGTCGGCGACGATTGCACCTCTGCTGTCCAGAACCAGTTCACGGAGGATTGGAGCGTCGGGGTTCGACTGGCTGACATAAAGCCGTTGGCCATCCGGCGAAAGCGCGACACCGTTTGGAAACGTCATGTCATCCAGGAGCAGTTCCACCGCGCCGCCCGGCCGCAACCTGTAGACACCATTGAACGGCAAAGCCTTCAGCGGCGACTCATTCATCCCTTCGAGCCCATAGGGCGGATCCGTAAAGTAGATCGTGCCGTCAGATGACTCGACAACATCGTTGGGGCTGTTGAACGGCTTGCCATCAAACTGCGCCGCCACAACCAAGCGCTCGCGGGTCTCGATGTTCAAACGCTCCACGCGCCGGGCGCCATGATTGCAGACAAGCAGCGATCCGTCGTTAGCATACCAAAGGCCATTCGAGCCCGGTTCCCTGAAGCCCTCTACGTCTTCTGCTCCGGAGGGCGAGAGGAAGAGTTCCTTGCCGCCCGCCTCGCTCCACATCCACGCCTTGTTCTGAGGGACATCCGAGAAATAAAGCCGCGACCGAACAGGATCCCACGCCGGACCTTCACTCCAAGTGAACCCCTCTGCCCGCTTTATCAGTCTCGCGCCCGGAGCAATGACCTCATGCAGGCGGTCATCGAAGACGTCCAGTATGTCGTTTGCTTCTTCACCAGAGCCGAGCTGGGCGGGGGCCTGGCAGGCCGCTGCAACACTCGCAAGGCCGATAAGAACTTGCCGTCTCTGCAACGTCATTGGACCGAAACCTCCGTTTCAATCGCAGCCGCGGGAACACGCGTCTGCGCGCCTCCGGTCACATCGACTGAAACCTCACCCGAAATATCCTCTGACGACGACCCGATCATGAAATCGAGACGGCCCGGCTCGATAAGCCAGCTGCCCTCACCGTCATAAGTAGCCGACTGCGCCGGCGAGAGGGTGAACGTGACCGTCACCGACTGTCCGGCCGGGATGCTGACCCGCTTGAAACCACGGAGTTCCTTTTTCGGCCGCGCGGTTCGTGAAACAGGGTCACGCATATAGAGTTGCACAACATCTTCCCCGTCGCGTTCACCCGTATTGGTGACCTCCACTGAGATGTCGAACGCTTCCATCGGCCCGACAGCGCTCTTGCTCAGCTGCGGCTCGCCGTAGGTGAATTTCGTATAGGTCAGCCCATGGCCGAAAGGGAATTGCGGCGTGATCGGCAGGTCCATGTAGCGATTGGAATCGACCGACAGATCGGCATTGGCGGGGCGTCCGCTTGGTGGCTCGGAATAAGTCAGAGGGAGCTGTCCAGTGGCCCGCGGAAAATCGACAGGCAGGCGGCCGGCAGGCATGCGCGCACCGTAAACGACATCTGCGACGGCAGGTCCGGCCTCAACGCCGAGCATCCATGTTAACAGGATAGCGTCAGCCTTTTCCACGACATCGGGAATGGCCATGGCCCGGCCAGTGACCAGAAGCACGACCGCATCGGGCCTGGCCGCCAGCACCGCATTTGCCAGCGCTTTCTGTCCGGCTGGCAGCTCGACCGATGAGCGGCTGCGTGCCTCGCCCGACAGGTCAAAATCCTCGCCGATGACGAGTATGACTTCACCAGCTCTTTCCGCTGCCTCAACCGCCGCCGCGATTGCCGCTTCCTCGACAGTCTGGATACCGCCTCCGGGTTCGTACCGCACATTGACCCCGTCCGGCGCGCCATCGGTCAGGCCATCGAGGATCGAGACGACATCATCCGCCTCGCCGCGTGCGCGCCAGGAGCCGAGTTGCGTCATCCGGTCTTCGGCCAGGGCACCAATGACCAGGATGTCGTCTTCCGGCTCGCTCAGCGGCAGCGTCTGATTGTCATTCTTTAAAAGAACCATGCTGCGAACGGCGATTTCGCGCGCGGCCGCCCTGTGCCCGGGGGTCAGAAGACTCTCCTTTTCGCGAGCCTTGTCATGATAGGCCAGCGGATTGTCGAAAAGGCCAAGGCGCTCCTTGACCGTCAGGATGTGGCCGACTGCCAGGTCCAGGTCTGCCTGCAGCGCCGGATCGTCCTCCAGCATTGCAGCCAGATCCTCCCCGAACACGCCGCTCGTCATGTCCATGTCGACGCCCGCCCGAAGTGCGAGTGCGCCTGATTCGCCGCGCGTTTCGGCGACACCATGGTTGAGAAGCTCGGCGATGGCATTCCAGTCGGACACCACAAGACCGTCAAACCCCCATTGATCGCGCAGGATGCCATCGACCAGCGCCTCGGTTCCGGTGACGGGTTCACCCCCGATATCGTTGAACGCCGTCATGTAGGAGCCAACGCCCGCTTCCTCTGCGGCATAGAATGGCGGCAGGTAGACCTCATGGAAGGTGCGCTCTGAAATATCGGCAGAGCCATAGTCGCGCCCGCCCAATGCTGCGCCGTAGGCACCAAAATGCTTGGCGGTCGCCAGCATTGTGTCGGCGTCGGCAAGCGAGGTCCCCTGATAGCCGCGCACCTGCGCAACGGCCATCTGGCTTGAAAGATAGGGGTCCGACCCGGCGCCCTCGACGATCCGGCCCCAGCGCGGATCGCGCGCAACGTCAATCATGGGACCGAACGTCCAGTGCAGGCCGGCCGATGTGGCCTCGACAGCAGAAATGCGTGCGGCCTCTTCCCATGCAGAAGGGTCGAACGAACTGGCAATCGCGATCGGAACGGGGAAGACGGTGCGGTATCCGTGCACGACATCCATCGCGAAAAGGAGCGGGATGCCGTGCTCGCTTTCCTCGACCGCTACACGCTGCAACTCGCCAAGCGGCTCAGCTCCAGCGACATGGAGATAGGATCCCACTTTGCCGGCGCGCACCCGGTCCAGCTCGGCATCGCTGAGCCGTGAATTCAGGGATTTGCTGCGCCCGCCAGCCGCCTGGACGAGTTGGCCGATCTTCTGGTCGACCGTCATGACATCGAGGAGCGCTTCGACCCGCGGACTGAATTCGGACGCTGGTTCAGCCTCGGAAGCAGACGGCGCCGGCTCGGGAATCTGAGCTGGGGCTGCGGCGACACAGGACGCCGCTGCGAACGCAACGACCGCAGCACCTGCAGCCCCACCGCGCTTTCCTCGTTGCGCCCGTAAATCCCCGATAATTCGTGCGAAAATCTGCACTATCACCTTGCCGTCCTCCCATTGTCTGGCCCGTTCGCCATATTCTTGTTAGCGTTCCCACTTCCAAAATTGCAAGGCGCTGTCAAACTGCTTTTGGAACTCGAAGACCAAGAAGCTGGAGCCACCAGCCAATTAAAAAAGACCGAGGGACCGGGGAGGATTCACCAATGAAACGCCGTCAAGCGATCCGTCGCGATCGCCAAGTTTTCCTGAAATCTGGCTTACAGACAGACGCCAGGGCTACGGGCTGTCATGGATAGTTCACTCATTGGCCTGCTGATCATCATCGGAGGCATCGCGGCGCTGCTGGCGATGATCATCCTCGCGCGTATTCCAGCTTTCATTGCGCTACTCATGACCTCGATTGGCGTTGCGCTGGCAGCCGGCATGCCGGCTGACGCAATTATGGGCTCAATCCGCGATGGCATGGGCGGGACGCTCGGCTTCGTTGCGGTGGTTGTCGGCCTCGGTGCGATGCTCGGCGCCATTCTCGAGCATTCCGGGGGCATTCAGTCACTTTCACGCGCAGCGCTTTCAACGGCCGGACCAAGAGGCGCTCAGTGGGCCTTGGCCGGTGTCGGCGTCGCCGTGTCGATTCCCGTCTTCTTTGATGTTGCGTTCATCATCCTTGCCCCAATGCTGTTCGGTCTGGCGCGACGCTCCGGCCGTCCGGTTCTCTGGTTCGCGATCCCGGCGCTTGCGGGCATGGGGATGGCACATACATTCCTGCCGCCGACGCCAGGGCCGATTGCTGTCGCCGACCTGATCGGCGCCAATCTAGGCTGGGTCTTCCTTACCGGTCTTGCAACGGGCGTCCCGGCCGTCTTGCTGGGCGGCATCCTGTTTGCCCCGATGGCATCGAGACTGGCAGGACCGGTGCTGGATGCTGGACCTGCCTCCTTGCCTGAAGCGCTCGGCGAGGCCGCTCCGGAAACGGATGGCGCGAAACAGCCATCAGCCCTCTCCGTCCTCCTGATCATTCTCGCTCCGCTTGCGCTGATTGTCCTCGGCGCCTTCGCAGAAATGATGCCTGTTCCAGAGGGGGGTCAGGTTGTCCTGACGTTCATCGGACATCCTTTTGCGGCCCTGCTGATCGCCTGCAGCATCGCCTATGTCGTGCTTGGCCTGAGCCATGATTTTAAACCGGAAGCCCTGAACAAGGTGATGGCAAAGTCGCTTGAGCCGGCAGGCGTAATCGTTCTCATCACGGGCGCGGGCGGCGCATTCAAGCAAGTTCTGGTCGATTCCCAACTAGGCACCCAGATCGCCGATCTCATGGTGTCCGCCAGTCTCGCACCCATCGTCATGGCCTTCGCTATTGCGGCCATACTGAGGGTCGCCCAAGGGTCTGCCACGGTCGCCATGATCACCAGCGGCACGCTCGTCTCAGCCATGATTGATACGTCGGCGGCATCGCCTGTCGGCCTCGCCCTGATCGTCTCCAGCATCGCATCCGGTGCAATCGTCTGCAGCCACGTCAACGACTCGGGCTTCTGGCTCGTCAGCCGCTATCTTGGCCTGACCGAGACACAGACGCTCAAAACCTGGACGGTGATGACAACCATCATTGGTCTGTCTGGTTTTGTCATCGCCTGCCTGATTGCGCTCGCCGTGACCTGACGGCCAACCATCTTTGCGACCTCGAACGTTTAATGTTAACGCTATCTTTCAGAAAGTAGCCCCATGGATCTGCCACTCCGTTCAGAACAGATTTTGCCAGATGACGCAGACGCCTTGCTGATTGGCCGGGTCTGGTCGCGTGAAGAGCGGGGGCCCTGCCCCGTGCTTATCAGCAGCGGCCGCGTGATCAACCTGATCTCCATCGCGCCGACTGTGTCTGCCCTCCTGGAATCAGCCCTGCCCGACCGGACCAATCTGTCCGCACTGCCGGATCTCGGACCACTCGACGCATTCCTGTTGCCGGACGATGATGAACGCTGCCGCGGCAGCTTGCTCGCGCCGTGCGACCTTCAGGCCATCAAGGCCGCCGGGGTGACCTTTGCGGCCAGCCTGCTCGAGCGCGTCGTGGAAGAACGCGCTGGCGGCGACCCGGCACGCGCAGTACAATTACGGGCTGAACTGTCAGCGACCATCGCGGGCGATTTCGCGTTAATCCGGCCAGGATCTGCAGAAGCAGACGCGCTGCGTACCCGCCTGAAGGCAGAAGGGCTTTGGTCGCAATACCTGGAAGTCGGCTTCGGCGAGTATGCGGAGATCTTCACAAAGGCCCAGCCCATGTCGGCGGTGGGCTGCGGCGCCGAGATCGGCGTCCTGTCGGCATCCGACTGGAACAATCCTGAGCCCGAAGTCGCCCTTATCGTCACCTCGCAGGGCAACATCATCGGTGCGACTCTTGCCAATGACGTGAACCTCCGGGACATGGAAGGCCGCTCGGCATTGCTGCTCGGCAAGGCGAAGGACAACAATGCGTCCTGCGCAATCGGGCCTTTCATTCGTCTGTTCGATGAGGATTTCAGCCTGGCGCACGTGGCGCACGCCGAGATCAGCCTGGACGTTCTCGGCACGGACGGATTCCATCTGCAGGGCACGAGCGACATGTCGAAGATTTCCAGAAAGCCGGAAGATATCGTCTCGCAGGCGATCGGCCCTCATCATCAATATCCGGATGGTCTGGCAGTCCTGCTCGGCACGATGTTCGCCCCGGTGGAGGACAGGCGCGCACCGGGTCAGGGCTTCACGCACGAAGCCGGCGATTGCGTAAAGATATCAACACGCTCTCTCGGCACCCTGATCAACTGGACGACCACGTCGGAAACGGCTGCGCCATGGACGTTCGGAATGGGCGCCCTGATGACCAACCTTGCAAGGCGGGGAGTACTCTAGATGACAGGATCGAAGAAACGCGACTTTCGGCTGCGCTCGCAGGACTGGTTCGACAATGTCGAGCATGCTGACATGGCCGCGATCTATCTGGAACGTTTCACCAATTATGGCCTGACCCTGGAGGAACTGCGCGAGGGCCGGCCGATCATTGGGATTGCGCAGTCCGGCTCCGACCTTGCGCCCTGCAACCGGATTCATGTCGACCTTGCACGCCGGGTGAAGGACGGCATCCGGGATGCAGGCGGCATCCCCATCGAATTCCCGATGCATCCGATCTTCGAGAACGGACGACGCCCTACCGCCGCCCTCGACCGCAATCTCGCCTATCTCGGCCTCGTCGAAATTCTGCACGGTTACCCGCTCGACGGCGTCGTGCTGACTACCGGCTGCGACAAGACTACACCCTCTGCGCTGATGGCCGCGGCCACTGCGAACCTGCCAGCCATCGTGCTGTCGGGCGGGCCGATGCTGGATGGCTGGTCCAATAGCGAACGTGTCGGCTCCGGCACGGTGCTGTGGCGCGTGCGCAAGGAATATGCGGCGGGCAAAATCACGCGCGAAACCCTCATCGAACGCGTCGCCGCCTCGACGCCGTCGCTCGGTCACTGCAATCCGATGGGCACGGCGTTGACCATGAACGTTCTTGCCGAGGCGCTCGGCATGTCGCTCACCGGTTCGTCTACCATCCCCGCTCCGTACAAGGAGCGTCCGCAATGTGCCTACCGGACAGGCAAGCGCGCGGTCACCATGGTGGAGGAACAGCTGAAACCGCTCGACGTGATGACGCGCGCCTCCTTCCTCAATGCCGTCCGCGTAAATGCCGCGATCGGCGGATCGCCCAACGCCTACCCGCACCTCATGGCGATCGCCCGCCATGCCGGAGTCGACCTGACGGCGGACGACTGGAACGCGCATGGCTATGAGATACCGCTGCTCGCCAATGTGCAGCCTGCGGGCGAGTATCTCGGCGAGCATTTCCACCGGGCGGGCGGCGTGCCGGCCATTATGAACGAACTCGCAGGCGCCGGGCATCTCGACCTCGATGCGATGACGGTGACCGGCTCGAAACTGGGCCAGAATCTCGAATCCGTTGGCCCCGCCGACCGCGAGGTAATCTATGCCTACGACACGCCGCTCCGGCGGAATGGCGGCTTCAAGGTGCTAACCGGAAACCTTTTCGACAGCGCCATCATGAAGACGAGCGCCATCTCCGACCATTTCCGCAACCGCTACCTGTCCGACCCGGACAGACCCAACACGTTTGAGACCCGCGCGGTCGTGTTCGATGGTTCGGAGGATTACCGCCGCCGCATCAACGACCCGGCGCTCAAGGTGGACGAGAATTGCATCCTTGTCGTGCGCGGGGCTGGCCCTGTGGCCTGGCCCGGCTCAGCCGAAGTCGTCAACATGCAGCCGCCGGATGCCCTGATCCGCGAGGGTGTCGACAGTCTGCCGACCATGGGAGACGGCCGCCAGTCTGGCACCTCGGGCAGCCCCTCCATCCTCAATGCCAGCCCCGAAGCCGCTGAAGGCGGCGGCCTCGCCTGGCTCAAGGATGGCGACATCATCCGGATCGACCTCGATACAGGTCGCTGCGACGCTCTTGTCAGCGAGGATGAGATCGCCCGCCGCAAGCAGGACCTTGTCTATGCGGTGCGGGACAGCGAGACGCCATGGCAGGCCATGTACCGGGCCTCCGTCACACAGCTTGGCGATGGCGCCGTCATCAAAGGCGCCGATACGTTCCGCGATGTTACCTCGCGACTGCCGCGCCACAACCACTGATTTGAAGCAATATCGAAGGATTATCCCATGAGCGATACATTGTCCGGACACCATCTCATTGCTGGTGAATGGCATGCCTCGGAGCGGCGCTTCAAATCCACCGGCCTTGATGGAGAGAGCTTTGACGTCTCCAGCGGCGGCGCAGCCGAAGTCGATCGTGCCGCCAAGGCCGCCGACGAGGCCTACCGGACCTATGGCTGGACCTCGCGCGAAGCACGGGCAGCGTTCCTGGACAGGATTGCAGACTCCATCGAGGCACGCGGCGAGGCGATCACCAAGGCGGGCACGGCCGAAACCGGCCTGCCAGAAGGCCGCCTCAATGGCGAACGCGGGCGCACCACGGGCCAGCTCCGCCTGTTCGCCGACCATATCAGGAAGGGCGACTATCTCGACCGGCGCCATGCCGAAGCGCTACCGGACCGCCAGCCCGCACCACGCCCGGACCTGCGGCTCATGCAGCGTCCTATGGGCCCTGTTGCCGTGTTTGGCGCATCAAATTTCCCGCTCGCCTTCTCGACAGCCGGCGGCGACACGGCCGCAGCGCTCGCCGCCGGTTGTCCCGTTATCGTCAAGGCGCACCCGGCCCATCCGCGCACGGGAGAACTCGTCGCGCGTGCCATCGCCGAGGCCATAGAGGCATGCGGGATGCCAGCCGGCACATTCGGCTTCATTCAGGGCGAAACCCATGAGCTCGGCCAGGCCATGGTCGATCATCCGCTGGTCAAGGCGGCTGCTTTTACCGGATCGCTCGGCGCAGGGCGGGCGCTTTATGATCGCTGCGCTGCAAGGCCAGAGCCGATCCCGTTCTATGGCGAATTCGGCTCGATCAACCCCGTCTTCATTCTTCCCGCCGCCCTGAAGGAAAGGGGCGCACAGATCGGCGAGGGCTGGGCCGGATCGCTGACGCTCGGTGCCGGGCAGTTCTGCACCAATCCGGGCGTTGCCTTCGTCCGCGAAGGTGAGGGTCTCGATGCCTTCATGGACGCCGCAAGCAAGGCCATCGCCGCGTCCTCGTCCCAGACAATGCTGACCGATTCCATCGCGGCCTCTTACCGGAAAGGCGCGTCTACATTCAGAAATAGCGATGGGGTGAAAGAGCTTGCCTGTTCAGACGCTGATGGCCGCCAGGGTGGGCCTGCAATATTCAGGACATCGCTCGACACATGGCTCACCAACCCCGCCTTGTCGGAAGAAGTGTTCGGCCCCGCCGGCCTTGTCGTCACGGTGCCCGACGCTGCCGCTTACAGCCACGCGGCCGAAGCGCTTGAAGGCCAGCTGACGGCCACGGTGCAGATGGACGCCAGCGATCGCGAGACGGCAAGCAACCTGCTTCCGGTGCTCGAACGCAAGGCCGGACGGATCCTGTTCAATGGCTTCCCAACCGGGGTCGAAGTCTCCGACGCCATGGTCCATTCGGGCCCTTATCCGGCGACGACCAATTTCGGTGCGACGTCTGTGGGTACGATGGCGATCCGGCGCTTCCTGCGGCCGGTCTGCTATCAGGACATGCCTGACGCCCTGCTCCACGGTGATCTGCGCTTCTAGCCTCACTGCCGTGAGCAAAGCTGCCCCGCGCCTCAGGCAAACCCTCGTGGCCGGGGCAGCCCTTCGGTTACCTGACGTCCAGCTTAAACGGTGTGACCGGGATCATGTCGTCTGCGTACAGATTGCAGATCGGCGCATCGCCCCAGCAGTGGCGGATGGTTGCTGGCTCAAAGCCTTCCGGCACCGTTGCAACCAGTGTGCGGCCATCGAGACGGGCATCAGCCCAGTTGCATCGTCCAGCCTCGTCGCAGACAGAAACACTGACCACCCGGTCGCCCGAAATCGAGGTGTAATCACCCTCAGGCAAGTCGATCCGGATGGATCCGCCATCTCTTTCGGCCGTCACCGGTGAGTAGCCTGTGGTGCTGGCGTCCGACGCCCCTGACAAGCCATCAAGCACATCGACAGCGCGCATCGCGACGGTGAGCTTGTCAGGCGGGTGGATATCCGTGCGGTGGCCGACATCCATCGTGGTCACCAGACCTGTCAGCGGATCAGCTAGCGCAACGCGGCGCTGGGCGTCCTGCACGCCTGCCCAGCCAGACTCCGAAGGCAGCTCAGGCATCGCGCCATAGCCCGGCAGCTGGACCACGACGACTGGAAGGTCTGCCCCGAAATTCGAGCGCCAGCCAGCAATCAGCTGGCCCAGCAGGCCTTCATAGGCATCCGCCCGCCCCGTATTGCTTTCGCCTTGATACCAGATAGCTGCGCTGACCGCCGTGCCATGCAGCGGCGCAATCATCGCGTTGCCAATCGTGGTGTAGCCGGTCACGGATTCCCAGGGTGGACGCGGGCCGCCATCATCGGGCTGCATCACCGCCTTGTAGGACCAGCCCGACCCGAGCGGCACAGGCTTGCCGGATTGCGGCTCAAGCCGCATCACCTCGCCAGGCCCCATCATGCCGCCCGGTCCGTAGTTGTTCAGCACGTTGATGAGGATCGTGTTTTGGCCCGCTTTCAGGACCCCGGGATCGACAGTGTAGACGCGCTGGTCCGTCCAGCTTGAGGTCGATCCGATGAATTCGCCATTGATCCAGACGGCATCTGAATCATCGAACAGGCCAAGCGAGATCGTCGCCGGCCCGGTCGCCTGTTCCTCTGTCAGTTCAAAGCGACGAGAAAACCAGAGTCGGCCGAGATGGTTCTCGATCTCGGCGTCACCATAGGCTTTCCAGTCGCCGAACTCTTCCGGCGCGCGCTTCCAGGTCGACAGGTCAAGCTCGGCTTTCCAGGGCGCGCTTTCATGCTCGTCCTTCCACCAGCTCTCCCAGACGGCGCCATAAGCCTTCATCGCCGCTACCGGCTCTTCTCGATAGAGGTCCAGGGTCGCAAGACTTTCGTCGAAGCCACCGGCTGCCTGAAGGCGTGCCTGCGGTAGCCAGGCCTCGATCTGCGAACCGCCCCATGACGAGTCGATCAGCCCGATGGGCACGCCTCGCTCCGTGCGCAGGCGCTCTCCGATGAAATAGCAGACAGCGGAAAAGTCCCGCACGTTTTCAGGGGATGCTGGCGCCCAGCTGGCCCCCGCCAGCAGTTGAGATTGCGGCGAGAGCGCTGTTTCTTGCGGCACGGTCAGAAGACGCAGGCCCTCGTCAGCACTTTCGGAAATCGCGGAATCCGGATTGAGCGCGCGATAGACCGGGTATTCCATATTCGACTGTCCCGAACACAGCAGGACATCGCCGACAAGGATATCTTCAGCTGTATACGTCGTGGTGCCGTCGCTCACGGAGAGGTCATATGGCCCGCCTGCCTTCAAAGGGGCAAAGCTTACCGACCAGCCCCCATCCGAACCGGCTTGCGTCTCAACGGTCTGGCCGGCGAGTGATGCGGTGATCACAGCGCCCGGACCGGCTTCGCCCGTAATCTCTACATTGGCGCCGCGCTGCACGACAGCATGGTCGGCATAAGCCCCGTCGACAACGAGCTGAGCCGTCGATGGACCGGCCCCCGCCGCCTGGCAGCCCCCCAGAAACGCGAGTGCGGCGAGTGTCCATGCGGCTTTTTTCATTATCACGCTCCCGGGTCAGACCTTGATACCGGCCTTCTCTGCGTCGGCGAGGAAGGCTTTGAGGCCCTTGTCGGTCAGGACATGACTGGCGAGCGAACGGATCACATCCGGTGGCGCCGTCACCACATCTGCGCCGATCAGCGCGCATTCCTTCACATGGTTGGCACTGCGGATCGAGGCGGCGAGCACCTCGGTCTCGAAACCGTAATTGTCATAGATGGTGCGGATGTCCTGAATAAGGTCCATGCCATCAATATTGATATCGTCCAGCCGGCCGATGAAAGGCGAGATATAGCTGGCCCCCGCCTTGGCGGCGAGCAGCGCCTGATTGGCCGAGAAGCAGAGCGTCACATTGGTGCGCGTGCCTTCCGACGTCAGCGTCCGGCAGGCCTTCAGCCCGTCGAGCGTGAGCGGCAGCTTCACAACGACATTCGGCGCCAGCCCGGCCAGCGCCCTGCCCTGCTCCAGCATGCCTGCCTCATCGGTCGCGACGACTTCAGCACTCACCGGACCATCAGTCACCTCGCAGATTTCCACGATGACTTCGCGGAAATCGCGGCCCGACTTTCCGATCAGGCTGGGATTGGTCGTGACGCCGTCCACGAGACCGGTTACATGCAGGTCGCGGATCGCGGCGACATCGGCAGTATCAACGAAAAACTTCACGCTTGGCCTCCTATTTCAGGCTACGATTGACGAGGTTTTCCAGATACTCCTGACGGCCTGATGTATGCTCGCCGTCGATGCCTGCGCTGGCGGCATGGTCGGCAATCGTTTCCAGCGAGGCATCCGGCGATAGCATGCGCTGGCCGAGCTCTCCCTTCCAGCCGGCATAGCGCTCATCCTTGAAGGCCTGGATCTCGCCGCGCTCGATGATGTCGGCCGCCGACAGAAGCGCCCGCGCAAGCGCGTCAACGCCGCCGACATGGGCGTAGACGAGATCGATTTCATCGGAGCTCTGGCGACGCACCTTGGCGTCAAAGTTGAAGCCGCCTGTGTCGAATCCGCTCGTAGGCAGCAGCTCGATCAGCGCCAGCGTGATGTCGCGGATGTCGAGGTTGAACTGGTCGGTGTCCCAGCCATTCTGATAGTTCCCGCAATTGATGTCGATCGAGCCCATCATGTCGAGCGACACGGCCGTCGCCACTTCATGCGAGAAGCTGTGCCCCGACAGGGTCGAGTGGTTCGGCTCGATATTGACGTGGACTTCACCCAGCAGGTCGAAGCGCTTCAGGAAACCGTAGATCGTCGCCACATCGAAATCGTACTGGTGGTACATCGGCTCATGCGGCTTCGGCTCGATCAGGATTTTCCCGTCGAAACCGATCTTGTGCTTGTGCTCCACGACCATGGTGAGGAAGCGGCCGAAATTCTCGAGTTCGCGGGTGAGGTCTGTGTTGAGCAGCGTGTCATAACCTTCACGGCCGCCCCAGAGTACATAGTTCGACCCGCCGAGTTTGTGGGTCGCCTCAAGGCAGTCGCGGATCTGGCGCACCGCGCAGGCGGCGACTTCCGGATCCGGATTGGTCAGGCCGCCAGCGGCATAGCGCGGATGGCCGAATAGCTTGGCAGTACCCCAGAGCAGACGCACGCCGGACTCTTCCTGATAGCCGGCAAGACGGTCCGCCTGGCGCTTGAAATTGATCGACAGCTCATCCGGTGTGTCGGATGCTTCGGTGATGTCCTCATCATGAAAACAATAGAAAGGCAGGCCGAGCACCTTGAAGAAGTCGAAGGCCGCTTCCATGCGGGCATCGGCTGCTGCGCGATCATTTCCGCTGCGCTGCCAGGGCCGGTCAAACGTGCCTGCCCCGAAGACGTCAAACCCGTCCCAGCAGAAGGTATGCCAGTAGCAGACCGCCATGCGCAGATGGTCTTCCATCCGCTTGCCAAGCACCATCTGGTCCTTGTCGTAGAATCGGTAGGCCAGCGGATTATCCGATTGCGGGCCTTCAAATTTCACCGGCGCCATGCCTTTAAAGCCGGATTGACTGACCATGCTAGCGTTCGTGTCCGCCATTCTCATTCTCCTGTAAATTCGGGTGACAACGCCTTGTAAAGACGTTTGAATTTTTCACGCTTCACGCTGAGACGGTCGACATCTGCATCGTGAGGCTCGATCACATTCGTCGCGCGCGGGGCGGCGAAGGCCTCATCGTAGTGCCCCTTGGTCTTCGCATAGCGCGCAAGACGCGCTGCACCGAGCGCCGGACCAGTGGCCGCACCGTCACGATAGACGAGTGGGCGCTCCAGAACGGCGGCAAGGATCCGGCCCCAGTGGGCAGACTGTGATCCGCCGCCAATTACCGAGATCGAGTGCACATCGATGCCGGACTGGAGAAGCGCATCGAAACCGTCCGCCATGCCAAAAGCGACGCCTTCGAGAACGGCCTCGGCGATCCGGCCTTTTGACGTGTCATGGTCAAGCCCGAACAGGACGCCGCTCGCATAAGGGTTGTTGTGTGGCGTGCGTTCGCCGGAAAGGTAGGGGAGGAAGACCTCCTTGCAGGCGAGTGCCGCGTCCTGTTCCGCCAAATTGATCATCTGTTCCGCGGACTCAGTGCCGGTCGCCCGGCAGGCCCAGTCGACACAGCTGGCAGCGCTCAGCATGACAGACATCAGGTGCCACCTGCCCGGCAGGGCATGGCAGAAAGCGTGGGCGGCAGACTCCGGGTTCGAGCGGAATTCGCTGCCCGCGACGAAGATCACACCAGATGTGCCAAGCGAGAGCAGCGCATCGCCTTCATCGACGATCCCTGCCCCGACCGCGCCGGCAGCATTGTCGCCGCCGCCTGCAACAACCGGTACACGGTCCATGCCCCAGGCCTCGGCCGCTTCCTGGCGCAGGATACCGGTCTCCTCCACACCTTCATAAAGGATTGGCATATGCTCGACCGTCAGGCCGCACGCTTCGAGCAGAGGCTCGTGCCATTTTCGATTGGCGACATCCATCCAGAGCGTGCCCGCGGAATCCGACATGTCGGAGGCAAGGTCGCCCGTCATGCGCAGGCGCACATAGTCTTTCGGCAGCAGGACTTTCGCGACCTTTGCATACGTTTCCGGCTCATGCCGGCGCACCCATTCAAGCTTCGGTGCCGTAAAACCCGGCATGACAAGATTGCCGCCTTTCTCGACGAAATCCGGCTCCCTCTGCTGAAGCGCGGCCGCCTCAGCGGAGCTGCGGCCATCATTCCAGAGAATGGCAGGCCGGAGCGGGTTCATGGACTTGTCGAGGAGCGTCGCGCCATGCATCTGGCCAGACAGCCCAATTGCCTTGACGCCATGCCTTTGTTTCACGTTGAGGCCAGCAACAGCCATGTTCGTGGCTGTCCACCAGTCGGACGGCTTCTGCTCCGACCAGAGCGGCTTCGGGCGAGAGATAGGAAGCTCGGCACTTGCCGTGTCCACGACGCAGCCGGCCTCATCCATCAGGAGAGCCTTTACGCTTGATGTTCCGATATCAATTCCCAGAAACACTTCTCTGGCTGCCTTCCCTCTCGACCTGCTATCTCGCAGGTTCCTGTCATTGCTGATAACGCTAACATCAACAATCTGGAAGGACAACTCTAATGGCTGCAGCTTTTTTTGACCGCTTCCCGCAAAGCGAGTTCCGTGGCGTCGGTCCGGTTAAAAGATTTGAGCCAAAAACGCCGGACACTCAGAGTGCTGCGATTGTTTCTTCAATTGCCTGGCTGCGCCCGCAGCCCTACTATCAATCGAAGCAGATTAAGCGGGAGGGAGCCGTCATGCAGGTCACGAATGCCAGCGCGATGGCCACCGTGACACCATCTCAGACGTCGACCCGGTCATAGTATGGGACTGAACGCCATTTCCGGACGTATCGTCGCAATTGGCGAAGTGATGCTGGAACTATCAGGCCCGGACAGTGAGGCTAAGCGTCTGGCCTGGGCAGGCGATACGGCAAACACGGCGGTCTATCTCGCCCGGATGGGAGTGCAGACCAGCTATCTGACCGCGCTCGGCCTGGATCCCTATTCCGATACAATAAAGTCTGGCCTCGAGGCGGAAGGGGTCGATACGCGATTCGTCCTGCGCCATCCTGACCGCCTACCCGGTCTTTATGCTATTTCTACAACGGCAACTGGGGAGCGAACGTTTCATTACTGGCGCAGCCAGTCTGCTGCTCGCGACTTCTTCAATCTGGATGGTGCCAGTCCCGCCCTGGCCAGTGCAGCATCAACGAGTTTGCTTTACCTGACAGGCATTACACTCTCGATCTTTTCTGCCGAAGAACGCGCCCGCCTCGTGAAACTTGCTGCCACCGTCAGAGCCAACGGCGGCCATGTCGCCTTTGATCCAAACTACCGAGCAAGAGGATGGAATAGCCCTTCAGAAGCCCGAACCGCGATCGACAGTCTCGCGCCGCATATTTCCATGGTCCTGCCAAGCCGGGAAGACGAGGATGAACTGTTCGGGGTCGCCACTACCGAGCAACATATTGAGCGCTGGCAGACTGCGGGGGTGGACGAAATCGTCCTGAAATGCGGAGCTGGAGGCGTTTTCGTCGTGGAGGATACCGGCCGCATGCAACACGTTCCTGTGGAAAAGCTTGCCCCTGTTATCGATACAACCGGTGCCGGCGACAGTTTCAACGCTGCTTATATTGCCGCTCGTCTCGCGGGAGCATCCCGAACCGGCGGTGCCGTAGCAGGCAATCGCCTCGCATCAATCGTTGTAGGTCATCGGGGCTCGCTCATTCCCCGCAATGTCATGCGCGAATTCGACAAATTCGTGCCAAGGTCCCTTTAAACTTGCTTCAGCGTGAGCTAGCGTCATTTATGATAGCCCTAACATTTGTGCGGGCGAGACAATAATAAGGTCTCCTCAGGAGGGGATTGGGAGGAAGAAATGAGTGATACGACAGCGGTCTCTGGCCGGTTCGAAGGCGATTTTGCGTTCGTCCTTCTCATCAGCTGCGTCGCCACGATTGGCGGCTTTCTTTTCGGATTTGATAGTGGCGTGATCAACGGCACGGTCGAAGGCCTTCAGGTGGCCTTTGACTCCGAAAGCGCTGGCACGGGCTTCAATGTGGCGTCCATGCTGCTCGGTTGTGCTGCTGGTGCTGCCCTTGCCGGCCGGCTTTCGGACCTGTTCGGCCGACGCACAATGATGATCGTTGCTGCATCCTGCTTCATCGTTTCGGCGTGGGGCTCGGGAATCGCCAGCAACTCGGCCGAGTTCGTCTTCTACCGCATTCTCGGGGGTCTTGCTGTTGGCGCGGCGAGCGTCATGTCGCCTGCCTATATTTCCGAAATCGCACCGGCCCGGTTCCGCGGCCGTCTCTCCTCTATCCAGCAGGTCGCGATCATTACCGGTCTCTTCGTCGCCTTCCTGTCGAACTACATGATTCAGCAGGCTGCTGGCTCTGCGCTCAATGAGTGGATGCTCGGTTATGAGGCCTGGCGCTGGATGTTCTGGGTCGAACTTCTGCCCGCGACCTTTTTCCTGGTCGCCTTGCTCTTCATCCCGGAAAGCCCGCGTTTCCTCGTTGTGCAAGGCAAGCAGGAGCAGGCCCAGGGTGTGCTCACCCGTATCAGCGGCGAACGGAAAGCCGAAGCGCAGGTCGGCGAAATCGAGCGTTCGCTTGCCGCTGACCACAAGCCGCGCATGTCTGATGTTGTCGCCAAGGGCACCCTTCTTCGCCCGATCGTCTGGATCGGCATCGGCCTTGCCACCTTCCAGCAGCTGGTCGGCATCAACGTAGTCTTCTATTACGGCGCTGTACTCTGGCAGGCAGTCGGCTTCTCCGAAGGCGACGCGCTCCTGATCAATGTGATCTCCGGTCTGGTTTCCATCATTGCCGTGATCGTCGCGCTCACCCTTATCGACCGGATCGGCCGTAAACCACTGCTTCTTGTCGGCTCCATCGGCATGGCGGTGACGCTTGGCATTCTCGTTGTCTGCTTCTCGCAGGCTGTGAGGGTCGACGGGTCCGTGTCCCTACCGGGGGCCTATGGCCTGATCGCCCTTCTTGCCGCGAATGGCTATGTCATGTTCTTCAACGGCTCCTGGGGGCCTGTCATGTGGGTCAGCCTCGGCGAGATGTTCCCGAACCAGATCCGCGGCTCAGGCCTTGCGGTGTCTGGCTTCTTCCAGTGGATCTCAAACTTCCTCATCACGCTGACCTTCCCGCTGATGCTGGCCTCCGCCGCCATCGGCCTCACCGGGGCTTACGGGTTCTATGCGGTCTTCGCATTCATCTCGATCTTCTTTGTGTGGAAGGCGGTCCGCGAAACCAAGGGCATGGAACTGGAGGAGATGACCAACTAAAAGCTCCCTCCCAAGCGAAAAAGAGCGGCGGGCTTTTCAGGGCCCGCCGCGCCGCCGGACCGCTACTCGACCCTCAGTGTGACGCTTTGCGTGTCGGTCGAGCTTGAGCCCGCCATGATTTCGAACTCACCGGGTTCGACGATCCGGTCCATATCCTTGTTCCAGAAGCGAAAGTCTCAGGCGGGAGGCCCAAGGCTTTCACGCTCGATAATGTGGATGCTGTCATTGACCATGCGTACAGGCTGGCCGTTCCAGCCCTCCGCGGTCACGTTGGAGATAATATCCACCGATGCTTGCGCCATCTCGGCGATCGGTTGGCGAACTGTCGTGAGACGTGGCCAGATCGCGGCCGCAATTGCTGTATCGTCGAACCCGACGACCGACAGCTCCTTTGGAATCTGGATCGCACGGCGTTGCGCGGCCGCGATTACACCGGCGGCCATGTCATCGTTGCTTGCGAAGATTGCGGTGGGCCGGTCCTGGATACCGAGCAAGGCATCCCCGCCATGCATGCCGCTCCTGAATGTGAAATCACCTTCCACAATGAGTGCTTTGTCGATCTCGATGCCGTTATCAACAAGCGCCTTTTCGTATCCCTCCTGGCGCATGCGGCTCCAGGGCAGCTCGTGTGGCCCGCGAATGAAGCCAATCCGAGTGTGACCCAGTTCGATTAGGTGGCCTGTCATCGTGTATGCAGCCGCCGCGTCGTCAAATACAACACTCGACTGCTTGAACCGACTGTCGGTGCTGCCAAGCAGGACAGTCGGAATGCCAATATCCTGAATCAACTCTAGAAGCTTGGAGTTCCCACTCAGAGGTGGAGCAAGAATGAGACCGTCCAGCTGGATGGAACTCAGTCGCTTGAGGATAATGGCCGTATCAAGACCATCTTCAATATCAGAGAGGTCTTCGATGACGAGATGATGCCCGAGATCGCGGCAGTGTTTCAGCGCGCTGACCACCAGGGCGCTAAGATAACTCGGACTGGGGTTGTAGTAAGCAAGACCGAGCAGTTTTGATCTGCCGCCAGCAAGCCCGCGCGCCATCAAATTCGGTCTGTAGTTCAGCGCTGTTATGGCGGCTTCGACTTTTTCGCGCGTCGATTCCTTTACAAGGTTTTGCTTGTTCAAAACCCTCGACACAGTCATCTGGGAGACGCCGGCCTTTTCGGCAACTTCCTTGATCGTAATCGGCTGACGCTTGTTCAATTTTCTTTCGTCCAGTCCATTTGAATGCATGCTGCGTCAGTATCGCCCCACATACTGCAATGGCAAGGAGCTTCACCGTTGGCGTGAACAAGTCGCGACTGTCACCCCTGTTTTGTCAGTGCCGGACAGGCCCTGCACGCAATCGGATCAGACGTGATGGTATCAGAGCGGCTGTCGATACTTGGCCGCACGGAACGCCGCAGCAATTGCACCGCGCATGGACTTGGCCTTGTAGTTTTCATCATAAATCGTCGGGCGTTTCAGGACCCCGTCGGTCCTTGGAAGAAAGCCCTGCAGCCAGTTCTGGTCATCCACCATCCCCCATATCAGGACTTCCTTGAGCTCTGGATAGGTCAGCATCAGGTCGAAATACTCGCGTGTATAGTCCGCGATCAGGCGGTCGCGATAGGCGATGTCGGGACGAAGATCGGTGTCGTTGACGTCGAATTCAGTGATGTAGAGCTCAAGCCCCATACCCACGATCTCGTCACAGAACGCGATCCAGTTCTTCTGCTTCTGGCGAGTAAACTCGTCCGGCATCTCGTAATTCGAATGGCTCTGAAGGCCGACGCCATCAATCGGCACGCCCCGCTTGAGCATGCCTTCAAGCAGGCGCAGCACCCCTGCCCGATGCAGCGTGCTGGTATCCTCCCAGCTCATGAAATCATTGTAGACCAGCTTGGCGTCCGGCGCATTTTCCTTGGCGACCGCGAAGCAGAAATCCATCAGCCGTTCACCCATCTTCTTCGATAGCGAGGTCTGCCGGAACTCGCCTGTCTCATCGCTGACGGCTTCGTTCACGACATCCCAGGAATAGATGAAGGGGTGATAGCGCGCGGCCATCTGCGCGATACGCGGCCCGACGAATCTTTCCGTTTCGGCAGCACTCGCGAATTCCAGCTCGTTGACCCAGTCCGGCGACCAGATGCTGCGATGCCAGAGCAGCGTATGGCCACGCATGGTGAGGCCGTTTTCTTTCGCGAAAGCCGCCAGCCGGTCGGCCGGTTCAAAATTCACGACATCTGGCTCAGGATAGATCGTGTACCACTTGTGTGCATTCTCAGCGACAATGGTCGCGCATTCGCGGCGGATAATTTCGAGGTACCGAGGATCATCGAGCTGATGCGCCGCCATCGCAGATCCAAAGCGGATCCCTTTTTCAGCGGCGAGTTCGTGCAGGCCTAGGCCTTTTGCAATCTCGGCGCCCTCTCCGGATGCGACGCATCCGCCGAGACCGGCCCAGGCAGAGGCGCCGGCGCCCAGTTTCATCCAGTCGCGCCGTGAAAGTCTGCTCATTTCGATTCTCCCTCGATCAGGTCTCCGGCCAGGTCTTGTCTTGGCTCTCTGAAATATTATGATAACGCTAACAACATATCGCGCCTGGGGTCTAGCCCAGGTCAAAACATGCATCGGCCTCAGGGAGGGGCTTTCTCAATGTCCAAACAACTGATTCTGTCAGCCATATCCCTGCTCGCGCTTTCGGCGTGTTCGACCGCGCCCGCAAACGAGGAAACCGCAGACGCGCCCACCACGCTCAAAGCCTCGTTCGATTGGTTCGAATATACAGGAAGCGACCCGGCCTTCGCCAACCCGCCCAGTCCTGACGGATACCTGAACCCGGTTCTCGCCGGCTTCTACCCAGACCCGAGCGTGACCCGAGGCCCGGACGGCTATTACCTTGTGCATTCGACGTTTTCCTATTTCCCAGGCATCCCGGTCTTCCACAGCAAGGACCTCGCCCACTGGGAGCAGATCGGCAATGTCATCGACCGGCCGGGCATGCTGGATTTCGATGGCCTCGGCCTGTCACGCGGCGTCTTCGCGCCAACGATCGAATATCATGAGGGCGTCTTCTACGTCGCCAACACCTGTGTCGATTGCGGCGGCAATTTCATCGTGACGGCGACTGACCCGGCAGGGCCGTGGTCCGACCCGGTCTGGCTGCCCGAGGTCGGCGGTATCGATCCATCGCTTTTCTTCGAAGAGGACGGCTCAGTCTGGATCATGAACAATGACGAGCCGCCGGGCGGCTCGACCTATCCCGGACACCGCGCCATCTGGTTCCGCCAGATCGACCCCGACACCTTCCAGTCCATCTCCGAACCGATCGTGCTGATCGATGGCGGCGTTCGCCCCGAGGACAAGCCGATCTGGATCGAAGGCCCGCACATCTATCATGTCGGTGACTGGTATTATCTGAGCGCGGCAGAAGGCGGCACGGCCGTGGACCATTCGCAGGTCGTGCTCCGCTCAAAAGAGCTGACCGGCCCTTACGAGCCATATGAGAACAACCCGATTCTGACCCAGCGCCATTTGCCCGCGGACCGGCCCGACCCGATCACCTCCGTTGGGCATGCAGACCTTGTCCAGGATGGCGATGGCAGGTGGTGGGCGACCTTCCTGGGCGTTCGTCCCTATGAAGGCAACCTCTACAATACGGGGCGCGAAACCTTCCTGATGCCCGTCGATTGGAAGGATGGCTGGCCCGTCATCCTCGAAGGCGAGGAAGAGGTGCACTACAACGTGGACACCCGCCCTGCCCGGCTCGGCACAATCGGCGAGCACGTGCCAATGTCCGGCAATTTTACTGTGCGAGAAGACTTTGATGGTGAGGCGCTTCCGTTCCATTGGATGACATTGCGCGTGCCCCAGTCGGACTGGTGGACGCTGGAAGACAGTGCCCTCGTGCTCGATGCCCGGCCTGTCGACCTCGGCTCCGGGATGCAGCCCTCCTATCTCGGCCGGCGCCAGCAGCACCAGAACGCTGTCGCCACGACCAAGGTCACCTTCAGCCCCGAAACCCCTGGCGATGAAGCCGGGCTCGCCGTGCTGCAAAGCGATGAATATTTCTATGCGCTCGGTCTGACCGTTTCGGATGCGGGCGAGCCTGAAATCGTCCTGCGCCAGCGCGCAGGCGCCGACCAGTCCCTCGAGGGAACAGTTGTTGCGACCGCGCCATCTTCCGGCGCTGCGGCTGAACTCAGGATCACGGCTCGCAAGAATGCGTACGATTTTGCTTTCCGCAATTCAGGCAGCGACCAATGGACTAACATTGCCGCGGGACTCGATGGCACGATTCTGTCGACGCAGGTCGCAGGCGGCTTTGTCGGTGCAACGTTCGGCCTCTATGCCGAGGTTGAACCACGCTGATCACACCGCGTCGAAGTTACCAGCGCGAAGCGGCGAAGACGGACTTCAGCAAGGCCTCTTCCTTGCGCAGGGGCTTTTTCGTTGCACTCGAAGTCGATTTCGTCTAGCGAAAATGTTAACGCCAACATTCTCCGGTTGCGTCCGAGCGCTTCGACTCAAAGCCGTCCTCCAGAGACGTGTGGAGAACGAGATTGGCGAACAGGGAGACATAAAATCATGCGCTATAAATCCTCATGGTACGCTCTCGCGGCGGCGGGACTTCTGCTTTCAGCTTGTTCGAGCACCGAACCCGTCGAAGGACCTTCGCCGGTTTCAACCGACGCGGCCGAACCCGCCACCGAACCATCTGTGTGGCCCGCCGTAGAGAGCAATCTCATCGATCCGTCCATCGAAGCGCGCATTGACGAGATCATGGCCAAGATGACGCTGGAACAGAAAGTCGGCCAGGTCATCCAGGCCGACAATGGCTCGGTGACGCCCGAAGAGGTCAGGCAATACCGGCTCGGCTCGGTGCTCAGCGGCGGCAACTCGGCGCCCAATGGCAAGCCCTACGCCAGCGTCGAGGAATGGGTGGCCGCCACGGATGCTTTCTACGCCGCATCTGTCGATCCCGAAGGTGTCGAGATCGCGATCCCGATCATCTGGGGCATCGATGCGGTCCACGGCCATAACAACGTTATCGGCGGCACCGTCTTCCCGCACAATATCGGCCTCGGCGCCATGCGAAATCCGGCGCTGATCGAGAGGATCGCGGAAGTGACCGCCACCGAGCTTCGCGTCACCGGCCATGACTGGACCTTCGCGCCAACCGTCGCCGTCCCGCGCGATGACCGCTGGGGCCGCACCTATGAAGGCTTTGCCGAGGATCCCGAGGTCGTCGCCTCCTATTCCGCCGCGATCGTTGAAGGCCTGCAGGGCGTTTTCGGCGCGGATGACTTCCTCGACGAGACACACGTCATCTCCACCGCCAAACACTATCTCGGCGATGGCGGCACCGAGGGTGGCACCGACCAGGGCGACACGAAGGTGTCGGAAGCAGACCTCGCGCGCATTCATGGCGCCGGCTACCCGCCCGCCATCGAAGCGGGCGCGCTCTCCATCATGGCGACCTTCTCAAGCTGGAATGGCACCAAGACGACGGGAGACAAACACCTGCTGACCGACGTCCTGAAGGGCCGGATGGGCTTTGACGGTTTCATTGTCAGCGACTGGAATGCGCACGGCCAGATCGATGGCTGCACCAATGAAGACTGCCCGGAAGCCCTGATCGCCGGCATAGACATGTACATGGCGCCAGACAGCTGGAAGGCCCTCTACGAGAACACGCTCGCCCAGGCGAGAAGTGGCGAGATCCCGATGGCGCGCCTCGACGATGCCGTCCGCCGGATTCTGCGCGCCAAGCTCCATTACGGCCTGTTCGATGAAGGGCGTCCATCAGAGCGCCCACTGGCCGGGCGCACGGACCTGCTCGGCTCTCCTGAGCACCGCGCTGTTGCCCGTCAGGCCGTGCGCGAATCTCTAGTCCTGCTCAAGAATGACGGCGTCCTGCCAATCGCCCCGACCGCGAACATTCTGGTCGCAGGCGACGGTGCTGACAGCATCTCCAAACAGTCCGGCGGCTGGACGCTGACCTGGCAAGGCGGCGGCCTCGACAATGATGAGTTCCCGAACGGCGCTTCCATCCTGGATGGTCTTGCCGAAGCCGCAAGCAACGTCACTCACAGCCCCGACGGCAGCTATGACGAGAAGCCCGACGTCGCCATCGTCGTCTTCGGCGAGGATCCCTATGCCGAGTTCCGCGGCGATGTTGCCCATCTCGCCTATGATGTCGACGGCTCGAAGGAAATCGACCTTCTCCGCAAGCTGCAGGCAGATGGCATTCCGACGGTCAGCGTCTTCCTGTCTGGCCGCCCGATGTGGGTGAACCCGGAACTCAATGCGTCTGATGCCTTCGTTGCCGCCTGGCTCCCCGGGAGCGAGGGAACAGGCGTTGCAGATGTTCTGGTCGCCGCCGCAGACGGCACGCCCCGCCATGATTTCACGGGCAAACTCTCCTATTCCTGGCCGAAGAGCCCCGACCAGGGCCCGCTCAATGTCGGCGATGAGACCTACGATCCCCTGTTCGCTTATGGCTATGGCCTCTCCTATGCCGAGCCAGGCGAGGTGGCCACGCTGGACGAAACCGTACCCGACACCCTGCAGGCGAGCGGCAACACCAACGTCTACTTCAGCGACGGCAGCTACAGCGCCAATATTCGCGTCTTCAAGTCTGGCGCCGTCAGCGAGAGCCGCGTCGACCATCGCGCGCAGGAAGACGCCGTCTCCTTCAGCTTCGGCGGAACCGGTGGATGGGTGTCCTTCTCAGACGGCGGGGCGAGCGACTATGTCCGTGAATCCAATGCTGACATCGAGCTGCTGCTGACATTGCGCTCGACGCTCACAGCGCCCGTTTCGATCGGCATGGCCTGTGAGGGCGATGACTGCCGCAGTACGCGGGAGCTGTCGGCCGACGACCTTGGCAATGGCGACTGGACGGATGTCCGCATCTCGCTGAGCTGTTTTAACGATATCGACCTCTCCTCCATCATTGCGCCCGTCTACATTGAGGCGAGGGGGCCGGGCGAAATCGCCATCTCCGAGGCAAGACTCGTCGAGGACGCAGACGCCGCAGAGACCTGTCCTGGTGATTGATCCAGGGATGCCCGGGACGACTGAACTAACGGACAAGGCGGCGCTTAGCCACCTGTCGGCTTATGGCTTTGAGATGGCCGTCCAGCCCGGCGTGGGCGGACGCATCGTCTCGCTCACATTCGGGGGGCGGGATGTGTTCCAGCCCGATGCGCGGCCAGAGGCCATGAGGGTCTTTGACGCCGGCTGCTTCCCCTTGGTGCCGTTCTCCAACCGGATACGAGGCGGCACGTTCGCATTTGCGGGCCGCTCTCACACGCTGAAGCGAAACTGGGACGGCGATGAGCACGTCATCCACGGCGAGGGCTGGACAAGCGCCTGGACGGTGACCCATCAGGACGACGCTTCGATCCGCATGTGGATGGCCGGCGCGGACTGGTGGCCCTGGGCCTATGAGTGCAGCCAGCTCATCAGGCTGACGCCGGGCCGGGTCAGCCTGTCACTCAATGTGACGAACCTCGACACCAGCGCCATGCCTGTCGGCCTCGGATTTCACCCCTATTTTCCAAGGAACGAGCGAACAGAACTGCAGTTTAACGCGGCCGGCATGATCAGGCCGATGAACCATGGTCCGCTGCAAATCGAACCGCTGACCGCGAGCACTGCCTTTTCGCATGCTACCGTCGTCAGCACGCGCAATCTGGACCATGGCTATGCCGGATGGGACGGCCTTGCGAGAATCCGCCAGCCGGATGGGGGTCTGGAAATAGCCGTCAGGGCAAATGCTTCACCTGCCGGTGCAGTGGTCTATATCCCATCAGACGGGCCCTTTTTCTGTTTCGAGCCCGTGTCCCAGATCAATGGCGCGTTCGAAATGGGCCAGACCGCCGAGACGGGGCTGCACGCACTGAAACCCGGCGAAACTCTCGATTTTTCCGTCGCGATCGACGTTGAGAGACGTCCAGACGCGCCAGACAGAAAGGACTGATCCGGATGACCCGCTTTGATCAAGACCGCAGACGTCTCCTCCAACTTGCCGGCGTGACGGCCGCGGTGCCGCTCTTTGGTTGCGCTGGCGCCCAGACATCCGGCGGATCCGGTGTTCGAGCCATCGGCCAGCCCATGCCGGGCAATGTTCGCCTGCCTGAGACCCCGCCGGAGAAAGGGACCGCCAACAGCGTCGGCATTGCGGTCATCGGCCTTGGCGGCTTCGCACTTCATCAGATGATGCCCAATTTCGTGAACGCCCGGCGCGCCCATATCGCAGCGGTCGTCTCCGGCAATGCCGACAAGGCGAACCGGGTCGGCGAAGCCTATGGCGTGGCACCGGATGCGCGCTACTCTTACGACAACTTCGAAGAGATCGCGTCCGATGACCGGGTCGACGCGGTCTATATCGTTCTGCCGAGCGGACTGCATGCCGAATGGGCCGAGAAAGCCTTTGCGGCCGGCAAGCACGTCCTTTGCGAGAAACCGATGGCGCTCAACAGCGGCGAGTGCGAACGCATGATCGCTGCTGCCGGTGCCGCCAATCGCAAGCTGATGATCGCCTATCGCTGCCACTTCGAGCCGTTCAACATGCGCGCGATGGAGCTGATGGACGAAGGCGCTGTCGGAGACATCAGGCTGATCCGCACAGACCAGCATTACAGGATGGGGCCAACCACGCCGGCGGAAAACTGGCGTGCCAATCGCGCCCTCGCCGGTGGCGGCCCGCTTGAGGATTACGGGCTCTACGGCCTTCAGTCTGCGCTTTATCTCTCGAATGAAATGCCAAGCACGATCAGCGCGCGGACCTTCCAGCCGGAAGGCGACCCGCGCTTTGCCGAGATCTTCGCTTCAGTACAGACCCAGATGCAGTTTCCGTCCGGCGCCGTTGCCCAACTGTCGACCTCCTATGATGCCGTCGGCTCGAACCGCGCCCTCGTCCGCGGCACACAGGGCTTGCTCGACATGGATCCGGCGACGAATTATGGCGGCCTGCGCATGACGCTGCGCCGCGGTGGGAGCTCGGAAGACCTCAATCCGGGCGATCCCTCGACACAGTTCGCCGCCCAGCTCGACCACTTCGCCGACGCCATCCGTGACGATATCGAGATCCGCACGCCGGGCGCCATGGGCCTGCGAGACATCCGCCTTATCGAAGCGATCTATCGATCCGCCGAGACAGGCCAGGCTGTATTTCTGAAGCCAGATGGCAGGATGAACTAGCGATTTGCATTGACTGAACACAATGCGCCCGAAGAATCTGCAACATTCATAACCGCTGCGGGGTTTTCAAGGTACCGGCAGAAGGTGGATGCATCATCCATTCTGAGTGCGGGCGTTCCGATCCCAAACGGCGGGAGGCTCAGCGTTCGTCCGGCTTGTCCGGTAGCGGTTTGTCTTCGTCGATCAGGATGCGGTAGCGCGCGCCTTCCGGATCGTCGAACTGGCCGGACTTTGTCGCCCAGATGAAGGCACCGAGCCCCAGCAGGCCGAGCAGCAGCGCAACGGGGATCAGATAGATGAGACCGGTCATGCAGCAGCCTCCTTCCTTCTCGACGGACGGATTGCGTTCAGCGTCACGATAAGCGAGGAGGCCGACATGGCAATGGCGGCGACAAGCGGGGTCGCAAAACCGGCGACCGCCACAGGCACCGCGATCATGTTGTAGAGCGCGGCAAGACTGAAATTCTGCAGCATGCGCAGACGTGCGCCACGTGCGGTGTCGAGAATGGAGAGGATCGCCTCAAGCCCTGCCCCGGTATAGACCGCATCACTGGCCGACTGGCTGACATCCATGGCCCCGCCCGGCGCGAGCGAGGCGTGCGCCAGCGCAAGCGATCCGGCGTCGTTGAGGCCGTCACCGATCATCAGCACCTTGCGGCCTTCGGCCCTCAACGCCTCAAGGCGGGCCGCCTTATCGGCAGGGCTCGCGGCGGCTTGCCAGTGTTCGATGCCGAGGCGGCTGGCGACGTCGGCCACTGCAGAAGCCCGGTCGCCTGACAGGATTTCGAGGTCCATGCCGCGTGCCTGCAGCTCAGCGGCCATCTCTTCCGAACCGGGACGCAGGGCATCCTCGAAGTCGAACCGATACACCTGGCCATCAGCCTCGCTGTACCAGATGTGCAGCTTGCCATCGTAGGTCACGTCATCAGCGCCGACCCAGTCAGCCGAGCCGAGCCGGACGGTCCGGCCGTCGATCTCTGCCTCAAGGCCGAGTCCGGGATGCTCGCGAACATGCTCGGCAACAGGGCCCGGTCCGGCGGCGGCAACAAGCGCGCGCGACAGCGGATGACGGGAAGCGCGGGCAAGCCGGGCCGCCTTCACCACAAGCTCCTGCGGCGCACTGCCGGGAACGAGTTCTGCATCGCCAAGGGTCAGCGTACCGGTCTTGTCGAAGACAACGTGATCGCAAGTCGCCAGCCGCTCCAGCGCATCCCCGGACTTGAGATAGACACCCTTGCGGAACAGCCGCCCGGCGGTCACGACCTGAACCACAGGCGCCGCCAGTGCCAGCGCACAGGGACAGGTGATGATCAGGGTGGAGACGGCGATGAGCAGTGCATCGCGCACGCCAATACCCGCCAGCATCCAGCCAATGAAGGTGAGCGCGGCCGTCGTATGGACGAGCGGCACGTAAAGAGAAACCGCCTTGTCGGCGATACGGCGATAGGTGGAGCGGCGCTGCTCGCCAGCCTCCAGCATGCGGGCGATATCCGCCAGCAGGGAGTCGCTTGCCGGTGAGATGGCACGTCCCCGGATCGACTGTCCGAGATTGACCGACCCGGCGAAGACACGCGCCCCCGGCGCAATCGCGCGCGGCAGGCTCTCGCCGCTGACAAGGCTTTCATCCACCTCGCCTGCCCCGTCGATGATATCCATGTCGACCGCAAGGCGTTCGCCCGGCGCGACAAGGATCAGGTCCCCGGCCGCAACGTCGCTGGCCCTGACAGACTTTGCCAGGCCGGTCGTGTCGAGACGCGTCACCGTGTGAGACTGGAGGGCGGCGAGATCATGCGCGGCAGCATGCGTGCGACGGCGCAGGCGCGCATCCAGAAACCGCCCGACCAACAGGAAGAAGAGCAGCATGACGGACGCGTCGAAATAGGCGTGCTCACCGCCGCGGATGGTTTCGGCAACGCTGACGCCGAGCGCCAGCAGGACAGCCAGAGAAATCGGCACGTCCATGTTGGCGTGGCCACGCTTCAACACATTCCAGGCGGACTTGAAGAAGACACGTCCGGAGAACAGTGCCGCCGGAATAGCGATCGCACCGGAAATGGCGTGCATGGCGCGCCGGGTCGTTTCGCCCATTTCGCCATGGCCAGCCCAGACCGACACCGAGAGCAGCATCACATTGGCAGCCGCGAAGGCGGCAACGCCCATGGCGATCAGAAGGTCGCGCTCTTCCTTCTTCGCGGCAGCGTCGCCCTTGTCCGGGTCGAAGGCGGAAACGCCATAGCCGAGATCGGAGACCGTGCCCGCAATGGTATTGGCATCGACCCCTCCCGACCATCGCACATCCAGCCGGCCATTCGACAGGTTCAGCCGCGCTGTGCTAACGCCAGGCAGCGCGCCAACGGCGCCTTCGATCTTCGACAGACAACCGGCACATTTCGCGCCACGCACGGACAGGCTGAGCGTTTTGGCTCCGCCCTTCTCGATAACGAAAGCGGAGACGTCCGTGCCGCCCCCGCTGCTGGCCGGAGCGAGCCCGCTCGGGCAGCCAGCCGCCTCGATGTCCGTCATCGCATTCATGGTACAGAGACCGATTTCACCGCATTGAAGACGTCATCACCATGGGCTGAGCGGGCCTCGATATCGACTTCCCACATCCCCTTGCTCAGCGGCGGCAGGTCAACCTCGTAGGCCCCTCGCAGGACAGGATCGAGCGAAAGGGTGATATCCTCCGCGGTCGTCGCCTGCCGGCGCAGCGTTGCCGTGACGGTAAGCGTCGAGAGCGGCTCGCCATCCTGGTCGCTCGCTTCGATGCGCAGACGCGACGCCCCCTCGACCAGGCCGGCCCGCAAAGTCCAGCCAAGAGCGGCCTGTTCGCGGCGCTGCTCGAGCGTGTCATTGTAGTTCAGACCCTGCAGGTAGGACTTCTCGACATCCTCACCCGGGAAGCTGGTAATCGCCGAATACAGGAAAACCCCGTTCACCGCGAACATCACGCCAAAGAAGCCGAGCATGATGAGCAGGACATGCCAGCCTTTGAGCTTTGCGTCCGGGCCTTGCTTGTATTCAGGGGCGGCCATCATCGTCAGTCTCCTGCAGCCATGAAGCTTGTGCGGTTGATGCTGACCTCCCCGGTCTTCGCATCGGTCAGGACGAGGTTAAAGTATTTCCGCCCATCGACGGCCTCTTCGGGGATAGTGACCAGCATCCGGTAGCGATCGACACCATTTGCGGCAACTGGCAGGACAAGGCTTCCGTCACTGTCAGATTCCAGCCCGACAATCTCGATCTCCATGTCGTCCATACCTGTTGCAGTCAGGGCCATGTTACGGGCATCGCCAGCCTTGTTGACGAGTTTCAGTGTATAGCCATTCCGGATATCACCATTGGAAAGTTGCACGAAAGGCGGCGACCGGTCCTTGAGGACGTTCACTTCGAAGGTACCGCGATTGAACAGACCGAAGGCCATGAGGCTGGCGATGCCGATGATCAGCAGCGAATAGAGCACGGTGCGCGGGCGTATCAGCCGGTACTTGGTCGGCTGGCCGACAGCGCGGGCGGCAACAGCAGTATCGGTGTCATAGGCGATGAGGCCAGTTGGCCGGCCAACCGTCTTCATTATCTGGTCGCATGCATCGATGCAGAGGGCACAGTGGATGCATTCCAGCTGTGGTCCGTCGCGGATGTCGATGCCCATCGGGCACACCTGGACGCATTGCTTGCAGTCGATGCAATCGCCCCGGCCTTCCCAGCTCTCACCCTTGCGGTGCGGCCCGCGCGGTTCTCCACGGTCATAACGATAGGTGACGTTGAGCGCGTCCTCATCGGTGAGCGCGGCCTGGATGCGCGGCCACGGGCAAAGATAGGTACAGACCTGTTCGCGCATCGTCCCGGCCAGCGCATAGGTCGTGAAGGTCAGGATACCCGCGAACCAATAGGCCGCCAGCGGTGCCTCACCGATAAAGAATGTCTGGGCGATCATCCTGGCATCGTGGAAGTAGAGGATGAAAGCCCCGCCGGTGAAGAAGGCAATGACCAGCCAGACAATGTGCTTGCCGATCTTGCGCCACGCCTTGTTGAAGCTCCAAGGCGCGCGGTCGAGCCGCATCCGCTTGGCGCGGTCGCCCTCGAAGGCGCGTTCGACCCAGATATAGAGGTCGGTCCACACCGTCTGCGGGCAGGCATAACCGCACCAGACCCGGCCAAAGAGCGACGTCACCAGGAACAGGCCCAGCGCGGCGAGGATCATCAGGCCGGCGAGGTAGTAAGCCTCCTGCGGCCAGATCTCGATGCCGAAGAAGAAAAACCGCTCACCGCCAAAATCAGCGAGCACGGCCTGGTCAGGCACACCCTCACCCCGGTCCCAGCGCAGCCACGGCACAAGATAGTAGATGCCGAGGAGCACGGCCATCGCGGCCCACTTGACCGTCCGGAACTTGCCGTGGGCAAGCTTCGGATAGATCTGCTTCCGCTTGGAATACAGATCCTGCGGCGGCGGGACCGGCGGTGGCGACTTGGACGAAATGAGGGTGACCTGGTTCATGGCGTTCGGGCCTTACTCCCCACCACCCAGCGAGTGCACATAGACGGCCAGGGACTTGATGGTCGCATCGTCGAGACGCTCACCCCAGGCTGGCATATGCGCATTCCGGGCATTGTAGATTGTGTTGTAGACCTCACGATATTCGCCTCCGAAGAGCCATTCCTGATCGGTCAGGTTCGGTGCGCCGACCTTGCGGTCGCCCGTCCCGTTCTCACCGTGGCAGACGGCACATTGTGCGGCAAAAATCTCCTGTCCACGCTCAACCGCCTCGTCATCGCCAACGTCACGGCCGGAGATATCGAAGACGTAGCTGGCGACATCATCGATCTGGGCGCGTGTGAGAAGACCATCGCGGCCAAAAGCCGGCATGATGGAAAAGCGGGTTTCCGGGTCTTCCTCATGGCGGATGCCGTGACGCAGCGTGTACTCGATGCCATCGAGCGTGCCCGACCAGAGCCAGATATCGTCTGCCAGGGTCGGATAGCCCTTGGCGCCACGCCCGCCTGCCCCGTGGCAGGTCGCGCAATTGTCACCGAAGGCACTTTCACCGGCTGCCATGGCGAACTGCTGCAGCGAGCGGTCGGTCTCGATTTCCTCGAGGCTGGCATCGAGAAGAGCGGTGCCGGCCACTGTGCGTTCAGACCGCAGCTGATCGACCTGCCGGGCCACATTCACCCGGTCGGATTCGCCAAGCACGCCGCGCGTGTTGGTGCCAAGCCCCGGCAGGGCGGGCAGCGCCGGCATGGCAATCATGTAGACGATCGAGAAGGCGATCGTGGCGTACCAGATATACAGCCACCAGCGCGGGAGCGGATTGTTCAGCTCCTTGATACCGTCCCATTCATGGCCGGTCGTCTCGACGCCTGTCGGCTGGTCGATATCCTTGGTGTGATCACTCATCTCCGGGCTCCCGGTCTTGAAGAGGTAGTTGGGCGGCCTCATCGAAGCGCTTCTGATTGCGCGGCCAGAGGGCGTAGGCGAGAACGGCAGCGAAGATGACGAAGAAGTAGATCAGGCCACCTGTCTGCGCGAAGCTGGACAGTTTTTCGTACATCAGGTCCTCCTAGCGCCGGTTCATCAGGTCTTCGGCTTCGTAGGTGGAGAAATCCACCAGCGTGCCGGTCATCTGAAGGTAAGCCACGAGCGCATCCATTTCGGTGATGCGGTCGGGGTCGAGGTCGAAATCGCGGATCTGGACCGTGCCGTCACGGCCGGCGGCTTCGGTGTAGCGGGCCACAAGCGCGTCCTGCTCATCGAAATAGATGTCCGGATCGACCTGTGCCCGGAGATCGATCTCGGCGTTCTCGATCATCTCTTCAGTGTAGGGCACGCCCACCATCTTCAGCGCCTTCAGGTCATGCTCGATATTCTCATAGTCGAGCGACTTCTCGGCCAGGAAGGCATAGGGCGGCATGACCGATTCCGGCACCAGGGCGCGCGGGTCGATCAGGTGGTCGACATGCCATTCGTCGGAATACTTGCCGCCAACGCGGGCAAGGTCCGGCCCGGTCCGCTTCGAGCCCCACTGGAAGGGGTGGTCGTACATGGACTCGGCGGCCAGCGAGTAGTGACCATACCGCTCCACCTCGTCACGCAGCGGACGCACCATCTGTGAGTGGCAGACATAGCAGCCCTCACGGATATAGATGTTGCGGCCAGCCACTTCGAGCGGGGTGTAGGGGCGCATGCCTTCCACCTTCTCGATGGTGTTCTCCATGTAGAACAGCGGAGCCATCTGGATGATCCCGCCGATCGACACCGTGATAAGGATGGCGATGGTGAGAATGAGCGAATGGCGTTCAAGAATGCCGTGATTATTCAGAAGTCCCATGTCTCAGGCCCCTATTCGGCAGGTTGGAGTGAGGCAGCCGCCGGCGGATTACTCACCGCGGGGGCATCAGCCGGCTGGTTGATCCGCTCATGACCAATGGCTGTGCGGACCAGGTTGTAGGCCATGATCAGCGCGCCGCTGAAGTAGAGCAGACCGCCCGACATGCGGATGATGTAGCTGATATGCTTGGCTTCGACGGTTTCCACGAAGGAGTATTCGAGGAAGCCGAACTCGTTATAGGCACGCCACATCAGGCCTTCGGTGATCCCGGCGAACCACATCGAGACCATGTAGAAGACGATCCCGATGGTCGCGAGCCAGAAGTGCCACTCGACCAGCGCGAGGGAGTACAGGCTTTTACGCTTCCAGAGCCATTGCGTCAGGCAGTAGAGCGCCCCGAAGGAGATAAAGCCAACCCAGCCGAGTGCGCCGGAGTGCACGTGGCCGATGCCCCATTCGGTGTAGTGGCTGAGCGAGTTCACCGCCCGCACGGACATCAGCGGACCTTCGAAGGTCGACATGCCGTAGAAGGCCAGCGAGACGACCATCATGCGGACCACCGGATCGGTGCGCAGCTTGTCCCAGGCGCCCGACAGGGTCATCACGCCGTTGATCATGCCGCCCCAGGAAGGCATCCACAGCATGATCGAGAAGGTCATGCCCAGCGTCTGCGCCCACTGCGGAAGGGCTGTGTAGTGCAGGTGGTGCGGACCGGCCCAGATATAGATGAAGATCAGCGACCAGAAGTGGACGATGGAGAGCCGGTATGAATAGACCGGACGCTCGACGCGCTTCGGGATGTAATAATACATGATCGCCAGGAAGCCGGTCGTCAGGAAGAAGCCGACGGCGTTGTGGCCATACCACCACTGGGTCAGCGCATCCTGAACCCCTGCAAACAGGGCGTAGCTCTTTGCCGAGCCTATAGCGACCGGCACAGCGAGATTGTTCACGATGTGCAGCATTGCAATCGTCACGATGAAGGACAGATAGAACCAGTTGGCCACATAGATGTGCGGCTCTTTGCGTTTCCACAACGTGCCGAGGAAAACCAGCAAATAGGCGACCCAGACGACTGTCAGCCATAGATCGGCATACCATTCCGGCTCAGCATATTCTCTCGATTGGGTGATGCCCATCAGGTAACCGGTGGCGGCGAGCACGATGAAGAGCTGATAGCCCCAGAAGACGAACCAGGGGAGCATACCGCCGAACAGACGCGCACGGGTCGTGCGCTGAACGACATGGAAGCTGGTCGCCAGAAGGACGTTACCGCCAAACGCAAAAATCACCGCCGATGTGTGCAGCGGGCGCAGGCGGCCGAAATTGGTGAAGCCCCATTGCTCGAAATAGAAAAGGTTCGGCCAGGTCAGCTGAAGCGCGATCACGATGCCGACAAGGAAGCCGGCAACACCCCAGAACATGGAGGTAAACACGCCGAATTTGACCAGCGTGTCTTCATACTTGGTTTCATCGAAGGGGTCGCGATCCCCCAGTTTCCCGGCCCACAGGCCGATCCCGACCAGCCATGCGGCGACGGCAAAGAAGAACAAGGTCGCATGGATGCCCATCAGGCGATCCATGGCGTTGCCGGCAATGAAGACGGCAAGTATGGCGAAGACCGCGAGCATGCCGGCGACAGATGCCGTGCTCGTGTCCATGCCACCCTTTCGAAGTGTCGTTGCGCTCAATTTCTGCTCCCCAGCTTAATTGCCCTCCGGCCAACAAACCTTCGGACGGGACTGTGATCAAGGGGGGGATTAAGACAGTTGCGAATTTACGGTTATACGGGCTCTTACGTATGGGCCAGCCTGTCGCAGCGTGGCTTATTCCGCCTCATCAGGAGGCATCGTCATGTACCGCAAACTCTTCTTCGTTCTGGGCTTTGCCATTGCTGCATTCGCATTACCGCAGGTGCTTGAGCATCATGCCCGCGCCGAACTCATGCAGCTGGCCTGGTGCTCTTCAAGCGGGAATGCAGCCCCTCAGTCGGGACTGTTTGCCTTCCACTGCATCGCCTGCCCGATTCTGGTTGCCGGTGTCAGCGCGATGCTGATCAGTCTGGTGATGCCGGTGCGCCGGTTCGGTCTGCGTGTGAAGGAAGCCCGCCTGTAATGAGACCGCTCTTCGCCCTCATCTGCAGCTTGACCTCCTGCCCCTGCATGGCGCATTGCCGTGCGGGTGAAGTTGGAGGTCTGCGCACTGAGCCGTCAGGAACTCATATACGATATGGCGGAGATGGACGTTGACGCGCTCCATCAGCACTTCCGGTCCATCCTTAACTCGGTACCGGATGCCATGGTCGTCATCAATGACGCCGGGATCATCACGGCGTTCAGCAAGGCGGCTGAGACGCTGTTTGGCTATGGTGCCAACGAGCTTCTGGGCCAGAATGTCAGCATCCTCATGGCGCCAGCCGACAAGGTGCAGCACGACAACTACATCAATCGCTACCTGCGCACGGGCGAGCGCCAAATCATCGGCATCGGCCGCACCGTCACCGCGCGCCGCAAGGATGGCTCACTCTTCCCGATCGACCTCAAGATCGGGGAAGCCAAGATCGGCGAACACTTTCTTTTCACGGCTTTCATGCGCGACCTGACTGAACAGCGGCGCAACGAATCGCGCATGAAGGCCCTGCAGGCCGAGCTCGTCCACTTTTCGAGGCTGAGTTCTGTCGGCACCATGGCCTCTGCGCTGGCGCATGAGCTGAACCAGCCGCTGACCGTCGTCACCAATTATCTCGAAGCCGCGCGTGACCTGCTCGATTCTCCGGATCCGGAGACGCTCGCCATGGTCCAGGAAGCGCTCGCCGAAGCTGCCAAGCAATCGGTGCGCGCCGGCCAGATCGTACGAAAGCTGCGCGACTATGTCTCCCGGGGCGAGATCGAGAAACGCCCCACCCCGCTCGTTCCCTTGCTCGGGGACGCCGTCGCCCTTCTGCAGGCGGAGATGGGCAAGCCAGCCAACCGTGTCGAGGTCAGTGTCGGCGAAACCATAACCGACATCATGGCCGACCCGATCCAGATCCAGCAGGTGGTGATAAACATCGCCCGCAATGCGCTGGAGGCCATGGACGGCCAAGCCGACCCGTGTGTCAGGATAACTGCCGCCCCGGCCAGCGGCGGCTATGTCATGATCGCCATTGAGGACAATGGGCCCGGCATCGACAAGGATGTCGCCGATCAGCTCTTCAAGCCGCTCGCCAGTTCCAAGACGACTGGCATGGGCCTCGGCCTGTCGATATGCAAGACTATTGTGGAAGCCCATGGCGGCACGATCGAAGCCATGCCCGGCGAGGATGGCGGAACCCGTTTCGTATTCACAGTAGAAGGCCCTGACGATAGCGATGAATGAAGCCGAGAAGCCCCTGATCCATCTCGTCGATGATGATGAGGCCGTACGACATTCCGCCAGCTTCATGCTGCGCCTCTCCGGCTTTCGCGTGCAGACGCACAAGGATGGCGTGAGCTTTCTCGATGAGCTGAAAACGCTTGAAGACGGCTGCATCCTGCTCGACGTCCAGATGCCGAAAATGAACGGCCTCCAGGTCCAGAAGGAACTGAATGTACGCGGCTGCGAAATGCCGGTCGTGGTCCTGACCGGCCATGGCGACGTGTCGGTCGCCGTCCAGGCCATGAAATCCGGCGCCATCAATTTCGTCGAGAAACCGTACGAAAAGCAGGTCCTGCTGAAGGCTCTCGAAGAAGCGTGTGAGGAAATGCGCAACCGCTCGCACGGTGCGCTTCAGAAGGCCGACGCTGAAAAGCGCCTCGCTCACCTGACACCGCGCGAAACGGAAGTGCTGGAAGGCCTCGTGGACGGGCTCACCAACAAGGCGATTGCCAATACGCTCGACATCTCCCCGCGCACGGTCGAGATTCACCGCGCCAATCTCATGGAGAAGCTCGGCGTCGACAATCTCTCCGGCGCCCTGCGTCTCGCCTTCGCCGCGGGCCACGGCCAGTAGACAATTCGCCAGCCTGTGACGCCCCTGCCCTTGCGGGACGGGCTGTCAGCACCACGCCAAACCGCTATCCAGTCTGAAACACAAAAGACCTGGAGGATCGGACATGGCTCAGGATACGGATTTCACGGGCAAGACCGTGCTCGTCGTTGGCGGCTCGAGCGGCATCGGCAACGGGATCGCGCATGCCTTCATGGAGCGCGGCGCGAAAGTCCATGTCTGGGGAACGCGGCCAAGCGCTGAAGACTATAGCGCCGAGGATGGCAGCGACCTCACAGGTCTCACCTACACGCAGGTCGATGTCGGCGATCCCGACCAGATCGAAGCGGCCAAACCCAGTTTCGACACGCTTGATGTGCTTGTCCTCTGCCAGGGGATCGTTGCCTACAAGCGTGCGGAGTTCGACCGACCCGGCTGGGACAAGGTGATGTCCGTCAATCTCGACAGCCTGATGCACTGCTCACGCAAATTCAAAACGATGCTTCAGGACACCAAGGGCTCGATCATCATCGTCAGTTCGATCTCCGGCCTGAAAGCGAACATCGGCAACCCGGCCTATGCCGCCTCGAAGGCCGGCGCGATCAACCTGACGAAGACCCTCGGCCAGGCCTGGGCGCGCGATGGCATCCACGTGAACGGGCTGGCCCCTGGCCTTGTCGACACCAAACTTACAAAGGTGACGACCGACAACCCGAAGCGGATGGAGGGCGCGCTTGCCGCCATCCCGGCGGGTCGTGCAGGAGAGCCCTCAGACATGGCCGGCGCGGCGATCTTCCTCGCCTCGCCGCTCGCCTCCTATGTCTGCGGGCACACGCTTATCGTCGATGGCGGCCTGTCGCTTTAGGGGCGCTCGTAGAAAACCGATCCACTTCCCTTACGCCGCTTTCCCAGCGCAAGCTGGGCCCCATGGCGGTTGAGAGCACACCTGCCAGCCGCCATGGACCCTGACTTTTGTCAGGGAGACGGGAAAAAGAGCGTTTCAGCCCAATTTCAGAGTTAGATCTCGCCCCGGATCCGTTTCATCACGCCGGAGAAGTCGAGTCCGGCATGGCCGTCCTCGTCCAGCTTCGCATAGATCTCCTCGGCGTGGTGCCCAAGTGGCGTCTCGGCGCCAGCACCTTCGGCTGATGCCAGTGCGAGCTTCAGGTCCTTCAGCATCATCGCGACTGCGAAGCCCGGCTTGTAGTCGCGGTTCGACGGCGCGGCAGGCACAGGCCCTGGCGCCGGGCAATAGCTTGTCATCGACCAGCACTGGCCGGAGGCGGTCGACGAAATGTCGAAGAAGGTCTGCGCATCTAGGCCCAGCTTTTCAGCCAGGTTGAACGCTTCGCAGGTGCCGATCATCGAAATGCCGAGCAGCATGTTGTTGGCGATCTTGGCGACCTGACCGTTGCCGGCCGCACCCGCATGGAAGACATTCTTCGCCATCTTCTCAAGCACCGGCTTCGCGCGCTCATAGCCCTCTTCCGGCCCGCCGACCATGAAGGTCAGCGTACCGCCTTCGGCTGCGGCCACGCCGCCCGAGACTGGGGCATCCATATAGGCAAAGCCAGCCTCGTCAGCTTTCTTCGCCGCCTCGCGGGCCTCTTCGACGGCAATGGTCGAGCAGTCGAGAAAGAGCGTCCCCGGCTTCGCGCTTGCCGCCACGCCATCATCACCGAAGTAGACCTGGTGGACGTGCTTGCCGGCGGGCAGCATGGTCACGACGACATCCACATCGGACACCGCATCCTTGATGGACCCCGCTTTCGTCGCGCCAGCGCTGACAGCCTGCTTCACCGCTTCCTCATTGAGGTCGAAAGCCGTTACCTCAAAGCCGCCCTTGGCGAGGTTGGCGCACATGCCGGAGCCCATATTCCCGAGCCCGATGAATGCGAGTTTGGTCATCACTTGTCTCCGATAAATGTGAGTTCGTCCTCGCCCAGCGACTCGAAGAAGGTGTCGAGGATGATCGGGCGAACCTCGTCGAGGCTCCCCGGTGTCCAGTCCGGCTTGTTATCCTTGTCGATCAGGACCGCGCGCACACCTTCATGGAAGCTCTTGGTGAGCACCAGCCGTGAGGCGATGCGGAATTCCATGCGCATGTTCTCGCGGAAATCCTTGCACTTGGCGCCCTCATGCAGCTGGCGATGGGCGATCTTGAGCGTCAGCGGGGACTTCTTCTTCAGGCCTGCTGCCTGTGCCTTCGCCCAGTCGCTACCGTCTTGCAGGCATTCCATGATGCTTTCGACACTGTCCTTGGCGAAGCAGGCATCGATTTCGGGAATATGATCGGTGAAGCTGGCGGAGGCCTCGGTCTTGAGGCCTTCCAGCGCCGAAACGCCGTGTTCGCAGAGCGTGTCGGCGAGGCCTTCCGGCTGCTCGGTAAAGTGCGTCGCCACACCGACTGCCAGAACGTCCTCCCCCTTGAGCCGCTCACCGGTCAGCGCCAGCCACATGCCAAGCTCACCCGGAAGGCGGGGCAGGAACCAGCCGCCGCCGACATCCGGGAACAGGCCGATCCCGCTTTCGGGCATGGCGAACAGCGTGTTCGGGGTCGCGACCCGGTAATCGCCATGCACCGAAATCCCGACGCCTCCGCCCATGGTCACCCCGTCGATAATTGCGACATAGGGCTTGGGATATTCCTCGATCAGCGTGTTGAGGCGGTATTCGGCAGCGAAGAATTCGCGCGCTTCCTTGCCATCCTTGGCGCCCGATTCCGCCAGCATGCGGACATCGCCGCCCGCGCAGAAGCCGCGTGTGCCCTCGGCATGATCGACGACGATCAGCTCGACACCGTCATCGTCGGCCCACTTGTCGAGCGCATCAATCATACGCTTGCACATGTCGAGATTCAGCGAGTGCAGTGCCTTCGGCCGGTTCAGCGTGATCCGCCCCGCCTTGCCTTGCTTGCGCGCGATGACTGAAGCTTCCTGCATGAACTGTCTCCTATTGCATGGTCGGGATGACAAAGGCCTGATCGCCAATGTCGCCTTCCGGCCAGCGTTGGGTAACAGTTTTAATCTTGGTCCAGAAGCGTATGCCTTCCGGGCCGTGCTGATTCGTGTCGCCAAAGGCCGAGCGTTTCCAGCCGCCAAAGGTGTGATAGCTGACCGGCACCGGGATCGGGACGTTGACGCCCACCATGCCGACATTCACCTGCGCGGCGAACTCGCGCGCGGCGCGGCCATTCGAGGTGAAGATCGCGACGCCATTGCCATACTGGTGCTTCGAGGGCAGCGCGGCGGCCTCCTCCAGCGTCTCGGCACGCACCACCTGCAGGACGGGCCCGAAGATCTCGTCGGTGTAGGACTTCATCCCCGCTTTGACATTGTCGAAGAGCGACGGGCCGACAAAGAAACCGTTCTCATGGCCCTGCAGGGAATGCCCGCGGCCATCGAGCTTGAGGTCTGCGCCCTCATCGACACCGAGCTGGATATACTCCTCGATCTTTGCCTTGTGGGCGGCGGAGACGACCGGGCCATAATGCGCATCCTTGTCGGTCGAGACCCCGACCTTCAGGTTCTGCGCCGCCTCAAGCATCCGCTCGACAAACTCGTCGCCCGTGTCCTTGCCGACCGTGACAGCGACCGGTAGCGCCATGCAGCGTTCGCCAGCCGAGCCATAGGCAGCCCCGACAATGTCCTTCACGGCCTGGTCCATATTGGCGTCCGGCATGATGATGCCATGGTTCTTCGCCCCGCCCATAGCCTGGACGCGTTTGCCGTGCGCCGTGCCGGTCGAATAGACGTACTGCGCGATATCGGACGAGCCGACAAAGCTCACAGCCTTGATGTCGGGATGTTTGAGAATGGCATCAACGGCGGTCTTGTCGCCATGGACGACATTCAGCACGCCTTCCGGCGCCCCGGCTTCCATGAAGAGCTCGGCCAGACGCACCGGCACGGACGGGTCCTTCTCCGACGGCTTCAGCACGAAGGTGTTGCCGCAGGCAATCGACACCGCGAACATCCAGCACGGGATCATGGCCGGGAAGTTGAACGGCGTGATGCCGGCGCACACACCCAGCGGCTGGCGCATCGAATAGACGTCGATGCCGGGGCCAGCGCCCTCGGTGTACTCGCCCTTCTGCAGGTGAGGGATACCGCAGGCGAACTCGACCACGTCGATGCCGCGCTGCACGTCGCCCTTCGAATCCGCGACCACCTTGCCGTGCTCTGAGGAAAGCAGTTCGGCCAGCTCGTCGATATTCTGCTCAAGCAGGTCCTTGAATTTGAACAGGATGCGGGCGCGCCGCTGCGGATTGGTGGCTGCCCATTCCGGCAGCGCGGCCTTCGCGGCTTCCACGGCCTTGTCGACTTCAGCATCGCTTGCGAGATCGACCTTCGCCTGCACGTCGCCGGTGTTGGGATTATAGATGTCGCCAAAACGGCCGGACTGGCCCTCGACGCTCTTGCCCGAAATATAGTGGTGCACGCTGCGCATGGCTTGCCTCTCCTGGATGTCTGATTGAGCCTGACACTAGGGGCTGGACCAATGCGGGTCCACAATAAGGTTTGCAGCTGACACCTGCGTTTTTGCAGGCTAACAACAGGCATGAACTGGGACGACCTCAAGATTTTCCTCGATGTGACGCGCCAATCCAAGCTGGATGAAGCCGCAGCCCACCTGCATCTCGATGCGACCACAGTCAGTCGGCGCATCAAGCGGCTGGAGCAGGAGCTTGGACTCACCCTGTTCGAACGCACACGGCGCGGGCACATCCTCACACCATCCGGCGAGCGCCTGGCCGCACGCGTCGAGGCGATGGAGTCGCTCTCGCTCGATATCCAGTCGGAAAGCGCATCGGAACAGAGCGCGGCCGGGCGTATCCGGCTCGGCGTCACAGAAGGCCTTGGCTCTGCCGTCATCGCCCCGGCGCTCGGCAGCTTCAAGCGCCAGCACCCGAAGATCGATGTCGATCTGATCGCGCTGTCCGGCTTTGTCAGTGTACCGAAGCGCCAGGCCGACATGTCCATCCTGCTGACGCGACCATCGGCGGGCCGGCTGAAGGTCAAGAAGCTCGCCGACTATTCGCTGAAACTCTATGGCGCCACGGGCTATATCGACCGGCATCCGCCGATCACCTCACGCTCTGACCTGCAGCGCCACACGCTGATCGGCTATGTCGACGACCTCATCTACTCCTCACAGCTGCGCTATTTTGACGAACTCCTGCCGGGCCTCACGCCGCAGCTGTGCAGTCCCAGCATCGTGGCGCAGGTCGAGATGGTCTCAGCCGGCGCCGGGCTTGGCATCCTGCCGGTCTTCATGGCCGAGCGCCTGCCCCATCTGAAGCCGCTCCTGCCTGCCGACATCCATGTGACAAGGTCCTTCTGGCTATCGCTGCATGAGGATGTTGCCGGCCTCACACGCAACCGGCTGATGGCCGATTTCCTCGGCCAGCTCCTGCACGACCTGCACTGAAGCCTCAGGCCTCGGCGCCCGTCTTTTCGGCCTTGTGGACCTGCATGTGCGCAGGGGGCTTGGAGAAATTCGGCTCCTTTGCCTCAAGCGCGGCAAGCGCTTCCTTGCGGTCTTCCTCATTGAAGCTGCCAGTGGTCAGGCAGAATTCGACGAGATTGTCGTTCGGGTCCTTGGTGTAGATCGACTTGCACCAGTTGTGGTCGATCTCCATCACGTCGAGCCCGGCATCCAGCCACTGTTCCTTGCGGCGCTCGAAATCAGCCTCATCTGCAACATCGAAGGAGATGTGGTTGATGTGCTCCGGCACACCCGCAGCCTTGGAGAGGTTGGTCTCGAAGTTTTCCGTTCCAGGCATGTCGTGCATTTCCCAGAAGGCGATGAACTTGTTGTCGTCTTCCATGCGGTAGAAAAAGTGCTTCGCCCAGCCGCCGCCCGGCGACGGACCGACCTCGACCTTCACCAGGTCGAACCCCAGAACACCCTCGTAAAAGGCGTGAATCTTGTTCATGTCGCGCGCGGCGAGCGCCAGGTGGTGGTAGCCCATGCTCAGTCCTCCCTCTTCTTCTTGTCGTCGACCATGCTCATGACGTCATCGCTTGAGCCATCCGGTGCAGCGACTTCCACGACCCGTTCGTCGACATCGTCATATTCGAGCCGCAGCGCCCGGCTCATCGTCGCATGCATATCATAAGTCGCGGTGACATAGGTCAGCTCGAGGATTTCCTCGTCAGACAGGTGTGCCTTCAGCGCCTCGAATATACCATCCGGTACACGCCCGCCCTGCAGGACCAGGCAATCGGTATAGGCGAGCACCGCACGCTCAATCGGTGACCAGCAGTCGGCAACAGGCCAGTGAGGGATCGCCTCGATCTGCTCCTCCGAAAGGCCAACATCGCGGCAAGCCTTGCAGTGCTGGGAGAAAACGAATTGCGAGCCCCGCGCCCAGCCGGCCCGGATCTGGCCGAGTTCACGCAGCTTCGGATCGATCTTGCGGTTCTTCGATCGATAGAACTGGAACCCCTCGGTCGTGTGCTTGAAGGCGTCCGGGACCAGAGCGAAAACGGTCCACCAGTTGCCGGGCGTGCCCGTTGCCGTCCCCGGCTGCTCGACCGGGTCGCGGTCACCAAACAGCATCTCATAAAGCTTCAGCGCAAAGGGATCGGCATCCTTGCGCGGCACCTGCCTCAGTCTCGGCATCGCATCCTCCCATGGTCTGATGGCCTCTACCGGGCCTTGCCGCTACATAAAGCCACGGATCGTGCCCTTGCGCCACGCTGACACCGCGTCAATGATAACGCTAACTGACTGGCTGTTTGGCGTGGCCGAACTTTCCGGCAAGCTGGGGGAGCGGTTGCTTGACACCAGCGTTGTGCTCACAACACAGATTTTGAGGAAGGTGGTGATTGTCACGTCACCGCATAAGGAGAGAATGGAGAGAGGATGGCAGACGCGCAGCCCCGAAGGACATCCCCCCTGCCGCTCGACCGGGACGCCATACTCGACCGTCTGCGCTTTCATGCCTCCGAGATCGAAAACGACCCTCTGACCAATTCCGTCTTTGCGCTGGCGCTCGAACTCTTCCAGGACCTCGACAGTGAACAGACCTCACTCACGGATCTGACAAGCCTCATCGACACGTTCCACTTCGACCTGCTGTGCGACCGGGCCACACGGTTTAGGGAGCAGCACGTAGCTGTGGTTAATGGATCTCCCTGGAGCGGGGTGAGAGCCACGCTGGAAAGAGCCGCCGAAGAAGGCTTCGACGCCTTCAGCCACAGCATCGGCACGGCTCGCGGTGGTATCGTTTTCACTGCACACCCGACCTTCGCCCTCTCGCAATCCCTCCGCAAAGCCTTTGCTGAGTATGTGTCCGGAGATGACGAGACGAGCAGGGAAACGCTGCGAGCCGAGGCCAACAAGCCGAACCGCGACTGGCCTGACCAGATCACCCTGCTCAGCGAGCACGAAGAAGCTCAGGAGGCCATTGCCAATGCGCGTGATGCCGCACGCACCTATGGCGAGCTGATCGTCGGGATCGCGCAGAACGCCTTCCCGGATGACTGGCGTGACTTCCGCCCGGTCCTCCCGACCATCGCCAGCTGGGTCGGCTATGATCTCGACGGGCGCACCGACATCCACTGGTCGCAATCCATTGCGCTGCGCCTGCGCGAGAAGGAAGCCCAGCTCGGCTATTACTCAGAGCGGCTGGCCGGTCTCGATGCGAACGGCAAACTGGACGCGCTGCAGGACAGGCTGGAAAAGGCAAGGATCCATACCGGCGAGGCCGCCGCCCTGTTCGAGGGCGACCTGTTTGACCCCGATACGCTGATTGAAGCCGCAAACTTTCTCACAGCAGACGCCACCGACAAGCTGACGGACGCCTGTGAAATCATTGCGCCACTCACGGCACTGATCGAAGACGAGGCGACGGACGCCGCCTTTGCCGGCAAGCTGCAGGTCCTGCGGGCCGAGGTCGAAGCCCTGCAGCTTGGCACGGCGCGCATCCATCTGCGCGTCAACGCTGCCCAGGTCCGCACCGTCCTGTCGCGGGACCTCAATCTCGAAACCGAAGACAATGAACTTGGCCGCGTGGCGCTAAGCCAGCTCTCTGACATGGCGGACTCCAATGAGGTCCGCCCGGTCAATTTCGCCGATCTGTTCATCGAACAGTCGACCGCGCGCCGCCAGTTCATGATGTGCGCGCAGATCCTGAAGCATATCGATGCCGGCTCGCCGATCCGCTTCCTGATCGCGGAAAGCGAGAACCCGGCCACCGTGATGGGCGCGCTGCATCTCGCCCGGCAATACGGCGTCGATCATGCCCTCGACATCTCGCCGCTCTTCGAAACACCGGAAGCGCTGGAGACTGGCGGGCGGTTCGTCGAACGTCTGCTGGAGGAGCCTGCCTTCGTCGATTATGTCCGCCATCGCGGCTATCTCTCCATCCAGCTCGGTTTCTCCGATTCCGGCCGCTTCATTGGCCAGGTCGCTGGGAATATGGCGATCGAGCGGATCCACAATCTCATCGGCCGGGCGCTGGGCGACAAGGTGCCGGGCGTCGGCCTGCTCTTCTTCAATACGCACGGCGAATCCATGGGCCGCGGTGCCTATCCCGGCAGCTTCGAGCAGCGCTTCGACCATCTGCTCACCCGCTGGACACGGGCCGGCCTCGTGCGCCGGAACATCCAGCCCCTGCACGAGGTGAGCTTCCAGGGGGGTGATGGCTTCCTGCACTTCGGGACGCCTGCCCTTTCCGAAGCGACCTATGCCGCCTTCTGCGAACACATCCTCTCGCCGACGGATACCGCGCTGGATGATCCTTTCTATAAGCAGACCGACTTTGTCTGGGATGCCTACCGGGCGCTTCGCGGCTGGCATGAAGCGCTTTTCCACGATGGCGACTATGCCCGGCTGCTTGGTGGCTTCACGTCCGGCTTCCTGGTCAAGGCCGGCTCGCGCCCGGTCAAACGGGCCGGCAGTATTTCCGGGCCGTCCGCCATCCGCGCCATCTCGCATAATGCAATGCTGCAACAGCTTGGCGTGCCGCTGAACTCCGCCTGCGGCATTGGCTCCTCGATGCCGCGTGAGACGGAGACGCTGAAGGATCTGATCAACGCCTCGCCACGCATGCATGCGCTCGTCATGCTCGCCGTGCAGGCCCGGATGCTGACCAGCCTTCCAACGCTGCGCGGCTATGCGAGCGTCTACGATCCGGAAGTCTGGCTGGCCCTCGCCAAGCACCGGGACGTAAAGAACGAGGAGGCGCTACGCCGCGTCGCGAACTCTGTCACCGACTATACGACAACCACCAGCCTCAAGCGCATCAACAATATTCTTGCCGTCGACCTGATCAAGTTCGACCGCCTGCTTGCCACGCTCGATGATGCCCCTTCGGTCGAGGCCCGCCACGAAGCACGGCTGGAAATGCATGCCCTGCATGCGCTTCGCCAAGCGATCATGATGTATGCGCTCAGCCTTGTCGGCCGGCTGCGCACGCTCTCGGCCCGGCACGATACGAGCCTTGAAGACATCATCGGCCTGTTACTCGACCTGCGCCTGGAAGACGCCGCCGACATGCTGGAGAAAATCTATCCGGCGTCCCGGAACGATACGGATCTGATCAAGGGTGTTTCAGAACAGGGCTTCGAAGGCGCGTCGACAAGCGCGGCCGGCTATGACCAGCTCCACCGGGACATCATTCAGCCCCTCCGTCTGACCGGCGAACTGGTACGGCGTATTTCAGTTTCCAATTGTCATGCCTTTGGCGCCTGGGGCTAGGAATAACGGGCATGGCAAAGATTAAGGCCGCCCGGCCCGCATACTGCTGAAAACACTACAGATTGCATTTGAAACTATTTGCTGTCGTCCGGTTTCGGCCTGTCACGCGAATCTGGTGCAAATGGTGCATTGCGAAAAAGCACGATTCGCGAGTACGGTTACAACCAGAAGGGGAATGGAAGCATCGTGTTGACCTCATCACCGCTTCATTCGGAATCATCCGCCTCAACCGGCCCGGTTGAAGCCCGCCGCGCATTCCCGTCTCAGCAGACTGCAGGCACCGCTCTGGACATCTATCCCGAATGGCTGGGCGACCAGCGCTTCAGTCATCAGCATGGCAGCCGCTTCTGTTACGTCGTGGGGGAAATGGCCCGCGGTATCGCGACCCCGCTTATGGTTATTGAGGCCGTAAAGGCCGGTCTGGTCGGCTTCTATGGCAGCGCTGGCCTGCGGCCTGAAACGATTGCCGCCGGCATTGACGAAATCGAGGCCGGTCTCGGCAAGAACGCGCCAGCCTGGGGGGCCAACCTCATCCACTCTCCACAGCAGCCGGGCTATGAACGCGCCGTGGTGGACCTCTTCCTGGCGCGTGGCGTCGCCCGCGTCTCGGCCTCTGCCTTCATGGCGCTGTCCAAGGAGATCGTGCGCTACAGTGCCAGAGGCCTGTCGCGTGCCGAAGATGGCAGCATTGCCCGCTCCACCCATGTCTTTGCCAAGGTCTCCCGCGCTGAGGTGGCGCGTCACTTCATGGCGCCGGCACCCGACAAGCTTCTTGCTGGCCTTGTGTCCGCAGGCGATATCAGCGCCGAACAGGCAGAGCTTGCGAAGCTCGTTCCCGTGGCTGCCGACATCACGGCCGAATCCGACAGTGGCGGCCACACAGACAATCGCCCGGCCGGCCCGCTTTTCTCCTCGCTTTTACGCACGCGTGAAGATGTCTGCGCAGAGTACGGCCTCTCGCCAGACATGATCAGGATCGGCCTGGCCGGAGGGATCGGTACGCCCTGGGCAGCTGCCGCCGCCTACCAGATGGGCGCGGCCTATATCCTCACTGGCTCGATCAACCAGGCCGCCATCGAATCCGGCCTGTCGCCCGAAGGCCGAAAGCTGCTCGCAGAGGCTGGTCCGGCGGACGTCGCAATGGCACCTGCCGCCGACATGTTCGAGCAGGGTGTCGAAGTCCAGGTACTCAAACGCGGCACGCTGTTCGCGATGCGCGGCAAGCGGATGTGGGAGATCTACAAGGCCCGCTCCGGTTTCGAAGACTGCACGCCTGACGAGCAGAAATTCATCGAGACCGCGCTTGGCGAACCCTTCGCTGCCGCCTGGGAGCGGACGCGTGCCTATATGCAGGGCGCCAATCCGAAGGAACTTGCGCTCGCCGAAGCCGAGCCGCGCCGCAAGCTCGCGCTTGTTTTCCGCCGCTATCTCTTTTTCGGAGCACAGTGGGCCCGCGATGGCGAGGCGGCCCGGCTGCGCGACTTCCAGATCTGGTGCGGGCCGGCCATGGGCGCGTTCAACGAATGGGCAAAGGGAAGCCCGCTCGAAGCGCTTGAAAACCGGACCGTGCGCCAGATCGCGTGGAACCTGCTGGACGGGGCAGCGCACATCACCCGCATGCAGGCCATGAGAGCCACCGGCCACGACGTGCCCGGTTCAGCCTTTGGTTACCAACCGGGGCTATTTCAGTAACGTTTGATTAGCGGAGGGGCTGATCAGAATGACCAGTAAGACCACTCATCCAGCCGATATCGCCGTTGTAGGCCTCGGCGCCATGTTTCCGGGACGCGGCAACACTGCAGGCTTCTGGCGCGACATCGCCGAAGGCGTCGATACGCTCGGCCCGGTGCCAGAGACCCACTGGCTGATCGAGGACTATTACGACGCCGACCCGCGCGCGAAGGACAAGACCTATGGACGCCGGGGCGGTTTCCTCTCACCGCAAGGCTTCGATCCCCTCGCATTCGGCATCCCGCCCAACCAGATCGAGGCGACCGACACCGCCCAGCTTCTGGCCCTGATCGTGGCCCAGCAGGCCCTCGATGAGGCCGAAGCCGCGACCAATGGTGTGATCGACCGCAAGCGCACGAGCTGCGTCCTCGGTGTCGCGTCGGCCACCGAACTGGTTGGCCATATGTCCGGGCGCCTGCAGCGTCCGGCCTGGGTAAAAGGCCTTCGCGAAGCCGGCCTGCCGGAAACCCAGGTGCAGGAGATCGCCGACCGGATTTCCTCGAATTTCTCTGAATGGAAGGAAAGCACCTTCCCTGGCCTGCTCGGCAATGTCGTCGCCGGGCGTATCGCCAACCGGATGGACCTTGGCGGCTCGAATTTCGTCACCGATGCAGCGTGCGCGTCTTCGCTCTCTGCCGTGCAGGTCGCACTGCACGAGCTCAACTCCGGCGACAGCGACATGGTGCTCGCCGGGGGTGTCGACACGCTGAACGACATCCTGATGTATATGTGCTTCTCGAAGACGCCGGCACTTTCCCCGACTGAGGATTGCCGCCCCTTCTCGGACAAGGCCGACGGCACCATGCTCGGCGAAGGCATTGGCATTGTCGCGCTACGCCGCCTCGAAGATGCCGAGCGTGATGGCAACCGCATCCATGCGGTGATCAAGGGTATCGGCGCGGGGTCTGATGGCCGGGCCACCGCAATCTATGCGCCCCTGCCTGACGGTCAGGCCCGTGCGCTGAAACGCGCTTACGAACAGGCTGGGTACGATCCTCGCACTGTGGAGCTGATCGAGGCCCATGGCACGGGCACGAAAGCCGGCGACGCCGCGGAGCTCGGTGGACTGAAGCTGGTCTTCTCGCCAGACGGTGAGCCGGTCGATGAGCCGTGGTGCGCCATCGGGTCGGTAAAATCCCAGATCGGTCACACCAAGGCGGCTGCAGGCTCAGCCAGCCTCATCAAGACTGTGATGGCCCTGTCCCGCAAGGCCTATCCGCCAACGATCAAGGTCGACCAGCGCGCGCCAGCGCTCACCGGTTCGCCCTTCTATCCCAACCGGGAACTGCGACCCTGGGTTCGCAAATCAGACCATGCTCGCCGCGCGGCTGTCAGCAGCTTCGGTTTTGGCGGTTCGAATTTTCACCTGACACTGGAAGAATATACCGGACCCAACGCCGCCCAGCCCGAGCGCACCCTGTCAGCCGAACTCTTCATGATCTCTGCCGACACCCCCGAGCGCCTGGAAAAGATCCTCGAAGCGCTCGCCGCCCGGCTGGAGCATGAGGAAGACCTCGCCATCGTTGCGTCGGAAACCCACAGCGCCTTCGACATCACCGCGCCCTGCCGCGCCTCGATCGTCGCTACCGACAATGAGGACTATGCCGAGAAAGCCGGCAAGCTCGCCTGGCTGCTCAGCTCAGCTCAGGCCGAAGCCGCGCCGCGCCCGAAAGGTGTCAGCGTCTCACTGTCACCGGCCAGCCCCGGCAAGCTTGCCTTCCTGATGCCCGGCCAGGGCAGCCAGTATGTTGGCATGGGCCGCGACCTGGCTCTCGCCTTCCCCGAAGCGCGCACGGCCTGGGATCTCGCCGCCAGCCACAAGAAGACCGGCAAGCAGGCGTTGCACAATCTCGCCTTTCCGCCCTCGGCCTATACGCCCGAGGAGGCTGTCGAGCAGGCCGACCGGCTGACTGCGATGGAGAATGCCCAACCCGCACTCGCCGCCGCCTCGCTCGCCGTTCTCGCCGTGCTCGACAAGGCCGGGCTGTCGCCTGAAATGGCTGCCGGCCACAGCTTCGGCGAGATCATGGCGCTGCAAGCCGCTGGTGCCCTGAGCGCGGATGACGCGCTCACCGTGGCCCACAAGCGGGCAAAGCTGATGGCCAAGGCCGCCGCATCGAATGAAGGCGCCATGCTGGCCACGCAGGCCGCCGCAGAAGCCCTCGCACCGATCCTGGAAGACCATCCGGATGTCGTCATCGCTAATGACAATGCTCCAACGCAGACGGTGCTATCCGGCCCGGTCGAAGCGATTGAGGCCGCCCGCGCCGCCATCGAAGCGGCCGGTATCAAGGCCCGGCGGCTGCCCGTGGCCTCGGCATTCCATTCGCCGATCGTTGCTGGCGCCGTCGATCCGTTCCGCAAGGCGCTGGAGAAGGTGGACTTCGCCAAGGCCCGCTTCCCGGTCTTCGCCAATGTCTCGGCGAAACGCTATCCGCTTGCCTATGCAAGACAGCGCGACCTGCTGGCCACGCAGATCGAAAGCCCGGTCAAGTTCCGCTCCATCATCGAGGCGATGGCCGAAGACGGCGTCACCACCTTTGTCGAGGCAGGCCCCGGTACGGTGCTGACCGCCCTTGTCGGCCAGATCCTGCCCGGCAAGGCAAACGCCGTCGCGCTCGACGACAAGAAGGGTGACGGTCTCGCCGCTTTCCTCTCCGGCCTCGGCAAGCTTGCCGTGCTCGGCCACGCAGTCGATTTCAAGGCACTCTTCGCCAACATGCCCGCGCCGCAACCACGCAAGCCGCGCTCGAAACATGCGATCGACCTGAACGGCGCGAATTACCACAAGCCCTATCCGCCCAAAGGCGGCGCCGCGTCCCTGCCGCCGCCCAATCCTGAGCGGAGCGCGCCAGCGCAGCCAGCCGCCGCCGCGACCCGCCCGGAGCCGCGCACCGTGGCGCCGCCATCACCCACGCCCAAGCCCGACCAGACGCCGGAACCACCGGCGCGGCCCGCACCGCAAAGCGCCGCCACACCCCCAACACCTACGCCCGCAGGAGCCCAGTCCGTGACCCAGTACAGCCGCCCGGCCAGTGACGCCAACGAACGCATCCACGCAAACATGACAGCCGCCCATGCCGACTATATCGAGGCGCTGCGTGCCGCTCATGCGCACTATCTCCAGGCCTCTTCCAGCCTGCTCGGGTCGGCCTCCAGCCATGTAATCGATCACGAACCGCAACAGCGCCGCCAGCTTGCCCCGCCGCCGGCCCCCGCCGATGCTCCGCAAGCCGAGGCGCCAGCCGCACCAGAGCCTGCCCCGCAACCGGCTGCAGCGACCGCCCCCGAGCCTCAGGCCGCCCCGGCTCCGGCAGCACCTGCACCAGCAGCGCCGGCACCGGCACCCGCCACACAGACGGCTCCGGCCGCTCCCCCTGCAGCCCCATCACAAGACTTCAGCGGCCTCGTTGCCGCCCTCGTTGCAGAGAAGACTGGCTACCCGGTCGATATGCTCGAGCCCGACATGGACCTTGAGGGCGAGCTTGGCGTCGACTCCATCAAGCAGGTCGAAATCCTGTCGGCCCTGCGCGAAAGCATGCCGGAGCTGCCGGAAGTCGAGCCCGAACAGATCGCCGAACTGCGCACCATCCGCAAGATCGCAGACTTCCTCGCCCCTGCCGGCTCATCTGCCCCGGCGCCTGCGAAGAATGGGAATGGCAATGGGCACACGAATGGAAACGGCAACGGCCATCACGCGCCTGCGACTGAAGTACCCGCCGCGACAGCACCAGCCCCTGCCGCGTCGGCTCCCGCCGGCGATGACATGGCCGAGCTTGTCCGTGGCCTGATCGCCGAAAAGACCGGTTATCCGCCAGAAATGCTCGAGGACGATATGGACCTCGAAGGCGAACTTGGCGTCGACTCCATCAAGCAGGTCGAAATCCTCTCGGCCTTGCGCGAGCAGATGCCCAACCTGCCAGAAGTCGAACCGGAGCAGATCGCCGAGCTTCGCTCGATCCGGAAGATCGCCGATTTTTTTGGCTAGGGGGCGCGCCGGCGCCTGAGCGCGCCGCCCGCCCCGCGCCTGATCCGGCACCGCCTGCTGAAACGTTGGCGGTGCGTGCGGTCACATACCAGCCGCAGATCCCCGTCGGCAGGGTCACGCCCGGCCTGCGTGAGGCCGCGCTGATAGAATTCATCGGCAGCGATCCGGCACACGGACAGGCCATCGTTCAGGCCATGCTGGAAGCGGGCTTTGTCATCCGCGAAGTCGCCCAGCCCTCCGGTCAGGCCGATGCGCTGATCCTCGCCCATGGCCTTACCGGCACGACGCTCGACGCCCATTGCGGCGCGCTGGAAGCCATCTCGGCTCAGGCGAAACGTTTCGAGGAACGCGGTGGAACGCTGATCCTGCTTCAGGACACCGGCGGGCGCTTCCAGCCAACCGACCATCGCGCCTGGCGCGGCGGCCTGACCGGGCTGGCCCGCACAGCCGCCCGTGAATTCCCCAAGGCGACCGTGCGCGCTATCGACATGGACATTGCCGATCTCGGTCTGCAGGGCGCGACCGACCGCCTGGTCGAGGAGCTATTGAGCGGTGGCACTGCCCCGTGTGTTGGCCTGTCGGCACAAGGCCGGCTCGTTCCAGCCGATGGCCTTGCTGCGCTGCCCGGCAACCGGCCGGGCCTGATCGGCTCACAGGATGTGATCCTTGTCACGGGCGGTGCGCGTGGGGTCACCGCTGATTGTATCATCGAACTCGCCCGGCGCACGCAGGCGCGGTTTGCCCTGCTCGGCCGCTCCGCAATCACACCGTGGCCCGACGACCTTGCCCCTGTCACAGATGAGAAGGCCCTGCGCGGCGCCCTTGCCGCCCGCGCCAAGGCGAAAGGCGAGAAAGTCTCGCCCGCAGCCCTCAACAAGGAGGCGCGCGCCCTGCTGTCGGGTGCCGAAATCCGCAGTACGCTGGGCGCCATCGAACAGGCTGGCGGCAAGGCGCTTTACGTACCGACCGATGTCGCCGACCCGGCTGCTTTGGTTGACGCGCTGTCACGCATTGAGGCCGGCCTTGGTCCGGTCACCGGTCTTGTCCATGGCGCAGGCGTTCTGGCCGACAAGCTGATCCGCGAGAAGACCCGTGACCAGGTGGAAAAGGTCTTTGCGCCAAAAATTTCCGGCCTTGAAGCGATCCTTGCACTGATCAACCCCAACCAGCTGAAAACAATTGCCTTTTTCTCATCTGTCGCAGCCCGGTACGGCAATGCCGGGCAGGCTGATTATGCGATGGCGAACGAGATCCTGAACCGCATGGCACACTGGCTGAAAGCCGCAAATCCTGACGCCGCGATTACCTCACTTGGCTGGGGCCCATGGGATGGCGGCATGGTGGATGAGAGCCTGAAAGCGAAATTTGCCGAAATGGGCGTTTCCCTCATCCCGCGTATGGCGGGGGCCAACCTTTTTGCGGACGCGGTGCTTGCTGGCGATGCCTGCCCTGTGGAACTCGTGATCGGCTCCGAGATTGCCCATGGCTGACGGCGGGTTTGAGCCGATTGCCATTGTCGGACGCGGCTGCGTCCTGCCCGGCGCGCTAACGCCAGCCGCGCTATGGCAAGCCGTGCTCGAGGATCGCGACCTGCTGAGCCAGGCGCCTGCGGGAAAGTGGGGCGTCACCGATAGCGAACAGGCCGCCATGAGCTATCGCGGCGGCTTCGTCACCGGCTTTGACGACGTCTTCGACCCGTCCGCATACGATCTTGGCGAGATCGGCGTGCTCAGCCTCGACCCGCTTTTCCAGTGGCTGCTGCATGCGGGGCGTGAGGCCTGGCAAGAGGCCGGTAGCCCGAAGGTGAAGCGCAAGAAGCTCGGTGTCATCGCCGGAAATCTCGGCTATCCGAGCCGTACGCTCTGTGACTTTGCCGGTGATATCTGGGACAGCGGCCAGTCCGAAATCGAGCCCTTTAACCGCTTCAATACCGGTGGCCCCGCCCGCCTGCTCGCACAGGCGCTTGGCGCAAAAGGCCCGGCCTTTGCGCTGGATGCCGCCTGCGCATCCTCGCTGTATGCCGTGAAACTCGCCTGTGACCGGCTGCAGGACGGCTCGCTCGATGTGGCGGTCGCGGCAGCGGTGAACGGGGCCGATAACCTTATCCTGCATCAGGGCTTCTCGGCGCTGAACGCGCTCAGCCCCACAGGCCGGTCGCGTCCCTTCGTGAAAGGCGCTGACGGGCTTGTCCCGGCTGAAGGCGCAGCAGCCATCGTGCTGAAACGGCTGGCCGACTGCACCAGCGATGACACGGTGTACGGTGTCATTCGCGGCATTGGCCTTTCCAATGATGGCCGGCGCAAATCGCTATTGGCGCCGGATGAAGGCGGACAGGCCGAAGCCATGGCGGCAGCCTGGGCCATGTCCGGGCTTGATCCGTCTGCGGACATTGGCCTCGTTGAAGCGCACGCCACAGGCACACCCACCGGTGACAAGGTCGAACTGATGGCGACCGCGCAGCATTTCGCCGGTGTTGACGGCCTGCCTGTTGGCTCGCTCAAGGGCAATCTTGGCCACCTGATAACCGCAGCAGGTCTGGCCAGCCTCATCAAGATGAGCTTCGCCATCAATGAGGGCATCATACCGCCGACCCGGCTCGACGGCGCGGCGCTGGATAGTTTTTCCACCTCCACCCTCATCCCTGCCCGCAAGGCTGATTGGCCGGCAGACCGACAGCGCGTCGCCGCGATCAGCAATTTCGGCTTTGGCGGCAATAATGCCCACTTGATCCTGACAGCTGATGAGGGTGAGCGCCCGAAACCGCCGAAGCGCAAGCGCTCGAAACCCGAAGCGGTGATCTGCTCGACAGGACTGTCCATGGGCCCTGACCGGGGCGTGGCAGCAGTGCTGCAGCGCCTCTCGCGTCCGCCACAACAGGCACGCGGTGCGATGGCAGAGGTCGCTTCCCAGCCTAAATTGTTGCGCACCCCGCCATCCGAGCTGCGATCGGCTCAAGGTCAGCAGCTCGCCCTTTATGATGCGGTCGATGAGGCTCTGAACCGCCACCCGCTCGAGGACGGCGCACGCGTCGGCGTGTTCACCGGCTTTTCCTGTTCGCCTGAGGCAGCCCGCTGGATGCTCCGTGCCCGGATTGCCGAGCGACTGGGTCTTGATCCACAGGCGCCGGAAACTGATGCGATCCGGAATGACATCGCGCCGCCGCTCAAGGCTGGTGATGTGCTCGGTGCGATGCCGAACGTCTCGGCCAACCGCATCAATGTCCGGGGCGACTGGCGCGCGCTTGGCTTCGCCGTGATGGAAGAAGAGGTGTCGGGCCTGCGCGCACTGGAGCTCGCCATGCGCGCGCTTGAGGCCGGCGAAATCGACGCCGCCATCGTTGCTGCCGCCGACCTCTCTTCCGACCCTGTTCACGAAACCGCTACCCGCGAAACAGGCGGCGATGCCGCTGTGGCGTTTGTCCTGAAGCGGGCCGGCGAAGCCGATGGCCCGCTTCTGAAATCGCTGAAGCTCGACGGTGCGCGGGCTAAGCCAACGCTGTTTGAACACCTCTATGGCCGCTCACATGCCGCTGGCAGCCTCGCCCGGCTCGCGGTGCAGGCCGAACTGACCGCGCGCGGCCTGATGCTGGAAGACACAGGGCTCGCCCCCTCGCTGGACCGCAAGGCCCTGAAGCTCGCACTCCCTGGGGGAACAGCAAAGCTGAAGGCGACCCCACGCCCGGCACCCGATTTGCTGCGCCAGGCACCGCTGCTCGAAACCTATGCCGCCGACACGCCCGAAGCGCTCGCCAAAGCAATAAGTATTGGCCAACAGGGCGGATCGGGGCTTTCCCGCCTCGCCTTCGTCGCGAGCGATGAAACCTCGCTTGCGGCTAAACGGGATGTCGCCCTCGCTGCGCTCAAATCAGGCCACGCGCCAGCAGGCGACGGCATTCATTATGGCGCCGGTCCAGCGGCAGGCGATCTCGCCTTCGTCTTTACCGGCGCCGCCGCGGCCTATCCCGGCATGGGACTCGGGCTGTTTGCCGCTTTCCCAGAGCTCGGCCCGTTGATGACGCAGAAATTCCCGGCGGCCCAGGATGTCGCCCGGCTGCTCGCCACGGGTCTTGCACCGGCCTATGATCAGCTGCGGGCCACCACGCTTATCACGCAAGCCCAACATATCCTCCTGACGCGGCTGCTCGGTCTCAAGCCGAGCGTGGCCATGGGGCTTTCCTCCGGTGAAACCAATTCGCTTATTGCGTTCGGCGCCTGGGTCGATGCCGACGGTCTCATGGCGACGATCGGTGAAAGCGGGATGTATACGGAAGACCTGGCCGGCGCCTTCCGGACCGCGCAGGCCGCCTGGAAGGATGATGCCCCCGTCGAGTGGCAGACATGGCGCGTGCGGGCGGAGGAAGCCCGCATCCGTACAGCGCTTGAAGACGAACCGCGCTGCGACCTCACCATTCTTTACAGCCCGACCGACGGTGTCATCTCAGGAGACGCGGCTGCCTGCCAGCGCGCACTGAAACAGCTTGGTGGGTCGGCGATCCGTGTGCCGCATGACCTTGTCGTCCATACACCCATGATGGCGCCCTATGAAAAGACCTGGCACCAGCTCCATCACCGCAAGACAAAAGCGCCCAAGGGCGTCCGCTTCTACGCCAATGCCGTGAATGGCGCATACACGCCGAATGCGGATACGATTGCTGACATGCTCACGGGGCAGGCCGTTTCGGAGATCCACTTTCCGAAGACGCTCGCCCAAGCCCATGCCGATGGCGTGCGGACCTTTGTGGAGATCGGCCCGCGCGACACGCTGACCGGCGCAGTCCGTGAGACGCTGGGCGAGACTGTTCAGGCTGTCGCGGCAGACCGGTTCGGGCAGCCTGCCCTGATGGACATTGCAACGCTCAGTGCGACAGTCTTCGCGGCCGGGCACACCATCGACACAGGCTGGATAAAGACCCGCCTCGCCGAAGCCCGCAACAACGCCATACCGTTACGCACAAAGGCTCCCGGCGAGATGGTCTTCCCCGCCCACGCCCCGCTGCCCCGCCTGCCGAAGCGGCACCCGAAGAGACACGTTTCAAGACCGGAGGCGAAAGCCCTGAAACCCTTTACTCCGCCCCCGCCAAAACCGGCCACCGGACGCACACTCCACCTCCCGCCCGGGTCGACGTGGACAGCGCCATCCGGTCCCGGCACTAAGGCCACGGCGCTCCTCGAACGGCCTCAGACGACACCGACGGCTCGCCGCGCTACGCCGAAGCTGGCCACGGCGGCGAAACCGCATGTCCGCCCGCTGGAGCGCTGGGAGCCGACCGGCCCGAGCTTTACGCGCGCCGAGCTGGAGCAGGCGGCCGCTGGAAGGATTTCCGATGTGTTCGGCCCGCAATTTTCCGCGCAGGATAAATTCCGTCGACAGGTCCGCATGCCACGTCCTCCGCTGCTGCTGTGCGACCGGATCACCGGCATCGACGCGGAAGCGCTGGTTCAGGGCAAGGGCACGATCTGGACGGAAACCGATGTCACCGATGGCCATTGGGCCGTCAGCGACGGCGTTCTGCGCCCCGGCCCGCTGATCGAGGCTGGTCAGGCCGATCTTGCGCTCATCTCCTGGATGGGCGCCGACATGCTGAACTGTTCTGATCGCGTCTACCGCCTGCTCGGTTGTGAGCTGACCTTCCATGAAGGCGGCCTGCCGCGCGTGGGCGAAACCGTCCGTTTCCAGATTTCCATCAAGGGCCATGCGGAGCTGTCCGGCGTGCGCATGTTCTTCTTCGAATATGACGGCTATGCCGATGACCGGCTGGTTCTGTCGGTGCGCAACGGACAGGCAGGCTTCTTCACCGATGAAGAACTTGCCAACTCCAAGGGCGTCCTCTGGGACGCCGAAACGGACAGCGCGCCAACCGCCGATGCCGTGCTGGACAAAATGGCGCCGACGGCGAAGCGCAGCTTCAGTGCTGCCGAGGTCGCCGCCTTCCGCGCGGGCGATACGTTCCGCTGCTTCGGCGAGGGCTTCGAGCGCGCTGCGCCGCAGACCAGACCTGCCCGACTGCCGTCCGGACGGCTCGCCTTGTTCGATGATATCGAGAGCTTCGATCCAGCAGGCGGGCCATGGGGGCGCGGCTATCTGAAAGCCCGCCAGCATGTGCCGAAAGACGCCTGGTTCTATGATGGCCACTTCCACGAAGACCCCTGCATGCCGGGCACGCTGATGGCCGAGGCCGCCGTGCAGGCGCTGGAATTCACCGCCGCCGCCATGGGCCTCACCGTGGACCGCGACAGCCATGTCTTCGAGCCTATGCCGGGCGAGGCCGCGACCTTCTATTGCCGTGGCCAGGTCATTCCGGACGCCGATCATGACGTCACCTATGAGGTCTTCGTGGACGAGGTGATCGATGGCGAAGAGCCGGTCGTCTTCGCGAGCCTTCTTGCACGCTCGGATGGCCGCAAGGTCTTCTACTGCCCCCGCTTCGGCGTACGCCTGCGCCGCCAGTGGCCGGAAATGAAGAAGGCGGCCAACGTCCCGCATTACGTCAATGATGAGTGCGATGTGCGCGGTGACGAGGCCGCCATGATCGAATGCGGCTCGGGTGCCCCAAGCAATGCGTTTGGCTCCATGTATGCGCCCTTCGACACGCGTGGCGCCGTCCCGCGCCTGCCGCAGCCGCCTTACCATATGGTGAGCCGCGTCCTGTCCGTGAGTGGACCATCCGGCCAGCAGAAGGCCGGGCTCACCGCCGTCGCCGAATACGACATCCCACCGGATGCCTGGTACTTCCTCGATGGCGGCACAGGCACCATGCCTTTCTCGGTGCTGACCGAAGTCATCCTGCAGCCCTGCGGCTGGCTCGCCTCCTATTCGGGCTTTGCCCTGTCCGGCGAGACGCGTTTCCGCAATCTTGACGGCAAGGGCACGACCGCGCGCCAGATCCGCCCTGAAGACGGCACGATCCGCACACGGACAACCCTTACCCGCTGCTCTCGCGTCGGCCCGATGACCATTGTCTTCTTCGAACTCGAAGCGACCCTCGCAGACGGGACACCTGTCGTGACGCTGGAGACGAGCTTCGGCTTCTTCACGAAGGCGTCGCTGGCCGCACAGGCTGGCCTGAAAGCCAGCGACGAGGCGCGTGCCTTCATCAATGCACCCGCCGATCCGCCAAGCGAGGCCGAAACCGTCCTGCCGGCTTCCACTGGCAGGCTTGGCCTTCTTGATTTGATCGACCGATATGAGCCGGACGGCGGCGAAAACGGCCTTGGCCGCATCCGCGCGCGCCAAAGCGTCGATCCCTATGCCTGGTATTTCCGCGCGCACTTTTTCTCCGACCCGGTCCAGCCCGGCTCGCTCGGCCTCGACATGCTGGTCCAGCTGCTCGCCCGCGCCGCTGATCTGAAGGGAGCCGGCGCCGGCTTCGACGATCCGGTCTGGGAACCGGTCGCCCCCGGCAATGAGGTGGCCTGGACCTATCGCGGTCAGGTCACGCCAACAGCGAAACAGGTCACGGCAACCGTCGAGATCGACCACATCGAAACCGGGGAAGACGGGAAAACCGTCCTCGGGACGGGATCGCTCTGGGTCGATGGTTTGCGAATTTACGAGATGCGCGGCGTGAGCATCCGGGTGCGTGAAAAAACCGGACTGGAATCGGACTGTCACCGGACTGTTTTCGGACCCTCATTTCCGGCCTGGGTCGGCGCGCACCGGCCCACCCACACCCTTCCGGCGCTGCCGCTCCTCTCGCAGGCCGGGATGCTGTTGCGACAGGCACAGAACACCGGGATTTCCGGATACCCAATTGAAATAAAGGCGTTTTCCCCAAAGCAGTGGGCGAACATTCCAGAGGACAGCCTACGGCTCGAGACCCGTGTCAGACCCGACGGCCGGGCGACCCTGCGCGCACGAAAGACCGCTGACCCTGACGCCCCCTTCCACATACTGTCCGCTGGAGAGATCGTCTCTCGCCCCCGTCCACCCGCGCCGCGCCTGAAACCGCGAGACCATGGTGTGCCACTGCCCGATCCTTATGAAACAGCCGACCTCTTCCACGGCCCCGGGCTGCGCCCCGTTACCGAAATGCGCCGTGATGCAAGCGGCTTTGAGGCGACGGTCGATCTTGAACAAGCCGCCCATCCGGGGGACGCGTTCGACGCGGTCATCCTGGATGCGCTGGTGCACGGCCCTCCGCACGAGCGCCCGGAAGAGTGGTTCGACGGTGTCGAGGATTGCGCGATCTATCCCGTTCGTATCGACCGGCTGGTGATCTGTTCCGACCTTCCCGAGACCGGCCACCTTACCATTCGGGGCGTGCCCGGCCAGCGCGATCCGGCAACCGGCGACCTACCCGTCACCATTGAGGCCTTCCTCGGGACGAAACTGTGGGCGCGCCTGGACCTGATCGAGAAAGCCTATCCGAAAGGTCCGCTTGCCGCGCTGGAGCCCCTGGAAAGACGCGATTTTCTGACGGGCGCCAGCGATGCCCATCCGTCACCGCTCAGCCGCTGCGACGGGACACGCACGCTCCTGTCCCCCGCCGATGTTATCGCGTGTGACTGGTTGCCAGGCACGGTTGCCGCCGCCTGGGGCTGCGACGGGCTGACGGGCAGTGCGCTGGTCAAAGCTGTCGCAGTGAAGGAGCATTTTGCGCGCAAGTGGGGGATCCACCCGCGGAAAGTCCAGTTCGATCCGCCATTCGTCATTGGACCGCATGGCCGTCACCGCTACGAATTGACGTTCGAGTCGAAGGCCCGGGCATGGGCCGTTGCGGATGATGTGTATGAGCAAGATTGAGTTGATTGTGGTGGATGAGCGCACGCTGCCGCTGGTCCAGCACCTGCGCTACCGGGTCTATTGCGCCGAGAAACAGTTCGCCATGCCGGGCGCCGATCATGAAGCCCGCATGTTGTTCGACGAGGCGGACTCACTGGGCGTAACCTTCGCTCTTTTCGACGGTGCCGATCTTGTCTCAAGCGCGCAGGTGATCCCGGTCGATCCGCTCAAGGCCCCTGATAAGTTTGCGGTTTTTGATCTTCGAAATGCCTTGCCCCGGCCCGACCATGGCGCCGTAATCGTCTCGAAACTGGTGACCGCACCGGACCGCCGCGGCTCCAAAACGCTCGGCCCGGTGATGCGCGCGGTGCTCGATTTCGTCGCGCAGGAAAAGCGCCGCTACATCGCCATCCTGGCAGAACCCTCAATGCGGGACTTCTATGTCTCCATGGGCTTCGACATCATGAAGGAAGACATTGATGCCGCGCCCTTTGGAAAGGTCGCGCTCATGGTCTTCGACATGCGCGATGAGCGTCATACGAGCGGCAAGTCGCTCGCCGGGTGGATGTTCAAATCGGTCTTTACCGGCTGAAGGCCAAGACGGCGAGCCAGTCCTCAGACGGATGGATGGCCTTGAGGTGAACGATCGTACCGCCCTCGTCCAGTTCGACATCGTCAATGCCGCCAGAGATGAAAGGCACTGGAATGTCTATGGTTTTCGCGCCACCGCGAAACCCGTTGCCCCGCCATTTCAGCACAGCTTCCTTGGCACACCAAAGGCGGTAGAAACCGTGGAGCGCGTCCGGCCCATCCCCCAGTCCCGCCATGACCGCGCGTTCGGTCTGCGTGGCGATCATGTCGAGCATCGGCGCAACACGACGCGGCAGCACCTGTTCCACATCTGCCCCCAGTCGTCCGTCACGAAGCAGCGCGGCAAAAGCGTGTGGGCCGGAGCGGGACCAGGAAACCGAGACGCTATCATCCCCCTCCACGCCGGGCGGCGCATCATCATGGATCTCAAGCCTGACCGCATCTTCCGCTAGCCGCAGTTCACGCGCCGCCAGGAGGCGCATCAGGTGACGGGCATGCAGGAAGTTCTGGGCGTGGGCAGGATCAATCAGTCGTCCGGCCCGGTCGGCTTCACGCTGGTCTCGAGGACTGAGCGGAGGCGCGGCGGCCTGCCGGCAGGCATGGGTCCAGACCGGTGTATCCTGCATTCGGTATCTGCTCCCCGTCCGGCGTGACCGTCACAACTGGCTGCTAAGACGGTGCATTGAATTTTGCATGTCTTTCAAGACTTTCCACACGGCTTTGTGCCTACTCTTGCCGATGATGCCGACACTCAATCAACAGACCTTTCCGCCGCATGAAGACGGTCGCAAAGCGGCCGGGCGGCGCCACGCCGCCGCCTGTAAACGCAGCCCCGCATGGCAACATCACAAAAAGTCCTGCGTTTATTCATTTCCGGTTTGGTTCGGTCATGTGAATAAGAGCCAGCGCCCCAGCCCTTGTCGTGCAGGTTTTGCATAACAGGTTGATGGTGTGCCAGCTCGGCTCAAAGTAGATGAAGATACACGCAACAGTCCTGATTACCGCTGTGACGTTGATGGCACTGCCAGCAGCGGCCGCACCGGTGAGCGTTGACTTCACCGGAGACAATGTCACCGACGAGGTCGAAGAGGACGTTCGCGGTGCTCTGCCAGATGAAAGTCGAGCCAAAACCGTTCTGGAAGCCCGCCGGCAGGGCCGCCGTGCCGTCAGCGCTGCTCGCAAGATGCTCAACAGCCTTGGCCACTACGATCCACAGATTGACCTCGGCATTGAGAGTACCGAGCCGCCAGCCGCCCGGCTTCGCATCGATCCCGGCCCGAGATTCGCGCTGGGGCCGGTCACGGTCGACTTCAACGGCACCCCGCCGACCAGCGCTGTCGCAGAGGAAATCCGCGACGCCCTGCCCGTCAGCCAAGGCCGGCCGGCCATTCCGTCCGAAGTCCTGGAAGCTGAACGCTGGATCGTCACGCAGCTGCGCGAGAAGGGCTATCCCTTTGCCGAAGTAAGCGACAAGCGCCTGCTGGGAGACCGCGACGCCGAAACGATCGAGGTCACATATCTTGTTCAGGCCGGTCCGCGCGTCCGGTTTGGCGAGACCCATTTTCCGGAAGACGAAATCGTGACGAAGGCTTCTTATCTGGAGCGCCTCGTCCCCTACGAGCAGGGCGGTTTATACGATCCCGAGAAACTGTCAGCCTTCAACCGCCGGCTTGCAGAGACGCGGCTGTTCCGCGTTGCGCGCGCCTCACTGGCAGAAGAGCCAAGCGGCATAGCCGAAGACGGCACCGAGATTCGCGACATCGTCATCACCATGAACGAACGCGAGCGCAACACCATTGCCGCCGGCGCCAGCTACTCGACCTCTGAGGGCTATGGCCTCAATTTGGAGTACACGCGGCGTAATCTCAGCCGCCGCGGCGATACGCTGACCAGCGAGATAACCGTCGCCGAACTGGAGCAGTCTCTCACTGTTGTCTGGCGCCGCCCGAACGAGCTTGGTTATGGCCGAGGCCTCGTCCTGAATGCGGGGGCAACAACCGAACAGACCGATGCCTATGACCGTCAGGCTCTTGAAGTCGGGGCTGCCTTCGAAGTCGTCAAAAGTCCTGAATTCACCTATTCTTACGGCGTCACTGGCGAGATCGTGCGCGAAGAAGACGATCTCGGCGAGCGCGACCTGCAAATCCTCTCCGTCTTCGCCGATGCGCGTCTCGACAAAACCGACAGCGTGCTCGATCCCCGCAAGGGCTGGCGCGCCAATGGGCGTGTTTCGCCGGCCTATTCATTCGGCGATGAAAGCAACCCTTATGTCCGTTCGGTCGGCCAGGTCAGCGGATACATCCCCTTTGACGAGGACCGCCGCTTCGTGCTGGCGGGCCGGCTGAAGGCAGGCGCGGCTCTTGGCGCCAACGCCGCCGACCTGCCGGTCGATGACCGCTTCTATTCCGGTGGTGGCGGCAGCGTGCGCGGCTATGCCTATCAGGCGATCGGTCCGCGCGCCGATGACGGGACGCCCCTCGGTGGCAAGTCGGTCGTCGAAGCCTCTCTGGAAGCGCGCTACCAGATCCGGCCAAAGATTGGCGTCGTTGCCTTTATCGATGCCGGCAGCGTGTCGATTGACGAATTCTCGAACTTCAATGACGCGCGCTATGGCGCCGGTATCGGTGTCCGCTATTCAACGCCCGTCGGACCGATCCGCCTGGATGTTGCCGCGCCGCTGAACCCGACCGATTTCGACGATCCGGTCCAGATCTATATTTCTATCGGGCAGGCCTTCTGATGAGCAGTGAGACGGCCACTCCCGAAGGCGAAAAGAAGCGCCGCCCCATTCTGAAATGGAGCCTCATCGTGCTTGGCGTACTGGCCGGGCTCGTCCTCATCCTGCTGCTGACCCTGCGCTTTGCTGCGCAGTCGGAATTCGGCCGGCAGTTCGTTGAAAAGCGGATCGAGGCGGCGGATCCGTCCGGCCAGGATATCGAGATTGAAGGCCTGTCCGGCGACTTGCTGGGCACCTTTCGGATCGAGCGACTGACCATTGCCGATGATCAGGGCGTGTGGCTCGTGGCGGAAGATGTTCTCGCTGACTGGAAGCCGCTGGCCTTGCGCAAGCGGGCCCTGCTGGTTGATGCCTTCGAGGCTGATCTTATCCATATGCTGCGCCGGCCCAATCTCGTTTCGAACGCTTCTTCCGGCGGGGGCTCGATGCCACTGCGCGCCGGCGAACTGGACAGGCTGCGCATCTCCGAATTACGCACCGAAAAGGGCGTGTTGCCCCGCGCCCTCAGCCTCGAGATAAATGGTCAGGGCCGAATTGCAGGCGATGGCGGACGCACACAACTCTCTGTCCTGCCACTCGAAGGCGAAGGCGATGAACTGCTCGCCGACCTTACCTGGTCTGACGATGTTCGCCTGCGCGGAACGCTTGATCTCAATGGCCCGGCCGGCGGCCTGTTTGCCGCTCTGGCCCGTCTCGAGCCTGGCCAGTCGCTTTCGGCCTCGCTTGATGCCGACGGCACTCTGGATGACTGGGCGGGCGAAGCGACCATTGCTGTCGATGGCGAAACGGCCGTCGAGGCCGAAGCCGGGACCGAAGATGGTGTCATTGGCTTCGATCTAACAGCCTTCCCGCGCCGCCATCCGCTGTCGCGCCAGGTTGCCGATACGCTGGGCGAAACGATCACGGTGGAAGGCCGGCTGTTGAGCAATGATGACAGGCAGCGTCTGCTGGAGCTGACGGCCAATGCCGAGGGCCTGGAACTGGACGCTCAGGCCGGACGACCGCAATCGGGTACCTATAGCGCAGATATCCGCCTCGCGATTGACGAGCCATCTCGCTATGCGGACAGAGACAACATCTCCGTATCCAGCGCCCTTCTCGACGGCACCCTTGTCTATGATCAGGGCGCGGCACGTTTTGAGGGTACGCTGGAGGCGAGCGATGTCGATGTCCCCTCCTTCACCGCCGAGACCGTCTCCGGCCCGCTCAACGTGGTCTATGACAGCCCATCCATCCTCGTGCGCACCACGCTGACAGGTGAGCGCGCAACTCTGCCGGGCATGACCGGCAAGATTGCCGGGGGCCAGCCAGTCCTCAAACTCAACGGGCAATACGCCCTCGGCAGCAGAACGCTCTCCCTTCGTGAAACTCTCCTGACCGGGAAGGCCGGGCGTGTCAGCGCAGCCGGAACGATGAGTTTCAGCCCGTCTTTCAATGCCGATATGGCAGGCAGCTTCACAGTGGATGGCGCAGCGGCCGATCTGCAGCGCCCGGTCAAGCTGAATGGCCAATTCCAGGCCAATCGTGCAGGGGCAGGCCGGACGACCTTCACCCTCTCCACCCGGGCCAGCAATTTCGGCAGTCTCCCCTCCCCGCTCAGCCAATGGAGCGATGGCCAGGCGCGTCTCGATGCACGTGGCGAAATACAGGGCGGCGGTGCCGTGCGGCTTTCCTCCTTCTCCCTGCAATCGGGGACGCTTCAACTCGATGGGTCCGGGCGCATGACATCCGAGCAGCGCCTCATGGCCGAGGCCGACCTCACCGCAGGTGAAGCCCGGCTGGCCGGCATGGCGCTGGACAGCCTGAACGGACGTGTCTCCATCACTGGCCCTGTCTCCGATCTCAATTTTGAAACCCGGCTCAATGCACCCTCGCTCGGCAATGACAGCATCAGCTTTTCCAATATCAACCTGATCGCCGACGGCAGATATGGAGATGGCACGCTGAACACGGCGGCCGAGCTCACTTCCGAGACCTCGAACAATGGGCCGATAACCGTCAGGACAGGCCTGATTGTGAACGGTCGGCAGTGGTCGGTCAGCGACTTTCAGGCGGAGTGGGGCTCACTGACTGCCGAAGCTGGCCTTCGAGGCGATGGCGGCAAACTGAGCACGATACGCGGCGAGCTGAGCGTAAATGGCAACCTGCCGGAAGGCTTGCCGGCAGAGCGCATCGTCGCGGACGCCAATATCCAGGGAGAAAGGCTCGCTATAGATGCAACGCTGGAATCCTTCGCGGTAGGGCCGACAGAAGCTGATGCGCTTGTCTTCCGCGCCAGTGGCACCCCTGAGAACGTAGACTTCCTGATTGAGATGAGGGGCAGCACGGAACTGAATGAGCTCAGTTACGAAACCGTACTGGACATGGACGGCCACGTGGAAGGCCTGACCACTGGCCGGATCGACCTGACCACATCGCTGTCTGCCCTGCTTGGCGATATCGGCCTGAATACCGAAGAACCGCTCCGCTACACTCAGTATGAAGACGGCTTTGAAGCCTCTGCCCGGTTTGCGGCCCTCGGCGGGACCTTCTCTCCTTCGGTCACAACGCGTGGGCAAACCGCACTACGGCTTGAAGGAGAAGGCTTGCGGATCGCGCCGGTTCTCCTGATTGCAGGCCGGCCGGCGCTGGAAGGCGTCCTGTCGATTGACGTCGACTTCACTGAAACCGAAGGCGGTCTGTCCGGCCCGTTCAACGCCGAACTGGCGGGCATTTCCCAGCCGGGATCCGAACTCGGTCCGGTTGATCTCATCATTTCGGGAGACCTGCAGACCGACCAGCTCGTGACCAATATTCGTGCCGATGACAATGAGGCGCTGGAAGCCCGGGTCGATATTACTGTGCCTGTGCGCACGATGGAGGCCCCGCCCTTCATCCTTCGCCAACCGGATACGGAGATGCCGTTCCAGGCGCGTGTGGATGGTCCGATCGATGCGGTCTCTGCGCTGCTTGTGCCGCCTCAAATGGTGCTGCGAGGCCTCATCGACCTGGAAATGTCGGGGAGCTTGCCAACCCTCAATGAAAGCTTTTCCGGCGAGCTTCGCTTCGCCGAGGGCGAGTTTGAGCATGGCGATCTCGGCATGGTGCTGAACCAGATCAATGCGGCAGCCACGCTCGGCGGCGGCTCCGTCGACCTCACGGAATTCAACGCCGCTGGCCGCTCCGGCGGTACACTCTCCGGGAGCGGGACGATGGCGGTCGATGGCTCGGCCATCAGCGATATCCAGATCGAGGCAAAAGAACTCGTCGTCACCGAACGCAAGGAAGGCCGCGCGACCGTCAGCGGGACCATGGAAGTCCGTCAGCAGCCGGAGCTGCTGGAGATCATCGGTGATCTCACTGTCGACAAGGGTGAAGTCAACATCGACAACCTGCCCGATGGCGGCCCACCGACCCTGAACGTGAATTTCGAAGACCCAATTGAGGAAGACGACGAAACTGAGGAAGAGGAAGCCGCAACCCGTCTCGACATTCAGCTGAATGCACCGGGCCGCATTGATGTGCGCGGTCGCGGCGCCAATGCCGAGCTTTCGCTCGACGCCGACATTACCGGGTCGCTCGGCAATCCGGTGATTACCGGGGAAGCCAATATCGTCCGCGGTCGCTTTGACCTGATCGGCAAGCGCTTCCAGTTCTCTGACAGCTCTATCCGTCTTGCACCGGAACTGGGCACTTCACGTCTGGACATTTCAGCCACGCATGAAACACGCGACGACATTCTCGCTATCCTGAATGTCGATGGCACCATCGATCGCCCGGAGATCTCGCTGACCTCCGACCCCATCCTGCCGGAAGACGAGGTGCTGTCTCGCGTTCTGTTCGGGCGCTCGCCGACACAGTTGAGTGGTCTTGAAGCTGCACGCCTGGCCGCTGCTCTGGCCCAGCTTTCCGGCGGTGGCGGGTTTGACCTGATGGGCGGTATCGAACGCGCGCTTGGCCTCGACACTTTCGATCTTGGCTCGGGCAATGACGGGGATGTCCAGGTCACGAGCGGGAAATACCTGACCGAGAATGTCTATCTGGAAGTCCGCTCAGGTGCGACAGCTGCGCCCGGCGTCGCCATCGAATGGGAACCAGTCAGCAATATCGAGGTAGAAGCCGCAACCAGTACCGATGACGGGCAGCAATTCTCCATTCAGTGGAAGCGTGACTTCGATGACGGTGTCTTTCCGGGCATAGCCGGCAACAGGACGGGCTCGGCGTCAGCGCCATCAGCGGGCCAGCCGGATGCCGATCCTGGTATCGTCGATAATGCAGATGAAGAGGACTTCGGCACGGCATCTGACACAGCCGTAGAAGACGGCGCTGCGCCGGTAGACGAATAGACCGAAAGCAAAGGTCAGAGCTGAGACGTGTCAGTGGGCTGTTGCAGGAAAATCCGGCCCGCAAGTTCATAGGTCTGCTGCTTCACCATCATGTGCTGGGTGGCGACATGGACATCACGAAAACGACGCTGGATGGGGGATGTCCGGTATACCGCCGTGCCGCCGGCAAGTTCATAGATGAGATCGACCGCCTGTTTTGCAGACTCCACCGCACTTGTCGTGGCAAGCCTGACATCCCGCTTGAGCGCGACAGGCACCTCCCCTGCTTGCGCCGCCGTCCAGGCGGTCTCGATCGCCTCATGCAGGAAAGCCCGCCCTTGCCGTATATGCGCTTCTGCCCGTGCGACTTCACGATGGGTGGATGATTTCTCCGCCAGCGAACTGCGGGAGCCAGCCGGGACCTTGTCGACGGCAAGATCATAAAGGTCGTTGATCGCGCCGCGCGCCGCACCGAGTGCGACTGCGGCGATGCCGATGCCGAGCATGCCGAAGGCCGGAAAGCGGAAGATGGGCGCATCATCACGCGCCGTACCGAAACCGCTTACCATCCGGTCTTCCGGCACGAATACACCTTTCACTTCAAAGTCTGTCGACCCGGTCCCCTGAAGGCCGGCGACCGTCCAGGTATCAATGAAGCTCACCTCATCAGCGGCAAAGATTGCCGAGAGATGCTGCGGTTTTCCGCCTGCATCCGGAATGATCCTGCCGTCTTCATCTGCCAGAAAGCAGCCGGCGCTGATCCAGTGCGCATTCTGCGAGCCCGAGCCCCATGCCCAGCGTCCATTGATGATGTAGCCCGACGTGCCGTTGCGTTCGGTCCGGACGGCGCGGCCCATCGGCGCGAAGATGCCTGCTGTTATCACACCCGGCGTATTCAGCAGTTCGCGTACAGCATCCGTTTGTGAAAAGGCCATGCCATAGGCTGCCGTGGTCGCGATAAAGGCACACCAGGCCGCAGAGGCATCTGCCTGTGCCAGCCTCTCGACCACCTGTGCATATTCCAGGGGTGACGCGCCTTTCCCGCCCCAGTCTGGAGGCGTACACATGGCGTAGAAGCCATCAGCTGCGAAGCGGTCGGCAATGTCCTGTGGGAGCCTACGCGCCCCTTCGATCTCGCTGGCTCGCCGCGCGAGTTCGGGTTTCCACTCTGCGGCGCAAGCGGACAGCTGACTGTGCGTCGATGAGGCGGGCATGGTGTCGGCAATATTATCTGGCATTGATTCCTCTTCGGCGTCTGACGCGCGTTCCTTATGGAGGATATCACACGCCACCCGGTATTGTCCGGGGCAGCCGGCAAGAAATTCGTGGTCATGCGAGCTTCAAGCACAAAAAAAAGCCCCTGAAATCCGAAAGGAAATCAGGGGCTTGATGGGTGCGGGAGGGCGCACCCAACAAAAGAGTAAGCTAGTAATTCCTTTTATTTCAGAGGGTTAGAGGTTTCCCTGCGAGCAACGATCATTCAAAGTTCCGGCAGGCGCCGGCTGATGCGTGCCAGAATATCGTCAAAGAGTGCAGGCTCCCTGTAGTAAAGCGCTCGTGACTTCGCATAAGCGTCCGCGTACGCCTTTCGCGTTTCTGCGTCGCTCAACAGAAAGGCTTCGTTCCTGGTGAGGTCCGGTTCATCTGCCTTGCGGAACCTTTTGGCCTTGTGGTCCTTGTACGCGTCTGTTCCGATGAACTCTTTCACTGAGGCGTCAGCGAGCAGGCAGTTCACGTCATAATAGTGGCGCATGAAATTGACAGGCATGTCGCCGTCCGCCTGCTGCTTTCGGAATTTCGTTGAGATGGTCTGGAGCTTTTCGACAAAAGTATAGCCCGGCTCATAGCAAGGCACATCGACCGCGCGGGTGTCGGTCAGGTCTGCAATCCCACTCTCGACTGCAAGTTCGTAAGCCCAGGACGAAATCGTACATGGCCGGTTCGGCGCCACCTGGTCGAACCCGACTTCGAGCAGGATGCCTGCCTTCAGCCCTTCTGGCAGTGGATTCACCGACTCATACTTCAATCGAATGCCTGCGCCGCGATAGTGGCGTGTGTCGTCGAACTCTTCGTCGCGGACCACTTCGATAATGCCAGGAATTTTGATGGCTTCGGCCAGACCGTTGAAGAATTCGAGACGCGCCTTTACCTGCGCAGGCTTGTTGTGGTTTGGGCCATACTGGAGGTCGGTCTCTGGGTGGATCAGGATGTCGATGTCTTCCGAAAAACGGTCGATGAGGCCGTATCCCTTTGACAGCGAAGTTCCGCCTTTCAGCTCAAACTTATAGTCAAGCTGCTGCAGTCCCCAGAGGCAGTGCATCAACCAGTAGTCTTTTTCGATGAGGCCCGGATCGATAGTGTTGTTTCGCGCAGCAACAGCGATGAGGTCGGCAAAATCAGGCAGTGCGTGCAGGAGGGTCACGCGGCGGTTGCCTGATCAGGGTTCAATACAGGCTTGAGGAGCCTTGCAGCCCGCGCCGATCCGAAATCCTTCACCGCACGTGACAGTCGCGCGCGGTCCATACGTCGCGCACGCCTAAGTGCCTTGGGAAGCACTGCTGCCTTTTCCTCGGGAAGCCGATCGAGGTTGTGCAACAGATCCACCAGGAGGAATTCTTCGCTGAGGTTTGAAGGAACAGAGGTCCGCATGCGGAAGTCATAGCGTCGGCCATCCAGCTCGAAATGGCCGTGCCGTTTGCGATTATAAACTACCGGCTCATTGTAGAGCTGCGTCGTTCCCAATTCGAGGCTGTTATAGGCGTTTGGCGAAACCATAAGAAACCGGTCATCCCCCAGGAATGACTCAACCAGCTTCTCCGGCTTGGCGGGTGCCTGCCCGAACCGAGTTTTCTTCGGAGCCATATAGAGCCCTGCCCCAACCTTTTCGAGGCGTCCTTCGTCAAGCAGCTGTCCAACATGTCGATCGACAGCGTTTGACCAGGTCGCAAGCTCCTTGCGCCGGTACACCTGTCCGGGGCGCAATTTCCTTTTTAGTTTTGCAAGCGCGGTCATGTTCTGTCTCCATCACCCACAATATAGGGGTCATGCTCCATATTATGCAACATTTCTTATTAAAAAGTCATGCACAACAAAGACAATAAATACTCTCGACACAGGTGCAAGATATTGATTTTACGATGTTTTATAGAATGAGGAAGCAGGTCTCTTAATCACCGGAATGGCACAATCCGTACTAAACAAAAGGGTCTGGGGTCCAATTTATTTATGAATTGAAGCTCGTACGCAGCGAAACCAGGTTGCCCTTTCGCCAAGAGCCGACAATGGATTCCGAACCGCGAGTGACGCGCCTCACCCATGACCTTGAAACTTATTGAATTCAACGTGTTAAAGCGTCGAATTTTTCGCCTGTAGTGCAAAAAGTCTGCAAATTGTAGTGCAAACTGTGGTGCACTCCTTTCCTGCTTTCTGAGTTCGACCCGGCCGATCCGCGCCACGGCTGTAGCTAATCCATTTCGGCCCATGAGTCATCATTGACCCACTCGATGATGAACAAGCGGTGCATCCAGCAGCAAATACTGCGGATCACAATATGTTGTGGATAATTTTTACCGTCAGCGGGCCCGAAGAAAAATTCGACTGAGTTTTCCATCATGCAGGCTATTCAACATGATAACTTTACAAGGTCTTGGTGCATTCCCGCAACATGTTTGATATCTGGGATATCCCTCAAGCAAACGCATCGATTCTCGAGAACTAGTCTGATCTGTCGCCTGGTTAAAATCGTGAGGTCGTATGCCTAAAACGAGAAGATTGCACTTCCAATAATGCCAAAGGTTAGCGTGTTGAAAATATTCCTCCCCTCGGAATTATGTTGGAGTTTCGACTTTGTCGCCAGAACCTGAACATGATCGTGTCTGCGGCTGAAAAAGCTGCCTGAGGACAAGATCCGTGCGTCAACCTATGCCTTAATTTCGTCGACTGACAACTTCCCTGAATTTCTGAAACGCGGGCGAACCGTCGACTGCGGTCCGGTTTACATCCGGCGAAAACATCAAACCAATTTTCCGCGTCAGGTCGAACCCGGTCAATCGGGACTGCCAAACGCCGCGGCACACATGAGACTCCGGGACAACAGTCATTCCGAGTCCGGCCGCAACCATGGCCATCACCCGATCGTCCTGAGAGGACCTGTAGGCGAAAAATGGCCGTACACCGCGCTCTGTAAAGTACCGGCTGGTCTCGGACAGCGCTTCGCATTGTCGGCGGACAATCATGACGCTGCCCGCTAGCGCTTCGGCCTTTAGGTCGCTCTTGCCTGCCTCTGGGTGACTGCGAGGCAAGGCGGCGACATAACCCTCTTCAAAAAGAATTTCTTCTCCAAATCGTGCCTCTCCCCTCCCCACAAGCGTCAACGCCGCATTAATCCGGCCGCGCCCAATACCATTCACGAGCTCACGTTCTGTACCGTCGACGACTTCTATTCGTTGCGTCGGGTCGGCAGACAGCATCTGCGCGATGGCGGACCGGACCAACGCCGAAGAGATTGTGTTGAGGATTCCGAGCTTCAGGATCCTTGATGGCTGTACATCCTGGATAGCGGCTAGAGATCGATTGAATTCACTTTCGATCCGTCGCGCAAAGGGCAGGAAGCGCGCGCCCGCATCAGTCAGGTTTACACGCTTATTGTTTCGGTCGAACAGGCTCGCCCCAACAAGTTCTTCAAGCTTGGCAATACCAATAGACAGGGTCGGCTGGGCGACATGCATCCGCTGCGCTGCGCGGGTGAAGTTGCCACTGTCCACGACGGCGAGGAAATAACGAACGAGATACCGATCAATCATAGAGTACACTTATACAGTTGAGCCATTTAATTCAATTTTCTCTATTTATTTAAATTTGCTAGCCCCTAGCACAAGTTATGGAAGGGAACAGACACATGACTCTTTTTGATTTTTCCCTAGGCGAAACGGCGGACATGATCCGCGAAACCTGCGCGCGGTTTGCCCAAGACCGACTGGCACCGATTGCCCCGGAACTTGACCAGACCGACGAGTGCCCACGGTGGATCTGGGCGGAAATGGGCGAACTCGGCCTGCACGGGATAACCGTTGAAGAAGCTGACGGCGGACTTGGACTTGGCTACCTGCATCATGTCGTAGCCATGGAAGAGATATCCAGGGCGTCCGCCTCCATTGGCCTCTCCTATGGCGCTCATTCCAACCTTTGCATCAACCAGATCCGGCGCTGGGCCAGTGCGGACCAGAAAACCCGCTACCTGCCAAGGCTGGTAAGTGGCGAACATGTCGGCGCGCTTGCAATGTCGGAAGTGGGGGCCGGCTCTGATGTCATGAGCATGACGCTAAAAGCCGAAAAAGCTGATGGTGGGTTTGTTCTGAACGGCAGCAAATTCTGGATAACCAACGGCCCCATCGCCGATACGGTGGTAATCTACGCCAAAACCGATCCGTCGGCGGCTTCAAAGGGGCTGACGACGTTTCTTGTTGAGAAGGAATTTGACGGATTTTCCGTTGCCAGAAAACTCGACAAGATGGGGATGCGGGGATCCTACACCGGAGAACTGGTCTTCCAGGACTGTTTTGTCCCCGACGCGAATGTCATGGGCGACATCGGCCAAGGCGCGGCGATCTTGATGAGCGGCCTCGACTATGAGCGCACAGTGCTGTCCGGCGGACCGATCGGCATCATGCAGGCCTGCATTGATACGGTCCTTCCCTATGCCCGCGAACGAAAACAATTCGGCCAGCCCATCGGAAATTTTCAGCTCATGCAGGCCAAACTTGCCGACATGTATGTCGCACTCAACTCCGCAAGGGCTTATGTCTACGCCGTCGCCCAAGCCTGTGACGAAGGCCGAACCACCCGATTCGACGCGGCCGGAGCCATTCTGATGGCGAGCGAGAGCGCAGTACGGACCTCGATGGAGGCCATTCAAGCGCTAGGCGGCGCAGGCTACACAAAGGAATGGCCCGTCGAGCGATTTGCCCGGGATGCAAAGCTGTATGACATTGGCGCAGGAACGAACGAGATCCGCCGCTTCCTCATTGGCCGGGAGCTCATGAAAGGATGAGCGGTCCCACGATGAAGAGTCAGCTGAGCGCGGCCGATCCCGGCTTCGCCCACAATGACCGGAACAATCGCGCGCTTTGCCAGCGACTTCACGAGGACGTCGCCCGCACGGCACTCGGCGGAAATGAGCGTGCGCGCGAGCGACACACTTCACGTGGGAAGCTTCTGCCTCGGGATCGTGTTCGGCACTTGCTCGATCCGGCGAGTCCGTTCCTCGAACTTTCGCAACTGGCCGCCTCCGGCATGTATGGACAAGAAATTGCCGGTGCGGGACTGATTACCGGCATCGGCCAGGTTTCCGGTCGGTCGGTGATGATCATCGCCAATGACGCCACCGTCAAAGGTGGCACGTACTATCCGCTCACTGTCAAAAAGCACCTCCGGGCACAGGAGGTGGCGCTCGAGAACAATCTGCCCTGCATCTACCTCGTCGACTCTGGCGGCGCAAATCTGCCCCACCAGGACGAAGTTTTCCCCGACAGGGATCATTTCGGTCGCATCTTCTACAATCAAGCCAACATGTCGGCGCGCGGCATACCGCAGATTGCCTGTGTCATGGGAAGCTGCACGGCAGGCGGTGCCTATGTGCCAGCCATGTCCGATGAATCCATAATTGTTCGCGAACAAGGCACGATTTTCCTGGCCGGCCCCCCTCTGGTCAAAGCTGCAACCGGCGAGGTGATTTCTGCCGAGGAGCTAGGCGGCGGAGATATCCATAGCCGCAAGTCGGGCGTGACTGACCATCTGGCAGAAAATGATGAACACGCCCTCACCATCGTTCGAGACATTGTGGCAACCCTGCCCCGGAACCGGAAGGCGGACATCAATCTTCAACCGGCCCGACCTCCCCTTTATGCACCGGAAGAAATATATGGCGTCCTCCCACCCGACCTTCGGACGCCGTTCGATGTTCGGGAGATTATTGCCCGGCTGGTGGACGGCTCGCAATTTCACGAATTCAAATCACTCTACGGAACTACGCTCGTCTGCGGATTTGCACGCATCTGGGGGATACCGGTGGCGATACTGGCAAACAATGGCGTCCTCTATTCTGAAAGCGCGCAGAAGGGCGCTCATTTTATCGAACTCGCGTGCCAGCGCCGCATACCCCTACTTTTTCTGCAGAACATTTCCGGGTTCATGGTTGGCGGAAAGTATGAAGCCGAAGGCATAGCTAAACACGGCGCGAAACTCGTGACCGCCGTCGCGACCGCGCAGGTGCCCAAAGTCACCGTGCTGATTGGCGGAAGTTTCGGCGCTGGAAATTATGGCATGTGCGGGCGGGCATACCAGCCAAGGTTCCTCTTCACCTGGCCAAATAGCCGGATCTCGGTAATGGGTGGGGAACAGGCAGCCAGCGTCCTCGCCACGGTCCACAGAGAAGCCGATACTTGGACACCCGAAGACGCCGAAGCGTTCAAAGCCCCGATTCGGGATAAGTACGAAACCGAAGGCAATCCCTGGTATGCAAGCGCCAGACTCTGGGATGACGGCATCATTGATCCTGCTCAGACCCGTGATGTTCTCGGCCTCGCATTTTCCGCAACTTTGAACGCTCCAATTCCCGAACGGGCACAATTCGGCGTGTTCAGGATGTAATGTCATGATCAAATCACTTCTTATTGCCAACCGTGGTGAGATTGCCTGCCGCGTCATTCGCACGGCTCGACGTCTCGGCATTCGAACCATCGCAGTCTATTCAGATGCAGACGCGAGCGCTCTTCATGTGAATCTGGCAGATGAGGCCGTTCATATCGGCCCCTCCCCGGCCGCAGATAGTTATCTTGTTGGAGACCGCGTGATTGCGGCTGCGCAGCAGACAGGTGCGGAGGCGATTCATCCGGGGTACGGATTTCTATCGGAGAACGCCGATTTTGCAGCCCGGGTCATAGAGGCCGGACTCGTTTGGGTCGGCCCCCACCCGGACAGTATTCGCGCCATGGGCCTGAAGGATGCTGCCAAGAAGCTCATGCAGGACGCTGGCGTTCCAACTACTCCAGGCTATATCGGCGACGACCAGTCTCCCAAACACCTGAAACAGCAGGCTGCCCGGATTGGGTATCCCGTTCTGATCAAGGCTGTTGCAGGCGGCGGCGGCAAGGGCATGCGCAAGGTCGATCGTGCCGAGGACTTTGAAGAGGCTCTTGCGTCCTGCCAGCGCGAAGCCACGGCATCCTTTGGCGACCAGACCGTGCTCCTCGAAAAGTGGATCACCAATCCGCGCCACATCGAAGTCCAGGTGTTCGGAGACACTCACGGCAATATAGTTCACCTGTTTGAACGCGACTGCACGCTTCAGCGCCGGCACCAAAAAGTCATTGAAGAAGCTCCCGCCCCTGGCATGGATGAAGAGACGCGTGAGGCCGTCTGCATAGCGGCCGTGAACGCTGCCCGCGCGGTCAACTATGTCGGAGCAGGTACGGTCGAGTTCATCGCCGACGGCTCCGCATCGCTGAGTGCTGACCGGATCTGGTTCATGGAAATGAATACGCGCCTGCAGGTGGAACATCCCGTAACTGAAGAGATAACGGGGGTGGACCTCGTCGAATGGCAGCTGCGCGTTGCATCCGGTGAGCCTATCCCGCTCGCTCAATCGGACCTCCAGATCAAAGGCTGGTCGATGGAAGCGCGCCTTTACGCGGAAAACCCGGTCACAGGCTTTCTTCCTTCAACCGGTCCGCTGCGCGTGTTATCACTTCCGCACAGATCAGCACGGATCGAGAGCGGCGTCAGCGAGGGCGGTGCGGTTTCTCCTTTCTACGACCCGATGATCGCGAAATTGATCTGCACCGGTGACACCCGGGACAAGGCCCGCACGGCACTCGCCGAGGCTTGTGACGGCGTGGCTACATATCCAGTACACAATAATGCAGGGTTTCTGGCCCGGCTCTTGCGCGACGAAACCTTCGCAGCTGGTAGCGCGACCACCGGCTATATCGGTGAGCACTTGGATCGTTTGGTCGGTCGTCCCGAGCCTTCAGTTGAAGGCCTTGCGGCGGCAACGAAAACGCTGGGTGAAGCGCGATGGGCATATGATCGCTTTAGTCCTGTTTCGGGCGCCTGGGACCGTTTGACCGGATTCCGTGTCAATGGACCCGTCGACCTTGAAACTCAGATTGCAGTCGATGGAGAAATCCGAACCGCCACATTGCAGAGAGTCGAAGGGAAGCCAACCACCCTCTTGCCAATAGACGACAATGTTCTGCTGATTGAACACGGCTGGCCATTTGAAGTGTCGCTTTCTCGACATGGTACCGGTATCGACGGAGCCAGCTCATCCGATGGCAGCATCATTTCACCCATGCCGGGACGTATCATTTCCGTCGCCGTCAGGGACGGTGACATCGTCAAGGCCGGCCAAGCACTGGCAACCGTCGAAGCCATGAAGATGGAGCATGTTCTTCGCGCGCCATTTGATGGTGAAGTCCGGGAGCTCTCGACAACGGAAGAGGACCAAGTGATCGAAGGTAAGCTGCTGATGAAGATCGTTCAGTTGGAAGGGGAAACGTGATGGCCGGCCGATATTATGATGACTGGACGATCGGTGACACGATCGTTCATGACCTCGAACGGACTGTAACCGAGGCCGACAATCTGACCATATGCACAATGACCCATAATCCGCAGCCCTTGCATCTCAGCCGGGCTTATGCAGAGACGACCGAGTTCGGACAGATTGTCGTGAATGGCATATTCACCTTCGGTCTGATGGTGGGCGTGTCCGTCGGCGAAACGACACTCGGCACGCTCGTGGCCAATCTCGGCTACGACAAGCTGGTAATGCCAGCGCCGGTTTTCATCGGCGACACACTTCGTGCCCGGACTGAAATTATCGCACTACGCGAAAGCAAATCCCGTCCCGATGCCGGGATCATTACTTTTGGTCACAAGATGTTCAATCAGCGCGACAAGCTTGTTTGCGAAAGCCTGCGCATGGCGCTCATCCTAAAAAGGCCAGTTTGATAATGCGCTCCCTTCTCTTTGTTCCTGGTGACCGGCCGGACCGGTTCTCCAAAGCCATTGCGAGTGGGGCTGATGCGCTGATCCTGGATTTAGAGGATTCAGTCAGTCTCGGCCGCAAGACCCACGCCCGACAGGCAATTTCCGAATTCACCTCAATTGAGCAGGGTTTGCCCGTCTTTGTGCGCGTCAATCCGCTGACATCTCGTCTTCTGGAAGAAGATCTTCAAGCGATCACAGACTCACGGATCACCGGCCTTGTTCTTCCCAAGTGCGAGTCTGGAAGCGATGTTCAGATGCTGAGCTCGCAATCGGGGAGACCCGATTTGAAGATCCTGCCCGTTACAACAGAAACCCCGAAAGCGGTGTTTGGCCTGAGCTCGTATGCAAACTCTGCGTCAACCCTTGCAGGGTTGACTTGGGGGGCCGAAGATCTGCCGGTCGCCATTGGCGCTTCAAGCTCGCGGGAAGACAACGGAACCTATACCCCACCCTATGAACTGGTTCGCAGCCTGACCCTGTTCGGCGCACATGCTGCTGAGGTGCCGGCAATTGAAACCGTATTTCCAGACATCCGGAACCTGGACGCTTTGGCAGCCTATGCATCGCGTGGACGACGCGACGGTTTCAGCGGGATGATGGCCATCCACCCGGCGCAGATAACCGTGATCAATGACGCCTTTACGCCTTCCGCCGACGAGATTGCACATGCCCGGAAAATCGTTGCCGCATTCGCTGCAGATCCTGATGCTGGTGCATTGCAACTCGACGGGATGATGATCGACGCACCGCATCTCAAGCAAGCCAGACGCCTATTGTCGCTTTGAATTGTGAATATGTCTAATCGCCAGGTGCGCCTGAAAAGGCTCAGGGAATTATCTACAAAGCGCTACATGCAGGAAGATGAGTACCTCCCAAAACTGCCTTCTCGATTACAGAAGTTACTATGATAAAATACTCAGTGAAGTCGTATCACACCTTCAAATCGCATTTTGTCTGCAACAGCCTTATGAGTAAAGAAATTTGCTATAGCCTTCGCGGGCTCGTCCACGAGCTGCATGTCCTCTCTTGGTACTTGCCGAACCATATTATCAACTCGCGCGTTTCGGATTATAGCTTGCATATCTGTATCCATCATTCCCGGCCGCACCGCGAGAACGATGAGATCCGGCCTCTCACTTGCCAAGGTCATGCTGAGACGCTCTAATCCTGCCTTGCTCGCCGCATAGGCGCTCCAGCCTTGCAATTCAGCAACTGCAGCGCCAGAAGATACGTTGATTATAATGCCCCCTGACGATAGATGCGGAAGGCTCACTCGCAGCACGTGGTAGGCGCCGATCAAATTTATCTGGATGCAATCAGCCCAGCAGGCGGGGTCGCTGTCTTGAACTTTATCAATGGGTTCAATAACACCAGCATTATTGATTACACCGCCGAGACGCTCGCCGGGCAGCAGCGCCTGGACGATATTGACCCGCAGAGCATCCCAATTGGCGACATCTGCAACTATGGTGCGGACCTGACGTCCCCAAATAGGTTCGATATCGGCGCGAGTGCTGGCGAGATTAGCGCAAGAACGTCCTAGCAGTAGTGGCTCAACCCCGCCTTTTGCCAATGCCCTTGCGGTAGCAGCACCTAGCCCTTTTCCGGCGCCAGTAACAAGTACGGGACCACTAGTAACTATTTCGTCAGTTTGCACGTCATTTCCAGTTCAGTAACTACGGGATTTAGGGATAAGTTTCTAAGCGGGGTTGCGATGAACTAAAGAGTTAGAAATTTCCTTGGCTTTGGTGCCAACCTTCATGTTGGCTATCTCCCGGTTATGTGAAAAATCCATGTAAAAATTCGAACGGATTCCCTTGTGGCAGAGCCAATCTCTACTGCACACGTTTAGTCAAGCTGTGTGTTGTGGGACCCTCAGCGAATGAGCATCGGAAGGGAGTTGATCTTCATCTCACCGACTGCGCCGCCATATGTAGGCACCATATCTGTATCCTTCAAACGCGCATCAGGGAATCGGGAAATCAGCCTCTCAAGGGCGATCCGGATTGCCAGTCTGGCGACCCGAAACCCCACGCAATGATGCGGTCCCGTACCGAACACGATGTTACGCCCTCCTCGATGGATATCGAATCGTAGTGGGTCAGGATAAACTGTTGGATCGTAGTGCGCGGCCTGCGGACATACCCTAACGATCATTCCCTTTGAGACGGGGGTGCCTCCAATGACCGTATCTTGCAAAGCAAATCGAGGAAACGTTAAGTAGCCACCCGTTTGCCAACGCTGACACTCATCCATAGCTGATGGAATCAAGGACTTGTCCATCTTCAATTGCCCAACAGCTTCAGGATGGAGATAAAGCGCGTAAAGCGTGTTTGTAAAAGAGACAGTCGTGGCTGAAAGCGCACCGGCACATATGGTAAAAATCTGGTCAAACAATTCCTGATCGCTAAGTTTCCCGGATTCGTCTCGCGCATGTATCAGGTTTGAAATTAGATCCTCTTTGGGGCGTTGGCGCCGTTCCGCGATCATTTCATTAATCAAAGACTGCGCCTCGATGAATGCATCAACGCAATCCTGTGGGAATCCTTCGTTCGTATCGGCGTATGTCACTTTCGGAATGGCATCATGCATACGCAGAAAGACCTGCTTCTGATCCTCCGTCAGGTTTAGCATGACGGTCAAAAGCGTTTCGACAATCAAATGACTTGCATACTGCTTCACCGCATCGAACTCTTGGCCCTCACGCTGGATCTCATCGAGCAGTAACTCTACAGACTGGGCGATTCCACCTTCCAGAGCCGCAGCTGCACGCGGAGAGAATGCAGGGCCCATCAGCCGCCTAATGCGCATATGCTTTTCGCCATCCATCTGAGCTAACACCTGTACTCCCATGAATTTGTCAAAAACTTCAAATCCGGGACCTTTTGGAAGTTCCGTAGAAAACCTGTCAGTGTCTTGGTAAACACTATTAACGTCTGCATACCGGCCGCAAATAACGATGACATGCCCTCCCGACCGGACATAAAACGGGTCCATGGTCGCCCATCCGGCGGCAAGTTGTTGCATATTTGCTTTGGTTTTTGCGCTGCCTAAATCGATGTCTATCAATTTCTCAGCGTCCAAATTCAGGTTGTCAGTCAACATGATAGTCCTTTCTCAGATGGGCTTCAGCGCTTCAATTTCTTGTGCAGCGAGGGTTTTGAACCAATCCAGGGAGCCTGGATTGGTCATTGAAGCGGGGCTGGCCACTGTGTCAGGGTCAGCACCAGAAAACAGTCGCTTTACCGGCACTTCCATTTTTTTTCCGGTTGTTGTGTAGGGAATTTCGGGCACGCGATGCACCGCGTCCGGGGCATGGCGAGGACTCGCTTCAGATCGCAGATGTCTGATGATCTCGCCGCGTAGCGTCTCATCGAGGTCGCGACCGACTGCAAGCTTTACAAAAAGCACCATCCAATCACGGCCTTCCCCAACCTCATAGCAAATGGCTAGACTGTCTTCGATGCCGGGTATACGATTGACAATATTATAGATTTCGGCCGTGCCAACGCGGACTCCATAGCGGTTGAGTGTAGCGTCCGACCTTCCATACACGTAAGCACCACCATGGCAGTTTATCTTCGCGATATCGCCGTGTCGCCATACTCCAGAAAAATGATTGAAATAGGCGTCCCGGTAACGCTGGTCGCCTCGGTCGTTCCAGAAAAACAGGGGCGCGGATGGAAATGCGTTCGTCACCACTAACTCGCCGACCCGATCAGTTACCGGTTCGCCCGACTCATTCCAGACTTGGACATTCAGACCAAGCGCTTTCCCTTGCATTTCGGCGGCTCGGACAGGTTTAATCGGTACTCCCGCGAACAGGGAACTACAGATTTCCGTCCCGCCTGATTGCGACGTCACCCAGAGATCGCGCGATACGTTGTCATAGATCCATTCAAACGTTTCAGGTGTCGAAGGCGCGCCACCAACCATGACGGTATCAATTGATGAAAGATCATAGTCCCTTTCCGGAACAATTCCGCCCTTTTTCATATTGCTAACGAGCGTCGGACTTACGCCAAAAAGAGTTGAATGGCTTTGTTCTGCAAGGCTCCAAAGTGTTCCCAGGCCATCGTGAACCGGACTTCCGTCATATAGAACAGCAGACGCACCCGTGATGAGCGCTGACACCACTGAATTCCACATCATCCAGCCCGTCGTAGTGTAAAAGAACATACGTTTTCCCGGACCCATATTGCAATGAAAGCTCATTACCTTGAGATGCTCGACGATCATGCCTGCATGACCGTGCACAATGGCTTTCGGCAGGCCTGTGGTCCCAGATGAAAATAGAATCCATAGAGGGTGGTCCGGCGGAACGCGCGTATACTTAAAATCCTCGCGGGCGATCGGTGTACCCGCTAGCAAACTCTCAAAAGATTGGGAAGGAACCGGCAAATCTTCCGCCTCTAGGCCGATGTACGAAAGCGTGATGGCGTGCTTGAGGTTCGGGAGTCGTTTAGCGATTTCCTTCGATTCGGAGCGGCGATCGAAAATCTTGCCATTGAAAGTGTAGCCGTCTGTAAAGAATGCCAGCTTAGGATTGATCTGCTCAAACCGGTCAAGAACGGCCTGTGTGCCAAACTCTGGTGCGGCCGAGGACCAGATAGCGCCGATCGCCGTCGTGGCCATCATGGCAATTACTGTTTCTGGCACATTTGGCATATAGGACACGACCCGGTCGCCTGGTCCTATACCGAGCTGCCGTAAGGCTGTTGCGGCTTTTCGCACAGCGGCGCCGAGCTGCTGCCAGCTCAATCGGTCAAGCGGTCGGATTTCGGTAGCGTGACACAAGGCGGTCTCATTCGCCTCGGCGACGACTTCATGGCGCAGAAGGTGTTCAGCATAGTTCGTAAGCGAGCCTTCGAACCATCGAGCCTTGAACATCTCGCCCGGCGTCACGACCCCGCAATATTTGCCCTCCGAGATGACGTCAAAATACTCCCAGATTGTCCGCCAGAACCTGTCCGCCTCTTCAACAGACCACACCCAAAGGTCCTCATACTCAGAAAACTCCAATCCATGTCTGGCCGCGAGCCAGTTCATGAATTTGGCTATTTGTGTTGACTGAGCGAACCCTTTTCGAGGCCGCCAGAGCTCGTCGCCTTCCTTCAGAACACTGTCAATCATCACCGATCCGTCCCGAATTCCCACTGAGCTCCCGGGTCATCAATTCTCGTCGTGTTTCGCCATAAGGCTTCATGCCAAGCCAGGCACATCCCAAGGCGATCAGCGAAACCGGCACGGTTGCAAGCACGAGCGAATATTTCAGCGCCGCATCATCGCCAAAGACCCAATCCGTAATTAGCGCGGTAGCCGTGGGACCAAGCCCATAACCTAACAGGGTGGCTATCATCATCGTTAACGTGACCGACTGGCCCCGCATTCGGTTCGGCACTATCTCCTGAAGCGTTGTTGGAAGCGTGCCGATCGCAATGATATGAATCAACATAACCATACCGAGGCAGAAGAAGCTCAGTATTTCATTGCCAACCAGTGGCCACGCAATGAGAAACGGAATAATCGCCATCTCAGCGTAAAGCAGCGGTCTCAATCGTGCGCTATTGTCGCCCCTTGCTGCCCAATAGTCGCTGATGAAACCGCTGAATGTGAACCCCATAACCGCGGTGCCGATGAAGATCAGCCCGAGGATAAGTCCCACTGTCGGTATATCCAGACCATATTCACGGCTGAAAAACGTCGGAATCCAAGGATATAAGGCATTTCCGACGAATTGGACCGCGATCTGAGCTGTCATAAGGCATGCAAATGTCTGTTTGTGATCGCTGAGATATTTGAGGAAGGCGGAATAGTCGAACAGGTGCCGCTTGGCGCCTTCACTTTTAACTTCATGCCTCGCTGGCTCTTTCACGAAAAACAGTAGCAGGGCCGTTAGGAAGCCCGGCGCCCCGACCAGTAAGAAAATCGCCTGCCAAGGTGCGAAATTCCCCACCAGTGGAATGCCGATTGTCGGCGCATTCGCAATTGCACCAACAACGAAGCCACCAATTAACAAAGATGAGCCCGATCCTACCGCTACGGCAATCATGTAGACATTTAGCGCACGCGCGCGCATTCGCGGCGCCACATAGTCTGCAATAAGGGAGTAAGCGGCTGGAGCCAGAACAGCTTCCCCGATACCTACCCCCATACGGCTAATCAGCAATTGCCAGTAATTCTGCGCAAAGCCGGAAGCCATCGTCATGGCTGACCAGACAATGAGCCCTATGAGTATGAGGTTTCGACGATTGGAATGGTCCACCAAGACGCCGAAGACGGGCCCCATGACAGCGTAGAAAACGGCAAATGCTGCACCCTGGAAGAAACTGATTTGCGTATCGCTGATCTCAAAAGCATTACGTATGGGCTCGACCAGCAAAGCCGGCAGTTGCCGGTCAAGCTGAGCCTGAAAAGTTATCACCATCAATACGGCGATAACAAATATGGCATAAGCGAGGGGAGGAAAGGGAGGCTCGTCTCTCAGTTCCGTTTGATCGGAGTCGGAAATTACGCCGCTCATGCGCCTGTCACCACGTCAAGCACGTAGGCGGGATGTTTCACTTCCTCGCCTCTCCACGCGACATGCCCATCCGGACGAACCAACACCAGCCGGGACTCGTAAAGGGCTGACATCCGCGGATCTCTAATATCGTGCATTTTCAGCGGGACGCCCTTCTTGGCGGCTTCCTGCAAAACGAGTTCATCTTGTTCGCTTTCTTTAAATCGAAGCAGCACATAGCCATCGCCGAAAAGATCAAGGCTCGATCGGCCGTCCTCAAGCCAGGCATGTGGTGCTCGACGGCCTGGACGTGCCGACGCTACATAGTCAGCCGGATCGTCGGGCAGCGGCGGAGTTCCATCCTCAATGCAAAGTGGAGAGCCGCTATAATCGTACCCCAATGCAACACCTGTAGATTCCCATTCAGCCCTCGTCGCTTTCACCAGTTCATGCCCGATCATACGACGCGCCGTCTCGCCCCGAGAAGAACCTTCGCAGACGAAAGCAAGCTCCTGTCCGGGATTCCAGGATTTGTAGTTGACCAGAGCCGCCGCCATATTGCGTGCGGCTATCGGTCGCCGCTCGACTTCATATGAATCGAGCAAATTCGTCCCGCCCCATCCCTTGATTGTGGCATCCAGTTTCCACGCAAGATCAACGCCGTCACCTATCCCGGTGTTGGCACCAAAGCCACCTGTGGGCACCATCAAATGAGCGGAATCGCCCGCGAGAAAAACATTGCCATGCCTATAGCTCTTCGCAAGCATTTGCGAACGACGCCAAGGCATAATCGACAAGACTTCAACCTCGCAATCGGCTTGACCGATTGCTTTTCGCACATGAACCATGGGATCTACGTCACCTTCCTGATCCTCGCGGACGATCAGGCGCCACAAGTCATGGCCGTTCATGGAAGTGATGGTCCCAAAAGGACCATCCGGGGTCATGATGATGAATCTTTCAGCAAGTTCGCCGCCACCGGCAGAGCGCAGATCGGCCTTGAACAGAATACTCAACGAGCGACCGAGGAATTCACCATCCATTTCAATTCCGAGTTTTTCCCGGATGGTGCTGCGCCCACCGTCGCAGGCCACGAGATATCTTGTGGAAACTTGGTAGGTCTTGTCGCTTTCGACTTCGCGCAAAGTGCAGATGACGCCTTCATCGCTCTGCTCGAAGTTGACCAACTCCGTGCAATATCGGAGCTCCGCTCCAGAACGTTGCGCTGCATTGGACAGAATAGGGTCGAACCACATTTGTCGACACCGCCACATCTTTTCGGGGCTCTTGTCGGAAAGAGGCGCCTCAGCGAGAGACGGGTAGCGCGCCGTAGCGAGTTCGAAACCGTCCACAGAGGTGCAGAACCTTTGATTCAGTGGAAAATCCGCATTAAAGCCACTCTCGCGGACTTCATCAGCGACACCCCATCGCCGACAGTGCTCCATCGTTCGCACCGACATGCCGCCCGCTCGAGGATGATCGACAGTTCCGTCAAAGCGATCAATCAGTAGGGATTTCGTACCGCGCCAAGCAAGATCCAAGGCGACGGATAATCCAACCGGGCCTCCACCGACAATCAAGATGTTCTCTTGCTCAATCATTCGTCAGATCTCCCGACATTGTGCTAGGGCCGGCGAGCATAGAAGCCGCCGCTGCCGTAAGCGTTTCGATGTACACTTCACGCGACCAGTTGGCGTCGTGGGTAAGGTCGTCCCATGCCCTGAAGGAAAACAACACTACGAGTAGAGACGCTGCCTGAGGCGTCTGCCAGCTGGCATGAACACGGCCCTCTGCACGTAACCGGTCGACAACCAGATTGGACAAGTCGTTAACGTTCTGCCGAAAGCGTTGGCGCCAAGCTTCTGCCGCAGCCTGATCTCTGTGCCGGGCCGACTCAACTGCCCGGACGACGGTCCTCAGCGCCCAGGCCCGCTCGAACCGCATTTCCGCCAGCCGGTGCAGGCGCTGATATCCATCGCTTTCACCAGATATGGCTTCGAGCCACCCGCCAAGCCCTGCCGTTTCGTCGATATGGTCGGCTAGGGCCGCAATCATGTCGGCTCGGTCGGAAAAGTGCAGGTACAGGGTTTGACGTGAAACCCCTGCAAACTCAGCGACGGCTTTCATAGTGGCCGCTTCTTCACCATCTGTGTCTACAATCTCGCGAGCAGCCTGGAGAATGCGTGTGTGGGTAGCGGCGCGCTGTTCCTCGTTCGACATGGGGAGCGAGGTTCGGCTTGCCCGGCTGCTCTTCTGTCGTTGGTCTTTCCCGGAAGCCGGAAGCTTAAGTTCATGAATATTTTTCGAGGAAGGGGACATCTTCATACTCACATTCTGGTTGAAGGGCCGCGGCGGAAACCAATTTGGCCACGCAAATGTAAAAGCAGGTCGTCATCATCAGCTGTACGATGGCCTCCTCGGAAAAGTATTTTTCCAGAGCGGCAAAGCTGCTATCCTTGACATCTCCTTTACAGATCTCATCATTTACGGTCAGCGCAGCGCATTCGGCAGGCGAGAAAAGTGCGCTGTCGCACCAGCGATCCAGAGCTTCAAGCTTGGCAGCAGCTACCCCGTTCTTCAGAGCAAGCCCCCAGTGATGGGCCCATTCATACGAGCAACCCGATAGCTGCGCGGTCCGCATGATAAGCAGCTCGCGCATACCCCGATCGGCATGTGGTGTACTGCGCAAAGGCCAAGACAGATCCGTCCAAGCGCGCAGAAGCGGAGGCGAAACAGCAAGTATACGGTAAAGCGCTGGCGGCTCAGATCCCATCGCCCGCAATTCCTCAAACAAGGCCGAGCTGCTGGGTTCAAGTTCGTGGTCTTCCAGTTGTCTCAGACGGGGCATTGGACCCCCTTTCCAAGAACAATCTCCAATACTGATCCAAGCGCAGCGACCGGATCAGCTGGACAGTTTCGAGCACGAAACGCCACATGCCCATCGGGGCGAACGAGAAGCGCACCATCTGCTTCAATTTCCCGTACAGCACTCCATGCCCCGGATGGGTCAGAAACATCGCCACCCTCGCCAACGCGAACCGATTGGATCGTCAGACCAGTTTCAGCGGCGAGCCTATCTGCTGCATAACACCAGCTCCCTCCTTCTGCTCCCGTTATTAGAAGAAAGCCTCCTAGCGGAATAAGGTCATGGGTTGAAACAGCCTCGCCATCCTGAACCAGCCACGCATGTGGAAGACGGCATCCCGGCCGGCTTGACGGCCGGTAGTCAGACCCCATCGGATCGCGCCAAGCGGTTGGGGACCCATCATCAACGAGCGCACCGCGATTGTAGCAGAAACCCATCTCCATATCGTGCGCCGCGTATTCGACGCGTTGCACCCCCAGAATCTCCTCAAGCTGAGCACGCCGGGATGCCCCAATCTTGGTATCGCTCATCATTGCCGCAAAGCGCTCACACGTCTTGGTGGCATCTTCACCGGGAACAACACCGAGAGCAGCAAGCATGACGAACGCATTGGTCATGGCATTCATCGACCAAGCGATATTTTCTTCGATGACCGGGCGGCGCTCCGCTTCATAAGATTTCATCAGATCGGCGGCTGCCATTCCACGTAGCACAAGCGCAAGCTTCCAACATAGATTGTGAGCGTCCTGAAACCCTGAATTCGCGCCTAGTCCAGCGCCAGGCGGATGCCGGTGAGCCGCATCGCCTATCAGGAAGACTCTACCTTGGGAAAATCGTTCGGCGATCACAGTCTCGAGCGACCAACGACTTACTCCCTTAACGTTCACCGGAACATCGATCTTCAAGATATCCAATCCTTGACGGATCAGTTCCTCATCGCTGGCGTCGACCGAACTGTCGCTTGAAAGCATGCGAGGCCCTCGTGTGAAGCTGGACGCCCATTCTTCACTGTGCCGGTCAAACTTGGTTGGCCCAAAAGCCAACAAGGATGCGATCCGATGCGGCTCTTCGGGGTGGAAGATACGCCGCATGGGGATATCATCTTCATCGAGGTACCTGCTCAGGTCAGCCTGAAACCAGATTGTAAAGAAATCTCCAAGCCCTTGCTCGCCGAGCATCTCGACACCCAATGCCTGACCGATTGTCTTACCGCCATCTGCAGAGATGAGGTATTTCGTCTCGACCTGAAATAATTCATCGCTCTCAAGATCTTTGATTGTAGCTAGAACCGCCTCTCTATTCTGTTCCAGCTCAACAAGCGCATGCCTGAATTTAATGCATCCCGGCCGCCGTGTTTCGGCCACATGCCGCAAGACTGGTTCCAATCGAATTTGTGGGATATTTGTGGGCGGCGTGACGCCCTTGGAATCGTATACTGCGCGGAGCGATCCTCCACCCATAATCGGTGGGGCGGCAATCTTGATCCGGTCCAATGGACCGTCGCCACCAAGCGATGTCATCCACCGAATACGTCCAAGGTTTTCGCGCGGTGCCGCGTGCGAATAAATATCTTCAGCGGCATCGTGGTGGCGAAAAATCTCCATGGTCCGCTGATTCAAGTAGTGGGCCTTCGGCAAATGCGAGGTAGACGGATGGCGCTCGATCGTCAGGGTGTCGATACCCAGATCACAAAGGAAAATGGTTGCAGCCAGTCCACTCGCCCCTGCCCCCACAATCAAAACATCTGTAGAAATCTTATGCATCTTCGCCGCCTCCTTTCGGGGCTGTGATACGGTTTCGAAGACACCCGATAGACTCGATCTGGCACTCCACGACGTCGCCGGACTGCAGGAAAACGCCGCTCTCTAATGCCACGCCGGCCGGTGTTCCGGTGAAAACAAGATCCCCCGGCTTGAGGCTGGAACGCGCCTGGACGTAAGCGAGCAGTTCCGAGACACTCCACTCCATGCTACCTGTTCGATCCGATTGGCGAATTTGACCATTAACCCGAAGCTCCATTGCGAGATCCGGCGCCGTGCCGATTTCATCGACTGTGACAATCCACGGGCCGATTCCGCACGTTCCATCGAGAGATTTACTGGAATAAAGGTCGACGCCTCGGGGCCCATGCTGTAGGTCGCGAGCACTCGCATCATTGCCGATCGTATAACCGATTATAGAGTCGGCAGGGCACGCGCCCGGCTTTGGCGCATCGCCCATGACTGCGACAAGTTCGATTTCGTAATCGAGCTTCTGAGTCAGAACAGGCATCACCAGATCAGCATCATGTGGAATCACTGCCGATTGCGCCTTTAAGAAGGCGACCGGGCTATCCGGCATCTCACGACCGAATGCTTCAACGTGGGAACGGTAGTTTAGACCGACGCACACAATCTTGGCGCAGGGATTAACAGGAGCGAGCAGGGTGACGCCAGCCAGTGGTTTCGGTGCCGACAGCGCGAGCGTTCTGACTCCCTTCCCCTTAATCGCCGCAAATATGTCTTCCAATTCGCAATTCAGAAGAGCCGCCGTTTGGGCATCCTCATCGATGCGCGCCCAACCGGTCTTTCCATCCGCATGGATACGAGCTATTTTCATGAAATGCAGGCCTCTCGCAGATGTGCTTCCGCTTGCTCAGCGTCCTCTGCTCCGACATTACTTCTTCCAGCGCTATCCCGGATCGACGCACGCACTTCTTCTCCCAGGACTTGATCGCGGGGAATCAGCAGAAAATGACAATGAAGCGTGTTTTCACCAAGTCCCAGCACGTAGACGCGATCGCAGCCTGTTACCTCACGTACGGCATTACTCATTCGCCGCACCGCAGGCCCGAAAGCGGTCGCCTCATCATCCGTCATTTCCCACGTCCAATTGAAGTGCCGACGAGCGGCCATCATGACCCAGCCCGGCTGCCCTGTGACTGGCATACCAATCCAGTTTTCGCCGTCGAAAACCAGGCGCGACCCAACCGCCAGCTTCATCTCGCAGATACTACAAGCCATTTGACGTTTCCAATTCTAGAAGGAGAGCTGTCATGACTGTTGAGACGTCATAAATTCGGCCAACCACTGATCAGCACGCTTCTGATCATAACGGAGGATCTCGCTCTCCGGCACGCCGGCATCCAACTGTCTGCCGATCTCATCTGGATCGACAAAATAGCCGAACAGGTTTTTCTGGAACGCGTCCGACTGTATAAAATCTTGAGTTTCTCTTGATGTTGCGAAACGATCCACAAAAAACTCGATGCCGTTACCATCGGGATCTTCATAATAAAAAGACAAGGTGGGTCCGTGGTTCACGCACTCAACTGGTGTGTTGCCCAAATCCTTCATGTGCCGGTACTGGGCGACCAGTTTCTCAAGCGAATCATAAGCGTAGGCGAGATGCTTCAGCGGTGAAGGAGCAGCTTTTCCGGCCGGCAATGGTCGCTCAACAAAAGCGAAACGATGATGCTCCTCATCATAGGTCGCGATGGCTGCCCGCATGTTTTCAGCGATGACATCAAGATCAAATGCCGCTCTATACCACTCAAGCGTTTTTGCTAGATTGGGCGTAAACAGGACGGCATGCGAGAATCGGTCAGGACGGGGCATAAAATTTCCTTTCACACATTCGGAGATTGGGGCTTGACGGGATCAGGTCCACCACAGAGGTAGCCTTACTCAATATGCCTCCCCCCCGAACGGAACAGTCAGCTCAATCCCCCAGGTCCGCGGGGCACCGATACCCACAGCAAAACTTCCAAGCGCGGCAAGTCCCGTAAATGCGCTCGGATAGTACAGCTCGTCGGTCGCATTGTTGACGAACAGGCCCAGATCGAATCCTCGCGAAGCGACATTTTTCCAGTTGAGGCGCGCGTTTACCAAAGTGTACCCGTCAAGAACCCCCTCGCTATTGTAGCAATTACGGTAAAAATCGTTGGGAGGCGGGGCCCCGGTTGAACAGTTCGATGTATTGATCTCAAATTGCGTCGTATATTCAGATCGGTAAGAAGCATTCGCCTGTAGGGACATCTCTCCAAGTGATCTTGTAAGCGGCAGCTCGTAGATAACCGCAGCGTTCAGCTGGTGCTCGGAGACATCATTGAACTGGCTGTCAGAAATATCGACCAAGTACTCCACGCCATCAAATTGCAGCGCTTCAATAAATTCGTCATATTCCGGCTTAACTAGAGCATAGCCAAAATTGAACGTAAGCTCGTCTGTCGGCCGTAGGACTAATTCTACTTCACCGCCGGAAATGTGCGCATTGGCCGCGTTGGTCACGAAGTTGAACAGCACACCGTCCCGTATGGCATTGCTGCGGCGCTGAATATCACGATAATCGGAATAGTAGGCAGCTAGATTGAAGCTTCCATACATGCCGGCGAATTCGAATGAATTCTTTGAACCGACTTCATAGGTGTCGACGAACTCAGGCTCATAGGCAACACCTGCTATCCGGATGTCGCGAGCCGACGACGAAAAGCCACCTGTCCTGTAACCTCTTCGATAAGATGCATACAACAGATTGTCCGAGGTAGCCTGCCAGTTGGCACTCAGCTCCCAAGTCGGCTCAGTAAATTCTTCCGATACGGGTATATTACAAAGAGAACGGTCGTTTCGCGGTATCGAAGTGCCGTCCAAACTGCATAGGTAATCGCTGGAGCCGACAGCCGCCTGGACCCGACTTCTATAGATCATTTCCCGCTTATCTCGGGATATTCGCGCGCCAAGCGACACCGAAAGACCATCCAGCAATTCAGCCAGGCCGACATTCAGATGCGCATATGCAGAATAGCTGGTATTGTTCGCGTCAATGTCGTTAATCACCTGACGCGGAGAACCAAAAGTATAGGCTTCTATAGCTTCGGTTCCCTCGGACTTAAAGTAGTATAATCCGGCCACATAGTCATACCGGCCAGTAAGCCCTGACAGCTGAAACTCCTCGCTGAATTCCTGAATACTGTCTGAAACCATAGAGTTTTGTGTCGCAACCAGACTGCCGTCTGCATCACTTATGCTTGTGTCCGTGATATCGCGGTAACTAATAATATTTTTGATCGTAATGTCGCCAATTTCATAGGCGGTAGTATTCTGAATGCTGTAGACTTCGCTGAAAGCAGCATTGGCACCGAGAGGGTTGCCCGTACCAAGATCACTAGCGAACTCATAATCGCCCAGCGAGCGAGAGAAATCGAGCGCCTCATCCAGCCCGGGAACAGCATTGGCCGTGGTACGGAACAGCTTCACGCCCTCCCCATTCGTGTCACTTTTCGAGTAGGTGCCAATCGTCGTGGTCGCGAGATCGGACGAAATTTCCCACCGCCCGATCGCGCGCAGCGCGTAGCGATTGATATCGTTTACTTCCTGCCCGGTCGCAACATTGGTTAAATATCCGTCGCGCTCCGAGTAGATGCCTGACAGACGGAACCCTGCGGAGTCTCCCAGAGGAGCATTAATACCACCCTCCAGCTCCGTATGCTCATAGTTGCCCTTGGCACCCCGGATATATCCTCCGAACTCCTCACCCGGCATGTTCGGTTCGATAAGAACCGCTCCGCCTGTTGCATTGCGGCCAAAAAGCGTCCCCTGAGGCCCTCGAAGAACCTGCACATTGTTGAGGTCGAAAAAGGCTTGATTCAGCCCCTGGGGAGCATTTTGGGGCGCTTCTGCGAAGTAGACACCAATTGACTGGTCCGAGGCGATTGCCGGGTCGCCATTTCTCTGACCGCGAATACCGATAACCAGCTGGTTAAAGCCCCGTGTGCTGCCAGGACCCGTTACGAGCCCAGGTGCAATTTTCACCAGATCCTGCGGATTGTCGATACCAAAATCGTTCAATGCTTCCCCGCCTATGGCTGTCACAGAAACCGGGATATCCTGTATATTTTCAGACTTACGCCGTGCATTTACAATTACGACGCCCAGCTTGTTCTCGGCGTCCCACGCCTCTGGGTTAGAAGCCTGTTCAGATTGGGAGTCCTCATTCAGGGCGCTCCCTTGCGCAGCAGCATAGGCCGAGCTCATGGCCATCAAAGCCAAACAACTTGCTGCTGCAGAATTGTTCCATCGCGCACGAAAGCAATGCCTGTTGATCATTATAACTTCCTCCCTGACGAGCTCATCTTTGCGACGCGTCAATGCGTCTTGCGAACTTAGGGCGACACTACAAGAAGATTTACACCTGTCAATCATCAGGCACATAAAGTTAAATAAAATTTTGTACTGTTCTGTTTTCGAAGGTCTTTTCAGTTGGACATGCGTCTATTTTACTGCGGGTTCGTGCGAACCGCTCAGGTCCACAAGAAAAATTGTGAAAGATAATGATCATTGAGATGCGATCATGTGGCCGGCCATTTTGCGCAGCTTAGACGGGCACCTGCCTAATGATGTCTGCTACCCGGTTACCTTCAGACTATCGGACTTGATGATTAGACATCACCCAAGATTCTCCCAATTGGACCCCTTGCTGAATCGCCATCATTTGCATTTGCAATGACAGGCTGAATTGAACAGGCCTGACAGTCGGCGGTTCGTACGTAGTCGCAACTGGCCGGCGTTTCGAGCCGTGCGGGTTCGCTTTGTTCAATTTTAAGTTGTATCAATTAACACGAAGGCTGGATCTAGTTTCCGTATACGCGGCATGTCTTCTCACCATGGTAGACGTTTCCGCAAGTATTCGTGGACCAGATGCTATTTCAGAATATCCGTATACGGTGTCACCCAAGGATTTATGACTTGATGCCCCCCACCTTGCTCAACCGAATCACTCAATCTCGCATTCACGCCCTGCGCGAAAGTGATTGCTTATGGCCAATAGCCGTCACTGTGTTCGCTCCCGCGCCGAATCCCGGCGTCCTGAATATCGATGGCCGCATGTTCGACATGCCGCATTACAACCTGGCGTTGTGCGTCCTCGCGAACTTGGATAATATTTCGCCCTCATCGGATTTGTGAGATATCAAGATTTATGCGGCTGAAAAGGCGCTGACGCCTCTAGGCAGGGAGCGGGGAGTACTCTCTTGTTCGTTCCAGCCCACTCACAGCCAGGCTTTCTGCCTGAGCGGCCGATTTTTGGACGTGTGCTGCAGCTGCGCTGGCGCGCCGGCCTGTACCAGGCGCTTATAGCTGTCGCGCAGCAGGGCCGTCATCTTTACTGTGGGGAACTTGTAATCACCAATAGCCTCCACAGGCGCCACTTCGATTGCAGTCCCGGTCAGGAAGACTTCACTGGCATAGCCCAACGTGCCAGGCAGGATATGGCGTTCGTAAACTTCGATACCTTCCCGCCGCGCGATGTCGATAAGCGTCTGGCGCGTGATTCCATCGATGAAATTCTCGGCTTTGGGCGTGTGCAGGGTCCCTGCACAAACAAAGAAAATATTTGCACGGGTCGTCTGCGTCACGAGCCCCCGATGGTCGAGCAGCAGTGCGTCATCGAACCCACTCGCGCGGGCTTCCAGTCTGGGGATGGCATAATGATCCAGCAGGTCTGAGCACTTGACGTCTCCCCGCACGGATCGTGGCATCAACGTATGCCAGGACGCGAGGCTCAGTCGCGCGGCCGACGGGGACGGCTCTGCCATAAAAGACTGAGGCCAGCTCCAGGCCGTAATCGCCAGGCGCACGGATAAATCCACGCAATTGGAAACAACTGGCGACGTCCCTTTCCAGACCACAGGCAGCAAATAGGCATTGCGCATGCCCGGCATCGCAACCACTTCCTCACAAGCGCCCTGAATATCCTGGGCCGAATAAAGGCAGGCGAGCCTCAGGCTTCGCGCGCTGGCAAGCAGGCGGGCGATATGTGCTTCAGGTTTAAACAGACTGCCTTCATAGGCCCGCAAACCTTCGAACACATGATTGCTGCGGTCTATTCCAAGCTTGTAGGCATCAGACAGCGCTCGGTTATCGAACAGGCTGTGCCCATCCGCCCAGAGTATTCTGCCAGCTCCCAAACGCTTAAGCATCGGAATGCTCCCGCCAAGCTCCGAGCGGGATGGCGTCGATGCGCACAGCAGATTGTGTGTCAGATATGGATGGCATGTCCGAGGGCTTTCAACGCGGCTTCGTGGAATGCTTCACCAAGTGTCGGATGCGCATGAATAATACCGGCGACATCTTCCAGAACGGCTCCCATTTCGATGGCATGGGTAAAGACGACCGACAGTTCGGAGACATGTGACCCGACAGCCTGGACGCCCAGGATGCGATGAGATGCCTTGCTCGCGATCACGCGCACGAACCCCTGTTCCTCGCCGGCAGCCATGGTCAGGGCACGTCCATTCGCGAAGAAGGGGAAGACGCCGTGAATTGTGTCCGGTTCTTCGGGCCCGGCGCCTACCGTGACAATTTCAGGATCGGTGAAACATACGGCCGGGATGGCACCAAAATCGAACCGGCGCCTGCGGCCCGCAATGATCTCCGCCACCATCTCGCCCTGAGTCGCCGCCTTGTGCTCGAGCATAGGTTCGCCGACAAGATCGCCGATGGCCCAGACATTGCGGCTCGAGGTCGCGCACTGATCATCGATGTCGACAAACCGGCCATTCGTCTTGATTGCTATATTCTCCAGGCCCCAGTCTTGCGTATTGGGGCGGCGTCCGACCGTGACGAGAATCTTGTCGGCTGGGAGCGTCCTCTTTCGTCCGCCATCCGGTTTGACCATCAGGCCTTTCGCGTTCTCTTCAACAGCTTCACTATTGAACAGAAATGTCACCCCCAAAGCCTCCATGGCTTTTTGAACGGGCGCCACAAGCTTGGCGTCATAGGACGGCAGGATCCGGTCAGCCATCTCGACCACGGTGACTTTGGACCCAAGCTTTGCAAACGCGCCGCCGAGTTCGAGGCCGATATAACCCGCGCCGACTATGACAAGGCTCTCAGGGACGGACGAAAGGCAGAGCGCCTCTGTCGAGGAGATCACTTTGTCGCCCGGCCCCAGAGCGGGCAGATTGATTGGTGATGAGCCAGTCGCAAGGATGACATGTTCGGGCCGGATCGTAACCAGGCCGTCCTCGGTCCTGACCTCACATGTCTTGGCATCCGAGAATGTGCCCCAACCGGATATAACCTTCACCTTGGCGCGCGCGAGTAGACCTGCAACCCCCTGATTGAGCCGGTCGACAATGCCGTCTTTCCAGCGCACCGTCTCGGCAAGATCTATCCGGGGCGCAGAGGCCAGCGAGACGCCGTGTACAGGCGCTGACGCCGCTTTCGTCATTTCCTCATACTGGCCTGCCACATGGATGATGGCCTTGGACGGGATACAGCCCCGGATGAGGCATGTCCCGCCGAGCCGGCCCGCTTCAACCAACACGGTATCAAGGCCGAGCTGTCCGCAACGGATCGCCGCCACATAGCCGCCGGGGCCACCGCCAAGGATCAGGACTTTCGGGGTAAGTATTTCGCTCATCGCGGCATCTCCACAAATAGACGGGCAGGTTGCTCGATCAGCATTTTCAGTTGGCCGACAAACCGCGCGGCATCATGCCCGTCGACGATGCGATGATCGAAGGAGGTCGACAGGTTCATCATGGTCCGGATCACGATCTGGCCGTTCTGTACGATCGGGCGCTCGACGATCTTGTTGGGACCGATGATGGCAACTTCCGGTGAGTTGATCACAGGCGTTGCCGCAATGCCCCCTAGCGCGCCGAGACTTGTGAGTGTGATCGTGGAACCAGTCAGCTCATCGCGTGCGGCCGCGCCGCTGCGCGCAGCGGCCGTGACCCGGACCATTTCGCGGGCACAGGCCCAGAGGTCGCGCGCCTCGGCATGACGCACGACCGGCACCATCAGGCCTTGCGGCGTCTGGGTGGCAATACCGATATGCACGCCGTCATGCGCATGCAGTACATTCGCCTCATCATCATAGCGGGCATTGATGTTCGGGAATTCCGGTTGCAGCAGGACAAGGGCGCGCATGAAGAAAGGCAGCAAGGTCAGCTTGGGCTGATCGTCACTCGCGCGTTCCTGGTTGAGTTCCTTGCGCAAACCTTCAAGCGCGGTGACGTCGAATTCCTCGATATAGGAAAAGTGCGGAATACGCGATTTGGCATCCTGCATCCGCTGGGCGATCACGCGCCGCAAGCCAACAATCTTGGTCTCATGAACACCCTCGCGCGGCATCAGCCCTTGTGCCGGGCCTGCCTCGCCTACGCCATGCGCCATGTAGGCATCAAGGTCAGACGGAATAATCCGCCCGCCCGGACCGGTTCCCGGCACGAACTGCAAGGGGACACCATGCTCGAAGGCGCGCCGGCGGGTTGCCGGGGCGGCCAATGGCGCATCGCCCGCTCCCCGGCTCGCAAAGGCTGATATGGATACGGCCGGTGCAGGCGCGCTCACCGCCTGCCTCGTAGGTGCGACCGGTCCGGTCAGGACGACGGGACTCTCAACCGACGGCTCAGCGGCATCCTTAGCCGTTGAGATTGGCGCCGCCTCCTCCTGCCGGGCAGCATGTTGAACGGCACCCTCTGTGGCGATCTCGACAAGGACGGATCCTACCGCGGCGAAATCACCCACCGCGCCATGGATCGCCATGACTTTACCGGCCACCGGCGAGGGCATTTCGACCGTGGCCTTGTCGGTCATCACGTCGAGCAGCGTCTGCTCCTCTTCAACCTGATCGCCAACGGCGACGTGCCAGGCGACGATCTCCGCTTCGGTGACCCCTTCCCCGACGTCGGGCAATTTTACGTAATAAGCTTCAGGCACAGACCTATACCTCCATCACATGGGCGAGCGCTTTGGCAACACGGTCAGGTCCCGGGAAATAGTCCCACTCGAAGGCATGCGGGTAGGGCGTGTCCCAGCCAGCCACCCGCTGAGTTGGCGCCTTCAGATGATAGAAGCACCGCTCCGTCACAAGGGCGGAGAGTTCCCCGCCGAAGCCGCCAAAGCGCGAGGCCTCATGAACGATGACGCACCGGCCCGTCTTTTTCACAGAGGCTACAATGGCGTCTACATCGAGCGGCACGATCGATCTCAAATCGATAAGTTCGGCATCGACACCCGCGTCGGCAATCCCCGCAAGGGCAACATGCACCATGGTGCCATAGGCCAGGACCGTTACATCCGCGCCTTCGCGCACGATCGCGGCCTTGCCCAGGGCAATAGAATAATGATCTTCGGGAACCTGCGCAGCCGGATGCTGGGCCCAGGAGGTAAGCGCCTGCCCGTGGCGCCCGTCAAACGGCCCGTTATAGATGCGCTTTGGTTCCAGGAAGATGACCGGGTCGTCGCATTCGATCGCAGCGATCAGTAAGCCTTTCGCATCATAGGGCGTCGACGGAATGACAGTCTTGAGCCCGGTAATGTGCGCAAAGATCGCCTCGGGCGACTGGCTATGTGTCTGGCCCCCGAATATGCCCCCGCCATAGGGCGAGCGGACCGTGATCGGCGCGGTAAACTCTCCATTCGACCGGTAGCGCAGGCGCGCCGCTTCGGACACGAGCTGGTCATAGGCGGGGAGGATGTAATCGGCGAACTGTATCTCGACAACCGGACGCAGCCCTTCGGCGCCCATGCCAATCGCCGTCGCCACGATTCCACCTTCGGCAATGGGCGCGTCAAAGCACCGGTCCAGACCATGCTTTTCCTGAAGCTTGTCAGTGACCCGGAAGACGCCGCCAAAATAGCCGACATCTTCCCCAAAGATGAGAACATCCGGATCGCGCGCCAGCATCGTGTCGAGCGCGCTGTTGAGCGCCTGGATCATGTTCATCACAGCCATTTCGATCAGATCCCCACTTCGCCGCGCTGCTCAAGGACACGCCAGTCAGGCTCCTTGAAAACTCCCTCGAACATTTCCTTCACGCTGGGTTTGGACTGGCCGAGCGTACCGACCGCCTCTCCCTGCTTGACTGCGGCACGGACCGCCTCGGCAACGCTTTCTTCAAGCGCAGCATGGCGGCTGTCATCCCACTCGCCCAAGGCGATTAGATGCTGCTTAAGGCGCTCAACAGGGTCCCCCAGCGGCCATTTGGACGCCTCATCTGATGGTCGGTATTTGCCTGGATCATCGCTGGTGGAATGACCCTCGGCGCGGTAGGTGAAAAACTCGATCAATGTTGCGCCGAGTCCCGACCGCGCGCGCGCTGCGGCCCATTGCGTCGCGGCCCAGACCGCCAGCACGTCGTTGCCGTCAACGCGCAGGCCGGGGATGCCATAGGCGATCGCCTTGGCCGCAAAAGTCGTTTCCTGCGCGCCGGCAATGCCAGAAAATGTCGAGATGGCCCATTGATTGTTCGTGACGCAGAGCACGACGGGTGCGCGATAGACGCTGGCGAACGTCAGCGCCTCATGAAAATCGCCCTCAGCTGTGGTGCCCTCGCCGATATACCCGATCGCGATATCATCGATTCCGCGATAGGCCTTCGCCATGGCCCAGCCCACCGCGTGTCCGAACCGGCTGCCGACATTCCCGGACAGGGAATAGAATCCATAATCCCTCGCCGAATACAGGATGGGAAGCTGCCGGCCCTTCAAGGGATCCTGCGCGTTGCTGAAGATCTGGTTCACCAGGTCCTCGAGCGGATAATCCCGGGCCATCAGCCAGCTGACCAGCCGATAGGTCGGAAAGCACATGTCGCCCTGCCTAAGCGCGAGGGACGGGACTGCACCCAAGGCTTCTTCGCCCCGGCTCTTCATATAGAAGCTCGTCTTGCCTTGCCGTTGTATTTTGAACATGCGCTCATCGAACGCACGCGTCAGGACCATTGCCTTCAAGGCGCGGATGAGGTCTCCATCCGCCAGGTCAGGCAGCCACCCGCCGACAACATTACCAGCATCGTCGAGCGTCCGGATGAGCAGGAAGGGGAGATCACGCAGGCAAGGCTCAGGCGCGTCGATGTCGGGGCGCGCAACGGCGCCCGCAGGCGACAAAGCGAGATCCCCGAATTCCACCGGATCGCCCGGACGCGACGATGGCTCCGGAACCCTCAGGCGTCCCGATCTGCGGTCATTGGTCAAAGGACACCTCCATTCACTCAAGCAAAGCGTATGGGCCGCATTATGCAGATATCGGGAGAAATGTTGTTTCTCAATTGGCTTGATTTGCGCTATTATGATTGACGATGTTTCCCAAATCACTCATTCAAGTTTATGCATAAGATGGATTACGGAATATCTTGGACATGGACGCGACTGACAAGAAATTATTGAGAACCCATCAGTCCCACCCCAGCATGTCTATGTCAGAGCTTGGGGAGGCAATCGGCCTCTCCCATTCAGCGTGCTGGAAACGCCTCAAACGGATGGAAAAGGACGGCTATATCGATGGGCCTGCGATCCTCCTGAACCAAAATGCGCTCGGCTTGACCGTGACCGTTATTGTCCAGGTGAAACTTGAAAAAAATGCCACGAAGCAGCTCGATGAATTCGAGCGTGCCATTCACGACCACCCAGCAATCCTTGCATGCTTTTCCATGAGTGGAGCTAGCGACTATATGCTGCGAGTCGTGGCCACGAGCATTGAAGATTACGAGGTCTTTCTCAAAGAAAAACTAGCCAATCTTCCACACGTGTCATCACTGAACTCAAGCTTTGCTCTGAAAACAATCAAGAGCACAACTATGTTGCCCGTCTAGACTCACTGCCCATTTGGGGTCGCTGGCTTCGGGTGCTCTGAGACCCTCAGGAAAGCACAATTCAGCGATCCCCTTTGACCCAACCCCGTGATCCGGGCCGTTCATTCGGAGAGTCTGTTCGCCTTTCTTT
>NZ_JAPYPG010000006.1 GCF_029937755.1 Henriciella sp.
AAGAAAGGCGAACAGACTCTCCGAATGAACGGCCCGGATCACGGGGTTGGGTCACTTGTAATAACGATTTCATTTGGTTCCGTTACGCACCCGTGGATCTTGTATATTTCGCCTATAGTGAAGGGCATGCCGCGAAGTGCATTCTGTCCAACAATCACTTCGTGATCTGGAAAAACGGTTTCAAGAAATGTGTCGTAATTGGTCGTGATAACCGCGTGGGGCTTTATTTCTGCCAGCAGGCCAATTTCCTTGGCGAGAGATTCATCAGGCAGGTCGCTCAATTCCTTTGGTGTTCTCTCGTCAAAGTGTTGTGCTATCGCAGTTTTGAGAAACAAGTCTGCTGGAGTTGCCTCATCAAAAAGCTGTTTCGGAAATCGATTTTTTCCCGTTGACCAAGCCCACTCTCGATAGAAGTCGGAAAATACTTTACCAATTTGCGGCTGCGATGAGCACGATTGGGCGTAGTAGGCGTAGTCCTTATCAATTAGCGGGTTCTCTTCAGCGAGATGCCGCAATAGTTCAGTCCAGCTGGGTGCCCCAAAATATCGTTTCGACATACCTGAGCCAAAGAATAGCACCGGCTGACATTGCAAGTCGCTTATTACGGTAGAGATGTCTTTGCCGATCCGGGCTTGGTACTCGTGATAGCTCATTTATTTTCTCGCAATCTGCACGCAATTTTCTACCCAAAATGCATGTAAATTGATAGGTGGCGACTAAAAAGCAATCGAACTTAGGTCTTCTCCCATCCCTCTACCGCCCCTCACGCCGCCACGCCAGCAGCAGGAACGCCACAATCGCCAGCGCCGCGAGCAGACCCGGCAGGAGCGGCAGGCTGGTCGAGCTTCTGACCGCATAGGCGCCCCGCTCACGCAGCCCCAGCCAGCAACCCGGCCTAGTCCTCGAGCTGGTATTCCAGCGGATAGATGATGGCGTGGCGTTCATAGGCCTGGCCGTCGACAATCAGCGGGTCGAAGCGCAGCGCGGCGACCGCCTTCTCGGACTCCTTCCGGAACTCCCTGTCACTGCACTCGGCATCGACATTCATGGGCCTGCCACGTGTGTCGATGTCGAAATGGACGTCGCAATAGCCTTCCATCCCGTGCGAGGCGGCCTCGGACGGGTAGGAGGGCCTTGGAGGCTCCCCCGGCTCCGGGTAGAGAAGCGTCCCGATGAGCCGCATCTTCATCGTCTCCAGCAGGTCATTGCCCGCCAGCGGGTGCGGCGGCGGCATGTCGAAGCCGGAGAAATACGTCTCGGCCCTGGCCTCGATCTCCGCGGCAAGCGCCTCATCGCCCTGGTGAAGGGCAATGGCGTAGGCCGTCCTGAAGGGGGTGCGGCTGTCTTCTTCTCCAAACGTATCGAGGAGCGGCAGCAGCAGGTCGAGCGCCTCGGCCGGCCTGTCCTGGCCGAGCAGGCCGATGGCGTGGGCCCATGTAAGCTGAGGCTTGAGGGAGGCGGGCGCGGCGGCGCGCTCACGCTGGTCGATCAGGACAAGCGCCTGCGGGCGTTCGGCATCGCGCAGCTTGTGGATCAGCGTGCGGACCTTTTCTTCCTTCGTGCCGCTGTCATCGTATTCGAGGCTCTGGACAATCACGTCGAGGGCCGCCGCAGCGGTGAGCGGGTCCGGCGATTCCGCGCTGACGAAGATCGAGGCGCCGTAGAAGGCTTCGCGGTCGCGGCAGGTGTACTTGTCCTTCTGCGACTCGGCCTGGATGTCGCTGAGGATGCTGTTGATGTGGTCGCGGATATCGTCCTTGCGGTAAGAGGGCAGGCGGGCGGTCTTGCGGTACCACTGCTTGATCTTCTTGTCGGCGCGGGGGCTGACGTCGCTGACCTGGCAGGGGGCGGCCTCTGCAGCTTGCGCGGCGGCTTCCGGGCTGGCTGCGGCGATGGCTGCGCCAGCGGCGAGCCCCAGCAGCACGGCCCTGAACGATCCTGATCCCATGGTTGCGCCCCTCTCTCACTGTTAGAAACAGTTCCTGCTTAGAGCGCTTGCGCGGCAGGGTCGAGTCCGGCGCGGGCTGTAATGGCTATTGCCCTTGGCAGGGCGCAGGCGCCGCATTCGCGGGCATCAGCATGGCGAGCCATGCGCAAAGCTATGCCCGGTGCCTGAATTTGACAGGCAGCGCTGGGATTGCGACGACTGTGAGTTGCTGGGGCGCATGCCTGCGCCTGACCTCATCAACACACGATAGGATTATACTATGCAGTCCGCAACGAAGGGCGACACTGTCCTGATAGACTACACTGTTCAAACAAATGACGGCCGGGTTGTTGGCAAGACCGAAGACGGCACGCCGGCATCCGTGACCATAGGCGAGGGCCAGATCTTTCCGGAAGTCGAAGCCGCCCTCGATGGTCTGGAGGTCGGTGGAGAGCGGTCCGTCATGGTCAGCGCTGACAATGCTTTCGGCCCGCGCCGGGAAGACATGCTTATCGATATTCCGCGCGAGCAACTGCCGAGTGAGCCGGCCCTCGAGCCTGGAATGACCCTGGCGGCTCAACAGCAGGATGGGTCAACGGTGAACCTTACGATCACCGAAGTCGGCGACGAAAAGGTCACGGCCGACGCCAACCACCCTCTTGCTGGTGAAGATCTGCAATTCGCGCTCACACTGGTCGAGATCAAGCCGGCCGCCTGATCTACCGCCCCTCACGCCGCCACGCCAGCAGCAGGAACGCCACAATCGCCAGCGCCGCCAATAGTCCCGGCAGGAGCGGCAGGCTGGTTGAGCTTCTGACCGCATAGGCGCCCCGCTCACGCAGGCCGAGCCAGCCGGCGCCTTGCGCCGAGGCATTGCGGCCGACACGGCGGATATCCGGCAGGCTGTCGCCCGGGCGGTCCAGCGTGTAGACACCGCCGCCGGTGATGTCGGCCACCGGCTGGAGGATGTCGGGCGTCGCTTCCAGCGCGGCATATTCCTTCGGATTGGCCGGGCCGTTCAGCGTCACGGCTTCGAGCCCGCCGGAGCGGGCACGGAACAGGCCGAGCCGGTCAATCGGGGCTTCGGCGACGAACTCGCCCGGGCCGGCTTCCTGCCAGTTCGGCTCCATCAGCGCGCCGTCGGGTGTCTCGATGGAGAGCGGCGGGGCATTGTCCGACAGGGTGCGCAGCGTCGCGCGCAGCGTGTCGCCCTGGGCTTCCAGCCGCAGCTGGCGCTCTTCCAGTTCCGGCTCCTTCATCAGCCAGTGCACCATGCGCCGGATCAGCTCGGCAAACGGCCCGCCGCCATCATGGCCGCGCGCCCAGAGCCAGATCTGGCCCGACAGGAGCTGCGCGACCCGGCCATCGCCGACGCGGTCGACCACGAGCAGCGGGTCGCCATTGGCCGTCATCAGCACGTCACCGGCCTCTGCGGTCGCCTCGATATAGCGCACCCAGCCGCCCCAGCTCTGGCCGTCGAGGCTCTGGGTGACGGTGTGGCGCTTGCCCGTGTCTGAGAGTTCCGGCGTGAATTCGCCGACCTCGATCGTATTGGTCGGCAGGGCGGGCAGCACGCCTGCGAGCGGTGTGTTGGCGAGGCTGGCCGGGCCGGCGAAATCCTCGCCCGCCGCGATCAGCAGGGCCCCGCCATCGGCGACATAGCGCGCCATGTTGGCGAGGTAGCTCATCGTGATGACGGTGCGCCGCTCATACTGGTCGAAGATGATGAGATCGAACTCGTCGAGCTTGCCCTCGAACAGTTCGTCCGTGGGGAAGGCGATCAGCGCCATTTCCTCAAGCGGGGTGATGTCCTGCTTGAAGGGCGGGCGCAGGATGGTGAAGTGGACGAGGTCGACCGAGGGGTCGGATTTCAGGAGGTCGCGCCAGACCCGGCCGGCGGCGTTCGGCTTGCCGGTGATCAGCAGCACGCGGAGGCGATCACGCACGCCTGAGAGCGTGGCGGCGGTGCGGTTATTCGCCATGGTCAGCTCCTGCTCACCCTCCGGCGTCTCGACCACGACGATATTGTCGCCGCGCCGCTCGATCTCGATGGGCAGCGGGGTGTCCTCGCCAGTCTCCACGGTGATGCGTTCCGGCAGGCCGCCATTCACCGAAACGGTGACGGTCGCGGTGTTGGCGACCGGGTCATCGACGCGCACGACGAATTGCGCCTCCTCGCCGACAATCCCGAAATCGGGCGACTGGACGAGCGAGATGCGCCGGTCACCGCTGTCGGGGTCGCCGGAAATCAGGGCATGGATGGGCCCAAGCTCGGCAAGCCGGGACAGGCTCTCCGGTATGTCATGGACCTGCCCGTCGGTGATCAGCACGGCACCGGCAATCCGGTCACGCGGGACATCCGCCATCAGGCCTTCCAGCGCGCCGATCAGGTTGGTGCCATCCGACTGGCTGTCGGTCTCGATGATGCGGACCTCGAGCGAGGCATCGGCATCGAGTTCGTCCTGCAGCTGTTCGCGCGCGGCATTCGCGATCTCGGTGCGCTCGCCGAAGGTCATGCTTTCGGAGCGGTCGACGATGACGGCGGCGACGGACGGCAGCGGTTCGCGCTCCTCGCGGACATAAGCCGGATTGGACAGGGCGGCGGCCAGCGCCGTCAGCGCCGCGGCGCGTGTCAGCCAGGCCCGTCCGCGCCAGCGCAGATAGGCGAGATAGGCCAGCACACACACCACCAGCAGGGCGATGAGGACCGGCCAGCCGAGCAGCGGGTCAAAGCTTATGCGTCCGGCCTCGGTCAGTTCGGGCCTCCATCGGGGCTTGGCGGGATATTGTTGAAGTCGAAGCGGTCTTCCGGCGCCGGGGCGTCCTCATCGCGTTCGCCGAGGCGTTCCAGCAGGGCGGGCAGGTGGACCTGGTCTTCCTTGTAGTTGCCTGTCAGCACGTACATGATCAGATTGATCCCGAAGCGCTTGGCCAGTTCGCGCTGCTGGTCCCCGCCATCGACGGAATAGACCGGGCGGCCATGCTCATCGACTGCCCAGGCGGCTAGATAGTCCGCATCCCCGATAATCAGCCGGGAAACGCCATCGCCGCGACGCTCGGCCTTGTCGCCGACGCCGGAGGACTCGATCCAGAGGCGGCGGTTCTGGTAGCGGCCGGGAAAGCTGTCGAGCAGGTAGAAGCTGCGGGTCAGCACATGATCCTGCGGCACGGGCGAGAGGGGCGGCGTATCGAGGCCGGGCAGCATCCGGTCGAGGTCGGCGAAACTGTCGGACCCGGCCATGTCGCCGCCATTGCGCGTGTCGATGAAGAGCGCGCCACCATTGCGGAGATACTCGTTCAGCCGCTCGACGGCCCGCGAGCTGAGCGGCTCGGCGCCTGCCGGCAGGGCGAGGAAGATCACGGGATAGACATCGAGCGCATCGGTCTCAGGATCGACATCGTGCGGCTCGGCCGGTTCCACGGAGGTACGCCGGTACAGGACGAGCGAGAGGCCGCGCAGGCCTGCCAATGTCGCCTGGTCGACAGCGGCATCGCCCGTTTTGATATAGGCCAGCCGCATGTCGAGGGCCGCTTCCGTCGCCTTGTCGATCTCCCCGGAGACATTGACGTCGACGCCGTAGCCGGGGCTCGAGCGGTAGCTATAGGGGCTGGGGCTGACATCATAGCGTTGGGCTTCTGCCGGCAGCTGGACAGCCTGGACGGCCGGGAAGGCCAGCGCCACGAGAACGGCTGCGCGCGCGGCGCGGTTGACCAGCGGCAGGCGCCCGGCAATGGCGAGCGCGATGATCAGGTCGATGGCAATCAGAAGCCCCGCAAGGCCCAGTAGCGGGCCGCCGAGCCGGGCAGACCGGGCTTCCGCATCGCCGAGCAGGCGTGTTCCGGTCGGCCAGTCTGTAACCAGCTCGGCTTCATAGCCCGCCGCGGCATTGATCGCGCGGGTGCCGGATGGCCCACGGTAGAGACCCGGAGGATGGGACTCGGACGGCTCGATCCCGGCAAAGTCGCTGGCGGCGACCGGCGTCGCATTGGAATCGGGCGTCACCAGGCGGCCATAGCCGTTGAGCACGATGTCTGGCGAATAGGTGCCCTCGCTGTCGCTGACGGCCTCTCCGCGACCGGCCGCGATGGCCCGGCGCAGCATTTCAACGAAGGTGCCGGAATAGGGCAGGTCCGACCAGTCCGGCCCGGCCGTGACATGAAACAGGATCAGCATGCCCTGTCCGCGCGATGCAGCGGTGACCAGCGGAGAGCCGTCCGAAAGCCGCGCCCAGGTCTTGCTGGCGAGTTCCGGATCGGGCCGCGCCAGAACCTGCTGGCGGATTCTCACATCCTCCGGCGTGGGCAGGCCAGTGAAGGGTGAGGTCGCCGGAAAGCTGCCGATCGATTGCGGATCTTCCCATGTCAGCGCCCCGCCAATCGCACGCGAAGAACGGCGCAGCGGGGTTGGTACGAGATTGTCGACCTGTCCGGCCATGCGCGGACCTGCAAACCGGATCAGCGCGCCGCCCTTCCGGACCCATTCGGTCACCTCTGTTTCGAGGTCCGGGGCCAACTGGCCGATATCGGTCATGATGATCGCATCAGGGTTGGCGGCAATCAGGTCCGGCAGGCTGCTCTCGGTAATCGTGGCGAAAGGCTCAAGCGCCTTTCGGACATAGTGCATGTCAGAAAGCAGCGGCTGGGCCGCCGAGTCGCCCGAGACAAGGCCGACTCGGCGGGAACGTGCTGCTGAATCCCAGAGCCATACACTGCCAGCGCCTTCAGAGCCCGTGATGGTAAAGCGGGCTATCCGGGCCAGAGCGGCCGCGGGAATGTCGAATACGGCCTGCGCATCGGCCTGATCCTTGGCGAAGGAGGCTTCCGCCGTGGCGAGCGCAGCCCCGTCGAGCGTCAGCGCGGAGACATAGCGCTGGCTGTCCTCTGCGGTATCGGCCCGGGTGAGCCTCACCGTCGCCCCATCGGCGTCGGAGCTCAGCGCGGTAATCGCGGATGGCCCGCGGGGTGGGGCGGCATAGACGCTGAGCGGTGCGACAGCCGACAAGGCCCGGGCAAAGGGCAGGGCGGTTTCAGGATCGAGGCCGTCGGTCACCCAGAAAATACGGCCAGGCTCGAGCCCGGCTTCCTCCAGCCGCGCCAGCGCGTCCTCGCGGTCGACGCCCCACGCCACCGGGTCGAGCGAGTTCACCCGCTGGGGCAGTTCGGTCTTGGTCAGCCGTTCGGACGGGTCGGCATTCAGCGATTTTGGTGCGGTCAGCAGCAAGTGGCCTGCCGTGTTGCGGCCTTCTCCATCAAGGGCGCCTGCGGCGACCGAGCGGATCTCACTCCAGCGGGCCGCACTGGTCCAGCCATTGTCAACCACGACAAGGACGGGGCCGGACGCTTCGCTTTCGGGGCTGGCTCCCGGTGCATAGACCGGTTGCGACAGGCCGATAATGGCCGCGGCGGCCGCCAGCATCCTCAGCAGCAGGATCCACCATGGCGTGCGCGCCGGGGTCTCGTCGCGTGGTGTGACATCGTCGAGCAGGCGCAGGGATGGCAGGTCGGCTTCCTGCGGGGCCGGCGGGGTCGCGCGCAGCACATACCAGATCACCGGCAGGGCGATCAGGCCGAGCAGGGCAAGCGGCGCACCGAACAGGAAGGGGCCGAACATCATAGGCGCGCTCCGAAGAGTTCGAGCGCCTGTTTCAGGTCAGACGCGCAGCGCTGCAGCGGCGAGCCGGTCGAATGTCGCACCAGCTGCCAGCCCATGCCGGCGGCCATGTTCTCGAGCGCTTCAAAGTGCGCGGTGTAGCGCTGGACGTATTCTTCGCGGATCGTTTCTGCGCGTCCGAAGATGCGGGACAGTGCTCCGCCCGGGCGTGAGAAACGCACGCGTCCGCGCCACGGAAACGTTTCCTCGATGGGATCGCTGATGGCGAGAAGGATGCCTTCCTTCGATGTGCCGGCCAGCGGCGCCAGGCGGTCGCGCCAGACATCAACCGGATCATAGAAATCGCTCGCGACGACGAAGATGGACTGGGATTTCGGCGGCGGCGGAAAGCCCTGCGCCGTTTTGGCAAGCAGGTCCTCGGCAAGCTTGTCGCCGGCCGCCCTGCCGAAGCCGGGGGTGCGGCCCGATCCCAGGGCGCCGATACGTTCTCCTGCCTTCGACAGGAGCAGCGCAGCAGCCAGCATGGAAATACGGGCGGCATCTGCCTTGTGCAGGCGCGCCGGTTCGCCTGACCAGTCAAACCCGGCATGCGGGTCGCACCAGAAAAGCACGGTGCGCGAGGTTTCCAGCTCGGTCTCGCGAACGAACAGGTCATCGCCCCGGCCGGACCGGCGCCAGTCGATCCGCTGGGCGGCATCCTCCTGGGCGTAGTGACGGTATTGCCAGAACTGTTCGCCGGTGCCTGCACGCTTGCGGCCGGCCGCGCCGAGATGCGCAGTGTCGGCGGCGCGGGCCTGCAGGTTCAGGCCGGGAAGGGAACGGGCAAGAACCTCGGCTTCTGCGCGCAGGGTGGCGGCGTCCATCATGGCGCGACCTTCTCTGCGCAATCGAGGGCAATGGCGATGCTGTTTCGCCACTGCTCCGGCGCGTCGCCAGCGGAAGACAGGGCAGCGGCGCGTTGCTGCTCGCTCAATCCCGCCTCGGCATTGATCCCTTCAAGGAAAGCTTCGGCCTTTGCCGATTCACCTGAAAATTGCGCGGCGCTGATGTCGAGGCCTTCGCGTTTTGCCCAGACGTGCAGGACACGTGCGCTGGCATCAGAAAGCTGCCGGCGGGCGGCCTGGCGTTCGCCCGGCGCCATTTCTGGCCCGGCCACCTGCACGGCAAGCGAAGCGCGCTGCAGCGAGCGATGACAGTCAGCCAGCGCGTCGGCATCCGGCGGCCCGGCGTCCCGTGCGCAGGCTGACAGCGCGCTTGCGCCAGCGAGCCCCAGGCCTGCCAGCATGCATCTGGATCGCAGAGCAGGTGTCATCTTCAGACGGCGGTCCTCGCAAGGTCCCCTATGAGATCACGAAGGTCGGGTGCCTGACCGGTCGGGTCGTAGCGCATGGCCATACGGTGGCCGAGACAGGGTTCGGCCAGCGCCTCGACATCCTCGAGCGAGGGGGCGAGGCGTCCGCGCAGGAGAGCGCGCGCCCGGCAGGCCAGCATCAGCGCCTGGCCGGCGCGTGGAGAGGGGCCCCAGTCGACAAAACGTTTGACGCGGTCGTCGGCGGTCTGTTCCGGCCGGGCTTCGCGCACGGTGGTGAGGATGGCGGCCAGGACTTTCTCACCGACCGGCATCTGGCGCACCAGGTGTTGCAGCTTGATCAGGTCGTCACCTGTCAGCGCGGCCTCGACCTTTGCGTCGGCATCGCCGGTCGTCTCGATCAGGATTTTCCGTTCGGTGTCGATGTCGGGATAGGAGACGTCGATCTTGAGCAGGAAGCGGTCGAGCTGGGCTTCCGGCAGCGGGTAGGTGCCTTCCTGTTCGATCGGGTTCTGCGTGGCGAGGACGTGGAATGGCGCAGGCAGGTCGTAGCGGACGCCGGCCACGGTCACGTGGTGCTCCTGCATGGCCTGCAGCAGCGCGGACTGGGTGCGCGGCGAGGCGCGGTTGATCTCGTCGGCCATCAGGAGCTGCGTGAAGATCGGGCCCTTGATGAAGCGGAAGCTGCGCTCGCCGCTGGCGCTTTCGTCAAGCACCTCGGAGCCGAGAATATCAGACGGCATAAGGTCTGGCGTGAACTGGATGCGGGCGGAATTGAGCCCCAGCGCGGTGCCCATCGCATCGACCAGCCGGGTCTTTGCAAGGCCCGGCGCACCGATCAGCAAGGCATGGCCGCCCGCCAGAATGGCCGAGAGTGCCAGCTCGATTACACGGTCCTGGCCGAAGACCGCCTTGGCGATCTCCTCCTTGACCTTTGCAAGCGTGTCGCCTGCCGCTTCTGCGTCCTGAACAATGGCCTGATTATCGTCTGCCATGAGGTCTCCGTCTTCACTCCCGCCTACAACAGACCTAGGTCTAGGCAAAATCATGGCGGAGCGCGATGTGAATTCCAAATACGATACTGTAATCAGTCTGGAAGAGCTCCTGAAAGAGATTTCCCCAGACCCGAGCGGACGAAAATTGCCACCGGTCGAAAAGTGGTCGCCCGAACGGTCGACCGACATCGACATGGAGATCAAGTCCGATGGCAGCTGGTGGCACGAAGGCTCGCGGATCAACCGCAAGAAGCTGGTGCGGCTGTTCTCGACCATCCTGCGCAGGGACGAGGACGGGTCCACCTGGCTGGTGACCCCTTATGAAAAGGTCGTCGTCCATGTCGAGGACGCGCCTTTTGTCGCAGTGCGTGTCGACCGCGCCGGAGAGCCAGGGCCTGACCAGTCGCTCGCCTTTTCCACCAGTGTCGGCGATGTGGTTGTCGCCGGTCCGGACAATCCCATTCGCGTGGAAACCGATCCGGAAACCGGTGAGCCCTCGCCTTATGTCCTCGTGCGCGGACGGCTGGAGGCAAAGCTCGCCCGGCCCGTCTTCTACGAGCTGGCCGGGATGGCCGTGCCGGATCCGGAGGATGGCGAGACGCTGGGTGTCTGGTCGAAAGGGGTTTTCTTTCCGCTCGGGGCGGCTGAATAGACCTTATGGCATTTGTCGATCTCGATGACTTCCTGGCTCGCGCCCGCCTGCGCCTCGATCCTGTCGAGGGCCGCGAGCGGCTGCCGGAAGGCGGCGACATCGAGTATCTCGACGCAGAGGGCATCACCAATATTCGTCAGGCTGCCGTGCTGGTCGGACTCATCCCGCGTGAAAGCGGCCCGACCGCGCTCCTGACGCACCGCCCGGATACGATGCCGACCCATGCAGGCCAGGTCGCCTTTCCGGGAGGCAAGGTCGATCCGGCCGATGCGGACGAGATCGAAGCGGCGCTGCGCGAAGCGGAAGAGGAAGTCGGCGTGGTGCCGGATACCGTGCAGCTGATCGCGCGCGGGGCGCCTTACATTACAGGCACGGCCTTCCGCATCGTGCCGGTCGTCGGCGTGCTGCCGGCCGACTTCGTGGCCAAGCCCGATCCGACAGAGGTCGCCGATGTCTTCGAGACGCCGCTTTCTTTCCTGATGAGTGCGAAGAATCACCAGAAGCGGACAGGGCATTGGCGCGGCCAGACACGACACTATTTTGAGATGCCCTATGAAGGGCACAGGATCTGGGGCGTGACGGCAGGGATCATCCGCGCTTTATATGAACGGCTCTATGAGCCCGAGGAGGAAACTGAAGCGTGACCTACAGGCTGATATTTGAACTGGTCATTTTCCTGTTGCCATTCGCTGCCTTCGGGATCTGGCGGCTGGCAACGGCCGAAGCGATCGAGGAGGGACGCAAGCCGTGGCCGATCGCGGCGCTGTTCGGCATCGGTGCCGTACTGGCTGTGGCCGCATGGGTCGTCCTGATCTTCATGGACCGGGGCGGGCGCGAGATGTGTTACGAGCCGCGTCGGCTGGTCGATGGCGAGATGGTCGGTGGCCGCGAGGTGCCTTGTGAAAAGCTCAAGACCGATCTCGGCAGTCCCGCCAGCCGCGATCCCGGTGGCAAGGCGCATGGCCTTGGTGAGACCGATCCTGCGGGCCCGAACATCCCCGCCGGACCGCTGGAAGAGCGGCCGGAAGCAGACCCACCAGCCTCAGATACGCTGCCGAACGACCCTGAATTACCAGAATGACCTCTCTTTCAGGACAGCACTGGCTCAACGACCCGAAGACCGTGGCTGTCATCCGCGCGCTTGAACAGGCCCGCCCTGCCAGTGCACGCTTTGTCGGCGGTTGCGTCCGCAATGCGCTGATGGGCATGCCCGTCGACGATATCGACATTGCGACACAGCTCTCGCCGGAGGCCGTCATCCGGGCGCTGGAAGCGGCGGGTATCAAGGCCATCCCGACCGGCATCGAGCACGGAACCATCACAGCGGTGTACCAGGGTCAGCCATTCGAGATCACCACGCTGCGTCGCGACGTGGAGACCGATGGCCGCCGCGCGGTGGTCGCGTTTACCGAGGACTGGACTGAAGATGCCGCACGCCGCGACTTCCGCCTCAATGCGCTTTACGCCGAGCCTGATGGCACGATCCACGATCCGATTGAGGGGGGGCTCGAGGATGCCGCGCATGGCCGCGTCGTCTTCATTGGGGATGCCGACCAGCGCCTGAGAGAGGACTATCTCCGCATCCTGCGCTTCTTCCGGTTCAATGCCTGGTATGGTGCCGGCATCGATGAAGATGGCCTTGCCGCCTGTGCGCGCCAGAAAGACGGGCTGAAACAGATCGCATCGGAACGCATCTGGAAGGAGCTTCACAAACTGCTGGCCGCGCCCGACCCGACAGAGGCGGTGGCGGCGATGAAGGAAAGCGGTGTTCTTTCCATCCTGCTGCCTGAGGCCGAGACGCTGGACGGGCTACACGACCTGCGGGTCAGCGAGGGTCTTTCCGGTGTGCAGCCGGACCCGATGCTTCGCCTGATGGGGCTTATCCATCGCAGCGCGAATTCCGTGGTTGCCGTCTCGAAACGCCTGCGGCTGTCGAATGCTGAAGCCAACCGGCTGACCATGTGGGCCGCCGACAACCTGCCCGACGTGTCAACGCTGAACGCCCGCCAGCTGCGTCAGGCGCTCTACTGGCATGGCAAGCAGGCGGTCGTGGACCGGGCGCTGACTTCAGGCCGGAATGTCCGCGACCTGCTGCATGCCACGCGCGCCTGGAGACGTCCGGAGTTTCCGATTGGTGGCGATGATGCGCTGGCGGCCGGATTGAAAGGCCCTGAGATCGGTCAGACGCTGCGCGCGCTCGAAGAATGGTGGATGGCTGAGGACTTCCAGCCAGACAGGGAAGCCCTGCTCGAGCGACTGGGGAAAAAGAGCTGATTGCCCGTTAAAGGCGAGCATGTTATAACGCATGTTCTAACGCAAGGAGGCTCGCCATGACGGACCGCAAGACAGACAAGGGCATGAAGGAAGCTGGCGCCGCGCCGCTGACGCCGCCAGTCTCCGCCAGCATGAAAGTCCGCAAGATTGGCAATTCGCTGGGCGTGATTCTGCCGCGGGATATCCTCAATGCGCTTGGCGTTGAGGAGGGCGATACGGTGGATGTGGTGCAGACGCATGATGGCCGGATCGAACTCGCTGTGGTCGACCATGAAGCCGATGATCTCATGTCAATGGCCGAAGAGATCATGGCCGAGAACCGCGCCGTCTTGCGCGCGCTCGCCAAATGAGCCGCGAGCCACGATGGCTCGACAAGACCTTCATCCTGCAGGTTCATGATCGCCAGCTCGCCCTGCATGGCGGGGCAGGCGGACTGCGGGATGAGGGCCTGCTCGACAGCGCCCTGGCGCGGGCGCTGAATGCCTACGGCTATGGTGAAACCGATCTCTGCTCGTTGGGCGCACTTTATGGCGCAGGGATTATCCAGAACCATCCTTTTGTCGATGGCAACAAGCGGACGGGCTATGTCGCCTGTCTCACTTTTATGCGCGCGAACGGGTTGAAGCTGACGGCGCCCATGGCGGACCGACTCGCCTGGACGCTTATGCTGGCGGCAGGTGAGATCGAAGCTGACGCCTACGCCAGTTGGCTCAGGGAGAATACCGAGCCCGCCTGATGCTTCAGGGCCACTTCACCACGGGCGGCATGGATGAGAGAATCGAGTTCACATTGCCGCCGGTCTTCAGGCCAAAGGTCGTGCCGCGATCATAGAGCAGGTTGAACTCGACATAGCGGCCCCGGCGGACAAGCTGTTCCTCGCGCTGTTCGGGCGTCCAGCTCTCGACCATGCGGCGGCGCACCAGCTGCGGATAGATGTCTGCAAAGGCGCGGCCGACATCCTGCGTGAAGGCGAAGTCCTTGTCCCAGTCACCGGTATTGTGGCGATCATAGAAGATACCGCCTGTGCCGCGGGGCTCCTCACGGTGGGGCAGGTAGAAATACTCGTCGCACTGCTGCTTCATGCGCGGATAATATTCCGGGTCATGCTTGTCGCAGGCTTCCTTGAAGGCGGCGTGAAAGTCGGCGGTGTCAGGGAAATCGTCCTGGCGTTGGTAGTCGAGCAGGGGCGTGAGGTCGCCGCCACCGCCGAACCAGCTGTCGGCCGTGACCAGCATGCGTGTGTTCATGTGCACCGCCGGGATGCGTGGATTGGTGAGGTGGGCGATCAGCGAGATGCCCGAGGCCCAGAACTTGCCGCCCGACTTGTCGGCGCCGGGGATCTGGGCCCGGAACGCCTCGGAGAAGTCGCCATAGACGCAGGAGACGTGCACGCCGACTTTCTCGAACACCTTGCCCTTCATGATGGCCATGGTGCCGCCGCCGAGGTCTTCCGATCCGTCGCCGCGTGTCCAGGGGGTTTTCACGAATCGGCCTGGCTCACCGTGGTAGAGTGGCGGCTGGGCTTCGTCTTCCAGCGCCTCGAACCGGGCGATGATGTCGCCCTGCAAGGATTCGAACCAGTCACGGGCTTTTTGCTTGCGGTCTTCCAACATGAGGCAGGTGATGGCCGTTCTGCAGACGCTGGTAAAGCCTGCGATTGCCGTGGGCGGGCAAAAAGCGCCTACGGACAGTTACCTATGCGACGCGATGCCGCTTGTCGGGCGCTGTATCAAATGCAGCTTCAACGGCGTCTTGGCGTCGCAGGCCGACATGCGTGGCTTGCATTGCTGGAGCGAGCGCGCTAACCGCAGCCGCAGAAGATTACGGGGAGGGCACTTTGCGGCGTTGCGCCGCAATGATTTCCCGAACCGATAATGTATGCATCTCGGAGCAATCCTTGACCAAAGGACCGGAAGAGTGAGCGAAGCCCAATCGACCCCCCACGAGACGATCGACGAAGATCGCCGTGATTTCATTCACATCGCGACAGCTGCGACAGCGGCTGCCGGCGCAGGCGCGCTGGCTTATGTCTTCATCGATCAGATGAATGCCGCCAGCGACACGAAAGCGGCCTCCAGCCTGGATGTCGACATTTCCAAGGTGCCCCTTGGCGGCGAAGTACGCGTGCTGATCGGCGGCAAGCCGTTCTTCATTCGGCACCGCACCGAAGCCGAGATCAAGGCGGCCGAGGCTGTCGATGTCAGCAAGCTGCGCGACCCGCAGACCGATGAAGAGCGCCTCATTCCCATGCAGAATGGTGAGCTGAACCGCGCCATGCTGGTGACATCGGGCACCTGTACGCACCTCGGCTGTGTGCCGGTCGGCCCGTCGCAGGGCAATACCGGTGACTACGGCGGCTGGTACTGCCCGTGCCACGGCTCGCACTACGATACGTCCGGTCGCATCCGCAAAGGTCCGGCCCCGTCCAACCTGCCGGTCCCTGACTATCGCTATGTCAGCCCGACGACGATCAACATTTCGCTTTAGAGAGGACGCCTGAGAGATGAGCGGACACCCCTCTGCCTACGAGCCGAAGACCGGCTTCACGAAGTGGCTCGATTCACGCCTGCCCGTTGTGCGGCTGGCCTATGACAGCTTTGTCGATTTCCCGACGCCGAAGAACCTGAACTACTGGTGGACATTTGGTGGTATTCTGGCCGTCTGCCTGGCGACCCAGATCCTCAGCGGCATCGTGCTGGCCATGCACTACACGCCGACCGTCGATGGCGCTTTCGCCTCCGTCGAGCGGATCATGCGTGACGTGCCTTATGGCTGGCTCATCCGCTACATCCACGCCAATGGCGCCTCGATGTTCTTCCTGGCCGTCTATATCCATATGGCGCGGGGGCTCTACTACGGTTCCTACAAGGCGCCGCGCGAGGTCCTCTGGATTCTTGGCTGCGTGATCTACCTGCTAATGATGGGCACCGCGTTCCTTGGTTACGTCCTGCCCTGGGGCCAGATGTCCTACCACGGCGCCAACGTGATCACGGGTCTCATCGGCGCCCTGCCGGTCGTTGGTGACAGCATCAAGGCCTGGCTGATGGGCGGTCCGTCGATCGGGAACCAGACGCTGCAGCGCTTCTTCTCGCTGCACTACCTGCTGCCCTTCATGATCGCCGGCGTTGTGATCCTGCACATCTGGGCGCTCCACGTGCCCGGCAATAACAACCCGGCTGGCGTCGAGGCCCGCAAGGACCCCGAAGGCCTCAAGAAGGATACGGTTCCGTTCCACCCGTACTATACGGTCAAGGACGGCTTCGCGATCGTGGTCTTCCTGATCATCTTCGCAGCCTTCGTGTTCTACATGCCGAACGTTCTCGGCCACGCTGACAACTATATCGAGGCGAACCCGCTGGTGACGCCGGCGCACATCGTGCCGGAATGGTATCTCCTGCCGTTCTACGCCATCCTGCGCGCGATCACCTTCGATATCGGTCCGATTGATGCGAAGCTGCTCGGTGTGATCTTCATGTTCGGGTCGATCGCCATCCTGTTCGTGCTGCCCTGGCTGGACACGTCGAAGGTGCGTTCGATGCGCTATCGCCCGGTCGCTCGCCAGTTCTTCTTCGGCTTCATCGCAACGATGCTTCTGCTCGGCTGGTGTGGCGCGTCCAATCCGGACGATCCGATCATTCCGATGGGCTCCGACCAGCTCGTGGTCAGCTACACGGATGCTAACGGCAATGAAGCCACCCAGACGTATGAAGAGTACGAAGCGGCTGCGACATTCCGCGACCAGAAACTGGACGAAGGTGTCGATGCGGCAATCGCTGTCGCGAAGGCTCCGGCCTTCCGGTTCGTGCACCTCGCCCAGATCCTGACGCTCTATTACTTCGCCTACTTCCTCGTGATCCTGCCGCTGCTTGGCCTGCGCGAGAAGCCGAAGGACGAGCCGACATCAATTCACAAGGCCGTGCTCGGGAATGACCGTGCCGCGCCTGCGCCCGCCGAATAAGAGGTATGGACATGAAATTCCTGCGTTTCATTTCTGCTGGACTAGGCGCGGCGGCGCTGGTTGCCAGTGCACATGCCGCCGGTGGCGCCCTGCATCCGCACGAGCCCGAAGGTGGATGGGAGTTCACCGGTCCGCTTGGCGAACTCGACATGGAGAGCGTCCAGCGCGGCTATCAGGTCTATCGCGAGGTCTGTGCGTCCTGCCACGGGATGCGGTTGATGCATTACCGCAATCTGGGTGAGCCGGGTGGCCCGTTCTACGACCCGGAATATCCGAATGCGAACGACAATCCGCTGGTGAAGTCCTTTGCCGCCCAGGACGAGATCCTGAGCACCGAGCCAAACGATGTCGGCGATTATGACTATCGGCCGGCCCGCACCTCGGACCCGTTCAAGTCGCCTTATCCGAACGAGCAGGCGGCCCGCGCGGCCAATGGCGGCGCCTACCCCCCGGATCTCTCAGTGATCACCAAGGCACGTCCTGGTGGTGCGAGCTATATCTACAGCCTGCTGACCGGCTATCCGGAGGATGCCGTCATCTCCACCCGCACGGTTGAAGTGCCGGCCGAAGACGTCACCGATAGCGAAGCGTCAGAAGAAGAAGTTGAGGCGGAAGAAGGGGCAGCCGTTGTCGAGGAGACCGAGACGGTTATCGACGTGGGCCATATGGACAAGCTTTCCCATGGCGATGCCCATTATGAAGGCGAACTGATCCAGCCTCTCGGCCAGTACTACAACCCGTACTTCGCTGGCGACACCACCCCTCAATGGGAGGGTGATCCGCGCCATGCGCCGCCGGGTGGCTTCCTGGCCATGCCGCCGCAGCTGACGCCGGGCCGCGTCTCCTATATGGACGGCACGGAAGCGACCGTCGACCAGATGGCGCGCGATGTTTCCGCCTTCCTGCAATGGGCCGGCGAACCGAAGCAGAAGCAGCGCAAGTCGACCGGTTTTGCTTCAATGATCTATCTCGTGATCCTGGCAGTCCTGCTCTGGTTCTCCTTCCACCGCATCTGGCGGAAGGTCGACCACTAGGGCCACAGGGCCTGACAATCGACAGAACCGAATTCCCGGGCGGCCTCAGCTGTCCGGGAATTTGTATCTGAGGGACTGGACGGCGGAATAAATGCCGTAAATCCCGATGGCCGCTGCCGAGGCGAGGAACAGCCAGAAACCGAAAGGCTGGCCACGCACCCAGCCAAGCGTTGCGGCGAGCCCCTTCACGTCGCTCTGGTCAGCCGATACGCCGCCAAGGAGCAGGAAAAGCCCGACCAGAATGAACAGCACACCACGCCCGGCAATGCCGAAAGCGATCAGACCGGTCAGCCGTCCGGCCCAGCCGGTGAGGTCGATATTGTGCTTCCATTGACCGGACTTTGCCCGCCACATCTGCGCACAGCCAATCCCGGCAAGGACCAGCCCACCCAGGGCCACGAGCCAGCGGCCATAAGGTTGCTCCATCAGCCATCGGGCGGTCTCTTCGGTCTTGCCACCACTGCTGCCACTCTCGTCATTCGCGCCGCGTGTGACGGCGAAGGCGGCAATGCCGACAAGCAGATAACTGATACCGGACGACATCATGCCAAGCCGCGCTAAAACGCCCTTGGCGTCATGACCCTGGTTTTCCGCATCCAGGATTGCCTGCTGGAAGCGCCACAGCGCATAGAGAAACAGCCCGATTGCCAGGGCGATGAGCAGGATACGTCCACCCTGCTGGTGCTCAATGGTGCGAAAGGCATCCCCGGGGCTGGCGCCGTCATCCGGTCTCGATGAGAAGGCGCCGTCGGCTAGCAGCCACGCGACGGCGAAGTAGACGAAAGCTCTCGCGCCAAGTCCAATCCGGGCGATTGCTTCGGTGGCCGGCGCGGAAATCGAGTTGTTGTCCATACAGAAGAGACGCCGGAGCTATGGTCCCGGTTCCTGTGCCACCATCACGTTGACTTGATTTCCCCTCTCCAGCCTGCTTCTGCGACGGGAGAGAAAACAATGGAGTGTGACCAGGCATGAGCAAATGGACGATCGGCGTTATCGGAGGCTCCGGCCTGTATGAAATCGAAGGCCTGGAGGACGCCGAGGACCTGGCGATCGAGACGCCATGGGGGGCACCCTCGGATGTGCTTGTGCGCGGGCGGGTCGGAGACGTGACGCTGGTTTTCCTGCCGCGCCACGGCAAAGGCCACCGGCTGACACCGACCTCAGTGCCCTACCGCGCCAATATCGATGCACTGAAACGGGCCGGCTGCACGGACATCCTTTCCATTTCTGCCTGCGGCTCTCTCAAGCAGGCCTATGCGCCGGGTGAGTATGTCATGGTCGACCAGTTCATCGACCGGACCTTTGCGCGAGAGAAGAGCTTCTTCGGGCCGGGCATGGTTGCCCATGTGTCTATGGCGGACCCGATCTGCTCGAGGCTTTCGGGGCTTGCCGGCGACGCGGCCGAGCGGACGGGCGTCACGGTTCATCGCGGCGGGACCTATCTCTGCATGGAGGGGCCGCAATTCTCCTCGCGCGCGGAAAGCCATCTCTACCGCCAATGGGGTTGCGACGTGATCGGCATGACCAACATGCCCGAAGCCAAACTCGCCCGCGAGGCAGAACTTCCCTATGCGACCATGGCGATGGTCACCGATTACGACTGCTGGCATGATGAGATGGAGGCGGTTTCCGTGACCAATGTGCTCGCCGTCATGAAGCAGAATACGGAACGGGCGAAGCAGGCCATCCTCAATTTTGTGGCGTCACTCGATGGCGTGGAGCGCACGCCGTCTCCGCAGGCCATCGAGACCTGTCTCGACTATGCGATGATCACCGCCCCGGAGGCTCGTGACCCCGCCGTCCTGAGGAAGCTGGATGCGGTTGCCGGGCGCGTCCTCGGACCGGCAAGCTATTCCATTTGATCAGAAATCGCTGAGATCCGGCACCCGGCCAAAAGCAATCTTGGCGCCTGCATAGCCACCCGGCGGCTGGCGGTTGAGGCCGAAGCCGATCACCGACTGCTGGTGGCGGGCATTGAGCGTATCGACAAGGTCACTCAGCTGATCGCGCCGGTCGCGTGTCTCGGTCAGGCCGGGCTGGGCGAACAGGTCGCCCATATGCTCATGCGTGCTGACCAGGTCATGCATGAAGACTGACAGGCGGGAAAAATCCTGCCCTCCGTGACCTTTCATGATCGCCTCCTGCTGGAAACGGCTCAGCGCCTTCAGGAAAGTCTGGTCGTCGCGGGCGGGGAAGAAACTGGTTTGCCAGTCCAGGGAGCGGCCCTCACGCATTTTCAGCGACAGGCTGAAGCGGCGGGCAAGGAAGCCCTCACGACGCATCCGCCGGCTCGCCTTGACGGTCAGCAGGCGAGCGATCTCGAACGCCCTGTCGAGGTTTCGCCATCCGCTGGTAAGGACGCGTCCGTGGCCGAACATGCGCCGGCTGGTCTCCGGCCGGGAGACGGCATAGCCACGCAGTTGCGCCCAGAAGCGTTCGCCCTCGACACCGCCCCAGATGGCCCGGGCATGTTTCGGCGATAGATTCCAGAGCGCCTCCATCGTGAATATTCCGCCGTCATGAAGCCGCGCCAGCATACCTTTCGCGATGCCGGGAAGGTCGTCGAGCGGCAGGTCGAACAGCGGGCCGGGCAGGGCATCGGGCGGGAGGATTGTGAGGCCGTCCGGCTTGTTCATTTCAGCGGCCACCTTGGCGAGAAACTGGTTCGGCCCGAGCCCGATGGACGGCGTTACCCAGGGGCCGATCTCCTCGCGCAGCCCTTCGCGGATCTGTTCGGCAAGCCTGGCTGCGCCTGCGCGCTCACGGGGGCAGAGCCGGCACTCCATCTCGTCGACTGACCAGACCTTCGCGACGGGCACGAAACGGTCGATGACGCGCAGGATCTCGTGATGCATCCGGACATAGACATCATGGCGGGCCACGGGCAGGGCGATATCAGGACACAGGCGTTTTGCCTCGGTCGCGCGGGTGCCGCGCTGGATGCCATAGGTCTTGGCATCGTAGCAGCGCGCGATGAGGCTCGTATGCGGTGAGTCGAGCGGGACGACGCCGACGGGACGGCCGCGCAGTTCCGGGCGAAGCTGTTTTTCAACGCTGGCAAAGTAACAGTCGAAATCGATGTACAGGCATTCGATGGTATCCGGCTTGCGCATGATCTGCCTCCGACTGGAACAAAACACGAACAATTGGATCAGGTCAAGCGCCACAAATCCTTTTGTCGACGCCTCAGACGCCTTTTGCTAAGCTCCCTGAAAGTGGGTGAGGACAATGACCGGGACATATTTTGAAACCTTTCTCGTTGGCGGCCTCGGCTTGCTTGTGGCGGCGGCTCTGGCGATCGCCTGGCTGCTGTGGCGCCAGGAGGATATACGCCGTGACGCCATCAAGCTTTCGCTGGAGGGCATAGGGGCCGAATTCCGGCTGAACATGTTCCAGACGGTGCGGGAGCTGGCCGATGTCGAGAGCGGGCGTCTCGGGCTGACCGGTGACCTGCCGGTGCTCGACCACCCGCAACTCGATGGCGTGCTGGCCGAGACCATGGCCGCTGACAAGCGGGCGCTGGCCGCCCTCCAGGCAACCTACCAGTCGATTGAGGCCTCCAAGCGCCGCCTGCGCTATGCGCTGGACCGGGGAGAACCGATCGGGACGCCGCTGGAGGATGCCAAGGCCGCGGCGATTGACGGCATCTGCACGCTCTATCTCTGGGAAAAGCAGGATGGGCGTCCGCCCGAAAAGGCTCATGCTACCCGCAGCTGGTGGGTGCGCGACTGGATGAAGGCGCATGGCTTCCATCAGGATCTGCTGCCCGGGCTCGCCCTGCGGGATGCGGTGGTGGAGAATCTGCGCTGCGCCGGCATGAGGCTGACACCGCATCCGCTTACGCTGACGGCGCACGAATACTATTCCCGCCACTATGACCGGAAGGCCGACCCGCGCGGCGTGTTCGGCAAACGCCGTCATGCTGGTGGCACGGAGGAGGATGCTGAAAAGGCAGCCATCGTCGAGGAAGAGGCCACCGCTGAACCTGTCACTCCCGAAACACCGCTTGAGACTATAGCGGAGGAAAAGGCCGACGCGGGCCCGGATGAAGAGCAGGTTCCCGCCTCAGTAGAAACCCCCGGCTCCGGCACGCCTGACCCCGCTCAGACGGCCCCGTCGAATGAGACCGAACCGGTCACAGCTGCACAAGATGCGCCCGCGGAAGCCGTGGCGGCTGAAGATCAGGCCAGTTCGACCTATATACCGTTCGGTAAGTCTGCCAGTACTGGTCAGGCTTCGGCGCCGACCGGTGAGGGCTCCCCGGAAGACGCCACTGAAAGAGGTAGTGGCAGTTGAACAACTACAAGACGAAAATTCGCACGGTCCCCGACTATCCAGCCCAGGGGATCATGTTCCGGGATGTGACGACGCTGATGAGTGATCCGGGCGCCTTTTCCAATGCTATCGGGGATCTTTGCCGACCGTTCGAGAACATGAACATCTCCAAGGTCGCCGGCATCGATGCGCGCGGCTTTATCCTGGGTGGGGCCATGGCACTGAAGCTCGGTGCGGGCTTCCTGCCCCTGCGAAAGCCCGGCAAGCTGCCCTACAAGACGTGGAGCGAGCCCTATGAGCTCGAATATGGTAGCGATGCCCTGCACATGCATACCGATGGCGTCTCGGAAGGCGAGAATGTCTTGCTCGTTGATGATCTGATCGCCACCGGCGGTACGGCGGAGGCAGGGGTGAAGCTCCTGCGCCGCGGCAAGGCGGATATCGTTGCAGCCGCTTTTCTAGTAGATTTACCCGAAATTGGTGGCTCGCGGAGACTCCGCGAGCTTGGCATTGATGTGATGAGCCTTGTGACATTTACTGGGCACTGAACCAGCAGAAGGATCTGCCCCATGAAGTCCCTTACCTCCCTGAGCGCACTGTTGCTGGCCGGATCGCTGGTGGCATGTGGCGACCGTAACGAAGAGCCAGCGCCGGAACCTGAAAAGGCGCCGGCCAGCGAGCGCGCTGCTGATGCCAATGCCGACTGGCAGGCCTCGATCGCCACGCTGCAGGGGCTGGCGGAGGAAGCTTTCAGTCTCGAGGATGCGCTGGAAGCCGACCTGGGGCCGATCAACGAGGCCCTGCCGGACCTGGTCTCTGTCAGCTGGGACGAGCAGAGCTTCGATGAGAGGACGGGCGCGACAGTTTTCTCCGGCCTGACGGTCACCATCAATTCTGATCCGGAATTCGGCATGGAAGCCGGCGAGGCAGAAGTGTGGGGTCTGAATTCGGACCTGATCGCGGCCCGCCTGCGCGGGGAACGCCTCGATGAGACGGGGCTGGCCTTCAACCGGCTGGAAGTACGCGACGTCTCCTATTTCGGGGTCGGGGGCGCGCTGAACACGCTGTTCGATGCGATGGAAGAGCAGATTGAGGAAGACGCTGGCGAAGACGTCAGCTTCGGTGTCGAGACGTTCGATTCCACGACAGCTGAAATGGTCTTCAGCAATGTCTCGCTCAGGCCGTTTGAACTGGTGCCGGTGTCCGACACCTTCTTTACGGACCTCACGCCGGATGAAGATCCGGAAGAGATGACGGAGGAAGAACGCGAACAGATGGCCCTGGCCACAGACCTTGTTCGCCTGGCGCAGAAGGTTGTTGCCATTTCCCGCTCCTTTTCCATCGAGGATCTCGCCGCTTATGACACGGTCGCAGTCTTCGCCATGGACCAGCAGGGCATGAAGCAGAATGTCGAGGTCTCATGGGACTTCTACGGCTATGAGGATATGGACGGCTTCGATCTTGGCCGCGCTGTCATCGTCAACACCGTCCAGTCCCAGTCGATGGACATGACCGATCCGTCGGACGAAATGGAGGAGGCCGGCTTTGAAGGGTTCTCCTTGAAACAGGTCGAGAAGACGGCGTTCATTTCCTATCAGGACATCAAGCTCGACAAGCTCGCCGGCTATCTTGTCCGCTCGGAATTCCCGACCATGGACGAGCGCGACCTGATGAGCCTCGGGACGTGGGAAGCGCGCGACTATTCGCTGACCTTCAATGACGGGGACGTCTTCGAGGCTGACCGTGTGGCCATCGATGCTGACTCCTTTGCCTGGTTCATCCCCGAGGATTTCGGCCTCGATATCAGCGGCGCGAAGATTGACGTTCAGGATGTCGGTGAAGTTGCGCTGGCCTTCATCCCCGAAGAAGCGATCGAGGAAATCGCCGAGGACCCTGCCGAAGACAGCGGGACCGAAGCGCCTGAGGCAGACGATATGGAAACGCCCGAGGAAGAGGCTGCTGACTTCAAGGCCAACCTCCAGGCGGCGGTCGACAAGCTCGATGAGCACGGCCTTGAGGCCATTCCTTTCGATATCTCGACACGCTGGCAATGGGGCGCCGATAGCGGCGAGACGGGCCTGACGCTGGACACCAGCTCCGAAGGCTTCGGCGAGGGCGCGATGTCCATCGACGTCACCCTGCCGGACTATGCCGCCCTGCAGGCCGCCTTCAATGCCGAAGACCGGGAAGCCGCGTTCGAAGACGCGTTCAAGGAAGCGTTTGCCTTTGGCGGTGCGCGTTTCTACGAGGCCGATGATGGCGGTTATGACAAGCTGTTTGGCTATGTCAGTGAGGTGGCCAAGCTCTATCCAGACCAGGGTTGGGGCGCGACGCTGGGCGGCATGGAGCCCCAGCAGATGCGGAGCCTCATCGCGACCATGGTCCGCTCTGGCAAGCAGGCCGCTGCCCAGCAATTCCCGCCTGCCGCGGACTGGCTGGAATCGGTGGCTCTCTATTACGAGACCTCCGGTGGAAGCCTTGAGATCAAGGCCGAACCGCCCACGCCCCTCACGCCGGACGACTTCGAACAGCTCGGTCCCGACACCGCACCCGAACAAATTGTGGAGGATTTGGGACTGTCGGTGACGCAGACCGCCGAATAGGGCAGCAAACCGCTTGACCATAAGGCTACGGCGTCTCACCTATGGCGTCAGACTTTTCCATGGAGTGACGATGCCTCAGCTCGAATACCAGACGATGCCCAAGCTTGACGACGAACATGAAGACAAGCCGATGAACGAGCCGAATGCCTTCCTTGAGGAGGCTCTGTTCAAGGCCCGCACCATCCTCCTGACCGGTGGCATTGATGACAAGCAGGCGCGCCGCGTCTGTGAGCGTCTGCTGGCCCTTGGGTCCGACAGCGACAAGCCGATCCTGCTGGTGATTTCCTCGCCGGGTGGCCATGTCGAATCCGGCGACATGATCCATGACATGATCAAGTTCGTGGATGCGCCCGTGAAGGTGCTGGGCTCCGGCTGGGTCGCCTCTGCCGGCGCGCTGATCTATGCTGCGGCGAAGAAGGAAAACCGCTACGCGCTGCCGAATACCCGCTTCCTGCTTCATGAACCGCGGGGCGGCTTTGGTGGCCAGGCCTCCGACATCGACATTCAGGTCCGCGAAATCGTGCGCATGCGCGAGCGCCTGAACAAGATCTTCGCGAATGCAACCGGGCAGACGCTGGAAAAGATCAAGTCCGATACCGACCGCGATCACTGGATGAGTGCCGAAGAGGCCGTGGAATACGGGCTGGTTGGCAAGATCGTCACGAGCAAGAAAGAGATCAGCTAATCGATCTCCCTAGCCGGCGGCGTCGTCCGCCGGCGTCTTGTCGAAAAACCGCATCACATGGCTCGCCGTGCGCTCAGGCTCGGTGAAGGGGAAGAGGTGTCCGGCATCCGGCAGGATGCGGTGCTCCGCATTCGGTATGAAGGCCGAGAGCTGAAGCGCATTGGCGGGCGGAATGATCCGGTCGCGCGCGCCGGCCAGCACCAGGGCAGGCGTTCTTATCAGCGGCAGGAAGGCAAGGCTCGACCAGCCGACAAAGGACGCGAATTGCGCGGCCATGGATGAGGGGCTCGGATGGATCAGGCCGCTCAGATGCGGCCCGCTTATATCGGACATCAAATCGCTCAGAACCGCTGCAAACGGATTGATCGTGCGCAGCAGGCCGTCATCGGTCCAGTCATGCGGCATCATGGAGAAGCCGCTACACGTACCCGCGAGCACGAGCCGCGCCACACGGTCGCGATACTGAAGCGTGATCTGCTGGGCAAGCGCGCCGCCGAGCGACAGGCCGATCAGGTCGAAACGGGACGCGCCAAGCTGGCGGGCTGAATCGATTACCAGCCGGGCAAGCAGGGGTGGCGGCAGGGGGAGGTCGGTCATTGGCGTCAGGCCGGAACCAGGCATTTCCAGCGCGATGAAGCGCCTGCCGGGAAATCGCTTCGCCAGCGGTGCCGCAATTTCGAGACTGGTGCCGACACCGTTCAGAAACAGGACAGGAAGGCCCGGACGCTCTTCATGCCAGACCTTGGCCCGCAAGCTTACGCCGCCGGATCGGCACCAATAGTCCGGCGGCAAGTCTCCGCGCGCGGTGGTCTGGGTTTCAGCGAGTGTCAAACTGTGTCGTCATCCTGATGTGATTCGCGTCGCCTGACGCGGTCGTGAACCTATCCGGGGCGGGGCCGCGGTATCCAGCACACACTGCAGTTGCAACAACAGGGCCAAAGAAAAAGGGAGACCAGACAGGTCTCCCTTAAACACTCTACTCGGATACTCTACTAGTGTCGGAAAAGGTAAGGGTTTTCGCTGATCTTGCCAACCCATTCCTTGTAAATGACTGTGTAATTCCTGACCGTCGGCGCAAGCGGCTTGTATATCTGGCGGCAATTTTAGCGATCACTGGGCGCTTGTTTCTTTCTTCCTGACGGAGAGAAGGAAGACCGAAATCCATCCCACCCCTGAAATCCTGTGGTCCAATTTCAGCATGACCCGCGCTTGGATCATCGTGACGGGTGTATGAGGGCGATGCGCCGGACCCTGCCGACTGGACGCTCTACACCCCACGCCAACCCTGGAGGGCTCTCGATCACGACGTGATCGCAGTGGCCCTCGAGGCATTCCGGCAGGTGGGCTGGAAATGGGCTGAAACTGGACTGATTTCTGGCCCGCAGGGCCACCCGGAATGAATGGTGGTTGGAGGGAGACTTGAACTCCCGACCTCATGATTATGAGTCATGCGCTCTAACCAGCTGAGCTACCCAACCCTAACCATTCAATTGCCGCAGGGGCCTGCCGGCACCGGCATGCGGTCCCGAAGCGGGCTGAATACACATTGCGTGAGGGCTTCGCAACCGCCTAATCCAGCAGGCTTGCCACATGGTCTGCAATCGCCAGCGAAGAGGTAAGCCCGGGGCTTTCCATGCCGAGCAGATTGATGAGCCTCGTATCCACGGTATCGATCATGAAGTCTCCCGAAGGCTCGCCCTCTGCAACGATCTTGGGACGCACGCCGGCATAGTCGGGCGCCAGCGCCCCATCCGGCAGGCCGGGCCAGTAGCGCCGGGCGGAGGCGTAGAAGTGTACGGCCCTCTCAGGATCGACACGATAGTCAAAGGGCGGGGTCGAGCCCTCCGGCAGCCACTCGGCATCCGGTCCGAGGCGGCCGCGTCCCGACAGGTCGACCGTGAGGTGGAGGCCGAGGCTGGCGCGATCCGGCATCGGGTAGATGAGGCGCGTGAACGGCGTTTTGCCCAGCACGCTGAAATAGCTGCCCTTCACGAAGTGGGGCGTTGGCAGGTGATCGATGTGCGGGCCGTCAATTCGGCGCGCAATCGCGGTGGCATTGTGACCGGCGGCATTGATGACCGAGCGCGCCTTGATACGGGCCGGGCTTTCGCCGCCGGTAACCAGCTCGACGCCGTCCCCGGTCAGCGTCCCGCTCTCGACCGGCGTTCCGAAGGCGATCATGCCGCCATGGTCCTCAAGCTCGCCCTGAAGGGCCAGGAAATAGCCATGGCTGTCGAAGATGCCCGAGACGGGCGATCGAATGGCTTTGGTGATATCCTGGCTCAGCGCGGGTTCGAGGGCGCGGGCCTCCTCGCCCGAAATGAGCTCCAGCTCCTCGACGCCATTGTTGCGGGCCCGTTCGAGGATCCCGCCAAGCGCCTCTTCCTCTTCCGCTTGGGCCACAACGAGCTTGCCGCAATTTTTGTAGGCGACGCCATGGTCCTTCAGATAGCGGTAAAGCGCCCGGCGCCCGGCGACGCAGAATTTCGCCTTCCATGAGCCGGTGGCATAATAGAGCCCGGCATGAATGACCTCGGAATTGCGTGAGGATGTGTGAACCGCGATGCCGTCTTCCGCTTCGAGGATGATGACATCCCGTCCGCGCATGGCCGCAGCCCGGCCAACCGCCAGGCCGACTACACCGGCACCGATAATGACAAGGTCTGCTTCGAGCGTTTCCATATATCGCGATCTAGAGAAAAAACCGCGATTGGGCGAGGCGGCATTTCGCGCTATTATCAACCATCATGAAATGGGTGGGTGCCATTTTTATTGCCCTGCTCCTGTCCTGCCAGACGGCGTCTGCAGACAGGGTAGAGCAGGCTTTTGCTTCGGGGCGCTTCCTTGAGGCGGCAGAGCTGGCGCGCGCTGAAGGCGGCGCAGACAATTATGCGCGGGCTGCCCGGGCGCTTCTTGCTGATGCCGTTGCCAGCGGCCGGCCGACCGTTGAACGGCTCGACGAAGCGGAAGCCATGGCGCGGCAGGCGGTCGCCCTTGATCCGAAACACCCCGAAGGGCGCCTTCAGCTAGCCATCGCCCTGTCTCTCAAATCGCGTGAAATGAGCACACGCGAAGCGCTGGATTCCGGTTATGGCGGCATGTCTCGCGACCTTGCCGAGGCGGTGATTGAGGATGATCCGGACAATGTCTACGCGCATGGCTTCATGGCGGTGTGGAATATCGAGGTGGTGCGCCGCGGTGGAGCGATCGGCTCGGCCTTCATGGGCGCGAGTATGCGCAAGGCGCGAAACCATTACGTGCAAGCGATCGAGACAGGGCAAGCAGACCCCTCCCTGCATTGGCAGTATGCCCGCGCGCTTGCAGCCCTGAATGCCCGAAAATACGAAAGTGATATCGAGATGTGCCTTGAGCGGGCGATGACCACACAAGCCGAAACCGCCCTTGCTGAACTGATGCAGGCGCGTGCCCGCTCCTTCCAGCTCTATGTCAGAACGCATTCGCGCAAGGATATCGAGCGGGCTGCTGAAGTCCTGCTCTAGAGACTAGGGCTGTGGCCAGGCAGCGCTCTCACCGATGAGCGGGATAATGCGGCTCGCGCATAGCGATGCTGCCGGAGCACTGTTAGGGCGCTTCTCCAGCGCTTCGGTGTGGACGAGCAGGGCCGTGCGGACTTCATCAGCGCCGAGGCCACCATTGCGCCTGGGATCGTTCAAGACAGCCTCGCTGGCGTTCAGGGCCTGGGTCATCGAAGCGACACGCTGGTCCGACTCGGCCAGTTCGGTGTGTCGGCTGCCCGTAGTGACGCTAGCGCCAAATCCATCGAGTTTCATAAGGTCTTCCATGGCAAGCTTCTGTCGCTCGATTTCCGGGCGCAAGACGGCCACGCAACTGGCCGAGGCGTCGCCGATCCGGTTCAGGCGTGTATCAGCGAGGATCGGAAAGCTTGAGCCATCCTTCATGGCAAGCGGAGCAGGGACGTTCGCCGTGCCAAGCAGGGCACTTGCAGGGGAGATTGTTTCCTGTGCGACTGAACGGTTCGGTGCTGCATCCTTATTGTCAGCGATCGTTTCCCTGTCGTTGGCCCATGCCGTGCCGCCGGCAGCGATGACGATGTCACGCGAAAGGCGTCTCAACGCGGCGGGCGCCGATTGGGTGTCACCGGCGCGGGCCGCCATGACGTACCATTTGGCTGCCGTCTCCGGATCCGCTGGAATGCCTTCAAGGCCGAATTCGAAAACCCGTCCGAGATGGATGGTTGATGAGCGTTCGCCGAGGCCGGCTGCCTGCTCGAGCAGGGCCACGCCGAGCGGTTGGTCCTGTTCGAGGCCGTAGCCATAAAGATAGGCCTGTCCGAGGAGCGCGATCGCCTGGGGTGCGCCGTCTTCGGCGTAACGCGCAATCACATCGACATGGCTGTAATCTTCGGCGCGATAGGCATCGATGGCCGCATCAAGCTCTTCCGACTGTGCGGAAGCGCTTAAAGGCAAGAGAAGGCTGGTGAAGAGAGCTGCCAGGACGAACCGCATCATGACAGGCACTTTATAGAGGCCGCAGGACGCGTCCAGCATTTCAGGGCAGGCATGGTGGTGCCGATTGCAGCCGCTCGTTTTACGCGCGTCTGTGCCTGTCGTTTGCGAGGGGGTGCATAAGCGGTGGTCGTGTACTGCGTAACGGCGATTACTCCGCAGCGACAGCTTCCTCGATAGCCGTCTGTTCTTCCAGCCAATGCTCGGCTTCCAGGGCAGCCATGCACCCCATGCCCGCGGCCGTCACAGCCTGACGATAGGTTTCGTCAGTGACATCGCCAGCCGCATAAACGCCTGGAATATTGGTCTTGGTCGTGCCCGGGTCAGTGATGATGTAGCCATTGGCCTTCATATCGACCTTGCCCTTGAAGAGTTCCGTCTGCGGAGCATGGCCAATCGCAATGAAGACGCCGTGGACATCACGGGTTTCTTCCTCGCCGGTCTTCACGTTCTTGAGCCGGGCACCGGTGACGCCGAGCGGGTTCTCGTCCCCAATCACTTCTTCAAGGACCGTGTCCCAGAGGATCTCGACCTTGGGGTGCTTGAACAGGCGGTCCTGCAGGATCTTCTCTGCGCGGAAGCTGTCGCGGCGGTGCACGACGGTGACCTTGGAGGCGAAGTTCGTGAGGAAGAGCGCTTCTTCGACGGCGGTGTTGCCGCCACCGACAACGATGACTTCCTTGCCGCGATAGAAAAAACCATCGCAGGTCGCGCAAGCGGAGACACCAAAGCCCTGGAACTTTTCCTCACTGGGCAGGCCAAGCCACTTTGCCTGAGCGCCCGTTGAAATCACCATCGCGTCTGCGGTGTAGACGGTGCCGCTTTCGCCGATTGCCTTGAATGGGCGGTTTTCCAGATCGACTTCTGCGATGTGATCCTCGGAGACTTTCGCGCCCATCTTCTCGGCGTGGTCGCGCATCTTCTCCATCAGTTCCGGACCCTGGATCTCGGCAAAGCCCGGATAATTCTCGACTTCGGTCGTGATGGTGAGCTGGCCGCCAGGCTGAAGGCCGGCAACCACACGGGTATCGCGCATGGCGCGGGCAGCGTAGATCGCAGCTGTCCAGCCGGCCGGGCCGGAGCCGATAATCAGGATTTCGGAATGGATCGTTTCGCTCATCGCCCACACTCCACTTGTCTGGTCAGTGTTGTCTTTATCGGCCTACAGGTATGGGGATTCTTGGCCGGTGAATAAACCCCCGGCGTGCTCAACCCGGCGTGAAGCAGCACTATTGCACAGGCTTGCGCACTTCCACCGTCGCATGGCTCACATTGAACTTCTCCGAAAGTCGCGCCTTTACAGCCTTGCGGAGCGTATCGAGGCACACGCCTTCCTTCGCTGTGACTTCCAGCGTTACCAGGGGCTTCTGCTCGGTCAGCGCCCAGGCGTGGATATGGCTGACCTTGATGGCATCGCTGAGATGGTCTTCCAGGTCCGCCTTGATGTCGGCTGGCTCCAGCCCCGATGGCACGCCCTCGATGAGGATGTGAGCCGACTGCATGGTGACGCGAATGCCGCCGACCACGATCAGCAGGGCCACGAGGATGGACAGCAGGGGATCGATGGGCATCCAGCCAGTGAAGATGATCACCAGCGCTGCGGCGATCGCAGCGACAGAGCCCAGCAGGTCGCCGGCGACATGCCAGAGCGCGCCCTGCAGGTTGAGATCTTCCTGGTCGCCGCCATGCAGGAGATAGAAAGCGATGATGTTCACGAGCAGGCCCACCACAGCAACGCCCATCAGGACGTTGCCCATGACGGGTTCCGGTGTGATCAGGCGCTGGACGGCCTCGAACAGGATCCATGCGGCCAGCAGAAGAAGTGCCATGCCGTTTACAAAAGCGGCGAGTATCTTGAACCGTGCCCAGCCAAAGCTGCGCTGGTCGTCGGCGGGTCGCTCAGCCAGCTTGAAGCCAAGCCAGGCAAGCGCAAGCGACCCGGCATCGGTCAGCATATGAGCGGCATCGGCAAGCAGGGCGAGTGACCCGGAAATGACGCCGCCGACCACTTCCGCAATCATGAAAGTGAAGGTCAGCAGTGCTGCCAGCGCTACGCGCTTCCGGGCGTCGGCGGAATCTGGAACGGCATGATGATGCGCGTGGTGATGCCCGCCGGACCCATGCTCATGAGAGTGCTCGTGTGCCATTGGCCTACAGATGTGGCGACTTGTTCGGGAAGTCAATAAAACACATAAAAAACAACAGTTTAGATATGTTATTCCGTTTCATTGCATCCAGTCTGGCATGACGACCTTGTCGCCGGTCCCGCCAAGCTGCGGCTGTGGATGGCGATCGAGAAGCTTTTTGACAATTTCATCCGCGACCCGGTCAGCTTCGCGCAGCGGCTCGTAGGACCAGCCTTCAAGAAATCCGTCGAACCAGCGGGCACATCCGCGATTGATCAGGCTTTCATGCAACCGGTCAAACTTCGCACTCGTCCCCTCCAGCCGGGCGATATGAATTGGCAGGCCGTGCCAGGCCGCATCCGACAGCATGTTGGCACTGTCCTCGGTCACGATGGCGGCATCGGAATAGAGGAGCCAGGCCAGGTAGGGGTTCGGGCCATCTTCCGGCCCTGCCCAGAAGCGCGCGCCGATCCGGTCGGAAAGCGCCCGCATCTTGGCGACCACGGGAATTGGCGTGCGCCGGGAGGCGGTGATCCTGAGACGCCAGCCGAGCCCCGACAGCCGGGCGAGGTCTTCGCCGAGCTTGTCGGCCACCGCTTCTGTGAATGTGTGCGCCTTGGAGTCGCCCCCTAGAATGACAATACAGGCCCGGCCGTTTTCGTCGGCGAGGTCGGCGAAGGCCTGTCCAGCGTCCTCGATATCGTCCGGCGCGAAAAAGGAGGGCGCACCGACGGTGCGAATGACGTTCGGGCCGTCGAGCTCGTCATGTTCGGGCACGACGATGAGGTCGAACGCATCGCGGTCGGTCTTTGGGTCAAGAATCTGGACTGTCAGCATCTTGCCCCCGGACATCTGACGGATGGCGGCCGTGTAGGGGGCGCTGCGCCGGCCTGCGGCGATCCAGACATCCGGCCAGGGCGGTGAGAACAGCGCTCGCTGCTCGGCGGGCAGGGCGAGTTTTTCGAGCGGCCAGCGGCCGCCCGGCAGCCATGTCCATGGCGCGCGAGGTGTCAGCGTGATCGGCTTGTCGCGATGGCCTTCGCCCTGGATATGCGCAATGCGCATCCAGCGCCCCGTGGTGCCCAGCGCCTGCACAATCGAGCGGACCTGGGCGGCATTTCCGGCACGTCCATCGGAGACCGCCCAGACGGACGGACCCACTTGCGGGGCAATCGGCGGTTTCGTTTGCGGCGCGGTCATGGCGGTCAGGATCGATCCCCGCGATTCGTGGTTAAGGCGAGTCTGCCAGTTTTTCGGCCAAGTTGCACGTCGCGCTGAAAGATGACGCACAGCTCTCAGGTTCCGGCCTCAATGCGACGAGGCCGGCTGTATCTTGCATCCTGTCCAGTCCCTTACAGGAATGGGGAGTCAGGATCGTGGTCTTGTTACTTGAATTCGACCGAGGAAATCTCGTAGACGCGCGCGCCCCCAGGTGCTGCCACTTCGGCTTCATCACCAACAGACTTGCCAATCAGCGCACGTGCGATCGGAGACGTGTTCGATACCTTGCCCTTGGCGATATCGGCTTCGTCTTCGCCTACGATGCGGTAAGTGGCTTCCTTCTCGGTGTCCGCGTCGATCAGCGTCACCGTCGCGCCGAAGACGATCTTCTCGCCCTTGAGCTTGGAGACGTCGATGACCTCAGCACGGGCCAGCTTGTCTTCCAGCTCGGCAACGCGGCCTTCAATGAAGCTCTGCTTTTCCTTCGCAGCGTGGTACTCGGCGTTCTCCGACAGGTCGCCATGTTCGCGTGCTTCGGCGATCGCCGCGATCACGGCGGGGCGTTCCACTGACTTCAAATGCTTCAGTTCTGCGTCGAGGGCAGCATGCCCTTCGGCGGTCATGGGTGTTCTTTGCATGTTCTGGATAACCGTCTTTGTAAACGTGTAGGTTCCGACCAAACGGGTTTTGCGTCAAGTAGGTTGCAATCAGGCTGTCTGCAAGGGCCGGACCGTCAGGTCTCGGTCTCGAAGCGCCCGGATCGCCTGCACAGAGGCGCGTGAGGCCGCAAGGGTCGTGAAGTAGGGAATCTTGCGGGTGAGGGCTGTTCGCCGGATCGAGGCGGAGTCCTTGAGCGACTGGACACCCTCGGTCGTGTTGAAGACGAGCTGGACGCCGCCATTGATCATGAGATCGACAATGTGCGGCTGGCCTTCGTTGACCTTGTTCACCGCTTTGACGGGCAGGCCCTTGCTTTCGAGGAAGGCGGCCGTGCCACTGGTGGCAATCAGCGAGAAGCCGAGATCGACAAGATCCTGCGCGGGAGCGATTACGTTCTCCTTGTCGCCGTCCTTCACAGACATGAAGACACAGCCTTCGGTCGGCAGGTGAACATCGACGGCGGCTTGCGACTTGAGGAAGGCTGCGCCGAAATCGTCGTCCCAGCCCATCACCTCGCCGGTCGAGCGCATTTCCGGGCCGAGCACGGGATCGACACCCGGGAAGCGGGCAAACGGGAAGATCGCTTCCTTGACGGCCACGCGGCGCGGCACCGCTTTCGAAAGGTCGAAGTCGGTAAGGCTGGCGCCCGCCATCACCTTGGCTGCAATCTTGGCGATCGGTGCGCCAACCGCCTTTGCCACGAACGGCACGGTGCGCGAGGCGCGCGGATTGGCTTCAAGGACGAAGATCTCGTCGCCCTTCACCGCAAACTGGATATTGATCAGACCGCGCACCTTGAGCTCGCGCGCCAGGGCGGCGGCAGAGTCAGACAGGCGCTTCTTGATCTCTTCAGACAGCGAGTAGGGCGGAAGTGCGCAAGCAGAGTCGCCCGAGTGCACGCCGGCTTCCTCGATATGCTCCATGATGCCGGCAACGTGGACATTGGTCTCGTCGCACAGGGCGTCGATATCGACCTCGATGGCGTCGGCAAGATAGCGATCGAGGAAGAGAGACTGGTCACCGGAGACCTTCATGGCCTCCTTGGCGAATGATTTTACGTCTGCATCGTCCCGGCAGATTTCCATGGCGCGGCCACCGAGCACGTAGCTGGGGCGGAGCATGATTGGGTAGCCTAGGTCCCTGGCTTTCTCCAGCGCCTCTTCTTCGGAGCGTGCGGTGGCTGAAGGCGCCTGCTGGATGTTCAACCGGTCAAGCATGGCCGCGAAGCGTTCGCGATCCTCGGCAAGGTCGATGCTGGTCGGGCTGGTGCCCAGGATCGGGATGCCGGCCTCATGCAGCGGGGTTGCGAGCTTCAGCGGTGTCTGACCACCAAACTGGACAATCACGCCCTGCAGTTCGCCGGCGCTCTGCTCCTTGGCGATAATCTCCGAGACGTGCTCCTCGGTCAGCGGTTCGAAGTACAGCCGGTCGGAGGTATCGTAATCGGTCGACACGGTTTCCGGATTGCAGTTCACCATGATCGACTCGACGCCGATCTCTTCCATGGCGAAAGCCGCATGACAGCAGCAGTAATCGAACTCGATCCCCTGGCCGATCCGGTTGGGACCGCCGCCAAGGATGATGGCTTTCTTCCGGTCAGACACACCGGCCTCGTCATCGGCCTGTGTCTGCCCATAAGGCGGGTGTTCGTAGGTCGAGTAGAGGTAAGGTGTCTTGGCGGCGAATTCGGCCGCGCAGGTGTCGATACGCTTGTAGACAGGGCGCACGCCAAGCTTGTGACGGCCGGTGCGCACAGCCTTCTCACTCTGGCCGGTCAGCTCACCGAGGCGCGCATCCGAGAAGCCCATGCCCTTGATCACGGTCATGTCGTGAGCGTTGTCCGGCAGGCCGTCGCGGCGCAGGCCCTCCTCGGTTTCGATAAGCGCCGCAATCTGGCGCAGGAACCAGCGGTCGATACCGGTGATCCGGTAGATGTCTTCGACGGTGAAGCCTTTGCGGAAGGCCTGGGCAACATGGCGCAGACGGTCTGGCGTGGGGCGGGCAAGCTCGGAGTGGAGCTGTTCTTCAGTCTCGGCTTCGGTTTCGTTGAGGCCGGTCAGGCCGGTCTCAAGCGAGCAGAGTGCCTTTTGCAGGCTTTCCTGGAAGTTCCGGCCGATGGCCATCGCCTCGCCGACCGACTTCATCGCCGTGGTCAGCAGCGGTTCGGCGCCCTTGTACTTCTCGAAGGCGAAGCGCGGGATCTTGGTGACAACGTAATCGATCGTCGGTTCGAAGGAGGCGGGCGTCACGCCCGTGATGTCATTGGTCAGCTCGTCCAGCGTGTAGCCGACAGCGAGCTTGGCAGCGATCTTGGCAATCGGGAAACCGGTGGCCTTGGAGGCGAGGGCTGACGAGCGCGAGACGCGGGGGTTCATCTCGATGACGACAAGGCGGCCCGAATCCGGATCGACCGCGAACTGAACGTTCGAGCCACCGGTTTCCACGCCGATCTCACGCAACACCGCGATCGATGCGTTGCGCATGATCTGGTATTCCTTGTCGGTGAGCGTCAGCGCCGGGGCCACGGTGATCGAGTCACCGGTATGCACGCCCATGGGATCGATGTTCTCGATGGCGCAGATGATGATCGCATTGTCCGCCTTGTCGCGGACGACCTCCATCTCGAATTCCTTCCAGCCGAGCAGGCTCTCATCGATAAGCACCTGGCCCACCGGGGATGCGGCGAGGCCAGAGCGAACGATTTCCTCGTATTCCTCGACATTGTAGGCAACGCCGCCGCCCGTCCCGCCGAGCGTATAGGCCGGGCGGATGATGGCGGGCAGGCCGACCTCTTCCAGCACGTCCATGGCCTGCTGCAGGCCACCAATCCGGTCATAGCCGATAATTTTGCCGGCATCGTTCTTGATCTCGGGCGCGGCAACGATAGCGGCCTTGGGATTTTCCAGGCCGATCCGGTCCATCGCCTCGCGGAAGAGGCGGCGGTCTTCTGCCATCTCGATCGCATCGGCGCGCGCACCGATCAGTTCGACGCCATATTTTTCGAGCGTGCCGTCGCGATAGAGATCGAGCGCACAGTTCAGCGCTGTCTGGCCGCCCATGGTCGGCAGGATCGCGTCCGGCTTTTCTGCAGCGATAATCTTTTCGACAAACCCCGGCGTGATCGGTTCGACATAGGTCGCATCCGCAAGGTCGGGATCGGTCATGATGGTAGCGGGATTGGAATTCACCAGGATGACCCGGTAGCCCTCGGATTTGAGGGCCTTTACTGCCTGGACACCGGAATAGTCGAACTCGCAGGCCTGCCCGATAATGATCGGGCCAGCACCGATAACGAGGATGGACTTCAAATCGGTGCGTTTTGGCATCGTCTTTCCTCGCTACTCGTGACCGTCAGTCAAACGCGTGCGCTATAGCGAGGAGTCGAGGGTGTGGGCAAGGCCGGTGTGGGGCAAAACTGCTGTCTGTGGCGTTTTGGTCCACAAATACAACCAACCGTCAGGGATAGAGTGAGACACCGTCCATCGTCTGTACCGCTTCGATCGCGGTGCATTTGGCGAAACCCACTTCAGGTCCGGCGCAGGTAATGCGTGCATCAATCATCAGATGGGCCTTGTCCGATCGGACGGCACAAGAAACGGCTGTTCCGCTCTGGCCGGCCTCCATATCCGTAACGTCTGAGACCAGGTCGGTCGGGAGAATCTCGGCGGCCTTGTCCAGGGCTGCTTCGCACGCCGTCATCGCGGTCTCATTCGGTGCCGGCTCTGCGGTACAGGCACAAAGCCAAAGGGCGACTGAAATTGTGACGATGGTGAGAAACCGGATCATGAGCGAGCCTTTCCAAGCATTGAAGCCGATCCGAACTGAAAGGTTCCTGAAATTCGACCCAAGAACTGGGGCCAAGCAGGCGGCGTGCCATTTGCCGAAAATTGTCTGTACAAACAAAATGCCCCCGCATCCGGGGACATGGATGCGGGGGCTTGTGCCTGCCTCGTGGAGGGGGGACTAGGCAGGAACTTGTCGCGCTGGCCTACCAGCGGTTCGGATCGTAGGGATACTCGTCATAGGCGTTGGCGTAGCCGTCGCCATCACTATCCTTTTCATCGGGCTGGTCCTTCACGCCGGGCGTGTCACAATCGGCTGCTTCCGTGCAGCCCTTGGCAGCACCAGCAGCGCCACCGACTGCAGCACCGATGGCCGCGCCCTTGCCAGCGTCGCCATCACCAGTGTTGTTACCAATCACAGCACCGGCCACGGCACCCGCAGCGGCGCCCGCGGCGGCGTTGCGTTCAGTGTAACCCGACTGGGTACATGCGGCCATGATCAGGCCCGTTGCTGCAATAGCGGTGGTTTTCATCAGGGTCTTCATGGGGATAGCTCCCTTTGCTTGTTTCGCGCCGGACCAACGTCGCGTCACATGAAGGGTTCCGGCCCCATATGGTGAACTCTGTGAAAGCTTTGGGGCGCGGCGATGGCTCCCGTGGGCCCGCAGGCCTGCCTATTCGACCAGCCTGGCCTCTCGCCGCGGCTTGATCACGAGGGGGAGATCCGTTTCGGTCATATCAAAATCGATGGCGAGCCGGCCCTGGTTGGAAACCTCAAGGGTATTACTGACGATCTGCAGATAGGGCGACTTGGTGCGTCCGCCGCCGCCTTGAGTGACCTCGATATCGTAGGAGGGCATGTAGATCACGCCTTCGACATCGATCTTGCCGCGAATGCGCATCTGGCGCTTCCAGTTTTTTGACAAATTGATCTGTGCGAAGGCAATTCCCGCCGTCTCGCCGTGTGCGGGCGCGGTGATCTTGAGCTCACTGCCGCTCTTGATGTCGATCTGCCCGGTGCGATCATCAAAAATGAAAGTAACGCCCTCAGCGGTGAGAGATCCGCGCGCATCAATTTTAAGTCCACCGCCGCGAAAGATGTAGACACCGGGTTCGAGCGTTACATTACGCGCCCTAATGGTTAGCCCGCCGCAGTAGAGGCCGGGCGTAAGCCGTGTCGAGCCAATGCGCACAATATTTGCACTGACAGAGTCGCACAGCCCGGACACAGGCAGGTCATAGCCCTCCAGCGGATCGGGAAGTGGCTGGCAATCAGATTCCGGTTCGGGCTCGACACCGGCACGAATATCCTGATCGACTTCGCCAACGGCGCAGAAGGCGCGCGCGGTTGCGCTGCCACCGGAAAAGCGCATCGCTTGAGAACTGTCTGAGTTGGTCCAGACGATGCAGTTCGTTGCGTCGAGCGTTCCCTGGTCCTTGATGCGCATCCCTGCGTTTCGCTCTTCCAGCGTCAGTATGCAGAGGGGGAAGCCCCAGGTTGCCTCGGCCACGGAACGCCGGCGCATCGGCGTGGTGGCACTCTTCCCGGCAAATTTCGAGAAGTAATTCACCGGTTTGAATTCAAGTTCGACCGACAGGCGCGTATGCTGCCCGTAGGCATCCTCAGTGACTGCCGCAACATCAAGGTCGCGCAGCTCATAATTGGAATTGTTCGTCGCCAGTATGGTCGCCTCGTGCCTGGCGGCTTCAAGGCGTTCATTGGACTTCGGCGAGGCGTGGTTCAGGAAGACTGTTGCCCCACCCAGGGCCGATGCATCGGCGGCAAGCTGCAGCTGATGCCCTGAGCGTGTGTCCATCCCGAGCGCAATGGTCGCGCCAACCATAGCCATGATGGACATCAGGCTGATGGCAAAAATCGGCATGGTGCTGCCGGCAGAGCGCGACAACAATTGCGGGAAGGTTTTTTTGACCTTGCGAAAGCTCATGCCATATCTAACATTGATAGGGGTTAACAATGCTTAATACTTACTGCTTTAATTTAGCAGAGGCAGAGACTACCGCAGTTTCGGTATTGGAGTGTTGTAAACTTTAAAGACCTAATACTCTCTTGGCGATAATATTGCGCTGGATTTCATTCGTCCCGCCATAGATCGATTGCGCCCGTGTGCCGAAATAGACCGAGACCCCCGGGGCCGCGAATGCAGCCGAAGCATCGCCCTCCAGCCAGCCCGGGCTGACAGAGTCAGCGAACCCGCGAACGCCGTTCAGCGCGGCGGCATCGAGGTAGAGCGTGGTGATCTGCTGAGCTGCAGTGGTGGCGAGGACCTTGATGATGGAAGCCTCCTTGCCGGGCGCTCCGCCATCCTTGACCGCAGAGAGTACCCGCAACACCGTCATCTCGAGCGCATCCACGGCGAGGCTGGCATCCGACAGTTTTCGGGCGAAGTCCGGATCATCGATGAGGCGTGAATTGCCTCCCGTCGGAACGGCGCTTGCGATCTCGCGCAGGTGCCTGATCTGCTTACGCTTGCCGCCGATGCGCGCATAGGACGTGCGCTCATGGCCGAGCAGGTACTGGCTGTAGGTCCAGCCCTTGCCCTCCTCGCCGATAAGATAGTCCACCGGCACGCGGACATTCTCGAAATGTACCTGGTTGAGGGCGTGCTTGCCGTCGATGGTGATGATCGGGGTAACGGTGACGCCCGGCCGGTCCATCTCGGAGATGATGAAGCTGATGCCTTCCTGCTTCTTGCCGGAATTGTCGGTTCGCGCGAGGCAGAATATCCAGTCGGCGTGCTGGGCCGCAGACGTCCAGATCTTGGTGCCGTTGAGGACATACTCATCGCCTTCGCGCACGGCGGAGAATTGCAGCGAGGCGAGGTCGGACCCGGCCTCGGGTTCGGAATAGCCCTGCGCCCAGCCTTCGCGGCCCTCGCGGATGCCGGGCAGCCAGCGCTGTTTCTGCGCGTCGGTGCCGAAAGTGTAGAGGATCGGCCCGACATAGACGACGCCCATAGGCGTCACGGTCGGCACGCCGGCGCGCTCCAGTTCCTCGTCGAAGATGTATTGCTCCTCAAGCGACCAGCCCGGCCCGCCATGCTCGCTCGGCCAGGCGGTGGCCAGCCAGCCCTTCTGTCCTAGGGCCTGTTCGGACTTGCGGACTTCCTCTGTGGTTAGCGACGCGCCGCGTCGGGTCTTCTCGAGGATGTCTTTCGGAAACTCATTGGCGAAGAAGGCCCGCACATCCGCGCGGAAGCCTTCGAGGGCGGGATCGGTCTTGAGGTCCATGCGGAGACCTTACCTCAAGGGCTCCGTCCGGTCAGGGTATGCCCTCGGGTCAGCTCCAGCGCTTTGCGAGCCTTTGGTCCATCTCGCTGGCTTCGCCCTTTTGCGCGCCGGCATAGCCTGTGACGGCATCCGCCACGAAGGGGTTGGACTGGCGTTCCTGACCGAAGGTGCTCATCGCGCCGTGGCCCGGGATGAAGCGCATCTCGTTGCCGAGCGGCCAGAGCTTTGACGTGATCGAGTCGATCAGCTGCTGGTGATTGCCGCGCGGAAAGTCTGTCCGCCCGATCGAACCCTGGAAAAGGACATCGCCAACGAAGGCGAGGGCTGCATCCTTGTTGTGAATGACCACATGGCCCGGCGTATGGCCGGGGCAGTGCGCAACGCCGAATTTTACCCCGTCGAGTTCCAGCTCATCGCCATCCTCGAGGTAGCGGTCGGGCGTAACGTCCTGGCCATCGGTGATGCCATAGCGTTTGCCGGACTCCTCGATCATGTCGAGCAGCCACTGGTCGTCCTTGTGCGGGCCGATGATCTCGCAGCCCGTGCGGTCCTTCACGGCCTTTGCGGCGCCGGCATGGTCCATATGGCCGTGCGTCAGCCAGACGCCGACGATCTTCACGCCGAACTGTTCGGCCGCCCCCATCAGCTTGTCGATGTCGCCGCCCGGATCGACAAACACGCCTTCCATGGTCTCGATCGACCAGATCATGGAGGTGTTCTGCTGCAGCGGCGTCGTCGGGATGACGCGGATTTCGAGCTTCGGCTTGTTCGGCTGTTGGTCTGTCATGGCTTCTAGTTAGTGTCCGGTTTCCATCTCGAAAAGGATAGTCGGAGTGTTGCGATATTATTCAACACCACACCGACGGTGAAATAGTAGAGGCCGATGCGCGGATAGAAGCCGACATAGGCCATGGTCTGCGACAGGCCGATGAGCAGGGCGGCAAGAAAAACATCCAGCATCGACCACTTGCCGAGCACGTTCAGCCACCAGGCGAGCTTCGGCGAGGGCGGTGCGCCGCGCCGGAAGATGATCGCCGCGAGCAGCGACTTCGACAGCGGGAAGACGCCGGAGAAGAAGATCACGACGAGCCCCATGAAGACGAGATCGAACTCGAACAGGGTCCGCACTACGCCCCAGAGATTATACTCGATCTGCAGGCCGATTGTGTTCGGCTTCATGATGGAGGGCTGGGAAATGCCCATGATGATCAGCGCGGCCGAGACATAGAGTGTCCATTCGGCCAGCACGTCGATCAGCTTGCTCGGCAGCTTGCCGGACTTTGCGCCGGTCTGTTCTGATGAAGACGGGGTATCGCTCATGGGTGGGTGACCTTCAGCGGCTCGCACGTGCCCTGTCAACGCTTCCAACCATGCGCGTTCGGAACTAGTGTCACGGAAAGGCGCTTCAAAGCTGGCAACCGGGAGAGGCTCAATACATGAAACGCGGCATCATCGTTCTGATCGCGCTTGCCGGTCTGGCTGTCTATTATTTCTCAAATCAGGAAACGAACCCTTATTCGGGGCAGAGCGAGTTCAACGCCATTTCCGTTGAGCAGGCGAGCCAGCTTGGCGCACAGTCCTACCAGCAGATCCTGCAGCAGGAGCGCGGCAGCGTCCTATGCCGGACGGGTGCGTCGCCGTGCGATCCGAACGCCCGGGAGCTCGTGGCAACGGTACGCGAGATTGGCCAGCGCCTGCAGGAAGCCGCGATCGATTACGAGCAGGACCTGCTCGAAGAAGGCTGGGAATTCGAGCCCGTCGCGCCGGATTTCGCGTGGACCTACAATGTCATCGAGTCCGCGCAGCCTAACGCGTTCTGTCTGCCGGGCGGCTATGTCGCGGTCTATACGGGCATTATCGACATTACTGGCGACAATAACGGCCTGGTGACGCAGGCGGATATTCAGGATCCTGACATGCTCGCCGTGGTTATGGGCCACGAGATCGGTCACGCGCTGGCCCATCACGGGGCCAAGCGGATGAGCCAGGGTCAGCTGGCCCAGCTTGGCATGGCGGCCGTTGCCGTCGGCATTGGCGACATGGATACCGGCCAGCGCCAGATGGTCCTTCAGGCCATGGGTGTCGCCACACAAGGCGGCCTCATGGCCTTCTCCCGGCAGCACGAAACCGAAGCGGACAGGATTGGCCTCGAGCTGCTCGTGCGGGCCTGCTACGACCCACGGGAAGCGCCTGACCTGTGGGAACGGATGGGGCAGGTTGGCGGTCAACGCCCACCCGAATGGCTTTCAACACACCCGGCGTCGGAAACCCGCGCGCAGAACTTCCGCGAATGGATGCCGGAATATGTCGAGAAGTATGAGCGCCGCTGCGGGGCCTTGCCGTCCTGAGCACGCCGCCTTCGGCTCGCCGCAATCCTGCAGTGAGGTCGCGGATAAAGAACCAGAAGGGGACGCCTTATGAAACGCCACCTGATTGCAGGTCTTTTCGCCTGCGGCTTGAGCGCTGCAGCCACCGCCGAGACTGAAGTCAAAACGGTCCAGGGGGATTTGCCGGGCGAAGCGGAGTTCGAGGCGCTTCAGGGCCTTGAGGACCTTCAGGATGGTGATGTCGCGCTGCTGGATCTCAACATGCTGCCACTGGCCTGGCCGTCTGTCATGGACGCTGAGGGCAAGATCACGACGCCGCAAACCTGCGAATTCGGCATGATGGAGGGCGTGGAACAGGTGTCTGTCCCCACCGGGTCGAACCATCTCCTGATGTCGGTCTGGCTTGGGGACCGCGAAAATCATGCTGCCAACGGACTGTCCTGCGAGTACTCGCCCGTCACGGGTGGAGACGCGCAACAGGATTGGGCGAGGATCCGCCTGACGGGCTGCTATCTCGTGCGAGGCGTATCAATTCCGACAGCGCGAAAGCTTGTCCTCAATCCGCTGCCTGCTTCAGCTTGTGGGCTTCACGACTAGGCTCGCCGCCCTATAACGGGGGCTGATGCAACCGTCCCCGGGGAGAGCTGAAAATGTCCTTCAAGTCTGCGAAGTCCGGCGCAAGCGCGCTGGGTGCCATGCTGCTGGCGAGCGCCTGCGCCACCTCCAACCTGCCGCAAGGGGCCCCGCCTGTTGATCCGCTTGCGCCACCGACGGCGATGAACACACCGGGTGGTGGCAAGCAGCCAGTCGAGCGGGTCACCGACGGCAATCTCGTCATGGAGAACATCCCCGAGATTCCCGCGGCCGTTAGCGAAGGTCTCCGACAGTACCAGAACGTCCGCACGCACAGCTTCGCCGACTGGACCGACCAGGGCATTCTGATCACGACGCGGTTCGGTGAGGTGAGCCAGGTCCACCATGTGCGCTTTCCGGGCGCAGTGCGCCGGCAGATCACCTTTTACGAAGAGCCCGTTCGCGGTGCTGACGTCAATCCGGAGGGCGGCGCTTTCCTGTTTGCCAAGGATACCGGCGGTGACGAGTTCTATCAGGGCTATCTCAAGGACCTGGAAGACGGCAGTGTCACCCAGTTTACCGAACCGGGCACCCGTAATGGTGGCCTGATCTGGTCCGATCAGGGTGACAGGGCGGTGTGGTATGAAGCTCGCGACGGGGACCCGGACTATGACATCATGGTTGGTGATCCGGCCCAGCCGTCCACCATCCGCGTCGCTCATGAAGGGGAGGGGGCCCTCTTTCCGGTCGATTTTTCGGCTGACGGCGGGACGGTGGCTGTGCAGCAGTACATATCCATCCAGAAAAGCGGTATCTTCACCCTCGACCTGCAGTCGGGCGCATTCACCGAGATCAATCCGGGGCTCGATGTTGCTTATGACGGCCTGTACCTGCTGGAGGACGGCTCGGTCCTGACCTCGACGGACGAGGGGTCGGAATTCAAGAACCTTGTCCGCGTTGACCCTGCCACCGGCGAAATGACGTCCTATACCGATGCGATCGACTGGGATGTGGAATCCTATGCGCTGTCGCCCGATGAGGATCTCGTCGCGTTTTCCATTAATGAGGGCGGCTTGAGTTCAATCAAGCTACTCGACATGGACTCCGGCATGGTCATCGACGGGCCGGACCTTCCAGTCGGCGTCACGGGCGGACTTGTGTTCGATCCGATGGGCCAGAATGTCGGCTTCACCTTCACCGGGGCGACCAGCCCGGCGGACGCGTATTCTTTCGACGTTGATACCCTCGAACTCACACGCTGGACAGAAGCCGAGGTCGGCGGGCTCGATACCGGTGAATTCGTCAGCCCGACCTTTTTTGACTATCCGAATGACGACGGCATGGACATTCCGGCCTTCGTCTACCGTCCTGAAAGCGACGGGCCGCATCCGGTCATTATCTCCATACATGGCGGGCCGGAAGGACAGTCACGACCGTACTTTTCATCGACCTATCAGTATTGGGTGAACGAGCTGGGCGCGGCGGTCGTCGTTCCAAACGTTCGCGGCTCGGCCGGCTATGGCAAGACCTATGTGAGTCTCGACAACGGCCTGAACCGCAAGAAATCAGTCGAGGATATTGGCGCGCTACTCGACTGGATCGAAACGCAGCCTGACCTCGACAGCGACAATGTCCTTGTCTTTGGCGGCTCCTATGGCGGCTATATGGTGCTGGCCTCCATGGTTGATTACGATGAGCGGCTCGCCGGCGGCATCGACATCGTCGGGATTTCGGACTTCCGTACCTTCCTTGAGAACACCAAAGGCTACCGCCGCGATCTGCGCCGCGCCGAATACGGGGATGAGCGCGATCCGGAGATCGCCGCCTTCTTCAGGGAAATCTCGCCGCTCAGGAACGCTGGGGAGATTTCCAAGCCGCTCTTCATCATCCAGGGCGCTAACGATCCACGGGTGCCAGCGTCCGAGGCCGAACAGATCCTGCGTGCGGTCCGTGCCAATGGCGGCGAAGCCTGGTTCCTGCTCGCCATGGATGAGGGTCATGGCTTCCAGAAGAAGTCCAATCGCGACTTCCAGAGTGAAGCCCAGACCATGTTCATCAGGAAGGTGCTGGATACCGAGTAAGCGGCTAGCTTAGCGGGTCGATCCGGTCGATGCCCGACTGGTTGACCCGCCACCATCCGGCCAGGCCGAGGCGCTTTTTGTGCGTGACCTCGACCTGGTGAGGAATGGTCTCCGACAGCATCAGCACGACACCACCGCCCTCGGGAATTATCCTCGCGGCTGGGGGCTGATCCTCGCTCGCGCCTTCCGGCCAGACGGCCAGCGCGCCGCCGCAGTCTTCGTCCCAGTCCTCATTCAGGTAGGCAACCAGGGAGACAACCCGGTTACGCGCGCCGGCGAAGCTGTCGAGATGACGGTCATAGAAACCACCCGGCGGATAGACGGCGAAGCAGACTTCCATCTCGAAAAGACCGAGCATCAGTTCGCGATTGAGCCCGCCGCGCAGGGCTTCGCTCCAGAGATGGAATTCCTGTTGGGCGGCCGTTGAGCCGTCGAACCATGTGATGCGGGTAAGGCGGATATCCCGGTCGACCTGGTAGTCTTCCTCCCGCCCAATGCCTGCCAGCGCAAGATCAGCTGCTGCGTCACGGGCCAGCAGTTCTTCGCGCAGAGCGCGGGTCAGCGCGTCCGGAAGGAGGTCCGGCTGCCACGTCCAGCCCTTTGTGGCGAGATCGTCGGCGATGGCGCCGAGGCGGTTGTCGCCCGGCGCGAGGGTGATGGCGTTCAGCTGCGTTGGTCCTTCATGAAGCTTGCGAACCGTTCGAACAGGTAGAAGCTGTCCTGCGGGCCGGGGCTCGCTTCGGGGTGGTGCTGGACCGAGATGATTGGCTTGCCCATGACGCGCAGGCCGGAATTGGTGCCGTCGAAGAGGGATTTGTGGCTTTCCTCGACGCCTTCGGGCAGGGTCTCGGGATCGACTGTAAAGCCGTGATTCATCGACACAATTTCCACTTTCCCGGTCTCGAAATCCTTGACCGGATGGTTGGCGCCATGATGGCCCTGCGGCATCTTCATGGTCTTCGCGCCGAGGGCGAGGGCGAGCAGCTGGTGGCCGAGGCAGATGCCGAGCAGGGGTTTGCCGCTGTCGATGAGCTGGCGGATCGTGTCGCCGCAGCGTTTGATCGTGGCGGCCGGGTCGCCGGGGCCATTAGAGAGGACGATGCCGTCCGGATTAAGCTTCATGATCTCGTCATAGGGCGCATCGCCGCGCAGGATGGTGGCGCGGGCGCCGACATGGGCGAGATTGCGCAGGATGTTCTTCTTCACGCCATAATCGAGCACAACAACGTGATATTCAGTCTGGTCGTTATTGGCGTAGCCGGTGACGAGGTCCCACAGCCGCTCGGAATTTTCATAGGCGGCATCGCCGACGACGTTCAGGGCAAGATCCGCATGTTCCAGACCCTCCCAGGCGCGGGCCGCCTCGATGAGGGCCTCGATGTCGATTTTGCCCTCTGGCGAGTGTGCAACTGCACATTTCGGCATGCCTCGTTCCCGGATGATGCGGGTTAGCGCCCGTGTATCCACGCCGGAGACGGCTGTGATATTCTTCTTGCTGAGCCAGGCGTCAAAATGGTCCTTGGCGCGCCAGTTCGAGGGTGGGGTAATCGGTTCGCGGAACACCGCGCCCGTGGCCGCCCTTGCTGCAGGTTCAGACGATTCCTCATGGTCGTCCGGGTTGGCGCCAACATTGCCGACATGGGGGAAAGTGAAGAGGACAACCTGGCCGGCATAGGACGGGTCGGTCAGAATTTCCTGATAGCCGGTGATGGATGTATTGAAGCAAAGTTCCCCCACCGCAACGCCCGGCGCGCCGGAACCCGTGCCAAGGAAGACCGTTCCATCCGCCAGAGCGATCGCACCCGTAGCTGGAGAGTCTGGTTGATTTTTGCTGGCCATGAGCGTATCTCCTCGCGTCCTGTCGGGCGCCATTAGGACTTCGGTCACCAATCGACCGCATCCTTCCGGCGCGAGATAGGCGTGCAGTGACCTGCCCGTCAAGCGGGCGGTCCATGTGAAAAGTGCAGGTATGGGACAGACAGGCGTTTCTCCATCTACCACCATTCGCGACCGCCTCGTGGCCGCGCTCCAATCCGCAGAACAGGACGACCCCCAGGGAATCCGGGCCCGGACGCTCCGTCTGGTCAAATGCGCCATGCGCGACCGGGACGTGACGGCACGCACCCAGGGTCATTGCGAAGGCTGCGAGGAGACGGAAGTCCGGAAACTGCTGGAAACAATGGTCGCACAGCGGGAAATTTCAGCGCGCGAATATGACGAGTCCGGCCGCATCAGCGATGCCGAGCGTGAGCGCGAGGAAATGGAAATCCTGCAGGCTTTCCTGCCCCGTCCGCTCGAAGGTGATGCGCTTGAAGGCGCTGTCGAGCAGGTCGTCGAGGATCTTGAAGCCCACAAGCTCAAGGATATGGGCCGCTGTATGGCCGAGCTGCAGAATCGTTATCCCGGCCGTATCGATACCGGCACTGCCGGTAAGGCCGTACGCCGCGCTCTGGTGTAGGGACAGAGGCGGGACGGACCGAGAAATCTCCCGCTAAAATTCCGCAAAAACGACAGTCCGAAAACAGTCCGGTTATAGTCCGGAAACAGTCCGGCTGTGACGGACTCGGCAGGCGCGCCGCTGCCCGCCTCACGATTCGTGCGCCTGTCAACGCTACATGGTTAATAAATTGTGAATAGCGTGCTATGATGCCCTCATGAGGGGAATCCGGCATGCGGGTAGCTTTCATCTTGTGTCTGATCTGGTGTCTGGGGCTTGTCACGCCAGCCACAGCGCAACGGATTGCGACCATTATCGGTAATTCGGACTATACCCAGCGTGGCTGGGACCTCCCGAACCCTGCAAGCGATGCACGCCTCGTGGCGGCTGCCCTTGAGGCTGTCGGCTTCGAAACCGAGGTGCTGACCGATCTTGGCGAAAGTGATCTTGAGGCTGCCTTCATCCGGCATGGCCAGAAGCTCAAGGATGCCGGTCAGGAGAGTGTCGGCTTCTTCTATTATGCCGGACATGCCATCCAGTCCGAGGGGCTCAACTATCTCATCCCGGTGGATGCCGCGCCGCGATCGGAAGCCGATGTCTGGGCGCAGGCCCCGCGGCTCGGCCAGCTGGTGGAGCTGCTGTCCATTGCCGGCAATCAGGCGAATTTCATCGTCCTCGATGCCTGCCGCGACAATCCGATGCCGATGAGTGTGCGCTCTGGTGGGGGCGGTCTGGCGGCGCCGGAACGGGTGCGCGGCACGCTGATCGCCTATGCGACCGCGCCGGGCAAGACGGCGTCTGACGGGCTCGGTGCCAATAGCCCTTATAGCGCGGCGCTGGCCACCTATCTCGTCCAGCCGGGCCTGGCCGCCGAAACCATGTTCCGCCGGGTTGCGACACGCGTCGAACGGGACACGAAATACACCCAGCAGCCCTGGACCGAATCCGGTCTTCGCGGTGAAACCGACTTCTGCTTTGCCGGCTGTGATGAGACGGTGAGCACCGTATCGGCCGAAACGGTGGCTTTGCAACTTGCCATGAAGAGCAACAGCGCCGACCTGCTCGACGCTTTCCTGCGCAGCTATCCGAAGGCCGCCAGCCGAAGCCTGGTCGAGGCCCGCGTCGAGGAGTTGCGCGCCCTCCCCGGACCAGCCCGTACCCTGCGCATCGAGGCCGCCGTTGACACAATTGCGAGCCCCGATGCCCTGCCGGTCGACATGCGCATGCTGCGCGCCATTATCTCGCGGTTGGCTCAGTCGGAACAGGATATCGACAAGGCCATTCTGAAGCTGCTGGAAGAGGGGAATCTCGACGCGGCCATCAAGGCGCTGCAGGCCTATTATGACGACAATGAAGATGCGCTCGGGCCGGACGAAAAACGCGTCATGCTGCACCAGATCGGCGCCTTTGCTGCCGATGCCGACATGCCGGTCGCGCGCGAAGCCTATGAGGCCCTGATCGATGTGGCGCCGTCAGACTATTATGCCCATCTGAGGCTGATCCGGCTGGCGCGGTTTACCCACGATATCGGGGCTGCCCGCCGCTACCTTGAGCGGGCCCGCACACTGTCGCCGGGCCGGGCGGAAGATAGCATCTTTCTCGACATCCAGGATGGGACGATCCGGGTCTATGAGGATAAGCTGGCCGAGGCTAGCGAGATCCTGCTGGACGCGGCGGAGAGGGCTGAAGCCGCCGGTCTCGACCGGCTGGAATCGCAGGCACGTACCAATGCCGCTCTCAGCTTCGCCATTCGCGGCGAGCATGAGACAGCGCGCGAGATGCTGGAAGAACTGATGCCGTGGCAGAGGCAGCGCGGTTTTGACCGGGACTTTGGTGTCGCCCTCTCGACGATGGGCAATATGGCATTGCTGGAAGACCGGCTGGATGCGGCCCGGCCTTTCTTCGAGGCTTATGTGGCGCTTGAAGAGGCGACCGGGCGGCCGCACTCACTGGCGACCGGATACCGGCAGCTCGCGTCGATCGACCTGAAGCTCGGCCATGCCGACGTGGCAAGGGCCGGATATCTGAGGTCGCTGGAGCTGTCGCGTGACATGGATTCGCCGGTGGGAGAGTTCTTCAGCCTGCTCGGCATTGCAGAGACCCAGTCTGCCGCGGGGCAGGGCGAGGCGGCCTGCGAAACGGTGGCCCGCGCCGGCCTGCTCTATGGCGACGACATGCGCGTCAGCCCCTCGACCGTCGAGACCATCAAGGGGTTGGGCTGTCCGTCAGACCTGATCGAGGTCAGCGCGCTGGACTAGCGGCGTGGCGCTCAGATGCAGGGCCAGTTGGTGCTTAGCTCCGCGATCAAATTCATGTTTGTTTCATCATCAAAGAAGACGGGGTCAACCGCGGCTGGCACATCCAGGTTAGAAGTGTTGGCCGAACCGCCACTTTCGTCATCATCACTCCCATGAAACTGAATGTTTCCCAAACTCAGCTTTAGTGTCACCTCTGCCAATCGGTCCTTTGGTTCCATCCCTTTCACGTGCTGATCGTTGACGGGTCGTGCCTGTGAAGTCTTTTCAACGAAATTCGCTGCTCTCAACATGAGAAGTTTGAAAAGTTGTTCACGCTTTTTGCAAACAACCTCCTTCTGTTCGTCTGATAGCTCTTTGCTGGCTTCAAAATTCGCCAGCTCCAAGAATAATTCTTTTCTCAGATGACCCACCCGATCTCTCCCTCTCTAGATGTCAGACGCTCAACCCATAGCAGAAATTAGCCTTTTATTAACCATAAAAACGTGGCGAGCTTTTATGGGGCGGCGGTGTCAGAGCTGACCTCAGGCAGGGTGAGGTAGGCATAGATCACATCGGCCATTTCGTCGGCGAAGGCCTGGCCCTCGAGGCGCATGACATGGCCGGCGCCATCCTTGCCGTAGAGGGCCTTTTCGACGAGCGCGGTGTTGGCGAGGTAGATCATCGTGTCGGCGGCGCGGTCGAGATCGTCACGCGCGATGCGGTCTTTCACGAGGTCGAGAAAGGCGCGGTTTCCGGCGCGGGCCTCGTCCCAGAGGTCTTTCCAGTCTTCGCCGATGAGATCCGGTCTCAGCCGCCCCTGCAGGTGAACCGCCCGCAGGATGTGGGCCTGTTCGCAGATAAAGGCGTGCGCGGCGCGGATCTGGCGGCGCAGGAGAGAACGCAGGTCGCTCTGGGCAATGTCGTCTTCGGTGATCGCGGCATGCGACAGCTGTTCGCGGCTGCGGTCGCGCCAGAGATCGAAGAGCAACGGCACGAGGGCCTGCTTGTTCTCGAAGCGGCGATAGACCGTTCCGACCGCGACGCCGGCTTCCTGGGCGAGCTCGGCCACACCGATCGTGTCGAAGTCCTTCTCGCGCAGCAGGCGTTCGAGTGCTGCCATCAGTTTCTCGCATGTCTGTTTTGACCGGGTCTGGGCCGCTGGTCTGGCACGGGGCTTTGACACGTCACGTTCTCCGTAGTATGCGAAAGTGAATTCACATTCACATTATGGGTGCGTCACACGGAAGTCAATTCAGGTAAGATGGTCTGCAGGCTGGAATGCAGGCCCCCGGAACCTGATCGCCGCGCGCGCCCTGATGGAGCAGGAACAGAAGGAATGAACGATGTTTGAGGGGATCATGAAGGAGGCTGAACTCCTTCTCGGCTTTGCCGCCGTCGCGGTCATCTGGCTTGTCATGATTGCCATGGACGTCTGGCGCCGGGCGAAGGGCCTGAAGCGCCGGACCACCAGCCCCATGCGCCAGTGGTTTGCGAGCATTGGCATCCTGTGGGGCCTGGCTGCGATCTCCGTCTGGGCGTGGATGGCGTCCGGGCGCACGCTTGCCGATCTCGGCTTCAGTTCGGGGGAGGCCGGTGGCTGGCGCCTCGGGCTTGCCTGGGGGCTGGCGATTGCCTTTGCCGGGCAGCAGGTCATCCAGCTCATCGCTATCCGGCGCAATGAAGAGACCCGTACCCAGGTGAAGGACGTCGTGTTCGGGAGCGGTGACTATGACCAGATCATGCCGCGCCGGCGCAAGGATGTCTGGGGCTACCAGCTTCTTGCTGTCACGGCCGGTATCACCGAGGAAGTGGTCTTCCGGGCCTTCCTGATCAGCCTGTTTGCGCTGTGGATGCCAATCTGGCTCGCGGCCGTGGCGGCGCTCGCCATGTTCATCGTGGCGCATGCCTATCAGGGTGTGCAGGGGCTGGTGCGGATCCTGCCGGTGAGCATTGTGCTGACGCTCTGCTACGTCCTCTCGGGATCGCTGTGGCCGGGCATCTTCCTGCATGTGGCCGTCGATGTGCTGAGCGGGCTGATGGTCTGGGTGATCCTGCCGCGCGAGGGCTATGTCGAGGTCCAGCCCAGGACCGAAGGGGCGCCAGCCTGATTTTGTCCACAGGCTGCGCTCAAGCCTGTGCATCACCGCAATCAGATCGTTCCGCCGGGCGGTCTTGTGCGTTACACTGGCTGGCTATGTCCTCACCCGTCCGCATCCCCGATGGCTTCGTCGAAGAACTGAAGGCGCGCATCCGCCCTTCGGATGTGATCGGGCGCAAGGTGAAGCTGAAGAAGCAGGGCAAGGAATGGGTTGGCCTGTCGCCCTTCACCAATGAGAAAAGCCCGAGCTTCTACGTCAACGACCAGAAGCGCATCTTCAAGGATTTCTCCTCCGGTATCGGGGGCGACGTCATCGCCTTCATCATGGAGACCGAGCGGCTCTCTTTCATGGAAGCGGTCGAGAAGCTCGCCGACGAGGCGGGGATGCAACTCCCCAAGGCGACGCCTCAGGACGAGGAAACCTATGACCGGCGCAAGCGGCTCTATGAGTGCTGTGAGGCGGCGTGTGCGTTCTATGAGGACAGGCTGCGTGCGGCCGAAGGCACCGAGGCGCGGACCTATCTCGAAGGCCGGGGGCTCAGCGCGGGCGCCTGGGCGCGCCACCGTCTGGGCTATGCGCCCGATGACTGGCGCACCACGATCGAGCATCTGAAGTCGAAGGGCTTCACGATGAAGGAGATCATGGAGGCCGGCCTCGCTGTCCAGAAAGAGGGCGGCGGCGACCCGTATGACCGGTTCCGCGGCCGGGTGATCTTCCCGATCACGGACGTGCGCGGCCAGGTCATCGCATTCGGGGGCCGGGGGCTGCAGCCGGATGCCAAGCCGAAATATCTCAATTCCAATGATACCGAGCTCTTCCACAAGGGCCGCGTGCTCTATCGCTACAAGGATGCACGCGAGGCGTTCGGCTCGACCGATGAAGGCGGGCTGATCGTCTGCGAAGGCTATATGGATGCCATCGCGCTGGCGGAAGCCGGCTTTGGCCATGCCGTGGCCCCGCTGGGCACCGCGCTGACGGAAGACCAGCTTGGCCTGCTCTGGCGCGCCGGGCCGGAACCGGTGCTGTGCTTCGATGGCGATGCCGCCGGCCTGCGCGCCGCCTACCGCTCCATCGAGCGGGCCTTGCCACACCTGGAGCCGGGCCGGTCGCTCTTCTTCTGCCTGCTGGGCGACGGCATGGATCCGGATGACCTGATCCGCCAGTCTGGCCCTGAGGCCATGCGCTCGGCGCTGGAGCATTCCCTGCCGCTGGTCGAGGTTCTGTGGCGGCGCGAGCGTGACGCCGAAGCCATCGACACGCCGGAACGCCAGGCCGGGCTGGAGTCGCGGCTGATGCAGGCGGCCGCCCAGATCCGCAACCCGGCAGTGAAGTCCGCCTATGAGCGTGACCTGAAATCCCGCATGCGCGACCATCTCTGGCAGCAGCGCAAGTCGAAGCGCGGCAGTGGCGGCCAGCGGGGGCAGCGTGGAGAGCCTGCTCCGAAGGGCGCCCCGCAGACCGGCACGCCCGCCAAGACACGCGGCCTCGGCCTGCTCGTGCGCGCCATCGATAGCCCCCACCTGATCGACATTGCGCTGGAAACGCTGACAATGGCGGCATTCCCCGATCCGGATGTCGCCGCGATCCGCGATGTGCTGATTTCCTCAGCCGAGGCAGACAAGGGTGTTGACCGGGGCGTAATCCGTGACCATTTAGTATCTCGAGGTAACACGCGCGCTGCAGACTTGCTGGAATCTTATCCCGAAATTCCTGAGATTGCCCCGGATGGCCCAGAGGAACGGGAATGGCTGATCGCCTTGGAGCAATATGTGGCCAGAGAAGAGTCCGGACCTTACGGTTCGGCCGGTGCCGGTGATGAGGTGACGTCGTCACCCGAAAGCTGGCGGCGGCTGCATCACGAGGTGTCGGAACGCAAGGCCCGTGCGGCGCGTCTCAACGAGGCAGCAGAGCAGGTGGATCGGGATTGATCCACTGGCATAAAGGACCAAGTTGTTGCAGAGAGCGGCTGCGGCGACAGGCGGGAGAACTACATGGCGAAAGCCCAGAAGAGTGAACATGAGGACGGCGAAGTGGAAACGGAAGACCGTCCGGTCCTCGATCTGAACGATTCCAACGTCAAGAAATTCATCAAGCAGGCCAAGGCCAAGGGCTATGTCACGCATGACGAGCTCAACAATGTCCTGCCGTCCGATGAACTGACATCCGACCAGATTGAAGACACCATGTCGGCCCTGTCCGAAATGGGCATTCAGGTCGTCGAGAACGAAGACGATGTCGACAACTCTTCCGGCGCCAAGACAACGGCCGTCACAAAGACCGGCACGGGCGCGGTCGCCAAGAAGGGCAATGCCCGTGGCGCCGACCGCACCGATGATCCGGTGCGCATGTATCTGCGCGAGATGGGCGCGGTCGAACTGCTCTCGCGCGAAGGCGAGATCGCGATTGCCAAGCGCATCGAGGCTGGCCGCGATGCGATGATCCGCGGCCTGTGCGAAAGCCCGCTGACCTTCGAAGCCATGATGGTGTGGCGCGACGAGCTTATGAATGAGCGCATCCTGCTGCGCGACCTGATCGATCTCGAAACGACCTATGGCGCGGAAAATCCGACGCCGGAGCCGGAAGAGAAGACCGAAGAGCAGAAGGAAGCCGAAGCCAAGGAACGCGAGAACGAGACCACCGAAGAGCGTCTCGCCCGCGAGGAGCGCGAGGACGAGGAAGAAGGCGCGGCCATGTCCATGTCGGCCATGGAAGCGGAACTCCGCGACGGTGTGCTCGGCAAGCTCGACGAGATGGCGCTCGCCTTCCACCAGTACCGCAAGCTGCAGGAAAAGCTGGTCGACAAGCGTCTTGAGGGCAAGGGCCTGACCGACAAGCAGCGCGAGGAATACGACACGCTTGCCCAATCCATCGTCGACAATCTCAAGACGATGCACATCAACAATGCGCGGATCGAGGCGCTGGTCGAGCAGCTCTATGCCATCAACAAGAAGCTGATGGGCCTTGAGGGCAAGCTGATGCGGCTGGCCGATGCGCATGGCGTTCCGCGTAAGGAATTCCTCGACTTCTATTTTGGCAACGAGCTCAATCCGAACTGGAAGGAGACCGTTCTCGAGAGGTCGAAGTCGACCAAGAAGTGGGACAAGTTCTTCGAAAGGGAAGAAGCTCAGGTCGACGAAATCCGCGAGGAAATCTCTGCCGTCGCGCAAGAGATCGGCGTGCCGATCGACGACTATCGCCTGATCGTCCAGCGCGTCCAGAAGGGTGAGCGCGAAGCCCGCGTCGCCAAGAAGGAAATGGTCGAGGCCAACCTGCGCCTCGTGATCTCGATCGCCAAGAAGTACACCAATCGCGGCCTGCAATTCCTGGATCTCATCCAGGAGGGCAATATCGGCCTGATGAAGGCGGTCGACAAGTTCGAATACCGCCGCGGCTACAAGTTCTCGACCTATGCGACCTGGTGGATTCGCCAGGCCATCACGCGCTCCATCGCCGACCAGGCCCGCACGATCCGTATTCCGGTGCACATGATCGAGACGATCAACAAGATCGTCCGCTCGCAGCGCCAAATGCTGCATGAGATCGGCCGCGAACCGACGCCGGAAGAGCTTGCTGAAAAGCTCGGCCTGCCGCTGGAGAAGATCCGCAAGGTGCTGAAGATCGCGAAAGAGCCGATCTCGCTCGAGACCCCGATTGGCGACGACGAGGACTCAAACCTCGGCGACTTCATCGAGGACAAGATGGCGCTCCTGCCCGTCGACAGCGCGATCCAGTCCAACCTCCGCGAAACGACGACCCGCGTGCTCGCCTCGCTCACCCCGCGTGAAGAACGTGTCCTGCGCATGCGCTTCGGCATCGGCATGAACACCGACCACACGCTGGAAGAAGTCGGCCAGCAATTCTCGGTGACGCGTGAGCGTATCCGCCAGATCGAAGCGAAGGCGCTGCGCAAGCTGAAGCACCCGAGCCGGTCACGGAAGCTGCGGAGTTTCCTGGATACTTAAGTTTCGAAAAGGCGGCCTGCGGGCCGCCTTTTTTATTGCTCTTTCAGATGTGACCGCTGCGGCGGCCTCCGGGAACAACTGTTTTGTGCGCGTGTTCAGACCGCAGGCACCGTGACAAGGGAGCGCCCCCATGAAACTCGAAGGATCCTGTCACTGCGGGACGGTGAACCTCACCGTCGAGTCGCCGCATCCTTATCCCTACATGCTTTGCTATTGTTCGATCTGCCGCAAGACGGCCGGCACGGGTGGCTATGCGATCAATCTCGGCGCAAAGGCCGACACGCTGAGCGTAGAGGGCGAGGACACCGTACGGACCTTCCATGCCATCCTCCACGATGAGGGCGACAAGGAGAGCCCCGGCGAACGGGCGTTCTGTAGCAAGTGCGGTACCGCGCTCTGGGCCTTCGATGAGCGCTGGCGGGATCTCATCCATCCGCATGCCTCCGCCATCGATACGGACCTGCCGACGCCTCCGGAGCGCACCCACATCATGCTGGCGAGCAAGGCGTCCTGGGTCGAGCCGGATATACGGGAAGAGGACAAGGCCTTCGATGTCTACCCCGATGAAAGCATCGCCGACTGGCACAGGCGTCTCGGCCTTGAGCAATCATAGGCGCAAGATTCAGGTCGCCCGCCTCATTCATGTGCGATAGCGTCGTCACGAGAGACCGGAGCGAGGCCATGACCCATCCCATCCGTATCGGTATTGGCGGCTGGAATTATGAGCCGTGGGAGGAGACGTTCTATCCCGAGGACGTCGCCAAGAAGCGACAGCTTGAATACGCCTCTCAGCAGCTTACCGCCATCGAGATCAACTCCACTTTCTATCGCAATCAGAAGCCGCATGTCTTCGAGAATTGGGCCTCTCAGACGCCGGACGGCTTCAGGTTCACCGTCAAGGCGCAGCGCTTCACGACCTCCCGCAAGACACCCGACGAGATGAAGGAGGCGATCGACTGGTTCGTCGGTGGCGGCGTGACGAAGCTTGGCGACCGGCTGGGCGCGATCAACTGGCAGTTTCCGAAGGGGCGGACATTCGATGCCGACTATTTCTCGGCTTTCCTTGAGCGCCTGCCGAAGGAGCATGACGGGGTGGCGCTGCGCCATGCCATCGAAGTGCGGAACGAGACGTTCAAGACGGAAGAATTCACCGACCTCCTGACGCAGCATGATTGCGCGCTGGTCTTCTCCGATGCAGAGGACTGGCCGATGCCGGATGTGGAGACGGCGGGCTTTGCCTATGCCCGGCTGCAGGAGAGCCGCGAGACCTACAAGGCAGGCTACGCGCCCAAGGCGCTTGATGGCTGGGCCGGAAAGCTCAAGGCCTGGGCGAAGACGCGCGACGTCTATGCCTTTTTTATCTCCGGCGCCAAGGCGCGTGACCCGTTGGCGGCGATGGCGCTGATCGAGCGCGTGGGCCGGTAGTCGGTATTACGGCCCAACCGGGCCGCCCTGGTGGCCGTCGCCGAACTCGCTTGGCGGCTTCCAGAGGAGAAAGCCGCCGACGAGGGCGAACACCCCTCCTAACAGAAGTCCGAACCATTTGCGCATGAACGCCGTCATGCCGTCCGTCAGTTCGGCCTCGCAATCCTCGCCGGCCGGGCAGGGGGCAGCAAGCACATCGACGGCCTTGCCACGCGGATAGGCCGAGCGTGATGCCTTGACTTGCGCCTTGAAGCGGCGGACCTCGCCCTCAAGCGTTTCATACTGGATGACCGGATGATACTTGTTGCGGTCCTCGTAAAAGGCGTATTCCAGCGCCTCATACCCCACGACAATGCCGATCACACGCTCTGAGGCTTTCTCGACGGCAACAAAGCGCGCGCGCTCCTTGAGTGCGATACCAATGACGAAAAGGCCAATGGCGAGGCCTCCCAGTCCGACGATCCTGAATACGATCCTGGCGATCATGACCCATCCACCTCCTCGCGATTATACGCACCCTCATTGGCCAGCTTGACCTGATTCACGCCGCTGTCATGCCTCCTCCGGGGCAGGCAGGGCTTGCGGCGTTCAGATTTCTCGTCCAGCGTCTGCAGCCCGTGCAACTGCAAGGGGTTGAGCGGCGTTCTGTTGGAGGTTAACAGGCGCGCCGCCGCGAGCCTCCTCGAAATGGAAAGACACTCCCCATGCGCGTGAAAATCGACGCTACCCTGTCCTATTTTCTTCCCGCTCCCACTGACGTTCTGCTGGCCGTGGAAGCCCTCCCGCTGCCGGACCAGACCATCGTCGCAGAGCGGCTGGACGTGTTCGGGCCGGCCTCGCTCTCTCCGGTCGAAAAAGACCAGGAACGGGGCCGCATGCGCTGGATGGAAGCGAATGGCGAGATCACGCTCGAATATGAAGCGACCGTGGATGTCAGCCGTCAGCCCGTCAATCTGTCGGGCATGTATGTGCCGCCGCGCCGGGAGCTGCCGGTCGAGGCGATCCCTTATCTCTTCCCGAGCCGTTATTGTGAATCCGACCGGCTGGAGACGTTCGTCGCGACGCGCTTCGGTCATCTCGTCGGTGGTGACCAGGTGCTGCGCATGGTCGAATGGATTCAGGAGAGTTTTGCCTATGTGCCGGGGTCGAGCACGGCCGAGACGACAGCCACGGACAGCTTCCTGAAACGCCAGGGTGTGTGCCGCGATTATGCGCACGTCCTGATCAGTTTCGCCCGCGCCGCCGGCATTCCCGCGCGTATGGTCTCAGCCTATGCGCCGGGCCTGCAGCCGCCTGACTTCCATGCCGTGGTCGAGGTCTGGCTCGATGGGGCGTGGCGGCTTGTCGACCCGTCGCGCATGTCGCGCGAGGACAACCTCGTGCGGATCTGTTCGGGCCGCGATGCCACCGATATCAGTTTCATGACCATCTTCGGCAGCGCCAATCTCAACAGTCAGATGGTCGCCGTCTCCGTCATCGAGCCCGCTGCTCAGCGTTGAGCAAACCGCCCGCCGGACACTGTCCCGCGGGCGGTATCTTGCATGGTCCTTGGGCGCCTAGCTGGCGGCCTTCAGGGCCTGGTCGAGATCGGCGATGAGGTCGTTGGCGCCTTCGATGCCGATGGAGAGACGCACAACATCCGGCGCAGCCCCGGCGGCAATCTGCTGGTCTTCCGTCAGCTGACGATGTGTCGTCGAAGCCGAGTGGATGACCAGCGACCGGGCGTCGCCGAGATTGGCGACATGGCTGAACAATTTCAGGCTCTCGACGAACTTCACGCAGGAATCGTATCCGCCCTTCAGCTTGATCGTGAACAGGGCGCCAGCGCCTTTCGGGCAGATGCGCTTTGCGCGATCCTTGTAGGGAGAGGAGTCGAGGCCCGGATAGGTGACGGCGGCCACAGCCTCATGGCCTTCCAGCCATTCGGCGACCTTCTGCGCATTCTCGATATGCTTGGCCATCCGAAGCGACAGCGTCTCGATCCCCATCAGCGTATAGTGTGCCGCCTGCGGATTAAGCGTCATGCCAAGGTCGCGCAGACCAATGGCGATGCCGTGGAAGGTGAAGGCGGCCGGGCCGAACGTCTTGTGGAAGTTGAGGCCGTGATAGGCTGGCTCCGGCTGTGACAGCGACGGGAACTTGTCCGACGCCGACCAGTCGAACGTGCCACTGTCGACGATGACGCCGCCGGTGACGGTGCCATTGCCGGTCAGGTATTTGGTCATGGAGCTGACGACCAGTGTCGCTCCGTGGTCGATCGGGCGGCAGAGATAGGCGGTTGCCGTGGTATTATCGACGATTAGCGGAACCCCGGCTTCGGCAGCGATCGGCGCGATCGCGTCGAGATCGGTGACGTAGCCGCCGGGATTGGCGATCGTCTCGCAGAAGACCGCGCGGGTATCCTCATCAATCGCGGCCTTGATCGCATCGAGATCATCGAAGTCGACGAAGCGGGCCGACCAGCCGAAGCGTTTGAAGGTCTGGCTGAACTGGGTGATCGTGCCGCCATAAAGCCGCGTCGAAACGACGACGTTGCGGCCGGGCGCCATCAGCGGGAACAGCGCCAGGATCTGTGCGGCGTGGCCGGACGAACAGCAGACTGCCCCGGCACCGCCTTCCAGCGCCGCCATCCGGTTCTGCAGCGCACCGACGGTCGGATTGGTGAGACGGGAATAGATATAGCCGACTTCTTCCAGGCCGAAGAGGCGGGCGGCGTGCTCGGCATCGCGGAAGACGTAGGACGTCGTCTGATAGATCGGCACCTGCCGCGCCCCGGTTGCCGGGTCCGGCTCCGTCCCGGCATGGACTTGCAGCGTGTCGAAATCATTGATTGGCGTATCGGACATGGTGATCTTCTCCCTCAAACCTGTTGGCGCCGCTTTATCCCGTGGCGCCTCCCGGTGTCTTCTGCCGCGGCAGGAGAAATTGTCCAACGCTTTCTGGAAAAATCAGGCGGACCTGATCCGGTACACACACCGGCGCGCGCCCGACAGAAGGTGGGCCTCGCGCGTGACTTCGCAGCCTCCGCCAAGCGCTGAGCGGAACACGTCCAGCTCATTCGCGCAGAGACGCTGGCAGGTGGTGGCGGCGGAACAGATCGGGCAGTGGTTCTCGATCAGCAGCCAGTCATCGCCATCCTCGGCTGCTGCTGCCATGTACCCTTCGCGAGTGCGCATCGCAGCGAGTTTCTTCACCCGTGCACTGACGCTTTCCAGCCCGGCCATCTCCTTTTCGTAAAGGGCAAGCTGGGTCTCGCTATGGCGGTCGATGACCCGGGCAAGGCCTTCTTCGCCGAACATCTCCCGGATCGAACCGATCATCTCGAGCGCCAGCCCCTGATGGGCATCGGGAAAGATACGCGAGGCGGATGAGGTCAGCGACCAGATCTTGGTCGGGCGGCCACGGCCTTTCGGTTTGGCCGTCTCCTCCACGAGGCCTTCCTCGGCAAGTTCATAGAGATGCAGCCGCACAGCCATCGGCGTAACGCCAAGGTGCTCAGCGAGCCCCGATGCCGATTGCGGGCCCTCGCGCTTGAGCAGGTCGAGAACCGTATTGCGCGTTGCAGTGAGCGCCGGAGGGGGGGCAGAGGAGGTCATGAATTTTTTATAAAAGGGATTGCTTTCAAAAACAAGCCATAATAAATAAAGGAAAATCTTTTATAAAGGAGGGCGCAATGGTACGCCTCGAACATGCCAATCTCGTCGTCTCTGAAATCGAACCGACCCTGTCTTTCCTGAAGGCCGCTTTCCCGCACTGGCGCGTCCGGGGTGGCGGCAAGGGGACATGGTCTGGCAAGCCGCGCGAGTGGCTGCACTTCGGAGATGACGAGACCTACATCGCGCTATCGGACAATGGTGAAGGCGCCCCGCGTGACCTGAAAGGCCATGCGCCGGGGCTGGCCCATCTCGCTTTCGAAGTGTCGAACCTGGATGCGTTGATCCTCCGGCTGGAGGCGGCGGGACACGAGATCACCAATCCGGGTGCCGCGACAGAGCACCGCCGAAACATCTATTTCATCGACGGCAACAATATCGAATTCGAGTTCGTCGAGTATCTCTCAGATCATCCTGACGAAAAGAACCGCTATGACTGAGGCGGTGCAGGTTTGCGATCCTTGCCGGGACTGGGCTGACTCGATGCGCGTCTCGCCTTATCAATGGGCCCGCATGATCGATACGCTGACTGTCTCCACCACCGGGCCGGGCCTCTATGAGTTCACGCGGCAGGCCCGCCGCTTCGTCTCCGAAGCGGGTGTTTCGGAGGGCCTGCTTACCGTTTTTGTCCGCCATACCTCCTGCTCTCTGCTGATCCAGGAGAATGCCGACCCGGATGTGCAGCGTGACCTCAATGAGTTCTTTCGCCGTCTTGTTCCGCTCTCTGATGATCCGTCCATGCGCTGGATCGTGCATGATATGGAGGGGCCAGATGACATGCCGGCCCATATCAAGGCGGCGCTGACGCAGACTTCTTTCGGTATCCCTGTGAGCGATGGAGCGATGATGCTCGGCACCTGGCAGGGGCTTTACCTGTTCGAGCATCGCGACCGGCCGCATGAGCGACAGATCGTGCTTCACATGGGCGGCGCGTGATGAGGCTTAACCAGGTCACCGTTCCGTGCACGGATTATGGGGCGAGCGTGGCGTTCTATACCACCCTTGGCCTCGTCCAGATCGTCGATAGCCCGCCACGCTATGCCCGTTTTGAATGCCCGCAGAGTGAGGACGGGAGCGAGCCGGCGACCTTCTCGCTGCACCATGTCGAGGACTGGCCGGGCGGAGACGACCCGCTCGTCTATTTCGAGTGCGACCGGCTGGACGAGACGTATGAGGATCTCACCGGACAGGGCATCGTTTTTGAGCAATCCCCGGCCGACCAGCGATGGGGATGGCGAGAGGCCCGGCTGAGAGATCCGGCCGGCAATCTGCTCTGCCTCTATCAGGCAGGGGAGATGCGGCGCTTTCCGCCCTGGCGGATCTGATCCGTTTTCACCTGCGCCAGCGCTTGTTTGCATCCTTTTGCGGCCCATCTCGTTGCTTCGACAGCAATAAAGGAGCGAGCCATGAAAGCCGTGAAGATCGCCGCCCCGGGCGGGTTCGACAAACTGACCCTCACCGATCTGGACGATCCGGGAAAACCGGGCAAAGGCGAAATCCGCGTGCGCCTGCATGCCACCTCGCTCAATTTCCATGACCTGATCGTCGCCTCGGGCCAGAGCAAGCCGGAGGATGGCCGGATTCCGATGTCGGACGGGGCCGGCATGGTCGAGGCTGTCGGCGAAGGCGTTACGGGCTTTTCCGAGGGTGACCATGTGGTCTCCACCTTCTTCCCGCAATGGCTGGCCGGGCCGCCGCGTGTCTCGGACTTCTCGGGCACGCCCGGCGACGGCATCGATGGCTATGCCCGCGAGGTCGTCATCGCGCCGGAAACATCCTTCACGCACGCCCCGGCCGGCTGGAGCCATGCCGAGGCTGCCACGATCACCACGGCGGGCCTGACTGCCTGGCGCGCGCTTGTTGTCGATGGTGGACTCAAGGCCGGCGATACGGTGCTTGCGCTCGGAACGGGTGGGGTGTCCATTTACGCGGTGCAGATCGCCAAGATGATGGGCGCGGAAGTGATCGCGACGTCGTCCTCGAACGAGAAGCTCGAGCGCGTGAAGGCGCTCGGCGCCGATCATGTGATCAATTACAAGGAAGACGAGAAGTGGGGCTCCACCGTCATGAAGCTGACCGGCGGGCGCGGGGCTGACCAGGTCGTCGAAGTTGGCGGTCCGGGCACACTCGGCCAGTCGATCCGCGCGGTCCGCGTTGGAGGGCATATCGCCCTGATCGGTGTCCTCACAGGCGTCAGCGGTGATGTGCCGACAGCATTGCTCATGCAGAAGCAGGCCCGCGTCGAAGGCCTGATCGTCGGCTCGCGGTCCGATCAGGAGGATTTTGTCCGCGCGCTTGAAAAGGGCGGTATCAAGCCGGTGATCGATGAGCGTTTTGGCCTCGATACGCTGGGCGATGCGTTCCGCCACCAGCAGAGCGGCGCTCATTTCGGCAAGATCGTTGCAGAGTGGTAGCGCTCGCAGTGCGTATCGTGGCAGATCATGCCCTTCACGTACGCGGCAAGCTATGCTTTATGGCCCAAGTGTTGCAGTGCGTCATATGCCTTTACGCAGAGCTTAGGGCTGACCATATAGACTGTAACAGGCGTAGAGTTGAACCCTGACTGGAGACGTCATCGATGCTGCTCAACATGTTGAAAGCCAAGCTGCATTCCGGATCGGTCACGCAATGCGACCTTCATTATGAAGGGTCGGTCTCGATCGACCGGGAATTGCTGGACGCTTCCGGCATCCTGCCGAATGAGCGTGTCGATATCTGGAACGTCACCAATGGCGCCCGCATCCAGACCTATGCGATCGAAGCGCCGCGTGGGTCGCGGACCATCGGCGTGAACGGTGCGGCCGCCCGTCATTTCTCGGTGGGCGACAAGGTGATCATCGCTGCTTTCGCCTCGATCGAAGCCGACAAGGCCCGCCAGCATGCCCCGACGGTCGTGCTGCTGGACGACGAGAACGAAATGAAGGCGCCGAGCGCAGCCTACTAGGCTCGCCTAGTATTCCTCATACACATCAGTGCCCTCATCGGCCGGATCGCTCTCCGGCGCGGTGGGGTATGTCGTCTCTTCTGTCATCGTTACGACGCCATTGAGGTTTGCCCAACGGGTCATCGCCACACAGGTGCGCGGATCGGTGAGCAGTGCGCTTGCGTCGGAATTGAACTGGTCGCTGGTCGCCGCCGCCCAGACGCCTGCCGCTGAATCGGCGGCGTTGAAGCCGATCTCCGAAAGGCCCCGCTCGATGCGCGTGCAGATGAGACGGGCAAGGTCGGCCTCGGGCGCCTCATTCAGGTTCGAAATACGGTCAAACAGGTCGAGCCGCGAGAAGATGTAATCGTACACTGTGAGCTCGTCGCCGACCTTGAAGGCGAGAATGTCGGCGCCGACCGTACCCCGATAATCGGGCCATTCGTCATAGCCCTGATCGTCAGCCTGTGTGGCGCTGGTAAACACCGACACGATGGGCGCATCGAGATAGATCGCCCAGCCGCCCAGCATGTCGCGGTCCTTCGTATTGCGGATATCCTTTGGGTCCGGCATCGCGGCATAGACCACCAGGATCGGCTTCTCCGTCCACGATTTGAGCGCCAGCGTACTGATCGTCTGTTCGGTGATCGAGCGCCCGAAAAGCGTGGAGACCGAAGTGTCGAGGAAGTTCGAGGCTTCCAGCATGCTCGGCGCTGAGAAATAGGTCACCAGCGATGAGGCTGGCGCGATCAGGCTGGCCGCGCTTGTGAGGGAGGCCATGACATTGGCCGTCGCACCCGAACTCTCGCGCTCGTCCGACAGCTGCATGCGAAGCTTCGCTGTGAGCGTCGTGTTCGAGGACACCTTGAACCATGGCGTGGCATAGAGCGCGAGGCTCTGGTCGGTGGACCAGCTTTCGCCCTGTTCACGGTTGGACGAGAAGGACGCCGAGAAAAGCGCTTCGGTGGCCGTGACATCCGGCTTCTTGATCTCGAATTCCGCGAGCAGGGCGCGTGAAACCTCTTTCGAGCCCATCATCCGCGAGAGCCAGCCGCGGCTTTCATCCTTGTAGTTCCGTTGGGCCGGGGCTTCGGTATACTTCCCCGAAGCGGTGCCCGCGATATCCCGCGCCTGCGGATCGAGTGTCACGATCCGGATGCGGGTGTAGAGATCTTCCAGCGGGATGCCCCAGTTGGAGTTGGCGGCGTCCTCGTCTATGGCGATGTCGATATAGGGCAGGAAATCCTTGGTCACCCTGGAGCCGGAGCTTCCATACCCGGCAGCAGGGGCCGGCAGGTCGTTGGGATCATAATAGTCAGGCGAAGAGCGCGGACGCGACGGGATCGGCGACGGTTCCGACTGCGGAAAGTCGTCGGAATACTTGTTGTCTTCGGATGGTGTGTCGCCGGGCGGCGCTGGCGCCGGTTCAGGTTGCGACGCGCAGGCGGCGGCAAGCCCGATACAGGCCGCCATCAAAGCGGTTCTCTTCATGTGTCCCCTCCCGGATCATCCCTCTCCGAGAGCTTACTGTAGAGAAGCCGCAACGGGCTGGCGAGCCCTCATTGGCCCGCCAGCCCGGATTCAACCCTCGGTGCTGCGACTATTTTCTGAGTTCGTATGTCACGTTCACAGTGACCTGGTAACCGACTTCCCCACCAGAAACCTTGGTCGAGGCGTCGGATTCCGCACGCATCGCCATCATCGGGACCGGGCCACCCATGTCGCTGGAGCTTTCCGAGATCGTCACGATGCGGGCAACGCGATAGCCGGTGGCGTCGGCATAGAGTTCGGCGCGTTCCATCGCCTTGTTCACTGCTTCGCGGCGCGCTTCGTCACGCGCGTCCGATGGATCGTCGAGGCCAAAGGAAAGACCGGAGATGGTGTTGCCGCCCTGGGAGACGATGGAGTCCATCGTGGTGCCGAGCGTATCGAGATTGCGCACCGTAATGGTGACCTGGTTGCTGGCGGTGTAGCCGACCAGGTCCGGCGGGCCGCCATCGCGGTTGGAATAGTCATAGCGCGGCTGCAGCGAGAGGTTGGAGGTCTGCATGTCGCGTTCGGCGATGCCGGCCTCGCTGAGCGCTGAATAGACATTGTCCATCTTCTGCGCGTTCTCGGACATGGCCTCAGACGCGCTCTTGGCTTCGGTCTGCACGCCAAGCGTGATGGTCGCCATGTCCGGCGCGCGCTGGACCTCACCGGTGGCGGAAACCTGCAGCGTGGTTTCCGGCTGGATGGAATTGGGGTGGGTGGAGGTTGTTGCCGGACTCGTGGGGGCGGTCTGGGCGAGGCTCGTGCCACAGGCGACGAGGGCGGTCGACGCAGCCAGCGCGATGAAGGGGCGGGGGGAAAGTCGGCTCATTATGAAGTTTCCTCTCTTGATGGGACTTGCAGTCCGGATTCAATTGCGCCATTGCGGCGGGATCGTGACGGCGACATGATGTCTTCGCACGTTTTTCTGGTCGGGCCTGTAGCTCAGTTGGTTAGAGCGGACCGCTCATAACGGTCTGGTCGGGGGTTCAAGTCCCTCCGGGCCCACCATTCATTCCGGGTGGCGCTCTGCGCCAAAAACCAGTCCGGTGGACTGATTGTACGGAATGAATGCCCCGGCAGGGGCTCAATGCTTTGCCCTTGTATCGGCGCGTGAAACCAGCCTGGCCGGCTATCGACTTCAAGGCTCGCCGGTTGGCTCCGGCGCTTCGCTTTCGATCTCTTCGCACCGGCCCATGGCGAACAGGCGCGCTTCACTGCCGTCCAGCTTTGAAATCTTCGCGACCAGCGCTACGCGGTTGGCGCCGTATTCGATGCGCTGTGGATAGTCGTGCTCGGCGTTTTCGAAGACGATGGTCGCACCTGTGCGCTCGGTTTCGGTGAACGCCGTCGGCGATTTGCCGTTGGGCGAGGCGATGTAGAGCGCCTTGTCGCCGCGCTGGTCGATCCGCAGATCCTCGAAGAAGCCTGCTTTCCCGTCCTTCACCGAGACCGAATAGCCAAACATCAATCCGCCTTCGGATGCCGACCACACCTCTTTCGTATCGCCAGTCTGCTGCTTCCAGCAGCCGGACATCCAGTCCAGCGGATAACCAGCCTCTGGAGTGGCGTGAGCGGACAGGCTGGCAACAAGCGCTGCAATAGCCAGAGTGGAGGCGCGATAGGTCATGGCGTCTTTCCCTCTTGCGGGCCCTTGCTGCCGGTATCGAACTTGTCCTCCTTGCGCTCACCAAACAGCATGCGCTGTTCGAGACGGGCGCGGAGCGCGGCGTAATAGGCTTCGAGGAAAGCGAGATCCTCTTCGCCTGCCGCCTTTTCACGGCCGATCTTGTCACGGATACGCTCGGCGACGCGAGACTTGATCTCGCGGGTCGACTGGCGGAGCACATCTTCAAGGACATGGAGCTCATGAATGCCATAGGCATCGAGCTCCGCGGCGGTGAAATTGTACGCCGTTGCTGCGGCCAGCGGGGCAGCGGAGGTGATGTCCTTCTTCAGCCGCGTCTTCGGTGCGTGGATGACGATCGTCCCGGCGATCAGGTCGCCAACGCGCAGCTTGTCCCGGTTGAAGAGGGGGAAGAGGACAAAGACGGCGGTCCAGGCGATGCCCATCAGCCGGATCCAGGCGCTGACCTCGTCTTCCACCGTCATCAGCAGGAGAGACAGCGGCAGGAAGACTTCCAGCTCGCGCATGAAGTTGCGGGCGAGCACGGCATTCGCCGTCAGCCGCCCGCCATTGCGGGCAGCCACCCGCAGGCCGAGCGCACGCTTGCCGGGCGTGGCAGCCTTTCGGCCGATCTCGAAGAAGATGAAATAGAAATTCCTGAGCAGGAAAACGATCACGGCGCTCAGCGAGCCGGCAACGGCCCAGCCTTGAAAGCCCATGGACGAGAACATCCACGCGATCACGAAGACCGATGCGATGATCAGCATGATCTGAAGCGCGAAGTCGAGCAGGAAGGCGCCTGCGCGTTCCGAGGCGGTTGCGATCTTCAGGTTAAGCGCTGCGCCTTCAGGTGTCACCAGCGCGCGCACGCGCTTGGCCCGGCGGGCCTGTTCCTTCAGGCGAATGTCGCGGCGCTTGAGCGCTTCGCGGCGCGTATCGGGGGCTGTCGCAGCCTTCGCCATCATGCCGCCTCGCGCTGGCCGCGTGGCCAGTAGAAGTAGACGAGCCAGAAGAGCAGGCTGCCGATTGCGATGACATAGCGCGTCATGTCGGCATTGATCATCTGGCGCCCGAACCCTTCCAGCAGGGCGGCGACAAACAGCATGATGACCGCTCCGATGATGACCAGCGCTGCGGAATGGCCGGCTTCCTTCATCGACTGCATGCGCGACTTCGTTCCGGGGAAGGCCACCGCGCCACCGATCATGAACCCGGCCGCACCGGCGAGCACGATGGCGAAGAGCTCGGTCACGCCATGGATGAACAGCCAGCCGGTCAGTTCGGCGCCCAGGCCCTTCTGCCAGAAGACGGCAAAGAAGCTGCCGAGATAGACGCCGTTATAGACAAGCAACACCGCCGTCGGGATGCCGAAACAGAAGCCGAGCGCAAAGGCGAAAATCGCAATCCCGCTATTGTGCGAGAAAAGCTGCGCGGCAAAGGCGGCGAGCATGTCGGCGATGTTGGTCTCTTCGGTGTAGAGGGTGTCGCGCAGGCTGTCATAGCTCGCATCGGGATTGCGCGGGTCCCAGCCCTGATGGAAGGTCCAGTACCATTCCATGTCCTGAAGGCAGAGAAAGAAGGCGAGCAGCCCGCCGCCGAACAGGCAGAGCGCGGCAAGCAGGGTCGGCCGCAGCGCGCCCTGTACCGCGTCCGGCCAGTCGCGGCGGAAGTATTGCGCGATCCGCTGGCCCATGCTGGCGCGGGTGCCGTAGACGAAGAAATAGGCCCGCGCACACAGCGTCTCGAGATAGGCGAGCACGTTCTGGTCAAGCGAGATGGAGCGCGCCATGGAGAGTGAGGAGACAGCCTGCCGGTAGAGGCGGGGCAGGGCGGTCATGTCCTCGTCCGACAGCGCCTTCACGCCACGCTTTTCGGCGCGGGTGACGATCAGGTCGAGGCGTTCCCAGTCGCCCTCGCGCTCTTCGCGGAAGCGGTAGGATTTCATCACGCGGTCGTTCAAAGGAGTTCCCTCCGCTTGATGTCGAGATAGCGCGAAACAAGCTCCGAGCCGAACCGCTCGGGGCTGGTCTCGATGACCTGGACGCCCATGCGCTGCAGCTTGCGGAAGACGACCTCGCGTTCGGCCAGCAGCGTGTCGGCAATGACGGCGCGGCTGACATCCTCGGCATTGTGGGGTTCGGCATTGATCATCCGGGCCAGCGCCTCGTCCTCGAAGGTTGCGAAGAGGACGATATGCTTGTCGGTCAACCGGCGGACATTCTCCAGCATCAGCTCGGCCGAGATCGTGTCGACGAAGTCGGTGAACAGGATGATCAGCGAGCGCCGTTCCAGCCGCGAGGCAAGCGAGGTCAGCGCGAGCGTGTAGTTCGCGTCCTCGACGGAATAGTCGAGCTGGGCGGCCAGCCTCTGGATATGCGGGAAGGCGCCTGTGCCTGTAAGGACGTTGCTTGCCACGCCGGGGCGCGCATCGAAACCGAAAATCGCCGTGCGGTCGCCGGAGCGCAGCGAGACATAGGCGAGCAGCAGGGCCGAATTGATTGCCCGGTCGAGTTTCGGAACCCCGCCCAGCGGCTCGCTCATCAGGCGGCCGGTATCAAAGGCGAAGACGATGTTGTGGTTGCGTTCGGTCCGGAATTCCTTGGCCAGCAGCATCCGGTGGCGGGCGGAATGCTTCCAGTCGATGGCGCGCCGGTCCATGCCGGTGGTGAACTCGCGCAGCGAGTCGAACTCCGATCCGTCGCCGCGGTCGATCTGCATCTTGATGCCGAAATCGGCGTCGCGCTGGTAGAGGCGCACAGCCTCTTCCTTCACCCAGCGCGTGTTCGGTGTGACGGGAACAGCGATTTCGAGCGTCTCGCTCTTGCGGATCGCGACGAGGCCCAGCGGTCCGGTCCAGCGCGCCCACAGCCGTTCGAGCCGGCCTTCGCCGCGCCGGATCGGTTTCAGGGGGAAGGCGCTCGTATGGGCCCGTCCGATCCAGCCTTTCAGGATCTTGCGCGGCGGCGAGGCGATCAGGGCATTGGTCTCAAGCTGGACCTCGACCTTGCCGGGCAGCGGGCCGCGCGCGAAGGCGAGCGTGACATCCGCCGGGTCTTCACCGGACATGTAGAGAAGCGCGGGTGCATCGACGCTGATCTCGGCCTCCGGTGCGCGGCCGGCCAGCACCAGGTCGGCGAACATCAGCGCCAGGACCCCGATCACCCAGCCCGCCGACAGCGTCCATAGCGCAGGGGCCGCCACCGCTATGAACAGCAGCAAGGGGACACCGGCCAGCATCAGCCAGATGGAGCGGAGGGTGGGTGCGATCATCTCGGGGCGGCGGTCTGGTCGATAAGGCCGGCGAGGGTCTCGTCGGTCGTGCGGCCTTCGATCTCGGCGGCCGGGGAAAGGATGACGCGGTGACGAAGCGCCGGGGTGGCGAGCGTCTTCACGTCGTCGGGGAGGACATAGTCACGCCCGTCCAGGGCTGCATGAGCACGCGCGGCAGCCGCAAGCGCGGCAGCGGCGCGCGGGCTCGCCCCGGTTTCGAGGGCCGGGGTCTCGCGTGTGGCCCGGACTAGGTCGACGATATAGGCGACGACGTCCTCATTGATACGGACATTCGAAACCGCGTTGATGGCGCCTTCAAGGTCGTCTGCATTCACCGCGGCAGTGACGCCGAAGGCCGAGGCGGTTTTCATGCCGGTGCGGCTGCCATGGCCGGTGACGATGGCGAGCTCCTCCTCCCGGCTCGGATAGTCGAGCACGTGCTTGAACAGGAAGCGGTCCAGCTGGGCTTCCGGCAGCGGATAGGTGCCCTGCTGTTCGATGGGGTTCTGCGTGGCGATGACGGTGAAGCGGTCGTTCAGCGGTTGCGGCTTGCCGTCGATGGTGACCTTGCGCTCCTGCATGGCTTCCAGCAGGGCAGCCTGGGTCTTGGGCGGCGTGCGGTTGATCTCGTCGGCGAGCAGGATGTCGGTGAAGATTGGGCCCTTGGTGAGCGAGAATTCGTTTGTCTGGAAGTTGAAGAGGTTCGTGCCGATCACGTCGCCCGGCATCAGGTCGGGCGTGAACTGGATGCGCCCGAAATCGAGATCGATTGCAGCGGCAAAGCATTGGGTCAGAAGCGTTTTTGCGGTCCCGGGCGGGCCTTCCAGCAGGATGTGGCCGGACGAGAACAGCGCCGTCAGCATCAGGTCGACCGTGGCTTTCTGGCCGACCACAGCCTTGGCGACCTCGGTACGGATCTTGTCTGCAAGCCCCTGAATCTCATTGATTTCCATGTGTTATCTCCCTGCGCCAGCGCCAGAGGGCGCGGGCCTTGTGTCTCAGATCGTCGCGCGACGAAGCCGGTTCGGAAAGCGCGCCGCCGGCGTGGCTCCAATCGGTTTCGATCCCGGACTGATGTCCCATCCGGTCGAGGAGGGCGGCCGTTTCCGCCTCGCTCAGTGTCTTTGGCAGACCAAGTTCGCGCACAAGCGCGCGGCGCGTCAGCGAGAGGTAGCCGGGCGCCATGCGCGTTTCGCGCCGGGCCGTCGCGATCAGGCCGGCGGAGTTGTCAGCGAGCGCCTGCTTGCCGGGGGCAAAGGCTGGCGCTTCACGCTCAGGCGCGCCGAAGCGGATCGCAGCGGCCCACCCGATCAGCCCCATCGTGGCGAGCGCCACCAGCGTTGCGCCCAGGAAGGGGATATCGAGGAGCGTCTTGAGCAGGTTGTCCGACTGTTCGAAGCCGTGAATGGTTGCGTCGAAGACGAGCGGGCGGCTCGCATCATCGCTGACATAGTCGATCAGGCTGAGCCCCATCGCCGCGTTCTCGATGCGCGACAGGCCGAAATTGTTGAGCAGGTCCGGATCGGACAGAAGATAGATGTCGCGGTCGGGCAGTTTCGACAGGAGCTGGCCGCCGGGCAGGCCGACAATCTCTTCGAGCTTGTCTGACTTCACAACCTGCATCTCCTGGTCGAAGTCTGGCGTGAAAGGGCCAAAGGGCGTTTCGACCCGGCCGGGGTTGCGCAGCCGATGGAGGCTTGCCTCCGTCTCGATGAGACCGAGCTGGCCATCCACCCGGGCCTTTCTGGCCAGCCGCGTATCGAGTTCAAAGGCGCGCTGTGCCGGATTGGCGACGAAGTACCACTTCGGAAGGACGATCAGTGCCGGGCCGGTTACCTCATCAATCTCGAAGCCGCGCCCACTGAGCGGCAGTGTGAGGACCATGAGCCGCCCGTCGCTATAGGTCAGCAGCTCGCTGCGGCGGGAAACCGAGACATCCCGGCCATCCCTTTCAAGCATGTCCACAAGGCCGGCATAGCCGGTGGCCGAGCGGGAATAGGGCGTCGCGCCGGGATGGTCCTTGCGGGCAAGATCGGGCGACCAGGCCATGAGCGACATGACGGCGGCGAAGGAGACAATTCCCACTGCGATCAGCACGAAGATCAACCGTCCGGAAAATGGATTGCTGCTCTCGGGCAGGCGTTCGCTCGTCGCGCTCATGCCGGCGCCTCCCCGAAGGCGAAGCTCTCATAGGAGGCGCGCGCCTCCTGCCAGCCATCCCGGTCGACAGGGCGCCCGCCAAAAAAGCTGTTCTCGACTACGCGGATGATCGGCGAGAGCGCGGTGCGGGTGCGCTGGGTAAGGTCAGACAGGGAGCTGATCTCGCGCGCGGTCAGCGATTGCGGGACGCCGCCCGTGCGACGTTCGCGCAAATCCTCGATGGAGCGGAAGAGGAGCAGGTGGACGGCCTCGGCGAACTTGCCGTCTGCTGCCAGGGCATCGGCCTGTTCGAGCAACGAGGCAGCGCGTTTCGGGTCTGGCCGGTGGTCGCGAATGTCGGAGATGTCAGGGCCTTCGGGTTTCGTCTTGCGCTGGAAACGCAGGCCCACAACATCGCCGAACATGTACCAGAGCGCATAGACGATCGCGCAGACCACCGCGCCGATGAGCAAGGCCTTGAACACCCAGCCGAACGTGCGGAAGATCCAGGCGAAGAAGTCTCCGATCGCTTCGATGATCGGGTTACGGTCGCGCGATCTCTGGTTCTCGATCTCGGGCGTCCATTCGGGGCGCTCGGTCTGAAGCCGGTCGTTGTCGGTATGCGTTTCGACCAGCCGCTCGATGCGGTCGCGCTCAGCCCCTGCGGATCGGTCGCTGTCCTGGGCAAGTGCCGTCTGCGCTGAGGAAAGCCCAATAAGCATGACCCAGGCGATGATGATCGTCCGGACAGCATCCCTCACGCGGCGGCCTCCTCTCCTGTGGCGCTCTCTGGCGGCCACTCCACCCACAGATTACGACTATTTCAGAGCAGCAGCGCGGCGTCCATGGGGCTCTTGAGAAGTTCGGCCCAAGACGCGATATGGCGCGGACGCTGTAGAAGGAAAAAGAGATGGACCGGCAGGCACACTATCGCGAGCTCAAGGCCGAGATCGAAAGCATCGTCGCGGGCGAGACCTATGTCCCTGCGCGCTATGCCTCTGCCGCCTGCCTTCTGGCGGAGGCTTTCCGCCCGCGCTTTTTCTGGACCGGCTTCTATGTGGTCGATCCGCAGAAAGCCGATGAGCTCGTCGTCGGTCCTTATCAGGGCACGCTGGGCTGCCTGCGCATTCCTTTCGGCAAAGGGGTTTGCGGGGTATGCGCGGCTGAGCAGAAGACCCAACTCGTGCCGGACGTGCATGCCTTCCCCGGCCACATCGCCTGCGATTCACGTTCGAACTCCGAGATTGTCGTTCCGGTCTTCGATCGTGACGGGACGCTGGCCGCCGTGCTGGACGTCGATTCAACCGAATATGACGCGTTCGATGCTGTCGATCAGGAAGGCCTTGAGGCGATCTGCAAGATCCTGCTGACCGCCTGACAGTGCCGGCCTACCGGCCCGGACCGGGAACGGCGGCGCATGGCTCGCCATACATGGCACCCTGGTCGATACAGAAGAAGGCCGCCTCGCCCAGATCGTCGGGCTTGTCTCCAACATTGTCGCCCAGATAGGCCACGACCTCGACACCCGGATAGCCTTGCGCCCCGAGCATGGCCGGGATGATGGCGTAGCGCGGCGTCTTGTTGGAAACGCCTTCCGGATAGGCGCGTGTCATCAGGATGCGAAAATCATCGTGCCGGGTGAGACCGACTTCGGCGAGGTTTTCCTCTGTCCAGAGCTGTTCGGTGTCGGCGCGGTTGGTGACAAGAGCGACGTGGCCGCCAAGTTCGTTCACACGCTCGATAAAGGGTTTTGCGCCGGGCACGAGCGTAGCCGATTTCTCCTCCGTCCAGGCGTGCCAGCTCTCCGGTGAGTAGGTCTCATCGGCCTGTTCGAGGCGGATCTGGTAGTCGACATTGTTGAGCACCGTCTCGTCGATATCGAGGGCGACGGCCCAGCTGCCTTCCGGCCGGTTGGTTGCGACGGTTTCGACATAGGCCGTCGCCTCGTCATAAACAGCTTCGGCCTCTTCGGCCCAACCGGGGGAATTGGCGACCCAGTCCACACCGGGGCTGAGGTCTGTTGCTGGCGCGGTTGTGGTCGTGCAGGCAGCAAGGGCGATGGCGAGCAGGGCAGGGACGGACAGAAGACGCATGATTGGTGATCCTCGCTTTGAGACGGGCCTTTCCTAGATCGGTTGGGCCTGTTCGGCGAGCCCTGCATTCCAGCCGATGCGCTCAATGAAGGCGGACATCTCCATGGTAAACCAGTCCAGCGTGTCGACGAAGTTCTCGCGTGTCACGCCGTCTTTCATGTTGACGCTGAATTCCACGAACGGGTCGCCATCGGCATCGAGATAGGCCTTGGAAAACCGTGTTGCGTTCCAGTTGCCGATAATATCGGGAAGCTGCGCGGTCTCGAAGTCGAAACCGGATGAGAAGGTGATAATCTCGCATTCGGTGAAGTGCGGCGTGCACGCATGAAAATAGAGCCAGAAATTTGCGTGACCCGACTTCGATTGTATCTCGACGGCGCCGTTTTCCTGTTTCTCGATGGCCGCTTCATAGCCCTGTTCGCGCAGTATCCTGGCGATTGCTTCCGGGTCTCGGGCATCCACGAGTTTCCGGTCAGGGGCACCGTCTTCCTGATCAACGAGTGTGCCGGGCATGCTGTTGGTGAACTGCGCTGTGGCCGGCAGGGCAGCAAGGCTGAAGGCGAGAATACAGGAGCTGAGTTTCATGGGCTCTTCCCGGTCTCATGCGTACAAACAGGGTTAATGCTGCATCGCGTCGCCCGGATCGGCAAGGCCCACTGCCTTAGCCGGGTATCTGGTGGGTCTCGATCAGGTCCTGGTGCTTGAGGCCGGCTTCGCGATGGCGATGGGCCTCCTGATAGCGCGGGTCCCGCATCATGGTGAGCATGTGCTGGCGCGATGGGTAGAGGACAACGAGCACCCGGTCCCAGTCTTCGTCGCCCCCGATCAGGAAGCGGTTCACCTCGCCGGCATAAAGGACTTTCAACCCGATCTTCGGATCGGAGGACAGGGCCTCAAGCCCCTTGCCATAACGGTTATAGGCCTGCTCGCCCGTCAGGTTTTCTGCCTTTTCGGGATCGCTGTCCTTGTACCGGGCCTTGTCGTGAAACTTCAGCAGGTTGATCATGACGATCGGGCCGTCATGTGCGTCCTTGGCAAAGGTCCGCATCTGGTCGGTTGTCGGTTGCAGGGCTGGCACGGTGGTCCTCCTTCTCGTTTGAGGGACACCTTTACGCGTGCAGCTGGCTCAGACAACATCCTCCCAGTTCCGGCTGAGCCGGTTGGCGGCATTGATGATGCCGACCATGGAGTAGGTTTGCGGGAAGTTCCCCCAGAGCTCTCCCTTGGACGTGTCGATGTCTTCCGATAGCAGGCCCAGGCGTGTGCGGTGGGCCAGCACGTCTTCGAACATGGCGCGCGCTTCCTCGATGCGTCCGATGCGGGCAAGCGCATCAATATGCCAGAAGGTGCAGGCGGTGAACGCGGTCTGCGGCAGGCCGAAATCGTCTTCCACCTTGTAGCGGAAGACGTGATAACCATCGCGCAACTCCTCATCGACGCGCTCGACGGTCTTGATGAAACGCTCATCCTTCGCGTCGATGAACCCGATTTCCGCCATCAGCAGGACCGAAGCATCGAGCGCATCTTCGCCGAAGGCCCCGGTGAAGGCCTGGCGTTTTTCGTTCCACGCCTTTTCCAGCACACCTTCGCGGATTTCGTCGGCCCGGCCTGTCCAGTAGGTGGCGCGCTCCTCCATGCCGAGATAGGTCGCGATCCGGGCCAGCCGGTCGCAGGCCGCCCAGCACATGATGGCCGACGAGGTATGGACCTGCGCACGCCCGCGATACTCCCAGATGCCGGCATCCGGCGTGTTCCAGACCGCATAGGCCCGCTCGCCGACGCCTTCGAAATGCGCAAACTCCAGTGCGCCGGCCTTGGCGTAGAGGCGGTCGTCGAAGAAGGCCTGGCTCGCACCGAGGACGACATGGCCGTAGACGTCATGCTGGATGTGCTCGGCTGCCTGGTTGCCGAAGCGGACAGGCCCCATGCCGCGATAGCCGGGCAGGGCGCCGGCGATCTTTTCGGTCAGGTCGTTCTCCAGCGCGATGCCGTAGACCGGCTGGATATGCCCGCCGCGCGTATGGGCGACAGTGTTCCGGAGATAGGCGAGATAGTGCTCCAGCGTTCCGACGGCCGAGAGGCGGTTGAGCGCCGTGACCGTAAAATAGGCGTCGCGCAGCCAGCAGAAGCGATAGTCCCAGTTGCGCTCGGAATCGGCGTGCTCGGGAATGCTCGTCGTGAGGGCCGCGACGATGCCGCCGGTTTCCTCATAGACGCAGAGTTTCAGCGTGATGGCGGCGCGAATGACGGCGTCCTGCCAGTCTGGCGGGGTGGCGAGGCGGCGTGACCAGCTCATCCAGTGGTCGGCGGTCCGTTCCAGCCATTCCAGTGCGATCACGCCAACCCGGTCAGACAGGCTTTCGTCGGGGCCGAGCAGGAAACTCACTTCGCGATCGAGGACGAAGTCGCGACCGTCCATGACGTAGGAAACCGGCGCGTCGGTCGTCACGCGGAAGCCGGAATCCTCTTCGAGGAAACTGATATGGTTCACCCCGCGGCGGGTGACCATGTTGATCTCGCCGCGGCGGCTTTGTGCGAACAGCTCGACGCGAATGCGCGGCATGCCTTTCAGCGGCGTGATCCGGCGGACCATGGAGGCCGGGCGGAACATGCGGCCGCGGTCCATGAAGCGCGGGCAGAAATCGGTAACACGGATCGCGGAGCCGTCTTCGGCTTCCAGAACCGTCTCGATGATCGCCGTATTGCGCTGATAGGTCTGGGTGCTCTTGGTATGGCCCTGCAGGCCGACCGCGAACTGGCCACGTCCGCCGAGCAGTTTGTTGAAAACCGGCTCGCCATCGATGCGCGGCAGGCAGAACCAGACGCAGTTTGCGTCCTCGTCGATCAGGCCTGCGACCGTGCCGTTTCCGATGATGCCGAGTTCGAGATTGCTCATCGTTTCCCCTGTTCGATCAGCCAGTTGGCGACATCCTGCGTGCTGGACATCCGGTAGGTGGCCGCTGTTTCTCCTTCGCCGACCTTGATGGTAAGGCCGCCGAGCCGGTTGACGACCTTGAAGGCGTCTTCGTCTGTGGTGTCGTCCCCGATCATGACGGCAACACGTTCGCGGAATGGCAGATGCGAGAGCATCATTTCAACCGCTTTTCCCTTGTTGGCATGCGCGGGCTTGGCCTCGATCACCATCTTGCCGGCCTGAACCTTGTAGTCTGGATTGTCGTGCAGCGTATCTTCCAGCCGGGCCAGAAGCGCGGGGCCCATGTCGGGCGCCTGGCGGTAATGGATGGCGACGACCGGTCCCTTGTGTTCGACGCGCACACCCTCAAGCCCTGTCGTGATCATCTCGATCGCCTTGACAATGTCTCGCGGGGCACCGGCCGGTTTTGCTGCGGGTGTTTCATCGGGACCGCAGATTTCCAGCCCGTGCCCGCCGGCACGCCAGTAGGCGAGCGGCACGCGGGCCGAGAGGTCACGGATGTCGCGGCCGCTGATGATGGCGATGGCGTCGCCGAGCAGTGGTTCGAGTGCCGCCAGCGCTTCGCGGGTGTCCGGTGGCAGGATTACGGCGTCCGGGTCGTCCTGTATGGGCGCAAGCGTCCCGTCAAAGTCGAGGAAGAGCGCATGGCGCTCATCAAGGCGCGGTGGGGCAGAAAGATCAGCTGTCATCAAGTCAGGTCGGTCGAGAGATCATCGAGGAATTTGTGCCGCCACCATGTAATGTCCTGCGCGACAACGATATCGCGCAGCTTCGTCCAGCGGGCCTTGCGTTCCTCCAGCGGCATTTCGAGCGCCTGATAAATGGTTTCTGCCACTTTGTAGGTGTCGTGCGGATTGACGATGAGGGCCTCAGAGAGCTGTTCAGCGGCGCCGGCGAACTCCGAAAGGATCAGGACACCCGGATCCTCGGGGTTCTGCGCCATAACGTACTCCTTGGCGACAAGGTTCATCCCGTCTCGCAGCGGCGTTACAAGGCAGACCCGTGCGATGCGGTAAAGCCCGGCAAGTTCGCGCCGGTCATAGGAGCGGGCGAGATAGCGCAGCGGAATCCAGTCGAGATCGCCATAGTCGCCATTGATGCGTCCCGCGAGCTCGTCGAGCTGGATACGCAGGTCGCGATATTCCTCCACCTTGGACCGCGACGGCGGGGCGATCTGGGTCACCGAGACGACGCCACGCGTGGCCGGAAAATGATCGAACAGCTTGCCGACCGCCTCAAACCGCTGCGGCAGGCCCTTGGAATAATCCATCCGGTCTACGCCGAGGACGAGGTTTCGCCCGCCGAGAAAACGGCCAATGCGCGTGGCCGCTGTCGTGGCCCGTTCGCTGACGGCGGCTTTCGCGAAGCCTTCCGCATCGATGCCGATGGGGTAGGCATTGGCGCGGATTTTCCGCCCGAACACCGCGATCCAGCCATCGCCCTCATCAACCGCATCATAGTTTTCAACGAGGTAGCGCACGAAGTTGGAGCGGTCTGTCTTCGACTGGAAACCGAGAACGCTGAACTCGCACATGGCCCGTGCGATGCGCTCATGCTCGGGCAGGGCCTGGAAGATTTCCGGGGAAGGGAAGGGGATGTGCAGGAAGAAGCCGATCGGCCCCTGCCAGCCACCCCGGCGCAGGAAGTCTCCCATCAGCAGGAAGTGATAGTCATGCACCCAGACTGAGTCGCCTTCCTTCAGCCGGGGCACCACCAGGCCGGCAATCCGCTCATTGACGCCAGCATAGGTGTCGAAATCGGTATTGCCGAAGTGGGCAAGGTCTACGCGGTAGTGGAAAACAGGCCAGATAACCCGGTTGGCATATTGCAGATAGAAGCCGTCATGTTCGGCCTCGGTAAAGTCGGTGGTGACGAATTCAACATTCTCGTCCGTGAAGACGTCCGGCTCACCCACCTCGCCTTCGACGATATTCCCGCTCCAGCCGAACCAGATGCCTCCCGTGGAGGTCAGCGACTCCCATACGGCGACGGCAAGCCCGCCAGCCCGCGCACTGGCGTCAGCGGCGGTGCGGTTCGAAATCGCGATCAGTCTGCCCATGATGGCTCCTTGCGCTGGCGACCATCTACTCCTGATGCCGGGATTCAAGTTTTGTGTGGCCTCATGGCTGCAAAAACAACCGGTTGGCCCAAAAATTTGCCACCGGGTGTCCTGCGGCCCGTATCAGCGCTTGAGCTTCCGATTCAGGAAGTTCATCCGCGTTTTCATGAGATGGGTCTGCAGGGCCTGTCCGCGAATGCCATGGCGCTGGCCGGGATACGTCATCAGCTCGAACGGGATCCCTTTCTCCTGCATCTCTGCCATCAGGCGGGTCGAGTTGTCGAAGGTGACGTTATCGTCCGCCATGCCGTGCACCAGCAGGAGCGGCGGCATCCCGGTCTCGAGCCGGTCGAGATGGTAGAAGACCGATGATTTGTCGTATCCATCCGGATTGTCCTGCGGTGTGTCCATGTAACGCTCCGTGTAGAAGGTGTCGTAGAGCGACCAGTCGGTGACCGGCGCCCCCGCGATAGCCGCGGCGAAGGTGTCCTCCGGCGCCTGCAGGATGGTCATCAGCGTCATGTAGCCGCCATAGGACCAGCCCTGGATCGCGACGCGGTCACCGTCCACGAAAGGCTGGGATTTCAGCCACTCGACGCCGACGAGCTGGTCACGCACTTCCGGGCCGCCGGTCTGTCGGTAGATGACGTCCTCAAAGGCCTTCCCGCGATTGGCCATGCCGCGATTGTCGAGCCGGAAAACGATATAGCCCTGGCGAGCGAGATACTGGTCGCTGATGCTCTCCCAGTCACGGTCGACCGTCTGGACATGCGGGCCACCATAGACCTCGACGATGGCGGGGTAGGTCTTTGAGGGATCGAAGTCAGCCGGCTTCAGGATGGAATAATAAAGCGCCTGCCCATCCTCGGCTTCCAGCGTGCCGAATTCTGGTGTGGCATGCATATCAAGAAAGGGGGCGTAGGGGTGATCGGCGTCGAGGGCGTTTTCCTCGATCCAGGCGATGCGTTTTGCGACCGGTTCGAGCATGTCTGGCGTGCGGAGTGGATTGCCTTCGTCGGGGATCTTGTCATCCGGAATCTCGGCATCAACGAGATAGAGCCCGGTCTGGGGCGGCTGCGCCGGCGACGACGACGTACCGACAAAGGACCTCCCGTCCGGCGCTACGGTGACGGACCATGACTTGCCGGGCTCGGTGATGCGCGTGATCTCGCCGCCATCCAACGGTACCGCATAAAGGTGCTTCTCGAGCGGCGTGTCCCGGAAGCCTGTAAAGTAGGCCAGCCCTGCTTCGCGATCGATGCTCTTCACTTCATCCACTGCCCAGTTCCCGCTTGTCAGGAAGATGAGCTCGTCGGACTGGTTGCCGAAAGGCGAGATGGCGATGTGGCGGTAGCCGGTCTCTTCGGTCGTCAGCAGGATACCGTTGTCGAGACCAATGACGTCCTTCGACAGGTTGACCCATTTATCCTGCGTCTCGCTCAGCGGAGACCAGACGCGCCACGGCTTTCCGTCGGTACGGTGATAGGTGATTTCTGTCTGGTTGCGGTTCACCGTCTGGAACCAGAGGCTCTCACCGGCCCAGTTGACCCGCGCGAGATAGGTGTCCGGACCGACGCCGTAGAGGATGCTTACCTTATCGGCCTCCAGATCCCGGACGAGCAGGGTGACCCTCGCATTTGGTTGCCCGGCGCGCGGATAGCGCTGGTCGATAACGGTCGTCTTGTCGGCCTTGATGTCGAAGCGTTCGATCACATCGACGGTGCTTTCGTCGACCCTGGTATAAGCGATGAAACGCTCGTCCGGGCTCCACCAGTAGCCGGTGTAGCGGCTCATCTCTTCCTGGGCGACGAACTCGGCCACACCATAGGATATCGCTTTTTCGGGTTCGGCGTCTGGCGTGACCTGGCGCTCCTTGCCGCTCGACAGGTCGATCACGAAGACCGCGCCGTCACGCACGAAGGAGACGTAATTGCCGCGCGGTGAAACGCGCGCATCGTATTCATAGGCCTCGGTCTCGGTGAGCTGGCGGGTCTCGGGGCCGCCTTCGCCCAGCGTCACCAGATGCAGATCCCCGCCCAGCGGGACGAGGATGGTGTCACTCGTGCCCCAGTCATAATCGACAATGCCCTTGCGCCCGGCGATCCGCTTGCGTTCGCGAAGCGCCTTTTCCTCTTCGGAGAGTTCTACCTCTTCCGGCTCGAGCAGAGTGGAGTCGACCAGCATGGAAGGCTGGCCCGTCTCGACATCGAACTGCCAGAGATCATAGCGGCTCGCATCGTCTTCGCGGGCCTTCAGGAAGGTCACGCGCTTTCCATCGGGGGAATACTTGATGCCGGTCGGAGAGGGCCCGTTGAGGGAGGGCGAAGCATAGAGACGCTCGATCGTCAGCTCTTCTGAAGCCATGGAGTCCTGTTCTGGTTGGGCGAGCGCGCCGGGTGCGGCGCAGGTGGAAGACAATAGGGCGGCGGCGAGGCCGAGTAGTGATATGCGCATAATGGCGGAAACTAGCGCCAGTTTTCTGCCTGTCAGCCCCTCTTTGGCGGGTGCAATCAAGAGTAATGGGTTGCAATCTTAAGGGGGTTTTTTTGAGCCCGAATGGGATGATAGGCTCATTGCCGACGCAATAAGGGGGACATTTCATGTCCAATCGCGCCATTGCCGGAACTACGGCTATTCTTCTCACCGCGACTATTTCAGGCACAGCTGCTGCACAGGAAAGTCAAACTGGTCCGGTCCTCCCGATCGCTTACCAGTATGACTTGCCATACCCGAAGACGGACGGAGATCCGAAAATCGTGACCGTGCGTCACAATGCAGAGGGCTTGTCTATCGCGCATATCCATCCTGCCAGCGAAGACACGCCACTGATGTCGGATGATCCGGATGATTTCGATCTTTCAAGCAGCGCGATGTTTCTTGCCGGGCCCGCCACAGACGGACGGATCGTCTCACCGGAGCCGATTGCAGGCGGTGTCCTGGTCAAGGAGTCCCCAGTCACCCTTGAGGAGGGGCAGCGCTATGCTGATGGCGAAGTTTATGACCCGGAACTGGATGGGGAGATGGCAAGCTGGAGTATCGAGGACCTTGAGACCTCTTTCGCGCCAGGGGATGATGACAGGGTGATTGCTGGTCTTGAGGCCGAACACCATCAATTGACGGTCAGCTACAATCTCACGCGTTACGACCGTGATGGCGAGGTCCGCGATCAACAGACAGTCAGCAGCACGCGCGACTTCTGGTTTGCTGACTCCTTGCCGTACTCGCCGCTACAAATAATCCCGAACGCCTACGATTCGGCCTATTTCACCACATCCGGGATCGAGGTTCTGGATGAAGCCATTCACGAGTTGGTCGCTGATGATATGCGCGATCTGGGTGCCGTGGTCGCGCAGGAAGGGGAAGGCCCGGCCGGACTGGCTGGCATTTCTGCCATTTCCAGGGTCGAAGCCGCGGAAGCTTTCCTGCCGGAGACCCTTGCCGAAATTCCAGTGCTGCCGGTCGAGCAGGCTGACGTGATGCTTGGCGCCCTCTTCGTCACTGAAATGCTTAAAGAATCTGAGCGTATTCCCGAGGGGGGACGTCTCAACCTGTCGATTGGGCCGGACCTTTCTGTTGATACCGGCCGGGCAGCCTGGCGCGAGATGTCGAATGGTGATTTCGGTATTGCGCTCTACCCGGAGGAAGGCACTGCAAAAGGCTCGGTCCTGCTACTTATGCGACCGGTCAATGGTACGCCGGACGCTGGCACCTATGAGGTGACTCGTGCGATGAGCCGTTCGGCCCTGTCGGAGATGGATGAGGCTGAGCTTGAGGCTTACGCCAATAAATTTCAACCAATGGGAATGGTCCGGCGCGACGGGCAGGACTTCGTTGTTATCGATTTCAAGTCAGGGAGCGTCACCATCGATGAAAGCAGTGACGGCAAGATTTCCGGATCGGTCGATGCAACGCTGAAGCTTGTTGCGATTGATGGGTCTGGAGAGACTGCGCTCTTTGATGTCACGGGTGATTTCATGGCCGTGGAGGGATTGGATGCGCGGTTCCGGAGTCCGGTCGCTCGAGTAATGCGTCGCTAGCTTCTGGCTCTCCCTCGATTTAGAGGCGTTTTTGGCTTTTGCAGGAGTTGGCTCTGGTGCTTCAGAGCCAACTCCTGCACGTGCACGGTTGTAACCGGCTCCCAAACTTTTACCTTCCAGCTTGATTTCAGAGCCGTCGCGCGTCTACACCGCACGCTCCCCATTTACCCCGAACGCAAAGAGTGATCATCGCCCATGGCCGGACCTCAATACGTCTATCACACGCAAGGCCTCTCCAAGACCTATCCGGGCGGCAAGAAGGTCTTCGAGAACATCCAACTTTCGTTTTTGCCGGATGCCAAGATCGGCGTTGTCGGCGTCAATGGCTCGGGTAAGTCGACCCTGCTGCGCATCATGGCCGGCGAGGACCAGGAGTTTAATGGCGAGGCCTGGGCCGCGGACGGCATCAAGGTCGGTTATCTGCCGCAGGAGCCGAAGCTGGATGAGAGCAAGTCGGTCTTCGAAAACATTGCCTCCGAATGCCCGGAGAAGCAGCTCTTCGACCAGTTCAACGAAATCTCCACCAAGCTCGGCGAGGAGTATACCGACGAGCTGATGGAGGAGATGACGGCGCTTCAGGAAAAGGTCGACCAGGCCGATGCCTGGGACATCGATTCCAAGATCCAGATGGCGATGGAAGCGTTGCGCTGCCCGCCGGATGATGCCGATGTCACCAACCTGTCAGGCGGTGAAATCCGCCGCGTCGCGATCTGCAAGCTGCTTCTCTCGAAGCCCGACATGATCCTGATGGACGAACCGACCAACCATCTCGACGCGGAGACGGTGAACTGGCTCCAGAACTATCTCATGAACTTCCAGGGTTGCGTCATCCTCGTGACCCACGACCGCTATTTTCTCGACCGGATCACAAACTGGATTCTCGAACTCGATCGCGGACGCGGCATTCCTTACAAGGGCAACTATTCCGACTGGATCGAACAGAAATCCAAGCGGATGGAGCAGGAGGCCCGCGAGGACGCCGGCAAGAAGCGCACGCTGGCAAAAGAACTCGAATGGGTCCGCGCCGGTGCCAAGGCGCGCCAGACCAAGTCGAAAGCCCGTATCCAGGCCTATGAAGAACGCGCCGCAGAGGCCGAGCGCGAGAAGGTCTCGCACGCCCAGATCCGCATTCCTCCGGGACCGCGTCTCGGTAATCTCGTCATCGAGGCGGAGCAGATCCGCAAGGCGTTCGGCAACAATCTGCTGATCGACGACCTCACCTTCACGCTGCCGCCGGGCGGTATTGTCGGTGTGATCGGCCCGAACGGTGCCGGTAAGTCGACGCTGTTCAAGATGATCCTCGGCGACGAGGAGCCGGATGCCGGCTCGATCCGTGTCGGCGATACGGTGAAGCTCGGCTATGTCGACCAGAGCCGCGACAAGCTCGATGACAAGAAGAATGTCTGGGAAGAGATTTCCGACGGTCTCGACGTGATCGATCTCGGGGGCGTTGAAGTGAACTCGCGCGCCTATACAGGCGCCTTCAACTTCAAGGGCTCCGACCAGCAGAAGAAGGTCGGCCTGCTGTCCGGTGGTGAGCGCAACCGCGTGCACCTTGCCAAGATGCTGCGCCAGGGCGCCAACTGCCTGCTGCTCGACGAACCGACCAACGATCTCGACGTCGAAACGCTGCAGGCGCTGGAAGAAGGCCTCGATGGCTTCCCCGGTTGCGCGGTCATCATCTCGCACGATCGCTGGTTCCTTGACCGCATGGCCACCCACATCCTCGCCTTTGAGGGCGACAGCCATGTTGAATGGTTCGAAGGGGACTTCTCTTCCTATCTGGAAGACAAGAAGCGCCGCCTCGGCCCCGATGCGGTCGAACCGAAGCGGGTGAAATTCAAGAAGTTCGCCCGCGGCTAGTGAGACACACGGTCTCCCACCTCCTGCCGGCGGGCCTTGCTGTGGCTGCGCTGGCGGGACTTGGGCTGCTGGTTCATTCCGGTGCGGCGATCACCGGGCTCGACCAGGCGCTCAGCGATGCAGTCATTGCGCTTCGCAATCCGCCCCTGGACTGGCTGGTTGTCCTCGTCACGCTGTTTGGCGATGCGACGGCGCTGACGCTTATCGCTGTTTCGGTCGTGCTGATCCTGCTGGTGCGGCGGGCCTGGTGGCCGGCAACGGCGTGCGCGACGGCCTTCATCCTGACCCCGCTTATCGTCAAGGGCGTAAAGGTTCTCGTGGGGCGGCCCCGGCCGACGGCGGATCTCTATGCTGGCGTTGAAACGTTCAGCTTCCCGTCTGGCCACATGACGAATTCCACGGTCATCTATGGCGCCCTGGCGATCTTCGCCATGCACGCCCTGACGCGGATGCGCGGACGCCTTGCCGTGGCGGCGTTCACCTTGCTCATCATGCTGATCGGGTTTTCGCGGGTCTATCTTGGCGCGCACTGGCCGAGTGATGTCGTCGGCGCGGTACTTCTGGCCTCGGCCATGCTGTTCCTGATCGCATGGGGCTTCGACCAGATGCCGGGTGAGGCGCGGTTTGCCCGTCCCTATGCGCTTGTGACCGTTGTGATGCTCGCGATCTGGGGCGTGTATGGCGTATTCACGATACAAGCTGCGCTCGACATGTACGCGGTCGACCTGACGCCTGAGGGGGCGATCGAGATGCAGCCAGCAGATGGGCGTTAAGTGTGGGCAGGTCGCCGTATTCTGGTAATACGGTCCTAACTTCCATTATCTAGTCTTATGCTTTCTCAAGACAGGTGCGGGCCGACCGCGTGTCCGCAGAAAGGCAGTATATGGCTGTAGACTTGGCCAGAACGGCTGAGGGGGGCAGCAGAAGCGAGTATCAGGAAGCGCGTCGCCTTGAAGCGGTGCATACTCTCGACATCCTCGATACCCCGAATGAGGAACCCTATGACAGGATCGTGCGACTGGTTCGGGCGATCTTCAGGGTAGATATTGCTTTCATTGCCATCATCGATGCCCATCGACAGTGGTACAAGGCAATCAGCGGCATGGAAGGCGAAGAGGCACCGCTCAACGAGACTTTCTGCCTGCATACGCTCAATAAAAATGAGATGATGGTCATCCCCGATGCGTCGAAGGACCCGGTGTTCTCCAACAATCCCTTCGTCGCGGGAAAGACGAATATCAGGTTCTATGCCGGCGTGCCGCTCAAGACGCGAAAGGGGTTCGCCGTCGGAACGCTATGCGCTATCGACAGGAAGCCGCGTGCGTTCAGTGATGAAGACGTCCAGGTGCTCCAGGACCTCGCCGACATCGTGGTCGATCAGATGGAGCTTCGCATCCGGGCGCGCACGGATGAGCTTACGGGCATTCTCTCACGCGGGGCTTTCCAGCATGAGAGCGAACGCATCGCCGCGCTGGCGCAGCGGCATCGTCATGACCTTTCGGCGATCTGCTTCGACCTCGACCATTTCAAACAGGTCAATGACACATTGGGCCATGCGGCCGGCGACCAGGTCCTGAAGGCCGTGGTCAAAGCGGTCACCCCGCGGATGCGCAAGAGCGACCTCTTCGCGCGAGTAGGCGGCGAGGAGTTCACAATTCTCCTGCCGGAGACCGGACGCCAAGGTGCCATGGAGGTTGCCGAGAAGCTGAGGCGGGACATTGCCTCGCTCCGCTTGGAGTTCAACGGCAAGCCGATGCGGGTGACGGCAAGCTTTGGCATCGCCGGATTTGCCGTGGCCGCGAACGATCTCGAGACGTTGCTGGCCAATGCCGACGCCGCGCTCTACCGGGCCAAGCATGCCGGCCGTAATCGTTGCGAAGCCTGGGGTGGCGAAAAAATCCCCGTCAAGGCAGCCCGCCGGCGGGTGCTCAAGACCGGCAAGATCAGCTTCAACTACGGGAGTTCAAGCATTGACTGCACGGTCCGAACGCTCGGTGAGCAGGGGGCCGGGCTGTCGCTCATTTCCACGGTCGATGTGCCGAACGAATTCCGCCTCCTGATCCCGTCTGACGGATTCGATGCCTCCTGCAAGGTAACGTCGCGAACACGGACTCATCTCGAGGTCGAGTTCCGCTAGAGCCCCTCTCCTGAAGGCGACAGCTAGCCATCGCGGCGGAAGGGCGATTTGACGATGATCTTCGTCTTGCCGCCTTCTTCTTCGGCTTCTTCGGGTATCTGGCGAGCGCCCTGCGGCATGAAGGTATCGCTCGTTTCGTCCATCGCCATGCCGGCTGGTCCGGTTGCGACTTCATCCTCGGGCACAATCTGGAATCCAAGCGCACCGAGCAGGAAGTAGAAGCCGATCCCGGTTATGACAGCTGTGGCCAGCGTGCGGACGATGAACCGGACGATGGCGCCCTTGATCGTCCAGGCGACCACGGCGGCGCCGCCACCGCCTGCCAGTCCTGCACCCGAGGCTACAGCGGCAAGATCGAACACTTCATTGAACCAGTCCATCACCCACTCCTTGTAAGGGGAGCCGGCTGTCGGCCCCTTTGGAGATGAACCATAGACGCTGTGACGGGGGTGAGGCTAGACGCTGCCTGGCTTACTCGTTGTTGAGCACGAGGCGAACGCCGCCAATGATGACGCTGTCGCCATTGCTCTCTAGCTTCAGGCGGTCGGCACGTTCCAGCGCCTTCATCGCATTGTTGATGCTGATGCAGAAGCCTTCCAGCCTTGTCTCTGCGCCCTGCTGGAAGACGAGGGTCTGGTCCTCCTCAAGCGAGATTTTCGTGGCGTCCGGATGGGTCGAGGCCGGTACCCCGAGGGCGGCGGCCCAGCGGGAAGCAAGCGCGTTCGGGTCCGGACTTTCGAGGATGGCGCCGGAGAGCTCGCCCTCGATGGAGTTGCTTTCCCAGTGCGGTCCGCCCCAGCGCCAGCCATCCCAGGGATGGGCTTCATCGATGGACACGATCGCGGCACCGACATCCGCCGGATGCAGGTGACTGGCGGCAATGTCGTCGAGGTCGATATCCCAGACCCGGCGGATGCCGGAGCCATCAATGCGCCGGCGCGCAGCCTTGAGGTCGTCGGTCTGGAAGATGGCCATGTAGCCGCCCTCACCATTGCGATCCAGAAACCGCCGGACAGGGGCGTCATCTCGCGTTGGCACGACCACTTCGAGGAACTGGTGGCCGATCGGGAAAACCGCGTTTTCGAGGCCGAACTCCGCCACGCCCGGGTCTGCGAAGGGCTCACGGAGATTGAGGACTTCCTGAAGCCGGTCTGCCACTTTCAGGCTTTCGGCGGCGATGACGAGTTGTCTTAAACGTAACCGGGACATGGTTCAGGCTTAGCACGCGACAGCCGGGTTAAGCCAAGAAGAAAGTCGGTTGGGCTGACTCTTGTTGGAGCCAGGCGCGAGCGCTGCAATGAATACAGTGCCGGTGCCCCCTCTCCCACGGCTGGAAGAGGGGAATGGCACCCTACTTCTTGCGCTGGTCGAAAACGTTCTGCACGCCGGTCTTCACCGACGGATTGGAGGCGTTCGTCTTCGGCTTCTCTTTTTTGGGTTTCCGGATTTCGCGGTTCGATTTCTGTTGTTTCGACATGGGGTCGGGTCACTTCTGTGGCAGCGCCGGAAAGGCGGTGCTGTTTGCCCCTGTGGGCCGACGAACGGAATGGTCGTTCAGGCAGGGACAGCGCCGGATGGGCTTTGCGGATTTGGTATGAAGTGAGCCGCAAAAGGCGTGGGGTAGATATCGGGCGCGGCGAAGGGGAATGCAATGGGGTTAACAGCCTAGAAGCCTAGAGGAAGGCTGATTAGGAAGGAAATCAAAGCAATAAAGAGCACAAGGACCGACAGCACCAGAACTCTTGCGGTCCACTTCAGCAAGACGCTCGATTGACGGCGGTTTTGCCTTTTTCCCAAATAGGCATTTGCAGTCTCAATGTTAGTAACCAGCTCGCTGGTGTCGAGCACGTATTTTACCCTTTCATCGTGAATTAATCCTGCTTCGTAAGTGGCCCACATGGCTTGGAAGTAAGAAGTCACAAACATCGCCAATGCAGCGACTATAACTGCCCATCCAGATATCTCAGCGACGAACCCGTTGATGTTGAGATCTACTGAAAGTGCGATATTTATTACTACTGCTGAGACGCCGGCGCCCAGAAACGCAAAATTTCGAAGAAATGCCGCGTCTCGCTGATGTCCTTCAGAGACCAGTTGCAGCGCAAGCGATGGGCGGTTTTCAAGCGTCATTTTGAACTCCGCTAGTGCGCCTCCGCCCAGCTGCCTGCCGCACGCGCATCTACGTCCAGTGGCACGCTTAGCTGCAGCGCCGGAAGCGGCGCTTTCTGCATCACGGACTGCACCAGTGCAATCGTGTCTTCCGCCTGATCCTCGGGGCATTCGAAGATCAGTTCGTCGTGGACCTGGAGCAGCATCTTTGCGTCGAGTTTCTTCGCGGCCAGCGCGTCCGGCATGGCGATCATGGCGCGCTTGATGATGTCGGCGGCGGAGCCCTGGATCGGGGCGTTGATGGCCTGGCGTTCGGCGAAGGCGCGCTGGGCGCCATTTTTTGAATTCATCTCCTTCAGGTGCAGCTTCCGGCCGAAGGCCGTCTGCACGTAGAGGTTCTCCTTCGCGAAGTCCTTGGTCTCGTCCATGTATTTCCGGATGCCCGGGAATTTCTCGAAATAGGCCTTGATATAGTCCGACGCCTCGCCCCGCTCGATGCCGAGCTGGTTGGCCAGCCCGAAGGCGGAAATGCCGTAGATGATGCCGAAATTGATCGCCTTGGCGCGGCGGCGGACACTCGGGTCCATGCCTTCGATCGGCGTGTCGAACATCTCGCTCGCCGTCATCGCGTGGATGTCGAGACCATCCTTGAAGGCGTTCTTCAGCGCGTCGATGTCGGCGATATGGGCAAGCAGGCGAAGCTCGATCTGGCTGTAGTCGGCGGAGATGAGGACATTGCCCTTCTCGGCGATGAAGGCTTCGCGGATCTTGCGGCCTTCCTCAGTGCGGATCGGGATGTTCTGCAGGTTCGGATCGGTGGAGGAGAGCCGGCCTGTCTGGGCGCCCGCCATGGAGTAGGAGGTGTGGACGCGGCCCGTCTCCGGATTGATCGCCTCCTGCAGGGCTTCTGTGTAGGTTGAGCGAAGCTTCGAGAGCATCCGCCAGTCGAGAATGATCTTCGGCAGCTCATGGCCCTGGGCGGCGAGAAATTCGAGCTGGCTTGCATCGGTCGACCACTGGCCGGATTTGGTCTTCTTGCCGCCGGGCAAGTCCATCTCGCCGAACAGGATCTCTCCGAGCTGCTTGGGCGAGCCCATGTTGAACTCGGTGCCTGCAGCCTTGTAGGCGGCGTCTTCAAGGCCCGCCATACGCTGCTGGAAATCGGCCGACATGCGCGAGAGATGCTCGCGGTCGACCTTGATGCCCGCGCTTTCCATCGCGGCGAGCACCGGGATGAGCGGACGGTCGAGCGTCTCGTAGACGGTGGTGACCTTCTCCTTGTGGAGATAGGGCTTCAGATACTGCCAGAGCCGCAGCGTCACATCGGCATCCTCGGCGGCGTATTCGGTGGCCTTGTCGAGGGGCACGCGGTCGAAGGTGATCTGTGACTTGCCGGTCCCGCACACCTCCTTGAAGGGGATGGGCGAGTGATGGAAGTAGCGCTCCGACAATTCGTCCATGCCGTGGCCGTGCATGCCGGCATGCAGCGCAAACGAGATCAGCATCGTGTCGTCGACCGGGGTGACGTCGATGCCGTTGCGCTTGAAAACGGTCAGGTCGTATTTGAAGTTCTGGCCGACTTTCAGGACGGACGGGTCTTCGAGCAGGGGCTTCAGCGCATCGAGCGCGTCCTGCTTGCGGATCTGGCGCGGCGGGTCGGCATCGAAGAAGTCGTCGCCGCCGGAATGGTCCGGATCGATATGGCCGAGCGGGATGTAGCAGGCCTCATTGGGCGCCAGTGCGATGGAGATGCCGACGAGGTCACAGGTCTGGCAGTCGAGGCTGGAGGTCTCGGTATCGACACCGATGACGCCAGCGATGTGGGCGCGTGCGATCCATTCTTCGAGCGTCTTGAAATCGCGGATGCAGACATAGCTGTCCGCATCGAACCCGATATCGCCGGCGGTAGTTTCCTCGATGACGCCTTCGGCCTCGAATGTCTCGCGCACGCGGCGCGTAATCGTGCGGAATTCCATCTTTTCGAGGAAGTCGATCAGCATTGTCGGGTCGGGGTCGCAGACAGCGAGGTCTTCGAGCGTCACCTCGACAGGCACATTGTCGTCGAGCCTGACCAGCTGTTTCGAAATACGCACCTGGTCGGCGAAGTCGATCAGGGTCTGGCGGCGCTTCGGCTGCTTGATCTCTTCGGCGCGTTCGAGAAGGGTTTCGACGCTGCCATACTCTTCGAGCAGCTGGGCGGCGGTCTTCACGCCGATGCCAGGCGCGCCCGGAACATTGTCGGTGGAGTCGCCGGCCAGTGACTGGACATCGACGACCAGCTCCGGCCCGACGCCGAACTTTTCGTAAACCGCCTCGATCCCGAGATGCTTGTTCTTCATCGTGTCGAGCATGGTGATCTTCTCGGTCACCAGCTGCATCAGGTCCTTGTCGGAGGAGACGATGGTGACGCGCGCGCCCTTCGCCTCGGCCTGGCGGGCATAGGTGGCGATCAGGTCGTCAGCCTCATAGCCCTCGAGTTCAAGCGCGTGGCAGGCAAAGGCGATGGAGGCTTCCCGTACCAGCGGAAATTGCGGGCGCAGGTCTTCCGGCGGCTCGTCGCGATTGGCCTTGTATTCGGCATAGAGATCGTTGCGGAAGGTGTAGCTGCCCTTGTCGAAGACGCAGGCGAAATGGGTCGGGCGTTCATCGCCCTTCAGCTCTTCCAGAAGCTTCCAGAGCATGTTGCAGAAGCCTGACACCGCGCCGACGGGCAGGCCGTCGGAGGCCCGCGTCAGCGGCGGCAGGGCATGATAGGCGCGGAAGATATAGGCGCTCGCATCGATGAGGTAGAGATGGCTGTCTTCCGTGATGGGCGCTGTGGGCATGGGTGATTCCTCGCTGGCTACCGCTCATTTAGCGGCGCAAGCAGCGCAGGTCACGCCTTCAGGTAAGAGAGGCTTCAGTACTCCTGGCGACTGGTGCGGTCCTGGCTCATCGCATCGGGCGCGCGGATGCCTTCATAGATACGCTTGTTCTCGCGATCATCCTTGGGTGCCCGTAGCGAGGCGACGCGCAGCTCGGCATGGTTTTCCTCGCGATAGTCCTGGCTGAGATCGATGATGACGTCGCTGAATTCCTTGAAGCTCACCCGGCGGTCGAGATTCGGGTCGAAACGGACTGGGTTGGCGAGCGAGTCGTCGCGTGTGGGCAGGCCGCCCGCCCATTTCTGCTGTTCGATCGCCGTCAGCGTACCATCATTATTGCCGTCGGCCTCGAGAAAGGCGCGTTCGATTCCGGCATCAAGTTCGCCCCTCGAAATGCGGCCATCTTCATTGGCATCGAATGAGGCGAGCAATCCGCCCCCCGGCTTGAGCCGTTCGGTCTTGAGTTTCGACTTGTCGCTGTCCGACTTCACTTCGCCGGACCCGGGCAGCCGGACGAGGGCATCGTCTTCAGCATCGGCTGTCGCTGTCGGGACGGCAAAGGCGATGAGCGCAACAGAGAGCGCGGCAATCGAGCGGATCATGAGACCTCCTGGTCACTTCCGTAAACTATTACTATAAGTCCGTGTTGCCTGAATACCACATGACTAATCAGTGAGATCCCGAAAAATTACGTTCGCGTTTCTGATGACGCCTGTGGCTGGCCGGGCTAGCCTGCCGGTGTTCCAGACAGGCTGGATGAAAAGGGAGGACACCCATCATGACAGGTAAGTATGCGCTGGCAGCTATGGCTGCTGCAGGACTGGCCACCGCGCAGGCGCCCACGGCAGCCGCCGGGCCTGACCCCTATATCGGCGAGGTGGCGATCTATCCGTATACGTTCTGCCCCCGGAGCTGGGTACCGGCGAATGGCCAGTTGCTGGCGATCAACCAGTATCAGGCGCTCTTCTCGCTCTATGGCACCACGTTTGGCGGTGATGGCCGAACCACGTTCGCCCTGCCTGATCTTCGCGGACGCGTGGTGGTTGGTGTCGGGCAGGGGCAGGGCCTGACGGATCACCGGCAGGGCGCGAGATTCGGCGCCGAGCAGACCACGCTCAGCGTCGCCAACCTGCCGGCCCATGCGCACGGTGCCAGCGTCATGGCGAGCACCGCAGCACCGGATGCCAGGTCCCCGGCTGGTAACGCGCCAGCGGATTTCACATCCACGGACGTCGATGCCTATACGGCGGGGGCCCCAGATGCGCCCATGGTCGAAGGCACGGTCTCGGTGGAGGAGACGGGGGGCGGACAGCCCTTCGCGGCCCACCAGCCCTCGCTGGCGCTGCAATACTGTGTGGCCACGCAAGGCATCTATCCTTCGCGCAACTGACCGGTCTTATCCGTGACGGCAACAGAGCCTGCCAGTGTGATCTGGCAGGCTTTTTCACTTAGGCGCTGACAAACCCGCCCCTCTCCCTTGCTTTCGGGCAAAGCCTTCGTTAGATCGCTCATATAAACGTATAAAGGATCATTGATATGTCGAATGATTACGCTGTAGCGGACATCTCCCAGGCCGAGTATGGCCGCAAGGAAATCGCCATCGCAGAAACCGAAATGCCGGGCCTCATGGCTGCCCGCGAGGAGTATGGCTCAGACCAGCCGCTGAAGGGTGCTCGCATTGCCGGGTCGCTCCACATGACGATCCAGACGGCTGTGCTGATCCAGACGCTGGAAGCGCTGGGCGCCGAAGTGCGCTGGGCAAGCTGCAACATCTACTCCACGCAGGACCATGCGGCTGCCGCGATCGCGGATGCTGGCACTCCGGTCTTCGCTCACAAGGGCGAGACGCTCGATGAGTACTGGCAGTTCTGCGACAAGATCTTCCAGTGGCCGGACGGCAAGATGATCAACCTCATCCTCGATGATGGCGGCGACGCGACCATGTACATCATTCTTGGCGAGAAGGCCGAGAAGGACCCGTCCCTGCTCGAAAATCCGGGATCCGAGGAAGAAGTCGCACTGTTCAAGCAGATCAAGAAGCGCATCGCCGAGACGCCAGGCTGGTTTGCCAAGGTGAAGGCCGAGATCAAGGGCGTTTCGGAAGAGACTACCACGGGTGTGAACCGCCTTTATCAACTGGCCAAGAAAGGCGAGCTGCCTTTCCCCGCCATCAACGTCAACGACTCGGTGACCAAGTCGAAGTTCGACAACAAGTATGGCTGCCGCGAGAGCCTCGTCGATGCGATCCGCCGCGGGACCGACGTGATGATGGCCGGCAAGACCGCCTTCGTCGCCGGTTATGGTGATGTCGGCAAAGGCTCTGCCGCGTCGCTGGCCGGCGCCGGTGCCCGCGTCACGGTTTCGGAAGTCGATCCGATCTGCGCCCTGCAAGCCTCGATGGATGGCTTTGATGTCCAGACGCTCGACGATACCGTTGGCGCCGCAGACATCTTCGTCACCGCGACCGGCAACAAGGACATCATCACCGTCGATCACATGCGGGCGATGAAGGACATGGCAATCGTCTGTAACATCGGTCACTTCGACAATGAGATCCAGGTCGAGGCACTGAAGAACTTCGAGTGGACCAACATCAAGCCGCAGGTCGACATGATCACCTTCCCGGATGGCAAGCGGATCATCCTGCTGTCCGAAGGCCGTCTCGTGAACCTCGGCAATGCGACGGGCCACCCGTCCTTCGTGATGTCGGCGTCCTTCACCAACCAGACGCTGGCGCAGATCGCACTTCACAAGAACAAGGGCGAGTACAAGAACGACGTCTACACGCTGCCGAAGCATCTCGACGAGAAGGTGGCACGCCTGCATCTCAACAAGCTGAATGTCGGCCTTACCGAGCTTAGCCATGAGCAGGCCGACTATATCGGCGTCACGCCGTCCGGTCCCTACAAGCCGGAGCATTACCGCTACTAGGCGGCTGCCATATAGGTCATTGGAAGAGGCGCTGGAGATGTCCGGCGCCTCTTTTCGTTTGGGTGTCTCTTTCCCGCTCTTGCGGAGACTCCAGAAAAAAGTGACACTCCCGTCAGATAAGAAGGACGGGAGGCCTTTCTGCAATGCGTATCATGATCACGACCGTTGCGAGTGCGGCACTGCTTGCCGCTTGCGGTGGACCCGAAGAGTCCAGCAGCGAAGCGCTTGAAGACACGGCGCCCGGGGAAACCAGCGTGACGACGCCAGGTACGCTCGAAGCCGGGGAGGATTTCCCGGCCCGGCTCCAGACGGCCCTCATCGAAGCCGAGGAAGGCGCGACCATCGCGCTTCCGGCCGGTACCTTCCGGATGAGTGACGGTCTCTCCCTCGACGTTGACGGCGTCACGATCAGGGGCGCGGGGCAGGGCGAGACAATTCTCGATTTCTCGGGCCAGCGTGGCTCTGGCGAGGGACTGCTCGTCACTTCTGATGATGTCACGCTCGAGGGGTTCACCATCCAGGAAACAAAGGGCGACGGCATCAAGTCGAAGGACGCCGACCGCATCATCTACCGCGACCTCACTGTCGAGTGGCTGGGCGAGCCGGATGAAGAGAATGGGGCCTATGGGGTCTATCCAGTGGAAAGCACGGATGTTCTGGTCGAGCGCGTTACCGTTCGCGGGGCGTCTGATGCCGGCATTTATGTCGGCCAGTCGGACAACATCATCGTTCGCGACTCAAAGGCGCATTACAATGTCGCCGGGATTGAGATCGAGAACTCCACGAATGCGGAAGTCTACGATAATGATGTCACCGACAATGCCGGCGGTATTCTCATTTTCGATCTGCCGGACCTGCCGGTGATGGGCGGCAACTCGACGCGTATCTATGACAACGACATCTACGAGAACAATACGCGCAACTTTGCGCCGCCCGGCAATATCGTCGCTGGCGTGCCGTCCGGCACAGGCGTGATCATCATGGCGAACGACAAGGTCGTGGTGGAGAAGAATACCTTCCGCAACAACCAGACGGCCCAGGTGGCGATCATCGCCTATAGCGAGCCTTTCACGGATGAGGACTATAATCCGCTGCCGCGCAACATCGTTATTGCCGACAATTCCTACGAGAATGGCGGCTACAATCCGCAAGGCGAGCTTGGCGCCTTTGCCCCGCTTCTGGGCGGCAACCTGCCACCGATCGTCTGGGACGGCGTTACCCGTTGGGGCGAGGAGGAGGACACGGATGTGAACCTCGTGATCGATGAAGGTGAGGATATCGGTTTCGTCAATCTCGGCCTGGGCAGTTATCCGATCAACGTGTCGAACGCCGCGCCGAGCGACCAGCGTCCGGACTCAGAGCCTTTCGGAGAGCTACAACCGGTGAAGCTCGCCCACGCGGAATGAGGTCTGCGCTCACCACCCTGCTGGCCCTGTTGCTGGCCGCCTGTGGTGAGAAGGCGGCAGGGCCCGACATGGCGGCGATCCTGGCGGAAAAGCCGCCTGCGACCCTCGCCGCCTATGGCCTTTTCTCAGATTTGGCCGCGCGCGAGCCGGCGAAGGGCGTTGTTGCCTATGACCTGGTAAACCCGCTCTTTTCCGATCATGCCGCCAAGCACCGTCTGGTCTTTGTTCCGGACGGCGAGACCGCCCGCTATGAAGACGATGAAGTGTTCGACTTCCCGGTCGGCACCGTGCTCATCAAGACCTTTGCCTTCGCTCCCGATATGCGCCAGCCGTCCGTGGATGAGCGCTATCGCGAGACGCGGCTGCTGATCCACAAACCGGACGGCTGGGCGGCCTTTCCCTATGTCTGGAACGCGGAAGAAACCGAGGCCCGTTACAGCCCGGCAGGCGCATGGCTCGACCTCACCTTCACCGACCCGCAAGGCAATGCGATCCAGACCGAATACCGCGTCCCGAACCAGAACCAGTGCAAGACCTGCCACCAGCTCGGCGATGCCATCGCCCCGATCGGGCCGAAGGCGCGCAATCTCAATCATGAGGGTCCGTATGGGCATGCCCAGCTGGCCGACTGGTCTGCGCGCGGAATACTGAGCGGACTGCCGGATGCGCCGCCGACCGTGCCTGACTCGTCTGACGAAACCGCCAGCCTGGAAGACCGGGCGCGTGCCTATCTCGATGTGAATTGCGCGCATTGTCACCGCCTGGAAGGCTCGGCCTCGAATTCGGGGCTGTTTCTCGGCTGGAGCGTGGATGAGCCGACCAAACTCGGCATTGGCAAACACCCAACCGCCGCCGGTCGCGGATCGGGGAATGCTGTTTTCGTTATCGAACCGGGGCGGCCGGACCGGTCGATCCTGACCTATCGAATGGATTCGACCGAAGCCGGCATAGCGATGCCGGAGCTTGGCCGCTCTCTTATCGATGCTGACGGCGTGGCGCTGGTGAGGGCGTGGATTGCCGGGATGGAGACTGCTGCTTCAGGCGACTGAACCGGAGGGCTCAAAACGCCCGGCCATCGCTCCTACATCCGTGATCAAGTACAAGTACGGAAAGGAAGCGCCATGGCTGGCGGATGGTCCCGGGATGGGGCGGTTCACGAGCAGATCGAGGATTCGATCAAGGACGAGCTGATGCGCATTCAGGCGCGCCAGCAACCGCATGGCGAAAGCCTGTCCCACTGCGTGGAATGTGGCGAGCCGATCCCTGAAAAGCGCCGCGAACTGGTGCCTGGCGTTACCCATTGTGTCGAATGCCAGCAGGAGCGCGATGCCGATCTCGCCCAGCGTGGCGGTATAAACCGGCGTGGCTCAAAGGACAGCCAGCTGAAATAGCGCCCTCCGCAATAGATCAAATTCAACACATTGCTTTCGGCTGGCTGCAACCGAAGTGTGCTTTTCTGTGCCTGCTTGGGGAGGGACGGGAATGGGCCGGCCATACTGGATCGCAGCAGCGTTTTGCATCATTGGACTTGGGGGATGTGATGCGTCGCTTTCTGGTGCGGACCGGTCCAACCTCTCCGCGAATACGCCGATTGTCACTGCAGCAGACCAGGGCGGTGTCCGCTTTGGCGATGTGATGACAGCGGCCGAGACCTGGCTGGCCGAAGCGCCTGCGCCGAGATTCGAAGAATACCGCATGCCGAGCCATTGCCGCATGCCGCGGGCCGGTGGGCGGGCGAAGGTCTATTACTATTACAGCTATGGCGGAGGGCAGAACATACCGCTTCATGCTGCCTGGAAGACGCCGGATGGAAAGACCGTCCAGTATGGCATGCTCGGCAATGTTCGCCGTACCGATGTCATGGTCACAGAGACGGAAGACCCGGTGTACCTGGTGCTCGCCTCCTATGACGAGATGCTCTGGAATATCCAGCTTGCACCGGGCGCGGAAATCGATGGTATCGCCGTCATGTCTTACGAGGGCGCGATGGTGGCCAATGCACCCGATGGCGCCAATATCGGCTTCGTTTCCATGCGCAACAGCCCCAATTCGAGATGCCGGGTTAAGCCGCGCGGGCCGGCCATCCCGGTCGAAGCAAGGATTGCTGGCGCGAAGAAGCTCAATCCGGATTTTGACTCACCGAGTTATGTCGAGCAGTGGAAAGCCGACTTCAAGGAAACGCAGAAATTCCACCGCCAGACCCTGCGCGGCATGATCGGCGCGAGCGCGGACGTCCAGCTCTATCGCACCGGAGGTGTCGGGTCTCAGGCTATCCTCGCCGGGCCTGTTCCGGCCGAGCCGTTCGCGCCTCAGCCTGTCACATCGATCCTCTACCAGTCGAACATGCTGCCGCTATGGGGCACGCGCGAAGAGGCTGAAGCCCGGGTTGCCGGCGGAAGCTGACCGGCCCGTCCTAGTAGACGTCCATGATCTCTTCGATTGTTTTCACGGTCTCGCCACCGCAGCGGATCTCGACGCGGTCGGGCGAAATGCCTTTCTGACGGAAAACGATCTTGCCGATACCGGCGGGCTGGTCCCATTCGACAATGTCGAGCACCAGCGTGCCGTCATCCCGGATGCCTTGGGATTCGAAACGCCGCGAGATGTCGTCATTCTCGACTTCAAGCATCACGACCAGGTTGCCATTGGCGCCTTCGGGGCCTGGCATCCTGTCCTTCCAGGCGGACGTGTCCGTGATGGTGACATTGCAAACCTGCGGCATGGGTTCGCCTGAGGGATCATCAGCCATGCCGGCCCCCTGTGTCGTGCAGGCGCCCAGCAGGACGGCGGTGAGGATGGGAGCAATCTGTTTCATGTCTCAAGCCTACCATGTCTTCGACATGGACAACCAGTAGACGCTCGCGCTGTCTGCGTTCGCGACGTGGTTCGGCTGGGTGGAGAGCGTTGCGGTCAGGCCTGCATCCACGCCGCCCGGCAGGCCGAAGCCCCAGCTCGCCTCATAATTGATTTCGCGCCCGCTCGGGCTGAGCGGGGCATTGATCGTCTCGGAGACGAAGTTGAAATCCTCATCAAGGCCGGTGATGCCGCTGAAGTTGAGCGTACCGGTTTCAGCGCGGCGCGGCTGGGCGACCGTCAGGCCGAAGACGCCGGCGGGCGTGACCGTGTCGGCGCCAAGCGACCAGCGGCTGGTCCACACACTGCTTGTGTCGACGCCCGGCAGGTCGACGGAAGCCGCTTCCATGCCGGCCGACAGCCGCAGGGATTGCAATGGACGGTAGGCGCCTTCCAGAGCATAGGCCGAGAGGACTGAGCGGTCTTCGCCGCCAAAGCGGCCCTGGATGACACCGCCAAGCGCCGTACGGTCATCGCGAATGGTGCTGACCTGGCCGCGCAGGCCCCATTTCTCTTCGATGCGAGACAGGCCAACGCCTGAGACGGCAAGGTCCTCATCGTCGGACGAGAAGATCTCGAAGGACATCTCGCCAACATCGTGGCTGAAACGCGCCCAGCCGCCATCTGAGAAGCCGGTTCGGGCGCCGGCCTCGTTGATCAGGCTGACTTCCGGCGCGAGGGACTTCGCCCCGAAGCCGCGGCCGAATTCAATCGAGCCCCCGGAGAAATTGTATTCGGCGGTGAACTGCCCCATCGGGGCCTCGTCATAAGGCAGGAAGCGGTCATCGCGGAAGGCAGGCTGGTGATAGGAAAAGGTGACCGGGCCCTGCCGGAAGGCGCGGGACTGGCCTGCAGCGGAATCAGCGCGAACGTCGAAGTCGGCCACGCGGGCTTCGCCTGTGGGCATGATTGCTGCGGCATCGAAGCGGTAGGCGCGATCGAATTTGTCGGTGAACACAAGTCTTCCCAGTGCGCCCGGCTGGCTCGCCCAGTCCCCGAAGGCCCCGGAGGCCGGGACGATGGCGGTGCTGGTCGGGACCGCCTTTCCGTCGATGGAGAAGCTTGTCGTGCCCTGCGGGGCGAAGGCGGCTTCGAGGTTCATGATACCGACGCCTGACACAGCATCCACGCCGACGCCCGCGGCTTCGTCCCGTATCGGGTCAGGATCGGAATCGACATAGTCGTCGGCGCTTTCCAGCAGGGCGGCGAGTGCATCTTCCGGGGTCATATTGGGAAAGAGGTCGAGCATCAGCGCCAGCGCGCCAGACACATAGGGCGCAGCAAAGGATGTGCCGCTGACGCTGTAATAGTCGCCCTCGCTATCGGCATCGTTGCATCCCGATGTCTCTCCGGCTGTACAGGTCGGGCGATCGGGGAAGAACTGGTCATCATCGGGGCCAGAGGTGACGATGCCCTCGCCGGGGGCAAGGATATAGTAGTTCTTCGTATTGGTGCTGGAGCCGTTTTCGCCATCGCCAGCACGATTGGAGAAGTCCGAAATGACGCCACTGAGATCGACCGACCCGACGGCGACCACGCGGCCCAGCGTCCCAGTAGAGCCGGCGACATTGGCGGGTTCGTTCGGTGAAATGCCTTCTGCAGGCAGGACAGTGCTGGGATCATCCGGCGCCGGGCCGGGCGGAACCGCGTCATTACCGGCCGAAACGACAACGAGGACGCCAGCCTGAGCGGCTCGGCGCACCGCGTTTTCCAGCGTGGGATCGGAATCCGGCTGACCGCCTAGCGACAGGTTGATGACCTGCGCGCCGCGGGCAATCGCGGCATCGATGGCATCGGCGACGGCACTGTCAGGAAAGCGGCAGCCTTCGTCTTCACCGGTTTCCTGGCAACTGCCCGGCCGGTCTGTGCGGATGGCGAGGATATCGCTTTCGAAGGCGATGCCGTGAATGCCCGCACCATCCTTGGCTGCGGCGGCCACTCCGGACACCAGCGTGCCATGGCTTTCCTGGTCAATATCGTCGTCGGCCCGGGTCGCCTCATAGATATCGAAGCTGGTCGAGAGAACCTGCCCGACAAGGTCGGGGTGGGTTTCGTCGACCTGTGTGTCGATCACCGCAATCGTGATCCCCGCACCCGTCGCGCCTTCGGCATAGGCCGCCGATGCGCCGAGGAAAGGCAGGCCGCCGGTGAAATCATACTCGCTCGTCTCGAACGAACTTGCTGGCGGTGGAGGCGGCGGCGGGGGTGGAGGAGGTGGTGGTGGCGGAGGGGGAGGCGGGGGACTGACCGGCGCTGCGCTGCCGCCGCCACCTCCGCTTGCGCAGCCAGCTGCACCGAGGAGTAGCGGCACGGCCAGCGAGGCACTAAGCAGGAGGCGGGACATGTGAGGGCGAGGGGACAGTCTTGAGGGCATGTGATCGGCTCTCCGATGAGACGCAGCATGTGTCCGCGCCGAATTCTTCTTGCCTGCAGCTTGATACGTCCCCAACATTCGCGCAAGGCGCGAACCCACGCGCGCGCAGGGTGGAGGAATGGATGCTACGTCTCGGGATGGCTTTTGGCCTTCTATGCCTGATGTCGAGCGCCTGCGCGGCGGCCGGCGCTGAGGGGTCAGGAACGACCCCGGCCAATCCGGACCAGACATGTGAGGCGCTGGCTGCGGAGACGGAGGTCGCCGCCATAGTCTCTGCAGGTGAGCCGGTGGGTGGCCTCGCGCTCGCGATCGCTGCCTGTCTCGGCCACGCCGATCCCGATATCCGCCACGGCTTCGCTTATGGGTCATTGGCGCGGTTGATGCGCGCCGGGCTGGTAACGGAAGCGACGCGCCGCGACCTGCTGCAGGCCTTGAGTGGCGATCTTTCTCCGGAGACAGCCGATCCGGAGGGCTTCCTGAAGCCCTTTGCCGCGCTGGTGCTCTCGGAAGTCGCGCGGACCGACCGCGTCGATCCGTGGATGAATGGGGAGGAGCGTACCGGCCTGGTTGAGACAGGGGCTTCCTATGTGGAGAGCGTCAGCGATTATCGTGGTTTCGACGACGAAGATGGCTGGCGCCATGGCGTGGCACATGGTGCTGACCTGCTGATGCAGCTCAGCCTCAACCCGGCCATCGGCGAGGCTGAGGCGCGGCGGATCCTTGACGCCATCGGTGGTCAGATTGCATCGGATGAGGCCCCGGCTTTCATCTTTGATGAGCCGCGCCGTCTCTCACGCCCGATCCTGTTCCTGACCCAGAGGGGACTGTTGAGTGAAGGAGAGCTGACGTCCTGGTTCGAGTCGCTCGCGCAGCCGGCACCGTTATCTGACTGGGAGGAGGCTTTCGGCTCCAAAAGTGCGCTGGCGCGGCGGCATAATCTCAGGGCTTTTGCCTATGCCGTGCTTGTGGCCGCGACCGAGAATGAGGACGAAAACCTGAAACGCCTCCGCCCCGGCGCCTTGCATATCCTATCCACAATCCCTTGAAGATGAGGCGCGTCTGCGCTGCCAAGGGTTACTGCCCCGTTAAGACGGCCTTAACGAGAACCGGCCATTCCGTTAACTAGTAGATTGGCCCAGCGTGCAACTGATTCGCGCCGGAGGGATGTTATGACCGCTGAACAAGTCCCGATCATCATTGCCGCGGGTGCGCTTGCGCTCGGTCTGGCCTTTATTCTCTGGGCTTTGCGGACGTCGGAAGGCGCACGCGGCGCAGCCAAGAAATATCGCGAACGCGCCGGCGATGCGGAGACCGATCTTGCCGAACTGAAATCGGTTCTGGGCGCGCATCCGGGCGTTATTCTCGTCTGGCAGGGCGAGACGCTGGAAGATGAGGGCGACACCATCGCCGCGCCGGAAATCCATGGCTCGCCGATTGCGCTCGCTGGCCTGCTGCGCTTCACCGACGATGCGGTCTCCGTCGATCCGGCGATCCGGATCATTGAAGGCCTCGCCGATCTTGAGGCCCGTGACGGGGCCGGACAGGACACGACGCTTCGCATCCGCCTACGCGAACTGCGCGAGAACGGCCAGCCTTTTTCGCTGACCTTGATTGGTCCTTCAGGCCGCTTCCTCGAAGCCGATGGCCGCACCGCCGGTGCCCGCGCGGTCGTGTGGATTACCGACTCCACCATCAAGGGCCTCGAAGAAAGCTCTGCGCGCGGCAAGCTGGAAGAAGCACGCCAGGTCATTGCACGCGATCCGACCGCTTTCCTCGACATGCTCGGCAAGGCGCCGTTCCCGGCCTGGCGTGTGTCAGGCGTGGGCCGTCTGCAATGGGCCAACCCGGCCTATATCGAAGCGGTCGAGGGCAGCTCGCTTGACCGCACGCTCGACCGGCAGATCATGCTGGACGACAAGGCCGTTGACCAGATGCGCCGCACCATCTCCGAAGGTAAGGACATTGACGCCACACGTCATATCGTTGTCGGCGAAGAACGCAGGGCGATGCGCGTGCTGACCTTCCCGCTGTCGGGTGGGGCAGGCGCGATGGCCTTCGATGTGACAGAGGAAGAGGCTGCGCGCGAGGACCTCAACCGCCACGTGAAGGCGCATGACGAGACGCTGAACCATGTCGCTGATGGCGTCGCCATCTTCGGGCCGGACCGCAAGCTCACCTTCTATAACCGGGCCTTCGCGGCGATGTGGGAGCTGGAAGAAGGCTTCCTGCTCGACAGCCCGAGCCATGGTGAACTGCTGGACAAGCTGCGCGAGCGCCGCCGTCTGCCCGCGCGCGCCGACTATGCCGAGTGGCGTGCCAATGAACTCTCGCACTATCTCGACATCTCCGGCATCGAGGAAGACAAGTGGTCCCTGCCGGATGGCCGCACGCTGCAGGTTACCCGCCAGCGCCACCCGATGGGCGGGCTGCTCTTGCTGTTCAAGGACATTACCGGCGAGCTCGATCTGCAGACGCGTTTCAACGCGCTGATCAAGACGCAGACCTCGACGCTGGACAGCCTGCATGAGGCGGTTGCGGTGTTCGGCTCCGATGGCCGGCTGAAGCTCTCCAACAAGGCGTTCGAGTCGCTCTGGTCGCTGGATCCGCAGCTCGTGAAGGACACGCCAGATTATGATGTGATCATCGAGCAGTGCATCCCGCTCTTCCATGACCGGGAGACCTGGTCACAGATCAAGGGCCACATCACTGATCCGTCGGCCAATGCCCGCCAGATGACGACGGGCGAGATGAAACGCTCTGACGGCACGACACTGACCTATGTGACCCAGCCCCTGCCGGACGGGAATACGCTGATCGCCTTTGCGGATGTTACCGCCCAGCGGGCCGTTGAAGGCGCGCTTCGCGGCCGGGCCGAGGCCTTCGAGGCGGCTGACCGCCTCAAGACCGAGTTTGTGCGCAATGTCAGCTACCAGCTGCGCTCGCCACTGACGACCATTCTTGGCTATGCGGAATTCCTTGAGTCCGGGGCAAACGGAGAGTTGAACGAACGCCAGATGGACAATGTGAAATCCATTCTCACGGCATCGGATCATCTCAACAAGCTGATTGAGAACATTCTTGATCTCGCCCTGATCGAGGCGGGCCGGATGGATCTCGACCTTGAGGATTTCAAGCTTGCCGAGGTCGTCCAGGAAAGCGTCGACCTCGCTGTTGGACAGGCCAGCGATACCGAGATCAGCATACATGCCGAGATCGAGAAGGGGCTCGGCACTGTGCATGCCGACAAGCGCCGCATCCGCCAGGTGCTGTTCAACCTCCTGTCCAACGCCATGCGCTTCACCGAGCCGGGGGGAGACATCACCGTCTCGGCGAGCCGCGTCGAAAGCATGGCGATCCTCTCGGTCAAGGATAATGGCAAGGGCATCGAGGCCGACCGGCAGGCATCCAGCTTTGACAGCTTCACCTCTTCCGACCAGCGCGGTGCCGGCCTCGGCCTGGCCCTGGTGAAGAACTTCGTCGACCTGCATGGCGGCAATGTCGGGATCAAGTCGATCCCTGACGGCGGCACCGAAGTTGTCGTCTGGCTGCCGGTCACAGCGGTGATGACCAAGCGCACGCCGCTCGAAAACACGCCGGTCGAGGCCAGCGCCTGAGCGTAGCGCTAACAACAGTATGAAAATGGAGGCCGGGGCTTGAAAGCGTCGGCCTTTGCCGTGAGAAGGATGCCCGTGAGGGCCCGCCAGGAGATTGGCAGGCTGGCATCCGAAGTGTCCGGAGGAATAGGAGACCCCATGCCGCAGACAGATCCCCGCCATGACTGGACCCGAGAAGATATTGCCGCGCTCTATGAAGCGCCGCTCGACACGCTGATCGGGCAGGCGCTCGCCGTGAAGGCCGCCAACTGGGCGGACGGCAAGGTCCAGAAGAGCCAGCTCCTCTCGATCAAGACCGGCGGCTGCGCCGAAGATTGCGGGTATTGCGCCCAGTCGGCACACTTCGATACGGGCCTGAAGGCTGAAAAGCTGATGCCGCTCGATGACGTGGTTGCTGCAGCCAGAGAGGCAAAGGCCGGCGGGGCGGATCGCTTCTGCATGGGGGCTGCCTGGCGCAGCCTCAAGGACCGCGATCTCCCGAAGATCGCTGCGATGGTCTCTGCCGTTAAAGCCGAAGGCCTGGAGACCTGCGTCACTGCCGGCATGCTTGAGCAGGATCAGGCAAAGGCGCTGAAAGAGGCCGGGCTCGACTATTACAATCACAACCTCGACACCTCGCGGGAGTATTACAGCACGGTCGTCTCGACGCGGACCTATGAGGACCGGCTGGAGACGCTCGCCTACTGCCGTGAGGCGGGCATCAATCTTTGCGTCGGCGGTATCCTTGGCATGGGTGAAGGCCGCGAGGACCGGATCGGCCTGATCCACGAGCTTTCCAAGCTCGACCCGCACCCCGAAAGCGTGCCGGTCAACATGCTGGTCCCGATCGAGGGCACGCCGCTCGGCGACAGCCCGCCTGTCAGCATTGTTGAAATGGCGCGCGCTCTGGCCGTCTGCCGCATTGTCTTTCCAAAAAGCTGGATCCGCCTTGCTGCTGGCCGTGAAGCGATGACCGAGGAGGGGCAGGCGCTCTGCCTGCTGGCGGGGGCGAACTCCATCTTCGTCGGCGACCGCTTGCTGACCACGGACAATCCGGGCGAAACGCGTGACGAGGCGTTGCTGAAGGCGATGGGCTTTGAGCATGCCTCGAAGGAAGAGACCGCGACAGCAGCAACGCCAGCAACACCTGTGCGCCGTCATACACTGATCGGCGAGCCGCAGTCGGTCTGAACGTACAGGAGAGCAAGTCCATGAGTGATCGCATCGAGGCGGTGATATGGGATTTCGGGGGCGTTCTGACGTCCTCGCCATTCGAAGCCTTCAACCGCTACGAGGCCGAGCGCGGCCTGCCGACTGATTTCATTCGCTCGGTGAATGCCCGCAATGGGGACACCAATGCCTGGGCGAAACTTGAGCAGTCGAAAGTCACCGCAGACGAGTTCGACCAGCTCTTCCGTGAGGAGAGCAGGGACCTTGGCCATGAAGTACCCGGCAAGGATATTCTCGGGCTTCTGTCCGGAAACCTGCGCCCGCGTGTCGTTGAGGCGCTGAAGCAGGCCAAGGCGAAGGTGAAAGTCGGCTGCATCACCAACAACGCTCCGGTCGGCAAGGGCGCCGGCATGCAGAACGATGAAGCCCGGGCTAGCGAAATTGCGAAAGTGTTCGAGCTGTTCGATGAAGTGATCGAGAGTTCCAAGCTTGGTATCCGCAAACCTGACCCACGCATCTACGCGCTGATGTGCGAGGCGCTCGACGTCGACCCGAAAAACTGCGTCTATCTTGATGATCTTGGCATCAACCTGAAGCCGGCCAGGGCCATGGGCATGACGACCATCAAGGTGCTCAGTGAGGACCAGCTTCTCCACGACCTTTCGGAGGCGACGGGATGGCCAGTTCCCGCATAAGGCACGTAAAGGCGGGCCTGATGCTGGCCGCCATGCTCGTCAGTGCCTGCGGTCAGGAACCCGCTCGCGACACGGTGCGCCTACAGGTCGAGGAAGCGCCTGACTACATGCAGCCCGATGCGGTGCACGAGTCAGAGACCGCAGAGCTGACGGAAGAGGCAAAGACGACTGTCGGCAGGTTGCGAGAGATCATCGAGACCAACTCGCTTTACCGGCTGTCTCGCTATGCAGACAGCCAGCCAGGCTTCATTTCCAACTTTGCCGGCGCTTCGCACCGCGCTCACTGGGACTTGTTGCGGCGAACGGGGTTTGACCCGATCCTGCGGATGGAAGACTTGCTGGACGGGCCCTATGGCACGCGTACGGTGGGCGGAGAGACCTGGTATGTGTGGCCGGACCTGGCTGCTCTCGACGCCAGCGACCTGCGTCCGGAGCGTCTGAACTTTCGCCAGCGTGCGCGGCTGGAGGAACTTGTCGGCGAGGCGGGGATTGAGAAGATAAGACAAGGCAGTGGCTATCCGGGTGTTCGCATGGCGATCGCCTCAGATGGCCGCTGGCTCTATTATGTCCATGAGACGCAAAGCGAGGATTGATCCCTATGGCAGACAAGATGGACCCCGGCACGGCAATCGGTCAGCTCAAGGGCTGGGACAAGGCCGATGGCAAGGAAGCCATTACAAAGACCTTCAAGTTCGCCGATTTCTCGACCGCTTTCGGATTTATGAGCGCGATGGCGACGCAGGCCGAAAAGGCCGACCATCATCCCGAATGGTTCAATGTCTACAATACCGTCGAGGTCACGCTCACAACGCATGATGCCGGTGGCGTCACGCAAAAGGACATTGATCTCGCCGGGAAGATGGACGCCCTGGCGGGCAAACTCGCCTAGGCGCGCTTTTTCTGCATCATGGAATCGAGGCTGCTGCCGTAGCGGCCATCCATTTCATCGTCGTCATCCTCTGAATGAGCGGATACGCCTGACAGGGATCGGCGCAGAACGGACATCAGCTGACGTTCGTCGATCGGCTTTGCGACGTAGCCACACATACCGAGTGCGAGATAGCGCTCGCGATCCCCGGCCATGGCATCGGCCGTCAGGGCCACGACAGGAACGTTCGACCAGGGCTCGTCACTGGCACGGATGTGTTCAAGCGTTTCCGGGCCATCCATCTCAGGCATGTGAATGTCGAGCAGGACAATATCGATATGGTGTGCGGAAAGCTGCTGCAGCGCCTCTATGCCGCTATCAGCTTCCAGCACTTCCAGGCCGAGCGGCTCGACGAAGAGGCGCGCAACGCGGCGATTGATATGATTGTCATCAACAATGAGGGCGGTTTTTCCGGTGAGACCTGTATGTTCGCTTGTCTCGGGGCGGAGCGATGATTCCGGAACGGCGCTTACATCTCGCAACGGTTCTTTAGATCTCGTTGCGGGTCGGGCAACACGGCCTGCTTCGATTGTGAGGGTGAATATGGATCCCTTACCCCTCTTGGAAACGACGCTGATATCCCCGCCCATCTTGCGGGCAAGCTTGCGTGAAATCGCAAGTCCAAGACCTGTCCCGCCATAGGAGCGGGTGGTTGAGTGGTCGGCCTGGTGGAAGTTCTGGAAAAGCTTTTCAACCTGCTCTTCCGTCATACCGATGCCGGTATCGGACACATGGATCTTGAGCCGGGCCCGGTTCGGATCCTCGGTGTCTTCCGACGTTGCGGCGACAATTACGCCACCTTCATGGGTGAACTTCAGGGCATTCGATACGAGATTATCGATGCACTGGCGCAGGCGAACGGGGTCGAACTCCAGCTGCGAGGGAACCGACTTGTCGACAATCATGCGCAGTGAGAGGCCCTTTTCCGTGGCTTTTGGCCGGTAGAAGCTCTCGGTACGGCGCAATTTGTGGCGCAGGTCGTCCGAGATGGGTGTGATTTCCAGCTTGCCGGCCTCGATCTTTGACAGGTCGAGAATATCATTGAGCAGCGTCATCAGCGATTTCGAGCAGTCGAGTATCGCCTCGACCATTTCGCATTCATCCTGCTTCAGGTCACGATGACCAAGCGCCTGCGCCATGCCAAGTATGCCATTGAGCGGCGTGCGGATTTCATGGCTCATGGAGGCGAGAAATTCCGACTTTGCCTCGCTGGCGGCAAGCGCTTCACGCTTGGCATGACGGAGCTTTCGTTCGTGTTCGCGGACGTCGGTGATGTCGGAGCTGATGCAGAGAACGGTGCCGTCCGGCAGTTTCGAAAACGTGGCCTTGATCGCCCGGCCATCCGTCGTCTCGACATCGATTGTGCCGAAGTTCCTGACCTGCGTTACCAGATGCTTGGTATATGTCTCAAGATCTATGCCTTGCGCGGCGAATTTGACGCCTGTTGCAAGGATGGCACGCGTGCTGTTGTACATCGCGTCTTCCAGCGACTGGCCTTCATCGAGCAGACGATAGAATTCGGGAAAGTGCGAGCGGGCGGTCTCGTTCACGTAGAGGAGGCTGAAATCGGAAGCATGCAAGGCGAAGCCGTTGTCGATCTGCGCCACGGCTTCCAGCATCTGATCCAAACTCAGGTTCAGGGCTTTTCTCTTTGGCACGTACTTTCCTCCCACGCTTTTCCCCCGCGTTTGCCCCAAATTGCATTAGAATCGTTGAGAAATTCTTCATGAGCGCGAGACGCCCATGAGCCAGAAGTCTGCTTGACGTTTGCCGGCCAAGCTGGAACTGAGGCACCATGATCAAGAATACATGCGAAGGGAGAGAGGCATGGGCCGCGTAGCAGGAAAGATGGCGCTGGTGACTGGCGGGGCGCAGGGGCTCGGCGAGGCAACCGCGAAAATGCTGGCGCGCGAAGGCGCCAAGGTCGCCGTGACGGACGTCAATGGTGAAGGCGCGACGAAGGTCGCTGCCGAGATAAATGCAGAGCTGGGCGAGGGCACCGCCTTTGCCTGGCAGCATGATGTAACCGATGCGGATCGCTGGCAGGCCGTGCTGAAAGAGGCCCATGAGGCCATGGGCGGTCTGAATATCCTGGTCAACAATGCCGGTATCGGCTCGCTTGGCTCGGTCGAGGACGAGAATTACGAGACTTTCCGCAAGGTCCAGGAAGTCGACGTCGACTCCATTTTCCATGGCTGCAAGTATGCGATCCCGCTGATGCGTGACCACGGCCTTGGCTCGATCATCAACATCTCATCCATCGCCGGCATTGTCGCGAGTGGCAATTACATTGCTTACAATACGGCGAAGGCGGCAGTGCGTCATATGTCGAAGTCGATTGCGCTGCACTGTGCCAAGACCGGTGGCAAGATCCGCTGCAATTCGGTGCACCCCGTTTTTATCAACACGCCCATTCTCGACCGGACCAAGGAAATGTTCGGTGAAGAGGAAGCGCTCGCCAAGCTGGGCCGGCAGATTCCCCTCGGCAAGGTCGGTGAGCCCGACGATATCGCCTATGCGGTGCTCTATCTCGCCTCCGATGAGAGCAAGCTCATTACGGGCATCGAACTCAAGGTCGATGGCGGTATTTCGGCGATGTAATCACGGGCTGAGCGCTCAGGATTCCGGGTAGGGCGCGCCGAGCTTGTCTTCGCGCACCAGTTTGCGCTGGTGGCGTGACCGCGTGATCGGCGCGACCTTCCATGCGATGGGAATGGCCAGCAAGGCGGAGAGCGCAAAGACCGCCGGGATCGCGTATTCAGCATAGGCCTGAAGCGGCGTCGCCAGAACGGCGATCATGCCTATTCCGTAAATGACGAACGCGGCCATGCCGTAGATGAGAAGGGTGATGGCAAGTCGATTGGACATTGATTTGCTCCAAATCTCGGTGGTTCTATACCGTTAAAACTGAAATCAGGGCCTCTCCGTTCCCCGGACGGGCACGATTGGGAGGGATTTTCATGCAAGCGAACACCGTTCTGGCCGTGCTTGGACTCGCAATAGCCTCGAGTGCTTGCGCAATGGCTGAAACAGAAAACCTTGCAGACCCGGCCACTGCGTCATTGACGGGGGAAGCGTGTCCCGATGTCGGCGAACGCGCCTATTTCTTCTGGATGCAGCCGCGCTCCGCCGAACCCGGCGACGAGATTTCCCTCTCTCCATACTGGACGGACATGCCAGGCAGCTACAACGACCTGCCACCCGGTTGTGTCGGCGATCTCGAGGCGTTTCCCGAAGACGCGGTCACGTTCGACCGTCAGGATGATGGTCTTGCCATTGCTTCCATCAGCGCTGACGCCGAGCCGGGCACTCGGGTTCGGCTGGAGGCCACTTATAGGGGCGCGTATGCGTTGAGCGGCATTGTCGACATCTACCGTGAGGAAGAGAATCCGCTGGTTGGCTTGTGGCGCCAGGCCGGGGACTCCTGTCCCCCGGAAAGCGCTGTGCGCGAGCTGGTCTTCACCGGCGGTAATGAAATGAGCGTCACCTGGACGCCATTCGAGGTCTACAAGGACTACTGGGCTGACTACCAGTATGATCCCCAAACCGGAGCCTTCAGTTTCGAGGTAGAGGGCGGCAACCAGATTCCAGAGGATATCGTTGCGGCCGGGACGGCGCAGGTCGATGGCGACCGGCTGGTCTTCAAGGATGTTTTCTTCGGTACGCCGAGGCAAGCAGAGGGTGGCTGCCGCGCCACATTCGTGCGCTAGTCCAGGCCATCCCAGAAACAGGTTGCGGCCGGCCAAATGTTCATGTAATGTTCCAAGCCTCAAAGCAGGAGGCTGGGATATGATCGGATATGTGACGCTGGGTACGAACGACCTTGAGCGGGCGGCGAAATTCTATGATGCCATCGCCGCGGAAATGGGCACCGGCAGGATGATGGAGTTCGACACCTTCATCGCCTGGGGCAAGCCGGACGGGCCGGCAGGCTTTGCCGCGACCAAGCCTTATGACGGCAAGCCTGCGACGGTCGGCAACGGCATGATGGTCGCGCTGCAGGCGAAGGACAAGGAACAGGTTCAGAAGCTCTACGAGATTGCACTTGCCAATGGCGGCACCGATGAGGGGGCGCCGGGCCCACGCGGCGATGACGGTTTCTATGCCGCCTATTTCCGCGATCCCGACGGCAACAAGCTCAACGCCTTCACCATGGTCTGATGCAGGCGATGGCGCCGGCGCGATGGCCTTCGACGCTTAGTCCAGGCCTGTCATTGGCTGGCGTGTGTAGGTGATGGTGTTGCCTTTCGGATAGGAGGTAAGCTCCAGCCGGTCTTCGCTGAGGCTGAGGATACCGTAGCAGAGCGCCTCGCCGGTATCGGTGGATGTCATCGTGATGAGCTCCATGTCGGCTGCGTCGCCCGGTACGTCCGGGCAGGTCTCGACGGACTGCAAGGTCTCTGTGGAGAGGACTTTGCCGTCATATATCATCGTCACGCTGCCATCGATGATCGACATTTCCGAACGGTCATCCTCGCCGGACACCCAGTCGCCTTCGAGGTCGTCAACCAGAGGCGAGACCTCGTCCGTACTGGCGTCGTCGTTCATGCTGGCATCTTCGGTCATGGATGTTCCGGACATATCGCCTGCCGCGTCCTGTTCCTCAGGGAGTGCCGCGTCGCTTTCCATCGGTGCTTCCGATGCAGGCGTCTGTTCTGCAGGGTCGGAGTCCCCGCATGCGGATAGGAGGAAAAGTGTCGAGGCGCTGGCGAGTACGGTCTGCTTCCAGTTCATGAGAGTCTCCTGCTGGACGAGTATGAAAAACTTACGTCCGGCAGGCTGTCTCGTTCCGTCGCTCGGGTTCTGGCGCTCAAGCCTCCGGGCTTGAAGAGGAAGAATTGCGATACAGCCGATAGAGCAAAAGGGCTCCCATCATAGCCGCACTGACGAAGAGTGGCAGGCGGTGCTCGAAGGAATAGAGCGTCGCGCCCAGCAGCGGACCGAAAATGAACCCGGACGGCGGGGCGGCCGAGAGCAGGGCCGCCGCGCTGCCTTGCTCGTGGCGCTCGACCGAAAGACTGCCCAGCGCGTTGGCTGCGGGAACTGCCAGGGCTGACCCCATTCCGACGAGGCCAAAGGCCAGGCAGAGCGCTGTGAAGGACATGAATTCGGCAGCGGCGACATAGCCTGCCACGATGCAGAAGAGCCCGACAGGCAGGATGCGTTTCGGGTCCGGCCGGAACGGTTGAACATAGCCGAACTGCACCACGATCAGCGCAATCGACATGCAGGCAAAGGCAATCCCCGTGGCCTGGACGCTGGCGGCCTTAGCAAGGTCGAAGCGGTCCTCGATCAGCCAGGCCAGCGTCTGCTGGATAGCGCCGACCGCCACGAAATAGCAGAACAGGAAGGCCAGGTGAGGAAAGACTCGCGGGTCGCGTATCCGCAAGGGTTCGGGCCGTGAGCGATCACGATTGCCGCGCGAGGGCGGCAGCATGTAGCCGATAACGATACCGGCAAAGGCACAGAAGAGAATCGACCCCCAGATCGGCGCCAGGGCGCCAAACTCTGCCAGCACGCTTGCACCGGCCGGGCCGAGGATCGAGCCCAGCCCCATCGCCGCCGCGAGCATGCCAAGCCCTCCGGCGCGTGTATCCGGTGTGGTCGCATCCGTCATCGCGGCCATGGAGGCGGGTTGCAGGCCGGGTGAGAGCAGGCCGAAGAAAAGACGGGTGAAGACCAGCAGGAAGAACGTCGACATCCCGGTCACAAGCCCGGCGAGCGCCGCCTGGAGCGCAAACAGGAACATCATGTTCGTCGATGCCATGGCAAAGAGCGAAAAGACCATGATCCGCTTGCGGCCGAAGCGATCGGCCCAGCGCCCCCATTGCGGGATCATCAAGGCATAGATCGCCGCCGACAGGGTCAGGATGCCGGCGACCTGAATCTCGGTCAGGCCCGCTTCGCGCGCCAGCGGAGCGACCACGACGAAATTGATCGTCATGCCAGCCCCCATGGCGACGCTGCCGAAGGCGATGGTGATTTTCTGTAACCCCGTGAGCGGCCTCAGCGGCACGTCCATTCCGGTGTGCTGAACTGTCATCGCTTAGGGGTCCTCCATGATCCAGACTGGCCTGCGCCGGGGAGTGGGGCAAGGCAAACGTCGCGGAAAGGCACGGCGTGGCCGCAACGTTATCCGTAACTCCCCTTATTTGGCCTGCCACGTCACATGTCAGACTGAGGCTTTCCGAAGCCGGAGAGGCTGATATGGACGGCAACGTCTTCTCGACAACAATCGCGAGGCCCGGGCGCCCATCCGATGGCGTCAGTCAGGCGTTTCGCGACGAAGTCGACTGTTTCCTCGCGAGCGCCTTGAACGAAGATCTTCGGCGAGCCGGCCGGGAGACCACAGGGCTGAAATCATCACGCGAGGCGGCCAAGGCCTGGCATGACAAGCTCTATCGTCGCGGCTGGGCGGCGCCTTCCTGGCCGGTCGAGCATGGCGGAGCGGGCTGGAGCCCGGACGAGCAGCGCTATTTCGAAATGGTGTGCGCTGAGCAGGATGCGCCGGTCGTGCACAGCTCCGGCATTCGCACCATTGGGCCGCTGATCATGGCGATGGGTCGTGAGGATCAGAAGCGCTGCTATCTTCCCGCTATCCTTTCCGGTGACCATGAGTGGTGCCAGGGCTATTCCGAGCCGCAGGCCGGCTCAGACCTCACAGCGCTTCATCTGCACGCCGAGCTTCGAGGCGATGACTTCATCCTCAATGGCAGCAAGATCTGGACGAGCTTTGCTGATCAGGCGACACACATGTTCCTGCTCGCCCGAAGTGAACCGGGCTCGACCGGGAAGGACGGCCTTGTCTTTCTGCTGGTCGAGATGGACCAGCCGGGAATCGAGGTCTGCCCCATCCGCTTCATCGACGGAGAATGTGAGACCAATCAGGTCTTCTTCACCAATGTCCGCACGCCTGCGACGGAGAGAATCGGGGAAATCGGCGATGGCTGGGCGGCTGCCCGTGCGCTGATGACGATCGCACGCTCGAACAACACGCCTCCCGGCCTGATACGACGGGCTCTGAGGGCCGCGAAAAGCGCGACAGCCGGTGTCGAGGAAGAGGCCGTATCGCGGCGTCTGGCTGATCTTGAAATACGGCTGGATACGTTCGAGGCGTTATCGGCCCGCAAAACCAGCCAGTCGCCGGGAGCGGTCGACCATCTCACAGCCTCGATGCTGAAAGTGCTCGCGACAGAGCTCCAGCAGGCAATCAACGAGACAGCGATAAGTGGACAGGTTGAGCAGGAGCTGGCCCTTGCCCGCTATCTCGCCAACCGGGCAGCAACAATCTATTCCGGCACGAGCGAAGTGCATCGCAACACAATGGCGCGGCTCATCGGGTGTTAGGCCCGTTGGAAGGCTTGCTTCCCGCCGGTGAAGTAAACGTGAAATGGATGGTGGAGCCAGGCGGAATCGAACCGCCGACCTCGTCATTGCGAACGACGCGCTCTCCCAACTGAGCTATGGCCCCTTGTCCGGGAGCGCCTATCTGAGGAGTGCCACGAATTTCGTCAAGCGGCTTGTTGCGGCGTGCTGCCGCTGCAATGTGGCGGACAGGAATTGACCTCCCATATTGCGGAAGCCTGCCGAATTGGCCTAGTCAGGCCGACAGTATCAATGGAGAGACATTTTGCGCGCGCTTCTCGATATCGTGATGATCATCCTGCAACTCGGCATCTGGGTGCTGATTGCGCAGGCAATCCTGTCCTGGCTCATCGCCTTTAACGTTGTGAACATGCGCAATCAGTTTGTTGGCGGGCTGTGGAACCTGCTTCATCAGATCACCGAGCCATTCTGCCGGCCGATCCGCAATGCCTTGCCGCGGATGAGCGGGATCGACCTGTCGCCGCTCATCCTCATCCTGATCATTATCTTCCTCGAGCGAGTAATCATCTATTACGTCTATCCAAACGTCGTGTGACGGACGGGCTGGCGATGCGATTGACTGTTCGCGTTACGCCGAATGCGTCTTCTGACCAGATACTGGGCCGTGCCAGCGATGATGCCGGCCGTGAATTCCTGAAACTGAAAGTTCGGGCCGTGCCAGAAGGTGGCAAGGCCAACCGCGCTGTGGAAAAGCTGCTCGCAAAGACGCTGAAGCTTCCGAAATCTGCCGTCAGGGTGGTGACCGGAGAGACGAGCCGGATTAAGGGCGTGCACATCGAAACCGGCGGAGACAGCGCGGCGGCGCGCCAGATCGAGGAGTGGATGGGTCATGGCTGAACGGATCGACGGCAAGCAGGCGGCAGCCGACGTCAAGGCGAGTGTATCGGCGGCGGTGAAAACACTGCCCGGCCAACCGACGCTGGCTGTCGTGCTTGTCGGGGACGATCCGGCAAGCGAGGTCTATGTCCGCCACAAGGTCACCGATACCGAAGAATGCGGCATGCGGTCGATCAAGAAGACCTTGCCGGCAAGCGCGAGCCAGCAGGAAGTCGAAGCGCTGATCTCGAATCTGAACCATGACCCCGAAATCGACGGAATCCTCCTGCAGCTACCACTGCCGCAAGGGCTCAACCCAAATCAGGCAATCGAGTGCATTCATCCCGACAAGGATGTCGACGGCCTGACGGAAGCGAGTGGCGGGCGGCTTGTGCTGGGCAAGACGGGGCTCAGGCCCTGCACGCCGACAGGCTCGGTGATCCTCGCCAAGCGGGCGCTGGGGGATGATCTTGCAGGCAAGAACGTCGTCGTGATCGGGCGTTCAATCCTTGTCGGCAAGCCGACAGCGCTTCTCTTCCTCGCGGAGAATTGCACGGTCACGATCGCGCATTCAAAGACGCAGGATCTCGCTGCGCTATGCCGCACGGCCGACATCCTCATCCCGGCGGTTGGCCGGCCGGAAATGGTAAAGGCCGACTGGGTCAAGCCGGGCGCGACGGTCATCGATGTTGGCATGAACCGCATCCCGGCGCCCGAGCGCGGTGAGGGCAAGACGCGGCTCGTCGGCGATGTCGCCTTCAAGGAGGTTGAACCGGTAGCTGGTCACATCACGCCTGTGCCGGGTGGCGTTGGCCCGATGACGCGCGCCTGCCTGCTTCAGAACACAGTGAAGGCGGCGTGTTACCGGCGCGGCTGGCCAATGCCGGACGGCGTCTGAACGCCCATGGCAGAGCATGTCCGCGGAACCAGGGGATATGCTGAAGAAGCGGATGATCTCTTCATTCGATACGAGTCCTATGATTTCGAATCTGTCCATGCTGGCTGGCTCGATTTCATTCCACCCCCGCCTGGCCTTGTACTGGACATAGGAGCAGGGACGGGACGAGATGCAGCCTGGTTTTCCAGGGCAGGCTACTCTGTCGTCGCGGTGGAGCCGAGCGACGAGATGCGTAGGCGCGCAAAAGCACTCCACCCGGAACCGGATATCGAGTGGCTCGACGACAGTTTGCCCAGTCTTGGCTTGCTCGCGGGTCGCGAAGGCACATTCGACCTTGTCCAGCTTTCTGCCGTCTGGATGCATCTCGATGCGGGTGAACGGACGGCTGCGCTATCAAGACTGGCGCGGCTCATGAAACCGGGGGGCGTGCTGACCCTGATGGTCCGCCACGGACCAGTTCCAGAGGGACGGATCATGTTCGAGGTCCCCACCGAAGAAATGTTGATGCTTGCCGAGGCAGAAGGGCTGGACGGCCTGTTGTGTGAAAAGCGTGACGCAGCTGGAGAGGCAAACCGCAAGGCGGGTGTCACATGGATGAACTACGCCTTCAGGAAACCCGCCGAGCAACCGGGGTGAGAACCAGCCGCTCCCGTCGTGCGTTGCTGACAGGGTTGCAAGGAGCACGTCATGGAAAAGCCACGCACCTTCCTCGGCTGGGCCGGGCTCGTCTTCGCGTTGACCGTCATCGCCGTCATCGTGATGGTCGCTGCCAGCATTGCCTTCGTTTTCGTAGTCGGCGTGGCGATCGTGGGGGCTGTGATTACACTTCTGCTTCTTCTGGCAAAGCGCGGCGATCGCGATTAGGTCTCGATCCTGTATGACCCAACCAATCGCCGCCTACGAGTCCGGTCTCTTTCTGTCCCTCTGGGAGAGCCAGCAGGGCTGCTGTGCGTTGTGCGGTGAATCGATGCCTCGGTCTCGCTTCGAGGTGGCGCATGCGACGATCTGGAAGCGAGAGCGTCCGACTTTCGATCACATCGTGCCGCGGGCTGCAGGGGGGCCGGACAGGGCCGAGAACCTCCAGCTTGCTCATGCGCGCTGTAATAAGCGCAAGGGAAAGGATCAGGCCGCGTCCGATGGGCGGGTCAGGACATAGGCAGCGCCACCCAGTGTCAGCGCTATGGCTGTCGCCATCCAGGTCCAGCGCCCCCATAGCAAGACGCCACTGATGCCTGTGGCCAGAGCCATTCCGAAAAGTGCACCGCTCTTAGAGGCGCGTGACAGTGTTCCCTTTTCGATAAACTGCTGGATAGGCGGGCCGAGCTTCGGGCGCGCATAGATCCAGTCCCGCATGACGGGGCTGGAACGAGCGAAGCAGAGGGCTGCGACAATCCAGAAGACTGTGGTCGGCCAGATGGGCAGGACGAGTCCGATGGCACCAAGCGCGAGAAAGAGAAAGCCGAGCAAGCGTGCGATCATGGTCCCGGCTCTGATTTCCTTGCGGTACGTTTGAGAACAGTTCTCGCATAAAAGAAGCGGGCGGACCATCCGGCAAATACCGGAACGGTCCGTCCGCCAGTTGAGCGGGCCTCCCAGGCCCTTATTGTGATGTATCAACGGTCTGGAAGCGCGATCTTTCCGTTAAGAATCATACATGCCGTTTGCCTCAGGGCCTGGCGCAGATCGCCTCTGCGGCAGCCGCCGCACTCGCCCAGGCCCACTGGAAATTGTAGCCGCCGAGCCAGCCGGTGACATCAACGCATTCGCCGATGAAATAGAGGCCGGGCAGGTGTTTGCTCTCAAGGCTGCGGGAGGAGAGCCCTTCGGTGTCGACGCCGCCGGCGGTCACCTCTGCTGTACGCCACCCCTCGGTGCCCGTCGGCACGACCTGCCATTTCTTGAGCGCCACGGCGATCGCCTCGATCTCGTTGTTCGAGAGATTGGCGAGTTGCTTTGTCCCCGGCACGGACGGCCAGGTTGCGACATGCTCGGCGAAACGGCCCGGAAGCCATGTCGAAAGCCAGGATTTGAGGCTGGTGCGGGGGGACGTTTCCCGGGCCTCGCGCAGGGCGTCAGTCAGCGGCTGGCCGGGGGCGAGGTCGATGCTGACAGGTTCGGTCTCCCGCCAGTAGGACGAGACCTGAAGCATGGCCGGTCCGGAGAGGCCGCGATGGGTGAACAGCATGGCCTCGTGAAAGTCCGGCCCGCGCTCTGCGACGGCATCCACCGTCGTTGCGACACCCGACAGCGATGAGAACGTATCTTTCAGGGCACCGGAAAAAGTAAGCGGTACAAGGGCAGGGCGGGTCGCGATGACATCATGTCCGAACTGCCTGGCCAGCTCGTAGGCAAAGCCGCTTGCCCCCATTTTCGGGATCGACAGCCCCCCGGTGGCGACAACGAGATTCCGTGCCGAGACCTCTCCTGCATCTGTGGTGACGTGAAAGCGCCCATCGGCGTGGCGCACACCGGAGACCTGGGTTTCGAGTCGAAGCTCGCCCCCGGCGGCATCGAGTTCGTCGAGTAGCATGCGGATGATCGCGCCACTCTTCTGGTCGCAGAAGAGTTGGCCAAGCGTCTTTTCATGCCAGGTCAGCTCGTGACGCGCCATCAGCTCGACAAAGTCCCACGGCGTGTAGCGCGCCAGTGCGGACTTGGCGAAGTGCGGGTTCTCCGAAATGAAATTCGCCGCTGTGGTGTGGATATTGGTGAAGTTGCAGCGCCCGCCGCCGGAAATCCGGACTTTCTCGGCTGGCTTTTTGGCGTGGTCGATCACCAGAACCGAGCCGCCTCGCGCGCCTGCGCGCGCGCCACAGAGGAGGCCGGCGGCCCCGGCGCCTAAAACTACGGTTTCGAATGGTTCGGCCAGGATGAAAATTCCTTAAAAAGTCCAATTCCCGCCCTGTTGGCGGCACAGCAACTTCCTGTAAAGGTATTCGCTCACAAGGGAGGAATCACCAATGACTCGCCGCACAAACAGGGCTCGGGGCTTTTTTCTGGCTGGTCTGCTCGCCGCCCTGGCCGCGTGTGGTGGTGGTGATGAACCCCCGACCGATGTGACAGAGCAGGCTGAAGGCCAGGTTGTTGAACGCTCGCGCGCCGATCAGGTCGCCGCCGAACGCCGCGAACGCGAACGCCAGCGTCTCGCCGCGCAGGAAGAAAATGACTTCGCCTATTTCCGCTACGCGCCCGATACGAGCGGCGACCAGCCGCGGGCCTGCCTGGTCTTCTCGAAACCCCTCGATCCCGACACCGATTATTCGACCTATGTCGAGATGCGCCCGGCGGTTCGTCCGGCCTACAATGTCGATGGCCGCGAGCTTTGCCTTGAAGGCCTTGATTTCGCGCGCTCCTACACCGCGACGATCCTGGAAGGCCTGCCTTCTGCGGAAGGGGCGGAAATCCAGCGCGAAGAAGACGTCCAGATCAGTTTCGAGGACCGCCCGCCTTATGTCGGCTTTGCAGGTTCCGGCGTGATCCTGCCGCGCGAGGATGCTGACGGTCTCGCCATAGAAACTGTGAACGTCGAAAAGGTCGGAGTCACGGTCTATCGCGTGAACGACCGCGCGCTGGCTTTCAAGGATATCAGCCAGGGCGAGAATGCGCCCGAGGGCCGTTATTCCTACCTTTATGGGGAGGAGGACCCGCGCGATGTTTCTTCGGAAGTCTGGTCTGGCTCGATGGAGATCGACAACGTCACTAACGCGCCGGTAACGACCGTCTTTCCGCTTCCCGATGTTATCGGTGAGCTTCAGCCCGGCGCCTATTTCGTCGAGTTGAAGGATGCCAAGGATATCAGTGACTATGATGGCCCGGCTGCCTCGGCGCGCCGCTGGATCATGCTCACCGACCTGGCGCTCACCGCCTATCGGGGTGAGAACGGCCTCGATGTGACGCTGCGCTCTCTGCAGGATGGCGAAGTCCTGCCGAACACCCGCGTTCAACTGATCGCTTTCAATAATGAAGTGCTTGGGAGCGCTGAAACCAGCGACAGCGGGCGTGTGCGCTTCGATGCACCGCTCCTGAATGGCAAGGGCAACATGGCGCCGCGCATGGTCATGGCGTTCGGCGCCAAGGGGGACCTGGCTGTCCTCGACCTGACCCGCGCGCCGATTGACCTGTCGGAGCAGAACACGGGCGGGCGCCGTACCCCGGGCGTCGTCGATGGCTACGTCTATGCCGAGCGTGGCATCTACCGGCCGGGCGAGACGGTCCACCTGACGGCCCTTATGCGGGATCGTGCGGGTGAAGCGATCGAGAACCGCGCCGGCAACCTTGTTCTCTACCGCCCGAATGGCTTGGAAGCCGACCGCTACCGTTTCCCGAGTGCGGAAGGTGGCGGTCTGCAATGGGACTATCAGCTGTCCGATAGCGCCTCGCGCGGTATGTGGCGCGCTGTGCTTGATATCGACGGCGTTGGCGAGACCGGTTCACTCCGCTTCGCGGTGGAGGATTTCGTCCCGCAGCGCATCGCCGTAGATCTCGAGACGGATGAAGACCTGGCGATCGAGGCTGGTGGTACGCGTGAGATCGAAGTGGACAGCCGCTTCCTCTATGGTGCACCCGGCGCGGGCCTTACGGTCCAGTCTCAGGCCCGCATCGAAGTCGATCCGAGCCCGTTCGAGGCCTTCAATGGCTTCGAGTTCGGTCGCCATGATCAGAGCTTCAGCGAGCAGATCATCGAGCTGACCGACCAGACGACTGACGGCGCCGGCAAGGCCGTACTGCGCCTGTCTCCCGGTAATCGTGCTCGGGATGCCGACCGCCCGCTTCGGCTGAATACAACAGTGAGTGTGCTTGAACCCGGTGGCCGCGCCGTTACCGAAAGCGTCCGCATCCCGTACCGCCCGCGTGATCTCTATGTCGGTATCAAGGAGGATTTCGACGGTCGTGCCGAGTCTGGCAAGCCGGTCGGTTTCGAGCTTGCTGCCGTCAACGCAGAGGGCTCCATTGTCGATACACGCCTGAACTGGAAAGTCCTGGAGATCGACTACCACTATGACTGGTACCGCGAAGATGGCCGCTGGCGCTGGCGCCGGTCCCGCACCGTCAGCACAGTCAATGAAGGCATCGTCGATACTGACGGCACGACACAGTCTGTCAGCGTGGATGGCCTGGACTGGGGTGAGCATGAACTGATCGTGACGGCAGACGGCTCGTCCGCAGAAGCCAGCACCGACTTCTATGTCGGCTGGGGTGGCTACGTCTCCGACCAGGGCGTCGAGGCGCCGGACCGTGTCCAGGTCGTGGTTCAGGATCAGAAGATCGTGGCTGGCCGTCCGGCCGCGATCACGATCATCCCGCCCTATGATGGCGAAGCACAGATCGTTGTCGCAACCGACAAGGTGCTCTCTGTCGAAACCCGCGACGTCTCCGCAGAGGGGACGCAGTTCACCCTTCCGGTGACCGAAGAGTGGGGCGAGGGCGCCTATGTTCTCGTCAATGTCTATACGCCGCGTGACCCTGTCGTGCAGTCGAAGCCGCGCCGTGCGGTCGGTGTCGGCTATGTGCCGATCGACATGGACAATCGCACCTTTGAGCTTGAGATCGATGCACCAGAGATCGTCCGTCCGCGCCGTGAGCAGACGATCGAGGTCGATATTTCCGGCGGCCCGCGGGAACATGTCTGGCTGACACTGGCAGCGGTCGACGAAGGCATTCTCCGCCTCACCAAGTACAAGAGTCCTGACCCGGTTGAGTACTACTTCGGTAAGAAGGCGCTCGGCGTTGAAATCTATGACGATTATGGACGCCTGCTCGATCCGAACATGGGCCTCCCGGCGGAAGTCCGGACCGGCGGCGACCAGCTTGGCGGCGAAGGCCTGACCGTTGTTCCGACCAAGTCGGTGGCGCTCTTCTCTGGCCTGGTGGAGGTCGGCCGGTCGGGCAAGGCGAAGGTCACCTTCGACGTGCCGGAGTTTAATGGCGAGCTGCGCCTGATGGCGGTGGCCTGGTCTGAAAGCGGCCTCGGCACTGCCAGCAAGCCCATGACGGTGCGCGACCCGGCGCCAAGCGAGCTGATCCTGCCGCGCTTCCTTGCGCCCGGAGATGAGGCGCTTGCGACGGTCTCGATCGACAATATCGAGCTTGACGAAGGCACCTTCACAGCCTCGCTCGATGTGACGGATCCGCTGGACGTGCCGGCGACTGAGGTTTCGCGCACCATTCCGAATGGCAAGCGGGCCGATGAAGGCGTGCTGATCACCTCCGACGGCGCTGGCATCTCGGATGTAAGGCTGAGTGTGAACGGGCCGGAGAATTACTCCATAACGCGGAATTATCAGATCCAGTCGCGCTCGCCCTGGCTCCCGGCCACGAGCATTTCCACGGCCATGATGGAGCCAGGCGACAGTTGGTCGATCCCGGACTCGCTGCTGGTGAATTACAAGCCGGATACAGCCGAGGTGACGATTACCTTCTCGTCGCTACCGCTGGACGCCAATGCGCTCTACACGTCGCTCGCGCGCTACCCTTATGGCTGTACCGAGCAGACAGTGAGCCGGGCCATGCCACTCCTCTATGAGGAACAGCTGGTGGTCATGGGGGCTGATGAGACCGCACGCGAGTCCGCCGACATGCAGGTCCAAGAAGCTGTCACCCGCGTGCTGAACCGCCAGTCGAGTGAAGGTGCTTTCGGCCTGTGGCGCGAAGGCGACCGTAATGCCTCTCCGTGGCTCGGTGCCTATACGACCGACTTTCTCTACCGCGCCAATGCGGAAGGCTATGAGGTGCCGCAGGAAGCACTAGACCGCGCCTATCAGTCGATGCGCCAGATTGCGCAGGGCGATGCCTGGCGGGTGTATGGCTACGAGACCGATGTCTGGGAAAGCCGCTGGCATGATGACACGGAGAAGAAGCTGATGCGCCGCGCTTCGGCCTATGCACTCTATGTCCTCGCCAAGGCGGGCAAGGCGGATATGAGCCGTCTGCGCTACCTGCATGACCGAGAACTCGACGAGATGGAAAGCCCGCTCACGCGTGCTCACCTCGCTGCAGCACTTTCCTATATGGGAGACCGCTCGCGCGCCAAGAGCGCCTTCGATGCCGCCGAAGACGCGCTCGGTTATGTCAATGATGGCGACTATTACCAGACGCCGCTGCGCGACCTCTCCGGTGTTCTGGCGCTGGCTGCCGAAACCGGCTTCAACGACCATGTTGCCCGTCTGGCCGAACGCCTCGGGGAAGATGCGCCGGATCCGAGCGAGCTGACGACGCAGGAAAAGGCGTTTGCGCTGCTTGCCGTCAACGGCATGCGTGGAGACGATGAGTCCGATGGCTTCCGCCTCAACGTGGATGGCCTTGGGCGCGGCAATAACAACGATCACCGCTACCGCCTCTCTGCCGAACAGGCGACGAGCGACGTGACCTTCTCGCTCGGTGAGCGTTCTGTACCGGTCTTCCGCACCGTGATGGTGCGTGGTGAGCCTTCCAGCCCGCCGCCGGCCACCTCGTCGAAGCTGCGAGTGGCAAAGTCAGTTCGCAACATGACGGGCGGACGCGTCGATCTCGGCAAAATCCGCCAGGGTGAGCAGCTTGTCGTCTCGGTTCAGATCACGCCGGAGCAGCGCCGCACCAATCCGGTCATCGTGGCAGACCTCCTGCCAGCCGGCTTCGAGATTGAGACGGTGCTGAAGCCAGCCGATGGGGACCGGCCAAACAATGGTACGGACGGCGCCTTCTCCTGGCTGGGTGAGATCAACGAGGCAAACACCGACGAGGCCCGTGACGACCGCTTCGTCGCCGCTATCGATGTGCGCGATGAGCCGGTCCGGCTGGCTTATGTTGTCCGGGCGGTGACGCCGGGTGCCTTCGCGATGCCGGGCGCCAATGCCGAGGATATGTACCGGCCTGACGTCTTTGCCCGCTCTGCGCCGGGACGCGTGACGATCGAGACCCAGAGCGCGGGGACTGGCGGTCAGAAATGATCTGGCTGAAGCGGCTGGCGATTGCCTTTGCGGCATTGCTGGCCGCAGCCTTTGCGCTCGACCGCATTTTCCCGCCTCCGCTGGACAAGTCCGACATTGTTTCGGTCATGGTGAGCGATCGCGATGGCCGGCCCCTGCGCGCCATTCCGACGCCTGAACACCACTGGCGCTTCCGGGCGGACCTGGAGGAGATCGATCCGGTTTTTATCGAGGCGTTGCTGGAAGTTGAGGACCAGCGCTATTGGAGCCATGGCGGCGTGGACTGGGTGGGCATGGTGCGCGCGGCCTGGAGTTCGGCGCTGGCCGGGCGCATCGTTTCGGGCGGTTCGACCATCACGATGCAGACGGCACGCCTGCTGGAGCCGCGGCCGCGTACCATCCCTTCCAAGCTGATCGAGATGTTCCGTGCCCACCAGATCGAGGCGAGGCTCAGCAAGGAGGAGATCCTCGAACTCTACCTCACCCTGACGCCTTATGGCGGTAATATCGAAGGCATCCGCGCGGCGAGCTGGCACTATTTCGGCCGCGAGCCGGATCGTCTCTCCGACGACCAGATCGCATTGCTGGTTGCCCTGCCGCAGAGCCCAGAAGTGCGCCGGCCCGACCTCAGGCCGAAAGGTGCCGTCGCTGGCCGCAGGGCCATTGTCTCGAAGCTTGAACGCCTCGGTTATCTGGATGCGGCCCGTGCGGAGGAGGCGCGAACCTCTACGCTCCCCACCGGCGAGTATGCTTTTCCGGCCAGGGCATGGCATGCGACGGACCGGGCTGCCAGGGACGCGGCAGGCGACGTCCGCTCCACGCTTGATGCCAAACTGCAGCAGGAGCTGGAGGCGCTCGCCTATGAGCATGCGAAGGAGTTTGGCAACGAGACGCAAGTTGCCATGCTGGTTGTGGACATCCCGACACGCGCGGTGCGAGCCGCTGTCGGGTCGGCCTCGAAGGACTTGCCGGGCGGCTGGCTGGACCTGACCGCGCAGGCGCGCTCGCCGGGATCGACACTCAAGCCTTTCATCTATGCCATGGCCTTCGATGATGGCTCAGCGGCTCCAGATACGCGTATTTCAGACCTGCCGAAACGCTTCAAATCATACCAGCCAGACAATTTCGACCGGATGTTCCGGGGCGATGTGCGCGTTTCCGAAGCCCTGCAGCATTCGCTCAACGTGCCCGCCGTCCTGGCGCTGGACCGTATCGGGCCGGAGCGCTTTGCGGCAACACTGGCCCTGGCGGGCGCTCCACCACGCATATCGAAAGGCGCGGACAAGGCGCCAGGTCTTGCCCTCGCGCTTGGCGGGGCAGGGCTGACCGCGCGGGAACTCGCTGTCATTTATGCGGCGCTCGGTGACGGGGGTCATGCCAAGCCGCTGGTCTGGCGGGCTGACGAGGAAGCGCGAATGGCAAAGGCCCGCGGCTTTCGGCTGATGAGCCCGGACAGTGCGGAGAAAATCCTGCGCATCCTGAAGAATGCGCCAACGCCGGAAGGCCGCATGCCCGGGCGGCTGACGGCAAACGCGCCACAGATCGCCTTCAAGACGGGGACATCCTATGGCTTTCGTGATGCCTGGGCTGCTGGGGTGTCCGGCGATCATGCGATCGTCGTCTGGGTCGGCCGCGCCGATGGCGCACCACGCCCTGGTGCGACAGGCCGGGATACGGCTCTCCCGATCCTGTTCGAGGCCGCTGACCGCGCTGCATATCATCTCGGTGGTACTGGCGGTGCGAAAACGCGGCTCATGAGTGAGCGCAGCGCCGAGGCGAAAGGTGCACTGGCTCGGTTTGATCGCGGCGGCCAGGCCCCGGAAATCCTGTTCCCGCCAAAAGGGGCTGAACTCTGGTCCGGCAGGATCAATGGCAAACCGGCCCGGCCTTTCGTGCTCGCCGGTCGGGGCGAGGGCCGGCTGCGCTGGTATATCGATGGGACGCCATGCCCACTGGACGATGCAGGCCTGCCGGTCTGGACGCCGGTTCAGTCGGGTTTCTATCGCGTGAGTGCCGTCGACAGGGAAGGGCGTGAGACAAGTGTTCGGGTGCGAGTGCTTGGAGCATCATCAGCAGGCTGACCGGATAAAGAAAAGGCCGCCTCATCGCAGGCGGCCTCTCCCGATCTCTCGTGACTGGTGGCCCGCTCAGGTCCAGGGATTGAAACGGGTCTTGGGCCGCGTCGGACGGGGGGCTTCTTCGGCATCGCTGCGCTGGTCGTTATTGCCCTCACTCTCAACCAGAGACAGGGACCTGTCCGGCTCTTGCGGCGGCTCAACGGTTTGCGTTTCGCGTGGTGAGACAGCGTCGAGATCGGCGTCCGATACGCTTGCCTCCACATAGTCTTCCGCGCGGTCGAGATCGGTGATGTCCGGAATGGCATTGCTTTCGGCCGCTACTCCAGTTTCGCCGGAATAGTCGTCCGTCGCATCGATATAGACCGGAGCGCGGCTGACGGTTTCCCGCGGTTCGGGAGTGCCGGCAGGTTTGGGGGCCGTCGGCTGGAAGCCGCTGGCCGTTTGCCCAAAGCCAAGACCGGCGCCCAGGCCGCTAAGTGAGATTGCGCCGGGCGGGCTGGGCTCGGGCGCGGTCGTGGCCTCTCTTTCAAACGGCGCTGAGAGCGGTTCAGATGTGTCCGATGTCTCGGCCTCAGTTTCGGCAGGGGCTTCGTTTTCAGGGGACCACTCGTCGCCATCAAAGCTGGTCTCGGTCGAAAGAGCTGACTCTTCCAGCGCATCATCACTTTCAGCCTGTTCGTCAGATGCGTCCGTTTCGGTTCGGGCGACATCCTCAGGCATGGCCATCATTGTGGCGGCTGTGGCGAGGCCGGAGTCGGTTTCGGAATCGTTTTCCGGGGTTTCATTGACCTCTTCAGCCGAAACCTCCGCACCTTCAGCCTGAAGCCCGCCAGCGCCAAAGGGAATATAGTGAACATTGGTATCGGCAGCGGAAACCGGTTCGGGCGTATCGTCTGCCTCAGCCGTGCTGTCTGCGACCACTGGCGTCTCTGTGGCGGCGGGCCAGGTCTCGACGCTATCGTGGTCAGCTTCGTCACTTTCCGTCTCTGACGACACGTCTCCAGGCGCCGCATCCCAGACCGGTGCGACGGAGGCAACTTCGTCTTCCTGCGGTTCGCTGGTGACGGTTTCGTGATCGGTAGCCGCTTCGGCTGTTTCTTCAACGACGGCCTCAGCCGATACTTCTGCAGAAACGGCCTCGGGCTCATCTGTCAGGCCCGCTTCATCTTCCAGATCGTCAGCCGCGCCGAAATCATCGGCCTCATCCCCGGGCACCGGTGCAGCAGCTTCAGGCGCTATTGCGTCAGGTTCATCATCAAGGACGGGCGCATCGTCCGGAGCAACGGAGTAAGACGGGGTCGGCGAGAAGGATTCAGCCTCTTCGAAGTAAGTGTCATCACTCTCGTCTGCGCCCTCGTCCGTATCTTCGGCTGCCTGAGCGACATCTTCAGCTTCTGCCTCGACCGTTCCGGCGGCATCATCGGCGCCCAGACCTTCCGCGGGCTCTTCCGGTGTCTCGCTCAGCTCAGGCTCACTTATGGCCTCCGGTTCGGACGGGTCGGCCGGATGAGCATTCACCTCATCGGCGAGACGCGCAACCGCGCCGCCGACAAAGGCTTCACTGTCATTGTCTTCCTCGGTTTCATCTGTGTCAGACGCGTTAGAGGTAATCTCTTCGGCATCCGCTTCACTCGAGGCGGCGCTCGCATCCTCATCAGCGTCCGAGATTTCTTCGACGAGAGCGGCTTCCGGTACACTTGCATCGACGAGATCGTCATCGGGCGTGTCGGGGCCCTCAAGCGTTTCTTCTACCGCGGCACTGGCGGCGGCTTCGTCAGAGGAGGGCGTGGACCACGGATTGTCCACAGTCTCATCGGCCGGGTCCGGTGTGGCCGCGGTCAGCGCTGTGGTGTCGTCGCCAGGATCTTCGACAGCGTCGGGGCCAACCGGGATATCTGCTTCTTCGAGAGTGTCTTCGCTGGCGGCGGCTTCTTCTGCCGACGAGCTTTCTTCGACCGTCTCGGTTTCTTCTGCGGGGGATGCTTCGGTCTCTGGTTCGGAGAGGCCGGCGAGAAGCGTGTTGATGGCCGCTTCCGTACCACGCGCCTCGCGACAGGCATCACGGGCAATAACCGCGACCAGGTCACCATATGTCCCGCCATCGGGGTGCGCCGTGGCGTTGAGGACGGTGGACGTCGCGTCTTCCAGAGCCTTGCCGTTGTCTGTGCTGAGCAGGACGCGCGCCGGCTCAGGTGTCAGGCGGACGACATAGCCTTCCGTCGCATAAAGGACGTCGCCATTGTCCTTTTCGATCCAGTCGATTTTCTTTTGCGCCGTCATGGCGGCAAGGCGGTCAATCAGCTTTTGGGTCGATGGATGAAGCATCAGGCAGGTCCAGCATCTGTTTCAGGTTACAGGTCCGACAACCGGTCTAACCCCTCAGAGGCGAATGATCAAAGCGTAGTGTCGGTCAGTTTTGTGAAATTGTAGTCACAACCCAGAAAGCGGGCATTGTTGTGACGGAATGGGACAGAAAAACCGTGGAGCTACTGCAGGCGAGACGGTTTCTGTACGCACCGTTCCTCCTATGTAACGATGTATTCACCGTGCCAGGCAGGAATGGAGAGAATGTCGCAAGAGCTGATCATCCGCGTGAGCGTGTTTCTCGCCGTCTTTGCTTCGCTCGCCTGTCTGGAGAGTTTCCAGCCGAGGCGGCAGGCTGAGCTCAAACGGACGGAACGCTGGCCGGGGGCTGGAGTGCTGTTCGTTTCGGGTGCCGTTCTCGGACGTCTCGCAGTGCCGACTGGCCTGGCCGGGTTGGCCCTCTGGGCAGAGGGACAGGGGATTGGCCTGTTCAATCTTATCGTCCTGCCCGCATGGATGGTCGGCGTGTTCGCTTTTCTGATCCTGGACCTTTCCGTCTGGGGCCAACACCTCGCCATGCATAAGGTACCCTTCCTCTGGCGCATGCACAGGGTACATCATTCGGATCCGCACATTGATGTGGTGACGGCCCTGCGGTTCCATCCCGCCGAGATCCTGGTGTCGCTGGGCTGGAAGGCGGCAGTCGTGGTCGCGTTCGGGATACCGGCCTGGGCGGCCTTCCTGTTCGAGGTCGCGCTGAATGCCTTCGCGCAATTCAATCATGCCAACTGGGCACTACCGAAGCGCGTCGACACCGTGCTGCGCCAGCTTGTCGTCACACCGGACATGCACCGGGTGCATCACTCGACCGACCATATGGAGTCCAATCGCAATTTCGGTTTCTGCCTTTCGATCTGGGACAGGCTTTTTCGGCTTTACAAGGCGCAACCGGATGCCGGTCATGCCGACATGGAGATCGGTCAGAAGGACTGGCGCACGGCGCGCGACCAGGCGCCGATTGATCTGCTCGTTCAGCCGCTAAAACGGCCCAAGGATCAATACTCGGCAGGTTTGTCCTCGTCGGCCAGCGGCTCCCAGTCAGATTGAACGGCCTTGATGTCTGCGAGTAGTCCCTGGACCGGGTTGTCCGCTTCTGCGTCTGAAAGATTAGACCGAAACCCCTGCACGGTGAGGTCCGGTGCTATCAGCAGGTAGGAGGGCGTCCAGGCGATCTTCAGCGTTTCGCGAATTGAGGCATCTTCGTCGACAAGCGTGGGAAAGTTGAAGCCCTTCTCCTCAAAAAAGTCTTCGATTGCATTGTACTTTCCATAAGCCTCATCAGCGCGTTCGGCGCTTGCTGGCGTATGAATGGTGAGCAAGGCGAGATCTTCCCGGTCTTTTACCTCGGTCCACAGCTCCGAAATAAGATCAGCATCGGCCCGGCTGTCATGACAGTGCAGGCCCCACACAATGATAAGCGTCCACTGGTTCTCCAGTTCCTGCGTCGAGAAGAGAGGGCCAGCGACCATGGTACCGTCAAAGGCCGGAATCTCGCGTCCCAGGAAAGCATAGTCATAGGGGCGGCCATAATCGTCCCGGGGGACGCCGTCTTCGCCGCGTTCAGCGGTTTCAGGCACATCCGCACCCGGAGTGATGAAGCTGGTCGCAGCAGTCTCATTGTCGGAGCCGCCGCTGCCGCCGCAGGCAGCGAGCAGGGCGAGAACACTGGCAGCAATCAGGTGGCGGATCATGGAGAGCTCCTTAGGATTATCTGGTCTCACACCTAAAGTGCGATCAGGATAAGAAAAAGCCCCGACGATGGCCGGGGCTTTCCAAAAGGGTCATGGAGTCGATCGGCCTGTCAGCCGCCACCTGCACCGGGAGCCCGGGTGCGCAAGGCATTGTTCTGGGCGTCGCGAACCCCGTCCTGTGAAGACCGCGTGCGGGCGGCCCACTCTGCGCGCGTGGCGCAAATCTTTCTCGGGATCGTGGAGCCCATCTGCTCTTCGCGCTTGCAGATTTCCTCGTCCGGGTCGTGACCCTGGCGGCGGATCTCGGCACGGACCTCAGGGGTCACCTGAACCATCTGGGTGCCACCGGACGCCAGCCGCGTTCCCGTTCCCGACGAGGAGCAGGCGGCGGCAATACAGCCGACAGCGGCCAAGGCTGCAAATTGCAGAGTTAGTTTCATTCTGTTCTCCAGGAGATTGTAGCAAGACTTAGGACAACTGTAGCGCGCTGAGTCTGAAATCTCAAACAGCTTCTGTCCGTATCTTTCCTGCCAGCGACAAAGCCCCGGACTTTGCCGGGGCTTTGCTCAATATTCGATCATGTTAGATGGCAAATTGTGCCTGAATGACCCGTGTGGACTAGCTGTAAATCTCGAAGAGACCGGCTGCGCCCATGCCCCCGCCGATACACATGGTGACAACACCGAGTTTCGCACCACGGCGTTTGCCTTCAAGCAGGATGGAGCCCGTGCAGCGAGCGCCCGTCATGCCGAAGGGGTGGCCGATCGAGATCGAGCCGCCATTCACGTTGTACTTTTCCGGATCGATGCCGAGGCGGTCACGCGAGTAAAGGCACTGGCTGGCAAAAGCTTCGTTCAGCTCCCACAGATCGATATCGTCGACCTTGAGACCGTGACGCTCAAGCAGGCGCGGAACGGCGAAGACCGGGCCGATCCCCATTTCGTCCGGATCGCAGCCGGCAACATTGAAGCCCATGAAACGGCCAAGCGGCTCGATGTTACGCTTCTTGGCTTCTTCGGCTTCCATGACGACCACGGCTGCGGCGCCATCGGAAAGCTGGGAGGCGTTACCTGCGGTAACATACTGGCCCTGCTTGACCTTCTGGCCACCGGAGAAGACCGGCTTCAGGCCGGCAAGCGTCTCATAGGTCGTGCCCGGACGGTTGCAGTCGTCACGATCGGCGACGACGTCCTGATAGGTCTCTTCGCCGGTCTCCTTGTTGACCAGCTTCATGCGGGTGTTCAGCGGGACGATCTCTTCGGCCATCCAGCCTTTTTCCTGAAAGTTTGCCGTGCGGCGCTGGCTTTCGGCGGAATACATGTCCTGCGCTTCGCGGGAAACGCCGTACCGGTCAGCAACGATCTCGGCCGTTTCGATCATCGTCATCCAGATCGCCGGCCATTCGGCCATCAGCTTGTCTTCGGTGTAACGGTAGGTGTTCATATGGCCGGAACGGGATACCAGCGACAGCGACTCCACGCCGCCACCCACGGCAACCGACGCACCTTCGTTGATCACGGTGTGTGCTGCGTTCGCGATAGCCTGCAGGCCGGACGAGCAGAACCGGTTGATGGTCGCGCCAGACGTTGAGGACGGGCATCCTGCCCAGAGCGCGGCATTGCGAGCGACGTTGTGGCCGGTCGCGCCTTCCGGTTGGGCGGACCCGAGGAAGACGTCTTCCACCTCTTTCGGGTCGATCCCGGCACGCTCCATGGCGCTCTTGATGGCGTGGCCGGCCATGGTGATGCCATGGGTGTCATTCAGGGCGCCGCGTCCAGCCTTGGTCAGGGGCGTGCGGGCCGTTGATACGATGACTGCTTCTCTCATTTGGGTGGTCTCCTCCGATAAGGCCTTGCTTTTGTTGCGGCGCACCCTAATCGCGGTGCGAAGTTTACGCTAGTCCCCTACATGCGGCGTTTCGCGCTTCTTCACGTGCAGGGAACCTTGAGCGCTCCAGGGGGCTTGTTTCTCTGACAGGACAGGAGCTTCATGACTGACAGACCCACTTCCGACATCGACAAGCTGGCTCATTTGCTTGACTCGCAATTCAGGTTGCCGGGGACCCGTCTACGCTTTGGTCTCGACTCCCTTATCGGTCTAATCCCCGGTATTGGCGACGCCCTGACTGGCGGGCTGGGCCTCTATATCGTCAACCGGGCCCGGCAGGAGGGGGCGCCCTTCTTCATGATCGTGCGGATGCTGTCCAACCTCCTGATCGATACCATCCTTGGCGCGATTCCGCTCGTGGGTGACCTGTTCGACTTCGGTTTCAAGGCCAATCTCAAGAATACAAGGATGCTGCAGAAGCATCTGGACAAGAAGCATGGTCAGCGGGTCGACACCAGTGAGCCGGTGAGGTGATCGCCGCTTTCGGGCGGGCGCATGAATATATCGAAGCGTCCGGAGGTCGCCGACGAGGGTGAGCTGGTACCGTTACCGTTTTCGTTGCAGGATTATCGCTCCAGCGCGAAAAGGAATATACGGTCATGAGCAATGTCATCGGCGTCGGCGGTGTCTTTTTTCTATGCAAGGACGAAACGGCAACCAAAGCCTGGTATCGTGACGTGCTCGGCATTCCCGTGAATGAATATGGCGGCTTCGACTTCCCCCATGCCAGGGCAGCTGAAGCTTTTCCGCAGGGGGCACGCACCGTATTTGCGCCGTTCAAGGCTGGCAGCGATTACTTCAAGCCATCGGTCGAGACGGTGATGTTCAACCTGATAGTTGATGATCTTGATGCGGTACTTGAGCGCATCGAGACGGCCGGGGTGGAGCAGACACAGCCGAGCGAAAGCCATGAGTATGGCCGCTTCGCGTGGGTGATGGACCCGGATGGCCGCAAGGTTGAGCTCTGGGAGCCCAGGGAGCCGGTCGAAGCGGGTTGATCTCACTCACAAAAATCGGCCGTCCTTAATGATGAAGGACGGCCAAAGTGTTCAGAGAGTGAGAATGAAAGCTTACTTAGTCCTTGGCGGCCTTGTTGCACTTTGCGAGGTCTTCCTCGGAGAGGCTTTCCTCAGCAGTGCTGAAGGCGGCAAGTGCGCCAACTTCCGAGGCGACTTTCTTGCACGTGCGTACGGTCACCGTACGGCGGTTGAGTTCAGCGACGCAGGTGTCGCCGTCGCAGTTCCAGAGCGCTTTCGCTGCAATCACGCGCTCGGAAGAATCAACGGGCGTCGTCAGCTTGGCAGTGAAATTGGTGCCGGCAGCAGCTGGAAGCACGATAGCTGCCATTGCGGCGGTGAGGGAGAGGCTGCGGAGCATGGGAGGAAACCTTGTTTTGAGAAGTCTTGGTTTGTCGTTCTGCGGGCCATTGTCTTCCGGCCCTGTAGCGCAACACTATGACTGCTGAATATTTTGTCAATCGTTCACTGTTGATTATTCTCTGACACGATCACGGGGCTGCGGTGTCCATTGCGGATTACGCAAGAAAAAAAGTTTTCGGTGTTGACGCAACGGCGCTGATTGAAGCGAGCCTCCCGGCCAGTATCCTCCCTGAAGATATAAGAATGCCAGGGAGGCACTCATGGATTTCAATATTCCCAAGGACCTTGCCGACTATCTGGTCGTCCTCGACAACTTCATCGAGGAAAAGATCAAACCGCTCGAGCAGGCCGACGACAATATCCGTTTTTTCGACCATCGCCGCGAATGGGCGCGTACGGACTTTGACAATGGCGGCTTGCCACGCCCGGAATGGGAAGAGCTTCTGACGAAAGCCAAAAGGCTCGCCGACGAGGCCGGTCACCTTCGTTATGCGCTCCCCAAGGAGTTTGGCGGGCAGGACGGGACCAATCTCGGCATGGCGGTGATCCGTGAGCATTTTGCCCGTATGGGGCTGGGCCTCCACAACGACCTGCAGAACGAACACTCCATCGTGGGCAATTTTCCACAGATCCTGATGCTGCGGGACTTTGCGCGCGACGACCAGAAGCATCTGGCCGACGCGGCACTCAAGGGGGAGTTCAAGGCCTGCTTCGGCCTCACCGAGCCAGACCATGGCTCTGACGCGACGCACATGGAAACCCGCGCCGTCCGCCAAAAGAAGGATGGCAAGGATGGCTGGCTGATCAATGGCGCGAAGATGTGGATCACAGGCATGCATGTCGCCTCGCACATCATGCTGTTCTGCCGCACCTCCGGCGAGGATGGCGATGCGAAGGGAATCACCTGCCTGATTGTCCCTGCTGATGATCCTGCGATCGAGATCGACGAGTATATGTGGACGTTCAACATGCCGACCGACCACTGCCGCTTCTACATCAAGGACCTCTGGGTACCGGAAGATGCCGTGTTCGGTCCGCCTGAGGGCGGCCTCGCGCTCGCCCAGCATTTCGTGCATGAAAACCGCATCCGCCAGGCGGCCAGCTCCTGTGGCGCGGCGATGTACTGCATCACCGAGGCGATCAACTACGCCAACGAGCGCAAGCCCTTCGGCAAGTCGCTTTCGCACAACCAGGCGATCCAGTTCCCGCTGGTTGAGCTGGCCACTCAGGCGGAAATGCTTCGTCTCCTGATCTTCAAGACGGCCTGGCAGATTGACCAGATGTCCAAGCCGGACGTCGCGATCTACCTCTCTGACAAGGTCTCGATGTGTAACTATTATGCGAACCGTTTGTGTTGCGACGCGGCCGATCGGGCGATGCAGGTCCATGGCGGCATGGGGTACTCGCGCCATAAGCCGTTCGAGCACATCTACCGCCACCACCGCCGCTATCGCATCACCGAAGGCTCGGAAGAGATCCAGATGCGTAAGGTCGCTGGCCACCTGTTCGGCTTCATGGGGCCCAACAAGGGCAAGAACCGCAACGAGCCTTTCGATTTTGCGATCCGGTAGGCGATAAGCTGCACCGCACATCTGCCCACAATCCGGGCACTGCATGCTCTCTCGCAGCTGCGTGAAAGACTCCGGCTTGCTGAAAGGGCGAGTCTGAAATAGGTGTGGGGTAGCAGTAACTCCTCCCCGGGAGAGAGCAGGCGCAAGTGGCCTGCCGCCGAAGGCGCAACCGCCCCGGAAACGCTCAGGCAAAAGGACCGGGAGAGGGACAACACGCTGGAAAGAGGCGGGCCGGTTTCGACTGGCCCCAGGCCTCGCCGAAGGAGCAAGCCGGCTGCCAGGAATGGCAGCGGCGGAATCTCTCAGGCGCCGAGACAGCGGGGGCGGCCACTTCCTCGAAAGGCGAGGGCCCGTGGCCGTTTGACCGCAAAGGGCGCCATGGCAAATCAGGTTTCAGAAGACCTCAGGAAAACACCGCTCCACGGGCTGCACGAATCGCTCGGCGCGAAACTTGTGCCGTTCGCTGGCTATGAGATGCCGGTGCAGTTTGAAGGCGTAAAGCCCGAACATCTCTGGACGCGCGAGCATGCCGGCCTGTTCGATGTTTCGCATATGGGACCATGCTTCCTCACGCTCCGTGAAGGCGTCAGCGAGGATCCGGCCGCCCATGACAAGATCGCAGCCATGGTCGAGGAACTGGTGCCGAGCGCCATCGCGACGCTGAAGCCCGGTCAGGCCCGTCTGACGGTGCTGCTGAATGAGGACGGCGGGATTCGTGACGATCTCATCATCACGCGTTTGCCTGACGAACATCAGAACGGCCGCCTTTACATCGTTGTGAATGGGGCTGTGAAAGACCAGGACTGGGCGCATTTTGAACAGAAGCTCGCAGGCCGCGCGGTGGTTCAGCGCGCTGATGACCGCGTGCTGATGGCGCTTCAGGGGCCGAAAGCGGTCGACGTCCTGAAGGATGAGTTTGCCGGGTGCGAGGACCTGTCCTTCATGCGCTGCATGCTGGCGGCCTGGGGCGGCGCTGAATGCCTCATCAGCCGCTGCGGCTATACCGGCGAGGACGGCTTTGAAATCCTAATCCCTGCCGCTGCCGGAGAAGAGCTTGCGGCGAAACTGCTCAAGGACGAGCGCGTGAAGCCCATTGGTCTCGGTGCGCGCGACAGCCTGCGCCTGGAAGCCGGTCTCTGCCTCTATGGCCATGACATGGACACCTCCCGCAACCCGGTCGAGGTCGACCTGCAATGGGTGATCCAGAAATCACGCCGCGAACGCGCCGACTTTCCGGGCGCGGAAGTCGTGCTTGAGGCGCTGTCCAACGGACCAAAGGAAAAGCGCGTGGGCATCCGCCCACTGGAGCGCGCCCCGGCCCGCGAAGGCACCGAGATTCATGTGAACGGCGAGGCTGTGGGCGTGGTCACGTCCGGTGGCTTCGGCCCGAGCGTCGATGGACCGGTGGCCATGGGCTATGTCCGCGCCGATCTCGCGGAACCGGGCACGCCTGTCGAACTTATGGTGAGGGGGAAACCGCGCGCCGGTGAAGTCGCCGCGCTCCCCTTTGTCGAACATAATTACAAACGTTGAGGACCAGCCAGATGACGCAACATTTCACCCAGCAAGTCACCTTCTACACCGAAGACCATGAGTGGGTCACCGTGCATGGTGACCTGGCCACGGTCGGCATCACCCGTTACGCCGCCGAGCAACTTGGGGATGTCGTTTTTGTCGAAACCCCGGAGGTCGGAAAGACCTTCAAGAAGGGCGACGAGATGGCCGTGGTCGAAAGCGTAAAGGCTGCGTCTGATGTGTACGCACCATTGTCCGGCGAAGTCATCGACACAAATGGCGAACTGGCCGATGCGCCGGAAAAGGTCAACGACCATCCTGAAACCGAAGGATGGTTCTGCGTCATCAAGTTTTCTGACGGTGCTGAAACCAAGGGCCTGATGGACAAAGACGCCTATTACGAATTCTGCAAGGGGCAATAGACGATGCGTTACCTGCCGCTCACACCTGAAGACCGCAAATCCATGCTCCAGACCATCGGGGCGAAATCGGTCGATGATTTCTACGCCGATGTGCCGGAGGCTGCGCGTCTGGGTGGCAAGGTGGAAGGCCTGCCCGATCATCAGGGCGAGCTCGCCGCTGAGCGGCATATGGCAGCGCTGGCGGGCAAGAACCGCACTGCTTCTGAGGGCCGGTTCTTCGTCGGCTGCGGGGCCTACAAGCACCATGTGCCCGCCAGTGTGGACCATATCATCCAGCGCTCGGAATTCCTGACGACCTATACGCCGTATCAGCCGGAAATCGCGCAGGGCACGTTGCAAACGCTGTTCGAATTCCAGAGCCAGGTTGCCGCACTGACGGCGATGGATGTCGCCAACGCCTCCATGTATGACGGCTCCACGGCCTGCGCTGAGGCTGCGCTGATGGCCTGTCGTGTGACCCGCCGCAAGCGCGTGGTGCTTTCCGGTGGCCTGCATCCGCACTATGCCGCGGCCACGCGCACCGTCTGTGAGGCGCAGGGCATTGAGGTCGTGCAGTTGCCGCCAGCCGTGGATGACGAGCTGGCACTGAAGGATGCTGTCACGGACAAGACAGCCTGCGTGATCGGCCAGAGCCCGAACGTGTTTGGCACGGTGACAGACCTGTCGCCTGTCTCCGAAGCCGCTCATGCCGATGGGGCGCTGCTGGTTTCGGTTTTCACCGAGACGGTCTCGCTCGGCATGGTCACCCCACCCGGGGAGATGGGGGCTGACATCGCCGTTGGTGAAGGTCAGTCGATCGGCAATGCGCTGAACTTTGGCGGGCCATATGTTGGCCTTTTCGCGACCAATCAGAAACATGTCCGTTCAATGCCCGGCCGGCTCTGTGGCGAGACGGTCGATGCCGATGGCCAGCGCGGCTTCGTGCTGACACTGTCGACGCGCGAGCAGCATATCCGCCGCGACAAGGCGACGTCGAATATCTGCACTAATGCCGGGCTCTGCACGCTTGCGTTTACGGCTCACATGACGCTGCTCGGCGACAAGGGGCTCACGCAACTGGCCGAACTCAACCATGAGGCGGCCTGCGCACTGGCCGATGCGCTCGAAGGCGTGGACGGTGTCGAAATCCTGACGCCGCGCTTCTTCAATGAGTTCGCTTTCCGTGTGCCTGGAAATGCCGAAGCCGTCCTCGCCCAGCTCGATGAGCTTGGCGTGATTGGCGGCGTGCGCGCTTCACGCCTCTTCCCCGGCAAGAAGATGGACGATGTCATCATCACCTGCGCCACCGAGTGTACGACAGAGGACGACATCAAGGCCTATGCCGACGCTCTCCGCGAGGTCCTTTGATGGTCGACACCCCTCAGCACCAGGAAGCCTGGGACCACAAGCGCGCGATCCTCGAATACGAGACCTTCCTTGAGGAAATCTTCGAGCGGATCGGCGGCAACCCGGCCAAAACCAAAAGGCGCAAGGACCAGTTCAAGGCGCTGTATGAAGACCCCGCGCTGTGGCGCGATCCGGAGTCGTTCCGGAAGCTCTATGAGGACCTGCGCAAGGAAATCATCGCGCTCGGCCAGATCTATGTCGGTGCCATGAACAAGCGCATCCATGAGAAATTCGGACCCAACAGCCCACACAAGGTGGAGGCACGCGTATGACCATGAATTCCCAGGGCCGCTCGACGGCGCCCGCCGATGCAACGACAATATCCGACATCCATACGATTTCCGGGTCACGTGGGCTGCTTCAGCGTGAGGACCTGATCTTCGAGACCGGTTGCGTCAACAAGACGGGCGTCGACCTGCCAAAGCCGAAGGGCACGAAATCCCGGCTCGGTGGCGTGATGCGGAAGCGGTCGACAGAGCTTCCCGGCCTCTCGGAACCAGAGACCGTGCGTCACTATGTGCGCCTGTCGCAAAAGAACTATGCCATCGACCTCGGCCTGTTCCCGCTTGGCAGCTGCACGATGAAGCACAATCCGCGGCTGAATGAGAAAGTCGCAAGGATGCCGGGCTTTTCCGACATTCACCCGCTGCAACCGCAGGCGACCGTCCAGGGTGCGCTTGAGCTGATCGACCAGCTAGCGACCTGGCTGAAGACGCTGACGGGAATGCCCGCTGTCGCAATGAGTCCAAAAGCCGGTGCGCATGGCGAATTCTGCGGGATGATGGCGATCCGTGGGGCCCTGATGGCGCGTGGCGAGATCGAGACGCGGACCCGCGTCCTCGTTCCGGCGTCTGCCCACGGCACCAACCCTGCGACAGCCGTGCAGTGCGGCTTCAAGGTCGACGAGATCAAGGCCGACAAGCGCGGCCGGGTCGATATGGAAGACTTCAAGGCGAAGCTGGAAGACAGTTCCGACATTGCCGGCATCATGCTGACCAACCCTAATACGTGCGGCCTCTTCGAAACTGATATTTGCGAGATTGCCGAGCTGATCCACGAGGCGGGTGGGTATTTCTATTGTGACGGCGCGAACTTCAACGCCATCGTTGGGCGTGTGCGTCCTGGCGATCTTGGTATCGATGCCATGCACATCAACCTGCACAAGACCTTCTCCACGCCGCATGGCGGCGGCGGGCCTGGCGCTGGGCCGACCGTGTTGTCGGAAGCGCTCGCTGATTACGCGCCCGTGCCCTTCGTCGTAAAGGATGAGGATGTCTATAGCCTCGTCGAAGAAACCGAGGGCGAGGGCGAAGAAGCGTTTGGCCGGCTGTGCGCCTTCCATGGGCAGATGGGCATGTTCACCCGTGCCCTGGCTTATATGCTGAGCCATGGCGCGGACGGCCTGAAGCAGGCGGCAGAGGATGCGGTCCTCAACGCCAATTACATCCAGACGCGCCTGAAGACAGTGATGAGCCCGGCCTTTGACGGCTACTGCATGCACGAGGCGCTGTTCTCGGACGCGTTCACGGGTGGCGACATCGATACGCTCGATATCTCGAAGGCCCTCATCGACGAAGGCTACCATCCGATGACCATGTACTTCCCGCTGGTGGTTCATGGCGCGATGCTGATCGAGCCCACCGAGACCGAGAGCAAGGCCGAACTCGACCGTTTCTGCGATGCCCTCACGGGTATTGCCGAGCGCGCCGCCCAGGGTGATGAGAGCCTCAAGGGCGCGCCTTACCTTGCTCCCATGCGCCGCCTCGATGAGACGCAGGCGGCTCGCAAGCCGGTCTTGCGCTGGACGCCGCCAGAACCGGAGTCGATGGCGGCGGAGTAGGCCGGAACCCCCATCATCAAAATCCTCGCGAAATGCCCTGGTCGTGCTGGCCGGGGCATTTTTTTAAACCGGGAACGGGCTTTGCATGAGCGGGTTGGTCTGGAGGAAGACAAGTTTCTGGCTCTTGCCCGAAATTCATCACTTTCAGGCGCTTAATCTGCTAGGCAGAACGAGACAAATTTCCCATATATCTGCGGATGCCGAATACACAGCCCGAGCCGGACGACGAGACAAAGACGACGATGAAGATTGAACAAACCCGGCGCGTGCCCATTCAGTCGGTGACTACAGGCCTCAGAACCTTGCTCCGGCAATTCCTGGCGCTGCTCGGGCTGGTTTTGATCATTGTTGCAATCCCGATTGCCTTCGTGACACCCATCCTGCCCATCGGCCTGCCGATTGCCATTCTCGGGGTGGTGCTGCTCGGCCGGAATGCGATCTGGGGCAAGCGCTGGATGGAGAGCATGCTGGCGCGTAATCCGCGCCTGGAGCGCTTCGCGCCCAACTGGCTCATGCGCGCTGTCTTTGGCCGCGACAAGGCATAGGTTCTGGTCTCGAAGACCGGCTCGGATAAAACAGACCAAAGAAAAAGCCCCGCCGTTTCCGAGCGGGGCTTTGTGATTTTTTGCTGGTTGCTGGTGAAACCCTAGTTCAGCGCTTTCTCGATCTCGTCGAGCGCTTCTGTAAAGAGTTCGCTGCGCTTGCTGGATCCGGCAAGAATGTCCTTCGAGGCACGCGTGGCTGCGTCTGCAGCGGCACGGCGGACATCTTCGGCGGCTTCAGCTTCGGCGCGGGCGATGCGAGCTTCTGCCTGAGCCTCGCGGCGGGCCACCTTGTCGGCGAGATCCTTGCGGGCCTGCTCAACCATCAGCTTGGCGTCAGCCTTGGCCTGCTTGATCATGGCCTCGGCCGTCTGATCAGCTTCCTTCTGCTTGCGCTCGGCTTCAGCCAGCATGGCAGCCGCTTCCTCACGCAGGGCGCGGGATTCATCCAGTTGCTTCTGGATGCCTTCTGCCCGTTCATCGAGCGAACGCCCGACGAATTTGAAAGCGCCAAGTGCGCCAGCGATGATCAGGAAAACGACAAGCGCCGAAAACGCGACATTGGTTGTCGGGTCGGTAAAGGGCTCAAGGATGTGATGAAACCCGGTCGAGCCTTCGTGGCCAGCCGTGTCGGCAGGGGTATGATCGTCGGATCCCTGCGCCAGAGCCGCAAGCGGCATCGCAGCAGAGAGGACAAAGGTTGAGAAGAAGCGGGACATGCGCATGGGCTCCTAGTCCTTGTTCACGCGCTGGACGGCGGACTTGGCGTCCGCGTCGCTGATTTCGACGCCGAACCGGGCCAGCATGACCTGGGTCGTCTCGGTCGCGATGGAGTCGACATTGGCAAGCGCTTCAGCGCGGACCTTGCGGATACGCCCTTCGGCCTCATCAAGGCGCGTGGCGAGATCGGCATCGACCTTCTGTGTCTCTTCAGCAATCTCTGCCTCGACCTTGGCGCGAGCCTTGTCAGCCGTCTCGCGGGCCTTCGAGCGCGCTTCAGCCAGGTGAAGTTCCTGCTGCTTCTTGGCTTCCTTGGCCTGCTCGTCGAGGCGGGCAGCTTCATCAAGCGAGTCGGCGATCGTGTCTCCGCGCTTCTCGATGACGCCACCGAGTTTCGGCAGCACAAAGCGCGACAGGACGATGTAAAGTCCGCCGAAGAGGATCACCAGCCAGAAGATTTGCGAAGGGAAGTGCCACGGGTCAAATGGCGGAAAGGCGGCGCTTCCAGCTTCTTGCGTGGCCGATGCGGCAATCGTCAGGAACGTCATGGCGTAACCTTGCTAAGGCAGGGGCAGCTGCGAATTCGAAAAGGCTGGCCCGGCAGAAACCGCCGGGCCAGCGATCGGGTATCTGTCCGTTTAAACGACGAACAGGATCAGGATGGAGACCAGGAAGGCAAGGATGCCGAGCGCTTCCGAAAGGGCCATACCGATGAAGAGGTTACCGGTCTGCTGCGGGGCAGCGGACGGGTTGCGCATTGCGGCGTCGAGGAACGAGCCGAAGATGTTGCCAACACCGATAGCCGCGCCGATCATGCCGAGCGTGGCGAGGCCTGCACCGACATATTTGAGGCCGAGAGTGATATCGCCTTCCATTTGATGATCTCCTTTGGGAAAGACTGATGTTTAGGTTTGGTGCCCGTGAAGCCTGTTCGTGCGGGCGCGTCAAGGGTTGTGGCACGGCACGTATGGCCGCACCGGCGAAGTTTTGACCTTAGTGAGCCGGGTGAAGTGCGTCGTTGAGGTAGACGCAGGTGAGGATCGCGAACACGTAAGCCTGTAGGCCGGCGACCAGGAATTCCAGCGCATTAAGCGCAACACCCATCGCGAAAGCAAGCGGCGCGATCACGATGTAGGCGCCCCCGAGCGTGGCCAGCGTCACAGCGAAACCTGCGAACAGCTTCAGCATGATGTGACCAGCGAGCATATTGGCGAAGAGACGCAGCGCGAGTGTGACCGGGCGGGCGATGAAGGAGATAACTTCGATCGGGACCAGCAGGATGTAGATCGGCCACGGCGCGCCTGCGGGGGCAAACAGTTTGAAGAATTTCAGGCCGTTCTTCATGAAGCCGTAGACGATCACGATCGAGATCACGAGCATTGCAAGCACGCCTGTCACGATCACATGGCTCGTCGTCGTAAAGGCATAAGGGACCATGCCGATCATGTTCGCGAAGAACACGAAGAAGAAGAGGGTGAAGACGAAGGGGAAGAATTTCAGGCCTTCCTCGCCAGCCGCACCACGGACCATGTCGGCGACAAAGCCGTAGCCGATCTCCGCGACCGACTGCATGCGCGACGGCACAAGTTTGCCGCGCGAAGCGGCCATGCCAAAAAACGCCACGATCAGCACACAGCCGAGCAGCATGTAGAAAGACGCATTGGTGAAGGAGAGGTCCAGGCCGCCAATTGGCCCGATCTCGATCAGCTTCTTCACCTCGAACTGGTGCATCGGGTCGGCGACCTGCCGGAAGGAGAGATTCATCAGCCCTTAGTCCCGTTTTCCGGACCGTCTGACTGGTCCGTTGCCTGAAGTTTTCCATCCGCCATCAACTGGCGATAGGCGCGTATAACATTGAGGATACCGGCTGCAAGGCCGAATCCCAGCATGACAAGCAATCCCCACGGCTTGGTGCCGAAGAAGTGGTCGATCACCAGCCCGAGCAGGATCCCGACAAACACCGACGCACCAAACTCCGCTCCATAGCGAAGCGCGAGGCCGCCGGCCGAAACCGAGCTGTCCATCTCTGCATCGCGCCGCGCTTTCTTCGCTTCCCGTTCAGCTCGTTCTTGCTGGGCCTTCGCGATCCGTTCGCTGAGATCATTCCGCTCTGGACCGGCCATGGGAGACGCCTGATTGCCGCTCGAAACAGACATGGGGAGGACCCCCTGTCATTTGCGCCGGAAGCTATTTGAGGGGTCCGGCCAAGTCAAGCCAGTGATTTGCGCCGTAAGTGTTTGAAATATAGGATTTTTTATGTGAACGCCCATTTGACGCAGCGGCTTATTCGGCTGCGACCAGTTCTTCAGCGGCATCAAGGTCGACGGAGACGAGTTTCGAGACGCCTTTTTCACGCATGGTGACACCGTAAAGACGGTCCATCCGGCTCATCGTGACAGCGTTGTGCGTGATGACGATGAAGCGGGTGTCGGTGCGCCGGCGCATCTCGTCCAGCAGGCGGCAATAACGGTCGACGTTTGCGTCATCGAGCGGTGCATCGACCTCATCAAGCACGCAGATGGGCGAGGGACGTGACAGGAAGACGGCGAAGATCAGCGCGGTGGCCGTCAGGGCCTGTTCACCGCCCGACATCAGGCTAAGCGTGCCGAGGCGTTTGCCCGGCGGTTGAGCCATGATCTCCAGGCCAGCATTCAACGGATCGTCGTCGTCGACCAGACGAAGCTCGGCCTCGCCACCGCGGAAGAGCGTGGTGAAAAGCGCCTTGAAGTGTTCGTTGACCCGCTCGAACGCTTCCAGCAGGCGCGCGCGGCCTTCATCATTCAAGGCAGAGACGCCATCGCGCAGCTTGGCGATAGCCTGAATCAGGTCTTCTTTCTCGCTCGCCTGGGCGCCAAGGCGTTCAGCAAGTTCCTCGGCCTCAGCTTCGGCTTCCATGTTGACGCCGCCAAGCTGATCGCGGTCACGGCGCAGGAAGTCGAGCTTCCGGTCGGCTTCGGATGATTCGAGCGTTTCCAGCTCCTCCTCATCAATACCGGCGCGCGCAAGTGTCATCAGCCCTTCCGGCATGCGCTGGAATTGCGCGCGGGCGGTTTCAATCGAGTCCTCAAGACGGCTTTCGGCATTCTCCAGCCGCACCTTCGCGCCAGCGAGCGATTCGCGCGCTTCCATGGCAGCGTTCGATGTCTCCCGGGCAAGCCGTTCGCTTTCGCGCAGGGATCCTTCCTTCTCGGCAAGCCGGTCGGCGGCCTGCTTGCGCTCTTCCTCGAACTGGGCAACCCGATCGGCGAGATGGTCGATGTCGGCTTGCATGGCTTCCGGCTTTGAGCGGGCGCGCTCGGCTTCTCCGGCGGCCTCCGAGCGGCGCTTCAAGAGGTTTTCCAGGCGCTTCTCACTGTTGGCAAGTCGGCCAGTCCAGCGTTCGACATCCTTCTGGAAGCCTTCGCGCCGGGCAATGGCCTGCTCCCGGTTACGCGTAATGTCGGCAAGACGCCCACGGCACTCGGTCTCATGCTCACGGGCTTTGGTCAGCGTTTCGCGCGTCGCCACGGCGATCGCTTCGAGCCGCTCCAGTTCGGTGTCGTCACCGCCGATTGAGACGAGCGAGAGCGATTCCTCGACCCCACGAAGGTCTGACTCGACACGTGCCAGTGCTTCGCTGGCTGATTCGCGTTTCACATCGGCGCGTTCATAAGCCTGCCGGGCTTCGGCCGTGGCCGAGCGGGCGCGGTTGAGTTCGCTTGCCTTGGGTGAGACACCGCGGCGGGTATCCTTTAGAGCATCCTCGGCTTCTGTCCGGCGCTCTCTTGCTGCAGAAAGTGCGGCCACGGCCTGCTCCAGGGCCTCGCGTGCCGGGGTGATTTCGCCCTGGGCAGCTTCCAGCCGCGCTTGCTGCGCAAGACGTTCAGCAGCCGAGACCGGGGCATCCGGCGTACGAGTGAACCCGTCCCAGCGCCAGAGATGGCCTTCGGTTGTGACCAGCCGCTGACCGGGCTTGAGATCGCCAGCCAGACGCGGACCGTCCTCGACATTTACGACGCCGCATTGAGAAAGGCGGGCGGCAAGTTCACCGGGGGCTTCGACAAATGTGTGCAGCGGCTCAGCGCCGGAAGGCAGGGCATCAGTTTTCACGTCGCGACCAGCCCAGTAGAGCGACGAATCCTTCTGTGTAGACGCCTGCAGGTCATCGCCCAGCGCAGCGGCTACGGCCTTCTCATAGCCATCGCGCGTCCGTACGCGGTCAATAACCGGCGGGGCCTGTGGCCCTTCTGCTTTCTTGAGCAGCCGCTCCAGACCGGCAATCTCTGACTCCAAGGTGCGCACGATCTGATCAGCTTCATCCTTGGGGGACTGGGCAGCGGCTTCGGCTTCCCTTGCTTCTGCGAGCGTGGATTCGGCTGCATCGACAGCGCGTTCGGCGTCGTGAAGCGCAAGTTCTGCGGCCTCTTCGGCCTTTTCCGCGTCTGCAAGCCTCGTCTGAAGGGCCGCAGTATCGGGCATGTCTGCAAGCTGCTGTTTCAGGCGTGCCGCGTCAGCTTCAAGGCTTGCCTTGCGCCGGCGCTGGGCTTCGGCGCTTGCTTCTGCCGCCTGGCGCTCAGCCTTCATGGAGGCGAGCTTGGCAGAAACGTCATCGGCGGCTGCCTGCGATTCATTAAGTTGCTGGCGGGCAGCTTCGAGATCGGCTTTCGCCTTGGTTTCGAGCTCTTCGTTGGCCTTCGGATCCTCGGTCGGGAGGGCGGCGAGATTGTCTTTCGCCTCCTCAAGCGCCTGTTCGGACTCATCCTTCTGGGCCTGCTCACGCTCGATGTCGTCCATCAGGCGGCGGGCTTCGCTTTCGTGACGGGCCAGGAGGTCGGCGGCATTCTTGCGCTCTGTTTCCAGCCGCGCCAGATCGATACGTGCCTGGCCAAGCTTTCCGGACACCACGGATTCGGCATCACGCAGGGGCTGAAGGCCGTCGCCTGCTTCAATGCGGCGGGTTTCAGCCACGGCCGCTTCACGTGAACTAAGTTCGACGGCCTCGCGGCAGCGGGTGAGTTCGGCTTCGGCTTGCGCCTTCGCTTCGCGGGCCGTTTCCCATTTGAGGTGAGCAAGGAAGGCTTCAAGCGCGGCGATCTTTTCGGAGAGTTCTTTATACTTCCGCGCCTTGCGGGCCTGTCGCTTCAGGCTTTCCAGCTGGCGCTCGACCTCGGCTGAGACTTCAGAGAGCCGCTCGAGGTTGGTCTCGGCTGCGCGCAGTTTGAGCTCTGCTTCGTGGCGGCGGGAGTTAAGGCCCGAAATGCCGGCCGCCTCCTCAAGGATGCGGCGGCGGTTCTGCGGCTTTGAGCCGATCAGCTCCGAGATCTGGCCTTGCCGCACAAGCGAAGGCGAGTTCGCGCCCGTCGAGGCATCCGCGAAGATGAGCTGGATATCCTTGCCGCGCACCGTCCGGCCATTGAGCTTGTAAGTTGACCCGGCACCGCGCTTCAGGCGGCGCTGGATTTCCAGCACATCGGCAGCGTTGAATTCCGGCGGTGCTGTGCGACGTGAATTGTCGAGCACCAGCGTGACCTCAGCCAGCTCGCGGGCCGGGCGCTGCTGCGAGCCGGAGAAGATGAGGTCATCCATCTCGCCGCCGCGCATGGCCTTGGCCGAGCTTGCGCCCATTGCCCAGCGAAGCGCTTCAAGCAGATTGGATTTTCCACAGCCATTTGGGCCGACAATGCCGGTCAGCCCCGGAAGAACCGGGATTTCCTGCGGGTCGACGAAGGATTTGAAGCCTGCAATGCGCAGTTCTGTGATGTGCAAACGCAGGCTCCCTTCTGTTGGTGTTACTGCGGTTCGGCCTCGCCAGAGGTCGGTTCGACCATGTCCGTATCGCCGGATTCGCCTTCTGAGTCTGCTTCCGGCGCAGCCTCGGCCGCTTCCGGAGCATCGGTGGCTGCAGGCTCGGCGGCGGGCGCGTCCTCGCCAAGGGCTTCGTTCAGCACGGCTTGCATGCCGTCCCAGCGACGCCAGTCATAACCTGGGAGGACCTCGCCATTCAGCAGAACGGTCGGCGTGCCTTCGACACCGTCATTCTCGCCCTGGGAAACCGACGCTGCGATGGCGCGGCGAATGCCGGAATCCTGCAGGCAGGCGTCAAAGGTTTCGGTGTCGGTGATGCCGTGATTGGCAGCGACCTGCTGAAGCGCGGCCTTAACCTGTCCGCCTTCGCGCGCAAGGCTGAGGATGCCGCGCTGGCGGTCGAACAGCTCGTCGAGGACGTCGAAATACTGGTCCTCCCCGGCGCAGCGGGCGATGGCAAAGCCTGCAACGGCGATGTTTGCTGGCGGCGTTGGATATTCGCGGAAGATGAACTTCACCTTGCCGGTTTCGACATAGTCTTCCTTGAGCTTGCCGACCACGTCATTCTGGAATTGGAGACAGGCCGGGCAGGTCCACGAAGCATATTCGATCACGGTAACCGGGGCATCCTCGGAACCAAGCACCATTTCATTGACGGCGGCACTATCAGTCGAAGCAGATCCGCTCGTGCCGGCTTCGTCCGCTGATCCACAGGCGGTGATGGCCAGCAATGAGCCGACAATCAGGACGGCGCGGCGGGAAATGGCTCTCATGATCATAACCTTTGCTTAAGAATTGAGTCGGAGTGGTTTCCAAGAGGTTAACGGTGCGTCCGGCACACCTGCCGTTTCACGGCGTTTCGGTCGTTAGCACAGCCTCACCGAGAGCCAAAACCGTCTTGCGCAGGTCCGGATCCTCGATAGTCGCAACAGAGTCGTTCAGAAGTTTCTGCTCTTCGGGGCTGAGCGGTCGCTTGCGTTTCCGCGGCGCAGGCTGCCCACCCCGCGAAAGCGGTCCCTGTACGATCCGGACCTCGGCGATGTTCCCGCCCAGCGAAGCGGCCACCCGCTGGCGGATCAGGGCGCTCTGATGCTGGACCATCGTGGATGCCGCCGGAATGCATTTTACGGTCAGCACACGGCCTTTTGCCTTGCCGCCTGCACCGATCTTCTCAGGTTCGCACACCTTGGCCAGTTGTTCGCCGACAATTTCGGGCCACATCAGCTTCAGCCGTCCGATGGCTGGCCCTTTGTCAGGCACCTTTTTGCGCGTGAGCTGCATGGCGACCTTGCCAAAGGAGTTTGGCAGCGCCTTGACCGGGCGGGCTCGCTGATAGCGAAGCGCCACCCGTGCACGGGCTTCTTCCAGCGGGTCGAGGCTTGACCTGTTCACCATGGAGAGGATTGTGCCGCGCATGCGATCAACTGAAAAGGCCGCAAGTGCGGTTTCACCGGGATTTGAAGGTTTCGCCGGCGCGCTGCTGGACTGGTATGCGCGCAGCGCCCGTGACTTGCCCTGGCGGGTCGGGCCGGCTGAACGGGCGGCTGGCACAACGCCTGATCCCTATCGCGTCTGGCTCGCTGAGATTATGCTGCAGCAGACGACCGTACCGCATGCGACCCGATATTTTCACGCATTCACCCAACGCTGGCCCACGGTCGAAGACCTTGCCGCTGCTGCCGATGGGGATGTCATGGCCGCGTGGGCGGGGCTTGGCTACTATGCTCGCGCGCGCAACCTGCTGAAATGCGCAAGGGAGATCGCCGCAGCGGGTGACTGGCCACGGAGCGAATCGGGCTTGCGCAAGCTGCCTGGCATCGGGGCTTACACGGCCGGTGCGGTGGCGGCGCTGGCCTTCGGCGAGCGAGCGCCTGCGGTGGACGGAAATGTAGACCGTGTCTTCGCACGGCTGCTGGCTGCCAAGGGCGACTGGAAAGCGGAGAAGACGCGTATCGCTTCGCTTGTCCGCGAACTCGTGCCTGCCGACAGACCCGGCGAATTTGCCGAGGCGCTTATGGATCTCGGCGCCACGATCTGTACGCCCAAACGCCCGAACTGCCTGATCTGTCCGGTAAGAGACTGGTGCGCCGCCCGCGCCGAGGGCGAACCGGAACGCTATCCGGTCAAGCCGGAGAAAAAAGCGAAGCCAAAACGCCAGGGCGAGGTTTTCGCGATCTTCCGGGAAAAGGATGTGCTCGTCGAACGCCGGCCTGATAGCGGCCTGTTGGGGGGGATGCTTGCGCTTCCCACCACCGAGTGGAGCGAAAGCGGCGCCGGCGGGCGACCGGAGTGGGCCAAAGAGAAGGGCGATGAGATTGGCGAAGTGCGCCACGTGTTCACGCATTTCGAGTTGAGGCTAACCGTCGTGTGCCTTGATCTCGAGGATACTCCTGAAGGCTTCGAGTGGATGCGGGTATCTCAGGCGGGCGATGCGTTTCCGAGTGTGTTCAAGAAGGCACTTAAGCTGGCGCTCTAGTCCTGGTCGGCCTTTCTGTACTCCTCATCGCGTTCGGATCCGATCAGGTCACGCACGGTTTCATTGGCATAGCCGAATTCCTGAAGGACGCGGCCAGCGAGCTGCAAACCAGCCTCGATGGCGTCAGGAATGACAAAGGTCGCGCCCGCCTTGCGGAGCGTCTTGCCATGCTCTGCATCGCGAGCGCGGGCGTAGATGGGGACGTTCGAGCGAAGCGAGCGGATGGCCCGCACCATGTTCTCGGCGCTGACCGGGTCATCCACCGTCACGATGAAAAGCGAGGCCCCGTAGGCGCCGGCAACCTCAAGGATCTCCTTGCGCGCTGCATCGCCCAGCTGCACCTGCCAACCCTCGTTGCGGCCCATCTGCACCGAGTTGAAGCTACGCTCCAATATGACGATGTCAGCCTGCTCTTCTTCGAGGATGCGCGCGATCGTGTGGCCGACACGACCGAAGCCGGCGATGATGACATGACCCTCGCGTTCCGAGAAATCATCATTCGAAAGCTTCTCTGGTTCGGGCTGCTTCATGCGCGCGGCAAGGGACTGCCCGAGCCGTGACGTTAGCGGGATGAGGAGCATGGAGAGACCGGCAATTGCGGTAACCGGTGTAGTCAGTTCCGGTTGCAGGATGCCGGCTCCGGCAGCGGCGGCCATGACCACGAAGGCAAACTCGCCCGCTGGCGCGAGCAGGAAGGCGCTTTCAGTTGCAACAGGGGCCGACCCGGTAAAGAGGCGTGCCGCGGTCCAGGCCACCAGCGTCTTGAGAATGAGAAGCCCAGCCAGACCACCGAGAACGATTGGGGCCAATTCGGCAATAACGGTGAGGTCTAGGCCCATGCCCACCGTCATGAAGAATATACCGAGAAGGAGGCCCTTGAACGGGTCGAGATCAACCTCTGTCTGATGGCGGAATTCCGTCTCGCCGAGCAACAGTCCGGCGAGGAACGCGCCTAGCGCAACCGAAAGCCCCGCCATGCCCGTCATCACTGCAGCGCCGATCACAACAAACAGGGTCAGCGCCATGAGGAAATCGCGTCCGCCGGTCTGTGCGGCAAGCCGGAAGACATGTTGCAGAACAAAGCGTCCGGCGATCACGATGATGATGATGGCAATCAGCCCTTCGAACAGGGCCCGCAATACGCTCTGGACGATGTTGACTCCCGTTTCGGGCGAAAGGAATGAGACAAAGATCAGGATTGGCGCAACGAGAATGTCCTGGAAGAGCAGCACGCCGAAGGCGGTTCGCCCGGCAGGCGTTGCCGCGCGGTGCTCACTTGTCAGGACCTGCATGACGATGGCGGTTGAGGACAGCGCAAGGGCCAGCCCGATCACGGCGGCCGCCTGCGCGTTGACACCAAAAGCCCAGAGGCCTGTGCCGATCAGAGCGGCGCTCGCAATCGCTTGTGTCCCCCCAACGCCAAATACGATGCGTTTCATGTCCCAGAGTTTTTCGAAGGACAGTTCCAGACCGAGCAGGAAGAGCAGGAAGAGGACGCCCAGTTCGGCAAAGGGGGCGGCCGCTTCCGGCTCGGACACGGTGATAAACTGTAGCGGATCCCACAGATGCTCGAAGGCACCGAGCCCGTGCGGGCCGAGGACGACCCCTGCAATCAGGAACCCGGCGACGACAGGTAGTTTGAGGGCACGGAAGGCCGGGACGATGACGCCTGCCGCAAAGAGGAAGACGAGCATGTCCTTCAGAAATATTTCCTGGCCTTCGTGCCCCATACCATGCCCTTCCTTTTGCTTGCTCCAAGGCGCTCCACGCTCACCATAGGCGGTCTGTCCTGCGGCGTCAGCACCTGTCCGAAGACGCTTGGCTGATCACAAGATTCGGGTGGCTTGGACGGTCTGGAAACGCAACAGCTCTCTCAGGTTCTATCTGGAGATAGCCGATGTTCGAACTGACCGCAGCGTTGATCGTATTCCTGTTCCCGCTGGCCTACAGCCCCGGTCCGGGCAACATGTTCTTTGCCGCAAATGGTGCACGATTCGGGTTCGCTGCCACCCTGCCGGCCAGTGTTGGTTATCATGTTGCGACCTTGCTGGTGACGCTGGCGATCGGGTTCGGTTTCGAGACGACGCTGCAGCGTTCTCCCATCCTGTTTCAGGTTATCAAGTGGGCCGGCTCGGCCTATGTCCTTTACCTTGCCTGGAAACTGTTTCGCGCGCATGCCATCGACAAGGTCGGCGAAGCCCGTCCGGCCGGCATGTGGGGCGGGGCGGTGCTGCTGCTGCTCAATCCAAAAGCCTATGTAATCATAGCGCTAATGTTCAGCCAGTTCCTGGAGGTCGCGGCCTCTTCCGGCGAGGTTATTGCCGTCGGCTGGATCAGCAGCGTGTTCACGCTGAACAACCTGGTGGCCTTCACTGTCTGGACGCTTGTCGGCGGTCAGATTGCAGGATTGTTCCGGGATGAGGCGCAGGCCCACCTTCTGAACAGGGTGTTTGGTAGCGTGCTTGCCCTCGTCGCGCTCTGGATGATGTTCGGATAGGCCGCGGGATGACGGTCAGTTCAGGCCCATTTCCTGGCGATAGCGCCGGCGCAGCAAGTCGATCGGCGCAAGATCGCCCTTCGGCGATTCATAGTGCCAGAACGTCCAGCCATTGCAGGCCGGGGCCTTCATCACATGCGCCCCGAGCCGGTGGATCGAGCCGGAGGCATCGCCAGACGCCAAACTGCCATCGACGCGGATTCGGGCATGGTGCCGTTTCTTTGGTGACCAGAGACGGTCGCCGGGTTTCAGCCAGCCATTCTCGACCAGTGCACCAAACGGCACGCGGGGCAGGGCGCGCGCGCCCTTCTGCGTTTCCAGCGCTTCGCCATTGAGCGGCGTGATCGCATCAATCCGGGCACGCGACAGGCGAATATAGGCAGGATCCTGCTCTATGCCGACATAGTCACGCCCCAGCATCCTGGCGGCCGCAGCCGTTGTTCCGGTGCCCGAGAAGGGGTCCAGAACCACGTCCCCCGGATTGGTTGTCGCAAGCAGGACACGCTTCAGCAGCGCTTCAGGCTTCTGCGTCGGATGCGCCTTCTTTCCTTTCTGGTCCTTCAGCCGTTCGGAGCCCGTGCAGAGCGGGATCGTCCAGTCGGACCGCATCTGCTTGTCCTCGTTGAAGGCTTTCAGAGCATCATAATTGAAGGTGACGCGGGACTTCTCCTGCTTGGCCGCCCAGATCAGTGTTTCGTGCGCGTTCTGGAAACGTGTACCCTTGAAATTCGGCATCGGGTTCGACTTCAGCCAGATCACATCGTTCTGGATCCAGAAGCCGGAATCCTGGAGGATCGAACCGACGCGGAAGATGTTGTGATAGGAGCCGATCACCCAGATCGCGCCATCATCCTTCAGCACGCGCCGGCATTCGGTCAGCCACTGATGGGTGAAGAGGTCATAGGCATCAAAACTGTCGAACCGGTCCCAGGCATCATCGACGCCATCGACTGCCGACTGATCGGGCCGGGTGAGGCCGCCGCCAAGCTGCAGGTTATAGGGCGGATCGGCAAAGACGAGATCGACGGATTTGTCCGGCAGGCGCGACAGGACATCGACACATTCGCCTTCAATGATCGTGTTGCGGATCAATTCCATGGCTCTTTCAGCCCCTCTACTCGAATCAACAAGAACCGCCATCCCGCCCCGATTTGGTTTCCGCTTCGTTACATTGTGAATCCACCAGCTGCAGACCACGGTGCGCAGGGCATTGTTTTGGTATCGTAACGAATTTTCAGGACTGTGGACAGGTGTGTGAATAGATTGCGCATATCAGGTGGACCGGCTGTGCAGAACGGATCAGACATCCAGCTGCATCTGGCCGCCGGGGCCTTCCGGGGGGCGGAAGAGGTCGGTGCGCAAGCGGGGCCGGGGCTGGTCAAGGCGCAGCCGGCGGGCCGCCTTCTGGAAACGCTGTGCGATCAGCCGGGCATGAGGACCGCGCCCCCGGCCACGTTCGAACCAGTTGGCATCATAATCCTGTCCGCCGCGCATGTCGCGCAAGAGGTTGATGATACGCGCGGCCCGGTCGGGATAATGTTCCGCCAGCCATTCATGGACAATGTCCTTCAACTCGTAAGGCAGGCGCAGGAGAACATAGCCTGCGCTTGAGGCACCGTTTTCGGCGACCGCCTCGAGCAGCCGCTCGATCTCGGGCTCATTCAGGGCCGGGATGATCGGCGCGGTCATTGCAATCACCGGAATGCCGGCATCGGCAAGTGCGCGGATCGTTTCCAGCCGCTTGTGCGGGGCTGCCGCGCGCGGCTCCATACGCCGCGACAGGCGTGGATCGAGTGTCGTGATCGATACGCCGACGCGTGCCAGCCCCTTCTCAGCCATCGGCGCAATGAGGTCGATATCACGCTGGATCAGCGCGGACTTGGTGAGAAGGGTGACCGGGTGATTGTGCGCAGCAAGGATTTCCAGAAAGGTCCGTGTCAGACGTAACCGGCGTTCGACCGGCTGGTAGGCATCGGTGTTCATGCCGAGCGCAATTGGTCTGACGACATAGGAAGGTCTCGCCAGCTCTCGCTTGAGCAGGGCCGGGCCGTCCGGCTTGAAGAAAAGCCTGCTCTCGAAATCGAGGCCCGCCGATAGCCCCTGATAGGCATGGGTCGGTCTTGCAAAACAGTAGACGCAGCCATGCTCGCAGCCGCGATAGGGATTGATGGTGCGGTCGAAGGAAATATCCGGTGAGCGGTTATAGGTAATGATCGTGCGGGCAGCTTCCGGGGTCAGCGTCGTTTCCAGCCGCCCGGCCGCTTCCTCCAGGGTACCCCAGCCATCGTCAAACGCTTCATGCGTTTCCCGTTCGAAGCGGCCGGTCTGGTTGGACACCGCGCCTCGCCCGCCATGTTCGAACCGTTCGGCAACGGCTTCGACATCGATCAGGCTGACACGGCCCTTACGCTGGAGTTTCTGCGTCTGTCTCATGCCAGGTAAGGACATCACAGAGATTGGAACAAAACAAGAACAATTTGCTCAAGTCCTGTGGATACCTGGCCAGCGCCTCCTTACTCGTGCAGGTGTGGCTAGGCCCGCATTGTATTGAAGCTGGAGATCATGCCCCGAAGATAGCTGGGCAGTCCGGCTGGAATGAACAGGTCGATATTGGAGGATAGGGCCAGTCCGTCAGGCAGGTCGCCGACCTCGCACTTCACAGTGTTGAGCGTCATGGGGGAATCATCGAAGCAGCGGCGAACGCCCGACTCCCTGAAGATGGTAACGACGTGGGCGTGGCGCTCATCCATGCAGATGCGCGCATAGATATTCTCCACCGCGGCTTCCGGACCTTCCAGGATCTGGAGGAAATTGAGCCCGTTGAATAAGACGGTGCCCGACACGCCGACCTTGCCATTGTTGCGGATGGCGGCTTCGAGAATGTCTTGCAGGTCGTAGGCGGAGAGATCGTCGTCAGCGGTGCTGACATAGGCTAGTCGGTACATCAAATGACCTTGCTATCGCGGTCGGGCGACTTGGTCCGAATTGCTGTCAGGCGTCGATAACCTATATCAAGCGCGCTGCGCTTTGCCGGTTTTGTGACTGACGATTAAATAATATCCAGTCCTTACCGGTATCTATGTCAATCAGTTGTGGCAGCAGGGAAACGTGGGCCCGGCTTGGCAGGTTTGACCAGACATCCTCCATAGCATGCGGTCCTGACCATCGAACGCCCTCGAATACGCGCCGGTCGCGAAGGCTTTGACTGAGACCGAGAAGCCAGAAACCCCCATCGGCCGCGGGGCCGAACACGGCGCCGTCGTGGCGAAGGTCGCGCGCCGCCCGCAGAAGGTGATGCTGCCCGATGCCTGGTGCGTCCGTTCCTATAAAGATGACGGGGCCAGGCGGCGCGTTCTCCATGGCTTTTCCCATTCGGTCACCCAGATCGCCGCGCCCTTGCGGCATATGCGCAATGTGTGCTGGCCAGAGACCGCCCAATGTCTCCCCGACGGCACGGGCTGGCTCGATGTGCAGCTCGCATGCCCAGCCGAGACCCTTCACAGCCTGCATCGTCTTTGCCGTTGTATAATGTGCGATCCTGCGGGCTTCAGCGCGACCGACATCTTTTGCCAGCCGCGTCTTCGAGACGCCGATGCGCGGTGGTTTGGTGAAAATCAGCAACGTCGGTCTGGTCATGCAATAGCCATCTTGTTTTCGGATGCTTCTGTGAACCGAACGCATCAGGAGGGGAATTGATCATGATGTCGCTCTTGCGGAGACTATGGCCCGCGGCCTTGTTGCCTTTTCTGGCAGGCTGTTTTGTATCGGAAGAATCGCTGATCGAAGCAGAGGCTGCTGTCTTGCCCGCCGAAGACGAGATCATCGTCTGTCTCGCCGCAGACGATCCATGTCTGACCCTGCAACGCCAGGATGACGGCTATCTTGCCGAGGCGCCCAATCCCGAAGAGGAAGACCTCCTCGTGCGTTTCGCACCGCTGATTCAGGCAGGTGGCCGCCAGGTTTTCATCGCCGAAGCCGGCCTGCAGACCGAGGACGGAATTGCCTATACCTATGGCCTGGCACGTCGGCTTCCTGCGCCTGATGAGCGCGGGGCGACCATGCAGATCGCGGCGCTGGATTGCGAAGAACTCGATGATGCGGTGCTCGGGCAATTCGAGGCAGAAGGTGGGACGATTGGCGCTGGCAAGGTCACCGAGTGCCAGCCTGTCTCGCTCGACCAGTTGAAGGAAACCCTTCTCACCGCTCACCGGGCTGGGCTGGCGACAGACGCCTGGTGGCAGGCGCACGCGGAAGACCTCTAACGGTAGAGCCGGGCGAGACTCTCGGGAGAGGCGCCCATCAGATAGCGTGTGATCAGCCAGGTGTTCCGCCAGCTGCGCTGGCGCCAGCCATCGCGCTCGTATTTGGCGGCAGAGGTCCGCGCCTCCGCTGAAAGAATGGCGATCCGCTTCTTACCGATGGCCTGCACGATGCGCACATCTTCCATCAGCGGAATGTCGTCATAGCCGCCGATCTCGTCATAAAGCGCGCGCGAGACCAGCAAACCCTGGTCTCCATAGGGCAGGCCCAGCCACCGGGCCCGGCGATTGGCGCGTGCGGCAATCGCCTTGGCCATCCGGTCATCGGACCGGTAGGCGAGTGTGAAAACCGCGGCTATTTCCGGCCGGGTGTTCAGATGCTCCATGACGTGCTCGGCCCAGTCGCGTGAAAGCACCGTGTCAGCATGTAGAAAGAGCAGCCAGTCCCCGCGTGCGGGTTCTGCGCCAGCGATGAGCTGCTTTGCGCGGCCTTTCTCTCCGGCAAGGATCCTCGCACCTGCGGCCTCCGCGATCGTTTCGGTCCCGTCGGTCGAGCCCCCGTCGCTGATAATGAGTTCGCGAATGAGGCCCGCGTCCAGTCCTGGCATCAGGCTGTCGAGGCAACCAGGCAGGTCTGCTTCGGCATTAAGCGTCGGGATGATGATCGAAATCGGCGCGGGCATCAGTGTCGTCTCTTAATTCAAATCAGGCTGGCGTCGAGTGCGTCGATCTGCCGGGAACGCTCGGCTCATATACCGCGTTTGATCTTTGTAATTCCGCAAGAAGGAAACGAGACATGTCAACGATTTACGAAACCCTGAAACAGGACCACGACCGCCACCGTAAGCTGCTCGCACAAATCGCCGACACGCAAGGTGATTCGGAAGAGCGCCGGAAGGCGTGGGATACGTTCTTCCACGATGTCAGCGCCCATGCCGCCGCAGAGGAAGAAACCTTCTACTCAAAGCTCATCGCTGACGGGGAAGGCCAGCCTGAAGGCCGTCACTCGGTCGCCGAGCACAAGGAGCTCGACGACATGATGGAAGAATTGAATGAAATAGAGTTCTCGTCTCCAGCCTGGCTGACCAAGTTCAAGGAAATGCGTCACCGTTATGAGCACCATATCGAAGAAGAAGAGGAAGATATATTTCCTGTTGCTGAAGACGTTATTGGCGAAGACGGGAACGAAAAGATCGGATCGGCGTTTGAGAAGCGTAAGGACGCTGAACTCGAGCTTGTAGACGAGAAAGCCGAGGAGAAGCTCGAAGAATAAAAGTTAGTGTGCGCAGGATTAGGCGCCGGACTGCACATCCGGTGGATATCCGCCACAAAGAAAGCCCCCGCGTTCCCCTCGCGCGCATCAGGGCTTCCCCGGCCCGGAGTGTCCCCTCACACTCCGGGCTATTTCTTTGTCAGGAGAGTTCTTCGAGCCGGGCCTGAATATTCAGCAGGTCCCGCCAGGCGCGGCTCTTTTCTTCCGGGCGGCGCAGGAGGAAGGCCGGGTGGAAGATCGGGAACATTGGCGCCTCATAGCCGCCGGGCGTCTTCAGCGCATGTTCGGAGCCGCGCAGCTTCATGATGCCGACGCGCGACTGCAGCAGCGACTTCGCCGCCACGCCGCCTGCGGCGATAATCAGCTTCGGCTGACCCAGTTCGATCATCCGGTCGACGAAGGGCCGGCAGAGCTCCAGTTCCTCATCGCTCGGATTGCGGTTCCCCGGCGGGCGCCAGTAGTTCACATTGGTGATGAAGGTATTTTCCTTGCGCGACAGACCGATGGCGGCGAGCATCTTGTCGAGCAGCTGGCCGGCCTTGCCGACAAAGGGGAGGCCGCGCGCATCCTCTTCCGCGCCGGGTCCTTCGCCGATGACCATGACCGGGGCGCCCTGCACGCCGTCAAAACAGGCCGTGTTGCGCGCTGATTCCTTCAGGATACAGCCGTCAAAGCCTTCGATTGCCGTCTTCAGCGCATCGAGCGTTTGTGCATCTGCCGCCAGCGTCTTGGCTTCGTTGACCCAGTCGGCATGGGTTTTCTTCATCAGGTGGCGCGGCAGCCGTTGCGGCTGCTCATTCGAGGATTTGGGCGCCGGAGCTTCAGCGGTGCGCGATTCGGCAGCCTTGCGCAGGGCACGTATCTGGGTCTCGTCGACGTCGACGCCCATCTCGCCCCACCAGTCTGTGAGGGCTTTTAACGCAAGGGAAGGATCAGTCTGGGACATTCAGACCCTTTGGCATTCGGCGGATTCGACTGTAGACCGTCACCGGACCATGTATAGAGCGGGCTGGCGTGAGCGGCCACAGCTGGGAGTGATTTGATGAGTGAGACTGTAGAACGCGAATCGATGGAATTCGACCTGGTGATTGTCGGCGGCGGACCGGCTGGCCTTGCGGCCGCTATCCGCGCCAAGCAAATCGCCAACGAAGCCGGTGACGAACTGGAAGTCGTCGTGCTGGAAAAAGGTGGCGAAATCGGTGCGCACATCCTTTCAGGTGTCGTTGTCGACCCGTCCGGTCTCGATGCGCTTATCCCTGACTGGCGCGAGCGCGATGACCGCCCGCTCAAGACCGAAGTCACCGGCGACAAGTTCGTCTGGCTCGGGCCGAAGGGGTCGATGGACATCTCATGGCTACCGATGCCGGGTTATATGAAGAACCATGGCAACTTCACCGGCTCGCTCGCCAATGTGGCCCGCTGGCTTGGCCAGGAAGCCGAGAACCTTGGTGTTCAGGTCTTCCCGGGCTTTGCAGCCTCCGAAATCGTCTATGGTGATGATGGCGAAGTGAAAGGCGTTGTCGCCGGCGTCATGGGCATTGCCCAGGATGGCAGCCACAAGCCCGACTATGAGCCGGGTATGGAGCTGCTCGGCAAGTATGTTCTGTTCGCTGAAGGCGCGCGCGGATCGCTGTCGAAGAAACTGATCCAGAAATTCGACCTTTCCGAAGGCCGCGAGCCTCAGAAATACGGCATCGGCCTGAAAGAACTCTGGTCGGTCCCGGAAGAGAACTTCAAGGAAGGCTATGTCCAGCACACGCTCGGCTGGCCGCTCGATGACAAGACGGGCGGCGGTAGCTTCCTCTATCACTTCCGCGATGGTGGCGAGCCGTTTGTCTCGCTCGGCTTCGTTGTGCACCTCAACTACAAGAATCCGTACATGTCCCCCTATCAGGAGCTGCAGCGCTGGAAGCACCATCCTGATATCCTGAAATTCATCCAGGGCGGCAAGCGCGTGGCCTACGGCGCCCGCGCCATTACCGAAGGCGGCTATCAGTCCCTGCCGAAACTGACTTTCCCGGGTGGCGCGCTGATTGGCTGCTCGGCCGGTTTCGTCAATGTGCCCCGGATCAAGGGCAGCCACAACGCCATCCTCACCGGCATGATGGGCGCCGAAGCCGCGATTGCTGCTATCAAGGAAGGCCGCCAGGGCGACGAACTGCACGCCTATCAGGAGGCTTATGAAGACTCGGCTGTCCGCAAGGAGCTGTTTGCGGTCCGCAATGTGAAGCCGCTTCTTTCCAAGATGGGCACCACGCTCGGCACGCTCATGGGGGGTGTCGAAATGTGGACGACCAAGCTGCTCGGTGGCTTCTCCTTCTTTGGCACCATGGGCCATGGCAAGACAGACGCAGCCGCGCTGGAGCCTGCCTCGAAGCACAAGCCGATCGACTATCCCAAGCCTGACGGCAAGATCAGCTTCGACAAGCTGACCAACGTCTCCTTCACCAACACCAACCATGCCGAGGACCAGCCGGTCCACCTGGTGGTGAAGGACATGGAGCTGCAAAAGCGGTCCGAGCACGATGTCTATGCTGGTCCGTCTGCGCGCTACTGCCCGGCAGGCGTCTATGAGTGGGTTGAGGAAGAGGGCAAGGAGCCGCGCTTCCAGATCAATGCGCAGAACTGCATTCACTGCAAGACATGCGACATCAAGGATCCGAACCAGAACATCAACTGGGAGACCCCGGAAGGCGGCGGCGGCCCAGCCTATCCGAACATGTAAGGAAACGGTTTGCCTGACGGCGTCCAGAGTTTCGAGTTCAAGCCGGCCCTCTTGCGGGGGCGCGACAACTGGACTCTGGACGGCGGCTTCCTGACCCGGAATGGCGAACTGTTCTGCGATCTCGGAATGGTCGATAGTGCGCGCTTCGCCGAGATGTCCTCGCAACGTTCATACGCGGCCTGGCTGGACCTCCATGAAGGCAAGACGCGCCGTCGCATTGCCTGCAACATCCGCCGTCCGAGTGATCAGAACCGGGAGTTCATGTCGCTGGCTGGTGCGGTGTTCGAACACCTGGCCGAGCGCAAACCGGAATTGAAAGTCGCGATCGGTGCGGGCAGTGGTGTGCGCTGGGCCTTTTTCATCATGGGCGCGCTTATGGTGCTGGGCGCAATCGCGTTCATGATCGCCGAAACCATGATGGATGCGCCGCAGAGCGAGATCCTCGTAGCCCTTATCTTTTGTGCATTGTTTGCTGGCGTCGGTGGCCTCATGGCTGCCAATAACCGGCCATGGGCACCGCCGCTGGAACTATCCGCCGACAGAGCCCGGCAGGTGATTGCGCGTCTTATGCAGGACAGCGAACCAGCACCCGGAAAGGGTGATGGCGATCAACCAGAACAGGATGAAGGGCAAGGCCCCGCCGCCTGAAACGCCAATGGCGGCCGCCACTGCGCACGCTGCTGAAAGGGACCACCAGAGTACAGCGACATCCAGATGGCTCCAGCCTGTTCGCCGCAGCGCCTGATAAGCATGGTCGGTATGGGCCTCGAACCAGGGGTCGCGGCGCCGGGCGCGCAATATCAGCGTAAGAAGCACGTCGATCAGGAAGGGTAGGGCCAGCGTCGCAATGCTCCAGACCGGGAGACCAGAAATGAGCGCCAATGTCGCGAACAGGCCGCCGAGCCCGAATGCGCCTGCATCGCCTGCATAGAGCGTTCCGCGCATGTTGTGGACGAGAAAAGCCCCGATAGCCGCGAAGATGACCAGCAGGCCGGCCGGAAATACGCCTCCCGCTTCTGCCGCCTGACACGCGCCGAGCCCGGCAAACATTACCGCAAGTGAGCCAAGCGACAGTCCGTTGCTGCCATCCATGAAGTTGGCTGCATTGGAAAAGACGATCAGCCAGAGCGCGGATCCGGCAACCATCGCTGCGGTCAGGGTCAATGTTCCAAAGGGAGAGTCGAGCGACGGAGCAGCGACTCCGAGCATCGGCGCGGCAATGCAGATAATGGCGATAAAGCCGAGTTTTGTGGACGGTGCAAGATTGTGAATGTCGTCCCAGGCACCCACACCAGCCAGAAGCACCGATGCGGCAAGTGCGATGGCTGTGATCGGCGCTGGACCTGGTAGCCAGTCACTGCCGCCGGTGACTGGGAGAAGTCCATAGGTGAGCGCCAGCAGCGCGAAGACGATGGCAATTGCGAGCATGACACCCACGCCGCCGAGCCGCGGCACGGGCGCCCTTTGCGTCTTGCGCTTGCCGTCCGGCGCATCCGTCACACCTGTGCGCTTCATCAGCTCACAGGCATAGTACGAGATCGCAAAGGCCAGTAACGCGGCAAGTATGGGGATCAGGGTGGCCATCAGCCGGTTCCGCTCCCGCCGAGAAGGCTCGGCGCAACCCACCATCCGGGATGGCGCGCCTTCAGCCTATCGCTTGCTGCCTTGAGGTCCAGACGTGAATGGAAAAGTGCAAAGCAACTGGCACCGGAACCGGAAAGGCGCGCCAGGAGGCATCCGTGGCTTCCGGCCAGTTCGTCCAGAACACCGGCGATTTCCGGCACGCGCTGTATGGCCGGAGCCTGAAGGTCATTGCGCGTTTCGCTCTCCAGCCAATGGGCAAGTGCCCTGACATCATGCAGCTCTGGCAGGTCGACAAGGTCGAGCGGGGCGCTGGCACCAGCCTCATCGAAGGCTCGGAAGACCGGTCCGGTGGGACAGGCCAGTCCAGGATTGACCAGCAGAACGGGCAGTTCGGGGAGGTCGTGCACCGGGATAACTTTCTCCCCTTCGCCGCGCATGAGGGCAGGGCGCGAAAGAAAGGCCACAGGTACGTCACCACCAAGGCTGGCGGCCAGCGTCATGGCGACGGGCGGCGTAATGGTGCCGAGCCTGACGAGGATACGCAGCATCGCACCGGCATCGGCCGAACCGCCTCCCAGGCCCGCCGCGACAGGCAGGTCCTTGTGCAGGCTGATCGCAAGCGATGGAACACGCAGGCCGCGGGTTTCACAGGCGGCCAGCGCCTGCACGACGAGATTGTCTGTCGTGGCGAGGTCGGGGGTCGCGAAGTCGCCATGCAAGGTCAGGCTCGGCTCGGCGGCCTTGCGTGCGTCGAGACGGTCGGCGGCTTCTGGCCCGGCGAACATGACCAGTGAGTCGAGATCGTGGCGCCCGTTCTCCTTCACGGGTCCGACATGAAGGAACAGATTGACCTTCGCCGGCGCCAGCATCAGGGACGCTGCGCCTGGACGGGATAGGGCTTCGGCCCGGTCAGCATCTTGCGCCGCATATCCTCGATTTCGTCCTGGTCTTCCATAAGGGTGATGGCGCGCTGCCATTGGAACCGCGCTTCGGTCTGCCGTCCGGCAGCCCAGTAGGCATCGCCGAGGTGATCGCTGATTTCTGCCAGACCGGGCTCAAGTTCGGCGGCGCGTTCGAGATAGCCGATAGCGGCGTCGATATTACCGAGCTTGTAGTGGGCCCAGCCAAGGCTGTCGGTAATTGCGCCGCTATTGGGGCGCAGGGTCAGCGCCTTGCGGATCAGGTCGAGGCCTTCTTCCAGGTTTATGCCCCGGTCGATCCAGCTATAGCCAAGATAGTTGAGCACTTCCGGCGCATTCGGATTGAGCGTCTTGGCGGTCTTCAGATCTTCTTCGGCCAGAGGCCAGAGGCCCATCCCTTCGCGCAGGGCCCCGCGTGCATAATACAGCCGCCAGTCCGGATTACCGGTCGCGTCGTCAGCGTCGATGATCTCGGTGAAGACCGTAGCGGCTTCGCCTTCCCGGCCGAGTGAGCGCAACAAGTCGCCCATCTGGATCTTGAGGTCGCGCCCCGGATTGGCTGACAGTGTGTGATAGACGAGTTTGAGCGCCTTCTCTTTCTGGTCATCACGGCGCAGGGCCCAGGCCAGCTGGCCGCGCGCGGTCGTGTAATAGGGGGAGCTGGCCGGAATTGTTTCCAGCATTGCGATCGATTCCTCGCGACGCCCGGCAACGTCCAGGGCATCGGCCCAGAGCGCGCGCGCGGCATGCAGCTCCGGGTCGAGCGTCAAGGCGATTGAGTAGTAGACGCCCGGCAGGTCCGTCTGCGACTGGGAGGCCAGGGCAGCGGCCGGTACATAGACGGCCACAGCGGCCCCCTCGCGGGCATCGGCGCGGTGAATTTCAAGCCGCTCGCCGGCTTCAAGGCGGGTGATCAGATCTGTCACGACAGGATTATGACCAGCACTGCTTCGGAAGCGCTCCAGCGTATCGAGCGCCTTTTCGTTCTGCCCAGTGGCCGACAGCAGGCGCGCATAGTTTTCGGCCGCCATGGCGATCAGCGTTCCGTTCGTATCGATCCGGGAAAAAGTGGCCAGAGCATCTTCGTCATTGCCGCACGCGACTTCGAGCAGGCCGAGCAGGTTTAGAAGGAGGCTGTCGAGATACGGATCGCCGCTTGAGGCTTCCAGCAAGGCAAGCTGGGCCTCACCGCATTGCCCTTTTCCAAACAGCGCCCAGGCGCGTAGCGAAGTGAAGACAAGGGAATTAAAAAGGGCTGGCGGCTGCCCTTCGAGGTGCACGGGCACCTCGTCATATCGCGCCCTGGAAAGGGAATCGGCTGCGAGAACGATCCGTGCAAGGTCGGAATTGACGAGCGTATCGGCGCCGGTCTTGGCGGAGATGGAGCGGGCCAGTTTGAACTGGTCAGCCAGCAGGGCCGAAAACACCGCGCGGTCTATGATCGACAGGTCATCCGGGCGCGAGCTGGCAACCAGAGCGTACTTGGCTGCCGCCTCGTTCGGATCGTTGATCAGCGAAGCATAGCGGGCGATCAGAAACTGGCTGTAATTGTCTGCGGAGGCGTTGGTCTGCGCGTCGGCGCGCGCAGCCGCCAGCCGGGCGACAAGCTCGTCTTCCCGGTTGCCTGACGAAGCGCAGGCGGACAGAAGGAGGACGGCAATGGCAGCAGCGGACCCGAAACGCATAGTCATGTGATGATCGAAACTCCTGCCGAGCGCAATTCCATCAAGCAGCACCCGCCCAGATTCGTTCTTTGACCCGACGCCCGGATATTGCTCTGACCCTCGATCCTATTGAGGGCTAAAGCTTACGAAAACGCAATCACAGATGGGGGCGGCCTCAGATATCCTGACGCCTGACCTCGCCTTCATCGCCCAGAGAGACATCCGGTAACGGTTTCTTCTCTGGCGGAGGGCCCTGGATTCCATTGTCCAGCTTGTCCCTGATGGCGGCACGCTTGTCGTCGCTCGGATAGTCATCGAGGGCCTTTTGCCAGGCTTCGCGGGCAGCGTCCTTGTCACCGAGATGCCAGTAGATGTCGCCTAGATGGTCCTCGATTTCCCAATGAATATTGGGCGCCAGCTCTTCCCGGCTCTGTTCGATATAGCGCCGGGCACCTTCGAGGTCCCCCAGCTTGAAACGGGCCCAGCCGAAGCTGTCGCTGATATATGGATCGGCCGGAGCAAGTGAGTTGGCGCGCGCAAGAACCCGATAGGCCTCAGTATAATTGTCGGTATGCTCGACCAGGAAATAGCCGAGCGTGTTCAGCATGTAGGGGTCGTTCGGCCGTGCCAGGGCTTCGGTACGGATAAGGCGCAGCGCCTCATCAATTTCGTTCGCGTCCGCCAGCGCATTCGCGAGCGCCATGCGCCGGTCATGCGTGTCGTCGAGAGCCCGGGCCTCGCGGGCATGGTAGAGGGCCTGTTCGAACTCGCCGAATTGCGAATAGATGGCAGAGCTTGACCCGTGAGCGCTGGCCTTCTCGGCATCGGTCTCTGCAAGATCTGGCATCAGTTCGGCAATTTCGGTCGCCTTTTTCTGATCGTCGAGCAGCGCATAGATCATCATCGCCGTCGAATAGGTGCCGAGTTCCTCGTCATCTTCTGCAAGGCCGATCGCCTTGTCGAGCGCCGTGCGTGCCTTCTCGGTATGGCCAAGCCGGACCTGTGACTGGGCGATGGCAAGTTGCAGGCCTGCGGTCCGCTCAGGGGCGGCCTGGGCCACATGTGCGGCGGCCTCGAACATGGTCTCATCATAGAATTCGCCGATGACGGCGAGGCGCAGATCCTCATTGTCGGGATCGATCAGAAGGGCAAGCTGATCGAACGCGGACTTGGTGTCGTCGAAACCTCGTATGCGCTCACCGACAAAGGCTGACCGGATGAGGCGCTGATAGGAAAGCGAGAGCGAGTAGTCGCTGAGTGAGCGGGCAAAGGCCGTGTTCACGTCAGGCGCATCATCATCCAGCCCCCGGCCGGTATCGAGCTGATTGATGGCCGCAGCATATGAAGCTCTCTGTTCCGGTTCTGCTTCGGCCAGACGCGTGTAGAGCGCCTTGGCTTCGTCGAGCCGTCCGAGCCGGCGCAGCAGGATGGCCTGGCGGGCAATGACCAGCTTCACATGGCTGTAGAGCAGCGTCTGCGGGTCGAATTCATGTTCCGGCGCCTCGATTTCTGTTGGCGTGATGGCCGAATAGACGGCCAGCGCCTCTTCTTCGCGGCCCGCCACTTCCAGCAGGGCCGCCAGCGACAGGTCACCCGTCAGGCCCGGCAGGCGGGAACCGACCTCGCGGTGGGCATCGACAGCGGCATTGAAGTCGCCTTCCATGGCGAGATACCAGGCCTTCAGGAAACCAGCCATGATGGTCATGTCACTGCTGTCGAGGGCCGGCTGAAGGGTCTCAAGCGCAGTGGCAGGGTCGCCCCCGGCAGCATCATCGATCGACAGAACGACCGACCCGAACGGTGTAAGCTCACCGTCCTTGCTCGAATTGGTTTTCACCGATGCGATGAAGGCGGCCATGTCTCCTGCCTTGACCGCATCAACAGGCGATTCATAGGCGAGCAGCCCGACCGGCTTGCCGTCTTCAGAGAGTACGGCGGTCTGCATGGCCGCATCGGAAACATCATAGACGCCGCCATAGGCCGACAGGGCGCCAAGAACTTCTTTCTTGCGGACATCGAGCGCGGCCTGATCTGACTCTGACAGATCAGTCCCGGACGGCTGGTTCGCACAGCCTGCAATCGAGAGGGCAGAAAGCGCAATTGCCGATGTCAGAAGCTGTCTCATTGAAGGTCCTTTAGGCCGGATAACAAACTGTGCCGGGGCAGGCAGAACCTGTCCAGTCCCGCCCATCTGAAACCACGGATGTGGCACAAGTCTGACGTGAACTGCATTTTCAAAAGGTGAATCCCGGCAATCAGTAGGCTCGCTTCACCGTGAAGTCGGCAAGGTCACCGAGTACATCTCGCCACGGGCTCTCGGGAAGCGATTTCAGCGCCGACTTGGCGAGGTTCGCATAGGCTTCGGCTTCGGTAATCGTTGCTTCGGCCGCGCCCGTTGTACGGATCAGATGAATGGCGCGGGCGAGATCGCTATCGGTCTGCTTCTCGATGTCGAGCGCGCGTTCCCAGAAGTCATGGTCCTCGGTGCGGCCACGGCGCCGTGCAATGATGACGGGGAGGGTAATCTTGCCTTCCCGGAAATCGTCGCCGACGACTTTGCCGATAACGGAAGTTGCCCCGCCATAATCCAGCACATCATCGACGATCTGGAAGGCGAGACCGAGATTCTTGCCATAGGCGGCGAGGGCGTCGGCGTGTTCTTCGCTGCCCCCGGACAGCGCGCCCGCGCGGCTTGCCGCCTCAAACAGGGCTGCCGTCTTTGCCTCGATGATGGCGAGATAGTCCTCTGTCGGCAGGTCGAGCTTGCCCTGTGCGGCCAGCTGGCGGACCTCGCCTTCGGCAATCACGGAAGAGGCGTTTGACAGGATATTGAGGATTTCCAGCGAGCCGGTCTCCACCATAAGCGTGAAGGCCCGCGCGAAGAGGAAGTCACCGACCAGGATCGAGGCCGAATTGCCCCAGACCGACTTGGCCGCCGGCTTTCCGCGCCGAAGGTCGCTCTCATCGACGACATCGTCATGCAGCAGCGTAGCGGTGTGAATGAACTCAACTGCTGCCGCAAGCGCGTGCGTTGAATGTCTTGTGCCGCCGACAGCCTTGGCGGCCGCCAGCGTGATCAGCGGGCGCAGCCGCTTGCCGCCAGCCGAGACAATATAGCCTGACAGGTCGGGAATGATGTCGACCGGGCTCTTGGCCCGGGCGGCCAAAAGCGTCTCGACCTGTGTCAGATCCTCCTCCAGGAGGGCCTGCAGGCGGTCGATAACAGTCTTGTCATTGCCGGAATTGCGCGCTGTGGCAGTTATGGTCACGAGGGGTCCTGTCCGGTCGCTCTGGCGAAGTCATACTAGATAGCACCAGCAGGGCAAGCTAGTGCTGCGGTTAAGGGCCGCATATAGCGGAAGGTGATTATGGAAGAAGTGTTCCGAACGAACGATCCCGTCAAGTTGAGTTACATACGCCACCTGCTATCGGAGGCCGGTATCGAGGCCTATGTGCTCGACGAACACACGGCCTATATCGATGGGCGCGGGCCGCTGGTACCGATCCGTGTGGTGGTGCACCCGGATGATGCCGACCGGGCCCGCCGCGAGCTGAGCGAGCTCGACCAGGATGGCTGAGCAGGAGGTGACGACCGACGCCTTCCTGGGTGGTCATGTCACTGTTTTTCAACCGAAAAAGGGCTTTCGCGCGGGCACTGACAGCGTGCTGCTGGCTGCCGCCCTCGACGCGAACCAGACAGGCGAGGCCTGCGAGTTTGGCTGCGGGGCAGGCGGCGCGCTCTTCCCTGCCGCCTGGCGGCTGAAAAATACAAGTTTTACAGGGCTTGAGGCCGATCCGCTCATGCTCGATCTTGCCCGGAAGGGCATTGCCGAGAACGGCTTTGGCGACCGTGTCAGCGTGCGCCAGCAGGACATTGGCGCCATTCCCGCCGACTGGGAGAACCGGTTCGACCTCGCTTTCTCCAATCCGCCCTTCTTCGAGGCGGGGAAAACCACCCAGCCGGGCGCAGGCCGTCAGGCCGCCTATGTGGAATCCGTCCCGCTGAAGGATTGGGTCGGGGCCATGCTCCACACGCTGAAGCCGAAGGGCCGTTTCGTGATGATCCACCGCGCCTCCGAACTTGCGCGCATCCTTGCCGCCATCGAACGGCGCACGGGCGAGATCACCGTCATGCCGGTTCGATCTTTTCCCGGCGCGGATGCAAAGCGCGTTATCGTGAAGGCCCGCAAGGGCCTGCGCGCCGGCTCGATGCGGCTGCTCGCCGGCATCGACCTCTACGAGTCGAAGGGTGGTCCGCGGAGCCCGCTGATCGAGTCCATCACGCGAGACGGGGCAGATCTGTCCTGGGGATAAGGGGGAGGGTATTCCGGCAAATGCGGAGTCCGAAAACAGTCCGGTGACAGTCCGGAAACAGCCCAGTTTTGAAAGCGTTCCGGCCGGCTTTCCGACACTGCCCGCTTTCATGCTATGATGCTCGCATGCAGGCCTGGTTCACCCTTCTGATGATTTCCGGCGGGCTCCTCAGCGTCGCCGCCGGCGCGCTGGCGCATCCGAAATTCTACGCGGCCGTCTTCAACAGGAAGACCGTCGAAAGCGCGGACCACGATCACGCTTGCGACTAGCTACCCAGACCCCACACTTTCGAAAGCGACCGTCTTGCGACTGAACAGTAGGCGGAGGTCTAGAAGCTCAGTTTGAGTTACTCAAAGATCGCGGAAGAAGAGCCGCCCGTCACGGGCGACAAAATAGAAGCCCACCTGTCCGATGAGCGCTCCAGTATCGGGGTCACCGAAAATCTCTGTTTCCCCAATCCGCACGACATAGTGCTTTGACCGCGGGTCGGGGTCGCCTGGCGGCCAGGGTTCTCCCGTGGGCGTGACGCTTGCCGGTAATGGGGTGGCCAGGTTATCGAGCTTGCGGAAGCCGCTGTTGCAGAAGCCGAATCCCTTATATTCAGGATCGGTCAGGACGCGCATATAATAAACGTCTTGCGGCGGCTCGGTCCCGGCCATCTCCACCGACCTTGGAATGAGCGGATAGACCTCGCGATAGGCTGTGCCATCCGGACCATTATAGCGATCCACATGGCCACCGCCGGAGCGTGTGAGCGTGCCATAGTCAGAAATGTGGCCGGCGGAGCGGTCTCGTCTGTAATTGCGCCAGGTGTTTCCGTTCGCGAATATCTCGTTCGGGAACCCGAAAAGGTTGCGATAGAGATCGATATCCTGACGCATAATGTCTTCAAGGTGAACATAATCAGCGTTCGCGTAGCGATCCATGCTAAAGACCGCCTCAACCCATTCATCCTTTAGCTGCGCCGCTCCCATGGCCGGACAGCGCGCATCAACCCAACCGTACGTGCCAGGCCCCTGAGGCGGCTTTGGACCGATTAAATTGTAGCCATGGGCGCCGGGGAGCGCGCCGATCTGCTCATAGTCCGCTTCCGCCTGTTCGCGTCACGCCTTCCATTCCTCAAGCGTTGCTTTCTCCACGCTGGCACCGACAAACTCGATTTTCGCTAACGGACTTTCATAGGCATCATCCGTCTTGTAGCCCCAGCCCTGGCTCAAATCCTCGATATCATCAAACCAGATTGCGAGCGGGCGAAGATCCTCTGGGATTCGCTCTTGACCCTTCTGCGGATCGGATGTGTAGGGCTCCCATCTGTCGCCCTCACACATGTCGATGGTTGTGATCGCGATCGCATGCCTGTCCCCGGCTGGCTGGTACATCATCTCCGGCGCCAGGGCCGTAAACGCCGTGTCCGTTGTGTGGATATTCTCGAATGCGGTGTAATTGCAGGCAACGACATAATCAAAGCTGACCGTCTCGCCGGTTTCCTTCAATTTGAAGTCGGCTTTAAGGCTGTAGAAAAACCCGACAGGACGCCCTGCCTCGGAGGACGATGGTGCCGATGGCGAACAGGCTGAAAAGCCCAGGACGGCAAGGGTAAGAAACCTGGCACGTTGGCGAAGGCGTGTCTTCATGGCGGTCTCCCGGTCTCGGCTGGGGAGATAGGATCAACCTGAAGTAAATTCCGCCCTAAGCCCGGCAGCGAAATTGCCGCCACCGGGCTTTCGTAGGTTGCGGACCGTGTGGCGCTGTCACGCGCTATTCCCCCGACATGTATTGAACGTTTATCGCCGTACATCGAGCCAGCCCGCTATCGTCTGGATAGGGGTGGAGGATCGTTCGAAAGTAATTGTTCATCCGGTGCATTTCGCGGCCGTCCCAAAGCTTGGCACACCACTCCGGTCTTCTTGATTGATCTGGAGGCTGCCAGGCAAATTCTTCCTGATTGACGAGACAACCCGGTTCGCACCGAACCAAGATACCGGTGTCTGACGGTCTATGCGGCACTTGATCAAGGGGCGCGAGTTCGGAAACCCTTACCTGATAGGGGCCGGATAGATGTGATGCCAAAAGGCCGAGGGAAATCCGCGTACAATAGGCAGGCGTTTGGGACGTGGCCTTGCGAATATCACCGTCCCGGAAAACACATTTCCGTTTCCCGGACTTGTCCTGCGCACACATTTCGTTGCTGCCAACCGTCCATTCGACGCACCAGTCCGGTACCAGAAGTCCCATCTGTTCATCACGGACCAGTCAGCAACCCGGCTTGCATTCCAACTCAACCGGCTCGTTGGCGCTAGGCAAATCATCGATCCGGGCGGCCCTTATGCTATCGTAAGTATTAGGCTCAGTCTGCGCAAACATCTGAATGTTCGGCGAATTCTGGAAAAGAAAAAGGGTGGAAAGCTCGCATGACAAGATGATGCTCACCACAAGCCCGGTGCGGCGGAGAGGTGACTTCATGGCGGGCTCCCGGTCTGGTCGGGGCAATAGGATCAACCTGAAGTAAATTCTGGCTAAACGGCGCTTTCAATTTTTTTCGTTGTGATGCAGGCATGAGCGCTTGCTCATCTCCACGATGACCAGGCTTGCCCCCGCGCCTACACCCCGCAGTTGCGAAATTTGTGATCTGAGAGTAGGCCGGACCCCTCATATTCTGGCTACCGATTCAGGCGCCCCATGACAGCACCGACCGCGCGCGAAAAACCCGCTTCCTTCCAGGACCTGATCCTCAGGCTGCAGAGCTATTGGGCCGCTCAGGGCTGCGCCATCCTGCAGCCCTATGACATGGAGGTTGGCGCCGGCACCCTGCACCCGGCGACCGTGCTGCGCGCGCTGGGGCCGAAGGACTGGCGCGCGGCTTACGTACAGCCCTCGCGCCGCCCGGCCGATGCGCGCTATGGCGAGAACCCGAACCGGCTTGGCCATTACTACCAGTTCCAGGTCATCCTGAAGCCCAACCCGGCAAACCTGCAGGACCTCTATCTCAACTCGCTCTACGAGATCGGTATCGACCCGATGGTCCACGATATCCGCTTTGTGGAAGACGACTGGGAGAACCCGACGGTGGGGGCCTGGGGGCTTGGCTGGGAAGTCTGGTGCGACGGCATGGAAGTCAGCCAGTACACCTATTTCCAGCAGGTCGGCGGGCTGGATGTGTTCCCGGTATCCGGCGAGCTGACCTACGGGCTGGAGCGCCTCGCCATGTATGTGTTCGGCGTCGACAATGTCTATAATCTGCCGTTCAACGACCCGGCCTCGGAAGTGCCGCTCTCCTATGGCGATGTCTTCCTGCAGAATGAGCGTGAGCAGTCGGCCTTCAATTTCGAACTGGCCGATGTCGACATGCTGCAGACCTGGTTCACCGGCTGCGAGAGCCAGTCCAAGGCGCTGCGCGAAGCGGGAAAGCCGCTGCCGGCCTATGACTTCGCGCTGAAAGCCAGCCACGTCTTCAACCTGATCGATGCGCGCGGCGCGATCTCGCCGACCGAGCGCCAGGCCTTTATCGGCCGGGTGCGTGACCTTGCGCGTGGGGCGGCCGAACTCTGGGCGAAACAGGAAGAGGAGCGCGCGGCATGAGGCTCGCTGGCATTATGATGTCGTCTCTGGTGCTGGGGCTCGCAGCTTGCGGCGGGAACGGCCCCGATGAGGGCGAAACCGAGCCCGAGGCCACCGCGCCCACCATCGCCACCGACATGGAAAGTCCGGTCGAGGACCCGTTCTGCGCCTTCACGGCGGAGAATACCGATACGAGCGGCGAGGGCGGCAGCTACGTCTTCGTCACCTCGATGGGCGACGCGGTCTATCACGGCTATGCCAAGCTCGACGGCGAAGTGACCCGGCTGACCGAGGTCGAGGCCGGTTTCGGCGCGGGTATGGAAACGCGCCGCTATGTCACCGAAGATGACAGCGTCGAGCTTGAAGTGATCCTTCTCGATCCGCGCGACGGGCAGGCCGAAAGCGAGCATTCCGGTTCGGTCCGCGTGATTTACCCGGTTGAGGGGGACGCCGTGAAATTCTATGGCGAGTGCGACTATGACGAGACCGGCGAATGAGCCGGCCGATGACCACAAACGGGGCGCGCTGAACCGCCATGGCAGACCTACTACTCGAACTCTTTTCCGAAGAGATCCCGGCGCGCATGCAGGCGAAGGCCGAAGCCGATCTCAAGGCCGCCCTCGAGAAAGGCCTCGCTGAGGCGGGCGTCGAGTTCGAGCGCGCGGTGGCGCTGTCGGGCCCGCGCCGCCTGGCGGTCTGCGTTGAGGGGCTGCCGGCGAAGTCCGCCGATGTGAAGGAAGAGAAGAAGGGCCCGAAAGTCGGCGCGCCGGAGAAGGCCGTGGAGGGCTTCCTGCGCGGGGCAGGGCTCACCTCCATCGACGAGGCCGAGGTGCGCAGCGACCCGAAGAAGGGCGACTTCTATGTCGCCGTCCGCGAAGTGCCGGGCCGTCCGCTTCAAGACATCGTTGCTGAACTGGTGCCCGAGATCGTGCGCGGTTTTCACTGGCCGAAATCGATGCGCTGGGGCCGTGGCGAGCTGCGCTGGGTGCGCCCGCTGCAGCGCGTGCTCTGCGTCTTCGATGGCAAGGTGGTCGACTTCGAGATCGACAGTCTCAAGTCTGGCAACCAGACCGAAGGCCACCGCATCATGGGCCGGGGGCCGTTCGAGATTACCTCTTTCGAGGACTACAAGCGCGTTCTGGAAAGCGACGGCTGTGTCGTCCTCTCGCGGGAGGATCGCCGCCTGCTGATCGATGAGCAGGCGCATGTGACCTGTCTCGAAAAGGGCCTTGAACTGGTCGAGGACAAGGGCCTGCTCGACGAGGTGACGGGGCTGGCGGAATGGCCGGTCGTCATCCTGGGCGAGATGGATCCGGACTTCCTGACCCTGCCGAGCGAAGTCATCCAGCTTTCCATGCGCACGCACCAGAAATATTTCGCCGTGCGCGACCCGAAGACGGGCGATCTTGCGCCGAACTTCGTCGTCGTCGCGAATATCGAAGCGGCCGATGGCGGCGAGGCGATTGCGGCGGGCAATTCGCGCGTGCTGTCGGCGCGGCTCGATGATGCGCGCTTCTTCTGGGACAATGACCGCAAGATGCCGCTGGAAGAGATGGCGAAGAAGCTTTCGACCATCGACTTCAAGAAAGAGCTGGGCACGATTGCCGACAAGGTGGAGCGCGTCGCTGCGCTGGCGCGCGAACTGGCGCCGAAGGTCGGGGCTGAGCCGGATGTGGCGGAGCGCGCCGCGCGCCTCGCCAAGGCCGATCTGGTCTCCGGCATGGTCGGTGAGTTCCCCGAACTCCAGGGCGTTATGGGCGGCTACTATGCGCGTGAGCAAGGCGAGGCGGACGCCGTCGCCACCGCCATCGCCGAGCACTACAAGCCTGTCGGCGCGTCGGATGACGTGCCCTCAGAGCCGGTGAGCATCGCTGTGGCGCTGGCCGACAAGCTCGACACGCTGGTCGGCTTCTGGGCCATCGACGAGAAACCCACCGGCTCGAAAGACCCGTTCGCGCTGCGGCGCGCCGCGCTGGGCGTCGTGCGGATCATTCTGGAGAATGAGGTTCGGGTTGGTTTGCAAACAACAGTCATCCGTCCATTCGCGCGAGCAGGCGTCCGCATCGTTCTTCAGCGCGCAGTGGAAAGACAGGATAAGATCCAAGAGCTTTTTGACGCTGGAGTGCTGACGGAGAACCAAGCGAATAGGCTTCTTCTCGAAAGCATTGAGCAGGCAAATCAGGAGCGTGATCTGGCACTCGGAGACGAGGCATGGGCGAAGACCAGCGTCGTAATCCAAGACCTCCTCGCCTTCTTCGCTGACCGCCTCAAGCAATATCTCCGCGATGCTGGCGCGCGTCATGATCTGATCGACGCTGTCTTCGCCCTTGGCGAGGATGACCTCGTCCTGATCGTGAAGCGCGTCGAGGCGCTGGGCGCGTTCCTTGAGTCCGATGATGGCGCGAACCTGCTGGCGGGCTACAAGCGCGCGGCGAATATCCTCAAGGCGGAAGAGAAGAAGGACGGCAAGGCCTATGATGGCGCGCCCGATCCGAAGCTTTTCGAGCAGGAGGAAGAGCGCGCGCTCGCCGAGGCGATTACCGAATCGGTGGCCGCGGCTGAAGCTGCTCTGCAGGCGGAGGACTTCGAAAAAGCCATGGGAGCGTTATCATCGCTTCGCCCCCCTGTTGATGCCTTCTTCGATGCTGTAACGGTCAACGCGGAGCGCCCGGAATTGAGGCAAAACCGACTCTTGATTCTGGGATCCATCCGTGACGCTTTGCATCGTGTGGCGGATTTTTCGAAAGTGGCAGCATAATCTTGCGGGAGCCCGAGAATGCTCATTGTCGTGCTCCTGGTCGGCCTTCTGGCCTTGTGGATCTGGAGTCTGGTGAAGATGCCTTCGAAACGGGCACGCGAAATCTTCGACGCTCATGGACCGGCGCCCTCTGATGTGTCGGATCGGGACCGCGCTTTCGTGCTCGACCTGCATCGCCACTTTGGCACGCGCGACTTTACCTACAAGACCATTGCGGACCGTCCGCTGGATCCGCAAATCGCCGGGGCTTTTGGCGTGGAATCTGCAAGCCTGGACGACCGCGAAGAGTTGGGGGTCCGTTTGCCGCAACTGAAATTACTGGTCTCCTTCGAACCGGGGCGCTATCGCCTCACCGAGGAAGCCGCCCTCATGGCTGAACGCCTGGGGTCTGAACAATCGAGTCTGGAGAATTCACATCATGGCTGACAGCGCTGAAACGATGACCAAGGAACAATGGGTCTATTCCTTTGGCGGCGGCACGGCTGACGGCAATACCGGCATGAAGAACCTGCTCGGCGGCAAGGGCGCGAACCTCGCCGAGATGGCCCGCCTCGGCCTGCCGGTTCCGCCCGGCTTCACGCTGACGACGGCGGTCTGCACGGCCTATTACGACCGTGGCGAAACCTATCCCGACGGGCTGGAAGCGCAGGTCGATGCCGCGCTGGAAGCGGTCGAGAAGGAGACCGGCAAGACGTTCGGCGATGCGGACAACCCGCTTCTGGTCTCGGTCCGCTCCGGCGCGCGCGCCTCGATGCCGGGCATGATGGATACGGTCCTCAACCTCGGTCTCTCCGAAGTGACGGTGCAGGGCCTCGCCAAGAAGGCCGGCGAACGCTTCGCCTATGACAGCTATCGCCGCTTCATCCAGATGTATTGCAACGTCGTGCTCGGCATGAAGCATGACACGTTCGAGCACATCCTCGACGACTATAAAGAGCGCTACGACTACAATCTCGACACCGAAGTCACGGCTGATGACTGGAAGGAGATCATCTCCCAGTACAAGGCCGCCATCGAGAAGCAGCTTGGCCATCCCTTCCCGGATGATCCGCGCGAGCAGCTCTGGGGTGCCATCGGCGCCGTCTTCGGGTCGTGGATGAACGACCGCGCCATCCTGTACCGCAAGCTGAACGACATCCCGGCCGAATGGGGCACGGCGGTGAACGTCCAGTCCATGGTGTTCGGCAATATGGGCGAGACCTCGGCCACCGGCGTCGCCTTCACGCGCGACCCATCGACCGGCGAGAAGGTCTTCTATGGCGAGTTTCTCGTGAACGCGCAGGGTGAGGACGTCGTCGCCGGCATCCGTACCCCGGCGCCGATCTCGCATTCGCGCGCCGAAGCCATCGGCTCGGAAGAAGCCCCGCTCGAAGACGCGATGCCGCGGGTCTATGAGGAGCTGGTGGCCGTCGCCAACAAGCTCGAGAGCCACTATCGCGACATGCAGGACATCGAGTTCACGGTCGAGGACAACAAGCTCTACATGCTGCAGACCCGGAACGGGAAACGCACCGCGGCTGCCGCCCTCAAGATCGCCGTCGACATGGCCGATGAGGGCCTCATCAATGAAGAAGAGGCGGTCCTGCGCCTGATGCCGGGCCAGCTCGACCAGCTGCTCCACCCGACCATCGCGCCGGATGCGGCGCGTGACCTGATCGTCAAGGGCCTCCCGGCCAGCCCCGGTGCGGCTGTCGGCAAGGTGGTCTTCGATTCCGATGAAGCCGCCACGCTCGCCGAAAAGGGTGAAGACGTCATCCTGATGCGTGTCGAGACCTCGCCGGAAGACATTCACGGCATGCATGCCGCGCGCGCCATCGTGACAGCACGCGGGGGGATGACCTCGCACGCCGCCGTTGTCGCCCGTGGCATGGGCCGGCCCTGTGTCTGCGGTGCCGGTGGCCTGCAGATCGACCCGGCGAATGGCACGTTCCGCTCCGGCGGCCGCGAGTTCAAGAAAGGCGACGTGGTCACCATTGACGGGGCCGAAGGCGAAGTCCTGCTCGGCGCGGTCGACATGGTGAAACCGGACCTGTCGGGTGATTTCGGCAAGCTCATGGAGTGGGCCGACAAGGTGCGCAAGCTCAAGGTCCGCACCAATGCCGAGACGCCGCATGATGTCGACACGGCGAAGAATTTCGGCGCTGAAGGCATCGGCCTCTGCCGCACCGAGCACATGTTCTTCGAGAGCGACCGCATCCCGGTCGTGCGCTCGATGATCCTGGCCGAAGACAAGAAGGGCCGCGAAGCCGCGCTTGCCAAGCTGCTCCCGATGCAGCGCGGGGACTTCGCCGAGATCTTTCGCATTATGGAAGACCGGCCCTGCACGATCCGCCTGCTCGATCCGCCGCTGCACGAATTCCTGCCGCACTCCGAAGAGGAGATGGCGGAAGTCGCCGCCTCGGCCGGGGTCAGCGTCGAGAAGCTGAAGCGCCAGGCAGCCGACCTGCATGAGAGCAATCCGATGCTCGGCCACCGTGGCTGCCGTCTCGGTATCACCTATCCGGAAATCTATGAGATGCAGGCCCGCGCCATCTTCGAAGCCGCCGTGCAGGTGGCCAAGGAGACCGGCTACAGCCCGATCCCGGAAGTGATGATCCCGCTCGTCGGCACGAAGAAAGAACTCGACATCCTGAAAGAGAAGGTCGACGGCGCCGCGCAGGCCGTCTTCAAGGAGACGGGCACGACGCTGGAATACCTCGTCGGCACGATGATCGAATTGCCGCGCGCCGCGCTGCAGGCCGGTGAGATCGCCAAGACAGCCGAGTTCTTCTCCTTCGGGACGAATGACCTCACGCAGACGACGCTCGGCATTTCCCGCGATGACGCAGCCCGCTTCCTCAAGGCCTATGAGGAGCAGGGGATTTACGAGAAGGACCCGTTTGTCACGCTGGACCAGACGGGCGTCGGGGAACTCGTAAAGATTGCAACCGACCGCGGCCGCGCAACCAAGCCGGGCATCAAGCTGGGTATCTGTGGGGAGCATGGCGGAGATCCGGCCTCGGTCGCTTTCTGTCACAGGTTGGGACTCGATTATGTCTCGTGTTCGCCCTACCGCGTTCCGATCGCCCGCCTTGCCGCAGCTCATGCTGCACTGGAAAAGGGCGAGGAATAATCACCCTAGGGTTGACGGGCTTTAGGGTCCGATCACCTATGCAATTTGTAATCTGGAACCGTTGCGCAAGCGCAACAGTGTAATTTGTAGGCGAGAGGATGGTTTACGGCTCTTAACCCGCTGTAAGCCTGAATCTGCTGTATTTTTTGTACGAAAGACAAGAAGCGCTCCGACGGCGCCGGCTGGACTGGGTTCCGTGCTGACAGAAATGTAAGTCTTCAAAGCCCGCTTTTCGTTGCTATGTGCCGGGTAAGTTCACTATCCAGTCAAATCCAAGCCGGGGCTTGAACAGTGAATGAACGAGGCCAACTGGCCTGGTTCATGCTTACTGTGTCAGGAAACGCTGGTGGAAATAAGGGGCAGGTGATGTCACTGAAGAAGACCACGCAGAGCCCGCGAATGTTCGCGGACAGGTCCCTTCGCGGCAAAATTGCGCGTTGGTGGCTAGCAAAAACGGATGCCGAGCAGCGGAAATTTGTTTCGCAAGCCGGCATGGCATCGGTATGCGCGCTCGGCCTGACCGTTGCGCTGCCCATGATCTCCTCGCTGAACCTGCAGAAGCAGGCAGAGGCCGAGGCCCGTGCGCAGACCGAGCGGTTTGCCGAGATCCAGGATGCCGGTGACGCTGTGCGGGCGGATCCGAAGGCCCCGCGGCTGATGCAGCATGAATGGATCCGCAACGTCGAATATTCCCTTGAACGTGACCCGGACGGCGCGCTGAGCCGCTATGCCGGTCTGGAACGTGATGCTGCCGTCCTTGCCGGTATGAAAAGCTTTGACCCGATCCATCTTGCTCGCGCAGAAGACATGAGCCGGCAGATGAAGTGTCTTGCCGAGGCCGTTTACTACGAGGCCCGCAGCGAAGCGACGTCCGGCCAGATCGCGGTTGCCGAAGTCATCATGAACCGCGTTAAGGATCACCGTTATCCGAACACCGCCTGTGATGTGGTCTATCAGGGGGCAACCCGCACGACCGGGTGTCAGTTTACCTTCACCTGCGATGGCGCGCTCGATCGCGGCCCGCGCGGCACGCGCTGGGAGAAAGCGAAAACGATCGCCGCCCATGTGATGCTGAAACTGGAAGAGCCGCGCACCGGCGGGGCGACCCATTATCACGCAACCTATGTGAACCCGGTCTGGAATGCCGGTCTGATCCAGACGTCGCATATCGGCACGCACATCTTCTACCGCTTTCCGCGGGGCGCCGAGTGGGCCAGTGCACGCGCTGCCCAGCGCGCCCGTAACAAGCGTGAGAATGCCGGTGGTGGCAGCAATTCCAGCTCGACCATCATGACGGTCGATACCCCGCAGGACACCGACGACCTCAATGCCCGCTCGCTGAGCGTGCTGAACCCGGCTCCGTAAGGATTTCCATGACCGAAGGACGCCTGTTCGAGGACGTCGACACTTATATCAACAGCCTGTTTGCGGTTGAGGACGCGGTGCTGACACGCGCTGTCGAGCGCTCCACCGCGGCAGGCCTGCCCGAGATCCAGCTATCGCCCGGACAGGCGAAGCTGATCTACCTGCTGGCGAAGATGATCGGCGCGAAGCGCATGCTCGAAGTCGGTACGCTGGGCGGTTATTCGACCGTCTGGCTGGGCCGCGCCTTGCCCGACGATGGCGAGCTGATCAGTATCGAACTTGATCCCGGCCATGCGAAGGTGGCCCGTGAGACACTCGTCGATGCCGGCCTCGACAAGACATGCCGGATCATCGAGGGCAGGGGCCTCGACGTGATGAACACGCTGACCCCTCATTTCGACATGGTGTTTCTGGATGCCAACAAGGATGGCTATCCGGCCTATCTCAAACAGGCTATCCGGCTGGTGCGGCCCGGCGGCCTGATCGTGGCCGATAATGTCGTTCGTGAAGGGGCCGTGCTTGAGCCGTCAAAGGTCGATCCGAACGCGATTGGTGCCGCCGCCTTCAACCAGGCCCTCGCCAGCCACCCGCAGCTTGAAGCTATCGTCCTCCAGCAGGTCGGCATCAAGGGCCATGATGGCCTCGCCGTGGCGCGCGTGAAGGACGACTGAGCGCCTACTCCCGCGGCCCGAGATTCTTGATCATGGTCTTTTTCAGCCGGTTGGGCATGAAACGGGCGGCGAAGCGCGTGCGCTCGGCCATCTTGCCGGCCATGTAGTGGGTGTCCTTGCCATGGGCGGCATCCCACGCCCTCTCCGCGGCGATCTCGACGGGATAAACGTCCTGGCCGGACTCCCGGATCATGTCGGACATCTTCTCATTGGCGCCGTCGGCCTTGCCCATGTCCAGGATGGGCGTGTCGATGAACCAGGGCATCAGCGAGGTCACCCGGATGCCGAGATTGGAGAACTCCACGTCAAGCGCTTCGGTCAGGCCGCGCACGGCGAATTTGGTCGCGGAATAGACAGCCAGCTTCGGCGCGCCGAACACGCCGGCGGTGGACGCGGTGTTCACGATGCGTGAGCCGGGTGTGGCGCGCAGCAGGGGCAGGGCGGCCTGCACGCCATTGATGATGCCCTTCACATTGACGTCGACGACCCAGTCATTGTCCTCGCCGGTCATTTCCTCGAACCAGCCATGCCGGCCGACACCGGCATTGTTGAACAGCACCGTCATCCGGCCATCGGTTGCCTTGCCGAACTGTTCGATGGCGGCTTTCCAGTCGTCGCGGCTGCGCACGTCGAGCTTTGCGGTGACGCAATTGTCCTCGCCGATCTCCTTTGCGACTTCGGCAAGGCCGTCCTCGTTCACGTCATAGAGGCCAACGAACCAGCTGCGGTCTGCAAACAGTTTGGCGGTCGCCTTGCCGATGCCGGATGCGGCGCCGGTGATGAAGATGCTCTTTCGGCCTGTGGCAGTGCCCATGAATTCCCAGTCCTCCCGTTTTGCCGCCCGTGTCTTGCATGGCGCGGCTTATCGGGAAACAGGTTCACGGCAGGTCGAGGCCGACGTCAAGGTTTGACGCAGAGTGAGTGAGCGCGCCCACCGAGATGTAGTCGACGCCGGTCTCGGCAATACCGGCAACGGTGTCGAGGGTCACGCCACCGGACGCTTCGGCCTTGCAGGCGCCATCAATCATGGCGACGGCCTTCCTCAGTGTGGCATTGTCCATATTGTCGAGCAGCACCGCATGCGGCTTGTGGGGCAGGGCCTCTTCCAGCTGGTCGAGCGTGTCGACCTCCACCTCGATCATGCGCAGGTGTCCGGCATAGTCATGCGCGCGTTTCAGCGCCCCGCTGACAGAGCCACAGGCGGCGATATGATTGTCCTTGATCAGGATCGCATCATCGAGGCCATAACGGTGCGAGGTGCCGCCGCCACAGCGCACGGCGCGTTTCTCCAGCGCCCGGTGGCCAGGGGTCGTCTTCCGGGTGCAGACGATCGTTGCATCCGTATGCTGAACTTTTTCGGCAAAGGCCGCCGTCAGCGTGGCAATGCCGGACAGGCGGCCGATGAAGTTCAGCATCGTGCGCTCCGCCATCAGGATGGAACGCGCATCACCAGACATCGTCCCGATCAGCGTGCCGGGCTCAAGCCTGCCGCCATCCTGCAGGGCCTGGTCCAGAGTTACACTCTCATCGATCAGCTTCAGGGAGTGCGCGGCGGCGTCCATGCCGGCAAGGATGCCCGGCTTGCGGGCCCGGATCTCGGCGGTGATGCGGGTGCCCGGCAGGATCGTGGCGTCGGTCGTCAGGTCGCCCGCACGGCCAAGGTCTTCCGCCAGCGCGAGACGGACGATGGGATCGAGGATAGGGGCGGGCAGGGGTGGTGGCAGGATCATTCCGGTCTCTCGCATTGATGCAGCCCGTTGCCGCGCGTCAGGAAGGTGCGCCGGGCAAGCTGCCGGCTGTCCGGGAAATCCGAACGGAAATGCCCGCCGCGGCTTTCCTCACGCTGGAGGGCGGCGTCGACCATGAGCTGTGCGGTGACCAGCGCGCGGGCCGGGCCGTGGGTGTCTTCCAGCGTGGCGATCTCCTCGCGCAGGGCGCTCAGGCCCTCAGCGGTCCGGACAACGCCGCAGCGCTCGGCCATGCCATAGCGCAGCGTCATGAGCGCATCGGCTGGCAGGTCGGGCGCGACCTCGGCCGAAGCCGCGCCGGGCTTGGTCAGAACGGTGTTCTTCAGGCGTTCGGCAATACGTTCGGCAAAGACGACCGCCTCCAGCAGTGAGTTCGATGCCAGCCGGTTGGCCCCGTGGGCACCGGTTGAGGAACACTCCCCGCAGACCGACAGGGCCTCCAGCGTGGAGCTGCCCCAGGCATCGGCCACAACGCCGCCCATATGATAGTGCGCGGCCGGGGCGACCGGGATCGGTTTGATGCGCGGGTCGATGCCCGCCGCCATGCAGGCGGCAAAGACGGTGGGGAAGTGGGCCGGAAACTCCTTGCCGACAGCGACAGTGGCGTCGAGAAAGGCGCCCTTGCCGGCGCTAATCTCCGAATGGATCGCGCGGGCGACCTCGTCGCGCGGGGCGAGTTCGGCCTTGTCATGATAGTGCGCCATGAAGGGCACGCCCTTGTGGTTGCGCAGGATCGCGCCTTCACCGCGCAGGGCTTCGGTGGCCAGCGGCGCCGGATCAAGGCCGACATCCATGGCGGTGGGGTGAAACTGGACGAATTCCGGATCGGAAATGAGGGCGCCGGCCTTCCACGCCATGGCGATGGAGTCGCCACGCGATTGCGGGGGGTTGGTGGTGACCCTGAACAGCCCGCCGGAGCCGCCCGTGCAGAGCACGGTATGGCGCGCGGTAAGCGGGGCGAGGTGTCCGTCTTTGTCTTCAGTCACGATGCCGGATATGCGGCCATCATCATCCTGCAACAGGCTGACAGCGCGATACGGCCATTTCAGCGTGATGTGTTCGGCATCCTTCACCGCGGCCGTCAGCGCGCCCATGATCGCCTTGCCGGCAAGATCCCCGGCCACGCGTGCGACACGGGGATGGGAGTGGGCGGCTTCCAGTGACAGGGCAAGTGCGCCTTCCGGCGTGCGGTCGAAGGGCACGCCGAGCGCGATGAGGTCCAGCACGCGGGCCGGGCCTTCTTCGGCGATCAGCCGGGCAATGACCGGATCGACCAGGCCTGCCCCGGCGGCGACCGTATCACTGGCATGGGTTTCCGGACTGTCGAGCGGGTCGAGCGCGGCAGCAAGGCCGCCCTGCGCCCAGGCCGATGAGGCGGCCTCGCCAAGCGGAGCGGGCGCGATCACGGTGACCGGCCGCGGGGCAAGGCGCAGCGCCAGGAACAGGCCGGCAAGGCCTGCGCCGACGATCAGTATGTCGTCCTCATCTGCTGGCGTCGCAGACTGGATGCGTTTCAATTCTACCATGTGATCAGCCCCGCAGTCTCATCATGAGATGGCGCCCTCGGCGCGTCGCCATTCGGCGGGAAAGGCCCCGCTGCCCAGCAGGACGCCTTGAAGGTGGGATTCGCTCTGTATTCTCAGCTGGAAATTGTCTGGCAGGTAATTCTCGGTCGGCTCTCCTGCGAGGAAGGTATCGATGGTGGAGGTCACCGTGGCGATGTCCTCGTCGATCTCGACCGCGCAGCTCTGTTCGACGACATAGCGCACCCCTGCAGCCGGGCAGTCCTGCTCAGCGGTGAGTTCGCAATCGAAGTTCAGCGGATCTTCGGTCGGGATGAGACGGGCCTGGCCATTGAAGCGGCAAATATCATTGAGGTCGGCCTCGAAGGTCCAGAGGCCGGCGAGGTTGGGAGGCAGCGTATCGGTCTGGGCCAGCACCGGTGCCGCCGGCGTTACGGCCATGAGAACGGAAAGGGCGAGGGCTGCTCTCGAAATCACGAAATGCCTTCCTCGGCGCGGATGAAGATGGCGGGCGCGGTCGCAGCCGAGACGAGCGAGCCATACATGCGTTTGGTGCTCTGGATCGTCAGCGCGAAATTGTCCGGGACATAGACGAGACCTTCGAGCTTCGACTCCAGAAACTGGTCGATCTCCGAGCGGATGGAGAGCTGGTTGTCGAAGCGGCGCGCGGTGCATTGCTGCAACACGACCGAGCGGCCCCACATGGAGCAGACTTCCACAGCGGTCAGCTCGCAGTCATAGACCCCGGACTCTGCATCCGGGGTGAGGCGCATCGTGCCGGTCATGACGCATTGGCCTTCGCGGTAAGGCTTGGTCTGGAAGGTCCAGTTGCCGAGGATGTCGCCCGGATCCTTGTCGCCTTCCGTTGCCTGCGCGCCGGGCGTCATGACGGCGAGGCAGGCAGCGAGGCAGGCGGCAAGGGCAAGGCGCATCGGGACAGCTCCGGGAGGCGGGCGTTTTGTTCTCGACGCCAGAAGACCGCGTCAAAGGGGCGAGATCAAGGCGTTATCCTGCCGAAATGACCTCGATTTCCATCGGCTTGAGACCTGTCTTGAAGGCCAGCGGACTGTCGGTCTTCGGCAGGTTCAGCATCGCATCGATAGCGGCTTTCGCTTTCACGCGGACCTCTTCGTCGATCTCGACCTCGTGCTTCATCTCGATCAGGCAGTCGAGAATATTCTCGAGTGTGATCTGCTTCATGTGCGGGCAGAGATTACACGGGCGCACGAAGTTCACGCCGGGGTTTTCGGCGGCGACATTGTCGCTCATCGAGCACTCGGTCAGCAGGACGACCTTGTTCGGGCTGTTGTCCTTCACATAATTCGCGAGCGCGGCGGTGGAGCCGGCAAAGTCGGCCGCTTCCAGCACGTCCGGGGGGCATTCCGGGTGCGCGAGGATCATCACGCCTGGATGGGCTTCACGCAGCTGGCTCACATCATCGGCATTGAACAGCTCATGCACTTCGCAGGCGCCCGGCCATGTAATGATGCGGATATCGGTCTGCGCGGCGACATTCCTGGCAAGGTACTGGTCCGGCACGAGGATGACCGTGTCGGTGTTCCATTCCTTGGCGATGGCCTCGACGACCTGCGCGGCATTGGAGCTCGTGCAGGTGATGTCACACTCGGCTTTTACGTCGGCGGTCGTGTTCACATAGGTGACGACCGGATAGTCCGGATAGCGCTCCTTGATCAGGCGCACATCGGGGCCGGTGATCGAGGCGGCCAGCGAGCAGCCGGCTTCAAGGCTCGGGATCAGCACGGTCTTTTCCGGTGCGAGAATCTTGGAGGTCTCGGCCATGAAGTGCACCCCGGCCTGGACGATGACGTCGGCATCGGTCTCGGCCGCTTCGCGTGCGAGCTGAAGCGAGTCACCGGTAAAATCGCCGACGAGGCGGAAGATGTCCGGCGTCATGTAATTGTGCGCGAGGATGACGGCGTTCCTGGCCTTTTTCAGGCGGTTGATCTCGGCCACAAGCGGCGCGATCGACGGCCACTCCATCGGGGTGATGAAGTCGGAGACGAGGGGATAGAGATCGTCGGTCTCTGCCTTGACGGCATCGTCATAGGCCAGTCCGCGCGCGTCTGCAGCGCTCTGCGCGCGCAACGGTGTCGGGGTCGGGCAACCCGGTCCGGAATCAATCAGTCTGGCCATGGTCAGTCTCCATGCTTTTGCTCAATATGAGCATTATGTGGGCCTGCGAAGCTCCGAATTCAAGACCTTCCGGCTGGAAAGAGAGAACCCGGGGACACGCCTCACCCTTATAGGCCGGGTGAGCAAAAGGCGCATTTAGACCTCAGGGTTGGGTTTGGCAAGGGCTGTGTCGAAATTGTGACGATTCGCGCTCGCGCATGCGGCGCAATACCGGGGCAGGGCGGAGGCCCGAAAAAGAATCCCAGAAGAGTCAGAGCCTTGTTTCGAAATTAAGATTCCGTTTACCAAAAAAGACTCGCCATGAGAACAAAGCAAGAATATACGGGCCATCGGAACGGAAGGAGAACATCATGGCAAGGGTCAGTTTTTGTGGTCGGTCGGGACGCGCCTGGAGTTTTACCGAGAGGGGACTGGAGACAGACTGGGCCCGGCAGCCGGGCATCGCCCTGTTTGCCGCTCCGGATACTTATGGCTGGCGCATCATCCGCATGGTCGAGATGACCGGGCGGATGCACGACGTCCAGCCGGTTTGGGCACAGCTAGATGCAGCCCGCTATGGCGCGAAGGCGATATTCGTGCATGAAGAAAGTGATTTCGAGGCGCGCCGTGCTGTTTTGGCCGATCTCGAAGCGGGTCTGAGCCCGGTTTTGCCAGTTTTTTCCGGCGCTCAGCCCGCACCCGTTCGTATGGCCGCGTAAGCGCCTGGGTCTGAACCCTAGCGTTTCAGCAATTCGCCATACCAGGCTTCCACGTCCGCTTCGACCATGTCGAGCGGGCGGGGGCCACCGGTCAGGACCGCCGAATTGAACGCCGCAGCGTCGAAGCGCCCGCCGAGGACTGCTTCCGCCCGCGTGCGAATATCCAGGATGCGCTGGCGGCCGTAGAAATAGGATGCTGCCTGACCCGGCCACACGGCATAGCGCGCCACTTCCTCCTGCATCTCCTGGCGCGGCAGGCCCGTCGTCTCGACAAGATAGTCGACGGCTTCCTGTCGGCTCCACTGGTCGGAATGAATGCCGGTATCCACGACAAGGCGCGCGGCACGAAACAGGATGGACTGGAGATAGCCGATCCGGCCCAGCGCATCCCTCGCATAGAGGCCTTCGGCGTCGGCCAGATCCTCGGCATAGACGCCCCAGCCCTCGCCATAGGCGGTGTCCCAGATCATCTGGCGCAGCAGCGGGAACCGGCTTTCGGACGCCGATTGGCTGCTCTCGATATGATGGCCCGGCACGCCCTCATGGAAGAGAAGGGTGGGAAGGGAGAAGTCCGGCCAGCCGGCTGTTTCGGCAAGATTGATCTGGACCAGGCCCGGGCTCGAGCCGTTGGCCGTGGCCGGCACATAGCTCGCGCCGGTAAAGGTGGCCTCGCGATAGGCCGGCATACGGGTAATGATCAGGGTGGCTTCAGGCGGCAGTTTCATCACATCCGGCATGATCACCTCGGCATCCGCGAGAATGCCATCCAGCCGGGTGAGGATGGCCTCGCGGCCCTCCGGGGTCGGTTCATAGACCTGTCCTGAAGAGGCCGCGAGCAGGCGCAGGCGATCCGGCACGCTGCCCGCCGTCAGCCCGATCGAGGCAAAGGCGGCGTCGAGTTCGGCGGTGATCGTCTCGACCGCCTCCAGCCCCTCATTGTGGAGGAAGTCCGGCGTGGTGTCCGGCTCCGTATAATAGGCCAGCACATCACGGTAATACTGGTCGCCTTGCGGCAGTGTCCAGACGCCCGGCGCCTCGGGCGCGCCGGTTTTCAGGGTCGCGATCTCATTGGCGAAGGTCACATAGGCCGGGATCACCTCTTCGAGCATAATCTCGGCCGCAGCCCGGCGGTAATCATTGGCGCTGCGATCCTCACGCGGTTCCAGCCCCGCCACGACATTGCCAAAGGTTTGCAGCAGCGGATGGGCATCGACCGGCTGGGCGGCAAAGGCGCGAAGCCGCGTTTCCAGCAGGTCGAGAACGAAGCGCGGCGGGATGATGCCATTGGCGGCATCCGAGACAAGCCGGCGGCGTTCGTCGGCAATCGCGCCGGGCAGGGCGGCAAGCCGTTCGAGATAGGCCTCGGCGTCCTTGTGGCTGGCGAGAGGCTGGCTGGAGATCAGCAGGTCCGGCACATCGACCCAGGCGCCCGACATCGGGTCGACCGCATAGGGCCGTGCCATGCCGGGGCTGTAACGCCCATAGCCATAGGCTTCGAGCGCCGTCAGGTCGCGATATTCCTGCTGGATGATATCGACATGCCGGGCCAGCTGGCTGTCACCCGGAATGGGGGGCACTGCGTTCAGGCGGCTGAGCAGTTCGAGCCTCAGCAGGCGGGCCCGCTCGAAGCGGGCCTGGGAGCGGTCGTCCAGCCGGTCATGGAAGGGAAAGCCGATCCGGGCCTCTTCCATGCCGAGACGGGTTGCGGTTTCCGGGGACAGGGCAAGCTCTGTATTGGCAGTATCACGGAAGGCCTGGTTGATCTCCCGAACGGTGTGGCGGGCAATGCCATCCTCGTTCACCGGCGGCGAACAGGCGCCCAGCCAGCCGGCGCAAAAAAGGCCTGAAATTACAATCTTGTTCAGGTCCAGCTTCATGAATTCTCTCATGTGGAAAAAGCGTGCTTCATGACACCTTCGTCACAGTCGCAGTTTAATGTCTGTTCTCCGGTTGTCGCTTTTTGGCATATCCGGTAAGCCGTGCCGATCAGTTAACAGGAGTTTCCTCGTGGAAAATACACAGCCTGCACAGGGATCGCCGCTTAGCGGACAGGTGCTCTTCTATTCCAATCCCCAGCCTCTGTCTTCCGAGCAGCATGGCGGTCTGGGCCTGAAGCAGATCGAAAAGCCATTTGCCTTCCTTGGCAAGGCGCATGCTGTTCCGCTGACGGTCAATGAATTCGGTCTGGCATCGACGTCCTATCCGATCATCTTCGTCGGTGAGGAGAAGACCCCGATCGGTGCGATGGGTATCCGTCAGGACGAGAACCTGTTCGTGGCCGAAGACGGCACCGTGGCCAGCGATTTCTATGTGCCGGCCTTTGCGCGCCGCTATCCCTTCGTCTTCGCGAACGACCAGTCGCAGGAGCGCCTGCTGCTCTGTGTCGACCGTGATGCGCCGATGGTCTCCAATCAGCCGGACGTGCCCTTCTTCGAGAACGGCCAGCCGACCCAGTACACGCAGAACGCCATGGAGTTCTGCCAGGAGTTCGAACGCCAGCGCCGCAGCACGGAACAGTTCGTGAAGCGCATGACCGAGCTCGGCCTGTTCACCCAGAAGTCGGCCAACTTCCAGCCGCGCGATGCACAAGGCCAGCCGTCAGGTGACCAGCAGCGCATTGCCGAATACTGGGCGATCGACGAGCAGAAGCTCAATGAACTGCCGGATGACCAGCTGGCACAGCTGCACCGTGAAGGCATTCTCGGCGCCTGCTATGCGCACATCATCTCGCTGCTGAACTGGTCGCGCGTGCTGAACCGCGCCATGCAGAAGCAGGCCCCGCAGACCCCGCCGCAGCCGCAAGGTGGCTCGGAAGGTCCGCACCTGCAGATCTAGTCAGCGGGGAAACCCGTTGCTCAGTATCTCAAGATAATGAAAGCCCCGGCCATCTGGTCGGGGCTTTTTTATTGGCCTTGTGGGAACGACAGAGCCTGACCCGCGTCAGCGTTTGCTGAACCAGCCGCCAAATCGGCGGCTTATGGCCAGCAGGACGACAATACTCAGGCCAAGGGCCAAAGCGAAGGCAAGAGAGCTAAAAAGCGGTTCTGACATGAATTGCGCCTTTATATGCGCGTCGAGCCGGACGCTCGGTTTCGTATACAAGCTATAATAGGGGCTGCCCCCGCACAATAAGCGGCGACCACAAATCCGGTTAATCTTGATTGAGATTCCGTCGTTCCAGCCGTCCATGGGGAGCAATGGCTGGAGACAGGGTTGCTGGTGATGCGCTCACGTTTTGGCGAGGTGGTTCACAAACCGCTTGGAACAGTCATATGCCTTGGCAAACAATTGGCGGGAATGCGACAAACCAAATGATGACAACAGGGTTGAAAATTTTCCTGGCCGCGATGGCCCTCTGGCTGGGTATGGCGTCAGCAAATGCTGACCCCGTTGATGGCGGCCATGCCCGTGTTGACCTGATCAGCGAGCGCGCGGTGGCCACACCCGGGGAGACCCTCTGGCTCGGCTTCAGCTTCGAGATCGACGAGAACTGGCACATCTACTGGAAGAATGCTGGCGACGCGGGAATTCCGCCGCGGATGTACTGGGACGAGGAAACCGGGCTGCCTGTCGACCAGATCGGTGAGATCGAATGGCCTGTGCCGCATATGATCCCGGTCGTCGAAGGCGAGATCATGGATTATGGCTATGACGACCGCATTGTCCTGCCATTCCCGGTCACTTTGCCGGAGAGCGCCGAAGATGCGATGCGCTTTGGCGGGACACTCGATTATCTGATCTGCAAGGACATCTGCATCCCGGAATCCGTCGAGCTGGAGCTCTTCCTCGATGTCGGTGAAAGCCAGGTCCCGGACATGGAAGGGGCCGAGCTGATTGCGGGCGCGCTTGAAAAGGTGCCGCCGCAATTCGAAGGCGAAGCGCGTCTGACGCGTCAGGGCGATAGCTGGATCCTGTCGCTTGCGGGGGGGCAGGTCGCTGGACAGGTCGGAGACGCCCGCTTCTTCCCCGACACTCATGACATTGTCCACGCTGCTGACCAGCCGTCAGAGTTCGGTGATGAGGGGCTGCGCCTGACATTGAAGCCAGATGCTGACGCCATACCGGAGACGCTCTCCGGCGTCGTCACGATCGGCCAGGGTGAGAGCGAGCGCATCGCGGTGCGCATCGAGGCGGAGCAAGGCGATGCGCTGGAGGGCACGACCGGCATTGCCGCGCCGGCTGCCCGCAACGGGGCAGGCGAAGGCGCCGGGAGTGGACCGAATTTGATCCTGCTGCTGTCGGCTGCGCTGCTGGGTGGGCTGATCCTCAACCTGATGCCGTGCGTCCTGCCGGTCCTGTCGATCAAGGCGGTCGGCATGGTGCAGGCCGCGGCCCGGGGCGAGAAGGCGCATCTGCGCGCGCATGGCCTCTGGTATACGGCTGGTGTGCTCATCTGCTTCGCGGCGACCGGCATCATCTTTCTGGCACTAAGGTCTGCGGGCCAGTTCGTGAGCCTTGGCTTCCAGCTGCAGTATCCGGCCGTGGTGGCAGGGCTCGCCCTGCTCATGGTGCTGATCGGACTATGGCTGCTCGGCCTCTTTAATCTCGGCACCTCTATGCAGAATGTCGGCTCCGGCCTTGCCGACAGGCGGGGCAGTGCGGGCGCTTTCTTTACCGGCGTTCTGGCAGCAGTTGTCGGCGCGCCGTGTGTCGGTCCGTTCGTGGTTGGCGCGCTGGGGGCTGTGCTCGACAAGCCGGCGGTGACCGTCATGGCGGTCTTCCTGATGCTGGGCTTCGGTCTGGCGCTGCCTTTCCTCATCCTGAGCTTCGTGCCCGGCCTTCACCGCACGCTGCCAAAGCCGGGGCCGTGGATGGAGCGGCTGAAGCAGGCCTTTGCCTTCCCGATGTTCCTGACGGCGGCCTGGCTTGTCACTGTGCTCGGCAACCATCCGGCAGCCGGCGCGACCGCTTTCGGCGCCGTTATCCTCGCTTTCGGGGTCTGGCTGATCAGTGTCTCAGGTGGCAAGTTCCGTATGCCGGTCCTGGCGGCCGGCGCAGCCCTGGCCGTGCTCGCGATTGGCTGGCCGATTTTGACGGGCCTGCAGGAGGGCCCGGAAGCGGGGCAGACGGAGTCCTATGCCAGCGTCACGCCGGAACCCTGGTCGCCGCAACGGGTGGATGAATTGCTGGCCGAGGGGAAGGGCGTCTTCGTGGACTTTACGGCGAGCTGGTGTGCAACCTGCCAGGTCAACAAGCGCACCACATTGACAAGGGCGGATGTGCTCGATGCCATGGCTGACGCGAATGTGAGCTTCCTTGTCGCGGATTTCACTCGCCCGGATGACGAGATTGCGGCAGAATTGAAAAAACGTGGAAGCCCGGGCGTGCCGATGTATCTTCTCTATGCCCCGGGGGCGAGTGAGCCGGACATCCTGCCAACGCTGCTCAACCCCGCCATGCTGAAGCGCAGGCTTGGCGCGTTCGAGACCGCTTCGCTCGAGCCTGACCAGTAACCCGTCCCCTCAAGGAGACTGATCCAATGCCGACCCTTACCCGCAGAAACCTTAGCCTTGCTTCCGGCATGGCCGCCGCCGTCGCGCTGAGCGCGGCCGCGCTTATCGCCTTTTCCGCAGAAGCCTCGCCCGCCCCGGAGCCGGGCACGCTGGCGCCTGACTTCAGCGGCACCACAACGGATGGCGAGACGGTGTCGCTGTCGGACTTTGACGGCAAGACCGTCGTCCTGGAATGGACCAATGATGGCTGCCCCTTCGTGCAGAAGCATTATGCCGAGCCGCCGATGAACATGCAGAGCCTTCAGGTGGATGACGCCGCTGGCGATGATGTCGTCTGGCTGCAGATCATCTCGTCTGCGCCCGGCAAGCAGGGCCATGTTTCCGGTGATGAAGCCGAAGCGATCAATGAGGGGCGGGATGCTGCGCCGGACCATGTGATCCTTGACCCGTCAGGCGATATCGGCCGTCTCTACGATGCGAAGACCACCCCGCACATGTTCGTCATCAGAGGTGACCAACAGGTTGCTTATGCCGGCGCGATCGACTCCATCCGCTCGGCCCGTGTCGAGGATATCGCGAAAGCTGACAATTATGTCCGCGAGGCGCTGGCCGCCGTCGAAGCCAGTGAGCCGGTCGAGGTCGCGTCGTCGAAGCCTTATGGCTGCTCGGTGAAATACTAGGCTCGCAAGTCAACACTGCCAGGAAACCGTCGGGCGCAAGGCCCGGCGGCTTTTTTCCTGGGCGCTAACGTACGCGCTCGACCCGGAAGAGGACGCCGTCGTCGAACTTCATCATGTAGCTGCCCAGCGCGGCGGACTTGATGGTCGCTTCCTCGACGCCGCGTTTCTTGGAGTAGTAGACGCGCTTATTGTCGATCTGCCGCCACACCTGTCCATTCTCCAGATAGACGATAAAGCCGCTGCGCGCCTGTTCTACACGCGAGACGGGCAGGGTCAGCTGGTCGATATCGTCCTCGTCGTCTCCGCCGAAGACCGAGGCGGCGAAATTGGGCAGGCTCGGGATCGAGAAGCCGAAGGACTCCTTCTTCACCTGCTTGACCTCTTCGCGACTCACGGTCACGACCTCGCCGGCTTCTTCAGCAGATTTCAGCCGTCCGACGGCGGCATCATAGCAGGCGAGGCGGTCTTCATCGGTCTCGATCTCGGCGCAGGCATAGACCTCACTGGTGGAGGCGGAGCCGGTTTCCTGAGCCTGGGCAGGCAAGACCGTGCTCACGATCAGGACGGTGAAAGGGAAAATATGTCTCATACGTGTTCATCCGCTGCTCAACTCTGCCGCGCTATCTTTCCAAGCGCCAAGTTGCATGAAACACTATGACAGTCAGGAAATCACGGGAAGACATGATGAAATCCATGAAGATGCCGCTCTGGGGGGCTGCTGCGGCGGCCATGATGTTCACGGTTGCTGCCTGTGGTGGCGGCGGTGGCGGTGACGATGACGCAGCCGTCCTGCGGCGCGGCATTTCGGCCAAGGTCGATACGCTCGATCCGCACCGCTCTTCGGCCAAATGGGAAAACATCGTCATTGCCGACATGTTCACGGGCCTGATGCAGTCGGCGGCCGATAATGAGCCAGTCCCCGGCATGGCCACGGACTGGCAGGTCAGCGATGATGGCCTGACCTGGACCTTCGACCTTCGCGAGGATGCGGTCTGGTCAGATGGCGAGCCGCTGACGGCAGAGGATTTCGTCTACGCTTTCCGGCGCATCCAGGACCCCGAGCTTGCCTCGCAATACTCCTCGCTTCTCTACATCGTGAAGAATGCCCGTCAGGTGAATGCTGGCGACCTGCCGCCGGAAGAGCTTGGCGTGCGCGCGGTCGACGAGCACACTTTCGAAATCACGCTGGAAGAGCCCGCGCCCTACCTGCTCGGCCTGCTCACCCATTACACGACCTATCCAGTGCCCAAGCACATCGTCGAACAGTATGGCGAAGCCTGGATTCAGCCGGAGAACATTGAGGTCAACGGGGCTTACAAGCTCGCCTACTGGCGGACCGGTGACCAGATCGTCTCGGAGAAGAACGAACTTTTCTATGCCGCCGACGATCTCTGCTTCGACCGCGTGGCCTATTTCGAGCTGGAAGATGCCGCTGCCGTCGAGCGCAAGATCGAAGCCGGTGACATGGACATCAACAATGGCTTCGATGGCGGGCGCACCAAGGAGCTCGAGAAGAAGTTTCCGGGCTGGGTCCGCACCACGCCGGGCCTGATCACGACCTACTGGACCTTCAACTCCAGCCAGGAGCCGTTCGACGATGTGCGGGTGCGCAAGGCGCTGGCACTGTCACTCGACCGCGAATTCATCGTCAACAAGGTGCTGACGCCGGGCTATGTGCCAGCCTATGCCTTCGTGCCGCCGAAAATGAGCAATTATAACGTCGATCGCCCACAGGTGAGCTTCAAGGACCTGTCGCGCGAGGAGCGGCTGGCCGAGGCGAAGTCCCTTCTGGAAGAGGCCGGCTATGGCCCCGATAATCCGCTGACTTTCGAGTTCATCCACCGCTCGACCGATGACAACCCGAAGGCCGCTCCGGTTGCCCAGGCCAACTGGGAAGAGATCGCTCCCTGGGTAAATGCCGAAATCCTGCGCCAGGACACCAAGGTGCTGTATGCGCGCCTGCGCCAGTCCGACTTTGAAGTGGCCGATGGCGCCTGGGTCGCCGATTTCGATGACCCGATCAATTTCCTCTACCTGCTCGATTCCGAGACCGGCCAGCAGAATTATGGCCGCTATGACAATCCGGAGTATGATGCGCTACTGGAGAAGGCGAGCCAGATCCGCGATCTCGACGAGCGCGCGGAAATCTTTGCCGAGGCCGAGAAGCTGATGCTTGAGGATTACCCGATCACGCCGATGTGGGTCCAGGTTACGAAAAACCTGGTCGATCCGGACATCACCGGCTGGGAGGAGAATGCGCAGGACAACCACCTGTCGCGCTGGCTCTGCAAGCCGGGTGTTGAGGATGGCGGCGACGAGGTCGCTGACACCTCTCAGGAAGGCTAGGCCGGACCGCCTTTGAGGGGAGGGGGAGATGTCTGACGAAATGGAGGTTGCCGGCTTGGCGTCGCTGGGCGGGCTATCGGTTGGCGGCAAGGCTGATCTTGCCGGACAGCCTTGCCGTAATTGCGGGGAAGTGGTCGAGCAGCGCCATTGCCCGCGGTGTGGCCAGCTGGCGGCGAGCTATCACAAGCCCTTCTACTCGCTCGTAGCCGAGACCGTCTCCGACAGTCTCGCCATTGATGGAAGAATCGCGCGGACCCTGCCACTCCTTCTGTTTCGGCCGGGCGTGCTGTCGCGCCGCTACAGCCGTGAAGGCAAGCGGATGCGCTATGTGCCGCCTTTCCGGCTCTTCCTGCTGTCGAGCCTTCTCTTCTACTTTGTCGTCTTTGCGTTCCTCAATCAGGTCAACTGGCTCGATTTCGCCAATGAGAATGTCAGGCTCGAAGGCCAGGAGCTTTCCGAGGAAGACCTGACGGAGCTGCGTGAAGCCTTTGTCGGTCCGACCGGTGAGGTGAATGAAGAACGGCTGGACGAATTCCTGCGCGGTTTACGTGATGGCGCTGCAGCGGATGAGGCCCTGTCAGACTCCGGTGAGGACGGCGCGCCTTCCCCGGGCGGGACCGAAGACGTTACGTCGGATACGCCTGGGACGGCAGATACAGGGGCCGGGGAAACGGCCGAATCGCCCGGTTCGTCCGCAGCTGACGATGATATGTCCGAGCGTGTCGAGCGGATTATCCAGCAGCCGCGTGTCTTTGTGTCAGCGGTGGAGACTTGGCTGCCCCGGCTCAGCCTTCTGATGGTGCCGCTAACCATGCTGGCCCTGTCGATAATGTATTTCTGGCGCCGGCGCATCTATATCTATGATCATGCGATCCATGCGCTGAACCTGCATTCGTGGATGTATATGACCGCCACGGTCGCAATGCTGGCGGGGCTGGTGATCGGGTCGGACCTTGCCACGCTCGCCTTCTTCATCGCGATTCCAGTCTATGTCACGTTCAGCCTTCGGGGCGCCTATCAGTCAGGGTTTTTCACGAGCTTCCTGCGCATGATGCTGCTCTGCATTTTCTGGGTGATCGCGCTATCGGTCCTCAGTATTGGTGTCGTGGTGGCAAGTGCTTTGTCTGTCTGAGCGGCGACAGATGGCATGCAATGCTTCTGAAACGGGCGCCGGATGTGAATAATCTACTGTAGCATTGAAGGAATTTGGCAGAAAAAGCCCCTCTGTGCTGCAACTTGGCAACACTTTGATAAAAGCGGTCATCTTTCTGACAAGAATGAGTTGACCAACCCACGCTTAACCTCAACCGTGGGCACGTTGTCGCGGGCTCGGGCGTCCGTGCGACGGAGAATTGCTCTGTTTTGAGGAGATGGAGGACATTGTCCTCATCAGAAACGCAAAGTCAGGGTGTCTCTATTCACAATGGGTAATATCGGAGGTTCCACGTGATTGGAAACAAATTGAAGACGCACTTGCTGTCGTCTGTCTTTGCGGGGGCGGCTGCGCTCACGCTGGCGGCGCCGGCTTATGCGCAGGACGACGTCGAGCGCGTCGATCCCCCCGCGTCAGTTCAGGAAGATGATGTCGCTCGCCAGGAAACGATCGTCGTTACCGGCTCGCTCATCCCGCAATCGGGCAACCTGGTAGCAACCAGCCCGGTCACCGAAATCGGCGCCGAGCAGTTCGACATCCGTGGTACGCTTAAGGCTGAAGACCTGATCAACACGCTTCCGCAAGCGTTTGGCGCCCAGGGCTCCAATCTTGCCAACGGCGGCACCGGTACGGCCTCCATCAACCTTCGCGGCCTCGGTTCCGAGCGTACGCTGGTCCTGATGAACGGCCGCCGCCTGCCTTACGGCTCGCTCAACATCTCCGCTCCGGACATCAACTCGATCCCGACCCAGCTGGTCGAGCGCGTTGACGTCCTGACCGGCGGTGCCTCGGCGACCTACGGTTCCGACGCTATTTCCGGCGTTGTGAACTTCGTCATGAACGACGATTTCGAAGGTTTCCGCATCGACAGTAACTACAGCTTCTTCCAGCATAACAATGATGGTGAGCTTCAGGGCCTGCTGCAGGAATACGCAGCGATCAACCCGAGCCAGTTCCGCGTTCCGAGCGGCAGCACGGTTGATGGCGAAGCTGTCGACATCACGATCATGGCTGGCGGCAAGTTCGACAACGGCCGCGGTCACGCCATGGCCTATGCCGGCTATCAGAACGTCAACGAAGTCCTTCAGGGCGACCGCGACTATTCGCAGTGTGCTCTTGGTACGCGCGCCGGCGGCAACGAGTTTGACTGTGTCGGTTCGGGCACGAACCAGTTCACCAACCTGCTCAGCCTGGGCGGCAACCTGCCGGACGGCGCATGGGGGCGTGTTGACCCGACTGGTTCCGGCGACTTTATCGCTCGTGACTTCTCGACAGATACGTTCAACTTCAACCCGTTCAACCACTTCCAGCGTCCAAACGAGAAGTACACGTTCGGTACGTTCCTCAACTACGACATCACTGAGGACATCGAAGCCTATGGCGAGTTCATGTTCGTTTCCAACGAAACGAACTCCCAGATCGCACCGTCCGGTGTGTTCGGCTATGGTGTGACCGGTGGCAATGGCGGTCTGAACTGCGACAACCCGTACCTGTCCGACCAGCAGACGTCCTATATCGGCTGTGACGGTCTTGCACCGGACGCTGTTGTCGGTGTTGGTGACTATCTTGCCCTCCGCCGGAACGTCGAAGGTGGTCCGCGGAACAATGACATCCGTCACCAGACCTTCCGCAACGTGATCGGCATTCGTGGCGATCTCGGCGACACGTCAATCGGTTACGACATGTATGGGTCGTTCTCGAAAGTCGTCCGTAGCGAAACCTACAATAACGACCTGTCCATCGCGAAGCTGACCAAGGCGCTCTATGCGGTGCCGGACGGCAATGGCGGTGTGGCCTGTAGTGTCAACGTTGACGCTGACCCGACCAATGACGATCCGGCCTGTGTGCCGTACGACATCTGGTCCGGCAATGCGCCGGATCCGGCGGCTGTGAACTACATTGTCAGCCCGCTCAACCGGAACGGCGATGTCACGCAGACCGTGCTCTCCGGCAAGCTGTTCGGCTCGCTGGCTGATGTAGGCATTTCTTCGCCAATGGCCGTCGACGCGCCGGGCTGGGCTTTTGGTGCCGAGTATCGTCGTGACACGATCGACTCCAACCCGGACGCAAACTTCCAGTCCGGTGACGGTGCAGGCCAGGGTGGTCCGACGACGGCCATCTCGGGTGCGCAGAACGTGGTCGATATCTTCGCAGAGCTCGATATCCCGCTCGTCCAGGAACGTCCGGGTATCTATGACCTGAACCTCGATCTCGCCTATCGGAAATCGTTCTATGACGATGTCGACTCCGATGCATACAAGGTGGGTGTGGGCTACGCTCCGACGCCGGACGTCCGCTTCCGCGGTTCGTTCCAGCGTGCTGTGCGTGCTGCGAACATCTTCGAACTGTTCGACCCGCAGTCGATTGGTCTCTTCGACCTGACCGGCGACGATCCGTGCGCAGGGCCGAATCCGACCTTTACGGTCGACCAGTGTGCGAACACCGGCCTTGACCCGGCGAACTACGGCTCAACCGCCCTCGAGAACCCGGCTGGTCAGTACAACACCTTCGGTGGTGGTAACCCGGATCTCCAACCGGAAGAATCCGATACCTTCACGGTTGGCTTCGTTGCGACGCCGACCATGCTGGACGGTCTGACCGTGTCGCTCGACTACTTCGACATCGAAGTGGAAGGCTACATCAACACGGTTCCGGAAGAGACTTCACTTCAACAGTGTGGCCTCACTGGCGATGCCTTCTTCTGCTCGCTCGTCAACCGCGGCGCGGGTGGCACTCTCTGGGCCAGCCAGACCGGCTTCATCACTGCAACCAATGTGAACACCGGTAGCCTCGCAACGAGCGGTTATGACCTGCAGGCAAGCTATGCTTACGATGCTGGTACCGCTGGTATCTTCTCGTTCGACTATACCGGGACGTTCCTGGAAAGCCTGGAATTCCAGGCGCTTCCGGATGCGTCTGTCACCCCGCCGGTTGACTGCGTCGGTCTCTATGCAGGCCGCTGCCAGACCAACTTCGGCAACGGTGCGAACCCGGAATACCGCCACAAGACCAGCGTGACCTGGGCTCCGATCGACGGCAAGCTGTCGCTGACGGGTACGTGGCGTTACTTCTCCGAGGTTGAACTCGACGGTGACGAAGGTGCGATCAACGAGACCATGGACACTCAGAACTATCTGGACCTCTCTGGCTCGTACCAGCTCCTCGACAACATGTCGGTTCGTCTCGGTGTGAACAACATCACCGACGAAGATCCGCCGCTGTCCTCCGAAGTCGGTACGGCTCCGGGTAACGGCAACACCTATCCGCAAGTCTATGACGCGATGGGTCGTTACATCTTCATGGGTGCCTCGATCGACTTCTAGGTCTTTCGGGTAACCGGAATGAAATTGGGGAAGGGCGGCTTTCGGGCCGCCCTTTTTCTTTGCGCCGCCGCTGGCATTGCGGGCGGCTGGGCAAGCAGCTATGAGCGCGAGCCATGGCCCGAAACCGCCCCGTTCCCAATGTGAAACCCGAGGATGCCGCCTTCATCCGGTCGCTGCTGATGCATGAGGACGACAAGGTGCTTGTCTTCAACAAGCCGCCAGGCCTCGCCGTGCAGACCGCTGGCGGGCGGGGGCAGTCGGTCGATTTCTTGCTCTGGGCGTTCGCGAAGTCGAATGGCAAGCGACCGCGTCTCGTTCATCGCATCGATTCCGGCACATCGGGCGTTCTGATCGTCGCGAGGACACAGCCGGCCGCAGCACACCTGTCGGAGCAGTTCGCGAAACGCCGCGCGAAGAAGACCTATCTGGCGCTGGTCTCCGGACAGCTGCCTGAAAGCGACGAGGGCGTCATCGATACACCGCTCCGCAAGGTGCCGTCGGATCGTGGTGGACGGGAGAAAATGGTTCCGGCTGAAGCCGGACAGAAAGGCGCGCTCGAAGCCGGGACCGACTGGCGTATCGTCGCGCGGTCGGGCGTCCACGCGCTTGTCGAGGCAAGCCCCGTAACCGGCCGCATGCACCAGATCCGGGCCCATCTCGCGGCGCTCGGCTGCCCGATTCTGGGAGACCGCATCTATGGATCAGGAAAGCTTTCGGCCCCGCGGCTGATGCTGCATGCCGCCCGGCTCGTCATCGCCCATCCCGATGGGCAGGAAATGGCATTGGAAGCGCCTCCGCCCGCGGACTTTGTCCAGCAGGCAGAAGCGTTGGGTCTTGAAGCCTAGCTGTCGGTTTCGCCAGCCGGGGTCAGCTTGATCAGCCGGCCACCCGGATCGTCTTCAAGCACATAGATCGCGCCGTCAGGACCTTGCTCGACTTCGCGGATGCGCTTGCCCCATTCATAGCGTTCAACCTCGTCTGCCGTCGTCTCCATTGTGCTGGAGGTGCCGCCGGAGCCCTGATTGTCGAGCGGGGTCTGCTGGAATTCGACCCGGATCAGTGCTTGCGAAGACAGACCGCCGATGAAGGCGTCGCCCTGCCAGTCGGCGAACATGTCACCATCATAGATGATTAGTCCGGCCGGGGAGATCACCGGCGTCCATGAAACGGCCGGATTCTCGTAGATCGGGTAGGACTCATGGTCTCCGAAGAATGGCTTGCCGTTATAGTGCTCGCCATTCGACACCTGCGGATAGCCGTAATTCTCACCCTTCACGATCCGGTTGAGCTCATCGCCACCCTTCGGGCCCATTTCGTGCGCCCAGAGCTGGCCATCGGCATCGAAAGCAACGCCCAGCATGTTGCGGTGCCCAAGTGACCAGACGGTGTCGGCCACCGCGCCATTGCCATAGAACGGATTGTCTTCGAGCGCTTCGCCATCGGTGGTCACACGGATGATCTTGCCGAGATTCAGCTCCATGTTCTGGGCCGGGCTGAACTTCTGGCGCTCGCCGGAGGTGATGATCAGATTGCCATCCGGCGCAACAGCGAGACGATGACTATAGTGGCCATTGCCCGGCACCTTCTGCGACTGTTCCCAGATGCGGGTGCGGTCGGAGAGGCTGCCGCCATTTTCGGTAAGGGCCAGTGTCGCCTTCTCGACGACTGCGCCACTCAGGCTGTCATCTTCTGGGTCGCGTTCGACATAGGAAACGAAGACGGTGTTGTTCGAGGCGAAGTCAGGATGGATGATGATGTCGCCGAGGCCGCCCTGACCGCGCATTTCGACCTCAGGCACATTGGAAATCTCGCCAAGCTTCGCGCCGTCGGTGTCGAGCAGCCAGAGATCGCCATCCTGTTCGGTGACGAGGGCGCGGCCATCCGGCAGGAAGGTCATCGCCCAGGCGCCGTCAAAGGTTGCCAGCGCTTCAGCCATCAATTCGGTGCCTTCGGTCCCGGTGACCGACATGGTCTCGCTGCCATCGGTCTGCGCGGTTGCGCAGGCAGCCGCGGCAACAATGGAAGTTGAGAGAAGGGCGGTACGGAAAATGCGATCCGACATGAAGAAACCTTTCAGGCGTTGGAGGGGACCTGAGCCTTTCAGCTATGTCACCAACGCGTGAAGGAAAGCGCGGGTTTCCCGGAAACTAGGTGTACCAGTCGAGCGCGTCGTGATCGGAGATCAGGTCGACGGCACCGTTGAGCATGCGGAAGAACATGTCGTCGCCGCGCGGGGTCTGGGTGACAAGCATGGCCGCGAAAAAGGCGGTGAAAAAGTGCTGGTAGGCGCCAGCGATATAATGGCGGACAAATTCGTCGCGGGCATAATCAGACACGCCAAGCCGGTCCATTTCCGACAGATAGAGGTCGATCAGGGCTGCCTCATTGGCGCGCCGCGTTTCCGGTGCGATCGCCCCGGAAATGAAGTAGCCGACATCAGCGCCGGCCGGGCCGTAACCGAAGCTTTGCCAGTCCACGACCGTGACCGGACGATCTGCGCTGGCCGGATTGAACAGCATGTTGTCGGGCCGGAAGTCGGAATGGATGAGCGACCGGGAGCCATCGCGCGAGCCGTTATACGCCTCCATATTCCGGCTCATCGCATCGCCGATCACGGTCGCTTCGGGTGTGACGCGGTCGCCATAGCGCGCCTTGAACCCGTCCCACAGACCGGTGACAAGACCCGGGTCGAGCGGATCGGGGGCGTTCTTCGTGTTCATCACCCAGGCATATTCGTCGAGACGCTCATCATTCCAGAAGGCCGAGTGGAGCTTTGCGGCCTCTTTCAGGACAAGCTGTGCCTGATCCAGCGTGACCCCGGCCAGCTGGTCGCCCTGTTCTGCAGGGGCAAGATCGCCCATCATCAGGACGAAATCATGGGTCTCTTCGTTCACGTCCGTGAAGTAACAGGGCGGCGTGGTGATGCGGGCGTCGGGCTGGAGGAGCTGATAGAATTTCACTTCGCGGTGGTAGTTGCCGAGCTGGATACCGGTCGCGCGGCTTTCGGCACCCTCGGCGGGAAACTTGCCGACGATCGTCTGGGGAGCGCCCGGCACGTCGCGCTCATAATCCAGCTTGAAGCGGACGCAGTCACCGATCTGGCCGGTGCCGACCTTGCCGGCCTCGAAGGCGGAGACTTTCGCGTCGATGCCGCCGGCAGCGAGCGCGTCGCTCAGCCACTTCGCGTCGATGTCCTGCCAGTTGCGAATATCCGGCATCAGGCGTCTCCCGTAAGTGGATGGACGTAGACTTCGTTATGCTTGATCAGGCTGTTTTCGAGCAGGACAAGATCGAAGCCGCGAAGCTTGCCTTCCTTGCCGCCCTCGCCGATGTCGCAATACCAGCGCCCGCAAAAGCCGCCTTCGATGCCCCACACGGTTTCCGGCGTGTAGGTCATGGGCGGCGTCGAGCCGAAAAGCGTCTCCAGATAGGCTCCCAGCGCCTCACGGCTTTCCACGCCGTTGGGGACTTGCGGATCCTTGTAGACGGTGTCGGCGCTGTAGAAGGAGACCAGCCGTGCGACATCCTTGTCCGTCCAGGCTTTCAGCCAGTCTGCGTTGAAGCGTTCCATATCCATCGGGCTCATGACTGCAGGACCCTCATCTTGTGCGCGTCGGTGAAGACCTCGTCGGGGACGCTTTCCGGCCCGCCCATGATGGCGAAGCCGTGCATGCCAAGCGATGGATCAGCCGCGCTGCGTTCGTGATAGCTCTTGCGGCGGGCGCGGGCGTCCTCGCCAAATTCCATGTCCAGGGTGGCCTGAAGCATACCGGCAAAGCGAAGGCGACGCATTCGTTCGCGTCGTTCCTCCGCATACGAACGGAAGTCGGGCTCCTGGGCCTCCGGCGTCGATTTCAGAATATCGGAAACGATACGGACATCGCGATAGGTGATGGACAGGCCCAGCCCGTTGATCGGGTCGTTCCAGCCCGCTGCGTCTCCGATCAGCACGCAACCATCCGCATACGGCTCATCGGTCCAGCTATCATTGTTGAAGTAGGAGAAGAGGGGACCGGCGGGCGTTCCGGCAGCCAGCGCTTCATTGTCCGGGGCTGAGCGCATGCGGAACGCGTCGAGGAACTTCCGTGCGCCATCCTCGCCCTTGAAGCGGCCTTTTTCATCCAGCGCATAGCCGCCATAGACGCGGACCCGATCCCCGCCCTGCGGGAAGGCGAGGAAGCCGAAATTGTCTTCCGTGCCGATAGCCTGGCGGGTCTCGTCCCAGCCGTGGACATTCTCCACAAGCAGGCCGGCAAACCAGTGATGCGGCTTGTCCTGATGGAGCGTCACCCCGGCTTCCTTGCGCACCAGCGACTGGCGGCCCTCGGCACCGACAATGAGTGGGGCCGTCGCCGTTATCTCTTTGCCATCGCTCTTGTACGTGACCGAAGGCTTCGCGCCTAATGTGACACTGGTGACATTGACCCCACGAAGCGCCGTCGCGCCTGAGCGCACCGCTTCGTCGAACAGGGTCTGGCAATGATGCGGATGGCCGATAGCAAGCGGGCCGGGCACGCCTTCGGCAAAGATTTCCAGCGGAAGGGCGGTCTGCTCGGCTGTCGCCGGTTCGCGGCTTTCATCATAGGTGACGTGCGAGGTGATGTGATGGCCACCCGCCTGCCTTAGCAGGTCGTACAGCCCGAGCCGCCTGACCTCTGCCACGCCCCAGGGTGCAATCCATTCCCCGCGCACGCGGTCTTTATACTGGGTGGATTTTTCCAGCAGCAGGACAGAGCGTCCGGCCTTCGCCATCGTTGCGGCAAGGGCTGAACCGCCAATACCGCCGCCGACAATGATCAGGTCGTAGGTCACATGATCCTCCCATGCGCCTCTTCCGGGGCGCTGATGTTGCTGAAAGGGTAGCTGCGCGACTGTTTCTGGCAAGACGGGACGCTGCGTCAGGTAGCCTGAAGCCGGGCCTGTCAATTCGTCCGCAATCGCCTTAAAAGCCGCAGCATGAACGGTTTTCTCTATGTAGCTCTGGGCGGCGCCATCGGCGCGAGCCTGCGTCACGGCGCAGGGCTGGCGGCCATCCGCATGGGCCTGTCTGGCTGGCCATGGGCGACCTTCTTCGTGAACCTCGTGGGCAGCCTCGCCATGGGTCTGCTGATCGGCTTTCTCGCTTTCCGCGGCGAAGCGCTGGGCGGCGGACAGAATATGCGCCTCTTCCTGGCCACCGGCCTGCTCGGCGGCTTTACGACTTTCTCGGCTTTTTCGCTCGAGATCGCGCAATATATCCAGAAGGATGACTGGCTGCGCGCCATAGCCTATGCGGGGCTTTCGGTGCTTGCCGGTCTTGTCCTTGTTTTCATCGGCATGATGATCATGAAAAGGGTGCTCGCATGAGCCAGCAGGTGATCAATGAAACCGTTAGCCCGAAGGAAGAGGGCGTTCGCCTCGACCGCTGGGTGAAGCGCCGCTTGCCTGTCACGCAGGGCCAGCTGGAGAAGCTGCTGCGCTCCGGACAGATCCGCGTCGACGGCTCACGCGCCAAGGCGAATACCCGCCTTGATGCCGGTATGGTCGTGCGCCTGCCGCCCGTCCACCAGCCGACGGCAGAGGAAAAGAAGGCCCGCAAGGCCAATACGGCCTCGTCACGCGATGAGCAGTTCATGCGCGAAATGGTCATCTATCAGGATGACGAGATGTTCGCGCTCAACAAGCCCGCCGGTATCGCGGTGCAGGGCGGCACCAAGCAGGGCGACCGTCACATTGACGGCATGCTCGATATCCTGTCGGACGATGAGTACCGACCGAAACTGGTCCACCGCCTCGACAAGGAAACCTCCGGCCTGCTGATCATTGCGCGCCACCCGGCAGCCGCAGCCCGGCTCGGCGACCTCTTCCGCTCCCGCGAAATGGAAAAGGTCTACTGGGCCGTCACCGTCGGTGCGCCAAAGCCGCCCGCTGGCCAGGTGCGCTGCTGGATGACGAAGGGGCAGGGGCCGGAAGGCCGCGAACGCATGGTCCAGTGCGCGCAGAACGATGAAGGCGCGCGCCATGCCATCACGGATTATGTGACGGTTTCGCAGGCGGCCCAGAAAGCCGCCTGGGTGGCGCTTCGTCCGCAGACGGGCCGGATGCACCAGCTGCGCTTCCATATGCACGAGCTCGGCACCTCCATCCTCGGCGACGACAAGTATGTCACCCGCCGGGAAGTGCCGCAGGGTGTCGCCGATGGCCTGCACCTGCATGCCCGCGCACTGCTGATCCCGCGCAAGAACAAGAAGCCGCTACTGCTCCAGGCGCCACTGTCGGGCCATATGAAACAGACGTTCAAGACGCTCGGCTTCCTCGAGGAAGAGGCGGGCAAGGACCCGCTGGAGCTCTTTATCTAGGAGGCGCCGATGACGCTGAAGCTCGCCATCTGGGATATGGACGGTACCATTGTGGATTCCCGCGAGGTCATACAGACGGCCATGTGCCGGGCCTTCGGCATGTGCGGCCTGCCGGAACCGGCCTATGAGGAGACGCGCAAGATCGTCGGGCTCGGCCTGGACGAAGCCTGCCGTACGCTCGCGCCGGACTATGATGACCTGCCAGGTCTGGTCGAGGCCTATCGTCAGGCCTTTATTGCGCGGCGCACGGAGAAGGGGTTTCGTGAACCCCTCTATGAGGGCGCTATCGAGACGCTGGAGCGCCTCGCCAACGACAACTGGCTGATCGCCATGGCGACAGGCAAGTCCCATCGCGGCATCCGCGCGATTTTCGAGATGCATCCGCTGGAGCAATATTTCGACACGATCTGGTGCGCCGATGACGGCCCCGGCAAGCCACATCCCTTCATGGTCGAGCAATGCATGGGCACGCTCGGCTGCGAGCCGAATCAGAGCCTGATTATCGGCGACGCCATCCATGACATCGCCATGGGGCGCAATGCGGGGATCCATACGATGGGGGTCAGCTGGGGCTTCGGGCGTACCGAGGAGCTGGACGCCGCAGGCGCCCACGAAGTTCACCACGACTTCCGCAGTCTGGGCGACGGATTGCAGAAATTTGCCGCAAAAAGATTTAACCTAGATGGAACCGGCGTTTCGGTCTAACGTTGGTCGCTCGGATGTCTAACAACCCAAGGGGATCCTTATGAAGAAATCCATGCTCGCACTTCTCTTTGCTATCGGCGCCGCTGGTACCGGTACACTCGCTGCCTGCGACACCAATGACGGTCCGGTCGAAGAAGCCGGTGAAGAGGTCGATGAGGCCGCAGACGAAGTCGAAGAAGAAGTCGATTAAGTCTTCATACCGACAGTTTCCTGGCCCTCGGGCCAGAAGTGGAAAGCCAGCCTTCGGGCTGGCTTTCTTGCATTCGGATCATGACATTTTCTTCAGAAAGCATGGATCGGTTCGCGCGGCTCGACGTTTGTTTTTCGTACCCCACAGTAAACAGGACAAGCAGAATGCGCCTGAGTTTTCACTATCTTCTTGCAGGACTTACGGGCGCCGCTTTTGCCGGTGGTGCCGTGGCTCTCGCTGCCAATAGTATTTCGCCCCAGAAGACGCCGTCGCTCCCCCAGAATTTTACCGCTGCCGATGAAGCAGTGTTTTCACATGAATTCCGGACGGCAAGTGGAGTCTGTGATGTGGGGCTTGCAGAACGTGACATATGTTTCGACCGCTCCCCGCTCGAGACCCGCATCGTGAAAGGTGAGCCCTTCCCGCAGCACATGTATCCGCTTTCGCTTGAGTGGCGTGCCAAGCTAGCGATGACGCGCAAGGCGACCGAGCTGAAGACGGTCCGCATTGGCCGCACGATTGCCCTGGTCAATCGCGAGACCGGCATGGTTGCTGACACGATGTATCTTGGCGAGCAGCCGCAAACCGAGATGGTGCAGACCGAGCGTGCGGCTGGCTGAGACAGCTTGCCCGTTTCCTTCCCGCAGATGACGTGGCATCTGGCTGCCCATGTCGAACACATCACCGAACAGACAGGATCTGCCGCGCCGCTTCTACAAGACGGTGTCAGTCGTTGAGAGCGATGGCGGCTGGCGCATCGAGCTGGATGGCCGCCCGGTCAAGACACCGGCCAAGGCCGAGCTGAGCCTGCCGAATGAAACCCTTGCCCGCCATACCGCCGATGAGTGGGAGGCCCAGGGCGAGCATATTGATCCCACCGCGATGCCGATCACGCGGCTGGCTAATGTCGCGATCGACCGCACACCGCACACCCGGGAAGAGCTGGCGCAAGAGGTCGCGAAATACACGACAACCGATCTCGTCTGCCACCTCGCCGAGGGGCCGACGGAGCTGCGCGAACGCCAGGAAGAAAAGTGGCGCCCGCTTCGCGACTGGGCTGGTCGCTCTCTGGGGATCGTGTTGCTCCCCGTGGAAGGCGTGATTGCGTCACCGCAACCGGATGCTTCTACTGAAGCGGCCCGCCTGCATGCGCTGAGCCTCGACGATTTCCGCCTGACGGCGCTGGTCTGGGCGACGGGGCTTTATGGCTCCGCGGTGCTGGCGCTGGCCGTCGAGCAGGGGGAGATCGATGCCGACGATGCTTTCGAGCGCTCGCGGATCGATGAGGCCTGGCAGATCGAGCAATGGGGCGAGGACGCCGAGGCCCGTCAGGCGACCGAAGCACGCCGGGCCGATGCGCGTGCACTCGGAAAACTCTTTTCCGCGTTCGCGCGTTAGGTAAGCTCCCGCCAGTTTCTCTGGAGCTTTACCATGACAAAATCCATTGCCTTTCTTTTTGCGGCTAGCCTGCTTGCCGTCACGGCTTGTGGCCAGCCCGAGCCGTCCGAACCGGAAACCAGCGCCGAACTGCCGGCCTTGCCAGGCGCCGAAGACGATGATGCCGAGGCCGAGCGCCCGACAAATGCGCCGCCGACGCTCAACGAAGAGGAAAAGGCCGAGATGGACCGGGCCTGCTCGACGGTCTCTGTCGAGGGCATGTGCAATGTTGCGTTCGGCATGACCGAGGAAGAGGCTCGCGAGGCCTTCCCGACGGAGCTCTATGGCGGCGTGCAGGAAAACCCATCCTGCTATTACCTTCGTCCGAGCGCCACCTCCTATGGCCGCGCCTTCATGGTCGAGGGCGGCACGGTGCAGCGCGTGGATGTCCGCGATGGCAGTGCGAAGACGCTGCTCGGTGCCGGCGTCGGCACGCCGCTCGACGAGGTCGAGGCGATGTATGAAGACACACAGCGCACGCCGAACAAGTATGCCCCGGCCAATGACGACCTGAAGGCCGATCTCGGCGAGGGCGTCTACGCCGTCTTCGAGGAGGGCAGCGACGGCAAGGTTCGTGCCTTCCGTGTCGGCCTCGAACCGGCGGTCGACTTTGTCGAAGGCTGCGGATAAGGCTTTCAACCCTCTGAAAAACATTGGTTTTCTTCGTGAACGCCAGCCCAACGGGCCGGTCATGCGGGGTTCCGGAAGGGTGTGTTTTCCTGCACCCATGATGAAACGCATCATGAGCAATCGAGTGGCGGCGCTGGCTTTGGCGGCAATCCCACTCACCGCGGCCCCGGCCTTCGCGGATGCCCCGGCCACGACGACGCAGACCGCGCTCAGTGGTCTGTCACTCAATGTCGCCGACGCGTCCTTTTATGTCTCGGTCGGCCATGACCGCTGGCGCGGCCGCAATGGACGCACATACCGGACCAATCAGTGGGGCCAGAGCCCGCGCGAGGTTCGACATCTTCGCCGCGATGCCCTGCAACGCTGCGCCGGCGCGATCCAGCGCCAAGGCTACCGTGCCGGCTTCCGTGATGTCGACATTGATGACGACTACCGGGTCCGCCAGCTTGGGCCGCGCGGCTTTCGGGTCCGCTTCGACGATGTCGAGTTCGAAGGCCGCCGCCGTGAGTTCGAGCGCGATGTGCGCTGCACTGTGCGCCGTGGCAATGTCGTCAAGCTGATCGGCCTGCCGCAGCCGGGCCGCCGCGGCTGGAACAATCGCCGCTATGACCATGACTGGAAGCATGGCCGGGACCGCGACCACTATCGCGACCGTGACCGCTATGACCACCATGACCGGGGGCATCGCGGCCGGGACTGGAGCGACAACAAGGATCGCGGCCGGCGCACCGGCCCGGGGGGTGTGCGGGCCTATGGCGAGCTGAAAGGGGGCCGCCCCGGCAGCTGATCCGGCTCGTTGATACGTCGAAAAGCATGGAGGAAAGGGCAGGTTGTCTCAGCGGCAGCCTGTCCTTTTTCTTGCGTCATCGCTCCGTCTGCGTATCAAGGGCAGCAGATTTGAAAGTTCTGACGGAGTGTGCCCCATGAAGGATGTGATCGACGCGCTTGAGGCGAAACGCGAGGAAGCCCGCCTTGGCGGTGGGCAGGACCGGATCGAGAAACAGCACGCCAAGGGCAAGCTCACCGCGCGCGAACGCATCACCATGCTGCTCGACGAGGGCAGCTTCGAGGAAACCGACATGTTCGTGGAGCACCGCTCCCACGATTTCGGCATGGAAAAACAGCGCATTCCGGGTGACGGCGTGGTCACCGGCTTCGGCACGGTAAATGGCCGTCTGGTCTATGTCTTCTCCAAGGACTTCACCGTCTTCGGTGGCTCGCTGTCGAAGGCGCAGTCGGAAAAGATCGTGAAGGTGCAGAAGGCCGCCGTGAAGAATGGCGCGCCCGTGGTCGGCATTTTCGATGCGGGCGGCGCGCGTATCCAGGAAGGCGTCGATTCGCTGGCTGGCTATGCCGACATCTTCATGGAGAACGTTCTCTCCTCAGGCGTCATCCCGCAGATTTCCGTCATCATGGGCCCGTGTGCCGGTGGCGATGTCTATTCCCCGGCGATGACCGACTTCATCTTCATGGTGAAGGACACCTCCTACATGTATGTGACCGGTCCGGACGTGGTGAAGACCGTCACGAACGAGGAAGTCACCCACGAATCCCTGGGCGGGGCGTCGGTCCATGCCAAGAAGTCGGGCGTGGCCGATGGCGCGTTCGAGAACGATATCGAGGCGCTGGTGCAGATGCGCCGCCTGATCGACTACCTGCCGCTGTCCAACCTCGAATCCCCGCCGACGCGGCCGAGCTTCGATGACCCCGAACGCGTCGAGCCATCGCTGGACACGCTCATCCCGGACAATCCGAACACGCCTTACGACATGAAGGAACTGGTCGAGAAGACGGTGGATGAGGGTGACTTCTTCGAGATCAGCCCGGACTTCGGTGCCAACATCCTGTGCGGCTTCGGGCGTATGGAAGGCTCGACCGTGGGGATCGTCGCCAACCAGCCGATGACGCTCGCCGGGGTGCTCGACATCGACAGCTCGCGCAAGGCGTCACGCTTTGTGCGCTTCTGCGACTGCTTCAACATCCCGATCGTCACCTTTGTCGACGTGCCGGGCTTCATGCCGGGCACCAAGCAGGAATATGGCGGCCTCATCAAGCATGGCGCCAAGCTGCTCTTCGCCTATGCCGAGGCCACCGTGCCGAAGGTCACCGTGATCACGCGCAAGGCCTATGGCGGTGCCTATGACGTGATGAGCTCCAAGCATCTGCGCGGCGACATGAACTATGCCTGGCCCACCGCCGAGATCGCCGTGATGGGCGCGAAGGGCGCGGTGGAAATCATCTTCCGGAAGGATCTGGGCGACGAGAAAAAGATCGCCGAGCACACGAAGATGTATGAGGACAATTTCGCCAACCCCTACGTCGCGGCGCGCAAGGGCTATATCGACGACATCATCATGCCCCACTCCACCCGCCGCCGCGTCTGCAAGGCGCTACGCACACTGCGGAACAAGTCGCTCGAGAACCCGTGGAAGAAGCACGATAATATTCCGCTTTAGGCTTCGAAGACGGTTTGCCTGAGCAAATCAATCGATCCAGTGAATCGATTGAAGGCATAGAAGGCCACGGCAGTGGATTCAACCGGAAGCTTTGCTTCTATATCAGAGGCTGATTCCCAAATACGAAGTTGAACAGTCCTTTCAGCGGAGTAGACGGTTGAATTCGAACGAGCACACAGAACCTAGCTTACAGGCCTGCCCGGCACACCGGACTGACAAACCTCACCGACTGCCTTTTCGCGCCATAGCAGTCCGATGTCTGAATTCGCGTTTATACGGCCGCTGTAGATACCCAAAAAGCGTTGAACCGGAACGTAGAACGCGGCCGAATGGAAGTTTCCAAAATTCATGTGCATAGACATGTCGTTGGTTGTCGGAACTTCATCAACGGGCGCGGTCCCGCCATTGAGCACTGAAAATACTGGCGAACCGGAGGCGCCTTTATTGGTCCTACAATCTATGTACATTGCCGGCTTGCCGTCCGCATCAAAGTTGGGCTCGGACGCTATCGAGCCCGTAATCCAGATTGGGTAGTGATTGTTCACGCTCACTCCGAAAGGATAGCCCACAACGGAAACACTCCCAGCCGGCAAAATAGATAGAAAATGACTGTGCGGAAGCGTATTAACGCACGCAACTGGTTGTTGGCTATCTTTCCAATGCTTCAAAAGGTCTAGAGCGACGATGTCCGCTTTGTCGCCTAGAGCAGGGTGTTCGAGCCAAGGCGGATTGGTCAACTGCCACCGCAATTCGAAATTCCATTCCTGTTGACCAGTGAACTCGATATTGTTTCCCCGCCTTTCATACTTCGGCATCGAAAATTTTAGTGTGTTGGGAATGCCACCGTTCTTCGTATCGAGCGGCTTCCCGGTATTTTGATCTCTACCGGTGAGGTTGTGGCGGTTCGTTACAAGAAACGGCCTGCCGTGCGCTTCGTAGAAGAATGCAGAACCCGTGGCCAGAATTGCGCCATCAAAAGCAAGCTGAAGTTTCGTCGTCGTGAGCGAAATCATAGACTTTAGCGAATTCATTGTGGATTCCTCATTTACACCGCCTCCTGCCGGTCCCGCCGCCAAACCCACACTCCCATCCAGATCAACACCATCTGCGCCGCGATCCGCGCACTCGCGCCCCAGGGCACGGGAAACACAGGGTCAGCGCGGAAAAAGTCCCAGACATGAAGCGGCAGATAGCCGAGGCAGAGACCTGCAAAGGCGAGGCCGGCCACTGCGCGGGTGCGGGGGATGAGGACGCCAATGCCGATGGCGAGCTCGATCAGACCTGAAACCCAGACGACCGCGAGCTGTGGCATCCAGTCCGGCACCACGGCATAGAAGGGCGCCGGCATCGCCAGATGGAGCGTGCCGCCGATGAGCATCCAGGCGGCAATGATGAGAATGGCGATCCAGTGCATGTCTGATGAGATGGGCCGGAAAGGGGGAAGAGCCAAGGTATTCGCCGGAATGAGCGGCGAAGGTCACCGCTACTTTCCTTAGAGGAACCACTTCCTGACATTGGCAATGCCAATTAGTGTCCTTTCCAAACCGATGGGAAGGAAACGTCATGAGACACTGGTTGCTGGCGACATCGATCCTGGCTGTCGCGGCATGCTCCCCGCCGCAGGCAGCTGAGCCGGAGGGAGACGCGGGCGCGATCCCGCCAGCCCCGCCAGCCGGTGAAGCCACCGAAGCGACAGCCGGAGCAAACCAGGCCGTCGCCGATCGCCTCCCGCTCGATGACCAGGGCGACGTCGAGGATGCCGCGCGCGGCTTCCTCGCGGCGATCGAGGAAGACGCCATCCTCGATGAAGAGGGCAATACGGTCTGGTCGATCCCGCAATTCGACTTCATTGAGGGCGAGGCGCCTGCCACGGTGAACCCCTCGCTCTGGCGCCAGTCGGGCCTTGCGGCGAAGCACGGCCTGTTCGAGGTCGCCGACGGCATCTGGCAGGTGCGCGGCTACGACCTCTCCGTGATGAGCGTGATCGAGGGCGAGACCGGCTGGATCATCGTCGACCCGCTGACCGTGAAGGAGACGTCTGCGGCCGCGCTGAAGCTCGTCAATGACACGCTGGGCGAGCGGCCTGTCACGGGCGTCCTCTACACCCATTCGCATGCCGACCATTTCGGCGGCGCGCGGGGCGTGATCTCGGAAGAAGAGATTGAAGAGCGCGATGTCCCCGTGCTCGCGCCCGAAGGCTTCACCGAGAGCGCGGTGGCGGAAAACCTGATCGCCGGCAATCTGATGCAGCGCCGCGCGGTGCTGATGTTCGGCAACACCATTCCGCGCTCGGACACTGCCAATGTCGGCACCGGTCTCGGCCCGGGCCTCCCGCAGGGCACGACGGGCCTGGTCCTGCCGACCGAGGAGATCGGCGGCTGGGGAACGAAGCGGGAGATCGACGGCGTAGACTTCGTCTTCATGGATGCCGGCGGCACCGAGGCGCCGGCAGAATTCATGTTCTACCTGCCGGGCAAGAATGCGCTCTGTACCGCTGAAGTGGCGACCGCGACCTTCCACAACGTGTTGACGCCAAGGGGGGCGAAGGTCCGCGATGCGCTCAAATGGAGCCGCGTCATCGACCGGGCACTGGCCGACTATGGCGGGAAGGCGGACCTCGTCTTCGCCTCCCACCACTGGCCGACCTGGGGACAGGAAAATGTGCAGCAATTTCTGACCCATCAGCGCGACATCTATCGCTATGTCCACGACCAGACGCTGCGCCGCGCCAATGCCGGGGCGACCATGACGGAGGCCGCCGAGACGATCCCCGAGCCGGGCTTTTCCCAGGAGGATTTCTCGACGCGCGACTATTACGGCACGCTGAACCACAATTCCAAAGCGGTCTACCAGTTCTATTATGGTTGGTGGAGCGGGGTGCCGGCCGACTATCACGCCCTGCCACGCGCCGAGACAGCGAGCCGCTATGTCGAGGCGGTGGGCGGGCTGGATGCCATTATCGACCGTGGCGTGCAGGCCTTCGAGTCCGGCGATTATCGTTGGGCCGCGGAATTGCTGAACCACGCCGTCTTTGCCGAGCCGGGCAGTCAGGCGGCGAAGGACTGGCTGGCGGCGGCCTATGAACAGCTCGGCTTCCAGGCCGAGAGCGGGGCCTGGCGGAGCTATTATCTCACAGCCGCCTCCGAACTGCGCAACGGCATGCCGGATGCGGGGGCGCCCAATCTCGGCAATGCCGACTTCCTCAAGGCGGTGCCGACAATCGATCTCTTCGATGCGCTGGCCAGCCGCTACAATCCCGACAAGCTCGCCATGGATCCGTTCACCGTCGTGTTCGACTTCACCGATACCGGTGAGACAGTCACGGTCGATATCGGGCGCGACGTCATTGTGCCACGCCTGACGGACGGAGAAGGGGCGGCGCGGCTGACGCTGACGCGGGCCGACTTCAACCGCCTCATCCTGAGGGAGACCAGTGCGCAGGCATTGATGGAGTCCGAAGCGATGAGGCTGGACGGCAATATGGCGGCCCCGGCGGCGTTCCTCGGGGCCCTCGATCAGCCGGATTTCTGGTTTCCTGTCGTGACACCATGAGGCTTGCTGCGATCAGGGCCGTTTGCCCTCTTGCCCGAGGCAAAGCATGCGGTTAGTCAGGCAAACTGGCTGGAGAGGTGGCCGAGTGGCTGAAGGCGCTCCCCTGCTAAGGGAGTATACGTTAACGCGTATCGAGGGTTCGAATCCCTTCCTCTCCGCCAGCCAGTCTCCCGAAAATCACCGAATTCGAGACGTCTCGGAATAGTCCCGACATTTCCGGGACTTGCGGGCGCTATCAGCGACTGAAATCTGCATTTCCCGTCTCTATTCTACTGCAATCGAGGCCTTTTAGGCAAAAGTCTCCGTCGCCCAATTTTTCAGTCAAGTTTGGGGGCAAGTTCCCTGATAATGGGCGATTTACAGGGAATTTCGTCGAATTAACAGGGATTCCATCGATTTCGACCTCGGATAAGTGTCGTAAATACAGTGTCTTAGGCGACAAATTCCCTAAGCGCAGGAACAGGGAATTTACATTCAAGAACAGGGAATTTTGCGAGCATAACAGGGAATTTCCGCCGACGGATCAGGGAAGCCCAATAGTGACGGGCCTTTTCGCGATTGCGCGTGCATGGCTGGGTTCTGCGAGCGTTGGAAATAGCCGATAGAAAATCGGGATCGTGAACCCGGCCATGGGGCTCGCGTGTTGTTCGAAAGTCGCGCTAGTACGGGCCCGCTCGAGGTGGTCAACCGGCGTTCGTTCTTTATCGCAGCGGACTTAAGTCATGGGTTAGTCATAGGCCAAGTCATACCCTTAGTCATAGGCTAAGTCATATGACTAAGGGTATGACGGATAGGGATATCCCAGGTCCTGAGAGAAGCGTGTTGAAGGTCCTGCAGGGAATGAAGCGAGCGCTCGCGCAGGAAGCTAGGAGAGGAAAATCGCGTCCTGCTCGTTCCATTTCACGGGGATCGAAATCTTGGAAAGCTGGTAGGCCGAGATGTGCGGGGCCTGGCGTCCTTCGCTGATAGCTTCGAGAATTCGAGGTGACAGGAAAGCGAGATCCAGATTGTGCGTGATGTAAGACGGCGAGACGTTTTGATCATTGGCAATGTCGCCAATGGAACGTCCAGCTTTGATGGAATCCAGCCAGTCCATGGCCTGGACGATACGGCGGATCAGCGCTCGATCCAGTTTTCGGCGAATGTTCTGTCTGTCCAGAACGAGCTTGCGTTCGACACCGCGCCGGCGTTGCGAAAGTGGTATGCAGATGGGCGGCGTCTCCTTTTTTCCAGCCAGATGGATTGCCAGCTCGCCCGAGCCGACGACCAGACGTTCAACCTGGTTCAGCGTTTCGCGCTGCGATGGCTCGCCGGTGCTCGGCTGATGTTGGACTACCAGGCGATGGACCAGCGCGTTGAAGACAACCTGCTCCAGCTCGCTCGCTGGCAGACGGACCTGATCATCTGCGGAGACGTAGTAGCGATAGCGTTGCTGCCCCTTCCGGGCATGATGCGCATAGAAGGCGTGACCCTGATGATCGAACACTTTGCCAGCAAGCGGCGACGGGTTGGCGGCGTTCTTCCGGGTCTTTCTTGCGACGCGATTGTGCGCCAGCGTTTCTTGAACCCTTATCCAGAGCGCCTCTGAAATGATCGCCTCATGCAGGCCGTCATAGACCTGGTCGCGATGCTTGATCTTGCCGCGATACAGCGGGTTGGAGAGCAGCTGATAAAGATGGCCAGTTCTGAACGGCTGACCGCCTGTCACCCGACCTGAGGCAAACTCATGCTGCTTGGTTTGAAGACCCGCAGTATCGGCATAGTCCTTCAGTTTCCGGACCGAGCCGAGGTCCACATATGCCTGGAACAAGGTCCTGACTATTTCGGCTTCGGCGGTGTTGATCACGAGGCCTGCGTCGGTCTTGTCGTAGCCAAGCGGCAGAACGCCGCCCATCCACATTCCCTTCTTCTTGGAGGCTGCGATCTTGTCGCGGATCCGCTCGGCTGTGACCTCCCGCTCGAACTGGGCGAAGGAGAGCAGGACGTTCAGCGTCAGTCGGCCCATGCTGGATGCAGTGTTGAACTGCTGTGTCACCGAGACGAAGGACGCGCCCGTTGCCTCGAACCGCTCGACCAGCCGGGCGAAGTCTGCGAGCGAGCGCGTAAGTCGGTCGATCTTGTAGACCACGACCATGTCGATGCGGCCGGCTTCGATTTCAGCGAGTAGGGCTTGAAGGGCAGGACGGTCCATGGTCCCACCGGAGATCCCGCCATCATCGTAGCGCTGTGAGAGGAGCTTCCAGCCTTCATGCCGTTGAGATCGGACATAGGCCTCGCAGGCCTCCCGCTGCGCATCGAGCGAGTTGAAGGCCTGGTCGAGGCCTTCGTCGGAGGACTTTCGCGTATAGATGGCACAGCGGATCTTCTTCATGTCTGCACACCGAAGAAGCGAGGGCCGGACCACTTGGTACCTGTGATCTCCTTGGCGATGGCGCTAAGGGATCGCCAAATCCTGCCGTTCCAGAGATAGCCGGCCTCGGTGATATCGACCGTGTGTTCGACGCCGTTCCACTCCCGCACCAGGCGCTGGCCGTTGCTCGCTGGTACAACGCCGGTGGTCGCAATGCCTGCGAGGCGCCTAAGCTTTCTCACCAGAGCCGCGCGAGGTTGGCCCGAGGCCTGCCATTGCTGCTCGCATGTCAGGACCTTCACCATCATGGGCGAGCGAAGTTTGGTTGGTGGCGCTGAACCGATCATCTCGGTCCAGCACTCGATGAGCTCGACTCGCGAAAGGCTCTCGAAGTAGGCCTGCCTCACGCCTTCTCTCCGCGAAGTTTGAACCGGGCAGGGGACTTCTCGGTCTTTTCGATCCGATCAATGACATAGCCGCGCTTGCGGAGCCGGGTCATCGCGGCGCGGACTGTGTGCGGCTGCCAGGTTAGCAGGTTGGAAAGCTGCTTCAGTGTCTGGCCCTTGCCGGTCAGGGCCTCGACCAGGCGGGCTTCCTTGGTGCCGTCTTTGGGGACGTCGATTGTTTGTTGGTCGGTCATGGCTTGTCTCCTTTGGATCCGTGGGCGCGATTATTCGCTCCCACTGAGACAAGCCCGGGCCGATACCGGGCCGCGCTTTCTATTGTCGAAGACAGCAATGCTCCGAATGCGCCGCGAGTCCAGCGACCCGCGAAAAAGCTGCGTGGACAGTTTCGGCGAAGGTGCGCCATGTGGCCGACATGGACGAGCTAGACCCAATCCGTGAACTGGTTGTTGAGGCGATGGCCGAGTTGGAACAAGCGCTGGTTGACGGGCTATCGGCGCAGGCGCCGCGGTCCGGGAAGCAGGACATCAAGCTTGGATTGGCGGCTCTGAAGCGGCGGATTGAAGTCGCTTCTCGCAAAGTTGAAGAGGCTGAGCGCCGTCTTTCGGACGTCAGCTAGATCCCGTAAGCGGGCATTAGCCGCACGGAAAAACTTCCTATTAGCGGACATAAAGAAACCGCGAATTGATTCCATTAGTAGGCATCACCGGCCCGTCAGACCACGTCCTAAAGCGAACAAATTAAGACGGTCGATTGCCCCTCACGCTCTGGCACTACGCTTCATGAGCTTCGTAGCTGGCGACTTGCTTCCGCGACAGGGCTGAATCATTGGACGGTTACGGTAGAAGTGGTTTCGCGACCGCAATGTCTAATGGCACTATATCTGTGTCAGCCGACGAACCCGACGGCCATTGACCAGAGCGACGTAGAGATCGCTTGCATTTTCGCTCGTACCGACAATCACCATCAGGAAATTGCGCAATTCCGATTTTGACGTGCGAAACAGTTTCTTGGCAGTGATTACATCGATGCTTGAGGGGCTGGGCTTGTATTCTGGGTGGCTATGCCAGTCGCCGAGATAGTGAAGGCCGGCAGAAAAGGCTTCGTCGATTTCCGCCTGTTCGGTGGCTTGAAGCCTGGCAAATCCGAATCGTGAGCGAACATCGTCTCGGCTAGGAATAGTGACGGTGACGATTTGAACAGCATCGTCGGAGAAGGTTCCAAGTAACTGTCCACCGGATTCAGGTTGAGATGGTTTGAGTTGGCGCTCTGAATAGAGCGTATCGAGCGCCCTTGCGTCAAAGACTAGGCGCTTAAATGTCCGGCCAAGCGCGCATGCAGGTAATGGATATATGAGTGACGTCATACGTGCGGACCGCAAAGCGGGCATTCTGCGCCAAGCGCCCACGGCCGGGATACACGGGCTCCATGAGGGCCAGAGTCGAACTCTGATTTGAACGCGGCGGTGCGCTCTGCGTTACCCGCAGCTAGGACTTCATCGCTGGCAACCCAGATGCTGTGCCGCGCGCCAGCAGGTGTTGCTGTAAGGTGCTTTAAAGCTTCAGATGCGCAAAAGCCGCTCGTAAATGCAAGTTGGGCCGCACCATACGGCGTGAAGGCGCCCCCGCAAGCTGGTATTCGACGCCAGACTGCAGTTTCGTCCTGTAGCGTCGCTTCGAGCAAAGGCTTTCCAAGACGATCAAACCCGCAGCGCAGGCAGGCACCGTTCGGGAGTGTCAGAACGCTGTGGGCCGCGAGCGCTTGGGGTTCGTGCCAGATGGTCTGCAGGGGGACGTCCCAACTTCTGGCCGCATCCGCAATCAAACTCATAGAGGCCCATTCGCCGGTCGCCGAGATGACAAGATCGGCTGAATCCAGACTGGGCAATTTATCAATTACGCGGATATCAACATGCGCGTCATGGTCGTCGACACCGCGTAAGTGTGGAAAGCGCTTGGTCAAATGCTTGGCAAGCGCTTTGGCCTTGTTTTGATCGACATAATCGGCGCCAAGTGGGTGCCGAGAAGTATTGGTTCGGTCCAAGTACTGCCCATCATATAGCGTGAAGTGGCCAAGACCGGCTTGAGCCAATAGAACGGCCACGCTCGCGCCCAATGCCCCACATCCGATAACGAGCACAGACGAGCTTTCTAGTTGCCCGATATCTCCGTCGTGGTCGCGGCCATGCACCCAGGCGGGGTCGATGCGATCAACAATCGCTTTTTTGGCTTGGCGTGCTGGTGATGTGGCATATCGCTTCGCATGAGCAGCTGGAACGTGGCCCGGCCTGAAACCCTTTTGTAGTTTTTTCTGATCGGGTCGTTCGATATAGACCGCGCCAAAACACACCCCGGTTTCAACTGGTGCGCCGATGAGCACGTCAGTGGTTTGAGAGACATCGAGTAAGGGGGCATAGTCGCGATCTCGACCAGCGCTCTCGCGGATCAAGGCCTCAACATCGCTTGCATGAACGGGATAAGCGTCCGGGATGAGCGGCGTATCAAGCCAGACTAAGACCGCATCATAGAGTTTCCAGCCTTCTCTGGGTGCCGGCCCGTTTGCATGATCGAGCCAATTACAAAGCGCGTCATCAGTCTCGCCCAAGACCCGAATAAGCGATGTCTTGTTTTGACCGCGCCAGGCGCGAATGCGGCGGGTCGGCCCGTGCGGGCGAACAAGGCTTCGATAGATCGGCGCGCCCTGGTCAGTGGCGAGGCTCCAATAAGACTGAAACTCTTGTCTAAACGCTGCGTCATGGTTTTCTGATTTGCTGCGCGCAACCAGAGCACGCGCCTCGTCGATGAGATGCACAGCGACTTGATCCGGACTGAGGGCGTCAATATTCGTCTCTGCTGGATAGACGCAGAGAAGGCCAAGGCGTTCAACGTGCGGCCAGACGAGAAGAAAAGCTTCGTCTTCCAGTGCAATGCGCGGTGGGCGATAGGGAAAGGCGCGGTCTAGCAGCAAGCGCAATGGCGGGTCGCCGGGAAGGCGCCAACCATAGTCGACGCCGTGGCGGTGATATGGTTTTAGATCGCCCTCGCTGAGTGATTTGGCCCCATAGTCAGCGATGAGAAAAGTGCCAAGGGCATTGGCGAGATCGCTCCTGGTCTCAGAAAATCCGTCTTGTGCGGTCATGCATTTGTGCGGCCACCGCCCTTAGAGACCGCTTCTTTCGGTTCCCAACTTGATTTTTCGCGCGCGGTTGAAAGTGCGGCGACGCCCTCTGCTATTCTGGCGGCGACGGCAAGGCCGGCCGCGAGCGCATCACTAGATTTGACAGCACTTCCTCTCTCTGTTGATTTTCGATCTTTGAAGTATGTGTCTCCATAGAGTCCGGACCACGCGTCAAGCGCATTATCTTCGCTTTTTGCTGAAGCAATGGCATTGATGTGCGGCGTCAATTCATTAAGCCGCTGAAGCAGATAGTTTGCCCGTGCATCCTCGCTGCCAGCAACCTCATCATAAGGCGGCACAGGGCTCTCAATGACCAAATTCCACTGCAGGCGATTTCGCATGGCGAGTAGGGTAGCATAAAGGGCGTAATCATCGCGTCCCTCACTCGCCACGAAACAGTCTGCGGCAAGAATGGTGGTGCCATATCCAGACAGGATGCGTTTGCGCCAGCTTTTGCGGCTATTGGTCAGTTTTTTAATGTCGCGAACGATCCGGCGAAACTGTCGGCCGTTTTCGGTGTCCGGACTGAGGTTTTGGTTGGTCGCGTCAAACCAGATTGAGACGTCGCGCGCATCAGAGCGAGCCCATTCCGCGCCGGCAAGTTCGACATATTCTTTCTCGTCTCCGAATGCATCGGTCTGTGTAACAATCCGATAAATCGGCACGTCAACATTATAGCCCGCTGCGTAACGCACCCGAATACAATTGGTATGCAGTTCAGGCGGTGTCGCAAACGATCCATCATTGAGGGCGTCATAGACCATTTTTCGCGCCTGCAGAGGGCTCATATCGCCGCCATTTGGTCCAATCAAAGCCGCCTTGCGAAAATATACCCCGTCATCAATATCGTAGTCTTTGTTGGGATACTTCACCATTGTCTTGTCAGCATACGAGCCCTGGCTTGCAAAAAAGGCAGGCGCTGGTTTGTCTTCGGCTTTCAGTCTGTTTTTGATCCGGGAGCGGTTGGCGTCGCGGCGGTCGCGCATTTCATTGCGCTCGACTTGCGGCAAGGTAATCTCGTCATTGTGATAGGCGACAATATGTTTATGGCAATCGATCATAAGGATTCTCAGCGTCTGAAAAGCTATGGCCGACATTCACGACCCGCAGAACACACGATATGGTGCTCGTTCTATATACGTTCTCGGCACATATAGCGCAAGAGCCATGGCGGAACCAAATCGCGCCAAGAGACAGTAAGGTGATTCTGATGCTAGGTATCGATGAAAAGCTGACCCGCTTGATTGGTTACTCGCGCGTGGCTTTCGACACAGCTCAGGCGTCTCAAGCCTGGGCCTCAAAACTGCAATGGTTCTTGGCAGCTATCGTAGCTATCGCAGTTTTCTTACCCGGCGAAACCTGGGCCATGATTATGGCGGGACTTTCCTTCATGGGCGCGCTCGTCATTACCGGACTTGGTCTGCGTCAGCGTAAATTCCGACGGTATGGCGAGCGGGTGCGCCGGGCAACTCTGCTTGCAAAAGGTCTGGGACATGAATTATCCGCCCATGAATATCGCCGCATAGAAACCGGATTTGAGGGCGATGCGGAGAGTTTGGCTGAGAAGGCTGATGGGAAATACTATGCGAGCGCAGTACCGCCTGGCGAAGGCCGACTGATCGAAAATCTTTATGAGAGTGCGTTCTGGTCTGAAGATCTTTATCGCCATAGCTCAAAGCGCGCCTGGATCAGGTTTGGAGCGATGATGGTCGCCGTGATCATCATTGTGATCATGACCATGCCGTTTCTAGACGGTGATATGGAAATTGTGCTGTCGCGCGTCGTGTTGGTGATCATGACGCTTTTGGTGTCGCGTGAAATATTTGGGGATGCGATGGATTATGCAGCCGCCCAGCATGAAGTAGAGCTCATCTTGGAACGTTTGGAAACGCTGAAAGACAAAGCGGATAAAACCGCTGACCTCATGTTGATTCTCGGCGACTACAATGCGTCAGTTCAATCTGCCCCGATGCCGCAGTCGGGTGTTTACGAAGCGCGGCGCGCCTCGATCACCAAAGCGTGGGATGCACATAAAGCAAGCTAAGCTCAGCGCCACCCAGCACCTGATCCCCATTTTTCATCAAATCGCTTAAGCTCGGTCGTTGGTATGGGCACAAGCGCGAGCCCTCATCAGGTGTTATAGCTATTTTTGTTTTGTCTCCTTTTGCGCTCATTTGAGCCGAATGAGGCCCGCTGATCCTCAGGCCGGACTTGGCCAACTGTGGACGTTCGCAGCGACGGTGTGGCGCCTCAGCTCGATCCACGATCGGTCAGGTTTTCCGTTACGCGATCGCGACGGCACGGGCAGAGAATGACCCGACCTATGGGCTTCGCGGCGCGCTGATCGCGCCGAAAGCCGGCTAAAATGACTATCGAACGAATAGCTATTGTAGCCAAATGGGACAAAAAGGTGGCGCTCCGAAAGCTAGCAATTGACCGTAGTAACTCTTACGAGGGTCGGCCGGCGAGCGTTGCGGGATCGTGGGCGTGGGAGCCTGAACCGCTAAAAGCTTGTTACTTCAAAGTTGACGGCCCAAACAGTTGACTGTTCATTGCTTCAGAAAGCATGGCAGGTCATGCACGGGAGGCTTCATGGAAGAGGGCGTGACGGTTCGAGGCGAATGTCCAAGCTGTGGCGGCGAGAGAAACGCCCGAGCTGAGAAGGTATTTAAGCACAGACAGTTCGCCGACGGAGATGAAGATATCTTCGTCGATGACACCCACGCAATCCTTCGTTGCCTCGGCTGCGATACGGCGTACTTCCGCACAGACTCTTGGTTCTCAGAGGACGTCGATACTCGTTACAATCACATCACCCAGGAAACCGAGCAATTCTGTCCAGTAAAGCATACATATCATCCATCGCCTATCCGGCGTGACCGTCCTGATTGGTCCGAGAGGATCAGGGCCACGGACCGGGACCTTCAGCGTCTCCTCAACAATACCTATGATGCTCTCGATGCCGACCTTGCCGTGCTGGCCGCGATCGGAACCCGGACCGTGTTCGACAGGGCCTCGGAGCTTCTCGGAGTGGAACCGGCGAGAACTTTCGCCGAGAAGCTGAACGAACTCAGAGCAACCGGAAAGATCGGCGACGTTGAGCGCGAGCACCTAAGCGCTCTTGTCGACGCAGGCAGTGCTGCTGCGCATAGGGGCTGGGAACCGTCTGCCGAGGAACTGGACACGATGGTCACAATTCTGGAGGGCTTCCTGCACCGCTCATTTGTTCTGGCACCCCAGGCTGGAGCTCTCAGAGGCTCGGTACCACCGAGGCCAAACCGACGACCGGCGGTCGGAAATCAAGGGTAATCTTGAGGGTTTGGTTTGATGAGCTCTGTGGCTTCATTCGCAAGTTACGACGTCCGACAATCAGAAAGGAGGAAGCCACCATGCTGACCGGCCCATTCGTTTGGGAGTTCAATGTAAAATACCAAGATCCTTTCCTGGCGGTCATAAACGGCGACCTAGCTCACCAAGACGTTGATGTCCTCGTAGACACCGAGGATGCCAAGCCGGACTGGTTTACCGCCTCTTCACGTCACCTTGAACGAGTATCAGAGCCGCAGGAGGCTTGGGATCGGATGACTGCGCTCGTTCGGCTTTGCCGAAGTGCCTACGCTATTCGTGGGAAAGCCTTCGAGTTTAGCCTCGCCGATGTTCACAAGACCGGATCTCCTAGCGTCGAAAACGTAAACGCAAATGACTCTGGCCTGCTCTTTCCTTTTGACGAGAGACTGTGCAGAGCACAGCGCAACGGTTTTATTCTGAGACAAGCCAGCGGAGAGGCTAGCGCCTGCTGGCTTTTTGTCTCTCGTTATGACCCAATAGTTCTATCGGTGCTAAACTTCGTTGGCATGGCAGGCCTAAATTGGGTGACGCTCTACGCCCTGATGGAGTTTTGCACACACTGCGGTTGGAGCAAAGTCAGGTTGCAACAGAAAGGAGCAATAGACGGCGACTCTTCTTGGCTGAACCGGTTCACGCACACCGCCAATTCGTTCGAAGCCATCGGACCGCTATCCCGTCACGGCCCTAAGGGCCAGCAACCCCCAAAGAATGAGATGTCGCAACCAGAAGCCCAGAAGCGGATACTGGCGTGCATCAGAGTTCTTCTTAAAGAATGGGTCGATGCGTTCGCTGAGTCACTGTGAAGCCGCTTCGAGTGCAAAGGCCTTATACCGCTTCGACCAGGGCCTGAGGCTCTCTAAAGGCATCTCGGGGGGGGGGGTAGTCGTCGATCACGTTCAGCATCCGGAAGCGCCGTGCCGGACCGTAGACGTCAGACACGAAGTCGAGGCTCCCGCGCTTCGATGGACCGTCGGGGACTGGCATCGGCTCAAGCCCGCTGATTGGCGTTCGATAATCGTTAGCCGAACATCGCATCCACTAACTCACCGACATCGTCCAGCTGGCGGAAATCCGACCGGCTCAGCCGGCGAAGACCCGGCCGCTCGGCTTTCACGCCCGCGCTGTTGGCGCGCGTATGTCGAACCGCTCTTTCCCCTAAATCCGGAAGTGACTGTCCGGGCGACGCACCTTTCCAGAGAAAGCGATCGAATGTGAGCGTTTCGGGATCGAACCAGATCCAGATGATGCAGCCGGATGGTTTGCGGGCGAGAGCCGTCTGGACGCCAACCTCCCTCGTCTTCGCCGTTCTGTGAGACGCCTTGAGCTGGACGTGCCGCATGATGCCGGCCACTTCGATGACCAGATCATAGCCATTGTTATCCACCTGTGTCTGGAGCACTTCCACGTCGCGCTGGCCGCGTCGCCAGAGTTCCTTGAGCACTTCGCCAAGGAAGAGGTGCTCGATGAGCTTCTCCCGAAGGCTGGAATGTTCGGTATGGTCGGCAGGCGACATGATCTGCACTGGCTCCTTTCGGAACCATGCATTGCTTCGAAGCTGGACGAAGTCCAGCCGTAAATAGACTCATAGTCTGTAGACCGGAATGATGCATCGACGCCTTGTCGATGAATGGGCATCCGCGATATTCTCAGGAAGAACCTGCGCGACTATCGCAAGGGGGCAGGATACTCCCAGGAAGAGCTCGCGCACGCCGCTGGCCTTCACAGAACCTATGTAAGCGGCGTGGAGCGGGGTGTTCGGAACCCGACAGTCGAGGTGCTGGACAAGCTCGCTAAGCCACTGAACATCCCGACGTGGAAGCTACTCGATGACGGACAAGAGTGATCAATCAAAGTTCGCCAATGTGCGCGCCATCCATTTCCGCAATGCCGAGCGCCGGATCGAACAGGGGCAGTATGTTTCCGCAGAAGAGCTGGCAGACCTTCTGAGAAAGCGTGGCAAGGTGCCGCCCCCAGGCCTGGTTATCGAGTACATTGCCAAGCATCTTGCAGGAGAAATTCGGAAACCTAGCGGGCGCAGGAAGCGCCACGAGGAAACAGTCGCCCGACAGCGTATGATCATGCGCTTCGAATACAAACGCCTTCTCGCGTTGTTCCAGACTGGGCAAACTCTGTCTGAACCGGATCAAGAGCTTTACGGCGAGGCTGCGACCAAAGTGCCCGCCAACGCCCCTCCGGCACAGCGTGCAGCCCGGCTGGTCGCCTCCATCTGGGGTCACGGTCCGGAATCGTGGAAGGACATACAAAACATTCCACCTCCATAATAATAGGCTCTATTTGTTGTGAATGCGCGCCCCACGCGCGCGAATTAAAAAGCCGGCAAGCAAATCGAAAGCCGGCACATGAACACGATCCCTATCCGCGACCTCAACACTACGCTGAAAGATATCGGCGCGCTAAAGCCCAGCCCGCGCAACGCGCGCACGCATAGCAAGAAGCAGGTCGAGCAGATCGCCGAGAGCATCAAGACATTCGGCTGGACCAACCCCGTTCTTACCGATGGCGACGACAATATTCTCGCCGGTCATGGACGCGTCGAAGCGGCGAAGCTGCTCGGCCTGGCGCAGGTGCCCGTCATCCCGCTGACGAACATGACCGAAGCGCAGAAGCGTGCCTATATTATTGCCGATAACAAGCTGGCTGAAAATGCCGGCTGGGATGACGCCATCCTCGTCAGTGAGCTTGGGGAGCTTGCGAAGATGGACCTTGGCTTTGATCTCGAAGTTATCGGTTTCGAGACTGGTGAAATTGATTTCATGCTCGGCGCCGATGACGCGGCGCCCGAGCCGCCCCCGCCCGAGCCAGAAAAGGGACCGGCAATCTCTGCGCCAGGCGATCTCTGGCTTCTCGGCAAACACAGGCTGTTCTGCGGCAACGCGCTGGAGGCGGCTAGTTATCAGCAGCTTCTCCAGGGCGAGGTGGCTGCCGCGATGTTTACCGACCCACCCTATAACGTGCCCGTACATGGACATGTCTGCGGCCTCGGCAAGGTGAAGCACGATGAGTTCGTCATGGCTTCGGGCGAAATGAGCGACGAGGAGTTCCGCGCCTTTCTGACGACCTTTTGCCAGCAGGCAAAGGCCGCTTTGAAGCCCGGTGCGGTCGCCTTCGTCTGCATGGACTGGCGCCACGTTGGCGACCTGCTCGGAACAGGCGAAGCCGATCTGGGCGAGCTCATCAATTTCTGCGTCTGGAACAAGATGCAGGGCGGCATGGGGTCGCTCTACCGCTCACAGCATGAACTGATCCCGGTTTTTCGCACGCCTGGCGACAAGCATCGCAACAACGTCGAGCTCGGCCGGCATGGTCGCAATCGGACCAATGTCTGGGATTACAAGGGCATCCAGGCGCGCCGCGAGGAGCTGAAGCTGCACCCGACCGTCAAGCCAGTTCAGATGATCGCGGATGCAATACAGGATGTGACCGCTCGCGGCGAGATTGTCCTTGATCCTTTTGCCGGCTCCGGCTCGACAATTCTCGCGGCCGAACAGACCGGGCGCGAGGCGCGCTGCCTCGAGCTTGACCCCCGCTATGTCGACGTCGCGATCCGGCGCTACCAGGAAACGACAGGCAAAGAGGCCGAGCACGCGGTGTGGGGGCAGTCGTTCGGTGAAATCGAAGCCGAGAAAAAAAAGGGAATTTGAAGATGTCTGACGGTTACAAGGTTGGATATGGCAAGCCGCCTGAAGATACGCGGTTCGAGCCCGGCAAGTCAGGCAACCCGAAGGGACGCCCTAAAGGTTCGCGGAATTTCGCGACTGATCTGAAGGAAGTGCTCGGAATGAGGGTCGAGATCACCAGTGCAGGCCATAAGACTAGTATATCGACGCAGAAAGCTGCGCTGATGCGTCTTCGCGAGCGTGCACTTAAAGGCGATCATCGGGCGCTTGAAAAGCTGCTCACTCTTGCGGTCGCTCATGCTCCGGCTGAAGATATTCAGGCTGAAAAGCCTGAGCTAGGCGCCGAAGACCGGGCTATTCTCGATCGCGCATTGAGGCGGCAGACAGATGCACCACCACGCGGTGGCTCAAAATGAAGATTCAGAATAAAGAACTGCTCCTGCAGGAGCTTATGAAAGCTGATTTCCGGATATTCCTGGAAAAGGTTTTCCATGAGGTATCGCCGGGCGATGAGTTCGTCGACAACTGGCACCTGGATGCAATCACCTGGCACCTGCGCCAGTGCGCGGAGGGCTCAGTCAGAAACCTGATCATCACTCAACCGCCGCGCTCACTTAAATCGATCTGCGCATCAATCGCGTTTCCGGCATGGCTGCTTGGTCAGGATCCGAAGAAGCGCATTGTCTGTGTCAGCTATAGTCAGGAGCTATCCCTCGAGCTTGCGCGAAAGTTCCGGCAGGTGATCGAAAGCGACTGGTACGCCAGGCTTTTCCCGTCCATGCGGCTGGCAAAGCGGGCAGAGCATGACATTCAGACGACGCGGGGGGGCGGCCGGCTTGCAACCTCCGTCGGAGGCACGCTTACGGGGCGCGGCGGGGATGTCCTCATCATCGACGATCCAATCAAGCCAGAAGATGCTCGTTCTGAATCAGCGCGCCGCCAGGCAATCGAATGGTATGGAGGCACGCTTTCCAGTCGGCGCAACAATGCCAGAACGGCGGTTACCATACTTGTGATGCAGCGGCTTCACGAGGAAGACCTTGCCGGTCACCTGCTTGAATCCGCCACATTCCGCCATCTCGATCTTCCGGCAATAGCCCAGGAAGATCTGCAGGTACCCACCGGACCATCTGAGACGCATGCGTTCAGCCAAGGAGACCTGCTTCAGCCTCTCCGCGAAGATAAAGCCGTTCTGGATGAAATGCGTAGGACAATGGGAAGTCTGGTATTTTCGGCGCAGTACCTTCAGCGCCCGGTCCCTGCCGAAGGCAACCTGATAAAGAAGCGGTGGTTTCCGGAGTATTCGGCAAAGCCCGAGGACGGCCAGGTGCTTCAGAGCTGGGATACGGCATCGTCTGTCCAGAACAGCGCAGATTACTCCGCCTGTGTGACCGCTGTCGCCAGTGATGGCCGCCTCTGCATCGTTGATGTTTTCCGCGAACGCCTGGCCTATCCGGATCTGAAACGCGAGATCATTGACCGCGCGTTGCGCTTCGGTGCGGCCACCGTGCTGCTTGAGGATGCGGGCTCCGGCAAACATCTGCTCGCTGAGCTGAAGCGCTCATCCGACGTCGATCTGCCAACCTTCATCGGGCGCAAGCCGGAAGGCGCAAAGGAGCAGCGCATGGAAGCGGCCTCCGCCATGATCGAGGCCGGCGATGTCCTGCTCCCGCGTGAAGCCCCATGGGTGTCGGTATTCCTTGGTGAAATTCTGGCTTTTCCGAATGCGCGCCATGACGACCAGGTCGATGCGCTCTCGCAGATGATCAACTGGTACAGGCTGAGATCAGGCTTTCCTACCATCGGGATCGGCCGTTTTGGCATAGTCCCGGCCGGAGAGATCATTCGGGGCGAGGCACGCGACGACTGGCTTTAGATGCGGTTCTGAGGCAACAACCACTGGTCGAGTTCTTCATCTTTGATAAATTCTGATATGCGAACCCTCAACGCGCAATATTCAGGGGTTTGCAGAGGATGAAGGAACTCGAACTGCCGCCAAGGGCATCGGCGCTGTCACAGTCAATGCGCGATCTTGGCTACTCTCTAGAGACCGCGATTGCCGATATAATCGATAACAGCATCGCCGCCGGGGCTTCTGCCGTGGATATCTGGTGCGACCCATCCGACAACGACCCCTCGCTCGCAATAGTCGATGACGGCTCTGGCATGGACGAAGAGACGCTTATCGAGGCAATGCGCTATGGCTCCCGCGATCCCGGTCAGGCGCGAAAGTCCACCGATCTTGGACGCTTTGGTCTCGGTATGAAGACTGCGTCCTTTTCCCAGTGTCGCGAACTTACAGTCGTGTCCAGAAGAGGTAATCAACAAACCGCCGCTCAGTGGGATCTTGATCGTCTGGCGCAGGATGCATGGAAGATCGGCCTGCTTGATGACGGGGAGGTCAAAAAGCTGTCCTGGCTGGATGAGCTTCCGGAGACAGGCACCATGGTGCTCTGGAAAAAGCTGGACCGGATGAGCGAGCAGAAGACCGGAGCAGCCGGCGCAGCGCTTCTGACCGAGAAGCTCGCACTCCTCGAAAACCACCTCTCTCTTGTCTTCCACCGCTTTCTGCCAGCGAGTAAAAGTGCTTCGGGCAAACTCGTGATCCATATCAATGGTCATCCTGTCACCGGATTTGATCCATTCTGCCGGTCAAACCCCGCGACCACAGCACTTCCGCCGCAGCATGTCCGCATCAGGGGACATCGCATCCCGATACAGGCGTATGTTCTACCGCATCACAGCATGCTGAGCCGCTCCGAGTATGACTTCTATCGCTCGCGCAGCGATTTCATCTCGAACCAGGGCGCCTACATCTACCGAAACGACCGTCTCATGGCCTGGGGCGACTGGTTCAGGATGATCCCGAAGGGCGAAGCTACGAAATTGGCAAGGGTAGAGATCGATTTTCCAGCAGAACTTGATGAGGAATGGACGATCGATATCAAGAAGTCTCGCGCGCATCCCCCCTGAAGTGCGCGAGCAGCTGAAACAGATCGTTGTCCGGGAAGGTCTGGAGGCGAGCAGCTTCTCTCACCGTGAGGCTGCGACACTGCTCAGGATCCGGATGAATGTAGTAGTGGCCATCCTTTGAAATATGACTGGTCACCGTCGTGGACGGTCGACCTTCAACCTGAACCTTGAACCGGTCTGCAAACTTTCCCGATGTCCAGTTCGAATGAGCCGGCGCAAGCTCGGCAGGAAAGTCGCGGGCTCTCGGCGACTGGCCATCCGTAACGCGAGCAAAGATCGCGCAGAACAGATACCGGGTGAGATCATCCGCCATATGTCCACGGCTTTCATGGTTGATCGTGAACGACAGACGCGGATCCCGAAGAAACCGCTCCAGCTCGTCATTCGAAGGCGGAAGCTCCGAGAGAGTGGATTTTCGCTGCCGGACTTCCAGTTTTGCGGCATCCTCGCAGAGGTTTCGCGCGGCTTCGGTTATGTTCTGGTGAAGTCTGCAGTCGGATGACTGGAGGGCAGCAATGATCTTCCTCGCCCCGGCTCGGACGGCTTCGCTCCACGCCTCGGGCGCGTCACCTCGGCTCAGGCCGCTGCGAAGGGCTGGCAGGTTGGCAATCACATCCTGCGTTGTTCTTCGCTCTCCCTGATGGCGAAGAAAGGTCTGCGTGAGCCTTTCCGTGGTCTCCTCGATCAGGTCCTTGCGCACGCCAACGATGAAGACGCGATGCCTTGCTTGCGGGATTCCGAACTCTTCGGCTCTGACTATGAAGTCACGGGGTTTCAGGTTGGGCTCAGCATTCAGCAGGTCTGACTCAGCTGGTGCGAGCGCGAGCAACAGGTACTCATGGCCGATCCTGCCCGGTCTTTCGAGATCGACCATGATTTTCTCGAAGATCCGCTGCTTGCCAACGGAGGATGACAACATGCCTTTCACGTTTTCCATCACGAAAGCTGCCGGCTGGAGCTTCGAGAGAATGGAAATGTACTCGCGGTAGAGAAAGTGGCGATCGTCGGTTTCGGGGTCGTAATCCTTCCGGCCGGCATTCCTTGCACGCCCGATCAGCGAATACGCCTGGCAGGGAGGGCCGCCGATGACGATGAACTGGCGCCCGGTATCGCCGGCACCCGTTTCAAGCAGTTCGTCGAGACGGTCGTATACGAGCTGATCGCCCTCTTCAGACCCGAGTGTCGCAAGAATGGCCTCCCGCTCGGCCGCCTGCCATTCATCAGCGTACATCTCTGCAAGTTCGGCAAGGTCGATTCGACCGCGAAGGAGATCGTAATAGGCTTCCGGCAGTTCGCCATGGTTGAATTGCCGCGTGAATGCTCGCAGCCGTAGAGTCCTGTGGGCCGAGGCTTCCTTTTCCACGGACATGACAATATCGAACGCGCGCTGGCCCGTGTCGTCCAGGATCGATGAGAAACCTTCCGCCAGTCCGCCCGGCCCGGCGAACAGGTCCACGACCTTGTATGGGGTGTTCTGTCTGGTCATTCTGTTCCGACTCGTCTCGACCCGAGGTCTAGCGACAGTCGCTCCGGAAGCGAAGGGAAAGAACATGACCGATGTCGTAGATCGCGCCACACGATCCCGCATGATGGCTGGAATTCGAGGCAGTAATACGAAGCCCGAGCTGCTTCTCCGTAAGGGGCTTCATGCGCTCGGGTTTCGCTATCGCCTTCACGCGAAGGAACTCCCGGGCCGCCCTGATCTGGTCTTTCCGAAACATGAGGCCGCGGTCTTCGTGCACGGCTGCTTCTGGCATCGTCATCCGGGGTGCCGCCTCACGACAACGCCAGGTACCCGGCCCGATTTCTGGAAGGAAAAATTCCGGTCCAATGTCGATCGCGACCAGCGCAATCTCGGTGCTCTGCGGGAGGCAGGCTGGCGGACCGCAGTGGTCTGGGAGTGTGCGCTGCGCGGCGACCAGGTGCCGGGAACCGTACAGACCGTTTCAGCATGGCTCGTGGGTGATACGCCTGATCTCGACGTCGGAGCCTGACGGAGCACGCTCGGACAGATCTTCGCGAGGCGTTTTTGTCAGTTTTTGTGCCCTGATTGACGCGGCTCGGTCTGCCAGATTGTGAACGCGCACGCACCAATGGTGGGGGGTCGCAATTGCTCTGCTCCCCAAAAACTGGATCGTTCTGAACTGGAGTTTCTGGCAGTCTCTGACCCGGGCTGGCAGGAGCAGGATGGATGAAGGCATCGAAATTCACGGACGCGCAAAAGGCGTTCATACTGAAGCAGGGTGAGCAAGGCATCCCGGTGGCAGAAATCTGCCGCAAGGCCTGGATCAGCCAGGCGACCTATTTCAACTGGAAGAAAAAATACGCTGGCTTGATGCCTTCGGAAATGAAGCGCCTGAAGCAGCTGGAGGACGAGAATACCCGGTTGAAGCGGATCGTCGCCGACCTGACGCTGGATCGGGAAATGCTGCAGGATATCATCAAGCGAAAGCTGTAAGGCCTGGTCGCAAAAGAGAGCTGGTCAAAGAGGCTGTTCGGGAGTGGGGCGTGTCGATCCGTCATGCCTGCCGGACCCTGATGCTGGACACGTCCACCTATCACTACAAGCCTCAGCAGCGCTATCAGGCCGTCCTGGAACGACGAATCAGGGAAATCTGCGAGACACGCGTACGCTACGGATGTCGCCGTGTGCACGTCTTGCTTTGCCGTGAGGGCTGGGTTGTGAATGTGAAGAAAGTCCGCAGGATATACAATGAGTTAGGCCTGCAGCTGCGCAACAAGTCACCGAAACGAAGGGTGAAGGCGAAGCTCAGCCGTGATCGCCGGGAAGCTGTGTCTCCGTTGGAAGTCTGGGCGATGGACTTCGTTCATGATCAGCTTGCCACGGTACGGAAGCTCAGGATTCTGACGGTGGTCGACACCTGGTCGAGGTACGTTCCCGCAATCGATGCACGCTACAGTTATCGCGGCGAGGATGTCGTTCAGACCATGGAGCGGATCTGCGCCCAGACGGGGTATCCGAAGATGATCCGCGTGGATCAGGGATCCGAGTTTATCTCGCGCGATCTCGATCTGTGGGCATTTTCGAAGGGCCTCGTTCTCGACTTCTCCCGCCCCGGCAAGCCGACGGACAATGCCTTTATCGAGGCGTTCAACGGCCGGCTCAGGTCGGAGTGCCTGGATGCGCACTGGTTCATGAGCCTGCCAGACGCAAGGGAAAAGCTGGAGGCTTGGCGTGTAGACTACAATCAGCTACGACCTCATAGCGCGATCGGGAACAAAGCCCCGCAAGCGCTGATAAATCACCCGGCCGTCACCAGTCCGGCCGAGTGATGAAAGCCGGGAAACTCCAACCCGGAATGGTCCAATCCTTGGGCTCAGAGCACATTGAGCGGCTGATGCGCATCCAGGCACTGCGGGCGCGTCCGCGCAGACGCCAGCTTCCAAAGGATACAGGGACACGCTCCATCGTTGCTCCGAATACGCTGGAGCGGAACTTCGAGGCTGCCGGCCCGAACCTCAAATGGGTCGCGGACTTCACCTATATCTGGACTGCGGAAGGCTGGCTTTATCTTGCCGTAGTCCTCGACCTGTTCTCCCGGCGCATTGTCGGCTGGTCGATGAAGGAAGCGATGACCACGCAGATGGTCACCGACGCCCTGATGATGGCCATCTGGAGAAGGGGGCGTCCCCGGACGCTGATGCATCACTCTGATCAGGGCAGCCAGTATACCAGCGAGGCCTTCCAGCGCCTGATGACAGACAACGGCATCACATGCTCGATGAGCCGCTCGGGAAACTGCTGGGACAATGCAGCGATGGAGAGCTTCTTCTCATCGCTCAAGACCGAGCGGATCAGGGGCCAGGTCTATCGCACCCGTGATCAGGCGCGCTCCGATGTGTTCGATTATATCGAGCGGTTCTACAAGCCCACCCGCCGGCACTCGACCCTCGGATATCTCAGCCCTATGCAATACGAGGAGCTAGCGATGGAAGCTTAAGTTGCCGTCCATCAAACCGGCAGCAGGCCAGTTATCAAAGGTTTCCAGGGAGATTTTCGAAGGGAAGTCAGATGCGAAGTATTGCTTGTATTGCCCCTGACTGTTCCTAACCTTCGTTATCCTCAGCAGGCACCTTTACGGGTTTCGACGATGTGCCGCATGACCACTTGCTTTCGTCCAGTCCGGCTTTAAGCACCGCGTAATGGTCACCGCACGCCCCCGGCTTCGGCATAGCAGAGTCGCCTTGCCCTCTAAGCTGGCGCCTCTTCGTATTGCGATCCTTGGATATCGCTCGGATTCGAAAGTGGGAGGGCAGGGCGTATACATTGATTATCTGTCTCAAGCGCTGAGCGAGGCGGGGGCGCATGTCGACGTGATTTCGGGGCCGCCTTACCCCGAACTCTCTGGCGATGTACGTCTTTTGAAAATCCCCTCGCTTGACCTCTATGCGCAGCCCCACAATGGGCACTATTCTTTGCGTCCCCGGCACCTGCTGAGCAAGACGGATACCTACGAGTATTTCGGTCATCTCTCTGGCAAGTTTGTCGAACCTTATGTTTTCGGCGAACGCGTATATCGGTTCCTCAAGCAGAGAGCACATCATTACGACGTCGTTCTGGACAATCAGACCCTTGCCAGCGGAATGCTCAGGATTCAGTCAGGTTTGGGATTGCCGCTGGTGACGATGATACACCATCCCGTCACGCAGGATCGAAGGCTCGCTCTCGAAGCCGCGGAAACCTGGCGTCAACGCTGGTTGATCAAGCGCTGGTACGCCTTTCATCATATGCAAATCCGTGTCGCACGCAGGCTGAAGGTGATGACTTGCCCCTCCGAAGCGGCGAAAAGAGACATCGTAGAGGCGTTCGGTGTCGACCCGGATCGTCTCCATCCAATCCCACTTGGTGTCGATCAGAGCGCGTTTCGTCCCAAACCCCAGATTCCACGCGCGAAAAACCGGATCATTTCGACAGCCAGTGCGGACACACCGCTCAAGGGATTGCCGGTCCTTCTGAAGGCCTATCGTCAGCTGCTTGATAATCATCCTGATCTGGAGCTTGTTGTCATTGGAAAGCTTAGGGATGGGCTGGCCCGGCGGATGCTTGGTGAGCTGGGGCTGGAGCACTGCGTGCAATTCAAGAGCGGACTGACCAGGGAGTTTTGCAGGGCCACAATTGCCGTCACGCCGTCACTTTACGAAGGTTTCGGTCTTCCGGCAGCAGAAGCCATGAGTTGTGGCACCCCGGTCATCGTTACGGATGGCGGGGCTTTACCGGAAGTTGCAGGAGATGCTGGCATCGTGGTGCCGCGCGGCGATGCGGACGCGCTCGCGGCCTCGATTGCGCGCTTGCTGGATCATGCTGACAACCGTCTGTCCGTCGGCGAAGCGTGTCTCATGCGTGCGAGGACCGAGTTCGACTGGCGTCAGATCGCGCCGCGCTACCTCTCGCTTATGGAAGAGGCGAGAGCGAACCCATGCTGACAGCGCGCTTACAGCACCTTGGGCTCTCTGCCGGGGACCGCGTACTGGATCTCGGCTGTGGTGAAGGTCGCCACGTTCATGGACTTTATATGATCGGCGGCCTCGAAATCGATGGTATTGATCTCGACGCGGAGGCCCTCGAAAAGGCAGAGGTGGGGCTCAGCTCACTTCCGCCGCCTCGAGGCAGCGATGATGGAGTGGCCCGTTTTGCGCAGGGAGATGCAACGGCTCTGATGTTTGAAGACAACACCTTTGACGCCGTCATCTGTTCAGAAGTTCTAGAGCATCTGCCAGACTATCATGCGGCGATTGCCGAAATTCGCCGCGTGCTCAAACCAGGCGGCGGCCTTTGCATATCCGTCCCACGTGCCTGGCCGGAGAGGATATGCTGGCACCTCGCACCGCCACCGGACGGATATCCTTTTCAACCCGGTGGCCATATCCGGATTTTCGACAAGGTCGACCTCAAAATCTCCATTGAGCGGAAGGGTTTTCGAATGGTGCGCCGCCATTATGCGCATGGGCTGCATGCGCCGCTCTGGTGGTTGAAATGTGCGTTCTGGGCGAGGCGAGATGATCATCCCTGGGTAAAAACCTATCACCGGTTTCTGGTCTGGGACATCATGAAGCGCCCCCCTCTGACGCGGGTTCTGGATGCCCTGCTTACGCCGGTTATGGGTAAGAGCCTCGTCATGTACTTCGAGAAGGAAGGCAAACTCTGATGGATGGCTCTTTCAAGAAAGCGCTGTCCCTTGGAGCAATCGACCTTGAGGCGCCGCTTCAGCGTATCCTTGATCTCCAGACACCGCAGGGGGCAATCCCCTGGTTCGAGGATGGTCCCTGGGACCCTTGGAATCATGTCGAAAGCGCGATGGCCCTGACGGTAATGGGCAGAACCAAGGCGGCAGGCGCGGCTTTGGACTATCTGCGCGCCACACAGCGCGCTGACGGCGCCTGGCTCGGGGGCTATGGCAATGCGCTTCCGATGGTCGACCGCGATTTTATTAGTCGTGAGCCTGCGCCGCAGTTGGTCGATACGAATTTCTGCGCTTACCCGGCTGTGGGTGTCGCGCATTACGCATTGGCGACCGGCGACTGGCGGGGCGTTCGTAGGTGGTGGCCGATGATCAAAGCTTCCATTGATTTCGTGGTGTCCCTTCAGCGCGAAGACGGGGCGGTCCCATGGGCGCTCGATGCGATCAATTCGAGCGATGATGACGCTCTGGTGGCGGGGAATGCCTCGATCGCCAAAAGTCTCGAATGTGCGTTATTTCTGGCTGATAAATTCAATGAACCCGCAGCGTTATGGCGCGAGGCACATGCAAAAATTATTATGGCTCTCAGAGATAAGCCAAGCGCTTTCGACAGACGGGCCACAGGGCAGCGCTTCGCCATGGATTGGTACTATCCGGTGCTCTCTGGAGCCCTGAGCAAAGCCTCAGCGCGTCAGCGTCTCGATCACAACTGGAGCCGCTTCGTCATTGCAGGGCACGGCTGCCGCTGCGTGAGCGATGAGCCATGGGTTACAGTCGCTGAGACTTGCGAACTGGTGATCGCTCTTGCTTCCGTTGGCGACCAGACTTTGGCTGAGAGGCTTTTTCGTCAGGCAATGACCATCCGCGATCCGGCAGGCGTGCTCTGGATGGGCTGGCAAACCGCCGAGAGTGTCATCTGGCCGAAGGAGAGGCCAAGCTGGACGCAGGCGGCCGCAATACTAGCCGCGGACGCGCTGAAAGGGTTCAGCGGCGCCAACCGGATTTTTCTGGCCCCGCTACTTTAGGCGCCGCAGCAACCTCAGGCTTTTGATCGCGCCTTCTTCAGCGAAGGCATGAGACCTCAGTGCTTTCTGGTAGATATCAAAAGGAGGTCGCCCGCCATCTTTCGGGTCAGGAAATACATCATGGATCGCTAACAGCCCGCCGACCATGAGATGGGGAACCCATCCTTCATAGTCATTGAGTGCGTGTTCCGTCGTGTGTCCGCCGTCGATAAAGAGCAGACTTAGAGGCGTTCCCCACCGCGCGGCGACGTCCTTTGATTGACCGACAATTGCAATCACAGTCGCTTCTAGGCCAGCCTTGCGTATTGTATCCCGGAAAAACGGGAGTGTATCGACAGCACCTGCGGTCTCATCCCATAGCTCCGCATCGAAGTACTCCCAGCCAGGCTGGTTCTCTTCAGATCCGCGATGGTGATCGATGGAGAACAGAAGTTCGTTAGCGCGTGCACAAGCCGATCCAATGTAGATGGTCGATTTTCCGCAATATCCACCCACTTCGAGGCAAGGCCCGTAATCTGCGCGTTCAAGGGCCGCGTTATGCAGCGCAAGCCCTTCCTCATCATCAAGGAAGCCTTTTACGCTCGAGGGGTTCAACGGTAGTTTCATCTTGCCGAGGTAACCGGTCAGCTATCCATAGTCGATTTCTTAAAGTGAGGACCGAGAAGGTTGAAGTTCGAATAGCATTGTCAGCGAAACTGGTCGGATAGGGCAGTTTGGTTAGTCGCGTCTCATGCCTCTGAACCCATTTCGTTGTTTCAAAATGTCGCTTGAGATCGTCCAGCTCTCAGTGATGGTGTATGTGCGATTCCCATTCTTGCTGCGCAACGTCGAAGATCTATTGCGGAAAAGCACGGTCACGCTGTACACATCGCCATAACCCCTTGTCGGCATTGGGCGCAGTCAATTAGCGAGCATGCAGTCGCACAGGCAGTTTCGTGATCCCTCGCACAAGGTTTGAAAAGAGGCGCTCGGGTTGGTCAACCACTTCGACCTTTACGAAACGTTTGTGGATCTCTTCCCAGATGATCCGCAGCTGCAGTTCTGCAAGCCTATTGCCCATGCAGCGGTGTATGCCAAAGCCGAAGGACAGGTGATGACGTGGATTACTGCGGTCTATAATGAACTGGTCAGCCTTGTCGATGACCGTATCATCGCGGTTGCCTGACAAATACCACATAACGACCTTATCCCCTTCTTTTATCTGCTTGCCGCCGATATCCCAGTCCTGAAGGGCGGTACGGCGCATATGGGTAAGTGGCGTCTGCCATCGGATGATCTCCGGCACCATGCTTGTGATTAGCGATGTATCATCATTCAGCTTGCGATATTCGTCGGGGTTTTGATTGAGGGCGAGTACACCGCCGCTAATCGAGTTGCGTGTGGTGTCGTTGCCGCCCACAATAAGTAACAGGAGATTTCCGAGAAATTCCATGAAGGGCATTTCCCGTGTCGCCGGAGAGTGTGCCATCATGGAAATGAGATCGTTTTTCGGTTCTTGCTTGATGCGCTGTTCCCACAGCTCTTTGAAGTACATTGCGCATTCGATGAGCTCTTCGCGCCTTGCCTGATAGGATTCGACAATGCCGGTTTCGGGGGCGGCCGTTGCGATGTCTGACCAGCGCGTGAGCTTGCGCCGCTCTTCCCATGGAAAGTCAAACAGGGTCGCAAGTGTCATTGTGGTCAACTCAATCGAGACCTTGTCGACCCAGTCGAAATCCTCCCCTATCGGCAGGTCATCGAGAATCTCGCATGCGCGTTCGCGGATTGTTGGCTCAAGCAGCCGCAAATTGGATGGCGCAACTGAGGAGGTAACAGCCTTTCGTTGCTGGTCGTGCTTGGGCGGATCCATGGCGATGAACATTTCAAGCTCCAGGGCACCTTCCACCGAATGCATGTCCTGAATGGCGATGCCGCCAAGTTTCGCCTCTGACGAGAAGACTTTATGGTTGGTGTCCACGGCCATGATGTCGTTGAACTTGGTGACAGACCAGTAGGGTCCGACATTGCTTTCCCGGCAGTAATGGACCGGATCCTCCTTGCGCAACCGGTCGAAGAACAGACCAATTGTGTCCTTCTGAAATAGGTTCGGCCGCGAAACATCAATTTGCTCAATCGGAATGGCCGCGATTTTCTCGACTGTATCCAGCTCCACTGTCTCGACGTTCATAAATCACCTCAAAAAGACTCGTTATTCTGGAAGAGATAAATTTTCCAAAGAGCGCAGTCAATAAAGCTTATAATGTTTTCTTGACACCTCCTAGTGACCGTGGAAATTTTATGTGTAGCGGAAGCGGTGAATATGATTAAATCTTATAAGAGTTTTGCCACAGGAGAGAGTTTCGGAAATGCAGCCGATGGTCGATAACGCGAAGAAAGCCAAGCGTGCGCTCTCGCTCGCGCAAGACATCGTTCGCGATATCGAGGCAGGGGCTCATGTTCCGGGAGACAGGTTGCCGCGTGAAGAAGAGATGCTTGCCCGATACGAAGTTGCCAGGGCGACCTTGCGTGAAGCGCTTCGCTTTCTCGAGCTTCAGGGTGTTATCTATCTTCAGCTTGGCCGATCTGGCGGGCCTGTGGTGGCGCGTCCCCAGACTGGCGATTTTGCCAGCAGTCTTTCACTCATCCTGCATTTCATGGAAGCCGATTTAAGGGGGCTGCTCGAGCTGCGCGAAGCCATCGCGCCGGACGTTGCAGCCTATGCTGCCCAACGAGCGACCACGGGTGACCTCAGTGCCTTGGTCGATTGCCTCAAAGAGCTGGAGCGCAATGAGGCTGGAAGTCAGTTCGAGGAATTAAACCGCCGCTTTCACGATCTTCTCGGGTGGGCCAGCGGCAATCCGCTCTTCGGTCTTCTGACCTCCTCCATGCATTTGCTTACTCGCGAATTCTCGAGCTCGCTCGGCTATTCGGCGCAGGAGCGGGCGGTCCAGTTGCGCTTCCTGCGCCGCGTTCTGGAGGCCGTCCGCACAGGGGATGCTCAAGCGGCGCGACAGGCTATGACCCGGCTCGTGTCGGGATCTGCATCTTATTTGGCTGAAAGAAGTCCGGAGCTTGTTTCCCAAAGGATCCGGTGGGGACAGATTTAAAAAAATTGCGTCCATCAAAGGTCGCGGAATAAAGGATACAAGACTATGGCGCTCAAAAGCCGCATTTGTGAAATTCTCGGTATAGAACACCCCATCTTTCTGGCTGGAATGGGTGGGGCGAGCGTTCCTGCTCTCGCTGCCGCGGTATCGAATGCCGGCGGGCTGGGCGTTCTCGGGGCGGCGGCATGCTCGCCAGACCAGTTGCGCAGCTGGATTCGCGAGACCCGCGAGATGACAGACAAGCCGTTTGGTGTTGATACTCTTCTTCCTGCATCTGTCAGGCGAGACCCGGCCCCGCAGAGTGAAGATTCGACCAGAAATCCCGCGGCGCTTCTTGGCGAATACCAAGAGTTCACCTGCGACTTCATACGGCGCGAACATCTGCCGGAAACGGACCTCGCATCTGAAATGCGCGCTGCTGGCGCGCCGGAAGCAGGTAAGGGAACGCCCCAGCTGTTCTCGAAGAAATTCTTTGAAGCGCAAATGGAGGTGGTGATCGAGGAGAAAGTGCCCGTCTATGCTGCTGGGCTTGGTAATCCCGGCCCCTGGATGGACCGGCTGCACGCTAATGGCACCAAGGTTATGGCCGTCATTGGTAAGGTAAAGCATGCTCAGCAGGTCGTCGAAACCGGCGTCGACATGATCGTTGCGCAGGGGCACGACGGAGGTGGCCACAACTCACCAGTCGGCACCATTTCGCTGATTCCCCAAGTGGTTGATGCGGTGGGCAGCCGCGTTCCTGTGATTGGTGCGGGGGGCATTTCCGACGGCCGAGGTATTGCTGCAGCGCTGATGCTGGGAGCCGAGGGCGCGTGGATTGGGACAGCGTTTCTTGCAACCGAAGAAGCGGGCATCGAACGATTCCAGAAAGAAGCGATCATAGAAAGCGGTGATGCCGACACCGTGGTAAGTCGCTCTCTCACCGGCAAACCTGCGCGAATGATCCGCAACAAATGGGCTGATGCCTGGATAGAAGCAGGCAAGGAACCATTGCCCATGCCCTATCAGTCGATGATCTCGGGGCCTGTCATGGCGTCCGGTATCAAGGCCCAGCGCAAGGATGTAATTCCGGGTTTTGCAGGCCAGGGAATTGGTCTCATTCATTCGATCCGGCCCGCAGCCGAAGTGATGCGCGAACTCGTCGAAGGGGCGGAAACCGCACTCGCCCGCACCAAATCTTACGAATGACACGGGATAAAGGCAGACATGTGATGAGAAACGCCGACCAGCCGCTGAAGGGACATGAGCTGCGCTCGCCAATTCGCCCGGGTGAAGCAATTGCGGCCATGCGCCGACTTATCCGGGACAAGGAAGACACAGCGCAGGTCTTCCATATTGTCAGGGCATTGTCGGGCAATTCCTATTATCGCAGTTTCCGGCGCTTCGCTGCCTCGCCTGAGGGGAAGCGTATCCTTCTGGACCATGCGGACCTACTCGGCACCTTATGTGACCGTGATCGCTTGAGCGGATGCGAACCGGGAACGCTGGGGCGTGCTTATCTTGATTTCGTTTATGGAGAGGGGTTGACCGCTGAGGGGTTAGTGGATGCAAGTGAAGTGGTCGGAGCCGACGATTTCAGCGATCCGGAAGTCTCACTATATCGGAAGCGGCTGCGAGATTCGCACGATCTGTTTCACGTTGTGACCGGGTATGGACGAGATGCGCTGGGTGAATTGTGTGTGCTATCGCTCGGCAACGCTCAGTTCTACAATCACGGAATCGCCTTCATCGTGGCAACCGGAATTGCAAAAACTCTTGCTGAGGCCTCGGGATTGCCGGTGGCCCGTACTGCGTTCGAAGCGTGGAAGCGGGGCAGGACTGCCGCCGATTTCACAACCTTCTATTGGGAAAAACATCTCGATACACCATTAGAGGAGGTGCGACGGCTTTTGAATCTGAAGCCACCGATTCGCTATCTTCGGGTGCAGGATCTGTCCCGCTCACTTGAGCGAGATTTCCAAGCCAGCCGTCAGAGCGAGCATCACGCATGAGTGTCTCCTCCACCTTCAATTTCAGCGACAAATCCGCGATCACCGGTGTCGCCGAGACAGAATTCGTCAAGGGGACCGAACGGACAGCGGTCGACATGATGCTTGATGCCTCGCGCCGGGCTATTGCCGATGCCGGACTGAAACCGTCTGACATAGACGGTATGGTGCCTCCCCCGATCTATACGACATCAGAGGAAATGGCCGCCAATCTTGGTATCGATGTCCTGCGTTTTGCGTCGACAGTACATATGGGCGGGGCGAGCCCAATCACGGCTTTGCAGAACGCAGCGATGGCGATTTCCAACGGCCTGTGCGACCATGTTCTGATAACCCTTGGATGGAACGGATATTCTGCTCTGAGGCCGAAGCCGGGCGCGCCACCGACCCGACCGATGAATATGAACACGCTGACCAACACCATAAAGGGCTATTACATGCCCTATGGAGTGTTCCTGCCAGTGCAGATGTATGCTTGGCTCGCCATGCGCCATTCCAAGCTCTACGGGGTCGGACCGGATGCGACGGCCGCCGTCGCACTTGCCTGTCGCCAACACGCGCAGTTGAATCCGAAAGCCTTCAGCTTCGGCCGAAAGCTTGACGCGGAGACATATCATTCGGCGCGTTGGATATCCGAGCCTTTCCGGCTCTATGATTGCTGTCTGGAAACCGATGGCGCCTGCGCGGTCGTTGTCTCGCGGATGGAGCAGGCCAAGGATATGCCGCATGTTCCAGTGAGCATTGCTGGCGCCGCCGAAGGGCACCCGTATCCCGCCGACGACATTCCCTCGCGTCCGGATCCTTTCAAGATTGGCCTCAAATATGCCGCCCCACGTGCATTCGAGATGGGAGGCGTTACACGTGAGGAGATGGACTTTCTCCAGATCTATGACTGTTTCACTTATGTTGTGTTGCTGCAACTTGAGGCCCTCGGATACTGTGAGCCTGGCGGTCAGACCGAATTCGTGGCCAATGGCCAGATTGAGTTAGGTGGACGCTTTCCGATCAACACCCATGGCGGCTTGCTCAGCGAAGCACACGTTTGGGGCCTCAACCATGTCGTGGAAGCTGTGCGACAGCTGCGGCATGATTGCGGCGAGCGACAGGTAATCGGTGCGCAGACCGGCCTCGTAACTGGCTGGGGCGACCTCGGTGACGGAAGTATCGCTATCCTCAGGAGGTATGCGTGAACGACGATAACGAACGGCTGCCGAACACCCGTGCCGCAGCGCAGAAGGTACCGCCCAAGCCGCTGCCGCGCCCGCAGGACCCAATCGAACAGGAGTTCTGGAATCGGTGTCAGGATGGCTATCTCTACTTCCAGCGCTGCGGCAGTTGCAGCACTTTCCGGCACCTGCCGCGTTATATGTGCGCCAAGTGTGGATCACCAGAATTTTCGTGGGAGCGCAGCACCGGCAAGGGCACGCTTTTTTCCTGGACCGTCACGCACCAGGCTCTGCACCCGGCCTTTGCCGAAGATCTTCCGTTCATTGCTGCAGTCGTAGAACTGGAAGAAGGCGTGCGCATGGCCACGCGCCTGATTGATTGCGACCGCGATACGCTGGAGCTGGATCTGCCGGTGGAGCTCGACTTTGAACCGATCAGCCCCGAGTTTCGCCTGCCCGTTTTCCGCCCTGATATGAACCGGCGCGAGAAAAGATAGGTACGACATGGATCTCGACTACGGACCCGAATATGATGCTTTCCGTCAGGAGATGCGGCTATTCTTGAAGTTGCACGGCCATCGCGCGCCGACTGGGCAGGCCCGCGCCGCTCGTCCCTCTGCCGAAGCGGTCGAATGGCAGAAGCTGTTGATCGAACATGGCTATACCGCGCGCACGATCCCCAGAGACTATGGCGGCTACGGGTCTGAGCCAGACATCCTCAAATCGCGCATCATCGCCGAGGAATTCTCGCGCGCGGGCATTCCCGGCGGACTCGCCAATCAGGGAATATCCATGTTGGTCCCCACCCTGTTGGAACTCGGCACCGAGGAACAGAAGCGCCAGTGGGTAGAGCCGACGCTGAAAGGCGAGGTCGTCTGGTGTCAGGGCTATTCGGAGCCCGGCGCGGGATCGGACCTTGCCAGTCTGAAGACCAGCGCACGAATCGAAAGCGGTGAGTTTGTCATCAACGGCCAGAAAATCTGGACCAGTACTGCGAAGCAGGCGGACATGATCTTCTGCCTGGTCAGGACCGAACACGACGCGCCCAAGCATGGCGGCATTTCCTATCTGATTTTTTCGATGGATACACCGGGGATCGAGGTGCGGCCATTAAAGACGATGACTGGTCATGCGGAATTCAATGAGACCTTCTTTTCTGAGGTACGGGTGCCTGTAGGACAAATTGTCGGCGAGCGGGGCCAGGGCTGGTTCGTTGCCAATGCAACGCTGGGCCACGAGCGGGGCATGCTGGGCGATCCTGACGCCCTGGAAAATCGCTTCCAGGCTCTTGTGAGGCTGATGAAGGAAGAACGCATCGGCATGGGCCGCGCGATCGACAATTCCGTGCTGCGCGATCGGCTGGGCGCGCTTCAGGCCGAAGTGGCTGCGATGAAATGCAACGGAATGCGTATACTTTCGAACAGCCTCAAAGGCGAGCCAGGCGGCATGGCGAAGCTGATCGTGAAGCTGCAAAGCTGCGAGCTGGCACACCAGATTTCGGCGCTCGCCATCGACGCAATGGGCGAGATGGGCATCCTTTATAGCGGTAGCGCGCGCGAGCGGATGAGGGGGACATGGCAATGGAATTACATGTTTCAGCTGGGGCTCATCATCGGTGGCGGCACCGCGCAGATCCAGAAGAATATCATCGCTGAGCGTGGCCTCGACATGCCGCGCGAACCGAAGCTGCCGAAGATCTCGGGTGCGGCGAAGGGAACGGCAGACATGTTACGTCAGAAACAGGGGTCAGCCTGATGGATTTTGGACTTTCTCAAGAGCAGCAGATGCTGCGCGATGCAGTTGCGCGGTGTCTAGCCGATACCTGTCCGCTGGAGCATGTCCGCGAATGCTCCGAGCGGGACAATCCAGTTAGCGACAAGGTGCTGGACGCTCTGCAAGGCCTGGGTATTCCCGGGATGATGATCCCGGAAGAGCATGGCGGCCTAGGCATGACCCTTCTCGACGCTGCATTAGTTGCAGAGCAGCTCGCCTATGCGGTCGCACCAGTTTCTTTCCTTGCCAGTCATGTTTTGGCACCCCTCGCACTCAGCGAGGCAGGCAGCGAGGATCAAAAGGTCAGATGGCTGCCGAAGATCGCGAGTGGCGAGGCGCATATAAGTGTGGCAATTTCCGAAACAGTCGAGGCGCGCGATGGTGCTGGCGTAACCTGCAGGGGTGGCAAACTCGACGGCACGGCGCTGTTTGCGCTGGATTTTGCGGGGGCTGATGCCTTCCTGGTGGCTGATACCACGGGGCGGTTGCACCTTGTTCCGGCCAACGCATCGGGTCTCGAGAAAATCCCCCTGACGACGATCGACCGGACCCGCAGTGTCGGGGAACTGCGCTTCGCACAGGTCACCGCCGAGCCACTGGCCGACGATAGCGGTTTCACTGCCGGGCGCCTGCGCGATGCGGGACGCATCCTCCTGGCCGCCGACAGCCTGGGCGCAGGCCAGGCCATGATCGAAAAGGCGGTCGATTATTCTGGACAGCGCGAGCAATTCGGTCGTCTTATCGGTAGCTTTCAGGCCGTGAAGCACATGTGCGCAGAGATGGCCGCACATCATGAACCATGCCGCTCGCTTATCTGGTACGCCGCGTATGCTTATGAGGCGATGCCGGAGGATGTATCGCTCGCCGCCTGCCAGGCAAAATCACATACCGGAGACGTCCATCGCTTTGTCGCCCGCACGTCTACCGAGGTGCATGGTGGTATGGGATTCACCGACCTGGTTGGTCTGCATTACTGGTTCAAACGCATAGGATTCGACCGGCAGGTTCTGGGAGGTCCCGAATCGGCGCGGGCCGAGGCGGCAGTACTGCAAGGTTGGATCAAGGCCGCATAAGATACTCATTAACGGTGGTTCCCTCGGGACTTGCTGCCTTGTCCGAAAGGAAGATCGACATGATAGACTGGAATCTCGGTGACATCCTCGACGCGATCGAGCCAGCCATGCCTCGCAACGCTCCGGCGCTAATACACGGCGACCGGATTATTACCTGGCCCGAAATGTCATCGCGCTCGAACAATATCGCACGCGCACTGCGTCAACGCGCAAAAAATGGTGCCAAGGTGGCCTTCTACATGCGCAACCGACCTGAATATGGCGAGTTGATGGCGGCATGCTTCAAGGGTCGATTGACGCATGTGAACATCAATTATCGCTATCGGCCCGAAGAAGTATTTTACATCTTCGACGATTCCGATAGCGAGGTGATCGTCTACAGCTCTGAATTTCGCGACTGTATTCTTGAGCTCAAGGACAGGCTGAAGAAGGTTCATACCTTCGTCGAAATTGGCGATCCTTCCGAAATAGCGCCTTTTGCACGTTCTTATGAAACATTGGCGGGTGAGGGAGACGGATCGGCGCTCGGTATCGAACGCTCACCTGACGATCTGCTCTTCATCTATACCGGCGGCACAACTGGAATGCCGAAAGGCGTGATGTGGCGGCACGACGACATGCGTAAAGCCCAGCTTGACGCGCAGAAGCTACTTGGCACCGTACCGCAGACACTGGAAGAAAATGTTGCCCTGATCAAAAATGAGGGACCTGGCAGGCGTACTCTTTCCTCCTGCCCGCTGATGCATGGGACTGGTTTTATTACCGCGATCGGTGCGCTGATGTCCGGCGGTGCAATTGTTACTCTCTCGGACCCGTCCTTTGATGCCGAAGAACTGTGGCAGACCGTCGATAAGCACAAGGTCGAGAGTATAGCAATTGTGGGGGACGCGTTTGCCAAGCCGATGCTTCGCACCCTCGATGAACATCCCGGGCGCTGGGATACCAAGAGTCTCGTGTCCATCATCTCGTCCGGCGTGATGTGGAGCAAGGAGGTTAAAGCCGGTCTTTGCAGGCACATAACCCAGGTCGTCCTGATGGACAGTTTTGGGGCTTCTGAAGGCCTCGGCTACGGGCTGTCCATCACGACCGCACAGGGCGGCACGAACACTGCGAAATTCGGGATTGGCGAGTTTTGCGATGTCTTTGATGAGAACGATCAGAAAGTTGAACCGGGAAGCGGCGTACCCGGTTTTATCGCGCGCAAGGGAGCCATCCCCAAGGGATATTACAAAGATCCCGAAAAATCAGCCAAGACATTTCGCACAATTGATGGCGTGCGCTATTCAATACCGGGCGATTGGTGCCAGGTAGAGGCCGACGGAAGCCTGATCCTGCTAGGCCGCGGTAGCGTATGCATCAACACTGCTGGCGAGAAGGTATACCCAGAAGAAGTCGAGGAAGTGCTCAAGACCCATCCTGCCATTGGTGATGCGCTGGTGGTAGGTGTTCCGAATGATAAATGGGGTCAAGCCGTCACCGCCGTCGTCCACCTCAACCACGATGTTCCGTTCGAAGAGCAAGCCATCAAGGATCATGTACGCGGGCAGCTGGCAGGATACAAAACGCCGAAGGCCGTTCATCCGACGAAAACACCCCTGCGTGCATCCAACGGCAAGGCCGATTATGCAACCGCGAAAGCAATCGCGGAACGTCTGACGGTTGCAACGTGATTAATCAGGCTTCTCGCCATTACGACGCTATAATTGTCGGCGCGGGTTTCAGTGGAATCTATCTGCTCCACAAGTTGCGTGACGCTGGATTCAACGTGCTTCTTGTGGATGCTGCGTCGCAGCCAGGGGGCATCTGGTACTGGAATTGTTATCCCGGTGCACGTGTTGATTCGCAGGTCCCGCTCTACGAGTTTTCGATAGATGAAGTGTGGAAGTCATGGACCTGGAGCGAGCGATTTCCAGGCTGGGAAGAGCTCAGAGCGTACTTCCGGCATGTTTGCGATACGCTAGACCTTTGGCCAATGATGCGCATGGGGACGAGAGTCAAAAGCGCGCATTTTGAGAAGGAAGCGAAGCGGTGGCGTTTGCATCTCGACGATGATGTAATCATTTCGACACAGTTTCTGCTGCCAGCCCTTGGTTTCGCCTCAAAGCCGTATCTTCCTGATTTCCCGGGCCTCGAAGATTTCAAAGGCCAGTGGTTTCACACAGCACGCTGGCCGCAAGAGGGAATCGACCTCGCCGACCGTAGGGTTGCCTTGATCGGCACCGGTGCAAGTGGCGTACAGGTCGCGCAAGAAGCGGCCAAATCAGCGAAAAAACTGACTCTGTATCAAAGAACCCCAATTCTGGCCCTGCCGATGAGGCAAGAAAAGCTGTCCGAGATAAATCAGGAACGGGAAAAACAGGGCTATTCCGCGATCTTCGAAAAACGTCGGCAGACGAGCGGTGGGTTTGAATGCCAATCGCTAGAGGTTTCAGCCCTTGAAGTATACAAAAAAGAGCGCGATGCGCACTTCGAATATTTATGGCAGCGGGGCGGCCTGAGGTTCTGGTATCACAATTTTGCCGACCTGCTTTCCAACCGTGAAGCAAACCGCCACGCCTACAATTTCTGGCGCGACAAGGTTCGTGCGAGAATCGCGGATCCCGACCTTGCCGAGCGGCTCGCGCCCGCCGATCCGCCCCATCCGTTCGGCACGAAGAGACCTTCGCTTGAGCAGGGATACTATGAAATTTTCGCGCAGGATAACGTTGCGTTGATCGATCTGAGATCAACGCCGATCCTCCGGGTCAAGCCGCATGCGATCGAGACTGTGGACGGCGAGATGGAATGCGACCTCATAGTCTTCGCTACCGGCTTCGATGCCGGGCGTGGAGGGCTGAGCGACATGAATATCACCGGAGCGAACGGATTATCCCTTTCGCAAGCATGGAAAGACGGGTTGCGCGCGTATTTGGGCATGGCCGTGTCGGGATTTCCCAACATGCTGTTTTCTTATGGCCCCCTTAGCCCGTCGGGTTTTTCAAATGGCCCTTCAAGCGCAGAGGTCCAGGGCGATTGGATCTGCGACTTCCTGGTCTGGATGCGGAACAACGAACAGGACCTTTTCGAAGCCGATCCGGCCGCTGAAGCAGGATGGACAGAAATAGTTGCTCAGGCCGGCGAGATGACATTGTTTCCCGAAGCGGACTCTTGGTACATGAGTGCGAACATTCCAGACAACAAGCGTCAACTTATTAACTTTCCGAGCCTGTCGATTTACGCCGCGCTTTGCGACGATGTCGCAGAGAAAGGCTATCACGGTCTCGCTGTTGAAAATATCTCAACCAAGGAGACGACAACTGAATGAACGTACTGACCAACATCGAAGATCTTTCCGGGGACATCGATCCCGTCTGGGCAGGCGACGGATCTCATCTGCCGAAATGGTTTGTGTCGGCCCTGAAGGTGCCACGCGAAGAGGGCTATGTTGAGATCAACGGTGCCAGAGCGCATTACTTCCGTTGGGGCGACAGGCGCAAACCGAAACTGCTTATGACGCATGGTTTCCTCGCACACGCCCGCTGCTTTGCCTTCATAGCTCCGTTTCTTGCGGAGGACCACGATGTGGTGGCGTTCGATCTTGCAGGAATGGGCGACAGCGAGATGCGCGGGGAGGTCGATCCGACGGCCAGAGGACGTGAGTTCAGTGAAATCGCGGAGGCGCTCGATATGTTCGTGGATGGGCACAAACCCACCCTGATCGCGCACAGTTTTGGTTCCGGCGCGGCACTGACGGCCGTCACCCAGTCGCCCGATGCATTCTCCGGCGCTGTAATTTGCGATCTGATGATCATGCGGCCTGAGCTGATGGAGCAATACTGGAATCGTCGACGCGCAAGCCCTGGATCGGGTAATCCAGACAAGCCCAACAAACGCTATCCCAGTTATGAAGCCGCGCGCAAAAGATACATCCTTTCCCCGCCCCAGCCGGTTGGCGAGCCCTTCCTCGCGGACTACATGGCGTATCATTCCCTGCGGCGCGACGGGGAAGACTGGACATGGAAGTTTTCACCCGAGGTATTCCGGCAGAGCAATAAGCCAGATGAGTGGCTGAAAATGGGCGAGAGACTGGTGAAAGCGCCGGGCCGCAAAGCCATTGTACACGGTGCTAAAAGCCAACTATTTACCCAGGACTCGGGCGAATACATCCGCGAGTTAGGTGGGGACGATATTCCGATAATTGCCGTACCCGAAGCTCGCCACCATTTGATGCTCGACCAGCCATTAGCTTTTCTAACGGCACTCAGGAGTATTCTTTCCGTTTGGGGGAAATAAACGTACTACGTTTATGGGTTTTCAGTCATGCGTCCCAGGCGAACAATGAAACTTAATAGTTTGAAGAGCCGATCCTATTCCTTTGGGCTATCGACCTGTGCCCCATTTTCTCTTGCATTTTGACCGGATCAACTGAAAAGCCAATGCTTTGAGGTTTATCTGTTGATGATGAAAAGTGGACGAATGAGGCATTGCTGATTCACAGAACAACGAATAATCGGTAACCTGAACGAGCATGCTGCAGGGCATTGTTAGAGGAACCGGCGCTTTACCGGTGTTTGATTTCTAGGTTGAATGACCAACTCGTCTTTTCGCTACTGCGAGATATCACCAGAAATCATCTAGCTTGCGGTGATGATGTGCTTGCGCTTGCCACTCTTCGCTAAAGGTTGATTTAGCCTGCGAGTGATACTTCAAAGGTCCATCACGGTTTACTTGATCGTAAGAATGCATATAATCGGCTATCTTATAATATATAAGTAAGAGTACGGCATGAAAAACTATGATGCTTCTGATCGAAGAATCTCAGGAAACGGTCTGACATTAGCTTGCTCGGTGTATGGTCAAGAAGTAGCGCCGGTCGTAAACTTCGCTCACGGGGGTGGCCAGACTCGACATGCTTGGAAAGATGCAGCCAAGTCGCTCGGTGAGCAAGGCTATCATTCTGTCGCTCTAGACCTCCGCGGACATGGCGATGGCGATTGGGCTTTGGATGGCGACTATTCCTTAAGGCTTTCGGTAGCGACCTGATTGCAGTGGCCGCAGAATTCGAATGTGAGCGCTGTGCGCCGCACATTGTCGGTGCGTCGCTCGGTGGGCTCGGCGCGGTCATTGCGGCTGGAACCTTGAAACCCGGAGTTTTTTCCTCGGTGACTCTAGTCGATATCACCCCTAATTTGGAAGAAAGCGGTGTCACAAAGATTGTCGGCTTTATGGGCGAGCACAGCAAAGATGGTTTTTCATCGCTCAATGAGGCTGCAGATGTCATCGCTAAATACTTGCCACATCGACGCCGGCCTAAAGACCTTGAAGGCTTGCGGAAAAACCTTCGGCTAGGCCAGGACGGCCGCTGGCGTTGGCGTTGGCACTGGGATCCAGCTTTCATTCAAGACGTTGTGAGGCGATCTGCGGTTGAGCGGGTCGGCGACCTCGAGCAATCGGTTCGAAACATAAAAGCCCCAATTCATTTGGTGCGAGGCCGCATGAGTGAACTCGTCTCCGATGCCTCGGTCGAAGCTTTTAAAGCCTTGGCACCCGACGCCCACTTTACGGACGTCGCTGATGCGCGGCACATGGTAGCTGGCGACAAGAATGATGTGTTCACCGCGGCTGTCAGTGATTTTCTACGGAAGCATTCAGAAGGGATTGACGCATGAACGCGACCTTGCCTGATCGCGCCTTTGTTCAGGAGGCATTAGAAGCGGCACCGTTTCACCGCTGGCTCGGACTCAGTGTGACCGAAACGGGCGCAGATGAAATTAAACTGTTAATGCCCTGGCGAGACGAACTTGTGTCGAACCCGAAGGTGCAGTCCGCACATGGCGGCGTGCTCGCCGCGCTGATCGACCTGACGGGATTTTATGCGTTGCTTGCGACTGGAAACATGCCTGTGGCAACGGCAGACCTGCGTGTTGATTATCATAAAATTGCAACGCCCGGCGCGCTTACAATTGTCGGGAAAGTGATTCGACTTGGCACCACTTTGTCCGTGGCGGAGGCCAGTGTTTTTAACAGCACAGGTGGTTTGCTGTCGAGCGGCAGGGGTGCTTATCGCATGCTTAGGGCGCCATCGTGAGTAAGGATGCGCCATCCGCGCCCTTATTTTTCTTTTAGCGTCCGGCGCCAATCCCCTTGAGAGAATAGACGCCTCTATCGACCGATGAGATGTCCGAAATCTGCGCTGGTGCTTATGGGTTCAAACCACTCAAGACCACCGCATTAAAGTGGCCCTCTAGAGGACGCTTTCCGAGAGCCCCTTTTGGTGTTGCCGACAACCGCTTACATATTGTATGGAGGCATACAATATTGTAGAGGCTCTCGAATGTCTAAACTGACCGAGTTTGAGAAAGCTGCCGTGCCAGGCGTAATGCGGCGTAGGGACATTCAAGTAATATTTGTTGACGCTGTATATGAAGACGGACTGATTATGTCGGCTCTTTCGGCATATGGAATTCCTTATCTTGAAGTCCATGACGAGGCTGGCGAATTCGCCATCGCGCCGACCCTTGATAGCATTCTGAATGATAAGCAGACTGTTTGGGAGACGAGCCGTAGGCAAATTCTGATAAAGGGCAACGTCTCAAGCTTGGGAGTGTCTCATCTTTGTCTTCGTACTCTGAGTTTAGGGTTTGAAGCATTTTTCTGCCCGACTGAATTCGATGAGAGCCAATTAAATTCATTGATTTTACAAAGACTATTGCGGGCAGGTGTTATGCCGGTTCCACTCGAACATCTTTTATCGGAACTTATCGCCGAGCTATGACTGTGTTCAGTTCTGAGTTGTCAAATGTCGAATGCGGCGTCTAAGGGGCGCGCACAAGCTGCCATGCCACACTCGTGTTCGGCTAAGTTCGCCGTCATTTGTTATTCCGCGATTCTGCTCTTGCGCACTGTCTCGCTCCATATCGACAGACTTCTAAATCAAATGCGGCACCAATCGGAGTCGGGGTCACCGGCACAACTACTGGTCGCGCGCCCAATTTTTTGACCTGCGACCATTGGGCCCAACGAAAATACAAAAGTTCTCTTCTAAATAAGTAAGGAGGCATATAGTATGGCGCAAACAAAAGGGAGAGAGATAATTGCCATATCTTAATCGACTGTCGAAGGTCACCGCGTCTGTATCCGGGGCAGTATTGCTGCTGGCCGCAGGTGCGCATGCCCAAGCGGAAGTGAACGAGCAGAACGTTGCGGTCTCAGCAAACAGCGAACCGACCATTCGTCGCCTTGGTGCTGTAACTGTCACAGCGCAAAAGCGCGAGCAAAGCCTACAAGATGTGCCGATCGTCGTGACGGCTTTGTCCGGTGAACTACTGAATGATGCCGGTGTTCAGGACATTAAGGATTTGACGGTAGTGACCCCTGGTCTTCTCGTGACGTCTTCGTCGAAGCAGGCCAATACCACCGCTCGGATCCGTGGCATTGGTACGGTTGGTGACAATCCAGGTCTAGAGAGCTCTGTGGGCGTTGTTGTCGACGGTGTTCCACGTGCCAGGAATGGTGTTTCCTTTGGGGATCTTGGAGAAATCGAGCGCATCGAAGTCCTTAAAGGACCGCAAGGAACCTTGTTTGGTAAATCGACCTCTGCGGGCGTTATCAACGTTGTTACAAAGAAGCCCTCCAATGAGTTTGGATCCATCTGGGAAGTTGGAATCGGCAATGAAGGCTTTCTCCGCACGTCCGGAGAAGTTACGGGTCCTTTGTCTGATGCAGTGAGCGGTCGTCTTTACGGGGTCTACGAGGAGCGCGACGGGCTTCTTGATGTGAAAACGGGCAATGGTCCGCGCACCGCAGATGAAACAAGTCAATATGACTTCTACTCCTTCAGGGGGCAGCTTCTTTTCGAACCTTCCAGTGACCTCGAAATCCTTCTTTCGGCCGACTATACCGACCGGGAAGAGGACTGTTGCATGGGGGACTATATAGCGGTGGACCCAGCGCGTGGTCCGCTAATCACCCTGCTGGCAGGCGGCGACGGTGCATCCGCCTTCCCTGTCGATCCGTATGATCGAGTTGCCTTTGCAAATCGTGACGCCACGCAGACGACCGAAGATTGGGGCGTGTCGGCCGACATTTCGTGGCAAAGCGATGTCGGTGAACTAACCTCGATCACATCATATCGCGACTGGGACAATGGTTCCGGACAAGACATGGACTTCAGCGCCGCTGACATCTGGTTCCGCGATTCTGACGAAACCACTGATGCTTTTGCTACGTTCAGCCAGGAAATCCGTCTCGCAGGCGCGACGGACAAACTGGACTGGCTAGTTGGGGCCTACTACGCTAACGAAACGCTTGACCGCACCGATTTCATCAATTTCGGCAATGATTATTTCTTCTACTTTCAGCAATTGCTGCTCGGTGCGAGCGGTGGGGCGTTTAACCTCGCTGCGCTACCCGGCTCCATCTACACAGGTGAGACCAAAGCGACAGAGGATATTTTTAAGCAGGAAGCTGATACGTATGCCATTTTTACCAACAATACGTTTAGCTTCACTGACCAGTTCGATCTTACCGTTGGTCTTCGTTATACGATCGATGAGAAGACGTTGAACTCTGATTTCGATGGAAATGAAGGCAGTTGCTCCACCGCCCTGGCTGTTTTTGGAGCGGCAAATGGTTTAACCCCAACTCTTTGTCTGCCTTGGGTAAACGACAACTTCGTCGGTGTTAGTTCCACTCAAGATCGTTCAGACGAGGATCTTTCCGGTACAGTAAAGGGCTCATACCGCTTCAGTGAAAATCTGATGTCCTACGCATCTTACTCCCGTGGTTACAAGGCCGGGGGCTTCAATTTGGATCGCAGTCAGTTCGGACCCGCAGATCCCGCGCCCTTCCAGCCTAACCTTGACACCGGCTTTGATCCTGAAACCGTGGATGCCTACGAGGTCGGCTTCAAGAGCAATAACGCTGCAAATAGTTTGTTCTTCAACGGTGCCATTTTCTATCAGGAATATAATGATTTTCAGTTAAACACCTTCACCGGAACGAGCTTTATCGTGACATCCGTTCCCGCCGTGATTTCAAAGGGTGCAGAGTTCGATTTCCGATATCTGCCTGAAAAGCTTGAAGGGCTGACACTTCAGGGGGGGCTCGTTTATGCTGAAACGCAGTACGACGATTTTGAAGCAGTGGACTTTTTTGCGCCGCCGCGTTTGCCAGGAAGCACGATTTCATTTGCGCCCCGCTGGTCAGGTACGTTGGCAGTTACATATGAGACCTCTTTTGTCCGCGACTGGGATACGAGATTCAATGTCTCGAGCCGGTACACTTCACGGTATAATACAGGCTCGAACCTCGATCCGCTCAAGGAAGTTGACGACTTGGTCGTGGTCAACGCGAGAATGGGGTTTTATAGCGACAACTCACCGTTTGAGCTGGAGATTTGGGCGCAGAACCTGTTCGATGAAGACTATTATGAGCTAGCCTTTGATACGCCCCTCCAGGGTACCGCGGCTACCCAAACGTCACCGGGTACCGCTGTTGGTGCTTTCCTGGCACCGCCCCTTACCTTCGGTGCAACCGCCCGTCTGCGGTTCTAATCTCAGTATCTTAGACATTAATGCTCTGCTCTTCAAATAACTGAGGGAGCCGAGGGGCTCAGGTCACTGATATTGGAAATATTCGCGATAGTCATGGCGGTATCCGCCGTGACTATCGGTGAATTTGGGTTTCTGATGCCAAGATAATTTAGGGGTGAGCCTTGTTCAGTCGCCATGCCGTCCGATCAATCCGTCAGTCGGTGTCGTTCGCAATGCCCTTATTTGAAGCGTGAGCGCTCATTTCGTTTGCGCGATTGAGATTCAAAATGACTTTTTCCATATAGCTTTTGACATTCAGCAAATCTTCCTCGGTAAATCCTGCAAACACTTCTGTGGCCACATGGGAGCCCGCCTCATCGATTTCCGCCCATTTGACGGATGCTAAACTTGTCGGTACGACTCGCCAGACGCGTCGATCCTTTTCATCAACAATTCTCGCGACATAGCCGCGCCGCTCTAGTTGATCGATTAAGCTTCCGACTGAGGCTCGTCCTAATTCTAGAACCTCAGCCAGTTCGGTTTGAGTGGGCTGTTTTAGCCTAAATACATAAAGCATCGCCCTCCACTGGGCGCGCGTAAGCTTGAGAGAAGCCATGTCGATGTCGAACCGGCGTCGAAGCTCGCGCGAAACGCGACCGATAAGAAAGGTCAGTTCCACACGCTCATTAGCAGCAAAACGTATATCCATTATCGTCGATGATTTTTTTATATTCATTCCAACCACTTCATTTTCTTGTTTTCAGAGAATGGCTGAGTGGTTGTTCCGGTTCAATCGCTAAATCGCATGCGCACCAAAAAGGGCTGGCTAAATGACTTTAGCCAGCAGGTGTATTGGGAAACGCAAAGTGCAGAAGAGGCCTGTCTGTCCATTTGCCGTTTCAATTAACGTCTAGCGGACAAGGCTAACTATCGCTCTTTACAAATCAAGGATCAAGCAACGCACTCAATCATTGATCTAGATACAGTATGGCAGCAGACAATCGGTGTCAATACAAAAAGTGTCCGCTTTGGTTCAGAGAAGACGGGGCTATTAGCCCATTCTCTACCTAATAATAATGTTATGCTTGCATAAAATAGGAAAGTGTTCTTGTCTGATAAAGTCCGCGTAAGACGGACGAAACGAGGGAGGACATTTTGAATTTATCCAGAAAAGCGTTGACAGTTTGCCTGCTTGGTAGCGTCTCAATTTCAAGCTTGGGGGCTGGACTTTCTGCCCAAGCCCAAGACAGCGACAGCGTCAGAACGCTGCAATCGGTGGTTGTGACCACACAGAAGGCTCAGGAATCCGTTCAGGACGTTCCAATTGCAGTTTCAGCGTTCGATGACGAGGCGATCGAGAGACTTCAGCTCACTGGAGGCCCCGATTTAACTAAAGCGGTCCCCAACGTATCCTTCACCAAGGGTCAATTCACCGGTTTCAACTTAAAAATTCGAGGCATTGGCGTAGATGTGGTAGCCACGTCTGGCGACGCTGGTGTCGGTATTCACCAGAACGACGTGCCGCTTCAGTCCAATCGGCTCTTTGAGTCAGAGTTCTTTGACACAGAACGTGTGGAAGTTCTGCGTGGGCCGCAGGGTACATTGTATGGCCGCAACGCAACCGGTGGGGTTTTCAACCTCATAACTGCAAAACCAGTCTTTGGCGAATACCAGGCGGACGCCGCCCTTACCTACGGCAATTACAACACCATCAAAGCCAAAGGCATGGCAAACATCCCATTTGGCGACCGGGTTGCGCTACGTGTTGCCGGATCGCTCACACAGCGTGATGGATATGTTGAAAATTTGGTCACGGGGAATGATGTGGATGACCGGGATCTTTGGTCAGTGCGCGCGACACTAGGATTCGAACCGACCGAATCATTTAGGGGTTGGCTCCTTTACGAGCATTTTGAAGAGGAAGATGCTCGCCTGCGGTCCGGTAAGCAACTGTGCAAGAAAGACCCGCTAGACACTAATTTTGCGGGCATACCAATCGCATTTGAGGATCAGATATATACCTCCCAGGGCTGCCTCAGCGCTCCTTTCTCGGAGTCTCGCGATACAGTGAATTCGGTAGCAACACTTGCAGGTGGCTTGGCTGTAAGGGCTGGACTGCTAAATGGTGATGCGTTCACCGCACCTGCTATCCAGGACCTTAGGACCATCGCGGCTGGGTTCGATCCATTCTACCAGGCCGAACAGGATCTCTGGACACTCAATCTCAGCTGGGACGTCACCGACACACTTGAGTTTACATCGCTAACGAGTCGGAACGAAACATCTGTGATTTCCGTCGAAGATGTTTCCAAAGTCGAGCCCACAATTACATTCAATGACTTTTCCAGCATCCCACCAGGCATCAACCCCTCTATCGATCTTTACAATGCACTTTTCCCTGGCGGCGTAGTCAATGATCCACAAATTGGTCCAAGCAATCTATATACTGTGGCTGACCCGTCCGGCGCGACAAGCGAAGCGTTTACGCAAGAACTGCGCTTGCAATCTGATTTCGACGGCCCCTTCAACTTTAATGTTGGGGCAATTTATATGGATTACGAAGCAGGAAACAGCGATGTAATCGACGGTTACTACTTCGTAAGCAACGCGCTGACCGGACTTTTGCAACTGCACAACGCATCCTTGGCCCAAGGTGGTCCTCCTGCGATCCCTGGCGTACCCTTTCCAGCAAGTTTGGATACGTCGAACGTGGATGGTGATACGAACATTCTGAACTCGCTTAACGGGCTAGGCCGGAATTATTTCAGAACAGTCTCTCCGTATGAGTTGCAGTCTACGGCTCTGTTTGGCGAAACGTATTACGACCTCACCGATGATCTAACGTTCACACTGGGATTGCGTTATACCAAAGACGAGAAATCACAAAAGAACATTCCGACTTATCTGTTTACACCAGATGCGGTGCGGCCGGATCCGACGGCACCCGTTCCGAGCCCGGCAACAGAAGCGGAACTCGATGGAACCGTCGATGGAATCTTCGAAGTAGAATTTGAGGAAGTGACTGGTCGCGCCGGCGTTGATTGGTCGCCAAATTTCTCATTTACAGATGATACTCTGCTTTATGGGTTTTATTCCAGGGGGTATAAGGGCGGTGGGATTAATCCGCCACAGCCCGCGGAAAACGCCAATGCGTTTCCGAACACCTTCGAACCTGAATTTATCAATGCTTACGAGGTGGGAACCAAGAATCTGTTCGCCGAAGGCACGCAGCAACTCAATCTAACCGGCTTTTACTATGACTATACCGACTATCAGATTACTCAGGTAATCAACCGGGCGTCCGTCAACTTTAACGTGGATGCTGAACTGTATGGCTTGGAGGTTGAATATCTCTGGAGCCCTGCAGACAACTGGCTTCTGACCGCCAACTTAGGCTTGCTGGAGACAGAGCTTGTAGATGTATTCGCGATTGACGTTCTGGACCGCACAGCGAGCAACCCAGACTTCGTTGTTATCAAAAACGCAGCCAACTACTCAAACTGTGTTGTATCAGCCCAAGGTTATGCGACCGTGCTAGGCGCGATCGCGGCCGGTCAACTCGCACCCGGCAGTACTGCAGGTCTTTGTCTTGGGAACTTTGCAGGCCAGGAAGCCGCGTTTGGTCTAGGTAATGTATCCTACATGGACGGGGATGGGGCGACCCGTGCGGTCGGTGCTCTCACGCCCTTTGACGGCGTCAATAAAGATTTGCGTGGTAACAACCTTCCTGGCGCACCTGATACCACATTAAACTTGGCCGCAGAATATACTTGGTCCGCACTAGGAAACAGCGACTGGAAATTGACGGTGCGAGGAGATTACTACTATCAGGCAGACAGCTTTTCACGCATCTGGAACGTTGGACGCGATCAGATCGATAGCTGGGAAAACTTCAACCTTTCTCTTGTGTTAGCGAATACAGAATCTGGTCTGCAAATTGAGGCATTTGCGAAGAACCTGTTTGATGAGGAGGTCATTACAGGGGCCTATCTGCAAGATGACAGTCCCGGACTCTACAGCAATGCATTCTTGACTGAGCCAGCCCTTTACGGGGTGACGATTTCAAAGTCGTGGTAGTGTAGATTACATTCAGGCATACCAAGTGGGGCCAAGCCGGTGTTATTTCGGCTTGGCCCGGCATTGTCAGTGACCTGAGCCCCTCGGCTGGTGTTGTCAGGAGAACAGGCCAATTGAACAGGCAAGCCGACCCGACTAGCGTTGCCTGCATGTCCCAAAACCCGTTTCTTTACTTCAAGACATCTCGCGAAATTATCCAGCTCGCGGTCATGCTGTACGTTCGTTTTCCGCTGTCCCTTCGCAACGTCGAAGACCTCCTTCACGAGCGTGGAATTGACGTCTGCCATGAGAGTGTCAGGGGAACTGGCCGATTGAGCCCGTCGGCTGTCTTGGCTAGCATCGCCGGATACCCCGCAATCCATTCCGAGGCATTGTCAGCGCAACCGAGCGATTGAGCGGGTAGGGCAGGTCGGTTAGCGTTTCGGGATGTCCCGAGATCCGTTCCGATATTTCAAAACATCGCCCGAGATCATCCAGCTTGCGGTGATGATGTATGTGCGTTTCCCGCTCTCGCTTCGGAATGTCGAAGATCTTCTGCATGAGCGCGGAGTCGATGTTTGCCATGAAAGTGTGAGGCTGTGGGTCGATCGTTTCGGACCGATGTTTGCGGGCAAGATCCGGGTGCGTCGAGCGAGTTACATGCGCCAGATCACGCAATGGCAGTGGCATCTCGACGAGGTCTTCGTGAAGATCAATGGCGAGACCCACTATCTCTGGCGAGCTGTCGACCATGAGGGCGAAGTCCTCGAGAGCTACGTTACGAAAACACGCGATAAATCAGCGGCTTTGCGGTTCCTGAAGAAAGCAATGAAGCGATACGGCGCGCCAAGGACCGTCGTGACCGATAGGCTGAGATCGTATGGTGCGGCAATGAAAGACATCGGGAACATCGATCGCCAGGAGGTCGGTCGTCACCTCAATAATCGAGCGGAAAATTCGCACTTACCATTCCGCCGACGAGAGCGAGCGATGCTGAGGTTCAGGCGAATGTCCAACCTGCAGAAATTCGCCTCAACCCACGCTTCGTTTCACAATCATTTCAACCTTGATCGCCACATCAACCACCGCCAGACCTTCAAAACGAAACGAGATGCCGCTCTCCTTGAATAGCGTCAGCTTCTGGCTGGATAGGGCAGAGTGCGGCTAGAGTTGCTGGAGACGGGATTGCATTAGACTGACAGCACCTCTCGCTGCCTAAACCGGCATTTTCGTCGACTAGCAGAGACGAGTTTACATTTGTCTGACACACAATCCAGATCGCTCCATGTCACTGATCGATGCGCTGCGCCTGAGTTGGAGAAACACCCGCTCCCCGCTTGCCGGGCACGATCCGGGAAAACAGTCGCCAAATCCACTTTGCAACATTAGCGATATCTCTTGGTATCACGTACGCTGCCGGAACAACGAGTAACGTCAATATCGTTGAAGTGGACAAGCCGCCAATCAGCAATGCTCCCAAGGCGTTTCTCCATTCGGCACCATCCGATGTCGCCAAGGCGACAGGAACCATCCCGAAGATCGCTGAAAGAGCTGTCATTAATACTGGGCGAAGGCGTTCAGGACAGGCTCGTCTGATTGCATCGCCGCTAGGCACGCCCTCTTCCATGAGCTGATTGGCGCGGTCGACAAGAAGAATGCCATTTTTCATCACGATACCCATCAGCCCAATTAGGCCGATCTGGGCAAACAGAGACGATTCCAATCCAAAGTAGTAAAGACCTGCGAACGCGCCGGAAAAACTAAGCGGTGCTGTCAGCATAATGATTAAAGGCTGTACGAAAGAATTGAATTGGCTTGCCAGAACCATGTAGAGAACAATACAGGCAAATAACAGCGCAAATCCGATTGCATCTGCAGTCTCAGCCATGTTCTTAGCCATGCCCCCCATTTCGAATGTTATGCCCGGCGGTGGAGGCACATCGTCAATCATCTGGAGCAGTGCTCCAGAAGCTTCACCCAAGGATGATCCTGTTGCCGTGATCGCCAATACGGACACTTTCCGAGAGCGATCTTTTCTGTCGATCTGCGCAGGTCCGGACGCAAACTGTATCTTTGCAACTGATGCAACATCTACAAGACGACCGTCGACTCCGCGCACTTGAATACGCGATAGATCGCTAATGGTTTCGCGCTGAAGGTCGTCCAATCTCAAGCGCACATCATAACGCTTCCCGCCATCTTCAAAGCTCGCGACGTTGAGACCACCCAGAGCAATGCGGGATGTAGACGCAAGCGTGCGGGCTGAAACACCTTGATCTCCGGCGCGCTGTCGGTTGAATAGGATCTGTGCTTCGGGTCGTCCCGATTGATAACTGGTTCGTGGGTCGGAAAACGCACCGTGCGCCCGCATTCGCTGTACCAGTTCGTCTGCGTAATCTGATATTTCTTCAAGATTTTGGCCTTTTAGAATTAGATCGATGTCCGTTCCACCGGAACCTGTTCCACTCACCCAAGGCACTTCAAGCACCGATGTTTTGACTGCGTCGGGCGCGACCGATGCAATAACAGCGCGAGCTTCGTCCATAATCAAAAATTGAGATTTCGCGCGGTCAGACTTTGGTGTGAGAGAGGCATAAAGGGACAACACATTCGTATCGCTTTGTGCGCCCGCGCCAATCGTGATGAAGATACTTTCAATATGCTCAACGTCTAGCAGTGCTCTCGCAACATTGCTTGCCACTTCACTAGAAGCAGTAATTCCAATTCCTAATGGAAGCTCTATTGTACCTTGAAACTCGCTTCTATCTGCTTTTGAGGTGAAGCCAGACGGCACGCGCGCGGCATACCATCCGCCGACAATTACCGACCCGGCGGCCAAAAGCAGCACAGGATATCGAAAGGTCACCGCCCATGACACGATGTGCCCATAAACACCGTCAACACGGTCCCATAGCAATTCTATCGGGCGGAGCCAGAATGTAGTTTTTCGATGCTTAAGCATTCGCGACGCCAGCATGGGTGTCAAAGTCAAAGCTACAATTAGGGAAACGGTTACAGAGAAGACGATGGCCAAGCCGTACTGGAAGAAAAATCGTCCAACGATACCACCCATAAAAGCGATGGGAACGAAAACTGCGAGCGTGGCCGCCGTCCCGGCCAAGACCGCTAATCCTACCTTTTTCGTACCGTCATAAGCCGCCTGCATAGGTGGCTTGCCGTTCTCAATCTCCGTGGTGACGGATTCAATAACGACTATGGCATCATCAACCAGAAGCCCAATCGCAACGGTCAGCGCTAGTAAGGTCAGCACGTTGATCGTGAAGCCCATCAGATAGAAGCCGAAAAAGGTTGCCACCAGAGAGGTCGGGATCGCAATAGCAACGATAAGGGTCGCGCGAACATTCAAAAGGAAGATAAATGTTACGCCGACCACCAGCCCCATGGCGATCTGCAAGTCATGTCCGACGTCCTTGATCGAACTTTCTACAAATTTCGAAATATCGCGTGTGACGACAATCTCCACACCGTCCGGGGCGAGTGTCCGCAAACGCTCAGCTACAGACTTTACAGCACGCGAAACCTCAACTGTGTTTCGTCCGGCTTGCTTGCGGACATCAAGCGAAACACCGCGCCGACCGTTGAGGAAGGCCGCAGAGCGTTCGTCTTCCAAACCATCTTCCACTCTTGCGACATCGCCAACATGAATTACAACGCCGTTTTCTCGATACGCCACGGGTAGATCTGCGAAATCTGCTGGCGTCGTTGCTTCAGCCAATGTTTTGACGCCGAACTCGCGAGTGCCACCAGCAACTTCTAGCCTCCCGCCTGGAAGCTCAGCATGCTCACTCTGGACAGCCATGCGAACATCATCCGCAGTCACTCCGAATGATCGCATCCGGTTGTTGTCAAGCCAAACGCGGATAGCTCGGTCTCGTCCACCAACAATCGACACCGACCCCACACCCTTGATGCGTTGAATCTCGTCTTTGGCGATATCATCGGCGAAAGCAGTAATCTCCCGGATCGGGATATCACCAGCAATCATAACCGATATTATGGGTGCGGCATCGGGGTCAACTTTATCGACAACCGGTGGGTCAACGTCGCTTGGCAGGTCAGCCAATGCGAGTTGAACCTTATCGCGAACGTCTTGTACTTTTACGTTGATATCGGTTGTCAACGCAAACTCGACTAAGATACTCGAAACGCCTTCGGTACTGAACGATTGCAGGCTTTCGATCCCATCAATCGTGTTGACGTTTTCTTCGATAATATCCGTCACTTCAGATTCTATCGTTTCAGGCGAAGCACCCTCAAGTGTTGTCGTGACAGAAACATACGGGAATTCGACATTTGGAAACAGATCGACACCCAGTCGACCAATGGAAATCCACCCGAGCCCAACGAGCGCGGCAATGATCATGACAGCGAAAACCGGACGTCGAATAGAGGTCTTGACGATCCCCATCATGAAACGTCGGTCTCCACTACCGTGCCGTCACGCATCGCATCTAGAGGGTCGACAACAATTAAGTCGGATTCACTCACGCCCGATAGAATTTCAATTCGAACTGGATCAATATCTCGAAACGTAATCGATGCTCGTCGGGCTCGATCACCATCAACTTTAAAAACATAGGGAGAAGTGCTCGAACCCTGAAGCACTGCCCTAGGCAAAACAAGTGCTGGACGCGGGTCAACGTTCACTTCCGCCCGCACTGATTGCCCCGCTCGCACGGCGCATCCCTCATTCAAAAATGCCATTCTGAATTCGACGGTTCTTGCTTGCGGATCTACTCGATCATTTAGAATAATGATGTCTGATGGGATAGGTGCACTCCGGCCATCGACGTAGAGGTTGCCCTTCAAGCCAAGACGCAACCGACCAACTTCAGATTCCGGCGCAAATAGGATCCCGGCTGCGATCTCGCACTCTTGTATTTGAAGGACCGCCGAATTGCCCATTCCAGAGAAACTATTTGCCATGAAAACGCCTTCGTCGACGTAGCGGGCTGTCACCGCACCATTGAAGGGCGCGCGAACAATCGTATCATCTAGCGCCTGCCGCGCGGTAGCTACTTGAGTGCGGCGAAGCGTGACCTGCGATGCCGCAACCTGAAATGCTGTTTGAACATCTTCGTAAGCAGCTCGCGAGACTGAGCCATCATTGACGAGAACAGAATATCTTTTAAACGCACTTTCGGCATTTGCCGACCCCGCAATTGCAATATCAAGTTGGGCTTCAGCTTCAGAAAGTCGTTGTTGATAGTCGATACGTCGCGTCTGAAACAATGCCTGGCCTTTTTTCACACGGTCACCAACTCCGACATGAATTTTTTCGACTACGCCTTGCGATAGCACGCCAATGTTGCTCGTTTGCTTTGCCGCAATTGTTCCTGACGCGACTAGAGGCTGAGCAAGGTCAATGCGTTCAGCGTTAGTTGTGCTCACTTTAATCGGCGCAATAGTTTTTGGCCTCTCATCTACCGCAACAGCCGTTTGCTCCAGAGGTGGCTCATTTGAGCAAGACGCAAAAAGAAAAACCAAGATAAGCGCGCGGAAAGACAAATACCGGCTCATGCTGACGGCCTAAGCATCCGATAGGCCCCTCTGCCACTCGAAAGCAAATCGCCGTCACTGCTGTAAACACTGGCCTCCGCCACGGATAGGGTAGCTCCGAGGCGAACCACCTTTCCGACAATTGTAAGCGGGCCAGGCGTTGCAAGTTGATGATAGTCAACACGTAAATCTGCCGTTGCTAGAGGCATATTTCCAGTCGCAATCAAAGCGTAAAACCCCGTCAGGTCGATCAGCGCGGCGAGCACACCGCCATGCGCGGACTCTACCTTCGGGTTTGATACGAGTTCGTCGCGCCAAGGCATAGACAGTTTGATTTCATCCGCGCCTGTTTCGGTCACGGTGAGTCCGAGCCAGCGATGAAACGGAGCCGCTTCTAATGCCTGCTGAACGAAAGCGAGATCAGGCAGAGTTGCACTCATGCTTCAACAACTTCCGAATGCTGGCGCAGAAAATTACTGACAGCCGTGGTGAATACATCGTTGTTGTCGCCAGCCACCATGTGTCGCGCACCAGCAACATCTGTGAAGTGGGCTTGAGGCAATAAAGCCTGGAATTTTTGCACTGAGGCCTCCGAGACAAGCTCACTCATGCGTCCACGCACCAAATGAACAGGAACAGTGATGTTGCGTACCGATTGCTCAAGGTCCCCAGCTCTCTCGACGGCTGATCGCTTCATAACCCCTTGAATGAAGGCCGGGTCCCAATGCCAACGCCAGCGTTTGTCCTGACCTTGCCGAAGGTTTTTGCGCAAGCCGTCAAGATCTGTCGGTCGGGGCCTGTGAGGTAAATATTGCGCGATAACATCTGCGGCCTCCTCCAGCGTCGCAAATCCATCCACGCTATGCTCGGCCATAAAGCCGATTATCTTTGCGACGCCGCTAGCTTCCATGTTTGGCGTAATGTCCACCAAAGTGATTGAAGCAAAAGCTTTTGGTTGCAGCATGCCAGCACCGACCATGGCACCGAGCCCGCCGAGCGAGGCGCCGACAATGTGAGGTGCACGCCCTTCGTCGCTTAGCTGCTCCGCGACAGCGACCAGATCACGCCCGAAGGCCTCCAGAGAATAGTCGCCATCCTCAGCCCATTCGCTATCTCCGTGCCCTCGAAGATCTAGGGCAATAGAATAAAATCCTTGCTGACCAAGCGATCTGGCTGCGCCTTTCCACGCATGGCGAGTCTGACCACCTCCGTGAGCAAATATTACAGTTGGCGCAGAGTTCTGACCGTAAGCGGAATAGGTCAGTGTCAGACCACTTGCTTGGATTTCTCGCTCGCAACCGTCATTCATAGCCATAATAAATTCCCTAAAATATTATTGTTATAATCCTAAATGGAAGGTAACTCACAAATAAAGTAAACCGGAATGATATTTTGAAAATTCCAATTGCCGAAAATAGCTTTGTCGGACGCATGGGGGATGATGAGCGAGTGAATCTCAGCTTTTTGCTGGCAGAAGTTACTCGCTTGTTGCGAGCGGCCTTTGATCAGGAAATGGAGCGGCTGGACTTAACGCGGTCACAGTGGCACGCCTTGATTTACGTACTCAGGCTGAAGGCAGCGTCTCAAACCCAACTTGCCGAGGCATTAGAAGTTGCCCGTCCATCTGTTGGCACACTGATCGATCAGTTGGAGAAATCCGGCTACGTAACGCGTGAGGCTGACACGCAGGATCGTCGTATTTGGCGAGTGGTGCCGACAGAGTTTGCGTTGGCGAGATCAGAAGAGATCGCGCGCCTCGCCGAAAGTGTTGCTAACAATGCCTTTGGCGGTCTGTCTCAAGAGCAAATAGAGGCAGCGTCATCAGTGATCCAGGTCATTAGACAAAACCTGGCTAGCTGACATTCGATCTGACCCAGCCCGTGATTCGGACGGCATTGTCAGCGCAACCGAGCGATTGAGCGGGTAGGGCAGGTCGGTTAGCGTTTCGGGATGTCCCGAGATCCGTTCCGATATTTCAAAACATCGCCCGAGATCATCCAGCTTGCGGTGATGATGTATGTGCGCTTTCCGCTTTCTTTGCGGAATGTCGAAGACCTCCTGCATGAGCGCGGCATCGACGTCTGCCATGAGAGCGTGCGGCTCTGGGTCGACCGGTTCGGTCCGAGGCATTGTCAGGGGAACCGGCCCTTAACCGGAGTTAGATAGCTGGGTTGAATGACCAACTCGCCTTTTCGCTACTTTAAGACGTCGCCTGAGATCATCCAGCTAGCGGTGATGATGTACGTCCGTTTCCCGCTCTCGCTTCGGAACGTCGAAGACCTCCTGCACGAGCGTGGAATCGATATCTGCCACGAGAGTGTCAGGAAGTGGGTCGACCGGTTCGGTCCGATGTTCGCTGGCAAGATCAGAGTGAAGCGAGCCAGCTACATGCGCCAGATCCCGCAATGGCAGTGGCACCTGGACGAGGTCTTTGTGAAGATCAACGGCGAGACCCATTACCTCTGGCGCGCTGTCGATCATGAGGGCGAGGTTCTCGAAAGCTATGTTACAAAAACCCGTGATAAAACAGCGGCCTTGCGGTTCCTGAGAAAAGCGATGAAGCGCTACGGCGCACCGCGGACTGTCGTCACCGACCGACTCAGGTCCTATGGCGCTGCCATGAAAGACATCGGTAATATCGACCGCCAGGAGGTCGGTCGCCATCTGAACAATCGGGCCGAAAACTCGCATCTACCGTTCCGGCGAAGAGAGCGGGCGATGCTGAGGTTCAGGCGAATGTCGAACCTGCAGAAATTCGCTTCGACCCACGCCTCTTTCTATAATCATTTCAACCTAGACCGCCACATCAACCGCCGCCAGACTTTCAAATCCCAGCGTGATGCCGCTCTCCTCGAATGGCGTCAGCTTTTAGCTGGATAGGGACGGCGCGCCTAAAGCTGCTGGAGACGGGTTCGCATTAGACTGATGGGGTGGACGGCCCCTCCCACCGGCATCGTGATGTGCCATGCTGG
>NZ_JAPYPG010000001.1 GCF_029937755.1 Henriciella sp.
TCTTCGTGTCGAGGACTCTGCAAATTCATGGCCGGAAATCACGGGGCTGGGTCACAAGCGATGATTACGCAACCTTCCAACACAAGAAAAAATTTATAGCTGCCCGCCTTCTTTCTTTGTTCAATGAACACCCATTACTTATCTGCGGTTATAGCGCACAAGACCCGAATGTTGCATCCATTCTTGCTGATATTGACGAAGCCCTTGGCTTGCCCGGATCACTAATTGAAAATATTTACTTTGTTCAGTATAATCCAGACGCAGCAAATCAGAAGAATTTGCCAACAGAAACACTGATCCAGATCGAAGAGCACCGAAGTGTTCGTGTAAAGACGATCGTTACTTCCGACTTCGGTTGGGTGTTTAGAGCATTTCGATCGCCCGAGAATCTCAATGCTGTTCCCGCCAAAACGCTAAGAGCCATTTTGAGTCGATCTTACGATTTGGTCCGAAGTGACATTCCGAGGAAAACCCTTCAGGTCGATTTTGATCTATTAGAACGAAAATTGGAAAACGCAGACGAGTTTGCCGATCTCTTCGGGATAACCACGATTGACTCTGCTGCATTTGAAACAGCCACCTACAAATATTCGCTGACGGAAGTCGGCAAGAAGCTTGGCGGAAATGGTTGGCACGAAGCCCACAAATATATCCAGCAAATTGCTGAAGACACGGGGAGGGATATTAAGTCAACGGACAACAAGTATCATAAACAAACGCGAATAAACAAAACACTTTTTAGAAAGTACTCGGAAGCTGCAATTGAATTGTTATCGAAGGTAAAGACTGCTGGAGAATGTGATCCAGATTGGCTCGATTTGCCTGACGACGAGGAGGCGAAAGAACCAACGCTTTTTCCCGCTGAATAGCCAACGTCGTTATCTGATCGATTGAATTCCCTCCCCCTCCCCCTGAGCGCGCCCTCTCCGTCCCGCAAGGCTCGATGTGCGGATGATCTTCAGATGCCATCGGGTGATGCCGGTCTGGTCCTGGGCGGGGCTGTGGATTTATCTCCGCCCATCTTGAGGCGACCGCCGCGCCCTGCAAGGCGGAAGGCCGCAAGGGCTTCCTGTGGCAGCTCGAGAAGACCGGCGCCATCCGGGTCTCCCACATGGAGGCGAGCGCGGCCGACCACGCTGCGGGCGAGGAACTGTCGCGCGGCCCCATTTGCACACCTGGCCCTGACACCCGGCCGGCGCGCCTGCGCGCGAAACCGCCTGGCAGCCGGACTGTTTCCGGACTAAAACCGGACTGTTTTCGGTACGGGTCCGGAGGGCCTTCAGGCCCTGTCTGTCCCCGCCCTGTCCCCGGCCCGTGTCCCCCTGAAGCCGGCCTCAAACCGCCCCCTGCCGGGCCGGTCGGTCCGCCATGCGGGAACGCGGATCGGGGCGGGGCATTCAGTATGAAAGACCTTTCATCTCAGGAGCCCGCCCGCCCATGGACCCGATCTTTCTCGACCAGCCCAGCGATCTGCTCAGGGTCATCCTGACCGCGCCGGTCATCTATGTCAGCATCGTCGTGATGATCCGCCTGTCGGGCAAACGCTCCACCTCCCAGATGAACAATTTCGACTGGATCGTGACTGTGGCCATTGGTTCACTGGCGGCGTCGGGCATCGTGTCGAAAAGCGTGACGGCGCTGGAATCGGTGGGCGGCATCGCCGCGCTGCTGCTGCTGCAATGGCTGCTGACCAAGAGCATGCTTTACAGTCGGCTGGTCTCACGGCTGGTCAAGGCGCGGCCCGTCGTGCTGGTCGAGGATGGCGTGTTCCAGGAGGATGCGATGAAGCAGGAGCGGCTGACGAAGCGCGAAGTCATGGCGGCGCTGCGCGAAAACGGGCTGGTCGATCCCGATCAGGCGAAATGGGTGATCCTGGAAACCGACGCGACGCTGAGCGTGATCCCGAAACAGGCCGGTGAGGGCCCGGCCCGCGCGATGGAGGATGTCCACGGGATCAGCCAGATGCCCCAGGCCAGGCGGTCCACCGTGTCATGAGGCCGGCTTCGTCCGGATCAGCCAGCGATATATCCCGACAACATTCACGACCGTGAGCACCGCATTCTGAATAACCAGCGGTGGCTCCTCATCCAGAAGGCCGACCGCCACCCATGTGATGGAGGATACGGTAAAGATGACAAAGGCCCAGCCGGTTATCCGGCGGCCGAAATCCCCTGAAATCGTGATCGCTGCGATGATGCCGGACACCATCGCCACATAACCGAGAATCTCGGAACTCATGACGCCCCCTGACGATGCGTGTTGTTAAGAGAGGCCGAGACTACTCAGCCGTGCGAACAGTGTCGACGGCATCAAGGAGTTCGGCGGCGAAGTCATCCACGCTGGCGCTTTCGAGGTCAGAGAGGAAGCTACTGCTCCACCAGCTGGAATCGCGCTCGGCCAGCACTTTCCGGTTTTCCCGGTAGCGCTCCACCCGCTCATCGCGCGACATGACCAGCGCCTTCGAGATGGCGCGGGCCTGCTCTTCCGGATTGTGTGGATTGATGACGAGCGCACCGGTCAGTTGCTCGGCCGCACCTGCGAATTCCGAGAGGATCAGCACGCCTGGATCGTCCGGGTCCTGCGCGGCGACATACTCCTTGGCCACGAGGTTCATGCCGTCGCGTAGTGGCGTCACCAGGGCGAGGCTCGCGACCCGCATCATGGCTGCCACTTCTTCGCGCGGCACGGCGTTGGCAACGAAGCGGATCGGCGTCCAGTCGATGGTGGAGAACTCGCCGTTCACATGGCCGACGGCCGTTTCCAGCCGCTCGCGGAGATTGGCATAGGCTTCGACGCCACCCCGGCTGACCGGTGCGACCTGGATCAGCTGGCACTGGCCGACGAGTTCGGGATACCGGCGGAACAGGGTCTCGATCGCATCGACCCGCTCAGGAAGACCCTTGGAATAATCCATTCGGTCGACACCCAGCATGATCTTTCGCCCGGCTGCAGCGCGAACAAGCGCGTCAGCTTTCTCGGCAACCTCGGGCGCCAGCGCTTTCTGACGGAAGTCCTCCGCGTCGATACCAATGGGATAGGCTTTCGACCGCACGAGGCGGCCATCCACGCTGATCCGCCCGTCCGCCCGCCAGAAGCCATGCGCGTGTGCGCAGACATAGCGCTCGAAGTTGGAGCGGTCGCGCGCCGACTGGAAGCCGACAAGGTTACAGCAGGCCAGCCCCTCGATCAGCCGGTCCTTGTGCGGGATGGCGTGGAAGATCTCCGGAGAGGGAAACGGTATGTGGCTGAAGAACCCAATCCGGTTGGAAACGCCGCGCGCACGCAGTTCGGCGGCGAGCGGGATCAAGTGATAATCATGAATCCAGATCAGGTCGTCAGGTTCGATGAAGGGCGCGACGCGTTCGGCGAATTGTTCATTTACGCGCGCATAGGCTTCAAAGTCTGATTCCGTGTAGCGGCTGAGATCGAGCCGGTAGTGGAAGGCCGGCCACAACATGCGGTTGGCGAACCCCTCATAATAGCCAGCATAATCATCGGCAGAGATATCGGTAACCGCGAAAGTCGTCTGTCCGCGCTGTTCTGTGAGGACATCATCGGAGGCCTCAGGCGGGCTCTCTCCGCTCCAGCCGAACCAGAGGCTGTCGCGGTTCTTGAGGGCATCCTTCATCGCCACGGCGAGTCCGCCGGGCGGACCATCGCCGCGCGGCACACGGTTTGAAATCACGACGAGCCGCCGGCTGCCCCCACTGAAGATCGCCGCTTCGGGCCGCTCGGTCTGGCTCCGTGTTTCAGGTGTTGTCTGTGCGTCGCTGCCCATCATGGGTTGCTCTGTCCTGCATTGGCTCGCGTTACAAAGCGAACTTGCTTTTACGCCTGAGGGTTCCCACCCCCAGGCCGTTCAGACATTAAATTGCTGCATAGCGTTAAACAGGGTTATGGCGCCCGCCCCTCATGGCGCGGTGACCAGCCCTTCCAGGGCAGAGGCATCACCGGCAAGGTCGCTCACCATGATGCGCGACTGGTCCTGCGGCCCCGGAAAACTGAGGCGTCCGCGGGGGGGCACGACAAAACCGATCTCGGTAAAATAGACGGGCGCCCCGATCAGGATTGCGGCCGGCCAGCCTGCCTCGCGGCCAGCCTCCATCGCCGCTTGCGTGACCCTAAGACCCAACCGGTCGCCGCGATGCGACGGTGCGACGGCCACCGGGCCATAAAACAGGGCGCGGTCTCGGCGTTCTCCTACCACTAGCGGCCAGACACGGCAGACACCCACGACCTCGCCGTCAAGGATCGCAACGCGGTTTACGTCCGGCACGGATGCGGAATATTCGCGCAGCCGTTCGGCGGTCTTGGCGAAGTGGCCAGGGCCGAAGGTACGGTCAAAAAGGTCTTCGATCGCTGCGGCATGGATAGCCGGCGTCTCGGGGAGGATCTCGATCATGGGGCGGGTGTGTAGGGCGCGCGGCGCCTGCATGCAAACGCGATTTCACTAACGCTCCGGCCAGGCGGCCAGCAGTCCTCGCACCGCAGCAATAAAAGCAAGCGGCTGGTCGAGCATGACATGGTGGTACGCGTCGGGAATAGTGATCATCGGCACAGGCGGATCCTGCAGCGATTGCATGTAGGCGGAAACGTCGGGGCCGACGAGTTCGGACTTTTCTCCCCGCATGAAGACGATCGGGCACTTCGTATCGAGACGCGTCAGGTCGAGCTCATCCCATTCCGCGCGCAGTTTGGAAAAGAGGAAAGGGTCGAACTTCCAGCTGATCCCCTGCTCTCCGTTCTCGCCGGTCATCTCGCGAATGCTGTGGCGAGCGATATGATCGACAGCGAAGTGGTTCTCGCAAGGTTGCAGAGGCGCCAGACGGAAACGGGCGAGCGCGGCGGTCAGATCTTCATAGATGCGGTTCGGACGCTGACGCTTCGGCGGCCGCGGCCGGTCCTTGCCGGGCGGCTCAATGTGGCTGTCGACGATCACCGCACCGGAGAAATGGTCGCCATGCTGGAGGGCCGTCACGAGCGAGATGATCCCGCCAAAGCTGTGCGCAACAATGATTGGCTTCTGCTGGTGCGCAAACAGGCCGGCGGCTTCGCAGACAGCCACCTGCTCCTTTGCGAAAGCCGAAAATCCGTAGCTGTCGCGCCAGTCACTATCCCCCATGCCGGAGAAATCCGGCGCCACCACATTCCAGTCCTCAGCGAAGAACGGGGCGATGAAGTCCCACCAATGCGAATGCGCGCCATTGCCATGCGCGAGCAGCATGCCGGGCTTGGCCGGGTCACCCCACTGGCGCCAGTTGATGGAAGCGCCGTCTACCTCGACGCGGCCTGTGCGGGCCTGCTTGCCGATGGCCAGGTCAAACCACTCCGGTGCCGGAGGGCGCTTGCCCTTATAGGGCTTCAGAAGAAAGTCTGCCTCGGCCGGCTCAGCGCGGCTATCAACGCGATCCTTTTCCTTGTCTGCCGCACTCATCAGGCGGCTCCCTGACGGCGCTCGATCACCTTGAAGACGCCAGTGCCGGTCAGCAGCGTGCGCTCGCCTGCCCAGATGCGTCCCTCGACCGTGAATATGCCGTCGACATGACTCACCACCTTGCCGTTGCCCTCAACCCAATCACCGAGCTTGGCGCCAGAGAGAAAGTCGCACAACAGTCGTACGGTAACCCACCACGTGTCCTCGCCCTTCTCGACAGCCGAGCCCCAGGCCATGTCGGCAAAGGTCATCAACATGCCGCCATGGGCGTTCTGCATACCATTTGTGTGGTGCTCCTCGACACGGAAGCCGCGGGTCAGGCCGGTTTCGTCCCGCTTTTCGAACAGCGGACCAACCTGACGGCCGAAGCCGCGATGCCAGGGGAGGAGTTCGAAGCCTTCCGGCACATCAAAACTCTGGGATTGGGTGAAATCATCAGTCATGAGGCGAACGCATTTGCCGGAGGATGAGGTGAGCGGCAAGCCCTCACCCGGCGGGAGGCGGAGCGAGGCTGGCAATGAAAGTGATGAGACCGTTTGCAGACATGTGCGCGAGGATCGGGACAAGGATCGTCCCGCTTTTCAGGCGCAGCCAGGCAAAGCCCATGGCCGCGAGGAAGACCACGATCAGCGCAGGAATGGAGTATTGCAGGTGGACGAAGGTAAAGGCCGCACTTGAGACAACCATCGCCATCACTGGCGGGACCCCACGTACCAGCAGCGCGCCCATGGCGACCCCGCGATAGGTCACTTCCTCAACCAGCGGCGCTAGGACCAGCGCGTAAATAAGGTAAGACGCGCCCCAGTTCTGTGGCGAGAAGAGCGCAGTATTCACGTCGCCGGAATATTGCCAGCCTTCCTCACCGCCGAAGAGGCTGCTCATGATGAGGTTTGGCGCAAGCAGGATCACTGGGCCCAGCAGGATTGCGGCGATAATCCAGTTCTGCGAAGCGCGCATGTCGCCGGCGAAGGCACCTGCGCCGACGCGCTCTGCCCAGAGGGTCAACAGGCCGAAATAGACGAGCTGCACCATGGCGAGCAGCATCCAGACCTGACCAATCGCCTCGCGACTGGCGCCAGGATCCTGAATGATGTCGTAATAGCCAGGCCACAGGACAGTTATGATGGCCGATCCGACAACGGGAATGAGAAACGGCGCCAGGATCACCCAGAAGATGGCGCTGAACGGTTCGCGGTGGAGCGCCATGGGCGTATTGTAGGGGCCGGACTGCATGGTTTCCGGCTTACTCGTTCAATCCAGCCTTGGAAAGCGCATTGGTCTGGCGTTCTGCAACAGCGGCTTCAGAAAAGCCCTCAAGGCTTTCCTCGAAGAGCTGGTGGTAATTGAGTTCAGCACCCAAGCGCAGATAAGCCGCACCAAGGCCGACAGCTGCGCGGTCCATGAAAACGAACTCACGCGGGATGGTGACCGGGCCTTTTTCCTTGAGTTTCTTGCGCACCTCGAAGGCCTGCTTGCGGCCATACTCGCCCGGCGCGACGCCATCGGCCACAGTGCGCACGCGGTCTTCCAGAAGCGGGCCATAGATGAAGCGCGCCCAGATATTGAGGATCTCGACCAGTTCCTTGTTGAGGTTCCTGAAGCCCCATTTCTCATAGGCCGCATAGGCGGCGTCGAAATCATCGGCCCGCATGGCACGGTAGAGGTCGACAACGCCGCCGACAAAGTTCGGCGGAAAGATGCGGATGCAACCGAAATCGAGCAGGTTCAGGCCTTCGCCACCGTCGCGCACCTGATAATTGCCGAGATGCGGGTCGCCATGGATGACGGCATAGCGTGTCACCGGCAGCCACCACGTCCAGAAAAGCCGCATGGCGATGCCGTTGCGGGTCTCCTGCGGGGCGTCCTGCCAGGCCGTCAGTGGATCGCCGGTGACCCATTCCATGGTCAGCAGCCGGTCTGTGGAGAGTGCATCGACAGGTTCGGGCACGTGGACGAAATCCTTCGGCTCCAGCATTTCCCGGTAGAGATACATGGCCTTACGCTCGCGCTCATAGTCAAGCTCCTCACGCAGCCTGTCGGCGACTTCCTCGACGATCTCGTCGGGGTCGATCGAGCCGTCCATGCGCTTGAACAGGCCGAGCAGGCTTTTGAGCTGGCCGACATCGCTTTCCACCGCGCTCGACATGTCAGGATATTGCAGCTTGCAGGCCACCTCGCGGCCATCCGGCATCATGGCGCGGTGCACCTGACCGAGGGATGCGGCGTGGGCGGCTTCCTTGCCGAAGGTCTGGAACCTGTCCTGCCAGTCAGGGCCGAGTTCGGCCCGCATCCGGCGCTTGACGAAGGGCCAGCCCATGGCGGGCGCCTGCGCCTGAAGCTGGCCCAGCTCCTCGGCATATTCGGCCGGCAGGAAATCCGGAATGGTCGACAGGATCTGCGCGACCTTCATCAGCGGGCCCTTGGTCTTGCCTAGCGCCGAGGCAAGCGCCCTGGCTGTGCGTTCCTCGCTTTCATCGCCGCCAAAGAAGCGGTTCGCGGCAAAGGCAATACCCGCGCCGGAGAGGTTGCCGCCAACCTGCGCGGTCCGTCTCAGCCGGGCGGAAAAGCGATTGCGTTCGGGGTCTCGTTGGTCAGCCATGCCACCTAATTAAGCGCGCAGGACCGGGCGGCAACTGCGGTGATTACCACGTCCCAATATTTTCCGCGCTGGCCCAGGGCTCTTTCGGGGGCAGCGGGTCGCCTTTCTGGAGGAGCTCGACGGAGATGCCGTCGGGCGAGCGGACGAAACACATGCGCCCGTCGCGCGGGGGGCGGTTGATGGTCACACCAAGCCTCTGGAAACGCTCGGTCGCTTCGTAGATATCGTCCACCTTGTAGGCGAGGTGACCGAAATTGCGGCCACCTTCGAGCTCTTCCGGGTCCCAATTGTGGGTCAGTTCGATCATCGGCAGGCCGGGCGGCAGGCCTTGCTCTTCCTTGCGAGCGTCCGGATAGCGGGCGATGTCTTCAGGCGAGGCGAGAAAGACAAGGGTGAAGCGCCCCTGCTCATTATCGACCCGGCGCAGCTCCTGAAGGCCGAGCCCGTTGCAGAAGAAATTCAGCGCCGCATCAACGTCGCTAATGCGGATCATGGTGTGGAGATATTCGACGCTCATTCGGATTTTCCTTCCAGACGGCGGATTTCGGATTTCAGGGTCGGTGGCGGATTACGGTAATAGTACGAGGTGACAAGGTAGAGCACACCGACGATCACGCCCATGACGAAAAGAAACGTCATGAAGATGTTGAACATGTAGCCCCGCTCCAGCGGACCCGGCACCGATCCGCCCAGCCGCCACATCCAGTCCCAGAGCCAGTTGAAGCCGGAGACGAGAAGCGGCAGCGCGACAAGGCAGAACAGAGCCGCGCCCCAGCGGTATGTCGCCGCCAGCGGGGCCTCGGCGCGAATGAAGCTTTCGCGGAAATCGTCGCGCTCAATCTTGTCGGACAGCAGCCCCTTCTCGCGCATGGAATTGTAGACGGCGTTCGAGAAGTCCGGCAGTTCGCGCCACTTCATGAACAGCCAGAGCCCCCATATCCCCAGCGCTACGAACATCAGCGCATAGAAGCCAAGTATCATCGTGCGGGTCCTTCGGATGTGTCAGGCGCGGAGTGCACCCGACAGCCTGTCAGACCTCAGGCAGCATGCGCGCGCTCATATGTCAGCATGGCACGCTTGCGCGCCACACCCCAATGGTAATTATGTAACCTTCCGTCCGAAGCAAGGGCGCGATGGCAGGGGATGAGCCACGAGATATTGTTCGCGCCGATCGCCGTGCCGGCGGCCCGTGCGGCCTTTGGTTGGCCGGCTGCGGCAGCAACTTCGCCGTAAGTACGGGTCTCGCCAGCGGGGATGTCCAGCAAGGCCCGCCAGATCTGGCGGCGGAAAGGCGTGCCGTATAGCGCGACCGGAATCGGGTCGGTGCCCTGGAAGATGCGCTGCGACCAGCGCCGAGCTTCAGCATCGTCACGTCGCGGCTCAGCGTTCGGATAGCGGCTGGCAAGGTCGGCGAACACCGCGCCTTTCGCATAGCCTGGATGCTCAAACCCGGTTTTCGCGCTGACGCCGTCATCTGCGAAACCGAGACCGCAAAGCCCGCGTGAGGAAATCAGGAAGATGCCGGTGCCAAAAGGTGTCGGCGCTTCACCGATAACAAGGCTCGCGCCATCACCGCCGGATTTCGCTTCGCCGGGCGTGAGGCCTTCATGCGCAATGAAAAGATCGTGCAAGCGGGACGGGCCTGAGAGCCCGGCCTCAAACGAGGCGTCCAGCACACTCGCGCCCTGCCTCAGCAGGTCGCCGGCTTCTGCGTGCGCGAGCGCGGCCTGGAACTGTTTCGGGCTCACGCCTGCCCAGCGGGTAAACTCGCGCTGGAAATGATGCGGCGAAAGCCCCATCGCATGAGCGCATTGCGAAAGATCGGGCCAGTCTCGCCACGTCTCACCAAGATGCGACAGCGCATCGGCCATGCGCTCATAAGCAACCGAGCGTTCGGATAGGGATGAAAGCGTCGTCGTCATGGGGCAAATGTGGCCCTAACAGGCCGACGCTTCCACCCGTTTCTTGCGGCTTCCCTCAGCCCACTTTTTTCTCTTCCGGATCAAGCTCGTACTCGCGAAGCTTGCGGTAGAGGGTCGAGCGGCCGATGCCGAGGCGTCGGCTGACTTCGGACATGTGGCCCTGATAGAAGTCGATCGCATATTCGATGATTTCCCGCTCGATATCGGAAAGCGGGCGCATCTCACCATCTTCATCCATGATCGAGACCGGACTGTCGCCCCCCTCGCTATGCTCGGAAGCGTCATTAGCCGGCTGGGAAGATTGCGGCACAGGTGGCAGGTCCGCCATTTCCGGCATGATACCCGAGATTTGCGGGAAATCATGCGGCTGGAGTTCGCCACCTTCGCTGAGGATCATGGCGCGGAAAACCGCGTTTTCGAGCTGGCGGACATTGCCCGGCCAGTCATAGGCGCAGAGCATCTGCAGCGTTTCCTCGCTTGCGCCCGGGATATCGAGACCTTCCGAAGCGTTGAAGCGGGAGACGAAGTGATCGACGAGCGCCGGGACATCGTCCTTGCGTTCGCGCAGGGACGGCATGTCGACCGGGAAAACATTGAGACGGTAGTAGAGATCCTCGCGGAAGACCCCGGCCTTTACCTGCTCGGCGAGGTCCTTGTTGGTCGCGGAGATGATGCGGACATCGACTTTGGTCGGCCGGCGCGAGCCGACAGCATCGACCTCACTTTCCTGAAGGACGCGAAGCAATTTCACCTGCATGTCGAGGGGAAGTTCGCCCACCTCATCCAGGAACAGCGTACCACCATCGGCCTCGACAAACTTGCCGAGCGATTTGGAGACCGCGCCCGTAAACGCGCCCTTCTCGTGGCCGAACAGGATGCTCTCGACCAGGTTTTCCGGAATGGCCCCGCAGTTGACAGTGACGAACGGCTTGCCGGCGCGATCAGAGGCGCCCTGGATACAACGGGCGACGACTTCCTTGCCGACGCCGCTTTCGCCGAGAATGAGGACCGGGATGTCAGAACTTGCGGCGCGCTGGCCGAGCCGGATGACCTGGCGCATGGTTGGGGCTGAACCGATCATGTCGTCGAAGCTCATGCCGCCTTCCGTCTTGCGGGTCAGGCGCTTCACCTCGCCGGTCAGCGAAGACATCTTGAGGGCATTACGGATGGAAACGACGACGCGTTCGGGATTGGCCGGCTTGACGATGAAGTCGACGGCACCGGCGCGCATGGTGGTGACGATGGTGTCGATGCCGGACGTTGCCGTCAGCATGATGACCGGGACATCCGGGATGCGTTCGGAGAGACGCTCCAGCGTTTCCATCCCGGACATTCCGGGCATTGTCAGGTCCAGCAGGATGACATCGGCGCCAGCCTCGGTCGCGGTCGTGAAACCGCTTTCGCCATCAGGCGCCGTTCGACAGGCAAAGCCCGCCTTTTCGACCGCCGCCTGGATCAGCCTGCGTTGTGTCGGATCGTCATCAATTACCAGAACCGTCTTGGCCATCATCATCACCCGTTTGCCACCCCGTTTGGGTCATTTCGTTACGACCCGATATGGCACACAGGTGTGGAGTTATGGTTCAGCCGGACGTTTGAATTTTCATGGAATTTCCCGTACCCATTCGGGCACATCCGTAATGATTACCGGGTTGCGTTGAGCTCCCGGCCGCTCATCGGATCAAAAAAGCGGTCATTGGTGACAACAAAACTTCCATCATCCATCTGGAAAGCACGGTCATAGCCAAGCGGCAATTCGACCTGCCCGGTCGGGGTGTCGGCATTGTAGGTTTCCACGCCGCGGATCCACTCGCTGGTTTCGCGCTGGCTCGTATCGGTCATGCCGTTACGTTTGCGCCAGCTTTCCATCGACATGTCTGAAATCTCGTCATACGTATCAGAGACGATCGAGCTTGTGTCAGGCTGGCGTGGCCTGTTCGGCGGACGAATGCTTTCCAGGTACGCGTTGATCCTCTTCTGCCATTGTGGATCAGTCTGGTAGTTCTTCATGAAAAGCAGAAAGGCGGGCACGTGCTCGGCAAACGTGTCTTTCGGAGCCGCCATGAGAATCTGGCTCGCCGCGACGCCGTAGCCCATTTCCAATGGCTGGCCCATGCCGAAACTATGACCGCTCAGCGTGTAGTTATGCATCGTGAAAAGGATCATCGACGCTGTATAGGCCTTACCCTCATGCTCGTAATCGAACGTAACACTCGCCGCGTCCCACCAGTTCTTTGAATATGGATCTCCCTGAAATTCGTAGCTGAAAGGCGGCTGGGACAGCAGCCTGGAAGTTGCGGGATCGCGCTCTACGCTGATGATCTGCGGATTGTCGAGCTGCGTCACGAACCCGCGCACATAGTCCTCGGCTGAATTGAAGGCGCCTGGGATACACCCCTGTCCGTTGGGCATGCCCTGATTGTTGTATCGCCAGCTTGCAGTCGGCAGCATGCGGATCATCGCCTCGCCATCGGGCGAAGTGGCCGTCCAGTCCATGGTGTAGCCCATATTGCAGTCCATACCCGTTCGCCAGATAACCCCGCCCTTGGTGGTCCAGTCGCCCGGAATAACGCTGGTTGCAGACGTCATGGGCTTTTCGAATCCGGTCGGATCCATGATCCTGGTCAGCTGCAGACGCATATTCTCTGGCGACTGCGCGCGGGCGGTGAAGGCCAGGCCGAAAAGGCCCACAAGCATGAATATGAGTGAGGTGGAACGGGCCATGAGCGATCTCCTTCAGGAAAAACTGTTCATCTGAAGTAAGAGGCGTGGCGCGCCAGGAATTCGGGTCAGGAATACCTTTCGGGCAAAGAGAAAGCCCGGCGGCCTGATCAGGTCGCCGGGCTCGGATTTCCCTAAGTGTGACTTATCAGGCGTCCATACGCTCAATGATAATGGCCGGGGCCATGCCACCCGCAGCACACATCGTGATCAGGCCATACTTGCCACCCGAGCGCTCAAGCTCGTCCAGGGCCGTACCGATCAGGATCGAACCTGTCGCGCCGATCGGATGGCCAAGCGCCATGGCGCCGCCATTGATGTTCACTTTCTCACGGTCGAGCTTCAGGTCGCGAATGAACTTTTCCGCCACGACCGAGAACGCCTCGTTGATCTCGTAAACGTCGATGTCGTCAGTCGTCATGCCGGCCTTTTCGAGGACCTTCTTCGCCGCCGGAACTGGCGCATTCAGCATCAGCGTGGGATCGTCGCCCATGTTCGCCGTCGCGACGATACGGGCACGCGGCTTCAGACCATGCTTGTCGGCATATTCCTTCGAGGTCACGAGGATCGCGGCCGCACCGTCGACAACGCCTGACGAGTTACCAGCGTGGTGAACGTGCTGAACACTGCCTTTCAGCTGCGGGTATTTCTGCTCGATCATGTTGCCATAGGTCATGCCCTTTTCATCGACCGGCACGTCCCAGAACATGTTGAAGACGGTCTTCAGGCCCGACAGACTTTCCATCGTCGTGCCCGGACGCGGAAACTCATCCTTGTCGAGGGCGAGCGAGCCGTCACGGTTGTGGACCGGAATGACTGATTTGTCGAAACGGCCCTCGTCCATGGCCCGCTTGGCGCGTACCTGCGATGTTACGGCAAGCTGGTCGACCGCTTCACGGTCAATGCCTTCTAGCGTCGCAATGGCGTCGGCGCAGCAGCCCTGCTGGGACTGGGGATGCATTTCGCGAAGGTGCAGGTTGCCCGCATCCATCATGGGTGGGTTCTTGGGGTCGGCTGTCGACGAGGTGTAGCTCATCATTTCGCAGCCACCGGCGACGACGCAGTCTTCCATGCCGGACATGATTTGCGCTGCCGCGAGCGAAACCGAAGTAATGCCAGAGCCGCAGAAACGGTCGAGCGTCACACCCGACGCTTTCACGTCATAGCCGGCATCAAGCGCGGCCATACGGCCCATGTCGGCGCCCTGTGCGCCGCGCTGGGAACTCGTGCCCCAGATGATGTCGTCGACAGTTGCCGTGTCGAGATTGTTGCGGTCGCGGATCGCGCCGAGCACCGTTGCCCCCAGATGCTGCGGATGCAGGTGGGCGAGCGAGCCCTTGCCGACCTTGCCGATGCCACGCGGCGTACGAACCGCGTCGATGATATAAGCCTCTGCCATGATGTCCTCCCGAAGATACTCAGATGTTTGGCTGATAATGGAGACCTAGCCCCCTTCCCTTCGGGAATTGCAATCTCTGCCGTTGCGTCAAAGCCTGTTACAGGCCGAGCACATCATCCATGTCGTAGAGGCCAGGCGCCTGCCGGACCGCCCAGCGTGCGGCCGCCAGCGCCCCGTTGGCGAACACGGCACGGTCGAGCGCCGTATGGGCGAGCGAAAGGATTTCCATGTCGGAGCCGAAGGTCACTTCATGCTCGCCTATGACACCGCCGGAGCGGCGCACCGCAAAGCCAATCCTGCCCGTTTCCCGCTTCGCATCCGGACCGTCATAAGGCGCGCTGCGCAACGCTTTCAGGTCAGAGCCCCGCCCCTGAGCCGCCGCATCGCCCAACATCAGCGCGGTCCCGGAGGGCGCGTCCACCTTTCGGCGGTGATGGGTTTCCAGCACCTCGATATCCCAGTCTTCGCCGAGGCTTTCGGCGGCGCGCCTGGTGAGCGCGCAGAGCAGGTTCACGCCGAGCGAAAAATTGCCCGCCTTCACAATGGCGATCTCGTCGGCGACTTCAGCAATGTCAGCTTCATCTGCGCCGTCGAAGCCTGTCGTTCCGATGATCGCCGCCTTCACGCCCTGGGCCTTCAGGCCATGCAGTGCGGCCAGCGTGGCCTTCGGAGCAGTGAAGTCGATCCAGACGTCGGCGCCTTTCGCGGCCTCGGCCGGGTCTTCGACCGGAACGACCCCAATATCGGACCGGTCCAGTATGGCCCCGATGTCCTGGCCGAGCTTCGGTGATCCCGATGCCTCTGTTGCACCGGTGATCGTATGTCCGGCGTCCAGGGCTGCTTGAGCGATCTGCTGGCCCATCCGGCCGGCAACCCCGGCAATCGCGATTTTCAGATTAGTCTTCATGGACTGTCTCATAGCCGCTTTTCCTGACCGTCGCATAGGCCCTGGCCGTGCGAATTTTTCCGGCTCGTGATTGGAACATCTGCCCGTCCAGCGGCTTTCGTGTTAACGATTGGTTAGCCCTGTAGAGTAGCACAAGGAGGGATACCCCATGCGGAAAGCCATCATGTTGAGCGCAGGCCTGATCGTGATGTCAGCGCTGCCGGCATTCGCGGATGGCTACAAGGATGCGCCCCCGCCGAACCGGGGTCCGTCAGCCCTCGCTCCCCATGCGCAGGAGGCCCGCACTGCTCATGAAAATGTCCGGGTGGTCTATGTCGAGCGCGATACAGCCCCCGTCCGTTACACGAGTTCTGCTTGCGGCTGCTGCTGCGCGCCGGTGAGCTATACCCGCACTTACACGACAGAACCGGTGGTCGTGCGTCATTATAGACGCAGCTACACGCGGATGGCCGCACCCGATTGCAACCCAGCCGCAACCCATCACGGCGATGTCCATCACAGTCATTATCGCAAGCATCACGAAGAGCGCTATTATCGCGAGGGCCGTTACAATGAAGGCCGGCGCGAGCATGATGAGTGGCGCCGCGAAACCCGTTATGACGGGTATGATGGGCCCTATTCCGACGGCCCAGTCTATCGAGAGAACACGGTCATCTGGTCAAGCGACGGCCGCTATCGCGATCGCACGGACTATACTGCTCGCCGTGACGAGTACTCCTACTATCAGGCACGCCACGACTAAGCCTGGCTATTCTCCACCGGCCTTTCGCACAGGAGCGGTGAAGCTGCATATGTCGAGCACTTTTGGCGGCTTGCGATAGAAGAAATCCTCATTGCGCACACGCTTCGACGTCTTGACGTCCTCGAAGGCCTCGCTGCCGGTCTCCATTTTTTCCCAGACCGGCTGCTCGTCTTCAGGCAGCTCGGCAGCTATGCGGAAGCGAGTGATCAGGTCTCCCTGCTCGGGCGCCTGGATGACACCGCTCTCGATTTCCCGCTTGCCACGTTTCAGTGCCTGAACGTGCTCCATGCCGTCTATCACGCGTCCGAAGACGGTGAGGTTCCGGTCCAGATAGCGCTGCGCATCGAGAACAATGTAGAATTCCGTCGAACCAGAATCCGGGTCCACATCGCGCGCCATCGCCATGGCCCCGGGACAATGTAGCAGCCACTCCTGATCAAGGGCCTCGTCCCGGCCGACCGCGAAGCCGTCTATGTGGCCCACCTCGGACGCGAAGAGATCCTCATTGCCGAGCGACACAAAGCCCTCGCCGCCATAGGGCCTGTCATTCTCGTTCTCCAATGTCGGCCAATCGGCAATCGCTTCTTCGTCCTGCAGCCCTCCTTGCGCGACGAATCCCTCAATCACGCGGTAGAAGCGCTCTCCATCCAGAGCACCCTTGGCTGAAAGCGCCCGCATGCGCGCCACGTGCTGAGGCGCGAACTCAGGATTGAGCTCAACCGTTACGGGCCCCTTTTCAGTTTCGATGAGCAGGAGATTGTCGACTGGTATCGACTGCCAGTCTGCGGCCTCCGCGTTCTGCGCGCTCATGACAGGTGCCGTCATGCAGGACGCGATCACCAGCGCAACCATTCCGCTTGCCCAACCCATTCGGAGTCCCATCACGCCATCCCTTCCTGACTGTTCGATGCTTGAGACCCTATCCGGCTTTTGGCGGCTCTGCTATGGGCCTTCCCCCATGTACCAGATCTCTGCCAAAGGCCCGCGCGAGGCCATCGAACCTGCCTGGGACGCACTTGCCTGGGCCGATCCGTCCCCGGCCGGGGCCGTCGATGCGAAGGAGGACGGTCGCCATGCCTGGCGCCTCGATGCCTATGCTGAAACCCAGGAAGATGCCGATGCCTGCAAGGCGATGATCCTGGAGACCTCGCCGACACTCAATCCAGTCGTCGAGGCGCTGGAGGACCGCGACTGGGTGACCCTGTCGCTCGAAGGCCTGCCGCCCGTAGAAGCCGGCCGCTTTATCGTCGCGGGTAGCCATGCATTGGCCAAGTCAGCGCCGGGCAAGACCCCGATCCTGATCGAGGCCGGCCCTGCTTTCGGGACCGGACACCACGGCACGACGCTCGGATGTCTGATGGGCTTCGAGGAAGTGCTTAAGCGGACCCGCCCCCAAAAAGTGCTCGATGTCGGGACCGGCTCCGGCGTGCTTGCGATTGCCGCCATCAAGGCGGGCGCGATCAGGGCGTGGGGCACGGAGATCGATAAAGACAGCGTGCGCGTCGCAAATGAAAACGCGGCCAAGAACCATGTGGCCAATGCCTTCCAGACCTTCGAAACCGGCGGCGGCATGAACACCACCATCCGCCGTGACGGACCGTATGATCTCGTCTTTGCGAACATCCTGTTCCGTCCACTGGTGGGACTTGCGCCGGATATCGCTCCGCTGACGGCGCCCGGCGGTCATGTCATCCTGTCCGGCCTGCTCGAAGCGCAGGAGCCGCTGGTGCGCAAGGCCTATGGCTCGCGCGGCCTGTCGCTCGTCCACCGCGTCCGCAAGGATGGATGGGTGAGCCTTGTGTTCCGCAAATCTTCCTGAAGCCTGCGCCTTCCGCTTCTGGTGCTTTCGCACTACGTTTGGAGCATGAGACAGAATTTCGATGTGAAGGGCGGCCCGCAGCTCGGGCGCCAGAACCTTCCCCGCCTTCGCGACGCCATGAAGGCCCAGGGTCTTGATGGTTTCTATGTCCCCCATGAGGACGAGTACCAGAACGAATACCTGCCGGCCTGCAATGATCGTCTCGCCTGGGCGACCGGCTTTACCGGCTCTGCCGGGGCCGCCATGGTCTTCCAGGACAAGGCCGTCATCTTCGCGGATGGCCGCTATACCCTGCAGGTACGTGACCAGACCGATCCCGACCTCATCGAGGTGCAGGGCCTGCCGGATCCGGGCCCATTCGGCTGGCTCGCCAGGCAATCACTGAAGGACAAGACGGTCGGCTATGACCCAAAGCTGATGACGCCGAATGATCTCGCCACGCTCGAAGAGAGCGCGAAGAAGGCCGGCGTGGCGTTGAAGGCGGTCGAGACCAATCCGATCGATGCCGCCTGGGACGACCGCCCGGCCGAGCCGATGGCGAAGGTTGTGCCGCAGGCTGTTCAATATGCCGGCGAGGATGCGGGCAAAAAACGCGCGAAGATCGCCGATGCCCTGAAGGAAGACGGCGCTGAAGCCGCGGTCATTACCTCGCCCGCTTCGGTGGCTTGGGCGTTCAACATTCGCGGTGGCGATGTCGCCTGCTCGCCGCTTCCTCTCTCGCGCGCTATCCTGAAAGATGACGGCTCGGCCGACCTCTTCCTCGATCCGCAGAAATCTTCCGACGCCCTGCGTGAGCATCTTGGCAACCAGGTTCGCCTGCGCCCAATGGAAGACCTCGAACCCGCCCTGGGCGAGCTGAAGGGCAAAACGGTGAGCCTCGATCCTGCCCTTGCCTCGGCCTGGTTCTTCCGGGAGCTGGAAGCGGCCGGGGCCGAGATTACGCGCAAGCGCGATCCGGTCCTTCTGCCCAAGGCCTGCAAGAACGACACGGAGATTGCGGGCACTGAAGCCGCCCATGTCCGGGATGGCGCCGCGCTTACCCGCTTCCTGCACTGGCTCGCCACCGAAGCCCAGTCCGGCACGGTGACCGAGATTGATGCCGCCCTGAAGCTCGAAAGCTTCCGCGAGGATCTGGGCGACCTGAACGATCTCTCCTTCGAGACGATTTCCGGCGCCGGCCCACATGGCGCCCTGCCACACTATCGTGTCTCGTCCGCCTCGAACCTCAAGCTTGAGCGCGGTACGCTCTATCTTGTCGACAGTGGCGGGCAGTATCTCGACGGTACGACGGACGTGACCCGGACTGTGCCCATCGGTGAACCGTCTGCCGACATGAAGCGTCACTATACGCTTGTCCTGAAAGGCCACATCGCACTCGCGGATGTGCGCTTCCCGGAAGGCACGACCGGCACGCATCTCGACACACTGGCGCGCCACCCGCTGTGGCAGGCCGGTCTCGATTACGACCATGGCACCGGCCATGGCGTCGGCGTCTATCTCGGTGTTCATGAGGGCCCGCAGCGGATTGCCAAACCATGGAACAGCGTGCCGCTCTCGCCCGGCATGATCGTCTCGAACGAGCCGGGCTTCTATCGCGAAGGCCAGTACGGGATCCGAATCGAAAACCTGCAGTACGTCACACCGCCGGAATCGATCCCGGGCGGAGAGCGCAAGATGCTGGGCTTCCGGAACCTCACCTGGGCGCCGCTGTCTCGCGACCTGATCGACCTCGATCTGCTCTCGCCTGCCGAGCATGAGTGGGTGAACTGCTATCATGCCGAAGTGCTGGAAAAGATCGGCCCGCTGGTTGATGGTGAGGCGGGAGACTGGCTGAAAGAACAGTGCCAGCCGCTCTAAACGGACGGGCGGGACTGTTCTCTAAAGTCCCGCCAGCTCCAGCCAGTCATCCTCGCTCATGACCTGAACGCCGAGTTCCTCAGCCTTTTTGAGCTTGGAGCCCGCACCCGGACCGGCAACGACAATATCGGTCTTCTTCGACACCGAACCCGACACCTTTGCGCCGAGCGCGGTCGCCCGCGACTTGGCCTCGTCCCGGGTCATCTTTTCGAGCGTGCCGGTGAACACGATGGTCTTGCCGGCGACCGGGCTGTCGCTGGCGGCCGCTTCAGCGTCCTCAACATCGACCTCATCCAGCAGCGCGGTCAGCATGTCCTGATTGTGGGGCTCTGCGGCAAAGTCCTTGAGACTTGTTACTGCTGTCTGACCCACACCGTCGATGGACAGCAGGTCGGCCTCGGCGCCTTCCTCGCCTTGCGACGCCTTCTTCACTGTGTCCCAGAAGTTTTCCCATTTCAGGTAACTGCGCGCGAACAGGCCTGATGTCGTCTCGCCGACATGGCGGATGCCGAGGCCATTAAGAAATCGCTGGAACGGCGGCGAGCGGCGCGCATCGATGGCGGCAAACAGGTTGCGCGCCGAGGTCTCGCCGAAGCCTTCCCACTCGCTGAGCGGCGGCAGGCCGGCCGCCTCGATCCGGTCGGCAAGGCGGAAGATATCCTGCGGGCCTTTCACCACCCCGTGGCCGTAGAATAGCTCGATCTGTTTCGCGCCAAGTCCATCGATGTCGAGCGCCTTGCGGGAGACGAAATGTTTCAGGCGTTCAACAGCCTGGGCCGGACAGGTCAGCCCGCCGGTGCAGCGACGGCGGACATCTTCTTCGCCCTTGTCGTCGACTTCCCGGACAGCCGCAGAGCCGCACTCGGGGCATTCACCGGGCATCTCGAAGGGCGGTGCGCGATTGTCGTCCGGATCGACTACGCCGAGCACCTGCGGGATGACATCGCCGGCGCGCTGTATCTCGACCATGTCGCCGGGGCGCACATCGAGACGGGCGATCTCATCTTCATTGTGCAACGTCGCATTCGAAACGACGACGCCGCCGACGGTCACCGGCGTCAGGCGCGCCACGGGTGTCAGCGTGCCTGTACGCCCAACCTGGATCTCGATGGACTCCAGCTTCGTGACAGCGCGTTCGGCGGGGAATTTGTGGGCGATGGCCCAGCGCGGAAAGCGGCTGACAAAACCAAGCCGTTCCTGCCAGTCCAGCCGGTCGACCTTGTAGACGACGCCGTCGATATCGTAGCCGAGCATGGCGCGGCGTTCGGCAAGGTCGCGATAGGCCTCCAGCAGACCGTCGACTGTTTCATGCGGCTTGAAGAGATCGTTGGTGACAAAGCCCCACTTTTCGATTGTCTCGACGGCCTCGGTCTGGGTGGCGGCGAAAGGTTCGGAGACCTCGCCCCAAGCATAGGCAAAAAAGCGCAGCGGGCGTGACCGCGTGATCGCAACATCGAGCTGGCGAAGGCTGCCGGCAGCGGCGTTGCGCGGATTGGCGAACACCTTCTTGCCAGCCTCTTCCTGGCTGGCATTCAACGCCTTGAAGGCTGCGCCCGTCATATAGACTTCGCCGCGGACCTCGATTTTGTCGGGCCAGGTCTTGCCGCCAAGTTTTTCCGGAATGTCCTCTATAGTACGGGCATTTACGGTGACGTCCTCACCCACCTGCCCGTTGCCCCGCGTCGCGGCGCGAACAAGGACGCCGGCCTCGTAAGTGAGGTTCAGCGACAGGCCATCAATCTTCGGTTCGGACGTGATGGTAAGTGATTCACTATCGTCGAGCCCGAGAAACCGGCGGATGCGGGCCACGAACTCCGCGACGTCCTCATCTGCAAACGCATTGTCGAGCGACAGCATCGGCACGCCATGGGCAACCTTGCTGAACGCTTCGGAAACCTCATGGCCGACGCGTTCGCTCGGGCTGTCTTTACGTTTGAGGTGAGGAAAGCGCGCCTCGATGGCGCTGTTGCGATCACGCAGCGCATCATATTCGGCATCGCTCAGATGAGGGTCATCTTCCCTGTAATAAGCGGCATCTGCCAGCCTGATCTCGGCCGAGAGCCTTGCCAGTTCCCGCCGGGCCTCTTCTTCGGTGAGGGACTCGACGGGGCCGGGCTTGCTCATACATCTTCCAAGAGCCTCGTTGCTGCGGCTCTTGCCTCTTCCGTCACGGTTGCACCAGACAGCATGCGGGCGATTTCCTCATGCCTCTCGCGCTGATCTAGCCCTTTCAGCAAGGTCTCGCCAAGCCCGTTCGAAGCCGCCCCGGACTTGGAAACGAGCCATTGGTCGCTGGCGGCTGCGGCAACCTGTGGACTATGGGTGATGGCAAAGACCTGCCGGCTGCCCGCCAGACGCGACAAGCGCTCGCCGATCGCCGCGGCGACTGCCCCGCCAACCCCCTGGTCAGCCTCGTCGAAGACCATGACGGGCACATTGGTCGTCTCGGCCAGCGCGCACTGGAGGGCCAGCGAAAACCGCGCAAGCTCACCACCGGACGCGATCTGTCGCAGCGGACCGAAACCTGCGCCGGGATTGGTCTCGACCTCGAATTCCACCTTCTCATGCCCGTTTGCACCGGAGGCCTCCTCAGCCACTGGGTCAAAGCGAACCTGAACGCGCGTCCGCTCGAGTTTGAGAGGCTTCAATTCTTCCTCAATGGCAGATTCCAGCCGCTTGGCGGCCGTCTGGCGGGCCTCAGTCAGCCGGTCTGCCTCAGTACGCCAGCGTGCCGCCGCGGCCTTCTCTTCGGAACGGGCCTTGTCGATTGCGCCTTGTGGCGCTTCGCTCAGCGCAAGTTTTTCCGCCGTCTCTTCCAGAAGGGTCGGCAGACCATCGGGCTCTACATCATACTTTCGGGCGGCGGACTTCAGTGCGTGGAGCCGCTGGTCAGCTTTCTCCAGGCGATCGGGGTCATGCTCGGCTTCGGCACTCAGCGCATCAAGCGCCGCACGCGCCTCGCCTGCCTCGATCAAGGCGCGCTCCAATGCTTCCGCCGCGCTTCGCGCAGCCTTTGCCAAAGCGCCATCGCTTTCCGCGACACCGTCCACAGTCAAAATCCGTTCGCTCGCCCGGCTGGCACGTGCAAGGCCTGATTCGATCCCCCCATCGTCGAACGCCTCTGCGGCTTCCCCTGCAGCTGCGGCAATCTTCTCCGACTGCATCAGGATTGACCGCTCAGAGACGAGCGCCTCTACCTCCCCTGGCTGCGGATCCAGCGCTACAAGCGCTTCCTTTGTCTCAACCAGCCAGGCGTGGCGAGCCTCGGCTTCCTTGAGATCGGTCTCGATTTGCTCACGCGCGGATCGCGCAGCCTGATAGGTTTTCCAGCTTTCGCGGCAAGCCTGCTGCAGAGCCTCATTGCCCGCATAGGTGTCGAGCAGGTCACGGTGTCTTGAGACTTTCATCAAGCCAGACGCCGAATGCTGTCCGTGAATCTCGACAATCATCTCGCCAAGCGAATCAAGCAGGCCGGCATTGACCGGCTGGTCGTTTACAAACGCGCGAGCCGGACCGTTGGCAGGAATGACCCGCTTCAGCGTCAGCGTCTCGAAGGGGGAGGCCTCTATCCCGCGCTCATCCAGCAAGGCCCAGGCCTCATGGTCGGGCGGTAGCGACAGTTCAGCAAGCACGCTTGCCTGATCAGCCCCCTTGCGGACGAATTTCCGGTTCGCCGGGGCGCCGAGCACCAAGCCCAACGCATCAAGAATGATGGATTTACCCGCACCGGTTTCGCCGGTGAGGGCGGTGAAGCCGCTGGCGGCCTCGATATCGAGCCGCTCGATCAGCAGAAAGGATCGTATGGAGAGCGCAATGATCATGCGCCCTGATTACCATCAGAACAAAATGAGAACAAGCCTGTTCTTGAGGTGGCCTAACCTGCCCTAGTCGAGCGAGGCCTGTTCATTGGTACGCGCAGCCGCCTGTTCGGCAATTCCATACCGGTCGAGCAGCTTGTAGCCATCCGAATACCATCGGGTGTTGGGATAGTTGTAGCCGAGCACAGACGCCGCGGCAACGGCCTGGTCGTTCAGCCCCAGCGACACATAACTCTCGATCAGCCGGTAGAGCGCCTCAGGCACGTGGCTGGTCGTCTCATACTCGTCGACCACCGTCTTGAAGCGATTCACAGCCGCGAGGTGCTGATTGCGACGCAGATACCAGCGGCCGATTTCCATATCCTTGCCTGCAAGCTGGTCTCTGACCATGTCGATCTTGATCTCTGCATCGCGAGCATAGTCGGTGCCGGGATACCGGCGAACAACATCATTCAAAGCGTCGCGCGCAAGCTCGGTGGTTTTCTGGTCGCGGCCGACGTCAACGATCTGCTGGAAATAGCTGAGCGCGATCAGATAGTGCGCGTAAGGGGCGCCCTGACCGGCCGGGTTGAGCGACAGATAACGCTGCGACGTGGAGATCGCGTCGTCATAGCGCCGCGCGCGGAAAGAGGCATAAGCCGACATCATTGTCGAGCGGCGCGCCCACTCCGAATAGGGATGCTGGCGCTCGACCTCGTTAAACAACTCGATCGCGCTGATATAGTCGCGCTGATCAAGTTCGTCTGCGGCAGCGTTATAGAGCGCCTCGACCGGACGTTCGACATAGGCGAGGTCGCGAGCCTGCCGATTCCCCCCACAGGCCGTCACGATCAGGGCCGCACAGGCAAGGGCAAGACTGGTTCTCGTTGAAAGCATCGTCACTCTACCGGCTCCCGGTTTGCATTGCTCGCGCACTTTGACTTTCGGGGGCGCGATGTAAAGGGCACGATACAGGAAGTTCAGCCAGTCTTGCTTGTTTTTAAGCAGTGACTCCCCTAGGTTCATCGACCAGAAACACGCCGAAACCGGGGATTTTGAGGCGCCCCGCCCAGAAGGCTAATAGCCATGGACGAGAAGGGAAGCGCCGGTTTTTCGGCATCTGATGTCGATGCCATCGTCGGCGAACGTATTCGCCGCCGCCGAATTCTGACCGGGCAAACGCAGGACCAGCTGGGCGACGCGCTCGGCGTGTCCTATCAGCAGATCCAGAAGTATGAGACGGGTGCGAACCGCGTCAGTGCTGGCCGCCTCTATCTGCTGGCCGAGCAACTCGATGTTTCCCCATCCTGGTTCTTTGATGGCCTGAGCAGTACCGAAAGCAGTGTTGACGAAGACATGCTGTCATCATCGCGCATGGCGATCGAGTGCGTACGCAATCTTTCCCGCATCAAGGATGAGAAGGTCCGCAGCTCGATCCTGACGATGATCCGCACGCTTGCCGAATCTGAAGAAGAAACGGACGCAGATGGTGCAATCCTGACGACAAGCCATCTTCATAAAGAAATGCGCTCGCAGCCGGATAGCTAAGCGCATTCAGGTCGCCCTGTTCCAAATTTTGACAAGCACTTAAGCTTTAGCGGCGTGCGGCCATACTTGCGACCTGTTCGGCTTCGGCCTCGTCAGTTTCCCAGCACCAGGCTGTCGGCGTATCCAGCAACGCACGGACAAGCTTGTTATTGAGAGCATGGCCTGGCTGGCGAGCCTCATAAACACCGGCAATGGGGGCGCCGGCGAGCATCAGATCCCCTACGGCGTCCAGAATCTTGTGGCGCACAAACTCGTCATTGATCCGCAAGCCTTCGGGATTCATGATCGTATCACCGTCAAGGACAACCGCATTATCGAGCGACCCACCACGGGCGAGCCCCATGGATTTCAGCATCTCGACCTCGTGCGCAAAGCCGAAGGTGCGCGCAAAGGCGATGTCACGAGCAAACATGCCCGGCAGGAGGCGCAAAGACATCTGCTGTGTGCCGATGGCACGGCTTTCAAACTCGATCTTCGCATGAATGGAGAGGTAATCGTCAGCCGAGGGGCTGAGCCGGGCAACCTTCACACCGTCGCGGACTTCCACATCCTCTAGAATGCGGATGCGGCGGCGCATGGCGCCCTGACGGCGCAGGCCAGCGGAAAGAAGCAGTTCGCAATAGACCGCCGACGAGCCGTCCATGATCGGCACTTCCGGGCCGTCGATCTCGATGATGAGATTATCGACGCCGACACCGGCGCATGCAGCAAGCAGATGCTCGACCGTGGCAATGGTCACACCGTCCTCATTGCGCAGCGTGGTGCCGAGCTGGACTTCGCTCACCTGGTCACCGATCGCATCGATCATGTTGTCGCGATCGGTAATGTCTGTGCGGCAGAAGCGAATGCCTGTTCCAGCAGGTGCAGGCTTCATGACCATACGCGCGCGCGCACCAGTGTGAACACCAACACCGGCGCACACGACTGGACAATTGACGGTCTGCTGAAACTGAACGCTACTCATGGCGAAGTGACCCTTTTGCCTGACCTGCACATGAAGGAACTCCCCCGTGGGTTCAAAACAAGGAATGTTTCGCAATATGACAAACAGGGCCCCAACGCGCGTTAGAACCCTGTTTTCATTTTACATTCTTTGCAAAGAACGTCGCTACGATCAGTGGTTCGCCGAGCGTCTCAGGAAGGCTGGAATCTCGAGATCGGCATCGTCAAACGGCGCGGCATTCGGATGATCGTCCGGTGAGGAGACGATCTTCTCGTCGAGATCGACGTCATCCTGGTCATTATCGCCCTGCGCGGGGCCCTTGCGCCATCCAAACAGGTTGGCAAAGCCGGCACCGGCATCATCCTCTTCGCGCTTCGCCTTGCGGGCCTGCGGCTGGGGACGGTTGAACACTTCGTCCGCGGACACCTGGTCGGCCCCCTCTGCCCGTTTCATATGCGCGGGCGGCAGCTGACGGCCCTGGAAATCCGGACGCGGATCAGTCTCGAACATGTCGTCCTGTGGGCCACTCACGACAACTTTGGGACGCTCTTCAGCACCCTCACTGAGGACGGGAGCCTCTTCTTCAGCGACAGCTTCAGCCGGCGCTTCGGCCTGGTCGACGGCAGCAATACCAGTTGCACCTTCGATACCGGCAGCAACAACGGAGACCCGCAGCCGGCCTTCGAGTTCGGGATCGAAGGTGGAGCCGAGAATGATATTGGCGTCCGGATCGACTTCGCGACGGATTTCGTTGGCCGCTTCGTCGAGTTCGAACAGCGTCATGTCATAGCCACCGGTGATGTTGATCAGCACGCCCTTGGCGCCCTGCATCGAGACATCGTCCAGAAGCGGGTTATCGATCGCAGCGCGGGCGGCTTCGAGCGCGCGGCCCTCGCCTTCGCCTTCGCCCATACCCATCATCGCAGAGCCCATGCCCTTCATGATCGTCCGCACGTCGGCAAAGTCGAGATTGATCAGACCCGGCATGACCATGAGGTCGGTGATGCCGCGAACGCCGGAATAGAGCACATCGTCGGCCATGCGGAAGGCTTCGGCGAAGGTCGTGCGTTCATTGGCGACGCGAAAAAGATTCTGGTTCGGCACGACGATCATTGTATCGACAGCCGACTTCATCTTTTCGAGGCCGCCTTCCGCGATATTCATCCGGCGAGCGCCTTCAAAGCTGAACGGCTTGGTGACGACACCGACGGTCAGGATCCCCTTGTCATGGGCTGCCCGAGCAATAACCGGCGCAGCACCCGTCCCGGTCCCGCCGCCAAGGCCTGCGGCGATGAAGACCATATGGGCGCCTTCAAGGTATTCGTTGATATCGTGTACGGATTCTTCGGCAGCCGCAGCGCCAACTTCAGGGCGCGCACCAGCACCAAGGCCGGAGGTCGTTTCCAGGCCGAGTTGAATGCGGTTTTCCGTCTTGGATCGGTCAAGCGCCTGGGCATCAGTATTCGCGACAACAAACTCGACACCCTGCAGGTTGGCATCGATCATGTTGTCTACGGCGTTACCACCAGCACCACCGACACCGAATACGACTATCCTGGGCTTGAGTTCCTGAGTCATTCTATGCGCCTTTACCAATCTACCGAGGGGGTCTCTGAAACTAAAACTGCCCGTCTCAAGCTAAAAGACAGTTAAGTGCCGGCTTCACGAGTCAAAAATTTTCACTCAGCCACCGAAACACTTTGTTGAGCAGTCCGCTTCTTCCCGACCCTCCTGATGCCTCGGACGCGTTGCCAGCCCTCGCAACGTCCGTGAATCCCCTGAACTCGTAGGATAACAGACCTGCGGCTGTGGAAAAGACCGGATTGGCATGGGTTTCACCTAAAATGTCGGCCTCCACGGGTTTTCCGAGCCGAACAGGCTGTTGCAGGACACGTCCGGCAATCTCTCGTACGCCCGGAAGCAGGCTTCCTCCCCCTGTCAGTACGGTCCGTCTCGGCATGATTTTCTTGAGCTCACTGCCCGCAAGCTTCTCGGCGACGTATTCAAACGTCTCCTCGATGCGCGGCGAGATGATCGCGGCGAGGTCACCGCGGGCCATCTTGCTGCCGTTGAGACGGCCATCATCGCCGAGACGGGCAACCTCGATGCGTTCAGCGAGACCAGGGCTTTTTGTATCTGCCGTGCCGTAGACCGTCTTCATTCGTTCCGCCGCCGCGAAGGTAGTGCCAATGCCCTGGGCAATATCTCCGGTGACATTCGATCCACCCGCAGGCACAAGGCCAAGCCAGGCGGGCGAGCCGTTGATGAAAGCACACGCCGCCGTAACGCCGGACCCCATATCGATGCAGAGCGCGCCATTCTCGATCTCGTCATCAATGAGCGAGCCTGCTCCGCTCGCAATTGCAGACGGAATGATGCGGTCAACATGCAGGTGCGCGCGCCCAACACATTCAACGAGATTACGTACAAGCGACTTCGGCGCAGCAATCACAGACAGGAGAACGCTCAGTTTTTCGCCGATCATGCCGGCGGGGTCCTTGATGCCTTCCTGGTCGTCCAGCTTGTAGAGAACAGGATGCGCCGACAGGATTTCAGTCTGCTTCGGATTGACCTTGTTGAGTGCATTCGCATGCAACTTCTTCATGTCCTTGCGGGTGACCTCGCGCCCGCCAATGTCGATAACGGCAGCGACGAAATCGCAAGTAACCTTCGGACCGGTAATGCCAAGTACGACCTGTTCTATACGCTCGCCAGCCTGGCGTTCGGCATCTTCGACCGCCAGCCTTATCGAGCGTTCAAGCGCTTCCATGTCCTTGATCGAGCCGCCACTGAAGCCACGGCTCTGCTGGCGCCCACCACCCAGGAAGGCGAATCCGGCCTTGGACGCCGGATCATAACGCCCAATCAGGCAGGTGATCTTCGACGAACCGATATCGAGCGACGCGATCGCCTGGCCGATGCGGGCGGCTTTCGCCGGTTTCAGTTTAGCGTCTGCTCTAGCCATGGTGCCTTCAGCTTTCTGCGGGCGCGCTTCCCGGCCCGGCACTACGAGTGGGTTTGAGATAAGCCCGCCCGGCGACACGGAGATCGATGCGGGAAATGTCCCGGGCGGTAAGCTCTGCGGTCTGCTCAAGCGTGGCCAGGCGTGCGGCGGCACGGTCGATTTTTGCATCGGCCGGAAGCTGGATGGTGATGCCTGACTTGAGCTTGATATCCCAGCGGCGTTTGGAGACGCGCTCAGCATAGGACATTTCCGAAATGATCGACTTGTTGCGCGAAAGGGCCTTGATAAGCGCAGGCATCCCCTCAGGCGCTTCTGCGCCGGAGAGGCGAAGCAGAGATGTGTGCTCTTTCGGATCCAATCCTTCCATGATGTGCCCGAAGGTATCGACGACCTTCCAGCTCTCGCCATTATGCCAGAGCGCAACGGCCTCTGCCGGCGAGGCATGGATCAGGATCTGGTTTGGCCACAGGCGATAGACACGGGCATTGGTCACCTGGCCGGTCGAGACGACACGGCGGCGAATGGCATGGGGGTCGGCCCGAAACATGTTTTCGCCAGGGTCGACTTCTGACATGCGCGCCACCAGGCTCTCAAGCGTTGGATCAGTTTCAAGACCGACCACTTGCACATCGTCGACAGCAAAGCCTGCCGCGCCAGCAACACCATCCATAGCCGTCGCGAACCGGTCACCAACCTTGGCAAGCGACCCCCCCATCAAGGCCGCACCGGCAACGATGACAGCGAGGACCATGACCAGGCCAAAAACCACCGACGAGGCATCAACGCGATCATAATCGGTCTCAGGCGGTGGCGGCGGGGCCTTCTTGCGGCTGCGTCCAGTCCCCTTCTGGGTCTGTCTGCCTTTTACCTGTGGCATGAAGCATCCTCGATCATCCAGCTGACGAGATCCTCGAAGGTCGTGCCTGCATAGGCTGCCTGCTCCGGGACGAGGGAGGTCGGTGTCATGCCTGGCTGAGTATTGGTTTCCAGAATCACGAGCCGGTCCTTGTCTTCGTCAAATCGAAAATCGGACCGCGTCACGCCTCGGCACCCGAGCGCCTGATGTGCCTTCAGAGCGGCTTCCAGAGCTTTGTTCGTTATGGGCTCCGGAACGTCTGCCGGCACGACATGACGCGATCCACCAGCTGCATATTTTGCATCAAAATCGTAAAACTCCCTTAACGTTGTGATTTCGGTGACAGCCAGGGGTTTATCGCCAAGAACAGCGACCGTCAGTTCACGTCCGGGGATGTATTCCTCGGCCATGAGATTGTCGCCATACTTCCACTCTTCAGAAAGAACGAGTTGCGAGGGGCCGTTATTAGTTTCGCGAACGAAAACAACGCCAAAGCTGGACCCTTCATTGACCGGCTTGATGACATAGGGCGGATCGATCGGATGGGCGCGGGCGGCTTCCTCGCGGGTCACGGCGACGTCTTTCGCAACGTCGAGACCAGCCTGCATGTAGACAGCCTTCGACTTGCGCTTGTCCATGGCGATGGCAGACGCAGTCACGCCAGAGTGGGTGTAGGGAATGTCGAGAATCTCGAAGAGGCCCTGAACGCAGCCATCCTCTCCCCATGGGCCGTGCAGGCCGTTGAGAATGACATCCGGCTGGACGTCAGCAATCTGGCGGGCAAGGTCTCGCGTTGCGTCGATGCCGACCGCATCATAGCCGGCGGCCTTGGCTGCCCGCAGCATTTGCGTGCCTGACGAAACCGATACCTCCCGCTCCGATGACCAGCCCCCATAAACAACCGCAACACGCTTCATGCCTGCCTCCGAACAATCAAACCGGCCCGATTGGCCTGTTGCTGAGACAATCATGGTGACGGCGAGAAATTAAGGCAGTCCTTCCAGCCGCAGCAACGGCGCAGTAGGTTTGAACATTGCGTAACACCAGACGTTTAGCCTCCATGTCAGACACCGCGCCGCAGAAATCGCCTGATCACGTTGAAGAAGATCAGATTACCGAGGAGGAGCGGGTCGAAGCCGCGACACTCACAAAACTCAAACCCCGGATGGTTTACGAGATCATCCGTCAGGAAGGCCGGGCAGAAATTTCACGGCCGCAAGCCTCGATCTGGTGGTCAGGGATTGCGGCCGGCATCTGTATCTCAATGTCGCTAGCGATGGAGGCGATGCTGAGAACCGGCTTGCCGGACACGGATTGGCGGCCCCTGATCGAGAATTTCGGCTATTCCGCCGGCTTTCTCATTGTCATGCTCGGCCGCATGCAGCTTTTCACCGAGAATACGGTGACAGCCGTCCTTCCAACGCTTGCCGACCCTTGCCGGAAGACCATTCTTGGCACGGCGCGACTCTGGTCTACCGTCTTTATTGCCAACATGGTGGGCACCCTGTTCGCCGCGGCCTTCATTGCCTATGGCGGAACGCTTGAGCCGGACGTCAAGAAAGCTGCCGTTGAGATCGGGGCCCATGTTGCTGAGTGGGGGGCCCTTGAGACATTTCTGAAGGCCATTCCTGCGGGCTTTCTCGTGGCTGCGCTGGTGTGGATGCGCCCGGGCTCGGAGGGCAATGAGTTCTGGGTCATCCTCTTCTTCACCTATCTGATCGCGCTTGGCGACTTCGCCCACGTCGTGGTGGGGTCGGCGGAGCTGTTTCTTGTCGGGCTCGAAGGGGAAGCGGGCTTTGCGAAACTGATCTTTGTGAACCTCCTGCCAGCCCTCTTTGGTAACATCCTCGGCGGCGCGGGCCTGTTTGCCATGCTCGCCTGGGGACAGGTCCACGAAGAGATTGAAGATGCGGACTAGTCAGGCAGGCGTCTGTATCCGTCCGATGCGGCGGATTTCCCAGCGCAGCTGGACACCTGTCACATCGAGAACGCGGGCGCGCACGAGTTCTCCCAGGGCTTCGAGATCGGCGGCTGTGGCTTCATCCGCGTTGATGAGGAAATTGCAGTGCTTCGCACTGACTTGCGCCCCGCCGACACGCAGCCCCCGGCAGCCTGCCTCGTCGATCAGCTTCCAGCTTGAGCGCTGGTTCGGCGTGCCGGGTGGATCGGGGTTGGCAAAGGTGGAGCCGCCCGTCTTTTCACGGATCGGTTGGGTCTCGGCGCGCCGGGCCTGATGGTCCTTGATCTCCCGCTCAAGCGCAGCCGGGTCGTCCTCGCCCGAGCCCGTCAGCAGGATGCCCGTGACGATGATATCGTCGGGGAGGTTGGAGTGGCGGTAGGAAAAGTCGATTTTGGGGTCGCCATATTGCGCGATCTCAGCCTCGAAACGGACTTTCTCGCCCGAACGAGTCACCGCTTCGATCTGGTTGGCGACATCCTTGAGTTCGCGGCCATAACAACCGGCATTGGTGCGCACCGCTCCGCCGACCGAACCCGGTATGCCAGAAAAGAAGGACAGACCCGCAATGCCTTCACGCGCCGCCGTCCTGGCCACCGCCAGATCGAGTGCGCCTGCGCGGGCGAAGAGCGAATGCGGTCCACCCGGGCGCACCTCGCCCCAATACTTGCCCATCAACCGTACTGTGACACCCTCGACCCCACCGTCGCGAATAATCGAATTGGACCCCACGCCCATAAAGTGAACGGGCACTTCTTCAGGCAGGGCTTTCAGGACATCTGCCAGATCGTCTTCATCGGCCGGCAGGAACAGGACATCGGCCGGACCCCCCACACGGAACCAGGTATAAGGCGCCAGTGGCTGGTCATGCAGCAGCTTGCCGCGAACCTCGGGGAGACTGGCTCGCCAATCCGCCAAATCAGGCCCCTAGCTTTCCTGCCAGCGCGTTGGCGTGCGTAGTGATATCGCCAGCGCCGAGACAGACGACCAGGTCGCCCGGCTTCGCTATGCTGCTAATAACCTCAGGCAGCTGATCGAGCGAATCCAGCGCGCGGACATCCTTGTGTCCATGGGCGCGGATGCTGGAGACAAGCTCCTCACTCGTCGCCCCCTCGATCGGATCTTCGCCCGCGGCATAGACCGGCGCGATCAAGGCCGTGTCGGCCTCCCGGAAGCAGGTGGAGAAGTCGTTGAACAGGTCGTGCAGGCGCGAATAGCGGTGCGGCTGTGCAACCGCGATGACGCGGTTCTGCCCCTGCATGGCGCGGGCAGCTTTGAGGACAGCCGCAATCTCTACCGGGTGGTGGCCGTAATCATCGATAACCCGGATGCCGTTCCACTCACCGGCAGGCGTAAAGCGTCGCTTGACCCCGCCAAAGGTCTCGAAGCTGTGCTTGATCTGCTCAACGCTGGCGCCGAGTTCCAGCGCGACCGTGATCGAGGCCAGCGCATTCGCGACATTGTGTTCGCCAGCCATCGGCAAGCGAACGCTTTCCAGCGTCGTCTCGCCCGGCCCAAGCCGGTCACGCACGATGACATCGAAAGTCACCCCATCGGGGTCCGAGTTCATGTTGACGGCGCGGATGTCCGCCTGACGGTTGAAGCCGTAGGTGATGATGCGCCGGTCGGAAACGCGCGAGACCATCGCCGCGACTTCCGGATGGTCGGTGCAGAGGACACCAAAGCCGTAGAATGGGATGTTGCCGACATAGGTGTCGAACGCCTTCCGCAGCGCCTCCATCGAGCCGTAATGCTCCATGTGCTCCGGATCCATATTGGTGACGATAGCGATCGTCGGGCGCAACTTGGTGAAGGTGCCGTCACTCTCATCGGCTTCCAGCACGATCCAGTCGCCCGTGCCCGCCTTCGCATTGGACCCATAGGCGTTGATTATTCCGCCATTGATGACGGTCGGGTCGATCCCGGCCCCGTCAAGCAGTGCCGCGACCATGGTGGTGGTCGTCGTCTTGCCGTGCGTGCCCGCACAGGCGACCGTCCATTTCATGCGGATGATCTCGGCCAGCATATCGGCGCGGCGGACGACCGGGATACCCTGGGCGCGGGCGGCCTGGACCTCGACATTGTCACCCTTGATGGCGGAGGAAATGATGACGGCCCCGGCCCCGTCCACATTCTCCGGCGCGTGGCCGATATGGACGGTCGCGCCCTTCTCGCGAAGGCGCTCGACATTGGCGCTCTCCTTTACGTCCGAGCCCTGCACCTTGTAGCCGAGATTGATCATGATCTCGGCGATGCCGGACATGCCTATGCCGCCAATCCCGACAAGGTGAGCGGGGCCGATATCGAAGGGGGAAGGTTTGAGTGTCATTTGCGCCGTGTCTTCAAAGGGCATGAGTGCAGCTCCGCGATAACGTGTGCTGGCCTGACTAGGCAAGGATCAGGATGCTTAGCATGGCAGCCACAAGGCATTTTCCGGGCAATCGGCCTTGCCGCAACAGCCTAGGTCTTCGCTGCCTGCTCAGCCAGATCCGCCAGGTCGCTGGCGGCGGTGATGCTGCCCTTGGCTTTCGCCAGGTCGGCGCGCTTCTTCAGGTCCGCGCCGTCTTCCATTCGCACCTTGATCAGTTCGCCAAGCAGGTTGGGAAAGAGGTTTTCCTCTACCACCATGTCGGCTGCGCCCGCCTCGACAAGCGCCTCGGCATTGGCTGACTGGTGGTCATCCATGGCGATCTTGAGTGGGATGAGGATGGAAGGCCGCCCCACCGCCGCGATCTCGCTGACCGTACCGGCACCAGAGCGGGCAATGATAAGATGAGCGGCAGCGAGGCGATCCGGCATGTCGGAGAAGAAGGGCTTCAACTCGTGGTGCAGCTCGACATTGTCATAGACAGCCTTCACCGCCTCCATCTGTTCCTCGCGCACCTGCTGGACAACTTTCAGTCTCGCGCGCAGTGTCGGCGGGGTGTGATTGGCAATGGCGAGCGGAATGATGTCGCCGAGGATCTTCGCACCCTGGCTGCCACCGGTGATGAAGATCGTCAGCTCGCCATCCGTCTGCGGATACGGCACATCTCGCTTGGCAGCGATGGCTGCACGGACCGGGTTTCCGACCGGATGATGCGCTGCTCCACCGGGTAGCTTGTCCAGTCGTTCGAAGCCTGAGGCTACGACAGATGCCTTGCTGGCAAAGCGCCGGTTCACCCGGCCAAGGACAGCATTCTGTTCATGGATCAGGATCGGCACTTTCGCACGCCGGGCTGCCATCAATGCCGGAAAGGCCGGATAGCCGCCAAAACCTGCGACAAGCGCCGGTTTGACCCGTTTCATATACTTCGACGCAGAACTGATGCCGCCCCAGATCTTCAACGCAGCAGCCGGCAGCGTCCACGGCTTCTTCAGCTGCGGGCTGGCGGCGCGCACTTCCTCTTTCCAATCAGCGGGAAAATTCTCCGCATAGCGAAGGCCGCGCGCATCGCTCATAAGACCAACCGCCCAGCCGCGTGCGCGCATCTCGTCTGCAAAAGCGGCAGCCGGGAACATATGCCCACCGGTTCCGCCAGCGCCGATGATCACAAGAGGTTTACCGGTTCCGATCTCAGCCATGTTCTCTCCAGGCCGCTGCACTCTGACGCCGGATTAGCGCCAGTGCGAGGCCCAGAGTCAACGCGATTCCCAGCATTGATGAACCTCCATAGGAAACGAAGGGCAGTGTCATGCCCTTCGGCGGGATGAGGCTCACATTCACCGCGATATTGATGGCGGCCTGAAGGCCGAAAAGTGCAAATAGTCCGGCAGCTGCAGCCCGCGGATAGGGGTCACGCACGCGAGAAGCAGCCCGAAGGCCGCGCCAGCAGATGAAGACATACAGCCCAATCAGCGCAATCGCAGCCACATAGCCAAACTCCTCTCCGAGAACGGCATAGATAAAATCGGTATGCGCATCCGGAAGGTAGGACTTCACCGTCCCCTCCCCCGGCCCCGCGCCAAGAAGTCCGCCACGAGCAATGGCTTCAGACGCCTTGTCGATCTGGTAGGTGTCATAGTCGGACGGGTTGATGAAACTGTTCACCCGGTGGCGAACATGCGGCAGCAACGCATAGAGCACGACCGAAAGGCTGACCCCGCCGCCAAAGAACATCGCCGCCCATTTCCATGGCAGTCCGGAAACGAAAAAGGTGACGATGAAGGCCGCCGTCAGCAAAGCTGACTGGCCCACGTCCGGTTGCAACAGGAGCAAGCCGAGCGTCACGACATAAAAAACCAGCGCCACGACAGCCCACGGCCCACCGGGAAAGAGCTGGCGCTGTGCCAGAAGCCAGCCGGAAAGCACAATCAGCGCGGGCTTGGCGAACTCGGAAGGCTGCAGCGTATAGCCGCCAAACTCGATCCAGCGCTGCGCTCCCTTTGCCTCATGACCAATAATCAGGATGGCCGCGAGCAGGACGAAGGACCCGCAGAAGACAAAGGCAGAGATGCGCCGCGCCCATGTCTGGTCGAGCATGCTGAACCCGACAAGGCCGCACGCCGAGATCACGACGAAGACAACATGGCGCTTCACAAAGTAGAAGGCATCGTCGAGCCCGAGCCGCTCGGCAGCGGGTGGACCGGCGGCCAGCGATAGCATGAGACCAAGACCAAGCAGTGTCAGCGCGGCGATCAGAATCTGCCAGTCGAGACTGCGGCGCCATTCCGTGATCGGGGACTCGTCGGATCGCGGCAGGATCAGCGGGTCACCGAACTGCACGCTCATGCCGACTCTCTCACACTGACAAGCGCATTGCCCCCAAGGTCCTGTACGATATGGCGGAAGGCTTCTCCACGCGCCTCGAAGTCCTTGTACTGGTCAAAGCTGGCGCAGGCGGGCGAGAGGAGCACGATCGGGTTGTCCTCTCCGGAAGTCCTTGCGTCTTCATAGGCATCGGAGACGGCTTGCTCGAGCGTGCCAGACAGTTCGTAAGGCGCCTTGCCTTCCAGGGTTCGCGAGAAGGCTTCAGCGGCATCACCAATGAGATAGGCCTTGGCAATCCGGTTAAAGTGCGGGCTGAGCGGGCCGATGCCTTCGGCCTTCGGCACGCCGCCGGCAATCCAGTAGACCTTGGAATAGGCTTTCAGCGCCTGCTCGGCAGCCTGCGCATTGGTCGCCTTGGAATCGTTCACGAAACGCACGCCGTCGATCTCGCCGAGCTGTTCCATACGATGGGCAAGTCCCGGGAAGGTCTGGATCGCGGCGAAGATGCGTCCGGGCTCCAAACCAAGCGCCCGGCAGGCGGCATAGGCAGCTGCCGCGTTCTGGAAATTGTGGCGGCCCGGCAGCGTTGGCGCATCGGTAAGGTCACCGACACGCACGGCATTACCGGCCAGGCTGTCATAGAGCTTGCCATCGACAGCACTGATACCGCGGCCCAGCGCGAATTCGGACGAGACCTGACTCACTCTCACGCCTCCGCGCGTGGCGAGGTCCATGGCAAGCGTCTGCGTGATCGTGTCATCAACGGCAATGACAGCTGTATCGCCAGGCTGCTGGTTCAGGAAGATACGGCGCTTTGCGTCGATGTAGCCTTTCATCCCGCCATGCCGATCGAGATGGTCGGGCGAGATATTCAGCATCACAGAGACATCGCAGTGCAGGCTCTTTACCAGATCCAGCTGGTAGGAAGAGAGCTCCAGAACATAGACAGCATTGGCATGCAGCGACGCCATGTCGAGCACGCCCGTCCCGATATTTCCGCCGACGCGGGCGTCCATGCCGCATTCTTTAAGGATATGGCCGACAAGTGCGGTCGTCGTGGACTTCCCATTCGTGCCGGTTATGCCGACAATTTTCGGGCGCGCCCGCTCCGGCAGGGACTGCACGGCGCGTGCAAAGAGCTCCATGTCGCCGACGACCGGGACATTGGTCATTTGCGCGAGGCGGACCAGCCTGTGCGGTTGAGGAAAGCGATACGGAATCCCCGGTGAGAGGACCAGCGCGGCGAAGCTCTGCCAGTCGCGCTTGTTCAGATCAGACAGCGGGATCCCGGCCGCTTCCGCCCTGGCGCGGGTGTCTTCATTATCATCCCAGGCATGCACGCGTGCCTTGCCGGCCCTGAGCGCCTTTGCGGCGGCCAGACCGGTGCGGCCCAGTCCGAAGACCGCCACATCACGTCCTGCATACTCGGTAATCGGAATCATGCGGCCTGCCTCACCTCAGCTTCAGTGTTGCAAGGCCCGCAAGGGCGAAGAGGACAGACAGAATCCAGAAGCGCACGACGACCCGGGTTTCCGGCCAGTTCTTTTTCTGGAAGTGGTGATGCAGCGGCGCCATCAGGAAGATGCGCTTGCCTTCGCCAGTGAGTTTCCGGGTGATCTTGAACCACGACACCTGCATCATCACGGACAGGGCTTCCAAAACGAACAGGCCGCCAATGATAGCCAGCGCGAACTCGTGCTTTACCGCAACGGCGACAACGCCGATCAGGCCGCCGAGGCCAAGCGAACCGGTATCGCCCATGAAGACGCGTGCCGGATAGGCGTTGAACCAGAGGAAGCCCATGCCCGCACCGATCATGGCACCCAGCAGCACGCCCATCTCTCCGGCACCCGGCGTAAACTGGATGCCGAGATAGTCGGCGAAAATGAAGTTGCCCGTCAGATAGGCGATCAGCGCATAGGACGCGCCGGCAAACATCATGGGCACGATGGCGAGACCATCGAGACCGTCGGTGAAATTCACCGCATTCGCGGCTCCGACAATGACGATCATCGCAAACAGGATGAAGAAGCCGCCAAGCGGAACGAAGAACTCGTTGACGAACGGCACAGCGATACCGCCCGAAAAGGACTGGTCGTTGGGCTCGACTGTGGTCTCGGGGGCGAGCGAAGCGATGTATTGCGCCACATCGTTGAGCGGTCCCCACTCGGCATGGCCAAGCGGCGTGTGCGCGCCATGAATCCCCATGATGAAAGCGCCAGCGAGCGCCGCGACAAAGAACTCGATCAGCAGCCGCACCCTGGCTGAAACGCCGGCATCCGTCTGCTTGGTGACCTTGGCGTAGTCATCGAGAAAGCCGAGCACGGCATAGGAAACCGTCACAAAGAGAACGGTCCAGATATACGGGTTGCCAAGATCGCCCCACAGGACTGTCGCGATGAGCAGGCCGATCCAGATGAGGAAGCCGCCCATGGTCGGCGTGCCGCGCTTTGCAAGTTGTGCTTCGAGTGACAGGTCCCGTATAGGCTGGCCCTTGCCCTGACGGGCGCGCAGCTGGTCGATCACCCAATCGCCGGTGAGCACCGAAAACAGGAATGCGGTGACGATCGCACCTCCGGTGCGGAACGTTGTGTAGTTGAACAGGCGGAAGAGTCCGTCATCAGCCGCCAGCAGCTCATACAGCATCAGCACCCCCTGCAGCCCCTTCTGGGCCGCGATCCATCACTTGCTCATCAGCGGCCTTGCTCCATTGGCGCAACCTGTCTGCGAGCTGTCCCATCCCGGATGCATTCGACCCTTTGATCAAGAGGAGATCACCGTTCGTTAAGGAGTTTTTAACAACCGTTTCCAGCTCTTTTGCCTTGACGGCCCAGTGAGTCTCAATTCTCCCCTTGAGCGAATCCGCAAGCGGCTTCATCCCCTCTCCGGCGAGAAACGCAAGCGTTGCACCAGACTCCAGAACCGGATCGGCGAGTGAACAGTGCTCTGTCTCGGAGGCTGAACCAACCTCCAGCATTTCACCAAGCGCGACGATATGGCGATTGCCGGGCCGCGCCGCAAAACTGGAAAGAGCCGCCCGCATCGATTCAGGATTGGCGTTGTAGGCGTCATCAACAAGAATCATGCTTCCGCCGCGGGGAAGCGGGAGCTCCTCCGAAGTACCCCTGCCGGGGGGCGGGGCGTACCCCCAGAGGGCTTCTTCAGCGATGTGAAAACTGATGCCAGATCCAACGCAGGCGGCGAGGATGGCGGCCGCAACATTCTCCGCCCAATGCTCGCCGACCGTATTGATGCGCGCCTCCCAGAACGTCGCGAGCGCCTTCACACCAATGACGCTGCGATCACCGTCCGTCCTGTAGAGTTCGACGCGCGCGGAGGCATCCTCGCTGCGCCCGAATGTGTAGACTTCCGCGCCCGGCTGGTGGCGAAGCGCGATCTCTTTCATCAGCGCGCAGAACGCATCTTCATGCGGAAGGATGATTGCGCCGCCAGGTTGTAGACCGGCGAAGATATCTGCCTTTTCGCGCGCAACGCCTTCGATACTGCCCATGCCTTCGAGATGGGCGGGTGCGATCTTCGTGACGAGCGCGGTGTGCGGCTGGACCATCTGCGAGCGGGGGGCAATCTCACCCGGCGTCGACATGCCGATCTCGAAGACGGCGTATTCAGTCTCGGCTGGCATACGCGCAAGGGTCAGCGGCACGCCCCAGTGATTGTTGAAACTCTTGACCGACCAGTGCGCATGGCCGCCCGCACGGAACATGCGGGCGATCATTTCCTTGACGCTGGTCTTGCCGACTGAGCCGGTGACAGCAACACGATGGCAGCCCGTCGCGCGGTCGCGGGCAAACACGCCCATCGCCTCGATGGCATCCATGACATCGTCGACAATAATGAGCGGTCCCTCGACGCCTTCTATCTCGCGGCTGACGAGCGCTGCGCCGGCGCCTGCTTCGAAGGCATTGGCAACGAAATCATGCCCGTCGCGCTGGTCTTTCAGCGCCACGAAGAGATCGCCCGGCTCCATCGTGCGCGTGTCGATGGACACACCGGTCACCTCGAAGGGTGCGGTCACCTTGCCGCCGGTCGCCTCCCGGATCTCGTCGGATGTCCAGAGCGGCCGCGTCATGCGTTGATGCCCTCCAGCGCCTCTTTTGCCGCCTCCTGATCAGAGAAGGGAATGACGGTCGATCCGACGATCTGCCCAGTCTCGTGGCCTTTCCCGGCGATGAGAAGCGTGTCGCCCTTTTTCAGATCAGCCACTGCTTTCCGGATCGCTTCGCCGCGATCGGCGATTTCGATGCCGTTCGGTACGGCTTCGAGGATGGCCTTGCGGATCGTGGCAGCATCCTCGGAGCGGGGATTGTCATCGGTCACGATCACCACGTCGGCATGTTTCGCTGCGATCTCCCCCATGAGCGGGCGCTTCTTGCGATCACGGTCCCCACCGCATCCGAAGATGACGACCAGCTTGCCGGCTGTATGCGGGCGCGCTGCGCGGATCAGCACGTCGAGACCGTCCGGCGTGTGAGCGTAATCCACAAAAACGCCTGCGCCGTCCCTGGTTTCGCCGACGAATTCCAGGCGCCCCTTTACCGGTTCAAGTTGCTCCATGCCCTTGCAGACATCAGCCAGCGGAGCGCCGAGGGACAGCGCGAGGCCCGCGGCCGTGAGCGCGTTCAACGCCTGGAATTCGCCGATCAGGGGCAACTCGACCTCAAAGGCCTCACCGCGCCACTTCAGGAACAACTTCTGGCCCGTGGCGCGCGGCATCAGCTCCTCGATCTTGAGATCATCGCCGCGCCAGCCAACCGATACCGGCTGAAGCCCCTTGGCCCTGGCAGTGCTCTCAAAGGCGTCGCGCTCATTGCTGTCAGCATTGACAACCGCCGGTGCGCCTGACGGCATGAGATCGGAGAAGAGCCGCATCTTGGCGGCGCGGTACTCGTCCATGTCGGCATGGTAGTCGAGATGGTCCTGCGTCAGATTGGTGAAGGCGCAGGCGGCCAACTTTACCGCATCGAGGCGGTATTGCGCGAGGCCGTGCGAGGAGGCCTCCATCGCACAGTGGGTCACGCCCTGCCCGGCGAGCGTGGCAAGGGTTTCGTGGATGGCGACTGGATCTGGCGTCGTATGGCCGAGATCGATATGGCCGGACGGACCGATTGCGCCGAGTGTCCCCATCGAGGCCGAAGACAATCCGGCAGCAGTCCAGATCTGGCGCAGGAAATCGACGGTCGAACTCTTGCCGTTGGTGCCCGTTACCGCGACCACGGTTTCCGGCTGGCGTGCATAAAAGGCGGCCGAGGCGACAGCGAGGGCGAGGCGCGGTTCATCAACTTCGATGCCGGCCGCACTCCCTGTGTCCGGCAGGTCCTTCCCGATGATCGCGACTGCGCCATTCTCGATGGCTTGCGGGATAAAAGCCCGCCCGTCAGCAGCAACGCCTTGCAATGCAGCGAAGACGAAGCCCGGTTTCACCTTCCGGCTATCGGCGGTCAGGCCGGTGACTTCGACTGTGGCATCGGCCTCATGGCCAGGGAACAGGGCGGCAAGATTCATAGCGAACTCCTTCTCTCGGAGACGGAGCGAACCATTGGACCTTCGACCGGATCCACCTGTTCGAATTTCGGCTCGACACCCAGCATTGGCGCGATACGTTCGATCACCCGGCCGACTGTCGGCGCTGCATTCCAGGCAGCCGTGCGTCCGCGGGCCGCTCCATCTTTTGGGTCATCGAGCACGATCAATACGACATAATCAGGGCTGTCAGCCGGAAAGATCGCAGCAAAGGAAGCCATGTTGGCATCGTCGGAATAGCCGCCCGGGACAGGCTTCTCGGCCGTACCAGTCTTGCCCGCGACACGGTAGCCGGCGACGGCGGCATGCTCGCCCGTTCCGTTCAGCACAGCGTCACGCAGCATGGCCGTTACCAAGGCCGCGGTCGGCGCCGAAATTACCCGGCGCGACCGGCGGCGCTTGCCGTCGGCAATGATGGTCGGATCGACCAGCTCACCGCCATTCGCGAAGATGGAGAAAGCGCTCGCAAAAGCGATTGGCGAGACGGCAATGCCGTGGCCATAGGCGATCGTTGCGGCATGGATGTCGTCAAACTGCGCCGGCAGGATCGGTGAGGCACTTCCCGCAAGCTCGATCGGCGAGCGCTCAAACAGCCCGAGATTGGCGAGGATCTCCTGCTGGCGGCGCGCACCTAGCATGACGGCGATCTTCACGGTGCCGATATTCGAACTTTCCGAGACAATCTCCATCGGCGTCGCGTGCCGACCAATCGGGTGTGTGTCGTGAATCGTCCGGCCTGAAATGACGACCGGCTCCCGGACATCAAAGGTATCGCTCGGATGGATCGCGCCGGTATCGAGCCCAGCGGCAACTGTAATCGGCTTGAAGACAGACCCCAGTTCGAACACGGCACCAGAGGCGCGGTTCAGGCGGGCCGGATCATCCAAGGAGAGCTCATGCGCGCGGTTCGGGTCGATGGGCGGCCAGCTCGCCAGCGCCATCACCTCACCGTTGCGGGCATTCAGCACGATCCCGGCGCCGCCTTCGACATCATACTCCCCGGCAGCGGCAGACAATTCAGCCTCAAGCGCGAACTGGACATTGGAATCGATGGTTAGCTTGAGCGGAGCGCCGCCGTCGGCAAGCTCGGCATCGCGAGCATATTCCACGCCCGCAAGCCCCTGCCCGTCCGTCCCGGCATAGCCCAGTACGTGGCCGGCCAGTGTCCCGCGCGGATAGGCGCGGCGGCTTTCTTCACGGAAGCCAAGCCCCTCCAGGCCCAGGTCGTAAACAGCCTGGCGCTGTCGCGGGGTGAGGCCCCGGCGCACCCAGATGAAGGCCCGGTCGCGATTGCCGAGATCGGCTGTCAGCTCGTCGACATCGAGATCAGGAAACACGCTCGCGAGACTTGTCGCCACATCGGCGGGATCCCAGATGGCGCGCGGATCGGCAAAGAGCGAGTAGACCGCGATCGAGGTGGCCAGAAGCTCGCCATTGCGGTCGACAATATCGGCGCGCTGAACGGGCTCTGCGAAGGCGCGCGCAACGCCTGCTTCACCTTTTGGGCCGTTCACCGCGACCATGCCCGCCTTCGTCGCGATGACGCCAAAGCCGAGACACATGGCGAGGGAAACGAGCTTGGTGCGCAGGGAGCTGCCGTCAGCGGGGCCGGAAAAGAGGTTACTCATTGCTGGCCACCTCCCTGTCGCGGCCGGCAACGCCGGTTTCCTCGGAGATTGTCGGCGGTCCAATCACGCGATCGAGATCGTCCGTACGGATGAACTGTTCGGCGCGCGCGGGCACCATGCCCAGCTCGTTGCGGGCAAACTCCTCGATCCACTCCTGGCGGGAGAGATGACTGAGCTCGCCCAGCAAAACCTTGCGTTCCTCGATCGCGTCAGCGATCTGCACCTCGACTTCGGCAATCTCCTCGGCGCTCTCGCGAGCCCCATATTTTGCCCGGTAAAGGCTAAAGATGAGAAGGCCGATGACAGCCAGACCAATCAGGAAGGCGCGCCGGCTCATGAGCTTGCCTCCACCAGATCAAGAGAGGGAAGGTCGACACCCGTCGAAACAGGCCTGTTCATTGGAGGCGCATCTGTGCGCACCGCAACGCGCAGCTTTGACGAGCGTGACCGCGGATTTTCCTCAAGTTCGGCTTCGGATGGCTCAATAGCCTTCTTCGATGGCATGTCGAAGCTTGGCCGCGCCACGTCATCCTTTTTCGGCAGATGACGAGAGCCGCCCCCTTGCAGGCCCGCGCGCTCACGCATGAAGAGTTTCACCATCCTGTCCTCCAGTGAATGGAAGGTCACGATGACGAGCCGCCCACCTTCATTCAGAAGCCTTTCGGATGCTTCAAGCGCCCGTGCGAGCTCGCCAAGTTCGTCATTCACGAACATCCTGATTGCCTGGAAGGACCGGGTGGCCGGGTGGGTGCGGGACCCGCGGCGGCCTCCAAGGACTTCCTCGATCAGGTCTGCAAGATCGAGCGTTGTGGTGAAGGGAGCCTTAAGCCTGCGCTGGATGATGGCACGCGCGATGCGGCGCGACTGCTTTTCCTCGCCAAGCCGGAAGAAGATGGTGGCGAGATCACGCTCTTCCATCTGGTTCACGACATCGGCCGCACTCGGCCCTGACCGGCCCATCCTCATGTCGAGCGGCCCGTCGCGCATGAAAGAAAATCCGCGTTCAGCCTGGTCGAGCTGAAAGGAAGACACGCCGAGATCGAGCGTTATGGCATCGACCTGGCTGAAACCGGCCTCCTCGACAAGTGCAAGCATCTCTCCGAAGCGGCCGAGAACCGGAACCAGGCGCGGCTCCTTTTCGGCAGCGACCGTTGCCCGTTCGATGGCGTCGAGATCGCGATCTATGCCAATCACGCGGCACTTCGCAGCGGCGAGCAGCGCACGGGCATACCCGCCACCGCCATAGGTGCCGTCAACCAGCGTCTCGCCATCCTTCGGCGCCATGGCCGAGACGACTTCATCGAGGAGGACAGGCTTGTGACCCATCACTCACCTCCTACCTTGCCCAGACCGGGCAGGCCGCCAGCCGCCATGGCCTGCTGGAAGGGCTCAGCCAGCGCATCCTGGTTGTCGCGTGCGGTTTCGGACATCTGCGCATCGAACTCGTCGAAGCGCGACGGCTCCCAGACATGGAAGCGGTCAAAGGCACCCGCAAAGACGAGTTTCTTCTCGATACCCGCGGCATCCAGCAAGGGCTGCGGGATCGAGATGCGGCCGGTATCGTCCATCTTTAGATCCGCTGAACGCGTAAAGATCGTATGCATGAAGGCACGCCGATTGGGGTCGTTCGGCGCCATGCGGGCGAGTGTCTGTCGGTAGAGAGCCATCAGTTCGTCACCGCCCCCTTCCAGACAGCCGGATCCATCAATCGCAGGCCAAAGGAAAATGCGGTTGCCGCCAGCAAGCGCCGCGCGGAAGGGCGCAGGTACGGAGACCCGGCCCTTTGCATCGAGCGACGTTTCATAGGTGGAAACAAACACCAACCGCTTCCCTTGTGCCCCATTGCCCCACTTCTTGGGACAATCTCATCAAGTTTTGGGATAGCATGGGCAGACTTGGGAACCAATGGGGAGCCGCTGCGATTCGCTTCGTCCACAAGGGATCATTTTGTGAACAAACATAGAAAAAACCGGAACGGCCCCTATGCCTATTGGCAATCGGCGCCGTTAACTTATTGAAAACTCTTTATTTACAGAGCGTTAAGGAAGAGAAAGAAAAGCACAGATTTTTTTGCATCCGGAACGAGTTCTCGCGTTACGAATCTGCGCCTGCCTCCGTGTCTCGCACAAATGAAGAAATTGACGGCTTCTCAGGACTTTCGGTGTTAAGGGGCTCGCCGACATGCAAATTCGCGCCGTCATATTTGCCATCGGTCTCATGGTCGCCCTGCTGGGCGTAGCCATGCTGCCATCGGCCCTGCTCGACATTGCAGACGGCTCGGACCAGTGGCCGATCTTCCTGGTCTCCTCGGCCATCAGCATTCTGATCGGCGCCGGCCTGGCTGTTCTGTCCGGTGGCGCACCGCCGTCGACGACGACGCGTGAGGCCTTCCTGCTGACCGTCCTCATCTGGATCGTCCTGCCGGTGATCGCGACCATCCCGTTCATCAGCTATGGCCAGTCCTTCACCGACGCCCTGTTCGAGGCCGTCTCCGGCCTGACGACAACGGGCGCAACCGTGATGACCGGCCTGGACTCCACACCAAGAGGCATCCTTCTCTGGCGGGCCATCCTGCAATGGATCGGCGGAATTGGCATCATCGTGACCGCGATTGCCATCCTGCCCATGCTGCGGGTGGGCGGTATGCAGCTCTTCCAGATCGAAAGCTCGGACATGTCGGGCAAGGTATTGCCGCGCATCACCGAAATCACGGCGCAGACCGGCATTGTGTATGTGATCATTTCGGCCGCCTGCGCGCTGACCTATGCAGCCAGCGGGATGACACCTTTCGATGCCATCGCCCACTCAATGACGACCATGTCGGCCGGCGGTTACTCCACCCACGACACCTCTTTCGGCTATTTCGCAGACACGCCTGCCGCCTATGCAGCCACTTTCTTCATGTTCGTCGCCGGCCTGCCCTTCAGCCTGCTGACCCTGATGATCCTGCACGGGCGCTGGCGCCCGATGTTCACCGACCCGCAACCACGCCTCTATGTCTCTCTCGCCGTGGGCTTTGCCGTGGTGATCGTGATCTGGCACGAGGCCGTCGTGGATCCACCGATCTTCAACCACATCTTCCACGGCTTCCGGGAGGCACTGTTCAACATCATCTCGATCATGACGGGGACGGGCTATGCGTCGGCGCCCTATGACACCTGGGGCGAACCCGCCGTCGTGGTCTTCCTGATCGCCACCTTCCTTGGCGGCTGCGCCGGTTCGGCGGCGTGCGGCATCAAGATGTTCCGGCTGGAAATCAGCTTCAAGGCGGTCCTCGCCTATGCCGCACAGATCGTACGTCCCAACCGGGTGGTGCGCATCCGCTATGCCGGGCGCACCGTTCCGTCCGATACGCTTCAGTCTGTCATGGTCTTTGTCTTTCTCTACATGGCGACCTTCATTGTCGCAGCCATCCTGCTCTCCATGACGGGCGAGGACCTGCTCACCTCGATCTCCGGCGCGGCGACCTCGGTCTCGAATGTCGGACCGGGGCTTGGTCCGGTCATCGGCCCATCCGGCACGTTCCAGCCCCTGAGCGATGCTGGCAAATGGATCTGCCTGACGGCAATGCTGCTCGGCCGCCTGGAATTCGTCGCTGTTTTCACGCTGCTGACCGCGCGCTTCTGGCGCGGCTGAAGGGGTCGCTGGAGAAAAGCTGCCCCTTGGGTATAGTTGCGGCGACCGGCACTTTATTACAGAAGACTGCGTATGAGCCAGATATCGAAATCCCATGAGATGACACTTGAAGAGTCCATGCTAGACATGGGCCGTCACGCCCGCGCGGCTTCAGTCCGGCTGGCGGCGATGACACCGGCTCAGCGCACCAGCGGCCTCAAGGCGATGGCCGATGCGCTCGAAAGCGCCGAAAGCCTGATTCTGGACGCCAACAAGCGTGACATGGAGCGCGCCCGCAAAAAAGGACTCGACGATGCGATGCTGGACCGGCTGGCGCTGAATCCGGGGCGTATTCACGCGATTGCCAAGGCCGTGCGCGACATTGCCGCCCTGCCGGATCCGGTCGGTCAGGAGATTGCGCGCTGGCAAGTCCCCTCAGGCCTCGACATTGCGCGCGTGCGCACGCCACTCGGTGTAATCGGCATCATCTATGAATCCCGTCCCAATGTGACAGCGGATGCCGCGGCGCTCTGCCTGCGGTCTGGCAATGCCGCGATCCTGCGTGCCGGCAGCGAAAGCCTGCAATCGGCGCTGGCGATCGCGACGACGCTGCGCTCAGGCCTGAAGGGCGCGGGCCTTCCCCAGGATGCAATCCAGCTGGTCAACACGACGGACCGCGACGCTGTCGGTCACATGCTGTCGGGCCTGCAGGGGCAGATCGACGTGATTGTGCCGCGTGGCGGCAAGGGGCTTGTGGCGCGTGTCCAGAAAGATGCGCGTGTGCCGGTCATCGGGCATCTGGAAGGCCTCTGCCACGCCTATGTCGACGTCGATGCCGAGGCGGACAAGGCCGTCAGTATCGTGCTCAATGCGAAGATGCGCAGGACCGGCATCTGCGGCGCGCTGGAAACCCTGCTGATCAACCGCTCGGTCGCAGAAAGCCTCCTGCCGGCGCTCGCAGCCCCGCTTCGCGAAGCAGGTTGCGAATTGCGCGGCGATGAGGCGGCAAGGGCGATCCTGCCGGACATCAAGGCCGCGACCGAGGAAGACTGGCACACCGAATACCTTGCGCCCATCCTGGCCATCCGCATCGTTGATGACCTCGATGCCGCGCTTGACCATATCGCTCATTTCGGGACGGGTCACACCGAGCTTATCATAACCGAAAATGCTTCAACGGCCGAACGCTTCCTCGCACAGGTCGATGCCGGGATCGTACTGCATAATGCCTCGACCCAGTTCGCTGATGGCGGCGAGTTCGGCATGGGCGCAGAGATCGGGATCGCCACGGGCCGGATCCATGCCCGGGGGCCTGTTGGCGCCGAGCAGCTCACCATCTTCAAATATGTCGTTCGCGGCACCGGCCAGATCCGTCCGTGACAAGGCCCACCTTCTTTTGAGTTCAGCCCTTCTGCCACCTGTCCGCACGCTGCCACCTCCCGGCACGCACCAGCGCATCGGCCTTTTCGGCGGCAGCTTCAATCCGGCCCATTCCGGCCACCTCCATGTGGCAGAAACAGCCTTGAAGCGGCTGGAGCTTGACTGGATCTACTGGCTGCCCGCACGCGGCAATCCGTTGAAACAGGCGCCCGCCAAATTCTACGACCGCGTTCATCAGGTACGCGAGCTGATCGGCCACCATCCGAAAATGTTCGTCAGCGACTTCGAACACTGGGCAGGCCTTCGCTATACAGTCGATGTGCTGTCACACTTCACACGCCATTGCCCGCATGCCCGCTTTGTCTGGCTCATGGGCGCTGACAGCCTGCAGAATTTTGACGACTGGAAGAACTGGCATCAGGTAGCGGAAACGCTGCCAATCTGCGTGGTGTCGCGGCCGAATGCGGGGCCACGCGCCCTTCGCTCCACCTTCGCCCACCGCTATGCCACCACCCGCCTGCGGGAGCGCGATGCGGCGCGCCTGCCAGACATGCCGGCGCCATCCTGGGTCTATCTGAAGGCGCCCTTCGACTGGACCTCTTCCACACAACTGCGCTCAGGCGCCCAAAAACGCTAGAGACGAGAGGCCGTGCGTGATATGGTTTCCGGAATCGAGATGAAAGGAACTGAAGCCCTGCCTGCTACCCGTTCGCAGCCTCTGAAGGCCGCCACTGCCAGCGTTGACGATATCCGCGCGCTTGCCGATACCGTCACCAATGCGCTCGAGGATGACAAGGCCGAAGACATCATTGTCATCGATCTCGAAGGTAAATCTTCCCTCGCAGACATCATGGTTATCGCATCGGGCCGCTCGGCGCGTCACGTCGCCTCGATTGCCGATCATCTTGCGCAGACCGTCAAGGATGCAACCGGCCGGTCTGTAAGGCTGGAAGGCATGCCGAATGCAGACTGGGTCCTGCTCGACATGGGTGACATCATTGTCCACCTCTTCCGTCCGGAAGTGCGCGCCTTCTACAATCTCGAGAAGATCTGGTCAGACGACAGCGCCCACGGCCACGCCTGAGCGGCGGCTGAAAACGTCCCGTGCGCATCACCATTCTCGCCGTCGGCCGGCTGAAATCCGGCCCCGAGCTTGACCTCTTCGATGACTATCTCGACCGTTTCCGCAAGGCGGGCCGCGCGCTCGGCTTCCGCTCGCTCGACCTTGTCGAGGTCGAAAGCGGCGGCGGCATGGAGGCTGAAGCCGAGCGCCTGATGGCGAAACTTCCCCAGGGGGGCCACGCCATCCGGCTCGATGAGCATGGCAGGGAGCATCGCTCCACGGCCTTCTCCCGGTACATCGCCCAGCTGCGGGATCGCGGCGTGCCGGATCTCTGCTTCCTTATCGGGGGTGCGGAAGGCTATGGTAGCGCCGTCCAGGCCGCCGTGCCGGAGACGATGGCCTTCGGTAAGCAGACCTGGCCGCACCGGCTGGTTCGCGCCATGCTGGCCGAACAGCTTTACCGGGCCGTCAGCATCGAAGCCGGCCTGCCCTATCACAAGGCCTGATCCCGATGCCAAGTCTCGCCAAAAGCAATCTCTCCGCCATCAAGGCCCAAGCCGAACTGCACCACCAATACCTCCTCGGCCTCGAACTCATGGTCGCAACCCGCGAAGGCGCAGACATGGTCGGCGACTGGATGTTCCGGCTGTTTCGGGCCCAGCACGAGGAGAAGTTTCTCTCCAGCTTTCAGAAGCTCGGCCTCGATGGCCTGCCCGATGCCGTCGCTTGTGCCCGCTATCACGTGCTCTCGAACAATTTGGGCGGAGTGGGCGTCGAATATATGGAAGAAAGCGATACCAAGGCCTGGGTACGCTTTCGCTATCCGCGATGGATGTATGCCGGCCCGGCGATCTGCGGGGTGCCCGTCGAGGCGAGCCGGGGCTTCCTCAAGGGCTGGTATGCACAGAACGGCGTCAGCCTTGGCAACCCGCGGCTTGGCTTTGTCTGCGTCTCGGAAGACATGACAGGCCAGTACGGCCTTTGCGGTTACTTCCGCGAGTTCGATCATGATCTCTCGGACGATGAGCGCCTGCAATTCCAGCCTGACGAAACCCCGCCGCCTTACGACCCATCCGCGCAGCCGGCCCCGCCGCCGGGAGAGTGGAACGAAGAACGTCTCGCCAAGGCAAACCGCAACTATGCGATGGAATATATCCGCAATGGCGTGCACGAACTTAGCGTCGTACTTGGCCGGGAGCGCACGCTGGAGCTCGGATGCCTTGCTGCGCGGCTGACCGGACTACAACAATACCGGGCCATGGCGGAGGCTGTTGGCGCGGTGGATGGCGGACCAGCCGAAGCGGCGAACTTCCTCTCGGCCATGTTTTCCGGCATGGGCGATAGCTGCGATCTCGATCGAACCGATGCCGGCGTGCACCTCACACAATCCGGCCTGCGGATCGCACGCGGGTTATCCGGTGCCGAACGCGAAACACTGTTGACCTGCTGGATCGAACTCTGGCGTGGAGCCATCCACTCGCACCGCGCCTTCATGGAGGCCGAAGCCGACATTCAGAACGATGCCATCCAGTGGTCTATCCGGCCGCAGTAAGTGAGGTTCTGTTTGACGCCGCGTGCTGTGGCCGCCAAAGCAGAGTAAAAGTAATGCTAGCTGGAGGAAAACAGAGATGGCAGAGAAGCATCTTGCAGGGCGCAAGGCTCTGGTTACGGGCTCGGCGACGGGGCTTGGCCGCTCAATCGCACTGAAGCTGGCAGAGCGCGGCGCCGATCTCATCATCAACTGCACGCGCAGCCTGTCGGAGGCGGAAGAGGCCGTTGCCGAGTGCAACAAACTCGGCGCGCAGACCCAGCTGGTCGCCGCCGATGTGTCAACCGAAGAGGGGTGCCGCAAGCTCGCTGACGCCGCCTCCGGCTGGGGCCGGCTCGACATATTAGTCAACAATGCCGGCATCACGCGCCACGCGCAGGACCATTCCGACCTCGACGCGCTCACACGGCAGGACTTTCTCGATACCTATGCCGTCAATGTCGCCGGACCGTTTCTTCTGATGCAGGCATGCAAGCCGCTGCTGGAGAAAGCCTATGAAGAGAGCGGACGCGCTTCAGCTGTCCTGAATGTTTCCTCGATTGCTGGTGTGACAGGCATTGGCTCATCTGTCGCCTACGCCGCGACGAAGGGTGCACTCAACACCATGACCCTGTCCCTGGCCCGCGCCCTGGCGCCAGCGATTCGAATCAACGCGGTCTGCCCGGGTTTCATCGGCACGCGCTGGTTCAAGGACCGCCTGAATTCTGACCAGTATGAACGCATGGAAGCCGGGGTTGCGAAGGCCACACCGCTCGGCGTCGCAAGCGGCCCAGACGACATCGCTGATTCTGCAGTGTTTTTTCTGACTGATGCTTCACGCCACGTCACCGGAGAGACTTTGCTCGTGGATGCGGGGATGCACCTGGGATATGCGCCGCTCAGCGCACGCTAAGCGCGCCACCAGCACTTTTTGCAGGCTGATTTTGCGCACATTGCCCGAAATCCGTGCTGCAACGCAAAAATTATCGCTTACCGCCGCTCCACAATGGATATTGAGCGGGGCTCGCCTCCAATCTTGCACCGTGATGAGGATGCAAAGGAGGTAATTTATGAGCAAATCATTCACACGCCTTGCCGTTCTGGCTGCTGCAGCGAGTATCGCGGCGGCGCCTGCACTCGCCGAAGGCGAATGGAGCGGCAACGTTACCCTGACGAGCGATTATGTCTTCCGCGGTATTACGCAGACAGACGGCGCCCCGATGGTGCAAGGCGGCTTCGATTACGCGTCCGACTCCTTCTATGTCGGCACCTGGGCATCAGGCGTGGACTTCGGAGACGGCACGTCGACCGAGATTGACTTCTACGGCGGCTGGACCCCCACCGTCGGCGTCTTCGATCTCGATATCGGCGCGATCTACTACTATTATCCGGATGCTCCGGACGATCCGTCCCAGAACTTCGTTGAAGTCTATGCCGGTGGCAGCACGACGCTCGGCGATTTCGTCGAAGTCGGTGCGTCTGTCGCGTATTCGCCGGACTTCTATCTCGAAACGGGCGACGCTTTCTATTACTCGGCCAGCGCGGGTATTCCGCTTGGCGAGCAATTCGGGCTCGACGCGAGCATCGGCTACTCGGCCGGTGACGAGGATGAAGGCTTCGTCGATTACTCCGACTGGTCGATCGGCCTGACCACCTCGGTCGAGGGCTTTGACCTCGACTTCCGTTACATCGATACCGACCTTGAAGGCGTCGACGAGTCCTTCGTCGTCTCCGTCAGCCGCGCGATGTAAGCCGGGATTTCCATTCGGCCCGTCCGGCATTGCCCTCCTGTAATTGCCGGACAGGTCAAACGGCCGCTGCCCTTGCTTCAGGGGGCAGCGGTCTTTCTTTTGCCTAGAAACCCCTCCATATGCCAGAAGAGGAGGCTGGAATGGCGGACGCTGTAAGTACCCCTGTTGATGCGCTGATACCGGCGATGACGCTTCTGGCGGCCGGTGGTGCAGCTGCGCTTGTCTCCAAGGCGCTGAAACTGTCTCCCATCGTGGGTTATCTGGCTGTGGGCATACTGATTGGTCCGCACGCTTTCGGGCTTATCGATGAAAGTCCGACCACTCATCTTCTGGCAGAACTCGGTGTCGTTTTCCTGTTGTTCGACATCGGCTTGCACGTTTCCCTTCGTGAGCTACGGGAAAGCGGACGCGACCTGGTCGGACTGGCACCGGCGCATCTGGTACTAACGAGCTTTCCCTTCACGATTGCCCTCATGATGTTCGGGCTGGACTGGCCAATCGCCCTCGCGCTCGGCCTGTCCTTCGGCCTGTCTTCGACAGCCGTCGTATCCCGCGTGATGGCTGAGCGCGGGCTTGGTTCATGTCCGCTCGGCCGGTCATCGACCCATGTCCTGATCTTCCAGGACATTGTCGCCATCTTCCTGCTGATCTTCGCGAACTCGCTCACCAATGGTGGGGCCGGCATGGCGCTGGCGCTCGATCTCGCTATCGCGGCTGGCTACGCCATCGTTGCTTTCGTGATCGCCTTTGCCGCCGGGCACTTCCTGATGGGGCCGATCTTTCGCGGCCTCGCCCAGACGCGCAATCACGAAGCCTTCACCGCTGTGACCTTGCTGCTTGTGCTCGGTGCGGCCTCAGCCACGGCCCAGATCGGGCTATCGCTCACACTGGGGGCATTCCTGGCGGGGCTTGCCGTTTCGGGCACGGCGTTCCGCCACCAGATCCAGATGGAAACGGGCCCGTTTCGTGGCCTGCTGCTCTCCTTCTTCTTCATGTCGGTCGGCCTGTCGGTCGACCTGGGCGTGCTGGCTACCCGCTGGCCGCTTGTCATTGCCATTGCCGCGGCCATCCTCCTGATCAAGACGGTGTTCGGGTTTGTAGCCGCCCGGCTCAACAAGTGGAGCAATCCCGGCAGCGTACAGCTGACCTTCCTGCTCGCCCAGGGCTCTGAATTCACGCTGGTTGTGCTCTCCATCCTCACCGCCTCCACCGGCGCAGTGCCAGACGAAATTGCGACGATCGCTGTTGCCGCAATCGCCCTGTCGCTTGCGGTCGCGCCTTTCTGGGCAGCGGCCGGCATGCGGCTTTCAAGGAAGGTCGCCTCGGTCTTCAAGGGTCAGACCCGGCCGGTGAACGAGATTACGCCCACTGCGCCAGACCGTCCCGTCATCATCTTCGGCATGACACCCGCCGGACGCCTGGCCGCCGATGCGCTGGCCGACTTCTCCATCCCTCATGTCTGCCTCGATGCCGAGCCGGACCGCTTCGTGTCCGCCATTGCCGACGGCTACAAGGTCTCTTTCGGGAACGCGGCGAACCTTCGTCTCGTCGAAGCCGTGGCCGGCCCCAATCCACGCGCTGTCGTCATCGGCGCACCGCGCTATGAGACCTCACGTGACCTGACCCCGGCGGCCCAGCGGGAGTTTCCTGAAACACCCCGCTTTGTTGCTGTCGATAATGAAGCCGACCGCCAGCGCTTTTCCGCGCTCGGCATGCGTGCCTGGCTCTCGATGGGCCAGCCAACGGGGATCGAGATGGCGACCGACGTGCTGCGCAAGATGGGGGTCGATGAGCAGAAGGTCGCCGAATGGATGTCGCGCGAAGCTGACCGGTTTGACGTGGACAGCCCACCTGAGCCCGCCGCCGAAACGGTCGAGACCGAGGCCGCCTGATCAGTTACACGCCCAGAAAAGAAGAAAGCCGGCCCAACGGGACCGGCTCTCTCACTGTCACAAGTGTCTAACTTCTTGGCCTAGCCGGCGATACGGCGGGCATAGGCTTCATCATCGTTGCGCTTACGCTCACGCTTGCGCTGCGGCTGGAACGCGACCTTGGCATGTTCAGAGCAGTACGGGCCGCAATCGGACTTGCGTCCGCAGAAGGCAAATTTCGGATCGGCCGGATCGCCGATCGGCCATTTGCACATGGAGTCGCGCAGCGTGAGGATCGTCGCGGCTTCACCATCGGCTACGGGTGCCGGCTGCAGGGCGGAGACGATGGCATCCTGATCGGACCGTCGGATGCGGGTCTCTTCCGACGAGGTCCCGGTGGTCGAAACGTTGCCATCGGTTCTCAGACGTGGTTTCGGACGGGCCAGACGCGGCGGACGCTTGACCGGACGCGATGGTGTTGCCCGGCCCGACAGACCAAGCCTGTGTACCTTGCCGATCACAGCATTGCGGGTTACGCCGCCGAGCTGTTTGGCGATCTGACTGGCTGAATGACCCTCGGCCCAGAGTTTCTTCAGAACCTCGACGCGTTCTTCCGTCCAAGACATGACTTGCCTCCTGGCGCTTAGCACCCCTAGATATTGTAGCAGCTGATTTCAGCCGCCCCCGTTAACACCTAGATATCGTATCAACGACGAAATGAAACACAATATCCTGATGAATGTTCTCCACAACCTTTCAATATCTAGTATCCGCCTGTGGACAGATATGAAAAATCCTTGCTGAAGCGCGACTTACCTATCGTCATCGGGGGCAATCGCTCCTAAATAGCGGCGATGACCGATGAAATTTCTGCAGCTACCCGCCCGCTTCCCGAACCGCCTAGAACCTATGGAGCGATCAACTGGATTGGCCTCTGGACGCTATACCAGCGTGAGGTCGGCCGCTTCCTGAAGGTGTGGATGCAGACGCTGTTTGCTCCGGTCATCACCACGCTTCTCTTCATGACGGTCTTCAAGCTCGCCTTCGGCAGCCGCGGCCAGCTGACCGGTGACTTCGAGGGGCTGGACTACAATAACTTCCTGGCGCCGGGTCTCGTCATCATGTCGATGCTGCAGAACGCCTTCCAGAACACGTCCTCATCGCTGACAATTTCAAAGGTCCAGGGCAGTCAGGTCGACTTCCTCATGCCGCCGCTGTCACCGCTCGAACTGACGCTGGGCTTTATCTTCGGTGCAGTCACGCGCGGTCTGATGGTCGGCATTATCGGAGGGCTCGCCATCCATCTGAGCGGACTGGCAAACCTGAACATCGTCAACATCTGGCCAGCCATCTGGTTTGCATTGATGGCGACGATCTTCCTTGGCGCGCTTGGTGCCGTCGGCGGCATTTGGGCGGAGAAGTTCGATCACCTTGCCGCCGTCACCAACTTCGTGATCGTACCACTGACCTTCCTGTCGGGGACCTTCTACGACATCAAGGTACTGGTGGAGCCGTTCCAGTCAGCCGCTCATTTCGACCCGATCTTCTATCTGATCGATGGCTTCCGGGCCGGCTTTATCGGTGTGTCGAACTCCGACCTCATGATCGGAATGATCGCCTCCGGCATCTTCACCTTCCTCGCCTGTCTCTGGGTCTGGTGGCTGTTCCGCATTGGGTACAAGCTGAAGGCCTGAGCGGGATACCTTGACGGGGCGCGCCTGACGCGCACACGACGACAACCATGGCAGAGCTTCCCATCCTGCGCCTCGCCGATGTCGAGCTGACATTCGGCGGGACGCCAATCTTTACCGGTGTGACATTCACCCTCGCCAAGGGCGAGCGCGCTGCGCTTGTCGGGCGCAACGGAGCCGGCAAGTCGACGCTCATGCGGCTCGTTACGGGTAGGCATGAGCCGGATGCCGGTGACCTCTGGCGCCAGCCGGGTACCGAAGTCGCCGTTGTCGAACAGGAACCGGACCTGTCTTCCTTCGAGTCCGTACTCCAGTATGCGAGTGAGGGCGCAGAAGAGACATGGATGGCGGAAGCCGAGCTCGGCCTCTTCGGGATCGATCCCACAGCCGATCCGAAAACACTCTCGGGCGGTCAGGTCCGTCGCGCCGCTCTCGCACGAGCCTTCGCACAGGATCCCGACGTGCTCCTTCTGGACGAGCCGACCAACCATCTTGATGTGCCGATGATCGAGACACTGGAAGAGCGCCTCAAATCCTTTCCCGGTGCCGTCCTGCTGGTCAGCCACGACCGGCGCTTCCTCGAAAATGTTACCACGACCACACTCTGGCTTCGTCAGGGCAAGGTGTGGAAGTCGCCGCGCGGCTATGCCGATTTCGATGACTGGGCTGCCAGCATCGAGGCAGAAGAGGAAAAGCAACTTCAGCGGATGAAGACGCAGCTCAAGGAAGAACACCACTGGCTCGCACGCGGCGTTACAGCCCGGCGCAAGCGGAATATGGGCCGGCTCGCCAAGCTGCATGATCTGCGCGCCCAGCATGCAAAGCAGAAGGCGCTCATCAACGACGCCAAGTCCACCGCCGGCCTGTCGGCCGAAAGCGGCGGCAGCCAGAGCCGGAAAGTGCTGGAAGCGTTCGGCCTCTCAAAGGCATTCGGCGAGACGATCATCGCAAACGACTTGTCGCTGCGCATCCTCAAGGGCGACCGTATCGGCATCGTTGGTCCAAACGGCGTCGGCAAGACCACGCTCCTGAAGATGCTGCTTGGCGAGTTGGAGCCTGACAGCGGCTCGGTGAAGGTCTCCCAGGCATTGACCGTGACCTATCTCGACCAGACGCGCGAAACACTCAAACCCAGCGACACGCTCTGGGAAGCGCTGGCGCCGGCCGGCGGTGACGCCATCATGGTGCAGGGCAGGTCGAAACATGTTGCCGCCTATGCCAAGGACTTCCTCTTCTCCCCGGAACAGCTACGCCAACCCGTCTCGGCGCTCTCCGGGGGCGAACGTAACCGGCTGACGCTTGCCATTGCACTGGCAAAGCCAGCCGACGTTCTCGTGCTCGACGAGCCGACCAATGATCTCGACATGCAGACGCTCGACCTGCTGGAGGAGATGTTGAGCGAGTTCGACGGCACGCTGATCCTGGTCAGTCACGACCGGGCATTTCTCGACGCCATCGTGACCTCATGCCTCGTGCCCATGGGGAATGGAAAATGGGTTGAAACGGCTGGTGGCTGGACAGATGCAGCGCGGCAGGTGCCGTCGCTGACCTCCCGCAGAGCGGCCGCGCCGCCAACGCAGGAAAAGGACAAGCCGAAAGCCTCAACACCCTCGCATTCACCGAAGCGCGAAGCCAAACTCTCCTTCAAGGACCAGCACCGTCTGAAAGAGGTCGAAGCCGCCCTGCCCCGTCTGGAAAAGGAAATCGCGGACCTCGAAGCCCAGCTCGGCAACCCGGACCTTTTCGGCAGCGACCCCGCCAAGTTCGACCGACTTACCAAACGCCTTGGTGACGCGCGCACAGAGCTGGAAAAAGCCGAGGAAGATTGGCTGGAGATCGAAGCGCTGAAGGAAGAGATCGCGAAACCTTGAGCCCTAACGGCTCCTTAAAATGTTCCGTGATAGGCGGCAGGATCAAAAGTCGCTCAGGCGCAAGGACCCGCTTCCCATGCTCCGCACCGGTGCATCACTGCTCGCTCTGATCCTGTTTGTCCCGTCCGTCATGGCAGACCGGGCGAGCGATGCCAGTGGTACCTGGCAAGCCGACACCTACCGCCCCGCCGGGACCTACCGCACCCTGCGCGGCTCCACGCCCGACGCCTGCGCGGCCACTTGTCTTGAGGATGACCGCTGCCGCGCATGGTCCCTCAAACCCCCAACCTTCCGGACCGGCCCCAAATGCGAACTGAAATCGGTTGAGGGTACCGCCGTCTCACAAACAGCCTCTTTGTCCGGCGTCGTGCGGCTGGAAGAGGCTGAAGCGCCCGATGCCCCAGCAGATGTACCCAAGGCTGAGATCACGCCTTCACTGCCAGAACCGGTGATAGCCCCCAAACCAACTCCAAAGCCGGAGCGAGAGCCGGAACCAGTACCGGCACCACCCATTCCAGCGCCATCCGCGCCACCCCCTGCTGCCGTGGAATCTCCGGCTCCTGCACGTTCGCCAGAGTCCACCATTTCAGAACCGGCACCCGCGGCCACCGTCAAACCGGATATGACTGCTCCGACCGTCACCCCCGTCCGGGCCTTTCCGCCTGAGAGCACCTATGAGGTGTTGCCAGAGCCGCAACCAGCCCCCCAGCCGCGCCCTGCGCCTGCCCACCAACAGCAGCCGCCTGCTCCGGCCACCGTCCCAGCCGATCCCGACCGTCCCTGGCCGGGCCTTCGAGGCAGTGACGATACACGTATGCCGCTGTCGGCCCAGACGGGCGGCAAGCCTCTACCTGGACTGAGACGCAGCGAGCGTGACTATTCCATTCAGGAGTTCGGGAACCTGCCCGGTGACTTCGAGGACAGCGCTGGCATTCATGGCCGCCTGCCAATCGGTCATATCGATGAAGTGCCGGAAGACGACAAAGAAGAGAGCGACGAAGACTAGGCGGGCGCGCTGGTCTTCAGCGCGAGCGCATGAAGCTCACCGCCCATCTTTCCCTTGAGCGCAGCATAGACCATCTGATGCTGTTTCACGCGCGAGACGCCCTTAAATTGCGGTGAGACGATTTCTGCCTGCCAGTGATCATTGTCGCCAGCGAGATCGGTCAGCGTAATCGTGGCATCCGGGAATGCCTCTTTGAGATGGGTCTCAAGCGTATCGCGGTCCATTGCCATAGGGTGTCTCCTTCGGCTGGCACATGGCGTTCAATCTCACTAGGGTCAAGCCGAACCCTGCGGAGACCCTTGAATGATCAGATTTTTACTGAGCTCATTGATGCTGGTTGCAGCCTGTTCGAACCAGCCCGTCGCGCCGGGAGACGAAGCAGCAGCCCCCGTCAGCGTACCTTACGAGGCCCAGTATCATGATGCCGCAAGAGCCCTCACCGCTCTGGAGACGCTGTCATCGGATGACTATGAAGGTCGGCGCACGGGAGAGCCAGGCAATCTCAAGGCGCAGGCCTGGATCGTAGACCGGCTGCAGCAGCTGCTTGTCTTTCCCTACTATTCCAGCGGGTTTCAGGCGCCGTTCGCCGCCGGCAAGTTCGACAAGCCGGACATGGAAGTCCGCGGCACCAACATCATCGCAGAGATTGAAGGTGCCAATGGCCGACGCTCACCGGTGATCGTGATGTCGGCCCATTATGACCATCTCGGAGTGTTCGAGGGGGAGGTTTACAACGGGGCCGATGACAATGCCTCAGGCGTAGCCGCCATGCTGGAAGCGATCGCCTGGTTTCAGGAAAACCCTCCCGAGAACACCATCATCTTTGCCTTCTTCGATGCTGAAGAGCAGGGCTTTGCCGGGTCTGCCTTCTTTGTGCGGGCCATGCCCGAGTCGCTGCGAGAGCGAATGGCCCTCAATCTCAACCTCGACATGGTCGCCCGCGCCGACAAGGGCGAACTCTACGCTGTCGGCGGTTATCATAATCCTGAACTGATCCCGTTGATCGATAGCGTCGCAGAAGATGCGCCAATTACGCTGAATCGCGGTCATGACAGTCCTGAATGGGGCAATCAGGACTGGACGCTCCAATCCGATCATGCCCCTTTCCTTCGGGCTGGCTTCCCGATCATCTATCTCGGGGTCGAGGACCATCCGGACTATCATCGCTCAAGCGACACCTTCGAAGAGGTGGATCCGGACACTTTTGCGCGCATCACCGACACGATCATCATGATGGCTGAAGCGGCGGATGATTGGGTGGCTGAGCAGCCAAAGGAATAAACTGGAAAGGTTTTCGTAACCTTTTGGAAAGATTTTCGCAGGGTCTCGTCAGGGAGCCTGCATCATGGTCCGCCTCATCCGGTCCTTCTTCTTCGGTCGCTGGCTGCGTGTGCAGGGCGGTGAAGTTTCCTTACTGCCACTCCTCATCCTTCTGGCCGCGGCGCTTGCCATCTCCTGGTTCAACCAGCCGGAGAAGGACATTACACGCCTGCCCGGCCCGATCAGCTTCAACGCCTGCACCGGGGATGAACGAACCAATTGCGTGGTCGACGGGGATACGATCTGGGCGGCCGGCGAGAAAATCCGTCTGGCCGACATCGACGCACCGGAAGTGTTTTCTCCGGAATGTGACTGGGAGCGACTGTTGGGCGAACGGGCGTCCGCCCGCCTTGCCGTGCTTCTGAATGAAGGCGATGTGGCGCTCGAAAAGCCGTCTTCTCGCGATCGCGACAAGTATGGCCGCCTCTTGCGGGTCGCGACCGTAGATGGCCGCTCTGTTGGAGACCAGCTGATCGCCGAGGGCCTTGCCTATCAATGGGGCCGGCATCAGCGCGGCTGGTGTTCCTGACAAAAAAGAGCCCCGGGCACTGGTGCGGGCCCGGGCAGTTGGAAACGTTCAGACGCCGTAGCGTCTTAACGTTGAGGGCGGCCTGCGCGGTGCTCGCTCATGTCATATGAGCTGTCCGCACTTACCAGGCGTTCACCCAGCGTCGGGTAACGGTCCGAAAGCTGGCGAACCGTGTCGTTGATAACCGCCTGTCGGCAGCGGCGCTCCTGGCGCAGAGCAAAGTTAGTGCGCATGGTACGGCGGCAGAAATTGCGGGCCTCGAGGTGGAGGTCACGACGGATATCAGCGCGGCCATCCATGCTGGCGAGCAGCGAGGGATTGTAGTTGAAGCTGAAATCCTCAGCCGGAAGGGCCGCGTCAGCGGTAATAGCCACAGCGAATGCGCTCGTGCAAAGGACGGCAGCAAGGGCAAGCGATTTGATGATTTTCATGTCTCTCTCCAAATGTGTTTGACGCCAGCCGGGGTTCAGGGTCAGGGCTTGGCCGGCGCCGAAGCGGACATTCTCCGGAGATCGTGTACAGCAGCGTTTTAGAGAGCGTTGGTTTGGGCGAAGAGCATCGTTGTAAAACTGTTATAAATGCAACAAAGCCCCGAACCGTCAGGCCGGGGCTTTGCACTTCACAGTCTGAAGAAGACTATTCCCAGCCGCAGGAACGGCCCTGGTTTTCCTCTTCGAGCCAGGTCATCAGCGGATCGAAATATTCGATGATCGCCGAGCCATCCATCTCGCGTGTGCCTGTGAATGTTTCCAGAACATCCGGCCATGGCTCTGATGCGCCCATTTCAAGCATCGCCTTGAACCGCGAACCGACTTCCTCATTCCCGTAGATCGAACACCGGTGCAGCGGGCCTTCCCATCCGGCCTGTTCGCAGGCCGCCTTATGGAACTGGAACTGCATAATGTAGCTCAGGAAGTAGCGCAGGTACGGCGTGTTGCCCGGAATGTGATACTTCGCGCCCGGATCAAACGCATTGGCAGGGCGCGGTCCCGGCGGGACAATGCCCTGATACTTCGTGCGCTTCTCCCACCAGGATGCGTTGTAATCTTCCGGTGGGGTGGTTCCCTCCAGCACGTCCCAGCGCCAGCTGTCGACCGTCAGCGCAAATGGCAGGAAGGCGATCTTGTCCAGTGAGGTGTTGAACAGCAGCGCAATATCCGCCTCCTCGCCCGGGATCTGGTCTTCCGTGATCAGGCCGATCTCTTCGAGATAGACCGGCGTGATCGACAGCGAGACAAAGTCCCCGATAGCCTCATGGAAACCATCATGGGCGCCGTCCTTGTAGAGGTAATCAACATCCCTGTAGGCACGCTGATAGAAGTTGTGACCGAGTTCGTGATGGACGGTGTAGAAGTCCTCGGCATTCACCTCGGTGCACATCTTGATGCGCACATCTTCCTCGTCATCGACATCCCAAGCCGAGGCGTGGCAGACGACTTCACGGTCATCCGGGCGCACGATCATGGACCGCTCCCAGAAGGTCTCCGGTAGCGGCTCAAATCCGAGAGAGGTGAAGAAGGCTTCGCCGGTTTCCACCATCTTGATGGCGTCGTAGTTGGCGTCCTGAAGCTCTTCGGTCAGATCATAGCCTTGTCCCGACAGGTCTTCCGGCGCGACAACCGGATAGATGTTCGCCCAGCTCTGCGACCACATGTTTCCCAGCAAGTCCGCCCGGATCGGCCCGGTCGCCGGTTGGACCTCATCGCCATACGCCTCATTGAGTTCGGCGCGGACATAGCAGTGCAGCTCTTCATAGAGCGGCGAGACCTGCTCCCAGAGGCGGTCGACTTCAGAGGCCATCTCTTCCGGCGGCATGTCGTATTTCGACAACCACATGGTCTTGAGGTTGTCATAGCCAAGCTCGTTGGCCCCCTCATTGGCGATTTCCACCATCCGAACGTAATCGTCCTTCATCGGCGGCGAGATGGTGCGCCAGCCTTCCCATACGGTTTTCAGCTCTTCCGGGTCACGGCTCGTCTCGATAATCGTGGAAAGCTGGTCGAGATTCAGCTCTTCACCCTCATAGGCGAAGGTGCCGGTGCCATAGGTGGCTTCTAGACCGGTTGTGATTTCAGACAGTTCCTCGGCCGCGCCTTCCGTCGAGGGGGCCGGGATCGTCACGCCCGACTGCAGGCGCTGCATCTTGCGTGCAAGATCGGGTGGCAGGTCGACATCCTTGAACTGTTTCGACTCATTGGCGAGCGAAACAGCGAGTTTGGTCGCGCGCGCACCCGCGTCGGCGGCAGCCTTATTGGTTTCGTCGGTGATATTGGTGGCCTGCTCCCAGAAAACCGGGGCGACCTCCTTGGACATCTGGCCAAGCTCTTCATCGGCGCGCTTCAGGAAAGCGCGGGCCTCGGCGACGGTCGGGCCGGCTTCGACGACGTCGCTCATATCTGCATCGGCAGCGGGCGGCGGCGGAGCCTCGGCGGGCGGCAGGTTCTCGTTCTTGTTGGCACAACCGGCCAGCAGTGCCAGGCCAAGAGCAGTTGCACTTGCGGTGATCAGTCTTTTTTTCATCTGGGGACCTCCATGGTGGCCGCAGCCAAGCGCCAAGACGCCTGAAGGTCAATGCCGGAACGGCCAAATCCGTGCGCAGTGCCGCGATTGTACGCAATCCTGTTTCAACTGAAGCCAAAGAAGAAGGATGAAATCGCGCTGGCGGCGGCCAGATGAACTGAGAGTTACGGCCGCCAGACCAGCGCGATACCACGAGAGATCGGAGGGCGCACATCGACGTTGTGCGCTGGGGATAATCTCTCTATTCACACCTATACCGTGTGGTTGAAGAATTTCACACCCCAGAAACGAGCGGAATACTTGCTTGAGATTAAGTTAAGGCCGTTTAGCTGCGCCGGCCTTGCTGTCCGGGAGGGAGGGTGCGGGCCAGCAAGTCCGGCGAGCCGGTGAGAGAAGACGGGGCGCGGGGGACGTTGCGCGCGTGAGGGCCGTCCGCTCTCATGGCTCAATACGCCACGCACCGTGAACTGGATCGCCTTGCTACAAAATTTTTGGGATGAGCTTCTACTCGCCCGTCATATAACGTGGCAGCCAGCCTTCGTGCGCGTCGCGGAGAGTAGCGAGACTGATCGATTGCGGCGCTGAGCCGACAAGAACGAAATCGATCGTATCTGACTTGAGTGTACCTACCTGCGTGTATTGCAGACCCGTAGACGAGAGCGTCTTGTGGATGCCGTCTGCGTTGGATGGCGGCACCGCGACCACATAGCGATTTTGGTCCTCACCGAAAAGGTATCCTGCCCGTCCATCTTCCGGACCAAAGACTTCAGCGCCGAGACCCGCAGCCATAGCGATCTCGGCCACGGTACACGCCACACCGCCATCGCTGACATCATGTACAGCCTGTAGAAGGCCGCTTTCGACTAGCTTACGTATACCCTCGCCAGTGTGCTTGGCCTCATCAAGATCGACACCTGGGGGCGGGCCGAGCGCTTCTTCCTTCAGACCCAGCCATTCGCGAGCATAGAGCGAAGCGCCCAGATGCCCGCCATCAGCGCCAATCAAGAATAGAAGGTCGCCCTCCTGCGCCCCCTTCAGCGTGGCGACCTTCGAGACATCCTCGATCAGGCCCACACCGCCGACCACAGGCGTCGGCGGGATCGCCTTGCCGTCGGTCTCATTGTAGAGGCTGACATTGCCGGAAACGACCGGGAAGTCGAGCGCGCGGCAGGCCTCGGCCATGCCCTCGATGGCCTTGACGATATAGCCCATTGTGGCGGGCTTTTCGGGATTGCCGAAATTGAGGTTGTCCGTGATCGCGATGGGCGTGGCACCGACGGCTGACAGGTTGCGATAGGCTTCCGCCACCACGGCCTTGCCGCCCTCATAGGGGTCGGCGGCGACATAGTGCGGGTTGCAGTCGGAACAGATGGCCAGCGCCTTGTTGGTGCCGTGAATGCGGACAATGGCCGCGTCACCCATGGACTGCGAGCTGTCGATCGTGTCACCCATCACATGGCGGTCATACTGCTCCCAGATCCAGCGCTTTGATGCCATATCAGGTGAGGACATGAGCTTCAGCAGCACTTCGCCATAGTCTTCCGGCTCTGGATATTTCGAAACATCGAAAGGCTGGCGTACCTTCGGCTCGATCCATGGCCGGTCATAATTCGGGGCATCTTCAGCCAGCGGTGCGACCGGGATGTCGCATACGACCTCGCCAAACTGTTTGAGCACCATATGGCCGCTATCAGTCGTCATGCCGATCACTTCGGCATCAAGGTCGTATTTCTCGAATATCGCCTTCGCCGTTTCGATCTTGTCGGGATAGAGCACCATGAGCATCCGCTCCTGGCTTTCCGACAGCATGATCTCGTAGGCGGTCATGCCGGTTTCACGCTGGGGCACCTTGTCGAGGTCCATCTCCACGCCGATGCCTTCGCCATTCTCGCCGCCGCTATCGGCCATCTCGACGGAGGAAGAGGTCAGGCCCGCTGCACCCATGTCCTGGATCGCCTGGATCGCATCGGTCGCCATCAGTTCGAGGCAGGCTTCAATCAGCAGCTTCTCGGTGAACGGATCGCCCACCTGGACTGTCGGGCGCTTTTCCTCGTCGCCTTCGGAGAATTCCGCAGACGCCATGGTCGCGCCATGAATGCCGTCGCGCCCGGTCTTTGAGCCGACATAGAAGATCGGGTTGCCCGGCGTTGCGCCGCGCGCATAGAAAATCTTGTCCTGATCGGCGAGGCCGACGGCCATCGCATTGACGAGGATATTGCCATTATAGCCCTCATCGAACTGCGTTTCTCCCGCCACCGTCGGTACGCCGACGCAGTTGCCATAGCCGCCAATACCGGAGACCACACCCGCCACGAGGCTGCGGGTCTTCGGATGGTCCGGGCTACCAAAACGCAGCGCATTCACCAGCGCGATCGGACGCGCGCCCATGGTGAAAACATCGCGCAGGATGCCGCCGACGCCTGTCGCCGCGCCCTGATATGGCTCAATGTATGATGGGTGGTTGTGACTCTCCATCTTGAAGATGGCCGCCTGTCCGTCACCAATATCGATAACACCTGCATTCTCACCCGGCCCCTGAATGACCCGGTCATTCTTGGTCGGGAACTTCGAGAGATGCCGGCGCGAGGACTTGTAGGAACAGTGCTCCGACCACATCACGGAATAGATACCAAGTTCCACGAGATTGGGCTGACGCTCGAGCCTTGTAACGAGGCGATTCCATTCTTCGGCATTGATGCCGTGGCCGGCAGCATCGGTTTCGGTCTGCTCGGCCTTCAGATGGGTGAGGATGGCGGATGTGTCTGTCATGCCCGCTCCATAACCGCATGCGCTGCGAGTCGCCAGATTAGATGGTGGAAATTCCTGCTCGGACTGCTTAAACCGAAACTTGTGAGAGTTTTCGAGTCACACTCCCGGAACGGATTTGGAGGAATTTCCATGCGCCATATTTCATTGAGCCTCGCCGCGCTGGCGCTGGCGGCCTGCGGCAGCGGCAGCGTCGACCCTGACGCGCGGATGCCCACGCCATACCCCGAAGACAGCGACGGGCCGACCACCTCGATTGAATCATCGCAGTGGTCAAACCCGGTCACATCGACCGAAGTGTCTGAAGACGCCATGGACGGCGAATGGACCTCGACCACGATCAGCGGCGACTCCGCTGTCCAGTTCGCAGACGCTGAAGGCAACAACCAGGTCGCCGTGATCTGTCGTGAAGGCGACGAGGACCAGGCCAACTCCCTTACCCTGCGCCGCTATGTGGCAGAGGATATGGATTTCGGTGAAGACTCCTCGATCACGGTCTACACGTCAGCAGGCTCGAAGCAGTATGTGGCATCGTCCGCGCCGGTCGATGTGACGACGTCGCTTGGTGACTATTTCGCTTCGATGATCGGTTCGGCGCGCGGTGACATCCGCATTATTGTCGACGACGAAATGGTGATCATTCCGTCCGACGAAGCCGTCCGCGAGCTGGTCGCCAGCTGCCGTCCTGAAATGGAATATCAGGGCCCGCAAACTGACGATGAGAGCGAAGAAGAGTCTGAATAAGGACCGCTTCGACCACGCATTCGGAAGGGCCGGCCTTGATGAGGACCGGCCCTTTTTCATGCCTCCGCTTGCCTTGCCAGTGCACCTTGAGCACACAGGAAAAGGGCGCAGCCTACGGAGGCTCATCTGATGCGACGACGCGATGTCCTTACCGGTCTCGGCCTCACGACCTTGAGTGCCTGCACGACGGCAGCGCCCTCTGCACCAGTGCTGCAAGGCTATCAGCCACGCCGGACCTATGCGCCGGTTCAATCCTCGATCAGTCGTGTGACCCGAACCGTGGTGGGTCTTCGCCCCTACCGGCCGCAAGGATACCGGCTGGAAGCAGAAACGCTGGGCGACAAGACCGTCATCCACAATTACGGGCATGGCGGCTGCGGCGTGACCATGAGCTGGGGTACGAGCCAGGTCGCCGCAGACCTCGCCACCTCATCCGGCGCCTCCTCCGTCGCGGTACTTGGGGCCGGCGTCATGGGGCTGACGACTGCGCTTATCCTTGCCCGACGGGGACATGACGTCACGGTCTATGCCGAGCACCTTCCCCCGCACACAACGTCGAACATTGCTGGTGTCCTGTGGCTTCCCACAGGCTATTTCGACCGGGACGTCGCCACACCAGAATTCCTGCGGCGCAACCGCATCCTCATCCGGGCCGCACATCGCGGCTTCCTACCTTACGTCAACCGGCCTGGCTATGGCGTTTACTGGTCGGATCATCACGCCCTCTCACGCTGGTCACCGAAGACCTACAACACCCTGCCGGGTGGCGATGACCTTTACCCGGAACTGCAGCGCGCGCATGAGAACACTCTCTTCGGATATGCCTTCATGGAGCGGTTCCGGGCGTTGATCATCGACCCTGACTATTATCTCGATCAGATCATGAAGGATGCGCAGCTCGCCGGTGCGCAATTCATCGGCGCGACGCTCGGCCCCGAAGATGTCGCCGCCCTTCCCCAGTCCGTCATCGTGAATTGCACAGGGCTGGGCGCACGTGATCTTTTCGGAGACGAGGACCTGGTGCCCATTCGCGGGCAACTCTCCCACCTTCTGCCACAGCCGGAGATCGACTATTCCTACGTCGCGCCGACCTCGCAGGGCGTGCTCTACATGTTTCCCCGCCGCACCGGCATCGTGCTCGGCGGCACACATGAAATGGGCGAGGCCAGCCTGGAAGCCGACCCCGCCCAGATCAAACGCATTGTGGAAGGCCATGCCGACCTGGCCGGCCGGCTCGACACGACGGCCTGAAGCCGTCGACCTATTCGGCCTCGTTGGCAGCCTGGGCTGCGGTCCATGTCTCGGCCTGCTCGCTAACAATGGTCACGAGATTGCCCATGGCAACGTTCATGTCGATCAGGTGAAGCCCCCAGTCGCCAAGCACCTCTCCCTCGACGACCACATCCCCGACAATATCATCGGCGCGAGGGTCGGCGGTATCGCCATCCACCTGCACAGCAAGATAGGTGTGGGCATCGGTCTCGACGCACTCTGCCGAAAGCATGCCGGGCAAGGCGGCATAATCCGTCTCGATGGTTTCCCCTTCGATGAAGGATGTATTGTCGAGCCCGAAGAAGCCCGCTCGCGACAGGCGGGCGTCGAGTTCACCGTCATCGCCTGAAAGCTCGGCCGGGTTGATACAAAGCGCGCGGCGGCCATCTGGATCGTTAACGCCAAAACGGCTCTCGGCCGGCGGCGGGCTGTCTGCTCTGAAGGAGACATAGGAAATCACGCAGCCGGTCTGTCCCGCCGTCGTGCACGGCTCCAGCGAACCGAGATTGCCCGTCTCTGCATCGCCATAAACCGTGTAGCCAATAGGCATGGCTGAAACGACAAGGTCTTCTTCCGTGCTGCCGAGGACATCCTGGCGCAACAGCTGTTCGATCATCCTGGCGCCCTGCGAGTGGCCGATCAGGACGACGCCACGACCATTGTTTTCTTTATCCAGATAGGTGTCCCAGGCCGCTTTCACATCGCCATAGGCCAGTTCGGCATCGGCGGTGTACTCGCCGCCCCGCATGAGCGACTGCAGATGGGTGAGCGTCACCTGCCGGTACACCGGCGCAAACAGGCGACAGGTCTCGGCAAAAGCACCGAACTGTGTTGCAGCCACACGGTTTTCTTCGCCACCAGCCTCAAGATCGCTATTCGGCGTCGTGTCGAACGAAATGGTGGGATAGACGTAGAAACAGTCAATGGGCGGGTTCTCCGCAGGCTCGAAGCTTTTCACTTCCGTCGATCCGTCAGCCTGCACAACCGTGTAAGAAAGATCCTTCTCACAGGCATCGCCCTCCTTGCCGGGATGGCAGAGCCAGTTGGCCATATCGTTATAATCGGCTGGCTGTGTGGCAGTCTGGTCGGCTGCAGCTTCGCCATCGGCGCCGGACGTCTCATCAGCCTCAGCCGGTGGCGGTGATGCTGCCTCGACATCACCTGTCTCGTCAGCCGGTTCACCGCAGGCCCCTATGAGCAGGGCGCTCACAAGCGCAGTGACAGAAAGCAATCTCATTTCTTTTCCTCCCCCGTTTTCTGATCGTTGCGTCAGTTAATATCGTTCGCTGCCCGCGTCCAAGTCCTTTTGAAAACCGTGAAATTCAACAGACCGCTTTCAGCAGACTTGAGCCAAATCCTGATACGAACAGGGCTTGGGAGGAGCTGGTGTCATGATCTCGATACGGACCATAAGGCGCGAAGACGTGAAGGCCGTTAGCCGCCTGGCCGCAGAGGTCGGGTTCCCGGATCGCAGCGCTGAAGGCTGGCACTGGGCGTTGTTCGGAAATCCGGATCAGTTCGACATTCCGCCCGGCCTGGTCGCCGAGCGCAAGGGGCACATTGTTTCCATGATCGGCCTGCAGGCGCGCCACTTCCTTGTCCATGGCAAGCCTGCAAATGCCGTATGCGGCCATACTTTCATTTCCGGGCCTGACGGACGGGGGGCTGGATTCGCCCTGTCACGCCGGGCCCTGCAGTCCTTTGGCGGCGGCATTGCCATCTACACGCTAAACAACAATGAGCTCGCCGGCGACTTTCATAAGCGGATCGGACTGACAGCCTGGCTCGGCCGGGCCGGTCGCAAGAGGATCGAATGGCCAGTCCACTCAGTTACCATGGCCGCAGGCCATGCGCTCACCCGTCTGACCCGAAACGAAGATGTCCATGACTGGCTATCAAAGCGGGAACTGTTCGCCAGGGCCCCGCGCAACCTGACGCCCTTCTTGCCGAAAGGCGGCTCTGTCATGACGCTCGACCCGAATGACACGGACGATGCCTGGCTGATCGAGGATTTCAGTACAGCCGCGAGCCTCGGCCGCCGCGCCGTGCCCGCCCGTTCGGCACGAACCTATGCATATCAGATGGCCGACCCGGACGCGCCCGGTCGCATTGCCCTGCTCGGACTGAAAGACGGGGACAGCCTCAACGGCCTGATCCAGCTTGCCATCACCAAACCCAACGCCTTTGAGCCAGCCCACCTTGAAGTCATCGATATGGAGGTTCGTCCGGACACCGATTCCGCGCTGATCGTGCCGGTGCTTGTGCGTGCAGCCAAGAACGTGGCCCGCCGGGCACGACTGTCGCGGTTACGGCTACCCTTTTCGGCCCGTTTTGACGAGGCCTGCTATGTCGGTACTGGCCTGCGCTTCACCCGGACCGCCAACTATGACCCGGCCCATGCCGCCTTCGGCGAAGGCGCCGAAGCGCTGGAAGAATACTGGCAACCCTCCGGCTATGAGGGCGACATGTTCTTCGCCCTGCGCAACCCACCCGCCTCAACGCGCGCCAAGATACGTCCAACGGCGAAGGAGAAACTCCATGGGTCCGCGTGGAAACACCAGGCGCCATAGGCTTGAAAGGGCGATCGAGCCGAAGCCGACAATCAGCGCAAGGATGATGGTGCCCACAGCGCTCATCTCGTCGAAGTATCCCAGGCCGTAATTGTTGAAGGCCAGCGAGAAGATAAGGCTCTGCAACAGATAGGCTGTCAGTGAAGCGGTGCCGCCACGCGCCAGGAATATCTTGAGCGCGCCGTCCGGCGTTTCTGCCCACTTCGCGATCAGCCCGAGATAGCCAGCCGTCGAGAATGGGCTGAAAGCGGTGATGAAGATCATGCCCAGCATGGCACCGCTGGACATCATTCCGCCGTCGGCATCGACAATGAACCACGCACCGATCGCGCTTCCAAAGATGCCAATCGGCAGGAAGACATGTCGGCATCGCTTCCAGAATGGCCGCGAGGGATCGGAAATGGACCCCATGCGCACCGCCGCGAGGCCGAACACAAAGAAAGCCATCGCGCCAATGCCCTGCATCAGCATTCCGAAGGTGATGACGGAACTCCACTCAGTGAAGCGCTGGGCAATGGACTGAACGAAGGTTCCGGCTCCGAATACCTCGCGCGAGGTAACGATCAGCTCGTCATTCGCTGCGATCTGCTTGCCCATCACCTCAGGCGCCATCGTCATGCCCAGGATGAAGGAACCGGATGCTAAGAGCACAACCAGGATTTGGATCACGTAGAGCCAGACGGCCCATCGGATCAGCGCCGAGGGCTCCTTGTTACGGAAGACGTAAAGCAGGCAGCCGAGAATGGCGTAGATCACCAGGATGTCGCCCTGAAACAGAAGCGCGACGTGGAGCAGGCCCAGCACGAGCAAGCCGGTGATACGCCGCCAGTAGCGCCCGGCAAAGCCGACGCCACGCCGCTCGGCGGCCTTCATCTGATAGGCAAAGCCGACCCCGAACATGAAAGAAAACAGCGTGTACGACTTCATCAGGAAGAAGGCGTTCACGAGGAAGTACGACCATTTGTCCGCACCGCTCAGCGCCCCTTCGGCCGAGTAGCCGCCCATCATGGGGTGCGAGAACACCGCGACGTTCACGAGCGCTATACCGATCAGCGCAAAAGCCCGAGCGAGATCGGGAAAGACTTCCCGGCCCGCTTCGCGGGTTTCCGACAGATATGACATGTGCTCCCTCCCCGAGTCAGGGATGGAAACGTAACCGAGCTTCGGGAATTGGCCTAGTGAAACGCGTTCAGATCGCGGCGAGCAGGCTTTCGAACATGCCGCGGCCATCATCGCCGCCTTCATGGCCGCCAATGGCGCGTTCCGGGTGCGGCATCAGGCCGAGCACGCGGCCGTTCTCCGACAGGATACCGGCAATGTCGCGGGCCGATCCATTCGGATTGCCCGCATAGCGGAAGGCCACACGGCCCTCACCTTCCAGCCTGTCGAGCGTATCCTCATCGGCGACGTAATTCCCGTCATGATGTGCGATTGGAACGGTGATCTCACCTTTGCCGGCATAGGCGCTGGTGAATGCGGAGTTGGAATGCTCGACCTTGAGCGGCTGCGGCTTGCAGACGAAATCCAGGCCTGCATTGCGCAAAAGCGCCCCCGGTAGCAGGCGCGTCTCGGTCAGGACCTGGAAACCGTTGCATACCCCAAGCACATAGCCGCCCCGCTCGGCATGCTGCTTGAGTGCGCCAATGACCGGAGAGTTCGCCGCCATGGCACCACAGCGCAAATAATCGCCATAGGAAAAACCGCCCGGCACCATGACGAGATCGGTCCCCTCGGGGATCTCCCCATCCTTGTGCCATACCATGGCTGGCGCCTGACCCGTTATGGCTGCGAGGGCCGTCTGGGCGTCGCGATCACAATTCGAACCGGGAAAGACGATGACTGCGCTTTTCATGGCGCTCCATTAGCAGGGAGTCGGGGCGTTTGGGAACACGCGATGTTCGCGCAAGCTGACCAATTTTTTTGATTGCCAAATCGTACAGTGAGCAGAATATGCGAGCTATCCGAGGAGGAGTTTGGATATGAAGAGACTGGTTCTTGTACTGGCGGCCCTGGTCGCCCTTCCGGCGCTCAGCGCCTGCAACACGATTTCCGGCATGGGCAAGGATGTGTCCGCCGCTGGCGATGTCGTCAGCGACACCGCCGATGAAACGAAGGACGAAATGTCCGACTAGAAAACGGCCCGGGCAGTGGCAGACGCCCTGCCCGGCCAATCTGGCCTCATGCGTCCCGCTCTGGCATAAGGAGCGGCCATGAGCTTTCGCGTATCTGCCTTCTATAAATTCACGCCATTCGAACACCCGGCGGGCATTCGGCACCGGGTGGAGTCAGCCCTGCGAGCAGCAGGCGCCAAAGGAACAGTCCTCGTCGCTAGCGAGGGCCTCAATGGCACAATCGCCGCCGAAGGCACCGCCCTCGACGAGGCGATGGCGGCGTTAACCGCCCTGCCCGGCTGCGCTGACCTCGAGTGGAAGGAAAGTCATGCCGACACCATGCCATTCTGGCGTCTCAAGGTTCGCCTCAAGCGCGAAATCGTCACCATGGGCATACCGGATACCGATCCGAACCAGCTCGTCGGCACCTATGTCGCCCCGGAAGAGTGGAACACGCTGATCAGCGATCCCGATACGGTTCTGATCGATACGCGCAACGATTATGAGTACGCGATTGGCACGTTCGAAGGCGCCATCGATCCGGAGACCGAATCCTTCCGCGAATTTCCGGACTGGTTCCGTGACTTTCGTGACCGCCTCGAAGAGCAGGGGCGCAAGCCGAAGATCGCCATGTTCTGCACCGGCGGCATCCGCTGCGAAAAAGCGACCAGCTTCGTGAAGTCCGAAGGCGTGAACGATGTCTATCACCTCAAGGGCGGCATCCTGAAATACCTCGAAAACGTGCCTGAACCCGAAAGCAAGTGGCGTGGCGAATGCTTCGTCTTCGACCAGCGTGTCTCTGTGGGCCATGGCCTCGAAATCGGCGAATACGAGCTCTGCCATGGCTGCAAGCGCCCCGTAAGCGAAGCCGATCGTGCGGATCCGCGTTATGAGGAAGGCATTTCCTGCCCGGCCTGCCATGGTACGCTCACCGAAGAACAGCGGGCCCGCTTTGCCGAACGCCAGAAACAGGTCGAGCTCGCCCGGCAACGGGGCGTCGCGCATATCGGACGGACCCCGGCCAAGACGGGCAAATGAGCCGGCCTGTCCTCTACTCCTTCAGGCGCTGTCCCTATGCCATGCGCGCCCGGCTCGCCATCGCTTCAGCGGGGCTGGAGTGCCATCTGCGCGAGGTTGTCCTGCGCGACAAACCGGTCGCCATGCTGGAAGCATCACCGAAGGGGACGGTACCGGTGCTGGTACTTGAGGATGGTCCAGTCATTGACGAAAGCCTCGACGTCATGCTGCACGCCTTGCGCAATCACGATCCGGAAAACTGGCTTTCACCAGAAGAAGGGTCTCAAGAAGAAATGCTGGCGCTGATCGCGGACTGCGATGGCGGGTTCAAGCACCATCTCGACCGCTACAAGTATGCGACACGCTATGAGGACGCCGATTTCGAGCATCACCGGCGCGAAGGCGCTGCCTTTCTCAAAAAGCTGGACGAGCGGCTGGCGACGCGCGATCAGCTCTTCGGCACACGCATATCCTTGGCAGATATGGCGATCATGCCCTTCGTGAGGCAATTCGCGAATACCGATCGGGACTGGTTCGATGCCCAGCCCTTGCCGAACCTGCACCGCTGGCTGCGCGGGCATCTCGAAAGCGTCCGCTTCAAGAGCGTTATGCCGAAATTCCCTCAATGGAAGCCGGGCGATGAGGAGCCGGTCTTTCCGGCTGCCGCTTAACCCGCAAGCGCCTTGCGAACGGCTTCGAGCGCGGCTTCGGCCTTGCTGCCATCCGGACCGCCCGCCTGCGCCATGTCCGGCCGGCCACCGCCGCCCTTACCACCGACTTCAGCAGCCGCAACGCGAACGAGGTCGACCGCCGATACCTTGTCGATGAGGTCCTCGGTGACACCAACGGCAACCGCAGCCTTTCCTTCATTGACGCCAATGAACACGGCAATGCCTGAGCCCAGCTTCGCTTTCGCTTCATCCACCAGGCCGCGAAGATCCTTGCCGCCGACACCGTCAGCGACGCGCGCGATGAGCTTGTAGCCGCCAATCTCTTCTGGTCCGCTTGGGGCAGACGTTCCGCCGCCGCCCATGGCCAGCTTTCGCTTGGCATCAGTAAGGTCACGTTCCAGCGTGCGGCGCTCATCATTGAGCTGGGCAACCTTCCGGCCGACATCCTTGAGCGGCACCTTGAGCTGGTCTGCCAGGTCGAGCGCAACCTGCGCACGCGCCTTCAGGAAGTCGAGTGCTTCAGCGCCTGTTGCTGCCTCGATCCGGCGAACGCCCGCCGAGACACCGCCTTCCGAGGTGATCACGAAAGCTGCAATGTCGCCTGTGCGGGCCACGTGCGTTCCGCCGCAGAGCTCGACTGAATAAGGCCGGGCCTCGTCTTCGAGCGGCTGGCCCATGGAAAGAACGCGGACCTCGTCGCCATACTTCTCGCCAAAGAGCGCGAGGGCTCCGGCTTCGATGGCCTTGTCGGGCGCCATCACTTCGATGCGCGCCTCGTCATTCTGGCGGATGACCTCGTTGACCTGGTCCTCAATCGCCTCAAGTTCCGCCGCCGTAACAGGGGCGCCGTGAGAGAAATCGAAGCGCAGCCGGTCTTCCTCGACGAGCGAGCCTTTCTGTGTGACGTGCGGCCCCAGAACACTCCGGAGGGCAGCGTGCAGGAGATGCGTGGCCGAATGGTTGGCGCGGATGCGCTGGCGGCGCTGATAGGAGGCCTGCAGTGTGGCCTTGTCACCGAGCGACACCGCACCATCAGTCAGTTCACCAATATGGACATGCAGGTCCCCGGCACGTTTCTGGACGTCACGAACGATGAAGCGCGCGCCGTTCTCAAAGTGGATTTCACCATGATCCCCGGCCTGGCCGCCGCTTTCGGCGTAAAACGGCGTGCGATCAAAGACGAGTTCGCACTCGCCGCCTTCGCAGCGCTCTGTCATTTCACCGTCAGCGATGATCGCCTTCAGGATGCCCCGGTCTTCGGTGCCTGCATAGCCAAGGAACTCGGTCGCCCCGGACATGTCTCGCACGCGGAACCAGACGGCTTCGGATGCCTTGTCGCCGGAACCGGACCAGGCCTGACGCGCGGTTTTCTTCTGTTCGGCCATGGCATCATCAAAGCCCTTCTGGTCGACGCCCATGCCACGGCCGCGCAGGATGTCCTGCGTGAGGTCCAGCGGGAACCCATAGGTGTCGTAGAGCTTGAAGGCTGTTTCGCCCGGCAATTCGGCGCCTTTGCCCATGCCATCAGTGGCATCCTCCAGCAGGGCGAGGCCGCGTCCAAGTGTCCGCTGGAAGCGGGCCTCTTCCTGCTCAAGCGAGGCCTCAATGGCCGGCCGCGCGCGATTAAGCTCCGGGTAGGCTTCGCCCATTTCATCCGCCAGCGTCCCGACCAACTTGTACATGGCCGGTTCACGCGCGCCGAGAAGATGGCCATGGCGCATTGCCCGGCGCATGATCCGGCGAAGCACATAACCGCGGCCTTCGTTTGAAGGCGTCACGCCATCGGCGATCAGGAAGGCAGAGGTACGAAGATGGTCTGCGATCACGCGGAAGGAGGCGAGATGATCGCCCTTCGCTTTCACCTTGTAGACGTCCTCCTCTGCCGCAATCAGATTGAGGAAGAGATCGGTCTCGTAATTGTTATGCTTACCCTGGAGGACGGCAGCCATACGCTCGAGGCCCATACCCGTATCGATGGATGGTTTGGGCAGGTTGCTACGCGTTCCGTCGGCATGCTGCTCATACTGCATGAAGACGAGGTTCCAGATCTCGATGAAGCGGTCACCATCCTCGTCCGGAGATCCGGGTGGGCCGCCCGGCACATCCGGGCCATGATCAAAGAAGATTTCAGAACACGGGCCGCACGGGCCGGTGTCACCCATGGACCAGAAATTATCCGACGTCGAAATGCGGATGATGCGGTCATCGGGAAGACCGGCCACCTTTTTCCAGATTGAAGCGGCTTCTTCATCCTCGGAATAGACGGTCACCAGGAGACGATCCTTCGCCAGGCCGAAATCCTTCGTGATCAACTGCCAGGCAAAATCGATGGCGTCGTTCTTGAAATAGTCGCCGAACGAAAAATTGCCGAGCATCTCGAAGAAGGTGTGGTGGCGTGCCGTATAGCCGACATTGTCGAGGTCATTGTGCTTGCCGCCGGCCCGCACGCATTTCTGCGAGCTGGTCGCACGGGGCGCGAACGGTGTCTCGGCCCCGGTGAAGATATTCTTGAACGGCACCATGCCGGCGTTGACGAAGAGCAGGGTCGGATCATTGTCCGGCACCAGCGGCGCGGAGGCCTTGCGCGCATGGCCCTTGCCTTCAAAGAAGGAGAGGAAGGTTTCGCGAAGGTCGTTGACGCTTGTCATCTTTATACCGTCTCTGGCAGTTGCCTGATCATAACGGGCGCTGCCGGAAAGCCAGCAAACGCCCGATCCTGCATGCGATATAAAGAGTCACCTGCGGCACGCCAAGCGTCTGGCCCGCCGCAGGCCGTGTTCAACTGCAATTGGGCGACGAACTCAGCCGGTTTCGGCTTCACCGGCTTCGCCGGCCTCCCCGTCACCATCGTCGCCTTCTTCATTCAGCAGGACATCGGAAAGAAGGCCCGACTGCTTGCGGATGGCGGCTTCGATCTCGTTGGCGATATCGGGATTGTCCTTCAGGAACTGGCGGGTCTTCTCGCGGCCCTGCCCAATCCGGTCTTCCTTGTAGGAGTACCAGGACCCGGACTTCTCGACGACTTCACATTTCACGCCGAGGTCAATGAGCTCACCGGTCTTGGAGATACCTTCGCCATAGATGATGTCGAACTCAACCTGCCGGAAAGGCGGGGCCACCTTGTTCTTGACAACCTTCACCCGGGTCTGGTTGCCGATCACCTCGTCGCGGTCCTTGATCGCGCCGATACGGCGAATGTCGAGACGGACCGAAGAATAGAATTTCAGGGCATTGCCGCCGGTGGTCGTTTCCGGGCTGCCAAACATCACGCCGATCTTCATGCGGATCTGGTTGATGAAGATCACCATGCATTTCGACTTGGAGATCGAGCCTGTCAGCTTGCGCAGGGCCTGGCTCATCAGGCGGGCCTGGAGGCCTGGCAGCTGGTCGCCCATCTCGCCTTCGATCTCGGCACGCGGCGTCAGGGCGGCGACAGAATCGATAACCAGGAGATCAACAGCGCCCGACCGAACAAGCGTATCGGCGATCTCCAGCGCCTGTTCGCCGGTATCGGGCTGCGAGACCAGAAGGTCATCCAGATCCACACCGAGCTTGTGCGCATAGCTTGGATCGAGAGCATGTTCGGCATCCACGAAAGCGCAGACACCGCCATTCTTCTGGGCTTCGGCCACCGCATGAAGCGACAGCGTCGTCTTGCCCGAGCTTTCCGGACCGAAGATTTCGATGATCCGCCCCTTGGGCAGGCCGCCAATGCCAAGCGCGATGTCGAGCCCGAGCGAGCCGGTCGAGACCGCCTCAATGTCGGAGACCTTCTTGTCGCCGAGCCGCATCACGGACCCCTTGCCGAAGGACCGTTCGATATTCGAGAGCGCCGTTTCGAGTGCTTTCTGCTTGTCCACGCCGGATTCCTTGTCCACGAGTTGCAATGCGGGTTTGGCCATGAGTCGTCTCCTTAGGTCCATATCTGACCCTGCAATGCAAGGCCGGCGTTTCGTCTGAAGGAGGCGGTGTACCACAAATGTTCTGCAGAACAAAACAAAAACTTCGGGTCTCAGACCACAGCTTGCGGCGGAGCCTGCAACCGGCCTAGACTCGCTGCTGGGCCGAAGGCAAGGATCAGGCATGAAAGCGCTCGCCATCATACCGATTGTCACCCTTGCAGCTGGCATGATTACCATTTTGCCGGTCCAGGCCCAGGATGCCTCACAGACCGAAACCCCACCGACCACGCTTCCCTTCGAACCGACCGTGGAGTCGGCGCCGCCGGCGCGGCCGAGTTATCCGGACCGGACGCCGCAGCCTGAGCCTGAACCGCCCGACACGCTCTGCACGGCGATCGGCCCGATCGTTCGCGCAGGTGTCGTTGCGAGCCGCTTCGCCATGCTATCGCCCTCGACCGCGCAAGGCGGTGTTATAGGCATGTTCGAAGCCGGTGAGGGGCTGGGTGAAGTCGGTGCCGAAACCTGTACTGTCGTGATCCCTGCCGCCAACGAAGCGACCGCCGATTCGCCCTACAATCAGGTCACCTGCCCGCTCGAAATGGTGCATGGCGACGTCCCCTTCCTCAATGATCTCCGTCAGAGACGCGAGGAAGTGGCCACACGGATCGGAGAATGTCCGCCCATCTCGCGATGGACGGGCGAAGCGCCACCGGAATCGCCGTTCACAGAAGCCGAGATTGTCGAGGATCATGTGTTCAGCCACCCTGATGTAGCCGTCGAGATCGTACTGCGTGCGAAACACCGGAAACGTGTGGGCGACTGGCCCCTCGACTATGTCCGCTCGCTTGCGCTGATCTTCCGCACGCCCAATCCCGACAGACCCGAACCGGAAGCGGAGCCGGACCCGGGACCGGATGCCTCAGGCGGAACACTTCCCTGATCAGGCCCTCTTCCATTAGCGGGAAATTGCCCCCAGTATAAGCGGATGCTGACACGTACCGGAAAGCCCTCAGGCGAGGCAAAGCTTCGCTATCTTGATGCCGATCTCGATGTGATCGAGCCCGGAGACTATGTGACCTGCGCGGTCACCGGCCGGAAGATACCGGTTCAGGCCCTGCGCTACTGGAGCGTTGACCTGCAGGAACCCTATTTCGATGCAGCCGCGGCTGCCAGCCGGATGGTGCCCGGGAAACAGGGATGATCCTCATGCGCGCGCTGCTCCTGGCGGTCGCTTTCCTTCCGCCTGCCGCACTGCAGACGGCCGCCGACAATCACACGCCACAAAGCCTCTCCTGCGCCGGCATCGCCAAGCAGAGCGGCCTGCTGCGCTGCCATGCTGCGCCCGACATGGAGATCGAAGTCTCGGGCCCGGACGGCGAAACACGTCGCACCGTGAAGACAAACCAGTTCGGTCGCGTGCTGATCGGGCTGCAGCAGAAAGAGCCCTCAAAGTTGCAGCTCACGCCTGTCGACAGCGTGATCCGACCGATCACCATGACGATTGCGCCGCGACATGACGATTTCCGGCTGATCAAGGGCTTCAATTGCGACAAGGTCGATGCGCGCACCGAGTCCCAGAAACAGCATGCCGCCGAAAGCTGGGTGAAGAAACAGGAGGCCTTTGCGAGCTTTCATGCCGGCCCCGGCGTGACGCAAGGCTTCATCCGTCCGGTCGAAGGCCCCGCTTCTTCGCCGTTCGGGCCGACGCGGAAATATGTTGGCACGGGTGCCAATGGCGAGCCCTGCGAGAAGATCTCGGTCCATGAGGGCTACGACTTTGCCGTCCCCACCGGGACACCGGTCACCGCACCGGCAGGCGGCATGGTGATCCTGGCCGACGAGGATCTCTACTATGAAGGCGGGACCGTCTTCCTCGACCATGGCGACGGGCTGGTTTCAGTCTTCCTGCATCTCTCCGACGTCAGCGTGAAAGAGGGCCATGTCATCCCGCAGGGCGAGAAGCTGGGCGAGACCGGCAATACTGGCCGAACGACAGGCCCGCACCTGCACTGGGCGGTGAAGTGGCGCAATCCGGCCGATGAGGAACGCGAGGGCGACTTCTATATCGACCCTGCCTTGTTGCTCGATCTCGAACCGCGCTAGGGACGCTGACCGTTTCGCGGCTTGCGCTATCTGCAGGCTGCGGCAAACTCCCCGCAGGCCGGAATGACCGGTCGAGGGAGGATACCAACAATGAAAACCACTTTTCTGGGGCTGGCTGCCCTGGGCCTTTGTGCATGTGTTGCAGCGCCGGAGGCAGCGACTCCACCGCCTGGCTCAAACGAAATGCTGCGCTCACCGATCGCGAGCATGCAGGGCCACGAAGTCATCATATCCGACGTCGTCATTCCACCGGGTGCGACAGTGCCCCGCCATTACCATCCCGGAGAAGAGTTCCTCTATGTCATCTCCGGCTCAGCCATTCACGTCGAACAGGGCAAGCCGGATCTGGAGCTGGTGGCTGGCGACTCCTATGTCATCGCGCCGGAAGCCATTCATTCGCCCCGCGGTGGCCCCGATGGCGCGCGCGCCATCGTCTTCCGGGTCCATGTCGAGGGCCAGCCGGAGCGGATTCTGGTCGATGGGGCCGAAGCACACCATCATGGGGATGACGGCCCCCATCACCATCACTAGACGGCTCTAGAGCGAGGGAAACGGCTTTGCCGGATCCCGACAAAGCCCCGCCTTGTCCGCAAGTTCGGCAAAGCGCAATCCTGTCAGGTCTCCAAATTGCGGCGCGAGCGCCTGCACGCCCGTCGGCAGGCCATCGCCGGTCATGCCAAGCGGAATAGCGGTCGCCGGCAGACCCGGAAATGTCGCAAGTCCGGCCCAGACGAGCTGGCTGGCATAGCTCACAGACTGGCCATCCAGAATAGCATCCGGGGCGCTCCAGATCGCACTTTCGGCATGCGGGAAGGCACTCATGCTGGCCACGGGGGCGAGCACGATGTCGAAATCCTCGAACAAGGAAGCCCATTGGCGCTGCAGGTGCATCTGAATGTCCTGAAGCTCGAACCATTTGTGGACATCGATGGGACGGGCTTCCGGCGTTCCCCGCGTAATCACCGTATTGAGCATACGCACATAATGTTCATGCATGGCCATGATGTCGGGAAGGCTGTCGCATTCCCTGCCAACATGCGCGCCTGCCTCGTCCAGCGCTTCCGCGAACTTGCGGATCGGTCCGGAGACATTTTCCGCCACATGCGGCAAGCCCTCAAGCGGAAGGGCCAGCACACGGTAATCTTCCAGCCGCTCATGAAGCGGCGCAGCCAAATCCAGCCGCCAGCCGGGATTAATCCCGCCGGCGGTAATCTTCAGCGCTGCCGTCAGGTCTCTGGCATTCCGGGCCAGCGGGCCGGAGACTGCCAGCGGTTCCTCGACACCATCGGTGCCCGGAAAGTTGTGTCCCTTGAGCGGCACGATGCCATAGGTCGGCTTGTGGCCGTAGACGCCGCAGAAATTGGCTGGCGCGCGGATCGACCCGCCGATGTCGGAACCATATTCCAGCGGAACCATACCGGCCGCCAGCGCCGCAGCCGACCCACCAGATGAGCCGCCAGGCGTGCGCGTCAGATCATGCGGGTTCGAAGTGCGCCCATAGATGGGGTTAAAGCTCTGCCAGTCTGCGAGGGCGACCGGGGCATTGGTCTTACCGAGAATAACGGCGCCAGCGGCTTTCAACCGCGAAACAATGACAGCGTCTTCGGCGGGACAGTAATCGGCAAACCCCTCGAAGCCCCAGGTGGTCGGCAGGCCGTCAACATTATTGGACTCCTTCACCGTCATGGCGACCCCCAGCAAAGGCCTGGAGTCCTCGGATGTCCTGTTTTTGTCGATGGCTTTTGCCGCCGACCTGGCGCGCTCGAAATCACGCACAACGACAGCGTTGATCTGGTTGTCCAGCCGCTCGATCCGCTCGATGGCCGCATCGCAGACCTCGAGTGCGCTCACCTCACCCGTTCTGACCAGCCTGGCTGTTTCAAGTGCGCCGGCACTGCGCAAATCGCTAACTGTTTCGGCCATTCCCGCTCCTCCCCGTTTATGCCTCCACTTTAGCATACAGCCTGTCGTCGTGGCGAAACCAATCGCGTGGCCGGACGTATCTTGTCACAGAACTGTCATGCGAGAGGACCATGTCCGACTTCACGCTACAGACAGACACATCGCTTCTGGCCATCGCGGTCCGGCTCGGCCTCGCCTGCGTGCTTGGCTTTCTCATCGGCTTCGAGCGGGAAATAAAAGACCGCCCGGCCGGTCTGCGTACGCACATGCTGACAGCGCTGGCTGCCGCAGCGTTTGCGATCATCGCCATCGAATTCATTGCGATCTATGGCAATGAAGGCAACGGTACCCAGCTCGACCCGATCCGCGTGGTGGAGGCCGTCACCGCCGGCGTGGCTTTCCTGGCGGCCGGTACGATCATCCAGGCCCGCGGGAAGGTGCAGGGGCTCACAACGGGCGCAGGGATGTGGCTCGCCGGCGCGATCGGTCTGGCCTGCGGCGCAGGCTTTCTCACCGTCGCGCTGGTCGCCGCCGGCTTTGCCCTTCTTATCCTTGTTCCCATGAAACTCATGGAAAAGAATGTCTTCCGCGAGGACGAACCGGGCCTGAAAGTGGGCGACGGCAAGGATGAGCACAAGAAGGACTGAGCCGTCTAGGGTTTCAGCAACGTCGCCCCGACCGTCTTGCCACTTTCAATCGCACGGTGGGCGTCCGCCGCATCCGCCAGGTCGAACGTCTGGCCGACATGCGCCTTGATCGTTCCCGCCCGAAGGGCCCCGAACAGTGCAGCAGCGCCCTTTTGAAGGCCTTCCTCGGTATTGATAAAATGGAACAGGCCCGGCCGGGTCATGTTGAGCGACCCGCGCTTCGAGAGTTCGGTCGGCGCAATCGGATCGACCGCGCCAGATGCATTGCCGAAGGTCACATACCAGCCGCGCGGCTTCAGACTGTCGAGCGACGCCTTGGCCGACGACTTGCCGACACTGTCATAGGAGACATCCACTCCCTTGCCGCCTGTGAGCGCCCTGGCCCGTCCGGCCACATCCTCATGAGAGAAGATGACATCCGTGGCCCCCGCCGTCTTCGCCAGCTCGGCCTTCTCTTCACTTGAGGTGACGGCGATCACACGCACGCCAAGCGATGTCGCCCATGGCACGAGCAATGAGCCGACCCCCCCGACCGGGGCCCAGATCAACGCTGTTTCACCGGGCTCGGGACGATAGACCTCGAAGAGCAGCATCCAGGCGGTCAGGCCTTTCAGGACCACCGCGGCGCCTTCTTCTTCAGTGATGCCGTCTGGCAGTTTCAGAAGCCGGGAGGCCGGGCCCGTGAAATGGGTCGCATAGGTTCCACCCCCGAGATAGGCGACACGATCCCCCGGCGCGATGTTTTCAACGCCCTCGCCAACCGCCTCAACCGTGCCTGCCGCCTCAGATCCGAGTGTGAAAGGCATCTTGACGGGATAGAGGCCGGAGCGGTGATAAGTGTCGATGAAATTGAGTCCGACAGCGCTCTGCCGGACAAGCGCTTCGCCCGGTCCGGGCTGGCGCGGCTCCATCGAAACCTTGGTTAAAACGTCCGGTCCGCCGGTCTCGTTAATCTGAATGCAATATGCGTCGCTCATGGTTAAGGCTCCCGGAATCATGATCTTATGGCAGTGATGAGGAACATAGGGATGATCTGCGGCATAGACGAGGCCGGACGAGGCCCCTGGGCTGGTCCTGTAACGGCAAGCGCGGTCATTCTTGATCCTGCGCAACCCATTGATGGGCTTACGGATTCGAAAAAGCTGACCGAAGATCGGCGCGAGGCGCTCTACCCGGAAATCAAGGCCAAGGCGGTCTGCTACGGCATTGGCTGGGCGAGCCCGGAAGAGATCGACCGGATGAATATCCGCGAGGCAACCTTCCTCGCCATGACGCGCGCCATCGCCATTATGGGGCTCGTGCCCGAGCAAATTCTTGTGGATGGAAACTGCCTGCCCAAGGCCCTTCCCTGCCCTGCCAGTGCAATTGTGAAGGGGGACCTGACCGAACCCTCCATCTCGGCAGCCTCGGTCCTCGCAAAAGTGGCTCGCGACCGTGCCATGGTCGACCTTGCCAACCGCTTCCCCGGCTATGGCCTGCGCCGCCACAAGGGCTATGGCACGCCTGAACATGCTCAGGCGCTGGAAGCTCTCGGGCCGTGCCGCTGCCACCGCATGAGCTTCGCGCCCGTGGCCCGCGCCGCAAAGGCCGCCTGACCTACTCCAGACAGACGTTGACAGGCTCCTGTGCCTGCGCCATCGGAATCACGGCCGTCGCAATCCCTGTCATGCCAAGCGAGGCGATCAGTCTCTTGATCGTCATCCGGTCTCTCCTGAATTCGGGCCACCCCGTGCGTCCCTGCCAGACCAGGCGCAGGACTCGTCCCGATCGGGTCAGGGCTCATCGTCTCCTCGGCCGAATTTCGCCCTCCATGGCTTCGGCCAGCTGCAAGCCTGAGCCGGTGAAGGCCCGGAAAACGCCGCGAATTCAACCGATCATATTAACCTTTCATTAACCATATCAGCCGGACTCTCCGCCGATTGAGGGAGGAGAGCGTCCACCATGATCGTCTTCGGAGCCCATCCCTGGTTCGGGGAGTCAGGCAACAAGTACAAGTTCAATGTCACGCTGACGGACAATGGCATCCCGTCCGGCGGCGGCGTTTATGTATTTGTTCGCCGCCGCTTCGTCTTCTTCCTGGAGCCGCTTTACATCGGGAAGGCGACCAATTTCCGGAATCGTGTGCTTGGCCATGAGCGCTGGGCGGAAGCCTGGTGGGACCGCGGCGCAACCGAGCGTCATATCCTCAAAGTGCCAAACGCACGGGCCCGGGCACGCATCGAGGAAGACCTGATACGGCACTATCAGCCCGTCATGAATGACATCCTGATCCCGCGCGGCGTCCACGACGCACCGAATAACAGGCGCCTGGCCAAGGCCTGGCGGCGCAAGCGTTTCTGGAACAAATTCTGGTGGGGCAAGCCGCACGTCGGCTGATCTGACCCCCCAACGCCACGTTACCCCTCCCCTGATCGTTTGTTTCTGCATACACTGCGCGAAACAGAACATCGGGAGGTAGGCCATCATGGGCGACAGTATCTTCAATCTTGGAGACATGCTCGACGCGGTCGGAGCAAAACTCGGCCCGGAAGATCCGGCGCTGATCCATGGCGACCGCGTCATTTCCTGGCCGGAGATGACAGCGCGGTCCAACAATGTCGCCCGGGCACTGATGAAACGCGGCATTGAAGCCGGCGACAAGGCAGGCTTCTACCTGCGCAATCAGCCTGAATACATGGAAGCCCTGGCCGCCTGCTTCAAAGGCCGGTTCACCCATGTGAATGTCAATTACCGCTATCTCGACGATGAGCTGAGCTACATCTTCGACAATTCCGACTCGGCCGTCGTCTTCTTCGACCGCGAATTCCGCGACCATGTGGAGCGTGTGCGCAAGCGCCTGCCCAAGGTGAAGGTCTGGGTGGAGATCGGCGGAGACGGTACCGATACGCCCGATTTCGCTGTGGCCTATGAGGATCTCGCCAGCGAGGGCGATGGCGCCCCGCTTAACATCGAGCGCTCCGATGATGACCTCATCTTCCTCTATACCGGCGGCACGACGGGCATGCCGAAGGGGGTGATGTGGAGCCACCGAATCTGGCGAGAATCATCATTGGAATCAATGAAGAAGATCTACGGCTTCGCACCTGAATCCATGGACCAGCACCTGATGCTGGTGGATCAGATGGGCAAGCTGTCGCGTCAGGTCCCGGCCTGTCCGCTGATGCACGGCACCGGCCTGTTTACCGCCATGGGCGCGATGATTGGTGGCGGCGCAATCGTGACGCTTGAAAACACGAAGAAATTCGATCCCGTAGAACTCTGGGACACGGTCGACCGGCGCGGCGTCACGGCCATGGCCATCGTCGGGGATGCCTTTGCCAAGCCGATGCTTCGCACGCTGGAAGAGAGCCCTGACAAATATGACCTGTCTTCCGTCCAGACCATCACCAGCTCCGGCGTGATGTGGTCGATGGAGGTCAAGCGCGGCCTGATCGAGCACATGCCCCAGGTCGCGCTGATGGACAGTTTCGGCGCATCCGAAGCGGTCGGTTTCGGCATGTCGGTCACCACAGCCGAAGGCGTGCAGCAGACGGCGAAATTCGAGCTCGGCGAGAACTGCAAGGTGTTCACCGAAGACCGCAAGGAAGTGAAACCCGGCTCTGGCGAGCCCGGATTCATTGCACGTGGCGGCGCGGTGCCGCTTGGCTACTACAAGGACCCGGAGAAGACGAAGAGCACGTTCTGGGAAGTCGATGGTGTTCGCTACGCCGTGCCGGGCGACTGGTGCACGGTCGAGGAAGACGGCACGATCACGCTACTCGGGCGCGGCTCGAACTGCATCAATTCGGCCGGCGAGAAGATCTACCCCGAAGAGGTCGAGGAGGCGCTGAAGGGCCATCAGGCGGTGCGCGACGCGCTTGTGGTCGGCCTGCCAGACGAGAAGTGGGGCCAGGCGGTAACCGCCGTGGTCGAGCTGAATGACGGCAAGAGCGTCGATGAAGACACGCTTCGCGCCTTCGTCCAGACGCGTCTGGCGCGCTACAAGGCGCCCAAACGGATCCTGTTCAAGGACAGCCTCGGCCGCGCGCCAAACGGCAAGGCAGACTACAAATCGATCAAGGCCTACGCCGAAGAGCAGCTGGGTGTGACCGCCTGAACGCGGCAAGGATTTCGTCTGTCCGTGGGAAACCCGGTGATTCCGGGAGTCCGAAAACAGTCCGGTTTCAGTCCGGATTTAGTCCGGTTGCCGGGCAAACGACCTGACTGGCCCGGCACTCTCCCACGATCTGTCTTGAAATCGCCACGGCGCTCGGCCAATAAACATCCTGTGTCTGAGGGGATGCCGAATGCGCCGTTTCCTGTTCTGGTTTTTGCTGCTGTCGCTTGTCGGCGGCGCTGTCGCGGGCGTGCTGCTGCTTCTCCAGCCCAGAACGACGCTTCACCACCCGCAATTCGGCAATGACTGCCTCGACCTGCTGACCCCGGAAACCGAAAACGCCGTCGACTGTGTCCGCGTCTTCTACGGTACCAACCGCGCCGTCCGCTTCGACGGGTCCGGCCCCGGCCCAGCCGAGGAGGTCGACACCACAGACGTGGTCTCCGAAGACGCCCAGCAGCTGCATGTCGGGCGCGCCGATGTCTGGCTGCCGAAGCTGATCGAGGAAGGCGGCACGCGTGAGCGTGGCGAAACCCCATACCTGCAGGGCGACGTACCCGAAGCCCAGGACGAGCTCGTCAAATATGTCTTCCTGACCCGCATCACGAAAGCCGGTCAGGAGCGCTTCCTGATGGAGCTCGACGATGCGCTGATCGACCAGGGCTCCTACGCTGCCCTGCTCTTCGTGCACGGCTTCAACACGCCGTTCGAGGACGCGCTCATCCGCTCGGCGCAGCTCTCGGTCGACCTGTCCCGGCGCGAGCTTTTCGATGTCGGTGTGCCGATCCTGTTTTCCTGGCCCTCGGCCGGCAAGGTCTCGCTCGGCGACTATCGCGGCGACCAAGACCGCTCCATCGGCGCGGCCCCCTATCTCGAACAGTTCCTCGACCTGATCATCGAGAATGCCGATATCGACCGGATCAACATCGTCGCCCACTCCATGGGCAACCGCATCCTGACCAAGGCGCTTGAGGATTATGCTGCCGACTATCTCGAGCGCCATGGCGAGCAGGATATCGAGTTCCGGATCATCCTCGTGGCTGCCGATGTCGATCGCGAGATTTTCGACAGCGTCACCGGCGTGCTCGACAATCTCAAGGCCAATGTGACGATCTACACCTCGGACGCAGACCGCGCGCTGCAGGTTTCCGAGATCGTCAATGACGGCAAGCTGCGCCTCGGCGACACCGACACCAACCGGCCCTATATCCGGCTCAACGAATACTATGAGACGGTGGATGCGACCGGCGTCGCCACCGAGCTGTTCGGGCTCGGCCACAACTACTATTCCGACAATCCCTTCATCCTGGGCGACATGCTCTGCGCCATGGCAGAAGCCAATCCCGAAGACCGCGCCCTGGAGCGGCTGCGCTATGCCGACCTAGACGATGGCGACGAATATTACCGCGTCAGCACTGCCGTGGAACCGGGCTATGACGAGTGTTCCCTCTTCCGCGATGCCTACCCGATCAGCGATGCGAGCCAGGCGCCCGACGAGAGACGGTTCGAGCCGAGCTATGCGCCGCCCCCACCACCGCAGGCCCCGGTCGAATCCATGCCCGCCCCGCGCGAGATGGCCCCTGCCGAAGAGCCGAGTTTCAACGTCATCCTTTATGTCGAGACCCGGGACAGCTTCGATCCGGCCGCGCTCGCCCCGCAATTCATGCCGGCGCTGAATCGGGCACCGGTCGCCACGGTGACCATCCAGGCCCACACCGATACGGTCGGCACTGAAGAAGCCAACCAGGCGCGCACTGAAAGCTGGGGTGAGCAGCTAAAGGCCTATATCGTCAATGCCACCGGGCTTGATCCCGAGCAGGTGACGGTCGAAGCCTATGGCGAAACACGCCCGCTGGTCGCCACCGAGGATGAGGTGGACGAGCCCCGCAACCGCCGCCTCGAACTTGAGATCGAGTATCAGTAGGCCTCATCGGGCGGCTTAATGATAAACCAGCTCACCCTCGCCTTTGCCGACCTGGAACGTCTTCGTGACGGTACGATCACCTGAGACGATCTGCAGGGTATATTCGCCGTCGTCAAAGCCCTCCGGCCAGTGCCAGTAGGTATAGCCGGGCCATGCCTCGTCATGGAAACTGGTCTTGGTGTGGATGTTCCGGCCATTGCGGTACCAGTTGCGTGTGAAAGTCTCCCCTTTGGCAACATTATTGAGATCGAAAGTAATCATCAGCGTCTTCAGACCGTCTGGGAATTCGGTCATGGACTGTGTGCACCGCTTGGTGTCGGTGGAAAAATGCACCTCGTCGCAAAAGCGGATATTCTCGGCGACCGGAGCCGGGCCGAGCAGCTGGAGAATGACGTAGGTCACACCGGCGAGACTTATAACGGCAGCAAGCACGGCAAGGGCCGGGCGCCATCGCAGGCGGGCGGGCTGGTTTGTTGTCGCAGCGGGGCTGGCCTGCTGCTCCCGCCGCCGCTCATCCAGGGCCTTGCGCCGAAGCCGGATGAAGGCGGCGGTCCATCTTTCGCGCTCGAACCTGTCGGATGAGGCCAGGCTGGCAAGCCCCTTCAGCTTTTCGACCTTCGGGACCGAGGCGCCGCTAAGCCAGCTTTGAATGGAGCGTTTGTCGACATTGATGCCAATCTCGGCCAGGGCCGCCTCGAGGCCGACATCTGTCCACTGACCAGGCACGCCCTTTTCAGAAACCGGCAGGCCAACGCCCGACTGGACGTAATAATGCAGAAGCTCGCGCAGGGAGTCCGCGTCGATCGGCTCCGCATAGAACATGTTACCGCGCTTTGAAGGCAAAAAATTTTCCTTTTTTAATCAGCATGTTGCGCTTTCACACTTCGGCTGTACTTCGTCCACTCCCCTTGAAACGCAGCCTCCTGTCGCGAAAAAGTGCGACACGATGTTAACCACTCTAGGTTGGAGCAGGCCCAGATGCCAAGCATTCGCATTTCACCCGTCCAGGACTCGTCATTCGAGACCATGATGGACGTCCAGCCCATCAATGACAGTGATGCCGACTGCCTGATCGCCATCCGGGCGGTTCTGGAAATGCACGGCAAGCTCGACCGCTTCGGGGTCGCCCTCCTGCCGTCTGATGTGCCCATGGACGAGCGCGACATTGTTCTGGGCCGGTCAGAAGGGAACACGCCCGAGCTCGAACTGAAGCAGGACATCAGGCTCTTGGTGCCCGACAAGACAGCAAGAACAGTCTGGAAACTCAATGAGGCGGGCACAGAAATGCTGAGCTGGTGGCAGACATTTCAGCGCCGCCTTCGCCTCAGGCATCCGGATTGGCATCCCGGCGACGATTGACCCCTCGACCGCGCCGGTGGTGCGGTCCTCCTGATCACAACAAGCCTCCCGGGGGACGCCCGCGGGGGTAGGGGCGGCCCCGTTAGCGGGGGCAGAAGACGGGGCCGCCCGCCCTGCATCTTGCCTCCTGCCTGGCCCAGCCTGTGCCGTCGCCTCTGGCCCAGCGAGCCCAGTCTGTGGCAGAAGGCGACCATGGCTGACGACATGATGACAGGGCTAGTCCCGCCGCTCTTTGCCGATGTGCCGAAGAGCGTGACCTTCAAGAAGCTGCGCAAGCGGATCGTGCGCAACGCGCTGCAGGCAATCGACCAGTTCGGCATGGTCGACCGGTCACGTACCGGCGAACCGCCGAAATGGCTCGTCTGCCTGTCAGGCGGCAAGGACAGCTATGGCTTGCTCGCGGCGCTGATCGACCTGAAGTGGCAGGGGGCCCTGCCGGTCGACCTGATCGCCTGCAATCTCGACCAGGGCCAGCCGGGTTTCCCGAAACATGTCCTGCCGGAATGGCTCGACAAGGTCGGCGTAAAATACCGGATCGAGACGGAAGACACCTATTCCATCGTGACGGAAAAAGTGCCGGAGGGGCGGACCTTCTGCTCGATGTGCTCGCGCCTGCGCCGGGGCATTCTCTACCGCATCGCGCGCGAGGAGGGTTGCGAGGCGATCGTGCTCGGCCACCACCGTGACGATGCGCTCGAGACCTTCATGATGAACCTCGTCCATGGCGGCCGGCTCGCCGCGATGCCGCCCAAGCTGCTCAATGATGCGGGCGACATGTTCGTGCTGCGGCCGCTGATTACCTGCGCCGAAGACGATCTCGCAAAATTCGCCGAGGCGATGGAATTCCCGATCATCCCCTGCAATCTCTGCGGCTCGCAGGACGGGCTGCAGCGCCAGGCGATGAAGTCGATGCTGGACGAATGGGAAGCGAAGAAGCCGGGCGTACGGCAGGTGATGGCGCATGCGCTGGCCACTGTGCGGCCAAGCCACCTGCACGACCCGCGCGTCTTCGACTTTCTCGGTCTCGCACTCGGCGGCGACGGCGAGGACGATCCGAACGTACCGTTCTAGACGCTACCCCGCCCCGTTCAGGCGTCTCATGCATTCCTCGACGCCAGCCTCGACATGCGCGACTTCATACAGGTCGCGGGCCTCGCGCCAGTAGTCGACGGCTTCGGCATGCTCATCCAGCGCATCGAGGAGGCGCGCCAGCGGGCGGATGCCATTGGCGAGCGTGCCGGGCGGGACGTCGCCAATGTCCCGGTAGAGCTCAAGCGCTTCTTCGTAGTGCGTCTTCGCAAGGCCGAAGCGGCCAAGCTCGACCGTCACATCGCCGAGATGGCGGATGACATGCGCGGTCACGAGCGGCGGGACGGCCTCTTCACGGCGGCAAAGATTGGCCGCCTCGACATAAAGCCTCTCGGCTTTTTCGTACTGGCCTTCATCGCGGTAGCACTGGCCCTTGGCCATCAGTGCGCGCACGAGAAGCTCGGGATCATCCATACCGCGGGCAAGCTCGACGGCATCGGTGGCCATGAGATGGGCATCGTCGGGACTGGCATCCCGGCGCGCCGTATAGACCCGGTCCACAAGCGCTCTGACATCCTGTTGCATGATGGCTCCTGCATAGCAGATTTCCATGACGCTGGCGACTGAAACCGGGGTAAGGCGCAACCGGAACAAGATACCCCCCCGCCGCATTGCCTTGATACGCTGAAAAACGGGGGAAAGGATCTTGGATCAATTCCTGAAGACATGGCACGAGGCCGCGATAACGAGCGCCGGCCTGTTCTGGATGGCCCTGTGGGCCTTCGGTCTGGGCTATCTCATTTCCTCGATGATCCAGGTCTTCGTCACGCGGCAGCGGATGAAGCAAACGATGGGACAGGAAGGCCCGAAAGCGGTCGGCCTCGGCACGTTTTTCGGTTTTATTTCAAGCTCGTGCTCCTTTGCCGCGCTGGCGACCACACGGTCGCTGTTTGCCAAGGGGGCAGGCTTTGTCGCCTCGCTCGCTTTCCTCCTCGCCTCGACCAATCTCGTCATCGAGCTCGGTATCATCATCGCCGTCTTTCTCGGCTGGCAATTCGTGGTCGGCGAGTATCTCGGCGGCATACTGCTGATCCTCATCACATGGGTACTCGTGCGCCTGACCGGAGCTTTCGGCCTTATCAGGAAAGCGCGTGAGCGGGCCCGTGAGGCCGAAGGCACCGACGAGGAGAGCAGCGACCCGCCCGACTGGAAAGAGCTGATCCAGAGCCGCGAGGGCTGGCGCAAGGTCTCCCATCGCTATGTCATGGAATGGGGAATGGTCTGGAAGGATGTGACCGTCGGCTTCACCGTCGCGGGCATTATCGCCGCCTTTGTGCCGCGCGCATTCTTCGAGACGCTGTTCATTGGCGCCGGCAAGGAAGACCCGGCCTTCTGGCAGGTGCTCGCGCAATCGGTGGTCGGTCCGGTGGCGGCCTTCTTCACCTTCATCGGCTCGATGGGCAACATCCCGCTCGCCGCCGTGCTCTACTCCAACGGGGTGGCGTTTGCGGGCATCATGGCCTTCATCTTCTCGGATCTTGTCGTGCTGCCGGTGCTGCGTATCCAGGCGAAGTATTATGGCTGGCCGATGGCGCTTTATATCCTCGGCGTCTTCCTCATCGCGCTGGTCGGCGCGGCGCTGATCCTGCACTATGCCTTTGCCGGGTTCGGCCTGCTGCCGGACGGCTCAAGCGTGAAGAGCGTGACCGACCGGGACTTCTTCAAGGTCGACTACACCCTGTTCCTGAACCTCGCCTTCCTCGCACTGTCGGCTGTTTTCCTCTGGTGGAAAGGCGTGACCGCCGGGTTCGGAAACCCGGTCGGCCAGGGCGCCACGGAGAAGATTCTCTTCGTCCTCACCGCGATCGCCTATCTGTGGCTGGCGGGTGGCCTTGTGGTCGCACCCCTGCTCGCGAGCTAGACCTCGTCTTCTGCCCAGCCGAAGACATCCTCGATGCCGACGCCGAAGAGGCGCGAGATGCGGAAGGCGCTTTCGAGCGAGGGCGAGTAACGCCCCTGCTCGATAGCGATGACGGTCTGGCGGGTCACCCCGATCGCCTTGCCGAGGGCGGCCTGCGACATGCCGCCATGAGCCTCCCTCAGCTCTTTCACGCGATTGGTAATGGGCGGGCGTTTGGCCATGGCTCAGACGCCCCGCCGGTACATCACGATGCGGGCGGCATATTCGCCGAACTGGGCCAGCATCAGCGCGCCGAGCGCCATGTGGAAGAGCAGGTTGCCGTCATAATAAAAGAGGTAGTGGCCGAGCCCTGTGATCACGCCGACGCCCAGAAGCACACCGCTGAACGATCCCGCCCGGCTGGCAATGATCCGGTCGCGCTCATCCATCGTGTCGTCCGCTTCCGAAGGCTTGGACACCGCCACCGCGATATGGCCGACGATGGACAGGACGATGATCGCGACGATGTAGATCACGACCACCGGCAGGACCGGCGGTGCGACGATGCCAAGCTCGGTCGACATGTCCGCCACCGTGCCGAAATAGAAGCCGGCCCCGGCCAGCAGGACGAGCGCCATCACCCAGGCGGATTTCTCATGGAATGACATGATCTGTTTTCCCTATGTCAAAAATTTCTGACACAGCAGATAGTCAAATATTTTTGACTGTCAAGAATTTTTGACTTCTTGTCGACCGTTCGCACCAGCGCCTTGCCACGGCTTGACCGTGGCACCCCTCTCCTGCCCGGCGTCCCGGAACCGACGGCTGGAGTTGGACCCTGCGGTCTCCTTCGTCAGGCTCAGGATGCGGGCCGCAGGGAAGCGTGTCCCGAAAAAGCCCAGCCTTCGCTCTGCCTAACTATCCGCCCCCTGCGCGCCGACGGTTTCCCGGATCCAGTCGGCATAGGCGCTGGTGCGGCTGTAGACGCCGGGGCTTTCGGCGCGTCCGCAGCCGAGCCCCCAGCTGACGACGCCGACCTGGACATTCTGGCTGAGCGCCGGGCTCCACGCCACCAGCGGCCCGCCACTGTCGCCGTAACAGGAGTCCGCGCCGCCTGTGCCTGCGCAGAGGGTCGCCTCACCGAGTTCGAAGCCGCCATAGTCGGCTTCGACATCATAATCCTCGATAAGGGTCTCGAGCTGGGCCCGGCAGGCCTGGGTCTCGACCAGCGGCACATCGGCCTGCTGCAGGCGCAGGCTGGGCGCATAGACAGCCCGGCCACGCGCATTGAGCGCGCCCTGCGTATTGTCGACCTCCTCGGTGTTGCCATAGCCGGCGACCCGCAGATAGTCGCCCTCAGCGAGCGCCATCTCGTCAACGCCCAGTCCGGCCACAGCCATGGTGGGCCCGTCATAGCCGTCCTGGATCCTGACCAGCGCAATATCGGCGCCCCGCTCGAAATGGCCGGCGTCATAGTCCGGGTGGACCTTGATCTCGGTGACGGCCCAGGTCCGGATGTCCTCATCCTCGGAGAGGTGGGTGCGGTTGGCGGCCACCTTGAGGGGCCCGAGCCGGCGCATCACGCCATCCTCGCCGCGCTGGTACTGGGCTGCCTTGCCGCTCGGCTCGATGCGCGCGGTATCGACGCAATGGGCGGCGGTGACGAGCCATTCCTTCGTGATCATGGTGCCGCCGCACTCATGCCAGGTGTTGCGGCCCTGGCTGATCTGCAGCGAGACAATGCCCGGCCAGTCTTCCGCGAAGGCGTCCTCGCCCGCGACGACGCAGCCGCCGAGTGACAGGCTCAGGCCAAGGCCGGCAACAAGCCCCGTGCGTAGCGTCATTCGTGCCATCCCGCGTCTCCCTCTCCATGCTTCACGCCTATCAGGATACCGCTGATGCTGAAAATCACCAGTCGTGAAGTTTTCGCGGCGGAACACTCGCCAATGGCGTGAGCCGGTGCTTAGGTAACGGCGGAAAGCCCCGGTGACGACCGTGGGCACGACACAACACAAATGGGGAGGCTTCGGCTTATGAGAACATTCCTGATCGCAGGTCTGGGCGCTGTCATGCTCAGCGGATACGCAAATGCCCAGGAGACCGAGGGCGCCTCAGAGAGCGCCGGCATCGAAGGTGTGGTCACACGCGACTACACCGTCCTGGTCAGCGGCACGAAGATCGGCGAGATGGATGTGACGCAGGCCGAGGACACGGTCACCGTCGACTATGAATACCGCAACAATGGCCGCGGGCCGACGATGATGGAAACGGTGATCCTCGACGAGGGCGTTCCGGTTCACTGGTCCGTCACCGGGAACACCACCTTCGGCAATGCCGTGGACGAGAGTTACTCGCTGGAAGACGGTGGGACGGCCACATGGACAGACTCCACGGGCGAGGGGTCGGCCGAGGTCAATGAGCCGACGCTCTATGTCGCCCAGTCCGGCACGCCCTACCAGCTTGCCATCTATGCCAAGGCGCTGCTGGCCGATGAGGACATGACAATGCCGGGCCTGCCGGCAGGCTCCATGCGGCTGGAAAAGCTCGAGGACTTCACGCTTGGCGAGGGCGAGGACAGCGTGGCGGCGACCTCCTATGCCCTGATCGGCACCGAGCTCGACCCGACCTATTTCGTGATGGACGGCGAGGAGGAATTCGTCGGCCTGATCTCACCGGAATTCCTGATCGTGCGTGAAGGGCTCGAGGCGCATGACAAGAGCCTGCGCGAGCGGGCGGTGCGTTACTCAACAGAGCGCTTCGAGGCCCTGCAGGCCGACACCGCCCACAGTTTCGATGCGCCGGTGCGCATCACCAATGTCCGCATTTTCGATCCCGAAACCATGGCGCTGGGCGAGCCCGCTTCGGTACTGGTCGAGGGCGATAGCATCGTCTCCATCGACGCAGCCGATGCGGCCGGCGACGGGGAATATGTCATCGACGGACAGGGCGGCACGCTGGTGCCGGGCCTCTCCGACATGCACGGCCATATGGGCCAGGACGATGCAATGCTGAACATCGCCGCCGGGGTGACCTTTGTCCGCGACATGGGCAATGACAATGAGGTGCTGTCGGAACTGATCTCCAAGATCGACAGTGGCACGCTGGCCGGCCCGCGCATCGTCAAGTCGGGCTTCATCGAGGGCAAGAGCCCGTTCAATTCCAATAACGGCATCATCGTCACCAGTCAGGAAGAGGCGAATGACGCGGTGCGCACCTATTGCGAGATGGGCGACTTCTTCCAGGTCAAGGTCTACAATTCGATGAAGGGTGAGTGGGTGCCGCAAATGGTCGATCTCGCCCATGAGTGCGGCATGCGGGTGGCTGGTCACGTCCCGGCTTTCTCGCGGGCCGATACGATGATCAAGGCCGGCTATGATGAGCTGACCCACATCAACCAGGTGATGCTCGGCTGGGTGCTGGCTTCCGATGAGGACACGCGCACGCTGCTCCGCCTCACCGCGCTTGCCCGCCTGCCGAAGCTCGATCTCGACTCCGAGCCGGTACAGAACACGATCGACCTGATGGTCGAGAACGGTGTCGCCATCGACCCGACCTATGCCATTCACGAGGCGCTCCTGCTCTCGCGCAATGGCGAGCTGCGTCCGGGCGTCGAGGACTATATCGACCATATGCCGGTCGGCGTGCAGCGCTCGGCCAAGCAGGCCTGGTCGAAGATCGAGACAGAGGAAGACGACCTCGCCTATGCAGGCGCCTTCGACCAGATCACCGAAACCCTCTCCATGATGCGGGAGAACGGCATCCTGATCCTGTTCGGCACCGATATGGGCGGATCCTTCAACCTTCACCGCGAGCTGGAACTCTACCAGAATATCGGCTTCACGCCGGGCGAGATCCTGAAGCGCTCGACGCTGGACTCGGCAGAATATATCGGCATGGGCGACGAGATCGGCTCCATCGAGGAAGGCAAGCTCGCCGACTTCTTCCTCGTGCCGGGCAATCCGGTGGAGGATTTGAAGGCGATCAAGACGATCCGCATGGTGATGAAAGACGGCGTCGCCTACTTCCCGAGCGAGATCTACCCCGCCTTCGGCATCGAACCGTTCACGGACACGCCTGAAATCCAGACGCCGGGAGAATAGGTATGGCGGCGCGCTTCAGCCTGACCGCCCTCGTTGCGGCCCTGGCCGGATTGTCGGCGGGTGCCGAGACGCTGAGTTTCTCGACCCACCCCTTCCTCCTGTTCGACATGGAGGAACGCTTAAGCGCAGGTGTCGATCTCGCGGATGCGGATGGTGACGGAGACCTCGATGTCTTTCTCGCCAATGGCCGCCACTGGGCGCAGCCGGACTTCATCTACCTGAACCTCGGCAATGCCCGGCTCGTCACCTCCCGCCAGCTCGGCATGGAGAACGGGCCGAGCTATGTCGTGCGGGCCGGTGATCTTGATGGCGACGGCGATGTCGATGCCGTGACCGTGCGTGACAGTGTGCCTGCACAGGTCTTCCTCAATGATGGCGACGGCCAGTTCACCCTGGCCGGCGAGATTGCCAGCAGTGACGGCCCGGCGCGCAATGCCCTGCTCGGGGACTTCAACGGTGATGGCATCCTCGACCTCGTTACCGTGCAGCGCCGCGATGGCGCGCGGCTGTTTGCAGGCCTCGGCGATGGCAGCTTTGTCGAGCCGGTCACCCTGCCCGGCGGTCTCACCGGGTCGACCGGCGTCTCGAAGGCTGATTTCAATCGCGACGGACGTCTCGACCTGGTCATCGCCTGCCGCGATGGGGGCCCGAGCTATATCCTGTTCAATCTGGGCTCCGAAGGCTGGGCGGCAGAGGTGCTGCTGAATAGTGAAGGCGACCACCGTCAGACCGTGGCGGCCGACTTCAACCGCGACGGCTCACCGGACATCCTGCTCGGCTCAACCGAAGGCGAAATGCACCTCCTGCTTGGCGACGGCGGCGGCAACTTCACGCCGGGCCTCCCTCTCGGAGACGCTGGCCGCGCCACACAGTCGCTCGCCGCTGCCGATCTCGATGGCGATGGCGACCTCGACATCATCGAAGGCGCGAGCGAACAGGCCAACCGCGTTTACCTCAATGATGGCCGCGCCCGCTTCACACCGGTCACGCTGGATGACGAGGAAGAAGACACTTATGGCGTCGCGACCGGGGACATGGACGGCAATGGCCTGCCCGACATCGTCTTTGCCAATTCCGGTGCGCCGAACGTCGTGATGCTGACCCGGCTCGAAGAGGAGTAAGGCTGCGTGTCCGGCACGCTCTGCATCCATGTCGACGCCGATGCCTGCCCGGTGAAGGACGAGATCTACAAGGTCGCGCTGCGCCATGAGGTGCCGGTCAATGTCGTCGCCAACAGCTTCATGCGCGTGCCGCAGCATAAGCTCCTGACACGCATCACCGTGCCCGAAGGCCCGGATGTCGCCGATGACTGGATCGCCGAACGCGCCGATGCCGCCTCCATCGTGATCACCTCCGACATCCTGCTCGCCCAGCGCTGTCTTGATGCCGGTGCACGTGTGCTCTCGCCCAAGGGCCAGGCCTTCACCGAGAACTCGATTGGCCAGCAGGTCGCCACCCGCGCGATCATGGAAGGCCTGCGCTCAACCGGTGAGCAGACAAGCGGCCCGGCCCCGTTCAAGGCGGCCGACCGGTCGAAATTTCTCTCTGCACTGGAGGTGGAGCTTCAGAAGCTGAAGCGGGCGCGCTGACGGCCTAGCGCTTGCGGGCGACGATGAACTCGGCGCTCAGTTTCTTCTCCGGCCTGAACCGCTCCTCCACCTCGAAGCCGGCTTCCTCGATCATCGCGTCGAGGTCCGCGCGCTTCATGAACTTCACGTGCGGCGCCTTCCCGATCAGCTGGAGGAAGGGAATAATGAAGGGCGCGATAGGCATCGCATCCTTGAGGCAGACCGTACTCTGGATGAAGTGGCCACCCGGCTTCAGCAGGCTATGGACCTTCTGCATCACTGCCAGCGGATCGCGGCAGAGATGGATGATGTTGAGGCCAAGCACGGTATCGAACCGGCGGCCCTGCGGATCGAAACTCTCGATGTCCGTGTGCTCGAAGGTCACATTGGTCACACCTGCCTCTGCAGCGCGCTCGCGTCCGACGGCCAGCATGTTGTCGGCCACGTCGGTGGCGAGGATATGCTTCACATGCGGCGCATGCAGGATGGCGGTCGAGCCCGTGCCGCAGCCGAATTCGAAGACCTCCGACTCCGGCGTGAAATATTTCCGCGTGAGCGCCAGCTTCTTCTCATAGGTCTCCTGGTCGGAGATCGGCTGCTTGGAATACTTCTCGGCTATCTTGTCCCAGAAGCGCTGGTCTTTTGCGGTCGCAGTCATCATCCCCTCCATCTCATCGGAAGAAGGGCTATTATCGATTTTCGATAATAAAGTAAAGCCGCTAGAGGTGCGGCGCGCGCATCAGCTCAGGGTCGAGTTCCGATATCTTCGTCGCGCCGAGCAGTGCCATGGTGCGGCGAAGCTCTTCTTCCATGATGCTGAGCGCACGGCGCACGCCATCCTCACCACCGGCGCCGAGGCCATAGAGGAAGGGCCGTCCAAGCGCCACGCCGGTCGCGCCGGCCATGAGCAGCTTGGCAACATGACTGCCCCGGCGCACCCCGCCATCGGCGATGATATCGGCCCGCCCCCGCACTGCTTCTGAGATTTCCGGCAGCAGGTCGATGGTCGGTACGGATGTGTCGAGCTGGCGCCCGCCATGGTTGGACACCCAGACCGCGTCGGCGCCGATATCGATCGCGCGCTTGGCATCCTCACCGCGCGAAATGCCCTTGATGGCGAAACCCGGCCCCCAGGCTTCGCGCATCCATTCAACATCATTCCATGTGACCGAGCGCGAGAATTGCTGGTTCACGAAGCCGATAATCCCGGCATCGCTGCCTTCACTGCGCATATGGGTGAAATTGGCAGGCTTGATCTTCGGACTGCGCATGAGGTCCCACAGCCAGCCGGGACGCCCGAGCACTTGCGAGGCGATTTTCAGGTTCGGCTTCGGCGGCACGGCGAAATGGTTGCGCGGGTCACGCTCGCGATTGCCCGCCACCGGCAGGTCAACCGTCAGGATGCAGCCGGTAAAGCCTGCTTCCTTGGCACGCTCGAGGAAGTTGCGGACAATCTCCTTGTCCTTCCAGACATAGACCTGCACCCATTTCGGGCCGGGATTGGCCTTGGCGATGTCCTCCACCGTCTGCGAAGCAAGCGTCGAGCAGGCATAGATGACCCCCTGCTTGTAGGCCGCCCTTGCCACGGCGAGTTCACCTTCGGCCGGATGGAAGAGACGGACCGACGCTGTCGGCGAAATGAAGAAGGGCAGACGGGTATCCTGCCCCATGATGGTGGCGGAAGTATCAATCTCCGAAACATCCCGCAGGGCACGCCAGGTCAGCTCGTAATCGTCATAGCGCGAGACGGCGCGCTTCAGCGTCACCTCATCATCAGCGCCGCCATCAATATAGTCGAAAACCATGCGCGGCAGCTTTGCCTTCGCCATGGTCCGCAGATCATCGATATTGAGCGCGCGGTCCAGTTTCATGGCGCGGGCAGCCTCCCCTTATTTTTCTTGTCTGAACGGCATATCGGCTTGACTGACGGAGCGTCAATTTTTCTTCTCTCTGACGCAAGGTCAGGAGCAAGACATATGGATATCAGCGGCATGGCGCATGTCATCCTGACGGCGGGCAATTTCAGGGCATCGACGAACTTCTATCGCAAGCTGCTGCCGGCCATGGGTCTGACCGTGGTCTCCGATACGGACGAGATCTTCTACTGCGTCGGCGCCCGCACCGCGCTCGGTATCCGCAGGCCGGATGCCGCCTATGTCGATGAGCGCGCCAATCAGTGGCGCGTCGGCCTGCACCACTATTGCTTCCGCGCGAAAGACCGCGAGACCGTGGACGAGGTCCATGCGCTGCTGCAATCCATCGGCGCGAAGATCATCCACCCGCCGGAGGACGGCCCCTGGGCGCCCGGCTATTACTCCGTCCTGTTCGAGGACCCCGACGGCATACGCGGCGAGGTGAACCATGTGCCCGGCAAGGGTGTGCTGGCCGAAGGGGCTGAGTTCCGCCCGCAGTAACGGCTCCCCACATTGCCGGAACAGGCCGCAGGATCCGGCGTTCTTCCTGCTCCAGAGGCGATACCGCCCACCTCTCAGCAGGAGGCACGAGATGACCGACAAGAAGATTAAAGAAAAAACCCCGCAAGACGTCGAGAAAGACATCCGCCCCGCCGGGCCGAAGGAGATGGAAAACCCGCCTGAGACCTGGGATGAGGTGGATGAAGAATCCGACGAATCCTTCCCGGCGAGCGATCCGCCCGCGAACTACTGATCGCGATTATCCTTGCGCGACGCACCGGGGCGTGCCCCACTGCGCCGGTACACCGCCACATGAAGGGCTATGCCATGAGATACGCTGCCTATGCCTGCGCCTTCGCGCTGATACTCACCGCCTGTGGCGACGATCCGGGCGAACCGGTCACCGATACCTCCGGCGGCGCTGGCGAGATGTCGGCCAGTGAGACGGCGGATGAGATCAACCAGGTCGATGAGACCGAAACCGAGATGGTGGTGGGTGGCCCCTGCACCTATGAGGTCGCCATGCTGGAGGCCCATGTCGTGGCCATTGACGGCAACACCGTCGAGATGAACGACAGCGACGCGACGCCCTTCTACATGTCTGTCGAGGATTTCGAGACGGTGCCGGAGGCCGGCGAGGACTTCACGATCAAACGCGAAGTGATCACCGAAGGCACCTGCACGCCGGAAATCTACACCGTGATCGATGGCGATGTCGGTGGCGTGGAATAGGCGCTAGCGCCGCCCGAACAGTTTCTCGATATCGGCGAGTTTCAGCTCGACATAGGTCGGGCGGCCATGGTTGCACTGGCCCGAATAGGGCGTGTCTTCCATCTGGCGTAAGAGCGCATTCATCTCGTCGGCATTGAGACGGCGCCCGGCGCGCACAGCCCCGCCGCTGCAGGCCATATTGCCCATGACATCCTCGAACCGCTCTTTCAGGGCGAGACCTTCTTCATACTCGGCGAAATCATCGGCGAGGTCCTTTATCAGGCTTGCTGCATCCATGGTGCCGAACAGGGCCGGTGTCGCGCGGACGCAGACCGCCCCGGCCCCGAACGCCTCGATCTCCAGCCCCATCTCGGCGAGTTCATCGGCGCGATCCAGCACACGAGAGGCTTCGTCTTCGGCCAGTTCGACCACTTCCGGGATCAGCAGCGCCTGGCGCTTCACGCCATCGGCGGCCATCTGGGCCTTCATCTGCTCATAGACGAGCCGCTCATGCGCGGCATGCTGGTCCACGATGACGATGCCGTCCTTCGTCTGGGCGACGACATAGGTGGCGTGCAGCTGCGCGCGGGCGACGCCGAGAGGAAAATCATGGCTGTCCGGGCCGGGCTCTGCCTCGACGCGGGCGGATGGCGCGTCATAGCGCTGGCTGTCTTCCGCCATGCCCGGCACGGGTGGCGCAGGCTGCCAGTCGGTGTGCTGCGGCTGTGGCCGCGGCGGCGCGCTGCCATAGGAATCGCGGAACAGGCTTGAGCGGTCCCAGACCGACGGCTGCGGCAGCGGGACCTCTTTCTGGGCCGCCCCCTCTTCCGTATGCATCTTGCCGAGCGCATAGCCTGCAACCGTCGTACTGGCGCGGTGACCGGCGGCAGCCAGCGTGTGGCGCAGCGAACCAATAATCAGGCCACGGACATTCCCGGCGTCGCGGAAACGCACCTCGGTCTTGGCCGGGTGGACGTTCACATCCACCAGCTCCGGATCGCAGTCGACAAACAGCGCCGCCATGGGGTGGCGGTCACGGGCAAGGAAATCCTGATAGGCCGCGCGGATGACACCCGTCAGCATACGGTCTTTTACGGGACGGCCATTCACGAACAGGAACTGGTATTGCGCATTACCGCGATTGAGCGTCGGCAGGCCGGCAAAGCCTGACAGGGTGACGCCGTCGCGCTCGGCCTCGATGGCGAGCGCATTCTCGCGGAATTCGCGCCCCATGATCGAACCAAGGCGCTCAAGATGGCCTTCCGGGGTCGGACTATGGGCGGCATAGCGGAAGGTCGTGCGGCCATTGCTCTCGAGCGAGAAGCTGACACCCGCATTGGCCATGGCAAGACGTTTGACGGCATCGGTAACCGCCATGCTCTCGGCGCGCTCGGACTTCATGAATTTCAGCCGCGCCGGTGTCGCGTGGAAGAGATCACGCACCTCGATACGGGTGCCCGTCTCGCTGCGGCCCGTCCAAGCCGCCGGCTTCGGTCCTTCGATACGGCCCGCCTCCACGAACACTTCTGAGGCATCCTCCCCCTCGGCCTTCGAGGTCAGGCTCATGCGCGAGACGCTGGCGATGGAAGGCAATGCTTCGCCGCGAAAGCCCATGGTGTGGATGTTCAGGAGGTCGATGCGGCCATCCTCGCCCGGTGCGAGCTTGGAGGTCGCATGGCGTTCGAGCGCCATCAGCATGTCAGGCGCACTCATGCCGCAGCCATCATCCTCGACGCAGATGCGTTTCAGGCCGCCCTCCTCGATGGAGACCGAGACCGAGCGCGCGCCGGCATCGAGTGCATTTTCCACCAGTTCCTTCACCGCCGCGGCCGGACGTTCGACCACCTCACCCGCCGCAATACGGTTGACCGCATCGGGGGGAAGCTGGCGGATGACAGGCCGCGCGGAGAGGGGTGCAGAATCAGGCATGAGCGGGCATTGTATCAGGCCCCGCTTCGTTCTCCCAAAGAGAAAGGGCGGCCCGGCAGGCCGCCCTCCCATCAATTCACAATGTGCAGCAGCCTAGCCGTGATCCGGGTTCGGCATGGCCTTCGTTTCTTCTTCGTCGTGCTCTTCTTCATCGCCTGCATCATCAAGCGAGATGTTAAGCCCGCCGGGCAGGGTCGCTGTCTCCTCGATGCCCTCAGGCTCGCCGACCACGACAAAGGTGAACTTCTCCGGCTGGAGGTATTCCGCCGCGATGCGGTTCACATCCTCAAGCGTTACGGCTTCGACCAGCGCATTGCGGCGGTCGAAATAATCCACGCCCAGCTCTTCCAGACGCACGCTCATCAGATTGCCCGCAATCTTCGAGTTGCTGTCGAAGGAAAGCGGATAGGAGCCGGTGAGATAGGCCTTGGCATCCGACAGCTCGGCTTCGGTGATGCCGTTCCCGGCAATGTCGGCCATGTTCGCCTTCACGCCATCGATAAACTCGGCCGCGCTCTCATTCTTGGTCTGGCCGCCACCGCCCCAGGTGTTGAGGTGGTCGCCGGTCGAAAGGCCGGTATAGACACCATAGGTCAGGCCCTTCTCGACGCGCAGATCCTTCATCAGCCGGCTTTCAAAGCCGCCACCGCCGAAGGTGTAGTTCAGCACATAGGCCGGGAAGAAATCGTCATCGTCGCGCGCAATGCCTGGCGCGGTGAAGGTGACGAGGCTTTGGGGCTGCGGCAGGTCAACGACCAGCGGCGCATCCAGCGGATCATTGAGCGCGACATCCTCGATCGGCTCGAGATCGGCGCTCTCCGGCAGGCCGGAAAAAGCCTCATCAAGCAGCGGTGCCAGCTCTTCCGGCGACATCGCACCAACCGCTGTCACCAGCAGGCCGTCCTTGACCATCAGCTGGTTCTTGCGCTCGCGCACAAGCTCCGGCGTGATCGAGGTGATGCTGTCCTCGCTCGTGATGCGCGAGAAGGGGTGGTCCGGCATCAGGGCAGCGTTCCGCGCCTGGCCGGCCAGCCAGCCCGCACTGGTCTCGCGGGTCTTGATGGAGATGAGTTGCTCGCGCTTGAAACGCTCAAGCGGATCGCTGTCGAAGCGCGGCTCGTTCAGGGCGAGCGCCACCAGGTCCATTGCCTCTTCGGCATTGTCGCTGAGCATGCTGGTCGAGCAGTAGACCATCTCGTCGCCAGCCCCGCAGCCGAAGCTCATATTGAGCTCTTCCATACGGGTCGCGAAAGCCAGCGAGTCGAGGTCGCCAGCGCCTTCATTCATGAGATAGCCGACCGCGTCGGTCAGCCCCTCAAGGCCTTCCGGGTCCGTCGCCTCGCCCTGCTCCCAGGCCGCACGGACCGAAAGGATCGGGATGGAGGGTTCCTCGACCAGCCAGACCGAAATGCCGCCCGGCGTGGTGAATTGCTGGATCGTCGCGAAGTCGCCCTCATGGACCTGCACATCCAGGCCTTCCGGCTCAGCAGGCTCTGTCACCTGGCTGGTTTCAGCCTCTCCGGCGTCGAACGAAGCGTCCGTCGCAGCGGTTGTTTCGCAGGCGGCGAGCAGCAGTGCCGAAGCAGCAGCAGCGCCGAGAAGCGGTTTCAGGGTGAGTTTCATTGGTCACTCTCCTCATCGGCCGGCAGGAGATGGGCCTCGATATAGTTCTTGTCGTCTGCAAGCACGCGGCGAAGGGCGTCGATCGCGTCTTCCTTCGTGATCGCGCGAATATCGTCGGGATAGGACATGACGTCCTCGATCGTGCCGCCGACTGCGAGGGTGCGGCCATAGAGATTGGCCATGCCAGCCTGGCTGTCACGCTGGTAGATAGCGCTGGCGGCCAGCGAATTGCGGGACCGTTCGACTTCCGCGTCGGTGAAGCCGTTCTCCAGAACGTCATTGACCACGGCCATGTAAGCGGTCTCCAGCTCGTCGAGGCTCACACCTTCAGACGGGGACGCAGAGAGAACCGCGGGCGCGGTATCATGCAGCGACAGCCACGCGCCGGCAGAGGCTTCCACGGCGATCTTCTGATCCTCGACCAGCGCCTGGTAGAGGCGGCTGGTGCGGCCGCCGCCCAGCACATCGACCGCGACGTCGAGGGCGTAGGCGAAGTCCTTGTCCTCGCTGTAGGAGGTGGCGAGATACCAGCGCTGCCATTCAGGCTGGCGGACCTTCGGATCGCTATGGGTGATCAGCTGCGTCTCTTCGAGCGGCTGGACCTCTTCCCATCCGCGCTCGGCAGGCGTGGTGTCTGCGACCTCGATCTGGCCGTAGGTCTGCTGTGCGAGGTCCAGCACGTCTTCGGGCTCGACATCGCCGGCCACCACGAGGATGGCTTCCGACGGCGTGTACCACTTATTGTAGAAGTCGAGGCCGTCCTGCGGCGTCAGCGCGGCGACCTCATCCATCTCGCCGATGACGGTGATGTTGTAGGGATGGTCCTGGTAGAGCGCGCTCATCACCTGCTCCTGCAGGATGACGCCGGGATTGTTGTCGATGCGCTGGCGGCGCTCTTCCTTGACGACGTCGCGCTCGGAAATGAACGGGCCTTCGGGATCATCATTGATGATGAGATCCGTCATCCGCTCGGCTTCCAGCTCCATCATCCGCTTCAGCTGGTTCTTCTCGACCCGCTCGTAATAGGCGGTGTAGTCCCAGGAGGTGAACGCGTTGAGCTGTCCGCCATTGCGCTGGACAATGGTGGTGAATTCTTCGGGACCGATATCGTCGGTCTCCTTGAACATGACATGTTCGAAGAGGTGCGCGATGCCGGACTTGCCGGGATCCTCGTCAACCGCCCCGACCTTGTACCACACCATGTGCGTCACGACCGGTGCGCGGTGATCCTCAATGACAACGACGTCCATGCCATTGTCGAGCTCATAGGTGGTCGGATGCCATTCGGCTTCCGCCGTATCGGCCATGGCGGGGCCGGCCGACATGGCTAGCGTCGCCAGACCTCCCGCAAGAAATGCTCTCATCTTCACTCTCCGGTCTTGAGTCTGGAACCCTGTCTGAATGGCCCGGCCTTTTATGTGCCCGGCAGTTTGACCTTGTCGCTACTGCCGCGTGCGATCGTCACCTGTTCGTCGCCCGTGGCGCTGTCCTCAACGGTCCCGTCACCACGATAAGACAGGATCTGGTTGGCATCGTCGGAGGACTTCCGCACCGTGCCGGCTTCCTCATAATCGACAACGGAGCGGATGGTCGGGCTGACAGCGTTCGCGCCGGCGGCAGCGACCAGCGCCTTCTCGGCAGCGCTTGCGTCGGCGCCAATGCTCGTCCCGAAGGCAGCTGTTGTCGGCGCACGGCTCGTATCGGCTTCGGCTGGCACAGAGGTTCCGGCCGGCGGCGGGCGCAGGCTGTACTCCGGCGGCACCGACAGCGGCGCCTTGGTGACAACACGGAACTCGTCAGGGCCGGATGCAGTGTTGCCACCGCAACTGGCCACAGCAAGGATCGCCCCCATCGCCGACATCGTCAAAATAGCTCGTCTCATTGGCGTCCTCATCTAATACAGGCTCTCAGGCCCCCTGTTTACCTTCGGGGCTCGATCGCGACATTAAAAACTGATCGAGAAACAGCAAGACCGCGCCGACAGTTATTGCCGCGTCCGCGATGTTGAAAACCCATGGAAAGCCCACGGGCCAGCTGCCGATATGGGCGCCGAACCAGGGTCCCGAGAAATCCAGAAAATCGACCACGGCCCCGAAGCGGATCCGGTCGATCAGGTTGCCGATGGCGCCCCCCACGACCAGTGAGAGCGACAGCGCGGTTAACCAGCGCTCCGCCCGCAACAGCCAGTAGACAAAAGCCACCGCGATCCCGCTCGTCGCCAGAACCAGCACCCAGCGCATCCAGCCGTCCGACTGCAGCGTGCCGAAGCTGATGCCGCGATTCCAGAGCATGGAGAGATCGAAGACCGAAGACAGTTCGATCCGCCCGCAGGTCACCGTGACATCAAGGCAGTCGATCGCGTTGAAGGCCGGTGTCGACAGGACCGCCCATTTCGTGAGCTGGTCGGCGATGACCACAAACGCGATCAGCGCCAGCCAGACGGACCGGTTCCCGGGCCCCACCATCAGGCAGCGCCCCGCAGTTCCCGCACCGCCGCCGCATCGCGCGGCGTGATGTCAGGGAAACCAGCGTCAGCGGTCGCCGGGTCGAAATACTTCCAGCTGCGCGCACACTTGATACCGCTTGCCTTGGCCGGAACCACCGAGACCCCCGGTGTATCTTCCAGCCGGTAGGCATCGCCCGGTCCTTCGCCATGGATAAGTTTGGCGCCCGAGGTGATGAAGATATCGGCCGCGCTCTCGCCCTCGAAGGCATCGATCAGCGCCTTGTCCTCGATATAGACTTCCGGGCTGGCTTCGAGTGAGGCGCCGATCCGCTTCTCGCGGCGTTCGACTTCCAGCGCGCCTGTGACCACACGGCGAACCTTGAAGATCTTCTCCCAGCGCTCGGCATGCGCGGCATCGAGCCAGCTTTCCGGGGTGTCCGGGAAAGTCAGCAGGTGCACGCTGTCGGCGCGATCTGCAAAGTGGCTCATCAGGAAAGCTTCTTCGGTCGTGAACGGCATGATCGGGGCAAGCCAGGTCACCAGCCGCTCAAGGACGAGGCTCATCACCGTGCGGGCCGACTTGCGGCGAAGCTCCGAGGGCGCGTCACAATAGAGGCTGTCCTTGCGGATATCGAAATAGATCGCCGACAGGTCCACACCGCAGAAGTTCAGCATGGCCGACATGACGCGCTTGAAGTCGAAAGTCTCATACGACTTGCGCACCAGTGCATCGCTTTCGGCGAGGCGATGCAGCACCCAGCGTTCGAGCCCCGGCATGTCCTTCGCCTCGACGGCTTCGTCTTCGCTATAGCCCTCCAGCGCGCCGAGCAGATAGCGCAGCGTGTTGCGCAGGCGGCGATAGCTTTCGGCATTCGTCTTCAGGATATCGTCTGAGATGCGAAGGTCTTCGGTGAAGTCGGAACTCGCCGTCCAGAGGCGCAGGATCTCGATGCCGAACTGGTTGGCGACCTGTTCGGGCTCGACGGTATTGCCGAGCGACTTCGACATCTTCTTGCCCTCGGAATCGACGATGAAGCCGTGGGTGACGACATTCTTGTAAGGCGCCATGCCACGCGTCGCGCAGCATTCCAAGAGCGAGGACTGGAACCAGCCACGGTGCTGGTCGGAGCCTTCGAGATAGACATCCGCCTGGCCGGTGTCTTCTTCTATGACGCCGCGGTCGCGCAGCGTGAAAGCGTGGGTCGTGCCGCTGTCGAACCAGACGTCGAGCACATCGGTGACTTTCTCCCAGCCTTCGGGATCGGCGATGCCCTCAAGGAATTTGGCCGCATCTGCCGAGAACCAGGCTTCGACGCCTTCGGCGGCAATCGCATCGAGGATGCGTTTGTTGACTTCGTTCGCCTTGTCCTCATCCAGCGCATAGGTGTGCGGCTGGCCATCCGGGCTGACGAGCAGCGTGATCGCCACGCCCCAATTACGCTGGCGCGAGATCAGCCAGTCGGGGCGGTCAGCAACCATACTCGTGATGCGGTTACGCCCCGAGGCCGGGACGAAGCCCGTGCCTTCCAGCGCCTCAAGCGCCAGGTCGCGCAGCGGCGCAGTGCCGTCAGAGCCCGGCTTGTCCATGGCGATGAACCATTGCGGCGTCGCCCGGCGGATGACCGGCGCCTTGGAGCGCCAGGAGTGGGCATCGCGGATCATGGTCACGCCGCGCGAGAGGAGATTTCCGGCCTCGGTCAGCAGGCGCATGACCTCCTGATTGGCCTTGCCTTCCTGCCCGCGCTTCTTGCCGGAGGTGCGGATGATGTCGAGCCCCTGCAGGGCGTCCGGAAGCTCGTCATGTTCGTAGACGCCGTCTTCATTGACGATGTCACGGATGTCGGACGCCTTGTGACCGCTCGCGATCCAGACGAGGAAGTCATCCTCGCCATGCGCGGGGGCTGTGTGCACGAAGCCCGTACCGGCGTCATCGGTGACGTGGTCGCCTGCGAGCATGGGGATGTCGTGCTTGTAGAAGTCTGAGAGTTCGTGGAGCGGATGAGAGAGCGTCCAACCGGTTGGGTCGACGTCTGAAACCCGCTTGAAGGACGACACTTTCGCGCTGTCCATGACGGACTGTGCCAAGGCGTCCCCCAAGACATACTTGTCGCCAGCCGCAGCGAAGGGCGCGAAACCTAATTCTTCTTCGCTCATCACGGTCTCGACCTCGTATAGGCCATAGGAGATCGATTTGTTGAAGCTGACGGCCTGGTTGGCCGGGATGGTCCACGGCGTGGTCGTCCAGATGACGACCGAGAAGTCTTCGCCCTGGACCGGGAACTTCACCCAGATCACCGGCACCTTGCGGTCGTGGTATTCGACTTCCGCCTCCGCCAGCGCGGTGCGCTCCACCGGCGACCACATGATCGGCTTGGAGCCGCGCACGAGCCGGCCCGACATCGCCACGCGCAGGAACTCCCGCACGGTCGCGGCTTCAGACTCGTAATTCATGGTCAGATACGGGTGGTCCCAGTCGCCCTCGACGCCGCAGCGGCGGAAGCCCTGTTTCTGGACCTCGATCCATTTCTCGGCATAGGCACGGCAGGCGCGGCGGAATTCGTCGCCCGGCACATCGTCCTTGGTGCGGCCCTTGGCGCGGAACTCCTCTTCCACCTTCCACTCGATCGGCAGGCCATGGCAGTCCCAGCCCGGGATGTAGGAGGCGTCATAGCCGAGCATCTGGTGGCCGCGCACGACAAGGTCCTTGAGGATCTTGTTCATCGCGGTGCCGAGATGGATCGGCCCGTTCGCATAGGGCGGGCCGTCATGCAGGATGAAGGGCTTGGCGCCGCGCGCCTTCGCGTCTTCGCGCATACGGTCGTAAAGCCGCATCTCGTCCCAGCGCTCGATCCATTTCGGCTCGGCCTTCGGCAGGCCGCCGCGCATGGGAAATTCGGTTTTCGGCAGGAACAGCGTATCGCGATAGTCGCTCGCCGTGTCCGTCTTCGTGTCGTCGCTCATGGTGTAATCAGTCTCGAACCAGCAGTGTCTTCTTCAGGCGAAAAGGAAATATCCCGGCTCTGCGTGACGCCCCCTGTCCGGGGCCGATCATCGCCGAGCCGGGCGGCTAATTCGAATGATGTATTGGGCGGCGCGCATCATCATGGCCGCAGGCTCTAGCAGAGGGTTCGCCCCCTGTCATCTGCCTGACGGCAAGCCAGCGCAGACCCGCCTACTCGCCTGCCTCGGTAAACTCGCCGAACATCTCGATGACGCGTGGTGTGATGACGTGGAAGGTGCTCATCTCGAACGTGATGTTCTCTTCCGCCATGCCCTTGTCGAGAATGAGATAACGCTCGACGGCAAGCACGTCTTCCTCATCATCGTACCAGAGCTTCACCGCAGGGACCTGGGTGTTGAGCTTGTTGACATTGGCTGGCGTGACGGTTGCGTCTGCATTGTAGCGGGAGACAAGTTTGATGCCCTTGCAGATGCCCGCCTCGCAGGCATTGCCATAGACGAAATAGGTCATGTCCGGCGCCTTGACGCGCAGCAACGGGACGCCTTCCCCGGCATCAAACGTTTCCTCCACCGTATGGTCCAGCGACTCGGCATACCGGACCAGGTCCGCTTCGGTCACGCTGGTCACAACAGTCGGTTCCTGCGCGGTCGCTGGCGCGCTCATCAAAGCGACCCCCATCGCCGCAACAGCCGGAATTACTACACGTTTCATTTGAATCCCCTCTTCGGTTCGCGGGGCAAATTGCTCCGGTCTGCGCCCAAAGTCACCCCCGCCGCACAAAAAAATCAGGACTTTCCGTCGAGTAGGGCGCGTGCTTCACCCGAGTCCTTCTTCATCTGCTCGACCATCTCGTCGAGCGAGGGGAAATGAAGCTCGGGACGCAGGAAGTGGTGCAGTTCAACTTCCAGGAAGCGGCCATAGATGTCGCGATCGAAGTCGAAAATGAAGGTTTCCAGCAGCGGGTCGCGCACACCCGTCGTCGGTGTCCGGCCAAAATTCGCGACACCCGGAAGCCAGTCGCCCTGCCGGTCAATCCGGACCCTGACGGCATACACGCCATGACGCGGATGGATCAGTTCGCCGAGATGCAGGTTGGCCGTCGGGAAATCGATGGTACGCCCGCGCTGTTCGCCGCGCTCGACGATACCATCGGCAATCCAGGGATGGCCAAGCATCTGGGCGGCCTTTTGCGGCTCGCCGGCAATCAGCGCTTCGCGGATGGCGGTGGATGAGGCCTTCGCCGTGCCGTCACCCTCGACCTTGTCGACCACCGTCACCTCGAAGCCGAGCGACCGGCCGAGCGAGGACAACCGGGCCGCGTCGCCCATACGTCCGCGCCCGAAACGGAAGTCGAACCCTACTGCGACATGCGCCACGCCCAGCCCGTCAGCCAGGACCTTGCGGCAGAAGTCCTCGTCCGTCATCGAGGCCATATCGCTGTTGAACGGCAGCTCGAAGACGCCCTTGGCGCCAAGCTCAATCAGGCGGGCATTGCGCCGCGCCGGCCGGTAGATGCGGAAGGGCGGGTCGTTGGGACGGAAATAGGCGCGCGGCGGCGGCTCGAAGGTCGCAACGCCAAGCGGCATGCCCTCGATCCGGGCAGCATCGATGACCGCGCGGTGGCCGGGGTGAACACCATCGAAATTGCCAAGCGCAACGGAATACCCGCGTGAGCTCTGTGGCAGATCGCTATAACCGGCATGGACGGCCATTTATGGGCCTCCTAGTCTTCCCGGCTCGGCACCATCACCTTGGCTTCACCGCCAACGACGACCTTGTCGCCGACCGAGCAGGTGATCTTCAATGTAATGCGGTTGCCGCGCTCGAACATCTCGGTGATCTCGGCGCGCGCGACGACCGTGCTGCCGATGAAGACCGGACGGCGGAAGCGCATTTCGAGATGCGTGAAGATGGAGCCAGGCCCGGGAAGGTCATTGCCGAGAATGCCGGAAATGTATGAGGCGGTCAGCGCGCCATGGGCGATGCGCTGGCCGAACGGCGTCTTCTTGGCATATTCCTCATCCATATGGATCGGATTGTAGTCGCCCGAGACCTTCGCGAAGAGCTGGACATCCTCTTCGGTGATCGTATGGGACGTCTCGTGCGCCATGCCGACGCTCAATTCCTCGAATTTGTATCCATCCTTGGCACTCATCAGCCAATCTCCGAATCTAAAAGCCGCAGTCTGTTACAATGACAGCGCAGCGGCGTCACCACCTCAAGGCCGGCATCGCGTATTGCGCAGCCGTATCATACTGGTCAAGCAGGGCCCCAACCTCAGCTTTAAAATTGTCACCATGTTCGGCAAGCCCCGTGCCGACATAAAGCGCGTCGAATCCCTGCTGGGCCGCACCGCGCATGTCGGTGGCCGGGCTGTCACCGATGCAGAGCACGCGTGACGGCTTCTCGCCGCGGATCTCCGCAGCCCGGCGGATGGCGAGTTCGTAAATCGCCGAATGCGGCTTGCCCGGATAGATGACGCTGCCGCCCTCTTCCTCATAGATCGCGGCCAGCGCGCCAGCACACCAGACCAGCTCGTCACCGATACGAACCTTGATGTCCGGATTGGCGCAGATCATCGGGATGCCACGCTCGACGCCGGTCTTCAGCCGCTCGCGATAATCTTCGGGATGGTCGTTTTCCTGATCACGCACACCAATGCAGAGCATCGTGTCGGCCTCTTCCGGCTCGACGAAATTCAGGCCGAGCCCCTTGTAGAGGAACTGGTCGCGCTCCCAGCCGGCATCGACACCGAGGCGCCAGATCTTCTCATCGCGGCGTTTTGACAGCTCTTCACGGGTCGCATCGCCGGAGGAAACGCAGTCGTCATAACACTCCCGCGGCACGCCGAGCGGTTCGAAATAGGAGATGACCTGCGCCTTGGGCACCGGCGCATTGGTGATCAGCACGACAGTGCCGCCGCCCTCCCGAAATCTGGTGAGGGCATTGCAGGCGTCATCGAAGGCATGCCGTCCATTATGGATGACGCCCCAGACGTCACACAGGATGGTGTCGTAATTCTTCGCGATCCCGGCGAGGCCGGAAGGATGCTCGGGTCTGGTCATGGCCGCTCAGTACTCAGGCGCACGCAGGCGGTCAAACCTGCTTGCGCATCAGCCGAAGGCACCGAGCTTGGCGATGAACTCAGCCGGCGGGGCCGTCGCTTCCATCAGCGAGGACTTGATCGGCTTCGGCGCGCCGAAGACATGGCCCTGGCCATAGGGGATGTCGTATTCGAGAATCTCGACGACGCTGACCTCTTCTTCGAGCTTTTCGGCAATCAGCGTCACGCCGAAGCGGGAGCAGACAGCCGACACTTCATCGCCATCGAGCTGGCGGTGCACATTGGAGACCGGGCGCGGACCGTTGGGGTCGCGCAGCTGCTCGATCAGCTCGCCGCCATTCATCTTCACGAAGCGCACACCGGCATCCTGCAGGCGCGGCAGGTCGACCGACAGGTCGCTGGCATGATCGATGGAGAAGCGGAAACCGAGCGCGGTCAGCTTTTCCATGCCTTCGCGCATTTCGCGGGAGCGATTCTCGAACCGGTCAGCCGGGATTTCGAAGATCAGCGCGCCCGCAAGGTCGCGATTCTCGCGCATGAATTCGAGGAATTGCGGGAAGAAATACGGGTCGGTCAGCGAGTTTGCGGAGATGTTGCAGAAGACACCGACGCGGCGGTCACGCTCCGACAGGCGGCGCACGATCTGCACGCAGCGGAAGAGCATCATATTGTCGATCACGCCCATGAGGCGGGCGCGGCGGGCAGCATCCAGGAACTCGGCCGGAAGGATCAGCGACCCGTCCGGGCGGCGCAGGCGGGTGAAGCCTTCATAGAAGGCCACACGGCGCTGCGGCAGGGAGACGATGGGCTGCAGGTGCAGGTCCACCCGGCCATCGTGCAGCGCGTCCTTAACAGTGCGCAGGACCGCATCTTCCTGCGGGCGCACCTCGTTGACGGCAGTCTCTTCCAGTTTCGTTTCGAAGCTCTTGGAGAGGCGATCGATCAAGCCTTCAAGCTGGCGCATCTCGCTGACCAGCGCGTCGCGGCGTTCGGTGAGCTCGTGCTTCAGGGTGGATTCGACGCTCTCGGCGCGGGCCTCGACCATATCCATACGCTCACGCGTGTTGACCTGGGCGCGCTCAAGGCGCTCCATCTTCTCGTCGGTTTCAGCAGATTTGGAGACGTGCGCGATCAGCAGGTGAAGCTGGCCCAGTATGACGGTCAGGACCGCCCCGAGGCCAACGGAAAGCGGAATTCCAACACCGGCATAAGTATAAAGGCCAAGGCCCAGCGCTGCACCAAGCGCTACATAGAAGATGAACAGTATACCAATCATATTGTTATCAGCCCCGTCATTCGCCGAACCTTAACAAATAGCTGCCAAGAGTTAACGAATTCGTAGCTTTAGGCCTGATTTGGGGTGGATGCCAATGGTGCGGGCAGTTGCGTCCACAGCGTGTCCTCGATGACACACATTTAACTGTGGAGACGTTGCGTACGCAGAACACATTTGACTCCACCCCAAACGCCGATAGTGATGACCCAAGACCCGCGCCTGGAAGTCCGCGGCCTAATTGGCCGGACGGGGGCGTCTCGGGGGAGACCGGGGTTCCGCCACCAGGCGGGACCCCGTTGCTTTTTCTAGCGTTCGGTTTTCTCAGCAAAGACAGGCGCTTCCAGCGGCCAGGCATAGTCCGGCCCCGCCGTCTCCGCCTCTGTCACTTCTGTCTCGCCGGCGTCTGATGCAGCCTCTTCCACGGGCTGCGGAACGGGGCAGCCGACACTCAGGCGATTGGCGGCTTCGACCTCGTATTCGCCATCCCCCACCGCCGTCTCGGCGCCGCAGGGCGTCATGACGATCTCGTGCCAGGTCTCATCGAGATCACGATAGCCCACACGGTAGGAGAGCCATGTATTGCGGCCGGGTGCGGCGCGCACTTTCACATCGCCGCTGTCATAGACCAGCGTTTCTTCCGTGATGTCATTGGCATGCGACAGCAGCGCCGCGACGAAGCCGCCCGCAGGCGCGCCATCCTCGACAAAACTGATCGCATCGGGCTGTTCATAAGCCATGTTGAGGCCCTGAACGAGGACCCCGGTCCCCACCGGGCCGGTGAGCGGGAGCGGGTCCAGCCGCCCGGCACGCCAGCCGCGATTGCGCACTTCATCGACGCCTGCGATGTCTTCGGGATGCACCGAAAACAGGAAAAGCGCTTCGAGGTCTGCCAGGTCCGCCTCATCGGCCTGCTGGCCCGCCCCGGCCGGCGCCCCGAACATCAGCCGCTTGCCACCGGCAATCAGGACAGCGCAGGGCCGGTCCGTTCCGGCACTACAGGGCAGCAGGACGAGATCACCGGGCGCGATATCAGGCCGTGTCTCATGCTCTTCCGCGGCAGGTTCAGGCGTGTCCTGCGGTGGCAGGCAGGCGGCCAGCCCCGCGGCACCGAGGAGAAGACCGGCCAGCGCCTTAGCCAAGACGGGTCGTCTCCGGTTCCTCGATGACGGGATTTTCAAGCGTGCCCACTTTCTCGATCTCGACGCGCACGCGGTCGCCGGCCTTCAGCCACTTCGGCGGTGTATGCCCCGCCCCCACACCCGCCGGCGTCCCGGTGAAGACCACATCTCCCGGCTCCAGCGTGAAGGCAGCCGTAAGATGGGCGATCTGCTCGGCAACGGAAAAGATCATATCCCCGAGCACCGCCTCCTGGCGCAACTCATCGTTGACATAGCCACGGATGGAGAGGCTCGCGAGGTCGCCCACCTCATCCGGGGTCACGAGATAAGGCCCGAAGGGCGCATGCGTGTCGAAGCCCTTGCCCATGATCATGGTCGGGCTCGCCTTCTGCCAGTCACGCACAGAGCAGTCGCACCCGCAGGTGAAGCCGGCCACGATCTCCATCGCCCGGTCTGCCGGGACATGCCTGCCATGCTTTCCGATCACGACGACAAGTTCCGCCTCATAATCCAGCTGATCCGAAACCTTCGGAACGTGGATCGCGCCGCCCGGCCCGTTCGCGGCGGTCACCTGCTTGTTGAACCACTTCTGCACCTGCGGAGCATCGTTCTTGATGAAGCTCACGCTTTCCGCCACATGCGCGGCGTAGTTGAGCCCGATGCCGAGGATCTTGCCCGGACGGATGACGGGCTGCCGAATGACTACATCTGAGATTGCAATGTGGTCGCCGCTGCCGACTGCTGTTTTTTTCTCCATGCTTTGGGGGAAAGTCCTGCTCAGGCAGCCCGCCGCAACCGGGACGATCTGTTCATTTTCCAGCAGTCCGCAGTGCAATTGCCCGTCAATCTCGAAATTCAGCCACTTCATCTGTTCGTTGCGCTCCTGTCACACCCCCTGAGATTCATCCGAACAAAGAGTGTATTCGGAGGATCAGGGCGGCTAGTGAATGCCTCACACGTCTAGTCAGTCTATTGGGGAATTCAATGGAGTCAGAAACGCCGCGGTTGGACTCAGGGATCCGGGCGCGTGAATGCAGCCTGGCTGACATCCTTGGCCCGGGCTGCCAGCTCAAGATGCCGCCTTACCAGCGCAGCTACTCCTGGGAGGAAAACGAAGTCCGCGAGCTTCTGGACGACCTGCAGAACGCAATGGAGACGGGCCGTTTTCATTTCATCGGCGCGATCGTGCTGGTCGGCATGGAGGATAACAGCTTCCAGGTCGTCGACGGCCAGCAGCGGCTGACGACCCTCACCATGGTTCTCGCGACCCTGCGGGACCTTGAGAAAGACCCGGCTGAAAAGGCGGGCATCCAGAGCATGATTGGCGACCCCGACCGGGCCATGCTTGGCGAGGGCGCCATCTGGCGGCTGACCCTGAACGATGTCGACAATCCCTTCTTCCGTGAGGCCGTCCAGGGCGAGGGATCGACGCTGCGCCGGGACATCGTCGCAACTGACGACACCAATCACGAAGTCATGCAGAAGAACCTCGCCTTCCTGCATGAGCTTCTGGCTGACATGAGCGAGAAGGCGCGCCGCAACCTCTTCGCCACTATCCGCGACCGCGTGGTGCTTGTGCGGGTCATCGTGCCTGACTGGGATGGCGGCTACGAAGTCTTCCGCGTGCTCAACACACGCGGCAAAGCGCCCAACAGCCATGACATCGTGAAAACCGAGATTCTCCAGCACGCCAATTTTTCACAGGCCGAGGCGAGCCGCTATGCCCGTGAATGGCTGGAGCATGAGGCCAAGCTTGGCGGCGGCGGGCTGGACGACCTGCTCAACATCATCCGTCAGCTTTATGGCCGCAACACGAAGGGCAAGACGGCCAATGTCTTCGCCAAGGTCGTGCTGTCGAAGGTGGATCCCCGCGACTTCGTCGATACGGAGCTGCCGCGCTATGTGGAAGCCTACAGGGTGGTCATCAAAGGCGATCCGGATTTCGGCCCGCTGACCGAAGCGATAAAGGCCCCGCTGAACCATTTGCGGCTGCTTGACCACCAGCTCTGGCGCGTGCCGGCGGTTGCCTATCTCTACAAGCATCCCGACGATGGCGAACAGGCGCTGAAATTCTTCCAGATGCTGGAACGGCTGGCCTACGCCATGATGCTGCACTTCACCACCGCGAGCGCACGCCAGAAGCGTTATCAGAAGCTCACCCAGCTGATCCAGAATGACAAGCCGCTGTTCGAAAAGGGCAGTCCGCTTCTGTTCTCGAAGGATGAGGTCAGGAAGGTCCGCGAGCGCATGACGGGACGCTTTGCGACCTTCGGCCAGCGCCGCGCCATGGCGCTACGGACCAATGCCGCGCTTGAGAATGGCGAGACGATCACGCTGGAGGATGACGCCACGGTGGAGCATGTCCTGCCCCGCTCGGTGCCGGAGGACTCATACTGGCACGCCACCTGGCCACGCACACAGGTCCAGCGCGAACTCTGCGAGACGCTGGGCAATTTCGTCATCGTGCCGCAGCAGATCAATCATCAGGCCGACCGGCTGGACTTCCGCGAGAAGAAGCGGATCTTCTTCGAAAGCGGCGCCCGCATCTTCGCGCTCACCGAGGACCTGCGCCATCGCAACACCTGGACACCGGAAGATGTGCGCGCGCGCACTGAGCAGCTCGTCGATATCCTGATGGATGTCTGGTTCTCGACGCCGGAGGACTAATACCGTCCCTGCGCCCTGTCATGGACGGGACGCGCCTTCCCGGCCGCGGAGGGCCGGATCAGGCAGTAGTCATTGCTGAAAACAGGGCCTGCCTAGCTGGCGGCAGCGGCGTCTTCCGCCTCGTCTTCGAGGGCGTAGGCATCGGCAAGCCTGTCGGCTGTCTTGCGGGCCGTATCAACCGCCGCAGCAAGCTCCTTGAGCGCCGCTTCGGTCTCGTCGAGACCTTCATCGCCACGGCTTGCCGCAATGCCGGTCGCTTCGGCAAAGCCGCGATAGCTCTTCTGCGCGGTAACGAGCGCCGTTTCGAAATTGATCAGGTCGGTCCGGACGACATCATTCTCATCCAGAAGCGTGTCGGCGACCGTCTGGACTTCGGAAAAAGCCTGAAGCGTCGAGCGGGCATCATCGGTGATCGTCTCGAAGACGGTCGCAACATCTTCGTCAGACGCGGCAATGCGTTCGGCATAAGTGCCCGCCTTGCGGCCGGTCTGCTCGGAATTGCCGCTGAAGAGGACGCTGGCGAAATCCATAAGGCTGCGCGGTTCGCCAACCCAGCCCTGGGCTTCAGCCCGGGTATTGAAAGCTCTCGCCGATTCGGCAAGCGCGGAGCTTTCATCCGATCTTTCGGTCTCTACGATTGCGTCCGTCGACACCATGGACACAGTCGCACACCCGGTGAGCATGAGTAACGCTGTGCAGGTTAGTGCTTTCATCATTCGCCGTTGGTTCGCCCCGTTTTACTCACCCCACACCTATGAACATTACAGAAATAGGCTAGTAGGTCCAGTGAGTTGATTCATATAGGATCAGCTGAGAATGAAGAGGATGTGAACAAGGTTATCGAATGTTGAAGCTATATCCACCAATCGAAGCCCGCCGGTCCGGGCGCCTGCGCGTGTCCGACATCCACGAGATCTACTGGGAGGAATCCGGCAACCCGGACGGGGTTCCCGTCATCGGACTGCATGGCGGTCCTGGTGGCGGATCCAGCCCGGAAATGCGCCGCTTCTTCGATCCGGAACTCTACCGCATCGTCCTGCTCGACCAGCGCGGCTGCGGACGCTCCACGCCGCACTCCGAGCTGGAGGGCAATGACACCTGGGCGCTGGTCAGCGATATCGAGGCGGTGCGGGAGCATCTGGGCATCGACAAGTGGGTGGTCTTCGGCGGCTCTTGGGGCTCGACCCTGTCGCTCTCCTATGCCGTCCAGCATACGGACCGTGTCCATGGCCTGATCCTGCGCGGCATCTTCCTGATCACCGAGGCCGAGATCCAGTGGTTCTACCAGGATGGCGCCAGCCGCCTCTTCCCGGACGCCTATGACCGCTATGTCGCCCCGATCCCGGAAGACGAGCGCGGTGACCTGCTCACCGCCTTCCACAAGCGCCTGACCGGAGATGACCGGAAAGCCCGTATCGAGGCCGCCAAGGCCTGGGCCTGCTGGGAAGGCGAGACCATCTCCATCCAGGGCCCGTCCTCACGCCCGGCCCGGTTCGAGGAAGACAGCTTCGCCGATGCCTTTGCCCGCATCGAGTGCCACTACTTCGTCAACAAGGGCTTCTTCCCGGAAGATGGCTGGCTGCTCAAGCAGGCGAAGGAAAAGCTGCAGGGCATTCCCGGCATCATCGTGCATGGGCGCTATGACGTGGTGACACCGCTCGCGACCGCTTGGGCGCTGACCAAGGCCTGGCCTGCCGCAGAGCTGCACATCGTGCCCGATGCCGGTCATTCCAGCCTCGACTCCAGCATTGTCGACCAGCTGATCCGCGCCACGCGTACCTTCGGCAAGCTTTTCAGCTAAACCGCCCAACCCGTGATTGTCCAAACGATCAAGGGTTGAGCTTTCACCCTGAGCAAGATATGTAATATCATATCATAGAATCAGGGAGTGTCGCATGAAGCCGTTGATCGTTCTGGGTGTGGCCGCTGTCACCGGACTGGGGGCGCAGGCCTCGCCCTGCACCGCAAGCCATTTCACGGATGAGCATGGAAAGACATATTTGAGCGCGGAGACAGCCCTTCTTGAAGACGAGGCCCCTGGCCGTGCCGTCGGCATTCTTGACACTCTTCAGGCCTCCAACCTCAATTGCTATGAAGCCTTGGCCGCCCATCGCATGAAAGCCGCCGCCCTGGTCGAACTGAAGGACTTCGAGGCGGCCATTGGGGAACTCAAAATCGTGCTGGAGCATCCGCTCCTGTCCACTGAAGAGAAAGCCCGCGAAGCCTACAATATCGGGCAGCTCTATGGAGTCCTTGGCGATCAGGAGGCTGCGGCGCCTTATCTGGAAATGAGCGAGACGCTGAAGGCCGGCGCCGAAGAGGACTGACCGCCTTGAGCGGGATGCGTCAACAGGCATCAAAACGGAGCTCAAGATGCGCTTGCTAGCCGTCTCTGTGCTGATTTTCCTCGAAGTCGGCGCTGCCGCTGCACAGTCCGGTAGTCCCGCTCCCGCGTCCGATCGTGATGCCCAGCCGGAAAACTACCCACACCCCGTTTACCCGGCCGAAGCCGTGAGAAACGGCCTCAGTGGCAAATGTAACGTCATCTTGGACGTGACAGCGGATGGCGAGCCTTTCAATGTGAAGGCTGATTGCACCGATCCGGTCTTTGCAGAAAGCGCCACTGAGGCGATGAAACAGGTAACTTTCCCACCCAAACTGGTTGAGGGGCAGTCAGTCTCACGAACGGGCGTCGTCTACCCGATCGAGTACCGGTACGAGTAGGCAAGGCAAGGGGCCGGACGCGCTGGCACCCCTTCCACCTACTCCGCCGGCAGGGCGTTGTTCGGGCCGAGGATGGCGGTCATGAAGCCCGGCAGCTGGACGTTGTACTGCTGCTGGATCTTGTCGAAGAAGCCGAAGAACAGGACGAAGCCGAGGAAGGCCGGAACGAACCAGCGCATCAGGAAGCGCCAGACATTCATGATCGTGCCCTCACCGATCTCGGTGGTCATCATCTCACGTGACAGGATCCAGCCGGCAAAGATCACCGCCAGCAGACCGCCGAGCGGCAGCAGGAGATTGCCTGTCACGAAATCCATGAAGTCGAGATATTCCGGCCCGAAGACGTAGGCCGCGCCGACGAGGAACAGGATGGTCCCCATGCCCGTTGCCGCCCCGAGACGGGTTACGCCCTGACGTTCCTCGAGCCAGGACACCGACACCTCAAGCAGCGAGATGGACGAGGTGAAGGCCGCAAAGAGGGCCAGGCCGAAGAACACGATCGCCATGAACGCGCCGCCCGGAATTGAGCCAAAGGCTACCGGCATGGAAACAAAGAACAGGCTCGGCCCGCCGGCCGGGTCGAGGCCGGCTGCGAAGACAACCGGGAAGATCGCGAAGCCTGCGATGAGGGCCACCAGCGTGTCCGAGCCGGCGATCAGGCCGGAGGATCTGGGAATATCGGTCTGGCGCGAGAGGTAAGCGCCATAGGTGATCATCAGGCCCACCCCGATGCCGATGGAAAAGAAGGCCTGTCCGATCGCTTCCAGGAAGGTGTTGAAGCCGACATCCTCCCATTTCGGCGTCAGCAGGAACTCCGCTGCGGCTGCGCTGTCACCGGTCGTGAGGGCAAAGCCGACCACAACGACAAGCATGATGAAGAAGGCTGGCATCAGAATGGTGGCGGCCCGCTCGATACCGCCCTTCACGCCGCGGCCGACAACGAAAATGTTCGCGATGATGAAGATGCCGAGCAGCAACAGCATGTACCATTTGGACACCAGCGGGTGCTCGCCCTGACCGATCGTATTGTTGAAATTGGCCCCGGAGGACGCTGCGTCCATGCCGGTAAAAGCCCCGCCGAACGCCTGGAAGGTGAAAGCCATCAGCCAGGCAGAGATCACCATGTAGAAACTCAGGATGAAGGTCGCCGTCAACGTACCGACCCAGCCCACAATGCCCCAGTTGAGGGACTTGCCTTCAGCGCGGGCCAGCGACTGGACGCCCTCGATCGCCGACATGCCCGACTTCCGGCCCATCGAATATTCCGCCATCAGGAGCGGAAGACCGACGAAAGCGACCGAGAGCAGGTAGATAATGATGAACGCCCCACCGCCATTCTCACCCGCGGTGTAGGGAAAGCGCCAGAAATTGCCGAGGCCCACCGAAGAGCCCACGGCGGCCATGATGAAGCCGAACTTAGAGCCCCAGGTCTCAGTCTTGCGGCCAATTTCCATATTTCGCTCCCCAGATGGAATGATTTTCGCGGGACAGTAGCTTTCGCGGGATAAAGGTCAACGTGCGCGCCGACATCGAGGTCAAATCACCCCCTGCCCGCCCAGCCGCTCGTCGCGGCCGAGGTGCACAGACATGATGATGCCGAAACACGCCATCGTCGTAAACATCACGGTTCCGCCATAGGAGACAAGCGGCAGCGGCACGCCGACCACCGGCACAAGGCCGAGCACCATCGCGACATTGAACAGGATGAAGAAACCGACCGTCGCCACGCACCCGGCTGCGGCAAACCGGCCGAACAGGCTGGCGGAAGTGCGGGCGATGACCAGCCCCCAGACGAGAATGATCCCCCACAGGACAAGAAGCCCCGTCGCACCAAGGAAGCCGAACTCCTCGGCGATCACCGTCAGGATGAAGTCGGTATGCTGTTCGGGGATGTAGTCGAGCTGCGCCTGGATGCCTTCCATGAAGCCCCGGCCCTGCCAGCCGCCAGACCCGATGGCGATCTTCGCCTGCTCGATCTGGTAGCCATCATCGAGCGCATTGACCGCCTGTCCCGTCAGCTGGGCGAGGAAGGTGTCGACACGCTCACGCTGATAATCCTCAAGCACGAACTGGTAGATCGGCCAGACACTGATCAGCCCGGTCACGAATACCGCCGCGATGACGCGGTAATAGAGTCCGGCCAGATAGATGAGCACGCCGCCAGACGCGAACAGGGCAAGCGTAGTGCCGAAGTCCGGCTGCTTGAAGATCAGCGCGGCCGGGACGACGATCAACAGGAGCGGCGGCAGGTGGATGAAGAACCGCCCGCCCGCATTCGGCAGGTTGTTATGGTAGTAGCGGGCCAGCGCCAGCGTCAGGGCGAGTTTCATGAACTCCGACGGCTGGACATTGATCGGCCCGAGCGGCAGCCAGCGCTGCGCCCCGCCGCCGGATACCCCGAACATCTCCACCCCGACCAGCATCGCCAGCGTGATGAAATAGGCCGGCCATGCGGCTTGCAGCCAGATCTTTATCGGCACCAGCGCGATGACGAACATCAGGGCCAGCGAGATCATGAACCGGACAGCATGGCGGGCCGGAAGGCCGGCTTCAGCCGGGTTTGTATAGGTCGAACTGTAAAGCGCTGCGGTCCCGATCAGGGCCATGCTGATCAGCATCAGGATCAGCCCCCAGGGTAGAGCGCCAAGCGTCCCGGCGAGCGTTCGGTCCTCGAACCGCATGCTTGACGCCCGCGCAGCCCTTGCCATCAGGGCGCACCCTTGGTGGTGATGATGGATGGAACGCTGGCCGTCTGCCAGCGTGCTGCCCGGCGCGAGTCGCGGCGGATGGCGGTGGCCATGATATCGCGTGCAACAGGCGCCGCCGCACTCGACCCGCCCTCGCCGTGCTCAACAACCACAGCAGCCGCATATTTCGGATCATCGGCAGGCGCATAGCAGACGAAGAGCGCATGGTCGCGCAGCCGGCGGTCCAGCTGATCACCCTTGAGCACGCCCGTGCGCCGCTCTTCCTCACTGATGCGGCGCACCTGCGCGGTGCCCGTCTTGCCTGCCAGCCGCGGGCCGCCAAGGCCGAGGTCGCCGGCCCGCCAGGCGGTGCCGCCCGCTTCCGACGTGACGCCGTACATGCCGGCCTTCATCCGGTCCATCATCTCCGGATCGAGCGGTTCGGCGCCCTTGATCGGTTTGTCAGGGCGAGGCCCTTCGCCGATGATATAGGGCTCGATCAGCTTCCCACGCGCAGCAATCCGCGCAGACATCAGGGCGAGTTGTAGCGGGCTCGTCGAGAGATAGCCCTGTCCGATGCCGTAATTGAGCGTTTCGCCTTCATACCATGGCTCGCCGAGCGTCCGGCGCTTCCACGCATCGTCCGGCACCGTGCCTGAGCGCCCGCCTGTCATCCCGAGATCCCAGGTCTGGCCGAAGCCGAACTTGCGGGACACCTCGGCAATCTTCTCGACGCCCACACGGCGCGCGATTTCGTAGAAGTAGACGTCGCAACTGCCCTTGATCGCCCAGTGCATGTTCACCGAGCCATGGCCGCCGCGTTTCCAGCAGTGCCATGTGCGGTTGCCGAACCGGTAATACCGGTTGCAGTGGACACGCATATTGGGGTCGATACCGGCTTCCAGCGCTGCCGTCGCCACCACCATCTTGTAGGTCGAGCCGGGCGGATAGGTGCCGTCATAAGCCTTGTGATAAAGCGGCGAACGGTCATTCTCCCGCAGCGCATTATAGTCTTCGTACGAAATGCCGTTCACGAAATCATTCGGATCGAAGGCAGGCGTCGAGACGAAAGCGAGGATCGCGCCGGTCTCGATGTCGAGAACGACAGCCGCCCCGCTCTCTTCCCCGAACCGGTCGATGGCCGCACGTTGCAGCTCGGCATCGATGGTGAGGCCGATATCCTTGCCCGGTGTCGGGGCGAGGTCGTCACTGTCCAGTTCGCGGATGACACGCCCGGCGGCATTGGTTTCCAGCCGGCGGAAACCCGGTTCGCCGCGCAACCACTCCTCGGCATAGCGCTCCACGCCGGAGCGGCCGGTCCGCATGTCGGGATGGCGGAAAAGCTTGCGCAGAAGGTTCGTCTCTTCCGGGCTCGCATCCTCCGTCAGGCGGGAGAGATCATCCCCACTCGCCTTGGCGACATAGCCGAGCACGTGAGCCAGATCACGCCCGCGCGGATAGGAGCGTGTCGATGCCATGTCGACCTGCACACCGGGGATTTCGGCGGCGAGCAGCGACATGCGCGCAAAGTCCTCATAGGACAGTTCGCTCTTGATAATCGTGGACTGGAAGGAGGCCTGCTGGCGGGCCTGCTGGATGATGCGGGCCTGGCTTTGCGGCGACAGGTCGACATGGCGCGCCACCTCGCGCAGGGACGCTTCCAGGTCCGGCGTCTGTTCGCGGATGATCGAGACCCGGCCCGCCTGACGGTGGGAGGCCAGCGGCAGGCCGAAGCGGTCGAGAATGTTGCCACGCAGCGGCGGGGCAAGCTCCAGCTTCACGCCGTTCTCGTCGGCGATCTTCTGGTATTTCTGGCCCTCAAGAAGCTGCAGCTGCGCAAGCCGCGCGACGAGGCCGGAAAACAGGACACCACCGGCGACACCGGTCGTGAGCAACCGGCGGCTGATGCGGGTATCGTGATCGGTTGGTGCGCTCATGTCAGACTTCCCGTGAGAACGGCGGCCCGGCGGCCAAGATCGAAGACGGGGGCCACGATCATGTGCAGGACATAGGTAACCACATAAGCCTGAATCAACGGCGTCAGCTGTACAATATGGTTGCTGTTGAAACTCGCAAAAAGCCAGACCAGCGCAAAAGCGAACGCATAGATGACGATGGGTGCCAGCGTCGTGATCACTGGTGCGCGCTCGCGGTCAAAGCTGCGATGGACAAGCGCGCTCAGGCCGAAGGCGGTAAGATTGATGAAGCCGAAACAGCCGAGCGGCGCATAGGCGCTGACATCCTGGGCGACACCGAACAGCATCAGGATGACCATCGGACGCAAGGCAAGCCCGCTGCGGCCCCATCCGACCGCAGCGATCAGCGCAGCATACGGCCATGTCAGCTCGGTCCCGAAGATGCTTTTTGGGGTGAGCCCCACCAGGCCGATGGCAAGCACCAGCGCGGTTCCGGCAATCAGCCGGCTGGTCGGGCCTGTTTCACCCCAGATCCGGCCGAGAGCCGCAAAGCGCTCATTTCCCTTGCGCCTGGCCATGGCTTACGGAGCCCCCGGATTGGCCGCGCCGGTCTCCCCGTCCTCGGAAGCGGCGGTCTCGGTTTCGTCAGGGTCAGCCTCAACAGGAAACTCTTCCGGCTTGGGAATCTTCATCGAGGGCATCAGGCGGACAAAACCGCCGCGTGCATTCGTCATGGAGAAATCGACGCGCTGCTCTCCGCCGCGCTTGAGAACTTCACCGACCACGATACCCCGCGGGAAGATGCCCCCTTCGCCAGAGGTCAGCACCCGTTCGCCAAGGATGAACTCCCCCTTTTCCGGCAGGTCGGTCAGCGTTCCGAGATCATCGCGGTCACCGAACAGGATGGCGCGCATGCCGCTCGCCTCGCCCATGACCGGGACACGTGAGTTGAAGTCTGTCACCAGCAGGACACGCGAGGAGCGCTCACCCAGCTGCACGACGCGGCCAACCAGCCCGCCCTCATTCTCGGCATAGGCGCCTTCTTCCACGCCATGCATGGCGCCGGCATTGACGAGGATCGCCTCGCGGAACGGGCCGTTTGTTTCAGACGTGATCCGGGCGGTCACACCGCGCACGGGCGGCTCGCCCATGATGTTGAGCATGTCCTCATAGGCTTCCAGCCGGGCCGCCATGGAGATGGCGACCTGGCGGTAACGGGTCAGCTCGCGCACTTCGGCCTCAAGCTCGCGGATGCGTTCATCGCGTGCGGTGCGGCCGGTAATCTTGTCCCACAGGCCCGGGCGCGCAGAGCTTGCCAGCTGGTCGGCAGCAACCGTCCTGGCAGGGTCGATCATGGCGCGAAGGCGGGGAGAGGTCTGCAGCAGGAGGACGCCGAACAGCGCGGCCAAGGCAATAAAAAGGGCATACCGCCGAAGCGGGCGACCTTTCAGGCGCTTTCCTCGCATACGGGCCATGGACGTCCCTTCTGGCCTCCGACCACACTGCCAACTTTGAGGTGAACCGCGTCTTTTCGCAACAGCCTAATCCGTCTGGCTGCGACAGAATCAGACTTCCGGCGACAGCACATTCTTCATGCGCACCAGGTTCTCCAGAACATAGCCGCAGCCATTGGCAACGCATTTAAGCGGATCATCGGCGATCATCACCGGCAGCTGGGCCTGTTCGCGGATGACGACGTCGAGATTGCGCAAGAGCGCCCCGCCACCCGTCAGCACGATACCGCGATCGACAATGTCAGCCGCCAGTTCAGGCGCCATGGCTTCCAGCGCCAGCTTGATCGCCTCGACGATCTCGCCGACCGGATCGGCCAGCGCTTCGGCCATCATCGCTTCGGTCACTTCAACTTCGTTCGGCACGCCGTCTGTCGAGCCGCGGCCGCGCACGGTCACGGTGAGGCCGTCGCCGCTGTCGGGCGCCTTGGCCGAGCCAATTTCCTTCTTGATACGTTCTGCCGACATCTCGCCGATCATGATCTGCTTGGACTTGCGCAGATAGTTCATGATGGCGTGGTCCATCTTGTCGCCGCCGACGCGGACCGAGCGCGAATAGACGATACCGCCAAGCGACAGCACAGCGACCTCGGTCGTACCGCCGCCGATATCGACGACCATGGAGCCGGCCGGCTCCTCGATCGGAAGGCCGGCGCCGATTGCAGCGGCCATCGGCTCCTCGATCAGCTGGACGTCACGCGCACCGGCCGCAAGCGCGGACTGGTGAATGGCGCGGCGTTCGACATTGGTCGCGGAGCTAGGCACGCAGATAATGATGAGCGGGGAAACGAAGGCGCGGCGATTATGCACTTTCCGGATGAAGTGCTTGATCATCTCCTCGGCGACTTCGAAGTCGGCGATGACGCCATCACGCATCGGGCGGATGGCTTCCATGTTGAGCGGCGTCTTGCCCAGCATCTGCTTGGCCTGGTCGCCAACCGCATAGACGACCTTGCGGCCGCCCTGGTTCATATAGGCAACGACGGACGGCTCATCGAGCTTGATGCCCTGACCCTTGACGTAGACGAGCGTATTCGCCGTCCCAAGGTCGATGGCCATGTCCGTGGAAAGCATGCCGAGAAGGCTACCGATCATATGTAATGCCGCTTTTTATCTGGCACGGCGAGCCGACCTCGCCGCACGCAAGTGTCCGATTATGAACAGCCCCTATACACCAATGCCGTTTCCACGCGGTTAACGCAAGAGCAACACTGTTGACAGAAGGAACGGATCGTTCTCTTTCGCAAAATCATAATAGTGGCGGGCGATCCCGCGCAAACTGCACATGGCAGCCAGATCGTTTCGGAAACGAAACGTTCTGTACGCGGGCCACAAACCTTTCTGGCCTGTTAAGGTCCGAATCAGGCCGCCAGGCTTTTTAACCGGCGCGCCTCGAGCTTGTTGAGCGCATGGATGTAGGCCTTGGCGCTGGCGACCAGCGTATCCGGGTCGGATGCCCGGCCCACCGCCATGATGCCCTCGCCCTTCAGCCGCACGCTGACCTCGGCCTGCGCATCGGTGCCGCCGGTGACAGCATGCACCTGGAACAGGTCGAGCTTGGCCTCATGGCTGACGATCTTGCGGATTGTATTGAACACCGCATCGACCGGGCCATTGCCTTCGGAACTACCTGTGCGCTCCTCGCCATCGACCATGACCGTCAGATCCGCCGTCTGCGGCCCCTGCGAGCCGGCAATGACGCGCAGGCTGCGGAAGGCCACACGCTCTCCCATGGCCGAGAGCTGGTCATCGACCAGGGCCAGGATATCATCGTCGAAGACATGCTTCTTGCGGTCGGCCAGATCCTTGAAGCGGCGGAAGGCCTCGTTCAGGGACTCCGCATCGAGTTCGTAGCCCAGCATCTTCAGCTTGTCGCGGAAGGCGTTGCGGCCCGACAGCTTGCCCATGACCAGTGAGGATTTCGAGACGCCGACATCTTCCGGCTTCATGATCTCATAGGTCTCGGTGTTCTTCAGCATGCCATCCTGGTGGATGCCGCTTTCATGCGCGAAGGCATTCTTGCCGACGATGGCCTTGTTATACTGCACCGGAAAGCCGGTGATGCGGCTGACCATCTGGCTGGCACGCGCAAGACGGGTGGAATCGACGCCCGTCTCGAAAGGCAGGGTGTCCCCACGAACCTTGAAGGCCATGACAATCTCTTCCAGCGCGGCATTGCCGGCCCGCTCACCGAGGCCGTTGATCGTACACTCGATCTGGCGTGCGCCGTTCTGCACCCCGGCAATCGAGTTGGCGACCGCGAGGCCGAGATCATTGTGGCAGTGGGTCGACCAGACGACCTTGTCTGAATTCGGGATGGTTTCGCGCAGGGCCCGGATCAGCGCGCCATACTCGTCAGGATGGGTATAGCCGACCGTGTCCGGCACGTTGATCGTCGTGGCGCCGGAGGTGATGGCGGCGTCGATACATTTGCAGAGAAAGTCGAACTCGGTGCGCGTCGCATCTTCCGCCGACCATTCAACATCCTCGACCAGGTTCCGCGCATAGGAGACCGAGCGGCCGACGGCTTCCAGCACGGCGTTCGGGCCCATCTGCAGCTTGTGCTTCATATGGACGGGGCTGGTGGAGATGAAGGTATGGATGCGCGGACGCGCGGCATGGCGCACGGCATCGCCACAGCGCTCGATGTCCTTCTCCGTGGCCCGTGAAAGGCCGGTGATGACAGAGGATTTGGAGCGGCGCGCGATCTCGCTGACGGCATCGAAATCACCTTGCGAAGAGGCCGGGAAGCCGGCCTCGATGATATCGACGCCCATTGTCTCGAGGATGTCGGCGAGGTCGAGCTTTTCAGCATGCGTCATGGAGGCGCCGGGCGATTGTTCGCCGTCGCGCATGGTTGTGTCGAATATCAGGATACGGTCTTTGTCACTCATCGAAGTCTGGCCTGTTGGAAACGCTTTGGACTGGTACGGAAGTACGAGGCTGATAGGGTTCCCCTGGCCAGGCGCCGGACGTTCAGACTCCGGCGGCAACCGGCCAGGGGCCGGTAAGCAGCAGGCTCGATAGCCTCATATGGGGCACATTCTTGCGCATAAGGGGACTAGTCGGCCTTCTCTTCGTCGCTGTCAACCGGTTCGACCTGCAATGGTGCAATAATTTTCCCGGTGCGGCGACGGTGCCGCGCATAGAGTCCTACCAGGAGGAAAATCAGCCCGGCCGCAAGAGCGAGCGCCACCGCGATCAGCGGGGACCCGCGCATGGCCGCCATCAGGCTCTGGCCCGCAAAGGTGACGAGCAGGATCTTCGGAAGACTGCCGACCGCCATCCCGCCAAGAAAGCCGGGAAAGTTCGCCCTGACAGCCCCGAAGGCCATGTTCACGATCAGGAACGGTCCGGTCGGCACATTGCGAACGATGAGGCTCGCCATGAAGGCATTCCGGTTCACGAATCGGGTGAACCGCGCTGCCCGCTCGCCGGAAAATCGTGCCACGGCCGCCTGACCGCTGAACCGGCCAAGCCAGAAGGTGACAGAGCCCGAGACAATCGTCGCGATCCAGGCATAGGAAGCACCATAGATCGGACCGAACGCCACGACAGCCGCGCCGATCAGGCCGAATTGCGGGATTCCGATAAAGGCGGCGACCGTGAACAGCGCGATGGTTGCCGGCAGTGCCCACGGCGTATCCGCCAGCGTCTGCATCTGCGAGATGAAAGCTTCCAGCGAGCCGATGACGCCAGTCTTGCCAAGCAGGAACAGGACGATCACGGCCCCGCCAAAGGCAAGGCCGAGCCAGAGCGCCCTGCGCGAGCGCGCGGCGGGAATCGGCTCATTGGTCATCGTCATCGCCGTTCGATGTCCTCCAGCCGGAGCGACCCGTCAAGCCGGAGGCTCATGGCAGGCTGCGCCACCGGCACGAGCGTGTCACTCAGGCCGCGCCGCCGGCTTTTCGAACTTCATCAGGAACTGGTCGGTCATGCCACGCACCTTCTCGTCGAAGACGCTGGCATCGAGATCGTCATCCGGATTGTCGTAGAGGTCGCTCTCTGCAATCAGGACAAACCCCGCATCGCTCGCCGTGTCGCGAATGATCTGCGGATCGATGCGGTGCGTGTCGCCGCCGCTGCTTTCAGGTGTCCCTGCCGGAGCGGTGTGATCGATGATGACGAGCTGGCCGCCCGGCTTCAGTACCCGCATGAGTTCAGGGAATGACGCCTCGGCATTGCCAACGAGCTTTCCGCCGCCCTCCGGGGTGTACCAGAGCTCGTGCGGGCCCTGGAACCAGGTGACGACATCGACGGACGCATCCTCCAGCGGGATCTCGTCAAAGTCGGACTTGATATATTCGACATTGTCGAGCCGGGCCGCACGGTCGACCGCTGTCTCGCCCAGAAAGGCATCGAAGGCGGCCGGGTTCTGCATGTAGAGCGTGCCCTTGTCGCCCAGATACTGGGAGAAGATTTCTGTGAAATAGCCGCTGCCGGCTTCCATTTCGAGCACGGTCTCACCGGGCTGCAGCTGCATGAATTCGATGACAGCGCCCGGTTTGCGCAGCTCGTCACGCTCGACATCGGTTTCCGGGCGCGCCGGACTGACAATGGCAGCGTTGATCGCCGCCTCGTCAGCCGCGCTCTCCGCAAAGGCCGGGGGTGGCGGTGCTTCGGCTGGCGGCAGGTCGCTATCGGTATGGCTGGCACAGGCCGCCAGAATGAGGAGCGATGCCGCCCCTGTAAGAATAGATCGTGTCATGGTGAAGTCCTCCCTCGCTCAGGCTTCAGAGAGCATCTTCTCGCTCATTTCCCAGAGCCTGTCAGCTTTTTCCTCGTCACAAATCCATTCGCGGGCATGCTCCCAGCGCTGGCTGTTCTCGTCGGCGAGCTGCGCAATGTCGCAATTCTCGCAATACTCGCCGCCGCGCTCCTCCAGCTGCGGGGACGTCGCCGCCCAGACTGCGGTCGAGGCGCCCTGCTCGGGCGTCTTGAACATCTTCTGCACCTGCTCGGGGATGGTGCCGTCCGGATTCTTCCAGCCCAGCTGCACCATTTCCTCATCCGGCAGGTGGCGCTGCAGGTCAGTGAAGATCCCGCCCGGATGGGCCGAGAACGCCTTCACGCCATGCTCGCCCCATTTACGGTTCAGCCCGTTGGCAAACAGCGCATCGGCGGACTTGGACTGCCCATAGGCCTGCCACTTGTCATAGTCATGCTCGCGGAAATGCGGGTCATCCCAGTGCACATCGGTGAGGATATGCGCGGTCGAGGAGAGCGCCACGACGCGTGCGCCTTCAGCCCGCTTCAGCGCTGGTTCGAGGCCCAGCACCAGGGTCATGTGGCCAAGGTGGTTCACCGCAAACTGCGACTCCCAGCCCGGCCCCACACGAGTCAGCGGATTGGCCATGATGCCGGCATTGTTGATCAGGATATGCAGCGGTGCCTCGGAGCCGACATAGTCGCCGGCGAAGCGTTTGACGCTGTCGAGATCGGCAAGGTCCATCTCCGCAACGGTGATGTCCTTCGGCATGTCGGCAAGCGCATCCTTCGCCGCATCAAGCCGGCGCGCAGGCACGGTGACATCGGCGCCTGCCCCAGCCAGCGCGCGCACCATTTCCAGTCCGATGCCGCTATAGCCGCCGGTAACGACCGCGTTCACGCCGGTGAGGTCACGGCCTTTCAGGACCTCGCTTGCAGGGGTCTTTGCCCCAAATCCCGAGCCGATGGGCTGCTGGTCTGCTGCGGCCATGAAACACTCCCTTGTGATTATGCGTCTTCTTTGTCGCGCGAAGGTGGACGCCCCGCGCCGGGCTGGCAAGACTGCATGAGCGATCTCGTCAGAAAACAGCCTCAATTCTATGTGTTACTGTGTTGCATGAAGCGGAGCACCAACATGACCCCCAGAATTCTCCTGATCCTGACAGCCGTCATCGCCGCCATCGCCCTGGCGCCTTCTGCCTCGGCGCAGTTCGGCCGCGAGCAGGTCGCGAAGCCCGATGCCGATGAGCTTTATGCAGACCGGGCGGTAAAGCGAGGCTGGTATGATGATGCCCGCGAACGCTATTCCGCCGCCTGCGAAGACCAGTCCCGCCAGACCGCCGTCTGGGCCCGCAACTGCCGCAAGCTCGCCGACATGGAACGCAAGGGCCAGGGCGCCAAGCAGGATTATGACGCGGCCCGCAAGCTCTATGACCGCGCCTGTTTCGACGGCCGCAATGACGAAGCCTGCATGCAGCAGGCCTATACCAGCTTCAAGGGCGTCGATGGCAATGAGGACTGGCCGTACGCCCGCAAGCTCTACAAGCAGGCCTGCGATCTGGACAATCAGAAGGGCTGTGCCGGTTACGGCTCAATGCTCTATCGCGGCCAGGGCGGCGCCATGAAGCGTGATGAGGGCAAGAGCCTCATCCAGAAGGCCTGCGAAGCCGGCGATGAATGGGCCTGTGATCGTGCCCGCGGCTTCGGCTTTCCTGATCGCCGCAGCCTGTAAGCCGGCATGGCGCCGCAAACGCCTCATCGCGGCATCAGCGCCCTGACGCTGTCGACGCGGGACATGGCTCGCGCTGTAGCCTTCTACGAGACGCTCGGTTTCCAGCTCGACTATGGCGGACCGGACGCGGAATTCTCGACGCTATGGGCCGGGCCGTCGGCGCTCAACCTGACGACAGAAATCGGCGACGCCCCACTCAGCTTCTGGGGCCGCGCGATTTTCGAGGTCGAGGATGTCGACGCCTTTCATGCCGCCATCACGGCTGCCGGTATCGAGACCGACTTCACGCCCCGCGACGCGCCCTGGCTGGAACGATACTTCCATCTCAAGGATCCAGACGGGCATGAGTTGAGTTTCATGACTCCCATGCCCAACAAGAAGGAACGCCATTCATGACGATCCGCCTTGCAACCATCGCTGCCGCCACCGCGCTCACCGCCTGCTCTGGCGAACAAGCCGGCCCGCCGGCCTCCCAGCAAGACACCGACTTCGCTGCCCGCAGCGCTGACCTCCCGCAGGAGATGTCGGTGGAAACCCCTGAGCCCAATGCCCGGATCACGACACCTCTCCAGCTGTCCGGTTCAGTGCCGGGCACATGGTATTTCGAGGGCAGCTTCCCGATCCGCCTGCAATCGGCCGATGGGGAAACCCTGGCGCAATCGGTTGCCAATTCGACGGAAGACTGGATGACGGAAGAGCCGGTTGCCTTTGAAGCCAGCCTCGATTTTTCGGTCTCCGCGCCAACCGAGGCGACGCTTGTCCTCAGTGAGGATGACCCCAGCGGCCGCGGGAATGTTCAGGAAGCTCGCCTGCCCGTTGTGCTTTTTCCCAGAAACTGAAATTGCATAAAATTTCAATCATGCGGTTACGCTGTTTTTCGCAAATAGCTGCTATCCAGCTTTCATGGGACGAGATTATCAGCTCCTTGATGCAGGCTCCGGGGCCGTAACCCGCGCGTTTACCTTCTTCGGGTTCGTTCTGGCCGCCGCCCTCTCACTGGCCACGATTTTCGCGGTCCTGGTTGCCCGTTTCGGCCAAATTCCCGCTGACAGCCACGAATTTATTTCGGTTACCGTACTGATCGCGACCTGCGTTGCGGCCCCGATGGGTGCCATGGCCGCGCAGAACCAGTACCGGGTCGACCAGTACAACTCGACCCTGCACGCCATGGCGTCGACCGATCCACTCACCGGCCTGCTCAACCGCCGTTCCTTCGAGAAACTGGCGCATGAAGAGATCGCGCGCATGCAGCGCACGCAGACCAACGCCAGCATTGCCCTGTTTGATCTCGACCATTTCAAGCAGTTCAACGACATGCACGGCCACGCCTTTGGCGACCGTGTGCTGACGGAAATTGCGAGTATCAGCCATTCGGAACTGCGCGGGCCGTTCGACCGGCTTGGCCGCTGGGGCGGCGAGGAATTCGTCATCCTGATGAGCAATCTCACGCCGGAACAGGCCGAAGCCGTCTGCGAACGGCTGCGCCGGCGCATCGAACGCGCAACAATGACCTACAAGGACCGCACGGCCCTTGTCACCGCGAGCTTTGGCGTCGCGCCGCTGCGTGCGGACCGGGGCCTCGCCCAGGCGCTCGAGGAAGCAGACGAGATGCTCTACCAGGCGAAGAATACAGGCCGGAACAAGGTCGTCTGCGCCCGCAAGTTGCGCAGCGTCGCATAAGCCCGCGCATCACTTCTTTCCAATCAGGCAATTGAGACCGGGGCTGCGCGTTCATAGATAGACGCGCATGATACCTTTCTCCGTGCTCGATCTCGCCCCGATCGTCGAAGGCAGCAATCCGCGTGAGGCACTCGCCCGCGCCCGCCGCCTCGCCACCCATGCCGACCGGCTCGGCTACAACCGCTACTGGCTGGCCGAACACCACAACCTGCCCGGCATTGCGAGCGCGGCCACCGCCGTCATGATCGCGCATGCCGGACAGGACACCGAACACATCCGGCTTGGGGCCGGGGGCATCATGCTGCCCAATCACGCCCCGATCATGGTGGCCGAACAATTCGGCACGCTGGAAGCGATCTATCCCGGCCGCATCGATCTCGGTCTCGGCCGCGCCCCGGGCGGGGATCAGGCTGTTGCCCATGCGCTGCGCCGCACGCTGGTCGGCGGCGAGGACCGCTTTCCGAAAGAGGTGGTGGAGCTGCAGGCCTGGCTTGGCGATGTCCAGCCCGGCCAGCGGGTACAGGCCGTACCGGGCGCAGGGACAAATGTGCCGCTCTGGATTCTCGGTTCCTCGACCTTCGGTGCCCAGCTCGCCGCCCATCTCGGCCTGCCCTATGCCTTCGCCTCGCACTTTGCGCCCTCGATGCTGAAGCAGGCCATCTCCATCTATCGCCAGACCTTCCAGCCATCGGAACAGCTGAAAGAGCCTTATGTCATGCTCGGCTTCAACATGATTGCGGCTGACACGGACGCCGAGGCCGACCGGCTCGCCTCCTCGCTGAGACGGACCTTCGTCAATATGCGGCGCGGCATGCCAACCCGGCTGGCACCGCCTGATCCGTCCTTCGATGCAGAAATCCAGCCGCACGAACATGCCGTGCTGGAGCAGATCCTCAGCTGCTCGGCCATTGGCTCGCCCGAGACGGTGAAGCAGCAGGTGCAAGCCTTTATCGACGACACGGGCGCCGACGAGTTGATCCTGTCATCGCATATCTTCGACGAGGCAGTCCGCGACCATTCTCTCGAGATCGCTGCGGAGGTGCGCGAGCAGCTCACGTCTGCGAAAGCGGCGGAGTAGCATCGCGTCTCAAAACGTGACTGGCCGCATCGCCGATCACCCGCTAAACGGGCCGGCTGATGATGACCCGTCTGCTTGCCATGCCTGTGCTGATTGCCGCCGTCGCGATTGCGATGGGGAGCGGTATTGATGCGCTGGTGAAAGGCGTCGCCCCCGGGGCCGGCCTGCATCACCTGCTTGCCTGGCGCTTCCTGTTCGGCGGCGTGATTGCCTTTGCCGTGTTCCGGGCGAAGAAGCGCCCGCGCCCGTCGAGCGCCGCGATCCGCTTTCACACAATGCGCGGCCTGCTGCAGCTTTTCTGCGCCTTCACCTTCTTCTATGCGCTCACCCAGCTGCGGCTGGCGGAGGCGACCGCGCTCGGCTTTACCGCCGCCCTTCTGGTCGCCCCGGTCGCGCGCATCGTGATCGGCGAGAAGATCAGCCTCGTCGCCGTGGGCGCGGCCCTGCTTGGCTTTGGCGGTGTTGCGCTTGCCGTCTGGGGCTCCGGCGGGACGGGCGGGAGTGTCGAGGGCACCAACCGGACCCTCGGCCTCGTCTCGCTCTTCGCGTCGACCATCGGCTATGCCTTCGTGCTGGTCCTGCTGCGCCTTCGTGCGACCCGGGAAGACGCCACCACGATTGCCATGTTCACCAATGTCGTGCCCGCCATTGCGATGCTTCCGGTGACCGTCGGCCTGTTCGGCTTCCCGGCCCTCGCCGCCCTCCCGCTCTTTGCTGTGCTCGGGATGCTTGGTTATTCAGTGTGGTTCCTGATGACACTCGCCTATGCGCGCGCGCCGGCCCAGCAGCTGGCGCCGCTGGAATACACCGCGCTGATCTGGAGTGCGATCTTCGGCCTGGTCTTCTTCGATGAGCTGCCGGGCTGGCCGCTCTGGGCGGGCGCAGTGATCATCATTGCGAGTTGCATGATCGTGGCGTTCGAAAGCCATTTCCGCACGCGCCGCGCAACCCGGATGCCTGCGAGCGATCTGCCCGAATAAGCCTAGGCGCCGCGGCCGATCCTGACCGCATCCCTAGCCTTGTCGGTGATCGTTGCCCAATCGCCGTTCGCCATCTCGTCCTTCGTGGCAAGCCATGACCCGCCAACGGCAATGACGTTGGGCAGGGCGAGATAGTCGGCCGCATTCTTCGGGGTGATGCCCCCGGTGGGCATGAAGTCCATGTGCGGCAGTGGGCCGGCCAGCGACTTCAGGAAGTTTGCGCCGCCGGCTGCCTCGGCGGGGAAGAACTTCATCACGCCATAGCCTTCATCGAAGCGCGCCATGGCTTCACTCGTTGTGGCGACCCCCGGCAGGATGACGCCATCATGGTTGCCAAGCGCATCAAGCAGCAGCGGCGACGCCCCCGGTGTGACCAGGAAGTCCGCGCCAGCCTTCAGCGCGGCGTCGACATCCCCTTCGGAGATGATGGTCCCCGCCCCCACCAGCAGGTCTTTCTGGGCCTCGCCCATAATCCGTATGACATCAAGGGCAGCCGGCGTGCGCAGCGTGACCTCGACGGTGGTCATGCCACCTTTGACCAAGGCTTCGGCCAGCGGCTCGGCATAGCGTGCATCATTCACGGTCAGAACCGGCACAATCGGCGCGGCTTCGATTGCAGCCCGGAAGGCAGTCATCGTCTTCATCCTGCAGTCCCTTCATCGAAATGCAGCGCTGCTGCCCCCACTAAAGCCGCCTCGCCAGAGAGCAAGAGGCGGATCGGTATGGGATGCATGTAGTCGCTCATCGGTCCACGATTGTTGAAGCGTTCGAGCGCTTCCGGCGCCGCCAGCCAGTCGGCGAGGCGTTCGGCCACGCCACCGGTCACGACGACGCCGCCCTTGGTGCCGTTCATCAGCGCGGCATCACCCAGCGCATAGAGCGTTCCGCGGGCGCGAATTTCGCAAATGTCGCGGCATATCCGGTCGCCTTGCCCGGCGCGCTTCATGATCTCTGCGGGCGGCAGCTCTTCCCACTCCACGCCATCAATGTCGCACAGCGCCTTGTGCACGGCGTTCAGACCCGAACCGGACAGGACAAGCTCGCGCGAAACATAGCCATGGCTTTCCTCCAGCTTCACGGCCAGCGCGCGTTCCCGGTCGTTGAAAGGAGCAAAGGCGGCATGCCCGCCCTCGCCGGTCAGGACACGCCAATTGGTCGTTCCGACCGGGATCAGCGTCGCCATGCCAACCCCTGTGCCCGGCCCGGAGACGAGGATAGGCTCCCGCTCGCTCTCATCGGGATCGCCCGCCTGCAACAGACGGAAATCGCTTTCCGGCAATTCGGGAATGGCCCGCGCCATGGCGGCATAGTCATTGACGAGACGAACGCGTTTCAGGCCAGTGTTTGCCTCCAGCCGCTTCTCATCAACGATCCAGTCGCGATTGGTCAGCTTGACGTGGCCTTCATCGACCGGACCGGCAAGCGCGATCAGCGCCCGTTCCGGACACGTCTTGCCGATATGGTCGCAATAGGTGTTGAGAGCGTCGTCGAACTTGTCGAAACCGTCGCCCGGCATGACCGACACGTCGGAGACGGTACAGTGGCCGGCAAAGCCACGCCGCGCGATGGCAAAGCGGACATTCGTGCCGCCGATATCGCCTACGAGTACAGGGTCTGCCAAGCCTAGCCCCCCACAGGCAGGAAGAAATCAAACAGGCTGCCGCCGGATTCCGGCCGGCCGGCATTGTCGCGGAAAGCGCCAAACAGCTCACGGCCAAGCCCCTGACCGCGAATGTTGGGGCGGAATTGCACCGGCTCACGCGCGTTGAACTCGTCTTCCGGCACCTGGATGTCGAGGCGGCCGGTTTCAGCATCGAGCCGGATCACGTCGCCATCGCGCACGCGGGCAAGCGCCCCACCGCGCGCAGCTTCTGGACCGACATGTATGGCCGCCGGGATCTTGCCACTGGCACCCGACATGCGTCCGTCGGTGACCAGCGCGACCTTGTAGCCCTTGTCCTGCAGCGCGCCGAGCGCAGGCGAAAGCGCATGAAGCTCCGGCATGCCATTGGCCGCCGGGCCCTGGAAGCGCACAACGGCGATGACGTCCTTGTCGAGTTCGCCGTTCTTGAACGCGTCCTTCAGCCCTTCCTGATTGTCGAAGACGCGGGCGGGCGCTTCGATCACCATGCGGTCCGGCTTGACCGACGAGACCTTGATCACGCCCCGGCCTAGAGGCCCATCGAGCATGCGCAGACCGCCTTCCGGCTGGAACGGGTCTTCGACAGGCCGCACGATATCGAGATCGCCGCTTGTCTCCGGCGCGTCGCGGAAAGCCAGTTCGCCATTGTCGAGCCAAGGCTCCCTGGCATGTTCCGACAGCTTACCCATCAGGCCATTGGCCTCGCCGTTCAGCAGGCCGGCCTTGAGCAGTTCCTTAATCACGAAGCTCATCCCGCCCGCAGCCTGGAAGTGGTTCACATCCGCCGGACCGTTCGGATAGATGCGGCACAGCAGCGGCGTCACCGCGCTCACATCCTCGAAATCCTCGAGCGTGATCTGATAGCCGGAAGCCGCCGCCATGGCCGGAATGTGCAGCGCATGATTGGTCGAGCCGCCGGTGGCCATCAGGCCGACCATGGCGTTCACCCAGCTCTTGGCGTCGATCATTTCGCCCATCGGCGTATAGTCGCGCTTCACAGTCAGCTCGACGACACGGCGCACAGCCGCGCGGGTCAGCGCTTCGCGTAGCGGGGTGCCCGGGTTCTCGAAGGCGGCGCCGGGAATGTGCAGGCCCATCACCTCCATCAGCATCTGGTTGGAGTTGGCCGTGCCATAGAAGGTGCAGGTGCCGGGGCTGTGATAGCTCTCGGACTCGGCCTTCAGGAGTGCGTCGCGGCCGACCTTGCCGAGCGCGTATTCCTGCCGGATGCGCTGCTTTTCCGGGTTTGGCAGGCCGGATGGCATGGGTCCGCCCGGCACGAAGATGTGCGGCAGCCAGCCAAAGCGCAGCGCGGCGATCATCAGGCCCGGCACGATCTTGTCGCAGATGCCGAGATGCAGCGCGCCATCGAACATGTCGTGGCTGAGCGAGACGCCGGAGGCCAGCGCGATCACGTCGCGGGAAAAGAGCGAAAGCTCCATGCCCTGCTGGCCCTGGGTGACCCCGTCGCACATGGCCGGCACGCCGCCAGCAACCTGGGCCGTCGCATTTACCTTGCGGGCCTCGTCGCGAAGGATTTTCGGATAATGCTCATAGGGCGCATGCGCCGAGAGCATGTCGTTGTAAGCGGTGATGACGCCGATATTCGGCCAGTTGGCCCCCAACAGATGGGTCTTGTCCATGACCGCGCAGCCGGCAGAGGCATGGGCAAGGTTACCATCGGCGAGCTTCTGGCGCGCAAAGCCCTCCGGCTTTCGCCCGCGGATCAGGTCGAGATAGGCCTCACGGGTGTCCTTCGAACGGGCTTCGATCCGCTCTGTGACGTCTTTCAGTTTCGGATGCAGGCTTGTCATTTGCCGTTGCTCCACCAGTCACGATCATCTTCGCGCAACAGCATGCGCGACTCGACCGGACCATCCTCGAGCCCTGCCGAATAGGTGTGCATGGGCACTTTCGCGTCGCTCCATGCTTCGAGCAGCCCGTCCACCCATTCCCAGGCTTCCTCGACTTCCTCGCGGCGCATGAAGAGCGAGAGATTGCCGCGCACCACGTCCATCAGCAGACGCTCATAGGCGTCCGGATATCTCAGTTGAAACGATTCCGCGTAGGAGAGGTTCAGCGGCAAGGACTGGACACGCAGGCCGCCAGGCCCCGGCTCCTTGATCTGCACGTAAAGCTGGACGCCTTCATCAGGCTGCAGCCGGATGATCAGCCGGTTGGAATGGGCCTGTTCCTCGCCGAACATGGCGTGTGGCGCTTCGCGGAACTGCACGACGATCTCGGAGTGACGTGAGCGCATCCGCTTGCCGGTGCGCAGATAGAAAGGCACGCGCGCCCAGCGCCAGTTATCGACCCACGCCTTGATGGCGACAAAGGTCTCGGTGTCGCTCGCGCCATCCTCCAGCTCTTCGAGATAGCCCTTCACCTGCTTGCTGTCGACAGTACCCGGCCCGTACTGGGCCCGCACTGTATCGCGGCCCACGCATTTGGATTCGACCGGCCGCAGCGCATTGAGAACCTTGATCTTTTCGGTACGAATCTCGTCGGCCTCGATCGAGTTGGGCGGCTCCATCGCGATCAGGCAGAGCAGCTGCAGCAGGTGGTTCTGCACCATGTCTCGGACAGCACCCGCCGTATCGTAATAGCCGGCCCGGTCGCCCACGCCGACGCTTTCGGACACGGTGATCTGGATATGGTCGATCGCGGTGCGGTTCCAGAGCGGCTCGAACAGGGTGTTGCCGAAGCGCAGGACGAGCAGGTTCTGGACCGTCTCTTTCCCGAGATAGTGATCGATCCGGTAGATGCGGTCCTCATCGAAGACGGCACCGACCCCCGAATTGATCGCCCTGGCAGAGTCCAGGTCAGTGCCGATCGGCTTCTCGAGCACGACGCGGGCGTCGCCCTTGGCCAGGCCAGCCTTGCCGATCGCCTCGCAGATCGGGACGTAGATCTTCGGCGTGACCGCCAGATAGAAGATCGCCGGGCGGTCATCGTCGCCCAGCTTCTCCTTCAGGTCTGTCCAGTCGGCGTCCGGCTTGGTCGCGTCCATGGCGACATAGTGGAGAAGCGGCTCAAAGCGCTTCCAGCCCTCGTCATCGAACGCCGCGCCGGTGGAGGCCTTGCACGCCTTCTTCGCGAAGGCGCGAAACTCCTTGTCGCTCATCTCCGAGCGGGAAACACCGACGAGTCTGGACTCCTCGGGGATCTGGCCATCGAGGAAACGATGATAGAGGGCCGGCAGCAGCTTGCGCTGGGACAGGTCACCCGTCCCTCCGAAGATGACGATGTCGAATGTGTCGACGGGAATGAATTTTGCCATGTTCCCCAAGTCTGTATGGATGCGCCAATTCCCTGTCAAAGCCTTCCGGGGCCATCAAGGGGACGCATCTCGCCTTTGCCTGCCTCTCGCGCACAGGCACAACGCTACCGTATCACGGCACGCTTTATGTTAGCGTTCACATAGCGTGTTGTAGTAATTCCGGCGAGTCCGGGTCAAGCCCTTCTCAGGAACAGCTGGGCGAAAGTTTTTTCGCCGAGGCCGACAGGATTACCGGAACATTGTTCTCACCGGCTCCCGTCCAGCCCGTGGCGCTCAGGCTGGCCGAGTTGCCGCCGACGATCAGCCGGCCGCTCAGCATGCCGTCCGGACCGCCTGCGCACTGCAGGGTGAAATGATAGCCATCGCTTGCTTCGCGGCCATCGGTGATCTGGCAATTAGGGTTGATGTCATTGAACAGGCTCTCATAGGAGGCCTCGGCCATCTCCGGGTCGACACAGCGTGTGCCCTGGTCGCGCATCGGGATCGGCCCCAGTGCCGCAGACGCCTCATAGGACCAGAGGCCCGGCGTGACATCGGTCTCGGCGCCTGCCGGAAGGCCGCTCAGGACAAGGAGGACCGGAAGGACAAGACTATGCAGGGGTTTCATATGTGAGCCACTCCTTATGAGAACCTGATCGCGTGGACCGTGCCCAGACCGGCACGTCTTCCAGTCTTCTTTCTCGCCTGCAATTGCGGCGGGAATGCAGCCGGCACTGAAGTCCGCCAAAGGGCGCGGCCGCCTGCAGCAGCCACATCAGGATGCGTCGCAGCCGACCGGCCATCCGCAGCGTTTTCGTGGCTTTCTCGCCATTGAAGGTTAACGCGGAGTAACGCCCTGTTTACCAATTGCCCGCAGCCTTTCCTCAGGGACATGTTGTTTTTTGGAGAAACAGCCATGGCCATCAGGCTGGGAAAACTGATCATACTTGCGGGGCTGGCGGCAGCCACCCTGATGCAGACGGCCGCGGCGCAGCTCAGCGGCATCGCAACGCGGTCATTCGCCCCTGAAGTGATCGAAAGCCAGATCGAGCTCAGCGACCATGTCGGCCTGCGTGCCCGCGCCGAGGTCATCCGGCTGGAATCCCCACAACCGGCCGGGATCACCGACCGTCAGAGAAGCGATCTCGAATTCAAGAACCTCGGCACCTTTGTCGATGTGCGCCCCTTCCAGAACAGCTTCGTCATCTCCGGCGGGCTTTATACCGGTGACAAGACGCGTAATGAAAAAACGCCTGCCGTTGGCAGCACGGTCACCGGCGAGACTTCGAGCGATCAGTCGGGAAGCCTGCAGATGGCTGTGAAGGGTGACGATTATGCGCCTTTCCTCGGGATCGGCTTCGACTCGACCTACCGGCGTGAGCGCCGCTGGGGCGTGAAACTGATGGCGGGCGCGGTCTTCTCCGGCACGCCGGACATCGCCCTGACGTCACCCGGCGGCCCGCTTTCCGGGGATGCCGTCATGCTCGACCAGCTTGAGCGCGAGCGGGCACTGTATGAAGACACACTGGAAGAAAAGGCCGTGCACCCGGTCGTCCAGGTCGGCCTGACCTATCGCTTCTGAGCCTCCGGCCGGAAGCCAAGCACGAAATCGATCACCTTCTCCGCCGGCATTTCGCACGGCTTCAGGCGCGGTTCGCCCGCAACCCTGTAGAGGTTGAAACTGACATGGTCGCTGCTGCCCAGCGCTTCGCCGAACAGCTTGATGCGGCGGCCATCGGCGGAGCGCTCGAGCGTGACACCCCAGCGCTCCCCGAAATAGTCACCCTGGCTGTAGCCGGACGGCAGCACAGCCAGGGCAGAAAGAAACGCGTCGAACCTAGTTCCGCGACTTGTCGACAAGGCGGTCATTCTGCGCCCAGTGCATCATGCCGCGCAGCTTCTCGCCGACTTCCTCGATCAGGTGATCGTTCATGCGGGCGCGCTTGGCGTGGAAACCCGGCGCGCCGGCCTGGTTCTCAAGCACCCAGTTGCGCGCGAAGGTACCGTCCTGGATATCGGTCAAGATCTTCTTCATCTCCGACTTGGTCTTGCCGGTGATGACGCGTGGGCCGGAGACATACTCACCGAACTCGGCGGTGTTGGAGATCGAGTAGTTCATGTTCGCGATGCCGCCCTCATAGATGAGGTCGACGATGAGCTTGGTCTCGTGAAGGCACTCGAAATAGGCCATTTCCGGCGCGTAGCCGGCCTCGACCAGCGTCTCGAAACCGGCCTTGATCAGCTCGACAATACCGCCGCAAAGCACGGCCTGTTCGCCGAACAGGTCGGTCTCGGTCTCTTCGCGGAAGCTTGTCTCGATGACGCCGGCGCGGGTGTTGCCGATGGCCTTGGAATAGGAGAGCGCCACATCCTTGGCGGTGCCGGTCGCGTCCTGGTGGATGGCGACGAGGCCCGGCAGACCGAAGCCGCGCTGATACTGGTCGCGCAGCGTGTGGCCGGGGCCCTTCGGCGCCGACAGCGACACATCGACATTCGCGGACGGGCGGATGAGGTTGTAGTGGATGTTGAAGCCGTGGCCGAACATGATGTGCTGGCCGTCACGGACATGCGGCTCGATTTCATTGGCCCACAGAACGGCCTGCTTCTCGTCCGGGATGAGGATCATCACGACATCGGCCCACTTGGTGGCCTCTGCCGGCGTCATCACCTTCAGCCCCTCGGCCTCGGCCTTCTTGCGTGAGCCTGAGCCCTCCTGCAGGCCGACGACGATGTCCTTCACGCCACTGTCTCTGGCGTTCAGCGCATGCGCATGGCCCTGGCTGCCATAGCCAATGACGGCGACCTTCTTCGACTGGATGAGGCTGATGTCAGCATCCTGTTCGTAATAGACTTTCACTTCTTGCTACTCCGTTAGTTGTATTGATGTCTGAGAGAATTCTTGATCGTGGCGACAAGCTTGGTGATGAAATCATCTGGCTTCGTTTCGTCCCACATTATCGTATTGCGATGGTTCACATCGAAGTGCGGGCGGGTGCTGGGGTCTGCCCAAACTGCTTCTTCGCAAAGGTAGATCACAGGCTTGCCTAATCCCTCGGCAAGTCCGGCTTCCCAGTATGCGCCCTTGTTGCCGTGACTTAATTCGACAAGCACGAAAGCCGCCTCTTCGATCGCTTCACGCATAACATTGTCGATGAGGCCCGCCTTGGTAGTGTCAGGACTATCAACACGATTGATAGCCACACCCAAATGCTTCTTGATCCCCGGTCTTAATACGTCCGCGATAAAGGCATCCAAACGGGAATCGCCAAACTGCATAGCGATGAAGCCATCCTGAGAATGAAGCTGGCCAGCTTTTATCTCTTCCCATTCATCCCAACCCGCGAGTGTTAGCCGAATCCATATTGGAGTGGCACGTGGTGAGGCCGGAGAGATTTGACGCCCGTTTTCGAACGTCAACTTTCCGAGGCTCCTAACGTCTTGCGCCAAGTCTATCAACGCGATGCTGTTTGCTACCCCAACAATTGGTATTGCTTCGTCGGGGAACGCCTCCAATGTGATCCCTGTCTCGCGTTGAAAGTTTCCAATGTAGCGGATGAGGTTTCTCGCTTGCTGAGAAGGTAGTGGCAGCTCAAGCTCCGACTCTAGGAGATCACTTAGGAGTCCGGTGGTGAGAAAAGGCCAATTAGATTCTCGATAAAGAGGGATGCCTTTACGGTTCCGCAAGTGGTAAGACAGCGCCGCGCGGCGCGTGGGCGTCCACACAGCGGATCGTCCTGTATTGTCGAGTTCATCTTCGCAAGCTTCTAGAGACGCGACGTAGTCTCCGCACCGCGGACAGTCGAAGCGAGTGCCATTAGTATCTACAAGGGCTCTAGTCGTGGGTCGTTCGCACACCACGCACTTCCGATAACTCCATCCATCCAACATTAGCCCGCATCCTTCCCCCGGCGGATCGATAGCACGCCCGTGCGGCTCACTTCCTTCAGGCCGAGCGGCTCCATCAGCTCCGTGAACTGGTCGATCTTGTCGGAGGCGCCGGTGATCTCGAAGATGAAGCTCTCATTCGTCGTATCGATGACGCGCGCGCGGAAAATCTCCGCGATGCGCAGCGCCTCGACGCGCTTTTCGTTCTTGCCGGCGACCTTGACCAGCGCCAGCTCGCGCTCGATCCCGCGCTTCGACTTGGTGATGTCGACAACCGCCGCGACCGGCACGAGCCGCAACAGCTGCGCCTCGATCTGCTCCAGCATGTGCGCGGTGCCGGTGGTGACGATGGTGATGCGTGAGCGGCGCTTGGACCGGTCCACCTCGGCGACGGTCAGGCTCTCGATGTTATAGCCACGCGCGGAAAACAGGCCGACCACGCGGCCCAGGACACCCGGCTCATTGTCGACGAGGACGGCGAGCGTGCGGCGCTCCTCGACCTCTTCTTCATGGTCCATGTCATAGGCGCTTGCGGGGATCGGCTCCTGGCTCATGCGGCTTCCTGTTCCGGGTCATCTTCTGTGCGTTCAAACTCAAGGTGCGGGCGGCGCGCCTTGAGACGGTTCTTCAGCGAGGAGGCACTGGTCAGCGCCTCTTCGCGGTGACTGCGGCGCTGCTTGTCATAGCGCCCGAGGATCATGTCGCGCCGGCGCGGATCGGTATGGGCCTGCAGCTCGGAAACGAGCAGGCGGCGGCACTCCTGGAAAAAGGAGGCCGAGTTCTCTCCCGTCGGCCCCTCCTGGCGGTTCATCGCCTCGAGCTCGTAATAGGCGAATACCATCGCATCGAGGATCGGCGGGCGATGGCCACGATAGGCGCCTTCCTTCTGCGCCCCCTTCTTCTGCGGGTCGATGTTCGGGAAGAACATCCGGCCCCGCTCTATGAGCGAAGAGAGCTGCATCAGCAGGTTGATCTTGTTGGTCTCGAAGGACTGGTCATTGGCCTGCTGCCGGCGTGTCTTGGCGAACATTTCCATACGCCCCATCAGGTCGATGGCCGCTGATCCCCAGTCGAGGCTCGCGCCATCGACATGCATGCGCAGCGTTTCCACCCGGATCTTCTCCTGACGGCGTGTCTCAAGGTGCGAGGCGATCGCCCCGATCACCGCAAACACGGCGGAGACAACAGTGACGATCAGCGTCCAGTTGCTCTGCGCACTCTCCATAAGGCTATTCCCATCCATGGCCTTGAATTCCCGATAAGCTTGAGGTCAGACCAGCTTACGGCCTTCCTCGCTTATTTCATCCCCGGAAATGCTGCCCAGTAACATCTCGTTATGGGCGGCCCCGGACGGGATCATCGGGAAACAGTTCTCAGCCTTGGTGACCAAGCAGTCGAAGACGACCGGGCCGGGATGGTCGATCATCTCGCGGATCCGGTCATCGAGCTCGGCCGGGTCGGAACACTGGATGCCGTGGGCGCCATAGGCCTCGGCCAGTTTCACGAAGTCCGGCAGGCTTTCGGAATAGGAATGCGAGTAGCGCTCGCCATGCAGCAGCTCCTGCCACTGGCGCACCATGCCCATCCATTCATTGTTGAGAATGAAGACCTTGATCGGCAGCTTGTGCTGAACCGCGGTCGAGACCTCCTGCATCACCATCTGCACCGAGGCCTCGCCGGCAATATCGATGACGAGGCTGTCGGGATGCGCGGCCTGGATACCGACGGCGGCCGGCAGGCCATAGCCCATCGTGCCGAGGCCGCCGCTTGTCATCCAGCGGTTCGGCTCCTCGAAATGATAGTGCTGGGCCGCCCACATCTGGTGCTGGCCGACCTCGGTCGAGATATAGGTGTCGCGATCCTTGGTCAGCTCATACAGCCGCTCCACGGCGTATTGTGGGCGGATCGAGCCATCATTGGCCGGATAGGCAAAGCAGTCGCGCTCGCGCCAGGTATCGATCTGGGCCTTCCAGTCTGCGAGGTCCGGCGTCTTCGTCTTCGACTTCTTCCAGCCATCGAGCAGCGCCTTCAGCGCTTCCTTGCAGTCGGCCACGATCGGCACGTCGACGCGGATGATCTTGTTGATCGAGGACGGGTCGATATCGATGTGGATTTTCTTCGACCCGGGTGAGAAGCCGGAAATACGGCCCGTGACACGGTCATCGAAGCGCGCCCCGACGCAGATCATCAGGTCACAGTCATGCATCGCATGGTTGGCTTCATAGGCGCCGTGCATGCCGACCATGCCGAGCCAGTCGTCATGGCTTGCCGGGAAGGCGCCAAGGCCCATCAGCGTGGATGTCACAGGGAAGCCGGTCGCCGCCTGCAGCTCACGCAGCAGCTTCGAGGCCTCCGGACCGGAATTGACCACGCCACCGCCAGTATAGAAAACCGGCCGGCGCGCCACTTTCATCAGCTCGAGCGCATCCTTGATGGCGTGTTTCGACGGCGCGGTCTTCGGCTGGTAGGTCGGCTTGTAGACGCCTTCCTTGCCGATATAGGTCCCGGTCGAGAACTGCACGTCCTTCGGAATATCGATCACCACCGGACCGGGGCGCCCGGACGTCGCGATCAGGAAAGCCTCGTGGATGGTGCGGGCGAGATCCTCGACATCGGTGACGAGATAATTGTGCTTGGCGCAGCAGCGCGTGATGCCAACCGTGTCGCACTCCTGGAAGGCGTCGGTGCCGATGAGATGGGTCGGCACCTGGCCGGTAATCACCACCATCGGGATGGAATCCATCATCGCATCAGTGATCGGCGTGACCATGTTGGTCGCGCCAGGCCCGGAGGTCACCAGCGCCACACCGCACTTGCCGGTCGAGCGGGCATAGCCTTCGGCGGCATGGCCGGCGCCCTGCTCATGGCGCACCAGGACGTGACGGATCGCGTCTTGGGCATAGAGCGCATCATAGATCGGAAGAACCGCCCCGCCGGGATAGCCGAACATCGTGTCTACCCCCTGCTCTCTCAGCGCAGCGATGACGATCTCGGCACCCGTCATCTTGCGGGTATTCGTCTCTGTCTCCGTGAGGGTCTGGGTATCCATGGCTCTTCTCGTTTAAAAACTTCAGTTTTCTGCGACCTGAAAATAAAAAAGGGCCTCAAATTGAGACCCTTCCATACGCACCCGCGCTGACATCTTATTCGATGTCAGTCACGGGTGACCAATAAGTACGACGACCTTCTGCTTACGCAAGGCTGTTTCCTCCAAATCGCAAAAGCGGCATAACGTGCCTCAGCTCAGCGGTCAACCTCCTTGTATAGGGCAGAAACAACCCTCATCCGCGTTGAAAGCTCTGCGGACGGAATTCGCGGCCAGAACGGGAATTGCCGCCCGATCCAGGTAAATTGCCGCTTGGCATAGCGGCGCGTATCGCGCTTGGCGTTCTCGGCGGCGAGCGAGGAGTCGATCTCGCCGCGGATGAAGGCCGACAGCCACGGCATGCCATGCGCCTTCATGGCAGGCAGCTCCGGATCGATGCCAAGCCGCACCAGCTCACGCGCCTCTTCCATCGCGCCTTCCATCAGCATGCCTTCGAAGCGCCGGTCGATGCGAGCATAGAGCTTGGCGCGTGGCGGGGTGAGCGCAATGCCGAGCCATTCATCCGCGTTGAGCACAGGTTTGGACCGCCGGTTCTGGAAAGCGGTAAGTGGTGTGCCGGTGGCGAGCCACACTTCATAGGCGCGCGTCAGGCGCTGGCGGTCATTGTCATCGATGCGGGCGGCCGCTTTCGGGTCGACCGTCTGCAGCCGCGTCTTCAGGCCGCGCACACCGTCGGCCTTGGCGATCTCGAGGACTTCATGGCGGGTTTCTTCCGGCACGGGCGGGATTTCCGACAGCCCTTCCGTCAGCGCCAGCAGGTAGAGCCCCGTGCCGCCGACCACGACGGCTGTCTTGCCGCGCTTCTGGATGTCCTCGATGACCGGCCGGGCCTGCTCGAGCCACTGGCCCGTGGAGTAGCGTTCGCTGGCCGGCATATGGCCGAAAAGGTGATGTGGAACGCCGTCCATCTCCGCTGCGTCCGGCCGCGCCGAGATGACTTTCAACTCGCGGTAGACCTGCATCGAGTCGGCGTTGACGATCTCGCCGTCATATTTGCGCGCGACCTCGATGGAAAGCTGGGTCTTTCCGCTGGCAGTTGGTCCGTGGATCAGGATTGCAGGTCGCATCCATTAGCAAGTAAGAGGTTTAGGCCCGAAGGTTAAGTAAGGACGCACCTGAATGGATGAAAAAACGTCAGAATACAGCCATGTCGTGACTGTTGTCGCGCCGGGCGGGGAAAGCCTGCAACTGGTGGCCGACCATCTGGAATCCACACTCTCGGCCGCGGGCGTTACGGAATTCGGGCCTGTCCGCATGCTGAGCGGGGACGGGGCCTTCACGGCCATCGAACAGGCCGTCTCGCCGCAAGACGCACAATCACTGCGCAAGGCGCTGGAAACCGAGTTCAGCGGCAAGGCCGACATCTGCGTTTCCCCGAGCACGAACCGCCGCAAGAAGCTGCTCATCTCCGACATGGATTCCACCATCATCGAGCAGGAGTGCCTGGACGAACTCGCAGATTTTGCCGGCCTCAAGGCCGAAATCTCCGCCATCACCGAACGCGCCATGGCGGGCGAGCTCAATTTCGAGGAAGCGCTGATCGAGCGCGTGGGCATGCTGAACGGGCTCGCCCTCGATACGCTGGAGACCTGCTACCGCGAGCGCATCACGCTGATGCCGGGCGCCGAGACGCTGGTCGCGACCATGAAGGCCGAGGGGGCACGCTGCGTGCTGGTGTCAGGCGGGTTCACCTATTTCACCTCCCGCATCGCCGAGGCCGCCGGATTCGACACCCATCAGGGCAACACACTGCTTGATGACGGCAAGACGCTGACCGGAAAGGTCGGCATGCCGATCCTCGGGCGCGAAGCCAAGCTTGCTGCGCTGGAAAGCGAGATGATGACCCTCGGCCTGAAAGCGGTCGATACACTCGCCATGGGCGACGGCGCCAACGATCTTGCCATGATCGAGGCGGCGGGCATGGGCGTCGCGTATCGCGCCAAGCCCGTCGTGGCGGCAGCGGCCGATTGCGGGGTGACAGTGACAGACCTGACAGCCGTGCTCTACTTTCAGGGCTATACGGACAGTGAGATCGTCTGGAAGGAGTAGGACGCCCCTAACGCGCCGAGCGATACCGTTCCGGATGCGCCGGAAAGACGCCGATAATCTTCAGCGAGGTCGAGAAGAAGCCGAGCTCCTCAAGCGCGAGCTGGACGGAGCGCTCATCCGGGTGGCCCTCGATCTCGGCATAGAATTGCGTCGCGGTGAAAGAACCGTCGATCTGGTAGCTCTCCAGCTTCGTCATGTTGACGCCATTCGTGGCAAAGCCGCCCATCGCCTTGTAGAGCGCAGCCGGGATGTTGCGCACCTGGAACAGGAAGGCCGTCACGGTCCGCCCGTCCTCGGCGTCGTGTTCGACCGGATCGCGCGACATGATGACGAAACGCGTCGTATTATGGTCGGCGTCCTCGATATTGCGCGCCAGGATGTCGAGGCCATAGACCTCGGCGGCGAGCTCCGGCGCGATGGCGGCCACTGACGGATCGTCCTGCTCTGCGACAATGCGCGCAGCTCCGGCCGTATCAGCCGCGATCACCGGGTCGATGCCATGCTCGCGCAGGAAGCGGCGGCACTGGCCGAGCGCCATGATGTGGGAATGGGCGACCTTCACCTCACCGAGGCCCGTCCCCTTCAGCGCCATGAGCTGAAAGCGGATCGGCATGAAATGTTCGGCGATCATGTGCAGGCTGGTGCCCGGCAGCAGGTGGTGGATATCACCGACGCGGCCGGCAATCGTGTTCTCCACCGGGATCATGGCAAGGTCGGCATCGCCGCGCTCGACCATGGCGAGGACATCCTCGAAGGTCTTGCAGGCGACAGGCTCCATATCGGGATAGGTGTCCCGGCAGGCGATATGCGAATTCGCGCCTGCTTCGCCCTGATAGGCGATCCTGCCTGCCTTCATCTCGCTCATTCTCTACAGTCCCGTTTGTATTCTGGCCCCTTCGGGGCGCGCCAGCGCCATGCCATGCGCGACCGGGCCTGTCTTTTCAAGAGGCGATTCGGTCAGACCGGGCGTCGGGAGGTCCGCAGGGAGTGCGCCGTTTCGCCGCTATATCGCCCCGCGCATCGCTTGACGCATGCGGTTATATTGCCTCCGACTCGATAGCGTGCCAGAAGGCCCGCGTTAAAAGACAACCAAACAAGGATGATCCCGATGGGCGATCTCTTCTGGAACAAGGTGTTCGGCGCAATCCTGGCCGTCTTCCTTATCATCATGGGCCTTCAGACCCTGTCAGGCGCGCTTTTCTCCTCCGGCGGCGAAGGCGGCCATCATGGCGAGGAAGAACAGTCCCTGAATGACTGGGCCCACAGCCGGTTCGCCTATTACACCGAAATCGCCGAGACCGGTGGTGGCGCGGCAGAGGAAGAAGAGGTCTATGACCTCGGCGCCCTGCTGGCGAACGCAGACGCCAGCAATGGTGAGCGGTCCTTCAAGGCGAAGTGCTCCACCTGCCACACCATCGAACAGGGTGGCCCGAACGGTACCGGCCCGAACCTCTACGGCATCATCGGGGCCGAGCACGCTCACAAGTCAGATTTCGGATACTCGTCCGCCATGATGGCCACGGCTGGCGAGCCCTGGAATTACGAGAACATCGATCACTGGCTCGAAAACCCGTCCTCCTATATCCGCGGCACCTCGATGGCCTTTGCAGGCCTGCGCCGTGATGACGAGCGCGCTGACGTGATCGCCTATCTCGCTTCCATGACGCCAAACGCTCCGGCCTTCCCGGAGCCGCTGCCGGAAGAAGCGCCGGAAGCCGAAGGTGAAGACGGTGAGGCAACCGAAGCCTCTGCCGAGGGCGAAGAAGGCGGCGAAGCCGTCGAAGCGACCATCGAGCCGGGCGAAGCCTCCGATGCCCCGACCGAGGCCACGGGCGTGGTCGAGACCGTCGACGCGGTGGACGATGATGACTCTGTTGCTGAAGGCAATGTCAGCGAAGTCGAAATTGCACCCGATGCAGCGGTGCCGTCCGAAGACGCGTCTGACGAAGGCAACGCTGAAGCGACTGAAGACGAGTAGCTCAGCCGGCCTTGAGCCAGTCAGGCTCCACGCCTTTCATTGAAGACACATCAATGCGGCGGGCCCCTATGGGCTCGCCGTAAATTTTTGCAATCCGCTCAATTGCGCCGGCCAGAGGCTCCTTTGCCACGGCCATGTGATGGGCATTGGAATGCAGGAACATCTCCGCATCCAGCATGATGCCGACATGCCCCTTCCAGAAAACCAGGTCTCCGCGCTGCAGGGCGCCGGGCGTCTTCCAGTCCTCAATGGCCTGGCCGGACCAGGCAAACTGCATGTCGCTGTCACGCGGCAGGATCACGCCGCAGGCCAGGAAGGCGGCGCGCGTGAGGCCTGTACAATCCAGACCGAGGCTCTCGCAGCCGCCCCAGAGATAGGGTGCATGGAGGAAACGTTCGGCAACCGCTGCCGGGTCGGTCTCGAGACGGTCCACCGGCGCGACATGCTGCACCGGCACCCAGCCTGCGCGGTCGACGCGCACAAACTTTCCGTCCTCGCCTGTCACGGGCAACAGGCTGCCCATGGAAAGCATGAAGCGCGGCGCCGATTTCAGATGCGGCTCGGAATAGGCATAGGTCCGGAGGGCGGTGATCTTGTGTGTCGCGCGCAGCACCGGCGCCGAGAGCGCGTCCACAGGCGCCCAGCCAACATAGCGGTCGCGGTCCAGCTGCACGCGGGCGAAGCCGCCTTGTTCTTCAAACACTTTCAGCGTTTCGCCGTGCAGGGCCTGCGTGGCCAGCTCCGCATCAGCCTCCGGCGCATCGCGCACGGCCGCAACACCAGCGCTGACCTGCATGGGCACACCAGACAGATTGGCGGGCGCGGTCAGGCGGGGATCGTTGAACTCAGGCATGGCAGGTCTGACCTAATCATGCGGCTGCGGACTTGGCCACCGGGTCTACGCGGCCAATATCCTGCCCGCCATCGGCTGCGATGATGAAGGTGGAGAACTCCCGCAGCCAGGCCATGCCATCCGGTGTACGTTCGACGAACACGCTGCGCAGATCGTTCTCGTCGCGGCGGCGGCGCACAAAGCCCGCCTTTTCCAGCGTATCGAGCGCGCGCGTAACCGCCGGCTTGGCAAGGTTGAGATTGGCCGCAAGGCCGCGCACCGTATGGGGCCCGGCTTCCAGCGCAACGGTCATGAAGATCGCCTGCTGGCGCGCCGAGAGATCCAGTTCACAGGTGCGCACATAGGACGAAACTGCCCGGCGCCACAGCTCAAGGGACTGTCTCTCACTCATCGCCATGGCAGATTCTCCTTGTCTCGCGCAGATTCCGTTTGACTCAAGCGAATCAGAATCTGATTTGCGCAAAGGGTAAAGAGTCCCTTAATGCCCGCGATGTGGATAAGTATCTAGCGCTCTGTTTCCAGAGTGAAAAACATCGTCTGTCCGCCGCGCCAAACGCGCACGAGCAGGCTTTCGCCATCCGATATGGATTCCGGAGCGAGCGCCTCATAAGCGTCTTCCAGGCCGGAAATCTTCCCGAACGCCATCTCCGTGATGACGTCGCCCTTGCGCAGCTTGCCGAAGCTCGGCCCGTTCGCGGCGACCGAGTTCACGAGCACGCCATCCACGTCACGCGCGATGCCATAGCGCCGGCGGGCATCATCATCGATTTCCTTGAGCTCCGCACCAATCGGATTCTGCGCCAGCGCGTTTTCCGGCAGTGGCTCGCGCTCATCTTCCTGAGTGTTGGACTCAAGCTCACCGACCGTGAAGCTCACCGTGCGGCGCTTGCGGTCGCGCACAATGTCGACATCGACCGTCTTGCCGATATCTGTCTCCGCCACGACGCGCGACAGGCCGCGGACATTCTCGACCGCCTTGCCATCAAAGCTCAGCACAAGGTCGCCGACTTCGAAATCGGCCTTGGCCGCCGGGCCGTCACGGTCGATCGAGGTAATGATCACGCCCTTTGCCTCGTTCACGCCGTAGGCGTCGGCAATGCCCTGGTCGATGCCCTGCACGTTCACACCGAACCAGCCACGGCGCGGATGGCCATATTCGATGATCTGGGCTGACACCGAACTCACCAGGTTGGAAGGGATCGAGAAACCGAGACCGACCGAGCCGCCCGTTGGTGAGATGATGGCTGTGTTCACGCCGATCACTTCGCCATTCAGATTGAAGAGCGGGCCGCCGGAATTGCCCCGGTTGATAGCCGCATCGGTCTGGATGAAATCGTCATAGCGCCCGGACTGGATATCGCGGTTGCGCGCAGAAATAATGCCTGCAGAGACCGACCCGCCAAAGCCGAACGGATTGCCGATCGCCATCACCCAGTCACCCACTTCGGCGCCATCACTGTCGGCAAAATCGACATGCGGCAGCGGATCGTCGCTGGTCACTTTCAGCACGGCGACATCGGTTTCAGGATCGGTGCCGACCAGTTCGGCCTGCAGTGTACGGCCTGAATTGAAGACGACATTGATCTCGTCGGCATTCTCGATGACGTGATTGTTGGTGATGACCGTTCCGTCGGCGGAAATCAGGAAGCCGGAGCCGAGCGACCCCTCACGGCGGAAGCCATCAGGGTCACGGCCGAAGAACTCGTTGAACCGCTCCAGCGGCGAGCCGTCCGGGAACTCCGGCAGGCCCTCAGGCGCCACGGTCTGGCTCGTGGTGATGTTGACCACGGCCGGCATCAGCCGCTTGGCGAGCCTCGAGAAGGATTCCGGCGCCTGCTTCTGATCGATGACTGAGGTCGTGTCCGATAGCGAACTGTCGGACTGGGACTGGCGCTGGGCATAAGCGGGCGCGCTCATCAGAAGCAGCCCCGCACAGCCTGCAAGAATGCTCGTCCCGTAGCGTTTCATCATCGCACTCCGATTACCGATCACTGAGGATCTTTCGCACACAACTATGGCGGTTCGCAGGCAAAGCGCAACGCGTCAGAAAAAGCGGACTGCAGCATAGAAAAGGACAAGGCCGAGTATGGCCGACCAGATGCCGCCTGATCGGACACTTTCGATCGGGAGCCGCGACAGCCACTCGCCCATACGGCGCATGGTGTCCGGCGCAGCGGCATAAAAAATGCCCTCAATCGCGAACCAGAGTCCGATGGCGGCAAGGATGGTCTGCCATGACATGGCTTACACTCCCTTGCCGCCGATCCGTTTCCTAGCCCGGCGTCCCGTTGCGGCGCGCCTGCACGATGAAGTCATTGCAGAGCCCCATCTTGTCAGGCCCGACCACGATGCGCGTGCCTTCGGTGAAGGCCTGCTCGCAGGCGATAAGCGCCCGCTGGAAGCGGAAGAACTCTTCGTCGCGCTCATAGGCCTCGGCGTAGATTTCGTTCCGCTTGGCGTCACCTTCACCCCGGATTTGCTCCGACTTCTGGCGGGCTTCGGCGAGAAGGACGGTCCGCTGACGTTCCGCCGTGGCACGGACAAGCCGTGCACGTTCGTCGCCTTCGGCGCGGATCTGCTCGGCTTCCTGGTTCCGGGTCGCTTCCATACGGCGGAAAACGCGTTCGGACACATCATCCGGCAGGTCAGCCCGGCGGATCCGCACATCGATGATCTCGATGCCGCGGCCAGCGATATTGTTCGCCAGATTATCGCGGATCTCGTCCATCAGCTCGGACCGCTGGCCGGAAATGATGTCCTCCGGCAGGCGCGATGCAAGTGCGTTACGGATCGCCGCATTCGTGAAGTTGTCGAGCTGGCTGCGCGCCTCGCGTTCAGTGCCGAGACGCTGGTAGAAGGCCAGCGGGTCATCGATCTGCCAGCGCACGAAGGCGTCGACAATCAGCTGCTCCTGGTTGGACGCATAGGCTTCGATGTCCGTCACGTTCAGCCCGAGGTTCCGCCGGTCATAGGTCACGACGTTCTGGATCAGCGGGATCTTGAACTTCAAGCCCGCCTCATCCGAGCCCGGCTCGTTATAGGCTTCGACCGCACGGCCCACCTGCAGCAGGAGCGCCTGACGACGCTGGTCGACGATGAAGAATGAATTGAATGCGATGATGACGATGATCACGATCGCAACGAGGCCGAGAATACCAATAGATCTCATGACTAGTTCCCCTGCCCGGTTGTTCTGCGGTTCATTTCTTCCAGCGGCAGATAAGGCACTGCGCCGGAATCACTGTCGAGAATCAGCTTGTCGCTGCGGTTCAGGATTCGCTCCATTGTTTCGAGATACATCCGCTCGCGGGTCACCCGCGGAGCTTGCTGATACTCATCGAGGATCTGCGTGAAGCGGCTTGCCTGACCCGTCGCGTCGGCGATCACCTGTTCGCGATAGGCTTCGGCGTCCTGCAGGATCTGCTGGGCTGCACCACGAGCACGCGGGATGATGTCATTGGCGTACTTGTTGGCTTCCTGAACGGCCCGTTCGGCATCCTGGCCGGCGTTCACCACGTCAATAAAGGCCGGGCGCACCGGGGCGGGCGCCTGGGCTTCCTGGATCTCGACGTTGAGGATCTGCACACCGGCACGATAGTCGTTCAGCAGGGCTTCGAGTTGCGACCGCACCTCGTTCTGCAGCTCGCCACGGCCTGTGGTGATGATGTCGTCGAGATTGGATTTGCCGACCACTTCCCGCATCACCGATTCGGCGGCCGCTTTCACAAGCTCTCCGCCTTCCTCGACGTTGAGGATGAAGTTTTCCGGGTCTTCCTCGTCATAATACCAGAAGACGCGGAACTGGACGTCGACGATATTCTCGTCGCCGGTCAGCATCAGCCGCTCGTCATTGTCATTGCCGATCTGCGTCACCTGCTGGCGCTCGGACGGCATGATTTCATGCGTCTCGATGGGCGTCGGCAGGTGGACGTGCAGGCCCGGCGGGAAGTTTTTCTGCCATTCGCCGAAGCGGAACACGGCTGCGCGCTCGCCTTCGTCGACGACCACAACGCCGGTAGCCAGCCACGCGATCACAGCAGCAAGGCCGAGCACGGCGAAACCGAACGGGCCAAAGCCCGAACCGCCGCCACCGCGTCCTCCGCCGCCGCCTGAGCCGCGACCTTTACGGAAGCGCTCCTGCATGCGGCGCATCTGTTCTTCAAGGTCAGGGCGGTTGCCACCGCCACCACCGCTGCCACCAGAGCCTCCGGGTCCGCCGGAACCACCCGGGCGGGACCAGGGCGATTCACCGCCCTTCTTGCCGGAACCCCACGGGCTGCCATTCCCCTTGGACGAACCCTCGCCGTCCTTGTTTTCATTCCAGGGCATTGCCCCTCCTTCATGACTGTCCGTCTATGGCCATATAGGCATTGCGGAGATATGTGCACCCCAAGCCGCTCGCATCAAGGAGTAACCCGCATGTTTCGTGGCAAGCCGCGACAATCCGACAAGCTTGAGACCGCCATCCGGCGCGCGCTCGGTGACCCGGCCTGGCTGCAGGCTGTCCGTATAAAGGACGGTGGAGCCGTGACCCTGATCATCGAAGCCGATCCCTCCAACATGGAAGAATCGGAGACCCGCCGGGTCGAGGCAGAGGCCCGCGTAATGAATGTGAAGGGCGTCAGCGATGTGCGCGCCATGCTGACGGCGGAACGCCCGCCGGGTCAGCATGAGCACCAGCACGCCGAAGCCCCGCCGCGCCCTGGCAGCCAGCGCGTGCGCAAGGGCGCGCGACTGTCTGAAGAAGCGATCTCGCAGGGCCAGCCCGGCCAGCCCACCGCCGACAAGGTGCCCGGCATTTCGCGTATCCTCGTCGTCGCGAGCGCCAAGGGCGGCGTCGGCAAATCCACCGTGGCGGTGAACCTCGCAGCCGCTTTCGCAAAGCTTGGCCTCAAGACCGGCCTGCTCGATGCCGATATCTACGGCCCCAGCGCGCCGACAATGCTCGGCACCAGCGATGCGCAACCGGAAACCGATGCCAATGGCAAGCTGATCCCGGTCGAGGCGCATGGCATCCACTCGCTCTCCATCGGCTACCTGTCGGATCCGGACGCCCCGATGATCTGGCGCGGGCCCATCGTCATGTCGGCAATCACGCAGATGCTGAACGATGCCGCCTGGGGCACACCGGAAGACCCGCTCGACCTGCTCATAATCGACACCCCGCCGGGCACGGGCGATGCGCAGCTGACGATTGCCCAGCGCGTCCCGGTGACGGCCGCTGTGCTTGTCACCACGCCGCAGGAAGTCGCCCTTGCCGATGTGCGTCGGGGCGCGGCCATGTTCGCCAAGACCGCCGTTCCCGTCCTTGGCGTGATCGAGACGATGAGCTGGTTCGAGGATCCGGCCGGCAACCGGCACTATCTGATGGGCGAAGGCGGCGGGCAGAAAACCGCTGACACACTCGGCCTGCCCCTGCTCGGCCAGCTGCCGATCCTGAACGAGATCCGTGAGGGCGGCGACACCGGCAAGCCCGCAGCGTCGACTGGCGGGAAATCCGCAGACCTCTTCCACGAGATCGCCCGCTCCGTCGCGCTCAATCTCGACAGCCTGCAGACCAAGGCCCCGCCGAAGATTGTGTTTGAGGACTAGTCTTCACCGCCGAAATACTGCGCGGCCAGCGTCGCGGCGAGGCCGATCATATTCTCGTAGCCGACCGTATTGTTGTTAAGGATGACAATGGCGCCGTCCTCTTCCGGCAACAGCATGATCAGGCTGAGATAGCCGATCAGGCGGCCATTATAATAGGTGACACCGACGGTCCGGTCGTCCGTCACGGGAAGCTCCGCCACGCTCCAGGCGATGGGCGTGTCGGCATTGAAGGCTTCTGCCGCGGCAGCGTCGGAATAGATTTCGCTGTCGTTGATGGCCTCTCCCCAGGCTTTCAGATCGTCAGCGGTCGAGACCATGGAGGCCGTGCCGCGGAACAAGGCCGGGTTCACGACGGGGATGACCTCATAGGTGCCCTCATCATTTTTCAGGTAATTTACAGCGATGCCGTCTGCGTCCCGGTAAAGTTGGCCGGTCGCGGTCATGCCAAGCGGATCGAGGATTTGCGCCTGCAAATAAGTCTCGTAGTCCATGCCGGAATATCCGTCGATCACGAGCGCCAGAAGATAGTAATTTACGTTGGAGTACAGATAATCCTCACCGGGCGGGAATTTCAGTTCCAGCTGTTCCAGCGTGTCCATGAAGGACTGATCTGTGAAGGCGCGCTTCACGTCATTGTCGAACCAGCCGGGGATGTCGATATAGTGTGGAATGCCGGACCGGTTCTGCAGCAGGTGGCGCAGTGTGACATTACCCGCATAGGGCACGTCGAAGTCCGGCAGCAGGTCTTCCAGTGTCTGATCGAGATCGAGCTTTCCATCATCCACCAGTTTCACTCAATCTCAAGAGTCCGCGGACCAAGGCCCCGCCGGACATCGTGTTTGAGGATTAGGCGCTAGGGCACTTTCGGCGCGTCGCCATCCATTTCGACAAGGCCCATGCGATTGCCGGCCGGGTCCTTGAAGAGGCCGAGGATAACCATGCCCGGCACTTCGAAACGCGGCACGTCGATAGTCCCGCCTGCAGCGACAATATCCTCCAGCGCTTTCGTCAGATCCGGTACACCGACATAGAGCATCTTCTCTGCCGGATCGGGACGGATCGTTCCCTCGATCGGCGCAGTGACCGGGACGGTGAAGTTCTCGCCCTCCGTCGGCCAGTCAAAGACGGATTTGTAAAAGCCGCGCAATGCGTCCGAATCGGGCGCCGCGATGTCGAAGAAGACGATTGGTGCTGCCATGTGCCGCTCCCCCTGCTTGCATGCAGAGAGTTAAGCGCATGGCGCGCACTATCGGAAGGCTTCAGGCATTGAAATTGAGCGTCAGGCCCGGCTCCGGCCAGCGGCATTTGATCAGCTTGCCGGTGCCCGACAGGGTGACATAGGCGTCCATCATGTCCTCGCCGCCAAAGGCAATATTGGTCACGAACGGGTCGGGGAAGGCGATGTGGGAATGCTTGCCGTACGGCTGCACCGTCGTGATCCCGCCTTGCAGGATGGTCGCCACGCAAACATTGCCGGCCGCCGAGATGGCGAGGCTGTCGAAATAGCGAAGGTCCGGCATGCCCGCGACGACCCGGCCCGTGCTGAACGGCCCTGCCTGTTTCGGCTTGCCGGGGCTTTCGAGATCATAGGCCCAGACTCGCGCTGTCATCGTGTCGGCGAAATAGACCGTCTCCTCGTCCGGCGAGAGGCCAATGCCGTTCGGCGAGATATGGTTGTAGTCGAATTCCTGCACCTTGTCGGAGCCTGCCGGCAGAAAATACAGCCCGCCGGTGTCGCGGTGGGTGGCGTACGACTTGCCGAGATCGGTGAAATAGAGATTTCCCGCCTTGTCGAAGACGAGATCGTTCGGCCCCATCAAGGGGCGCTCGCCGCAATGGGTGGCGATGACCTCGACCTTGCCGGATGAGAGATCGACCCGCTCGATGCGCCCGCCGGAATAGTCCTCAGGGGCATGGCCGGGGATGAGCAGGCCGTCGCGTTCATGATAGACGAAGCCGCCATTGTTGCAGACCCAGAGCGCGCCGTCCGGCCCGATGGCGAGCCCGTTCGGCCCGCCGCCCGGCTCTGCGATGACTTCCTTTTTGCCGTCACCCCAGCAGCGCGTGATCTTCTTGCTCTCGATCTCCACGACGATGACCGAGCCGTCCGCCATAACGACCGGCCCCTCAGGAAACCGCAATCCTTCCGCGAAGACCTCGAAATCCATCTATCCACTCCCTGTGTGCCTGTTCTGGTTATGGGAGGAACAGTGTCGCGGCGCCTGCCGGCTTTCAAGGCGCGCCGTCGGGGAAGGCAGACGCCAGCGTCTACCCCGCCACCCGCTCCAGCACGCGCAGCTTGAAGGCGTGGTCGTTGCGCTCATTCTTCTCGAAGGGCTTGGTCGCCACTTCGCGGAAGGCGGATTCATCAAATGACGGAAAGACGGTGTCGCCCTCGACGTCTGCATCGATCTCGCTGATGTAGAGGACGTCCGTCATCGGAAGGGCGCGCCGGTAGAGCGACTCGCCGCCAATGATGAAAACCTCATTCTCACCATCGCGCGCGGCAATCGCTTTTGCGGAATTGATCGCGGCATTGAGATTGGAATAGACCCGCGCGCCCTCGGCAGCGTAGGCCCAGTCCCGCGTAATGACGATATTCTGGCGGCCGGGCAGCGGCTTCTTCGGAAGGCTCTCCCAGGTGTGACGGCCCATGATGATCGGCTTGCCGCTTGTCGTCTGCTTGAAAAGCGCCAGATCATCAGCAAGTTTCCATGGAAGACCGCCATCCCTGCCGATAACCCCATTGCGCGATCGTGCCACAATGATCGACAGCTTGACCGGTTCTTCCATCTGCTTGCCTTTCGCCTTTGTGCGTTTTTTATTGCACTTGATCTAGGTTATGCGCACGTTTGTAGAGGCCCAAACATGGCTGGATCAATAGAAACAGTTACAGTCGAGAAAAGATTCAACCCATGATGGATCTCTGGAACAGCCTGCTCGGCGCAATATTCAACAATAAACAAGACAATTCGCTTCTGGTTGCTTTTGTGACCATTGGCCTGGTTGTGACATTTTCTCTCATATACTATTTCAAGGGTCGTTTCTGGGCATTTTTATACTTTCTCACCATCCCTTTTCTGAACTGGTCATTTGGCGTCGTCAGCAGCATCAGGCTTGTTGAGCCCGGTGGTTTCTTTGCCCAAGGGGTCGAACTTCATCCACTGACCATCGTAACAGGTCTCGTCTTTGTTTTCCGTGACTTCGTGCAGCGGCGTATGGGGCATCGTGTCCTGATCGTCATGGCGCTCGCCATCGCCTGGTCGTTTTTCTACGCTTGGCCAGTTATTGCCCTGGCCTCCGGCATTGCTTTCGCGATTTCCGAGATCATCGACTGGTTGATCTTCACCTTCACGAAATACCGCCTGTCCACGCGAATCATTCTCTCCAGCGCCGTCGCCGCGCCCGTAGATACGACAATTTTCCTCTACGGCGCCGATCTTGCCCGGCAGATAAAGCTCGGCGACGAGCCGGGCAACATGCTGCATTTTGCCAACTGGATCGTCTTCATTATCGGCAAGATGGTTGGCGCGGTGATCATCTCATACATGATCCGCCAGCGGGAGAAGGCCGGCGAGATCGATCCGTATGACGATGACGGCTTCACACCCGCCACCGTCAAAAGCTGACCCGACGACAGTGCTTCCGCCCATCGCGCCTGCCGCCTAATTATTCAGGCAGACAAGATTTAAGGGAGGACACTTATGAAACTCGGTTCCGATACACCTGCCGTCGTCACAGGCGGTGCATCCGGCCTCGGCCGCGCCACCGCAGAAGCGCTCGCGGAGCAAGGCGTGAAAGTCGCCATCTTCGACATCCAGGAAGAGAAAGGCGAAGAGGTTGCCAAATCCATCGGCGGCATCTTCTGCAAGGTCGACATCCTCGACGAGGCATCCTGCGAGGCCGGTTTCGAGAAGGCGCGCGAAGCCCACGGCCAGGAGCGGGTTACCGTCCACTGCGCCATGACCTCCGGACGCGGCAAGACGCTGTCCTTCGACAAGGAGACGATGAAGTACAAGCGCACGCCGACCGAGATGTATGATCGCGGGGCGCAGGGCATTCTTGTGTCGTCTTACCGGATCGCGTCGATGTCGGCCCTCGGCATGGCGAACTCCGAGCCGGTCAATGATGATGGCGAGCGCGGCTCGATCACGCTGACCGCGTCTGTCGCTGCACAGGACGCGCAGATCGGTCAGGTGATCTATGGCTCCTGCAAGGCTGGCGTGAACGGTCTCGTCCTGCCCATGGCGCGTGACCTGATGGACATCGGCATCCGCGTGAACTCGATCATGCCGGGCATCTTCGCGACGCCGCTGATGCTCGGGGCTCCGGACAAGGTGCTCGACAGCCTTGCCGCGTCGGTGCCCTTCCCCAAACGTCTCGGCAAGCCGGAGGAGTTCGGGTCGCTCGCCGTCGAGATTGCCCGCAATACCTATCTCAACGGCCATAATTTCCGCCTCGACGGGTCCATCCGCATGGCGCCGCGCTGAGATTTTCGGGCCGGCGTTTCCGTATTTCCCCTTATGGCTTCCCGTGCGCTCAGCCTTGAGATGAGCGGGAAGCCAAGACAGGAAAAAGGAACCGGCCCATGGCAACGGCAAAGAAAGACTATGCAGCGATCACCGACGGGGTGAATGAAGGCCTCGCGGGCCTGCGCGAAAAGGCCGGCGACACGCTGGCGGCCTTCGGTGGCCTGTCAAAGGCGGCCAATGGCGATGGCGCGATTGATCACAAGACCAAGGAACTGATCGCGCTGGCCATTGGTGTCGCCAAACAGTGCGACGCCTGCATCGGCTTTCATACGAAGACCCTGAAGAAGCTCGGCGCAACCGACGAGGAAGTCGCCGATACGCTGGGGGTCTGTGTTTATATGGGTGGCGGCCCTTCGCTGATGTATGCCGCCGATGCCTGGACGGCGTGGACGCAGCTCAAAGGCTGATCCTCAGACTGCGACGGGGGCCTTGATGTGCTTGTGGGCCTCGTAGCCCACAAGTTCAAAGTCCTCATACGCCCAGGAGAAGAGATCGGTCTTGTCGGGGTTGAGGATCATTTTCGGGGGGGCCAGCGGCTCACGCGTGAGCTGCAGCTTCGCCTGCTCGATATGGTTCGAGTAGAGATGCGCGTCGCCCAGCGTATGAACGAACTCGCCCGGCTTGAGGCCCGTCGCGCGCGCCATCATCAGCGTCAGCAGCGCATAGGACGCGATGTTGAACGGCACGCCAAGGAAGATATCGGCGGAACGCTGGTAGAGCTGGCAGCTGAGCTTTCCGTCGGCCACGAAGAACTGGAACAGGCAGTGGCATGGCGGCAGCGCCATCTCGTTCACATCCGCCGGGTTCCAGGCCGAAACGACAAGGCGGCGCGAATTCGGATTGGTCCTGATCTCGTTCAGCACCCATTCGATCTGGTCGATGACCCGCCCGTCAGGGGCCGCCCATGAGCGCCACTGCTTGCCATAAACCGGCCCAAGGTCGCCATTCTCGTCGGCCCACTCATCCCAGATGGAGACCCCGTTTTCCTCGAGATAGGCAATATTGGTATCGCCTTTCAGGAACCACAGAAGCTCGATGATGATCGAGCGCAGATGCAGCTTCTTCGTCGTGAGCAGCGGGAAACTGTCGGACAGGTCGAACCGCATCTGCCGGCCAAACACGCCGAGCGTGCCGGTGCCGGTGCGGTCATCCCGCTCGATACCGTTGTCGAGGACATCCTGGAGAAGGTCGAGATACTGGCGCATGACGGCGATTATTCTGCCGAGTCTCTGCAGCCTGTCCAGCGTCTGAGGCCAGTGATTACACAGCTTGTGAGCTGTTAACCGAAGGTAACCGGCAAGCCGGAAGTTGCCGCGATCACCCAAATCGGAAAGCAACTATGTTGCGCTACGGTCATGATCGAATTCTCATGGTCCGGAGCCCTGAATACTATGACACGCCTGAAAAGAGCCACAAGTTTCAAATCCGAAGAACGCGGCAATGTCGCGATGATCTTCGCAATTACCCTTGTACCGCTGCTGGTCGTCGCAGGCTTTGCCATTGATGCGCAGCTTGCCTTCTCGAAGAAGGACAAGATCCAGTATGCGATCGACTCGGCCGTCCTGGCCGGCGCGCGCATGATGCAAAGCACGAATGACGAAGACGTGGTTCGCAAGCACGCCCGCGACTATTTCGAAGCGATCATGGCGAACGAGGACCAGAACCTCGATTGCGACACCCTGAACATCATCTTTTCAGGGCCTGAAGAGCTGACAGGGAATGTGACCTGTCACCAGCCGACGACGCTGATGCGTATTGTCGGCCATGATAATGTCGATATCGGCTCATCCAGCACCGCCACCTACGGCACCGGCCGGGTCGATGTCGCTTTCGTCTTCGATGTTTCCGGTTCCATGAACAATTACGGACGCATCTATGACCTGAAGGACGCGGCCAAGGAGGCAGCTGAAACGCTGCTGCCACAGCCCGGTTCGGCCAGTGACGGCGACGTACGCATCGCCATGGTCGCCTATAACAGCATGATCAATGCCGACAAATATTTCGAAGAGGTCACGGGCCTGGAAAAACGCCGCACCTATCAGGGCGAGGACCATTACGAACAGGACGCCTCCAAGAATAAAAAAGGGGCCGAGGAAAAGTGTGACTGGGTTTGCACATCACGCTGGGGCTGCTGGGGCCGCTGGGGCATGGAATACAAATGCAGATGGGTCGTCGGAGAAACCGACACGCAGGAAAAGACGATTAACGACACATGCGTCTATGAACGCGATGGCGATCACGCGTTCGACAATACCCAACCGACGCAGCTGGCACAGTGGGACCTGATCCGCGAACCGGAGTCCGGAGCCTTCAATGCGAGCGAAGACGAAGACAATGAAGACGGCTTTCTCGCGGCCAGCCATACCGAGTGGAGAGACAGCAACGATCAAGGGAAGGGCGGCAGCTGGGACGATACTGGCGTCGGCGAATGCCCGGATGCAGGCCCCTTCGGCCTCAGCCATAACCGGACACAGATCAACCACTATATCGACAGTCTCCGCGCTGGCGGCGGTACCGCTGGCCACCAGGGCATCGCCTGGGGCTGGTATCTGATCTCGCATGAGTGGAGAGATGTCTTCACCGGCAATTCCGAACCGCTCGATCCAAGCGAACCGGATGTCGTGAAGGCGATGATCATGATGACGGATGGTGAGTTCAACCGGCAGTTCTTCAACAGCCAGGGTTCCTCCGACGATCAGGCCGAAGCGCTTTGTGATGCGATCAAGGATGATGACGTGATCATCTACACTGTCGCCTTCCAGGCGCCGCCCGCCGGCAAGGAGATCCTGCGCAACTGCGCCTCCGGCCCGGAATTCTACTTCAATGCCGAAAACGGCCAGGAGCTTGTCGAAAGCTATAATGCGATCGCGACATCCATCTCGGATCTGCGCATCTCCCACTAGCAATCCGAGGAAGACAACCGAAGGGCCGGACAGGGTTAATCAGCCCCTGTCCGGCCCTTCTCAATTTGACCGCCTGTCTGAACACAGTGGAAATCCGATTCCTGCCACACTCACGCTGACCTCGAATGAGGGAGAGGGTGAGTCATGTCTCTGACAAATATGTCGGGCGCTTTTCGGGCGCACCGGGGAAATTTTGCGGACCGACTTTGGCGCCGAAGCCTTGACCTGCTGGCGCTCGACCGCGGCCACGTCGCCGTCATCCTCGCGCTTGCCGTTCTTCCAATCGCCCTGGTTTCCGGCTTCGCGATCGACTTCCAGCTTCTGACGACGAAGAAGAACAAGGCCCAGTACAACCTCGATTCAGCTGTCATTGCAGGCACGCGCGCTTTGCGCGAAGGCCACTCGCACGCCGAGGTGAAGCAGCAGGTGGGTGATTACTTCATGACGGCCCTGTCCTCTTCGGAGAACTTCCTGAACTGCGAGAGCCCGACTGTGGTAATCGACGCTACCGATGTCGAAGCCTCGACACGCTGCTCGCTGGCGACGACGCTGTCCGCCATTGCCGGGGTCGAGGAGATGAGTTTCCAGATCACGACGGCCACCACCTACGGCATCGGCAAGGTCGATGTTGCCTTTGTCTTCGACGTCTCCGGCTCAATGGGCGGCTCACGCATCGCCGATCTCAAGCTCGCCGCGCATGATGCCGTGAACACGCTCATTCCAGATGATCCCGCCGTCGGCCAGGAAGACGATATCCGCATTTCCATGGTCGCCTATAATGGCGCCTTCAATGCCGGCAGCTACTTCCAGGCCGTGACCGGGGAAACCCCTGAACAGACCTACTGGTATCGCCATGATGGGGAGTGGCGTTCCTATCACTATTCGACCACCTGCGTGTTCGAACGGGCCGGCGGTGAAGCCTTCACGGACGCGGCCCCCGGCGACGGCCAGTATCTGATGGCGGCAGGGGTCTATGAGCGCAACGACTGCAGCAACGCCAAACCGCTTGAGCTGACCAGCGATGAAACGCCCCTGCATGACTATATCGAGACCCTTTCAGCCGGCGGGAATACAGCCGGCCACCTCGGGGTCGCCTGGGGCTGGTACACGATTTCCCCCAACTGGGCCGGAATCCTGCCTGAAACCTCAGCCCCGCTCGCCTATGACGAACCGGATTCGGCCAAGGCCATCGTTCTGATGACGGACGGCGCCTTCAACACGGTCGGCGACTATAACAATGGTTCGTCCAGCTGGCAGGCGCGGCAACTCTGCGACGCAATCAAGCAGCAGGACATTGTCATCTACTCGGTCGCCTTCCAGGCCCCGTCTTCCGGTGAGGATGTGCTGCGCGACTGCGCCAGTGGTGAGGAAAACTTCTTCACGCCGCAGGACGGCGAAGAGCTGACGGATGCCTACCAGTCCATTGCGACCGCGATTTCAGACCTGCGGATCACACACTAACCCCCCTTTATAGGACGGCGCGGACGGCCTATATAGATAGTGTTCCTTCGGGAGCTATGGCGATAAACGCACGTGTAATAAGCGGTTCGGACCCGGGGGCGGTACCCGGCGGCTCCACCATAATTCTTCTGCTCATTAGGCAGATTGGTATGGGGCCGAAACAGGATCGACGGACGTGTAAAGACGATGCTTTCGCCCGCCCGAGCTGCGTTAGAAGCTCAACTCAGAATAGTTGCTAATGACAACTTTGCTGAAGGTGAACTGATGGCCGCGTAAGCGGTCGGTAAGTGAACCGAACTTAACTCCTGGGGCTTCAGCGCCTCAGGCGGGGCCCGGAGGCGCCTGGCAACAGAAGCCTCCACCTTCTCCTTTTTCTCTGTGCAAACGACAAGGCTCTGGCCCATGGGGCGGAACGGCGTGCCCAAGGCAGCGTTCATCCTGCCAGAACAGGAGTTAGAGACCATGTCATCTTTCGCAATTTACACGATCGGCTACATTATCCTCATCGCTGGCCTTGCCTGGGGTGCCTATGCTTTAGGCGTTCCTGCCCAGTGGATTGCCATCGGCGGAGTCATTCTGGCCGGCATCGGCATCATCACCGGTGTATCCTCGACACGGCGCAAGGATAAAACCGAAGCCTCCGTTGAAGAGGGGTAGCGGCAACCCCCTTCTGCCTGTAGTATCTATCGCAATGCCGAGGGGACGAACTGTAGACGGTACAGCGATAAACGCAGTGGCGCGAAGGTGTTAGCGTGTCCTCGCTTCATGAATGAAGCGTGTTGTATACGTCCGATGAAGCAGTAGAACGGTTGTCAGGAAATGGATGGGCTGAATGACTGACTACATTGGCTACGAAGCTTTGACTCAGGCGGCCATGCGCGGTGTCGTGCGTGAGGCCTTGCGGGAGACTGCCCGCAACAAGGCCGCGCCGGGTGAGCATCACTTTTACATCACCTTCCGCACCAAGGCGCCGGGCGTGAAAATGGCCGAGCATCTTGTGGAGCGCTTTCCGGACGAGATGACCATCGTCGTCCAGCACCAGTTCTGGGACCTGGAAATCTTCGATGGCCATTTCGAAGTGATCCTGAAGTTCAATGGCGTGCCCCAGCACCTCTCCATCCCGTTTGCCGCGATGACCCGTTTCGTGGACCCGTCCGTCAATTTTGGCCTGTCCTTCGAGCGCAGCGACCAGGCCACAGGCCAGGATGTCGTCGCGCCGACGACAGACTCCGACGCGCCCGAGCCGGAAGAGCCGAAGCGTGCTTCCGGGGATGATGGCGCAAGCACCGTCGTCAGCATTGACGCCTTCCGCCGGAAATAGCCTTGGCCGATAGCGATACTGAAAAGCCGCGCATGAGCGATGCCGACATGCTGGCGCGCTTCCAGACTTCGAAGAAACGCCCGGCCTGTTCCGACACGCTCGGCATGCACCTCGCCGAAGTCCATCAGGACGAGATGCGCATCGTCGTCGATTTCGTCGCCAATGAAAGCTTCGCCAATCCGACCGGCGCGATCCAGGGCGGCTTTATCGCAGCCATGCTGGATGAGGCCATCTCGACCAACATCATCATCGCCTCGAACGTCACCATGACGGCCCCGACACTGGAGATGAAGGTGTCGTACCTCCGCCCGCTTTTCGTCGGGCCTGCAAAGGTCGAGGCGACAATCCTGAAATTCGGCAAGACGGTGTGCTTCTCGGAAGCGAAGTGCCTCGACCCGGACGGAAAGATCGTCGCCACCGCCACCGCCACAGCAGCACCAAAGCCCTTCAAGCGGTTCTGAACCATGTCCGGTGTGGACGTGATCCCCGCTGACGCATTGCAATGCATCCGCAAACGACTGGAGCGGGTGAAGGCCGAGCACGATGCACGCATCCTGCTGGCCGTCGAATCGGGGAGCCGGGCCTGGGGCTTTCCCTCGCCAGACAGCGACTTCGATGTCCGCTTTATCTATGTCCTGCCCAAGCGCGCCTATCTCGGCCTCGAACAGCCTCGGGACGTCATCGAGCAGCCCATTGAGGGCCTCTACGACATCAATGGCTGGGATCTCCGCAAGGCGCTCAACCTGCTCCTCAAGGCCAATCCGGCCATAGCGGAATGGCTTCGTTCTCCAATCGTCTACGAAGAAGCCCCGGGATTTCGCGAAGAGATCGAAGCATTGCTCGCGCTGATCGATGAACGGCCGGCCGCGCAGCATCACCATCTCAGCACCTTGCGCTCGGCTTATACCCGCCAGATCCAGGGCCAGGAAACGGTGAGACTGAAGAAGTACTTTTATTGCCTGCGTCCGGCCTATGCCCTGCACTGGATGTGGGAGAACGCCGACGGGCAGTTGCCTATGGTCTTTTCAGAGCTCCGGCGCGGCGTGCGCGAACCCGCCGACAGGGCAGAGGAAATCGACCGGCTTCTGTCACTGAAGGCTTCGACCCGCGACCTCGGTGCTGGCGACCCGCTTCCAATGCTGGACAGCTTTCTTGAGGCGACGATCGCCAAGGCCGAGAGCCTTGACCTCGGCCACCAGAAAAAACCTGTGCCATCTGTGCGGGCTGCATGCGAAAGCCTCTTGTTGCGCACGCTGGAGGAAGCCTGACGCCGCAGCGGCCTTCAGCCCCTCCCATTATTTAACTTGAATATTCCCCAATTGCGGGCATTTACCGAAATTGCGCGACGCCAGCGCGGGCAAAACCCTGATCCCTTTCCGGGCGGCGACCCGGTCTTTCAGGAGTGTCCCGGCGATGATGCTGGTGCCCTGTTATCTTGCTGCGTCCGACATCGAAGGTCTCGGCGTTTTCTCCCGCAACCCCATCAAGCAAGGCGCGCTGATCTGGCGGTTCGACCCGCGCGTCGACCGGATGATCTCGCTCGACAGCTTCTGCGATGCCGATGAACGGCTTTCGGATTTTCTCAAGCGCTACACTTACATCCCGCCCTACGACACATCCGTCTGCATCCTGGACGGCGATGAGGGCCGCTACATGAACCATAGCGAGCGACCAAATACCGACTTCTCCAGCATTGATGCCGGCTATGCCCTCGCCGACATCCCGGCCGGCGTCGAGCTGACCTGCGACTATCGCGAGTTCGACACGACGGCTGATCACATGATGGCTTCCATCAGCCCGCTCGGACGCCAGCTTTCCCACCAGATGATCGCCCCTGCCCTTAGCAATAGCAGGGACGGCGAGAGCTGGATCACCCCGCGCTTGTCGTAACAGGCCTGTACGCTGCGGCCGGACCTAAAACCCGGTCGCGGCAATCACGTAAAGCTCGATCAGGATCCCGACGAGGCTGACAGCCCAGACCAGTGTCCGCAGCACCGGGATGCCGATGAGGTAAACCGGCGCATAGGCCAGCCGCGCCCAGAAATAGAGCGCCCCACCAATCGCGGTAAGGCCGGAATTGAGGCCGGCCGTCTCGATGAGGAGAATGGCGAAGCCAAAAAGGAGAAGGCCTTCAATATGGTTCTGGACGGTCCGTTTGGCGCGGCCCGCAAAGACATCCTCCCGGCCCGGCTCGTCGCGGGGACCAAGGCCCCAGCTCAGGCCATTGGCCAGAATCGCGCTCGACGCCTGAACGGCAATCAGCACGAGCAGGATCACGACGGACCCGGAGAGATACAGCATTTCCTGAGACATCATGGCGTTAGCCCTCCCGATGTTACGCAGTCAGTACTCTATTCTTCTGCACGCGCCTTTCCAGTTGCTTCAGGTTACAGGGTAAATTCAATCCATCGCCTCGACGCGCATATAGATGCCCTCGCGGTCCCCCACACGGCGTTCGACCAGAAGACGGGCCACCTGATGGTCGTCGACGAAAACATTGCCTGAGACGCTGTCGAGCAGCGCCTTGGCGAGATTGTCGAGGTCCATCCAGGGCGGGTCGCCGGTATACTCCATGACGATGTGGACGGCATAATCGCCATGGCCGGGCCGGAGCGGGGTGAAATCCTTGCGGAAGAACTCCCTCAGCAGCGGTTTGTAATATTTCGCCTGCGTCGTCAGCCCGAAGCAGCGCACCTCCAGCGCCCCCTCATCGGTGATGCGGGCACGAACCTTTCCGCTCTTGGTCCAGTCGTTCAATCCTGCTCCACCCATCCCGCCAGGTCACGCTTCACCAGCGTTTCCAGCAGGTCGATCGCGCGGTCGCTGTCATTCAGGCATGGCACGACGGAATAGTGCGTGCCGCCAGCCTCGGTGAACTGCTCATGCCCGAGGATCGAAATTTCCTCCAGCGTCTCAAGGCAATCGGATATGAAGGCCGGCGAGACCACGACGAGCTTCTTCACGCCTTCGCCCGGCAGGGCTTCCAGCGTCTTGTCGGTATAGGGCTGCAGCCATTCCGTCGGCCCGAACCGGCTCTGGAAGGTCGTTATCGCGAAGCCTTTGTCCCAGCCAAGCTTTTCTGCCACCAGCCGCGTGGTCTTGTGGCAATGGCAATGATACGGATCGCCGTTCTCGAAATAGGATTTCGGGATGCCGTGATAGCTCATCAGCACACGGTCGGGTGTGAAGTCCAGGCCCTGAATGTGCTCGCGGATAGAGGTGGCCAGCGCCTCGATATAGTCGGGATGATCGTGAAAGGGCTGGGCGGTGCGCACGGCCGGCTGCCAGCGCAGTTTCTCGATGGCCCGGAAAGTGCGGTCATAGACACTCGCCGTCGTCGTCGCGGAATACTGCGGATAAAGCGCCAGCACGGCGATGCGCGTGCAGCCCTCCCGCGTCAGACGCTCGATCTTCGAGGCGATGGAGGGATTACCGTAATTCATCGCGAAATCGACCAGCACCTTGTCGCTGCCGATCCGGGCGGCGAGCTTTTCGGCCTGGCGGCGTGTATAGACGAGCAGGGGCGAGCCTTCCTCCATCCAGACCTTCTTGTAGGCTTCGCCGGATTTCGACGGACGGAAGGTCAGGATCGGCCCCTGCAGGATGGGCTGCCAGAGCAGCGGATTGAGCTCGATGACGCGCCGGTCGGAGAGGAATTCGGAGAGGTAGCGGCGCATCGACCAGTAGTCGGTCCCGTCAGGTGTCCCGAGATTGACGAGGAGCACACCGGTCTTGCCCTCGGCGATGGCGGGGTGTCCGTCCGGAGCCTTGTCCGGCACACGGGCGGTGCTGGCGAAACGCGTATCGGGCATGTCTGCCTTTGTCCTCTCCTGCTTGCTGACCAATAGATAGAGCGCAGCGCGCCGAAACAAGCGTTCAGCACTGTTACTCTTGCGCCCGGCGGCGGAAACCTGCGAAAGTCACCTCTGGTTAACCAGGGAAACGTCCATGATGGCTTCACGCATTGCGCCGCTAGCGCTGTTGCTGGCGTGCCTGACAGCTGCATGCGGCAATGATCGTGAACCGATCCGGTTCGAATACGCTGAAACAGTAATGGACATCTGCGCCGAGGCCGTCATTGGCTTCCCGACCGACAGTGCCACCCTGTCCGAGACGGCCCAGGCAAAACTGTACGACGCTGTCGACCAGCTCGGCACGGACTGCGAAGGCGCAAGCATCGAGATCATCTCCTTTGCCGATCAGGCCGGCGACCAGATGGCCTATGCGCGCACGGCCACCGTCGAGGACGCGATCGTCACGAGTTACGGCATCTCCGACAGCCGCATCGCCAAGTCGACCGAGGAAGCGCCGTCGCTGGAGATGGCCGACCATGTCCGCATTGCCCTCATGGTCGAGGTCCCGGTCGAGGACGAATAGGTCCGCTCGCGCACCATCTGGCGCATTTGCGCCTGTCTGCCTGCGTGCTAAAGCGCGCGGGACACTACACATTTTGCCGAACATGAAGGAGCCACCCGATGGGACTTTTTGGCGACAAGGAGCCGAAGCCGCGCACCGAAACCGATACGATGGGCGGAATCGAGGTTGCCGGTGACAAGTATTGGGGCGCACAGGCGCAACGCTCGCTCGGCAACTTCAAGATCGGCTGGGAAAAGCAACCAGAGCCGGTCGTTCGCGCGCTCGGCATCGTCAAGAAGGCCGCCGCCCAGACCAATATGGAGCTCGGCAAACTCGACGCGAAGCTCGGTGAGGCGATCATCCAGGCCGCTGACGAAGTCATCGACGGCAAGCTCGACGAGCATTTCCCGCTCGTCGTCTGGCAGACAGGATCGGGCACGCAGTCCAACATGAACGCCAATGAGGTGATCTCGAACCGCGCCATCGAGATCCTCGGCGGCGAGCTCGGCACAAAGACGCCGGTTCACCCGAATGACCATTGCAACATGTCGCAGTCGTCGAACGACACCTTCCCGACAGCGATGCACATCGCCTGCGCGGAAGAAGTCACCCACCGGCTCCTTCCCGCGCTGAAAAAGCTGCATGGCGCAATCGATGCGAAAGCCAGGGAATGGGCCGACATCATCAAGATCGGCCGCACGCACACCCAGGACGCGACCCCGGTCACGCTCGGCCAGGAATTCTCCGGCTATGCCCAGCAGCTCGCCAATGGCATCGAGCGCATCGAGATGACGCTGCCGAAGCTGATGGAGCTGGCCCAGGGCGGCACGGCGGTCGGCACCGGTCTCGCCTCGCCGGTCGGCTTCGATGACATGGTCGCCAAGAAGATCGCCGAGATCACCGGCCTCGACTTCAAGACCGCACCGAACAAGTTCGAGGCACTGGCCGCGCATGATGCGATGGTCTTCACCCATGGCGCGATCGCAACGGTCGCCATGTCCTGCTTCAAGATCGCCAACGATATCCGCTTCCTCGGCTCCGGCCCGCGCTCGGGCCTTGGCGAGCTGGCGCTTCCGGAAAACGAGCCGGGCAGCTCGATCATGCCGGGCAAGGTGAACCCGACCCAGTGCGAAGCCCTGACGCAGGTCTGCGCCCATATCCATGGCAACAATGCCGCCATCGGCTTTGCCGGCAGCCAGGGCCATTTCGAGCTCAACGTCTTCAACCCGATGATGGCCTACAACTTCCTGCAGTCGACGCGCCTTCTGGCCGACGCCGCAGTTTCCTTCACCGACAATTGCGTGGTGGGCATCGAGCCGCGTCTCGACAATATCGAGCGGGGGCTGAAGAACTCGCTGATGCTGGTGACACCGCTGAAGGAAAAATACGGCTATGACCGCGCCGCCACCATCGCCAAGACCGCCCACAAGAACGGCACCACGCTGCGCGAGGAAGCCATAAAGGACGGCATCCCGGCGGAAGACTTCGATGCCATCGTCGACCCGGCCAAGATGATCTCGCCGGGGTGATTGCGCCGGGCCGATGGAAAAGCTCACCGCCTTCGCGAAGCAGTGGCAGAACGCCCGCGAGGACGGATTTGGCTGCTGGGTCGGTGACATCAGCGATGTACGGGAATCAGAACGCGTAACCACTATTGCGCGCCGCGCGGGCTACGCCCCGGAATCCAGGGACGATTTCTTCGAGATCAGCCGCCGGACAGCTGCGCGCGTGCTGGCCTACGTCCAGAAGGAATCGCTCGCCTATGGGCAGCGCCGGTACCGCGAGGGCCTCGCCCGGGACATGTCCGCCATGCTTGGCGAGCTGGGCCCGGCGGCGCGGTTCTGGTCCAACTCGCGCCATAGCGATTTCGAACCGGCCTCGCCCGTCTTCACCCCTGATAATGCCTGGATGTGGATCGGCCTGACCGAGGCGACCTTCGATACAGGCGTGATTGCCTGCAATGAGGAGACCGGCTTTATTTTCTGGATCGAGGAAGAGGACTGAGTGGGGCCGAATTCCGCCCGTAATAATCCTGATGTTTTTCTTCGCGCCCTCATGGACGAAGAGATCTGATTTATGGCGATAGCCCGCTCCACATACTTGCCAGCCCGCGTCCCCTACGCCAAAAGCTTCACCAGTGAAGAAAAATGGAGGACCGCGACATGGATACCGATTTCAGCAACCTGTTTTCTGTGAAGGGCAAGACCGTCGTCATCACCGGCGGCTCGCGCGGGATTGGCGAAATGCTGGCGGCCGGCTACCTCGCCAATGGCGCGAAGGTCATCATCTCATCGCGCAAGGCCGATGCCTGCGAAGAGACAGTCAAGCGTCTGAAAGACCAGTATGGCGGCGAGACCTATGCCATCCCGTCAGACGTTGGCCAGATGGTCGGCATCCAGCACCTCGCCGATGAAATCGCCAAACGCGAGGACAAGGTCGACGTTCTCATCAATAATGCAGGCGTCGCCTGGGGCGCCACGCTTGAAGAGTTTCCGGAAAGCGGCTGGGACAAGGTTATGGACGTGAACGTCAAAGGCATCTTCTTCCTGTTCCAGAAGCTGATTCCGCTGCTGCGGAAGTCCGCAAACGCCGAGGATCCGGCCCGCGTCATCAATATTGCCTCGATCGACGGCCTGCACACCTCGCCCTTCAGCGGCTATGCCTATGGCACCTCCAAGGCGGCCGTCATTCACCTGACCCGTTTCATGGCGTCCCAGCATGTCGGCGAACATATCCTCGTCAACGGGATCGCGCCCGGCCCCTTCCCGACCTGGATGCTGTCGACCGGCGTTGGCTTCGGCGGCAAGACCGAAGGCGTCGATTGGCAGGCCATTGGCGATAGCAACCCATCCGGCCGGGTGGGGACGCCGCAGGATATTGCCGGTCTGGCCATGTTCCTTTCATCACGGGCGGGCGCCTATATCTCGGGCCATACCATCCCCTGCGATGGCGGTATCGTCGCGTCCAGCTAGTCTGGCGCCGGGGAAAATTCAGCTTTTTTGACGGTCTTCGTGTTGCGCCGCAGCATGATCGCGGCCATACGGGCGGCAACCTTCCAGACACGCAAACAAGACTGATGGCTCCCGTGACCAGCAAATCCACATTCGCTGCCTTCGCAGATCGCCTCGGCGCGCAGAATTTTTCGCAGGCGAACCTTTCCAAGTTCACGCCCTCGCGCATCAAGACCGAGCTGCTCGCCGGGCTGACCGTCGCGCTAGCCCTGGTGCCTGAGGCCGTGGCCTTTGCCTTCGTGGCCGGTGTCCACCCGCTGGTCGGGCTTTATGCCGCTTTCATCGTCGGCCTGATCACCGCCTGCATTGGCGGGCGTCCGGGCATGATCTCCGGCGCGACCGGCGCGCTCGCCGTCGTCATGGTCGCGCTTGTCGCCCAGCATGGCGTCGAATACCTGTTCGCCGCCGTTGTCCTGATGGGCATCATGCAGTTGCTGGCGGGCATATTCCGGCTCGGCAAGTTTATCCGGCTGGTGCCACACCCGGTCATGCTGGGCTTCGTCAACGGCCTGGCCATCGTCATCTTCCTCGCCCAGCTCAGCCAGTTCCAGGTGCCCGGTACGGCTGAAGCCTCCGGCCACGGCATGGCGGGCGGCGAATGGATGACGGGCCTGCCGCTGATCCTCATGCTCGGCCTCGTCGCGCTGACCATGGCGATCATCTGGGGCATGCCAAAGCTCACCAAAATCGTCCCCGCGCCGCTGGCCGGGATCGGCATTGTCGCGGCAATCGTGATCGGCTTCGGCCTCGATGTGCCGCGTGTGGGGGACCTTGCCTCCATCGAGGGCGGCCTGCCGGCCTTCCATATTCCCATGGTCCCGCTCAATCTCGAGACGCTGGAAATCATCTTCCCCTATGCGCTCATCCTCGCCGCCATCGGCCTGATCGAAAGCCTGCTGACGCTGAACCTCGTCGGCGAGATGACCAACAGGCGCGGCGGGGCGAGCCAGGAATGCATCGCGCAGGGCACCGCCAACCTCGTCACCGGCTTCTTCGGCGGCATGGGCGGTTGCGCCATGATCGGCCAGTCGATGATCAACGTGAAATCCGGCGGTCGCACCCGTCTCTCCGGCCTGTCGGCCGCCCTCTTCCTGCTCGCCTTCATCATGGTCGGCTCCAGCCTGATCGAGCAGATCCCGCTCGCCGCGCTGGTCGGCGTGATGTTCATGGTCGTTATCGGCACCTTCGCCTGGAACAGCCTGCGCATCATGACGCGGATTCCGCTGACCGATGCGCTCGTGATCGTGCTGGTGACCGGCGTGACCGTGGCCTATGACCTCGCCACTGCCGTGGTCGTCGGCGTCATCGTGTCCGCGCTTGCCTATGCCTGGAACAATGCCCGGCGCATCCACATCGTCGAGCGCGACAGCGTGTCGGTCCCCGGCGCACATGTCTACGAGATCGAAGGCCCGCTCTTCTTCGGCTCGACCGAGGGCTTCGCCGAACTCTTCCACCCGGAGACAGACCCGGATGTTGTGATCGTCGACTTCATGCGCTCGCGTGTGGTCGACCAGTCCGCCCTGCAGGCGATTGAGGATCTGGCCGCAAAGTATGAAGCGCTCGGCAAGACACTGCGCCTCCGCCACCTGTCCCGCGACTGCCACAAGCTGCTCAATCGCGCCGGCCAGCTCATGGTCGATAGCGATGATGACCCGGATTATGCCCTCGCCGCAGACTACTCGATCCGCACCGGTGTGTTCGGCAGCGGGCATTAGGTGGTTCCCCTCAGGTGACGGGCCTGCGCGCTTTGCCTAGGCTCTTGGTCAGCAAGTTCACTGATTCGAAAGGCCATATCCCATGTCCAAGGCGCCCATCGGCTCGAAAGCCAATCCGTCCGAATTCGATGTCATCGAGAAACTCGGCGATGACGAGCCCTATTTCGTGATCCGCGCGCATGACCCGCTCTCTTCGGCGCTGGTCGAGCTACATGCCTATATCGGTGCAGGACAAGCTGGGGCGGCCCACAACAAGCTCGCAGAGATCATGGCGCTGACATCGGCCCGCGCCCCGCGCCCGGCCTCCAGCCCGAAATACCGCGAGACCTTCGCCATCTCGCTTGCCATGGAGCAATGGCGCGACACCCACAGCGACTAGGCCGCCCAAGCGTGGCCGAGCCAATAAATTTCAACAAGGCCCGCAAGGCCAAGGCGCGCGCTCAGAAAGAGCAGCAAGCGGTTGAAAACCGGGCGAAATTCGGCCGCACCAAAGCTGAGAAGCAGGCCGAGGCCGCGCGCCGCGAAAAGCTCCGCAAGGAAATAGATTCGTCCAAGCGCGAAACCTGAGGGTTCATCCTGCGTTCATCCCAGACTTGCCCGGCACGCGCAGAACGCGCCGGGATCGTCAGACAGGATGTTCGACATGAGCAAGATCGCCCTCAAGACCAGCATCGTAACCGCCTGCTTTTTCGTGGCCGCATGCGCCGGCTACGCCATGCATGTCACCGGCATCGGCGGCTGAGGCAGCCTTCAAGCCTCAGCTTCCCGCTTCGCCCGCTTCGGGCGCCTCTGGCTGCGGCACGGGCTGCCAGCCTTCATTGGGCGCGGTGAGCCGGTCGATGAGCTGAAGCCCCGAACGATACCAGGACATGCGCGACAGGGCTTCGCTGTACTTTTCACCCGGCTGGCCGGTCCCGTTCATCGCCGCTGAGAGTTGGGCAGCCTCGGCATAGGCGCCATGGGCCCCCACATAATTCCCCTGCGCCTCAAGACAGGCGCCGAGATTATGCGTCACCGCGGGCGCTTCTGGATATTCTGCCTTCAGGTCTTCCCACACATAGCAGGAGAAATCCGGCGATTTCGGCCCGGCATCTACGGCCTGTTCAAAGCGCGGATCAGCACGAACAACCGGATCAACCGCCTCCTCGATGAAAACTGCACGGCGCGTCGTGTTCATCGGCGCGATATCGGCGCGGACCTCGTAGATAGTGTCAGAGAGCGCATCGAGCACCATGTCCCGCGGCGGCTGAACGCCCCCCAGCAGCCCGTAGACATAACTGCCGCCGGAATGCCGGCCCCGGCGGCTGTGCCAGTAGCTTTCCTCGCAGCTCTCATTCGACGACTCACCGAAATAGGTCTGCTGGAAGAGAACCTGACCGGACCCGTATTCGATCAGGCGCGGGGTAACCGCGACCTCGACGTTCTCACGCAGACAGATTTCCTCGACATCGTCGCGATGCTCGCAATCGAACAGACCGTCCCATTCGACGCATTTCCGCACCGTCTGGGTGTATTCCTCGGCAGTATATTCAGTGACCTCGATCAGGCCCTCATAAATCCCCGCGCGCTCCCCCTCCGGCACGGTGCCATCTGTGTACCGCGCCATGCGGAACCAGGGCCGGCCGTCAAAGGTCGCGCTCGCCAGCATGTCGGCGAAGCGGCCTTCATACCAGCGTCCGCCCGGCCCGGAGAAGCGGCCGACATCCACTGTGCGGGTTTCCACCGCCGCCCTGTTCTCAGGAACGACGCGCGCAGCATAGTCGATACCCGGCGTGGAACAGGCGGCCAGTCCAGCCAGCGCCAGAAATCCTGCAAATCGTTTCATTCCATATCCTCCCCGCTTAGTGCCTTGATGACAGGGAGTTTAGGAAGTCTCAAGTGAATGCGTACTGAATGCTTCATGCGGGGAAAAGTCATTGATCCATAAGGGCGCGTGCCCCAGATACTTGCCTGGTGAAATAACGTCCGGTGAATTTGGGAGAGGTCTGATGTCATCTGTTGCCCCGCTTTTTGAACCCTTCAAGCTGAAAGGCCTGGAGCTGCCTAATCGTATCGTCATGGCCCCCATGACGCGCGGCTTCAGCCCGAACGGTGTGCCGACGGATGATGTCGCCGCCTATTATGCCCGCCGGGCGGCTGCCGATGTCGGCCTGATCCTCTCGGAAGGCACAATCATCCGGCGCAAGGGCGGCGGTGACAATCCGAACTATCCCCTCTTCCATACCGATGCCGCCCTTGCCGGCTGGAAGAAGGTAATCGAGGCGGTCCATGCCGAAGGCGGCAAGATGGGCCCGCAGATCTGGCACCAGGGCATGATGCGCAAGGCTGGCACCGGCCACTGGCCCGACGCGCCGACCGACAGCCCGTCCGGCCTGACCCACAAGGGCAAGCAGATCTTCGAGGCGCCGAGCGAAGAAGACGTTGCCGACATGGTCGCCGCCTATGCCGAGGCGGCAGCCAGCGCGAAGGATCTCGGCTTCGACACCGTCGAAATCCATGGCGCCCACGGTTATCTCATCGACCAGTTCTTCTGGGATGTGATGAACAAGCGCGAGGACAAATATGGCGGCGGGCTGATCGAGCGCGCCCGCTTCGCCGGAGAGATCATTTCCGAAGTGAAGAAGGCCGCCGGGCCGGACATCCCGGTCATCCTCCGCTTCTCGCAGTGGAAGCAGCAGGATTACGGCGTGAAGCTCGCCCAGACCCCGCAGGAGTTCGAGGCTTTCCTCAAGGTCTTCGTCGATGCCGGGGTCGACATTCTGCACGCCTCGCAGCGCCGTTTCTGGGAGGCTGAGTTCCCCGATGTGGATGGCGAGAATGGCCTCAACTGCGCCGGCTGGGCGAAGAAGCTCACCGGCCTGCCGACCATCACGGTCGGGTCTGTCGGCCTGTCGTCAGAATTCACCGGCGCGATGCGCGGCGAGGGCTCCAAGACGCGCCCGCTGACCGATGTGGTCGAGCGTCTCGACAAGGGCGAGTTCGATCTCGTCGCCGTCGGCCGGGCCCTGCTTCAGGACCCGGAATGGGCCCGGAAGGTCAAGGATGGCCGCATCGACGAACTGGCCGACTATGATGGCAAGGCCATGGCGACCCTCTACTAGGGCGCCGGTCTGGATACCGCATTTCCCCGGAGCCTCCCGAGGCTTCGGGCTTATACGGCAGGCTCACCTTTGCTGCTGACCCAGAATGCGTGGATCACGGCCGGAAGCCAGAAGATGAAGCAAAGAACAATATTGATAACGAGCTGCAGGCCGATGCCTGCGCGAAGGGCAACCGCGACTGGCGGAAGGAAAATGCAGAGAAGTATGGTGATAATGGACATAGGGTCTTTCCTGTAAAGCTACAGTGTGAACGTCACGATGCCCTCCACGTTCCCCGAAAGGCGATTACGATCCCCGTTCGGCGCTCTGCTTGACCGTCGCCGGCAATCGTGAGCCCATATGTGCTTCAGCTTTTCGGGGGACATCATGAAACGCATCCTTGCCATCGCCGCCATTGCGCTCCTTGCCGCCTGTAATGAAACGGCTGCTCCGGCACCCGAAGCCGAGGCGCAGGCGCCGCCAGTCGATCCCGAGATGGAAGTAACCGACGAAACGGCTGAGGCCGATGCTTCACCGGTCAATCTCGTCATGGGCGTCTACGACGCGTTCGAATATGGCGACATGGATGGGGTAACGGCCAATTTTTCGCCGGACATCGTCTGGAACGAGGCCGAGAACAGCCCCTATGCCGACCGCAACCCCTATGAAGGCTCAGAAGAGATTGTCAGCGAACTTTTCGCACGCCTCGGGGGAGAGTGGGATTATTTCAATGCGACGCCGTCGGAGTTCATCTCCGAAGGTGACAAGGTCGTCGCCCTTGGGCGCTATACCGCCAAGCATGGCGAAACCGGCAAGGAAATGGACATTCCCTTCGTCCATGTCTGGACCGTCGAAGACGGTTCGATCACCGGCTTCCAGCAATACACCGACACGCTCACCCATACGGAAGTGATGCAGGCGGACTAAGGCTCATTTTCTCCGTGACTGCCGCAGCGGTATGAGCCCCATCCTCCCTTCAAAACATCAGGGAGGCCCGCAATGTCCTACGAACAGATCCGCGTGGAGAAGCAGAATTCCATCTGCCTCATCACGCTCAACCGGCCCGACAAGCTGAACGCCTGGACCCCGGATATGAGCCGGGAACTCGGCCAGGCCATCACGGCAGCCAATGAGGATGACGAGATCGGCGCCATCGTCATGACCGGCGAAGGCCGTGGCTTCTGCGCGGGCGCCGACATGTCCTACTTCCAGACCAATATCGACGCGTCCGAAACCAGGGCGCATCAGCGCGATGGCGGCATTGACTGGATCAGCCTGATCCGCTCCTCCAAACCGTGCATCGCTGCCGTGAATGGCCCGGCCTTCGGCATCGGCGTCACCCAGATCCTGCCCTTCGACATGATCGTCGCCTCCACGCAAGCGAAGTTCGGGCTGGTCTTCGTGAAGGTCGGCATCGTGCCGGAACTGGCAAGCTCGCACTTCCTCGTCCAGCGCGTGGGCTGGGGCAAGGCGCATGACCTCCTGCTAACGGCACGGGCGGTCTCGGGCGAGGAGGCGGTCCAGCTTGGCCTCGCCGACCGGCTGTCACAGCCGGAAACGCTCCTGACCGTTGCCATCGAACTCGCGACCCAGATGGCCGACAACCCCTCCCCGATGCTGCGCATGACCAAGGAACTGCTCAGCGCGAATGCCTGCGACACCGATACTGACCGCATCCAGAAGCGCGAGCATGAGAAGCTGGAACTCTGCTACACCCTGCCCGAGCACAAGGAGGCCGTGGCGGCCTTCAGCGAAAAACGGAAACCTGATTTCCGAAAAGGGCTCAAAGGGTAGAGTTCACGCTTTTTCGTACGCCGCCTTCAGCCACGCCTTCACCTCGTCATCGACTTCCTCGACGGCCTGCAGCTTGATCTTGTGCGTGCACATGGATCCCGGCTTTTCGTCGATGAGCCGCAAGGTCCCTGGCTCGCCCTTGAGGTTCAGACCAAGGTCGACACGGGTTTTCGTCGCGGGCGTGACAACCGCGAAGTTCTTCGAGCGGCGGAAGGCGACAGAGGTCTTCTTCGGGGCGATCCCGACATCGTCGCCGAGGCTCTTCGCATAGGCCTCCAGCGCCTCATAGATGGGCCGCAAGCCTTCCTTGCCCTGATACTGGCCGGCCAGCATGTCGCCTTCGTCTGCTTCGAACCGGCCCTTCGCGGCCTGGCAGACCAGGTTTGCATGGCCGTGACCGAAGCCGTGCTGCTCCTTCAGCATCTTCACCTGCTCGCCATGCTTCTCGATCCCGCTCGACTGGAGGAGCTTCACCCAGTGATCGAGCGGCTTACCCGTCTTCGCTTCCAGCCCGGCAATGTGGCTGGCGAGCATCTCCTGTTGCGATTTAGCCATTCGAGGTCTCCCTTCCTGACCCGGCTCATGCGGTTACTGAAGACGCGCTTTGACGTTTGGGCAAGCATTTTCCGCCCGCTCCCCGGCAGCACAGATCGCGAGACACCGATGATCCGATTACGCCGCCCTCCCGTAACGAGTGAAAATACGAGGAGACACACGAGATGCGATTGTCCGCCCTGTTCGCCCCCGCCATCGCCGCCGTTTCTTTGGGAGTGAGCGGGTGTATCTCGAACTCCCTGTCGGATTTCCAGGAGGCGGACCGGACCCTCAGGCTGGAAGAATACTTCCTTGGCGAAACCACCGCCTACGGCATTTTCGAAGACCGCTTCGGCAAGATTCGCCGTCAGTTTACCGTCGATATCACCGGCACGCTGAAAGGCGACACGCTGACCCTGGTGGAGGACTTCGACTATTCCGACGGCGTCACCGATACGCGCACCTGGACCATCGATGTGCTTGGCGATGGCAAGTATCGCGGCACGGCCAACGACGTGCCCGGCATCGCGGAAGGCCAGGCGGTCGGCAACGCCTTCAACTGGCAATACAAGGCCGAGCTGAAGGTTGATGGCGACACCTGGACGGTCGGCTTTGATGACTGGATGTATCTTCTGGAAGACGGCGTGCTGATCAATCGCGCCTATGTCACGCGGTTCGGCATCCGCATCGGCGAGGTCACCATTTCCTTCCAGAAAGGCAGCCGCGGCGGTCGCTCCTGAGCAGGGCGGCCTGGCGCAGCAGGGTTATCCGGGCAGCGTGAGCGAGTGCTTGCCCATGATAACTTCATTGCGGAACTGTGTGCATTCGGCGGTGGCGGGGGCCGGGCCGAGATAGCCGGTGGCCTGCCTCTCGGCATCGGCCATCATCGCGGTGAACTGTGACTGGCGCTGCATCGCATTCCTCGCAAGCTGGCCTGTCATGCCGGCCACCATGACGCCAGCCGTATCCGTGGGAATGTCCTTCTCGAAGGCCGACATGTCATGCTCGGGCGGTTCGCTGAGCGCAAACTGGCGCAGCGGCTCGAGCTTGCCGGAATTCTGGTCGCGATAGGTGGCGCTCGCCTTCAGATAATGTTTGGCCGGGCCAGCGCTCTTCGCACAGGCGCTGAGCGTGGTCTGGACCATGCCATAACGGCGAAGTTGCGCCGTGGCAGAAAAGCCGGGCTCAGGGCGGCTGGCCTCAGCCTTTTGCGGCGCGGGCGCAGCAGGCATCACGGGCCGGATGCGGGCCTCGACCTCAGGCTGCGAAGCGGCGACCTGCATCGCCGGGGCCGGGTCGTTCGGCTGCATCAGGAAAAAGCCGGCGGCAATGCCAAGCACGGGAAGCGCGGCGACCGCGCCCCAGAAAACGAGCGCGCCCTTGCCCTTGTCCGGCTGCGTGCTCTTAACCAGCGCGTCGCGGTCAAAACCTTCCATCGTGTCTGCTCCGTTTGCCTGTCAGACAGGCGCAACCTGGCAGAAAAGCCCTGTGGCGGCGTTAATCCGAAGCGGAAGATTCGTCAGGAGCGGCCTCGGCCCGCGCAAGCAGGGCGCCGCAGGGCGCATCTTTGGCCATGCCCGGCTCGATGAAGGGCAAGGCGGCCAGCCCCCCGCTCAGCGAGCCGAGAATGGCGGCGATGCCGAACTGCGCGACCGTCTCGGCACTGAACGGCTCGATCTGCGGATCGCGCAGAGTGCCGCCAATGCCGACATTGCCGATCAGCGTGCCAAGCGACGCATCCTTGGCATCCGAGCGCACGCTGAGCTTCAATTGCTCCGTGGTGAGATTGATGTCGCCGCGCACCACGACCACGCTGTCTTCGGTATCGACTACCGCCGGATCGAGCCCGGCCACGCCCTGCTCGACATTTGCCACCACGGCCATGCAGCGGGCATCGACATAGGTCCGGTCCTCGGGGTCTTCGCCCATCACGCTCAACGTCTCGACCAGATCGAGGGCGGCCCCCTCGACCGCCAGGGCGAGCACGTCAGCATCGGTCGACCAGATCGAGAATTTGCCATTCATATTGGCCGCCGCCTGCCGGAACCCGTCGCCCGCCGCCTCGACCTTGAAGCGGCCTTCGGTGTGCCCGCGCGCATACGGGTCGAGGGCAAGGCTCTGAAAGGGCACGGCTTCGAGATTGCCCTCGGCAGTCGTCACCGCCGGCGAGCGCGTGCCGTCGATCGTGGCATAGGCGTCCATCGCGCCCTCATCGAAATTGAGCAGGATCAGCGGCGCGCGCACGAGCCGGCCCTCAATCTCGAAATCAAGCTCCAGTCCAGTCACGTCGAAGATGGAATCGACCACGCTTCTGGCCTTGTAGGATATCGAGCCGTCGACGGCATCGAGACGGGAAAAGTCGATCTCGACATTCGGGATGAGCCGGTCACTGCGGTTATAGACCTCGCGCGCCCGCGTCTGGACCTCCCCCACCGTCTCGCCCTCACCGACCCCGAGCGGAATACCGAACACAATGGCGAGGTCATCGGCATCCAGCGTATCGGAAACAAGGTCGGCTGCCACGACTGGCGTCTCCCCGCCCAGCGTGACGGAGATCGATCCGGCCATGTCGCTGTCGCCAATCCGGGTCGCGGGGCTGATATCGAAGTGCCAGGTCCGGTCGGCGATATCGACATCCATCAGCACCTCATAAGGCGGCGTGTCCGGGGCGGCGAGATTGGCAAGGTCTGCAAGGTCAGCGAAGTTGTCGCCGCTGACACGCAGGCTGCCGCGAATGCGCGACAGGCTGCTCGATGCCTCGCCATCGAAGACCAGCCTTGAGCCGGCGCCCGAAGCCTTCACGATCAGCGTGCCGGAACGAAGCGAACCGTGCGCATCCTCGATCAGCACCACATCGCGCCCCTCCGCCCAGTCGATCCGCAGTTCGATCGCCGACAGCGCCACTGTATCGACGACAGAGCGATAATCGCTGAGCTCGGTCTCATCCTCTTCATGGACACCCTCGCGCCCGTCGAGCGTGATATAGCCGTCCGTCGCCTCCAGACGGGAGATCCAGCTGACAAAGGGCAGGAAGCCAAAGATGTTGAAGCGCGCCTCCACCGCCTCGGCCTCCAGCTGCTCCGGCATGGCAACGTCATCGGCAACCGCCGTGGTGATGGCCGGAAATTTCAGGTGCGCCTGGCTGACGCTTGAGCCCTCCGGCCCAAAGCTGCCCAGCGCCCAGTTGGCGAACGGCGTGCCGAAGCGCGGCTGGGTCAGCGCCAGCAGAAAAAGCACGGTGACGAGCAAGATACCCGTGAGGACCATCAGCGTGATCCGGACCGTCTTTTCCGTCTGTGCCTGCATGATTGTATGAACGCGCCGGGCGCACGCCGGTTCTATTAAGCCTTGGAGAGCGCAGTCTGCCCCTGCCAATGCAGGCGATCCCTGCTATATGTTCGCCATGAGTTCCAACCCGAATCGCCGCCCGTCCATCTCCGAAATGGCTGCCGCCCGTGCGCCGGTGCCGGAGACGACGCCCGACTTCCTCGAAGGCCTGAACCCGGAGCAGCGCGAAGCTGTCGAAACGACCGAAGGCCCGCTGCTGGTTCTGGCCGGTGCGGGGACCGGCAAGACGCGCGTCCTGACCACGCGGCTCGCCCAGATCATCGCCTCGAAACTCGCCTGGCCCAGCCAGACGCTGACGGTGACCTTCACCAACAAGGCCGCGCGCGAAATGCGTGAGCGGGCGATGAGCCTGATCGGCGAAGCCGGCGAGGGCCTGCGCTGGCTCGGCACCTTCCACTCCATCAGCGCGCAGATCCTGCGCCGCCATGCCGAGCTCGCGGGCCTCAAATCCAGCTTCACCATCCTCGACAGCGATGACGCCATCCGCCTTTGCAAGCAGGTGATCGAAGCCGAAGGCATCGACTCCAAACGCTGGACCCCGCGCCACCTCGCCTCCGTCATCGATGGCTGGAAGAACCGCGCGCTGACACCCGGCAAGGTGCCGAAGGAGGAAGCGTGGAACTTCGCCGACGGCAAGGCAGTCAAGCTCTATGAAATCTACCAGTCGCGCCTGAAGGTCCTGAACGCCTGCGACTTTGGTGACCTGCTCATCCACAACATCACCATCTTCCAGGACAATCCGGACCTGCTGGCCGACTATCACCAGAAATTCAAATACATCCTCGTCGACGAGTATCAGGACACCAACGTCGCCCAGTATCTCTGGCTGCGCCTGCTCGCGCGCGGCACAGGCAATATCTGCTGCGTCGGCGATGACGACCAGTCGATCTATGGCTGGCGCGGGGCGGAGGTCGACAACATCCTGCGCTTCGAGAAGGATTTTCCGGGCGCGAAAGTCATCCGGCTGGAACGCAATTACCGCTCCACCGCCCACATCCTCGGCGCGGCCTCCTCCGTCATCGCGCAGAACAAGGGCCGCCTGGGCAAGACGCTCTATGTCGGCGCGGAGACCGGCGCGGACCCGGATGCCGAACGCGTGAAGGTACGCGGCCTGTGGGATGGCGAAGCCGAAGCGCGCCTCATCTGCGACGACATCGAGTCCTATGTGAACAAGGGCGGCCAGTACGAAGACTGCGCCATTCTTGTGCGTGCCTCCTGGCAGATGCGGCTGTTCGAGGAACGCCTCATCATGCTGGGCATCCCCTACCGCGTGATCGGCGGCCCGCGCTTCTTCGAGCGCGCCGAGATCCGCGATGCGCTGGCATACTTGCGCCTCATCCGCTCGCCCGATGATGACCTCGCCTTCGAGCGCGTCGTCAACCAGCCGAAGCGCGGCGTCGGCGCGACAACGGTGCAGAAGCTGCAGATGTTCGCCCGCGAGGATGGCCGCTCGCTGTTTACCCTCGTGCCGATGGTGCTGCAGACCGACGAGGTCAAAGGCCCGGCCAAGCGCGGCTTGACCACCTTTATCGACCAGATCAACCTCTGGCGCGACCGGCTGAATAACGGCATGCCGCATCATGAGCTGGCGCAGGTGATCCTCGATGAGAGCGGCTATACCGACATGCTGCAGAAGGACCGCTCACCGCAGTCCCAGACGCGCCTGGACAACCTGAAAGAGCTGATCCACGCCCTCGGGCAGTTCGACAGCCTCCCCGGCTTCCTCGAACATGTCGAGCTGGTCATGGATGTCGGCGGCCAGTCGACCGGTAACGAGGTCCAGATCCTCACCCTTCACGCCGCCAAGGGGCTGGAATGGCCGATGGTCTTCCTGCCCGGCTGGGAGGAAGAGGTCTTCCCGTCCAAGCGCTCCATGGATGAGAGCGGCATGAAGGGCCTCGAGGAGGAACGCCGCCTCGCCTATGTCGGCATCACGCGGGCGCGTGAGAAATGTTCGATCAGTTTCGTCGCCAACCGAATGATCTTCGGACGCTGGCAGTCGGTGCTCCCGTCGCGCTTTGTCGACGAGTTGCCGCATGACCATGTCGAGGCCGTCAGCGAGACCGGCTATTCCACCATGCCGGGCGCCGGTCAGGGTTTTCAAGGCACGATCGAGGACCTTGGCGAGCGCAGCTCCTACAACTCGCCCGGCTGGCGCCGCCTGAAGGAAAACGCCCGCTCGGCCGGAAAGTCAGGCCCCGTCATCGAAGGCAAGGCCGAACTGCTCGCCACCAGCGGTGGCCAGTCGGGCTTCCGCATCGGCCAGCGCGTCCACCACGAAAAATTCGGCTACGGCCAGGTGCTGGCCGCGGATGGCACGAAGCTGCAGGTGAATTTCGAGAAGGCGGGGCTGAAGAAGGTCATCTCGACCTTTGTGACGGGAGTGTAGATCTGAAACGAGAGATAAAAATCACCGCCGATGTAGATGCCGAGGGATCGAACAAACTCATTGACGCGGTGGCGGACACTTTTTCTCCCGCCACCGAATTTCTCGGAGCTCTAGGCGACGTCGTAAGGCTGGCGAGAGTCGAAATGGCTACCATCATCACGCGGCGTGCAAAACAAATCGCTGATCAAAATGGCCTAGAACTCAAAGCACCACCGCTAAAGTTCCTGGTGCCGTATTATGAAAAAGCGTCGTTGGAACACGAAGACTCATTAATTGAGTGGTGGGCTCGAATATTGGTCTCGGAATCGAGCGGAAATAGCCCGAACCTTATCTACACAGACATTCTGTCAAAACTGTCAAAGGAAACGGCTTCTGCGTTCACCGCGATAATGTCTAAAGACGACGACAAAGGGGTGCATGAGGACGTTCCGTTTTTATTTGACGCTGCAACTATCCAATCGACATCAGAGTTCTCAAGCCTGCTAAATCACGAACTTCGGGAACACATGATTGCTGATCTTGTGAATTATTTCGATCAACCGGGAGTGTTGCCTGCTTACATATCTTGTTGGTCTCTGCAAGCTCCAAGAGATGACGACGAACATCATGAATACGAAAGCTCCAGAAGCTTCAGAGGCTTGTCGTTTCAAGCTTCTATTCTAAACGCGCTCGGACTTGTTCGAGAGCATAACATTGAACTAAACTTGGCAGTATCAGAGACGCACGTTGTTATTGCATATTACTACTGCACGGAGCTCGGATTGCGATTTTGGTATGAGCTAAACAACATGCTACTGCCGAGTCTCGATCCTGACCTAGGTAAGCATTAAGCTCCCCGCCCCCTGCCCCGCCACAGCCACGCCACGACCGTCAAACTCACCAGCGTCGCGGACATTACCATCGCCAGCACAGAGTTCCCGGCCCAGCCGAAGGCGTCATAGACGGCCGTGCCGGCTGAGGAGCTGATCCCGCCGCCGATGAACATCATCACGATATAGACGGTCATCAGCCGCGTGCGGATTTGCGGGTCGAGGGAGAGGAAGGTCATCCGGTTGGTGATGTCGACCGCCGGGCCGACCAGCGTCATCAGCATGATCGGCACGATCAGCAGCCAGACATTATACCCCATCGGCCAGAGCAGGCACACGCCGGCGAAATTGATCGCGGCAAAGATCATGCGGGACTTGTAGGGCCCGACATTGTCCGCCACACGCCCCATCCACGGCGTGGTAAACAGGTTGAGGATGGAGAAGGCGGCAAGGTAGCCGACAATGTCGACGCCATAGCCCATGTCCGGCAGGTGCAGGCCGATGCCCATCCAGACCGACAGGAACACCCCGAAGCCGAGGCCCTGGATCGTGCCTGACAGCAGGATCTCCGGATGGCGTTTGACCAGCCCCAAGAGCGAGAAAAGCAGCGCCGGATAGGAGGGTTTCGGCTGGTCGTCGCTCCCGGCCTCGCGCTCATCCATGATGAAGGGCAGAAGGATCGACACGATCAGCATGAAGGCGGCGGCGAAATAGTAGACCGTGCGCCAGCCAAAGGTCTCCGCGATCACGCCTGCGCCGGCCCGCGCCACCAGGATGCCGCCGATGACGCCGGTGGTCAGCGTTGCGGTCACCTGTCCCAGACGGGCCGGGTCGACCCGCTTGGAGGCATAGGTCGGCAGCAGGTAGGGCGCGATCGTGAAGAAGCCGAGCACGGTCGAGGCCAGCGTGAAGAGCCGGAAGTCCTGCGCAAAGGCCATGCCCGTGATTGATAGGAACTGGCCAGCGACCGTGAAGGTCACGAGCTTGCGATTGGATACCCGGTCGCCCAGCGGCAGCAACAGGAAGACGCCGAGCGCCAGCGCGATCTGGTTGGCGCCCGGCACCACACCGATCAGCCCCTTGTCCACGCCAAAGCCGTTGGCGACCTCGGAGATGATCGGGTGAATGTAATAGGCGTTCGCCGTCACCACGGCGCAGGCGAGCGTCAGCAGCAGCACTTCCGTGCCAGATAACCTGCGCTCTTTTTTCGGAGATTCGGGAACGGACTCAGCCATGCAGGATGAGTGATAGTCCGAGCCGTTCACGAGGCAAAGCTTGCCGGTGCGTCATGCGCGGCCAGAGGTGGCCCGGAAGTGGTCTGAAACTGGACTGAAACTGGAACGTTTCTGGAACGCGGTTTTCCTGATCTGTCCTCGGGACGGATCAGGCCGCCGCCGGAACCAGGCTGCCGGTGTCGATGGCATCGAACACCGCCTGCATGGCTGGCCCGCGCATGGTCTCGCGCAGGGTCGACAGCACGGTCTCAATATCCATGCGGTACTCGACCACCGTCGCGTCCGAGCCGCTGCTGAGGGCGCCAATACTCTTCATCAGAGCGCGCCCCTTGCGGTTTTCCCAGAGCACGTCGGCACTCATCTCGGTCATGTCATGACCGCGCACATCTGCTGCAAGGATTGCGATAAGCAGCCGGGCGAGGCCCTGGCCGTGCCAGTCATCCAGCAGGCCGATGGCGAATTCCGCACTCGGCGTATCCGCATCCCCCCGCATCGCATGCACCGCACCGATCACCGGGCGGCCCGGGGCGTCTTCATTGATGGCGACCCATGCGAGATGGCAGACGCCATCGACATCCGAGAGCCTGTGAATGATCGGCTCCGGCACCGGGTCGAGGTTCGAAAAGAAACGCAAATACCGCGAGCGGTTGGAAAACTTCCCGATCGCTTCCCGCAAGGCCGGCTCGTCACGCGGCTCAAGCGGGCGGATCATGACCGGGCTTCCATTGGGGGTACGGATGTGAATCTGATGGGTCATTGCTGCGCCTGCACACTAAATGCTGCACTTGCGAAATAAGGAGCGCCGCCCAGCCTCGCAAGCGGGCTTGGCAGGCGGCAGGCATGCATAAATGCATGATGCTGTTCGATGTGTCTCAAGAACAACGCGGAGCTGCTCGCTAGGTTCGGCAGTCTTTGCTAAGCACCGGACATGACAGACGAGCACACCTATCGCGGCGATGAGCCGATGCGGCTGAACAAATGGATGGCACAGCTGGGCCTATGCTCGCGCCGCGAAGCCGAAGCACTGATCGCCAGGGGCGAGGTGAAGGTCAATGGCGAAACGGTCAGCGAGCCCGGCCACAAGATCTCGGATGGCGAAACGCTCACGCTTGGAAAGGCCGGCGCGAAAACACTCGACGAACAGCTCACAGCGGTCCTGCACAAGCCTGTCGACTATGTCTCCGCCCAGCCCGAAGCGGGGCAGACCCCGGCGGCCCGGCTGGTCACCAAAGGCAATCTCGTCGGCAAGGCCCCCAGCCTGCCCGGGCGCGGCACCCAGCTCGCCCCGCTTGGCCGGCTCGACATGGACTCGCGCGGCCTGTTGCTGCTGTCGCAGGACGGGGTGCTCGCGAAAGCCGTCATCGGGCCGCGCTCAAACCTCGACAAGGAATACCTCGTCACGGTGAAAGGCCAGGTCACACCGCAGGCTCTCGACAAGCTACGTCACGGGCTCTCGCTCGATGGCCGCCGCCTCAAGCCTGCCGAGGTCGACCATCTCGGCGGCGGACGGTTGCGCTTCATCCTGCGGGAAGGCCGCAACCGCCAGATCCGGCGCATGTGCGAACTTGTCGGTCTGGTCGTGGTCGACCTCTACCGTACACGCATCGGCCCGCTGGAGCTTGGCGACCTGCCCGAAGGCAAGTGGCGCGCCCTTACCCAGGAAGAGCGCGCCAGCCTCATCAGCTCTGCTTCGGCTCAGGCTTCTGCTTCCGCCGACGGACCCGGGGCCAGATCAGCTTCAGCCAGATCCAGAGGAAAAGGCCGATCAAAAGCAGCCAGGGGAGGCCCACCGCGAAAGCGGTAATGACAGCCCCGATTGCCGCCGACAGATTGTAGAAGAAGTCGCCCAGCGCCTCTCCCAGCGGGTTTGACCGCGAGCCGGAGAAGGCCGGCATCTTGGTCTCATACGATATATCGAGCGACGACATCGAGACGCGAAGACGAAGCGCCTTGAGCTGCGCCTCGATCGACTCGATGTCACCGGTCACGCGGGCGAGCTCACGCTCGATCTGCAGCAGGTCACCGAGCGTGCCATCGCGGCGTTCGAGCAGCCCTTCGAGGCGACCCTGAAGCGTACGCTGGGCATCCAGCCGGCTATCGGTATCGATGATCTCGCGGGTGAGGTCTTCCGCCCGGGTCGAGCGGGATGTGATCTCGCCGCCAGCCTCTTCGGTGGCTTCGTCCACCGCGCCGAGAAATGCCTCGATCCAGTCAGGCTTGGCCCTGAGCGAGACATTGCCGGAGACATAGTCTTCGTTGGAATTGTAAATGTTGGAATTGATGACGATGCAGGTGTTGGTGCCGGCATCCTGACAGGCCTTCACATGCGCCTGCATCATTGTATCGACACCGCCCTTGGGCAGGCGCAGGCCGAGCGAATGGCTGTAGGCGATATATTGTTCGGCACCCGGTTCGGCATCTGGCCGGTCGGGCGCCGGGGCAGACTGCGGGTCGCCATAGGCCTGACCAGCAGCCCTCTTCGACACACCGCCATAGTCGGCCGCTTCTTCCATGACCGGCGGAGGTGGTGACGCCGTTGGGCGGTCATAGTTTCCGCCTCCGTCAGACCCGCCACAGGCGGCCAGCAGGCCGATGGCGGCAAGTGCCGGTGCCATATGTCTTAATCTCATTTGCGTCCCCTCCTGGACAGGTTGGAGATACCATGTGAGCAAGCGTTCACGGCAAAATTGGGGCGGCCTCAGGGTCGAGGCCCAAAAGCCGTCTTGCCGGGCTCGAGTCTCCGGCGCGCATGATGCACGAAATCGACAAGAAGGGGACGGGTTTCTCGCGGGTCGATGATCTCTTCGGCGAAGAAGGCTTCTGCCGTGCGGAACGGATCCTCCATCGCCTCGAACTTCTTGTAGAGCTCTTTCAACAGCGCTTCCTTGTCATCGGTCTCGGAAAGCTCCTTGCGGAAGGCCGCCTCGATACCACCCGACATGGGCAGCGAGCCCCAGTTGCCGGAGGGCCAGCAATAGCGCCACTTCGCCTTGGTCGGGTTCATCATCGCCGAACCAGCGAGCCCGAAGGCCTTGCGGATGACCACGGCACAGACCGGTACAGTGGCCTGATAGACGGCCGCCATGGCGCGCACGCCCTTGCGGGTGACGCCAGCCGTCTCGTGCTTCACGCCAACAGCGAAGCCCGCGCAGTCGACAAAGTGGATAACCGGCAGGTGGAAGGTCGAGCAGAGATCCATGTGCCGGATGACCTTGTCGCAGACATCGGCTGTCCAGGCCCCATCGAGGAAATAGGGATTGCCGGCCATGATCCCGACCGGGTGACCGTCAACGCGCGCCAGGCCTGTGACGATACCCCTGCCCCACTGCGAGCCGATCTCGAAAAAGCTGCCCTCGTCCACCGTGGCATTGATGATCTTCTCAGGCTTGTAAGGCGTCTTGAGATCATCCGGCACAATCGAAAGAAGGCTTTCTTCCTTGCGGTTGGGATCGTCGGCCGGGGCCGTGACGGGCGGCAGCTCGTGCACGGAAGACGGCAGGTAGGAGAGGAAGCGCTTGGCCGCCTTGAAGGCATCGGCTTCGGTGTCGACGACATCATCGACCGTGCCGTTCTTCGCCTGGATCTCCCAGCCGCCAAGTTCTTCCTTCGAGACATCCTCGCCAATGGCGATGGCGACAGGCGGGCCGGCCACGAAGACCTGGCTCAATTCCTTCACCATGACCGAATAATGGCTCGCGCCTACGCGCCCTGCCCCGAGACCCGCGCAGGGACCAAGCGCCAGTGAGACCATCGGGATCTCGCTCATGCCACCGACGATGAGCTCCCAGCTGGGTGTCTCCGGTATGTAGGTCCGCGGATCCTTGAGGAACATCTTGATGGAGCCGCCACCGCCCGTGCCATCGACCAGCTGGACGAGCGGCATCCGGTATTCGATCGCCTGCTTCAGCGCGATGGTTGTCTTGCCACGGATCGAGGCATCGGCGGCCCCGCCGCGCACGGTGAAATCGTCGCCGAGGATCATTGCCGGGCGGCCATCGAGCTTCGCGCGTCCGACAACCGAGTTCGAGGCCATGAAGCTTTCGAGCTGCTCGTCCTCGTCATAGGTCGCGACACCGGCGATCTTGCCAATCTCGTGGAAACTGCCCGGATCGACCAGGAAAGAGACCCGCTCCCGCACGGTCAGCTTGCCGCGCCCGCGCTGGCGCGACACCGGCTCTTCGCCACCCATCTTCTCCGCCATGCGCTCACGGCGGCGAAGCTCTTCAATCGACTTTTCCCAACTCATGGGCTGATCAATCGGGTTTCAATGACGGGTTCGTCAAGAACAATCGTTTGGGTAACGCGACGGAAGAGTCTCCTAGCACCGTCTGGGTAAAGCGTGCCTTCACACCTCCTCGATTCCCCCCGGACATCTTGTTTCCGGAAATGGATCTGCCGCACACGTGCCATTTGGGAGACAGCGGAAAAAAAGCATACTTTCCGCCTCTTGCCTTACGTAGTGTCTGCCTGCTTTATCGCTCGGCAGACCAAATCGAGGAGGCGTCCATGGATCTCGCAACCCTAACCCAACGGGCCAATGAAGCTGTCACGGCCGGAAGTGACTTCAACAAGAAGGTGAAGTTCGACTTCGGCGATATCGGCAAGCTGTTCATCGACGGTGAAAACGGCACGGCCGACAATTCCGATGCCGATGCCGACGCGACGATCAAGGTCGACTGGGAAGACTTCAAGAAGCTCGCTTCGGGCGACATGGACCCGACCATGGCCTTCATGCAAGGCAAGCTGAAAGTGCTCGGCGACATGTCGGTTGCCATGCAGCTGCAGAGCCTGATGAAGAAGCTCTCCTGAGCGATCCCCATCCGCACGGGGATGGATTGACTATGTCGGGAGGGGCGCCGCGGCGGAGGCTGCAGGCGCCTCTTCTTTTATAAGGCTCTGGAGGAGCGATGAGCGATAGCGACGGCCATCTCGATCACTTTGTCCGCATCCCGGGCAACCCTGAGCCGGAAGGGTCCGACCTCATCTGGTTCGAGGGAATAGCCGGGCGCCGTCTGCGGGCCTGCATGGCTCCGTCCTTGCGCGACACGCCGCGCGGCACGGTGATTGTCTGTCCGGGCCGCTCGGAATTCATCGAGAAGTATTTCGAGGTCGGCCGCGAGCTGCAGGCCCGTGGCTTCGCTGTGGTCATCCTCGACTGGCCGGGCCAGGGCCTGTCGGAGCGTCTGCTGGACGACCCGGCGAAGGGCCATATCGACCGGTTCGAGACCTTCATGGGCGCGCTTCGCAACGGGCTCGATGCGCTGGCAGACCGGTTACCACGGCCTTACATCTCGCTGGCGCATTCCATGGGCGGGGCGATTGCACTGGCGGCGATCACACAGAAACTTGTCCGCGTCGAAGCCGCCGCCTTCTCCGCGCCGATGTGGGGCCTCCCGCTCAACCTGGCTGCGCGCTATCTGATCTGGGCGATGCGTGCCATGGGCCGCTCGGGCGACTATGCCCAGCGCCCCGGCCCGGCGGAGACCTTCGAGACCAACATCGTCACGCACGACCGGGCTCGCTGGCAATTGCAGCGCGACCTCATCGATGCGGCGCCACAGCTGGAACTTGGCCCCGTGACATGGGGCTGGCTCGGCGCGTCGCTCGACATCTTCAACCAGACCACCAAGCCGGCCCTGCTGCGCGGCGTCGACATTCCCGTTTTCATTGCCAGCGCCGAGGAAGAAAAGCTCGTCGACAACAAGGCGCACACGCGGGTGGCGAAGCACCTGCCCAACTGCGAACACATCACGATCGACGGGGCGATGCACGAAATCCTGATGGAGACCGATGCGCGCCGGGCGCGGTTCTGGCAGGGCTTCGATACGCTTCTGGACAAGGCAGACCTGTAGACGGCGATCGCCTGCCCCGGGGACAGAGCTTTCTTTCCTATTGGCGCGCTCTATGTCTCACGACAGAAGAGCGGAGCTCATTTCATGATCAAGATCCACCACCTCGAGCATTCACGCTCGCAACGTATCCTCTGGCTGCTGGAGGAGCTGTCGGTGCCCTACGAGATCGTGCACTACAAGCGCGATCCGGAGACCATGCTGGCGCCAGACTCGCTGCGCGAGGTCCATCCGCTGGGCAAGTCACCCGTGCTGGAAGAAGACGGCATCATCGTCGCCGAAACGGGTGCGATCATCGAGTACATCATCGAGCAGCATGGCGGCGGGCATCTGAAGCCCCCGCCCGGTACGCCCGAGGCGCGCGCATGGACCTACTGGATGCACTATGCCGAGGGCTCCGCCATGCCGCCGCTGCTGATGAAGCTCGTCTTCCAGCGGCTACCGGAAAATGCCAATACACTGATGCGGCCGCTGGTAAAGGGTGTCGCGTCGCGGGCCGAGCAGGGCTTTGTGGACCCGCGCCTGCAGGAACATATCCAGTTCTGGGAAAACTCGCTTGCAAAAACGGGCTGGTTTGCCGGCAAGGAGTTCTCCGCCGCCGACATCATCATGAGCTTTCCGCTGGAGGCTGCGACCAGCCGCGCCGGCGCTGACAAATATGCCAACATCACCGACTTTCTCGGGCGCATCCACGCCCGACCGGCCTATCTCACGGCGCTCGAAAAGGGCGGGCCCTATGCTTATGCCTGAGGGCTAGGCCCTACTCGGCCTCATCGACCGGCTTCGACTGCAGCTGGATGTAATTCTGGATGCCGACGCGCTCGATCAGGTCGAACTGGGTTTCCAGGAAGTCGACATGCTCTTCTTCACTGTGGAGGATCTTGCCGAACAGGTCGCGGCTTCCATAGTCGCGCACAGTTTCGCAATACTCCATGGCATCGCGCAGCAGGGCCACGGCCTCGATCTCCATGTTGAGATCCGACTTGAGCATCTCCTCAACGGATTCCCCGATCATCAGCTTGCCGAGATCCTGCAGGTTCGGCATGCCGCCCAGGAAGAGCACGCGCTCAATCAGCCAGTCGGCATGCTCCATCTCCTCGATGGATTCCTTGTATTCGAAATGACCCAGCCGGGTGACGCCCCAGTCATTCAGCATACGGCTGTGAAGGAAGTACTGATTGATCGCGGTCAGCTCATTCTTGAGAGCCGCGTTGAGAAATTCGATGACTTTCGGATCGCCCTTCATGGCGGCCTCCTTCAATCTGGAATCAGGAATGCTGCGGTGGAGATAACACGGTCAGGCCGATTCTCAAGCTCAAAAAATCTAATAAAAACAGATGCTTATGATAGTGAGAAGCAATTGCAGTGCGCATGGGCCACCGTCTGCACGATTGCTTGTGACTGAAATGTCCTGCGATTTCAGAGGATTGGAAAGCTGTGCCTACTCGGCGGCGACAAGCGGAATATTGGCCGGCATCGCGTCGACGCTTTCGGAGATCATCTCACCCATGGTGTTTCTGCACTTGCCGCAATTGAACTCACAGCCATGATGGGCCTGCACAGCTTCGGGGCTCCGCGCACCGGCTTCGATGGCCGCCTGCACACCTTGGTCATTAATGCGTCTGCAAATGCAAATGATCATGGTTCTCAATTAGGTCAGATGCGAATGATTGTCAATCACGCCACCGCGCAATTTTCATTCCAGTGATCCATGCCTCCGCCAATTCGAAACATTTTCATTGAATTTCACAGAGTATCGCTAGGAAAATTGCCAACACTTTTCACTATGATCACCCAATGTACTTCGACGCGCTCATCACCGAATCGCCTGTTCGAGTGTCCTACCGGCGCGCAGCGCTCATCACGATTCTCACGCTCGTCACAAGCCAGATCGGTACAGCCCTGGCGATCCTGGTCACGGACATCCGGCCGGAAGTGCTGAACGAAATCATCGTCATCTGGTTCGTCATCGCCGCGGTCGTCTCGACGACGCTTGCCTTCCCGCTGGCCATCGTCTTCCAGCGCGAGCGGCTCAAGCTCGCCCGCGCGATGAAGCAGCTGGAGGAAGTCCACGCAGAGCTCGCCCGCCGTGCCCGGATCGATCCGCTGACAGGCGTTCTCAATCGCGATGCCTTTCTCAGCGGCGTTGACGGTCTGAAAGCACAGAAAATCGATGGCGCGATGCTGATGATCGACATCGACCACTTCAAGGTCATCAACGACACCTATGGCCACTCTGCCGGCGATGAAGCGCTGATCATGGTGGCGCGGACCATTCGCAGTGTAACCCGCAAGGCCGACCTCGTGGGCCGCTTGGGCGGCGAGGAATTCGGTGTCTTTATCCCAGGTGAGAATATTGAACTGGCGAAAACGATGGCTGAGCGCATCCGCGACACAATCAACCGGCTGCAGTTCTGCCCCGAACCCCGCATACACCACAGGATCACCGTCAGTATTGGTGTCTCGCAGGGATCGTGGGAGGCGAAGCTGACGGATCAGTTCCGCCTGGCCGACCAGGGCATGTACACCGCCAAGCATGCAGGCCGTAACCGCGTTGAACTCTGCGCCGCCGCCTGAGCCCACTCTCCCTTTTGCAGCGTCAGCTTGACCGCATCCCCCTGCCCTTCTACCTCCGGCACGGTTCATTCACCGACGGAGACATCATGAGCGCGCTACCCAACCTCGCCGAGAGTGCAAAGGCATGGCCCTTCGAACAGGCCCGTGCCCTGCTCAAACGGCTGGAGAATATGGAGCGCGCCGGCACGCCGAAACAAGGTCCGGTCACCTTCGAGACAGGCTACGGCCCCTCCGGCCTGCCGCATATCGGCACCTTCGGCGAAGTCGTCCGCACGACCATGGTGCGTCACGCCTTCGAGACGCTCACGGACGGCAAGTACGAAACGCGCATGATCTGCGTCTCCGACGATATGGACGGCATGCGCAAGGTCCCGCCCACCGTGCCGAACCCGAAGGATCTTGAAGCCTACATGCAGATGCCGCTGACCGCGGTGCCGGACCCCTTCGGCACGCATGACAGCTATGGCGCGCATATGGGTGCCCGCCTCTGCGCCTTCCTCGACAGCTTCGGCTTTGAGTACGAGTTCAAGTCGGCCACCGAACTCTACAAGTCGGGTGCCTTCGATGAGGCGCTGCTGCGTGCGCTGGAAAAGTTCGACGAGATCATGGGCGTGATGCTGCCGACGCTCGGGGCCGAACGCCAGGCGACCTACTCGCCCTTCCTGCCCATCTCACCGAGCACGGGCCGCGTGCTCTATGTGCCGATGAAGGCGACCAATCCGAAGGACGGGACCATCACCTTCGAGGATGAGGATGGCACAGACGTCACCATCCCCGTGACCGGCGGCAACACCAAGCTGCAATGGAAGCCCGATTTCGGCATGCGCTGGGCTGCGCTCGGCGTCGATTTCGAGATGTTCGGCAAGGACCACCAGGACAATGCCCCGATCTATTCGAAGATCTGCCAGATCCTCGGCTCGCGCCCGCCGCAGCAATATGTCTATGAGCTTTTCCTCGATGAGAATGGCGAGAAGATATCCAAGACCAAGGGTAATGGCATCTCGGTCGAGGACTGGCTGGCCTATGCGCCGCAGGAGAGCCTGTCGCTGTTCCAGTTCCAGAAGCCACGCGCCGCCAAGAAACTCTATTTCGACGTCATCCCGAAAGCGGTCGACGAGTATCTGACCTTCCTGTCGAAGTACCCGCAAGAGGAGCCGGCCCGCCAGATCGAGAACCCCGTCTGGCACATCCACTCCGGCAACCCGCCTGCAGGCGATACGCCGGTCTCGTTTGCGCTGCTGCTCAACCTGGTCAGCGCGGCGAATACCGAGACGAAGGAGCAGCTCTGGGACTTCATTTCGCGCTATGCGCCCGAAGCGAGCCCGGAGAGCCACCCCTTCCTCGACACGCTCGCCGGCTATGCGATCCGCTATTATGAGGACTTCGTCCAGCCGACGAAGACCTATCGCGCGCCCGACGAGAAAGAACGCGCTGCCATGGAAGACCTGGCCGAGCGGTTTTCATCGCTGGAGACAGGTGCAAGCGCCGAAGAGCTGCAGAACCTGACCTTCGAGATCGGCAAGACGCACGAGTTCGAAAACCTGCGCGACTGGTTCAAGGCGCTCTATGAGGTGCTGCTCGGCCAATCCCAAGGCCCGCGCTTCGGTGGTTTCGCCGCGCTCTATGGCGTGCATGAGACGGCACGCCTGATCAAGAACGCCCTGGCACGGTAGGCGCTCAGGATATCGGGCAAAAAAAAGCCCCCGCCGGGATTCGGCGGGGGCTTTAAGTTTGAGAGCGGGAGGAGATCCTACTCTGCGGCGATCAAGGTCTTCTTCTTGGCCGGCATGCCGCCTTGCGGCCAGTTCTTCCAAAGCTCGTCCTCATGACCTTTTGCGGCCTCGACGGAGGCTTCCTTCACGTGGCCATAACCACGGATCTCGTCCGGAATGCACGCGATCGCGATGGCAAGCTCATGGTTCTTCTTGTTGAGCCCTTCGGAAAGGGTAACGACCTTTTCGAGATAGTCGTCGCGCAGCTGGCGCTCCATCTTGCGCTCTTCGGTCCAGCCGAACGGGTCGAAACGCGTCCCGCGCAGCCCCTTGAAACGCTTCATGATCTTGAAGGCGGTCTTCATCCACGGGCCGAACGGCTTCTTCTTGAGATGGCCATTGGCATCCTTCTTCGCCAGGATCGGCGGGGCCATGTGGTACTGGATCTTGCCACCATGGAAGGTCTCGCGAAGCTTCTTCTCGAACGTTCCATCAGTGTGGAGACGGGCAACCTCGTACTCGTCCTTGTAGGCCATGACCTTGAACGCGTACTTTGCGACCGCCGTCGTGAAGCCTTCGCCCAGTCCGGCCTTCTCTTCGTCGGCACGGACCTTCGCGACCAGGTCACGATACTGCTTCGCATAGTCCTCGTTCTGGTAAGCCACGAGACGGCTTGCGCGGTCATCGATGATCTCATCCAGCGTCATCGGCTTGGCATCGCCACGCGGGTCGTGGGTCTGCTCGAGACGGTCCGGATCGGCAGCGGCAAGGCGGCCGACATCGAACGCCTTCATGTTCTCCTCGATCTTCACACCGTTGAGCTTGATGGCGCGGTAAAGCCCGCGAAGCGACACCGGAATGTGCCCTTTCTGCCAAGCGTAACCGACCATGATCATGTTCGTGTAGATCGCGTCGTTGAGATACATCAGCGCCAACGATTCCGCATCGAGCGTGCCGAAATCGCGAGCCTGGCGCTTAACGCGGGCTGCCAGCATCTGGCTCTCGAATGTCTTCGACCGGTCACGGATGAATTCGCTGGTCGGCGTCACATCGGCGTTCGCGGAGGCGACCGTGCGGCCGACATCCATCAGACCGATCGCATCACCGCTGGCAGCGACCACAAGGTCACAGGCGATGACGGCGTCGGCAGACGCCGGCGGGACGCGGCCCGTCGAAATCATTTCCGGCTCTCTCGCAAAACGAAGGTGCGAGAGTACCGGACCACCCTTCTGAGCGAGCCCCGTCATGTCGAGCGACGAGGAGGCATTGCCATCGACGTGTGCGGCCATGGCGAGCACGGCAGCGACCGTGGTCACACCCGTACCACCAACACCGGTGAACAGGATGTTCCACGGCTTGGCGACCGATGGCAGGTCCGGCAGCGGCAGGCCTGAGGCGTCGACATCAAGGCCCGGCTGATCTTCGGTGGCGAAGTGGGCATCCTTGATGGTCACGAAGCTCGGGCAGAAGCCGCGCAGGCAGGACAGGTCGGTGTTGCAGGTCGACTGGTTGATGCGGCGCTTGCGGCCAAGATCGGTTTCCACCGGCTCAACCGAGAGACAGTTCGACTTCACCGAACAATCCCCGCAGCCCTCACAGACTTCCTGGTTGATCATCACGCGCACCCGGTCGGGCTTGCGAAGACCGCGCTTGGAGCGGCGGCGCTTCTCGGTGGCGCAGATCTGGTCATAGATTAGCACGGAGACGCCCTTGGTGTCGCGCAGCATGCGCTGGACCTCGTCCATCTCCTCACGGTCATAGATGCGGATCGAGCGCGGCAGCCCCTTCACGTTGGCATAACGGGTCGGGTCTTCGGTCACGATGACGATCTTGGAGACGCCTTCGGCCTCGACCTGCTGGGCAATGTTTACAGGCGTCTGGCCGGACTCCACATGCTGGCCGCCGGTCATGGCAACCGCATCATTGTAGAGAATCTTGTAGGTCATGTTCGCGCCCGAGGTCACCGCCGCACGGATCGCGAGCGAGCCGGAGTGCGAATATGTGCCGTCACCGAGATTGACGAACATGTGGTCTTCATCGGTCGCGAAATACTGGCCGATCCAGGCGACACCTTCGCCGCCCATCTGGCTGGTCATGTCGGTATTCCGGTCCGGCATGAAGTTCGCCATGTAGTGGCAGCCAATCCCTGCGAGTGCGCGTGATCCTTCCGGCACGACAGTCGAGGTGTTGTGCGGGCAGCCCGAACAATAGTGCGGGGAGCGCACTGTCGGCGACGCATTCGTGCGCGCCGCTTCGCCGGCAACGCCGACACGTTTGAAATACTGCTCGGCCACGGAACGGTCCCAGTCACCGGGCACACGATGCATGAGCGCATCGGCCATTTCCGGAACCGGGATGGAGCCGACCTGGCTCAACAGCGGCTTGCCTTCCTTGTCCAGCTTGCCCTCGATATAGGGACGCTGATTATCCGGCAGGCTATAGAGGGCGGCGCGAAGCTGCTGCTCGATGAGCGGGCGCTTGTGCTCGATGACAAGGACGCTTTCGAGGCCCTTGCAGAACTCGCGGATCGCGGTCGGCTCGAGCGGCCACGGCATGGCGACCTTGAAGACGCTGATACCGAGACGGCCAGCCTCTTCCGGGGTCAGGCCGATGGCAGCCAGCGCCTCGAAAATGTCGCGGGCCGCCTGCCCGGTTGTGATGATGCCGATTCGCGGCTTGGGCGACGGGACCAGTACATGGTCCAGACCGTTCGCCTTCACCCAAGCCTGCGCGGCCGGAATCTTGTAGGTGCGCAGACGGCGTTCCTTGTCCAGCGGATTGTCGCCACGGCGCATATGGACGCCGTCTTCGGGGAATTCGAAGTCCGGCCTGATCAGCTTCAGCCGGTCGAGCGTGACATCAACGACGGCACCGGAGTCCATCGTGTCGGCCAGCGCGATCAGCGAGGACCAGCAGCCGGAAAAACGGCTCATCGCCCAGCCATGAATGCCGTAATCGAGAACGTCCTGGATCGAGGCCGGGTTGAGTACCGGAATCTCGGCGTCGCGCATCGCAAATTCCGATTGCGAGGGCAGCGTCGAGGATTTGCACATATGGTCGTCGCCGCAGATGGCGAGGACGCCGCCGAGACGTGAAGAGCCGGCGGCGTTCGCATGCTTGAAGGCGTCGCCTGAGCGATCAACGCCCGGCGCCTTGCCGTACCAGATGCCGAACAGGCCGTCCCGCTTCGCGCCCGGGAACAGGCCGAGCTGCTGCGAGCCCCAGACGGCGGTCGCGCCGAGGTCCTCGTTCAGGCCCTCCCAGAACTCGATGTCATGGGCATCCAGCCATTTCTGCGCGGCGCGCAATTGCTGGTCATAGCCGCCGAGGGGTGAGCCACGATAGCCGGAGATGAAGCCGGCCGTGTCATGTCCGGCAGCAGAGTCGAGGCGCCTCTGATCAAGAGGTAGGCGCACCAGCGCCTGGATGCCCGTCATGTAGGCGTGCCCCTCGACAAGATCGTATTTATCGTTCAGCGTGACTTCGCGGTGTTCCAAGGAACAAGCTCCCTATAGTCGTTAGGCTATAATTTTTGCATTTTTCCATGAAAATGCTTGCCCATATTGCTGAATATAGCGTAGTAAAGGGCAAAGTGTTCCAATTTTGGACCGAAGGGAGCGAAATATTGCCTCAAACGCTGGACGCCATCGACGCCAAGATTCTTGACCTCATCCAGAAGGACGCGGCCTTGTCCGTTGCCGAAATTGCCGATCGCGTGGGACTTTCTTCCTCTCCCTGCTGGCGCCGGATCAAGCGCATGGAAGAAGCCGGCATCATCGAAGGCCGTGTGACCCTGCTCGATCGCGACACGCTGGGCCTCGGCTTCGAGGTTGTCGCCAGCGTCAAGCTCGCCCTTCCGAGCAAGGAAAACCTCAACAAGTTCGAACAGCTGGTGCGCAAGTGGCCGGAAGTGCTGGAGTGCATGACCGTTACAGGTGCAGTCGATTACGTCATCCGTATCACCACCACTGACATGCATGCCTACGACTCCTTCCTCAGAGAAAAACTCCTTGGATCCGGTCTTGTTTCAGACGTGCAGTCGCGCATTGTGATCAACGTCGCCAAACGCACCACGGCGCTTCCGCTTGGCCTGATCAGCGACTACGTTCCTGCAGGCTAGACCGGAACCACATTCGGGAGGCCCAGATGGCCCGCCTGTTCATAGCCTTTTGCCTCTTCTGCACGTCGGCCATTGCTGCGACTGCCCAGCCGGTCGAGCCAGACTGGCTGCAAGCGGAAGTCGATGCCACCCGCCAGGAAAGCGGTCTCTTCGCCCTCGGCGCTGCGGTGGCTGTCGTCGGCGAGGACCCGGTGATTGCCGTCAGCGGTCAGACGGCCAAGGGATCGGAGACAGCCGCAGCACCGGATGATGCCTGGCACATCGGATCAAACACGAAGGCGCTCACTGCGCTGCTCTATGCCCGGCTGGTCGAGGACGGCCTTGCCGAATGGGGCGCGACCCTGCCCGAGCTGTTCCCGGCGATGGCAGACGAGATGGATCCAGCCTGGCAGGACACCAGGATTGAAGACCTTTTCGCTCACCGTTCCGGCGTGGGCGACATCGGCGCCCTGTGGCTGATGGGCCGGCGCGGCAATGATGCGCCCCTCACCGAGCAGCGCCGGGAGACAACACGCAACCGTCTCACCAAGGCACCCAAGGGCGAGCCGGGCACCTTCGAATACAGCAATCTCAATTATATCGTTGCGGGCGCCGCGATCGAACGTCTGCTGGAGCTGAGCTGGGAGAAGGCGATCACGGGATACGTCCTCGAAGCCAATGGGGCCGACTGGTCTGAAGGCTGGGGGTTTGGCCCGCCTCAGGAGGGCATTCAGGGGCACCGTCGCGGCCTGTTCGGGAACAATTCGGCCGCCGGGCGCGGCGGTCGGGCCGATAATCCCCAGGCGCTCGGCCCGGCCGGGACACTGCATGTGCCGCTGGAAAGCCATGCCCGGCTGCTGCTCGAATTCGTCGATGAGGACAGCGACTTCATCACCCCCTCCATGCGCGACCACCTGCTTTCGCCGTGGCCGGACGAGGCGGCTGACTATGCGATGGGCTGGGCCGTCCAGGACGACGAGACGCTGGGCCGGGTCTACCTCCACAATGGCTCCAACACGATGTGGCTGTCGCGCGTGGTCTTCGTCCCGTCGCGCGACGCCGTGATCATCGTCAATACCAGCGAATTCTCCGACACGGCGAAAGAGACGACGCAGGCCCTTCTCGATGCCCTCAAGGAGCAACTGGCCGAAACCGGCGAGTAACGCTCAACAAAAAAGGCCGGCACCATGGCGCCGGCCTTTTCGTTATTCTGTCAGGTATAATCGAGCGACTAGACGCGCTCGACACACATGGCGATGCCTTCGCCGCCGCCGATGCATAGCGAGGCGACGCCCTTCTTCACATCGCGGTCTTCCATGGCGCCAAGAAGCGTCACGAGGATCCGGGCGCCGGAAGCACCGATCGGGTGGCCCATGGCACATGCGCCACCGTGCACGTTGACCACGTCATGCGACAGGCCGAACTCTTTCATCGCGATCATCGGGACTACAGCGAAGGCCTCGTTGATCTCCCAGAGGTCGACATCGTCCTTGCTCCAGCCGGCCTTTTCGAGCGCCTTCTTCATCGCCGGCACGGGCGCGGTGGTGAAGTATTGCGGCTCATGCGCATGGCTGGAGGAAGACACGATCTTCGCGATCGGCTTCAGGCCACGCTTCTCGGCTTCCGACTGCTTCATCAGGACGAGCGCGGCGGCGCCATCCGAAATCGCCGAGGCGTTGGCCGCGGTGACCGTCCCGTCCTTGCTGAAGGCAGGCTTCAGGCTGGGGATCTTGTCTGGCCGGGCCGTGCGCGGCAGCTCGTCGGTATCGACCGTTACATCGCCCTTGCGGGTCTTCATGGTCACGGGAACGATCTCGCGCTTGAACTTGCCGCCTTCCGTCGCCTTCTGGGCACGGCTCAGCGTCTCCAGCGCGTAGGCGTCCTGCTGCTCGCGCGTGAACTGGTATTCCTGCGCGATCATGTCGGCAAAGACGCCCATCGCCTTGTTCTCATAGGCATCCTCGAGACCGTCGGTGGCCATATGGTCACGCATGGCCGCAGCGCCGTATTTGTGGCCCTTGCGAAGGTCGACCAGGTGCGGCGCATTGCTCATCGACTCCATGCCGCCTGCGACCACGACATTGGCGTTGCCCGACTTGATCGCGTTCCAGCCCATGACGGCTGCCTGGAGGCCGGAGCCGCACATCTTGTTGATCGTCGTGGCTTCGGTGCCCTTGTCGAGACCCGCCTTGATCGCGGCCTGACGGGCCGGGGCCTGGCCCTGACCGGCCGGCAGGCAGTTGCCCATGATGATTTCATTGACTTCATCGGCGCCAAGCTTGGCTTCATCCGATGCCGCCTTGACGACAATGGCACCAAGTTCATTGGCAGACATGCTCGTGAGATCACCCAGCAGGCCTCCCATCGGGGTGCGTGACATACCTACAATTACGACGGGATCCTCAGCCATATTTTCCTCCTGGGCTTTCTTGAATGTTGCGTGTGCGAAGATGTGCGCCCCCGATCACGGAGCGTCAAGGCCTTTGGGGCCAGGAGAAAAGGTCGTCAGGAAAACTAAAGTCGATGTTCGAAGGCTTGTCGCCAGCCGCCACAAGCCTGTAAGTGGCAGCAGACAAGATACCAAGGAGGAACTGACATGGCAGGAAACGTCCCCGAAAAGGGCCTGCAGCTGCGTACGCTGGTCAAGGAAAGTGGAGAGCTCGAACTCTCCCTTATCGATGTTCCCGTACCGGAGCCCGGCGACGACGAGATCCTGATCCGCGTCGAAGCAACCCCCATCAACCCCTCAGACCTTGGTCTGCTCGTGGGCGCTGCCGACCTCTCAACGGCGAAGGCATCCGGCTCCGACAGCCACCCCGTTGTCACCGCAGAGGTCCCGAAGCCAGCGATGCGTGCCATGGCCGCGCGTCTTGGACAGTCGCTGGCGGTTGGCAATGAAGGCGCAGGCACCGTCGTTGCCGCCGGCAAGTCAGACGCCGCCCAGGCGCTTCTCGGCAAGACGGTGACCGGGCTCGGCGGGGAGTTCTATGCGGAATACCGCCTGCTTAACGTCGCCCAGGTGATGGCCCTTCCGGAGGATGCGACCGCCCGCGACGGCGCATCCTGCTTCGTCAATCCGCTGACCGCCCTCTCCTTCCCGGAGACGATGCGGATGGAAGGCCACAAGGCGCTCGTGCACACCGCTGCCGCCTCGAACCTCGGCCAGATGCTGAACAAGATCTGCATCGCCGACGGCGTCGATCTGGTGAATATCGTTCGCAAGCCGGAGCAGGAGAAAATCCTGCGCGACATCGGCGCGAAATATATCGTGAACTCGTCCTCCGACAGTTTCATGGACGATCTCATCAAGGCACTGGCCGAGACAAAGGCAACGCTGGGCTTTGACGCGATCGGCGGTGGCCCGCTGACCGGACAGATCCTGACGGCCATGGAAGCCGCCGCGAATATGGGGGCTGAATACAGCCGCTATGGCTCTGCTGAACCCAAGCAGGTCTATATCTACGGACGCCTCGATCTCAGCCCGACCGTGATCCCGCCGGGTGTCGGCATGGCGTGGGGCACAGGCGGCTACCTGCTCACCTACTTCCTCCAGAAGATCGGTTCGGAAGGCCGTGAGCGGCTGCGCAAGCGCGTCATGGCAGAGCTGAAAACCACCTTTGCCAGCCACTACACCGCCGAGATCTCGCTCCGCGAGGCACTCGAGCCGGATACGCTGCGGACCTATAATGAGAAGAAGACAGGCGAGAAATATCTGATCAACCCGACGCTGTAAGCGCGCGCGTATATTCGTTTAATTCGAGAAGACCCTTGATCGCGGCGCGCGTTCAGGGTCTTCTTTTTTTGTCCGGTTCCAGAGCTGGACAGAAACACGGCTGGGACACCCGGGGACTCATCATGACCATCAAATTTGCTGCTGCAGCGGCAGCTGCTCTTCTCGCATGCACCGCGCAGGCACCGGCCGCACACGCCGAGAAAACACTCGATATCTCGAACTACGAACTCACCTTTGAAGACAATTTCGACAGCCTCGACGTTTCACCCTGGGGCCCGGACACGCAATGGATCGCGCATACGCCCTGGAATGGTGACTTCGGCATTGCGCGCTTTGCCAATCCTGAGGATGGATTTCCCTTTACCACTGACGACGGCGTTCTGCGCATTGAAGCGCGCAAGGACAATCTCGGCCGCTGGCGGACCGGCCTTCTGGCCTCCGTCAATCCCGAGTTCGAAGGTTTCAAGCAGCAATACGGCTATTTCGAAATCTCGACCAAACTGCCGGAAGGCAAGGGCTTCTGGCCGGCCTTCTGGCTGATTGCCCGCAATGAACGCTACTCGCTCGAAATCGATGTCATCGAACACTATGGGTCGAAGCCGGATCGCTATTCCATCACGGTTCACGAGCGCTATCCATTCGCCGCCGAAAAGAACCAGATGACCCATCACTACGTCGATATCGAGCCGGGCGAACTGTATGAGGATTTCCATACGTTCGGCGTCGATGTCACCAAGGAAACCCTGGACTTCTACTTCGACCGGGAGCGTGTCTGGTCAGTCGACACGCCCGAGAACCACACCAAGCCCCTGGCCGTCCTGCTCAATCTCGCCCTTGGCGGCGCCTCGCAACCGGACGCCAGCACACCGTCGCCATCCTATATGCATGTCGATTATGTCCGCGTCTGGAAGCGTCGCGAGGAAAGCTGATCGCGAAAATCAGCCCTGTTTCCTGATGCGGACGGTCACCTTGCCAAGTGAGGGGTTGGTCACTTCGAACTCATCCCCCGGGCCCATCCCGTCGGGGTAGGTGGTGCAGGTCTCCGACGGCGACATGTCGGAGATGGTGCAGAGTTTTGCACCGTCGATCCGCCACTTTCCGGCAAAGCTGGCGCCTGAGGCAGCACCGGAATAGGTGCCGTCTTCCTTGTAACTGATCGGAATCGCATGCTTGCCGACAGTGATGACAACACCATTCGTCACCACGGCCCGAAGCGTGTCGTTGCCCTGTGCCAGGGCGGTGGGCGCAATGATAGCAGCAGCGGCGATTGCGACGGTCAGGGAAAGACGCATGTCCATTTCCTTCGGCGGTTTCGACTGGCTTCCAGCTTACACCGAACTGGCCGCAGGAAAGAAGGGACGGAATGCGTTCAAGGTTCAGGCCGGCGACTCGAGTATGTCAGCCATCTCCGAATAAACGCGCATGACCTCCTCGCTTCCATCGTCGCCCTGGCAGCGGCGACGGATAGAGACATCCGCGAAATGGTGCGGGTCTAACCCTGGCCACGACTCCTTCTGCTGTCGGTAGATTTCGACGGCAGCGTCCTGCTGGCCCAGCCGTATCATGACCGCTACAAGAAGGTATGCGGTTTCTGGGCTCCGGAACATTTCATGCGCCGCAAAGGCCTGCTCGACGGCCTGCTCATAGTCGCCCCTGCTGAGCTGGACCTGGCCCAGGAAATACAGCGTCACCCCTCGCAAGGGATGATCGGCCGAAAGGCTATTATGAAAATTCTCCAGCCGTTCAAGCACGGCGGGGGGCGCGCTCGCACAATAATAGGGCAAGGCGGAGGAGAGAAACTGTGGCGCAGGTCGCGTTGGATCAAGTTCGACCACACGGACCATGAGGCGCTGCGCACGATCCGTGTTCCCAGCCCTCACATAATGGATTGCAAGATTGTACAGGACATCGGGATCCTCCGGGGACAGGTCGAGGGCCCGGGTCGCATGATAGGTGGCTTTCTCGCGCAGTTCCGGTGTGTCGTATTCAGGAACGAAACTCGCAAGATGGGTCAGCTTCGTTGCCATGACGGAATGGGCGGGCGCAAAGTCCGGTTCAAGTTCCAGCGCGCGTTCGGCAAGCGCAATGCGTTCCAGTTGCCAGGCCTGCGTATTGATCGTGGTCCCTGGCGTCCATGTCGCCTGCAGATAAAGCTCCCAGGCCGTCTGCTCAGAGGTGGGCGTACGGGCGATGGCTTCTTTAGCTGCGCTTCGCAGCCTCGGGCGTAGCTCCTGGACAAGGGCGATGATGATGTCATCCTGAACATCGAAGATGTTTTCGTCCCGGGTGTCGTATGTTTCTCCCCAGATCGTGGCCCCTGTCCCGGTGTCCGAGAGCTGGACGGCGATCCGGAAGCGGCCGCCGTCCTGCTGCAAGTTCCCTTCCAGGATAAAGTCGACCCCAAGAGCATCACCCAGTTCGATGGTGTCACGCGTACCGGCCTCAAGCGCGCTTGCCACAGCCGATGGCGAACTGACGGTCAGGGATGGAACGCTTGCCAGCGTACTCACAAGCTCTTCGCTGATCCCATCGGCGACGAACTTTGATCTGGAGTTGGCTTCGCTTCCTCGAAGGGGGAGGACGGCCAGCGAGATTGTGTCCCTGGAACCGATTTTCAGCGAGGTCTCGCTTTGAGGTGAGGTGAGCCGTGTATCCTTGAACAGGGCCACATAGCCAAGTGCCACGATCAAGAGGGCCAAGACCGCGACGGCAGCCATCCAGAAACGCTCCGGGAAAGGCTTGCGCCCCGAGGTCGGGCCCACGGCTGAAGACGCCGGCTGTGAGGCGACATCCCGCAGCGTGAATTCCGGCTGATACGCACCTTTGGGTACGCGGATCCGGACCGGGTCATAGGCACCGTCGCCGAGATAATAAGCGTCGAGCAGGCGGCGCAGCCGTCCCATCTGCACGCGGACGATTGCATCTGTCGATGGATCAAAGTCGGTCTGCCTTTCAAAGACATCAACGCCAATCGAATAGCCTTTCAAGCGTTCGCCCTCTCCTTTCAGCGTCGCGTCGACAATGTAACTGAGCAATACGCTCATGCGCGGTGCGGCCGAAAACCTCGGATTAGCGAGAATTCGCGAGAGTTGAGATTCTACCTGTCCATGATCAGGCTGCATGTACTCGTCCAACTCAACCAAGCGTCACGAAATTCCGTGTCACCTACAATTCACCCTTGTAACGGTTTTGCGTGACAGTGAATATCGTTGGATGTCGACACAAACACACAGTGCATTGATTAATAATAGATTTTTTATTACGCCCCCCCGTCGTTAAGTCTCGCAGAGACGACAGGATATGCCGTGTAACGGTGTCTAACTCACAAGAGCAGGGCGAACAGGATACCTATCGAGCAACCTAACAGATTGTAGGACGTGCCTTTGGCCGTCTGCCACCCGATGGACCTGTCATGATAAAACAAAACGATGCGGGCGTGCTCGCCTGCGAAAACCGGTCCCGGCTGGGCCGGTTCCAGTTCCTCCCCAGCAGGACACTATCGGCAGGAGACTTCGGTCTTTCAGCACGGGAAGCCGAGACGCTGACCTTCATCCTCCAGGAAATCCCGCTTCGCGACATCGCGGCCAGGATGGGCGTCTCCATGCACACTGTGGACACGTTCAAGCGCCGTTTGTTCGAGAAGCTCGGCGTATCGACGCTTGCCGGGGCGGCTGCCGTGGCCGCTGCGCATCTCTGCGGCGTCACCCTCCAGCCTGCCGAAGAGGCCGAGGCCGCCTAGGTCCTAGCCCTCCAGGGCCGCTTCGATATCGCCAACAAGCTGGCTGTCAGAGGGCCTGGTGGCCGACGGGTAGGCACTGAGAACCGTGCCGTCCCGGCCAACAAGCACCTTGTGGAAGTTCCATTTCGGTTCGGCCGCATCGCCGAGGCCGGTCTTGGCGACGGTCCAGAATTCATGCTGCTCCGGACCGACCGCATGGACCTTTGAGGTGAGCGGGAAATCGACACCGAAGTTCAGCTCGCAGAACGTCTTGATCTCGGCCTCCGTGCCAGGCTCCTGACCGCCGAAATCATTGGACGGAACACCGAGAACGGAAAATCCCTCACTCTCGAATTGCTCATGCAGAGCCTGCAGGCCCTCATATTGTGGCGTGAAGCCACACTTGGAAGCTGTGTTCACGACCAGAACAACCTCGCCATCGAACCGGGACATGGGGAGTGGCTCGCCGGTAATGGTTTCGAAACTGACCGAGCGCGCATTCGCCATGGCTGAAGTCTCCTGAGTATCGCCCGCAACTTGTTCCGGTACATCCGCCGCGCTGCCACAAGCCAGCAGACCACCCGCAAGCATCCCTGCAGCAACCATTGAAACCATGCGCATCGTCTGTCTCCCGGCTTGAGAATGGAATGATAGACCAGAGACCGGATCTGCCAAGAGAGAGGGGCGCTTATCGCACCCGCACCGGCGCATCCTGGTCGATCTGGATGGCCCGGTCGATGATGTCGATCAGCTCGTCATCAATCTCGGCGGCCGAGCGGACCTTCACATGGCGCAGCGCCTTTCCGGTCCCCTCGATACGCCCGAAATACTGGTCGGCCAGACGCGCACCCGACCAGAGTTGCAGGTTGCAGTGATGCTGATGCGCCGTCACAGACACAACGCGCTCATGGCCGGACCAGCATGGCACCCCCCAGGCAAGCATCACCTTCAGATGTGGCCCCTGCCGGTGAACACACTCGCTGAGCGCCAGCGTAACAGCCTTCATCGGGCCATCCAGTTTGTCGAAATAGGCCGCAACGGCATTCGGAAACGGCATGAGCAAAGCCCTCCCCAGAGCAAGGCAAGCTGTATGAAACACCGAAAATGACAGTCTTGTGAAGACTGATCATCGAAAATTTCCGCTCCGCACACGGTGTTTCCGCATAAAGAAAGGGGCAGGTCGCAACCTGCCCCTTCCCCTATACTGTTGGCCCGAAAGCTTACCAGATGCGGATACGCTCTTCCGGCGGAAGGTAGAGCTCGTCATCCTCATTGATGTCGAAAGCCTGGTACCATTCATCGAAATTGCGCACGATGCCGTTGACGCGATACTCCGGCGGGGAGTGCGGGTCAGTCAGCAGCTGGCGGCGCTTGGCTTCGTCACGATACTTCGCGCGCCAGACCTGCGCCCAGGCGAGGAAGAAGCGCTGGTCGCCGGTCAGGCCGTCAATGACAGGCGCCTGCTCGTCCTCGCTGACCATGCCGTCGCCATTCGCGTCGAGGCTGATCTGGTAGGCACGGTAGGCAAGCGAGAGGCCACCAAGGTCGCCGATATTCTCGCCCAGCGTCAGACGGCCGTTCACGCACGGATCGCCCTCGTCCAGCGGGCAGTACTGGTTGTACTGCTCGACGAGCGCCGTCGTCAGTTCGTTGAAGGCCTCGCGGTCTTCATCCGTCCACCAGTTGGCGAGAACACCATCGCCATCATACTTCGATCCCTGGTCGTCAAAGCCATGACCCATTTCGTGACCGATCACGCCACCGATGGCGCCATAGTTCACAGCCGGATCGGCCGGGGCATTGAAGAAAGGCGGCTGCAGGATGGCGGCCGGAAAGACGATCTCGTTATAAGCCGGGTTGTAATAGGCGTTGACCGTCTGCGGGGTCATGAACCATTCATCGCGGTCCGGCTCCTCGTTGAGGCGGTCGAGATTGTCCTGAAGGTTCCAGGCGGCTGTGTTGACCGCGTTCTGGAAGGCATTGTCGGTGACCGTCAGCGTCTCGTAATCCTCGAATTTCGGCGGATACCCGATCTTCGGATTGAACGTGTCGAGCTTGTACTTGGCCTTCTCGCGGGTCGCCTTACCCATCCACTCCAGGTCTTCGAGATTGGCGTGCATGGCCGTGCGCAAGTTGGAGACGAGGGCATCCATCTTCTGCTTGTTTTCCGGCGGGAAGTGGCGCTCCACATAGACTTCGCCGATGGCCTCACCAAGCGCACCCTGGACGGCAGACACGGCCCGCTTCCAGCGCGGGCGCTGTTCCGGCTGGCCGCTCAGCGTCGTGCCGTAGAAGGCGAAGTCCGCATCGTCGATCTCCTTCGGCAGGACAGAGGAATAGCCCGACAGGAGGTGAGCGGCGAGATAGGCTTTCCAGGTCTCGAGGTCGGCCGTGTTCGCGAGCTCAAAGGCGGCCGGCATGCCGGCGCCCAGCTTGTCGACATCTTCCTGGCTCAAACCCGCGCTTGCGATCTCGTCTTCCGTCGGCGGGATTTCGGTGACCAGGAATTCCTGCTCGTCATTCACGCCAAGCTGGTTGAGTGCCGTGGCGAGCGGGAAGTCGCCAGCGATATCATCAAGCTCCGCGCGCGTGATCTTGTTGTAGGTGATCTCCGGGTTGCGGCTGACGGCACGATCCCAGTCAGCTGCGGCAAGCTCGGTCTCAAGCGCGAGGACGTCACCCGCCTTGGCCTCTGCATCATCATAGCCGGCCTCGGTCAGGAGGAAGGTCAGGAGCTCCACATATTTCTCGCGGATGCCGACGGATTTCTCGTCGTCCTTGAGATAGTATTCGCGGTCCGGCAGGCCGAGACCGCCCATGGACATCTGGAAAATGTAGTCATCCGGGTTCTTGTCATCGACCCAGACAAAGCCGTTGACCGGCGAGGAAAAGCCCGGAGACATGAAGATCGTGGCGAGATCTTCGCGCGTCTCGATGGCATTGATCTTTTCGAGATAGGGCTGGACCGGTGCAAGGCCAGCGGCCTCGATCGCATCGGTGTCCATATAGGCATTGTAGAAGGCGGCAACCTTGCCTTCCGGCGTATCGGCCGGCGGCGCCTCGGCGGCGAGATCCTCGATGATGAACTTGGTCTGCTGTTCTGACTTCTCGCGAAGAAGGTCGAAGGCGCCGTAACGGGTCTTGTCACCTGGCAGTTCGAACTCGTCGAACCAGTCGCCATTCACATACATGAAGAAGTTGTCGCCGGGGTCGACATCCTTGTCCATCACGCTGGTATCGATGCCCCACTCGCCCCAGTAATCCGGCGATGTGGTTTCGACGACGTGTTTCTTCTCGGTGGGGGCTTGGGCGGTGGTGTCCGTAGCAGGCGTTGTCTCGGCTGGCTGTGTGCCAGTGTCCTCAGCTGTGGTTGTACAGGCCCCGAGCAGGGCCACCGTCGCAACGCCGGCAAGAAGTCGTTTCATCTAATACTGTCTCCTGGATTAAAATGCGTTTATTGCACGCCACGGGGGATTATCCACCCCGTGACGTGCGATATTCGGGAAAATTATTCTGCCGGTTGCGGGCGGGCGCCACGGCTCGTGCCGATGAGCTCTTCCTCATCGATGTGGACATGGCCCTCATAGGATTCGCCGATCTTGCGGTAAGGCCGGCCACCCCAGCTCCAGCGGAAAATCCGGCCAACTTCACAGCCGACCGCATAAAGCGCTGGCACCATCAGCAGCGACACGAACAGCGCGAAGGCCACGGCAGAGCCGAGCGATACCACCATCGGCTTCAGGAACTGCGCCTGCACCGATTTCTGCGCGATCATTGGCAGGATACCGACAAAGGTCGTCACCGAAGTCAGCAGGACCGGGCGGAAACGGGACACACCCGAGTCCACAATCGCCTGCAGCGCCCCGGCTCCTTCAGCACGTCGCCGGTTTATGTAATCGACGAGGACGAGGTTGTCATTGATCACGACCCCTGCGGCTGCCCCGATGCCGAACATGGAGAACAGCGCCATCGGCGTATCGAACAAGACGTGCCCGAAGGCGGCCCCGGCAAAGCCGAAGGGAATGGCCATCATCAGCAAGAGCGGCTGGGAGTAGGACTGGAAGGCAATCGCCAGCAGGATGTACATCAAGACAAAGGCGATCATGTAGAGCTGCACGATGTCCTGGAAGAACTCCGCTTCAGACTCGGCCGAGCCAACCGCGCCGCGCGTAATCTCCGGATACTTCTTCTCGAATTCAGGCCAGAAATTCTGGTCCATGTCAGACGAGATGATGCCCCGCGTGCCATCGCCGACCAGTTCGGAGAATACCGTCACCGAGCGCATCCGTTCACGCCGCTGGATCCGGTTGATACCTGGCGCGAACTCGATCTCGGCGACCTGCATCAGCGGAATCTCGCGACCGTCACTGGTCCGGATTCGCAGGTCACGCAGGCTGTCGAGCGACCGGCGCGTCTTTTCGGGATAGCGCACCATCACCCGGACATCCTCGCCATCACGCGGCAGGCGCTGGGCCTCGATACCGTAATAGGCGGCGCGGACCTGCTGGGTCACATCGCTCAGCGTGACACCGAGCGTGGTTGCCCCGGGCTTGAGTTCGATGCGGATTTCTTCGGCCGCGGAGGACAGGTTGTCCCCGATGTCGAAGGTCTGCTCATAGGTGGCAAGCCTTGCCTTCACCTCATCGGCTGCCTGGCGCAGCAGGTCCAGGTCGTCATGATTGAGCGCGAACCGGATCGAATTGTCGGAATCGTTGATCGTGAAGGAGAAGTTCACCTCCTCCGCATCCGGCACATCGCCGAAGGCATCGCGGATCTCCTGCGTGATCGACTTGGTGCTCACGCCGGTCGGGCGGTCTTCGGCCGGCATCAGACCGATCCAGGCCTGCACCTCGCCCTCCGACGCCACGATCGAGGTGTCCGCAATCAGATGATCGTCAAGTTGCGGATATTGCTGGTCGAGAGACTTCTGGGCGTTCTCAACGGCCATGCGAAGCTGATCGCGGACCTGCAGTGACCGCGACTGTGGCGAGCCATCCGGAAGGTCGATACGAACCTGAACGAGATCGTTCTCGATTTCCGGCATGAAGCGCATCGGCAGAATGCCGGTCTGCAGAAGCATGACGGCCCACACGAAGGTCGAGGCGAAGACCGCAATCGTTACATAGCGGTACCTGACGGCCATCTCGAGCAGGGGCTTGTAGATCCGGTTGGCAAAGGTCAGCAGGCTGTCGGCGATGGTCTGCTGGAATTTCAGCAGCTTGCCGCCAGGCCCGTCGAACTTCTGCGGCTCCATATGCGACAGGTGCGCGGGCAGGATCAGCAGCGATTCAATGAGCGAGAAGGTCAGCGCCGCGATCACCACGAAGGAAATCTGCTCGGTGAACTGGCGCTCCGGCCCCGGCAGGAACATCCAGGGCGCGAACATGATCATGGTCGTGATCACGCCGAAGATGACCGGCTTCAGGACAAGCTGGGTCCCCATCGTGGCGGCGTCGAGCCCCTCACGCCGTCCGCTCTCGACTTCCTTGTGTATGTTCTCCCCAACAATGATGGCATCGTCCACGACAACACCGATCACCAGCAGGACTGCGAACAGCGACAGGAAGTTCAGCGTCACGCCGAACAGGGGCAGGATCAGCATGCCGCCGGCGAAGGCGGTGCCGATACCGATCGTCACCCAGAAGGCCACGACCGGGCGCAGGAACAGGATCAGGATGATGAGAACAAGGATCATGCCCTGGAAGGCCGCCGAACTGATCGTGTCCATCCGGCCCTTGTAGATTTCGGAATCGTCGAACAGCAGGTCGAGCCGGATGCCTTCCGGCAGCGCATCGGGCCCGCGGCCGCTATTGGCGCGCTCCATATACTCCTGGATCGCCTCGGAATAGGCGACGATGTCCATCCTCTCCGGCTGGCGCACCATGATGAAGGCCGTGGGTTCGCCGTTGAAGGTCGCGTCCAGGTCGGCATCGACGAAACCGTCGACCACTGTCGCCACATCGCGAATGCGGATCGTGCCGCCGTCCAGCGTTTCGCGCAGGACAATATTCTCGAACTCTTCCTTCGTATCGGCCAGCTGGCGCGCCTGAATGGCAACCGTGCCAGTCTCGGTACGAACCGTACCGCCGGAGGAATTCAGGGATGTGCTGCGAACGGCATTCGCCACTTCCGCAAAAGTGAGATTGTACCGGCGAAGCGCCTCTTCGGAGACCTCGATCGAGACTTCCTCATCGAGCGTGCCCTGCACCTGGGCCAGTTCGCCCCCTTCGATCAGCGCAATCTCGTCTCGGACTTCCTTGGAATAGTATTTCAGCGTCTTGGCATCGACATTCCCGTGAAGCGCCAGCCCCATATACTGGTTATTTGCCCGCCAGCGCGTGACCTGCGGTGGGAAAGAGGACTGGGGCAGGTTGGAAATCGTATCGACCCGGCGCTTCACCTCATCGACGAACTCGTCGACATCGACATCGAGATCGGTTTCCATGTTGACGTAGCCGACGCCTTCGCGCGCCGTGCCCGTCATCCGCTTCAGACCATCAATGTCCGCGACGACCTCTTCGAGGCGGACCACGATCTGGTCCTCGACATCCTGCGGGGACGCCCCCGGCCAGGCAATCGAGACGCTGGCGCCGTTGAAGTCGGCCGCGGGGAAGGCTTCCTTCTCGAGGCTCAGAAAACCGAATGTGCCGCCAATAAAGGCGATGACCATCAGCAGGTTGGCGGCAATCCCGTTGCGGGCCCACCAGGCGACCAGACCGTTCATTGGTTGGCTCCCTCGATGTTGCCGGCCGCCAGTGCCGATGTTTCTTCCGTTTCCTCATCGCTGCCGGACCGCGGCGTGCGCGGGACCAGCGATCCGTCAGGCATACGCTCGACGACCTGGATGTTCATGCCGTCAAAGGCCGCCTGGATTGGTGAAACGATCGCCAGTTCCCCCGCCTCGACACCGGAATTGAGATAGGCGCCATCATCATCGCTGAAGGCGACTTCGACGCTGCGGATCTCGAGCTTCCCGGCCGGACCATCACCAACATAGACTTGATTGACGCCGCGCAGGGCCGAGCGCGGGATACGCACGACATTCTCGATCGAGCGGCCCTCGATCGCAGCATTGACGAACAGGCCTGGCGCCATCGGCACGCCGTCGTCGGTCCCGGCCCCATAGGGGTCTTCGAGTTCGGCGATGGCATTGATCAGGCGGGTCTGCGGGTTGATCGCCGCAGAGGTACGCTTGATGCGGCCCTGCCATTCACGCGGCTGGCCGGCGACGTTCGCACGGAAGGTCACCTGCGGGCCCGGATTGTCCCTGGTCTCGGCAAAGGCCAGCGGCAGGCCAACCCGTCCAAGATCCTCGTCTGACAGCGGCAGGGAGACTTCCACCACATCGGTCGCGAATATCGTGCCCAGCGCCTGGCCGGGGCTTACGAACTGACCGAGGTCTGCGCTGCGCTCACGCACACGTCCTGTGAACGGCGCGGTAACGGCGGTCCGGTCGAGGCCGAGCTGCGCATCGGCCAGCGCGGCTTCAGCCGAGTTCAGATTGGCTCTGGCTTCAGCCAGTTGCGGCTCGCGGCGTGCCAGCGGGCTAGCATCCTCGATTTCAAGATCCCTGATATCCTGCAGGGCAATCTCGGCTTCGGCCTTTTCGCGTGCCAGGACCTGTTGGGCGGAGGCCACAGCCGAGCGTGCGCGCGTCACAGCGAGCTCATAATCAGCCGACTCGAGCCGCACCAGGACCTGGCCCTGACGGATAAAGCCGCCATCCAGGAAATCCGGCGAAACATAGGAAATACGCCCGGCGATCTGCGGTGCAACCACGATCTGGCGCTTCGGACGGACTTCGCCCTGCGCGTTCACAGTCATGTTGAGGTCGGTCTGCTCAGCGGCTTCGGCGAAGACCGACAGGCCGCGGGGCTGCTCTTCGGCCTTTTCCACTGGCGGCTTCAGGGCCGTCATGAGAGCAATGCCTCCACCGACAAGCACGGCGAGAACGATAACGGGGAGTAAGAGAGCAAGGATGCGTTTCATGGGAGGTCTCTTTATCAGGGCGCGAGATTATCTTGTGTTTCGGAGACCGGCTCTCCCGGTATCCCGCCCCCAACAGCCAGGTGGAAGGCGATGCGGTTTGAAACACGCGCGGAGCGTGCGGCGATCAATGTGCTTTCAGCGTTCAGTCTACGGGTCTGCGCATCGATCAGATTGAAGATCGCGATCAGGCCGTTCGAATACTGCCGTGTCGCCAGCTCTTCGGCCTTGATAGCCTCATCGAGCGCGCGCTGCTGGGCGTCGACCTGCTCAGCAAGGTAGCGGTCTGCGGCGATGGCATCTTCGACTTCGCGCCAGGCCAGCAGGACATTGGCGACATAGGTCGACAGGACGGCTTCGGCATTGGCGAGCGCAGCCTGCTTGTCGGCTTTCAGTGCGCCGCCATTGAACACCGGCTGGGCCAGCGAGGCAATGGCGTTGGCAGCGATACGCGTGGGATCGAACAGGTCCGACAGGTCCGTCTCGTTTGTACCGACCGACGCCGTCAGGCTGAGCGTGGGCAGCACGGCCAGCCGCGCCTGTTCGGCCCGCAGGCCGGCCGCAACGACCCGAGCTTCCGAAGCAGCCACATCAGGCCGGCGCGACAGCAGCATCACCGGCGTACCGGCGGCCTGTATGGGCGAGAGCGCCGGCAGCACGCCCGGCGCCTCGATGGCATTACCCGGATACCGTCCGAGCAGGATTTCCAGCCGGCGCACGGCGTTGCCGCTGGCCTGCTTGCGCTGGGAGATGGCCGCCTCGGCCGAGGCCAGCGCGCTGCGTGCAAGGCGCACATCGAGCGAGTCGACAAGACCGCGAGCAAAACGCCGCTCGGTCAGCGACAGGACCCGCTCGCGTGCCTCATAGGTCCGCACGGCCACTTCTTCCTGTGCGACGGCTTCGTTCAGGTCGGTCCACGCAATCGCTGTCTGCGCGGCAAGCGAAAGACGCGCGGAGGCAAGATCAGCCTCGGTCGCGACGACATCGGCTTGTGAAGCCTCGATCGACGCTTTCAGACGGCCCCAGAGATCAGCGGTCCACGACGCATCCACGCCGAGGCTGTAGGTCGGGTCGGTGAAGCGGTCATCGGCCACTTCGGAATAGGTCGAATTCACACCGGCGGACACGCCTGCGCCGACATTCGGCAGCGACCGGCCATAAACGCCGCGCGCCTGCGCCCGGGCCGCCTGCACTGCATAGTATTGCGAGCGGATATTCGGATTGGCGGCCAGCGTTTCGGCGACAAGGCTTTCCATCACGGGGTCATTGAACTGGGCAAGCCAGTCTGCACGCGGCGTTTCCCCGGTCACGCCTGCGGCGGCCCAAGTTTCAGGGGCATTTGGCGCGACTGGAAAAACAGCAACAGGATCGCCCGCCACGCCGGACAGGCTGCCGCATCCAGTCAGTGCCAATGCACCAAGAATTGCACGTGTCTGCTTCATTCGACCCTCAATCATTTCCAACGTGGCTCTAAGCACCGATTAGTCGACTGTCAACAAAAAATTATTGAAAATCGATATCCAGCTGCACTGGTTGTATTTGCAACACAATAGGATTGAGATTCTATGGAGAATATGTGCGAACGAGGTCGTATCTGCAGCCTTGGCCTGCTTGCCAGAGGCGGGAATTGCTGGTTGGAAAACACATGTCTGCAAGCGACAGTCAGAGAAACAGGCGGATTGTGAGCCGTCCGGAACGCGCCAGGGATTTCATTGTCCTGACCGGCGGCGGTGCCGCCTTGCTTTCCCTTCTGGTCGCGTCCGGCGCCCTCGGTTTCATTGAAGGCGTGATGGCGGCGATTGTCCTGTTCGCCGGCGCGCTTGCCTACTATGTCGGGTCCGTCCCGCCTGAACCCCGCGTCGAACAGGTCACCGAGGCCGGCGCCCAGCTGGGCCTTGCGGAATCGATCAAGGCGCTGGTGCGCGCCCTGCCCTTCCCCGGCCTGTATATTACACCGGATGAACGGATCGAGGTCGCCAACCAGCGATGCACCCAGCTCTTCCGGGTCTCAAGCATCGAGGGCGCGCTGAAATCTGTGATCATCCGCCAGCCGGACGTGCTGATGGCAACCGACCGGGTCGCCCGGACAGGCGCCTCCGAGCGCGTCGAATTCCTGACCGGCGAGGGCGACGAACTCTGGCTCGCCCACCTCACACCGGGGCCGGACCGCCACAGCGTCTTCATCATCTTCGAGGACCGCACCGCAGTTCACCGCGCCGAGCGCGCCCGGGCAGACTTCCTTGCCAATGCCAGCCATGAGCTGCGCACGCCACTGACCGCACTTGCGGGCTTTATCGAGACCATGCTCGGCCCGGCCCATGACGATCGGGAATCCTGGGACGGCTTTCTCGAGATCATGCACCAGCAGACAGACAGGATGCGTCACCTCGTGGCCGACCTGCTCTCGCTATCGCGCATCGAGTTCAGTGAGCACAAGGCGCCCGATACCGTCGTCAATCTCGCAGACATCATGTCGCAGACCATACTTTCGCTGCAGCCGCTGGCGGCCGACAAGAAAGTCCGGCTCGACTTCCACATGCCCCCGCACGCCATCCCCATCACCGCGAAGTGGGACGAGATTGCGCAGGTCATCCAGAACCTTGTCAGCAATGCGATCAAGTATTCCGGCGATGATGGCCGCGTTACCGTCACTGTCGGCACCAGCCCCTCGATGAGTGAGGCCGGGCGAAAGGCGATCGAGCACTTACACAAGCATGCCGACCGCTCCACCCTGCTGCAACCGCGGGCCTCCACGGAAGTTCGCGCAGCCTGGGTCCGCGTGTCCGATGAAGGCGCCGGCATCGCCCGCCAGCACCTCTCCCGTCTGGGCGAGCGGTTTTACCGTGCGGATGAAAGCCGGGGCGGCGAAATCGAAGGCACCGGCCTCGGCCTGGCCATCGTCAAGCATATCATGGCGCGCCATCGCGGCGGCCTGGCCGTTGCCAGCCGCGAGGGCGATGGCGCCGTGTTCGGCGTCTGGCTGCCCATCTCGGACGCCGAGTTCGACACGGCTGAAGATTGATGCGCGAGGGCCCGCCCGCGCCGCGCGCTTATGAGCCTCCTTCCACCCCGGCGCCAATCCTCTTCAGGGACGCGGCGCTGCTGGTGGCCGACAAGCCCGCTGGCCTGCTGGCCGTGCCGGGACGCGGTGACGCGCGGCAGGACTGTCTGCAGCGGCGCCTCGAAATCGAGTTTGGACCGCTTGAGACTGTCCACCGGCTCGACATGGATACGTCCGGGCTGATCGTCTTCGCCCGTTCCAAAGAAATGGGCCGGGCACTCTCCCTGGCTTTCAGTGAGCGCGCTGTCTCAAAACATTATGCAGCGCTCGTCCACGGCGTGCCGGAGGCGCCGGAAGGCGAGATCACCCTGCCGATCGGACGGGACTGGACGATGCGGCCGTTGCGTCGAATTGACCCTGAGGACGGCCAGACAGCCTGCACGCGCTGGCGTCTCGTCAGAACGCCTGGAGAGAGAAGCCTGCTGGATCTCGAACCCGTTACAGGGCGCACCCACCAGCTGCGCCTGCATCTGGCGGCCACGGGACACCCGATCTGCGGCGACCGCCTCTATGGCGTGCCTGGAGACAGTCATGCGAGGCTCTGCCTGCACGCCGCCCGGCTGGCCTTTGACCATCCCGGGACCGGCGAGCGGATCAGCCTCGAAAGCCCGCACGCCTTCGGGGTCTGAAGCTCTTTACACAAATAAAACACCTGTCCGCAGTGTGTGTCACATATGTGTCAAGCAGCCGCGTTAAGAGGCGCGCGAGGGCTTGGACTATCAGTGTGGGCGCATGCTTGAGACGTTTGGACATCTACCAGTCGCGTGGCTGCTGTTTGCCGTTCTGGCAGTCGCCGGATTCGTGTCGTTTTTTGCCGGCCGCACACAGGCCGTCACGGTAGGTCACGGCCAAACCGAACGCCTGAATTCGCAGCCGAACTATCACGGTTATTTCGTCGCCATGGCGACCATCGGGCCGGCAGCGGTCATCCTCGTTCTGTATGCCCTTTTCGGTGATTCCATCGTGCGCGCGCAGCTTGCCAGCGAACTGCCGCAGCGAATTCGTGATCTCGGGTCGCTGGAACTCGGGCAGTATATCGACCGGATATCCGAACAGGCCGCGCGGCGCGATGCAGCCTCCACCGGAAACGCGCTCTTCGATGCGGCCACCTCGCGCTATACTGACCTGCTCGGCCTGTCCCGTATCATCGCCGTCCTCGCGGCGCTGGCGGCGGCGGGCCTCGGCTTCTTCTTTGCGCGCCGGCAGCTGTCTGTGCACTTCCGGGCACGGTCACGCGTGGAAGACGGCATCAAGTTCATGCTCTTCCTGTGTGCGGGCATCGCCGTCCTGACAACGATCGGCATTGTCGCCAGCCTGTTCTTCGAGGCGATGCGCTTCTTCTCCCGCGTGTCTGTGTTCAGTTTCATCTTCGGCACCGAATGGAACGCCCAGACGGGGGCCGACTTCGGCGCCATCCCGCTCTTCTTCGGCACCTTCATGATCGCCTTCCTGGCAATGCTGGTGGCCGCGCCCATCGGCCTGCTCTCGGCGATCTATCTGTCGGAATATGCCAGCCCCCGCTTCCGCGGCGTCGTCAAGCCGATCCTGGAACTGCTCGCCGGTATCCCCACGGTCGTCTACGGCTTCTTCGCGTTGCAGTTCGTGGCCCCGATCGTACGGGCCGGCGCCAACTGGGTGAATGGGCTGCCCTTCGTGCCTGATGGCCTGCTCGCCGCGCAGCCGACCAGCGCGCTGGCCGCAGGCATCGTCATGGGGATCATGATCATCCCCTTTGTGTCCTCGCTGTCTGACGATGTGATCAACGCCGTTCCGCAGACCCTGCGCGACGGTGCCTATGCCATCGGCGCGACAAAGTCCGAAACGGTCAAGCAGGTCGTCATGCCGGCCGCCCTGCCGGGTGTGATCGCTGCCCTGCTTCTGGCGGTCTCGCGGGCGATTGGTGAGACGATGATCGTCGTCATGGCGGCGGGCCAGCGCGCCCAGATCACGCCGGACCCGACAGCCGACCTGACCACCATTACCGTCCAGATCGTCGCCCTGCTCACGGGCGACACGGAGTTCGACAGCGCCAAGACGCTTTCAGCCTTCGCACTCGGCTTCGTCCTCTTCATCGTGACGCTGATCTTCAACCTGATCGCCCTTCGCGTCGTCCAGAGATACAGGGAAAAGTATGAATAGCCCGGCGCCCAGCCCGTCCGAGAAAGGCAGCTTTGGTTCAGCCGCTGCGATGAAGCGGCTGAAACAGCGCCACCGTGCCGAAATGCGGTTCAAGCTGTACGGCCAGCTGGCCATCGGTATTGCCATCGTGGCGCTGGTTACCCTGTTGATCTCGATCTTCGGGCAGGCCTCTTCCGCTTTCTCGCGCAATGTCCTGACCTTTGACGTGAGGCTCGATGCCGAGCAGGTCGACCCGTCAGGCGAACGCGATCCGGAAGCGATTGCGCGGAATGTTTCAGGCTTCAACCTGCTGCTGCAGGACAATCTGGCTGAGGACTTCCTGCCGGGAGAGACAGACCGCGCCCGCCTGCGCGAACTCTATGGCATGTTTACCCGCCTCGCCGTCCTGCCGATTGCACGCAAGACCGCCGAGAACCCGGAAATCATCGGCACCGGTCAGGAATTCCGGGTCGCCCTTGCCGACGACATCGACCTTTACCTCAAGGGCGGCGTGAGCGAGCGCAAATCCCTCAAGCTTGGAGAGATCCAGGACGTCACCGGCACTCTGGATGACGGTATCGATGTCACTTTCGCGGACATGAAGGCCGTCGAGGACCTTCGCAGCGCGCTCGAGACCTTTCGCGAACGCAGCGAAGGCGACAATCAGCCAGCGGCCCTGATACAGCTTGGCGAGACCTGGTTCCGCCTTCAGGACATCGACGGACGCACCGCAAGCCTGACCTATCTCGCTGGCGCCAGCACCATGCCCGCTGCCGGCACGAACGCCTCCACCCTCGTACTCGAACAGAGCGAGGAAAACCGCACCGTCAGTGACCGCCAGATTGCCTGGACAATGCTGCTCAAGGAAGACGGCCGCGTGAAGTCGGTCTTCAACACCTCGCTCTTCAGCCATTCCGACAGCACCTATCCTGAGCTTGCCGGTACCGCAGCGGCCGTGGTCGGCTCCCTCTGGACCATGCTGGTCACCGCGCTTCTTGCCATTCCCGTCGGCATCTTCGCCGCCGTCTATCTCGAGGAATTCGCCACCAAGAACCGGATGACGGACCTGATCGAGGTCAATATCAACAATCTCGCCGCCGTGCCCTCCATCGTCTTCGGCCTGCTGGGGGCGGCTGTGTTCATCAATTTCCTTGGCTTGCCACGTTCGGTGCCGCTTGTGGGGGGTCTCGTGCTCGGCCTGCTTGTCCTGCCGACCGTGATCATTGCCTCGCGCGCCGCCCTGAAAGCCGTGCCGCCATCGATCCGCGATGCCGCCCTCGGCGTCGGCGCCTCACAGACCCAGGCGGTGTTCCACCACGTCGTTCCGCTGGCGGCGCCCGGCATCCTGACCGGCTCGATCATCGGCATGGCGCGCGCCCTTGGCGAAACCGCGCCGCTGCTGCTCATCGGCATGGTCGCCTTCGTCGCCGAAGTTCCCGACGGGCCGACCGATGAGTCGACCGTTCTGCCCGTTCTCATCTACAAGTGGTCCACAGGCGCAGAGCGCGCCTGGGAGCCGCAAACCGCAGCCGCAATCATCGTGCTGCTCGTATTCCTCGTCTTGATGAATCTCATCGCGATCATCCTGAGACGCCGGTTCGAAAGGAGATGGTAGTCATGGACGGAAACGTTGAAGACTTCACCGAAACCAGACCAAAGCAGGCCCACACCATGTCGGAAATGATCAAGGTCGATTGCCGAAACATCGACGTCTTCTACGGTGATAAACAGGCCATCTACGATATTTCCCTGGCAATCCAGGACCGCGCCGTGACCTCTTTCATCGGGCCTTCCGGCTGCGGCAAGTCCACCTTCCTTCGCTGCATCAACCGGATGAACGACACGATCGAGACCGCAAAGGTCTCAGGCCAGATCTATATGGATGGGGCAGACATCAACGACCATTCGATCGACCCGGTGCTGCTGCGCTCGCGCGTCGGCATGGTGTTCCAGAAGCCGAACCCGTTTCCGAAATCGATCTATGACAACATCGCCTATGGCCCGCGCATCCACGGCCTCGCCTCCGGCAAGCAGGAGCTTGACGAGGTGGTCGAGTCCGCGCTTCGCAAGGCCGGCCTCTGGGATGAGGTAAAGGACCGCCTGCAGGCGCCCGGCACCAGCCTGTCCGGCGGCCAGCAGCAGCGTCTGTGCATCGCCCGCGCCATTGCCGTCAGCCCGGAAGTCATCCTGATGGATGAGCCCTGCTCCGCCCTCGACCCGATCGCGACAGCCCGCATTGAAGAGCTGATAGACGAGCTTCGCGAGCGCTATTGCATCGTCATCGTGACCCACTCGATGCAACAGGCTGCGCGCGTTTCACAGCGCACGGCCTTCTTCCATCTCGGAAAACTGATAGAATATGGCGACACAGAACAGATCTTCACCAACCCCGTCGACAGCAAGACCCAGGATTACATCACCGGTCGCTACGGCTAATGGCACGAAACGAAGCATATATGTCAGAACACATCGTCACCGCATTCACTGACGAGCTCGAGCATCTGTCGGCCAACCTGCTACGCATGGGCGGTCTCGCTGAAGCGATGATCAACGATGCCAGCCGCGCCGTGGTCACCTATGACCTCGAACTGGCGCGCCAGGTCATCAAGCGCGACAAGTCCATCGACGAACTCGAAGCAGAAGCCGAAAAGGCCATCATCCGCCTGATCGCCCTGCGTCACCCGATGGCCGCCGACCTGCGCGCCGTGCTCGGGGCCATGAAATTGGCCGGCGACATCGAACGGATCGGCGATCTCTGCAAGAATATCGGCAAGCGCTGCCTCGAACTGACCGGCGATGAGAACCGCGCTGCCGTCAAAGGTATCGAGCGGATGTCACGGGCGGTCTCCCACCAGTTGCAGATGGCGCTCGACGCCTATCTCCGCCAGGATGTGGACGCCGCCATTCGCGTACTGGAACTCGATGACGACATCGACGACCACTACATGTCCTTCTTCCGCGAGACACTGACCTACATGATGGAGGATCCACGCCAGATCGGGTCCAACACGCATCTCATGTTCATGGCCAAGAACCTTGAACGCATCGGTGACCACGCCACGAACATCGCCAAGGCGGTCTACTACATGGTCACGGGCGAGACAGCGACGGGCGATCATGTCGAAGCCCGGCTGAAACAATCTGGAGGGGCCGGGTGAAACCTTTTGTCCTGATCGCAGAAGACGAGAAGGCTGTTGCCGAACTGCTTCGATACAATCTCGAGCGAGAAGGCTACGAAACGACCATAGCGCCGGATGGCGACGAGGCGATGATCCAGCTTGACGAGCGGGTGCCCGATCTCGTCCTGCTTGACTGGATGCTGCCCAAGGTGCCCGGCATCGAGGTCTGCCGCCGCATCCGTTCCAAGCCGGAGACCGCGAACCTGCCGGTCATCATGCTGACGGCCCGCACCGAGGAAGCCGACCGTATTCGCGGCCTCGACACCGGTGCCGATGACTATGTCACCAAGCCCTTCTCCACGACCGAACTGATGGCGCGCGTACGGGCTGTCCTGCGCCGCATCCGCCCCGCCCTCATCGAGGACAAGGTCATGGTGGGCGACATTGTCGTGGACCGCACGACCCACACCGTCATGCGCAATGGCGAGGATATCCACCTCGGCCCGACCGAATTCCGCCTGCTCGACTATTTCATTCAGCATCCCGGCCGCGTCTTCTCGCGTGAGCAGCTGCTCGATGGGGTCTGGGGCTCGGACGTCTATGTCGAGGCCCGCACGGTCGACGTTCATGTCGGGCGGCTGCGCAAGGCGCTGATGAGCAAGGGTGGTGACGATCCGATCCGCACGGTCCGATCGGCAGGATATTCCCTTCGCACGAACTGAGCGGGCAAGGATCAGCCACAAATCCTTGCAAATTTGGCAAGAACCATCTAGCCGCAGCACATAGTTATATAGTGCCGTTGCTGGAGGATCTGTCATGCGTATTGGCGTGCCGAGCGAAATCAAGAAACAGGAATCGCGGGTCGGCCTGACACCGGAAAGCGTCGGCGACCTGATCAATGCCGGCCATGAGGTTTTCGTGCAGGCGGGCGCCGGTATCGGCTCCGGCCTCGCCGATGAAGAATACGAAGCCGTTGGCGCGAAAATCGTCCCGGACGCCGATGCCGTCTTCAAGTCCGCAGAGCTGATCGTGAAGGTGAAAGAGCCGCAGCCGGAAGAAACCGCGCGCCTAACCCCCGACCACACGCTGTTTACCTACCTCCACCTGGCTCCGGATCCTGTTCAGGCCGACGGCCTGATCAAGAGCGGCTGCACCGCGATCGCCTATGAGACCGTGACCGAGCCATCTGGTGGCCTGCCGCTGCTTCGCCCGATGAGCCAGGTCGCGGGCCGGATGTCCATGCAGGTAGCCGCCTGGGCGCTGATGCGCACCAAGCGCGGCCGTGGCCTGCTGCTCGGCGGTGTGCCGGGCACCCAGCCGGCCAAGGTCATCATCGTCGGTGGCGGCGTCTCCGGCACCAATGCCGCCGAGATTGCCGTCGGCATGCGCGCCGATGTCACCATTTTCGACCGCAACAATAACCGCCTCGCCGAACTGGACGCGCAGTTCAACGGCCTGGTGAAGACCATGTTCTCGACCAAGGCGGCTCTCGACGCAGCCGTGAAAGAGGCCGACCTCGTCATCGGCGCCGTCCTCATTCCGGGGGCCTCAGCCCCCAAGCTGATCTCGAAAGAGCAGCTGAAGACGATGAAGCCGGGCGCCGTGCTCGTCGATATCGCCATCGACCAGGGCGGCTGTTTCGAGACCTCGCACCCGACGACGCACGAAGATCCGATCTATGATGTCGACGGCATCCTGCACTATTGCGTCGCCAACATGCCCGGTGCCGTGCCGCGCACCTCCACCTATGCGCTGAACAATGCCACCCTGCCCTTCGTGATGCAGATCGCGAACAAGGGCACGCACGCCGCGCTGAACGAGAATGTCCACCTCGCCCACGGCCTGACCGTCGCCGAAGGCCACATCACGCATGAGCAGGTGGCGAAGGATCTCGGGCGGGACTTCAAGCTGCCGGACTGGTTCAAACCGCAGGGCTGATCGGGCCTACATCGCCCGCAGCGCCACCAGAAGTTCCGCCATATCTTCCGGCAGCGGCGCTTCGGCGAAGATGTCTTCGCCTGTCACCGGGTGGACGAAACCGAGGCTCGCGGCATGCAGCGCTTGGCGGTCGAACTTTCGCGCCAGTGTCGTTGCCGCGATGAAGGCCTCGCCTGAACCATACGCCTTTATGCCGCGATAACGCGCATAGGTCGGGTCGCCGATCAGCGGCGCGCCGATATGGGCCATGTGCACGCGGATCTGGTGGGTGCGGCCGGTCTCCAACCGGCACTCCATGAGCGCGGCGGCCGGCAGGCCCGTGCCCTTGTCCAGTTCCCCGAACGTCTCGAGCGCCTTGTAGTGTGTCACCGCGTGGCGGCCCACCTCGCTCTCCTCGTCGCGCACCACCGCCATCTTCTTCCGGTCGGCCGTGGAGCGCGCAATCGCCATGTCGACCGTGCCGACCAGCGGACGCGGCGCGCCGCGTGTGATGGCCCGATAGGTCCGCTCGATATCGTGTTTCTTGAACAGCTTCGAGAGGCCAGCATGCGCGGCCTCCGTCTTGGCCACGGCCAGAACACCGGTCGTGTTCTTGTCGATGCGGTGGACAATGCCCGGGCGTTCCACCCCGCCAATGCCCGGCAGCTCACCTTTGCAATGGTGCAGCAGCGCATTCACCAGCGTGCCCTGCCAGCTGCCCGGTGCGGGATGCACGGCCATGCCGGCCGGCTTGTTGACGAGGATGAGATGCTCATCCTCGAACAGCACATCGAGCGGAATATCCTCCGGCTCCGGCGTCGCGGGCACGGGCGGCGGCATGTCGATTTCGTAGGTCATGCCAGGGCGCACAGGCGCTTTCGGGTCGTCGGCGAGCGCGCCATTGGCCGTCACCGCCCCCTCCTTCACCAGCGCCTTTGCGCGTGAACGCGACAGGTCGGCGAACTGTTCGGAGAGGTATCGGTCGAGCCGGGTTCCATTATCGGCCGGGCTCGCAGTGGCGGTCAGTTTGCTCATCGCTGAAGCTTATAGACCGGGTTTCGTGGATTCGTCATGATGGCGGGATAAGAGAACACTGCATTTCGGAGGGAGCGGTTACCATGAGCAAATATTCCAGACGGCATTTCCTGGGCTTCGGCGCCGGTGCGGCGGGCCTCGCCGCCTGCGCGACGCAGGGCGCGAGCGACAATCCGCTGGCCGACAATCGCCCGGCCTTTGCCGGTGAGACCGATTTCGAGCATGGCGTGGCCTCGGGTGATCCGCTGAGCGACCGGGTCGTCCTCTGGACCCGCATCACTCCGTCCGACGAGGATACGACCACTCCCATCCCTGTCAGCCTGACCGTGGCACGCGACCGCGAGATGAAAGCCATTGTCAGCCAGGCGCTCACCGAAGCTACGCCGGGGCGCGACTTTACGGTGAAGGTGGATGCCGAGGGTCTCGAAGCCGGCACCGAGTATTTCTACCAGTTTACCGCGAAAACCGCCGCGGGCGACGTGACGTCTCCGGTCGGCCGCACGAAGACGCTGGCCGCCTCCGGCAGCGCTCCGGTCAAGTTCGCCGTCATCTCGTGTTCGAATTTCCCGTTCGGCTATTTCAATGTCTATGACGAGATCGGCAAGCGGACCGACCTCGACGCCGTCCTGCATCTTGGCGACTATATCTATGAGTATGGCGTCGACGGGTATGGCGGCACCATCGGTCAGGAACTCGACCGCAATCATGAGCCGCCCATGGAGATCGTCACGCTCGGCGACTACCGGATGCGCCATGCCCAGTACAAGCGCGACCCCATGCTCCAGGCCGCCCACGCCGCTGCACCCTGGCTGTGCACCTGGGACGATCACGAAAGCGCCAACAATGCCTACCGCACCGGCGCAGAGAACCACCAGCCGGAAACCGAAGGCAACTGGACAGACCGCAAGCAGGCCGCCGTACAGGCCTATCTCGAATGGATGCCCGTGCGCGATCCGCAAGCCGGACGCGCCACCGGCGCCATCTATCGCCAGTTCGACTTCGGCGATATCGCCACCGTGTTCTGTCTCGAATCCCGCCTGACCGGCCGGTCCGACGAGATCAGCTGGGGCGCTGAGCTTGCTGGCGTCGAGCCGGATGCTATCCCGACCAAGGCCACGGAAGTGATGCAGCGCGTGCAGAATGAAAGCCGCACCATGCTGGGCAAGGTGCAGGAAGACTGGCTGGACAAGGGCCTGAAACGCTCGACCTCGACCGGCAAGGCCTGGCAGGTCCTCGCCAACCAGGTGATCATGGCCGAAGTGAAGCCGCCGAACCTCGTGGAGACGCTCACACCCGAGCAACAGGCCGCACAGGAAAGCTATGTCGCGGCGATGATCCCGTTCAGCCAGCTCGGCTTGCCCTTCAATCTCGACGCCTGGGACGGCTTCCCGGCAGCCCGCGACCGCCTCTACGCCTCTGCTGAAGCCGCAGGCGCCCGGCTCGTTACCGTCACCGGCGACACACACACGGCATGGGCCAACACGCTGCACGACCGCTCAGGCGCCCAGCGCGGTGTCGAATTCGGCTGCACGTCGGTGACGTCACCCGGCCTCGGCGAGTATGTGAACGATGTGCCGAATATGGGCGAGCTCTTCGCGGACGCGAACCGCGACGTGGACTGGTATGATCCGGATGGTCACGGCTACACCCTCGTCACGCTGACCGCCGACACGGTGACATCGGACTTCTTCAAGGCCTCCACGATCACGGACAAGGCCTATTCGATGGAGAAAGTCGCGACCTTCGTCACCGCACGTGAGGACGATGGCATGACAACGCTGGCAAAGGCGTAAAGCCTGAGCCGGCAACTATCTTTACCGCTTCACCCCGGCTTGACCGTGGGGAGGCGTCGATCTGAGGCACGTTCAAGCCGCAGACGTTTGAGCCTAGCCCCGCCCGCGATAGGTCGGCACGCCGGTCTCGGGGACGTAAAGCCCCTCCGGCACCGGCCCGGACTGCCAGAATACGTCGATCGGGATGCCGCCGCGCGGATACCAGTAACCGTAGATGCGCAGCCATTTCGGCTCGAGCAGGTCAACCAGACGCTTGCCGATCGCAACGGTGCAATCCTCATGGAAAGCGCCGTGGTTGCGGAACGATGTCAGGTAGAGCTTCAGGCTCTTGCTCTCGACGAGCCAGTCCCCCGGCGCATAGTCGATGACGATATGGGCGAAGTCCGGCTGGCCCGTCACCGGGCAGAGCGAGGTGAACTCCGGCGCGGTAAAGCGGGCAAGATAAAGCGTATCGGCATGCGGGTTAGGCACCCGCTCGAGCTTTGCCTCTTCCGGCGAGGCGGGGATGGAACTGTGCGCCCCGAGCTGGTCGAGGCCGGAATAGATGTCCTGCGTCAAACGAGGTCTCCGAAGTGCGGCAGCAGGTTGAAGCTGAGCGCCATATAGAGCGCGTAGGCGCCGAGGAGAACCGCCCCTTCCCAGCGCGCCAGCTTGCGGCCGGTATAGGCGAAGAGGACCAGCAGGAAGACCGAGAGCGCCAGCGCGCCCATATCCTGCATCCCGACGAGGCTTTCACCGGGCGCATATTCCAGCGCCTGCACATCGACAGGCTTTGCCCCTGACGCCGCTGGCTGGCCGATCACGCTGAACGGATAGACCGTCGCCGAGACGCCCATGATGGCGAGGATGTTGAAGATATTGGAGCCGAGGACATTGCCAAGCGCCACGTCCGCCTTGCCCTTGGCCGCCGACATGATCGAGGTGACGAGTTCCGGCAGGCTGGTGCCGACGGCGACGATGGAGAGCCCGATCACCGTCTCCGAAATGCCGAAGACCCGCGCGAGGTCCGAGCCGCCCGTGACCAGCAGCTTCGCGCCGATCACCACCCCCGCAATGCCGGCCAGCGCGAGGACAAGTGAGAGCCAGAGCGGTTCATGGGTTTCGATCACTTCCGCTTCGCCGGAATGGACGACTGCAGCGGGTGAGTTCTTTCGCCGGTCGAGAATGACCGAAGTGGTGAGGTAGACGATCAGGATCGCGACGAAACCCAGCCCCACCAGGCGGGTGAACATGTCGAACCAGAGCACAACAGCGAAGAGAACCGTTGCCGCAACCATGAACAGGCCGTCGCGCGCCAGCGCGCGTGGATGGGTGATGATGGGCGAGATCAGGCAGGCCGCGCCAATGACAAGCAGGACATTGGCCACGTTCGAGCCGATGACATTGCCGACCGAGAGACCGACCGCATCATCCGACAGGGCCTGAAGGCTGGTCACCATTTCCGGCATCGAGGTCCCGAACCCGACCAGGGTCAGCCCGATCAGCAATTCCGACATGCCGAGCCGGCGGGCGACGCCAACAGAGCCGCGCACAAGCATTTCGCCGCCAGCGAAAAGTAACAACAGACCGCCGACAATCAGCGCCACCATCAACATCAATTTTAGACTCCAGAATGCCCAGCCCTTACCTAGCGTGGATAACACCCGCCGCCAAAGACGGTTTCAATTGCCGGGCCTTTCCGTACACTCCGACCCCAACACCGGAGAGAAATCAATGCGCCATTCCATCCTCGCTGTGACCGCCCTGCTTGCCCTCGGTGCGCCCCTGGCCGCCTGCCAGACTGCCTCACCCCATGAGACGTCCGCCGATGCAGCCGCCGACAAGGCAGCCATCACGGCCATTCTCGACCAGCAGGATACAGCCTGGAACGCGGGCGACATCGACGGTTTCATGCAAGGCTACTGGCAATCGCCGGAGCTTCGCTTCGCCTCGGGTGGCACGGTGGTGCGCGGCTATGAAAAGACCCTGCAGCGCTACAAGGCCCGCTATTCCAGCCCTGAGAAGATGGGAAAGCTCGACACGCATGAGCTCGAAATCGTCCTGCTCTCGGACGACGCGGCGGTCGTGCATGGCCGCTGGGAGCTCACCCGGGACGCCGACACGCCGGGCGGGCTGTTCACACTGATCCTGCGCCGCATGGACGGTGAGTGGAAGATCATCAGCGATACGACCACGTCAGCCGATTGATCAATTCGCTGCGGCGGGTAAGACGACACCGGTAAGGTGAGCCCGGAAAACAGGGTGGAGAGGGGACATGGCGCGCGCGACACTCGATGAATCGACCAGCAACTCGGCGCTCGAAGCTGCTATTGAGAGCAACTGGTTCCTGAACCTGATCACCGGACTGATCATCATCAACGCCTTCATCCTCGGCATCCTCACCTATTCCGAGGCCCTGCCGCCAACGTCCGTGCACTGGCTCGAAATCATGGACCGGGCGATCACCTTCGCCTTCGCGCTGGAAATCAGTCTGAAGCTGATCGTCTACAGGCTGCAATTCTTCCGGTCGGGCTGGAACTGGTTCGACTTCATCGTGGTCGGCATTTCGCTCGTGCCCGGCGGACAGGGCTTCTCCGTCCTGCGGGCGATGCGCGTCTTGCGGGTCCTGCGGCTCCTGCACGTCGTGCCAATGATGCGCCGCATCACCGAAGCCCTGCTCAAGGCCCTGCCCGGTATGGGCGCCATCGTCGCTGTGCTTGCCCTGCTGACCTATGTCTACGCCGTCATGGCCACCAACATGTATGGCAACACCTCGGACCCGGAGGTCCAGCAGCTCTTCGGCGACCTGCCAAGTTCGGCTTTCTCGCTCTTCCAGGTGATGACGATGGATGGATGGCGCTTCGAGGTCGTCCAGAAAGTCATCGATGATGGGCACCCCTGGGCGCCGTTCTTCTTCCTGACCTTCATCTTCATCGCAAGTTTCGCGGTGTTGAACCTGTTCATCGCCCTGGTTGTGGACGCCCTTGCCGCAGAACAGAAGGCGGCAACGGAAGAACTTATCGACGATATCGAGGAAGAAGCCGAGCATGCCGAAGAAGAACGCGATGAAATATTCGACCTTCTCCGGTCGCTCAAAAACGAAATTGCAGAGCTGAAATCGGCGGTTTCGCAACAGTCTCCGCCGCGTTAAGCTGCAGGCTCGACATCAAGTCTTGGGGGACTCTTCACAATTTGTCGCAAGACAATTGACCTCCCGGGACTGATTTTAGCCGCAAAACTCGTTATAGTTGTAAGACGATGAGCCTCTGGCAGATCCTGATCGAAGGCGGAAAGCGCCTCTTTGACAGCGACGTGCAGGACGATCCCGTCCCTGCCGAAAACGGCTGCGCGCCCGATCCAAACGATGTCGGCTTCACCGCGGCGGTGATCGGCCTCGGCGCTAAGATGGCCGCCGCCGACGGACGCGTCAGCGACAGCGAGGTCATGGTTTTCTCACGCGTCTTCCGGGCCGCGCCGGAAGATGCCGACAAGGTCCGCCGCGTCTTCAATATCGCGCGCCAGACGGTGCGCGGCTATGAAGCCTATGCCCGCCGAATTGCCAAGAAATACTCCGCCCGCCCCTGCCTCCTGGAAGGCGTTCTGGACGGCCTGTTCATGATTGCGGGCGCCGATGGTGCGGTCACCGATGACGAGATGCAGTACCTGCGCACGGTGGCCGAGACGTTCGGCTTCGACGAGGTGACCTTCCGCCGGATCCGCGCCAGCCATCTGGGGCCCGAGCGCGATGATCCCTATCATATTCTCGGCGTTGCCCATGATGCGGCGTTCGACGATATCCGCCGCGCCTACCGCAAATTGATGGCCGATAATCACCCCGACCGCATCGTCGGGAATGGCGCACCGCGCGAGTTTGAAATCGCCGCTCACGACAAGGCTGCCGCAATTACGGGCGCCTATGCGCGGATCCGGGCAGAACGTGGTATGATTGCGGCGAATTGAGGGAGATTGCGTTCCAGCGATTGACCTGGATGAGAACCGATATCATCTTCGGGTGAGGAGATAGGAAAAAGATGACTGCAGCTCGCTCGACGCTTTCTTTCGAAACACTCATCGCCCGCATAGGGCACGGCCTTCGTGAGGGCGCCCGCTGGGGCCTTCGCGGTATCCTTGCCTTGGCGATTATCGTCATGGCCGGCATGTTTGCTGTCGTGACCGCCGCCGTGGGGCTCGTTATCGCCGCCGTGGCCATTCTGCTGCGTCTCACCACGGGTGGCCGCCAGCAAGGTCGGCAGGCGCGGAAAACAAAGCGCCCGCACACCGAAGCTGACGGCATCACGCTCGATGCCCACCGCACCGCCCGCGGCTGGACGGTCGAGTAAGGCTTTCCCGCTCAGCTCTCGGACGGTTCGACGTCCAGTGGCCCTTCCACAATCAAGGCGTCTTCGGATGTTTGCGCTTCAACCCGCGCGGACATCAGATTGTCGACACCGCTGACATAAAGCGTCTGCGTTGGATAGGCGAACTCGATCCCCTCTTCCTTGAACTTGCGGAACAGCGCCAACAGCACGCGTGAGCGCAGCGCCATGGAGCGGTTGAAATCCGGGTTCAGCGAGTAGAAAACCAGATCGAAGTCGAGCGAGCTCGGCCCGAAGGCCGACATGCTGCAACGGTCGAACGCAATGCCCTGAATCCCTTTCATGAGTTCAGCCACCATGCCGGGAATGGCCTCGGCGACCTCCGGCGGTGTCTGGAAGATCACGCCGAATTGCGTCTCGATGCGCCGGCGGTTCATCCGGCGCATATTGTGGATCTCCTTTTCGAGGAGATTGGTGTTGGAAATGATGACTTGCTCGCCCTTGCGTGAGCGAATGCGTGTCGTCTTCAGGCCGATATCCTCGATATCGCCCCAGGTGTCGTCATAGCGCACCGTGTCGCCCACCTGGAACGGCTTGTCGAGCACGATGGAGAGCGAGGAGAACAGGTCACGGAACATGCCCTGCGCCGCGAGACCGATGGCGATACCACCGATACCCAGACCGGCGATCAGGGTGGTGATGTTCGCGCCGATATTGTCGAGAATGAGCAGCAGCGCAAACGACCAGATCACGAGGTTGATAAACCACTTGATCAGGTTCACCGCCGAAGCGAGCGTACTGGCATCCTGCGGATTGCGGATCGCCTGGCGCCGGATCGAGGAGATCGCAGCCTCCTGCAGCAGTTCCGCCGCCTGCAGGGTCGCCGTAATCACGAACAGGATGTGGCTGAAGGTCGAGAGGGCCTGCGGCAGCTCCATGATCCGGTCGGCAATCAGCAGCGCTGTGGCAAGCATGAAATAGAGCCGGAACCGCCTGACGATCCGGTTGAAGATCGCCGACAGCGAATAGTCATCATTGCGCGGCAGCTGGCGCATGAGGTGGATCAGCCCCCAGCGCGTAAACCACAGCACGATCGTGATAACGATCGTGATACCAAGCGTGACGAGCGCTTCGCGCGAGCCTGACGCCAGCCAGGTGGCAAATTCACTCGCCGCCTCGCCGGCCGATTCCGCAGTATCGCTGAGCGCGTCCAGAGGTTCGGACAAGGTCCTGCGTTCGTCCTCCTGGACGCCCCGGGACAATCCGTCCGCAAATGAAAAAAAGCGCGCCATCAGCATATTGATTGATAGGCCCGCAATCACCGCTTCGGCAAGTCGTCAGACGGCCTGGGCGGCAAAGTCCTTCTTCTCGATAAGGTTCCTGAGCGGCGCTTCATTGAGGAACGACGAGAGGTTTTCGAGGAAAAGCTCATCATTGCGCTTGCGCGATTCGCTGGTCAGCGCCGAGGTGTGCGCCGTCAGCGTGATACCCGGATGGGTCCAGATCGGGCTGTCCTCGGGCAGCGGTTCTTCACGGGTCACGTCCAGCGTCGCATGCGCCGGGCGCCCCTTGTCGAGCGCCTTGAGAAGCGCGTCTTCATCGACCAGAGCGCCGCGCCCGACATTCAGGAACAGGCTGCCTTCCTTCATCGCCGCAAAGAAGTCTGCATCGGCGAGATTTTCTGTCTCGGGCGTATGCGGGGCACAAAGCAGGATGGCATCGGCCTGGCCGATCTCATCCCTGCTGACATCGTTGGGATGGACGACCCGGTCTGCAAAGGGCGAAACCTGGTCGGAGCGGCGCACACCAGTGACATGCGCGCCGAGCCCCCTCAGCCGGCGCCCGGCCGCTTCGCCGATATGGCCAAAGCCATAGACCAGCCAGCGCGTCGCCTGGATCTCGCGAAAATGCACGTGGCGCCATTCCTTCGCGGCCTGCCCGGCCCGGCGCTCGGCACCATTGCCGAACCAGTCGAAACCGGCCCACAGCACCCATTCGGCGATCGCTTCGGACTGGACATGGCTGGCGGTATAGGCTTCGGCCTTCTCGCCGATCTTCTGCAGGAAGGGATTTTCCAGCCCCGCCGCGCTCGACTGGAACCAGGCGAGCCTGTCGGCTTCATAAAGGTATTTCCCAAAGGCGCGCGAGGCGGGGCTGAACCAGACATCGGCATTGCCATGGGCGATCAGCGCACTGCCTTTTGCAGCCTCGCCCCATGGCCGCCCGATTTCGGAATTATCCGATACGGTGACAGGTGTTATTTGATCAGAAAACGGCTTGAGACGGGCCTCAAGCCGCGTGAAAGTCTCGTGATGAAGAAGACATTCGTACACTGGCGCTTCCTCCCGGCGGCTCTGCTACTGACCTTCCTGCCAGCCATGAGCGCCGAAGGCCAGTATCAACCCGATTACCAGCCGGAGTTTGATGTCAGCGACACGCGCAGCCAGGACTATCTGCGCGACGTGATTGCGCTCGCCTCCACACTCGGGTCCGCGCATGCCATCCGGCTGCTCTGCAATGGTCGGGATGACCAGTACTGGCGGGTTTACATGCAGGAGCTGCTCGGCATCGAAGCGCCCTATCGCAGCCGGCTGAGATCCTCCATGGTGGACGCCTTCAACAACTCCTTCCAGGCCGAAAGCTCGCGCCGGAGCCGCTGCGACGAAGGCGCTATCTCCGCCGAGAAAGTCTATGCTTCGACCGGACAGCGCCTTGCCAATGAACTCGCCGAAGCGAACCTGCCCGACGGTGTGCGAAGCGGCACCACCGAGCAGTAGCCCGCATCAGGCCGCGACAAGCTCCGGCCAGACCCTTTCCGGCAGGTAGGCTTCCCGCATCCGGCGTATATAAGCCGGAAGGTTCTCATGCGCCTGCACCATGTCGACAAGCGGTGTGTCGAAGAAGGGCGTGGCACACGAGATCAGTATCGCAGATACCGAGGCATCAACCCCTGTCGGCTCATCACCCAGAAGGAAATTCCGCTCACCGAGCTGTGCCGCAATCGCGGCGAGGTCAAAGCCGGCAAGTAACAGCTGTTCCTCGTGTGAGTGGCGCCCGATGCCGGACTCCCAGCGGGCTTTCCGCATGCCCTCGCTGATCTCGCCACACACCTGGTCGCGCATCGGCTCGGGCACGCTCACGAAGAACTGGGCCGGGCCCTTGCGGAAATTCTCGTCATTCATCCAGCGTTCGCCTGCCATGACGGCGCTGAGGTGCCCTTCAGCCATGCGTTCGAACGCCCAGCTCAGCGCCTGTTCGCGAGGCGTCAGCCCGTCCAGAAGCGAGCGGCCAAGCTTCTTTTCGAAATGCGCCCGGATGAAGTTGGAATCCTGGATGATCTCGCCATCCTCCTCGACATAGGGCGCCTTGTGCTTCGACACCGCGTCCAGGTCTGCCGTTGCACGGTCGAATTCGACGCCCAGCATCTGCAGCTGGATTTCCGTCTTCATCACATAAGGGCTCGGTGACGGGCAACCGAACATCGGGCCCCATCCATACAGCGTGGTCATGGCTATCTCCTTTCCTGCTTCGAGATCAGCCCTTGCTAAACCACCCCTGCTGACAGCATCATGTCAGCAGCCTGTCAGGAGAACAAAATAAGAAAAAATGAGACGGACCGAACGCCTCTTCCGGATCATCCAGATCCTGCGCCGCAGGCGCCGGCCCGTCACCGGCCATGAGCTGGCCGAGGAACTCGAAGTCTCGCTGCGCACACTTTACCGCGACATGGCCGAACTCGTCGCGCAGCGCGTGCCCGTGCGCGGGGAAGCCGGAACGGGGTATGTGCTCGACAGCGGCTACGACCTGCCGCCGCTGATGCTGACAGCCGACGAACTTGAGGCGGCTGTCCTCGGCGCGAAGTGGGTCGCGGCGCGCGGTGACCCGGCGCTCGCACGTGGGGCAGAGGATCTCATCGCCAAGCTCTCCACTGTCGTGCCGGAAGAGCTTCAGCCGGTCATCGTCGATGCAGGCCTGCAACCCGTAACCCGGCTTGATCAGCGCATTACCGACAGTGTCGATATCGCCCCTGTGCGCAACGCCATCCGCACGCAGACCAAGCTCGAGATCGACTATGCCGACGAGCATGGCCGCACGACCAGCCGTACCATCTGGCCGTTCCTGATCGCCTATTGGGAAACCGTCCGCCTCATCTGCGCCTGGTGCGAGCTTCGTCAGGATTTCCGCCACTTCCGCACCGACCGCATCCTGACCGTGGAGGAGCCCGGAACACGCTTCCCCGAACGCGTCAGCGTGCTGCGCAAACGGTGGAACGAGGACCGGATGGCCCGCGACACATCTCAGCAATGAGCCTCAAGACCGGGCGGGGCCGAGCGGGCGATCAGCTCATGTCCGCGCAAGGTCTCCGCCAAAGCCTCAAGGTCTGGCCAGTTTCCCGGGACCAGATCACAGACCGTCATGTGATCCCACAGACTGATGAAGTGAAATTCCTTCCAGCCCGGTTTGGCAGGGGTGAAGGCATCGGCCCGGCTGGCCAGCCATGTCATCCCGGCCGCCAGCACCTCGCGCGCCTTCTCGAAATAGGGGACGCCGGCCGGCTCAAGGCCGGTTCGCGCCGACAGGACGAGCTTCACCTCGGCACTCATCATACCGTTCATCACCGCGTGAAGGTTCATGGCATCGACCGTACTGGCCAGAACGCAAAACCGGTCGTCCGGGTCGTAACGGCCGACAAGCCAGCGGGCGATGTTGTCGGAATCATAGAGATCACGGCCGGCGGCCCTGAGGACCGGCACGACCATCAGCGGATTCTCACCGAACAGGGACTGATCGGCCTCGGCAACATTGCCGATATCGACCATGTCATAGTCGAGACCGAGATGGTCCATCAGCAAGCGGACCTTTCGGGTAAAGTGGGATCGCTCTGTGCCCAGAAGGACAAGCTCCGCCATCTCAATCCTCCCGCAAGATCCGCGCCTTGCCGCGCCCGATGGCGAGCGCTTTCACCGCGCCGCGGAAGGTGCGCACTTCCTGGCTGGTCCACTGGCCCCGGATGAAGGCATTGCGCAGATTGCGCGTCATCAGCGGCGTCTTGTCGGGCGGATAGAAATAGCCAGCGCGCTCCAGCTCGGCCTCGAAATGCTCGAACATGCCAATCAGCTCGTCCCGGCTGGCCGGCTCACCGACACCAGCCTCGGTGCCTTCGAAGCGGCCTTCCTGTCCGGCCGCCTCGCCCCAGGCATGCGCAAAGACGATAACGGCCTGCGAGAGATTGAGCGACGCGAAGGCCTTGTTCACCGGATAGGTCACGATCGCATCGCAGAGCGCGACATGATCATTGGACAGCCCCTGCGCCTCATTCCCGAAGACGACCCCCACGCGCTTCGCCGCCATCGCCTCGTGCAGCCAGCCGACCGCACCAGCCGCATTCGTCACCGGCTTCTCCATCCCCCGCGGGCGCGCTGTCGCCGCGACGAGATAGCCGAGATCAGCACAGGCCGCCTCGACACTGTCGAACGCCGTCACCTTCACCCCCGCCTCGAAGGCGCCAGCCGCCAGCGGCTGTGCCGCCGGGTTCGGCCAGCCATCGCGCGGGGCGGCAATGCGCAGCTCGGTCAGGCCGAAATTCAGCATGGCGCGCGCAGCCGCACCGATATTCTCGCCAAGCTGCGGCTCGGCCAGGATGATGACGGGTTGTCTGTCTTCGTTCATTCCGCCGAATAGTCCGGCCAGTCGAGCGAAATCAACTCACCGCCTGCGCTGAACTTCGGGGCGAGGCCGGCCTTTTCCAGAAGCGTGGTCAGGGCCTTGCGCGGATCGTCCGGCTGGCCCTCGACGATTCGCTCGATGGACCGTCTTTGCGCCGGGGTCGCTCCGAGAATCTGCAGCGTCGCGAAATAGGTCGTGAGATTGACCTGCCGGGCGTCGTTCCCCCCGGCCTGCGAAATCAGCCTGTTCCAGAAGCCATAGAGATCGCGCCGCTTGAGGAAACCATCGGTCGCCAGCGCGACAAAGTCCCCGCAGGAATAGTGCGCCGAGAAGCCATCGCGCTCACCCGCCGTGGCGAGCGGTCCGTCTTCGAGCACGCTCACGCACTCATCGAAGGCCCGGGCATAGACACCCTGAAGGAATTGCCGGCCACCATCGCCCTCGAGCATCGAGGCGATGAGATTATAGGCCATGGTGTTGGCGGCCCCCTCATGGATCCAGGACCCTCCGCCACTGGCGAACGTCACGCCCTTGTCGGTCTGGAAGAGATGCGCGGCTTCATGCGCGAAGAACCAGTGCAGGTAGGACAGCGTATTCGGGTCCGGCTCGCTGATATCGGCGCCGCCGATTTCCATCATCAGCAGCTGGTCAAGCGCCCCGCCCGTCGCCGAAAAACCTTTTGCGCCCGCGCCCTTATAGGCCAGCATCACGGTGGCCTTGTTCTGCAGCTCGAACCCCCAGAGCTGTTCGAAGCCGGTGAAGATCGCTTCCAGGTCCCCGGCAAAACGCTCGCGCAGCCAGGCCGGCAGGCGCGCATCCAGCACGACGGTAAAGCTGTCGAACGGCTCGATCTTGCCGGTGCCGGTATAGATATAGGTCCCGTCGCCCTCGATACGGTGGCTGATACTGCCCTCATGGACCTGTCCGTCCACGATAATCGGCGTGTCCGAAGAGAAATTGACATCCATGGCGAGCGCTGGCGCCTCGATATTGGCCGTATCGCCTTCGAGATCGCTGACAGCGTCGAGACTGTCGACCGGGGCGAGGCCAAACTGGCCCTCATACACGGCCACGCTGCCATCGGCGAAGGTTACGAACGGGGTGTAGTCGGCAACCAGCTTGCTGGTCAGCGGGATGATGCTGAAGCTCACCTCTTTCGCGGGTTCATCGAAGACGATGACATCGATCCCGGCAACCCGTCCGAAGCGCGCATTGTCCGAGGTCAGCGACCAGGTCGGCTCGCGGAAGTCGCTCTTGGAGCGTACGAAAGCGAGCACATTCTGGGGCTCGGCGAAGCTGTATTCGACGCTCCAGTTGCCGGACTCTTCGGGCCCGATCGTCACAGAGGCCTCAGCAGGCGTTTGTGACTGCGCTTGGTGCGGCGCGGCCGCGAGCACACAAAATGCAATAAAAACAATGAAAAACCGGCTCATCGGTGACATCCTCTTGGAGTTCTTCCCCGCGCGCCCGAAAGTCGCTTTTGACCTCTCATACCCTTCTGCTATAGCCGCCCGGAATACAGTGCAACTGAAAGGACTTCCACGCGATGGCAAAGATCAAGGTCGAAAATCCCGTCGTCGAGCTCGATGGCGACGAGATGACCCGCATCATCTGGCAGATGATCAAGGACCGCCTCATCCACCCGTACCTCGATATCGACCTCAAATACTATGACCTCGGCATCGAAGCCCGTGACGAGACCGACGACCAGATCACCGTCGATGCGGCCAACGCCATCAAGGAATACGGCGTCGGCGTGAAATGCGCGACCATCACGCCGGATGAAGCCCGCGTTGAAGAGTTTGGCCTGAAGAAGATGTGGCGCAGCCCGAACGGCACCATCCGCAACATCCTCGGCGGCGTCGTCTTCCGTGAGCCAATCGTGATCTCCAACGTCCCGCGCCTGGTGCCGGGCTGGACCCAGCCGATCGTCATCGGCCGCCACGCTTATGGCGACCAGTACCGCGCCACCGACTTCCGCGTGCCCGGCGCCGGCAAGCTGACCATGAAGTGGGAAGCCTCGGACGGCTCCGACTCCCAGGAATACGAAGTGTTCGATTTCCCGGACGCCGGCATCGCCATGGGCATGTACAATCTCGACGAGTCGATCCGCGACTTCGCGCGCGCCTCGTTCAATTTCGGCCTGACCCGCAAGTGGCCGGTCTACCTGTCGACCAAGAACACCATCCTGAAAGCCTATGACGGCCGCTTCAAGGACCTTTTCCAGGAAGTCTTCGACAATGAATTCGCCGACGCCTTCAAGGAATTCGGTGGCACCTATGAACACCGCCTGATCGACGACATGGTGGCTGCGGCGATGAAATGGTCCGGCGGCTATGTCTGGGCCTGTAAGAACTATGACGGCGACGTCCAGTCCGACACGGTCGCGCAAGGGTTCGGCTCGCTCGGCCTGATGACGTCTGTCCTGATGTCGCCAGACGGCAAGACGGTTGAAGCCGAGGCCGCCCACGGCACGGTGACCCGTCACTACCGCAACCACCAGAAGGGCGAAGCGACCTCGACCAACTCGATCGCCTCGATCTACGCCTGGACGCGCGGCCTTGCCCATCGCGGCCGGCTCGACAACACCCCGGCTGTGACCGACTTTGCCGAAAAGCTCGAACGGGTCGTCATCGAGACCGTCGAGGAAGGCAAGATGACCAAGGACCTCGCCCTGCTCATCGGTCCCGATCAGGACTGGCTGACCACGGAAGGCTTCCTCGAAGCGGTTGCCGAGAACCTCGAAAAGGCCATGGCATAAAACTTTCGCCGAGAGGCGAACGACACTCCATCAAGCCCGGCTGCGTCACGCGTAGCCGGGTTTTTTCTGAGATATTGAAGCAGCGCCGCCTAGCGCAGGATGATGCGCGGGCGCTCAGCTGACGATGCAGAGGTCTGGGTCGCAGCCGGCCGGGCTGTCTGCGTGTTGCGGCTGGCGGGTGCGCGGCAGGTCTGCAGCAGGCGCTCAGCCTGATTGGCAGAGGGCGGCGGAGAGAAGGCGCGCTCCATCCCGTCGAGGACGAGATCGCAATCGCAGTCGACGCCCTCGACCTCGCGGCTGTCATCGACGCTGTGCCAGATGCGCTTGCAGCCATTCACAGCTTCTTCCGAAATCTTGGTCCGGAATTCATGCCCGCCGTCCTCCCAGCGTGTCAGGACGGACCGGCAGACGCTCTCTTCAGCAAGGCTGGTGGCCGGGAGGAGCGTTAGAGCAATGAGGATGAGGACACGTTTCATGGCCGCGTTTCAAGCATGAAACGGGCCAGTTTTTCGTCTCAACCGACGATCACATGCTCTTCATTGAACCAGAGCGGCGAATGCTTCAGATCGATGAACTTGCGCTCATCCTCAAGCAGCGCCTGACTGGCTTCGGCATTGCCGGGATTTTCCCCGGCCTGGAAAAAGCTCTCCCAGCTGTCCCACCAGAGTTCGGCGATACCATCGAAGCGCTCCGGCGCCTCGCGGGAGGCGCGGATCGTCTCATTCATCTCGTGAATGATCGCATGAGTCTGCACATAGCGGCGGATGCCCAGCGTCTCGGCATGGCTCGCAACCAGCGGGGCGTGCGTCTCGCGCCAGTAGGACTGGAACTCGGCCACAGTGAGATGCGGCAGCCGGTGCAGGCAGAATGTAAGCTTGATCATGGGTTTCCTCCGTTTTGGAGGAAACTAGCGCAGCCGCGCCCTACTCGACCAGTTCGTAGCGATAGGATTCGATGACGGTGTTGGCGAGCAGCTTCTCGCACATTTCCTTGACGCGCGCGTCTTCCTGGCCGGCTTCGACGCCTTCCAGGTCCAGTTCGATCACCTTGCCGATGCGGGCACCCTGCACTTCGGTATATCCCATCCGTCCGAGCGTATCGGCGACCGCCTTGCCCTGCGGATCGAGAACACCGGGTTTGAGGCCGACATGGACAATGGCTTTCATGGGCAGGGTTTCCTGTCTCTTCTGGCGAGTCGGCGCTGGTTTAGCCGATTTGCCGGGCGAATGAAACAAGCCGCGTGCGGGTTATTTCCCGGCGCTCGAAAAGTCGACGACTTCGCCGCCCTGCTGGGATTCCTTGATGATGCCGAGACGGCGCGCGACCTCGGCATAGGCTTCCGTCACGCCACCAAGATCACGGCGGAAACGGTCCTTGTCGAGCTTCTCATTGGTCTCGAGATCCCACAACCGGCAGCTGTCCGGGCTGATCTCGTCGGCCAGGATCGTACGCACCATGTCGCCCTCGAAATGGCGGCCGAACTCCAGCTTGAAGTCGATCAGCCGGATACCGACGGCGGCAAACAGGCCGGACATGAAGTCATTCACGCGCAGCGACAGCGAGATGATGTCGTCGAGCTCCTGCGAGCTCGCCCAGCCAAAGGCGGCGATGTGCTCTTCCGAGACCAGCGGATCGCCGAGCTCGTCCTTCTTGTAGCAGAACTCCACGATCGCCCGCGGCAGGGTCTCGCCCTCGGCAATGCCGAGACGCTTCGACATGGTGCCGGCGGCGACGTTGCGCACGATCACTTCCAGCGGGATGATCTCGACCTTGCGGATCAGCTGCTCGCGCATGTTGAGGCGCTTGATGAAGTGGTTCGGGATACCGACGGTGCCGAGCCGCGTCATGATGAACTCGCTGATGCGGTTGTTCAGCACGCCCTTGCCGTCGAGCACCGCCTTCTTCTCGGCGTTGAACGCGGTTGCGTCATCCTTGAAATACTGGATCAGCGTGCCCGGCTCAGGCCCCTCATACAGGATCTTGGCCTTGCCTTCATAAATCATGCGCCGGCGCGACATCGCGTGTCTCCCTCTGGAGAAGGAGGCGGAGCACCATGACAAGCCCCGGTTACCGCCCCTCGGAATCAAGACTTGAGTGTTACTCTGAAGCGGACCCTGAAACAAACGATGATTCAGCGCTTCGCCGCTTGCCCGACCTTGTCGCAGCATGGCAGTCTTGCGCGACAGGGGGACGGCGAACTATACCGCGCCGGAATACAAGTTGAGCCCATCAAGACAGGAAGGCTTTCCAGATGAGCACATTCGACGATCGCGAGCGCGCTGAAGAAGCGAAATACGCCCACGACTCCCAGCTGCAGTTCAAGATCATGAACCGCCGCAACAAGCTGCTTGGCCTGTGGGCCGCTGACCTGATGAACCTGTCGGGCGCAGAGGCCGAAGCCTATGCCAAGTCGGTCGTCATGTCCGACCTCGAAGAGCCGGGTGACGAGGATGTCTTCCGCAAGGTGCGTGGAGACCTCGACGCCAAGGGCATCGACCGCTCCGATGCCCGCATCCGCGAGCACATGGCCGAGCTGATCGCCGTCGCGCGTGAGCAGGTCATGAAGGAAGTGAAAGACCAGTAGCCAGGCTGGAAGGCAGAGGTGGGCCTTGAAGCTGGCCCCCTTGCGCCTCATCTTTCCTCCAAAGCCAGACACCGGAGATCCGACATGAGCGATGCTGTCCAGCAATCCATCGACAAGGCCGTCAAGGAAAACGACGTGCTGCTCTTCATGAAGGGCACGCCAACCTTCCCGCAATGCGGCTTCTCCTCCGTCGTCGTCCAGGTGCTCGACTATCTCGGCGTCGACTATGTCGCGACCAACGTCCTGGAAGACCAGGCTGTGCGCGAAGGCATCAAGGTCTATTCCGACTGGCCGACCATTCCCCAGCTCTATGTGAAGGGCGAGTTTGTCGGCGGCTGCGACATCATCAAGGAAATGTTCGAAAACGGTGAGCTGAAGCAGCACTTCGCCGAAAAGGGCATCGAGATGGAAGCGGCCTGAGGGCGCTTCCGCTTTACCAACAAAAAAGATCTGACCCGGTTTCCCGCCTGACCGCGCCTTAGTCCATAGAGACCATAAGGAGCTTGTCATGGGATGGTTCATGGGACCGGATACCGCTGAAGTCGGGGAATCCATTCGTATATCGGTCAGCGGCTTTGACGGCTGCACGAAGGCCTCGTTCAGTGCGTTCAACGCCGACCTCTCATCCACCCTTGTCCAGCTTGCCGATGGTTTCGCGACGATCAGGGCCCGAATGGTAAGCGCCGGCTCAGCCAGCATCACCGCGCGCGGTTATGACGAGAATGGCGCAGTCGCGCACGAAGCTACTCACCAGGTCCAGGTCCACCCCCGCAACAGGGCTCAGGACACAGGCTTCGAGGAATGGGGCGAGGGCGAGCACGACGTCAAATTCTTCTGCACAAAGCCCATCGTCGGCCAGGTGTGGAAACTGGCTTTCAGGAATGTCGGTGACTGCGAAAGCCTCGTGGTTGAGATGCAGGGATCGAATGGCGGCATCTTCCGCCTCTTTCCGCGCGGTCGCATGGAGATGAGAACACATCTGACACCGAAGGCGCCGGGCCGGATGGCCGTTCACGTCACGAAGAGGAATGCGAGGCTCGATCCGCTGAACACAAAGACATTCATCGTAGAGGTCCAGCAGGCGACAGATCAGATGGCAGCCGCACCGGAGACGTTTGCCGAAACAGCCTCAGAAGCGGCCCCATCGGCGCCGGCCCTCGATCCCGTCAAACCACCCTACCTCCTGCCCCACGATACCTTCGCGGGCGAGGAAACCGGCAGCACACTTGCCGCCTCAGGGCAGCCCGCAGGCCCAGGGCAATCGCTCGCCTCATCCCTCGGCTCGGCATCACCTGAAGAGATCGCCCGCGACATGCAGGCCCGCACCGACGCGCTGCTCAACCGGCTGAAAAAAGGCTGAAGGCTCCGGGCGATGGGACGCGCCCCATTGCCACGCCCTCACGGTCGGCTAGTCTCCCCGCTGACGCCACCAGAAGGAACGCCTGATGCGGGTATTGTCGATCCTCACCCTTGTATTGACCCTGGTCACCGCCGGTCCGGCAGCCGCCGAGGACTGGGCTGCCAGAGCCGAGCATCACACAGTCGAGCTGGAAGACTTCACCTTCGGCACGGGCGAGACACTGCCTTCCATCACGATGAGCTGGTACACGCTCGGTACGCCGCGGCGCGATGCAGACGGCATCATCACCAATGCCGTCATGCTGCTGCACGGCACCGGCGGCAGCGGCACATCGCTCCTTCGCCCGATCTTCGGCAATGAGCTGTTCGGCCCCGGCCAGCCGCTCGACCTGGCGACCCATTACATCATCTCGCCCGACAATCTCGGCCATGGCGACAGCTCAAAACCGAGCGACGGGATGCGCACGGACTTTCCGCGTTACGATTATGACGACATGGTCAAGGCCCAGCACCGCATGCTGACCGAAGGCGCGGGCGTCGAGAGCCTCGACCTGATCCTCGGCACGTCCATGGGCTGCATGCACGCCTTTGTCTGGGGTGAGGACTATCCGGGCTTTGCCGATCGCCTCGTGCCGCTCGCCTGCAATGCCATCGAGATTGCCGGGCGCAACCGCATGTTCCGGCAGATGCTCATCGACGGTTTCCGGAATGATCCGGACTATGATGACGGCAATTACGAAGACCCAGCCGACCTCGAGACCGGCCACAAGATCTACGCCAACACCCTCCTCCTCGCCGGCTCCAACCCCTACCGCCTGCAGGCCGAGGCGCCGACGCGCGAAGAGGCGATCGAACAGTATCGCACCGCCGCAGCAGGCCTCGCCGCACGCGCCGTCGATCCGAACGACACGATCTACCAGTTCGATGCCTCCCGCACATACAACCCCGCCCCGCGCCTCTCGGAGATCGATGTGCCCGTCCTCTGGATCAACTCCGCCGACGACTTCATCAACCCGCCCGGCCTGGGCAACCCGGAAGCGCTGGCAGCAGAAATGCCCAACGCCCGCTTCGTCCTCATCCCGGCCAGCAAGGACACCCGAGGCCACGGCACACATACGGCGGCAAGGTTCTGGAAGGACGAGCTGGAGGCGTTTCTGGCAGATTGAGCGGTCGTCTCAGACCCTCAAGGGCCTCTACAAACGCCTCGCCACGGCTTGACCATGGGGAGGCATACCAATAACCGCCAGCACCCCAACAGCCCTCCGCTTCTTCCCTTCCCGCCCCGCCGCTGCTAAACGCGCGCCCCATGAGCACCCTCATTCAGACGCCGCCTAAAGCGCAGCAAAAAACCCAGCCCAAAGTCGGCATTGTCTCGCTTGGCTGCCCCAAGGCGCTGGTAGATTCCGAGCGCATCATCACCCGGCTGCGCGCCGAAGGCTATGCCATTGCGCCGGATTATGAGGGCGCAGATCTCGTGCTGGTGAACACGTGCGGCTTTCTCGATAGCGCGCGTGATGAAAGCCTCGAAGCGATCGGCGAAGCCATCGAGGCAAACGGCAAGGTGATCGTCACTGGCTGCCTCGGGGCCGAGCCGGAGGTGATCCAGAAGGCGCACCCGAAGGTGCTCGCAGTCACGGGGCCACACCAGTATGAGCAAGTGATGGAGGCGGTGCATACCCATCTCACCCCGCCGCCGGATGCCTTTACCGACCTCGTGCCGGAGACGGGCCTGAAGCTCACGCCGCGCCACTATTCGTATCTGAAGATTTCCGAAGGCTGTAACAATCGCTGCAGCTTCTGCATCATTCCGAAGCTGCGCGGCGACCTTGTCTCACGCCCGATCCATCACGTCCTGACCGAGGCCGAACGGCTGGTGAAGGCCGGGGTGAACGAGCTGCTGGTGATCAGCCAGGACACCTCTGCCTATGGCCTCGACGTGAAGTACCAGCCGCAGACCTGGCGCGGTGAGGACTACGAGACCCGCTTCCTCGACCTGGCGCGCGGGCTCGGCGAGCTCGATGCCTGGGTGCGGATGCATTACGTCTACCCCTATCCGCACGTCGACAAGGTCATCCCGCTAATGGCCGAGGGCAAGATCCTTCCCTATCTCGACATCCCCTTCCAGCATGCCTCGGCCAATGTGCTGAAAGCGATGAAGCGCCCGGCCAAACAGGACCGCGTCCTCGAACGCATCCAGCAATGGCGCCACGACGTGCCGGGCATGACCATCCGCTCGACCTTCATCGTCGGCTTTCCGGGCGAAACCGATGAGGATTTCGAAATCCTGCTCGATTTCATCCGCGAGGCGAAGATCGACCGGGCCGGCTGCTTCAAATACGAGAATGTCGAACATGCCGAGAGCCGGCTGCTCGACGGGCATATACCGGAAGCGGTGAAGGAAGAGCGCTGGCACCGCTTCATGGCGCTGCAGGCGGAAATTTCCTCTGAACGTGCCGCTGCGCAGATCGGCACCACGCAGGATGTCATCATCGATGGGCCGAGCGACGAGCCGGGCGAGATGCTTGGCCGGTCAAAAGCCGATGCGCCGGAAATCGACGGAGTGGTGTATCTCGCCGATGCCGATCACCTGAAACCGGGCGATATCGTCAGCGTCCGGGTAACGGACGCTGACGAGTACGATCTGTACGCCGAAATGGCGTAAAAACTGGGCTGAAACTGGAACGGAATCGGGCTGTTTCTGGAATGCCTTTTTGGCTAGTTCCGGACCGAATTTCGCACGCTTACATCGGCGCCCTCAGGAATTCCGAGCTCGGCGAAATCCCAGGTCAGGGCCACACCGTCGGGGAGATTCGCCCGGCAATAATCCTCTTTCTCGCGATAGAAACCGACGGAGAAGCGGTCGCTGCCAGTCTTGCGGACGTCGGCGCCGATGAAATCCTTCGTGGTGCAGCCATTCGATGTGACACGTATGGTAACCGTCTGAGCAGAGACGTCGGCGCCCTTGAGGGGCCCATAAGTGTGGGCACCGTCCCAGTTTTCGTGCAGCACGCCCTCTTCGGCATCAATCACGATGCAGCCTGATAGCGCGACAAGTGTAATACCCATTACAGGCGCAAGGGCGAGGGAGGAAAAAAGTTTTGGCATGGCCCGAATCCTTATTGACTTACGATAACGAAGCGTATTGACTATCGATAAATCAAAGTCAAGCGGATTGTTTCCCTCCGGAAACGCCCCAACAGCAGGAGCCTCCCATGCGCCACAAACTGACCACGCTCGCCCTCGCCGCCACAGCCCTCGCCGCCCCCGCCCTCGCCGAAACCCGCACGTTTGACGTCCCGGACTTCGATAGCATCGACGTTTCCGCCGGTATCGAAGTGATCTATGAAACCGGCGTTTCCCGATCGGTAGACGTCGAAAACAAGAAGGGTGATTTCAGCGACATCATCGTGGAAGTCGATGGCGATGACCTCGTCCTGAAGCGCAAGAAACGAATGAACTGGGGCGGCAAGCGCGAGAAGTATACCGTTACCGTCGGCGTCCAGTCGCTTGAAAACATCGAAGCCTCTTCAGGGTCTTCCGTCGAAGGCTCCGGCCTCTCCGGCAATGACGCCTCCATCGATGCCTCATCCGGCGCACGCGTCGTGGCTACGAATATTTCCGTCGGAGATATCGATATCGAATCGTCCAGCGGCTCCTCTATTGATGCGTCTGGAACCTGCAGTGAAATCGATGCCGAGGCCTCTTCCGGGGCGAGCATCGATGCGAGCGATCTCGAATGCATCTCAATCATCGCAGACGTCTCCAGCGGTGCCTCGATCCGCGCCTATGCAAGCGAAAGTGTGGACGCCGAAGCCTCCAGCGGCGGCAGCGTCCGCGTCAGTGGCGGGGCGACAAATGTCACGATCGACAAGTCCAGCGGTGGATCGGTTTCCGTGGGCTGACATTACAGATCATGATGCGTGGGTCGTAACCTCGACCCTGATATCGACGCCTGAGCGCATCATGCGGCCCGTCCGGATTTCTGGTGATCGACCCGTCGCCAGACCTACCGGGCGGGCCAACCTTTTCAGGCCGCCTAACTGAAATCGAAGTCTTCCAGCTTCAGATCAGGATTTGGCCATTCCAGTTTCATGTCCTCAAGCGCACCGCGCACGACACGGGCGATGGCCGCATTGCGGCGGGTCCGGCTGTCAGCCGGAATGACATACCAGGGCGCATGCGGCGTCGAGCATCGCTGGACCATTGTCTCATAGGCTGACATGAAATCTGGCCAGTGGCGGCGGTCATCAAGATCGGACGGATTGAATTTCCAACGCTTGTGGGGCTCGGTGATCCGCTCCTTCAACCGCTCGCCCTGCTCCTCATAGCCGACATGGAGCATGAATTTCAGGACTGTCGTGCCGTTTTCGGTGAGGTGCTTTTCGAACTGGTTTATTTGCTCATAGCGCCTCTCAACCTCGTCCGGGGGCGCGAATTCTCGTACCTTCACCACCAGCACATCTTCATAGTGGGACCTGTCGAAAATGCCGATGAAGCCCTTTCGCGGCGTCGCCTCATGCACGCGCCACAGATAGTCGTGACCAAGCTCGATACGAGTTGGCGCCTTGAAGGCCTTCACCTTCATGCCAAGCGGCGAAGTCTGGGCGAAGACCTTTCGAATGACCCCGCTTTTTCCCGAGGTATCCATACCTTGGAGCACAATAAGGAGCGCGCGCTCGCGCGTGGCGTAGAGCAGGTCCTGCAACTCATCGATCGCATCGGCGTCGGAGTGGAGAGATTTTCGCGCATGCTTCTTGTCGGGAAAAAGGTGCCGGTCACCGCTGTCGCGGCGCGATAGATCAAAAGGTTTCTCCGGGTTTGCAACAAACCGTTTCCGGACCTCTTCGATTGTCGGTGTACCCATGCGCAGACGCCTCCCAAAACGTTGAAACCCAAAAGAAAAGGCCGCGCCCAATGGAGCGCGGCCCGATCATTTGTGCAAGCTCTGTAAGGCTTACGAAGAATAGTACTCGACGACCTGGGCCGGTTCCATCTTGACCGGGTACGGCACGTCATTGAGTTCCGGAACGCGAACGAAGGTCGCGTTCATCGCCTTCGGGTCGACCTCGATATACTCCGGAATATCGCGCTCGGGAGACCCGAGGGCCTCAAGGACGAGGGCGAGGTTACGCGACTTTTCGCGGATCTCGACAACATCGCCCGGCTTCAGACGGAAGGAGCCGATGTTCGTCTTGACGCCGTTCACCTTGACGTGGCCGTGGTTCACGAATTGGCGTGCAGCAAAGATGGTCGGCACGAACTTGGCGCGATAGACAAAGGCTTCCAGACGGCTTTCCAGCAGGCCGATCAGGTTTTCTGCCGTGTTGCCCTTCTGACGGTTGGCTTCGTCATAGGTGCGGCGGAACTGCTTTTCCGTAATGTCGCCATAGTGGAACTTCAGCTTCTGCTTGGCCATGAGCTGAAGGCCATAGTCCGACACCTTCTGACGGCGGCCCTGGCCGTGCTGGCCGGGCTTGGTCGGGCGCTTGTTGACCGGAGATTTGGGGCGACCCCAGATATTCTCACCGACGCGACGGTCGATCTTGTACTTCGTCGAGTGACGACGTGACATATGTGTCTTCCTTTTACGACGCGGGCCGGTAGAGCGTCCCTTGTGAGCTCCACGATTTCAACGGCGGCACCGCACCTTCCCGTCCTGAAGCGGCGCTTTAAACGGGAAAAGCGCCGGATGGTCAAGAGGCGTGACTGCTCTGGCGCTGTCCCTTCCCCTGAGCCTTTGAACCACCCTGTCCGCGATGATTGCGGCGGCGTGGCCTGCGGCGGGGCTGGCCATCCTTTTCCGGACGGAATGAGCGTTCTGACGTGTCGCCACGAGGCTCATCAGGTCCGCCGGCTTCGCTGCCCGGCAGACGGTTGCCGATCACCTTCTCGATATCGCGCAGGAGCTTGCGCTCGTCAGGCGCGCAGAGGGTGATAGCCTTGCCGGACTCGCCAGCACGCGCGGTACGCCCGATGCGGTGGACATAGGATTCCGGAACGTTCGGTAGCTCGAAGTTCACGACATGGCTGACCTTGTCGATATCGATACCGCGGGCAGCAATATCGGTCGCGACCAGGACTCGCAGCTTGCGGTGCCTGAAGGCATCCAGCGTCTTCGTCCGCTGGTTCTGGCTCTTGTTACCGTGAATGGCTGCCGAAGCGAGGCCAGCGCCTTCAAGGTGCCGGCAGACGCGGTCTGCCCCACGCTTGGTACGCGTAAAGACGATGGCGCTGTCGACATCCTTGGCACTCAGAATCTCGGTGAGCGCATCACGCTTCTGATTGGACGTCAGGAAACGGACGCTCTGGTCGATCCGCTCAACAGGTTTGGAAACCGCGGCAACGGCAATGTTGACGGGGTCGTTGAGAAACTTGTCGGCCAGCACGCGAATATCTTTTGGCATGGTGGCTGACAGCAGGGCAGTCTGGCGCTTTTCCGGAAGCTGGCTGAGCACTTTCCGGATTTGGGGCAGAAAGCCCATATCCATCATGTGGTCGGCTTCATCGAGGACCACGGTCTCGATCTGGTCGAAACGGATGGCGCCCTGCGACTTGAGATCAAGCAGGCGGCCCGGCGTTGCGACGACGATGTCGACGCCGCGCTGCATGGCACGGATCTGCTTCGAAATCTTCACGCCACCAATGATCATCGTAACGGAGGCGCGCATCTCGGAACTATAAGCACGAACGCTGTCAACGATCTGCGCGGCGAGCTCACGGGTCGGAGCCAGCACGAGCGCGCGGCACGCCTTTGGTTCGAGGCGCTGCTTCGAGTTTGCCAGCACATTGAGCAAGGGAAGGACAAAAGCGGCCGTCTTGCCCGTACCGGTCTGGGCGGTGCCCAGAATATCTTTTCCGGCGATCATCGCGGGGATGACCTGGGTCTGGATAGGAGTCGGAGTTTCATAGCCCTGCGCAGTAACGGCGCGCAGGATCGGCTCGGCGAGGCCGAGATCGGAAAAATTGGTCAAAGAGGAGTCTTTCAGTTTGCCTGAGAGGCGGAATTCAATTCCCGCATCGGGCGCCAATAATCAATCGGCAGCAGACCATCTGCTGTCCGTATAGGGCGCGTTCAGGGCTTGAATTCGCAAGGCAACGATCGTTTTAGGAAAGTCGCTCGAGCTGGCCAGAAAAGCCAAGGCTCACTTGATCGATGCCTGAGGCGTCTGCGCGCTAGATAAGGTGTTTGCCGCGAATAGCAATCTAATTGTGCTGCAGCGCACACTATTCCTGGATCACTTCACCGTCGAGATAGTCCGACATCCGCGTCGTATCGCGCCGTTCCTCACGCCAGACCCACACCGTCAGAACGATAAATACAACCAGCAGGCAGGTGCCGCCCAGAAGGGCCATCCCCCCCGGAACGGGACCGATATGAGCCCGCTCCAGCATCTGGTCGAAGGTCACGGCTTCGATCGGGTGGATCCAGATCTTTGCAATATAGGCGGCATACTGGATCGCGAAGATCCAGAGATAGTTACGTCGCAGGCGCTGCCCCAGCGCGCGCGGCAGAGAGATACGATGCCTCGGGCGGATATAGTCGTCGGAGAGCGCGGTGCCGCGATCCAGTGGAATATCCGCACCCTTGCCGCGCAGGATAGGCACCATGACGGCAAGCTCAAGGAGGCGGGCCCGGAACTTCCAGACCATGAAGTAGCGGTAGCGGCGGGCCTCGAGAAAGAGGAACATGATCGACAGCATACCGACCAGCGGGATGGGCAGCGGCGAGGCTGTAGCCGTCGCAAAACTCACCGACAGGGCGATCCCCGTCGACACCACGGCCCAGTTGGTCGTCATATCCAGGCGCTGGCGCCAGATTGTCGAGCGATACACCTCAGCCCGGTAAAGGTGGGCCAGAGCGCCGATTTCCTTCGACCCGGCAATCGGCTCTATAGCGTCAGAATCCTCATCCATATCTCAAAGCATAATCCGCTTCGCTGCCGCGGTCATGGGGGTAAGGGCCGGAAACCTGAGAGAAATTCCGGGGCCTGTCACGCTCCGGGGGCACAGTCGCCAACCTCAGCGAGAAAGGTGATGCCTTCAAGGGCCTGACGAACGGGCCGTGTATCCTTGCCGGCCGCATGTACAGCGATGGAGTGCGGCAGCTTCGAGCGGTCACCTGTGATCCTTGCGCGCCAGAAGTCATAGCGAATGGCTTCCGGGGCAGCGGCCATGATGCGGGCGCGTTCGAAACGTTCGAGATCACATCGATAGGCTGCAAGCTTTGCGGCCGCATGGGCAAGGTCTCCCCTTTCGAACGCCCCAGCTGTTCCGGCAAGCGAGAGCAGCTCATCGCTCAAACGCAGGGCGAGAGCCGGCTTGAGGAGGTCAAGGACGTCGGCTGCGTCGTCTGTCTCATACCCGGCAGCGCGGATACCAGCCGCCAGCATGGCCTCAGCCCGGCCATAACGGAGCGGACCAGACTTCTCCCGGGCGGCTTGCACCAGAGCGTCTCCACCACCTTTCAGAAGCAGCTCCCGCGCGGCCTGCCAGCCATAGTCCGGATACGAAGTCTCCGGCCCGTCATGGCGTTCGGGCGACTGTCGTATTCCTTCGGCCATTTCACGCCTGAGGGCAGTGCCGCCAACCAGTTCCGCCGTGTCGAGAAGCTTATCATGCACCTTACCGGCCTTGTCCTCAGGCAAGAGAGTCACCGCGCGTCCAGTACACCGCACAAGCGAGGCGAGTTCGCTCTCCGGCCCGCAGGAAATGGACTGCGCGCCCGCGACAAGCGGACAGGCAATAAAAAGCAATGCGAGAAGACCCCGTTTAAACATGGCCCTCTCCTGCCACGGCTTGCCTGAACGTGAAATGAGCGGTTTTGTGGTGGAAGTGGTTTGTCGAATCGCCTCACTCCTGCCGCGGGAGCCAATAACTACGGGCGATTGGGCCAGACCAAGGAGGGGACGCGATGGTCCGGTACAAGGATCTGAGAGATCCGGATCTGTTTACTGATGCCGAACGCGACTGGGTTTCGCGTCGGCTTCTGGATCTGCGCGCGCACATGAAGTCCCCTCCCGGTATCGGCATTCCGTCACGCACCCGTCATTCCAGCCTGATCATCGGTACATGGAATTTGCGCGACTTCGACAACAACAAGTACCGCCATGGGCCACGCCGCCGCGAAAGCATCTATTATATCGCCGAAATCCTGGCCGGCTTCGACGTCTGCGCGATTCAGGAGATCAACGAGGATCTTTCGCCCCTGCGCAAGGTGATGGAGATCCTCGGGCCGCAATGGGATTTCATTGCCACCGATGTCACGGTCGGTTCCTCAGGCAATCGTGAACGTATGGCCTTCGTCTTCGACCGGTCCAAGGTCGAGTTCCAGAATGTCGCCGGTGAAATTGTGCTGCCCAAACACGCCCTCCTGCCGGATGAGCAGCAATTCGCGCGCACACCTTTCATGGTTCGTTTCCAGGCCGGCTGGTTCCACTTCACCCTGTGCACCGTGCACATCTATTACGGGTCCGACACCAAGGAGTCCGAGCGGTACCAGCGCCGCGTAGCGGAGATCAAACACATCGCCAGGGAGATGTCCCAGCGCGCGGACCGGGAGGACGAGAATTACATTCTTCTGGGAGATTTCAATATCGGCAACAAGATGGGCGCGACGATGGAGGCGCTGACCGGGGAGGGCTTTCAGCTGCCGCCAGAACTCTTCCCGTCAAATGTACTGGGCGACAAGTATTATGACCAGATCGCCTTCCGGACGCGAAAGGACGAGGTCACTTTCCTGAATGCGGGCGCCTTCAACTTTACAAAGTCACTCTTCTTGCCGGAACACTATGACCACTATGCGCCCGTCCTGCCGGAACGACATCGCGAACTGAAGGAGAATGGAACGCCCAAAAGCCGCAGCGAGGACAAGGACTATTATCTGTCGCGCTGGCGGACCTGGCAGCTCTCCGACCATCTGCCGCTCTGGGTCGAGCTGGCGATCGATTTTTCCGACGAGCATCTGCAGCACAACCTGTCAAAGGTCGCCCAGGTGGAGGCTGCTCCCGCACAGCTTGAAGTTGTCGAGGAAGATGATGGCACGCTGAGCACACTGGTGCCCCCGGCCGCCGATCATGCCGACGTCAAACGCCGCCGCAAGCGCAAGAATCCTCATATCGCCCGCAAGGACAAGGAAGGCACTGCCCGCGCCGACGGTAGACTAACCCTGGGACTGGCCTGGAAGATTTTCTGGTTCGTCGCGACCGGAAAGGCTGAGAAGGTCAGGAAAATGCGCGAAGAGAAGGCAAAGCAGGAAAACGATTCAAGCTGACGAGAAACCACGCAATCGTCTTGCTTGAGACTGTCTTTAAAAAATCGCATTCCCCCTATTGACCACAACTGTAATCGGTCGTAACGACTACAAACGTAGTCAATTGGGAATGTGGATCCGATGCAGATCACACCGGCCGAACTCGAAATCATGAATGTGCTCTGGGACAATCCGGGCATCGGCGCGAGCGAAATCGCCGATGGCCTCAAGGATGACAAGTCCTGGAATATCCGCACCATCAAGACCCTGGTCGGGCGCCTTGTCGAAAAGGGCGCACTGACGACAGAGCCGGATGGCCGTCGCTATCTCTACCGGCCCGCGATCAAGCGCGGGGACTATCAGAAAAAGGCGGCGAAACAGTTCGTCGACCGTATGTTTGGCGGTCGCGCTGCGCCGCTTGTTGCCCATCTTGCCGATTCCCGGGGCCTGACCCCTGAGGATATCGCCGACCTTGAAGCCTTGTTGGGGGAGCTCAAGAAATGATCGCATTCAACGATATGAGCCCGCTGCTTGCGAACGCTCTCCAGACGAGCCTCGCTGTCACAGCTCTGATCCTCGTAGTGTTGTTGGTCCGCAAGCCGTTCGCCCGCCATTTCGGCGCGAAAGCTGCCTACGCCCTGTGGCTGGTCCCCCTCGCTCGCTTGTTCATGCCGCCACTTCCGGCCAACGCCTCGCTGTTCGGCATCTTCGCACCGACACAGGAAGCAGCTGCGCCGCAGGTGCCACCGATGGAATTCGTCATTGCCCGTTCGGCCGACACTGCGACTGTGGCCGCGCCTGCCGCGCCGATGCCTGTCCATCCGGTCGAGTGGACACCATCCGAGGTTGTCGAGCCTGGCCTCCTTGATGGTGTACTCGCGACACTGCCCTCAATGATGCTGCCGGTCTGGATGATCGGGGCCGTTCTCGTGCTGGGTCTGGCCTGGCGCCGTCAGGCTGTGTTCCACCAATTGATCCGTGATGACTCCTCGCCGGCTTCCGACGCCGTCCATGAGGCGACACACGAAATTGCAGCGCAGCTCAAGGTACGCCGTGGCTTTGAAGTCCGCACAAGCCTGCTGAATGGCAGCCCGCTTGTGACCGGCTTCCTTAAGCCCGTCATCCTGCTGCCGGAATGGTTCGAAGCTGATTATTCCCCGCGCGAACAGCGTGATGCGCTCACCCATGAGCTCATGCACATCAAGCGCGGTGACCTATTTGCCCTGCAGGCCGCCCAGATCATGCTGGCCGTGCAGTGGTTCAATCCTCTGGCTCACGTGGCTATCCGGGCTTTCCGGGTGGACCAGGAGGCCGCTTGCGACGCCGATGTACTTCGGGCGGGAACATCCTCGGCGTTTTCCTATGGCCGCACACTCGTAAAGGCAGCGCGCCTTGCCGGACCGGCCGACACCGCGTTCTCGGGCGCGAACCTTACCCTGGCGCATCCTATTAAAGAGAGACTAATCCTGATGCAAAACGCCGCTCCCACCTTCCGCCGCCGCCTCCTTGGCTCGACGCTCGCCGTCACGCTTGGCACCGCCGCTATCTTCGCGACCGCCTCATGCGCTGCTTCTGCTTCACCGAAGGACCAGTCTTCGGCTGAGCTTGCTGGCGGAGATGAAACCGAAGTTGTAGAGAAGAAAGAACGCCACACCAAGGTCTACCGCTTCTCTTCGCACGGCGAGGGTGATGATCATCAATTCGTCCTGCTCAGCGATCCGTTCGAGAAACTGAAGCCCCGTCTCGACAAACTTCACAAGCTCGACCTGTCCGATCTCGAGGAAGAGATGCGCGTCCTGTCGATCGAGATGTCGGACATCGGCAAGATGGACCTCTCCTCACTGAAGGAGCTGGAAAAGCTTGGTGAGCTCGGTGAACTCGAAGGTCTGGCAGAACTCGGCAACATGTCCTTCGACTTCGACCTTCAGTTCGACGGCATGGACATCGAAACCATCGAGACCGAAGACGGCGTGAAGATCATCATCCCTGACCAGGAGATCTTCATCTCCAAGCTCGACGAAGGCGCGTTCGAAATCCAGATCGAGAAGATCGCTGCCATGGCTGAAGCGCAGGCAGAACGGGCGGCCGTGATTGCCGAGGCACATGCCGACCGTGCCGAGAAGATGGCCCTCGTGATCGAGACCCGTATGGAGGAAAAAGGCGCTCGCATGGAGGAGCTGGGCGATCAGATCGAAGCCCGCGTGGAAGCTGCTTTCGAAGGTGGTCTGGAAGACGATCTCGAAGCAGCCGGTGAAGTGGTTGAGGACCTCGCGGAGCAATGCGAGGACCTCGAGACCGGCGAGACCTCGCCCATCGTCGTCAGCACTCGCGGCGATGATGGTGAAACCTATCGCGCCCTCTGCGTGAGCGGTGAACGGTCCCGCCTGCAGGACGATGACGTGAAACAGTTCGTCGCGAACCATCCGTCGCTGAGCAAGTCAGAGAAGGAACGCTTCGCCACCGAGCGCTCACACAGCTACGAGTTTTCCTGGACTCACGACTGATCCCCTCGAACCGGATTTAAAGGTCCTTGGAAAATTGAAGTCCCCGCCTGGCCCGGCGGGGACTTGTTCATTTGAGCAGGCATCCCAAAGAGAACGGTGGAAAGCCGAGGCGCTAGCGGGAGCCCACCACCTCGGTCTGCTTCTCGGCATCGACCTGCTTGGCGTACTCATTGTCCCGGTACTTCTTGAACTCGAGCCGCGCGATCGTGCGGTTGTGGACCTCGTCCGGCCCATCGGCCAGACGCATGGTCCGCATCGAGGCATAGGCACGCGCAAGCCCGTAGTCAGATGTCACACCGCCGCCACCATGCGCCTGGATCGCATCATCGATGATCTTGCAGGCCATGCGCGGGCCAGCGACCTTGATCATCGCGATCTCATTCTTGGCGACCTTGTTGCCGACCGTATCCATCATATAGGCGGCCTTGAGGGTGAGCAGGCGCGACATTTCGATATCGGTGCGAGCTTCGGCCACGCGCTGCTCCCAGACCGACTGTTCGGCGACTTTCTTGCCAAAAGCTTCGCGCGACAGCAGCCGCTTGCACATCTTCTCAAGCGCGACTTCCGCGCCGCCGATGGTGCGCATGCAGTGGTGGATCCGGCCAGGGCCAAGACGCCCCTGAGCGATCTCGAAGCCGCGGCCCTCACCGAGGATCAGGTTTTCTGCCGGTACGCGGACATCTTTCAGGATCACCTCGGCGTGGCCATGCGGAGCATCGTCATAGCCGAAGACCGGGAGCATCCGGACAATCTCGATGCCGGGTGCGTCCAGTGGCACCAGGATCTGACTTTGCTGCTTGTGGCGCTCTGCGGCCGGGGCGGTCTTACCCATCACGATAGCGACCTTGCAGCGCCGGTCGCCCACACCGGAGGACCACCATTTACGGCCGTTGATGACGTATTCATCGCCATCGCGTTCGATGCGGGTTTCGATATTGGTGGCGTCGGAAGAAGCCACCTGCGGCTCCGTCATAAGGAAGGCGGACCTGATTTCGCCTTCCATCAGGGGCTTCAGCCATTTCTTCTTCTGCTCCGGCGAACCGTAGCGAAGCAGCACTTCCATGTTGCCGGTGTCCGGCGCGGAGCAATTGAAAACTTCCGATGCCCAGCCCACACGGCCCATCAGCTCGGCAAGCGGGGCATATTCGAGATTGGAGAGGCCGGCGCCGCGATACTCGTCATCCTCATGCTCCGACGGCGGCATGAACATGTTCCAGAGGCCATCGGCCTTGGCGATCTTCTTCTTGTCTTCAAGAATCTGCGGGATGGACCAGCGGTCCCCTTCCTCGTGCTGTTTCTCGTAAAGCTCCTGATTGGGAAAGACATGCTCGTCCATGAAGTCGCTGACGCGCTTCATCCATTGCTTGGTCGTGTCGCTATATTCGAAATGCATCGGGCTTCCTCCGTCGGTGTGTTTCTGACCTGTCTAACAAGGCAGGCCAGGGATCGAAAATCGTCGCACGAGATTTACTACACTAGTGAAGTATTCTTCGAATAGGGAATTCTACGGATGCCGGAGAAGCGGCAAGGCCTAACCGGGAAGCAAACCGGCAACGTCACGCGGCAGCTTGCCAGCCCGCGCCCTGGACAGAGCCGTGAGAACCATGAGCACAGTGAAGCTGTCGGTGATCTCGCCGTTGAGGCACATGGCTTCCAGATCCGTGATGGACACGCGACGCACATCCAGGTCTTCGCTCGCCTCAGGCATCGCCTGTCCTTCTGACAGCCCCCAGGCAATGTAACCAATCGCACGTTCGTCACTGACGGAGTTGGACAGATGCCAGCTTCCAATTTCGTGCCAGTGATCAGCGCTCAATCCCGTCTCTTCCTTGAGCTCACGGCGCGCCGAATCCAGCGGTGCGACATCTTTCGGCCCACCGCCCTCTGGCAGCTCCCAGCTGTAGGTATCGAACGGAAACCGGTGCTGGCCGACCAGCCAGGTGAACCCATCCCTATCGACAGGCAGAACACCGATGGCAAGATTGGCGTAGCGCACGACACCATAGATCCCCGGCTCGCCATTAGGATGGGTCACATCACTCGTTTCGACGCGGATCCATGGATTCTCAAAAGACAGTTCCGTGGCATGGACGTGCCATGGGCCATTGCGGCCTGTACGCTTTGTCTTGGAATTATCCTGATCGGCCATGGCCCGAACCCTACGCATGCGCAGGGGCTTCGCAAAGGCCGCTTCGTGCTCAGGATGGCGAATCGAAGATTTGTAGCTTATTCGCCACGTCATGTCCTGGATCAGCGCCCTTGTCATTCTCATCGCCACGCTGATCACGGCCTTTATTTCCGGTATCTTCGGCATGGCGGGCGGGCTCATCCTTATGGGGGTTCTGACGGCCCTCTTACCGGTGGCGACAGCGATGATCGTGCATGGCGCGATCCAGATGGTCTCGAATGGCTGGCGCGCTTTCCTGCTTCGAAACCACATCGACTGGCGGATTTTCGCGCGCTATGCGCTCGGCTCGCTGGTAGCCATCCTGTTGCTGATCCTGCTTGCCTGGCGCCCGAACAAGACCGTTGTGTACCTTCTGCTTGGCATCACGCCGCTCATGGTCTGGGTGCCAAAATCCATCATTGATCTCGACATCCAGAAGCGCGGCCAGGCGGAAACCGCAGGCTTCCTCGTACAGGCGTTAAACACACTGGCTGGGGTCGCCGGGCCGCTGCTCGACCTCTTCTTCGTCCGAACCGGCATGACGCGCCAGGCGATCGTCGCAACCAAGTCAGCCACGCAGGTCATGGCGCATCTGGTCAAGATCGCCTTCTGGAGCGTTCCCGTCATTGCAGCCGCAGGCATCACCGCCATGCCTCCCCTCTGGCTGTTCGCGCTTGCCATCCCGATGTCGATGACGGGCACCTGGCTCGGCGGACTGGTGCTGGAGCGAATGAACGATGTCGATTTCAAGCGCTGGATGCGCTGGCTCGTCACCCTCATCGGCTGCATCTATCTCGCGCGGGCGGCAGGCTGGCTCTAGCCAAAAAAAAGCGCCGGTCCCTCCTTCTGAGGAACCGGCGCCATGCGATATCGCAAGAGGGTCAGTGCTTAGAACTTGTAACCAGCACTGATCATTGCGGCATGGGTGTCGGTTTCATCGAACCCATACCAGGTGTAGTCACCACGAATGACCCAGCTCTCGGTCAGGTCGAACTCGGCACCGGCACCAAGGGCGGCGCCATCGGCGGAATCTTCAACCGTGGCAATGTCGGTGCCGCCCGGCGTAGTCACAGTCGCATCAAGGTCGACGTAGGCATAACCTGCACGGGCGAAAACGTCGAACCGATCCGTAACCGGCATTGACGCTTTGCCGTAGAGGCCAACGAGATAGTTGAGACCGACGTCGCCGGACGCGGCGATCGTGTCTTCGAAGTCACCGTCATTATTGTCGTCGAAGTTAAAATCGTCTTCGTCGACATTGTAATCGAACTCTCCATCATCGATGCCCGACGTGATGTCGCCTTCGATGCTGAAGTTCGGGCTGAACTGGTAACCGGCACGTGCCGTGATGGCGTTCGTGTCGACACCGGAATCGGCACCATCCGGCTTGATATCCAGATAGCTGTAGCCGCCCTGGAGGTAGAAGCCGCTGTCTTCGTTGCCATAGCCCTGCGCCTGTGCGGCACCAGCGGCGACCGTCATGGCGCCTGCTGCGGTGGCACCGATGAGAAGATGTTTAAGCATGGGAGGTTTCCTCATTCTGAGTTTACTTTATTTGCCCCGGCCCGATGACCGGAACTGGACCTCAAACGAGGCTGAAACAAGGCACGTTCCCACGTCTACGGACATGCCACTGCACATGTGGCAGTTGAGCATCACTTTCTGTAATTTAATTTAACAATTACAGAAGGTTAAAGCCCCTTTGATCGCCGGTTAACGGGGCGAATACGAGTTGGTCTACAGGGATCTTCGGGACTGCATCGCAGAGCTGGATTGGCGTGTTCAACGGCCCCTCCATCCCGTCACGGCATACCGTGGAAACTGGCGGCATTATTCAGACTGACCGCCGCGCGCGGAAGAAATCTCTGAGGATGCCAGCAGCCTCATCGGCATGGACTTCGTCACGAGACACGGTGGGACGCCAATGACAGGTCGGCTGCTCGAAAAAGCGCGGGCCGTGCAAGACCGCTCCGCCTTTCTCGTCAGAGGCCGCGAAGACGAGCCGGCCGATACGGGCGAAACTGATTGCGCCTGCGCACATCGCGCATGGCTCAAGCGTCACGTAAAGCGTCGCTCCGGTCAGCCGGTAATTGCCAACCGCCTGCGAGGCGGCGCGAAGGGCAGCAATCTCGGCATGCGCGGTCGGATCGTGTGCGGCGATCGGGCCGTTGCGGCCCTCTCCCAGCACGGCACCGGTCTCTTCATCGCAGACCACTGCTCCGACCGGCACCTCGCCAGCTTCGGCAGCCTCGCGCGCCAACTCTATCGCACGATGCATCATCTCATCGTCTCTGCTCATCGCTCTGCCCATACACCGAAGCCTGCTTCCTTGCACGCGCATCGGGTGCTAAGGGCGCTTCCCATGCGCATCATCTCAGGACGTTACAAGGGTCAGGCCCTCTCCGCCCCCAAAGGCCGTAATACACGACCAACCTCAGACAGGGCGCGGGAAAGTCTTTTCAACGTACTTGCCCACGCCAGCTGGGCTCCTCCGCTGGAAGACGCGCGGGTCATTGATCTGTTTGCAGGGTCGGGGGCTTTGGGATTCGAAGCCATGTCGCGCGGGGCCGCATTCTGCCTCTTCGTGGAAACCGATAGCGGTGCGCGCGGCGCAATTCGTGACAATGTCGAAGCGTTCCAGCTCTTCGGCAACACTCGCATTCACCGGCGCAGTGCCACTGATCTCGGCCCCAAGCCGGCAGGCGTGGGCCAGCCATTCACGCTCGCTTTCCTGGACCCGCCTTATCATCAGGGACTTGTCGCGCCGTGCCTGCAAAACCTCCTCACCGGCCAATGGCTGGCGGAAGAGGCCATCGCAGTTGTCGAGACAGATGCGAAAGAAGACTTCGAGCATGAAGGCTGGGAAGTGCTGGACGAGCGAAGCGCGGGCAAAGCCAGACTGACCATTCTCAGACCGGCCTGAGGCCTTCTTAGTCGTCCAGGAAATCCTGATGAATATCGAGGCTCGACTGCTTGCCGACCAGAGGCTGGCACGTGTCGATCCAGTCTTCAGCATAGCTGCGGCCCTTGTCGCGCAGTTCGCTCAGAAACGGCCAGCTCGTGTCGTATTTCGATTCAAGCCTGAGCTCCCGCAGGCTCTCGCCGCCCCGGATCGCGTGGATATTCACTTTGCGGTATTCGCTGCGCACTGCCTTTGTGAGCAGGTTCTTGTTGAGCAGCTTCTGCACGAAGGCAATCGCGCGCAACTCTCCCAGAAGGGACGCATTGAAGGTGATCTCGTTCAGCCGGTCCTGGATCTCGCCGGCAGACCGCGGGGTTCCCGGACGTTCGATCGGGTTAAGCGTGACAAGGATCACATCCTTCGGCGCATCCGTATAGAAAAGCGGGAAGAGCGATGGATTACCGAGATACCCGCCATCCCAGTAGGGCACACCGTCAATCTCCACGGCCCGGAAGGTCTGTGGCAGACAAGCCGAAGCAAGCAAAGCTTCTGCTGTGATGTCTCCCTCTTCAAAGATGCGCACCTTTCCGGTCTCGACATTCGTCGCAGCCACAAATAGCCGCACGCTCGAGGCCCGCACGGCGTCAAAGTCGATACAGTCGCGTACGGTTTCCCTTAGCGGGTTGAAGTCGAACGGGTTGAGATCGTACGGGCTCAGCAGGGAGGTAATCGCCGTTGCGAAACTGTGAGGCGTCCACGGTGTAAACGGGTTGTTCGCCATAAAGTCGGAAGCCGCATTGCTTGGCATCAGCGCATCAAGCGGGGCGCCACGCCGGGAAATCTCCTTCCAGAAGGATTCCAGCGCCGCACGGGCACCTTCTGGCCCATCCTTCTCGAGCCCCGTCAGATAGGCTGCCGCATTCATGGCTCCCGCGGAGGTCGCCGTGATCGCCCTGATGTCCAGGGTCTCGCACTCACTAAGCCTTTCCAGAACGCCCCAGGTGAAGGCGCCATGGGCACCGCCCCCTTGCAAAGCAAGACTGACAGGCTTGGGTTTGGGAGCAGAGCGCGCCATAAGGCCTCCTTCAGACTTGGCTTAGGAAGTGCCGCAGGAACGCTCAATGGCAAAAATACGAAAACAGCCGCAGCCGGTGGAAGGACTGCGTCCGCAGGCGGCCGTTGGTGTGGTCTGCATAAGGGACGGGCAGGTCCTTCTCATTCGCCGCGGTACGCCACCAATGACAGGCGAGTGGTCACTCCCGGGCGGGCGGATCGAACCGGGTGAACCAGCGCGTCAGGCGGCCTTGCGGGAATTGTACGAAGAAACCGGCGTGGAAGCCGAGATTACGGGTCTTGTCGATGTCGTTGATGCCATTGTCGAAAATCGTGAAGGCACGCTTGTTACCCGCCACTATGTGCTCTGCGATTTCGCTGCGCGGTGGCGTTCTGGCGAGCCTGTCGCTGGTGACGACGCTGCAGATGCGCGCTTTTTTCCGCTCGACGCGCTGGACGATTTGAAGCTGTGGGATGAGACTGAACGGGTCATACACGCCGCCATCGCGCTTGGTTGAGCCCTTCCATGGCGCCCCCTAACGTGTCATATTACTGTTGTAGTGCTCCACCCGAGAGAGCGCACAAGGGAGGCTCGACGTGCGGTGAAACGCATCCTCGCAATGCTGGCTGGACTGGCGGCGATTATCGTTTTCGCTGCAGCAGCCAATGCGAGCCAGGACAGCACCATTCCCTTCGAGATGACGGCAACCGGCCATCTGGTCGTTGATGTCACGCTGAATGGCGAGATGGAAAGCCGCGCCATCGTCGATACAGGCGCAACATTCGCTCTGATCGATCACAGGACGGCCGCCTCCATCGGCGCCGTACCGGACGAACTTGCGCCGACCATCGATATTATCGGACTTGGCACGGTTGGCACTTTCCCGGTGATCGAGGTCGGGTCGATCACCTTCGGTGACGTATCGATGTCGGACATGACCGCGGCTTACAACTCGCAGTACCCGCTGCCGGGCGCGCGCAATGTCATTCCGGCCTCAGGCATCCCCCACAGGACCCTTGATTTCGACTTCAAGAACTCGCGCTTACGCGCCTATGACCGCCGCCCTATCCGGCTGCATAATTCCACGACCAGCCGTCTTCCGGTCCAGTGGATCGCGACGCTTCCCTTCATTGAACTGACCGTCAACGGGCGCAAAGGACTGGCCCTTATCGATACCGGGTCTAGCGTGAGCTACATCAACTCTGCCTTTGCCGAAAACGCGGCGAAATCTCCTGAAGACTTCCGCACGCTGGAACTTGTCGGCGCCACCGGCAATGTCATCCCGCTTCGTGTGCTGCGCAGCCGCAGGTTCGAACTGGGGGACTTTCGCATCCGGCGCCTCGATGTCATCGTTTCCGACCCGGAATTCCTGTCATATTACGGGCTCGAGGGTCAGCCTGTCATGGTTCTCGGGCTGGACATTCTCAAACAGTTTCGCCTTCAGCTGGACCGGGAGACGAGCGAACTGAGGATAAGCCGACCCGGCTTGTCCCGGCGCAACAGTGCAGGCTTCAGCATGTGGGCGCGGCAATAGTCTGCATCGGCCCGGTGAGTTTCCCTTCAGTAAGCGTTGAAAATCGCCAAGGCTTCTTCCTTTATGCCCACAACAGACAAAGGGAGTTACAGCATGGCATACGCACCATTCGATCTGACGGGCAAGGTGGCCCTCGTCACCGGCGGCAATCGCGGGATTGGCTACGGCATGGCAGAGGCTCTGGCGGCCTCCAATGCTCACGTGGCGATCTGGGGTCGCAAGGACGCTGCAAACAAGGAAGCCGTGGACACCTTGTCGAAGCTGGGCGGCGGGGATGTGAAAGCCTGGAGCGTGGACGTTGCAGACGAGTCCGCGGTGGTCGATGCCATGAAGGCAACCGTCGATGCGTTCGGTCGCGTCGATTCCTGCTTCGCCAATGCCGGTGTGGGTTTCGGGGCCTCCAGCTTTGCTGAAATGGATACCGAGACCTGGAACAAGAACATGGCCGTCAATCTCGACGGCGCATTCTGGACGCTGCGCGAAACGGTAAAGCACATTACCGAACGCGCCAAGGCCGGGGACCCCGGTGGGTCACTTGTCGGTGTTGCCTCGCTGGCAGCCATCGAAGGGGCCGCACGCAACCAGGCTTATGCTGCGACCAAAGGCGGCCTGATTTCGATGCTGAAAGCCATCGCGGTCGAGACGGCACGCTACGGCATTCGGGCGAATGCCATCCTGCCGGGCTGGATCGCGACGGACATGACGGAAACTGCACAGAATACCGAAGTCTTCCAGACTAAGGTCATTTCGCGCGTACCGGCGCGCCGCTGGGGCGAACCCAAGGATTTTGGCGGGGTCGCTGTCTACCTCGCATCCGAGGCGTCGTCCTACCATTCCGGGGACACATTCGTCGTTGATGGCGGCTACTCGATCTTCTGATCCAACGCTGCCTACTGCGGCATGCCACCTTCCGGCGTCGTTTCCGGCTCGGTCACAGGATCTGAGTCCGGAGACGTTGTCTCGCTCCCGGCGGGATCGAGTTCGATATCGGTTTCCGGAGTCGGAATAACCTCTTCAGCAGGGTCACGGCTTGGCGCGGTCTCCTGTTCGAGAACAGGGTCGGTCATGGTCTCGCCTTCCGGCATCGCATATTCCGGCGTGGCGGCGGTTTCGTCGACCGTAGTCTCGATATCTTCGTCATTGCCGCATGCGCCGATCAGAATGACAATACCGGCCAACAGTATCAGGCGGAGAAGGGACATGATCTGTCTCCTGCTGCTATGACGCCCCGCGGCGCCGATCTGTGTTCGGGTATTCAGCGCCGCAACTGCAAAAATGTTCCCCTTTTCCGATGCCCTGCCCCAGCGGGACGGCTTGGCAAGTCTTCGTTGCGGGGTGATTCAGGGAGAAAATCTGGAGGACCTTGAGATGAGTATCCGCACCCCGCTTTGCGATTTCCTTGGCGTCGAACATCCGATCATGCTCGCCGGCATGGGAGGCGTCTCCTATGCAGAACTGGCTGCAGCGATGTCCAATGCCGGCGGCTATGGCGTGCTCGGCATGGCCGGCACGACCCCGGATTTTATCGAAGGTCAGATGAAGCGGGTGCGTGAGCTGACCGACAAGCCTTTCGGTGTCGACCTCCTTGCCGCGTCGCCGGAAAGCCTGGAAGCGTCTGTCGATGTCATTATCAACAATGGCGCCGACAGCTTTGTCGCAGGCCTCGGCGTACCGATGCCAATCATGGAACGACTAAAAAAAGCCGGTGTGAAAGTCATGGTCGTCGGCGGCGCTGTAAAGCACGCCATCAAGGCCGAGCAGGCTGGCTGCGACGCGGTTATCCTTCAGGGCGGCGAAGGCGGCGGTCACACCGGCCTTGTTGGAACGCTACCGCTGGTCGCCCAGGCCGTCGAAGCCGTGGATATTCCGGTCATCGCCGCAGGCGGCATCTATGATGGCCGCGGGCTTGCCGCTTCCCTTGCCCTGGGAGCAGTCGGCGTCTGGATGGGAACACGTTTCATCGCGTCCGAAGAAGCGCATGCGGCCAACCTCTACAAGAAAACCATCGTTGAGGCTGGTGACACCGATACGACCCGCACGCGGTGTTATTCCGGCAAGCCCATGCGCTGCCGGACCAACGACTACATCCTCGACTGGGAAAGCCGGCCAGAAGACATCCAGCCCTTCCCGCAGCAGGCCATCCATTCCCACCAGACCGGCGTCATTGGTGGAATTGGCGGGATTACCGACGAGGCAAAGCTCAACGAAGACACATCCTGCTTTGCGATGGGCCAATCGGCTGGCGGCGTGAAGAATGTCGGCACCGTCAAGGAAATCGTCGATAGCATTATCGCTGAAGCTGACGCCTCAATCGCGAAACTTCAGGGGTTCAGACAGCCTGTAACGACCTAACCGCCTGACGCAGATAATCGACGATAGTGACGGCGCACAGAAAAGCGGCACCCACGAGAAGCGTTTCAACAAGCTGCATCTGACCGAATGGCATCTCCACCGGTATGACTGGTGCCATCGCAAGGCCGAGACCGGCAAAGGAAAGTCCGATCTTGGCCGCTTCCAGAGAGGACGCTTTCAGCTTGTCAGGGGCCGCCGAGCGCCTCTCCCGCTGTCGCGACGATGGCACAGCGAGCGACCAGGATCGTACCGGCCAAAACGCCCACCAGAGACAGGCTTTCACTGGCGATCAGGCCCATTACGGCAGACAGTGTGAGCAGCCTGTCGCCTGCAAGATCGATAAAGGCCCCCAAGCGCGAGGATTCACCCAGAGCACGTGCAATCTTGCCGTCGGCAACGTCAAGCAGGCCCGCCCCAAGAAACAGGAGCAGTGCCAGCAGGCCCGGGCCGTCCGTCGCCAAAAGCAGGAAGAGTGGCACGGTCAGACCGATGCGGAAAAGCGTGACGGTATTGGATATCATCACATCCCCCTAAAGCCAGCGTAGCGGCGGCGCGTCGGCGCGCAGTGTTTCGATCGTGTCGCGCAGGCGCGTCATGAACGCATCCTTCTTGCCACACCAACGGAAGGGCGCTCCGACGATGGCGCTGCAATTGAAAGGCACAATGATACGGGAACCACGCGGCAGGACCCGGCCTGCACCCTGGATGTAGACCGGCACGACTGGTGTCTCGGGCAAGGCTTCGGCAAGTCTCGCGATGCCGGATTTGAAGGCCCCCATCTGTTCGGCTTCACCTCGGCTTCCTTCGGGAAAGATCACCAGGATCTCGTTGTTCTCAAGCGCCTGCTTACACCCGGCGAGCACGTCTTCACCTTTCTGCGCCCCCTTGCGATTGACCGGAATGATGCCAATCACGTTGCGCGAAAACCAGGTCGACAGCCGCGTCTTCAGGAAGTGATCGGCCGCTGCGACAGGCCGCACCTGTTTCAGCGTCTTCGACGGGAAGAGGCAGAGCAACAACAGCGTGTCGATATGGCTGTTATGGTTTGCTGCGATGATAGCGGGGCCCTGCGTCGGCAGATGCCGGCGTCCGCGCACATCGAGGCCGATGACAAGCATGGCGAAAGGCCGTGCGATGAAGACGAGAATGAACCGTCGGAATAATTGCCAGATCATCTAGAAACGCTCCAGTGAGAAATAGGCCAGCGCGTGCAGGAAGAGCGGCGCGGTGAACATCAGGCTGTCGAGACGGTCGAGCGCGCCGCCATGGCCCGGCAGGAGCCGGCTGGTATCCTTGACGCCAAGGTCACGCTTGATCGCCGACATGGTGATATCGCCAAAGAAGCCTGCAATGGGCAGCAAAAGCCCGACAAATACGCTCGGCCACAACGTCAGCGGCGTGAAGTACGGCGCCAGTAGAACGAAGACCACCGCAGTGGTCAGAAAACCGCCAATGGCGCCCTCCCATGTCTTGTTGGGTGAGACCTTGGGACTGATCTTGTGGCGGCCGAACGCCTTGCCCCAGCAATACTGAGCGACATCGTTCAACTGTGTCGTGGCGATCAGGATGAAGACCAGGCCCGCCGGTCCGGCCTCGGGCACCTCCTCGAACGGAGTGCGCATCAGGAAGGCGACATGGCCGAGATTGAAGACGCAGACGATCACACCCCACTGCATGATGCCTGCTGTCGCCAGGAATCCCTCCGTCCTTCCGAAAAAAGCCATCAGAATGGCTGTCGCGATGAAGATGAAGACCGGCGGGATGACCAGGAAGTAGGCAAAATTGTCGATCCAGACGGCCCAATAGGTGATGAGCACGCTTGCATAGACAAACAGGACGACCAGCCGGTCTTCCCGGCGTGTCGGCGCGAGCGTGATGAATTCCCGCAGCGCAATGAAGCTGACCAGCGCGAAGAGGAGGGTGAAGGCCTGCCAACCCATAAGCAGCGCCCCGACGAGCAAGGCGCAGATGAGCCACCAGCTCTGCATGCGTGGCCCGAGATCGTCAGCCAGAGCCGATCCTGAGACCCTGGCGATACCAGCCGCCACCGTCCCTGCAGCCAGCAAGGCAAGAAGCCCGGCAAAGCTCCAAAGCAAAGGAAGCGGTTGCGCAAAAATCCAATCCATGTTTTAAGCTCCAAACTTAGTAAGCAAGCGCTCACTTACGGAGGTTGTCTCGTGCATCTGCTTTCCATTGTCAAGCCGGTTCTTGGCCATAGCGCCACGCACGTCGCCGACGCATTCCTTGGGATCGGAGCGTGGGCGTTCGTCGCGAACATCACCCACCCCCTCCCCGACGCATTGCTCGCAGCATGCGTGCAGGGGACGCTGTCAGCCCTGATTACGCTGGTTATGAAAAAGGCGCTCGAAGCGCTCTCGACCCGGTTTTCCCCCGGCGGCGCGGTTATTGGCATCCTGATGCCTCCGGCAATTGTCTGGACGGTTTCGACCAGTGTGCTCGTTGTCTGTCACCTCGCTGCAAGAACGCCTGAAATTCTTGCGACCATCGCCGTGCCGGCGAGCATTTCACTGACCTATGCCGCCATCTACTCGATTTCCCTATGGCACCAGAAGAGGGTTGCCGCATGAATGAGATCATCGACATCCGGCGCCCGATCGGCGCGCGCAAAGCCGGCTGGGCGCACTGGAGTGCGCGGAAGCTGGCCGAGGCCGGCGTGACGCCGAACCGCATTTCAATCGCCAGTATGGTCTTTGCCGCAGTTGGTGCTGCAGCGCTCGCACTGACCGGGCCCAGTAACGGGGGGTTGCAGATCGCGCTCCTCATCCTCGCCATTATCGGCATACAGGGACGGCTACTCTGTAACCTGTTTGACGGCATGGTGGCTGTCGAGCATGGTTCGGCCGGCAAGGACGGCGCTTTCTGGAACGAATTTCCCGACCGTGTGTCCGATTTTCTGCTGCTGATGGGCGCCGGACTTGCCTGCGGATCGCTTGCGCTCGGGCTCGCAGCCTCGGCGGTGGCCATTTTTGTCGCCTACGTCCGGGAGCTCGGGCGCGCCACCGGCCTTCCCGCCGACTTTGGCGGGCCGATGGCCAAGCAGCACCGGATGGCGGTCCTGACCGGAGCAGCGGTGCTTGCCATGCTCGAACCGGTCTGGGGCGGAAGCGGCGAAGTGATGTTTGCCGCCCTCGCCCTCATATTGGCTGGCTCCGTGCTGACCATCCTGTTGCGCGCGCGGCGCCTGATCGCGGGCCTCAAGCGGCGATAAGTCCCGCCTGTACATCTTGCCAAGGCTCGCACGAAGGTGTTGGAAGGCTCACCTGAATTGAATGTAGCGAACTAGGAGGAAGTCATGGGCGTACTGGATGGCAAGGTCGTTCTCGTCACCGGCGGGGGCAATGGGATTGGCAAGGAGTGCGCACTGCTCGCTGCTCGGGAAGGCGCGAAAGTCGTCGTAAACGACCTTGGCGGCGGACTGACCGATGCAGGCAGCGATGCTGGTGATGCTGGCCCGGCGGAAAAGGTCGCGCAGGAAATCCGTGCCGCCGGCGGTGAAGCCGTGTCGAACTCCGACAGTGTGACCGAATACAAGGCGGTCGAAGGCATGATCGAACAGGCCAAGGATGAGTTCGGCGGCCTGAACGCTATCATGAACCCGGCCGGTATCCTTCGGGATGGCATGTTCCACAAGATGTCGGAAGAAGACTGGAAAGCCGTGATCGATGTTCATCTGCACGGTTCGTTCAACGTGACCCGCGCCTCGGTGAACCACTTCCGCGACCAGGAAGACGGCTCCTATGTCCTCTTCACATCCACCACCGGTCTGATCGGCAATATCGGTCAGGCCAATTACGGCGCCGCCAAGCTCGGTATTGCCAGCCTGTCGCGCATCATCGCCATGGAAGGCGAGCGCAAGAATGTCCGCTCCAACGTCATCGCACCATTTGCATGGACGCGTATGATTGCCTCGATCCCTGTGAAGGATGAAGCCGGCAAGGAGCGCGTCGAGCGGATGAAGAACGGCATGCGCGCCGACCAGGTCGCCCAGCTGGCCGTCACGCTCTGCGCTGAGAAGGCAAAGGACGTTTCCGGCCAGATCTTCTCGGTGCGCGGCAATGAAGTCATTCTGTTCGACCAGCCGCGTCCCGTGAAGTCCGTTGCCCGCCTGGAAGGCTGGACGCCAGAGACCCTGCTTGAGCAGGGCCTGCCTTCCATGAAGGGCAGCTTCATGGACCTCGGCGCGACGACGACCGTCTTCCCTTATGAGCCGATCTAGACGTGCGAATGGTTCTTGAAAGGGAGGCGGTCCGGGGCAGTACGCCCTTCAGGTCGCCTCCCTTTCCTGCATGATGATGAGGCACGCCTCATTCATGCCGATTACGCATGAGTGAATTCGCGGAAAGCATCTGGAAGAAAGCCGGAGGGTCTCCAATTTACGTCGCCGAACGTCGTGTCATAGGAGGCACATCATGATCGACATCAGACGGTTTGAAGACCTCGGCACCTTCCAGAATGACTGGCTGGATGCCCACTATCACTTTTCCTTCTCGCGTTATTACGACCCGGCGCGGATGGGGCACGGCAAGCTGCGAGTCTGGAACGATGATCGTATCCGTGCGCAAACCGGTTTCCCGCCCCATGGTCACCGCGACATGGAAATCATCACCTATGTTCGTCAGGGCGCGATCACCCATGAGGATTCCCTTGGCAACAAGGGTCGCACCGAAGCGGGCGACGTGCAGGTCATGAGCGCAGGCCGCGGCGTGCAGCATTCCGAATGGAATGCCGAAACAAGCGAAACAACGCTTTTCCAAATCTGGATCGAGCCGTCAGAGGCTGGCGGCGCGCCCGGTTGGGGCGCGCGCAAGTTTCCGAAAGCCGACCGGTCCGGCCAGTGGGCCGTGCTCGCCAGCGGCGACCGGAAGGAGGACGCCCTGCCAATCCGCCAGAACGCAAAGGTCCTCGGCGCCACGATAAAGACAGACGAATCACTGGAATACACGCTGAGCGACGGCCGGTATGGGTATTTCGTGCTTGCCGATGGGCAAGTGGAGCTTAACGGCGAGACACTCAATGCGCGCGACGGGGCTGCCGTCACCGGGCCGGAAACGCTGACCTTCAAAGGCCTGAGAAACGCAGAAATCGTCTTCGTCGATACGGTGTAGTTGCAACGTTATTGGCTGATTAACCGGGCCATGCCAGCTTCGCGCCCATGGCCCGGTTTTTTCTTTTTCTCGCCGTCATTACTGCGCCGCTGGCGCTCAGTGGCTGTCTTGTCAGGACCGCCGTCGGTGTTGCTGCCGAAACAGTTGAGGGCGCCGTCGAAATCACCGGCGCGGCTGTCGATGCGGCCATTCCGGATGGCGACAAGAAAGACAAGAAGAAGCACCGCGACTAGCACCTACTGGCCCTGCCAGACTATGTGCTGGCAACTGTGTTGGTGCAGGAACGTTCTCAGTGGTATACTGCCCCTAGAGGAGGTATCCCCATGAAAGTTCTCATTGCGTCCATTCTTGCGGTCACGACCCTGCCCGCAGCGGCAGCAGCGGCTGGCGAAATCACGGTCGAGTATTCCCAGGAATTCCAGGAAAAACTGGAAGACGATTACGGCCTGAAGGAAGGCACCAAGCTTTCCAGTGAAATTCGCGAAGACATGCAACGTGAATTGAAGAAGGTGAATATCGATCCGGCCCGTATCAGCGTCACCATTGTAGACGCAAAGCCGAACCGGCCAACGATGAAGCAGCTTAGCGACAAGCCTGGCCTGGACATGCTGCGGTCGAAATCAATCGGTGGCATGGACCTCAAGGGGGTCGCCTACGATGCCAGCGGCACCGCAATCGCGGAATTCGAATATGACTGGTACGAGACCAATATCGACCAGGTTCATGCAGCCAGCACATGGCATGACGCTGACCGGGCATCGAGCCGCTTTGCCCGCAAGTTCGCAGACAAGCTTAGCGGTCAGTAACATTTGAAAAGCAGCCTCGCGACTGACCGGCTCAGGTCAGGTGCGGGCGCTCAGGTCCAGCGTACAGCTCTCGTTCAGCGAGGGGCGCGATAGCGTGACGCGGGTCAGCCCCGGCAGGGTCGGCTTGAGGGCATTGGAAACCCAGAGGCAGATGCGCTCCAGAGTCGGCACCGACAGGCCGTCAATTTCGTTGAGCAAGGTGTGATCGAGCTGCTGGGCAACATCCTGAAGTGCGGCGGTAAGCTTGCTGAAATCCTCCACCCACTCCTCGCCTGGCTTGACCTGGCCTTTCACGCTCGCTTCGAGACGGAAGCTGTGTCCATGCAGGTTACGATAGGGATGGCCTTCGGGCTTCCCTCCCATGAAATGCGCAGCCTCGAAGGTCACCGCCTTCGAGATCTCGAACACTTCGCCTGATGGGCTCAGGGGAGCCCGATCAGTTTGTGGGTTTGTAAGCTCAGTCGCCATTTTGGATGCTTCATGCAGTAGGCCGCCGCAGCAGCAATATTATCGGCCTGCCTGTTATCATCTTTGGGCTGAAGGAAGAAGTGCCGGAACTGCAGCATCTCGAAGCATTCCGGCTGGGCTTCTGCTTCGTCCTGAGGGTAGACGAGCTTCAGCTCATCGCCTTCGACCTGAACGATCCCGGCATTTGCCTTCGGCGAAACGCATACCCAGTCGAGCCCCTCGGGAGCCAAGACGGTGCCATTCGTTTCGACGCCGACCTCGAAACCGCGCGCATGGAGCGCCTCAATCAACGGCGTATCCAGCTGTAGCAGAGGCTCCCCACCCGTGCAGACAACATAGCCAGGCGCGTCCAGCGCCTCCGTGGCCCAAAGCGCGGCCACATGGTCGGCAATCGCATCGGCGCCGACGAATTTGCCACCATTCTCTCCGTCCGTGCCGACAAAATCGGTGTCGCAGAACTGGCAGACCGCACGATGACGGTCGCGCTCAAGGCCTGTCCAGAGATTGCAGCCGGCAAAGCGCAGAAACACAGCCGCGCGGCCCGTCTGCGCCCCCTCCCCCTGCAGAGTGACATAGGCTTCCTTGACGGAGTAGGTCTTCACGCGACGGCGCCTTGCTTCCACTTCTTGTAACCCGCTGCCCGGAGTTCACAGGCCGGGCATTTGCCGCAGCCATAACCCCACTCATGCCGCCGGGCGCGTTCACCCAGATAACAGGTGTGGGTCTCTTCGACGATCAGATCGACCAGCGCCGACCCGCCCAGGTCCTCAGCCAACTGCCAGGTCTCGGCCTTGTCGAGCCACATCAAAGGCGTCTCTACGGTAATCGACCGGTCCATGCCAAGCGCCAGCGCCTTCTGCTGGGCGTCAATCGTTTCGCGCCGGCAATCGGGATAGCCAGAATAATCGGTTTCGCACATGCCGCCGACAAGCACGCTGATGCCGCGGCGCCAGGCCAAGGCTCCAGCGAGCGTGAGGAACACCAGATTGCGCCCTGGCACGAAGGTCGATGGCAGACCATTCTCCCCCGTCGTGATGTCATCCTGCCGCGTCAGCGCGGTCTCACTGATCTCCCCAAGGACGGAGAGATCAATCATGTGATCTTCTCCCAGCCTGTCAGCCCATTGCGGAAAATGGCTGCGAAGCGCTTTCAGGACGTTCGTGCGGCAGGTCAGCTCCACCTTGTGGCGCTGGCCGTAATCAAAGCCCACCGTTTCGACGTGCTGAAACCGTTTCAGCGCCGAAGCGAGACAGGTTGTCGAGTCCTGTCCACCAGAGAACAGAACGAGGGCAGAAGTGGGTTTCGTCATGGGCGCGCCATTAGCAGAGCCAATCCCTCCAACCAAGCAAAACCTTCCGTAAGGTCATGTAGGCGTCACCCAAAAATCACGCCTTCAGAACAACTTGTCCAAAGTAAACGAAGCCATTGACAAAGTGTCGCGGCTGTCGCTGTCATGACAGGTGAGGCACTTCCGCAAAATAAAGGGAGGCCCGTGAGGAAACGCAAAAATCGAGCGCAAACAAACAAATACGCTCGACTGGGAGGAGAGTTAGATGATTCCGAAAACACCCGAAAAGTATCTGATGCTCGCAGGGGCATCATTGATTGCTCTGGGCTGGTCGCTTCCGGCGGCCCATGCTCAGGAGGAGGAGGATGTACAGCGCAAGCTCGGCACCGTCCTCGTGACAACGCAGAAAACCGAAGAGTCCATTCAGGACGTTCCGATCGCGGTCTCGGCCTTCGATGAGGAAGCGCTTGAAAAGATGCAGCTGACTGGCGGGCCGGACCTGACCAAGTCCATCCCGAACGTCGCTTTCTCGAAAGGCAACTTCACAGGCTACAACTTCAAGATCCGGGGCATCGGTGCTGACCTGGTCGCCCAGTCCGGTGATGCCGGGGTTGGTGTTCACCAAAACGACGTGCCGCTGACCGCCAACCGGCTGTTCGAAGCCGAGTTCTACGACCTGGAACGGGTCGAGACGCTGCGTGGCCCGCAAGGCACACTGTACGGCCGGAACGCCACGGGTGGTGTGATCAACGTGATTACGGCAAAGCCTGTTCTTGAGGAGTTCCAGGCCGACGCGAAGCTCACCTACGGCAACTACAATACCTTCAAGGCAAAGGGCATGGTGAACGTGCCGCTTGGCGAGATTGCGGCCCTCCGTGTTGCGGGCTCGATGCTGCAGCGCGACGGCTATGTCGACAATATCGTCACGGGCAACGACATTGATGACCGTGATCTCTATAGCATTCGTGCCACCCTGGCTGTGGAACCTACCGACCGGCTTCGCGGCTGGGTCTCCTATGAGCATTTCGAAGAAGAAGACTCTCGTCTTCGCTCCGGCAAGCAGTTCTGCGACAAGGATCCGTTCGTAACGTCCTTTGCCGGCATTCCCGTGTCGGGCGCCGATCAGGTCTACACCTCACTGGGCTGTCAGGACGCGCCTCTCAGCCAGGCCAATGACCGCCTAAACTCAGCCGGCACCCTTGGGGGTGGCCTTGGCATCTTGGCAGGTCTTCTGAACGGCGATGCGTTTACACAGCCGGTCGTCCGTGACTTGAGAAAAATCGAGTCTGCTTTTGATCCGGACTATTACGCCGATCAGGACCTCTTCACCTGGAAAGCCGAATTCGACCTGACCGACTCCCTGCTGCTGACCTATCTCGGCAGCTATGGCGAATCTTCCAGCCGCTCGATCGAGGATTACAACAAGGTTTCGCCGACCATTCCTTTCAATACGGCGGGCGTGCCGCTTGGAAATCCCGCCCTGGCTCCGGTTTATCAGGCCCTCTTCCCGGGCGGCGTTGTGGATGATCCGCAACTCGGCGCGTCGAACTTTTTCCGGACGTTCGACCTGTCTGGGGGCTCAAGCGAGCAGACGACCCACGAAATCCGGATGCAGTCCGACTTTGACGGCCGGTTCAATTTCAACGTCGGGGCCATCAGCATAGACTTTGATGCCATCGACCCGAACAATCCGGACGAAGGCTACTACGTCTTCTCGAACACACTGACCGGACTGACGCAGATCAACAATGCCCTCGGGGGCGCGATCTTCGGCGGCCCTGTCCCGATCGATGATAGCGGCCCGTCCTTCGGACCGCTTGCCAACCTCGCTGGTGATGGCGGGAATTATTTCCGGTCGCTTTCGCCCTACTCTCTGGAATCATTTGCTGTCTTCGGCGAAGGCTATTTCGACCTGACCGATAACCTGCAACTGACTGTCGGCCTGCGCTATACGGACGACAAGAAGGCACAGGAAAACATCCCGACCTTCCTTTTCGTTCCGAATGCAACGGGAGCAGATCCGCTGCAACCGCAGCCGATTCCGGGCGCCTCACCGGACGAAGCGGGCGACGGCACCTTCAACGTGGGCTTTGAGGAGACCACAGGCCGGATCGGTTTTGACTGGTCACCGGACCTCGACTTCTCTGAAGACACGTTGCTCTATGCCTTCTATTCCCGAGGCTATAAAGGCGGCGGCATCAACCCACCGCAGCCGGCCGGAAACGCCAATGCCTTCCCTCAGTTCTTCGATCCGGAGTTCATCAACTCCTACGAAATCGGCACGAAGAACACGCTGGCTGGCGGGGCCCTTCAACTGAATGCGACGGGCTTCTACTACGATTATGAAGGTTACCAGATCACACAGATCATCAACCGGACCTCGGCCAACTTCAACATCGACGCCAAGATTCAGGGCTTCGAGCTGGAGACCGTCTGGAACCCGGCCTCGACCTTCGTGCTGAACGCCAACCTTGGTCTGCTCGACTCCGAGATCCAGGACACTTACGCCATCGACGTGCTTGATCGCACGAATGGCCGCGATGACCTGGTCGCCCTGAAGAACGCCAGCTCGTACGCCAATTGCGTTGTATCTGCGGAAGGCTATGCGACCATCCTCGGCGCCATTGCCGCAGGCGCTCTGGCCCCGGGCTCGACAGGAGGCCTTTGCACAGGCGCGTTCGCTGGTGCCGAAGCAGCGTTCGGTGTGGGTACAGTGACCTATGTGGACTCCGATGGCCAAACCCAGACGATCGGTGGTCTGACCCCGTTCGATGGTGAAGCCAAGGACCTCGATGGCAACAGTATTCCGGGTGCGCCGGAAATGACCCTGAATGTGGGCGCGGAGTATACGTTCGAGAGCCTCTTTGATGGCAACTGGGACATGCGCCTTCGTGGTGACTACTACTATCAGGGTGAAAGCTACAGCCGCGTCTGGAACACTTCGGGTGACGATCTCGACAGTTGGACCAACCTCAACCTGTCGGTTCAGTTCTATAATGATAATGGGCTGGAGTTTGAAATCTTCGGCAAGAACATCACCGATGAGGAAGTCCTCACCGGTCGCTACCTGACCGACGACTCTTCCGGTCTGTATTCCAACGTCTTCCTCAACGAGCCCGCCCTTTACGGCGTCTCGGTGCGCAAGCGCTGGTAACATTCTTGCACCCCTGAGTATGGGTGGGGCGGCTCCTTGTGGGCCGCCCCTTTTTTGTGCCTCACAGGCACGCGCCACTGGCGATTTGCCTCAGCGCATGACTGGTCTACAGTCCCATCAGGACGTTCAGGATGTGAAGCATGAAAATCTCGATTGTAATGACCACTGCCCTACTGCTCGCCGCGGCCTGCTCTGGCGGGGAAACCGCTCCCGCGGGGACCAGCGAGTCGTCCGGCGGTGCCCAGACCGGCGAGATTGACGCCAGTAACGAGGCAGCCGAAAAGGTGCTGACCTCAGAAAGCGGCTATACCCTCACCCCGTTCGCAACCGGACTGACTTTTCCATGGGACATGGTCTTCCTCCCCTCCGGCGAAATGCTGGTCTCGGAGAGAGATGGCACCATTCGCGTGATCCGCGATGGTGAACCTGCAGAGGCACCCATTGCCGGCACGCCCGAAGCCCTTGTCGAAGGCCAGGGGGGTTATTTCGCCATGGCGCTCGATCCCGACTTTGCGTCCAATCGCACCCTCTACCTTTCTTATGCCAAAGGCACGGCTGATGAAAACACAACAGCCGTGGTGAAGGGCGTCCTGTCCGAGGACCTCTCCGAGCTGACCGACGTTCAGGAAATCTTCGCCGGCACGCCGCGCGAGACCACCTACCACTATGGCGGGCGCCTGGCCTTCCTCCCGGATGGGACACTGATCATCACCATGGGCGAAGGCTTCCGCTATATGGATGAGGCCCAGAATCCGATGAATTATCACGGCACGATCGCGCGGATTAATACAGATGGCTCGATCCCTGACGACAATCCCTTCGCCAGCGGCGAAGACGGCGCGCCGGCTGTCTGGTCCTATGGTCACCGCAACGTCCAGGGCCTCCTCTATGATGAAGGCCGCGAGATCCTCTGGGCCCATGAACATGGCCCCAAGGGCGGCGACGAACTCAACATCATCGAGCCCGGCAACAATTATGGCTGGCCGGAAATCACCTATGGCGTGAACTATGACGGAACCATCATTACCGAAGAGACCGAGGCGCCCGGCATGGAGCAGCCAGTGGTAAAATGGGTGCCATCCATCGCGCCCTCGGGCATGGTTCTGGTAAACAGCGATCAGTGGTCCGACTGGGAAGGTGACCTGATCGTGGCTGCAATGAACGGGCCCAAGGGGCAGAAGCTGGTCCGAGTCGATCTCGACGAAGACGGCACGTCTCAAGGCACTGAAGACCTTCTCGCCGATCTCGAAATCCCCTTCCGCGATGTCACCATCGGGCCGGACGGCACGCTCTACGCGGCAACCGCAAATATGGAAGGCGTCATCTACACCATCAGCAAATCGGAATCCGAATGATCCTTGTTCACCACCTGCGTATCGGGCGCTCCATCTTCACAGTCTGGCTGCTGGAAGAGATGGGCCTCGACTATGAGCTCAAAGTCTATCACCGCAATCCGGAAACATTCCGCTCGCAGGACGATATCAAGGCCGCGACCCCGCTCGGCAAATCTCCAACCATCCAGGATGGCGATATCCTGCTGACGGAATCTGGCGCAATTGCAGCCTATCTGGTCGATCGCTATGACACTGACGGCAAGTTCGCCCCTGCCCGCTCGGACCACAAGGCCTGGGCGGAATATCAGCGCTGGCTGCACTATCCGGAAGGCTCGGCTTTCCTTCCACTCTTCCTGAAGATGCTTCTGGCGCGGGAAGGCGATAACCCGTCAGCCGTTTTCAAGGCGTTCGCGGATGGTGAAGTCCCGCTCCACCTCAGCCTTCTCGACAAGCGGCTCGCCGAGATGCCCTACATTCTCGGCGACAAATTCCAGGTCCCCGATATCGGAATCACCTACGTTGCGAGCATGGCCGAGCGGCTTGGCGAGATTGGCCCCTACAAGAATCTGAAGGCTTATTACGACCGCAATATGGACCGCGAAGCCTGGAAACGCGCCAAGGCCCGCGCTGTGGAATAGGCCTATCGGCGCGAGCGCATGGCCGCCGCCAGCGTGCCTTCGTCGAGATGATCGAGTTCTCCACCGTGCGGCACGCCCTGGGCGAGCCGCGTGGTCTGGACGTCGACCCCAAGCGCCTCGATTTGATCGCGCACGTAATCGACCGTGATCTGGCCATCGAGCGTGGCCGAAAGCGCGAAAATGACTTCTCGGACCTCACCAGACTTCACGCGGTCGACCAGCATGCCGATGGTAAGGTCCTCGGGCTCGATGCCATCCAGCGGCGAAAGAACGCCGCCCAGCACATGATAGCGGCCACGGAAGGCGCTGGCACGCTCAAGGGCCCACAGGTCCGGGACGTCCTCGACAACACAGATAACGCTGTCATCGCGCCCGTCCGACTGGCAGACGGCGCAAGGCTGCAGCGTGTCGTAGTTGCCGCAGGTATTGCATCGCTCGATCCGGTTGCCGGCCTCCGCCAGAGCGTCCGCGAGTGGCAGGAGTAGCTGGTCCTTCCGCTTGAGCAGGTGAAGCGCAGCCCGCCGGGCAGACCGCGGCCCGAGCCCGGGCAGCTTGGCGATCAGCTCTATCATTTTCAGGATTTCAGGGCCGGCGCTCTTCTGGCTCATACGTAAGAAACCTGCGCGCCTAGAAGGGCAGTTTGAAGCCCGGCATCATGCCGCCGAAGCCGGATGTGGCTTCCTTCATGGCCTTTTCCATTTCCTCATCAAGGCGCTTCTTGGCATCGGAATGGGCGGCCTTGATCAGATCTTCGACGATCTCGGCCTCGTCGCCCATCAGAGAAGGGTCGATATCAACACCGATCATTTCGCCCTTGCCCTTGAGGCGAACCTTGACCATGCCGGCGCCGGCAACGCCTTCGGCCTCGATATTCTCGATCTTTTCCTGGGCTTCCTGCATCTTGGCCTGCATTTGCTGGGCCTGCTGCATGATCTTTCCGAGGTCTTTCATGGCGACCGCCTACCCTTTCTTCTGACTCGCTACGCGCAAGGGAACGACATTGTCGTCAGTGCCCGTCGCTTCAAGAGGCACCGCTTCACTCACCTCGACAATTTCAGCGCCGGGAAGGGCCGCCAGCGCAGCCTTGACGTCCGGATCGGACTTCACTTCGTCGATCCGCTCGGCCTTCAGGCGTTCTTCGCGCTCTTTCACCGTTTCGCGTCCGGTCTTGGCTTTCTGAACGTCCCAGACGCGCCCGGTAGAGACCTCGAGAAAATCGGTCAGGCGCCGCAGCAGGTCAACGGGCGCACCATCCTTGAGGTCGCAGCTAATGGTCCCATCGGCAAAGACAGCCGGCCGGATATAGGCTTTGGCCTCGCCCCAGAGGGTCGGCTTGCGCTCTTTCTCCAACAGGTCCAGCACGTCCTCGAACTTCGAGAGCTGGCCGGTACCACCGCCCCCGACAGGCACAACATTCGGGTCAGACTTGCCCCCTTTGCCCCGCGTAGAGCTTTCGCTACCCCCACCTTCGGCGATCATGCGCGCGGCATCCTCCGGGGAGGGAAGACTAGCGGCGGACACCAGCCGCAGCATCACCATGCGAAGCGCGACATCGGCCTCCGGCGCACTCTGCGTGTCGCGATAGCCTGACAGCAGGATCTGCCAGTTCCGCTGAGCCTGCGCTGGCGTCACACTGTCTGCGATCTGGCGGGTACGGGTCGTCCAGTCTGCCGGGCCGGGGAGTGTGTAGTTGTCACCCATGGCCTGGATGGTTGCCACATCGGCGGCGATCTCCAGAATATCCTTCATCAAAACCAGCGGATCGGCGCCGATCTGGATCTGGTCGGTAATTTCGTTGACAGCCTCTTTCGCCTTTCCGGTGACGGCATATTCAAACGCGTCAAGCAGGCGTAGCCGGTCTCCCAGGCCGAGCATGTCGCGGACGGCTTCGCCGGTGATTTCGCCGCCGTCGAGGCCCTGGACGATGGCCTGGTCGAGGATGGAGAGGCCGTCGCGGACCGATCCTTCCGCCGCACGGGCGATCAGCGTGATGCCTTCTTCGGAGATTTTCGCGCCTTCGCGCGCGGCGATCTTGCCGAGGTGCGCGGCGAGGTCGCCCGTATCGAGACGTTTGAGGTCAAAACGCTGGCAGCGCGACAGGACCGTGACCGGCACCTTGCGGATCTCGGTCGTCGCAAAGATGAACTTCACATGCGGCGGCGGCTCTTCCAGCGTCTTCAGCAGCGCGTTGAAGCTCGCCGTCGAGAGCATGTGCACTTCGTCGATGATATAGACCTTGTAGCGCGCCGCCTGCGGGGAGTAGCGCACGCCATCGAGCAGGTCGCGCATGTCGGCCACGCCGGTGCGCGAGGCGGCATCGAGCTCGAGCACGTCAGGATGCCGGCTCTCCATGATCGGCTTGCAGTGCTCACCGGGCGGGTCGAGCTTCAGGCTCGGCCCCTCATGATCGGCACTTTCATAGTTGAACGCCCGTGCCAGCAGGCGCGCCGTCGTGGTCTTTCCCACACCCCGTACCCCGGTCAGCATGAAGGCGTGGGCGATGCGGTCGAGCTCGAAAGCGTTGCGCAGCGTGCGCACCATCGCCTCCTGGCCGATCAGGTCGGAGAAGAGTTTCGGACGGTATTTCCGCGCCAGCACCTGATAGGGCGCCTTGGCTTCGGCCGAGCCCATATCTTCCTCTCCAAACATGGAGAAGGTTGCGTCGTCGCGCTCTGTTTCGGGCTCTGGAAGGGACTCATCGCTCATCGCGCGAGATAATGGCAGGGACTCGGGGGTCGCGGCAATGGCGGGTGAGCGGTTTTGCAGCCTTTGCCTGTGGGCCGGGCGGACTAGCTTGAGCCTCACATGACAAAAGCGCTTCTCATCTTCCCCCACCAGCTCTTTGCCCACCATCCCGGCCTCGACAAGCGCCCGGATCGGATCCTGCTCATCGAGGACAATCTCTTCTTCGGGGATCGCCAGTATCCATTACAGTTTCACAAGCAGAAGCTGTGGCTGCACCGGGCGTCCATGGCGCGCTACATGACGCGGCTCCAGCCGCTCAAACCGCAAGCCGAACTTGTCCGCCACCGGCCCGGACAGGCGCTGCTGAAGCCCACCATCGCCCGGCTCAAAAAAGACGGCGTCACCGAGGTCATCACTTGCGACCCGGTTGATTTCATTCTGGAAAAACGGCTGCGCACCTATTGCAAGGCCGAGGAGCTCGACCTCACCCTGATCAACACGCCCATGTTCCTGAATACGCCGGGCGAGAACCGGGCCTGGCGGGAAGATCACAAATCCTGGTTCCAGGCGGAATTCTACAAGGCGCAGCGGCGGAAATTCGACGTGCTGATGGAGGGGGACAAACCGGCCGGCGGGCAATGGAGCTTTGACGACGAGAACCGCAAGAAAGTCCCGAAGAACCTACAGGATGCGGTACCGCAGCTGCGCCCGCGCGACCCTGACGAGGTAGAGGAAGAAGCCCGCCGTTCGGTGCTCGCAGATTTCCCCGACAATCCCGGTTCACTGGATGAGCTTTACTGGCCGACCAGCCATGAGGCCGCCGAAAGCTGGCTCGGGCATTTCCTGCATGAGCGGTTTGCGCGCTTCGGGCCCTATGAAGATGCGATCCTCGAAGGCGAAAGCCTGCTCTGGCATGCCGCCATCACGCCGATGCTCAATATCGGCCTGCTGAGCCCGAAACTGGTGCTCGATGCGGCGATTTCCTTTATTGAAAACAAGGACATCCCCATGAACTCGGCCGAAGGGTTCATCCGGCAGGTGATCGGCTGGCGGGAGTTCATGCGCGCCACTTATGAAGACCTCTCCGTGCCGATGCGGACCACCAATCACTGGGGCCATGACCGCCCCCTGCCCGCCTCCTTCTGGACCGGCGAGACCGGCATTCCGCCCATCGACGACACGATAAAAAGGGTCCTGAAAACAGGCTATTGCCATCATATCGAGCGGCTGATGGTGCTCGGCGGCTTCATGTTCGTCTGCGAGGTGGACCCCGATCACATCTATCGCTGGTTCATGGAGATGTTCGCCGACTCCTATGACTGGGTGATGGTGCCGAACGCTTATGCGATGAGCCAGCATGCCGATGGCGGCCGGATCACGACAAAGCCTTATTTTTCAGGGTCTTCCTACATTCGGAAGATGAGCAATCACGCCCGCGGCGACTGGTGCGATGTATGGGACGGGCTCTACTGGCGCTGGATCTGGAAGCATCGCGAGGCGCTTTCCGGCCATCCGCGCTGGGCGATGATGGTCTCCATGGCCGAGAAGATGGACACGGCGAAGCGGGAGAAGCATCTCAAGACAGCGGCGGATTTTCTGCGCGGTTTCCACTAAATCCGGTGGGGGATGAGGGGTGGGATGAATGGCCGGACTCGACACTCCGAAAACGTACCGAAACCGTTCCAATTCCAGCCCACTTTCAGCCCAGAAATTTTATGGCCTGGCTGAAGCGCGATTTTTTTCATCCGCCCCGGGGTGGGGCTGGGTTATAAAGCGGCGTGGTTCGCAAGGTGTTGATCAACTCTCCTCACCACCACCACTTCACCGGATACCGCGCGTCTAGCGCTTCGCGCAGGTCCTTGTCATCGCGGGTGTAGGTAATGTTGGTGCAGGAATTGGTCTGGAGGGTTCCGTCGCCTGCGCGGTAGGCGAGGACAAGCTGGGGCTTGCCCGTCTGGAACCGCAGGCCACAGGCCGCAGATGAGAGAAGGTGCGAGACCTCGAGCGTCGGCGCATCCGGCCCGGTATAGCTGCGCCAGACGGTGAAGCGCGTGCGATAGGTCTCGCCAGGATCGTCGGACATGGTCGCCGGGATCATCTCGTCGGCCACGCCGAAGAAGGCGACCTCGGTCTCGGCGATTTTCTCCTCCACCGTATCATAAGCCATGCAGGAGCAGGCCTCTGCAGCCACGGGCATGGCGCCAAGCGCCGCGAGCAGGAGGAGCGGTTTCAGTCTCATCTGAGCGACTGTAACCGGTTTCGATTTTTGAGAAAGCGGAGACTGGACAGTGACCCGAAGCGAAACTCGTTAGGGCTGCTTCGTTCCCGACCTGACCCGGTTGGCGAGGACTTCGTCCACCGCCAGCCTCCTTATTCCCCATATCGCGTTTTGAAAGCGGGGTGACAAGGGGCCGATTGCTGCTAGGTGTCGGGGCATGACGAGCCAGAACAACAATTCCGACTATATTCCGCTTGGGAGCCGCCCGATCGACCGGGCCGGCCATCACCGGACTGACACTGCCTGGCTGGAGGCTGCCTTTGCGCGCGATGACGTGCTGGTGCTGATGCTCCACAAGGGCCTGCCGCTGGTTTCGCCCGCCGGCGGGCTGGTCTGGCTGGGGCCTGAAGCCGCCAAGGTCGCGCCCGATGCGCGCCGGCTCTTCCTCGGGCTGGACCGCAATGACACGCCGATCTTCGCGTTGGGCCTGCCTGACGGGTTCGAGCTTGAAGGGTCGCTCATCGCGGGCACGGGTGAGTTCATGGATTTCCGCATGGCGATCGGCAAGCTCGGGGAGCTGGAGATGAACCTCGCCTCCACCGCGCGCTCGATCTTCGAGTGGCACAAGTCGCACCGCTTCTGCGCGCGCTGCGGCGCCGAGAGCGATTCGACCGAGGCGGGCTGGAAGCGTATCTGCCCGGAGTGCTCGGCCGAGCATTTCCCGCGTACCGACCCTGTCGCGATCATGCTGGCGGTGTCCGGCGACAAGTGCCTGCTGGGGCGCCAAAAGATGTGGCCGCAGGGGATGTGGAGCTGCCTGGCCGGCTTCATCGAGCCGGGCGAGACGCTCGAACAGGGGGCCGCGCGCGAGCTGCATGAGGAGGCGGGCATTCTCTGCCATCCGGCGAATGCGGAATACCTGTTCTGCCAGCCCTGGCCGTTTCCCTCGTCCCTGATGATCGGGATGCTGCTGCCGGCGGAGAATGAGGACATCACCATCGATCCGCACGAGCTGGAAGCTGCCCGCTGGGTGACGCGTCAGGAAGCGCGCGACATTCTCGCCGGCGAGCATCCGGAAATCTTCGCGCCACCGCCCTTCGCCGTGGCCCACCACATCCTCAAGGAATGGGCGGAGCGAGACAGTTAGGGCGGCGCCCTCAAGGAGGAATCACTCGGCAGGGTTGTATCCGCAACGGCCAGCCAGCGCGCCGGGACCGACGTCTCCGCAGGCGCCATCTTCTTACACGTCGAGAGCGATAAAACTGTAGCCGGCATTGCACAGACGCTTGGGGCAAGGCACGGGGCGGACACGCTTTCAAGGCCCCCTCCGCAGTGGCAGGAATCCGGACAGTCTTTTCACGTAAAAAAGACACGCCTGCCGGAGGCTATGCAGGTGGAGAAAAACGCTTCGGCCGGAGCGAAAAACTGGGCCTGAGGGACACTCTTTCGCGCCACAGATCGACGCCTCCCACAAAAGTAAAGGCCCTGCACAGAGGGGATGTGCAGGGCCTTTGAAGACCGGTTGGGATAGCGGGACTGGGTGAGGGGAGGAGGGAATTTGCCCCGCTATTTCAACACCGCCGGCCAGTTCGTATTACCCTGTTCAATGAACTGCGCACGGTTTAGTTCCCAGCGTTCCTGAATTTTTTTATTATAATTGAGGTAGAGCTTTCCATCGACGATCTGCCAGTGGTCGGGATCGCCCTTCGCGGTATCTCCCTGCGCGACAGCCCAGGCACAATAGCCGCCAAATTGCGGTGCGTATTTTTCCGGATCAGCGCGGAATGTTTCGAGGTTCTCCGCACTCGAGAAACGCCATTCCGCGCCCTCGTACTGCATGGAGAATTCCTTCTTCCCCTCCACCGGCTCGCCCTCTGTAAAATAGGCGACCGGATCGTATCCGCCGACGGCGGTGTTGGAGAAGAGGCCGGTATAAACCGGCTTCTTGTCGGCATGCGCGGGCGCAGCCGCGCCGAAGGTTAATACACTCATAACGAGTGCAGCGAGGATGGTGCGGATCATTGGAAGGCCTCCTTTGGCGCGTGCGGGTGCTTATGTGTTGTGGCTGAAACGCTGCCAGCCGGCAGGAAGGTGACCGCAAGCCCCTTCCCGATCGCTGCGAGTTCGTGCCTCCGGATGACGATAAGGCCGATGGAGGTCAGCCAGACCGTGCAGGCCATGAAGAAGAGCCCGCCGCCATCATTGTTCGGGTCTACCCCAAGCGGCGTCCAGAGATGGAAGTTCACCGCCCCGCTCATCACGGCCAGCGCGATCACCGCGCCGACGGCCTGAATGCGGCGAAGGGCCGGATGGATACCGATGAGCAGCAGCGTCGCGGCGAACAGCTCGGCCGTGCCGATCACATACTGGCTGAACAGCCCGGTCTGGGCGAACAGGCCGTCCGCGCCGAAGCTGGCCGCCCAGGCATCGAGCTTGCCGAAGATCACCTGCGTCTCAGGCGCATTGGTGAATTTGAAGCGCAAGCTGTCGAGAAAAACGAGCGAGGCGATGAGAGCTATGGCATGTGGAAGCCAGGTCTTCAGTCTTGTCATGGGTTGCGTCCCCTTCTTTGCTGTGGCGGCAGAGATACGCTTCCGCAGCGTCACGTGCGATGCACGCCTGCGTGATGCCGCTCACATTCCAGTGAACAGATCTTGGCGCGCCACCCCCTCGAAACCCTGGCCGCTGCGCCCTATATCCGGCAGTATCGGGCCAGAGTGGGAGGCATGCCATGGACCGGCTGGACGCAATGCGGCTCTTCATAAGGGTCGCTGATACGGGAAGCTTTTCGAAAGCGGCCGCCGATCTCGATATCGGCCAGCCCACCGTCTCGCGCCGCATACAGGACCTTGAGGCGCAGCTTGGCGCCGACCTCTTCCTGCGGACGACACGCGCGCTCAGCCTGACCGAGGCCGGCGAGAAATTCTATGCGCGCGCCCGCTCCATCCTGTCGGATTTCGAGGAGGCCGAGGCGGAAGTGCGCGGTCTCGACAATGAGCCCTTCGGCCAGCTGCGCATTACCGTGCCGCACTCGCTTTCGCGTGTCGTGATTGCGCCTGCGCTCGCCAGCTTCATGCGGCAGTATCCGGATCTCTCGCTCGATGTGATTTCCGACGACACGTATACAGACATTGTCCAGGAGGGCGTCGATCTTGCCTTCCGGCTGGGCGATCTCGCCGATTCCAGCCTGATGGCCAAGCGGATCGCCGTGACGCCGCGCAGCCTATGGGCTTCGCCCATCTATGCCGCGCAGATGTCAGCCATTGAAAGCCCGGCTGACTTGCCGCCCCAGGACGCCCTGCACCTGCGCCACAAGTCCGCCACCCATTCCAATTGGGTGCTGACCCATATGACCCGCGGCAACCGGGTTGAGCTGCGTGTCGATGGCCGCTTCCGCGCCTCCTCCGGCGACATGCTGATCCAGGCCGCGCAGGACGGGCTCGGCTACATTCTCGCGCCTGACTGGCTGGTCTGCGAGAAGGTGCGTAGCGGAGACCTCGTTCGCCTCCTGCCGGACTGGGAAGCCGACGCCCTGCCGCTGCATGTGGTCTGGTCCGGCGGCAAGCTGAAAGGCAAGGCCCGCCTGCTGGCCGACCACATCACCGAAGCGATGAAGGCCCAGGAACTGAGCAAGAAGGAAGTGGCGTGAGGGGTAAGAAATCAGTCTGATGTCGCAGGTACGTTGATAGCGACGTCCTTGCCATTTCTCACGACAACCAGGTCTGCAGATTTCGAGGAATCAAATTCATCCGCCAACCACAGGGCTTTTTCACAGCGGCTGGCCTCATCGTCAGGCACCAGCGACATGCCGTTAGCGCTTTTAACCACATCCCCGAACTCAAGCCCGGCCTTGGCGGCTTCACTCTTTTCAAACACCTGAGCCACCGTCGCCTCGTCCTCCACAAACATCACGCTGTACCCACTGGCCGCTTTTTTGGGGATTGGTGCGGCTCTCGGCTCCAAGATAAAGCGCTTGCCCGGATAATCGAGGGTGACGGTGTAGGAGGACAGGAGACCGGCTCCGATCAGGCTTGGCGGGACCGACCTTGAAACTGCGCGAAGCGGGCCGGTCTTGTGCGACCCGAGAGTCAGTCCTTTGAGCTCAATGCTATTCAACGCCATTGCCTCACCCTTTCCGCCAGCGGATACGCCTTCTATGCCTCGTCCCGTGCGCCTTGAACGGGAGACCGTCGCCTTCTTCATGGCTGGAGCGTTCATTGCCTTTTCAAACAGGCTAACCGCTTCTGAGCTGCCCGTATCGAAGAGCGCCTTGTCTTCAAGTCTTCCAATTGCGTAGTCCACAATGGGCGCGTGCGGGTAGCCAAAATCATGAAGCGCGGTGCTGGATGCGGTATCCGCGATACCGAGATCATGAGCACTTTCCGCGATACGGATTTCCTGCGCCTCAAGATCGACTTGCCAGACGCTTCCCGGAAAGATTTCGGAACCGAGGATGCCATCCTTGATGAAACAGGACCCAAGCGAAAGTCTCGAAAAGTCGAAGATGAGCACCGGAACGTGCTGAAACTCGACATCCCCCAGGACGAGGGACTCGACAACGGCGACATCCATTCTCACCTGCGTGCCATTGGCATCAACACCGGTATTCTGCCCGACGATCTCGAGCTCAAGGCTGTTGGCCAGCTGACGGGAGAGAATGGTCGGTGACCCCGTATCAAAGACCATACGGGCGTCCTTGTCATTCACCGACGCGTTGAGAAGAAGTTTTCCGGCCTTTACGTCAATCGGTACAGTGGTCAGGCGAGTTTCACGCTCGACGTCAATCGGCGCGGAAAAGACAGCCCCCAGATCGGGCTGCTGTCCAATCGCCTGCAGGCTGAACATCTTGCAAGCGACAAGGCCAAGCGCAGCGGCTTTAACGTGTCTCATTCGAGGTCGCATCCTTCTCCTGATAAACATCTCGACGCTATCGCGTCTGTCACGCTGACGTCAGCTCAAAAAAAACGGCCCCGCAGGGATGCTGCAGGGCCGTTCATTATTCTGAGGGCGTCAGCGACTATTCGCCGTCGCTCTCCGCCTTCATATCCTCGATCCAGGTATCGACCCGGCGTTCGAGGATTTCGAGCGGGAGGGCGCCGCCACCCAGCACGGTGTCGTGGAAGCCCTTGATGTCGAAATCATCGCCAAGCTCTTCCCTGGCGTGCTCACGCAGTTCGAGGATCTTGATCATGCCGATCTTGTAGGCGGTCGCCTGCCCCGGCATCACGATATAGCGCTGGATCTCGGAGCGCGCCTGACCGTCCGTGACGGCGGCATTCTCGGTGAAGTATTCGAACGCTTCTTCCTCGGTCCAGCCCTTTGAGTGCAGGCCGGTGTCGACGACGAGGCGGATCGCACGCCAGATTTCGGAGCCGAGGCGGCCGAATTCCGATTGCGGCGTCTCGAACGTGCCCGGCATTTCGCTGGCAAGCTTTTCAGAATAGAGGCCCCAGCCTTCCGAATAGGCGGTGAAGCCGGCCTGGGTGCGGAATTGCGGAATGTCTTCCAGCTCCTGCGCGATAGAGATCTGCATGTGGTGGCCCGGAAGCCCCTCATGATAGGCGATCACTTCCAGCTCACGCTTCGGCATGGAGGACATGTCGGACAGGTGGGCGTAATAGGTGCCCGGGCGGGACCCGTCCGGCGTGCCCGGATAATAGTGCTGCGCGGCCCCGTCCTGCTCACGGAACGGCTCGACGCGCTTCACGACGAGGTCGGCCTTGGGCAGGATGCCGAAATACTCCGGCAGCTGCTTTTCAATATTGTCGATGGCGGCGCTGGCATCGGCGATATAGGCGTCGGCGCCCGCATCGGTATTCTCGTAATAGAGCTCGCGGTCATCCTTGTTTTCCCGTAGATAGACGAAGAACTCCTGCAGCGTGCCGTCGAAACCGAACTCGTCCTTCACCGCTTCCATCTCCGACTGGAGACGGGCGACTTCTTCAAGGCCGATCTCGTGGATTTCGTCGGCGGTGAGATCGGTCGTGGTCGCGCGTTTGAGGCGGTAATTGTAATAGGCCTCGCCGTTCGGCTGCGTTGTGCCGACGCCGGTCGGGTTGGCGGGCGCCTCCGGCAGGGCTTCCTCGGCCCAGCTGATCAGCTTTTCATAGGTCGGCTGGAAGGTACCGGTGAGAGCGGTGCGCGCCTGTTGCTGCAGGACAGTCGCCTCATCCTCGGTGATCTCTTCACTCTCGACGAGCTTGTTGATCTCCATCTCGATGTCCGCCCAGATGTCGGAGTCATCATCGCCATTCGTGAAAGGCGCACCGGTGATGACCTTCCGCGACTGGTCGATCACGCCTTCGAGCGCAAAGTCAGGCGTCGCGATACCGCGGCTCTGGGCTTCCTCGGCGATGGTCATGAGCTGCTCCAGCGCGCGCGACCCTTCCTTGATGCGCGAGATATAGGCTTCCATGTCCTCGGCCGTGTCGACACGGTGGAACTGGATCAGCAGCGTCGGCAGAAAGGACTGCGCGCCATTCATCTGGTCGAAGGTAAAGCCGTTGTAGAAGTATTGCAGGCCTTCTTCGGCAAGCTCGGCCTGGTATTTCCAGATGTCCCAGGAATTCTTCGCTTCCTGGCTCAGCTTGTCATAGTCGAAGGTGGATTCCATCTCCTCGACGGTGGCCAGGCGCCAGTCGAGCTGTTCCTGTGCGGCCTCGTAGGACATGTCGTCGATCTCGCTGTGACGGTCCTTGCGGCCGAGGAAGGTGAGCTGGATGGGGCTCATCATCAGCTCTTCTTCGTATTTCTCATCGAACCAGGCGTTCAGCTTCTGGGTTTCAGTCTGCTCCGCTGCTTCGGCTTCAGCCGGTGGCGTCTGGGCATCCGCAGGCTGTTTGACGCTGTTGGAGCCGGACTGCCCGCAGGCAGCGAGCGAGAGGACGAGGGCAAGAGCCGTCAGACTGACACGCATGGTGATATTCTCCTGAACTTATCGAATATCGCTAAGAAGCAGGATTTTCCGTTTCGCGCAAGGCGGGGGGCACACTCTGCCACCCGCCCCGGCGGAATCAGGCATACCGTGTCCTGAGCATCGTCCACATGGCGCGCAGGCCGCAGGCGGCCCCGCCTTCCGGGCGGCCATACTGCGATTTGCGCCAGCCCCAGACGTCGAGGTGGACCCAGCGCTCGGCATCGACGAACTGCTTCAGGAAGACCCCCGCGGTGATCGAACCGGCAAAGCTGCCGCCGGCATTCTGGATATCGGCGATATCGGATTTGAGCATGGACTTGTACGGGTCCCACAACGGCATGCGCCAGACCGGATCACCGGAGACAGCGCCAGCCGCCCAGATCGCATCGGCGACATCGCCATCATCGGTATAATAAGGCGCAAGGTCAGGCCCCAGCGCGACGCGGGCTGCGCCCGTCAGCGTGGCGAAATCGATCAGCAGGTCGGGCGAGCCCTCGCAGGCGCGTGTCAGGGCATCGCCAAGGATGAGCCGGCCTTCGGCATCGGTATTGTCGATCTCGACGGTGATGCCCTTGCGCGTGGAGAGAATGTCGCTCGGCCGGAAGGCATTGCTGTCGATCGCATTCTCCACGGTCGGAACATAGAGCTTCAGCCGCACCGGCAGCTTCGACCCCATGACAAGCTTGGCGAGCGCGATGACATGCGCGGCGCCCCCCATATCCTTCTTCATCAGGCGCATGCCCCCGCCGGGCTTGAGGTTCAGGCCGCCCGTATCGAAGGCGACCCCCTTGCCGACAAGGGCGAGTTCGGGATGGTCAGCATTGCCCCAGCTGAGCTCGATGAAGCGCGGCGCTTCCGGCCCGGCCCGGCCAACCGCGTGGATCATCGGATAATTCGCGTCCAGCAGTTCGTCGCCAGCCGTGACCTCGATCTCGGCGCCGTGCTCCTCGGCCATCTGGCGGACCACCTGCTCGATCGAGGCCGGGCCCATATGCTGGGCCGGGGTGTTGATCATGTCGCGAAGCAGCTTGATCGCATCGGCCTCGCGGTCGAGGGCGGCAGCATCCTCGTCCTCACCAAGCACCAGGCGCGGGGGGTCGGTTTTTTCGGTCAGGTAGCGGTCGAAGCGGTAGGCACCATCGGCCCAGCCGGCAGCGATATGCGCAAAGGGCAGGCCGGCATCGCGCGCGATCTCATAGTCTCCCGCCGGCAGCTTGCCCGACAGGGCCGCAACGGCGAGCGCATCCGGCGCGTCCCCCAGGCCGAACAGGACATTCGCAAGCTTGCCCTCCTCATCGGCGTGAAAGACGGTCTCGCCTGCATTCGCCTTGAAGCCGGTCGCGCGCGCCAGCGATTTCAGTGCCGGTGGTATCTCGTGCTCGGCCTCGTCCCAGTGCATCGGGCGCACGAGATGGATGGCAGCGGCTTGGCTGGCGGTGGCGGTAAAGGCTTTATGCATTGGAATGGAATGATCCCTGACTGAAACGGTTAAGCGAAGGCTCTGTTCTGTTAACTGATCCTTGACCCTGTGCGAGGCAAGCTACGGCGTCAGAACCTCACGCCGGAGCCGATCGAATGTCCAGAGCAAAAGCCATCGCCTTCGCCCTGCCCCTGCTGTCTGCCTCGCTCATCACGGCCTGTGCAAGTGCCGAAAAGAAAGAGCAGGCCGCCACGGAATCGGCGATCGAGGAGGCCATGGCCGAGAAGCTTGCCCCGGCCACACCCGAGGAAATAGAAGCGGCGATGCGCGCCGATCCCCTGACCAGAGCGAACTTCTGGGGGGCGGAGTTCCGCAAGGATCCGACAAAGCTCGACGTCACCATTGAATTCATGAAGTCGCTTCGCGAGATCGGCAGCCATGAACGCGCCATCGAGATCGGCTCAAAGACGCTTCCGATCCATCAGAAATCAGTGGAGCTCCACGTGATCATGGCGCGCGCGCTGATGAGCGAAAGCCGTCCTGCCGAAGCTGCTGACGTCTATCTGCGTGCCACACGGGTCGACCCGAAAGACCCCGCAGCCCTGGCCGGTCTTGGCCTCGCCATGGATCAGCTCGAACGCCACCATGATGCGCAGATCGCTTATGAAGCCGCGCTTGAGGTCGATCCGCAGCGTATATCCACGCTGACCAATTACGGCCTGTCACTGGCCCTCTCGGGCAATCTCGACGCGGCAGAGGCCCGCCTGCGCGAGGCTGTCGCCCTGCCCGGTTCAGACGCGCGTGTGCGCCAGAACCTGGCCCTTATCCTCGGCCTGCAAGGCAAGTTTGCCGAAGCTCGTGAGATCGACCCGCATGCGCCAACGCGTACAGTGGAGTCGAACATGCAGACGCTGAAGAACATGCTCTCGCCCATGCGGACCTATGGGGCCCTGCGCGACGACGAAGACAGCGAGGCGCCACGTCCCAGCCCGGCGCAACCGTCCAGCCAGGAAGAAGCCGCAACACCACCGGCGCTTCGCGGTTCGCTTGGCAGCGACTGATCATCCGTAATCTGTAAAGACAGACAAATGCCCGCCCGGACTTACCCGTTCGCGGCGTTCATTTCCTGGTATTTGATATAGGCTGGCCCAAGCACGACCAGGAACAGCACCGGCAGGAAGAACAGGATCATCGGCACGGTCAGCTTGGCTGGCAGGGCTGCCGCCTTTTTCTCGGCCTCCGACATGCGCATGTCGCGGTTTTCCTTGGCCATGACGCGCAGGGCATCGCCCAGCGGCGTACCGTAGCGCTCCGCCTGCATCAGCGCCATACAGACCGATTTAACGCCTTCATGGCCGGTCCGCTTGGCGAGGTTCTCATAGGCCACCCGGCGCTCCTGCAGATAGGCAAGCTCGGCGGTGGTCAGCTGGAATTCCTCGGCCAGTTCCGGAGACGCCGGACCGATCTCGGCGCCGACCTTGGCGAAGCCGAGCTCGATCGACATACCGGACTCCACGCAGATCAGCAGCATGTCGAGCGCGTCGGGAAAGGCGCGCATGATCGATTGCTGGCGCTTGGAGGCAAGGTTGGAAATATAGAGGTTCGGCGCATAGAAGCCGGCGGCCGCACCGAAGACGACAGACCCCATCTTCATCTGCGGCGACAGGCCCATATCATTGACCAGGAAGATATAGCTGAACACGCCGAGGGCCCCGAGGAAGGGCAGGGCAAAGCGGCAGAAATAGAAGATCGAAAGCGGGCGCGGCCCGCGAAAACCGGCCTGGACAAGCTTCGCCTGGATATTCGGATCCTCCAGCATCTTCTGGAGGTTCAGCTTGCCGGTGATCTGCGAGATCTTGCCCGTGTCCTCGCGCTTCAGCCCTTTTTTCTCCAGCGCTTCACGGTTGGCACGGCGCAGTTTCTCGCGCTGTGTGGTGACCTGCTTCAGCCGGGTCTCGAGCTTGTCGCCCTTCAGCGCCGGCAGCATGACGGACATGACGGTCGCGAACATGGCGACCGCTGCCAGCATGGAGGCGAGGGTGCCCGGATTTCCGAGGGCGTTTGCAAAGTCCTGCATGTCGTCCCCCTAGATATCGAAATTGATCATGCGGCGCATAACCGTGACGCCGGTGAACATGAGGCCGGCACCCATGAACAGGATCATGTGCCCGGTCGGCTTGACGAAAAGCTCCATGATGTAGCTCGGCGTGGTGAGATACACCATGAAGCCGACAGCAAAGGGCAATGACGCGATAATGCCGGCTGACGCCTTGGCTTCGGAAGACATCGCCTTGATCTTCTCGCGCATCATCTTGCGCTCGCGGATCACCTTGGACAGGTTGCCGAGCGCTTCCGACAGGTTACCGCCCGACTTGGACTGGATCGTCAGCACAATGACGAAGAAGTTCACTTCCGGCAGCGGAACGCGCTTGTAGAACTGCTGCAAGGCGCGATCCGTCGTGGTGCCCATCTGGATATTGTCGGTCAAATTCTTGAACTCGACCCCAAGCGGCGCCGGACTCTCGGCAGCAATTATGCGCAGGCATTCCGTGAGCGGAAGACCGGATTTCACGCCGCGCACAATGATATCGATGGCGTCGGCGAACTGGGCCGTCATTTTCTTGTGGCGGCGCTTCGTCAGGAAGCCGAGCACCCAGCGCGGCAAGCCGAGAAAACCGGCAAACCCGGCAGCGATGATCATGGCCGGCTGCGACTTGATCTCGATCCCCATCACTGGCGGCGGGCCTTCCGCGCCTGAGACGAAAGTCAGCGCTGCGCAGAGAATGCCGAGCACGGCGGAGACCAGCCAGAACATTTCCGGTTTGATGTCGAGGCCAGCCTGGACGAGCTTGGCCTTGATGTCCTGCGGCATCAGGGATTTGCGGCGCGCTTCGTCCTGCTGGCGAAGCTTCTTGAGCATCTGCTGGGTCTGGCGGCGGCGCTGGGAGTTGGGATCGTTGTCCGCGCTGCTCCGGCCCTTGCCCTTCTTGCCGTCCTTGATCTGACGCGCACGCTTGGAGGCCACCTCGCTGCCACTGCCGCCCGTCAGGGCGAGGCCGACGCCGGCAAGGGCCAGGAAAGCCAGGCCGCCGACAAGGTATATCATGAGGTTGCTGTTCATCCGTTTATGTGTCCAGCGCGTCGATGGCCTTGGCGAGATCCTTCTCGAGCCCGAAATAGGATGCCCGCTCCCAGAAGCGCGGGCGGCCAATGCCCGTGCCACGGTGTCGGCCGGCGACCTTGCCGTCCTCGTCCTCGCCTTCCATTTCGAATTTCAGCACGTCCTGGAGGATGATCGTGTCGCCTTCCAGGCCCATCACTTCCGTAACGCACATGATGCGGCGAGACCCGTCACGCAGGCGCGAGGCCTGAACGACAACGTCGATCGAGCCGACAATCATTTCACGGATCGTCTTGGCGGGCAGCGAGAAGCCGCCCATGGTAATCATCGATTCCACACGGCTGAGAGCTTCGCGCGGGCTGTTGGCGTGCAGCGTGCCCATCGAGCCGTCGTGACCGGTGTTCATGGCCTGCAGGAGGTCGAACGCCTCCGGGCCACGCACCTCGCCGACGATGATCCGTTCAGGACGCATCCGCAGACAGTTCTTGACGAGATCGCGCATCGAGATTTCGCCAGAGCCTTCGATATTCGGCGGGCGCGTTTCCAGACGTACGACGTGCGGCTGCTGCAGCTGGAGTTCCGCAGAGTCCTCGCAGGTGATGACGCGTTCGGTCGGATCGATAAAGCCGGTCAGACAGTTCAGAAGCGTCGTCTTGCCCGAACCGGTACCACCGGAGATCAGGACGTTGCAGCGGCTGTGGCCGATGATGCGAAGGATTTCGGCGCCCGGCTCGGAGATGGACCCGAAATTGACGAGGTCCTTGAGACGCAGCTTGTCCTTTTTGAACTTACGAATGGTGAGCGTCGGCCCGTCAATCGCGAGCGGCGGGGCGATGACGTTCACACGAGAGCCATCGAGCAGACGCGCGTCACAGATCGGGGAGCTTTCATCGACGCGGCGACCGACCTGGGACACGATGCGCTGGCAGATATTCATCAGCTGCGCATTGTCGCGGAAGCGGATATTCGTGCGCTCGATCTTGCCGTTGACCTCGATATAGGTCGTGTCGGCACCGTTCACCATGATGTCGGCGATGTCGTCGCGCGCCAGGAGCGGCTCAAGCGGACCATAGCCGAGAACGTCGTTACAGATATCGTCGAGCAGGTGCTCCTGCTCGGAGATCGACATCACGACATTCTTGATACTGATGATCTCGACGACGATGTCGCGGATTTCCTCGCGCGCGCTCTCTGCATCAAGCTGCGCCAGCTGGCCGAGGTCGATCGTGTCGATCAGTGCGTTGAAGATGGTGGTCTTGGTCGCATAGTACTCATCCGTACGCGTATCGACCTTTGTGACCTTTTCCTTCTGCATGTCCGGCGGTGGCTTCAGCGCGACGGGCTTGGAGCCCCCGCCCGGCTTCTGCGCCCCCGGAATGGGGGGAGGTGTCTTCGCCTTTGGCGGTGACGGAGCCCGTGCCTGACCCGCCGGCTTCGACGGGGCGGCCGGGCGTTGGTCAGCCGGAGCCGCCGGGCGCGCCTGCGGGGCGGGCTGGGTCGCGGTTGCTGAGCGTTTGCCAAAGGACATGGTTTGTTCCTATCCGGCCTTACTTTCCGAGAAGTTTCTGGATCAGGGATTTCTTGGGCGCCGTGACCTCCCGGCCTGACAGGACGGAGGCGAGATGATCGATCGCCTGGGACGGCTTTGCCTGCGCATCGGTTTCCGAGATCATCTGACCCTTGTTCGATGCCGTGCCGAAAAGCTGCGGGTCGAAGGGCAGGATGACATCCGGCTCGACCTCGATGGCCGCGGCGAAATCCTTCACCGGAATTTCCGGCCGCTTGGGTACGCCAGCCATATTGAGGACCAGGCGCGGCGGATTGTCGTTCGGGCGCTGTGACTTCAGCTGGTCGACCATGTTCTTGCCATTGCGCAGAGAGGCCAGGTCCGGCTGACAGACGAGGATGACCTCGTCGGAGGTCACGAGCGTGTTGTAGATCCACTCATTCCAGCCATGCGGCAGATCAAGCACCACGAAGGGCATCAGGCGGCGCACACCCTCGATCACCATCGAGTAGGAGGCGGCATCGATGTCCATGAGCTGGTTGACGCTGGCAGGCGCGGTAAACAGCGACAGCCGGTCGGTGGCCTTGGCGAGCAGGCGCGAGATCACCGCGTCATCTGTCCGGTCGGGCGAAAGCAGCGCATCGGCAATGGTCTGCTGGGTCTCGTGATTGAAATCGAGCGACGTCGTCCCGAAGGACAGGTCGAGATCGACCAGCGAGGTGTTCACATGGGCATTCTCGGCCAGCGACCAGGCAAGATTGTGCGCAATCGTGGAGGCACCGACACCGCCCTTGGCGCCGATCACGGAGATCGACTTGCCGACAAAGGGCGCCTCGGGATCGGTGAAGAGACCGCCAATGGCACGCACCAGCTGGACCGGCTCGATCGGCGGCACGAGGTATTCGCTGACGCCGCGCGACACGAGCTGGCGATAAAGCGGGATATCATTGGTCGCCCCGATGACCATGACCTGCACGCCCTCTTCGCAACGCGTTGCAAGCTCATCGATCTGCTGCAGCATCGTGCTCGAGTGGGCCGAGGATTCAACGATCAGCAGGTTCGGGGTCGGGTTTTGGGAAAGGTGTTCGATGGCAGCCGGAATGCCACCCGGCCAGGCGTCCAGCGTGGCATTGATCATGCGCCTGTCACTCGCGACGCGCTCGATCACCTGACGGGTCTCGTCGGTCTCGAAGAAGGCGAGCGCGGCAATGGCCGGAATGGCCCGGTCCCCGCCTTGAGAGGCGCTCATGGGCGGCGGAACCACTCCCCCCGGCTCGACTTCCTTATAGGGCGCGTCGACCGGGCCGGTGAGCTGACCGATCAGATCCTCACTCGACTCCTCAGCAGGGCCGTCTTCGTTGAAGTCGAGGTCGAATTCCTCGTCAAACAGTGCGTTCTCATTACTCATCGACGTACCCTCACCCCCTAGTTCACGGCTGACGCAACAGCCCCGGACTCCGACTCGCCGCGCTGTGCCGCGGTTGGCTGGCCCTCGCGATAGAGTGCGAGTTGCGCGGTGCGGCGTGCCAGATCGCCTTCGTCAAGCGGACGCTGGCCCAGCAGGTCTGCCGGATCGGCGATCATCGCCGCCATGTTGGTGCGCACCGTGCAGCCAAGCGTCTGCATGTCATTGTTCGAGGTGGCATCCGCGAAATCGATCATGGATTTCTGCGGACAATCCGGCGCGACCGCATCATAGGCGGTGAACGCCATCACGATCGGTGCGCTGTCGCTGCCATTGGCATCATAGGCACTGCCGCGGATCTCTTCATATTCGACACCGGCAGACCAGGCGATCTCGCGGGCCTCGGCTACCGCCTTGACGGCGAGTTCCTCATTGCCGTGATTTTTCGGCAAGGACATGATCAGAGGGCCGTGGCCGCGACTGATATAATCGTCCACGAAGGCGCGGATCCTGGCCTTTTCCTCAAGCCGCAAATGCTTGTCGAGCACATTGAGTTTGACCTCGAGATAGGCCGTGCGCTTGGCGACCTGGATCTGGTTGCGGTCAAGCGTTGTGCCGGTCAGGTATTCGCGCGGCACCGGGCCGTTCGGTTCCACGGAACTGCAGCCGGCCAGCGCCATGGCTGAGACCAGACCGCAGGCGATAAGAATCTTGCTGGAGCGATACATGATGAGCCTACTCCTCGATGAACCCGACGGGCGCGTTGTAATTGTCGGCGCTTAGCCCCTTGCCGCCCTTGCCGTAGACAGCATTGAGCTTGCCGAAGAAGATCGTTTTCGGATCGGCCGCATTTGCATAGCCGTCAGCCGGCGTGCGCAGGCGCCCCTTCTGCGTCGGATCGACGAGATAGGGCGTGATGATCACGACCAGTTCGGTTTCCTCATTGATGAAGTCGCGCGACTGGAAGAGTGCGCCGAGGACCGGAAGCTTCTTGAGGCCGGGCAGCTGGTCGAGCGACTGGCGTGACCGGCTCTGGATCAGGCCGGCCAGCATCATCGACCCGCCGCTTGGCAGTTCGACCGTGCTTTCGGCGCGGCGCACCGTCAGCGCGGGAATGGTCAGCGTCTGGGCGGTGATGATGTTGCCCTGGTCATCGACCCCGGCGACCGACTGACCCTGGAAAGCGCCCTGATTGGTCAGTTCTGAAACCTCGGTGGAGACCTTCAGCGAAATGCGGCCTTCCGAGAGAACAACCGGTGTGAAGGCCAGGCCGACACCATACTGTTTGAACTCGATCGAGATGCGGCCATTATTGTCCTGGCCGACCGGAACCGGGAACTCGCCGCCCGCGAGGAACTTGGCGGACTCGCCCGAAATGGCAGAGATGTTCGGCTCGGCGAGCGTACGCACGATACCGATGCGTTCAAGCGCATCGATGGCCGCGCCGGCAGACGATTGCAGGCGGCCATCATTGTAATTGGTGTAACCGAACTCGGTCGACAGCCCGCCGAGCGAGTTGCCGGCAACATTGTAGCCATTGGCGCTGCTGAAGCCGAAATTCTTAGAGAACGGCGTGTCCGGCCGGATGGCTTCAAGCGCGGTGCCCTGCCCCGTCGTGTTGACGCCGGCATCCTCGTCGAAGAAGAGCGGCTCGCCCGCGGCACTTACAAGCTGCTGCAGCGACTGGCTCGCCAGTTCGCCAAAATTGGTCACGCCGGACAGGTTGATACCAAGCTGCTTGACGACATTGCGCTGCATCTCGACGACGCGGACCTCCAACATCACCTGGTCCTTGGCTGCGACCGAGAGCATGTTGACCGGCTCAACCTCGTCTTCCAGACCGGAATAGGCCTTGATGAGGCGGATGACCTGATCGGACTGCATCAGATTGTCGACATTGCCGCTGACCACAATGTTGCCGCCCACACTCTCAACGGAGACGCGCGAGTCCGGCACATAGCGGGAGATCAGCTTTTCCAGCGATGCGGTGTCGGCATCGACGATAATTTCGAGATTGAGAAGCGGATTGCCCTGGCGGTCGAACAGGAAGGCATTCGTCTCGCCAACCTCGATGCCGCGGAAGATGAGGCGCCGTGAGGTCTGCACGACGGCATCGGCAATCGCCGGATTGGTGATCACGACATCGGCGACCGGGCGCTCAAGCTCTATAACGGTCGACTTGTTGAGACCGAGCTTCATGGACTGTGAGACATTTGTCTCGCCCGGCTTCATGACCGAAACGCCCATAGGGCTCTGCTGGGCGCCCGCTACAGGTGCAGAAAGAAGGCAGGCCAGGCCTGCCCCGATACCAGCAAACAGGTGTCGCAAGCCCATCATCAGCTTCTCCCGCCAATGTTGCCATTCTTGAAGACCTTGACGCCGTTTCCGGAGCCGCCGTCCGCGTTCAGAAGGTCCGTATTGCCCGTGGTCGCCCCATCATTCTCATCAGCATCGGCAACGCTTCTCAGCGCAAGCGAGATACGGCCAAGCCGGCTGGCATGTGCCAGCAGTTCGGCCTGCTTGGGCCCAAGCTCCAGCGTTGCCGTCGAGCCTGTCAGGACCGACATGCCATCCTGCTCGCCGAAGATCTGGTCGATGGCGAGTACGCGGGCATTCTCCAGCACGGTGCGTGTGAGCGTGGTATCACTCGGTCCGCGATCGGTGATGACTTCCACTTCATATGTCAGGATCACATCGACGCGGTCATCCGGCAGGATAAAGCCGGCGGATGCGGTTTCCGGAGAGATCTCGACGGATATGGCGCGCATGCCGGGGCGCAGGAGGGCTGCCATGAAACCGGTCTCACCCTTCTTGACGATCTTCTGGGCAACGACTGGCTCACCGGCCAGCAGCGGCGACTTCACGACACTGCCGGAGAGATCCTCAACAGCGCCGGGATTGTCTTCCTGGGTGAAGTAGGCGGCGTTCAGGGCCTTTTCCGGCCAGTCGGACCATTCGAAATCTTCTGGCGTCAGCAGGCTACCGACCCGCATGTCACCGCGCGAGACAAGGACCTTGGTGGAGGAGACCTCAACTTCGCGCTCGATGACGACAGGCTCGCTCGACTGGCCCTCGCTCGAGGGCTGACTTGACATGTCACGCACCAGAAGTGCGGCCCCGACAGCTGCAGCGGCAGCAACAAGCAAAATAATCAGACGTACTGGAGACATGGAACCCGGCCCTCTTCCTCACTCCCGACGCGTTACAAAGACGGGAATACTTGAGCGCAGATTTGCATCTACAGACTAAGGCATAGTTAACTTGGGAAGCCCGAAATCGCACCAAGCGGCTGCAAGAGCGGGGAAAGCGGCGCGCAGGCGATGGCGCCTGCCGCGATCGCCACTCCATACGGCACACCATTTCCCGGCAGCAGCGTCTCCCGGGCAAAGCCCGGAGTTGCGGCCACCGGCACCAGCCGGCGCGCCGCCATGACGAGAATGGCAAGTCCGCCCCCGGTCACGGCCATGACCATGATGAAGGGCATTGCTGCCTCCGGACCGAGCCAGAGCATGACGCCGGGAATCATCTTCGCATCGCCACCGCCAAATGCGCCGAAGATGAAAAGCAGGGCCGAGACGGCAAAGGCCACCAGTCCGGCGAGCAAGTGCCCGCCGGCAATATCCCAGCCCGGCGCGACAATGATCAGGGCCGGCAGGGCCAGGAAAGCGATCAGCGCATTGAGTCCGTTCGTGATAGTCAGCGTCTCCACATCGCGCAAGGCGGCGTAAATGCAGAGCGACAGGAAGGCGAAGGCGAACAGGGCAGAGATCATTGTGGGGCGAAGCTCCGGCAGTGGTCGGTCGGACTGCAGGGATAGCAGTCAAATCTGAAGAACTGCTTGCCGTATCGCCCGGCACACCCTCCAGACATGAAAGAAGCCGCCGGCAGGACCGGCGGCTTCAAACGTTTTTCCCTTACGGGAGAGGTCGTTAGACCTATTAGCCGTTGGCGATAGCGCCAGAGACTTCGTTGAACGTGTCTGAAGTGCTGTCACCGAGGGCGCCGACGGCACCGATGATCGCAACAGCGATCAGGGCAGCAATCAGGCCATACTCGATAGCGGTGGCACCCGACTCATTCTTGAAAAGACGTGCAAGCTTTTGCATTGGAGACTCCATCATCATGCAGTTTGTTACGTTCCGATTGTTCGGTTTTTTCCCGGAACAGGATCGGTTGTACAGAACAGCGCTGAATATGAAGTAAACTTGATGATCAAATTCATGAACAGACGCGTAAACTTTGTTAACCGGTCTCCATTCAGGCCTATAGGGGCGGTTTCTATACTTTATAACGCCTGAACCTCCGGAGCATGCCTTGCGCGGGCGGGGCCGCGTTAGGGATCGCGAAACCACTTCCTCTTTAAAGTGACAGGGAAGAGCTCAAAGCCCACGGAGTGGCCCCATGAAGTTTCACGCGACGATCCTGGCAGCCAGCCTGCTGACAGCCGCCCCTGCGGTCGCCCAGCAATATAGCGTTGAGAGCGGCATGACCCGCCCGGTCAAGCTGTCCAAGCCGGCGGCAAGCGTCATTATCGGCAACCAGAACATTGCCGACGTTGCCGTGGCTGACCCGCAGCTCGTCCTGCTGACCGGCAAGTCTTTCGGCACAACCAACCTTCTCGTCCTCGACAAGGACAACAACATCATCGTCTCGGCAGAGGTCATGGTCACAGCCGACACCGCCAATATGGTCACAGTCAGCCGCGGCGGCTCTCAGTATACATATGACTGTGCGTCCGACTGCCGGGATGCGCCCGTGATCGGCGATGACCAGCAACACTTCTCCAAGGCGCTGAACCAGGCCGAACAGACCAAGGCACTGACCGAAGGGCGCTAAAGGCCTCGCGTCACACCCTCATGATTAAAAAGACCGGCGCTTTCGAGGCCGGTCTTTTTTTGCGTTCAATGATGAAAAACGTCTAGCGGGCCGGACGGCTATTGGATGTCGCGGCCAGGGCCGGGCTCTTGCGCTCGGCGGCGAGGGCGGCTGCATCGTCAATGCTCGCAGAATAGAGCGGAACGGCCTCTTCGGAGAGAGAGCCGATCGACTCCTCTTCGATACGCCATTCGAAGGCGCTGCCATCCCGCACCGTCACGGTCCACCCTGCCCCGACACGCGGATAGTAGGCTTCGCCCTTCGCCATGACACGGCTGCGGAAGATCGTCCCGTCGGATCCGCGCACCTCGATCCAGGAAGGCTTTGTGGCAACGATCGCAAACTCCATCGCCTCTTCGGGACGCGCGGAAAGCGGCTTCTCGGCGAAGAGGCTTTCCTGCGCGGTATTTACGGCCACGACACGCTCTGCAACAGACGGGTTGGAGCGGGTGTCAGCCGTCTGGCGCGGCGTCAGCACCACGACCGACAGGCCAACAGCGACAGCGGCGCCGGCCACAGCCGCCAAGGGGACGAGATACTTGCCGCGCTTGCGCTCGCTCACGGTTACCGAAGATTTCGGGATCGCGGTCGCCAGATGCTTCTCCTCTTCCATGGGGAAGTCGGCGAGGACAGGCTCCGGATCGATACCGAGCGTGTTGGCATAGGTCTTGGCGACAAGGCGCGTGCGGCGCATGTCATGGTCAGGCGGTTGAGTGGTCTGCTCGATGCTTTCCAGGACGCGGCGGCTGATCTTCAGCTCGCGGGCAACATCATCCAGGGAGCGGCCGCGCGCCTCGCGTGCCGCCTTGAGACGCCCGCCTGCCGTGAACGTATCAATCAGGCCCAGCGCAGAGGCTTCCGGCGGCGCGTTTTCTGCGCCCGGTGTGGCTTCTGTCCCTGCAGTGTTCTCTGCGGGTGAAGCGTCATCCTTATGCTCGACGTCATCATTCATGACGGGCCACTGATCCTGAGATTGTTTGTCTGATGAAATGTACTGCACACACTATACCACAGTATGGCGTAGCCTGAACGGCGGACCTCAGCTATCCGATACCGCTATTTCCTGTACTTCTGTCAAGGCTAATACTTCGTTACGGAATATTCCGTTCGACGTACGCAGAGCGTCAAGGAAAGGTTCCCGGAAGGCCTGAAGATCCACCGAGCGCAGCATCCGCTTGACGGGACCGACGCCGGCCGCCGGCATGGACAGCGTGTGATAGCCAAGCGCCAGCAGGCACAGCGCCTCCACGGGCCGCGACGCCACTTCCCCGCATACGGAAACCGGAATGCCAAGGCGGTCACATTCCTGCTTGATGAAGTCGAGAAACCGCATGACCGGCCGGCTGACGACATCGTAGCGCTCGGCCACGCTCGGCACCATGCGGTCGGCAGCATTGAAGAATTGCAGCAGGTCGTTGGTTCCCACGGAGATGAAGTCCACCTCCCCGGCGACCTCCTCAAGGCCATAGGCAAAAGCCGGCGCCTCGAGCATGGCGCCGACGCGAAGCTCATCTGGCTCGGGATACCCGCGCGCCTTGCTCCACTCGATTTCGTCCATCAGGAGAGCCTTCGCCTCGAAGAACTCTTCAGCGATGGTGACCATGGGAAACATAACCGAAAGCGGCCCGCCATCGGCGGCGCGGACCAGCGCCCGGAGCTGGCGGCGGAACAGGCCAGGCCGGTCAAGCGCAAAGCGGATCGACCGCCAGCCGAGCGCGGGGTTTTCCTCTTCCTCGGCCGAGGCGTTCGGCAGGAGCTTGTCCCCGCCAAGATCGAGCGTACGGAAATAGACCGGCTTGGGCCCGGCAAAATCGAGCACCTTGCGATAGAGCGCGATCTGCGCATCGATCTTGGGCAGCGTGTCCGAGACCAGGAACTGGAACTCGGTCCGGAACAGGCCGATGCCGTCCGCACCCGTCTGCGCCATGGAGTCGAGATCGATGGCGAGACCGGCATTCAGCATCAGCTTGATGTCCGTCCCGTCCCGGGTGCGCGCAGGCTGTTCGCGCAGGGCCTGGAAGGCCGCCTGGCGTTCCGTCCGCAGGAGACGGCGGGACTCATAAGCGTGCAGCAGGTCCTCATCCGGGCGGATGTGAAGCGTACCTTCTTCCGCATCGACGATAACCGGGTCGCCCGGCGCAACGATGGCGCTCAATGAGCCGACGCCCCCTATGGTGGGAATGCCGAGCGCACGCGCGACGATGGCGGTATGACTGGTCGGCGCGACCTCTTCGAGCACGATCGCGGCAAGCCCTGAGTCGCGGTATTCCAGCAACTCTGCCGGACCGAGGCGGCGGGCGATCAGAACTTCGCTCTCGCTTGGTTCGCTGTCTCCATTATTCGTGGAGGCGCCATCATTGCCGGAAAGGATGCGCAGAAGGCGGTTGTCGAGATCCTCGAGGTCATGCAGGCGTTCACGCAAGTAGGGATCGTGCGCATTCTCCAGCTTGACCTTGTGCTCACGCCGCGACCGGTCGACGGCTGCCTCCGCTGAGAGGCCGGACTTCACCGTCTCTTCCAGGCGCATGGCCCAGACCGGGTCACTGGCGAGCATCTTGAAGGCTTCAAGCACTTCGCGCGGCTCACCGAAGATCGCGCTGACATCGCTCGCCAGCATCTTGTCGAGAGACACCCTCAGCGTCTCCAGCGCCTTGCGCAAACGTCGGGCCTCGGCTTCCGGGTCCTCGGTAAAATAGCGCGCGGGAGAAACAACCGGATCGTGGAGGCGGGCGGCCCCCATGCCAAGACCGTCGCATAAGGGGCGTCCGCGCAGATTGACCGCGCGCGCCTCACGCTGGGTTGCCCCGGGCCCACCCGTCGGGGCCTCAGCGGCGACCACTTCTGCCAGCACCATGGCAATGGTCTGCAGGCTGTCGATCTCGTCTTCTTCATAGATGCGTTCGGTGCGGTTCTGGACGGTCAGCACGCCGATCACCCGCCCGCCGCGCAGGATCGGCACACCGAGGAACGCATGGTAGGGGTCCTCGCCCGTCTCCGGACGGTAGGAGAAGGCCGGGTGGCGCGGCGCGTCCTGGATGGAAAGCGGCTCGCCCGAGAGGGCGATCTGCCCGACCAGGCCTTCATCGAGCGCCATCCGTGTCTGATGGACGGCCGTTACGGACAGGCCTTCAGTGGCAACAAGTTCGAGTTCGTCACTCTCGGTGCGTTTGTAGATCGAGCACACATCCGCCACCATCGTGCCCGCAATCAGGGTCACCACCTTCTGAAGGCGCGTATCGGCTTCCATGTCGCCCGCCATCACATTGCGGAGGCGGTTGATCAGGAGCCTGGGGACGGAAAAGGTCTGGGGCATGGTTCGGTGCCCGCAATTGACGGGTCAGCCTACGCTGCGTCAAGCCCGAATGCGGTGTGCAATGCGCGCACGGCCAGTTCCGTATAGGCCGCATCGATCAGCACCGAAATCTTGATCTCCGATGTCGAGATGACGTCGATATTGATGCCACGCTTGTAGAGCGCATCGAACATCGTGCCGGCGACACCGGTATGGCTTTTCATGCCGACACCGATGACCGAGACCTTCGCGACATCGCGCGCCACAGACAGGCTCTCGAAACCGATCTCGTCCTTGTGGCCGAGAAGAAGTTCCTCGGCCCGGTTGCTGTCGCTGCTGGTGCAGGTGAATACCATGTTCGCGCGTTCCGGCCCGCGGGCATTGGCCTGTACGATCATGTCGACGTTCACGCCGGCCTCGGCCAGCATGGAGAAGATGCGCGCCGAGACACCGGGTTTGTCCTCGACCCCGAAGAGCGTCACCTTTGCCTCGTCGCGTGAATAGGTCACCCCGTTGACGACTTGCTTTTCCACGATCTCATCCTCACTGCAGACATAAGTGCCCTGATTGGTCTCGCCGGGCTCTGCGAAGCTTGAGAGCACACGAACCCTGACCTGGTGGTTCATGGCCATTTCGACCGACCGTGTCTGGAGGACCTTCGCCCCCAGAGAGGCCATTTCGAGCATCTCTTCATACGAAATCTTTTCCAGCCGCCGCGCCTGCGGCACGATACGCGGATCGGTGGTGTAGACGCCGTCGACATCTGTGTAGATGTCACAACTCTCGGCGCCGAGCGCGGCCGCCACGGCCACGGCGCTCGTGTCAGATCCGCCCCGGCCCAAAGTCGAGACACGGCCCTCATCGGTCACGCCCTGGAAGCCGGCGATCACCGCGATCTCACCGCCATCGACGGCGTTCTGCAGGCCGGAATCCTCAAACCCCATGATGCGCGCCTTGCCGTGCGCCGGGCTCGTCTTCATGGCGAGCTGCCAGCCGAGCCAGCTGCGCGCCTTGAGGCCACGCTTGCGCAGGGCCAGCGCGAGCAGCCCGCTCGTCACCTGCTCGCCGGAGGAAACCACGACATCGTATTCGTCATCAAAGGACGGGCCGGTCAGCGTCTCGCCGGCGGCCCCGCGGGCAAAACCGACCAGCTTGTTCGTCTCGCCAGCCATTGCCGAAACGATCACGGCGAGGTTCTCGCCACGCTTGGCGCGCCAGGCGACGATATCCGCCACATGCGCGATCCGGTCGAGGTCTGCGACCGAAGTACCACCGAATTTCAGGACCGTGCGCTGCATTGCCTCGCTGCCAAGCCTTCCCATTTAATGCATCAGAGAATTCGCGCGCCTCTTTAAGCGCGTCGCGGCATTTGCGCAAACAGGTTTGCTAAAGAGATGGAAAAAATAGCAGAAAACCGGCAAAATTTGCCTCAAACCCCCAGTATCGATGCCGATGAGGTGGCGAAATTCTCCGCCATGGCGGCGGAATGGTGGGATCCGAAGGGCAAGTTCAAGCCGCTGCACAAGTTCAATCCGGTCCGGCTCGGCTTCATCCGGGACACAGCCTGCCTGCATTTCGGCCTCGATGAGAGCCAGCGCAAGCCGCTGAAAGGGCTTCGCCTGCTCGATATCGGATGCGGCGGCGGCCTGGTGTCCGAGCCGATGGCCCGGCTCGGCGCGGACGTGACAGGCGTCGATGCCAGCGAGGAAAACATCAAGACCGCGATGACCCATGCCGAGGAAGCCGGCGTAAAGGTCGACTATCGCGCCGGCACGGCGGAGGGCCTGCTCGAGGACGGAACAGAGCCCTTCGACATCGTGCTCAATCTCGAAGTCGTTGAACATGTCGCCGATCCGGCGCAGTTCCTCCGTGACACCGCAGCGCTGGTCAAGCCCGGCGGTCTGATGATTGCGGCCACCCTCAACCGAACGCCGAAGGCCTTCGCCCTGGCGGTGGTAGGGGCGGAATACATCCTCGGCTGGCTGCCCCGCGGGACGCATGACTTCAACAAGTTCCTGACCCCGCAGGAGGTCGCCGCACCACTCGAATCCGCCGGTCTCGTGGCCGAACGGCCACAGGGTGTGAGCTTCAATCCGATTTCGGACCAATGGCGGCTGTCGTCGGACCACAAGGTCAACTATATGATCGTGGCCAAACGTCCCGCTTAGGTAGACTTCCCATGACTGTGACCCCTGAAACCGTGCTCGACTTCTGGCTGGGCGATACACCGACAAACGCTGAAAGCCTGAAAACCAGGAACAAGCTCTGGTTCCAGAAAAATTTCGAGACGGATCGCGAGATTGCCGAAACCTTCGTGCCGACGCTGGCGGACCTGGCGGCCGGCGAGGCAAAAGTGTGGGCCAAGCAGGGGCCGAAACAGCGGCTGGCCGCCATTATCGTGCTCGACCAGTTCAGCCGGAACATCTTTCGCGGCCACCGTTTCTCCTTCGCCCATGACAAGCTTGCCCACCTCCTGACGACAGCCGGACTGGCCTTCAACGATGACAAGCAGCTATCAGAAGTGGAACGCGTCTTCTTCTACCTGCCGCTCGAACATTCGGAATCGATGGAAGACCAGAAATTGTCGGTGCGCCTTTACGAGGAACTCGCCGATGAGGCCCGCCCCGCCTTCCGCGACTTCTGCAAGACGACACTCGACTTTGCCCGCAAGCACCTCGACGTCATCGAGCGTTTCGGCCGCTTCCCTCACCGCAATTCCGTCCTGCGCCGGCCCTCGACCCGTGAAGAGCAGGCCTATCTAAGCGAACCTGGCGCCGGCTTTTGATCGGCGCACGTGTGGCGCAGCGGTATCGCGCCACATCCGCTCCATTTCCGCAATGATGCGCGGCCAGTGGCTGTATAGAAGGTACTGGCCAGCATCCTCGATAGGGATGAGCTCAACCCCGGGTACTGTGGACGCAAACAGCTCGAACATGTCCGGCGTGAACACATTGTCCTGCATGCCATGGACAATCCGGAACGGACATTTGACCCGTCGTGCCGTCTCTCGCCGGTCGTTCAGGGCCAGCCGGATTTCAGCGACAAGCCCGTTCGCCCCCTGACGTACTGTGTGACGCAGACCGTCCAGAATGACCTGCTTGACCTCAGGGCGCCTGGCCACGCGCTGCTCCAGCGGAGAGTCGCGGTGCAGCGTACGGAGCAGGAAGTCATCCCGGCCCGTATCGATAAAGGCGACCGTGGCCCGCGCGATGAAGCCTATGGCAGACGGCGCGCGCAGCAGCGTGGTGGCCATGACGCGGTGATGCCATGGTAAGTCGCGCTCCATGCCCTCTTCCCAGCTTGTTTCCCCGCCCACCGACAGGACGGCGCGTACGCGCTGAGGTTTCCGGGCGGCGAAGTCCTGAGCGTGGATCATGCCGTTGGCATGCCCGACCAGCAGGACGGGGCCGGTCTCCAGCCTGTCGAGCAGCTCGCTATAGGAATTCGTTGTGATCTCGATACGCTCTTCCGGCGTGGCGCTGGAGATCCCGTCGGAAAGGCCGAAGCCGGGCCGGGACGGCGCGATGACGCGCCAGCCTTGCCGGGCAAGGGCCTCGACACTCGGATGGGTCCAGGCAGGTCCGAGATAAATATGATGGAAGAAGAGAACCGGCCGGCCGTTCGGATCGCCCTGCTCCAGCCAGGCCAGCCGGCGGCCATCGGAGAGCGTCATCTGGTGCTGGGTCAGCCAGCGGTCGATTTCCCGGCGGGCGGGCGCCTGGCGCGCCACGGCGCCGGCCGCATTCATCGTTGCCCCGTAACTGGTCAGGACACGAACCGCCTCCGTCACTGTTTTAACGTCGAGCTTGGAAAGTATGGCCCGGATCTGCGTGCGTACGGTCGCAACCTTGGCGCCCCGGTCGCGCGCAATGGCCTCCGGCGCTTCGCCACGGGCCAGCCGCAAGGCCACGTCCAGCTCAGCCTGGGAAAGGCCATATGCGGCCATCAGCTTTTTGCCCATCGACATGTTGAGATGGACATCGACAGCGGCGACCAGGATCGCATCGTCGCTCGCCGTGCCCGGTCCGGCGTGCAGGCTGATCCGTGTGGCAAGCAGTCTGGTATCGATGCCGTCCGGTCCGAGAGCCGTAGGAAGCAGCAGGAACTGGCCCTGCTCGCTGGCAGGGGCGTTCGGGTTAACCCAGGCCCTGAGTCTTACGATCGCGTCAGCATCAAGCTCAAGATCGGCAAGCCCCTGCGGCATGCGCCCGCCCAACAGATCAAGACACACCTGATTGGCGGCAATAATCTCGCAATCAGGTTTCATCACAAGGGCAGGACCGGGCATCTGATCGGTCATCTGGCGCGCCGTCTCCTCACGCGCTTCAACCCGGCCCATCCGGTCAAGAATGGCGAGCGCACGCTGGAAATGAGTATTGACGCTGTCGGCCTGGAAAGCCGCGTCACCCTGGCGTTCAGGGAGCCCGGAAACGTAATCAGACCATGCCGAGAGCAGGGCCTCATAGCGTTCGGGATTCAACGTGGTTGCATATGTCTCATCAACCACCCGGTCTGCTTGCGGCCCGTCTGAATTTGCCAAGTAATTGCCCCATGATCCTGGTTAAACCCGGCCCGGTTCGCAGCGCTTTTTCACGCAAATACGTGACAAAACCTGCAGTATTTCATCATTTTTGATGATGCGACGATTGAGGCGCAAAGGCAATAGTTGCTAACGAAACCGTAATGCAGTGTGTGGGACGCACGTTGAGAAGCGGGCGGAGCTGGTTTATTTCCGGTTCCGCCCGTTGCCGTTTCTACCGATCAGGACCAGATAGGCCTCCGGTCTGGCGGAAGGGAAATTCTCATGGATGCTCAACAGAATTCCCGGCCCGCCCTCGCACAGGCCCGCCCTGACCTGCCGATGCCGCTCTGGGAATTCGTTGGCCTGATCGCGGCCATGATGGCGCTCAACGCGCTCGCCATCGACACCATGCTGCCGGCGCTTCACGAAATCTCCAGGTCCTATGCGCTGCAAAAGCAGAACGACCAGCAGCTCGTCATCTTTTCCTATGTGCTGGGCTTTGGTGCGCCACAGCTTGTTTTCGGGCCAATCTCTGACAGTTTCGGCCGCAAGAAGGTCGTGCTTGGCTGTATCGCGGCCTACGCCGTTACAGGGTTCGCCTGCATGGCGGCGACGAGCTTCAGCATGCTGCTCGCCACACGCTTCCTGCAGGGGATCGCTGCCTCCGGTATCCGGGTGATCGCCGTGTCCGTGGTGCGCGACCTGATGGGCGGGCGCGCCATGGCCCGGATCATGTCGCTTGTCATGACGGTTTTCATGGTCGTACCGATCCTCGCCCCGTCGATTGGCCAGGGCGTGATGCTGTTTGCCCCCTGGCAGTGGACCTTCGGCATTCTCGGCCTTGCGGGAATTGCCATGTTCTTCTGGATTTCGGCCCGTCTGCCGGAAACGCTGCCGGCCGAGGACCGCTCGCCGCTCAACCTCAAGGGCTCCTTCCGCGCCTACAGGCAGGTGGTCACGAACCGGGTGACTTTCGGATATATGTGCGCGAGCGGCGTCATCTTCGGCGCCCTCTTTTCCTATGTCGCCTCCTCCGAACAGGTCTTCCGGGACGTCTTCGACAAGGCCGATACCTTTGTTCTCTGGTTTGCGGGGATCGCAGGCGCGCTGTCAGTGGCAAACTACATGAACTCACGCATCGTCGAGCGGCTCGGCATGCGCCGGGTCAGCCACAGCGTGCTGCTCGCTTTCATCGTGATCGCGGCGGTAAACACGATCCTGATGGCAACGCTGGGACAGAAGCTCGCCATTTTCTATCCGCTGTTCGCGCTGACCTTTGCCTGTTTCGGCCTGATCGGGGCAAACTTCAATTCGCTCGCCATGGAGCCGCTTGGCAAGATCGCGGGCACGGGGTCTGCCGCCTATGGCTTCATGACCACGACGGTTGCCAGCTTCTTCGGCTGGATGGTCGCAAGCCGCTTCGACGGCAGCGTGGTCCCGATCCTCGAAGGCTATGTCGGCCTCGGCCTGACCTGTCTTGTCATTGTGCTGGTGACCGAGCGCGGCCGCCTGTTCGGCTCGCGCGACGACGTGATGTAGGCGGCCGGCTAGCGCTTGCGGCTGAGCGTGCGGACGCGCTGCTCGATCAGGCGGACCACCGTGCCGGCAACATCCTTGTCGGTGGCGGCCTCGATGCCTTCCAGCCCCGGCGAGGAATTGACCTCAAGCACCACCGGCCCGGCCTTCGACTGGAGGATATCCACGCCCGCAAGGTTGAGCCCGAGCCGCTTGGCGGCGGCGACCGCAATCTTCTTTTCCCCCGGTGACAGCGTAATGGCGGTCGCCTGGCCGCCCCGGTGGAGGTTGGAGCGGAATTCACCCTCCTGTGCCTGCCGCTTCATCGCGGCGACCACACGGCCCCCGATGACGAGACAGCGCACATCCGCCCCCGCAGCTTCCTTAACGAATTCCTGCACGAGGAAGTTCGCATCCAGTCCGCGGAACGCATCGACCAGGCTTTCGGCGGCTTTCTTTGTCTCGGCCAGCACAACGCCCCGTCCCTGCGTCGACTCCAGAAGCTTCAGGACGACGGGACCGGACCCGACGAGGCCGACCAGGTCCTTGGTATCCTTTGGCGAATTGGCGAAGGCGGTCACCGGCATGGCGATGCCCGCTTGCGAGAGCAGCTGGTGAGCAAGCAGTTTGTCGCGCGAGGCTCCGATGGAAGCTGGCGGATTGAGACACCAGGCGCCCGTGCCTTCGAACTGGCGCAGAACGGCCATGCCGTAACTCGTCATCGAGGCCCCGATACGCGGGATCACGGCGTCATAGGATGGCAGCGTCTTGCCGTCATAATGGACTTCCGGCGCCTTCGCCTCGATCTTCATGTAACAGCGCGATGTGTTGATCGGCTCGATGATGTGTCCGCGCGAACGGGCGGAATCGAGCAGGCGCCGGGAGGAATAATTGTCCGGCTCGCGCGTCAGCAGGGCGATGCGCAGCGGCCGGCTGGCCGGACGGCGCGGCTTGATCGTGTCGTAGAGATCATAGCTCAGCCGCGGCTGGACGAAGGATTTGTCCGGGCTCACCACCGTCTTCTCGCCAAAGGCCGAGCGGCCGAGCAGCATGCGGTAGGACATCGTTTCGCGATTGGTCAGCGTGATCTCGATGGTGCGCCGCTCACGCCCGATCTGCATCTCCGCGGCGATAACATAGCGAAGCTCTGTCTGTCCGTTCGAACTCGTCACATCGCGGCGGTCCACCACAGGGGCGGTACAGACGATTTCGAGCTTCGGCCGCTCCGGGTCGGGCTGGATCAGGAAGCGGACCTGTGGGCTTTCAGGCTTGCCGAAAGTCTCGATGACTTCGGCATGCAGGGCGGAGGTCCGTGCACCGGTATCCACCTTTGCCTTGATGGCCGGCAGCCCGAGTTTCGGCAGCGCCAGCCACTCTTCCCAGCCCAGTTCAAGCATGTCGGCCATCGTAGTTTCCCCGGCGATTTCCGCCGCTCTCTGATCGAGTGTCATCTCGCATGCAAGCGGTTTTCGCCGAACCGCTGACTCGCTTATTAATTGAACATTTGCCTTTCGGCCCCATTGTTAAGGTATGGATAAGAAAGTTCGCATTGGCCTCGTGGCCGGCGCGACCCTCCTTGCAGGCCTTGGCATGACACAGTGCCGGTCAGCGCAGGAAACTGCGCTCGTGAACGATTCAACCACGATCGAAAGCGTTAAGGATTCGGGCGATCTCGTCGTGCTCACGCTCAAAGGGCCGACCACGTATCGAGACGGCGAGGACGGCGCCAACGGTTATGAAGTCGATATGATCCAGGCATTCGCCGAGGATCTCGGCCTGACCCCGCGCTTCGTCGCCATGGACGACATCGACGACCTGATCGAGGCGATCGAGGACGGACGGGGCCATGTCGGCGCCGCCGGCCTGACAATCACCGACCTGCGCGCCGAGCGCGTCAATTTCGGCCCAGCCTACAAGAATGTCGAAGAAAGCCTCGTCTGCCATCAGGGCGGCCCTGCGCCCACGACGCTGGATGAAATGGGTGGGGTGAACCTCACCGTCATGGCCGGCTCCTCCTATGTCGAGACGCTGGAACGCCTGAAGGCCGATCACCCGCAACTCAAATGGAAAGCGCGGCCCGCAGGCTCCGCCATGCCGATGCTGATCTCTGTCGCCGAAGGCCGGATCGACTGTACCGTCGCCGACAGCCACATCGCCGAGTATGCCCGCCGGCTCTATCCTGATCTCGTCATGCCCATGGCCCTGACCACGGACCAGCCCCTGGGCTGGATCTATAATGGCAAGCTGGAAGGCATGGACGACACGCTGACCGACTGGTTCAGCCAGGCGCACGCAAGCGGCTATCTGGAAACCCTCGATGAGCGCTGGTTCGGCCATCTGGACGAGTTCGACTATGTCGAGGTCCTGCGGTTCGTGGAACGGGTGGAAGACCGCCTGCCCGAATACCGCACCTATTTCGAGACCGCCGCCCAGGAGACGACGTTCGACTGGCACCTGCTCGCCGCCCAGGCTTATCAGGAATCCCACTGGGACGCAGACGCCGTCAGCCCGACCGGTGTGCGCGGCCTGATGATGCTGACCCTGCCCACGGCAAAGGAACTCGGCGTCAATGACCGCACCGACCCGGCCCAAAGCGTCGATGGGGGCGCGCGCTATCTGCAGCGGCTCTACGACCGCCTGCCTGATGGCGTGACCGGCGAGGACCGGACCTGGTTTGCGCTCGCCGCCTACAATATCGGAATGGGCCACATCTATGATGCCCGCCGGCTGGCCGAGCGCCGGGGCCTCGACAAGAATAGCTGGGAAGACCTCGAACAGGTCCTGCCCCTGCTTTCCAAGCGGCAGTTCTATTCAACCGTGCGCCACGGCTATGCCCGCGGCTACGAGCCGGTGCGCTATGTCAGCAAGATCCGCGATTACTACAACATGCTGCGGGCCAACGTGCCGGTCTAGACAGCGCGGCTGGCGCTAGACTTTCTCCAGCCATGCGCCTTCAACGACATCGACAACATCGCTCATGATGTCCGTGATCATGAAGTCCTTCGGCGTGTAGACGCGGCGCACGCCCATCTGCTTCAGCGCGCGCTCATCCTCAGGCGGGATGATGCCACCGACCACCAGCGGCACGTTTTCGAGCCCGGCCTTGCGCAGCTCGGCAATCGTGTCGCGGACGAGATCGAGATGGCTGCCCGACAGGATGGACAGGCCAACGACGTGGGCGTCTGACTCCTTTGCCTGAGCGACGATTTCGGCCGGTGTGAAACGGATCCCTTCATAGACGAGGTTCATGCCACAGGCGCGCGCCCGGCTGGCAATCTGCTCGGCACCGTTGGAATGGCCGTCGAGGCCCGGCTTGCCGAGGACATAGGTGAGCTGGCGGCCGAGCGCATCGGAGACCTGTTCGACGCGCTTCCGGGTCGCTTCAATATCTTCATCGCCCTGGCTATCGACAGTGAGCGCAACGCCCGTCGGCCCGCGATATTCGCCGAATACCTCACGCAGGGCACCGCCCCACTCGCCGGTCGTCACGCCAGCTTTCGCGGCAGCAATTGACGGCTCCATGATATTCTCGCCCGTCTCGGCTGCTTTCTTCAGCGCGGCAAGCGCATCATCGACGGCGGCCTGATCACGGTTGGCGCGCCAGTCACGCAGGGCGCGGACCTGTTCGGCCTCCAGCAGCGGATCGACGGTTTCGATGGTTTTCTCGCCAGCACTGAGCGGGCTGTCGGCGCTTTCCTGGTAGCGATTGACGCCAACGACGGTCTGCTGGCCGCTCTCGATGCCACGGATGCGCTCGACATGGGCGCCAACGAGGCTTTCCTTCATATAGCCGACCGACTCCACGGCACCGCCTTTGGCGTCGATCTTTGCGAGCTCGGCACGAGCCCCCTCTTTCAGCTCTTCGGTCTTGCCATCGATAACATGGCTGCCATCGAACAGGTCTTCATATTCGAGCAGGTCGGTCTCGTAGGCGAGGATCTGCTGCAGGCGGAGCGACCATTGCTGGTCCCACGGGCGTGGCAGGCCCATGGCCTCGTTCCAGGCCGGCAGCTGCAGCGCGCGGCAGCGGGCGCGCTTGGACAGTGTCACCGCCAGCGCCTCCAGCAGGATGCGGTAGACATTGTTTTCCGGCTGCTGCTCGGTGAGCCCCAGAGAGTTTACCTGCACGCCATAGCGGAAGCGCAGGGCCTTTTCGTCTGTGACGCGATAGCGCTCACGGCCGATCTCTTCCCAGAGGTCGACGAAGGCGCGCATCTTACAAAGTTCCGTAACGAAACGCACGCCTGCATTCACGAAGAAGGAAATGCGCCCGAAGACGGTCGGAAAGTCTTCTTCCGGAACTTGCTTGCCATCTTTCACCGCATCGAGCACAGCACAGGCGGTCGCCAGCGCATAGGCAAGCTCCTGCTGCGGCGTCGCCCCGGCCTCCTGGAGGTGATAGGAGCAGACATTTAGAGGGTTCCATTTTGGAACTTCTGTGTAGCACCAGCTGACCATATCCGCGATCAGACGCATGCTCGGCTCCGGCGGGAAGACATAGGTGCCGCGCGAGAGATATTCCTTGATGATGTCGTTCTGCGTCGTGCCCCGGAGTTTGCTGCGGTCATCGCCGCGCTCATCGGCGAGCGCCACATAGAGCGCGAGCAGCCAGGCCGCCGGCGCATTGATTGTCATGGAGGTGTTCATTTCCTCCAGCGGCAAGCCATCGAACAGGGTGCGCATGTCGCCGAGATGGCTGACCGGAACGCCGACCTTGCCGACCTCCCCCCTGGCGAGCACATGGTCGCTATCAAAGGCCGTCTGCGTCGGTAGGTCGAAGGCGATGGAGAGCCCGGTCTGGCCGCGCGCCAGATTGCTCCGGTAGAGCGCGTTCGACTTTTCAGCCGTCGAGTGCCCGGCATAGGTCCTGAAGATCCAGGGCCGGTCGGCATCGTGCTGATAGGGGCGCTCCGTCATGTCTTCCTCCGTTCTTATTGCGCCGCAACATGGACTGAACGTTGCGGAAGGGCAAGTTTCCCCGCACGTCATCCTGCAGGCCGCTCGCCATGCAAGAAGTTTGCGTGAAAATCGCCGTGACGGACAAGGCTGCCTCCTGTAGGAGGGGAGGGACCTTCTTCGATGGAGTTCCCCACATGGCAGACCTGATCGGCGGCCTGGCCGCCATCCTGACCACGCTTTCCTTCCTGCCGCAGGCAATCCTCGTGCTTCGCACCCGCAACACCGACAGCCTGTCGCTGGTAATGTATGTCATGTTCACCGTGGGGGTGTCGTGCTGGCTGGTTTACGGCCTCATGATTGCGAGCCTGCCTATCATTCTCGCCAATCTGGTCACCGTGGGTCTCGCGGCCATCATCCTGTCCATGAAGATCATCAACACGGTGGCTTTCCACCGTGCGGCGAGCCCGAAAACTATATGAGCCAAGGGGCGCGGGTGCCGATGTCGGCGCCGATCGCGCGGTAGTAAAGCCCCTGGACCCGGCGGGTCACCCGGCCAGGCCCTCCCTCCCCGACCGGCTTGCCGTCCAGCGTGATGATGGGCAGCACGAGCGAGGTCGCAGCCGTTGTGAAGATTTCGGCGGCCTCGCGCACTTCCTCGACGGATGCCGCACGCTCCTCAACCTCAAGCCCGGTTTCTGACAGCCGGTCGAGCACGGCCTGACGCGTAATACCGGGCAGGATCTGGTGACCGAGATTGCGGGTGATGAGCTTGCCATCCGGCGTCACCACCCAGAGTGTCGCCGAGGCGGCTTCAGTGACATGGCCATCCTCGTGAAGGATGGCAGACGTCGCCCCGCTGCGCTGAGCCTCACGATAGGCAAGCGCCTGGGAGAGCAGCTGCGTGGTCTTGTAGTCGCGCCGCTTCCAGCGCTGGTCCTCGACAAGGATGGCATGCACACCATCACGGGCCTTGTCGCCGATCAGCTGGCGCGCCTCGCAGAACATGAAGAGCCCCGGCTTGAGCGTCTCGGGCCCGGCAAAATCCCGGGCACCATAGGCTCCGCCGGTAAGCTGAAGATAGATGAACCCTTCGGTCAGCTCGTTGCGGCGAACGATCTCCCGGTGAAGCATCTCCAGCGTCTCATTGTCGGGTGCATTGAGAATGTCGATGCCGGTCAACGTGCGTTGCAGGCGCGCCACATGCCCTTCGAAATCGATAAGCTGTCCGCCAAAAACCGCCGTCACTTCATAAGCGGCATGCGCAAACAGGAAGCCCCTGTCGAACGGCGAGATGGCAGCGTCTTCCGCCCGGCACAGCCTCCCATTGATATAGACCCAGTCACTCGGCCCCATTAGCGCTATCCCCCTTCATCCATGTTGCGCCGCAACAAAAAGACTTGCCATTACGGCAATGTTTTGTTCAGTGTCCAGCCAAACAGGAGGAATGTGAAGCAGGAGGGGAAATCTTGCGCACATTGGAAAAATCGGAGGCCCGAGAGAATGAGTACGGCGACAATCGCTCGTGAGAAGAAAGATATTTACGAACTTGGCGAGATTCCACCAGAGTTCCACGTTCCAAAACTGATGCACGCCTGGGCCATCCGGCGCGAGCGCCATGGCCGCCCCTCGACTGCCATGCAGCTTGAACAGGTACCCGTGCCGGAGATCGATTCCGACGAAGTGCTCGTTCTCGTCATGGCAGCGGGCGTCAATTACAATGGCATCTGGGCTGGTCTCGGCGAGCCCGTCTCTCCCTTCGACATTCACAAGGCGGACTTCCACATCGCCGGCTCCGATGCATCCGGCATCGTCTGGGCCGTGGGCCGCAAGGTGACCCGCGTGAAGCCGGGCGATGAAGTTGTCATCCACTGTAACCAGGACGATGGCGACGACGAGGAGTGCAATGGCGGCGACCCGATGAACTCGCCGAGCCAGCGCATCTGGGGCTATGAGACCCCGGACGGCTCGTTTGCACAGTTCTGCCGCGTTCAGGCCCGCCAGTGCATGCCGCGTCCGAAACACCTCACCTGGGAAGAGAGCGCCTGCTATACGCTGACACTTGCCACGGCCTACCGCATGCTGTTCGGCCACCGCCCGCACATCGTGAAGCCCGGCAATAATGTGCTCGTCTGGGGCGCATCCGGCGGCCTTGGCTCGTTTGGTGTGCAGCTCTGCGCGGTGACCGGCGCACATGCGCTCGGCGTCGTGTCCGATCCCGACAAGTTCGACTTCGTCTATTCCATGGGCGCCAAGGGTGTGCTCAACCGCAAGGACTTCAATTGCTGGGGCCAGCTGCCCAAGGTCAATGGCCCGGAATTCGGCGACTATATGCGCGAGACCCGCAAGTTCGGCAAAGCGATCTGGGAGCATACCGGCAAGAAGGATGTTGATATCGTCTTCGAACATCCGGGCGAAAGCACCTTCCCGGTCTCGGTTTTCGTGGTGAAGCGCGGCGGCATGGTCGTCATCTGCGCCGGCACGACGGGCTTCAACCTGACCATGGATGCCCGTTTCCTCTGGATGCGCCAGAAGCGTGTGCAGGGCTCCCACTTCGCCAACCTGATGCAGGCATCGGCGGCCAACCAGCTGGTTATCGACCGTCGCATCGATCCGTGCATGTCCGAAGTCTTCCCATGGGAAGATATTCCGGCCGCACACGAGAAGATGCTCGACAACAAGCACCTGCCCGGCAACATGGCTGTGCTGGTCACCTCGCCGAAGCCGGGCCTGCGCACGGTCGAGGATGTGCTGGCGGTCTCCGGCCAGGCCTGAGGGCCACATGCAATAATTTTAACTGGCGCATGCGCGTCCAGACGATATTCTTTCCCTGCCGGACCAATGCCGGCGGGGAATATCGGGAAAACGATGCGTATCTGGCTTGCGGCTCTCGCCCTGTTTGCCCTTCCCGCGTCTGCCCAGCAGGCGGGATCGATCAGATATGTTTGCGATATGGACGGCGTACAGGGTGACCTTACCGCACACTACGAAGTCGTGAGCCCTGTCGCGCCCGAGCTTGATGCTGCAGCTGCCGTCGTGTCGCAGGTCGTCGGCGCCGGCATCTCAAGCGTCTTCTATAGTGGAGAGCTGACATCGCCGCTCGCCCGTTATGTTTTCACCGGTCAGAACGAAGTCGCAGAGTTTACCGATCTCTCCACCAAGGAACGCTTCCTTGTTGAAATGCACAATGAGGGCGAGACGTTACGGCTGACCGCAAACCCGAATGCCCCGGACGCAGAGTTCTTTCTCTGCCATCCTCCTCAAAGCTGACGCTGGCGTCACCTCTTGCTCTCTGGTCCTGACCGGCCCACAGTGTGCGCAATAAAAAGCCGCATGAGGGAGGGCCGGTTTTGAAATCCGTACTGCTTGGCGTTGGTGGCCTTATTATCATCCTGTTCGTCGTTCTTCTGGCGAAGACGTTCAGCTTTGGCGGCACGCCCGCCGGCATCCAGCAGGTCGAGCTGCCTGAGCCGCCATCGGTTTCTGCCGACATCGCTGCCCAGCATCTTTCGGAAGCCATCCAGTTTCGCACGATCACGGTCGCGCCTGGTGACCCGCGCCCCGGCCAGGAAGGCCCGTGGCTGGAGCTGCAGGCCTGGCTGGAAGAGACCTATCCCGCTTTCCACGCTGCCGCCGGCAAGGAAACCGTGCCGGGCGGCCTGACCCTCCTCTACACCTGGGAAGGTTCTGATCCGTCGCTCAAGCCGCTCCTGCTTATGGCGCATCAGGATGTGGTGCCGGTGAATATCGGGACCGAGGAAGACTGGGACGCCGCACCCTTTTCTGGCGCGATCCAGGGCGGGTACGTCTATGGCCGCGGCGCCATCGACGACAAGGGGGCACTCGTGGGTATCATGGAAGCGCTCGATGCGCTGGCCGCTGACGGCTTCGAGCCGCGCCGGACCATCCTTGTCCAGCTGGGTCATGACGAAGAGGTCTCGGGCTCGGGCGCAGAAGCCGGCATTGCCCTTCTCAAGGAACGCGGCGTCGAGCCTGTCATGGCGCTCGACGAAGGCTTCATGGTGCTGGAGACCAATCCGCTCACCGGCGGCACGCTCGGCTTCATCGGTATTGCCGAGAAAGGCTATCTGACCCTGCGCGTCACCGCGAAGGCAGAGGGTGGCCATTCCTCCACACCCCCACGCAACAGCGCCACGGTGCGGCTCTCGCGGGCGCTGATAGCCCTCGACGAAAACCAGATGGATGCCGACCTGTCGAAACCGCCGGTCTCAGACATGATGCAGGTCGTCTCGATGGAGATGGGCTTTGCCGCCCGTCTCGCCATGGCGAACCAGTGGCTGCTTGGTGATGTGATCGAAGGCCAGTTCGCTGCCTCACCGGCCGGCAATGCGATGATCCGGACGACAACGGCACCAACCATGCTTGCGGGGTCTGCGAAGGAGAATGTGCTCGCCCAGCGCGCAACGGCCATCGTCAATTTCCGCATCCATCCGAACAACACGCCTGAAGAGGTCATCGGCCATGTCCGCGATGTGACGAGCGACATCGAGGGCATCGAGGTCAGCCAGACCGAGGACGGCATCGGCAGCCCGGCCTCACCTGTCAGCGCAATCGACAACCGCGCCTATGGCGTGCTCAACGCGGTCGCCACCGATGTCGGGGATGGCGCGCCGGTCACGCCCTCGCTGGTTCTGGGCGCCACGGATTCGCGTTATGCGGCAGCCATTACGAAAGATGTCTACCGCTTCATGCCCGCCATTATGAGCGAGGAAGACCTGACCGGTTTCCACGGCACAAATGAGCGGATCACGGTCGAGAATATGGGCCGTCTGGCCCGCGGCTATGGGCAGATCGTGATGGCGATGGATGAGCCGGAGGCGGAGTAGACGCTAGGCCTGGCTCTCCGGCGCGGCGGCCTCACGCGCTTCATACTCATCGACCTCGGCTTCCAGTTCCTGGTTGCGCTCCTCCAGCTTGGCGTTTTCACGCTCGCGAAGCTCGTCGGAGAAGGCACTGGCGAACACACCGGCCGGCAGCGCGACCACGCCGATCCCGGCAATCGCGATGACCGATGCAAAGAAACGCCCGAGCGGGGTGACCGGATAGACGTCGCCATAGCCGACCGTGGTCAGCGTCGCGATGGCCCACCAGATCGCGCGCGGGATCGAAGCGAAGCTTTCCTGATGCTGGCCGCCAACGCCCTCGATGAAATAGAGTGCGACGGCCGAGACGTAGACAAGCGCCAGCGCCATGGCGAGCGTCGTGAAAAGCTGTTGGCCTGACCGGCGCACCGTAGCCCCGAGAACGTCAAAGGCGGGAATAAAACGCGAGATCTTGGCCAGACGCGCAAGCCTCAGCACGCGCAGCACCATGACCACCTGCTGGCTGGAATCCGGCGCGAACAGGATCCAGAGCAGTTCCGGCAGGAAAGCGACGAGATCCGCCATCGCATAGCCGGTAAAGATGTAGCGGAGGCGGCCGCGAAAGCCCTTGTATTGCGGGTCCTCGCCGGCAGCCCAAAGGCGCAGGAGATATTCCAAACCGAAGATGATGATGATGGCGATGTTGAAGACCTTGATCGCCTCCATCCACGTGTCACTCATCGTCGGCTCGGTTTCCAGCGCAAGCGCCAGGAAGCTCAGCAGCACGAGGATGACAATGAACAGGTTGAACGGCGAGAGGCCGGGCTTGTCGCGGGCCTGCGGCTCCATCTGGCGATAGAGCCGGTGGCGCAAACCCATCTGCGTCATGATCTGCTGAACAGCCATTCGTCCCCTCCTTGCAGAGGCATCAGGCTTATCCGCTGATCGTCAGCCCCGCAACACGCCGTCCGTGCCCTTGGCGACAGAAGCGACGATCTTCTCGCCGATGGCCTCGATGTCCTTGTCCTTCAGGGTCTCCCCCTCCGGCTGGATGGTGACCTCGATCGCAACGGACTTCTTGCCGGGCTCGATGCCAGTGCCCTGATAGACGTCGAACACCTGCACGCCGGTAATCAGCTTCTTCTCAGCCGACGCCGCGTGGCGCACGATATCCGCCGCAGCGACGCCTTCATCGACGACAAAGGCGAAGTCGCGCCGGATCGGCGTCAGGTCAGAGCGTTTCAGCACCGGACGCGTCTTCGTCGCCCGCGCCTTCATCATCGGCAGGGCATTGAGGTTGAGTTCGAAGCCGTAGACCGGTCCGTCAACGTCGAGAGCCTTCAGCACACGCGGATGCAGGGCGCCGAAATGCGCGACCGTGACCTTGGGGCCAAGCTTCAGGCAGGCGGCCTGACCCGGATGCCAGTGCGGCTGGCGCGGGGCGTCCACCTGAAAGCGTTCCGGCGGCTGGTCGAGTTCGGCGAGCAGCGCGAACAGGTCACGCTTGGCGGCAGTCGCGTCGTAGGGGGCGACATTCCCGCTCCAGTGGCGCTCGGCAACAGGCCGCACGAGCGCGGCGACCACATTGCGCTGATCCTTGGGACCATCGCCGATATAGACCGGCCCGGCCTCGAACAGGCGCATCTCGCGCTCGCCACGGTCGAAGCCCTTCTGGGCCGCAACGGCCAGGTTCGGCAGGATGCTGGGGCGCATCTGGTTGAGTTCGCTGGCGACCGGATTGGCGATGGTCAGCGCCTCGCTGCCGCCCCCGAACATCTCGGCATGCGCCTTCGGCATGAAGGACCACGTCACCGTCTCAAGGAAGCCACGCGACGCCATCACCCGGCGAGCCGTACGCAGGCGCGCCTGAGCCGGCGTCACCATGACCTTGCGGCCCTCTGGCGGCATCGGCAGGGACGTCGTCGGCAGCTTGTCATAGCCGACCAGACGGGCGATTTCCTCGACAATGTCGGCAGACTGCTCGATGTCGAACCGCCAGCTCGGGACCGTCAGGTACCAGGCCTCGCCCGCATCCTCGATCACGAAGCCAAGTTCCTTCAGCATCTTCTTCAGGTCGGCCGGCTTCACCTCGAGCCCGGTCAGGCGGGCCACGTCACGGCGGTCGAACGAGATGCGCATGTCGCGCTTGGGCGGGCTGCCGGCAATATTCGCCGCAGACACTTCGCCGCCGCCATATTCACGGATGATGGCGAGCGCGAAATTCAGACCCTCGACGCAGCTCTCGGGATCGACACCGCGCTCATAGCGGTAGCGCGCATCCGATATGATCCCGGTTGTCCGGCCTGTGCGCGCGGTGCGCAGCGGATCGAACCAGGCGCTCTCGATGAAGACGTCGGTGGTCTCGTCGGAGACGGCGGTGGATTGGCCGCCCATCACGCCCCCAAGGCCGATGACGCCGCTATCGTCGGCAATGACGCACATATCTTCGCCGACCGCATAGGTCTTGCCGTCAATGGCTTCGAAGCTCTCACCCTCATGGCCCAGCCGGGCATGGACAGTGCCCGTCAGCTTTGCCGCATCATAGGCGTGCAGCGGGCGCGCCCGGTCCTGCGAGATATAGTTTGTCAGGTCGACAAGGAGGTTTCTCGGCGTGATGCCGACCGCCTTGAGGCGTTCTTTCAGCCAGTCTGGCGACGGACCGTTCTTCACCCCGCGCACCACAGCGCCCGCAAAGATCGGGCACGCGTCGGGTGCATCAAGCCGGATTTCGACGGGGCACTGATAGCTGCCCTCGACCTTCTTGATCGGATTGTCGAGAAAGCGCCCTGCCCCGGCGGCGGCGAGATCGCGGGCAATGCCCTGCACGCCGAGCCAGTCGGGACGGTTGGGGGTGACTTCGAAATCGATGACAGGATCGGTCAGGCCGAGCGCTTCGGCGGCCGGCGTGCCGAGAGGCCACTTGCCATCCAGATCCGCGATACCGTCATGGTCGTCGCCGGCTTCCAGTTCCTTGGTCGAGCACAGCATGCCGGAGCTTTCGACGCCGCGAATCTTGCGCGGCTTCTTGTCGAGCGCGAAATCGAGCCCCGGAATCCATGTGCCCAGCGGCGCGTAGATGGCCGTCATTCCAGCCCGCGCATTCGGGGCACCGCAGACGATCTGCTTTTCACCGTCCACAGTATCAACCGTGCAGACGCGCAGACGGTCGGCGTCGGGGTGCGGCTCGGCCGATTTTACCTTGGCGACAGTGAAGGACGCCAGCTTCGCGCCCGGATCCTCGACCTCTTCAACTTCGAGGCCGGCCTTCAGCATCGTCGCCAGGATGTCGTCCAGCGACGCTTTGGTCGCGAGATAGTCCTGCAGCCATGAGAGGGTGAACTTCATCGTCTATTCCACTTCCGGAGTCGGTTCGGTTTGTAGCGGGCGAAACTGGTTCGCCACTGCTTCAAAAATGTCTGTTTCGCTGCGTTCGCAGCGTTTGACGGGCTCGGCGCGCGACATGCTGGTGCCCATGCCAAGACCACGGGCGATCCAGCATCTGTTGAAGACGGAGCAGTAGCAGATCTCGACATCCAGTTCGCTCCAGGCGGCGGCAGCCGCATTGCGCTCGGCAACAGAGACGGCCTCGCGTGGCCAGTCGACCCTGAGCGGTTCGACCTCACTGCCCGGCGCGACGGCGCGGCCGATCAGGCTTGACCAGGATTGCTGATAGCCGGGGGGGAAGTGGTCGATATAAGGCGCGAGGCTGTCGACAGGCTCGCCATCCTTCAACATATCGACCCGCTCGATCAGGGCCGGGCCGACACCGCTGTTAGAAAGACGCAGCCCCATGGACGCGATCGTGTCGTTCGACGAGACAAAGCCCTCGATCTGTACGACCGGGTAGACAGCGCCATGCTGCTGGGCGCGCATGACGCGGCCCTGGTCCCAGGCAATGAAGACCGCAACCGCGCTGGTGATCACCGCGCAGATCGCGAGCAGCATCTCAACCTTGTTGCCGTTTCCCATGGCCCTGCTGCGCTCCCTAGCTCAGTCCGCCAGCGACGCTGGGCGAGAGCCAGGGCCGGAAGCCGTAATGACGCGTCCAGCCGGCATCGGCCTCGAAATAGGGGCGAAGGTCCGGCATGCCGTATTTCAGCATGGCGAGCCGGTCGACACCCATACCGAAGGCGAAGCCCTGATACTCGTCCGGATCGATGCCGCAATTGCGCAGCACATTGGGATGAACCATGCCGGAGCCGAGGATTTCCATCCAGCTGTCGCCTTCCCCGATCTCGATCGACTCCCCGACCTTGCGGTACTTCACGTCCATTTCTGCGGACGGCTCTGTGAAGGGGAAGAAGTGCGGGCGGAAGCGCGCCTCGACATTGGCGACCTCGAAGAACTCCTTCACGAAGTCGATGAGGCAGCCCTTGAGGTGGCCCATATGGATGTTCTTGTCGATGACGAGGCCTTCGACCTGGTGGAACATCGGCGTGTGGGTCGCGTCCCAGTCATTGCGGTAGACACGGCCGGGCACGATGATCCGGATCGGCGGCTTCTGGGCCTCCATCACGCGCACCTGCACCGGGCTGGTATGGGTGCGCAGCACTTTCGGCGCCGCGCCCTGTTGCGGGTGGAAGAAGAAGGTGTCGTGGGTTTCGCGCGCTGGGTGGCCTTCGGGGAAGTTCAGCGCGGTGAAATTGTGCCAGTCATCCTCGATGTCCGGCCCCTCAGCGACCGTGAAGCCCATGTCGCCGAAGATCGCCGCCATCTCCTCGAAGACCTGCATCACCGGGTGCAGCCGGCCTTCCGGCACAGCACGCGGCGGCAGCGTCATGTCGATACGCTCGGTCTGCAGGCGCTTCTCGAGCTCTGCTTCTTCGAGTTCGGCCTTGCGCGCCTCGACGGCTTCCTGGACGCGGTTGCGCAGGCCGTTGAGCTTCGGCCCCATGGTCTGGCGTTCTTCCGGGCTCATCCCGCCCAGCGTCTTCATCAGACAGGAGACACGGCCCTTCTTGCCGAGTTCCGCGACACGCACGGCATCGAGCGCGGCCAGATCCCCGGCCTGCTCGATGGCGCCAAGCGCCTCTTTCTCGATTGTTTCGATCTCAGACATGTAAAAAGCCCCGTAAGGTCAGGCCAAACGGGGCTCTTCCGCCCCGCCTTGGCGGTCGGAATAGCGGAGAAAGACGAAAAGCGAAACGCTTAAGCTGCGAGCGCGCCCTTGGCCTTCTCCACCAGGGCGCCAAAAGCTTCAGGTTCGCGCACGGCGAGGTCAGCCATCACCTTGCGGTCGACTTCGATGCCGGCCTTGGCCAGGCCATTGATGAAGCGCGAATAGGTCAGGTCCTCATCATGCGCGCGCACAGCGGCATTGATGCGCTGGATCCAGAGCGAGCGGAAGGTCCGTTTCTTCTGCTTGCGGCCGATATAGGCATACTGGCCAGCCTTCCAGACAGCAGCGTGAGCTGTGCGGAAGGTATTCTTGCGGCGGCCATAATAACCTTTGGCGGCCTTGGTGATCTTCTTGTGGCGGGCGTGTGCCGGCACTTTATTGCGTGAACGGGGCATCTGGGCCTCCTGCTAGTTCAATTCGGTTCGAGTTCGTTGTGTGCCGCAGCCTTACAGGCCGTAAGGCAGATACTTCTTGACGCGATATTCATCAGCCTTGGCCACCGGCTTGGTGCCGCGGTTCTGGCGGATGTATTTCGCATTGTGGCTGATCAGGCGGTGGCGCTTGCCGGCGACACCGTGCTTGAGCTTGCCCGTAGCCGTGAACTTGAACCGCTTCGCAGCGGCCTTCTTGGTCTTCATCTTCGGCATTTCGATCTCCTGTCGGGGCCTCGGGGACCCGCTGTCTGGTCGTTCATGAGCCTGCAGGCATGCCGTTTTCGGCCCGCATTGCTCGGAAAGATGGCGCTTATGACGGAAAGGGGCGGTGGAATCAAGAGCGTGAAGTGAGTCCGGACGCGCTGGTTCTGCCTGTCACTGCGGCACCGGCGTATGCCTCTTCAACATGCCGGCGAATACTGGTTTAATCCAGCTTGCTATTCGGGAGGTCTCACCATGCGTTCCTACTGGCGTCCCGTGCTGCTTGCCGGTCTTGTTGCTGTAGCGTGCAGCGAGCCACTGACAAGGACAGAGCAACTCGCCGAGGCCTGCTTCATGGACCAGATGGGCACGCGGGAGATGTGCAGCTGCATGGCCAGCGCCGCGAGCGAACGCCTCGACCCGGACGTGTTCGACATGTTCGTGACCATGGGCACCCACGCCCCGGACGACGACAGCGAAGAGACGCGCAAGGCTCGCGAAACGGCGGCCAATATGACACCTGAGCAGCAGCAACAGATGCGCAGCTTCATGAACGCCGCCGTCGATTTATGCGGCTTACGGATGTGAGGGACGCCGAGCGCTAGCGCGGCGCCATCACCATGGTCATCTGGCGGCCTTCGAGTTTCGGCTCGAGTTCGACCTTGGCGACCTCGTCGAACTCTTCCTTGACCTTCTGGAGCAGTTCCATGCCGAGATGCTGGTGAGCCATTTCGCGGCCGCGGAAGCGCAGCGTGACCTTCACCTTGTCACCTTCCTCGAAGAAACGCGTCATCGAACGGGTCTTCACCTCATAATCATGGGTGTCGATGTTCGGCCGCATCTTGATTTCCTTGAGCTCGGCCGACTTCTGCTTCTTCTTGGCAGCGGCTTTCTTCTTCTGCTCTTCGTAGCGGAGCTTGCCATAGTCGATGATCTTGCAGACCGGGGTTTCCTGGTTTGGAGAGACTTCGACAAGGTCAAGACCGGCTTCAGACGCCGCATCGAGCGCCGCCATGAGCGGCATAACGCCTTGTTTTTCACCGTGCTCGTCGATGAGCAGCACCTTGTCTGCCCGGATATCCCTGTTGGTGCGCGGTCCCGTGTCTCGTTTGGACGGCGGGGCCGCATGAGGTCTACGTGCTATGGCTCTTCTCCTTTTTCAGCCAAAAAACGATGCGCCAATATGCCGATTTATGGCGCAATTTTCAAGATTGTCCGCCCAGAGCGGTTTCCGGAATGACGCTCAGCATCTGCACCGCCTGCCAGACGTCGCGGACACTGAGCTGGTCCAGCGTGTCGGCCTTGCAAACAATGATGTTCGCGCCGCGCGGACATGCCTTTTCCGGATCGCTCTCACTCGTGGCAAAAAGCGCAACGCCCGGACAGCCGGAAAGTGCCGCCATATGCATGGGTCCGGTGTCGTTGCCAACAGCAAAGAGTGCTTTTTCTGCCAGGGCGACGATCTGGAAGAGGTCGGTTCGGGTCACGATGTTGCGGGCACGCGGCTCAATCCGGTTGATCTCGACGGCCAGCTCGGACTCCGCCTTCGAGCCGATAATGACCGGCGTAATCCCGGCATCGGCGACGTGCTTGGCCAGCCCGCCATACCGTTCCACCGGCCATCGCTTCGCCTCCCTGTGCGCCGACGCGCCCGGAATGAACAGGGCAAATGGCTCGTTGATCGAAAAATAGGCTGGCGTGAGAGACGGCTTCTCTCCATGGAAGCGGCGTACGAAGGACATATCCGGCATGGGCGGCCAGCCGCCCTTCACCTTGCCCGGACCGATCCCTGCGACTTTCAGCTGGTCGGCCAGCCGGTCAATGGAATGCATGTCGGAGCGCTTCGGATTGTCATGGAAAAAGGCCGAATCTTCCGCATGCCCAGACCAGAGCGGCGGGGTCGAGAATGGCAGGTTCAGCGCCTTGAAGTAATTTGCCGTGCGTCCTGAGGTCTGCAGGTCGTAAATGATATCGTACTTGGCGTTCTTGATACGCTTCAGCAATTCGCGGGTCGCCTTCACGCCCTTGGGCCGGCCGTCTGTCTCGATATGCTGGAAATAACCGGTCGCCTTGGCAAGGCCTTCATAGGGCGGCGTGGTCAGCAGTGTCATGACCGCTTTCGGGTGATGCTCGCGGATAGCGCGCATGGCTCCGAGCGCCAGGACGAAATCACCCAGCGCGCTCAGCTTTATAACGAGCACCCGCTTTGCGGTCTCGCCGGGGTTCTTTGCCAGCGCCAAACCTTACCTGTCCTCGTGCGTCTCCAGGAGCCGCTTATAAACCTCGAGCGTGGCGGCTTGAAGCCCCCGTTTGGAAAAGCGTTCCTCGACATGCTGGCGACCGGCGACGCCCATGCCCGCCCGGCCCTCCGGTCCGATCTGTACAACAGCCCGGATCGAGGCCGCGAGATCGGCCGCACTGCCCGGTTCCGCACGGGAGCCTGTCGTGCCTTCGATGACGATTTCCTTCTGGCCGCCATGGTCAGCAACGATAACAGGTTTGCCCATGGCCGACGCCTCTGCCGCCACACGGCCAAAGGCTTCCGGCCGGGTCGACGGGGCCAGCACGATATCAGAAGCCGCATAGGCCGCCGCCATATCCTCGCAATGCCCGACAATCCGCACACTGCCACCCAGACCGGCATTGATGATCCGGTCTTCAAGCTCGGCGACATAGGCATGGCGCCCCTGCGCATCACCCGCGAGAATGAGCAGCAACTTCGCGCGCTCCGCGCCGGAAAGACCGGCGAGCGCGTCGATGGCGACTTTCTGGCCTTTCCATTCGGTCAGCCGCCCCGGCAGCAGAAGTACGAGGCGTTTTTCGTCCGGCCCGATCTCCCAAGCCTTGCGCACCGCGTCCAGCCGCTCCCGGCTGATAAGGTCAGCATCGAAGACGTCGAAATCGACACCGCGTGGAATGGTCACCATCTTGTCGCGGTCGATCCCGTGAACGCTTTTGACATGCGCTGCGGTCCATTCGGAATTGGCGATGACAAGATCGCCCCGCGCCATGATGGAATTATATTTCCGCTTCAGGCCGGACACGCCGGAATAGGCGCCATGATAGGTCGTCACGAAAGGAATGCCGGTCCGCTGGGCCGCCCAGTAGGCACTCCAGGCCGGTGCCCGCGATCGGGCGTGGATCAGGTCGACGGACTTGGTCTTGATCAGACGGGCAAGCTTGCCGGCATTGCCGCGCACGGTGATGGGATTCTTTGTGCTGACCGGCAGGTGGACGTGCAGGCCGCCCAGCTTCTCGAGGTCGGCAACAAGACGCCCGCCCTCGCTCACCACGATCGGCCAGCCGCCTGCTTCGAGAATCGCCTCGGCCATTTCCAGTGTCGTGCGCTCGGCACCGCCGGCGGAGAGATCCGGAATGACCTGGAGGATGGTCTTGCCACGCAACTGGGGCAGTTCGATCGCACTCATGCGCGCTTTCTCTAGGTATTTCAACGCTACAGCCACTGGCTACTCCAGCTTCAAACGGCCCCCCTAGCCACGAAGAGGCAGTACCCTTATCCGCCTCCAGATCAAAGCCGCTAGCTTGACTAAACCTGTAAGCCGTTAGAGGCCATGGTATCATGACAACACTCTTTCTTGATTGCGCAAATGGCAGGCGCCTCGCCTATCGTAAGTCTGACGGGCAATCCGGGCTGACCTTCGTCTGGCTGTCCGGCTTCAAGTCCGACATGACGGGGACAAAAGTCATGGAGCTGGAATCCTGGGCCGAGAGTCAGGGTCACGGCTTTCTGGCGTTCGATTATTCCGGACATGGCGAATCAACTGGCGCCTTCGAGGAGGGCACGATCAGTGACTGGCGCGAGGATGCGCTGCAAGCGATTGAGCATTGCACGCGCGGGCCGCTTGTCCTTGTCGGCTCCAGCATGGGCGGCTGGATGGCCCTGCTGGCGGCCCTTGCCCTGAAAGACCGCGTCGAAGGTCTCGTCCTGATCGCCCCTGCCCCGGATTTCACCGACAAGCTGATGTGGCCGGAATTCGACGAGGAAGCGCGCGCCGAGATCATGGAGAAGGGCGTCTTCATGCGCCCGTCGGACTATGGCGACCCCTACGCCATCACGCGCACCCTGATAGAGGATGGCCGCGCCTGGAACCTGCTCGACAAGCCGATCACCTTTGATGGTCCCGTGCGCATCCTGCAGGGCCGGCTCGACCCTGACGTGCCATGGGAGCACGCCTTCCGCCTGGTCGAGGCGATGACCTCTGACGATCTTGTCTTCCAGCTGGTCAAGGATGGCGACCACCGGCTGTCGCGCCCGCAGGATATCGATCGGCTCAAGGCCACCTGTGAGAAAATCGCAGCGACCGTGCGACCCGGACAATAATTGAATTCCCGCTGTCAGCCGCGCATACTTGCCGCATGAGGCCTTCCCGGCGCACTTATTCCAGTGATGCGACAAGCTTCATAGAGAGCAACCGGCGCCGGATGCATGCCTTCTGGAAGGCGCCCGCCGTGTTCACGCTCCTGATGACAGCCGCAGCATGGATCTCATGGCTGCTCGGGTCGGGAACAGTCAGCGCGCTGCGCTTCGGCACTGTGCAGCTCTACATTCCGGTCGGTCCTGAGCGTCCGCTGATCCTGGCAGATGTTGTGGCCATGCCGGTTGGTTTCCTGCTGCACGCGCTGTTCATGGCCATGCCGGTCTTCATGGGGTGCCTGGCCTTCCTCTTCCCGATCCGGCTTGCAGACGGAAATACCTTCATATCGAGGCCGATTTTCTGGCGGATCTATGTCAGCACGCTGGGCGCGATTGCAGGGCTCTGCACATTCGTCTTCTACGCGAGGTCGGGCGAGCCGGTACAGCTTGTCCCGACCCTGGAAAACGCCCCAATGGTAGCGGTCATCGCCGTGCTTTTCGCAGCGGTTCACCTGCTGGCCGGACACATCGGCGCACGATGGCTGATCTGGTCATCGGGCCTGTTCGATGCCCGGCGGATCAAGGATTTCTAAGGCGCTAGTTCGGGCGCTGCTGGTCTTCGCCGGTCATGCCGTCCCAGAACTTCTTCACCCGGCCGAGGAAGCCTTCGCTCTCCGGATTGCAGTCAGCGCCTGAGCACTCACAGAACTCACGCAGCAGTTCCTTCTGGCGGTGCGAGAGGTTGCGCGGGGTTTCGACAATCATCTCGACATAAAGATCACCGGACTGGTTCGAGCCGCGAAGGCTCGGCATGCCCTTGCCGCGCAGACGCAGCTTGCGACCCGTCTGGGCACCTTCCGGAACAGTGACGCGCGCGCGCCCGCCATCGATTGTCGGAATTTCGATCTCGCCACCAAGCGCAGCGGTCACCATCGGCACAGGCGCCGGGCAGTAAAGGTTCGGCCCGTCGCGCTCGAAGATGTCGTGCTCGGCGACGTCGACAAAGATGTAGAGGTCGCCCTTCGGTCCGCCGCGCTGGCCGGGCTCACCCTCGCCGGATAGCCGGATGCGCATGCCGCTCTCGACGCCAGCCGGAATCTTGACCTGTAGCGTCCGGTCCTCGCGGACCTGGCCTGCGCCATGGCACGTCTTGCAAGGATTGGTGATGACCTTGCCGCGGCCGGAACAGCGCGCACAGGTGCGCTCCATCGTGAAAAAGCCCTGCGTGGCGCGGACACGGCCTGCGCCCGAACAGGTCGGACAGGTTTCGGGGCTTGTGCCCGGCTCTGCACCGGTTCCGTCACATGCACCGCACTCGACGGCAGCCGGCAGCGAAATCTCGGTATCCTTGCCGGTAAAGGCTTCCTCGAGGCTGATCTCCAGATCGTAGCGGAGGTCGTTGCCGCGCGCGGGACCATTGCGGCGGCGTCCGCCAGCAAAGCCGCCAGCGCCACCAAAGACCTGGCTGAAGATGTTCTCGAAAATGTCGCCGGGATCCATATTGCCGAACGGATTGCCGCCGGCACCGCCACCGCCATTCTCGAAGGCCGCATGACCGAAACGGTCATAGGCCGCCTTCTTCTCGGGATCGGAAAGGACCGCATAGGCCTCCCCGACTTCCTTGAACTTGGCCTCGGCTTCCTCGTCTCCGGGATTCTGGTCCGGATGGTATTTCAGCGCGAGCTTGCGATAGGCGCTCTTGAGGGCTTTCGCATCAGCATCCTGTGCGACGCCCAGAATCTCGTAATAGTCCCGTTTGCTCATGGCAGTGGTTTGGTTTCCGCTGTTTGGCAGGTTAGCTGGAAAATTGGGGAGCGCCGCCCCCGGTTGCAAGGGCGGCGCTACAGGCAGGGCTGGGGTTTATCCGGCTTTCGCGGCAGGCTTTTCACCAAGGATCATGCCAGCTACTTCCTTCGGCACGATGAGCCAGGTTTCCTGAAGCGTCTGCTCCCAGTTCTCAAGCAGCTTCTGGGCCCGCTTCGACCCGGTCCGCTCGGCATGCATCTCCAGCATCAGGTGGAACCGGCCAATATGCTCCTCGTGCATGTCGGCAAGCGTGTACCAGTCGATGGAGTCCGGGTTGGCGACGCGCTCGAAACGCTTGTCAGGATCCCAGATCCAGGCCACACCGCCGGTCATGCCGGCACCGAAATTGTCACCCACCGGGCCAAGGATCGCGACACGTCCGCCGGTCATGTACTCGCAGCCATTCGCGCCGCAGCCCTCAACGACGGCTTCCGCCCCCGAATTGCGAACGCCGAAGCGAACGCCAGCCTGCCCGGCCGCGTAGAGCCGGCCGGAGGTTGCGCCATAAAGGCAGGTATTGCCGATGATCGTGTTCTCGGAGGCTTCCAGTTGCGCATCCCGGCGCGGGCGCAGCTGGATCGTGGCCCCGGAAAGCCCCTTGCCGACATAGTCATTGGCGTCGCCAAAGACATCCAGCAGCAGGCCCTGCACCGCGAACGCCCCGAGCGACTGGCCCGCACTGCCCGCCAGGCGAACCCGCAGGCGGCCTTCCGGCAGGGCCTTCTCGCCGAACTTGCGTACGATGGACGAACTGCAACGCGCGCCTATGGACCGCTGCACATTCTGCACGTCATATTCGAGCTGCATCTTCTCGCCTCGCGTGAAGAAGGGCTCGCCGTCGCGCAGGATCTGCGCATCCAGCGTGTCCACAACTTCGGTGCGGTGGGTCGGGCGATAGACGACAGGTTTCATCGTCTCGACACGCACCAGAAGCGGGTTGAGATCGAGGTCATCGAGGTGGGAGGCCCCGCGGCTGACCTGGCTCAACAGGTCGGTCCGGCCAACCGCCTCGTCGAGCGAGGAAAGGCCGAGACTTGCCAGGATGTGGCGTACATCTTCGGCCAGGAAGGACATGAGGTTCACGACCTTCTCCGGGGAGCCGGTAAACTTCTTGCGAAGCGCTTCGTCCTGCACACACACGCCGACCGGGCAGGTGTTCGAATGGCACTGGCGCACCATGATGCAGCCCATCGCCACCAGCGAGGCGGTGCCGATGCCATACTCTTCCGCCCCCAGCATCGCCGCAATGACGATGTCGCGGCCGGTGCGCAGGCCGCCATCGGTACGAAGCGTGACCTTGTCGCGAAGATTGTTGAGCGACAGCACCTGATGGGCTTCGGCCAGGCCCATTTCCCAGGGCAGGCCGGCATACTTGATCGAGGTCTGCGGCGATGCCCCCGTCCCGCCGACACCGCCAGCAATCAGGATCACATCGGCCTTGGCCTTCGCCACACCGGCGGCAACCGTGCCGACGCCGGACTGCGCAACAAGCTTCACGCAGACACGCACATCCGGATTGATCTGCTTGAGATCGTAGATGAGCTGGGCGAGATCCTCGATGGAGTAGATATCATGGTGCGGCGGCGGCGAGATCAGCGTTACGCCGGGCGTCGCATGCCGGTTCTTCGCAATCATCTCAGTGACCTTGAAGCCAGGCAGCTGGCCGCCCTCACCGGGCTTTGCGCCCTGGGCGATCTTGATCTCCACCTCGCGGCACTCATTCAGGTATTCCGCCGTCACACCGAAGCGCCCGGAGGCGACCTGCTTGACCGCGGAGTTCATGTTGTCGCCATTCGGCAGCGGACGGTAGCGCTCGCGGATCTCGCCCCCCTCACCGGAGACAGACTTCGCGCCGATGCGGTTCATGGCGACATTCAGCGTACCATGCGCTTCCGGGCTCAGCGCGCCGAGTGACATGCCGGGCGTCACGAAGCGCTTGCGGATTTCATTGACCGACTGGACCTGTTCGAGCGGGATCGCCGTCTGCTTGTGGGTCTTGAAGTCGATCAGGTCACGCAACTGGATCGGGTGCCGGTTCGACAGCGCGTCGACATATTTCTCATAGAGCGCATAGTCACCGCGATCACACGCGGCCTGCAGCATGTGGATCAGGTTGCCGTCGAGCGCATGCGGCTCACCTGAGGCGCGCAGCTTGTAGAAGCCGCCCACCGGCAGCGAGATGACATCTTCGTCGAACGCTTTCTCATGACGCTCAACTGCATTGTCCTCGAGACCGGCAAGGCCGATGCCCGAAATGCGGCTGGTCATGCCAGGGAAATAGTCGGCCACCAGAGCGCGGGAGAGGCCAAGCGCCTCGAAATTGTAGCCGCCGCGATAGGACGAGATGACCGAGATGCCCATCTTCGACATGATCTTGAGCAGGCCCGCCTCGATCGCCTTCTTGTAGTTCTGCACATAATGGCTCACCGGCTCCTCGCCGAGCAGGCCACGGGCGTGACGGTCGGCGATGGCTTCCTGTGCGAGATAGGCGTTCACGCAGGTCGCGCCGCAGCCAACGAGCACGGCGAAATAGTGCGTATCCATACACTCCGCCGAGCGCACGGTGAGCGAGCAGAAGGTCCGGAGGCCCTGGCTCACCAGGTGCGAGTGGACGGCGCCGGTCGCGAGGATCATCGGGATGGCGACATTGTCGATCCCCTGATGCTCGTCGGTGAGAACGATGTGTTCCCGGCCAGCCCGTACCGCTTCCTCGGCTTCGGCCTGAATGCGCGCCAGTGCTTTTTTCAATGCTGACCCGTCACCCAGGACGTCTTCGAGCTTGAAGGTGCAGTCGACATGTTCGACGCCTTCACCGAGCGTCTCCATCAGCCGGTGATACATGCCGGTGGAGAGGAACGGGCTCTCGAGGACGAAGACGTTCTGCTGGGTCTCGTCGGTGGTCAGGATGTTGCCGAGGTTCTTGAACCGCGTCTTGAGCGACATCACCCGGTCTTCGCGCAGCGGATCGACCGGCGGGTTGGTCACCTGCGAGAAATTCTGCCGGAAGAAGTGCGAGAGGGGACGAGGCTCGCTCGACAGGACGGCCAGCGGGCTGTCATCGCCCATCGAGCCGATCGCCTCCTTGCCCGTCTCGGCCATGGGCGCGAGGATGAGTTCGGATGTCTCCAGCGTGAAGCCCGCCACCATCTGGCGGCGCGTCAGGCCTTCCTTGTCGTAAAGGCGCGGCTCTTCGCCCTGGATGATCTCAGCCTCCAGGTCCTTCACATTCTTCAGCCACTTGTCATACGGATGTTCGGCGGCAAGCTCGTCGATGATCTCGTCATGCTCGTAGAAGCGGCCCTCTTCGAGATTGGCCGCAATCATGCCGCCGGCGCGCACATGACCGCGGCGGACGACCTCATGGCCCGACAGCGGGCACATGCCTGTTTCGGAACCGACCGCCAGGATACCGTCCGAGGTCAGCGCATAGCGCAGCGGACGCAGGCCATTGCGGTCCAGCCCGGCAATTGCCCAGCGTCCGTCATAGGCACAGACGGCCGCCGGCCCGTCCCAGGGCTCCATGACCGAGTTACAGTAGGCATAAAGCGCCGCGTGATTGTCCGGTATGATCGAGGCACGCTTCGACCAGGCTTCAGGGATCAGCAGTGCCTTGGTCATTGGCGCCGTCCGCCCGGCCTTGCAGAGGATTTCGAAGACAGCGTCGAGCGCACCGGAATCCGACAGGCCCTTCGGCACGACCGGCTTCACGTCCTCGACATCATCCCCAAAGGCGCCCGAGACCATCTTGATCTCGTGGCTCTTCATCCAGTTGAGGTTGCCGCGCAGGGTGTTGATCTCGCCATTATGGGCGAGCATGCGGAAAGGCTGCGCCAGCTCCCAGCGCGGGAAGGTGTTGGTCGAATAGCGCTGGTGATAGATCGCGATCGGCGAAACGAAACGATCATCCTTCAGGTCAAGGAAGAAATTGTCGATGTCCTGGGCGAGGAACATGCCCTTGTAGATCAGCGATTTGTGGCTGAGCGAGCAGATATAAAAGCCCGGAATACCGGCTTCGCGGGCCTTGCGCTCGATCCGGCGGCGGCAGAGATAGAGCGCGCGCTCCAGGTCGTCAGGCGAACGTCCGCGGCTGTCACGGAACATGACCTGCTCGATTTCGGGCCGGGTATCGGCGGCCTTCTGACCGATGACACTGATGTCCACCGGGGGCTGGCGCCAGCCATAGATATAAAAGCCGAAGTGCAGGATTTCAGTCTCGACGATGGCACGGGCGGCTTCCTGCGAGCCCAGGTCGGTGCGCGGCAGGAAGATCTGGCCGACACAGATCGGGTCGTCGGTCGGGTTGTGACCGGTGCGTTCGGCCTGCTCGCGGAAGAAGTCCTGCGGCACCTCGATACGGATGCCCGCCCCGTCGCCGGTCTTGCCGTCGGCATCGACAGCGCCGCGGTGCCAGACATTCTTCAGGGCCTTGATACCCATCTCGACGATTTCGCGCTTCGGCTTGCCATCGAGCGAGGCCACGAGACCGACGCCGCAAGCATCCTTCTCATGCTCGGGATCATAGGCATGCGCCTCGATCAGCTTCTGGCGCTCGATGAGATATTTTTCGATCGTATCGGTCATGTCTTCGGGTCCCTTGAGGGAAAATCGTTCTTGTTCTGGCGCAGGCCGGCTTATTCCGCAGCGACGGGTTCGCGCTTGGCCTTGCGCTCTCGCACCTCGGCCTTCATGCGCTTGTGCATCTCCTCGGCGGCGTCGCGGCCATCCTTGATCGCCCAGACGACGAGCGAGGCTCCGCGTACGATATCGCCGGCGGCAAAGACGTTCGGGATGCTGGTTTCCATTGTGGCGAAATCGACGCGGATGGCGCCCCAGCGGTTCACCTTGAGCGCCGGATCACCAAACAGCTCCGGCAGGTCTTCCGGATCGAAGCCGAGCGCCTTGATGACCATGTCGGCCTTGATGTCGAAGGTTGCGCCCGTCTTTTCCGGCGACTGACGACCGGACGGGTCCGGCGCGCCGAGCTTCATGCGGGCGGCGCGAACGGCCTTCAGCTTGCCGGCCTTGGTATCGAGGATCGCTTCCGGTGCGGCGAGCCATTCGAACACGACGCCCTCCTCCTCGGCATTGGCGACTTCGCGCTGGGAGCCCGGCATGTTGGCCCGGTCACGGCGATAGAGGCAGGTCACCGACTTGGCACCCTCGCGCACAGCGGTCCGCACGCAATCCATGGCCGTGTCGCCGCCACCGATCACGACGACGCGCTTGCCTTCGGCATTGTGGGTGCCGTCGTCAAAGGTCGGCACTTCGTCACCCAGCCCACGGCGGTTTGAGGTTGTCAGGAAATCCAGCGCCGGCAGCACGCCCTTCGTGCCAGATCCCGGCACCATCAGGTCGCGCGCCTTGTAGACGCCTGTCGCGATCAACAGCGTGTCATGCTTGTCGCGCAGCTCGGTGAAGGTCACGTCCTCGCCGATATCGGTGTTGAACTCGAATCTGATACCGGAATCTTCCAGCCGCTTGATGCGGCGCTCGACCACGACTTTCTCGAGCTTGAAGCCCGGAATACCGTACATGAGCAGGCCGCCGCCGCGGTCATAACGGTCATAGACGGTCACCTGGTAGCCCTTGCGGCGCAGCTGCTCGGCAGCGGCAAGACCGCCCGGCCCCGCGCCAATCACGCCAGCCGACTGATCGCGCTCGCGCGGGGGTTTGACCGGCGTGACCCAGCCCTGCTCCCACGCATAATCGGTAATGTGGCGTTCGATCGCACCGATCGTCACCGTGCCGTGGCCGGATTGCTCGACCGTACAGATACCCTCGCAGAGGCGGTCCTGCGGGCAGATCCGGCCGCAAATCTCCGGCATGTTATTGGTCGCCTGCGAGACCTGATAAGCCTCTTCCATCCGGTCCTCGGCGACGAGTTTCAGCCAGTCGGGGATGTTGTTGGAAAGCGGGCAGCCTTGCTGGCAGAATGGCACGCCACACTGCGAGCAGCGCCCGGCCTGATCCTCGGCGACTTGCTGGGCATAGTCGCTGTAAATTTCATCGAAATCCTGCGTCCGCGCCTTCGCCTCGCGCTTTTCGGGCATGGCGCGGTCAATTTCTGTAAACTTCAGCATGCGGCTGGCCATGGGGACGGTCCTTGGGTCTGCAATTTTATGCCTTATTAGCCGCAGATCAGGAAAGCGCAAGGCAGAATGCGCCCCGAAATATCAAAATGATATGTATATGCGGATATTTTGGCTTATATAGCGCAAAAAGCGTTAACGTGCAAATTTAACGCATATCATATTGATATATACAAGCAGGCGTGCGTTCCCCGGCGAACCATGCCAGACAGGCGCCATCGGCAATCTAGCGTATACAGGCGAAATGTCACTTTTTCAGCTTTTGATCATCGCTGCGATCCAGGGCGTCACCGAGTGGCTGCCGATCTCATCATCCGCTCATGTGCTTCTGCTGTCGGACTCCTTCGGTGCCGGCGGGCGCGACGAACTGCTCATCAATGCCGTGTCCAATCTCGGCACGCTGGCAGCCATGCTGGTCTATTTCCGCAAGGATGTGGCGAGCGCCTTTCTGGGCGGGTTCGAGCTGGTGGCCGCCCCTGTGACGAAGAAACGCCTGTCGCCCGGGGCGAGGCTTGCCGCCTGCGTCCTCATCGCCACGCCGATCGCCCTCGTCGCCGCCCTCCTCTATGAAGGCGTCCTGCCGGAAAGCATGCAGGACGCCCTCCGCAGCGTGCCGACCGTGGCCGGGGCGACCATCGTCTTTGGCCTGCTCCTCTGGTGGGCAGACGTGAAGGGCCCGCGTACGCGCAGGGAAGAGGACATGACCTTTACCCATGCCCTGCTGATCGGCGCGACGCAGGCCATTGCCGCCATCATTCCGGGCACGAGCCGCTCCGGTATCACCATGACGGCCGCGCGCGCTTTCGGCTATGACCGCACCGAGGCGGCCCGCTTTTCCATGCTGATCGGCGCCCCCATCCTTGCGGCGGCCGGCCTGTACGGCGCCTATGGGCTCTTCACCGCAGACCCGGACGCCGGTGCGCTTCTCACCTTTCAGGACGGGATGATTGTCGCTGGCGTCGCCTTCATCACCGGTCTCGCTTCCATCTGGGGCCTGATGGCCCTTCTCAACCGGATGAGCTTCCTGCCCTTCGTGATCTACAGGCTCATCCTGGGTATCGCCCTGTTTGCAATGCTGCCTTACCTTTCCGCGAGTTAAGGATTGCGGCCACCGGAAAACGGAACTGCCTCCCGTCAGACCCGTTTGAGCCTCGTTCCAGAATGGAAAGGATCAAGGCTCATGAAACGTATTCTTCTGGCATCCGCTGCCCTCGCCCTGCCATTTGGCATGACCGCCTGCAGCTCTGCCGGCCTGACCGAAAGCGAATCCGCGGCAGTCCAGCAAACCGCCCAGCAAAGCGAAGCGATGAAGGAAGAGATCAGCGAACTGAACCGTCTGACCAGAATCTATATCGACGCTGCGGCGCTTTATAAGCAGGCGGCCGACATCCCCGACGAGAAGAACGGGCTCAAGCCGGTTCTGCTCGACCTCGCCAAGAAGCGGAACGCCCAGCGCGACCTGCTCCAGGCGCGCGTGATCACCCTTGGCGGCAATCCAGCCGAGCATGGCCAGGCCCTGGGAACAATGCACCGCTCCTTCACGGCAATGCGGACAATTGTCGACAAGGACACCGAGGTCGCGGTGGAGGAAGTCCTGCGTGGCGAACGCTACCTCCTTGAGGAGATCAACAAGGCGATGGACGCCGCCGTCACACCGGATACGCGCTCCATGCTGGCGCAGCTTCGTACCGATGCCGATGCACAGATTGCGCGGCTGGAAGCGCTGAAATGATCGCGCTGACCTGATCGCAAAAGTCACGAAAGCCCGCCTCTTCTCAAGGGGCGGGCTTTTTCAATAGTCGGGAAGGCTTGTGACAATAGACGACGCGCGCAGCCGGCCGTTCCGCCATCTCCGCACGTCGCCCTTTCCGCTTATGCGTCCCATCGCCTGCGGAAAGCCTGTTTCATGACATTGTTGTCATGAAATGTAGCAGGAAGCGGCTCGCAATGTGGTGATTTGCGGGCACGTCAAAAGCTGTGCGAAACCAGCCTGAACATACTGGAACATGAAGTGTCCGGACACGAAATCTCTGGTGTCGGGACCAGCTTTTGGTTTCTATCAGGCGGGTAAGCGGGTCTTTTGGAAAGGACCGCGACACAAGCCGGATAGAGCATGAAGAAGTCATATCACGAAAAGAAGTCAGACACGCTGGAAGTCCGCCTGCCGCATTCCAAGAAGGAAGCCTTCAAGGCCGCTTGCGAGGAAGAAGGCATAACGGTCAGCCATGCGGTCCGAACCTTCATCGATGCCTATTTGCGCCAGTCGCGGGAAATGAAGCTGAAACGCATCGCAAAGGAGCTTTCCATGACCCTTGTCCGCAACCCTCTGAAGATCACCGGCGGGCTCGCCGCCGCGACGGCCGCCCTCGGGACGGCGTTGGTCCTGGCCCTGCCAAGCGCAGCCGATGACAGCAATGTCCAGCCGATCAAGCCACCGGTTCCGCAGTATCCGATCGAACTCGCCCAACAGGGCATCAGCTCCAAATGCAAGGCAACCTTTGATGTCTCGAAAGAAGGTTTTGTCGAGACCGGTATTGAGGTCGAGTGCGCGCATCCGGGCTTCGTCGAGGCAACGCGGACCGCTATCGAGACATTACGCTTCGAACCGAAAATGGAGGACGGCCAACCCGTCCGGCGGACCGGCGTCGTCTATCCGATTGAATACCTCGTCACGCCGGACACGGAAAATGTGTCCGGGCCCGAGCCTTCATAATAGGGGTATCAGCGGGGCGGGCGCCGGGGCCTTTAGGCTCAGGCCTCGCCCTTCTGGTGGAACTCGCCATAGGCGCGGAAGGGCCAGAGATAGGACGGTACGATCGACTCCACGCTCTCGATGTCATCGACACCGAGATCCTTAAGCGTCAGCGCATCGTCGGCCACGACATTGTCGGTCTTCAGCATCTCGACCTGATCGCCGGTGATCGGCGGGTCACCGAGGAAACCCCATGACAGTGGCGGGACCCGCCACAACGCGCCAAAGGTCAGCCCCAGCGGTTTTGCGACGAAGAACGGCAAGGGCATCGCATAGCGCTTCTTGTCGATCGTCTCGCTGATGTAGTCATAAAGCTCGCGGAACTCATAAACGCGCGGGCCGCCGAGCTCGAACGTCTTGCCTTCAACGTCATCACGATTGACCGCATGGGCGATCGCATCGGCGACATCGCCAGCATAAACCGGCTGCAGCTTCGTCTTGCCGCCGCCAATCGCGGGCAGGAAGGGAAAGATGTTCGCCATCGGGCTGGAGGCCATGGCAGCGAACTTGTTGAAGAACTCGTCTTCCGGCCCGAACACGATAGACGGACGAAGGATGACCGCTTCGGGGAACGCCTTGCGCACGCCTTCTTCAGCCTCGGCCTTTGTGCGCGCATAGTCGGAGCCGGAGTCCTCGTCTGCGCCAATCGCTGAAATCTGGACGAGGCGCTTCACCCCGGCCTTCTTTGCGGCTTCCGCGACATTGATCGCGCCTTCGCGCTGGGAGGCTTCGAAGCTTTGCGGGCCCTTCTCGAACAGGATGCCGACCAGGTTCACAACCGCATCAGCGCCTTCCACAGCGCGCTCCACCGACATGCGGTTGCGGATATTGGCCTGGGCGAGATCAACCCATCCGGGCGGGCCTGCCAGTTTCACGTCACCCGAAACATGGGGCTTGCGTACCGCAACACGCACACGCCAGCCATCGCGAACCAGCGCGCGGGCCGCATAGCGTCCGATAAAACCGGAGCCGCCGAAAACAGTAACCAGACCTTTGGACATGAAGTCTCTACCTCGCTTGCAGGAGCCAAGCATGAATCATCTCGGCGCCTTTCATCACGCCTTTGCCGGCTTGTCCATGCGGCGAATGGCAAAACCCGGCCGGCCCGCGCAGCCCGGTTACCGAGAGGGCCAGGCAGCCCAAATCCAATGCAAGCGAGTAATTGCGTATTCACGCAAAGACGGTAAGTCGTTTGGCCATGAACAATATCACGCTGCACAAGGGCGACCTGCCCGCCGGGGTCGATCTCGGAAACGAAATCGCCGTCGATACCGAAGCCATGGGCCTCAATCCGTTCCGCGATGCGCTCTGCGTGGTGCAGCTGTCCTCCGGTGACGGCACCGCCCATGTCGTGCAGCTCGGCCGGGATTTCGACTGTCCGAACCTGAAGACGGTGCTGGCTGATGACAGCCGGCTGAAGATCTTCCACTTCGCCCGCTTCGATATCGCGATGATGAAGCACTGGCTCGGCATTGAATGTGCGCCCGTCTGGTGCACCAAGATCGCCTCGAAGCTGTGCCGCACCTATACCGACCGCCACGGCCTGAAGGATGTCTCGCGCGAAATCGCCGGGGTCGACATGTCAAAGGCGCAGCAATCCTCCGACTGGGGCGCCGAAACGCTGAGCGATGCACAGCTCCAGTATTGCGCGAGCGATGTCTTGCACCTGCACAAGATCAAGGCGGGTCTCGAAGCCATGCTCGAACGTGAAGGCCGGCTTGACCTTGCCCAGGCCTGCTTCGACTTCCTGCCCGTGCGCGCCCGTCTCGACCTTGAGGGCTGGCCTGACACAGACATCTTCGCCCATAGCTGAGACAGCCAGATTCCTGCCGCATTTGGTCACGGAAAGATCATGCGGATCGCGCTATCATTATTGGGCTATCATCCCTAAATTCATATTATGGATGTTTCCGCAGAAACCGAAAAGGCCCTGAGCTTGTGGGAGCCACGCCGCCAGATGACTCTGGAGCAGGCGCGCCATCGCTCATCCATGGTCTCCTTTCTGCGCCTTGCCTTTACAGCCGGCGCGGCGATTTCTGCCGGCATCATGATTGGTCACCTGACCGCGAACGCGGTCTCTGCCTCACCGAGTTCAATTGAGCGTCTGACCGGCGACCAGGTCGTCACCATGGTCAATCCACGCTTTACCGGCCGTGACGTGGCCGGCCGCGCCTTCGTGATCACCGCCGACACCGCGCAGCGGCGCATGGGGGGCGGAGAGAAGATCGACCTGAAAAATCCCGAGCTGATCAGCGAGGACGGCACACGCGTAGCCGCACCGGCCGGCCTGTATAATCAGGACGACCAGACCCTCGACCTCTATGAGGATGTCGAGGTGGAGAGCGCCAAGGGCTATACGTTCCGTTCGACCTCGGCAAAAATGTTTATCCAGGAAGGCCGGGTCGAAGGCATCGACCCCCTGAGCGGGTCAGGCCCCCTTGGCGATGTCCGCTCCGACACGTATGAGATTGTTGATGAAGGTGACCGCGTGCTGCTTAGTGGGCGCGTGGAGATGACCATCGTACCCGGCGAACAGGCCGAAGATGACGCCGGCGCCGACGAAGACACCGGCAATGAGGAGCGTGGTGGTGAAGAATAGAGTTTGGATGGCCGCAGCCGCCATCAGTATGGTCGCCAGCGCGACCGCGACAGCCCAGGTCTCCGGTGAAGGCGGCCCCATCCGGGTGAATGCCGACCGAAGCGAAGTGATCGAACGCCAGCGCCAGGTGGTGCTCATCGACAATGTCGACATCATGCAGGGCGAAGCCCGTCTTCGTGCTAACCGCGTGACCATCAATTATTCCGGCACAGGCCAGACCCAGACTAGCGGCCTGGGGGGCTTTGGCGACATTTCCAGCATGGAAGCCGTCGGCGAGGTCTACTACGTGACGCCTGATATCAAGGCGACCGGCGACCGCGGCGTCTACAATGCCAATACCGATACGATTACGCTGACCGGCAATGTCGTGCTGATCCGCGGCGAGGATGTCGCAACCGGCGAAAAGCTCGTCATGGAGCTTGAGGCCGGCCGTACCATCCTTGATGGCGGCAGTGGCCAGGTCCAGATGAACATCAATCCGAACCGGGACCAGAGCGGCCCTTCGGCGGGCAATGAGTCAAATTAAGCGTGCCAGCCTAAGCGGATTTTAAGTCTATTGCCCTAGGAACGCGTCTGGGCAGCGCAAACCGCGCGGAGCGGGAGGACCACAGGTATGACGGACACGGCCAATGGCCTTGTAGCAACCGGACTGGCCAAGTCATTTGGCAAGCGTCAGGTTGTGAAAGACGTCTCCCTGTCTCTCCAGCGCGGTGAGGTTGTTGGACTGCTGGGCCCGAACGGGGCCGGCAAGACGACATGCTTCTACATGATCATGGGGCTCATCGGGGCCGATGCCGGGACCATCACGATTGATGGCGCCGACGTCACCGCCCTTCCCATGTACCAGCGTGCCCGACTGGGTGTCGGTTATCTTCCGCAGGAGGCCTCGATTTTTCGGGGCATGAGCGTGGAGGAGAACATCCTGGCCGTGGTCGAACTTGTCGAAAAGGACAAGACGGCGCGGCAGGCTGAAGTCGATGCCCTTCTGGACGAGTTGCACATCACGCACCTGCGCAAGCAGTCTGCAACCTCTCTGTCCGGTGGTGAACGCCGCCGTGTCGAGATTGCCCGTGCGCTCGCCTCCAGACCGAGTTTTATGCTTCTGGACGAACCGTTTACCGGTATCGACCCCCTCGCCGTGTCGGATATTTCCGATCTGGTTGGTTATCTGAAAAAGCGCGGACTAGGCGTGCTGATCACGGATCACCAGGTGCGAGAGACACTCCAGATCGTTGATCGGGCATCCATCATCTATGATGGCGGCGTCCTCTTTGAGGGTGTGCCGGACGATGTCCTGACCAACGAGGATGTGCGCAGGGTCTATCTCGGCGAGCGGTTTGCTGCGTAGAGTCTGATGGCCATTTCACAACGTCTCGATATGCGCCAGGGAACGTCCCTGGTGATGACCCCACAGTTGCAGCAGGCGATCAAGCTGCTGCAGCTCTCAAACGCCGAGCTGGCCGAGTTCATCGAGGCCGAGATCGAACGCAATCCACTGCTGGAACGCGCCGAGGCCGGTGAACGGGACGAGTATTCGCCCGAAGCGGTCGAGGCCCCCGCAAAACGCGAAGAGCTGACGCTCGATGACAATTCCGCGCTCAATGAGGCGCGCGATGATATGGATGCATCTCGCGACGACCTCTATGAGAGCGGCACCAATTCCGATACCGGCCAGACGGCTGACCAGATGTCCGGCCCGTCGGCCAAGACCGACTGGTCCCAGGCCGGCTCCGGCGGCAGCTTCTCCGGCGAGGATTATGACTTCGAAGGCAGTGTTTCGAGCGAGAAATCGCTGCATGAACACCTTCACGACCAGCTGGCCATGTCCGGCCTTTCGCAAGCCGACCAGATGATCGGTGCCCGCCTTGTCGATGAAACGGATGATGCCGGTTACTGCAAGGTGGATCTCGACGAGCTCGCCGGGACGCTCGGCGCCGACCCCGCGAATGTCGAGGCCGTGCTTTCCGTCTGCCAGGGCTTCGAACCGACAGGCGTCATGGCGCGGGACGTCCAGGAATGCCTAGCCCTGCAGCTCAGGGACCAGAACCGCTTCGATCCGGCCATGGAAGCGCTGATCGCAAATCTCGACCTCGTCGCCAAGCACGATATCAAGGGGCTTTGCGACGTCTGCGGCGTCGACAAGGAAGACGTTCGCGACATGATCATGGAGCTTCGCCAGCTCACGCCGCGCCCCGGTTCAGCCTTTTCTGGCGGGACAACAATCGCGGTGGTGCCCGATGTCTTCGTGCGCGAGATGCCAAACGGCATGTTTGCCGTCGAGCTCAATTCCGACACGCTGCCCAAGGTGCTGATGGACAAGGCCTACTATGCCGAAGTCTCGACCCTGCCGATGCGCGAGAAGGAAAAGGAATTCATCACCGACTGCGCGCAGAACGCCTCCTGGCTGATCAAGTCGCTCGACCAGCGCGCGCGTACCATTCTCAAAGTGTCGAGTGAGATCGTGCGCCAGCAGGACGCCTTCTTCGCGCACGGCGTGGCGCATCTTCGTCCGCTTAACCTCAAGCAGGTGGCAGACGCGATCCAGATGCACGAGTCCACCGTCAGCCGCGTCACGTCCAACAAGTACATGGGCACGCCGCGCGGCCTGTTCGAGCTGAAATACTTCTTCTCGGCTGCCATTCCGGGCACGGCCGGCGGCGATGCGCATTCGGCCGAAGCTGTGCGCTATCGCATCAAACAGCTGGTCGATGACGAAGGGCAGAACGTGCTGTCTGACGATCAGATTGTGGAAATTCTGACCGAGTTTGGTATAGAAATCGCACGGCGCACCGTTGCCAAGTACCGCGAAAGCCTGAACATTCCTTCGAGTGTACAACGCCGCAGGCGCCTGAAAGCCAGTGCCTGAGGCCTGCTCAGGGGTTGTTGACTCAACCCCACAGCATTTTAAGGAGGCCGCGGTCTCGATTTCCCCATTCGGGGCGTTATAGTAGGACCTCGTTATCGGAGAGTTCCGTGCAGATACAGATTGCAGGACGGAAGATGGACCTTGGCGATGCCCTTCGGGAACGCATCGAGACAGGTCTGGAAGCTGCCGTCACAAAGTACTTCGACCGGGAGTTTGACGGGCATGTCACCGTCAGCCCGAATGGCCACGAAACAGAAATCGACTGCAACGTTCATTTGCCATCCGGCATTATCCTGCAGTCGACAGGCAAGGCGGATGACCCGTACGCCGCGCTCGATGATGCGCTGGCCAAGATGGAAAAACGCGTGCGCCGCTACAAGCGCCGCCTCAAGGACCATCACAAGAATGGCCGCGATCCTTTCCCGAGCGAACCGGCATCCTCCTTCGTTCTCAAATCCGCTCCGGAAGACGAAGAGCCCGAAGTACCGGGTGAAGATGGTGAAGCGCCTGTTATTGTAGCAGAATCTGCTTCTCAAATTCGCACTATGACCGTTTCTGAAGCTGTGCTCCAGCTTGAGCTTGCCGATGCTCCGGCCCTCATGTTTCGCAATGCAAAACACAAGGGGCTGAATATGGTATATCGGCGCGCAGACGGAAACATTGGCTGGGTCGACCCGGCTACAGACAGCAAATCCTCCTGACGAAATTCCTGGCAGGCCCATGGCGACTGATCTCTCAAGCCTTCTAGGCGAAGGTGTCATCCTCGATCCTGTTTCGGCAGAGAACCGCAAGCAGGCGCTCACCACGCTCGCGGGTGCGCTTGCAGAGCGTACCAAGCTCGATGCGCGCGACATCTTCGATGCCGTCATGGAGCGCGAGCGTCTGGGCTCGACCGGCGTCGGCGAAGGCGTTGCCATCCCGCATGCCCGTATCGAAAAACTGCCGCATCCGATCGGCGGGTTCGTGCGCCTGCGCGAGGGCGTCGACTTCGATGCCGTCGATGACCGCCCCTGCGACCTCATCTTCATGCTGATCGCGCCTGTCGGCTCCGGCGCTGACCATTTGCGGGCCCTCGCCCAGGTCAGCCGCACCTTGCGCCAGCCAGCCCTGCGCGAAGCGCTTCGCAAGGCCGAGACGGCGAAAGACATGCAAGCCATTCTCTGCCCGGAAGCCGCCAACGCGTCTGCCGCCTGAGGCCCCCTCTCTTCCTGAAAAGACACCGGGTTGTGACTCGCCTTCACGCGCGGGCACCCTATCCTTGCAAAAAATAGCAAGGGAGGACCTCCTATGTCCAGGACTTTGACAAGCCTCGCCGCTCTGGCACTGGCGACAACACCCGTGGCGTTTGCACATGGCAACGGCACGCATACCGCCCAGGCCGCCCAACCGGCCGAGGTAACGACCAGCGACCTCGGCAGCGGCATCTACATGCTGACAGGCCGGGGCGGCAATCTCGGCGTCCTGACCGGACCGGACGGAACATTCGTGATCGACAGCCAGTATGCCGAAATGGCGCCCGGCCTGCTCAATGCGATCAGCGAAGTTGCGGGCGATGCGGACTTACGCTTCCTGCTCAACACGCACTGGCACGGCGATCATGTCGGCGGGAATGCGCCCATGGCCGGCTCCGGCGCGACCATCGTTGCGCATGACGAGGTCCGCACCCGTCTGACCACGGATCAGGAGCTGAGCCTGCTCGGCCGCGACCGGTCAACGCCTGCCGCCGAGGAGGAAGCCTGGCCCGTCATTTCATACGCAACCGAGATGAGCCTTTACCTCAATGGCCAGACCATTCGCGTCCACCACCTGCCCGATGCGCACACGGACGGGGACTCGGCTATCTATTTCGAGGAAGCGAATGTGCTGCATACCGGCGACGTCATGTTCAATGGCAGCTTTCCTTTCGTCGACATCTCAAGCGGCGGCAGCTTCCAGGGCTATGTCGATGCGCTCCAGACGCTCTACGATCTGACGGACGAGGAAACCCGCATCATCCCCGGTCACGGCCCCGAGGCCACACGCGAGGACATCAAGGCGCTGCGTGACATGCTGGTCGATACGATGGCAGCGGTTCAGACAGAGATCGATGCCGGCAAGTCGCTGGAAGAAACGCTCGAAGCCCGCCCGCTTGAGCCATGGGTCGAGGACTGGGCCAGTGGCTTCATGACGGAAGAGATTTTCACCTCTCTGGTCTATACCGACCTCACGTCAGAGAGCTAACGCGGCCGCAGGCCGCCGCCTGTCGCGTTCCCGGTCTGCGCCGTCTCGCTGACCGGCGTGGCGACGGCGTCTGTGCTCATGGCAGGGCTTACAGCGGCGTGCCGGTCGAGAAAGGCCCGTACATCCGAGGCACTCTCATCGGCCACTTCTTCCTGCGGGATATGGCCTGCATCGGGATAGGTAATCGCGACAGCGTTCGGCAACGCGGCTTCGAAGCGCGCAGCATCACCGACAGGAATAAGATTGTCCTGCTTCCCCCAGAGGATGAGCGTCGGCACACGGATGTCAGCGAGGCGCTGTTTGCTTGCTTTCACACGTGAGTTGCTGCCTGCCATCAGGCGCAGCATAGCGTCACGGTGGCCGGGGGCGCGGGACATGGCGGTATAACGCTCGACCATGTCCTGGCTCACCAGATCCGGATTGGCGAAGGAGTCCCGCAAACCACCCTCGATCAGGCCCGACAGGTCGAGATCCTTCATCAGGATCCGCGCGAGGGGGATACGCAGCAGGCGGAAGACCAGTGGATCGTCGCCCTGATTGGCATCTGGCCAGCCTGATGCATCTACCAGGATCAGGCTTACGAGCTGGTCAGGGTGGGCCAGCGCATACTGCCAGGCAACATTGCCCCCCATTGATGAGCCAGCGAGCGAGAACTGATCGACCTTCAGCTTGCGGGTCACCGCCTCGACCGTGTCGACATAGTAATCGATCGAGACGGGATGGTCGTCGGAGACCCGCGAAAGGCCATGTCCGGGCAGATCCAGGGTGATGACGCGATAGGAATTTTCCAGCGTCTTGCGCCAGGGCTGCCAGGTATGCAGCGAGGCGGCGAAGCCGTGGACCAGCACAACGACCGGGGCGTCACGCGGGCCGGTATCGGTATAGTGAAGCTTGATATCTCCACTGACCGTCAGGAATTGGGACTCCGGAAGCGTATAGCTGCTTTCGAGCGTTTCATAGGGAATGTCGGGACGTTTGAGAGCAAACCAGCCAGCTGCCAGCACAGCGACCAGAGTGAGAATTATCGCAGCGAATTTGCGAAGCATCTGCCCTCACCGATCAACCTCAACATCGTCGTAAAACCGTCAAAAGACGGCCGTGTCAAAGGAAAGATTCAGGTCGAACAGACAGGACAGTCCGTGTCCTGACGAAGTTTGACGGCGCGCGAAACGCCGCTCAGCCCGTCAACTATGAGAACCTGGCCCGTCAGCGGCCGGCCTGCACCTGTTACAAGCTTTACGGTTTCGAGCGCCATGTGGCTCGCGATTATGCCCGTCACCGGACCGACCACGCCGACATCCTCACAGGCTTCGGCATCGGGTGGTGTTTGCGGAACGAAACACTGGTAGCACGGCAAACCAGCCTCGACACCGGAGGCAAAAACCGAAACCTGACCCGACCATCTCGTCGCCGCACCGGAGACGAGCGGGCGGCCACTCGCATGAGCGACACGGTTGAGCGCGAAGCGGGTTTCGAAATTGTCGGTTCCGTCGATCAGGATACGGCCCCAAAGCGCCTCATCCTCCGACCAGCGCCGGCGCCGGCGGACGACCTCGCAATCCGGTGCGGCAGCCTTGAGGCGGTCGGCGAGCTGGTCGACTTTTGCCCTGCCGGTATCGGCCTCGGTAAACTGGACCTGGCGCTGGAGGTTCGACCGGTCGACACTGTCGTCATCCCAGAGCTCGATCCGTCCGACACCCGCCGCGGCAAGATACATCGCACACGGACCGCCAAGCGCCCCGGCCCCGACAATCGAAACAGAGGCAGATACCAGCCGCTGAACGCCCGGCCCGCCGATCTCTTTCAGCAGGATATGGCGGGAATGGCGGTGAAGCTGTTCAGGGGTCAGGGCCATGGTCTCGCTTAGCAGGGCGGATGCGGTTAAGGCTACAGGCAATGAGCGACTCGGTTCCTTCCAACGTGCCTGACACAATCTATTCCGCGCCCGCCGAATGGGTGGCCAACGGCGCGGGCGCGCAGGGCAACCTGTTCCTGACCGGACGCGCCGGAACCGGCAAGACGACCATGCTTCGCCGCTTCCTCGCCGAGGCCGGCGAGAACACGGTGGTTCTTGCCCCGACCGGCGTCGCGGCAATGAATGCCGGCGGACAGACCATTCACTCCTTCTTCAAGCTGCCGCCGCGCCTGATCGAACCGCCAGACATCAAACGGCTGCGCGGGGTGCGCCTGATCAAGGCGATCGACACGATGATCATCGACGAGATTTCGATGGTCCGCTCAGACATGCTCGACGCCATCGACAAGAGCCTGCGGCTCAATCGGGGGTCGAAGCGGCCATTCGGTGGTGTACGGATGATCCTCTCGGGCGATCTCCACCAGCTGCCGCCCGTGGCGCGCGGCAATGAGGCGGAAATCCTGAACGAGCGCTATGGCGGGCATTACTTCTTCAACGCGCCCGGCTTCAAGGAAGCCGAGTTCGCCCTGCTTGCGCTGAAACATGTCTTCCGTCAGGCCGAGCCGCGCTTCCTCGCCCTGCTCGGCGCGATGCGTCAGGGCCGCCTGACCCCGCCGGACGAACGGCTGCTGCAGACCCTGGTCTCACAGCGCACCGCCGTCGAGGCGAGCGCAACGCATGTCGTGCTGACGCCGAACAACGCCAATGCCTTCCGCATCAACCAGGCCCGCCTCGAAGAACTTCCGGGCAAACCGCACACGCTCGAGGCCCGCGTTCAGGGCGACTTTGATGAGAAATCCTACCCCACCGAAGCCGACCTCGAACTGAAGGAAGGCGCGCGGGTGATGCTGATCAAGAATGATCCGGAAGGTCGCTGGGTGAACGGGTCGCTCGCCACCGTGGACGGCTTCAAGGGCGACAATGTCATGGTCGAACTGGACGGCCATCTCTACGAGATCGAGCCGGCGGCCTGGGAAAAATACAAATACGAGCTCGACCAGGAAACCAAGAAGGTGTCACGCGAAGTGGTCGGCACGTTCAAACAGGTGCCGTTGCGGCTCGCCTATGCGGTGACGATCCATAAGGCGCAGGGCCTGACGCTGGACAAGGTGTTCATCGACTTTGACCGGGGGATGTTCGCACACGGACAGGCCTATGTGGCCTTTTCGCGCGCACGCTCACTGGAAGGGCTGGAAATCTCGCGCGCCTTGCGGCCGCGTGACATGGTGATCGACCGCAGTGCCTTCGCCTTCGGCAAGCTGGAAACGATAGAGGATACCGACGCCTATCTGCTGGCGCGCTTCGCCAAGGACGAAAACATGCTGCTCTAGGCGCTCAAGCCTCAAGCCAGACGGCGGATCTCGTCGCGTAGCCGCTCGTCCTTGTCGGTCGCGATGGCCTCAAGCACACGCACGCGTTCACCCAAGCGCTCGACCTCGCCGCGCATGCGGTCCAGTTCGGCCTCGGTTTCCCGATCAGTTTCCCGATCGCCCCGCGCCTTGATCCAGTTGTTGACCACTCCGGCGCCGACAGCAATCAGCACGATGAAGACGACCATTGTGAACGGGCTATTGATCTCGAACATTGGACCCTCAAATTATTATCGTAATTCGATAATACGTTATCGCCGCGTGAATTACAAGGAATTTCGGGACTAGCGCCCCGTTGAGCCGAAACCGCCTTCGCCACGCATCGTTTCCGGCAGGCTGTCAACGGTTTCCCAGGCGATCCGCGTGACCGGCGCGAGCACCATCTGTCCGATCCGTTCACCGCGCGCGATGGTGAAGGCGTCGCTGCCGTGATTGATCAGGATGACCTTGAGTTCGCCGCGATAGTCGCTGTCGATCGTGCCCGGCGTGTTGAGACAGGTGATGCCGTGCTTGGCCGCGAGGCCCGAGCGCGGACGCATCTGGATTTCATAGCCATCCGGAATAGCGACGCTGAGGCCGGTCGGCACCATCGTCCGCTCGCCCGGCTTCAGGGTCACAGGCTCCGTCTCTGGAACGGCCGCGCGCACGTCCATGCCGGCAGCCCCTTCCGTCTCATAGGCAGGCAGCGGGAGCCCATCGAAATGGGCGAGGGTTTTCACGGCAACGGCAACGTCTGTCATGGGACGTCAATGCGCGGGAGTCGGCGCGGTCTGTCAACTCGGCATAGCCGGTCTGACGCCTATATGGCCTGGCTCTCCACAGCGATTTGCGGCCGAGGCGTCATGCCCAGATCCGCCTTCGCGGCACCCTCGCCTATGGTGGCAGGTTTCGCGGCAGGCTCTGCGGCGGCTTCGGCGCGCTGGCTGCCAATGGCCGACAGGCCGAGCAGGATGGCGGCGATGGCTACAAAGTATCCAATGATGAGTCGCATCGGCTTCAGTCCGGTCTTGTGTGAGGCTGGAAGTTTGATCCCGACTTCCAAACAAAGTGTTCAAGCCAACAAACAAGATCGATGGGGCGAAGTTCCGGCGAGGATATGTCATCCGCCGGACCTGACTGTGATTTGCCGCTTACTCGGCGGCCATCTGATCGCGCCCCGGATCACCCAGCTTGTCGGCGATCCGTTCCGCCAGCTGGCGGGCGACAGACAGCTTGTCCATACGCGGCCAGTGCTCGATCGTCTCCTTGGTGACGAGCGCGACTTCATTATGTGCGCCGCCCATAACATCGCCGGAGACGTCATTCGCAACGATCCAGTCACAGCCCTTGCGCTTCATCTTGGCGCGCGCCAGCGATTCCACATCATGGGTTTCAGCGGCAAAGCCGATGACGAGCCCCGGACGGTTTTTCCGCTTTTTCGAGAGCGTGGCGAGAATGTCCGGGTTTTCCGACAGCGTCAGGGACGGCAGGGTCTGGCCCTCATCCTTGAGCTTGAGTTTCTTGGCGGAGGAGATGGCCGGGCGCCAGTCGGCCACGGCGGCGACGGAGATGAACACATCGGCCGGCAGCGCGGCTTCGCAGGCCTTGAGCATGTCGCGCGCAGTCTCGACGGGAACGAAGTCCACGCCACGCGGCGGTGCCAGCGCGACAGGCCCGGACACCAGCGTCACGCGGGCGCCCAGCGCAGCAAGCGCCCCGGCAATCGCATAACCCTGTTTCCCGGAAGAATGGTTGGAGAGAAAGCGGACCGGGTCGAGCGGTTCGCGCGTCGGACCGGCCGTGACGAGCACATGGTGGCCTTCCAGGGGCCGTGGGCCTGTCAGCCGGTCGAGCTGGTTTTCGATCGCGTTGGCAATGGCGAGCACTTCGGGCAGACGTCCGGGGCCGAATTCACCGCAGGCCATGGCGCCTTCATCGGGGTCCATGACGGTGACGCCGTCACCACGAAGGGTGGCGACATTGCGTTTCGTGGCGGCGTGCTCCCACATCCGGACATTCATGGCCGGCACCATCAGGACCGGCTTGTCGGTCGCCATCAGCGTGGTCGAGGCGAGGTCATTGGCATGCCCATTGGCCGCCTTGGCCATGAGGTCAGCCGTTGCCGGGCAGACCACGACAAGGTCTGCCGAGCGCGAAAGCTGGATGTGGCCCATCTCGGCTTCGTCATCGAGGCTGAACAGGTCGGTAAAACATTTCTCGCCCGACAGGGCAGAGACAGAAAGCGGCGTCACGAATTCCGCGCCGGCTTTCGTCAGGATGCACCGGCTGCCAATTCCACGGCGCGCGAGCTCGCGGATCAGTTCCAGCGACTTGTAGGCGGCAATGCCACCGCCGATGATCAGGAGGATGCGTTTGCTGCTCATACGACCCTAAATAGGCTTCTTGCGCCTTCTCTTACACAGAAAGTGTTTAGAAATCGACGACACGACCCCGTGAACCGCAGCTAAAAGAGCGAACCGGGCGTAGCGACTTGCAGTCGCCACGCCCGGCTCTTCGCAGGACCCCCAGTCCCCTGGCGCCCATTACCGACGCCGGGAGCCTACGATGACGTGTGGCTGTCTGCCTGTCCGGATCTCATGAAAGTCCATGAGGGCCGGGAGACCCGATCGGTAGACAGCAATATCAACAGCCTGCTTCTCGCAAGACGCATGCCGGGACGCGGCACCATAACCGGCGCGGCTGCCACAGGCGCGGCGCGCGGCTGTTTGAATTCTACGGTGGAGGTCGTCGAGACGCGCACCATAAACCGGCTGAAGGTCACTGTAGCAGACCGCATAGTGCGTCCCACCCTTGCCCCCATCAGCAATCCGCTCGACGGGCCGCGCGCAACGTCCTTTCTGGACACGGCTCACGAGGACACGCTCTGCGGCCTGACCCCGTCCGCCCGCAAGCTCTGAGGCAGTCATCGCTGACCCGCAGCCCGCAAAGATCGTAACACCCTGGCTGGACATGGACTGGGCACACGGACGGGCCGGCCCGGCGCGCCCATCACGAAAGACGCGGACGCCGCTGACATTCATCGCTGCCGGTTGAGCGGCGCGCTGTATCTTGCTTCCAGCCGCCCGGACGACCCTTGGTGCGGCACCCCCTGTCCCACCCAGAAGCGGATCAGACCTAGACGACCTGTCCCGTTCCGAAACATGGGTCTGCGAGCGTGTATAACTGTCGACATGGCTATAGCCATACGCCCCCGCACGCAGAGGGCGTGGCTGGTCCGTCCCCTCAGCCAGCGCAGGTGCGACCATCGCCGGAAGGGCGAAAAGGGTCAGCACGACAGCGAACAATCTCATGAGCGGGGACTCCGGAACGCGGGTCGCGTCCTATGGTTAGCAGACGGTTAAGCTAACAGGCCTTTGCCAATCCGTGGAGTCGTTTCTTGTCTCAGGCGAACTGAACAGCGGTCAGCCCTGCAATCGCTGCAAGGACAACGGTCAGGCCGAACCATGCCCACCAGGGCGGCTGATTCCGGGGAGGTTTCGGAGTGTCATGATAGCCGGGCTCCAGACTTGCCTCGAACCGGTCCATCACTTCCGGCAGCCGTTTCAGCCGGTCGGCGACCTCAAGGATGTTCTTCGCCGCAAGCTTCGCGGCTCCCGCAGGACCGAAATTTTCCGCGATCCAGGTTTTGACGATGGGCTCGGAGGCTTTCCAGATATCGTGTTTGGGATCGATGGTGCGCGCGACGCCCTCGACCTGAACCATGGTCTTTTGCAGGAGGACCAGTTCGGGACGGAGGTGCATGCCGAAGGTCCGCGTATAGTCCAGCAGCTGCAACAGGATGCGTCCCATATAGACATCCTCGGCCGGCTTGCCGTGGATCGGTTCCCCAACGGAGCGCAGCGCTTGCGCGAATTCGCCCACTGACTGGGTTGCCGGCACATAGCCCGCCTCGAAATGCACTTCGGCGATGCGCTGGTAATCCCGGCGGATAAAGCCCCAGAGGATTTCCGCCAGGAAGCGACGCTGCTCCATGCCGATCCGCCCGATCAGGCCGAAATCGACCAGGGCAACGCGGTTGTCCGGCGTGATGAGGATGTTCCCCTCATGCATGTCAGCGTGGAAGACGCCATGACCGATGGCGTGGGTCAGGAAGCCGCGCGTAATGGACGTCGCCAGTTCTACCCGATCGAGGCCGGGCTGTTCGAGCGCCTTCGGGTCCGTGAGCGGAATGCCGTCGATCCAGTCGGTCGTCAGCACACGCTGGGCGGTGCGGTCCCAGTCCACGGACGGGACGACGAACCATTCATCCTTGTCCGACATGGATTTGATCTGGTCGCCCCCACCAGCTTCCAGGCGCAGGTCGAGCTCCTTCATCATCGCATCGGCGACGGTGTTGGTGAAGGCGACCGGTTCGAGACGGCGGCTTTCGACCATGGCGCGCTCAATGGTGCGCGCGGCGCGTTTCATGGCGCGCAACTCCTGTGAGATCAGGCGCTCCACGCCCGGGCGCAGGATCTTGACGGCCTTCATGCCCTCAGGCGTTTCGAGCTTGTGCACCTGCGCGACCGATGCCGCAGCAACCGGCTCGCCAAGGCCGGTAAAAAGCCTATCGGCTTCAGCCTTGCCAAACTCGGTTTCCAGCGTCTTGCGGGCGTCCTCCATCGGGAAAGGCGGCAGCTTGTCTTTCAGGCGGGAAAGGTCGGTGGCCACTTCGGTGCCGAAGACGTCCGGCCGTGTGGCGAGGAACTGACCCAGCTTGATATAGGCAGGCCCCAGCTTCTCGAGCGCGGTGGCCAGGCGTTCCCCAGGACGGCCTTTCGCCCGGCCGCCAAACAGCCGAAGCGTTCGCCCGGCAAGGCGCGCAGGCACCGGCAGGCGTGTCTGATACTCGCCGGGCAGGATCACATCATGACGCACAAGCGCCGTGCCAGCCCGCATCAGGCGCCCATAATCAGCCATCGCCTTCAGCACCAGCAGTCTCCCGTCATCCCCGCAACTCCGTTCATGCTGCCCATCCGAAATGAAGGGCAGCAATCCCGCCAGAGAAATTGGTGATGGAAACGCTGGAGAAACCGGCGCTCTCGACCTCTTCCCGGAACGCTTCCTGTTCCGGGAATTTTCTTATCGACTCAACGAGATACTGATAGCTCTCGCGGTCTGAAGCGACGAGTTCGCCCATCCGCGGAATGACGTTGAAACTGTAGGTATCATAGAGCTTCTGCAGCATCGGCACGGTCATGTGGCTGAATTCGAGAACGGCGAGCCGCCCACCGGGTCGCAGCACACGGCGAAACTCGGAAAGCGCGGCGTTACGGTCGGCCACGTTGCGGATGCCGAAAGCGATCGTGACCGCGTCGAACGACCGGTCCTCGAAAGGAAGTGCCTGGGCGTCGCCACAGACCCATCCGATCCGGCCCTCATAGGCCGCCATGTCGGCGCGCGCGCGCCCGGCATCGAGCATGGCATCGTTGATATCGCAGACAACAGCGCTGGCCTGGCCGGGCTTGCCCCGGCGGCGCGCAGCCTTGTCGGCGCGGTCGATGAAGGCTTTTGCAAGGTCCCCCGTGCCGCCAGCGACATCGATCAGCCGCTCGCCGGGCTGCGGATTGAGCTTGGCAATCGTGTCATGCTTCCAGAGGCGGTGGACACCCGCCGACATGAGGTCATTCATCACGTCATAGCGGCTCGCGACCGAGCGGAACACGCCCTTGACACGGCTCACCTTTTCCTCTGGCGAAACCTCTTCGAAGCCGAAGCTGACCGTCTTTGCTGTATCTGTCTCATTTGTCATGCGCGGGGACCATAGTGGCATGAATTTCTAAACGCTATATGCGGTGACCATGCCTGAATTGCCTGAAGTCGAGACAGTTCGCCGCGGCCTTGCGCCGGTGATGGAGGGACGCACCATCGTGTCGGTCGTCCTGAACCGGCCGGACCTGCGCTTTCCCCTGCCGTCACGCTTTGCCGAACGGGTCGGCGGTACGCGGATCACCCGCCTGTCACGGCGGGCGAAATTCCTTGTCGCGGAGCTCTCCTCAGGCGACGCGCTGATCATGCACCTCGGCATGTCCGGACGGTTCACGATCACGGATGGCACCCGGCCCGGCGATTTTCATCACGAGATCCCGCCTGATCCGAAGCACGATCATATCATCTTCCATATCGAGGGTGGGCAGGTCGTCACCTATAATGATCCGCGCCGTTTCGGTTTCATGGAGCTCTGGCCGCTGCAGCAGATGGAGCAGTATCCGCGCCTGGCGGGCTACGGCCCCGAACCGCTGTCGAATGAATTCTCGCATGCCTGGCTGAACGAGGCCCTGAAGGACAAGAAGGCGCCGATAAAGGCCGCCCTGCTCGACCAGCGCATGATTGCGGGCCTCGGCAACATCTATGTCTGCGAGGCGCTCTACCGCGCCGGGATCAGCCCGCGACGGCGCGCGTCAACGGTGCCCGGCCAGCGGGCAGCGAAGCTGGCTGTTTCCATCAATGACGTAATCCGGGAAGCGATCGCGGCCGGCGGCTCATCCATCTCCGACTTCAAGGCCGCGACCGGCGAACTCGGCTACTTCCAGCACACCTTCTCCGTCTATGACCGCGAGGGTGAGCCCTGCCGCAAATGCGGCGCCCCGATCAGACGCATCGTCCAGTCGGGGCGCTCGAGCTTCTATTGCGGCGCCTGTCAGCGCTAGGCGTCAGCCATTGCCCCAGAGGCGTTGCCACCAGGGTTTCTTCTCTTTCGGCTCCAGGTCGATATTGATCGAGGCTTCCGAGTAGCCGCCAGCGGCCATCTTGTCCTTGATCTCGTCCTCGTCCCAGCCCGTCAGCTTTGCGAGGTTCTCCGCTTCCTGGTCCCAGCGATCGACAAGATCGTCGGCATAGTCGCGCGCTGCCTCACACTCGTTGAAGTCGCCCCGCCACGGATGACGCAGGACATAGCGGCCCTGATAGTTGTCGCGATCACCGGTGACCTGGAAGGTCAGGTCCTGCGGGAAGGTCTTGCCGTCATAGCGAAGATGCAGGCGCGTCACGAAGACATCGACCGGCTGCGGGCCGGGGCGGAAGCCCGGGCGGGGCTCCGGTTGCTGGCCATCCTCATCAAGCCACATAACCCCCAGCTCGCGCAGCTGTGAGCGCGACAGCGGCTCGGCGGCGCACGGGTCACACCAGCTCATGTCCCAGGCATATTCCATGAAGACAGCCTTGCCGTTTTCCTTCTCGACCTGGTGGGCAAACATGTCCTTGTAGAACTCGCCAAACTCATCCTTCACAAAGATCGGCACATCCATGTCGGAGGGGAGTTTGACCGTCTTGTAATTGGTCGTCTCGACGCGGCCCTTGCGGGTCATCGCGAAGACGAACAGCTCCTGCTTTCCTTCCGCATTCACAGTGCCGAGACGGATCGGCAGCATGAAATCCTCATCTTCGTAGGCGACCTGGATCGGCCGCAGGAATCCGGCGCCGTCATGGCGTTCGAGGTTCACCTTTGCGACGAAGAATTTCATGCCCTGCTTCAGGTAAGAGCCGACCACCTCCTCGGCCCCATCCGGAATGCGATAGCCATTCTGGTTGAGCCAGCTGATCAGGCCATCCGACTCCTCCGCCGACAGGATGAGGATGTCATATTCACCGACCTCGTATTCGGCTTCGATGGTAACACCCAGGTCCTCGGCCTCTTCCATCGCCATGTCATCGATGGCGCCCCCCGCCTCCGGCGCCGCCATGGCGACGGCGTCGCGATACCGGTAAACGTCACACGGATTTTCGTCGTGATACTCGACAAGGCGCGGCGCGGTGTATTCGTCGAGATGCTCGATCAGGCCGGGATCGGCGACATTGATCTGCTCTCGCTCCGGCACATCCACAACCGGGATGACCATCGCAAATTCCGACGGCTCGCCGCGATAGTCAGACGCCATCGTGATGACGGTCCGCTCATCGTCGCGGACCAGCGCCACCTTGGACGCGTCATTGAAAAGATCGGTATCGGCCTTGGCGACGAAGAAGCCGCAAAAGGCCTGCGCCGGGGCGCTAAGGCTGAGCGAGGCCAGCCCCAGCGCTGCGCCTCCCAGGATATGTCTGAGTTTCATGTGTGCGTCCCTCCTTGGACTTTGAGTGCGTGCCCCACTGGAACCGGCTTGCGGGAATGAGCCGGTCGAGAACAGGTGTCAGGATCGAAAGCGCAGCCAGCGCCATCAGTGGCGCGGCGCGAACATTCGGCCCGATGATGAACCACGCCGTCAGGCTGGCGACACTGGCCGCGAAGATCAGCCGGCCGGCGCGCGAATCCGGTGTCGAGCGCGGGTCGGTGATCATGAAGAAGGTGAAGACCAGCAGCGTGCCGGAGGACAGCTGGTGCATGGGGATCGCCATTGGATCACCGAGCCAGAGGGCACGGCCAAACAGGATCGCGGCAAATGTCCCGATGAAGCCGAGCGCAATGTCGAGCCGCTTCGCACTGGACAGCACCAGCGCCGCGAGCGCCAACGCCCAGCCGGCAATCAGCGGGGCCTGTCCCCACTGTCCCGGCGAGACCCAGACATCGCGTCCGAAGACGAGGCACATCACAACGATGCCGATACAGGCCGGATTGAAGATGTGCTTGCCCTTGTAGCGCACGGCGAATTTCAGGCCGATGGCGATGATGCCCGCGGCAAACCACATCCATGGGTCGACCGCCCGCATCAGGATCGAAAGAGAGAGCGAGGTGATCGCCGCCGACTTCCACTCAAACCGGGTGCGTACGATCAGGCTGCCGAGCGCCTGCGCTGTCATTGCACCGCTGAAGGCTGAAATGAGGTGCATCGGCCGGGCGCCGAAATCAGTCGTGTAAACCGAGATCAGAAACAGCCCTGACAGGGCCAGGATCTGCCAGTGGCGGGCGTCGCGATTGACCGCGCGTACGCCCTCGAATGTTGCGTCCCTCACATTCATGCACGTCAGACAATACACCAAAAGCGGGGAAAATGCGGCGCCGATTTGAAAATCGATACGGGCAGCCTAAGCGGCGCCTCGGGGGTTGGAGGTCTCTTGCGATTGGGCTAGGCGAATGTCCCACACCGAATTCGCCCGAGGCCCGCCCATGTCCGCCAGTTTTCTTCCGCAGGAAGACGCCGTTCGCAGCGTCGCTATCGAGGTCTTCGAAACCGAGATGGCCGGCATGCGTGATCTCGTCACCAGCCTGAGCGAGCCGGGCGCACCGCTATCGAAGGCGATGCGTGAGAGTGTGAACCTGTGCGGCAATGTTCGTGGCCGGGTGATCGTGACCGGCATGGGCAAGTCCGGCCATGTCGCGCGCAAGATCGCAGCGACACTGGCGTCCACCGGCACCAAGGCGAGTTATGTCCACCCGGCAGAAGCCAGCCATGGTGACCTCGGCATGATCTCTTCGGATGATGTCGTGCTGGCTCTGTCCAACTCCGGCGAGACTGCGGAGCTTGGTGACATTCTAGGCTATGCGGGGCGCTTCGGTATCCCGCTGATCGCGATGACCGCCAATGCGGAGTCCACGCTCGCGCGGGCTGGCGACGTGCAGCTGATCATCCCGAGATCTGCCGAAGCCTGCCTTGTCACACAGGCGCCGACCACATCCACAACGCTCATGATGGCGCTTGGGGATGCCCTCGCCGTGGCAATCCTGCGGGCACGCGGCTTCACCGCCGACGACTTCCACACGTTCCACCCCGGCGGCAAGCTCGGCGCCTCGCTGAAGCGGGTGACGGACCTGATGCACCATACCGACATGCCGCTGTGCGGCCCGGAGGCCTCGGTCGAAGACGCAGTCAGCATCATCACGACGTCAGGCTTTGGTTGTGTCGGTGTGGTCGAGGAGGATGGCCGTCTTACCGGCATGGTCACCGATGGGGACCTTCGCCGTCACTTCAACGAACCGCTGGACGAGAAATCCGTCACCAGCGTCATGACGGAAAACCCGCGCACGGTGCCGCATGATGCGCTGGCGGCTGAAGCGCTCTCGATGATGAGTTCGCATCGCATTACCGCGCTCTTCATTGTCGATGATGCCGGCAAGCCGCTCGGCCTGCTGCACGTCCATGACTGTCTGGATAGCGGTGTTATCTAGGCGGAAGCCTCAGCGAGCTTCTTTACCGACTGGGCATCTGCCATGGGACAGTTGATCCGGTGCCCACCGGCCTCGACCACAATCATATCCTCGAGCCCCTCTACGGAAATCGGCGCCCCTTCTGACCGGATATAGCAATTGCGGCACCCGACCGCGGTCACCGGCCCCATGAGAACATTGCCCTGGGCATCCTTACTGGAAATTTCCCACAACGCCCGGAAATCGCCTACATCGCTCCAGCCCATATCGACGGGGACGGCCATGACCGGCTTGAACTGTTCCATAATGGCATAGTCGACGGAAATGCCCGGGCACGCCGCGAAGGCGGCGGCTTCAAGGCGGATTTCATCGCCTTCGCCCGTGGCCCCTGCAATCGCTTTTTCCACGCCTGACAGCACCTCGGGCGCATGGGTGCGAAACGCGTCGACCATGGTCCCCGCGCGAAACAGGAATATCCCTGCATTCCAGAGATAATGGCCCGCTTTCAGATAGGCGTTGGCGGTGTCGAGGTTCGGCTTTTCGACGAACTGGCGCGCCGGGAGGATGGGCGCATCGCCCGGTTCGGCGTCGATATAACCATAGCCTGTCGCTGGATGATCCGGCTCAATGCCGAATGTCACGATACTGCCGTCCCGGGCAGCCTGCAGGCCTGTCGCGATTGCGTCGACAAAGCGCTCGGGGTGGCGGATGGCGTGATCGGCCGGCATGATGAGCAGAAGGTCGTCAGGATCTGCGATCAGGCTCGCAGCGGCGACAGCCGGCGCAGAATTGCGCCCCAGCGGCTCAAGGATCAGGCGCGCATTTGGAACTTCCGCCCGGATCAGGTCACGGTGGCGTTCATTGCCGACCACAGTGCAATCGGCAAATGCCAGCCTGTCATCGACCGCCTGCACCCGAGCCGCCGTTTCACCGAGCATGGAGGACTGACCTTCCAGGGTCAGGAACTGTTTCGGACGCTCAGCCGTCGAGAGCGGCCACAGGCGCGAGCCGACCCCACCGCACAGGATTACCGGCGTGACTGTCACAGGTTGAACCATCTTTTCCCCTTATCACTGAGCGCGATGCAATGCCCAGTGACAGCCAAGAAAAAAACATACCAGAATGCGAGTTTTCTATCCGAGCGCCCGTTCGTAGATGCGCTCATAGTCTTCCTGGCTCGCCGGTTTGGCATTGCCGCGGTGCGCCAGATCAGCCAGCGCATATTCGACAACACCCGGTCCATCGGACGCTTCAAGGCCGATTTCCTTCAGCGTGTGCGGGATGCCGATACTCTCGTTCAGTTTCGAGATCGCATCGGCCAGGTCGGCGCCTTCCTTCAGACCCATGGCAAACCGCAGGCGTTCATACTTCCGCTCGGCAGCACCTTCATTGAAGCGCAGCAGGTGGGGCAGGAAGATCGCATTCAGGGTGCCGTGGTGAAGCTTCTTCTCGTGCAGGCGGCCCGCCGCGTGCGACAGGGCGTGAACACTGCCGAGGCCCTTCACGAAGGCAAGCGCACCTTCATAGGACGCCATCATCATGTGCCAGCGCGCTTCCGGGTCGGAGCCGTCCTCGACAGCACGCTTCAGCCAGCCATCGCCGACCGCCCGTGTCAGGCCGTCATAGCCGATCCCTTCGGCAGGCGGATTGGAAACGGGGACGAGAACGGCCTCGATGCAGTGGGTGACCGCATCCATGCCGGTCGCCGCCGTCATCATCTTCGGCAGGCCGAATGTCAGGTCCGGATCACAGATGGCGACCGGGGGAATAAGGTTCGGCGAAGCGAAGGTTTCCTTGCGGCCATTATTCATCGTGGTGATCATGCCGAGGGACACTTCAGAGCCGGTGCCCGCCGTGGTCGGGATAGCGATCAGCGGCGGCAGTTTCTTGATATGCTTCGACCCACCTGACATGGCCGCATATTTCTCGAGCGGGCCTTCATGGCTTGCGAGCAGGCCGACCGCCTTGGACAGGTCCATGCTGGAGCCGCCGCCAAGCGCGATGATGCCATCGGCGCCTGCGCTCTTGTAAAGATCCGTGACCTTGATCGCCTGGTCTTCGGTCGGGTTGGCAACCGTCTCTGCAAAGACGCCGGCAGGCTCAGCACCGAGGGCTTCGAGGATCGTCTCGAGGATGCCGGCGCTCTTGATCCCCGGATCGGTGATAATGAAGGGTTTCGACACGCCCTGGCCGCGCAGCACGCCTGGCAGCTTCTGGATCGCACCATGGTCGAAGATGCAGGTGTTCATGAAGGTCATTACAGGCATGACGGTCTCGCTCTTTTGTCAGGCTAATCAACTAGCACTGGTAGGATGTTGAGGGCGGTGTGCGCAAGCCGGGCCCACGCGTCAATATGACCTTGAGCTTGGGAGCGCTATCCGTTTGTGTGGCCTCCGCTCCAATACGTCATCGCATATGAGGCAATTCATCATGGCATCTTCCCTCAGGATCGGCCTTCTCGGCGCAGCGCGAATTACGCCCAAGGCGGTGTGTGAGCCTGCCCATGTGGTTGGTCGCTGCTCACTGCGGGGCGTCGCCGCCCGCGACAAGCAACGCGCGAGCCTGTTTGCCGAGGAGCATGGCATTGAGGAGGTCTTCGACAGTTATGAAAGCCTGATCGAGAGCGACGAGATCGACCTCATCTACAACCCACTGCCCATCAACCGGCATGCCGAGTGGACCATCCGCGCACTTGAAGCCGGCAAGCATGTGCTCTGCGAAAAGCCCTTCGCGATGAATGTGGAAGAGGCAAAGGCGATGCTCGCCGCCGCCCGAAAAAGCGGCAAGCGTGTGATCGAAGCTTTCCACTATCGCTATCACCCGGCTTTTGCCGCGTGCATGGACTGGGTCGGCTCTGGCCGGATTGGGGAGGTCAGGCGTGTCGATGCAGACTTCTCAGTCCAGATTCGTGACAGCGATGACGAAATCCGCCAGCTCCCCGATACCGGGGGCGGGGCAATGATGGATCTTGGCTGCTATCCGCTAAGCTGGGCGCTGAACCTGTTCGGAGACAATCTGGAATTTGTCGACTCCAGGGCCGAACTGACCGCTCGCGGTGTCGATGAAAGCATGCAGTCCCGTCTCCAGCATGACAGCGGCGCGTTCGTTCACCTGACGACCAGCATGGCACAGGGCACTGCTTTCAAGGCCGAGATGACGATTGCCGGCTCTGACGGGCTGATCCATTTCATCAATCCCCTTGCGCCTCATCTGGGCGCAAGCCTGAGCCTCATCACGGCCGATGGCGAGGAGACAGACCAGTGGGGGCCAATCAGCCCGATTTCCACTTACACCTGGCAGCTCGCCGCCCTTGTCGAGGCCCTCGAAACAGGGGCCGCGCTGCCGACCGAAGGCGAGATCATCCTGCCTCAGCAAAAGATGCTCGACGACATCTATGAAGATGCCGGGCTTCGCGGCCTTCGCTACCGCTGACTGGTGCTGCCTGTTGACTTGGCCCGGTCCGTCGGGCCCGATACCGGCTGGAAATTCTTCAACGACAACAGGACATGCCCGTGAGCGACCCCATCCTTTCCGTCAGAGACCTGAAGATCGATTTCGACACGCCTGACGGGACAGTGAACGCCGTAAAGGGGACGAGCTTTGACGTGGCACCGGGCGAATGCCTCGGCATTGTGGGGGAATCCGGGTCGGGCAAAAGTCAGTCGGCGCTCGCCGCCATGGGGCTGATCGCCGATAACGGGACGGTCTCCGGCTCGATCCAGTTTGCAGGCCAGGAGATGGTCGGCGCCAAGGCCTCTACGCTTCGCAAGGTGCGCGGGGCACAGATGTCGATGATCTTCCAGGACCCGCTCACCTCGCTGACCCCGCACATGACGGTCGGGGCGCAGATGCGCGAAGTGCTGGCCCTGCACCGCGACCTGAAAGGCGAAGCCGCCACGAAGAAATGCGTCGACTGGCTGGAACAGGTGCGCATTCCGGAAGCCCGCCGCCGGCTCGACCAGTTCCCGCATGAGCTTTCCGGCGGCATGCGCCAGCGTGTCATGGTCGCCATTGCCATGCTGTGCGACCCGAAACTGCTGCTTGCCGATGAGCCGACAACCGCACTCGATGTCACCGTCCAGGCGCAGGTGCTGGACCTGATGTACGACCTCCAGAAGGACACCAATACCGGCATCGTCCTGATCACGCATGATATGGGTGTGGTCGCACGCATGTGTGACCGCGTGGTCGTGATGAAGGATGGCGAGATCGTCGAGACCGGCACCAGCGACTCGATCTTCTACGAGCCGAAGCACGAATACACGCAGATGCTGCTCAACGCCGTGCCGCGCATCGACCAGCCCAACCGCGAAGGCCGTCCGATGCTCGGCCCCCCGCCGGAAGCCTCGGTCGAGCCCCTGATCCGGGCGGAAGACGTGAAGGTGCAGTTCCCGGTCAATGTCGGCGGCGGCCTGTTCGGCAGGACGAAAATGCTGCGCGCCGTCGATGGCGTGTCCTTTGACCTGCGCCCGGGTGAAACGCTCGGCGTTGTCGGCGAGTCCGGCTGCGGCAAGTCCACGCTCGCCCGCGCCGTTCTGAAACTGGTGCCGCAGTCAGCCGGCAGTGTCTCCTATATGGGCCGCGACATCACCCATGCCGACCGCAAGGAAATGAACGGCCTGCGTGATGACCTCCAGATCGTTTTCCAGGACCCGCTCGCCTCGCTCGATCCGCGCATGACCATTGGCCAATCGATTGCCGAGCCGCTGACCGTGCACAAGCCGGAGATCGGAAAAGCCGAGCGCGAGAAGATGGTGCGCGACTTCCTGCCCCGTGTCGGCCTCTCCCCGGGCCTCGTCAACCGCTACCCGCACGAGCTGTCGGGCGGCCAGAACCAGCGCGTCGGTATCGCGCGTGCGATGATCCTGCGGCCCAAACTCCTCATCTGCGACGAGGCGGTCTCCGCACTCGACGTCTCGGTACAGGCGCAGGTCGTCGACTTGCTGATCGACCTCCAGAAGGAGTTCGGCCTCGCCATGATCTTCATCAGCCATGACCTTTCGGTGGTGCGCGAGATCAGCCACCGCGTGATGGTTCTCTATCTCGGCAAGGTCGTCGAAGTGGCCGACCGGACCGCGATCTATGAAGATGCGCGCCATCCCTACACCAAGGCGCTCATTTCCGCTGTGCCGACGCCGGACCCGGAGTTCGAGCGCGGCAAGGAACGCATCAAGCTGCGCGGCGACCTGCCCTCTCCGCTCGACCGCCGCTCACCGCTGCGCTTCATGAAATCTGTGATCGTGGATGACCCGGATGCCGAGCAATACAATCCGCAGCTGATCGAGGTCGCCCCTGGCCATCTCGTCGCCGAGCATGACCCGTATGAGAGCGTCGAAGGGCTTTACGCGAAGAAGACCGAGGCGGCTTAACCGTTCACCGTCTCGTGGATCGTCTTCAGCGTCCTCAGCAGCGGCTCGGCCGACTCCAGCGGCAGGCAGCTTGGACCATCGCAAAGCGCCTTGTCCGGGTCGGGGTGGAATTCGAGGAAGACGCCGTCGGCCCCGGCCGCAATCGCTGACTTCGCGATGATGGCCACGCCTTCGCGCCGCCCGCCGGTCGAACCGCCGGCTGTGCGCGGATCGGCGCCGGGCAGCTGGACGGCATGGGTCGCATCGATGGTCACCGGTACGCCGAGATCCTTCATCGCCTGAATGCCCAGCATGTCGACGACGAGATTGTTGTAACCGAAGCTCGCGCCACGTTCGCAGAGAATGGTCGGGTTCTTCGGGCCGGTCACTTCACCGACCTTGGAGATGATGTTCTTGCAGTCCCACGGCGCGAGGAACTGCGCCTTCTTCACATGCAGCCAGCCATCGCGCGCCTTCACGGCTTTCGCGCCAGCGACAACGAGATCGGTCTGGCGGCAGAGGAAGGCCGGAACCTGGATGATCTCCGCCACTTCAGCGACCGGCTCGGCCTGATCTTCGGTGTGGTAGTCGGTGATCACCGGGACATCGAATGCGGCCTTCACCTCGGAGAGGATCTTCAGCCCCTCTTCCAGCCCCGGTCCGCGGTAGGAGGTGATCGAGGAGCGGTTCGCCTTGTCGAAACTCGCCTTGAAGACATAGGGCAGGCCCAGCCGCTCGCAGACGCCCTTCAGGTGCTCGCCGATACGCATGGCGAGGTCACGGTTTTCCAGCACATTCATGCCGGCCATGACGGTCATCGGATGGCCGTCACCAATGGAAATATTGTGCGAAGCAAGCGTGAGACTCGACATGGGTGAAATCCTGTTTCCTGTGGGCTCGCGAATAGACAAGAGCGCGCTCAGCAGCAAGGGCACAAGCGCCGCTTGCTCTCAGCTGCGCGCCTCAATAGGGTGCGCCGCGACCAGCCTGGGACCCTGCCTCATGAGTGAAAGCCTGCCAATCAACCTCGACGATGTCCGTGATGCCGCGCGCATCATTGAAGGTCAGGTCGAACGTACCCCGATGCGCAAGTCCAAAACGCTGTCGGAGATTACGGGCGCGGAGATCTGGATCAAGTTCGAGAACCAGCAGTTCACCGCCGCCTTCAAGGAACGTGGCGCGCTGAACAAGCTCTCGCGCCTGACGGATGAGGAGAAGGCGGTTGGCGTCATCGCGGCTTCGGCTGGAAACCACTCGCAGGGCGTAGCCTATCATGGCCGCCGCCTCGGCATCCCGGTTACCATCTGCATGCCCGTCACGACACCGTTCAACAAGGTCGAGCATACGCGCGCCTTCGGCGCCCGCGTGCTGCTGGAAGGCAATACATTCGACGAGGCGAAAGCCTATGCCGAAACCGTGCGCCAGCGCGAAGGACTGACCTTCATCCATCCCTTCGACGATCCGCACATCATGGCCGGACAGGGCACCGCTGCGCTTGAAATGTTCGAGGACGGCCCGGAGCTCGACGTCCTGGTCGTGCCGATTGGTGGCGGCGGGCTGATCTCCGGCTGCGCCACGGTCGCCAAGGCGCTGAAGCCGGACATCCGTGTCGTCGGCGTGCAGGCCGCGATGTATCCGAGCATGTTCGCCGCCATCCAGGGCCGCGAGGCCAAGACTGGCGGGGCCTCCATCGCCGAAGGCATTTCGGTGAAACAGCCAGGCGAGCTGACGCAGAAGGTCGTCCGTGCGCTGGTCGACGAGATCGTGCTGGTCGAGGAAGAGCACCTCGAACGCGCCATCACCCTGTTTGCCGATGTCGAAAAGACGATTGCGGAAGGCGCCGGGGCTGCCGGACTTGCGGCCCTGCTCGCGCACCCGTCGAAGTTTGCCGGCAAACGTGTCGGGCTGGTGCTCTGTGGCGGCAATATCGATACCCGCCTGCTCGCCTCGGTGCTGACCCGCGCGCTGGTGCGCGAGAAGCGCCTGTCGAACATCCGTATCATCGGCGATGACCGCCCGGGCCTGCTGGCGCTGGTCTCAAAGATCATCGGCGACAACGGCGCCAACATCATGGAAGTCGCGCACAATCGCATCGCGCTCGACGTACCTGCCAAGGGCGCAGAGTTCGACATCCTTATGGAAACGCGCGACGCCCAGCACACGCAGGAAATCATCGACGCGCTGGCCCAGGCGGGCTATCCGCCGAGACGCAACTGATCATCCCCAGGACGAGGATATTCTCCCATGTTCAGAACGATCGCCTTCTCCGCCCTCGCCATCGGCCTTGCCGCCTGTAGCGGTGGGACATCTTCGACGGATTTCGACAGCTTCTTCCCCTGGGACCCGGACCGCGCGGACGTGCAGGAAACCGATAGCGGCCTGCAATATGTCGTCGTCGAGGAAGGGCCGGAGGACGGCACGTCGCCGAAAATCGATTCCACCGTTCAGGTCATGTATGAAGGCCGGCTGACCGACGGCACGACCTTTGACGGCACGTTCGAGGACGGTCAGCCAGCCATCTTCGGTGTCGGCCAGGTCATCCCCGGCTGGACGCAGGGCCTGCAACTGATGTCTGAAGGCGACGAATATGTCTTCTACATCCCCTCCGAGCTCGGCTACGGCCAGAATCCGCGCCCCGGCGGCAAGATCAAGCCCGGCGACGACCTGATCTTCCGCGTACAGCTGCAGGAGGTTTTCGAACCGAAGCCGGCTGACGAGGAAGCCTGGAACACCTACGTGCCGTGGGACTCCTCCAAGGAAGACGTCCAGAAAACCGATTCCGGGCTCGAATATGTCGTTCTGGAAAGCGGCGACGGCACCGGCAACAGCCCGACGCCGAGCGATACGGTCGTGGTCTTCTATGAAGGCCGCATGGCCGAGACAGGCGAGGTCTTCGACAGCGCCTTTCAGCGCGGCCAGCCGCTGATGATTCAGCCAGCCCAGGTGATCCCGGGCTGGAAGGAAGCGCTTTCCATGATGAAACCCGGCGACCGCTGGCTGGTCCACATTCCGTCCGAGCTCGGTTATGGCGAGCGCGGACACCCGGCCGGCATTCCGCCAAACGCCGACCTCAATTTCGAGGTCGAGCTGGTCGACGTCCTGAAGACGAAGTAGGTCCGCGCGCCGCCCTCAAGGGGAAGCCGACATGTCCCAATCGACATCCGAGAGGCCGCCGGGGTCTGAGCCGGACAAGCCGCTTATTGTCGACCTGGACGGCACGCTGATCCGCAATGAGCTGCCGCCCGAACTCTTCGTCCTGATCGCCCGGTGGAAGCCCTGGCTGCTGCCCTTGGCCGTGTTCAGGATGCTGCGCTCACGCCCGCAAACGAAAGCCTGGATGGTCTCGAAGATCGGCCATCATATCGACCCGGAGCACCTGCCCTATGACCCGGATGTGCTGGCGTTGATCGAAGACCATTGCGCTAATGGCGGCAAGGCCGAACTGGTCTCCGGCTCTGATCATGTTCTCGTGGAACGCATCGCCAGCCATATCGGGACATTCGTTTCCGCACAGGGGAGCTACGGAACAACCAATCTCGTCTCCGCGCAGAAGGCGTCTTACCTTACCGAGCGCCATCCCGAAGGGTTCCACTATGTCGGCAATTCCGGGCAGGATATCAAAGTCTGGCGCGCGGCTGCGGCCGGTTACGGAATACGCGCGCCGTCCGCGGCCTATGACCTGACGCATGAGGATGGAGCGGCCATCGTCGAGATGACGGTGCACAAGAGCCGGTCGCTGGCGCCCCTGGTCGAACAGCTGCGCCTGCATCACTGGGCGGCGAACCTGCTTGTTTTTGCGGTGCCCATTTTCCTTGCGCCGCAGCTTGGCACTGCCGACTGGCTGCTGCTGCTCCAGGCTTTCCTATGCTTCTGCATGATGGCGAGCGGCACCTATCTTCTGGACGATCTGTTCGCCATTCCGGACAACCGCGCCGATCCTGCAAGACGTCACCGGCCACTCGCCTCGGGCCGGCTGAGCGTGACCAGGGCGGCAGGCATAATGGGCCTCTTCATGATCGGCTCCATCCTCTGGGCGACACAGCTTGGCCTGGCCTTCATGCTGGTGCTGTTGGCCTATCTAATCACGTCCATCGCCTATTCCCTCCACCTGAAACGCATCGCCGGCTTCAATATCGTTATTCCGGCTGTCAGCTTGTGCCTACGCGTGATCGCTGGTGCGGCGGTCGTCGGAGCCCTGCCTGCAGTCTGAGACACAACGGAGTCGCTCAGTCAGAGCGCGCGATCTTCTCGAGATAGGTCCCGTAATTGGATGACTTCAGCGCCTTGGCCTGCCTGAGCAGCTGCTCCCGCGAAATATATCCCAGCCGGTAGCCGATTTCCTCAAGGCAGGCGATTTTCATGCCCTGGCGCTCTTCGATGGAGGCGATGAACTGGGCGGCCTCCAGCAAGGAGTCATGTGTGCCCGCATCAAGCCATGCAAAGCCCCGGCCCATCAGATTGGCCTCGAGTTGTCCCTCTTCGAGATACATCCTGTTGATGTCGGTGATTTCAAGCTCGCCGCGCGCAGACGGGGTTAGCTGACGCGCCTTTTCCGGGGCTGTGGAGTCGTAGAAATAAAGCCCGGTCACGGCAAAATCGGATTTCGGCTTGCTGGGCTTTTCCTCAATCGAGAGGACACAATTGGCTGCATCCAGCTCTACCACACCATACTGGCGCGGATCAGCAACCTGGTAGCAGAATATCTGCCCGCCGCTTGTGAACCTTGACGCTTCGGCCAGGATTTCCGGAAGTCCGTGGCCGTAAAATATGTTGTCACCAAGAACCAGGGCGCAGGGACCACCATCGAGGAATTCCTCCCCGATAATCAGCGCTTCGGCGATACCGCGCGGCTTTTCCTGCTCGGCATAGCTGATGGACACCCCAAATTCCGAACCGTCACCAAGGAGCTTCTCGAAGGCTTTCCGGTCATCGGGCTTCGTCAGGATCAGGAACTCGCGGATCCCCGCCAGCATCAGAACACTGATCGGATAATAGATCAGCGGCTTGTCATATATCGGCATCAGCTGCTTGGAGACACTGCGCGTGAGGGGATACAGGCGCGATCCATTTCCACCTGCCAGTACGATACCTTTCATTGGCCGCCTCGCTGCATCAGGCCGAGCCGTCCGCCGGCGCGTCCCTCGGAGGCCAGCCTGCTCAACCAGTCTTCCTGACCGAGATACCAGGTCACCGTGCGCGCCAGCCCCTGTTTGAGGTCGGAGGCGGGCGCCCACCCCAGCTCCCGGCTGATCTTCGAATGATCGATCGCATAGCGACGGTCATGACCAGGACGATCTGCCACCATCTCTATCAGGCGGCGGCCCTCGCCAGGGTCGCGCCCAAGGTTTTCATCGACCAGGTCGCAAACCGTGCGGGCAAGATCTAGATTTGTCATGGTGGCATCCCCGCCAATACAGTACGTCTCACCGGGTTGCCCGCCCTGCGCCACCTTCAGCAGGGCGTCGGCATGATCCTCCACGAACAGCCAGTCACGAACCTGCTGCCCGTCGCCATAAACAGGAATGCTCTCCCGGCGCAGGGCTTTCATGATGATGGTCGGGATGAACTTTTCCGGGAATTGCCACGGGCCATAATTGTTCGAGCAGTTCGTAATGATCGCGGGGAAATCATAGGTGTGCTGCCATGCCCGCACCAGCATGTCGGCAGAAGCTTTTGACGCCGAGTAGGGCGAATTCGGCTGGTAGGGCGAACTCTCCTTGAAAGCGCCTTCCGCAATCGACCCGAAAACCTCGTCCGTCGATATCTGGATGAACCGGAAATCGGGTCCAGTCATCGCCTCACGCTGCGCAGAGCGGCAGATATCAAGCAGCGCGTGAACGCCATTGATATTGGTCTGCACGAAGGCCAGGGAGTCGTCGATGGACCGGTCGACATGCGTCTCCGCCGCAAGGTTGAAGAGCCGGTCTGGCCGGAAGTCGGCGACGGCGCGTTTCATGGCATCCCGGTCGCAGATATCGGCCTTCAGAAAGCTGTAACTGGAAGAGCCATCGACATCGGCAAGGCTGTCCCGATTGGCCGCATAGGTCAGCTTGTCGACGTTCAGGACCGAGTGGCCCTGCGCGATGGCGCGGCGAATGAGCGCTGACCCGATGAAGCCGGCACCGCCGGTGATGAGAAGTCTCATTGCTCTACCCTACCGTGAGCCTGCCCCGAGGACCGGCCCAGCGTTACGCTCGCAGTTCAGCGCCTGACCGTTCCAGCACAGACACAGTGGCCTAGCCTTTTGCAACACCTCCGGGCAAGGGAATTTATGCGCAGGAGAGAGGCCCGACCTGCGATGAAAGGGACGCACCCGCCCTCCCGGTCAGAGGCAAGATTGACGAGGTGCTCCGCTCAGGTCATCAAGCCGCATGACAATCCTGAATGTCGAAACCTTCGCGATCCCCGGCCCGGCCCTGATAACGGTTGCGGCCCATGGAGACGACCGGGGATGGTTCAGCGAAAGCTGGAACGCCCAAGACTGGCGCGATGCGGGACTTCCTCATATCGACTGGGTGCAGGACAACAAGGCGTTCTCGGCCGCTCCCGGGACAACGAGAGGGCTGCACTTCCAGACCCCACCGCATGCGCAGGCCAAGCTGGTGGACGTCCTGCGCGGAGAAATCTTCGATGCCATCGTGGATTTGCGCGCCGGCTCGCCGACCTTCGGGCGGGCGATAACCGTGCGGCTTTCGGCCCAGGCCCATTCCCTGCTGTATGTTCCGGTCGGCTTCGCGCATGGCTATCAGACCCTCAGCACCAACACCCTCGTCGCCTACAAGGTGTCCGATCACTACGCCCCGGAATGCGAGGGCGGCCTCCTGTGGTGCGACGTCTCCCTCGGCATCGAATGGCCCCGGCCCGATGATGTCGTAATGTCTGGCCGTGACTTCACCTGGCCCGGCCTCGCCGAGCTGGATACACCCTTCGCATACCAGGCATGAGCGGGGCCGGCAGCATACTCGTTACCGGCGGCAGTGGCCGGCTCGGACAAGCCCTGGCCCGCCAGGGCTGCACGGCGCTCAGCCGTGCCCGTATGGATATCACCCAGCCTGAACAGCTTGCCGCCGTATTCGATGATTTTCGCCCGGCCGCGGTCATTAATGCGGCGGCCTATACCGCCGTCGATGCCGCCGAGGAGAACGAGGCCGCTGCGCGCGCGATCAACGCCGATGGCGCCGGTCATATTGCGGCTTGTTGCGCGGCAGCCGGCATTCCGCTCATCCACATTTCCACCGACATGGTCTTCTCGACAGGCGATCCTGACCACCCCCTGGACGAGGCCGCCAGGCCGTCCCCCAACTCGGTTTATGGCGCCACCAAGCTTGAAGGGGAGCTTGCCGTTCAGGCGGCAGGGGGCCGCCATGTGATTGCACGGGTGAGCTGGCTGTTCGATAGGACAGGGACGAGCTTCATCAGCAAGATGCTTGAGATTGCGGCAGACAGGCCTGTGCTCAAGGTCGTCACTGATGAGACAGGCCGTCCGACCGATACCGATGCCCTCGCGGCGCACCTGGTCCAGCTTGCCCGACACCTGATCGAGGCGATCGAAACCCCGTCCCTGCTCCATCTTGGGCCAGGCCCGGCCGCAAGCCGCTTCGACTGGGCCAGGCGGGTATTCGAGACCTCTGCTCGCGCTGGCGGTCCCCGCCCAGAGCTGGAGCCCGTAACGGGCGAGACCTTCCAGACAGCCGCCGAAAGGCCAAGGGGGGTCGTGCTGGACGTCCGTCGCGGAGATGCCCTGCTCGGCCCTCTTCCAGACTGGCAGGCCTCAAGCGACGAAGCTGTACGCGCCCACCTCGCTGGTCCTCCCTCTGCGCCCAAAGGGAGCCGGTAGCGCCGCATTGCCCCGAGGCCGGCGCGTCCCAACTCTTTTTCATTGCAGTGCCCCCTCATTATCTTCCAGAAGGAACACATGTCAGCGGAAATTCTCGAAACGATCGATACGGGCGCCATTCTTGGTGAGGGCGTCGTCTGGAATGCTCAGACACAGACCGTCTGGTGGACAGACATACAGGCCCGCCGGCTTTACGCCCTGACATGGCCCGGGCTTGCGCTGACCATGTATGAGACGCCCGAACGCCTTTGTTCGTTCGGGTTCATCGAGGGCGATGACGACCGGATCGTGGCTGCGTTCGAGACCGGATTTGCACTGTTCTCGCCGCACACGGGTGACGTGTCCTGGCTCGACAAGCCCGCGCAGCTGACCCGCGGCCGGCGCCTTAATGACGGGCGCATCGGACCGGATGGCCGCTTCTGGGCCGGATCGATGATTGAAAAGCCCGATGCTGGATTGTCGACAGATGATACGGGTTTCTATTGCCTCGATACCGACGGCAAGGCGCGCCTGGAGCAGCCAGGTCTCGAAATCTCGAACGGCCTCTGCTGGAGCCCGGACGGAACGCGCGTCTACTTCTCAGACTCACCTGCCGGTGAAATCTACACAGCGGCCTATAATGGCCAGGATGGCCGGTTCGGCCCACGCAAACCGTTTGCGACCGTAAAGGGTGGCGGCCCCGACGGCGCCATCACCGACACGGACGGCCATGTCTGGAGCGCGATCTGGGGCGGCAACCGGCTGACCCGATTTTCGCCGGAGGGCGATATCAGCCTCGATCTCGAGCTGCCTGTCCCGCAGCCCACCTGTCCGGTGTTTGGAGGCGAGGACCTCGACCTGATCTTCGTGACCACGGCGACCGAAGGGTTGAGCGACGACACGCTTGAAGCATCCCCGGTCTCGGGCCGCCTGATTATTCTTGAGGCGCCAGAGGGGGTCACCGGGTTGCCGGGTTATCGTTACAGAATGGACCGCTAGACCCGCAGGTCGGCGCTCTCATAGTTCTCGAGGAACCATTCATAGGTCGACTTCAGGCCGTCGCTCAGGCTGATTTTTGGACGCCAGCCCATCTCCGCCAGCTTGTCGCCACTCATCAGCTTGCGCGGCGTGCCATCCGGCTTCGTGGTGTCCCGGGTGACGTCGCCATCAAGGCCAACAGCCTGCATGACCAGTTCGGCGAGTTCGGCGATCGTCACATCCGTGCCTGACCCGACATTGACGTGCTGGTTGCCGCAATAGTTCTTCAGCAGGAAGACGAGCGCGTCGGCGCAGTCATCGACATGAAGGAACTCCCGTCGCGGCTCGCCTGATCCCCAGATCTCGATCCCTGACCGCCCGGCCATCTTGGCATCGTGCGCCTTGCGCATGAGCGCCGGAATGACGTGGGAATTCTCAAGGTGAAAATTATCCCCCGGTCCGTACAGATTTGTCGGCATGGCGGAAATATAATCGACCCCATACTGCCGACGATACGCTTCGCAAAGCTTCAGCCCGGCGATCTTGGCGATGGCATACCACTCATTCGTCGGCTCAAGCGGCCCCGTGAGCAGCGCATCCTCCGGAATGGGCTGCGGGGCCATCTTCGGATAGATGCAGGATGAGCCGAGGAAGAGGAGCTTCTCGACATCTGCGCGGAAGGCGGCCTCGATGACATTGGTCTCGATGACGAGATTTTCATACAGGAAATCGGCTGGATAGGTGTCATTGGCGACAATCCCGCCCACCTTGGCAGCGGCCAGCACCACTGCATCGGGCTCGCGGTCTGCCATCCATGCGCGCACGCCAGACTGGTCGAGCAGATTAAGCTCCTGCCGGGACGCCGTCAGGATTTCGCAATCTTCGCGCTCAAGACGGCGGACGACGCCCGCTCCGACCATGCCGCGGTGACCGGCAACGAAGACGCGCTTGCCCTTTGGGTCGAATTCAGTAGTTGTGCTCGTCTCAGCCATCAGGCCGTCCAGTCCTTTCGCCAGTCTTCCCGGCTAACCGTCTTGAGGTCGGCAGCAACCATTTCCTTTACAAGGTCCGGAAAGGCTGTGCTGTGTTTCCAGCCGAGCTTCTCGTGCGCCTTCGAGGGATCACCGATGAGAAGATCGACTTCTGTCGGGCGGAAATAGCGCGGATCAATCCGGACGAGCGCCTCACCGGTCTCGGCATCCTTGCCGACCTCATCGACGCCTTCGCCTTCCCATTCGATGGTCTTGCCGGTTTCGGCAAAGGCAAGCTCGACAAATTCCCGCACCGAATGGGTCTCGCCGGTCGCGAGAACCCAGTCATCGGCGGTGTCGTGCTGGACGATGCGCCACATGCCTTCGACATAGTCGCGCGCATGACCCCAGTCACGCTTGGCATCCAGGTTACCGAGATAGAGGGTTTGCTGCAGGCCGAACTGGATCGCGGCCACGGCGCGGGTGATCTTACGCGTCACGAAGGTTTCACCGCGGGTCGGCCCCTCATGGTTGAAGAGAATGCCGTTGGAGGCGTGTATACCGTAGGCCTCGCGGTAGTTCACCGTAATCCAGTAGGCATATAGCTTCGCGGCCGCATAGGGAGACCGCGGATAGAAAGGCGTCTTTTCCGACTGGGGAACTTCCTGGACCTTGCCATAGAGCTCCGAGGTAGAAGCCTGGTAGAAGCGGACCTTCTCCTCAAGGCCAAGTATACGGATCGCCTCAAGGATACGCAGTGCACCGACCGCATCGGCGTTGGCGGTATATTCCGGGGTTTCGAAACTGACCTGCACATGGCTCTGGGCGGCCAGATTATAGATCTCGTCCGGCTGGGTCTCCTGCACCAGACGAATGAGATTCGTCGAATCCGTGAGATCGCCATAATGCATGAAGAACTTCGTATTGTGCTCATGCGGATCAGCGTAGAGAGGATCGACACGCTGGGTATTGAAAGACGAAGAGCGGCGCTTCACGCCGTGAACTTCATAGCCCTTTTCAAGCAGGAGTTTCGCCAGATACGCGCCGTCCTGACCGGTGACGCCGGTGATCAGAGCTTTTTTCGACATGCTTGCTTTTGCCTTTCTTGGTCATTGACGCCTCGCGGGCGACACACTGCCCGTCAATAAATCCCATCCATTACATGGCAACCGGCATAAGCATATTGATTGCGTCGGACCAGTTCTCTAAGCGTCAAGGGAGCAAGGGAGAATACAAACGAATGCCCCATCACATGGGAAATCACCCGGATCGGCCTCCGGGAGGAAGAGTATGCATTTTTTTGTCTCCGAGCCCTATTATAGAGCACATGGTCACCTCTAAGGAATTTTTCCGGCACCCAATCACCTGCTCACGTCAATCAGAAATATTGTTTTGAGTTGAAGCAAGCTGTGGGGAAGCAGTTTTTTTGGCCTGTAAAATCGATAACGTGAGAGTGTTCCGATGAGAGTTGTTCTTTATCCAGCCCTGTCGAAAGCTAAGGACTTCAACGATCAGTACTTTCGCGCTCTCTGGTATTTAGCTCCGTTTGCGGATCAAATCAGCTCGATTGATATGCCGACAACCCAGGCTCGCAAACCCGGCAAGCCTCCCAACTATCTCGATAGTTCTCTCAAAAGCCTCGAAGGCACTCTTACCGTCAACACCCCCGTAGCAAAGACGGCCGAAGACCTTGAGGCACTGGTTGAGGCGAGTGACCTGATCATCGCCTGGTCCGTGGATAGCAAGAAGCCGTTTGCTCGCATTCCCGGGTCGAAGGGCAAGAAAATTGCCTGGACCGACCAGAATAACTTTCAGTATGGGGCCTCGCTCTATCTGAAAATCGCTGAAAATTTTCCAGAGTTCATGGACGAGAGCCTGAAGCGCTCACGCCGGATATTCCGGGACATCCATTCGCGCTGCGCAAACCAGAAAGGATACTTGTTCGGCACCGGACCTAATCTCAGTCAGGCGAATAATTTCGATTTTTCGGACGGCACGCCGATCGCCTGTAACAGCATGGTCCGCAATCACCAGCTGATGGACCGCCTCACCCCCCCGCTCATCGTCGTGGGGGATCCCATTTTCCATGCAGGTCCCTCAAGCTATGCCGCCGCGTTTCGTAACGATCTGATCCGAGCACTGGACAAATATGACAGTCATCTCGTTGTGCCGATGCGTGACTATCATATCTACCGCACGCACCTGCCCGAACGTTTTGCTAACAAGATCTGTGCGATTCCCTTCGCCGATGGCGACACGCCAAACCTGAACCTGGTTTCAGAGTTTCAGGTAACGACTACGGCGAATATCCTGACGCTTTTTCTGCTGCCGCTGGCCGCCACACTATTCGAAGAGATAAGCATTGCCGGCTGCGACGGACGCCCTGTTGATCAGAACACATATTTCTGGGGCCACGACAAGGCTTCACAGATCAATGAAGAGATGAGCCGGATCCAGCTTGCGCATCCTGCTTTCTTCAATGTCGATTACGACGACTATTATTCCACTCACTGCAAGACGCTCGAAACATGGCTCTCCGCCATGGAAGAGCGCGGGAAAGCAATCAAGAACATGACAAGCTCCTATATTCCTGCCCTGAGCAAACGAGGACCGGATGCGGCCGAAGACCAAAAGCAAAAATCCCGTGGCCGCAAGAAGCCTCTGATCTCAATTGTCATGCCCGTTCATAACGGCGAGAAGCACCTGGAAAGTGCGATCAAATCAGTCCGTACGCAGGATATTGATGACTGGGAACTGTTGGTCATCAACGATGGATCTACCGATTCCAGCGTTGATATCGTTAAGCGCCTCGCCGAGGAAGATTCAAGAATCAAGTTAACGACGGTGGAACAGGGGGGCGTCTCACGCGCACGTAACAAGGGGCTCGAACTTGCCGAGGGCAGCTACATCGGCTTTGTGGACGCCGATGACCTGCTGGACCCGCGATCCCTCAAAGCGCGGCTCGATGTTCTCCAGTCCGGCACTGGCACGCAAATGGTTCACGGCTGGGTGGATGTTGTCGGCAACGACGGCAAGAGCATGAACCTTGGGGTCGGAACAAAATCCGACATCTGCTTCTTCGACGCCTGGCGCAATCCTGCACATCTCAATACCGTTACGGGAGAAGCCAAGCTTCTCAAGCAGTTTCGATTCAATGAAAAGGTTGCGCATGGAGAAGACTGGCTCTTCCTTGGGCAAATTTTGCGCTCCGGCGTGACTTCAAGATTTGTTCCGGATGGCGGCGCTCGCTGGCGCTTCTGGGGTAGTTCCTCAACCTCGAAGGATCTCTCCTCTCACTTTGAAAGCCTGCAAACTGTTATCGACTGGCTGACAACACCGATAAACGACGATGCAATTCCACGGCAGTACAGAAACGGCCTGATTGGCAAGACATCACAGGACCTTGAGGCTGCAGCCAAACGTTCTGTGTTCATTTCCAAACTGCTTGAAGGCGACACCGATTTCTGCCGTAGCGTCATCGAAGATGTTGCTCTCTCCACGAAAAATGAAGAATTCGGCCGCATCAAATGGCTTCGGACTATCGAGTTTGCGGCAGCACGGAAGTTTTCGACCCCTCCTTCTAAATTGAAGGCCACCGGCAGGGACCTTCGCGACAGAATTCTCGATGCATCGAAAAGCCTTGATCTGCGCCGGCAGATTCCCCAGCTCGGAGCTGTCCTGTCCGAGGTTTTCGGTGAGCAGCTGCCGCAGACCTCAACAGTGGATGTTCCGGCCGCTGACGAGGCTACCCTGAAGGACATCCGCGACGCGGAAATCAAGAAGCTTCCGAAATATCTGAGAATGGGCATCTTCCTGCCAACTGACAGGGTTTCGCTGGAGGAACAGATCCGCGGAATTCATAAGATAGCCAACATCTACGACTCGGGCGAAATTGATACTCACCGAAGCCTGTTGAAAGACTTGCGTAACGGCCGCAAACGCAAACGCTGTTTCATTATCGGTAATGGCCCCAGCCTTAAGAAGACTGACCTCAGCCCCCTGAAGAACGAGGACACATTCGTCACCAATGGCTTCTTCCTGAAGATGCCGGAGCTCGACTGGACCCCCACATATTATGTGGTTGAGGATCACCTTGTGGCCGAAGACCGCAAAAAGGAAATCAACAACCTCCACGGGCCGACAAAGCTGTTTCCCGCCTATCTTCGGTACTGCCTCAATCCCGATAAAGACACGATCTTCTTCAATCACCGTCCCCGTGTCAGTTTTCCTGACGGTTTCGACTTCTCGTTTGATGCCGATGACCATACCTTCGCTGGCGGTACCGTAACGTTCACCTGCATGGAGCTGGCTGCCTTTCTCGGCTATGAGGAGATTTACCTCATCGGGGTCGATGCAAGCTACGCCATTCCTAAGGATGCAACCGCTTCCGGTCCGGGGCGTGTAAAAGAACTCGACATGAAGTCGGACGATCCCAACCACTTCCATCCGGACTATTTCGGCAAAGGCAAGCGTTGGCACGAACCCAATGTCGATGTCATGCTGAAAGCCTATGAAGAAGCGAGGGCACGCTGCGACGAGCGCGGCCAGATCATCGTCAATGCAACAATCGGAGGGAAGCTCGAAGTCTTTCCGCGAACGGATTATGAGAGCCTGTTCGATCCCGGATTTAACCTACCGAAGACCCTCGTTATTGATCTGACACGAATAGGGGATCCAAGTGCGACGGGCGCATTGAAGGCAGAGTTGCTTGGTGACTGTCCCAAGAACAGGATTCTTCAGCTACACGGTGGGCCGTTCAATACCATAGGCGTGTATCCGGGCAATCAGAAACCAGCGCTTAATAATCCTCTGGTGTATGGCTATTCCGAGCTAGAACAGGTGGTCCGCGCATTTGCGCCAGATGTCATCCTGTACCGACCGACTCCCAATACACCAGCCCTGCACGATGCAGCGAAGCACATCCTTAACATGACAGGGCTCCCGCTCGTGACATGGATCATGGACGATTGGCCCACTGCGTATCTCGAAGACGATCTGGCAAAAGGCAGGCAACTGCTTTCCGATTTCCAGAAGCTGGCGCGCGATTCTGCGTATTGCCTGTCTATTTCTGATTACATGTCGGAAGCTTTTGAGGAGCGCTACGGCGTTCCTTTCATCCCGGTTGCCAACGGCGTGAGGCCCGAAGACTGGGAGCCCGCGACCAAGAAGGCACCGGAAGATCCGGTTATTGTGAGATATGCTGGTTCGCTCGCGGAGAACATGACGCTGTCGACGCTGCTGATGATTGCAGAAGCTATCGAGGGCATGGTTCGCGAAGGTAAGAAAATCAGCTTCGAGATTAAAACGCGGCAAGTTTGGTATAACCGGGTGGAACCACTGTTTCGCCACCTGAAGCATACAGACTTCATCGTAGGTGATTTGCCGATCGAGGATTATCGCAACTGGCTAAGTGGTGCTGACATTACGGTCATTGGCTATAATTTCGACGACAAATCAAAGCGTTACATCCAATATTCACTTGCAAACAAGCTTCCGGAGTGCCTCGCATCTGGAGCAACCTTGCTGGCTGTCGGCCCTGACGATGTCGCCACAATCAAAAAAGTCCGGGAAACCGGGGTGGGGGTTGTCGTCGATCAAAACGATCCAAATGCGATCACGAAGACAATCGACGAACTTGCAGCTTCGCCTGAGCGTCGATACGCATTGGCAACGAAAGCTCAAGAATTAGCTTTTACCTCATTCAACCTGAATTCGACGCGGAAGAAACTCGTGAATGTACTCCTGAAATCGAAGAAGCTGTCCGAAGCCGCCAAGCTGACATATCCGCGCTCGGCCGGCGCACATGTCGATGAAACCGAGGTGGTTTCACGCATGCTGTCCGACCGGAAGGGCCCCGGCCACGTCATGATCGATGTCGGTGCGCACTTTGGCACGTCCGCACGCTATTTCGCGAGTCTCGGCTGGACCGTTCACTGCTTTGAACCTGATCCCGAAAACCGGAAAAAACTGGTCGAACGCGTTGGCAAGATGGACAATGTTTCCATCGACACACGCGGCGTGAGCGACAAGAAGGAAACAGGTGTTTCGTTCTTCACCTCTCCAGAGAGCACCGGCATTAGCGGACTTTCCGCATTTCGTGACACGCACCAGGAGAGTGCCAAGGTCGATTTGACCACAACGGCCGAAATCATCCGTGAACGCAATTTGAAACACATCGACTTCCTGAAGATTGATGTCGAGGGCTTCGACTTCTCGGTGCTGAAGGGTGTGCCGTGGAATACTCTGAAACCCGACGTGGTCGAGTGTGAATTCGAGGATGCCAAGACTGTTCCCCTCGGCCACACATGGAAGGATATCGCCAATTATCTTCGTGCACGCGGTTACCATGTCTATGTGAGCGAGTGGCACCCGATTATCCGGTACGGAATTCCGCATGACTGGAGCCGGGTCTACAAGTATCCGGGACCAAGCATGGATAGCAGTGCATGGGGCAATTTCCTAGCTTTCCGGGAAGACCCCGGATATGACGCCGTCTCCAATGCGTTCAACGCCCTGCTGAAATTTAGGCAAAAAAGCAAACCTGAAATGCTGAAAAAAACTCCCAACAAGCCTGCTCTGCCTGTGGTCAAGGCCCCAGCCCCCTCCTCTACAGCTCCACAACCAAGTGGTATGCTTCAGCGTCGCTTGGCTGGTATTCGCCGTTTTGCAGGGGTCGCCGCCACGCATTTCTGGGCGCGCAAATCATGGACGCTTCCACTCGCGGGTGTCGTCATGCTCGCTTTCCTTCTTACTTTCCTGCCACCGTTTGCTGCAGCAGGCTCGGTGTGGCGCTTGACGCTTCTGTTCGGACTCATCTCGATCGGCCTGCTTTACGTCACCTTCAGGACTTTTTCCGCTCTTACCGCCCTACGCCAGGAACTTCAGGCCCTGCAGACCCAGTCCCAGAATCCTGCTGCGCTTAAACTCCAGCAACACCGTATAGACAGTCTCGGACGGTCGGTTTCCAAGATTGAGCCTCTTGTGGGAGATATCGCGGATATCAAGTCGCGTATCGGGCGGTTAAACGCTACCAGCGGCCATGCAGACAGTCTGACCCGCCGACTGGGTGAGGAGTTCTCGGACTACGCGAAATCTACCGAGCACGCCCTCGAAAGCATTCAGGTGCAACTGAAGGCCACTGATGAACGTGCGTCCCAGGTGGGCAAGTTGAAAACCTTGATCGACCAGAAGGGCGAATTCATTTCGCAACTTCAAACACGGGTGAATGCCGTGGAGGCGGCCGACTATACGGCCCAAATTTCGGAATTGAGAAATGCCCATGCCGAGCTGGAGGATTCCAAGGCCAAGCTGAGCGCCGCGCTTGATGAGCTCAGGATGTCTTATGACAAACTGGATTCCATGCTGGACGATTTCAGTACTAAAACCAGCGAGAAACTCGGCCAGCTCTCTGACAGGGGCGATCAGACGCGAGAAAAGCTCGATCAGCTCAGTCAGTGGGAAGATGAGGCCGAAAAGACGCTGGCCGGACTGACGGAAGGGGCCCAGCAAACCGGAACAAAACTGGCTAACCTGATTGAGACTGACAAAGAGACCCGGGAAACGATTGCAAGCCTGAGCAAATGGAAACAGTTCAACAACGCTGCCTGGTTCCAGCACTTCAATCGCGAACTAGGTCCCGATCACATCCAGATATTCGAGAAGGATTGGCCGAAACGGCTTTCCATACCGATCTCGAAAGCCAGTCTCGGCTACATGGCTGCCAAGGCCTGTGACGTGGAAAAGCAGCTGGACGGACGGCTTGCCACCTCGATCGAAGACATCCTCCTGCGGACCCTGGTCGCGCGCTCGATAAAAGGCAAATCCGCAAAAATCCTCGAAATCGGGACATTGTTTGGTACGGGTGCTGCCATCATGTTTGATGCCATGGTCAATCACTTTGACCATGTTCACTTCACACTGCTGGATCCGCTGGAAGGCTATTACAATGCCAGTCAGGCTGACATCTTGACCGGGCAACCCGTAGACGAGCGGACACTCCGCCGCAACCTCCAGCGCGTTGGAATGACCGACGACAACTTTAACCTGATCAAGACACTGAGCACGCAACCGGAAGCACTCGAGGAAGCTGCCAAGGAGCAGTATGATCTGCTCGTGATCGACGGTGATCACTCCTATGCCGGTGTGAAAACCGACTTCGAGAACTATGCGCATCTCGTGAAGCTGGGCGGCTACATCATCTTCGACGACTATAACTCCAAGGACTGGCCAGACGTTCAGGAATATGTCGACAATGAACTCGCCGACAGCGCCTTCATTTCGCGCGTGGGCGCAAGCTGGCGGACCTGCGTTTACCGTGTTGTGAAGGCACCTGCCACGACAACGCGCCGCCGCAAATCGACCACGCCTGCCCGGAAAGCTGCGGAGAAGTCGAGCACAAAAGCCGCGGCAGGCAGCCAAGGCTGAGCCGGCACCTAGCCGCTAATTGAAGATCGGCTCAACGGCCTGGCGGATTGCCAGGCCGTTCGCTTTTTCGGCTATCCGAAGCGGCGTCAGATCGAAGTCGGTCTTGCCCGACGCGATCAAGCCAGCAAAGTGGCTGTAAAGCCGCTCATACTCAAGCTGGTGACCCGATCTCTCAGGACCGCCATTCAGTGAAAGCACCGCCCCTCCCTGCGAGAGAGCGAGTGTAGTGCCAACCTCATCTTCAAGATCCAGTGTCCACGTTTCTTCCTGCTCCCCCCGAAAATCGAACGAAACGTCTATGCTCGCCGTCCCCGTGTGGAGCATCATGTCGACGGCAATCGGAGTCCGTGAATTCTCAGGCACCTGATAAGTCGCCCTTTGGACCTCGTAGCTTCCCGGCAGCAGGCGGCTGAGAATGGACAGCGCATTGATCCCTGGGTCGAAGACACCAAATCCGCCGTCCTCCCATAGCCAGGCTTGGCCCGGATGCCATTTCCTCACATCCTCATGCCAGACGATACGTCCGGAGACGATATCGCGCTGATGCGCCCAGGCTGCGGCCTCATCGACCATCGGCGCAAAGCGCGAATGCCAGCTGGCGTAAGCCACGCATCCGGCCTGGCGCGCAGCCTCTTCAATGCGCAACGCCGTCGCAACATCGGTCGCAGGCGGTTTTTCGAGCATAACCGCACAGCCTGCTTCAAACGCCATTTCTGCGACCTCCGTCCTCACCGAAGGGGGCGTACAGATTGTAACGGCATCGATGTGACCGCCAGCGTTCAGTGCCTCCTTCAGGCTGGCATGAACTGGTACGCCAAACTCCGGCTGGGGCCGGGTCGAGACAAGATAGGCCAACTCGAACTGATCAGACGCCCTGATCACGGGAATATGCTGGTCGCGCGCGATCTTGCCCACGCCCACTAGCGCAACCTTCAATGGCGCTTGCATCAGGCTGAAACCTTCGCGGAGAAAATTACGGTCAACGCGCGCAAGCCAACCTCACCCGCCGTTTGCAACATCATGCAGAGGTTCGTTCAGCCCTTGCTGCCTGCTGATCAACTTCCATCTGTGCGGAACAGTAACGGCGCCCCAGGTCGGGTGCGAAGGAGGCGTGATCACGACGTCCGGATTGGGTTCCCTGTAAACATGCTCTGGCCCATCGAGAATGGTCATCATTGATTTCAGTACTCCCGGGTTCATCACCCCCCCATCAACCTCCAGCAGAAGCTCGACCATTTCGCCCTTTTTCACGGTAAAGGCATCCGAGGTTATCTGTGTAGACAGTCCGGTAAGATATTGGGCGCTCGTGTTCCAGACAGGTATCCCGACAATTAAGGAACGCACGTCGATCAGACTGCGGAACGCAACACGCAGTCTCAGAGGCGATTCAAAGCCAATACGTTCCACCGGCTCCCCTTTTTCGTTCACCCATTGATGAACGACATCCTCCACCGCAGTATCGTTTGTGAATGTCGGCCCCATGACAGAGGCCAGCCTATCAGCGGGATCGCTCGTAGGCACGCTGGAATCCAGCGTTTCATAAACTTCGATCGCCTTGTCCGGCAGGCCCGTGAAGTGAACCTTTCCCTTGTGCATGACGATCACCTGGTCGCAAAAATTCCGGATGTCCCCCATTGAATGCGAGACAAAGACAAATGCGCTTCGGCTTCGCATTTCCCTGATCTTCGCGAGGCATTTCTGCCGAAAGCGGAAGTCACCGACTGCCAGCACTTCATCAATCAACAGCACGTCCGGCGATACGATCGCCATGATCGCGAAAGCGAGCCGCATCTGCATACCGGAGGAGTAAGTCGCCAGCGGCGCATCCAGAGCGTGCTCGAGCTCGGAAAACGCGATGATCTCATCAAGATGCCGCCTGGTTTCCGCCCGGCTGAAACCAAGCGCAGCAGCCCGGAGAAAGATGTTCTCAAGCCCCGAAGCCGACGTCTGGAATCCTGCGCTCAGATCGATCATTGAGGCCGAAGATCCGCGCACCCGTATTTCGCCCGCATCCGGCAGGATCTGACCGGCAAGCATGCGAAGAAGCGTCGTCTTGCCTGACCCGTTGAGACCAATGATCCCAATCGCCTCACCTCGCCTCAACTCGAATGAAACGTCATTGACAGCCCAGAATTCTGTCGCCCGCAGATTATCCTTTTTAGGAGCCGACATGTTGAAGAAAGCACGCCTCGCCGCCTGGCTCAGACGGCGGCGGATGGCCGAGCGCCGGCGTGCGTAGAGCTTGCCAACCGCTTTTGCCTCCAGGACGATATCAGGCCGGGTGTCTGGCGTCTTGTCGCTCATACAACACCCCGGATGCGGTGTTCCATGACATAGAAAAACCGGATCCCGATCAGGCACAGAAGAACACTAACACCGGACCAGGCAAAGAGAGCTGCAGGAAATGGATACTCACCCCGAAAAAGCCCATCTCGGGCTGCGTTAAGGAACACGCAGAACGGGTTGGCGACCTCCAGTACCGACAGAGGGCCCATCGCCGCTACAGGAAAGATGACCCCGCTGAGGAACAGCCCGTACTGAAGGATGATCGTCACCAGGCGCTGGGTGTCTGTGTAAACGATGTTTACGATCGAAAGCAGCAGGCCGAGCGATATGCAGAAAACCAGCGACGCGGCAATGCTCAGCATCAGCCAGCCGATGTGAATGTTCGGCCAGGCCCGATAGCCGATGACAAGTGCGATGATCACGCAGAAACGTACGAGCGTATCGAATGTGAGCTGGGCAAAGGAAGATGCGATTGCGGCCGAGAGAGGAAGCGACGTTTTCATGGCGCTCGCCGCCTTGGTCTGAACGACAGAAATCGGCCGGGTTATGAGTCCTGTAAACAGGTACCAGAGCATCACGTTGAAACCAATGAAGACCGCCGGAGGCAGGCCCTCATAGGAAGGAAATACACGTATGCTGACCAGGAAGAAATAGACCGTGATCGGCACGAGGGGCAGAACGATGTTCCAGAAGACCCCCAAGACAGTTCCCCGATAGGAGCTTTTAAAGTCGTTCGCGAAGAGCGTGGTGATGTGCGACCGGAATTGATACAGCTCCGATGCAAGCTCCCGGATCGCCTTGAACGGACCGGTATGGAACCGGGTTTCTGGGACGTATACACGTTGGACCGGCGCAGTCTTGCTGTCTGTGTTTGCCGATGTGTCTGCCATAAAAGAATCCGGTCTACCAACGCGCTACATCACTGACGTATCTTAACAGTTAGCTGCCGAACCAGCACGGAAGTGTCAACGCAGGTTCTTCATTGTCTCGGGCCAGCTTTGCAATTGACCTTTGTAATTTCAGACCACACACAATCCCGATGCTATTCAGGTCAAGATCCTCCGCCAGCAACAGGTCCGCAAGGGCGGCAAGCGCCCGCCCCCTTGCCCTGCTCGGAAACGGCCCAAGCATGCGCGACTTCGATTTCGCGCGGCTTTCAGGCATTGATTCAGTCGGCATGAACGCAGCCTACCGGTATTGGAAACGCATAGACTGGCGGCCGACGCATTATGTCTGCCTCGATGATGCGCTGATCGACACTCATCACGCCGCCATCGCAGACCTCATCAAGGAAAGCCGCATCGAAAGCTTTTTCCTGTCCGGCAGGATACTCGAATACGATCGGGAACTCGCAAGACACGAAAAACTACGTTTCCTCGACGAATTCGTGCCTCATTGGCATTCCATTCGCGGCAAGGCCTATGGTCTGGACTTCCACGACGAGGCGGCCTTCCGTACGAGCGAACCCAACCTGCTGACCACGGGCGCCTACGCAGCCCGCTATGCAGTCCTGCTCGGGTATGAGACGATTGGCTTGTTCGGAATAGACCTGCGCTATGCGGCCATTGACGAGGCCACGCCGCTCGAAGGCGCCCGCCTCAGGATGAGCCGGACGCCCAAGACGAATCCCAATTATTTTTTTGACGACTATCAGCAGGAAGGCGACCTGTTCCACGTCCCGAATCCGGAGGCTCACGAGCGCGACCTGCACCTGGAAGCCTTCCGCGCACTGAGAGATGACTTTGCGGACCAGTCGATGCCGGCACGCATCTTCAATACCAATGCCAAGTCCCGTCTGTCTGCAGAATGCATATTTCCTTACTGTCCCGCCCAACAGTTTCTGAATGAGCCGGCCATCACGTCCGTTATCATTCCTGTTACCGAAGCCGAGATTGACCAGCTCATGACCAACCTGGACATCTGGTCCCAACCCTCCGGGGCGCCTTGGCTCGGGCCGGCGCCGAAATCGCCTCCAGCCCTGGTATTCGTATTCAACAATCAGCGCGCCGCAGATAACGAAAACAGGATTCGGGAAAAGCTGGAGTCGCATCCTCACCTGCGTGCCGGGTTTGGCAGTCTGCGCTTCATCAATCTCGCTCTCGCGGGAGACGCTGACCTCTATGAGCGCTCCAACCAGGCAATACCGGGCGCCCAGGGTCTGCGCGCCGGACCCAACAATCTGTTTTTCGGCGCCATGGAGGCGGTTGCTGATCTTTCTGGTCACTCAATCTACCTGGAAACCGATTGTGTTCCGATCCGCGCTGACTGGCTTGGCGCAGCCAACAGGCTTCTCGAAAGTCCTGCAAAGCCGTGGATTTCCGGATCGATCTATCTCGGTCACGAAGCGCTGGGTTCCACAGAGACGCGCCATATCAACGGCAATGCTGTCTACGCCTCAGGCGATCCTGATTTTCAGGAGTTCATGAACCGGGTCTGGAAGCCTCATATGGCCGCGATGCTTGGGGAACGCCCCGAACTGCCCTTCGATTGCGCCGTTGAAGACCTGTTCCAGCGCGCCCGGTCTCAACTGGGAGAGGCCGATCCGGCATGGCAGAGTGTCCGCTGGATCGCACACCGCATGCAGTACAGCCTGTTCATTGCCAATCTTGCCGGGGAGGCCGTTGCGGGAAGTGATCTCGCCGCACGGATACAACAGCTGGTCGAGAGCACTCCGGAGACGCATTTCATTCATTCGAGACAGCTTGCAGACATCTTCGCTGGCCTGGAAAAGGAAGGCATCCCCCCCCGGCTTTCGAATGCACTCTTGCGCCTGCGCGGCGAGAAAGATGCTGATGGTACGCCGGCCCAGTCCCGGAGCAGGATAGACGCCAGCCAGGCGGGAGCAGGCGGCATGGTGCGGCGCCTGAAGCAGGGCCTGGGCAGGATTGGCCTTCAAAGACGCCGCTAGTTGCCCGCCCCCGCCTGAATCCCGTCACACAGCCACCGCTGTACGAATACGCCTGATTGCAGTTGAAGGGGCATAACCACTTCGGTAAGACTTCGCTGGGGCACGAACAACCCGGTAGAGGCAATTGCGATGGACCGAACAAAAGTCAGCGTCGTATTCAGAGCCCTCAATGAGGGAAAATGGTTCGATCAGGCGCTGGAAGCTTGCCGCAATCAGGACGTTGACGACGATGTGTCCATCGAACTCGTGCTCGTCGATTCCGGCTCGACGGACCGGACGATCGAGATCGCCAAACGCCATGACTGCAAAATCTACCACATCGCGAAATCCGAGTTCACGTTCGGCCGCTCTCTCAATATGGGCTGCGACGGCGCGTCGGGCGATATTCTCGTCTTCATTTCCGCCCACTGCATCCCGGTTGACCAGACCTGGCTCAGCCGGCTGATCAGCCCGCTGCGTGAGGGCAAATGCGACTATGTCTATGGCCGCCAGGTCGGGCATGCGAAAGCCACGCGCTTTTCCGAGGCCCAGGTCTTCAACCACTATTACGGCTCGGAAGACCAGCTCGAACAGGGCGGCTTCTTCTGTAACAATGCCAACTCCGCCATCCTGCGCAGCGCCTGGGAAAAGCATCGCTTCGATGAGGCCGTGACCGGGCTTGAAGACATGGTGCTGGCAAAGGCGATCGTGAATGATGGCGGCAAGGTCGGCTATGTCGCCGATGCCGGCGTGGTCCACATCCACGAGGAATCCCTCCGGCAGACCTACAAGCGCTACTATCGCGAAGCGCTGGTCATGCGCGACATCATGCCGGAAATCCACTTCAACCTGTTCGACCTGACGACCTGCCTCGTCTCAGGCATCACACACGACCTTCTGGAAGCGGCGCGCGAGAAGCGGTTCACCCGCGAATTCTCCGGCATCTTCGGCTACCGCTTCATGCAGTACTGGGGCACCTATCGCGGCCACAACGAACACCGCCAGCTGTCGCGCGCCCAGAAGGAAAGCTACTACTATCCACGCGTGAAGCTGAAGAAAGACAATCCCGGCGCCAAGCTCGTCGATCCTTCGGCGAAAAGCGAGCTTGAAGCGGGCACCGGCCGCTGATATCCGGCAGGCCCAATTTCAGGAATCCTATCAATGATCGACGGTAAACGACTGACGGCGCTCCTGCCGATGAAGGCGCATAGTGCGCGCGTAAAATCGAAGAATTTCAGGCAGATCGCTGGCAAGCCCCTCTTCCGCTGGATCCTCGATACAATGCTGGAAGTCGAGGAGATCGACCAGGTCGTCATCAACACTGACGCGCGTGAGATCCTTGCCACTGAAGGACTGAAGGATGGCGATGCCGGCGGACGCATCCTGATCCGCGACCGCAAGCCGGAACTCTGCGGGGACTTCGTGTCCATGAACCTCGTCCTCGGTGACGATGTCGCGAACGTCGAGTCGGACTATTTCCTGATGACGCATACGACCAATCCGCTGCTGCAGGCCGCAACGATCCGGGAGATGCTGACCCGTTATATGAGCGCGCTTCAGGCCGGCGAGGCGGATTCCCTCTTTACCGTCAACGAGATGCACACGCGCTTCTACACACCCGAAGGCGCACCCATAAATCATGATCCCGACAATCTTATCCGGACCCAGGACCTGCCGGCCTATATGGAAGAGAACTCGGTGAGCTATCTCTTCACGCCGGAAAGCTTTGCCGCGACCGGCGCGCGGATCGGCAAGACGCCGCTCCTCTTCCCGACACCGAAACTGCAGTCCGTTGACATCGACGAGCAGGCCGACTGGTTCATCGCCGAGTCGCTCCTGATGCGGGTTGCCGCCGGTGAAACCCTGCCAGGAGACGCCTGATGACCAAGCCAAGAGTCCTCGTCACCTGTCCGCCCATGCTCGGCCTGTTCGACGAGTTCCGCGAAGACTTCGAAGCCGCCGGCCTTGAAGGTGTGCCCGCAAAGACGACACAGATCCTCAGCGAGGACGAACTGATCCAGCAGCTCCCCGAATACGATGCCTGGATCATTGGCGACGACCCGGCCAGCCGCCGCGTGCTCGATGGCGCCAAGGGCGGCAAGCTACGCGCGGCCGTCAAATGGGGCGTCGGCGTCGACAATGTCGACTTCGCCGCTTTCCAGGATCATGACATCCCGGTCGAGAATACGCCCGGTGTCTTCGGCGGCGAGGTGGCCGATGTCGCGCTGACCTACACACTCGGCCTTGCGCGCGAGACCTATCGCATCGACCGCGAGATACGCCTCAACAATGGCTGGCCGAAACCGAGCGGCATTTCCATGACCGGACGCACGGTTGCCCTCGTCGGGTTCGGCGATATCGGGCGCCAGACGGCGAAGCGCCTTCTCGCCTGCGGCAGCAAGGTCATCGCCTATGACCCCTACTTCAAACCCGCCGACGGCATCGAGGTCGAGTCCGCCGACTGGCCGAGCCGGCTCGATGAAGCCGATTTCCTCGTCTTCACCTGCCCGCTTACCCCCGACACGCGCGGCATGTTCAACGAAGACCTCCTGTCAAAACTGAAGCCCGGCGTACGCGTCGTGAATGTTGCGCGCGGGCCTGTCATCGAGGAGGCCGCCCTCCTCAAGGGGCTTCGCGACGGGACCGTTTATTCGGCGGCCCTTGATGTGTTCGAGGTCGAGCCGCTGGCACCCGACAATCCCCTGCGCGAATTCGACCAGTGCATTTTTGGCTCCCACAACGGCTCGAATTCTGCCGATGCCGTGCGCCGGGTGAGCCGGATTGCCATCGGAAAGATCGCAGGATTTCTCGCGCCCCGTTAGGGAGAAGGAGAGGACGGAATAGTTCCGTCCGCCTGCGGCGACACACAGCCTAGGCTTTCCGTCCCTTTCAGACGGAGCGCCCCATGGACCAGTCGCCGCGACTAGCCTTTCCCTATCTGCAGCCCAACCAGGCCCAGAAACACGTCACCCTGAACGAGGCCCTGAGACGGCTCGACACGCTGACCGGTCTCGCCGTGGCGTCCAGGCAAGTTTCCCAGGAGCCCGCAGCGCCTGTCGACGGCGATGCCTACATCCTCCCCTCGGGCGCAGCGGGCGATGCCTGGAGCGTGTTTGCGGAAGGCAGTATCGCAGCCTTCCAGGATGGTTTCTGGAACGAAATCGCCCCACCGGAGGGCCTGACAGCCTGGGTCGGGGACGAAACCGACCTCTATGTCTTCACAGAGGGGGCGTGGCTGGCAGCACGCCCCCGCACCACAGACCGGCTCGGTTTCAACACCGAGGCAGGCGCGCCCAATCTCCTCGCTGTCAAAAGCGATGCGATCCTGTTCAGCCATGACGATGTCACGCCGGGCAACGGGGATATCCGGCTGACCCTCAACCGGGACGGAACAGGGAGCGTGGCGTCGGTCGTCTTCCAGACCGGCTATTCCGGCAGTGCCGAAGTGGGCCTGTTGGGGTCGGGCGATCTTGCCTTCCGCACCAGTCCCGATGGCAGCAGCTTCACGACAGGTTTTGAAGTCCGCCCGTCGGACGGGAAGGTCAGTTTCCCGGCCGGCTTTGCCGACCCACTTGGCGCGCTCGCTGCGCTCGGTCTGCGTCAGCCGGTCGGCACCATCGCTGATGATGCCGTCGCGACGCTGGACTTCGGAGGGGCTGTGTATGGTGCAGCGATCCTCGCCATACCGAATGCGACGAGTTCAGCGCCTGCCGCCTTTTTCTTTGCCCGGCTTGCGCCGAGCCCGAGTATCGAGACGCTGTTCTCCGCTGGGGCCGACTTCACCGTGGGAACCGAGACACTGACCGGCGCGAGTGGAGAGGATGGCAAGGTCAACTTTTCAGTTTCCAGCGATGGCGTGCTGACGATCGAGAACCGCCGGGGCTTCCCCATCGGCTACACGCTCTATGCCTTCCAGCGCTAAAGCCATTCAGCCTTCAGGAAGACGGGCGCCTCACCGGCGTCATGCCGAAGATTGATGTCGCAAAGCTCGGCCGGTCCAAGCGGCCGGTCGAAACGAAGCTCAACCGTCGCCCCCTTAGACGACACGGAAACCTCCCGCCCAAGTGCGCTGGCCTTGAGCGAAGGCGCAGGGCGGAGGAAGGACAGGCGCAAGCCGGACTTCGCCTCGCTCGCATAGTGCGCAAGCTTGAGGTCGGCCTCTGGCGAAAACGCGCCGTCAGCGCGGAGACCGAAAACACTCGGTCCCGACCGGCGTAGCCGCCGCACAAGAGCCCGGCGAAGCGAAGGCGGCCACAATTTGTCGGCCGCGGCATGCACCATGAAGGCTCGGAAGGTCGCCTTCTGTGCGGCCTCCGGCGCGTGCTCGGCGATGACAGCATTCAGTTCGGACCGCCGCCGCTTGTTGATGGAGGCCGTCTTGGTGTCATCGGCCCAGATCACCATGGACAGGGCATCGTCGAGGAAACCGAAACGCGTGCCGGACTTGTACATGCGGATCCACAGGTCCCAGTCCATCACATAGTGAAGGTCGCGGTTGAGCCCGCCGGCACGCTCATAGGCGGCACGCGAGAAAAAGCAGGAGGGCTGGGAAATAATGCCCGCCTGCAGCAGGCGCTCGCCCGGCGGTTCGACATTGAAATGGTAGCCGGTCATCGCACCGTCGCCATCAAGGATGACGCTGTGGCCATAGACCGCTTCCAGCCCGGGATTCGCCCCAAGATGCGCCTGTACCTTTTCCAGCGCGCCGGGCATGAGCATGTCATCGGCATTCAGCCAGCCGAGCCAGTCACCCTCGACATTCGCCCAGCCTTCCAGGATTGCGTCGGATTGCCCCCCATCCGGGCCGTGCCGGCGATAGGCGAGCCTGTCGTCATACTGGTCGGCCAGCGCTTTCACGCGCGGATCACCCGAAGCATCCAGAAATGCGATGCGCAGATCGGCCTTCTGGCAGGCGAGACTCTCAAGCGCCCAGGGCAGGAAATCATGCCAGGCCCCGACAGGAACACTTATGGCCAGTTTCATGTCGGACCCTCCGCGCGCAGCTTGCAGTCGCCGCAGCGCGGCCTCAGTTTTGTCTATGGGCTTGGGCGGGTGAATTCCAGTGTGGACTTCATCGCCTATCGACTGGACGGGAGGATCGGAGTAACTGGATTTGAAGTTGAGTTCAGAGACCGCGCTTGAAAACCCCTGCCCCCTTCGATGCCAGCATCATCATCGTCAACTATAATGGCGGTGATCTCATCCAGGCCGCGCTCGACCATCTCAAGCGCCAGCGCGTGTCCCCAACGGAAGTCCTGATCGTCGACAACAACTCCACGGACGGCTCTGCCGACCGGCTCGATCTCGATGGCCTCCCCCGGGCGCGGCTGCTGCGTATGGACGACAATCTCGGTTTTGCGAAAGCCAATAATGTGGCGGCGAAACAGGCTGTTGGCGAGTGGATCATCCTTCTCAATCCCGACACTGAACCCCAGGCCGACTGGTTGGAAAAGCTTGCTGATGCCGCCCGCCGCCATCCCGGTGTAACCTCCTTCGCCAGCGCCCAGATCGATGCCGGCGACACCAGCGTGCTCGACGGGACCGGGGACTGCTACTCGGTCTTCGGCTTTCCCTGGCGCGGCGGCTTCGGCGCCTCGAAAACCGACCTGCCGGAAGAAGGCGAATGCTTCTCGCCGTGCGGCGCAACCGCCATGATCCGCCGCGAGACCTTCCTTGATGCCGGGGGCTTCGACGAGAGCTTCTTCTGCTATTGCGAGGATGTCGATCTCGGCTACCGCCTCCGCCTCATGGGCGAGCGCTGCATCTTCGTACCAGACGCCATCGTGCGCCACCACGGCAGTGCCATTACGGGCCGGATGAGTGACTTCACTGTAAGGCTCGGCACCCGAAACCGGCTGACGACCTATCTGAAGAACACCCCGCCCCTGGCGCTGGTCCTCTCCATGCCGGGGCATGTGCTGCTGACGCTGTATCTCTATATTTCAGCGATTGGCCGCCCCCGTGCACAGTCCATCCGCCGGGGTCTCGGCGAGGCCTTTGGGCGGCTTGGCGACACGATGCGCAGCCGCAAGGCTGTCCAGAAGCAGCGCAAGCTGTCGAGCGTCGAGATTACCAAGGCGATGAGCTGGAGCCCATTCACCCTCCACCGCCGCAAACCGCACGTCTGGCCTGCCACCGAGGACCGCGAACTGGCCGGCTCAGCCGGCCCCTCCATCTCCCGGTCCTGACGGCCCGGCTCAACCGCCCAGCAAGCCGGCCGCGTCGAGACGCTCGATCACAAGATCGGCAGCAGCTTCAGGGTCAAGCCTGTCGGTTTCCAGATGGATTTCCGGCGCCTGTGGCGGCTCGTACGGGCTGTCGATGCCGGTGAAATTCTTGATCTCGCCAGCGCGGGCCTTCTTGTAGAGGCCCTTCACATCGCGGCTCTCGGCGGCTTCCAGCGACGCGTCGACAAAGACTTCCCAGAACTCCCCCTCCTCGACCATCTGACGCACGATCCGGCGCTCGGCACGGAAGGGCGAAATGAAGGAGACGAGTACGATAAGCCCGGCATCCACCATCAGCTTCGACACCTCGCCCACCCGGCGGATGTTCTCCACCCGGTCGGCATCGGTAAAGCCGAGATCATTATTGAGCCCGTGCCGCACATTGTCGCCATCCAGCGTGTAGGTATGCTTGCCCATCGCGGCGAGCCGCTTCTCGACAATGTTGGCGACCGTCGACTTGCCTGCGCCCGACAGCCCGGTGAACCACAGGATCACTGGCTTCTGGCCCTTCATAGAGGCCCGGAGCTCTTTCGACACATCCATCGCCTGACGATGAATGTTCGAGGCCCGGCGCAGGGCGAAGTTGATCAGGCCGAGACCGACCGTCTCGTTCGTCATCCGGTCGATCACGATGAACCCGCCCATGCGGCGATTGTCCTCATACGGATCGAAGGCGACCTCGCGATCGAGCGCGATGTTGACGACACCGATCTCATTCAGCTTCAGCGTCTTGCCGGCTTCATGCGCCCGCGTGTTCACGTCGATGCGGTACTTCTCTTCCGTGACCTGCATCTGGCACTCGCGCGCGCCCATCTTTATCACATAGGACCGTCCCGGCAGCATGGCGCTATCGGACATCCAGAGCATCGTCGCCTGGAACTGGTCTGAGACTTCTGCGGGCTGTTTGTCCGCACACAGAACATCGCCTCGCGACACATCGATCTCGTCTTCCAGCGTCAACGTGACCGACTGGCCCTCGACGCCCTCATCGAGATCGCCGCCCATGGCCACGACCCGCGAAACCTTGCTCGACTTGCCGGAGGGCAGCGCCCGCACCGCGTCACCGGCCTTCACGGATCCGGAGACGATCTGACCGGCAAAGCCTCGGAAATCGAGGTTCGGGCGGTTCACCCACTGCACGGGCATACGGAAGGCCTTGCCGGCATCGTCTGAGGCGATCTCGACCGTGTCGAGATACTCCATCAGCGGCGGGCCGTCATACCAGGGCGTGCGGTCGCTATTGCTGACGACATTGTCACCCGCCAGCGCGGAAACCGGGATCGCCTGAATGCTCTCGAAGCCAAAGTCGGCGGCAAAGTCGCGATACTCCGCGAGGATCCTGTCATAGGTCGCCTGATCATAATCGACGAGATCCATCTTGTTGATGCAGAGCACGACATGCCTGATGCCCAGCAGCGAGACGATGAAGCTATGGCGGCGCGTCTGGGTCAGCACGCCCTTGCGCGCATCGATCATCACAATGGCGAGGTCGGCCGTCGATGCGCCGGTCGCCATATTGCGGGTATATTGTTCATGGCCGGGCGTATCGGCGACAATGAATTTGCGCCGGTCGGTCGAGAAGAACCGATAGGCCACATCGATCGTGATGCCCTGTTCGCGCTCAGCGGCCAGCCCGTCGACCAGCAGCGCGAAATCGATTTCCTCGCCCTGCGTGCCGAACTTCTTCGATTCGTTCTTCAGTGAGGCGAGCTGGTCGTCGAAGATCATCTTCGACTCATAAAGAAGCCGACCGATCAGCGTGGACTTGCCGTCATCGACCGAGCCGCAGGTGATGAAACGCAGGAGCGACTTCTTCAGCTGGCTGTCGAGATAGGTCTCGATATCGGCGAATTGGGGGGCTGCATATCCGTCCATCAGAAATAGCCCTCCTGCTTCTTCATCTCCATCGAGGCGGGCGCATCCTTGTCGATGGCGCGGCCTTCGCGCTCGGACGTCGTGGTCCGCAGCATCTCCTCGATGATCTCGGTGATGGTTGAGGCAGACGACTCCACCGCCCCGGTCAGCGGATAGCAACCGAGTGTGCGGAAACGGACCTGCTTCATCATCGGCTCTTCACCGGGCTCCAGCGGCAGACGGTCATCATCGACCAGGACCAGAATGCCGTCGCGCTCGACCACCGGGCGTTCGGCTGCAAAATAGAGCGGCACGATGTCGATATTCTCCTGGTAGATGTACTGCCAGATGTCGAGCTCGGTCCAGTTGGAGATCGGGAAGACGCGCACGCTTTCGCCCGGCTTGATGCGGGTATTGTAGAGCGACCAGAGTTCCGGGCGCTGGTTCTTCGGATCCCAGCGGTGCTGGGCCGACCGGAAAGAGAAAATCCGTTCCTTGGCGCGCGACTTCTCCTCGTCGCGGCGCGCGCCACCAATGGCGGCATCGAACTTGTACTTGTCGAGCGCCTGCTTCAGCCCTTGTGTCTTCATCACATCGGTGTGCAGCGAGGAGCCATGCGTGAACGGGCCGATGCCCTGCTCGACGCCTTCCTGGTTGATATGAACCAGAAGATCGGTCTGCGGATCATCCTTCAGGGCATCGCGGAAGGCGATCATCTCCCGGAACTTCCAGGTCGTGTCGACATGCAGCAGCGGAAACGGGATGGGGCCCGGATAGAAAGCCTTGCGCGCCAGATGCAGGAGGACGGAGCTGTCCTTGCCGATCGAGTACATCATGACCGGGTTCTGCATGGAGGCGGCCACCTCACGCAGAATGTGAATGCTCTCGGCCTCAAGCCGGTCGAGATGGGTCAGTGTTTTCATAATCGGTCCAGGTCGGTTCGGTCGCGAAGGGGCCTAGGTAGCAAGTGCCCCGTGCCGTAACAACTTAGAGACGGTCAACTCAGACGCCGTGTTTTTCTTAACTCAGGCGCAGATACCCTCTCCGGCCCGCAGCTTCCTTACAGGCTTGACGCTCGCAGGGACAGCGCGCAGACCCGCAGGCAATGCATGGAGGCGGCGCCTTGAAAACACTCATCGTCATTCCCGCCCGGATTGGATCGACACGCTTTCCGGCCAAACCCCTGCACGAGATTGCCGGGCACTCGCTCGTGTCACGGGTCGCAGACGTTGCTACCCGCGTCGCCGCGGCCCGCACCGACACGCAGTTTGTTATCGCCACAGACGACGCGAAGATCATGGACCATGCCCGCGAGATCGGCGCCCCGGCGATGATGACGGACCCTGACCTGCCATCCGGTACCGACCGGGCGCTGGCCGCAGCAAAAGCGCAGGACAGCGCGCCTGACTTCATCCTCAATCTGCAGGGGGACGCCCCCTTTACCCCGCCCGCCTATCTCGACGCCCTTATTGATGCGGCCGGGGAAAGCACCGCCGATGTCGTGACCCCCGTTGTTCAGCTTGACTGGGCCGCGCTCGACACGATCCGCGATCAGAAGACCCGCGAACCGTTCAGCGGCACGAGCTGCATCCGGCGCGCTGACGGCATGGCGCTGTGGTTCTCGAAACAGATCATCCCGGCCATCCGCAAGGAAGAGAAACTGCGCGCTGAAAGCGCGCTCTCCCCGGTCTGGCGGCATATCGGGCTCTATGGTTTCCGCATGGTCGCGCTTGAGCGCTTCGCCAGCCTGCCGGTCGGCCATTACGAGGCGCTGGAAGGCCTTGAACAGCTGCGCTTCCTTGAGAATGGCATGAGCATCCTGACCGTGGCCGTCGAGCCGGGCGCCAATGCCATGTGGGGCATCGATACGCCGGAAGACGCCGCCTTCGCCGAGAAACTCATTGCCGAACAGGGCGATCCGATGGAGGCGCCGCGCTGATGGCTCGTGATCTTTATATCGTCCGCCACGGTAACACCTTCGACAAGGGCGATACCGTCACCCGTGTGGGCGCGCGCACCGACCTGCCGCTGTCCAGCTCAGGCAAGGAACAGGCAAACGCGCTGGCCACGCATTTCCGCGAAACGGTCGCCTTTTCTCAGGCCATTGCCGGGCCGCTGAAGCGCACGCGCCAGACCGCTGACGCGATCCTCGCGGCACAGGAGGAGCCGCCCGAACTGGAGATCGGCAATTTCCTGCGCGAGATCGATTACGGCCCGGACGAGAACCAGCCGGAAGACGCTGTCATTGCGCGCATCGGCCAGCCCGCGCTCGACGCCTGGGAGCGCGACGCCGTTCCGCCGCCCGGCTGGCGTTTCGATCCCGCAGCCATTGAAGGGCAATGGTCGAGCCTGTTCACGAAACTCGACAAGGCCGACGACACTGGCCCCGTCCTTATCGTGACAAGCAATGGCATCGCCCGGTTCGCCCTTCTCTGCGCCCTCGGCACGCGTCAGCACGAGGCTCATGACCTCAAGCTCAAGACCGGCGCCTACGGTATCCTCCAGCTCGAAGACGGCGAGGTGACGCTGAAGGACTGGAACCTGCGGCCCTGAACTCAGGCTTGCAGTTGCCGCCTTCGCCGTGAACAGCTAGGCGATGTGATCCGATTAGAGTTCCGCTTCGAGCCCCCTGATGACCTCGCTCCGTTTTGCCATCCTTGGAAAAAGCCAGCTCGCTGCCCAGCGCTGCCAGGCGATCGCCCGGCATGCGGGCTCGCAGATCGCGCGGACATGGTCGACAGATCAGGCCGCAGCCTTTGACGAGGCTGGCTGGCAGGCCGCGCTTGATCCGCAACAGGTCGATGCCGTCATTCTTGCGCTGCCGCCCAGCCTTGCGGCGGACGCGTCCATCCGGGCCCTGAAGGCCGGGATACATGTGCTGAGCGAACTGCCCGGCGGCCTGACGGTGGAAGACATCATCAACCTGCGCCAGGCCGAGCGCGAGAGCGAGGCGGTGCTGAAATTCGGCTGCTCGCTTCGCTATCATGAAAGCGTGCGCGCGGCCGCCGACCTCGTCCATGCAAATCCCTATGGCGACCTGCTGACCGCCCGCGCCGTCTATGGCCATGCCGGCTACCCGGGCGCCGACGCTCGCGAGAACGGCATCCTGCTCGGCCACGGCATCCATATGCTGGACCTGCTGCATCTCTTCTGCGGGCCCTTCGAAAGCGTGAAGGCGATGCAACCGGACGGCCCGGACAGTGGCGCCAACCTCTTCGCCATCCTGAAAGCCGGCAGCGGCACGCTCGCCCAGCTGCATGCGTCGGCGACCTCCTGGCGCCAGACCTTCCGACTCGAGCTCGGCTATGAGGACGGTTATGTCTGGCTCGACGGGCACCTGCCGGGGCTGGAACAGTACGGTCCGGAAATGCTGATCCACGCCACGCTCTCGCGCGGGCCGGACGGCACACCCCTGCCCAATCCGCATGAAACCGTGTCAGAGTTCACGCGCATCCATTTCGCCGATGAGGAACTTGGCGAGTTTGTCGATGCCATGGCCGGACACGCCCCGCTGCGTCACGGAACCAGTCACCAGGCGTTCGATGCGATGAATATCGCCCAGCGGATTTGCGCCGCAACCGAAACATGGGCATAAGCGCGCCCGTCCGGACGCTGAGATTCCAAGGAGACATGATGAGCCTGACTACCGACCAGCTAGCCCGTATCGCGCTCGACGCCGGAAAACTCATCATGGAAATCTACTCCACCGACTTCGATGTCGAGCGCAAGGACGACTCCTCGCCGGTCACCGAGGCCGATGCGAAGGCTGAACTCCTCATCCTCGACGGCCTCAAAGCCGCCGATCCCGAGCTTGATGTCATCGCCGAGGAATCGGTGTCCGCCGGCCACATCCCGGAGCATGGCAGCCGTTTCGCGCTGGTCGACCCGCTCGACGGCACGAAGGAATTCGTCAACCGGAACGGTCAGTTCACCGTCAATATCGGCATTATCGAGCACGGCAAGCCGGTCAAGGGCGTGGTCTATGCCCCGGCGCTCAACCGCCTCTTTGTGGCGGAAGGCCCTGACAAGGCGTGGCAGGCAGAGGTAAAGCCCGGCGAACCGGTGCCCGCCTCGGACGCCCGCCTGCCGCTGCATATCCGCCCCTGCCCCGAGGAAGGACTGACGGCCATTGCGTCGAAATCCCACCGCTCGCCGGAGACCAATGCCTTCCTCGACAAGTTCAAGGTCGGCGAGATCATCTCGGCGGGGTCATCGCTGAAATTCTGCCTGCTGGGCGCTGGCGAGGCCGATCTCTACCCGCGCATGGGGCGCACCATGGAATGGGACACCGCCGCCGGACAGGCCGTCGCCGAAGCCGCAGGCGCGCGCGTCCTGACAGAGGACGGCGAACCGCTGCGTTATGGCAAGCGCGAGCGCGGCTACGACAATCCGCACTTCATCGTCTATGGCGACGTGACGCCCGCCTAGTCGGCCATCGCGGCTTTTCGGGCGATTTCCTTCTTGTGCCAGTTATAGGCTGTCGCGATCACGCTATCGACGTCGGACTGGACCGGCTTCCAGCCAAGGACACGCTCCGCCTTTTCGGCTGAGGCGACCAGCGCCGGCGGATCGCCCGGGCGGCGCGGACCGATCGAACGCGGCACAGGCTTCCCGGTGACGTGCTCCACGGCCTGGACGATTTCCATCACCGTCGTGCCCGTCCCTGTGCCAAGATTGAACGCATCGGACACGCCGCCATCATCGAGATAGTCGAGCGCCTTCAGGTGCGCGTCGGCAAGGTCCATGACATGGATATAGTCGCGGATGCAGGTGCCATCGCGTGTTTCGAAATCGTCGCCGAAGACGGTCAGCTTGAAGGTGTCATTCAGCACGCCTTCGATGCACAGCGGGATGAGGTGGGTCTCCGGCTCGTGGCGCTCGCCGATCTCGCCATCCGGCGACGCGCCGGCAGCGTTAAAGTAGCGCAGCTTCACCGAGCGGATACCGTGGGCGACCTCGTAATCGTCCAGCACCTTCTCCACGAAGAGCTTCGACATGCCGTACGGGTTGATCGGGTTCTGCGGGAGATCCTCCGTCATCGGCATTTTTTCCGGCACGCCATAGGTGGCGCAGGTCGAGGAGAAGATGATCTTGTCGGTGCCGGCTTTCGCCATCGCATCGAGCAGGCGCACCGTGCCCATCGTATTGTTCTCGTAATAGAGGCCGGGCTTCTCCACCGACTCGCCGACATAGGCGAAGGCAGCAAAGTGCGCGACGGCATCGGGCTTGTGCTTTGCGAAGGCGGCATCGAGGTCGGCCGTGTTCAGCAGGTCGCCCTCGAACACCTCGCCGAACTGAGCGAAATCGCGCCAGCCGCGGGAGAAATTATCGAAGACGACGACGTTCCAGCCGGCATCCTTGAACGCTTTGCAGCAATGGCTGCCGACATAGCCGGCGCCGCCTGTAACGAGGACTGTTCTGGTCAAGGCTCGGTAATCTCCTGATCCTGATTTGAAACACGCCAGCCTGGCGGCGGCGTTCTCCCCGTCTCATGCAATAATGGTTCCGGCTCACAATGCCTAGATGCGGCAACATGCCGGGACGCCGGAAAGCATGAAAAAAGGGCGGCACCGAAGCGCCGCCCTTTCCTGTCAGATGTCAAAGTCGATCAGCTACCGCCACCAAAGGTTTTGGTTACGGAGACCTTGAATGTCCGACCAAACGGATTGTGAGTGTACGGATCATAGCTTACATCGAAGTAGGCGAGTGGCGGATCCTCATCGAAGGCATTGACCACCGACAGGCCGACATCGAGGCCGTAGTCAGACTGCCAAGTGTAGAACAGGTCCAGCGTGGTCATGCTGTCGATTTCAGACGGCCCGCCAACAAAAGCACCTGCCTGGTTCGGTGCGCCCCGTTCATCGTCATAGGAGTCGACGTGGCGAACGACACCCCGGAAATTGTGATTTCCGAGCGCGTAGTTGGCCGAGATGTTGGCCTTCCACTGCGGTAGCGAGCGCGAGAAGTTCGACCGGTTGAACTGGCCGACACGATCACCGCCCGGAATGATCGCATCCTCGATCGCGAAGTCGGCTACATCATATTCAATAATGTATGTAGCCTCTGCTCCCAACGAAAATTCGCTGGCACCGAGATCCCAGACTTGTTCGGCCCGAAGGTCGATACCGGAGGTCTGAATGTCCGGTCCGTTGGTTACGTTTGTGCTTATGCGGGCGATCTCGCCTGGCTGGTTCACACCATCATTGTTGTTATCGGTGAATGTAATCCGAGAAAGAATGCCCGCTTCCGTATCACCAGCCGCGAGCGCCGCTAGTGCGGCGTTCACGATGCTGGCCTGATCTTCAACAATGATCGGATCGGTAAAATCGAAATTGTAGTAATCGACCGATGCCGAAAAGCCGCTGTCGTTTTCATACAGGGCCCCGATGTTGAAGCTGAATGCACTTTCGGGGTTGAGGTCCGGCTTACCAAACTGATCCACCGCCTTGAACGCGGAAGCCGGAGCGACGAATTGCAGGGTCGTCACCTGACCCGACAACTGATTGAGCGTCGGGCCCTTGAACGAGGTCTGGGCCGACCCGCGCAGCGCGAAATTGTCGTTCACATCCCACTTCATAGCGACCTTCGGGTCGAAGGTCGAGCCAACTTCCCCGCCGTAATCTTCATAGCGAGTTGCGACCTGAACATTCACATCGTCGAAAAGCGGAATCTGAAGTTCGCCGAAGATGGCATAGATCGTCTGATTTTCGTCGAACGCGTTGGTGCCCGCAAGGAAGGAAAACGGCCCTGTACCGCCCGGCCCAGGATTCTGGGCGAGATCGGTTACTTCATTCGGATCAACTTCATAACCCTCACGACGAACCTGAACGCCGAGCGCGTAACCGACCGAGCCACCACCGGCCTGGACGTTGCTCTGCCCGCTGAGGCCAGCATCAAAGACCAGCAGGTCTGAGGTAACGACCGAACCAACACCATCGGTCATCCATTCCGCAAGAGCCTGCGAATTCTCGAGGCCCGCAACATAGTTCGGGTTCGCTTCGCCAGTGACAGCATTTTGCTGGATGGCGTTGGAGAATGGGTTGTAATATTCGCATTCGCCCTGCCCGGGCACAGCCCCGGCCGGGACGGCGCCGGTATTCGCGTCACCGCAGACACCAAAGCCCTGCAGGGCGATGGTCAGACCGTTGATATAGGTATCATTGGTAATTCGCTCACCTTCCGTACGGTGCCACGTGAGTGCTGTATTCCACTGCACATCATTCGAGAACTCACCGTTTAGCTCCCCCGCCAAGCGGTAGCTGTCATAGGTCCGGAAGCCTTCCTGCGCGCCACCCGTAGCAGGGAAACCGCCCCAACCAAAGGACCGGCCGATATAAAGCGCACCGAAGCCTGCTCCCATGAGAGCCGCAGCATCAGGATTATCCGCGAGGTACTGCTGATATCCCGGATGACTTGCCGCCAGGAACTGGTTTGTCAGAACCTGCGGAGGATAGGATGGCGATGTTTTCCACTCGGGAACATCCGTGTGTGCATAGAGACCCTCAAGGTGGAAATCGATATCATTTCCGAAGGTCGTATTGTACTCGGAGAAGATCTGGTAGCGTTCTTCCTCTTCAACCAGATTATCGAACTGAGTGAACTGGAAGCGGCAGGTGCCGACAACGATGCCTCCGGCATCGGTACAACCGGAATCGTTAACCTGGCCGATCGGTCCTGAGCCACTAGGCAAGTCAGGTCTCGCACCGATGATAACAAAATAGCCCGGATTGGAGAGCGAAGACCAGCCACCGACCGGGTTCTCTTCATATGGACGAATCGCCCAGTCTTTCTCGATCAGGCCGACTTCGCTGCGAAACTGGTAACCAGCGCTGGTTACCCAGTTCCAGTTGTCGCCCTGCAGGCCGTAAGCCGCCGATACGTCATATTCGCCATCGGTGCCCTCGAACGTCTCGTATTGAGCCGAAACTTCAAAGCCTTCCAGGTCATCACGTGTGATGAAGTTCACAACGCCAGCAATGGCATCAGAGCCATAAACAGCCGCTGCACCGTCCTTCAGAACTTCGATACGTCCGATCGCGGCAGATGGCAGCGTGTTGGTATCGACAAAAAGCTGCGCCTGCTCACCAATCGCATAAGGCGCGAAGACTTGGCGCTTGCCGTTGAGCAGAACCAGCGTCCGGCCCGGACCAAGGCCCCGCAGGTTGATGTTCGACGTGCCTTCCAGGCCGTTTGACGAGAACTGGTTGGTCTGGCCGTCTACACCGGTCGAAACGCCGAGATTGCGGATCAGCTCCGTGATCGACGGATCACCTTCCAGCTTGAGGTCACCAGCGGTCAGGACGTCGACCGGCAGGGCCGCGTCTTCCGGCGTACCGGCAATCGCGGAGCCCGTGACAGTCACTTTCTGCTGTCGCAGCTCTCCATCGTCTTCATTGTCTTGTGCATAAGCAGGGCCGGCAGCCGCGATAGCGATACCGGACGCGCCAAAGGCGAGTCCCTTAACGAACTTCATTGTATTCCTCCCGAGATATTTCTCATATCTGGCCAGCTTTGTTTTTGCTGGCTCGCAACCAAGCTGACTTAGTTCCATCTGGAATCAAAGATTTTTTTATGCTGCGCCGCATCAATATCCGGGGCGCGACGGCAAAGATGACGTGCCGTTGGGTCAACAGGGCGCTTTACTCGGGGGCAGGGCCTGCCGGTCTGCAGGGTCATCCGCAGCAAAAAAATAGCTCACTACATTGAAGATGTCGGGATTACCTGCCACCAGATGGAAGTGTAATGACACAGCCGCCCCCAATTCTTTCCCTCGCTGATGCCTTCGCAGACGCAGCAGAGCCCGCAAATTTTCCGGAGACCGTGTTGCGTTTTCGCAACAGTCGCTGGGCAAGCCATGTCGGACTGGACCAACTTTCCCGCGAAGAATGGATCGAGCACTTCGCCCGTTTCACGCCGCTGCCCGCAAACCTGCCGCAGCCATTGGCCATGCGCTATCACGGCCACCAGTTCGGCGTTTACAATCCCGAGCTCGGCGATGGCCGCGGCTTCCTGTTTGCGCAGCTGCAGGACGAGGACGGCCGCTGGCTCGACCTCGGCACCAAGGGCTCCGGCCAGACGAAATACTCCCGCCAGGGCGATGGCCGGCTGACGCTGAAAGGCGGCGTGCGCGAGGTGCTGGCCGCGCAATATCTGGAAGCGCATGGCGTGAAGACATCGAAACCCTTCAGCCTGATCGAGACCGGCGAGCAGCTCACCCGCGGCGACGAGCCCTCCCCGACACGCTCGGCCGTGCTCGTGCGCCTCAGCCACAGCCATATCCGTTTCGGCACCTTCCAGCGCGCCGCCTATAATGAAGACCGCGAGGCCCTTGCCCGGCTCGTGCGCCATTGCGCCGAGGTCTATTATCCCGACGTCGCCGACGAGGACATCACCGTGATGGCCCCGGCACTGCTTGAAAAGGTGACGCGCGAGACCGCCCGCATGATCGCGGGATGGATGACGATCGGCTTCGTCCATGGCGTCATGAACACGGACAATTTCAACATCACCGGCGAAAGCTTCGATTATGGCCCGTGGCGCTTCCTGCCCTATTCGGACCCGAACTTCACCGCCGCCTATTTCGACCAGCAGGGCCTCTACCGCTTTGGCCGCCAGCCGACCCAGGGCCTCTGGGCCCTGCAACAGCTTGCCGGCACCCTCACCCTGATCGCCGATGCCGAGCCGCTGACCGATGCGCTCAAGACCTTCGAGGCCGCCTACCAGCGCGCCTTTGCCCGGCATACGCTCGCCCTGTTCGGGCTCAAGGACGGGACCTCCCTGCAGGACGATCTCGTCTTCCTGCAGACGCTCTACGGCTGGATGACGGAAACCGCGGCCGCCTGGCCGCAAGTCTTTTTCGACTGGTTCGGCGGCCGGCTTTCAAAACCGCGCGCGGAGAAAAGCCCGCTCGCCTCACGTTATGAAGAAGAGAAGTTCGCCGCCGTGCGCGACGGGCTCTACGCCCGTGAGCCGGAGCGGCCCGACCGCCTCAACCACCCCTATTTCCAGCGCGAACGCCCTGTCTCCCTCTTATATGACGAGGTCGAGGCCCTGTGGGATCCGATCGCGGAAAAGGATGACTGGTCGGCCTTCGAAACGAAGCTGGACGACATCGAAGCTGCCCGCACCGCGCTCGACCTTGGCGATTCCGCTGTCTGAGGCATAATGTTCCGCTGCGACACATTTTATCGCTGCGCTGCAGCAAAATATGTGGCAAACGCGCCGAACGATCTAGTTTGAGTGCGCGTAAGACGCCCGGAGGGAATGAGTATGGATACAATGGTGAGCGAAAAACCCGCCCCCATCATGGACGACCTGATCGAGGCGATGAAGGATGCCGTGGTCAGCCTTGAAGCCTATGGCGAGGACGCCAAGGCCGCGATGAAGGAAAAGCTCGCCCCCGAAGGCAAGCCGGACCGCAAGCTGCTCGACGTCCACCAGCATTCCGCTCACGGCCTCTCCTGGGCCATCACCTATGTCGAGACGCTGCGCGAAGTCATGCATTGGGCCGAGCGCCTCGAAGCCGAAGGCAAGTTCGGCGAGATCGAGCAACTCCTCTCCCAGATCCTGTTCTCGGAATATTGCGCCCAGCTGATCGGCGGCATCCCGATGAACCAGGGCGAGATCATCCGTCCGGCCGACATGGGCGTCACCAAACAGGGCATGGCGCGCCTCTTCGAACCGGCCGTCCAGCGTTTCCTCACCGAAGGCAAGACGACCGAGGCCATGGCGGCCGCAGCCAAGCACCTGCCGGACGCGCTCGGCCGCGCAACAGTCGAAGAGACCGGGCTGGACGAAACCCTCACCATGATCCGCGACCAGTTCCGCCGCTTTGCCAGCGACCGGATCGTACCGCATGCGCATGAGTGGCACCTCGAAAACGCCTACATCCCGATGCCGGTCGTGGAAGAAATGGCCGAGCTTGGCGTCTTCGGCCTGACCATTCCGGAAGAGTTTGGCGGCCTCGGCCTCGGCAAGACGTCCATGTGCGTCGTCTCCGAGGAGCTGTCGCGCGGTTATATCGGCACCGGCTCACTCGGCACGCGCTCGGAGATTGCGGCCGAACTGATCCTGATCGGCGGCACCGATGAGCAGAAAGAAAAGTACCTGCCGGCCATCGCGTCCGGTGAGATCCTGCCAACGGCCGTCTTCACCGAACCGAACACCGGCTCCGACCTCGGCAGCCTCAAGACCCGCGCGGTCAAGGACGGCGACACCTACAAGATCACCGGCAACAAGACCTGGATCACCCACCCGGTCCGGGCCGACATGATGACCGTGCTCGCGCGCACCGATCCGGCGACGAACAATTTCTCCGGCCTGTCCATGTTCCTCGCTGAAAAGCCGCGCGGGACCGACGAAACGCCCTTCCCGGCCGATGGCATGACCGGCGGCGAGATCGAGGTGCTCGGCTATCGCGGCATGAAGGAATACGAGATCGGCTTCGACGAGTTCGAGGTCCCGGCCAAGAACCTGCTCGGCGAGACCGAGGGACAGGGCTTCCGCCACCTGATGGCGACTTTCGAGAGCGCCCGCATCCAGACGGCAGCGCGCGCTATCGGTGTGGGCCAGAACGCCTTCGAGCTCGGCCTGCGCTATGCGCTCGACCGCCAGCAATTCGGCCGCGCCATTTTCGAGTTTCCGCGCGTCGCCAACAAGCTCGTCATGATGGCCGCCGAACTCGTCGGCGTGCGCCAGCTGACCTATTACTCCGCCCGTCAGAAGGATGACGGCAAGCGCTGTGACCTCGAGGCCGGCATGGCCAAGCTGCTCGGCGCCCGCGCGGCCTGGGCCGCCGCTGACAATGCCGTGCAGATCCATGGCGGCAATGGTTTCGCGCTAGAATACCCGGTCAGCCGCGTCCTGCAGGATGCCCGCATCCTCAACATCTTCGAAGGCGCCGGCGAAATCCAGGCCATGGTCATCGCACGCAGGCTGGTGGAGAAGGGGAATTAGGAGTGCTGTTCAGCGCGAGCTTCCGCTCCAGTGACTGACAGCAGAACGCTGCTCTGTTTCTCCTCCAAGGGCATCGCTTATTAGGCGGCAAAGCCATGGTGACGGCGGTGCCATTCGAGGAAGGAGTTGTGAGGCTGATGCGCTTGTCGAGGTGGACGCAGTAGGCGTCCGCTGGGGTTAAGGATACGCTCGATGCTGTCCTTATCGTTCACCTTGGATGAAATCAGAATTTCGTCATTGTCAGCAATGCTGACGAGGCCTCTATCAAACATCCAATGAACTGTGCCGGACAGTGCGAGACCATTATTCACGACATCTCGTCCATCATACTCGATAGGGATAATGTGCGCTGCTTCCACCTCAGCTCTTCCTCCGCCATTGGTGAAATCCCATCCAGTGATCGCACACTTCTTATCGTACGCGCGAAGGACGGCTAGCCTGAAGCGGCGATCTCTGACGCGCTTGTTAGTGAGAGAAGCAATAGTTTGACGATCATGGTCGAATAAAAAGTGCGTGGCTTCGTCCGCAAACCCCGGTGCGAAGTCTTCCGTAGCTTCTTCGAAGCGCGGCAGCTCTGTCGCTTCGAATTGAGTAGCATAGGCGATAATCTTGTCAAAAGTTGCGTCGGATATGTGTCGCACCGCCTGAAGTGCAACGCCGGTGTTCGTTCCACCATCTTTTCCCGCAAGCGCAGGCTCAAGGAAATCGCCATTCATTATACGTGGCACGCCAACAGCAAAATCCTGAACCGTGGGGCGCTCTAGACTGACATAATAATGGTCTGTCTTTTGAGGATCAGGCGTGATTGCAACTAATCGGGCCGTTCCGCGATACGTACCGCGTTCACTTACGTCGACGCCGGAGTCTTTGACGGGCGTGAAGAAAACCACCCAATCCCCAAGGCTTTCCTGAACTCGACGAAGATAGCGCTTCGGAAAATGATAATATCTTCCCGGTTGATCATCGTAATCGGACGAGGTGCCTTGGACGAAAACGGCTTTGACCATGCTGGGTTTCCCACAATGCTCTTTGCGCGGACTACTGGCAGAGCCCCAGCTGGGATTAAACCAACTAAGAGTTGTAATATGCCTATCTCTTAGCCGCTACAATTTCGGTAAATCCATCCCACCCCCTCAAACCTTATGGTCCAATGCAGGCATGCTGACCCGTGAGTGGATCATTGCTGTCCTGAAGACCCTGCCTGTCTGGGCATGGCCGATCTTCTTTTGGGATGTGCTGGGCATCCTCCCCTGGTGCTCGACGAAGCCATATCCAGAGGGCACGCTGGTAACCCTTGGCGTCACCTGGTGGGGCCGGATCCAGATTACCGCCGTTTACAAGCCGGACCAGCCTGATCCCTGCGACTGGACGCGGCATGCTCCGCGTGAGCCCTGGACCGCGCTCGATCCTGACGTCATCGCCGCTGCGTTTGAGGCGTTCCGGCAGTTGGGCTGGAAGTGGGCTGTTTCTGGAACGTTTTCGGACTGTGGCCGGACCCTTCCCGGACCGGCTTTTCTGGACTCCGGCTAGCCGGTTTCTCATGCCGAATTTATCTCACCTGCCGCAGTCCGCCGGACTCAGCGGCCGCTGGTGCTGCAGGCGATGGAGACGGAGGCTGTATCGCCCGCCCGCCTTGCGCTATGGAGCCCCGCATGGACGAGAGCGACTGGAATTTCACCGAGCAACAGGCCGAGACGGTCTGGACCTGCGAGCAGCTGCGCGACACGCAGGGCGTCAAGCCGCATTCCGATATCGTGCTGGACCTGTTCTTCGTGCCCATCCAGGGCGAAGAGGCCCGGCGCGAGGCCTTCGAGAAGGCGCTGATAAGCTTTGGCTACGAGCTTGGCGAGGCTGACGATCCGGACCAGGTCGCCGCTTCCATCGGGCCGATCCCGTTTACCCCGCAGGATATCTGGCTGCATGAGGAGCGCACCACCAAGATGGCGCTGGCCCGCGGTTACAAACCCGATGGCTGGGGCTTTGCCGAGCCGGAATGAGTTTCACGGTCCGGCCTTGACTTCAGCCCGCCGGAGTCCGATGCCAAGGCCATGAGCGGAATGGCCGACGACATTGCCCACATCATCCAGCTGGCGGTGGCGCCGGTCTTCCTGATTGCGGGCATCGGCCATCTCCTCGTCGTCCTGACCAACCGGCTCGGCCGCGTCGTCGACCGCACACGGGCGCTGGAAGTCGAACTTTCCATCGAGCAACCGATGGAGACCCATCCGCGCTGGGCCAAGGAACTTGTCCTGCTCGACCGGCGCATGGCCTGGATCAACCGTGCCATCACGCTCTCGACGCTGGCCATGCTGATGGTCTGCCTTGTCATTGTGGCGCTTTTTACCGGGCAGTTGCTCTCTTTCGACCTTTCGGCCTTTGTCTCGGTCCTGTTTATCCTGGCCATGGGCGTCCTGGTTGCCGCGCTCGGCAACTTTCTCTGGGAAATCCATGTCGCCGCCGAGATGCTGAGGGTCCGCACCGACCTGCTCGAGCGCATGCAGGTCAAGCGCAAGACGCTGTTCTGAGAAGAGAAAAAGCGGCGCAGATTGCTCCGCGCTGACGCGCAAGCTGTGGTGGACAAGGAGTATGACCAGACGGCCTGTAAGCCGGGTTCTGTTCCCCCATTGCTGGGATCGGCAACCATTCCTCTGGGAGCTCCCTCGCGGGAGCCCTCACGCGACACACCCGGGGCGCAGGCTGGAAACGGCCCATGCGCGCCCCCTACTCGGTCTTGCTCCGGGCGGGGTTTACCATGCCAGGGACGTTACCGCCCCCGCGGTGGGCTCTTACCCCACCCTTTCACCCTTACCAGCCGCAAGCGGCTGGCGGTCTGCTCTCTGTGGCACTTTCCCTCGGCTCTCGCCGGGCGGGCGTTACCCGCCGCCCTGTTTCCATGGAGCCCGGACTTTCCTCCAGCGACAGGCAAGCCTGCCACCAGCGGCTGCCCGGCCGTCTGGTCAGGTCGGGGATATAATGGCGAAAGGACTGAAACGCCAGTCTGGAGACGCAAGACATGGCCGCACGAAACATCGCCCCCTGATAGGTCACCGATGCATTGCCCATGGAACCGCCGTCCCAAGACATTCGTTTCGGGCGAATGAAGTCTATCTTTCTTGCTATGGCCGCTCCGCTCGCCCTGCTCATCGCTGCCTGCTCGCCGGACGATCCAGCCCCGATACGGGACACCCTCACCGCATCTCCAGAAAATCAGGAAAAGCCAGCCAGTGCTCCATCGGACACAGATGCCGGAGAGGGCTCCGATATCACTCTCCTGCCAATCACTGGTGCCAGGATTCCAGAGATCCAGGGTGAACTCGGATGCGCCTTCACCACTAAGGCGGGTGAAACCTTGCTTGTTGCAAAAGCCGATGTCGGCGACGAGGCAAGACCAACCGCTGCCATCAACAATAGTGGCCAGGGCGCCACGCTGGCGAGCACGCAGACAGGCGGGTTCGGAACACTGGAGAAAAGCGGCGCACGTTTCGACGGGCGCGGTATGACCATAACAGTCGATACAATGGAACGGGTTGACGACGATATGACCGAAACCGTTACCCATAAGGCGCGCCTGCTGGTCCAGCATACCGATGGCAGGCAGCAGACATATGATGGCGACTGGTCCTGCGGGCCATGAGGCGTATTGCTATTCCTGCGCCCGGATGAGCGGCATCGCCCGCGTGCGGAGCAGTGCCACAAGCTCATCCTGCATGAACTTGTAATCGTCCGGAATGCTGAGCACGCAAACACGTTTGTGCGAAACGGCCTGGCGGAAATCGGCGCGCAAGCGATTGGCGTGCTTGTCTTCCATGCAGACGATCAGGTCTGCCCAGCGGATATCATCCATTGTGACTTGCCAGTCGGCATCGCGCGCGGTTCCCGCCGAGCGAGCCTCCACGCCGGCGACCGCATTGAAGACGGCCTCAGCGGTCGGGCTGCGCAGGCGGTTGCGCGAACAAACGAACAGAACCCGCAGCGGCGCGGCATCGGCCATCAACTTCTCCCATTCGCGGTTCGGCCAGATCTTGCCGATCTGGCGGGCGCGGTGAAGCTTGTTCTTGCGCCAGTAGAGCTTTTTCCAATCCTTCTCGATGCCAAGGCGTCGGAAAGATTGGGCGCGGTGGTCGGTGCGACCATCGAGTTTGCACGCAAGGGCACGCCGCTCGGCGCGCGAGGTCGGGTGAGACATGAGGTCCTCGTTGTCATTGCCTGTCGGTCAGCAGCCGCAGCAATACGAGGGCGATGTCGAAGCGGGCAGATAGGCCAGCCGCCTCGCAAAGGCAAGGTTTCTGAAAGCTGGATGCGCGAATTTCTGGTCTTGGGTGGCAGACTGATCCATGTTGGAGAGGCAACCGCTCAAGCGGGAGAGATGATTGGAACGCTGGCTCGAAAAGCTGCCGCTACCGACCGTGATCAAGGTCTGGGTCCTGCTGCCGCTTTGGCATGCGATCATGCGACTGTCGAAACCGGAAGTGCGCATCGTCTCCGGCGGGATCAGCTTCTACGCGCTATTCTCCATATTCCCACTCATCTATCTCACCCTGACCTTGCTTTTCTCGCTTCTGCCGCACGACCTTTCGGAGAGCCTGTCGGACACAATTGACCAGGTGCTGATCTCCGCTGTGGCGCCGCTCAAGCAGGCCGACCTTACAACCATTCGCGACGCAACGCCCCAGGGTCTGACTGTACGTGCCGTACTTGCCGTCCTTATTGTGTTCTATACGGCAAGTTCCGGTGCCAAGGCCGCGATCACCGGCATCCGGATGGTGGCGGGCAGTGAGAAGCGCAGCAATATCATCCGCTTCCAGGGTGTGTCGCTTCTGATGACAACGCTTCTGATCTGCCTTGTCTGGCTGCTCGGTGCCCTGCAGCTGCTCATGTCCTTCATAACCGAGCGGGAGGGGTTCATCGCATTTGAGCTCGCCGAACAGATCTCCAATCTCGCCTCACGGCTCTGGGTCGGCAAGTTTGTTGCGTGCTTCGCCTTTTTCTACCTGATCATTTCATTGTCGCTCTATGGCCGGATCAGTTCAGGGCGAGCGATGACGGCTGGTGCGGCAGCTGGGGCGCTCTCATGGTCTGCAGTGACCTGGGCCTATCACCTCTATCTCAAGGTCTCGGTCCTCGACACGTTTTACGGCGCACTGGCCTCCGTCATCCTCGGTTTCATCTGGCTGCTCGTCTCGGTGTCATCGCTCCTGCTGGGGGCAGCTCTATCGGTTGAGTGGTCAAGCCGGATCGCGGCAACAAAAGCCGATGTCGAGAGGGCCGAACAGAAGACGGCAGAAGGCGATCAGCCGGCCGAGTAAGTATCCGCCACAGCAAAAGCGATCGAGCGTGTGTCCGGATCAGCAATGCCGTCCACTCGAGCGGGGCGCCAACGTCGCTGGAACGCGGTTATTGCAGCTGGCAAATCACGCGTTTCATAACCGATGGTCGCAAGTGCGGTCTCGACCGTGCCCTGTTCGCCAGACATGGCAAGCGGCCAAAGGCCAACCCCTGACTGCGCCAGCCTGGCCCAGGGAAAATGCTCTCCCGGATCCTGTTTTCGGGCCGGAGCAATATCACTATGACCAACGATCCGCGTCTGCGGGATATTCCAGCGTTCGATGATTTCGTGACTCAGCTCTATGACAGAGTCGATCTGAGCGTTCGGGTAAGGCGGCAGGCGGCCATCCTCAAGACGCCAGTCATGACCACCATTTACGATCTCGATGCCGATCGAGCGTGAATTGAGATCCTCATCGCCCTGCCATTTCGAAACGCCCGCATGCCAGGCACGCTTCTCCTCCTCAACGAGCTGGACGATCTCTCCGCCTTCGCGGACCATGTAATGAGCAGACACCGAGGCCGCCGGGTCGCACATGCGCTCCAGGGCAGCATCGCCGGTTTGCATGCCCGTATAATGCAGGACGAGCATGTCCACGGGGTAGCGGCGGTCATCGAAATTCGGACTGGGCTGGCGGGTGACGGAGCTCATTTGGAGGCGGAAATCCTTTCCGTGATGGACGCTTCCGGCATGGCTTTATTCCCCCTCACGGCAATGACGAAGACACCGCCCAGAGAAATCGCCGCACCGAGCACGAGCCGAGCCGTAAGCGGCTCGTTTAGCAAGACGATGGATAGCACCACACCCCAGATCGGCGTCATGAGGGTGAGGGGCGACAGAAGTGAAATGTCGTACTTCTTTATGAGTGTATAGAACGCGCCGTGTCCGAACACGCTGACACCGAGAACGGCGAAGGCAGTGGCCAGCCACACCATCCAGCCGCCCTCAACGTATGAAGAAACCTGCCCCTGCTCGACCAGCAGGGAGAAAAGAATGAGCGGCGAAAAGCTGAACAGGCCGAGCCAGGCCTGGAGCTGTAGCGCGCTGATGGGCGCCATGCGTTTCATGAGAATGCCACCGGCCGATCCGACGAAGGCAGATGCAATAACGTAGAGCAGGCCGAAACTGACTGAAAAACTCTCAGGGTCAAAGGCGATGAGCACGACCCCGGCGAAGGCGAGCATGATGCCAAGGCCCCGGCGCCAGCCAACCGTCTCTCCAAGAAAGGCCATACTCATGAGCGTGGAAAAGGGCACGCCCAGCTGGCCGACAACGGAGACCGCGCTCGCCTCTGCATTCGCAAGCCCCATGAAGAGCAGCGCAAAGTGTACCCCGCCCATGCACATGGAGATCATGAAAAGCATGCCCATCTGCTTTGGAAGCGGGAACAGGAAGGGCAAGAGGACAAGCGCAATGCCGGCGAACCTGATCCCGGCAAAGAAGATCGGCGGGACACCCGCATCGGCCACAACCCATCGGGTGACGACCAGGTTCAAACCCCAGACGAAGCAGACGGCGAAAAGAAGGGCGAAGTCCCTGAACCCCATGGCGCACGGTCCTAGCAGTAAACTGACGCAGGCGTCATTGAAGAAATTCTATAAAACGCCTCAGCTGGGCCGGGACTGTTCGTACGGGCTGTCGAGCGAGAAGGTCGGGATACGCGCAGTGATTTCCTCACCACCATCACTGATCATTGTGTAGTTGCCGCCCATCATACCGGAAGGGGCTGCCAGTGGAGCGCCGGAGGAATAACGAAAAGAGGCGCCTGACTCGATCACTGGCTGCTGACCGACAACACCTTCACCATCGACGATCTGACGTCGCCCCTGGCTGTCGACAATTTCCCAGTGCCGCATGATGAGCGTCCAGGTCCGTTCCGAGGTATTCTCGATATCCACGGTGTATTGCCAGACATACTGGCCGGAGGCGGGGCGCGATTCGTCATGCAGAAAGCGTGGCTGGACGCGTATTTTCACGCCCTGCGTATCAGCTTCGTATACGGGTGGCGGCGGTCGTCCAGCCATGCCCTTTGTCTCTCCCCTGCCGGATCAGATGGCATCAAGAGCCGCGAGGATGTCCGCTTCGAGATCGCCGGCATCTTCCAGGCCCACAGAGATGCGAATCCAGCTTTCATCAAGCCCCATGGAGGCCCGCTCTTCTTCATTCAACGCACGATGGGTTGTCGATGCCGGATGGCAAGCGAGCGACTTCGTGTCACCTAAATTGTTTGAAATGTCCACAAGCTTCATGGCGTTCAGCGCGCGGAAGGCCTCCGGCCGGGCACCCTTCACCGAAAAGGCGATCAGTGTGCCGCCTTCTGACATCTGTTTCGCATGAATAGCACGGTGTGGATGGTCTTCCCGGCCGGGATAGCGAACGGCCTTCACCTTGGGATGACCCGCAATCGCATCCGCTATCCGCGCTGCATTGCGACTGGCCTGGCGTACGCGCAGGTCCAGCGTCTCAAGCCCCTTGAGCACAACCCAGGCATTGAAAGGCGACGGTGCAGGGCCAGTATGACGAATCCAGGGGTCAACATGCTCTTCAATCCAGTCAGACGGCCCGCAGATGGCCCCGGCAAGAACACGGCCCTGTCCGTCCATATGCTTGGTGGCGGAGTAGACGGAAATGTCCGCGCCAAGGTCGAGCGGCCTCTGGAGGATAGGTGTGGCGAAGACATTGTCGACGACAAGCTTCGCACCCGCCTCGTGGGCGAGCTTCGCGACAGCCTCGATATCGACGGCTTCCAGAAGAGGGTTTGAAGGCGATTCGATAAGAACGAGCTTTGTGGGCTTGGAAAGTGCCTTCTTCCAGTCGTCGAGATCTGAGCCTTGCACCAACTCAGTCTCCACGCCGTAGCGCGGCAGGATGGTCTGGCAGATCACCCGGCAGGAACCAAAAAGCGCACTCGCAGCAACAACCCTGTCCCCTTGGCTGACAGGAGCGATCATTGTCGTGGAGATCGCGCCCATACCTGAGGCCGTCACCCGGCAGGTCTCGGAACCTTCGAGCAGGGCGAGCCGGTTCTCCAGCATCCGCACAGTCGGATTGGCATAACGTGAATAGACATAGCCCTCCTCCTCACCGGCCATGCGCCGGGCCGCCTGCTCGGCACTGTCATAAGCGTAGCCGGACGTCAGAAAGAGGGCTTCGGAGGTCTCGCCGAACTGCGAACGCATGGTGCCGCCGCGAACGAGCTTCGTTGCCGGCTTCCAGTCATCTCCATCGCGCGTCGACATGGCGATCAGTCCTTCCAATCAAGAGCGCTCCGTCCTAAGCCTCTTTTCTGAAAGGGATCAAGGGATGGCTGAAGCAATACCGGGCGTCTTGCCGGATACCGAACTTGCCGCGCTATTCAAAACAGGCGCCATCCGTTCGACCGAACCGCTGGATGCAGACCAGATCCAGCCGGCGAGCCTTGATCTGCGCCTCGGCCCCGACGCTTTCCGCATTCGCGCCTCATTCCTGCCCGGGCCCAGCCGTTCGGTCGCCGATGTCCTTCAGGAGCCCGGCATCGAGCTGCACCGGATTGACCTGACTAGCCAGGGAGCCGTGCTGGAAACGGGCTGCGTTTATCTGGTTCCGCTTATGGAGTCGCTCCGGCTACCTCCAGGCATTTCCGGCCGGGCCAATCCGAAATCATCGACAGGCCGGATCGATGTCTTCACACGCCTGGTCACCAATCGCGGAAAGACGTTCGACGACATCCCGACCGGCTATTCCGGTCCGCTCTGGCTTGAGATCAGTCCACGGACCTTCTCCATCCTGGCCCGACCGGGAGACCGGCTTGCCCAGCTGCGCCTGCGCCGCGGTAAGCCTCAGAATGCCAGCGACAAGACCGTCTCCATCGACATGGAACGTGGTGAAGGGGAACCTGTCGGCTGGCGGGCCAAGCGCCACGCCCCGCTGATCGACCTACGCGCCACTGGCCGTCATGAAGTGGCAGACTTCTGGGAGCCGCTTTATCCACACAAGGGCCGACTTGTTCTCAATCCGGATGATTTTTACATTCTCGCCTCGCGCGAGACGGTTAAAGTCGCTTCCGGCAAGGCCGCCGAGATGGCGCCCATCGCGCCGGAGCTGGGTGAGTTCCGGGCCCACTATGCAGGCTTCTTCGATCCGGGGTTTGGCACAAACAAGGGCGGCTCCCGCGCGGTTCTGGAAGTTCGGTCACGCGATGTGCCCTTCATCCTCGAACACGGCCAGCCCGTAGCAAAACTTGTTTATGAAGACATGGCTGCAAAGCCGGGGTCGCTCTATGGCGGGAAGACGAGCAATTATCAGGGGCAGGGCCTGAAGCTGTCGAAGCATTTCATGGGCCCCACGGACTGAGACTGGACACTCGCGGCCAATCGCGTTCATCCTTGCGCCTGTTTAAACCTGAACAGGGGACACATGATGAAACACACTCTTTTCCTTTCCGCTGGTCTGTTGATCCTTGCGGCCTGCAACGGTGCAGGCGACGAGGGCAGCGAAAGCGCGGATACCCTTCGCGCTGACTGTCTCACCATTGCGAATGATGAGGAAGGCCAGGAGGAAATCGCCGATATTGGTACCGACGCAGAAGGCTTTTGCGACTGTGCGGAGAGCATGATCGCTGCGATGCCGCCAGAAGACCAGGAAAAGGCAAAAGCCACGATGAACAAGGTTGCCACCGGCATGACGGAAACCGGCGAGAGCACGGAAGATGTTGTCGGCAAGATGATGGGCGATGCCATGTCTCGGCCTGAGGATACCGATGCTCAGGCCACCTCTGAAGGTATTCGCCTTGTTGGACAGATGATCGACGATATCGGCGACGGTTTCGAAGACACCGGGTCCTGCCCGGCGGCGTGAGCCTGAACGGGCGATATGTTTGACTTCCCCATGGTGAGGCGCGTTTCCTCTGGCTGACACGATCGGCTTGAAGCTGGCAGCAGGAGGAAACGCCAATGACCCATGATCTCGTCATCCGCAATGGCTTCGTCGCCGACGGCACCGGGGAGCCCGGGCGCGAGGCGGATGTAGCCATTGATGCTGGCCGCATTACCGCTGTCGGAACGATATCCGGCAAGGGCAAGACCGAGATAGATGCGAAGGGCCAGCTGGTTACGCCGGGCTTTGTTGATGTCCATACCCACTATGATGGGCAAGCGACCTGGGGCGATGCGCTCACGCCATCCTCGATCCACGGTGTCACTACGGCTGTCATGGGCAACTGTGGCGTCGGCTTTGCGCCGTGCAGGCGCGAGGACCACGATCGCCTCATACGGCTGATGGAAGGCGTGGAAGACATTCCCTTCCCCGTCCTGTCCACCGGCCTTCCGTGGAACTGGGAAAGCTTCCCGGAGTATCTCGACAGCCTGTCCGACAAACACTTCGACATCGACTTCGCGGCCCAGCTTCCCCACGCCGCTCTGCGTGTCTTCGTCATGGGAGAGCGCGGCGCAAACCGGGAAGAGGCCTCGCCCGACGATATCGCGCAGATGGCGCAGCTGGCGAAACAGGCTGTCGAAGCGGGTGCGCTTGGTTTTTCCACTTCCCGCACGCTCAATCACCGCACCTCCGACGGACAACCGACCCCCACCCTGACAGCCTCCGAGGAGGAGCTGACCGGCATCGCCATGGCCCTGAAGGAAGCCGGCAAGGGGGTGCTCCAGTTCGTTTCCGATTTTGACGATCCGAAAAAGGAAGCTGCCATGCTGCGCCGGATCGTCGAAGCGTCGGGGCGCCCGCTTTCGGTTTCTTTGGCCCAGTCCGATCTTGCCCCGGACGGCTGGCGGGTCCTGCTCGGGTCGATTGAACAGGCGGTAGAGGACGGTCTGCCGATGCGGGCGCAAGTCTGCGGACGTCCGGTCGGCGTGCTACTTGGGCTGGAGCTGACCATGAACCCATTCACCGCCCATCCGGTCTATCAGGAAATCAAGGACAAACCGCTTGCTGAAAAGGTCGCTGCGCTACGCGACCCGGACTTCCGCGCCCGGCTACTTGCGAGTGAACCTGATCCGGGCAATCCTTTTGTCAAAAGCCTGCTGCGTAATTTCGGCAAGCTTTTCACCCTCGACGCCGTCCCGGACTATGAACCGGAAGCCGACCGCACCGTCGAAGCTATTGCCAAGGCACGCGGGCAGACGCCGGAAGACGTCGCCCTCGACAAGATGCTCGAAGATGAGGGTCACGGACTTCTCTACCTGCCCTTCCTCAATTACGCGCAAGGCTCTCTCGAGCCCTCCTATGAAATGCTGAAAAGTACAGCGACCATCCCCGGCCTGTCGGATGGCGGGGCGCATGTCGGCATGATCTGCGACGGCTCCTTCCCGACAAGCATGCTCACCCACTGGACGCGCGACCGTACGCGTGGGGAACGCTTTCCGGTGGAGTGGATCGTCAAACGCCAGACCGCCGACACGGCCCACTGGATGGGCTTACAGGACCGCGGCCTGATTGTGCCCGGCTACCGGGCCGATCTGAACGTCATCGATTACGACAATCTCACCCTGCACCGGCCTGAAATCCTGAGGGACCTGCCAGCCGGCGGGCGCCGCCTGATGCAGCGCGCCAGCGGCTATACGGCCACGATCGTTGCCGGCCAGGTCATCTATCGCGATGGTGGTCCGACTGGCGCAAAACCGGGCAAACTCGTGCGCGGCGCGCAACACGCTCCACAAATAGTGGGCGTAGCCGCCGAATAGGCGAAATTTCAAAGATTGGGATAAGAAGGCGGCAACAGTCTCTCGCCAACGCTCGCCTGTCAGGAGAACTGTGAGGGGAGCTCCGGATGACAGGTCAGACACTGCAAGCCATGAGCATGGCCGCTATCGTGATTGCTGCAATCGTCCTCGCACGCGCCGCTTACGTGATGGCGCTCTACAAGACGTGGACACTCCATGAGCTGTTCGGCTTCGATGACGGCGGATGGGAAACCGAGAGCATGAAGCAGAACCGCCGGGACTTCTGGCGGAACTCCTAAGCCTCTTTCACGGCCTGTTCCTCGACATCGTCGAAACGGTCTGCACCGGCGAGCTGCGGGAAGAGACGCGTCCAGGCCAGCGCCGTGACGATTGCCGCACAGCCGCCAAAGACAACCGCGCCGACCGGCCCGATCAGTCGAGCGGCCACGCCACTTTCAAACTCGCCCAGTTCATTTGATGCCGAGATAAAAATAAAGGACACAGAGGAGACCCGTCCCTTCATTTCGTCCGGTGTCGCCAGCTGGATCAACGAGGCGCGAACATAGACAGAGATCTGGTCCGCCGCCCCTGTCACAGCGAGCGCGAGAAAGGAAAGCCAGAAAGCCGTGGAAAGACCGAAGACGAGCGTCGCTGCGCCGTAGATACCGACTGCCCACATCATCCAGGGGCCCACTTTCGTTGCAAGCGGACGTGTCGCCAGGATGAAGGCGACGATGACCGCCCCCACAGCAACGGATGCCTGTAGAAGGCCAAGGCCAACCGATCCGACATACAGGATGTCGCGGGCAAAGACAGGCAAGAGCGCCTTTGCGCCGCCGAAGAAGACCACGACGAGGTCCAGCGAGATGGCCCCCAGCACAATCTTGTTCCGCCGAATGTAGACGAGCCCTTCGAACACCATCGACCAGCCGCGCGCATTGGCGAGCTTTTCATGCCGAGGGGCTTTCAGGGTGGCAAGCATGGCAACCGCGAATGCCGACAGCATGATGGCCGAAATGTAGACCGCTTCCGCGCCGCCGGCAGCGTAGAGAAGACCGCCAATTGCGGGGCCGACAATGGTCGCCGTCTGGAAACCAAGTGAGTTCCAGGCAATCGCGGTCGGCAGTTCATCGCGCGGTACGAGCTTGGGGAAAAGGGCATTGGCGGCCGCTGGCGTGAAGGCGTTCGTCATGCCCAGCGTAACCGCGACTCCGAAAATGATCGGCAATGCATAGCTTGCCGGCAGAAAAACCGAGGCCAGCAAGGCAAAGGATACGAGTATCCTGACGGTGATGGCCACAACCAGGATCAATTTGCGGTTCAACCTGTCGGCGGCCTGCCCTCCGATAAGAGACAAGAGCAGGACAGGCACAAACTGCGCGAGGCCCACAAGACCAAGCAGGAAGGCCGACTCCTCGACACTCCATCCAAGACCGCCAGCACCCGCCGAATCCCGCGCGAGATTGTAGACTTGCCAGCCAATCGCCACAGCTTCCATCTGGCGGGCCGCCGCAATCGATACGCGCATGGACCAGAAATGTAGGTAGGGCCGGTGCCGGAAGACATGGAGGGAAGGTGCAAGCGCCATGGAGCGCTTCTCCTAGCGCGCTGCGGCCAGCACGCAATGGGAAATTAGACATCGAATCCGTCCGACAGTTTCGGACCGGCAAGTCAGACCAATGACAAGGTCACTTGACATGACAAGTTTACTTGTCTAATTGTCAAGGAAGCACGACATCATAAGGATGAAAAATGGCTCAACAATTCGGCTTCAATGCAGCGCGCAAACGCTATCACCGCATCTTCTGGCCCGCGATGATCGCCTATGTGGTTATTGTCCTCGGAGGCGCCTGGATCATCGACAAGCAGGAATCGCCAACCTGGCTCACGGCGACAGTTGCCGTGCTAACTGCCCTGCCGGTCTGCCTGGCGCTTTGGGCGATTGTTCGCTGGATGAGCGAGACCGACGAATATACCCGTATCAAGCATCTCAAGGGCTTCGCCCGGGGCGCAGCCATAACCATTTCCGGGGTGTTCGTGATCGGCTTCCTGCAGCTCTTCGAAGTTATCGAAAATTTCGAGGTGTTCTGGATCGGCCCGGCCTTCTTCCTGTCTTACGGGCTGGCGACATGTGCGCCGGGTTGGTTCGGCAAGACGGTTTGATGGGGCGGTTCATGGAGAACATCATCCGCACCCTTCGCGCAGAGTATGGCTGGAGCCAGGCAGCGCTTGCCGAGAAACTCGACGTCTCGCGCCAGTCGGTGAATGCGATCGAGACAGGAAAGTACGATCCATCCCTGCCGCTCGCTTTCGCGATTGCGCGCCTCTTCGGCAAGTCTATCGAAGACGTCTTCCAGGATCCGGCCGCCACTGAGGTGAAGGCGGCGGAGTAGCTCAGGCCGAGCAGCTGCCGCCGCCGAGCACGCAAAAGCTCGCACACCAGGCATGGTTCAGCTGGACGGGATCGCGCGTCGCTTCGGCCAGCGTCTCGCCCAGTTCGAATTCCGTGTCATAGGCCAGCAGCGTACAGGCAGTCACCGTCGCCTTGCCGGCGCCCTTGCGCTTCACGACCATGCGTTGGCTCGCACACATCATGTCGGCCGGGTCGACATTGAGGATGCCCCAGCAGGCGGTGGTGATCTCGGGCGGATCGTCGCCCTCGATCATTTCCGGGAAAAGGACGAGCTGTCTGGTGTCTGCCGGATCAATGGCGAGGCCAAGCCGCGCAATCATCGCGCCATAGCCCGCGCGGGCTTCGGCCTCATTCTCGCTCAGCGCCTGGCGCCCGGCGATGGCGACATCGAAGCCATGCTCGGCAAGCCAGCCAAGCCCTTTCATCGCGGTCGCATAGGCCCCGGTGCCGCGCTCTGCGTCATGGGTCGGCGCGTCATGCGCATCCATGGAGACACGAAGCGTCATGCGGTCGCCGAAGCGGGGCTTGAGATCGAGCAAGCCCTGCTGGATCCGTGGACGCATCATCGGGCGCATCGCATTGGTGAGCAGCAACAGGCTGTGCCCGCGCGAGAGCACCGCCTCCATGATCTTGAAAATATCCGGGCACATGAACGGCTCGCCACCCGTAATGCCGATCTCTTTCGAGCCCTCGCCCAAGGCGTCGATCTCGTCGAGATACGGCTCGACATCGGAGATGCTCAAATAGACGAGATCGTCATTGGATGGTGAGCTTTTGATATAGCAATTGCGGCACTCGATGTTGCAGAGCGTGCCGGTGTTCAGCCACAGCGTCTTCAGCCCACGCCAGTCGACGCTGCCGCGCGTCTCGCCCTTGGCGGTGACGAAGGGGTCGCGAAATTTCTGTTCGAACAATGTGGTATGCGCCATGACCCGCGAGACTAGGTCCGCGTCCGGTCATGACAAGCCACTGCCTTCATGCGGTGACGCAGATGTGATTCCGCTTGACCGCAGGCGCGCCCGGCGCGATGGAATTCAGGACCGGTGCGGGTGTAGCTCAATGGTAGAGCAGAAGCTTCCCAAGCTTAAGACGAGGGTTCGATTCCCTTCACCCGCTCCAGCACTCCAGTTCCGGCAAGAAGTTTGCTTGCAAGATGATCAAACCGCCATTGCTGGCAATTGATTGTCCCTATCTGACCACGGGAGTGCGTCATCGAACTGATAGAAATCAGGTTGCAGGAAGAAAACGGTGTCTACTGTGAGACAGGAGACTACCAGCTTTCCAATGGCCGAAAACATAGCGTCCGCTTTGCCATGCCGGCCGACTGCTCCCGCCCGCCTTATCAGGACCATTTCGCTTTGTTCGGCGCAGTTGCCGCTTTCGTGCTTGACGAAGATTACCACCAGACCGCGCCAGCCGATGCCGAGCTGATCGACCGGCTGCAGGAAGTCTTCGCTATCTGGCGCAGCTGGTATCCATACAAGCGCATACCCAAGCTCGATCTGCCGCGGCGCAATCGACAGGATGAAGCGCAACTTTCAGCCACCAAGGGGCGAAAGGCTTGCCTGTTTACTGGTGGCGTAGACTCGCTCTTTACGCTCCTGCAGCGACGCGATTGCATAGATTCCATCCTGAGCGTCATCCACGAAGACAATCCCCCGAGACCTTTCGCGGAAGACCGGAACGCGCTCGTCTCAGTTGATGCGTTCGCTGCGCGAATGGATCTTTCCCACTTCACCGTGCGGACAAACATGATGACGGCAATCCCGGAATATCACGACGCCTGGGCGCACCTGTCCCATGGCGCGGCCTATGCGGCGACGGCGCATTTCCTCTCAGGAGAACTGGACCACGCCACCATTTCCTCTTCCCTGACATGGTCGCAACTGATGCCTTGGGGATCCCATCCAGATACCGACTGGAGGTTCGGCACGAGCCTGCTCTCCATTGACCATTTCGGCACAGATACGAGCCGTATCGACAAGACCGCAGCGATTGCGAAAGTTCCGGAATTTCTCGAAGTGCTGAACGTCTGCAGCCGTGGACGCTACGCGCTTGGCGAGCATATCAATTGCTCCCACTGCCAGAAATGCCTGCGCACCATGCTCGCCCTGGATCTCGCAGGGGTCGACAGGAAAAAAGCAACCGCTTTCAACTGGTCCGGCTATTCACCGGCAAACGTATCGAAAATCTACCTCCGCACTGAAAACGAATACATGCTGTTTGAGGAGATCCGGGATCGGGCCGTCTCACTTGGCCGCACGGATATTGTCGAACCGGTGACCCGGCTGATCCGGCGTTCGCGCAAGTTCGTGAAACTCACCCAGGCTGAAATGGCCGTGCGCAAACGCTTGCCGTCTGTCGCACGCAGACGGGCCAGCGCGCTCGCCCTCCGCAATGGTGTCTACAAACTGCTCGGACTGCGCACCCGATTGAACACCTGAGCGGCTTCATCCGGCTTGGCAGCCTGCAATTCCATGATCTGGTCGTGAAGCTTGTATCGCCCAACATTCAGCATCCAGTTGGTCGAAAAAGCCAGGAGCACGATGCCAGCAAAGGCTGCGGCCAGTTTCCACCCCCGGGTCCACGACGCGGCAAATCCGGCAAATATCCCCACTGTAGAGGCGAGGGCATCGCTTTCACTTGCGATCCGTGAACGCAGGAACACTCCCTGGAGAATCTCGAGCGCGATGGCTGCAGCGAACAGCAGCAGCACGCAGACCACTGGTCGGGACAGAAAGGTTCCTGACCGACGGAATGCAAGCGCCAGGAGCGAGAAGGCAAGCACATGTTCGGTCTTGTCGCCCAGAGGGTGGCCGAGGCCTGGTATCAGGCCAAGGCCGAGTATACCGGCGGCAAGCGCAGCAAGGGCGGCGAGCTTCCTGTAGGCAGGAATTCTGGTGAGGCGAGCAGCAACGCTCTTTGTATCGGATGCTTCGGGTCTGGACATGCAGGTGTCAATCACTGGGAGAGGTTTGCCTGCCTGGCAAGCCCGTTTGACACCCTCCTTCTCCGAGCTGAAAGCCGCAGCCTAGTCCTTAGGCAGCCAGCTCAGGTCCAGCTGTTCATAACGGTCAATGTAGCCGGAATGGGCCGAGAGTTTTTCATTGTCGATAATCTGTATGAAAGAGCCATGCCGCTTCAGGGCACCATCTTGCTCCAGGCGCGAAAAGGTGCGGCTGACATGGACGCTTGTCATGCCAACAACATCGCCAATGTCTGACTGAGTGAGCGGGCAATGAAAGCGATCGTGCAGCAAGCCGTTCATCAGCTTCAGACGGCCGAATGTCTGCTGCGCAAACAGCGCGAGTTTGGCAACCGCACTGTTGCGGCGGAAAACAGAGGCGCGGTCTTCCTGCTCGGCGCTCTCTAGCATTGCAATCGAGAGAAGCATGGCCGACAGGCGCGGTGAACGCTCAAACAAGGTAATCAGGCTTTGGCGCGGGAACGGGCAGACAAGCGCCTCGGAGCGTGCGATCGCGCGATAGGGAGTCGTTGCGTAGGGAATCTGCGAGGCCCCGACAATATCGCCCGGATGGTGCACCCTCACAATCGAGCGTTGCCCGCGTGTGCTGTACGATTCCGAGACAAGCCAGCCTTTCTTCAGAACGAAAAGGTCGCCTGTCGGCGAGCCCGACGCGAACAGCTCGTCGCCGGAGGCCAGCTCGTATCGCTCCTCTTCAAGCGCGGCTAACAGGGCGGCTTGAGTTTGGTTGATGGGTGCAAGGGCTCGGAGCTTTTCAGCCAGACAGCTCTCAATGTCCTCACACGGTTCAATTGTTTCAGGTCCTGATTCGCTCATCTTTCCGGTGTGGTGTGCTAAAATTCCACGAATTCAAAGCATTGGCCCTCACGCCAAGCTACGGCGAAAAGACGATTAACTCATCTTGAAGTTCCGATTTTTTACCGCAGACCCAAAAAAAAGCCGGTGCGGATGAATCCACCCGGCACCGGCTTCTGCGAAACAAGCAGGTCTGACCAGATCAGGCCGCCACGCGAGTCTGCGGGGATATCCGCCTCAAAGGCGCTTCCACTCTGCGGTGGGCAATGTGCTCCGGCCGGGGCTTGGCCGCGCCATAGGGCGCTTTCAGCCTGTTGGACCAGGCATTGAAGACAAAGAATGCGTTCATCCGCTCAAATGGCGTGATATTGCCATTGGAAGCATGCAGCGTGTTGCAGTCGAAAACGACAACCGAACCGGCTTTCGGCGCCGGGGCCACAATGCCGCCCTTATCGACCATGGACTCGATCGAGCTCTTGTCCGGAATGCCGGTCTCCTGACGCTTGAGCGAGGCCTTGTAATTATCCTCCGGCGTTTCACCGACACAGGAAATGAACTGTTTGTGGCTCCCCGGCACGAACATGACGGGGCCGGCCTGCGGATGGTTGTCGGTCAGCATCACAGACATCGACAATGCCCGCATGCGCGGCATCCCATCCTCGGCGTGCCAGGTCTCGAAGTCGGAGTGCCAGTAGAACTCCTTGCCCTTGAAGGCAGGCTTATAGTTCAGGCGCGACTGGTGGATGTAAATCTCATCATCAAGGATGAAGCGTGCCAGATCCGCCAGGCGTGGATCGCGCGAGACAAGATCGAAGTCGTCACTTTGGCGGTGTGGCGAAAAGACAGAGCGTACAGCACCGCTGTTCGGCTCCGCCACGACGGTCTCTTCGGCCAGACTTTGCGGATAATCACGCATTTCATTCGCCGTGAACCGCATGCGCTCGATCTCGTCGTCGGAGAATACATCATCCAGGACGATGAACCCGTCACGGTCGAAGGCTTTGATCATGTCACCTGCCACGGGAGCGTTTTCCCATGTCTTTGAATGGATCACGGGATCTTGTCGCGCAATAAGTTGAGGCTTGGTGCCCAGTCGGGTGTGATAGAGATCCTCTCGTGTTTGCTGCATCTTCTGTTGCATCACTAAAAGCGTTCCTCGTTTTCTCTTGGCCGGACGTTCTGCCCGGTAACGGTTTCAACTCGGGAGGGGCCTCGGGGGTCTGCCCATCGCGGCCCACTTACGCAGCAACGCACCCGTGAGTTGCATCCGCCCCTCGAAACCACACGCACTCATGATCATGATTAAGATACCGGCCACAGAACGGGTCTCACTTATAAACCTGAATCAAGATTCGCGTTACAACAGCAGGTGAAGCAGGCACGCCCGACCTATCTGAGAGGCCATTCGAAAAAGGAAAATACTCGCAAGCCCTTCATCCCCGTCTGGAAAATCCAAACAACAGCTACATGGATTTTTTACTCATTTAGACTAGCCAGAAAAGCTAGATTTAACGGACCCCAGGTAGAATACGTGGCCCAATACATCGACGACGAGCGGGAAGCGGCACGCCTGCATTGCCTCCGCCGGATGCGCATTCTCGATACAGCTGCCGAGAAGTCCTTTGACTCCATTACCGATTCCGTCTCCCGTCATTTCAATGTGCCGATCGCCCTGATTTCTCTGGTCGATGAAAAGCGGCAGTGGTTCAAATCCCGTGTCGGGCTCGATGTCTGCGAGACCGAACGCGAACACTCCTTTTGCGCGCACGCGATTGAGCTTCCCGATGTGATGATCGTGGAGGATGCGAGACTGGACCCACGCTTCGCCGACAATCCGCTGGTTACAGGGGCACCCCATATCCGCTTCTATGCGGGCGCCGTCATCAAGGTGCCGCCCTATGACATTCCAATCGGCACGCTTTGCATCATCGACAACAAGCCGCGCACCATGTCGCACAAGGAACAGCTTGAGCTACTGAGAATGTGCCGGCTGGTGACGCGTCAGTTCGACATCGTCACGCGGCAGAACATGGATACCGTCTCAGAAGGGCGTGCCATGGGAGGAAGCGCTTGAACCGGCTTTTTTATCGTCTGAAAGACATCTTCGATGCCTTGCCCTACCCCGTCTTCGCCAAAGACAACAAGCATCGCTGGATCTACGGAAACCAGGCCTTTTCTGATCTGCTCGGACGAGACGACTTTATCGGGCTGGATGACAGCGCAATTTTCTCGCCGGAACAGGTTGAAGTCTTCTGGGCAGAGGATGAACGCGTGCTGATGGGACTGGAAAGTCTCAATGAAGAACAGATCGGGGAGGACATGTTCGCGCTGACGAAGAAGGTCCCCCTGACATTCCCGGACGGATCGGCTGGCCTTGTCGGGATCATTATCGATGCCATCAAAATGCCGGAAGGCGCGACTGGAGAAGATTTCGAGCCCTCCCTGCTCGACTATGCCAATTCACGAGCCGACATGCTGCAAAAGCGGCTCAATGAGGCGGTGGCGGAGAAGGAGAAAGCCGTTTATCTGGCCCAGACGGATCTTGCGACCGGCCTGCTCAACCGGGTCGGCTTCGATGCCCACCTGCAGAAGCAGATCAGATATGCCGAAGAGACCGGTGAACGATTCGGCATGGCCCTGATCGACATCGATCACTTCAAGCGGGTCAATGACCAGTTTGGTCACGCCGCTGGCGACATTGTCGTCAATGTCATCGCGAAACGCCTGGCGAAGGTTCCTGGCGTGGTAGGGCTGGCGCGCATGGCCGGTGACGAGTTTGCTCTCATATCGAGCCCGGTAAACGTAGATACCGAGACGCTGCGCACTCGGATCGACAAGGTCTGCAAATATGTATTCCGGCCGGTATCGGTGGGTGACAATCAGATCGCACTGTCAGGCTCTGCTGGTGTCTGCTTCTACCCGGACCATGGCGACTCTGCGGCATCTCTCATGAACTGCGCCGATCATGCCCTGCTTGCCGCCAAACACGGAGGGCGGAACCAGGCGCGCATTTTCGACGAGGGAATCCAGCAACAATGGCGCCGACGCCGCCAGATCGAGGACAAGCTTCCAATTGCCCTGGAAGAGCGGCACATCGTGCCCCACTATCAACCCATTCTCTCAAGCACCCAGCGGGCACCGCTGGGTGTGGAAGTGCTGGCACGCTGGAATGATGCCGAGCTTGGCCATATCGGTCCGGACGAGTTTATTCCGATTGCAAGCGAGCTCGGCCTGCTGAGCCGGCTGGACCGTATTGTTCTGGATCAGGCCATAAAAGACTCACGTCCCTGGATAGAGCGCGGTGACATCGACTTCATTTCAGTCAATGTCTCGCCAATCGACATCGTCTCGCGCGGCTACGCCACTGACCTGCTGAAACGCCTGCGCGCAAATGCATTCGAGCCCTCCAACCTCCACCTGGAGATTCTCGAATCTGCGATCGTCGAGGATGTCGACTCAGCGCGGCGCAATCTTGAGCGTCTGCGTGAAGACGGCATCCAGATCGCCCTGGACGACTATGGCACAGGCTTCTCCAATCTTCGCGCCCTGCTAGACATGCCGCTGGACAAGCTCAAGATCGACAAGTCGCTCGTGGCCGGTATCGATTATGATGACAAGGTGCTGGACCTGGTGATCTCCATCGTCCAGTTCGGCCGCTCGCTCGAACTCGACCTGGTCGCCGAAGGCGTTGAGACAGCGGCCCAGTCCGCCTTCATCGAGGGCGCTGGCTGTCCGCAGATGCAAGGGTATTTCTTCGCACGGGCCATGCCTGCTCATGACGCTGGTGTATGGCTCACGGCACAAAGGACAACGTCCCCCGAGCTGCAGCAATCGCGCTTTGCAGACGACGCAGCGTAAGTCTTCCGAAGACAAGACTATCCTGAAGCACCCGTCCCTCGCACCAGCGGGACGAAAGCCACGCCACCCTTGCTCTGGGTTTCCCATCGGGTCTCTGCGATCCGGGTCAGGCATTTGAGTTCCTGCCTGTTGCCCTGACCTGGAACCGGGATGACAAGGCGCCCGCCAATGCTCAGCTGATCGCACAACGGTTCGGGCACAGGCCCAGCCGCCGCAACAATAATTGCATCAAACGGTGCTGCTTCCGGCCAGCCCAATGTGCCATCGCCGGTCCGGCAGGCGACCTGCTCATATCCCTGGGCCTCAAGGACAGCCTCGGCCCGCCTGGCAAGAATGTCATGTCGTTCTATCGCGAAAACCCTGGCCCCCATCTCAGCCAGGATCGCGGCCGAGTAGCCTGATCCCAAACCTACGTCGAGCACCCGGTCGCCCGGATCGATACCGGCAAGTTCAGCCATCAACGCCACAATATAAGGCTGCGACATAGTCTGACCTTCGCCAATCGGCAGCGGACCATCGGCATAGGCGTTATCGCGATGGCCTTCCGGCACGAACGCTTCGCGTGCGACCTTACTCATAGCCTCCAGCACACGCATGTCCGTGATGCCGCGCGCCTTCAGCTGGTCTTCGACCATTCGCTGACGCAGGCTCTCGAACTCTCTGGACATGGACGCTTCGCTCCCGACCCCGACTATGCCGCAAGTGCGGAAACAGGCATAGACACGATCAGAGGAACGTCTTCAAAGTCTCGATAAACAAGTCGAAGCGGTCATGGTGGAGCCAGTGGCCCGCCTCGGGAAACAGCTCGACCTTCGCATTCTGGAAATGCTTGACCCGTCCGTCCTCAGCCGGGTTCGACGCCCAGCTTTTCTCACCATAGAGCAGGAGTGTCGGACAGGTGATGGATTCCCACAATTCCTCGACCTGCTCCTGGGTGATGTCGACCGATTCCCAGACGCGGAGATAATTGTCGAACTTCCAGCTATAAGTGCCGTCCTCGTTTCGCGCGATGCCGTTTATGGTCAGATGGCGGGCCTGTTCCTCCGAGAGGAAGCTGTTCTCTTCCTTCATCCGGGCATAGGCCTCTTCAAGCGTATTGTATCGCTTCGGCTGACGGCCTGAAAGCGCCCGCTTGGCGTCGATCATCTCCCGGAACCGCTGTTGCCAGGGTGTCTTGCGACGTTCGGCGAGGCGGTCGGGGCTCGGGCCAAGCCCTTCAATCGCAACAATCTTGCGGACGTTTTCAGGGTAGAGGCCGGTATAACGAAGCGCGATATTGCCGCCGAGCGAATGAGCCACGATCGTTACCGGTGCAAGCTTCAGCTGGTGAACAAGCTGCGCCAGGTCGTAGATGTAGGCCTGCATGTTGTAATTGCCTTCCGGCGACCAGGCGCTGTCACCATGGCCACGAAGGTCTGGCGCGATGATGTGCCAATCATGGCGCAGCTCTTCAGCCACCCAGTCCCATGAGCGGCAATGATCGCGCCCTCCGTGCAGAAGGATCAACGGCGGCGCCGCGTCATTGCCCCAGTCGGCGTAGTGGAGCTTCAGGCGTTGCGAGAAATAGGTGTGTGAGGTGGGGCCGAGTAATGTCATGCGCTCTCTTTAGTGCGGTGGGCGAAAGGAGGCGAGCCCCTGCCCAAAGGTCAGGTTTCGCGATAGCTCTCATAGAAAGCGATCGCCGCAGCGTTCGAGACGTTGAGACTCTCCATGCCGGGCGCCATCGGGATGCGGGCGAGCGTTGCACACGCCTTCGCGACCGCCGGCCTCAGGCCGGAGCCTTCCGCGCCCATCACAAACGCAACCCGTCCAGCGCCGCAGACAGCGTCGGCAACTGTTTCGGTCCCTTCTCCCGCCAGACCAACCGTATGGTAGCCGGCCTCGGCAAGATGGCCGAGGGCGCGCGCGATGTTGACCACGCGTATTTCCGGAACCGTCTCGATGGCGCCGGCCGCAGCCTTGGCGGCAACACCTGTGACCGGCGGGGTATGACGCGTCTGCAGGATCAGTCCGCCCACACCAAAAGCAGCGGCTGAGCGAAAAATGGCACCCAGATTGTGTGGATCGGTAACCTGATCGAGAACACAGAGTCGCAGCGGTGCTTCAGGCCCGGCAATGACATCCTCTAGCGCTGCGGGCTCCAGCGGGGCTGTTTTGACAGCCAGTCCCTGATGCACGGCGCCGGGCGGAAGCAGTTTGTCGAGCGCCTTCGAATCCATGATCTCAAAATGTGAAAAGCCGGTCCGGCGCGCAGCGTTCTCAGTCGCCACGCAGCGCACGATCTGCCGGTTTTCATTAGCAATCGCCGCTTCGACAGCATGCTGGCCCCACAGCCAGACCGGGGCATCCGGGTCAGCTGCAGGCGCTGCTGCAAATCGGCGTTTCTCATGGTTGCGTGGAATAGGCTTCATCCCTATAAAGCGCGCTTCGGAAGCGCCGGTCACTGCTATTGCAGTCATTTGGCGTCATGGTCCGGCGGCGTCAATTCCATGTCGCAGGACAACCCTCTGGAGGGGTGGCCGAGTGGTTAAAGGCAGCAGACTGTAAATCTGCCCGCATAGCGTACACAGGTTCGAATCCTGTCCCCTCCACCATTTTCCCTTCACACTATCGACAAAAGCCCGCTTGCTGATGGTCGCCGCCTAGCCGTTTTGTGTGCTGGGCGAAGACGCAGCGTTCCTGTTTGGGCACAGAAAGGCTGCAACCAGGTCTGGGCTGCGCGCAGTTTGACTCCTCTGCGTCAGGGCCTACGCTTACGCCCATATGCTTTTTCGCATTCCATACCTGCCCGGACATAAGTGCGGGCGAGGACCAGTTGTGCTTTGCGCCGGGCATTCATCGCGATGCCCTAGCGCAAGATTGAATCCTGCTGGGCCTGATTAATCCGCTGTTCCATAACGTTTTAACGTGACCCATGGAGGTCCAATGACTGATTACAATCCCGATAAAGGCTATATCGCCCTGCTAGGCTGGAGCCTGAGTGCCATCGACGCGATGGAGAAATTTGACCGGCACTATCTCATCGTCGCACCAAGCTGGGCAAAGGAATATGCAGAAGCGCACGATATTCCATTTCTTGCCTGGGATTTTGAACGTCTGAACGAGAAGTCTTTTGAAATTGCGCAGACGCTGAAGGAAATGGGCATCGACGTGGCTGTGCCGCTGTTCGAGGAAACCGTTGAATGGGCCGGCGCGATCAATAGCGTGCTGCTCGATAATCCGCGCCTGCTGGGCCAGTCCATGCTGCTCCGGGACAAATCACTGATGAAGCGCAGGGCCCAGCTTGGCGGCATCCGCGTCGGCATCTTCGAGGAAGCCCATGACCGCGCCGATGTCGTACGCTTTCTGCGCCGGGTGAACCAGACGCTGCTGAAGCTCGACGGCGACACGAACGACCCGATTCATTTCAAGGCGTTTGACCTGGCGGGCTGCATGGGCCACCGGGTCATCCGCACAGCCGATGATGTCGATTCCATCCCGGATGAGGATTTCCCGGCGCTGATGGAAAGCCATCTGGACGGGTGGGAGTTCGCGGCCGAAGCATGGATCCATGACGGCAAGATCCGTTTTCTGAATATCTCCGAATATGTGCGGCTCGGCTACTCGGTCTTTGTGCCGGCAAGCCCCGAACTCGAAGCCTTGCGCGACAAGGTCGAGGAAGAGATAAAGAAGCTCATCAAGGCCTTCGACATCAAGTTCGGCTTCATTCACCCGGAATACTTCATCGCGAACGATGATGTCATGTATTTCGGCGAAGTCGCCTACCGCCCGCCCGGCTTCAAGGTTTTCGAACTGCTTGAGCGCGTCTACGGCTTCAATGCCTATCAGGGCATGGTCATGATGTTCGACCCGAAAACGACGGAAGAGGAAATCGAAGCGTTCTTCCCGACCCCGGTGAAGGATGCCGATGGCCATGCGGGCTGTTTCGGCGTCTACCCGCGCAACCGCGTCGTCTCGAAGCTTTCCATCCCGGAAGAAACCGAGAATCACCCCTATTTCGAATGGCACGAACTGTCGGAGCCGATGGAGAGCAAGGTTGCCAAGCGGTCAGCCTTCGGCAACCATTGGGGGCTGGTCTATTTCCACGGCGAGGACGCAGAGACGCTGCGTGACCTTCTAAAGGCCCAGGAAAAGCTGGACTTTTACGTCTAGCGGTTCTGGTCCGTAGTCAGGCAGGCTTCTCTCCGTTAGCCTTGATCGACAGTTAAAGAATCGAAGGGGCTTCCTACGGTGAGTGAGGCAAACCCAACTCAGCCAGAGAGTGGCGCCGATCCCGTGCTGCTGAAACGCCTCGATGCCGCTATCGGGCGGCTTCGCAATACGAGCGACAAGCTCAAGATGAGGCAGCAGCAACCGGCAATTGAACAGGCAGAGCGCTTGCTCACGTCACCGGGCGGAGTGCACGCCTGTCTGGCACGCATCGTCTCCATGGATGAGGCAGGGATCTTCGTCGGTACGGACTGGAATCATCCCGCTCGTCTCAAGCCCGTCCTCGTCCGGCATACACTGGAGTCAGGCGATGCCACGGCGCTCGTGCTGGAAACGCTCAGCGAACTGCGCTTTCTTGCGATCGCTGGCGGGCAGTATGCTCATGCCGAGGTGTCTTCCGAGGAAGCGCACCACTTCCTCGCACAGGTCCTCGGCCTTAACCTGGAGCGTCTCTTTGGCTCCCAGACGGAAGTCGCACGCTTTCAGGATCCGGCCTGGACGGAAGCACTCGCCCAGCTTTTCCGCTGCCTGGCCGAAGAGATTGGGTATGGCAGGATATTCGACGCTGTCATCAGCGAGATATGGCGGATTCTGGCGCAACGGCCGATCCAGACCGACCGGCTGAAAGCGATGGTGGCACAGCTGTCGCTTTGGTCCCGAGAAAGCTCAAACGAACAGTCTCCATCTGGCTGGGGCGCCGATCGGCTCGTCAGCGCCCTGTTTGGTCCGACCAATGAATGCCGCGAAGACCCCGGTGCCGACGCCTATGAGGCGAAGCTTTCAACACTCGACGAGAAGGCCTTGGCACAGGAAGCCGCGGGTATGGCCCGTGCAATGCACGATACCGGCCTGGTCTCCGCATATCACGCTGTGCTCCTTCGTCATCTCGTGGCATTCAGGACAGATCTCGTTCCGGACTGTCTCGGCCTTTCATCGACAGGTCGCGAGAACTACAACTCCTTTGCCGAGCTCACGCACGCGCTTGTCGACAAAGCCATTCATGTGGAAACCGCCCAATCGATCTATGGTCTTTCGCTGCTGCTCGAGCGGGGCATCTTGCACCTTCCGCCGACGGCCCCGGCCTTATGGCGTCAGATACAACTGAAGCTGTCGCCGGAGTCCGCTCAGCGGCTGATCGACAGTTTCGGCAACACGCCTGAACCGGAAGCAAGGCTTCTGGCTGGGGTGATCAGTATTCTGGGCCAGCCGCTTGGTGTCGGGCAAGGCAATAACCCGACGTGTCAGGCAGCGCGCGCTATCGCGATGTGGTCTTACACCGATCCGGACTATTTGCTGCAGCTTGTGGCCTGGGCGGCTCGCGATAATGAGATCCGCATGTCGTTCGAGGGAGAGTCGATTTCATCGGGCAACCTGAATGCCGGCCTTGCCAAGAGTGGTCTGGTAGATGTCGATCCCGTCTCCGCAATTCTCGTCCCGCACCTCGACCGGGTCTACATGGAAATGGGCCGCCTTTGCGCTGGACGAGAAGGCGATCCACACCGATGGATTAACCCGGAAATGCATGGCTGGTGGGTCGGGCGGCAATTCAACATCGTGGTCGATGTGCCAACCGGCAAGCTTACGGACATTGAGGGCTTCGTGCAGCGCTTCTATGCCGCCTTCCACCCCGATCACAATGGCGGCCAGCCTCTTATTCACCCCAGTCCGGCTGGAATTGCCGTGACCGACAGCGCTGCGCGATTCGTCGGCTGGCATGCAATCGCGATCGTTCGTGTCTCTCGCGACCCTTCGGGCGAGGTGCGCGTCTACTTCTTCAACCCCAACAATGACAGCGGGCAGGATTGGGGCGACGGAATCAAGGTTTCGACATCCGGCAACGGCGAGTTTTACGGTGAGTCTTCTGTTCCCATCGCCGACTTTACGTCACGCCTGTATATCTTCCATTCCGATCCGCTGGAGCAAACGGCGAGCCAGCCTGTCTCCAGTGACGAGGTCGAAAAGGTCCGCAGCAAGATCGCTTCGAGCTGGGGGCAGGATCGACTCTAGTTCGCGATGAGTAGAGGCGCCTGTCCAGAAGCCGCCCAACCTCCAGCCAGCCAGGACGTTGATTGAGAAAGCTACTGCCATCGGGCGCGCTCATCACTTGCATCACACGCAATGACAAAGTATCTCCACCGGCTCCGGTGCGGATATAGCACAATGGTAGTGCAGCAGCCTTCCAAGCTGAGGATGCGGGTTCGATTCCCGCTATCCGCTCCAACTCTTCCCTAAAAGCAAGGCCTTGCCGCACGACTGGCGGAGTACGCGCAAGATCTCTCCTGACGGCCCCCTTCAGGCTGGCGGATTGTTGCTCAAACGCCACGATTTCAGCGAAACCATCGATTGACTCCGAAGGGCCTTCACGCCTATTTCAACATGTGTTGAACTCAACACTTGTTGAAAAGATACGGGCTCAACGCCCGAGGGAGGATAATTCAGCCATGCGTACGTCAACAAACCGACTCCTGCTCGCCGCCTTGTGCGCGAGCGCCATGACACCGATTGTTCCAGCTTTTGCCCAGGACTCCTCTGAAGATGGCGAAACTGAAACCGCGCGCCGCTTCGACGCGGTAACCGTTACCGCTCAACGGCGCGAAGAAAATCTCGTCGATGTGCCGATCTCGGTCTCGGCTTTCGACGGTGACCTGCTCGCCGACCTCGGCGTGGTTGACCTGACGGAAATTGCCAAGATCTCTCCAAACGTCACTCTGGAAGTCTCGCGCGGGACGAACACCACGCTGACCGCTTTCATTCGCGGTGTAGGCCAGCAGGACCCGGTTGCCGGCTTCGAGGCCGGTGTGGGTATCTATGTCGATGATGTCTATCTCAATCGCCCACAAGGCGCCGTCCTTGATGTCTATGATGTCGAGCGTGTCGAAGTGCTGCGCGGCCCTCAGGGTACGCTCTATGGTCGCAACACGATCGGCGGCGCGATCAAGTATGTCACGAAGGGGCTGTCGGACGATCCGACCTATGAGGTGAACCTCCGGGCTGGCAGCTACAACCAGCTCGACGGTGTCGTAACGACATCCCTGCCGGTGACCGACGATTTCCGCGTTGGCGCGGCTGTGGCGAGCTTTAACCGTGACGGCTTTGGCGAAAACATCATCACGGGCGCGGAAAACTATAACAAGAAGCTCTTCGGCGCCCGCCTCTCGGCAGAGTATGATGTCACAGACGATTTCCAGCTGCGCGCAGCGGCTGACTATTCTCTGGACAAATCCAATGCCCGCCAGGGCCACCGGCTTATTCCTGACCAGTTGCCTCCATTCGACTACCCGGTTCTTGGCGATGTCTACGATACGCGCGCCGGTCTCGACGTGGTCGAGCAGCGTGTGGAAGCCTATGGCGGCTCGCTGATTGGCGAATGGGACGTGAATGCCAACTGGACGGTAAAGAACATCCTCGCCTATCGCGAAGACGAGAGCACCTCGCCGATCGACTTCGACTCCCTTCCGGAAGCCGACCTCGACGTACCGGCCATCTACGAGAACGACCAGTTCTCCGAGGAGCTTCAGTTCCTCTATTCAGGTGACCGGCTCGAAGGCCTCCTGGGCTTCTACTATCTCGACGCCAATGCCTCGACCGTGTTCGACGTACTTCTGGCCACAACCGGCGACGTTCTGAGCCTGCCGGGCCTCAACGCCCAGACCTTCGGCGACGTGAATACCGAAACCTGGTCGATCTTCGGCGACTTCACCTATGACCTGACAGACAAGTTCTCGGTTTCGCTGGGTGGCCGCTATACGGAAGACACGCGTAAATCGACTGTCCTGAGGCGCACCTATATTGGCGGTTTCTCCGAGTTCTTCGGTGGCAACGCCGTTCCGATTGCTGTCACGTCCGACTTCCAGGGGGAAGCGACTTTCGATGACTTCAGCCCGCGTGCGTCGGTCAGCTACCACGTGACGCCGGAATCCAACCTTTACGCAACCTATTCGCAGGGCTTCAAAGGCGGCTCGTTCGACCCGCGTGGCCAGACAACCGCGGCGCCGGATCTCGATCAGGACGGCACGGTTTCCGATGCCGAGATCTACCAGTTCATGCAGTTCGACCCGGAAGAGGTGGACTCCTATGAAATTGGTTACAAGGCGAGCCAGTTCGGTGGTGATCTGAGCTACTCCATCGCGACCTTCTACTCCGACTACAAGGACGTGCAGGTCCCGGGCTCGATCGGTGTCGATACCGATGGCGACGGCGTGAACGACACTTTCAGTGGCGTCACGACCAATGCCGGCGCGGCCACGATCTGGGGCGTCGAGTTCGAAGGCAACGCGACCGTTGCCGAGGACATGATCAACGCAGGTGACTATGTGAACTTTGGCTGGTCGGTCGGCTATCTCGACGCCGAGTATGACGAGTTCATCGACGCCTTCGGCAACAATGTCGCCGACGAACGCGTCATCCAGAACACGCCGGACTGGACCGCAAATGGCCGGGTCGCCTACGACACGCCGTTCGCTGGCGGTAACCTGTTGATGAACACCCAGCTGTCCTATCGCGGCGACTCCAGCCAGTTCGAGGCTCCTAACCCGTTCCTGGATCAGGAAGCCTTTACGCTGTGGGATGCGAGCGTTCGCTGGGAGACCGGGGACGGCCGCTGGGGCTTCAGCCTGAACGGCAAGAACCTCACCGACGAAGAGTATATCGTCGCCGGCTACAACTTTGTGACCGTGAACCAGGACGGCACATTCACGCCGACGCTTGGTCTCGAGGGCACACTAACCGCCTTCTACGGTGCTCCGCGCACGGTAACTGTCGGTATCGACTACACCTACTGATCTGTCCTCCCAGACACAGTAGAGACTGGCGGCGTCCCTCAGGGGCGCCGCTTTTTCGTTTGTGTGAGGTTCCGGGAAAGGGGCGGGTCTACCGCTTGCCAATGCGTTCGAAGCCGGCCGTGATGAAATCAACCATCTGGAGATAGCCGCCCTCGAGATCGGTCGAGCAGACCTTGCCGCGTGACAGCTGGTCGAGGCGACCGGTCTGGGCGAAAGCCAGTGTCAGCGCGCCGGAAAGGCAGTGATAGCCCCAATAGATCGCGTCATCGCTGGCTTCCGGAAGGGCCTCCTTCAGTGCCTCGATAAAACTTTCGATGGCAGGGTTGTAGGACTTCGTCATCAGCTGGCCACCCCAGGCCGTCGAACTGTTCACATAGGCGACCATGCCGTAATAATTGCGCCACCCCGGCTCCTTCAGATGCGGGCCGGTCATGAGAGGACGCAGATAGGCATCGATGATATCGCGCACCGAAGCCGGTGACGGCGCGGCCTTTTCACGGCAAGCTTCAAGGGCTTGGAGGCGCCAGGTGTTGAGGATCTCGGCCCGGCGCTGGAACGTCTGTTCGAAAAGTTCATGCTTGCGGCCGAAGTGATAATTGGCAAGTGCCACATCGACACCGGCCTTGGCAGCAATGGCGCGCAGGGTCACTGCATCATAGCCATGTTCGGCAAACAGAGCCTCGGCAGCATCAAGGATCGCATCCTTGCGCGAGACCTTCACTTCCGTTTCAGCCATGCCGCCCCTCTGGTTTTTGTGCGATTGCTCACCCAACCTAAACCCCTCGCCGCAAACGGCAAACTGCCTGCAATACCGCTTGCGCTTGCCTTTGATTCCAATATGTTTCAACAACTGTTGAAGAGACATTGCAAGAGACAATGCGAGGAAGGGGAGGCCGATGCAGACCGAAGATATACGGTACCGCGCGCCAGACGGGCTTGAGCTCTACGCAAAGCGCTATGGCAGCGAGGATGCGTCGTTGACCGCACTCTGCATGCATGGCCTCACGCGGAACCATAAAGACTTCGAACCGATGATCGCTGAGCTGGGCGGTCGGTGCCAGTTCATTTCCGTGGATGTCCGCGGCCGGGCAAATTCCGAGTGGGCGAAAGATCCCGAGACCTACACACCTGCCGTCTATGCCGGCGACATGGCCGCGCTTCTCGACTCTCTGCATCTCAAGAAGGTAGCCCTGATCGGGACGAGCATGGGTGGACTGATGTCCATGGTGATGGCCGCTTCCATGCCTGACCGCATCCGCGGCATCGTGATGAATGATATCGGACCCGTCGTTGAAAAGGCGGGTCTCGACCGGATTGCCAGTTACGCCAATTCGGTCGAGCCGGAAGAAAGCTGGACAGCGGCAGCAGCCACAGTCGAGCGCGTTCAAACGGACATCTTCCCTGATCTCTCCGGTGAGGACTGGATGGCCTTCGCCCGGCGCACCTATCGCGAGATGGAAGATGGCCGCGTCATTCTCGACTATGATCCCGCTATTACGCGCACGGTGGGCGAGGTAAAGCCAGACCCGGATGTGCAGGCACAGATGTGGCAACTCTTCTCGGCTACGCACGCGGTGCCTTTGCTCGTTATCCGTGGCGAGACGTCCGACATCCTCTCTCCGGAAACCGCCGACAAAATGATCGAGCAGCATCCCGATGCCCGGCTGGTCACCATACCGCATGTCGGCCACGCGCCCCTGCTCGATGAGCCGGAGGCCGTTTCAGCCATTTCCGATTTCCTCAACCGCCTGGGGGCAGAATGACCATCCCGACCGCCACAATTCCCAAGCCTGCGATCAACCGCACTTGGGTGCTGATCGTGCTGACACTCGTCTACACCTTCAACCATGTGGACAGGCAGATCCTGATCACGGTGATCGAGCCGATCAAGGCGGACTTCGGTCTCACCGATGGCCAGATTGGCTGGCTGACCGGGCTCGCCTTTGCCGCGCTCTATGCCACGCTCGGCATCCCCGTCGCCATGTGGGCAGACCGCGGAAACCGGCGCAATATCATCGCGCTCGCCCTTACGGTCTGGTCGGGCATGACGGCGCTGACCGGCTTCGCGCAGAACTTCATCCATCTCTTCCTCGCGCGCATGGGCGTCGGCATCGGCGAGTCCGGCGGCACGCCGCCTGCGACCAGTATGATCGCCGACCTCTACCCACCGCAGCATCGGGCTTTTGCGCTTGGCGTCTATACCTGTGGCATCGGCTTCGGGATCATGATCGGCTACATCCTCGGCGCCTATGTCTATGCCCATTTCGGCTGGCGGGCCGCTTTCTTTGCCGCCGGCATCCCCGGCCTGATGCTTGCCCTGCTCGTCCGCTTTACCGTCACAGAGCCTGTGCGCGGCTTTGCCGATGCACGCGAGACGACGGAAGACGCGCCCGGCTTCCTTGAGACGCTGAAATTCATGCTAAGCCAGCAATCCTACATACTGATCCTGCTCGGCTGCCTGATGATCTGTATTTCGGCCAATGCCTTTGTTGCCTTCACATCGAGCTATCTGCAGCGGACCTTCGATCTCCAACCGCAGGACGTGTCCCTCCCGCTCGGCCTGCTGATCGGCGGGGTCGGTGGGGCCGGCGCGATGATCCTCGGCGCAGTGTGTGACCGGCTTTCGGCCAATGACCTCCGGTGGCGTCCATGGATGATCGCTGTCTGCAGCGCAGTTGCCCTGCCCTTTGCCTGGATGATGCTGAGTGCTCGCAGCGTCGAGATGGCTTATGTCTGGAACGTCGTGCCAAGCTTTGTGGGGCTCATTTATGCCTCGATCGCCTATACCGCGACGCAGGAGCTGGTGAAGGTTCGCATGCGCTCGGTGGGCGCCGCTTTCACACTGTTCAGCCTGACCCTTATCGGGATTGGCGGTGGACCGCTCATCGCCGGGATGATCAGCGATTACTTCCTCGCGACCGGACACGAAGCGCCGCTTGCGTCGGCTCTCAAGGTCATCCTCGGTTTCAATGCGCTGAGCATCATCCTGCTCATCCTGGCAGGCTTCAAATATCGCGAGGACGCGGTACGCGCTGCGACCTGACGGACAGTTCAGAAGCCTTCAGCCTTCGCCTTGCGCCAGTAGAAAACAGCAAAGAGGGTCACGACGAGAGGGACCATCAGTCCGTATTCGTCGATCCACATCCCGGTGCTCTCGCTCTCGACTGTGAGGGGCGTGAAGACCTTCTGGATGACGATATTATGGGCGCCGTGGAACATGACGGCCGGCCAGAGGCTCGCTGACCGGAACGTGTAGTATGTCATGATCACCGACATGCTGGTAATCATCAGCGTGAAACACGCCAGCTGGAACAGCGGATCGCCGCCGCCATACTTGATGACGATCGGGAAATGCCATGCGGCCCAGATCAGCCCGCTCACAATCGACACCGCGCCAAACGGCATCACCTTGCGAAGCTCCCAGACCAGGAAGCCGCGCCAGCCAATCTCTTCCCCGGCAATCGACCCGAGCGACTTGACGAACTGGACGCTGGCCAGAAGGGCGATCATGACCAACATCGACAGGGTCGGCACATCCGTAGGGAAGCCGAGCTCCGCGGACCAGTCCGCAATGGTTTCGCGGTTGAACGGCGCCCCCAGCCCGAACACCCAGATCAGGGCATAGGCGAACCCGACATAGGCGACCGGTATAAGATATGCTTGGATATTGCCGCGCCAGTTGCCCCACGCCCATGGCAGACTTGAGAGGTTGCGGCCCCTGATCTTCTGCGTAGCGAGCGCTGCAATCGCGGGGCACAGCATCAAGGCCCCGACATAGAGGCTGGTCGGATTGAGTTCGAGCAGCGCAAAATGCGCAATGGCGCTGAGGCCCGTCAGGATTCCCATGAAGACGAGAATCGTTGTCCAGGCATCCCGCCGATCGGTTTGAGAAATTGTCATCCGAAATGACATATCGAAATTCGATATATTGTCCAGCACTTCCTGCGGCCGCTGGAATGGTCACGTCATCAGAAGGAGAATGGCGCACCTAATAGGATTCGAACCTATGACCTCTGCCTTCGGAGGGCAGCGCTCTATCCAGCTGAGCTATAGGTGCGTTGTGTCTCCCTCTAAGCGAAGCTGGCGCGCGGTGCAATCTCTCGCCCACACGCCGTTTCATCTTTCGCTGTTCAGGTGACTGTGCAAGAAAACGCAAGAATCGATTTGCTGGAGAGGAGCCCACCGGCATGAAATTACGCCCCCACACGCTTGCAAGCTGGACCGTCGCTGCTTTCGCCCTGGCCCTCACCGCTTGCAGCCCTTCGTCGACCGACGGGACAGAAGAGAAGGATCCGGCAACCACCAAGGTGGACACCGAGACCGACACCTCCAACGCCGAGCCGGTAGAACGGCGTGATCGCGAAGATATTATCGAAGAGTATGAAGCCGCCCTGGCCGAAGCCCGCACGACCAGCGGCGAGGGAGACCCGGCGCTATGGACGCTGTCCGATGAAGACACGACCATTTATCTCTTCGGCACGGTACACATTCTACGTCCGGATCTCGACTGGCGGACCGATGAGTTCAGCCAGGCTTTCCAAAGCGCCGATACCCTCGTCCTCGAAGTCGATATGGAAAGCGAGGAAGGCCAGCGCGCCGTCATGCGCGACTTCATGCAGCGCGGGCTGTACGGTGACGGGCGCACACTCAGCGGCCAGCTGAACGATGCAGACCTCGCAGTCCTCATTGATGCCTTGGAGCCACTGGGCGTACCGATCGCCGCGCTTGATCCGATGGAGCCCTGGATGGTCGCTGTGAACCTTTCGGTTCTCGAACTTCAGCAGGAAGGGTTCGATCCGAATGCAGGTGTCGAACGCGTTCTGATCGAAGAGGCCAAGGCAGGCGAGAAAGATTTCGCCTTTCTGGAAACCGCCTCGGTCCAGGCCGACATCTTCGACACGCTTCCTGAAGACGTGCAGGAAACCTTCCTGTACGAAACAGCTCTGATGTTGCCCGATTCAACGACCATGCTCGACCAGATTGTCGAGGAGTGGGCCGATGGGGACGTGGAAGGCCTAGGCGTCCTCGTTGCAAATCCGGATACAGGTGGCGGCGAAGGCATCTATGATGCGCTCTTCGTCGAGCGGAATTCAAACTGGGTTCCCCAGATAGAAGCGATGCTTGATGAGCCGGGCACATTCTTCGTTGCCGTTGGCGCTGGACACCTGGCCGGCCCCGACAGCGTCGTGACCATGCTGCGTGAACAAGGCTATGAGGTCGAGGGTCCGTAAGACAGGCCCCTAGCCAGGCGGGTTACCGTCCCAGTCGATAATCCAGTCGATCTGGTCTTCCTCAATCACCGTGTCTTCGCTGACGGTTTCGCCCCGGATCGAATGGCCTTCGGTGTGGACCCGCTCGGGGTCACCGCAGACGAGATGATGCCATTCCGGCAAGCCCCGGCCCTCGTGCAGACGACGATAAGCACAGCTCCTCGGCATCCATCTGAGTTCCGATACTTTTTGCGGGGTCAGGATCACGCAGTCAGGAACGAATTGCTTGCGGTTCTCATAGTCGGAACACTGGCAAAGCCCGGCATCGAGCAGGCGGCAATGTAACCGCGTATAGGCGATATCACCGGAATCCTCGTCTTCCAGTTTGAGAAGGCAGCATTTCGCGCAGCCGTCGCAAACGGCTTCCCATTCCTCGGCGCTCATCTCGTCAAGGCGCTTTGTCTGCCAGAAAGGTTTGGTCATTCGATCGTCCGGCTGGTCTATGCGACGACGTCTTGCCACTCAGGGTGGCGCTGGAGCTGTACACGGGCAAAACCGCAGACGGGGATGAGCTTGAAGTCCTCGGCGCGGGCTTTCTCGACGAGTTTGCCAACAAGTTTCGTCCCGAGCCCACGGCCGCCAAGCTCGGAGGGTACGCTGACAAAATCGACGCGCATTACATCATCCTTTGTCCAGCCATACCGTATAACCAGCTCGCGCCCGTCAACGGTTGTGCTGAGCTGGTGTCCGTCATCCTTCAGGGTGAGATCATTCATGTCTTCAGAACGTCCTGCCAGTCGGGATGTTTCTCGATTTGTGCTTTCGCATAAGGGCAGAGGGGAATAATCACTCGTCCTTCCTTGCGCGCGTCCTCGACACCGCGTTCGACGAGCGCCTGGCCGACGCCCTGCCCGCCCAGCGCTTTCGGTACTCCGGTATGATCGATTATAATGGTGGACTTGCCGGCGCGCGAATACGTCATCTCGGCCTCCTGGCCGTCAACAACGACGAAGTAACGCCCACCAGATTCGGTTTCTTCACGCTTGATATCGAACGCGCTCATAGTGCCATCCTGTACGGAGGGCCTATCTAACACTGATCGATAGGCCGGGCGAGCGATTTCGCCTCCCGGCCCCTCAATCCTTATGAGCGGCGATTCTCGTTTTCCTTCTCGGACTTCTTGATCTCGTCCTTCACCTTGCCAACGGTTTCCTGGCCCTTGCCTTCGGCTTCGAGCTTGCGGTCTCCGGATGCGACGCCGGCGACTTCCTTCGCCTTGCCTTCGACCTGTTTGCCCAGGCCTTTTGCTTTGTCATTACCCATTTGAGTTTCCTTTCAGGAGTTCTTCCAGTCCCGTAGTAAAACATCAGGCAGAGGCGCGGCGTTCCGGGCCTCGTAAAATTTAATTTGCATGCTAGGTGGCTAGCGATGAGCCGCTTGCCCCCCAGGCCCGATCTTTCGTGGAAAGAGGATGGCACGCCAGTCGCCGGGCGTGTGGGTGATGTTTATTTCTCCCGCCACAACGGGCTGGAGGAGACGCGGACGGTTTTTCTTCAGGGCTGCGGCCTCCCGGGCCGCTGGAAGGGCCAGCCGAGCTTCACGATTGGCGAGCTGGGTTTCGGGACGGGGCTCAATTTCCTGGCGGCCTGGCAGCTCTGGCGCGAGACGCGCTTGCCCGGACAGTGGCTTCATTTTGTCAGCTTCGAAGGCTATCCGCTGGACCGAGCTGATGCCGCGCGCGCCCTTTCAGCCTGGCCGGAGCTGGGCGATCTGTCCAGCAAGCTCGCGGAAGCATGGCCCGAACGTGCATATGGCGTTCAGAGGATGGTCCAGGCCGAAGATGGTGTGACGCTCACGCTTCATACAGGCGAGATTTCCGAAACACTGCCACAAGCATCCATGCTGGCGGACGCGTGGTTTCTGGACGGCTTCTCACCGGCTAAGAACGACGGCATGTGGGCCGAAACGCTTTGGCCGCTGGTACGGGAGCGCTGCCGCGAGGGCGCCGTGCTATCGACCTTCACCGTCGCCGGATCTGTCCGTCGGGGACTTGCTGCCGCAGGTTTCGAGGTCGAGAAGAGACCAGGCTTCGGCCGCAAACGTGAGCGCCTGGAAGTTCGCATCGCCAATCAGCAAGCCCGGCAGCCTGACCCCTACGCCTTACGTCCGTTCGAAACCCGTGCTGGAAAGGTCCGCATCGTTGGCGCGGGGATCGCGGGGGCCTGCGCCACGCGTACACTGCTAGACCGTGGACTGGAGGTCGAAGTGATCGACGCGGCCACCGGTCCTGCGGAGGCCGCGAGCGGCAACCCGCTGGGCCTCGTCATGCCACGGCTCGACGCTGGCGATACGGTGCAGGCGCGGCTACTTATCGATGCCTATCTTGCCGCACGGCGCTTTTATGCAGGCAGGCCCGGCGTCACCGAAACGGGCGTTGCGCAGCGTCCCAAGGATGAACGCGAGGCTGAACGGATTGCCAAGATCCTCGCTGATCCACCGCTTGGACTGGAAAATCTCGAAGCGCTCTCTGGCGGCGGCCAGCTCCACAAGCAGGCGCTGATCATTGAACCGGCGACACTAATCCCCTCCTTGCTGGAGGGAGCGAACTGCCGCTTCGGCGAGACGATCAGGATGGAGGGCCTGCAGGACGAGACACCGACGATCCTCGCGACCGGCTATTCCATTACCAGCCTGCTGGACTGGCTGCAGGTAGAGGGTCGGCTGGGCCAGGTTGAATCCTGCCGGATTGAGGTGGATTCGCCGGCATTCGCGCTCGCGCAGGGCGACTACTGCATCGCGCTGGGGGAGACCCGGCTATGGGGTGCAACATTCGAGCCTTGGACCGGCGGCGAAATCGCGGTCAACGATGCCGCGCAGGACGCCAATATGGCCGCGCTTGAGCGGCTAGATCCGTATTGGAGGCAGATGGCCCAGCAGGCAGAGATTGTGAGCCGGGCCGGCGTTCGCGCAACGACGCCGGACAGGCTGCCGCTGATCGGGCGCGCGCCCGATCCGGACGAAGCGATGAAGGTTTTTGATGGGGTGCGTCATGGGCAGCCCCTTAAAGACGATGCCCCGCTCGCCGGACCGCTGCTAATCGCTGGCGGTTTCGGCTCACGGGGCTTCACCTGGGGTCCCTGGGCGGGGGAGATCCTGGCCGGGCTGCTTCTTTCTGAGCCAGCGCCGGCGACGATATCTGCGCTTCAGGCCGTTTCACCAATGCGCCAGATTCTCCGGCGCCTGAAGCGTGGCGGCTAGCCGGTCAGCTAGCGGCGGCAAAGAAGAGCTGGACGCCTTTCTCGAGGCTGGCTTGCATCGTCATTTGAACGCCACCGGCTTCGATATGCAGGCCGCCTGAGAAGCTGGCGACGGCAGTCACGGCCAAGGTAACAAGGGCTGCGCCGAGCGCGATCCATCCGCTTGTCTGAAGGTTGCTGGGCATTGTGGTCCCCTGAGATTGGAGGTTGGTGTTGATCGGCTCTGGCATCTGCCGCCGCTCTGGTACGGGCATCTGAAGGATGAGAGCCGACATGGTCAGTTCTTTTCGAGGTTGCGGAACTCGCGGCGGAGGCGCCACTCATCCGAGGTGACATTACGCTCGATCTTCTGCAGGCGGTCTTCGAGATCCATGAAGCTGTACTTCAGGCCTGAATAGGTCGCCCGCGGGCGGTCGGAGACGCCGCGCCAGAAGGCTTCTTCTTCCGGCGCCAGGTGGGAATAGCCACGCGGCGCTTTCGACACGAGCATCACCATCAGGATGTAGGCGATGAAGATCAGCGGGCCTGCCACGAAGAAGAAGGCGGCGACGGTCAGAAGGCGGACCACGATCGGGTCCCAGCCGAAGCGTTCGGCGATGCCGCCACAGACCCCGGCGATCACCCGTTCCTTACGGGAACGGTAGAGGCGCTTGGGATTGCGCGAGCGGAACATGTCTTCATCAGACCCGTGCACCTTCTCGCGGTACTTGCGATGATGAGACGAGTTGGTCATTGGTATGTGTCCTATTGGTCGAAGGAGGAACGAGGCCGGCGGGGGGCCGGCATCTCGTCGTCCGGTTGAGTGTCTGTCAGCTTTTCAAGCGTCTCGATGCGGCGTTCCATTGCCTTGGCGGAGCGCCAGAGGTCTTCCAGCATCCGCTCATCGTCGGGCTCCAGGGAGTTCTGTTTCCGCCACAGGGTGATGTAGTGGAACACCATGCCCGGAAAGACGATGAAGAGGGAAACGACCGCAACGATCGCGACGATAAATTCGGGGTCCATGCCTAGCCTTCCTTCGCTTCAGCCTGGTCGTCCATTTGCTGGAGGATGAGGCCTGGCACGATGATAACAGAGAGAATGGCTGCAAGCACAATCAGGGAGGAAATCATTGTCTCTTACTCCTCGGTCTTGTCTGTTTTTGAGGACTTGGAAGAGGCCTTGGCGCGCGACTTCTTGAGCGCTTCGAGTTCCTTCTCGACCTGCTCGTCACGTTCGAGTTCGGCGAACTGGGCTTCCAGCGTCGGCTCACGGCCCTTGATCGTGTCGGCATAGGCTTCCATTTCGTCGACCTTGCGTTCCACGCTGGCATAGCGGGCGAGCGCATCGTCCACCTTGCCGTCATATGTCTGCGAGCGCATGCGGATACGTTGCTCTGCAGCTTCGCGGCGCATCATCAGCGCACGATGCTTGGCCTTCGCTTCGTCGAGCTTGGCCTGAAGCTTGGACAGGTCGTCCTGATGCTTCTCGAAGGCTTCTTCGGCCGCGACCATCGCATGCTTGCGGCGCTCGATTTCGCCCTGGGCCTTCTGTTTGGCTGACAGCGCACCGCGGGCAAGATCCTCACGGCCCTTGTCGATCGCGACTCCAGCCTTGTTGTCCCAGTCGTCGCGGACACGGCTATAGTGTTCGATCTCGCGTTCCATTTCCTTCTTGTCGGCCATGGCGCGGGCGGCAGAGGTGCGAACCTCGACCAGCGTGTCTTCCATCTCCTGGATGATCAGACGGGCAATCTTTTCTGGGTTTTCGGCGCTATCCAGCATTGCATTGATGTTGGAGTTGATGATGTCGCCGAGGCGGGAAAACAGTCCCATTTTTTTATCCTTTCAGTCTCGGTGAATAGGGGGAGGAAACGACAGCCTCTTACAGGGCCCTAGAAGAACAGACCGCCGAGGAAGACACCGGCAGCGAAGAACATCCAGCATTCGGCCGGACGCGAAGCCAGCCAGCGGCCAAAGCGGCCACCCTCATGGCGGGCTTCCTGATAGTGAGTGTCATAACGGTGGTCGGTCATTGTCTTGTCAGTCCTTCATTCGTTTCTGGCGACGCCCATCGCCTGTGCCATACCTACTTCAAGGACCGTGCCAGTTTTGGCGTAACCATTTAAAGCCCTGTTTTTATTATATTTAATTATTTTTGGCCCCGCCGAGAGAACACAGAATTCGTTTTTTTGACGAAATTATTTCGTTGTTTATGCCTTTTATTTAGCTATATTGTTCACATGATTGGCGAAACACCCCAAATCGTCGGCGAGGCGCCGGAGTGGCTCTCAGCGCTTGAGCATGTCTCACGCCTTGCCCCTCTGGACCGCCCCGCGCTGGTCATTGGGGAGCGTGGCACCGGCAAGGAGCTGATCGCCGAGCGGCTGCACTTTCTCTCACGCCGCTGGGATGGCCCCTATGTGAAGGTGAACTGTGCGGCGCTGTCGGATGATTTGCTGGATTCCGAACTTTTCGGCCATGAACGCGGGGCCTTTACCGGCGCCACGGAGCGCCGGCAGGGCCGCTTCGAACTTGCGGATACTGGCACGATCTTTCTCGACGAGATCGCGACCGCCTCCCAGCGCGTGCAGGAAAAGCTGCTTCGGGTAATTGAGTATGGCGAGTTCCAGCGCCTTGGCGGCGAAAAGGTGCTGTCCACCAATGTCCGCGTCGTCGCGGCCACCAATATAGACCTGCCATCTGCCGTGAAACGGGGCAGGTTCCGCGCCGACCTGCTCGACCGTCTGGCCTTCGATGTCATCACCCTGCCGCCGCTGCGCTACCGCCAGGGCGATGCGAGCCTGCTGGCGGATTTCTTCGCCCGGCGCATGGCCCGCGAGATGTTGGAGGATTTTCCCGGCTTCGCGCCGTCCGCCATAGCCGCCATCGAAGCTCATACCTGGCCTGGGAATGTACGCGAACTCAGGAACTTCGCGCAGCGCATCACAGCGCGCGCCCTGTCGGAGCCCAGCCCAGATCCGATCCGCTTCGACCCGGACGCCCTTGACCCCTTCGCCTCGCCCTTTCGCCCGCCACCGGACTTGAAAGATCAGCCTGAAGCCCCACCTGAACCGGCTCGCCCAACCACCCCACAACCGAAACTCGGACTGCCTTTCGAGCAGCAGACTAAACTTTTCGAAACCGCCTTGATCGATGCTGCCCTTGCGGCACATGATGGCCATCAGGGAAAAGCCGCCGAAAGTCTCGGGCTGACCTATCACCAGTTCAGAGGCCTTTTGCGGAAGCACGATTACGGGAAGAAGCCGGGCAAACCGGACGAAGCCCCACAAGCATAGCAGCTTTCTAAAGTTCCAACCTGCAAAGGAGATCACGATGCAGGCTTCCCGGACCGCTCTTCAGGCAGGGCTTGGCGCCGACCAGTGGCGCAATGATCCTACGCCGTTTCTTGGACTCCCTTTCCAGGCAATGCAGACGCGACATGCCGCTCGCCAGATCGCCGCCAATGCGCTCGATGGTGATGGCTTCTGGTATGTCGTCACCCCGAATGTCGACCACATGGTCCGCCTTTCACGGCAACCGCACCTGCGTCCGCTCTACGAAGGCGCAGGACTTATCCTGAATGACAGCCGGATCCTCGAACTGCTCGCCAGGTGGGACAAGCTCGACCTGCCGGCTTCGCCGGGGGCCGACGTGGTGCAATCGCTTTTCGCTCATGAAGTCGACCAGGAAGAACCTGTCGTCGTCATCGGCTGCACCGCAAGCGAGATCACAGCCCTGAAGGCAAAGTTCGGCCTGTCCGATGTCCGCTGGCATGATGCGCCTATGGGCCTTCGGAAAAACCCGGAAGCCATCAAGAAGGCGGCCCAGTTCATGGCTGACAACCCGGCGCGCTTCCACTTCATCTGTGTGGGTTCGCCGCAGCAGGAGATGGTGGCGATCGCCGCTGCCGAGCATGGTGGCGTCTCAGGCGTCGGCCTGTGCTGTGGAGCCAGTCTCGATTTCCTGACCGGCAAGTCCCGCCGCGCGCCGGAGTGGATGCGGCGCTCAAGACTGGAATGGCTGCACAGGCTCACGAACGAGCCGCAACGCATGGTCAAACGCTACCTGATTGATGGCCCGAAGATTTTCACCCTGTGGCGTACCGACCGGCGCCAGCGTCGGAAAGCCACTGAACAGCGCTAGTTTTGCTGCGCCTCAGGGTCGAAGCGCCCGCCGCGCAGGACGAAACGGCGGTCGCAATATCCGCACTCGACCATTTCATCATCGCCCATCTCGTACCAGACGATCGGGTGGCCAAGCGGGCCATTACCGCCGTCGCAGGCGACCCGATGTTCATCGGTAATAATTGTTTCCGGCGCTTCCGGCAGTGGCTTGGTCGACATGATGTTTCCGCTTCCCCGATGTCAGCATTGCCCGCTTCAGATGTGGCGCATAGGTAGACGGTGTCGAGCCTTTGCGTCAATCGGACAAGGCATGGCCGGGGAGAATGAATGATGAAACCGACCCTCTATCACTGCCGCAATGCGCGCTCCTTCCGCCCGCTCTGGGCGATGGAAGAGCTGGAAATGGACTATGAGTTGATCGTCCTGCCCTTCCCGCCACGCGTGAATCACAAGCCTTATCTCGATATCAATCCGCTTGGCACCATTCCCTTCTTCGACGATGGCAAGACGCAAATGACGGAATCGACCGGCATCTGCGAATATCTCGGCCACACCTATGGGCCGACAGACCTTATCGTGAAACCAGGCGAGCCGGAGTATGGCGCCTATCTCAACTGGATGTTCTTCTCCGACGCCACCCTCACCTTCCCGCAAACTCTCGTGCTGCGTTACGAGATGCTGGAACCGAAATCCCGCCGCCAGCCCCAGGTCGCCGACGATTACCGGATGTGGTTCGCAGGTCGGCTGACTCATGTCGAGCGCCGGCTGGAGCACCACAAGTGGATGGTGGACGACCGCTTCACCATGGCTGACATCGCGATCGGCTATGCAATCCTCCTCGCCTCGGTCCTGCCGCCGCTTGAGAATTGCATCACGCCGACCTGCAAGGCCTACCTTGACCGGCTGCGGAAGCGTCCGGCCTTTATTCGCGCGCAAAACATGCAAAAAGAAACACCGATGGTTTAGCTCCGGCCTCCGGCGCCCTATATGACGCGCTGACGTGATTACGGAGGCTCCATGTCCGCACCCGACTATGCCATCGAGGCCGAAGCGCTGGAAAAAGTCTACGCCGCCTCGGGTAAGATGCCCGAAAAGCGCGCGCTGAAATCCATCGACCTGAAGATTCCGCGCGGACAGATCTTCGGTCTCCTGGGCCCGAACGGCGCCGGTAAGTCGACTTTCATCAATATTCTCGCCGGTCTCGTCACGAAGACGGGCGGCAAGGCGCGTATCTGGGGCATGGACATCGACCAGCATCCACGCGCCAGCCGCGCGGCGATCGGTGTGGTGAACCAGGAGATCACCATGGACCCGTTCTTCACCCCGGAAGAGGCTCTGGAGCTTCAGGCCGGTTTCTACGGCGTCCCCAAAGACAAGCGGCGCACCAGCGAAATCCTTGATGCCGTCGGACTGCTAGATAAGCGCGATGCATACGTTCGCCAGCTTTCCGGCGGGATGAAGCGCCGGCTGATGGTCGCCAAGGCGCTCGTCCACAATCCGCCCGTTCTGATCCTCGACGAGCCGACGGCCGGTGTCGATGTCGAACTGCGCCGCTCGCTCTGGCAATATGTTCGCCGCCTGCACGAGGCCGGCACGACCATCATCCTGACGACACACTATCTCGAAGAAGCCGAAGAGCTCTGTGACCAGATCGCCATCGTGAACCATGGTGAGATCATCGCCTGCGAACCAACCAGTCAGCTCCTGAAACGCCTCGATCAGCGTATCCTGCGTGTCACACCGCGTGACCCCCTGGACGCTGTGCCGGAAAGCCTCAACAATCTCGACGCGGTGCTTCTCACCTCCGGAGATCTCGAAATCGCCTATCGCAACAACGAGACGGGGATAGGACGGATCTTGGAGCAGGTGCGCGAAGCGGGCATTGGCGTTGCCGATCTGTCGACCGACCAGCCAAACCTCGAAGACGTGTTCGTTGCGATGACGACGGAAGCCGCCTAAGCGCTATCCGACCCGGCGCACCATAAATCCGGTGCGTGGAAAGTGAATATTGATCGTTTCGGCCTGCTCGTCATGGCGGTGCAGGATGATACGTTCAGGCGTTGCGATCACGATCTCGCCTTCGACCCAGTCGCGGCCATAATCGTCCGGCGCAACGGCGACATGCTCGCCGGGCACGAATTCCTGAAGCTCGCCTTCGGTCTTCGCCGCCTTGAGGCGTGGGGCAGCGTTGCAGGCAATCTCAATTGCCTGCTCGCCGGTGATCGTTTCCGGTGTCTGACCTTCGATCTCCTTCATGCGCTCATACCAGTCCTTGGCGCGCGGGGCTGTCTTGAAACAGGTTTCGAGGAAGTCCGGCACATTCTGCTCCATGAACCACGGATTCATGAAGACATGGACGTCGACGAGGCCAGGTTTCATGCCGATAATCCACTGACCACCGCCAGCACCCTGCCCGCCTTCCAGACGCTCCTCGATCCAGTGAAGCTGGGCGCGCCACTGATCGCGCAGCATAGGCGCGAGCGCCGCCATGGCTTTGGTATCGAACGGGCGTCCGGACATCTCTTCACGGTCCTTCTTGAACTCTTCCGGCACATGGTCACCGAGCGCACCGAAGATGATGCCGACACTCGTCTGGAACCATTTTCCATCCGTCCAGGAACCGATCATGCTGGAAAGGCCCTCATGGCCGGGCAGCTCGATCTGCGGCATCGGGAAGCGTTCTTCGAGAACGCGCAGTATCATCGCGGTGTCGCAATAGATGTCAGCGCCGATCTGCATGACGGGCGTCTTCCGGTAACCGCCCGTCAGAGGCATCAGGAGGGGCTTCGGCATGATGTTGGGAATATCGACCGAACACCAGCCAAGGTTCTTCATGCGGAGCGCGAGACGGATTTTCTCGGAATAGGGGGAACGGTCGTAGTGGTGCAGAATAATAGATTGTTGACCGGCCATGTCTTGCTCAAACCCCTTGTCTGTTGTGCCCTGTCAAATCCGAGGGCTTGCCCTCGACATTGAAAACCCCTTCATGCGGTAAACAATATACAGAGAAGCACAAGAGGAAGCCCAGATCATGCTTGATCCCGTAGCCATGCCGCACCTTGCCGACATTCCGCGTGTTCAGGCAGGCCGCATTCCTGAAAAAGCTGCCTTCTGGTTCGAAGGTGAAACGACAACTTTCGAGCAGCTGGAAACGCGCGCCAACCAGATCGCCAACGGTCTGGTTGCTCTAGGCGTGAAGCCGGGCGATCGCGTCGCCTATCTCGGCAAGAACATGGCGGTCTATTACGAGATGCTTTTTGGTTGCGCGAAAGCCCGCGCGGCAATGACCGGCATCAACAACCGCCTCGCTCCACCGGAAATGCAGTTCATCCTGTCCGACAGTCAGGCAAAGGTCCTGTTCGTATCGGCGGATTTTTACGACGCCGCACAGAAGATCGCAGGCGAATGCCCAGAACTGAAGCAAATCATCGCTATTGATGGCGGCCGCGACGACTGGCCGGCCTTCTCCGGCTGGCGCGACAGTCAGGTTGAAGATGCTCCGGGCATCGTACCACTGGACGATGATGACGTCATCCAGCTCTACACGTCCGGCACGACGGGGCTGCCCAAAGGGGTCATGCTCACGAATGCAAACTACCGGTCAGTCTTTCAGGAGGCCTCGAAACTCGACTGGTCGGCCTATGACGAGGGCGACGTGGTGATGAACGCCATGCCGCTCTTCCATGTGGCGGGCTGCAATATCGGGGTGCTCGCAACCGCTCAGGGGGCCAAGACGGTCGTCGTGCGCGAGATCGACCCCAAGGTCATTCTCGACCTTGTCGAGGAGCACAAGGTCAACCACACCTTCTGGGTGCCGGCGGTGATCCTCATGCTGTCGCAGATGCCAGGCGTCGATGAGCGTGACTTCTCATCGCTGAAGACGATTTCCTACGGCGCCTCACCGATTGCGGAGGATCTGCTGAAGCGTGCAGTGGACCTGTTCGGCGCGAAATTCACACAGCTTTACGGCCTGACCGAAACAGTTGGGCTCGGTACCTACCTCCCGCCCGAAGCCCACGATCCCTCTTGGGGCAAACTTCGGTCCTGCGGCGTGCCGTATCCGAGTTCCGTCGTCCGCGTTGTGGATGGCGACGACAATCCCCTGCCGACCGGCGAAGTGGGCGAGATTGTCATCAAGGGCGACTATGTCATGAAAGGCTATTGGCACCGCGAGGAGGCCACTGAGGAAGCCCTGGAAGGCGGCTTCTTCCATACAGGCGACGCTGGCTATTTCGACGAGGACGGCTTCCTCTACATCCATGACCGCATCAAGGACATGATCGTCTCCGGCGGGGAAAACGTCTATCCGGCAGAGGTCGAGAATGCCGTCTTTGGCCATCCGGATGTTGCCGATGTAGCCGTGATCGGCATCCCGAGCGAGAAGTGGGGCGAAGAAGTCAAGGCCATCGTCGTCCTGAAGGAGGGGGCAGAAGCAAATCCCGAGGACATCATCGCCTGGACGAAGGAAAAGATCGCTGGCTACAAATGCCCGAAATCAGTCGACGTGGTCGAAGCCCTGCCGCGTAACCCGTCGGGCAAGATCCTGCGCAAGGATCTACGCGAGCCCTACTGGGATGGCGTTGAACGCCGAGTGGGGTAGTTAGAGGCAGCCGCGCTCGTCAGCAGAAGGGACATGGCATGGAAGACGAACCGCACGGCGTGCACGATTTTGTCTATGATCCCCGCAATGCGGATGTCCTGATTTCCGTCAATGGCGAGCTGAAGCACCGCGATGAAGCGACAGTCTCTGTCTTCGACAGCGGCTACCTGCTTGGCGATGGCGTCTGGGAGGGGCTGCGCGTCAAGGATGGCGGGGTGGCCTTCCTCGATGAGCACCTGACCCGACTCTATGCCGGGGCCAAAACGATCGACATGGATATCGGCCTGACAAAAGCTGAGCTGACAACGCGCCTGTTCGATTGCCTGAAGGCGCAGCACATGACCGATGGCGTCCACATCCGTCTGATGGTCACGCGCGGCATCAAGAAGACACCCTATCAGGGCCCGCGCTTCACTATCACAAAACCGACCGTGGTGATCATTCCGGAATACAAGGCGCCGTTGCCAGAGGTGATCGAGAAGGGTCTCTCACTCTTCACCGTGCATGTGCGCCGCACCGGACCGGCAGAGCAGGACCAGAAGCTCAATTCCCATTCCAAGTTCAACTGCATCCTCGCCTGCATACAGGCCGACAAGGCCGGGGCCGATGAAGGGCTGATGCTGGATGCGGACGGCTTTGTCGCGACCTGCAACTCCACCCATTTCTTCATTGTCCGGGACGGCGAGGTGTGGACCTCGCCGCCCGATTATTGCCTTGGCGGGATCACGCGCGGCAACATCATCCGCGTCTGCCGCGACGCCGGTATTCCGGTGCATGAGAAGCGGTTTTCGCTGTTTGATGTCTATTCGGCGGACGAGGCCTTTGTGACAGGCACCTTCGCTGGCGTGACGCCAGTGCGCGAAGTGGACGGTCGGGCCATCGAACAGGTCGGCGGCCCGATGGCGAAGCGTATTACCGGCCTCTACCAGGACCTTGTTGCCCGCAGCCTGACACCAATCACATGAGTGAGCCGGTCCGCATCGCCATGTGGTCAGGCCCGCGCAACCTTTCGACAACGATGATGCGGAGCTTCGGCGCGCGGCCTGATACCGCCTGCGTGGACGAACCGTTCTACGCCGCCTACCTCATCTCGACCGGCACGGTCCATCCGATGCAGGAAGACATTCTGGCCGCCCAGCCGCATAGCGGGGTGGATGTGGTTCACCAGCTGACGAAGGCACCGGTGCCCGGCGGCAAACGGGTCTTCTACCAGAAACACATGACCCACCACATGGCGCCGGCCATTCCTCGCAGCTGGATGGGTCAGGTCACTAACGCCTTCCTGATCCGAGATCCGGCGCGCGTACTCGCCTCCTACGCCCGCAAGATGGAGGAGGTCAGCCTCGAGGCGATCGGAGTTCAACAACAAGCGGAGCTGTTCGACCGAGTCTGCCAGATAAGGGGCGAGGCGCCGCCCGTTATTGATTCAGATGACATTCTTGCCGACCCTCCCGGTATGCTGCGTGCGCTCTGCGCCGCGCTCGGCATTGCCTACACCGATGCCATGCTGTCCTGGCAGGCTGGCCCCAAACAGGAGGATGGGGTCTGGGCGCCGCACTGGTATGACGCGGTATGGCAATCGACAGGCTTCGGTGAGCCTCGCCCGGCCCCGCTCGGCCTGCCGTCGGACCTGATGGCGCTTGCGGACGAGGCGCGAGACAGCCATGAGGCGATTGCAGCCCACCGGCTCACGCCCCTGACCGCCTAGACCCAGTAGCCGCGCATCAGCTCCTTTGACCAGTCCGGTTCTTTCAATTCGCCACGTGGCATGAAGCCCTCCATGACAGGCTTGATGTCCAGCACCGGGGTGCCGTCGATTGCGTCGAGGCCCTCAAGATAGATGTGCAAACCCTCAACTCTCAAGATGCGGCAAATCGTGTGACCAAGCCGGTTAGGCCGGTTCTTGCCGCGCTGCGCGAAGATGCCGATTTGCGGCCAATCCTTGTTACCGCGCGGATGACGGGCGCCACGCTCGATCTCCTCTTCCGGCACCCGGTCGAACAGGAAGATCACCGAGGCGTGGGAGAAACCGTCCAGGCCATACAGGGCCTCGGGGCCGAACTGCTCGGCGTCAATTTCGATATGAGCCGCGATGGCATCCCAGCCGTCATCAATGGGTTCATGGCGGTCTGACCTAACAGTTCCGACAGGTTGTAGCGTGAAGTTACGCGAAGGCATGATCATGTCTCACTTGGCAGGAATAGCCTCACGTATAGACTGCCGGGCAACAAGAACAAATCTTCAAGGGAGAGACATGATGGCTGACGGACAGGCGCTTCCGCCGTTCCGCCCCCTGCCGCAGCAAGAGCCGGACATTGAGATGGTCCGCAAGCCTGACGGCACAATCTATCTGACACCTCGCCAGACACCCGGCGATCGGCCGAAAACCATTCCGCATTGCCTGGACGAACGCGCCGCAGAGCATCCTGACCGGCCCTGGCTGAAGCAGCGCGACCCGGAGACAGATGAGTGGCACGTTCTGACCTATGGCGAAGGTAAGAAGAAGACTGACGCACTTGCGCAGGCGTTTCTGGACATGGGCGCAGGCCCGGATGCCCCCGTCATGATCCTGTCTGGCAACACGATCGAAAGCGCGCTGGTTATCCTCGCCGCGCAAAAGATCGGGGCCCCTGCCGCTCCCATTTCGGTGCCCTATTCCACCATGTCGACCGATTTCGGGAAGCTGAAGCACTGCTTCGATTCCGTGAAACCCAAAGCGATCTTCGTCCAGGACGTCGCGCCCTTCAAACCGGCGCTAGATGCACTTGGCGATCACGGCTGCACCGTGTTCGCGAAAGACGGGGCTACCAATGAGATCCGCGCCTTCGACGAACTGGCGGGGACAGAGCCGACGCAGGATGTCGCTGATGCGATGGACAAACTCGATGATACCAGCGTCGCGAAGTACCTCTTCACCTCAGGCTCGACCGGCATGCCAAAGCCAGTGCCAACGACACAGGGCGCAATGTGCTCGATGATCGCCGGGCAGGAAGGCCTGCGGGATGATGCGCGCGATCCGGATTATGATCCCGATGAGGTGGCAGACGTTCTCGACTGGCTGCCCTGGAACCACATTTCCGGCTCTAATGTGAATTTCAACGGTGCGCTCTGGAGTGGCGCAACCTTCTGGATCGATGGCGGCAAGCCGACCCCGCAACTGTTTGGCGAGACCATCCGCAATATCCGGGAAGTCAGCCCATCAACCTTTGGCACCGCGCCAATTGCCCTGTCCATGCTGGCCGAGGCGATGGAGCATGATGACGAGCTGCTTGAGGCCTTTTTCAAGAACATGCGCTCCATCGGCTATGGCGGTGCCACGCTTTCGGATGACCTCTATGACCGGCTGCAGGCCCTCGCTATCAAGGCGACCGGAAAGCGTATCCCCATCATCACCATGTATGGTGCGACAGAAACCCAGGGCATTACTGTCGTGCACTGGGTGGTCGACCGCGTTGGCCTGATCGGTCTGCCACTGCCGGGTATGACACTGAAACTCGTGCCGAATGGCGCGAAACTCGAGGTCCGCGTGAAAGGTCCGAGCGTCATGGACGGCTATCATGAGATGCCGGAGAAGAATGCCGAGGCCTTTGACGAAGAAGGCTATTACAAACTCGGCGATGCGGCGATCATGGTCGATGAGGACAATCCCAACAAGGGCATCATCTTCGACGGCCGCGTCGGTGAGGATTTCAAGCTCTCGACCGGCACCTGGGTCAGCGTCGGCACGCTGCGGCCAGACCTTGTCGCAGCCTGTTCGCCCCTCGTCTTCGACGCGGTGCTGACCGGCCAGGACAAGGATTTCGCGGGTGCGATGTTCTGGCCCTCGCAGGCAACCTTTGAAGCCTATGTAAAGGAAGCAGGCGGCGACATGCAGAAAGCCTTCATTCGGCTGAACAAGGAGCTCACCGAGAAGGTTGCCGCCTTCAATGCGAAAGAGAAGGGCTCCTCGCGCCGGATCAAGCGTTTCCTTGTGATGACCGAACCGCCATCCATCGATGCTGGCGAGATCACCGACAAGGGATATGTGAACCAGCGCGCGGTGACGGACCGCCGGGCTGATCTGGTCAAGAGCCTGTACACCGATCCGCCAGGTCCTGGGGTGATTGCACCCTGATAACGGGTTTGCAGGGAATTCTGCGTCAGATTAACCAGAGACTGGCGCAGAATTCCGGAGCAGGCGAGATATGTTCGACGCGCGCGACCGCCAAAACACAGCAGGCAGTCTGGGGTTTGGCCTGGCTGTCACGGGGCTCGTCGCTGGCCTGTTCTTTACCATACTTCAATTCCCGTCGCTGACCGGGGCGGGCAAGTTCCCGGTAAAAGGATCGGCGGAGACCGAGGCCGTCTCCTCCGGCGTGATCAAGGCAACCTTCAGCGATGAAGCAACGCTCGATTACACCGAAAAGCTGCGTCGCACTTTTCCTTCCGCGGCCAGCGACCTAGAGCGCGAAATCCAGCGAGCAGTCGATCGCGGCGCTAACGAGGTCGAACTCGGACTGATTGTCTTGCAGGCAGGCACGCCCGAAATCGCGTCCAGCCTCGACCGCCTGTCAAAAGCCGATGTCGATTACCCCAACAGGATAATCGATCTGACATCCAGTCAGTTAAACGCCCTCAACCGTTCCGGTGCGCCTTACTGCATGGGCGACGATCTGATGATGTTTGCGGGTCTATCGCAGCAGGAACTCTACCGCGCGGTTTTCGACCGTGTCGGTCACGGCGCCGGACTTTACGAGTATGCCCTGGCGATCAATGGCATTCTCCTCGACGCCATCCACGACGCTCGCCTCCATCCTGTCCTGCACAGTCGCCTTGGCGCGCCAGACCAAGGAGCCTTGAAGCAGCTCGGCTTCGCGCTCATGACAAACCCGCAGCTCGTCCAGCTGCTCACCACAGAGGGCAAGAGCCGAAGCGAAATGGATGCTGTGCTGGCCGAGACCAACTTCTGCGAACTTGGCACGAAACTCATCAGCCAGCTCGACACGCTGCCAGACACCACGAAGGGCCGCCTCTGGGGCGAAGCTCTGCGCCAGATCGAAAGCGGCCGCTGGCGCTATACACTTTACCGCTACACCGGCTACTGATCGCCGCATTTTTGCCGATCATGCACCTTACCTCTCAGGCTTACGAGTTGTAGGATGCACCAATGGCGATCGACGAGACGATCAAGACGTTCATGGACCGGTTCAAGCTACCGGACTTCTCAGGACTCGACTGGAAACAGTCGACTGATCGCCTGCGCCAGAGCTTCTACCGCGCCAGCCGGTCTGTGGAGCGCGATGCGCCGGAGCTTGCAGAAGTTTCGACACTCGCCGTTGATGGGGCCGAAGGCGCTCTGAAGGGCCGCCTTTACACACCCCTCGGGGCTGGCATCGGTCCGGGGCCCGGCATCATCTTTTTCCATGGCGGCGGTTTTGTGCTTGGCGACCTCGACAGCCATGACATGATCTGCCGCCGCCTGGCCGCAGCCTCTCGGTGCCGGGTTCTGTCTGTCGATTACCGGCTTGCCCCGGAGCACCCGTTCCCTGCCGCCCATGACGACGCGGTCGCCGTATGGGAATGGGCCACCCAGCGCACCGACCTGCTGAACATGGATCCGGACCGGCTGTGCGTCGCAGGCGACAGCGCCGGCGGCAACCTGTCGGCCTTTCTGGCCCAGGAAATGAACCGCACAAACGGGCCTCCACCGGCCTTCCAGTTGCTACTCTATCCACTCGTTCAGTTCATCGATATTCGTTCGAAGAAGTCGACCTTCCAGGAAGGTTTCTTCATCTCGCAGAACCTGTTCGACTATTTCCGGGACGCCTACATCCACCACCAGACCGACCGCATGGATCCGCGGGTCTCGCCGTTGTTTGCATCAGATGCCGATTTTCGCGGGCTTGCGCCAACCCACCTCGTGCTCTGCGGGTGGGATCCGCTCAAGGATGAAGGGCGGGCCTACGCCGCCAAACTTGCCGCGCATGGTGTGCCAGTAACGATTCGCGAGCACCCGGGAATGGTGCATGGCTTCATGAACCTGACTGCCGTGTCCATGCCTGCGCGCGATGCCATCCGGGAAGCCGGTGAGGTTGTCGGGGCTGCACTGGGCTCGACCTGACCGCCAGGGTTGCAATTGCCTGAATTGGCCGGGGCAGGCCTCGCCATCACGGTTAACATGTGATTATCATACCGGCCTGCGGGGTGGGCCTGAGTGACGGGGATAGCTTGATCATGACATTCCGGAAGAAACTGGCTGCTGCTCTGGCGGGCCTTGGGCTTTGCGCCGGGTTGGCTGCCTGTGACCGTACCGACGAACGTGTTGACCGGCTGGAGGATATCGGTCGCGGCGTAATGGACCAGCTAGGCGGCGGAGACGGCACTGGCGGCGGCGCCAATCGTATGGAGTCGGCGCCCGTGACTGCCCGTGCGCTCGCTGGCAAGATCATGGAAAGCTCACCTATTCAGGCCGGCCCTTCCGCACAGCAGAAATTCGTCGTCGGCTCCATCGTCGCAAAGCCACGCAGCCTGCCCGAACCGGCTTCACCGGTGCGCAGCATGGATGCGCCGACCATGGCCGATTATGATGCCTATGTAGCTGGTGAAGATTCCGATGCGCTTATCGTCGTGCCATCTGACGATGAAATGGAAGCGCTTGAAGAGACCGAGGCCGGAACACGAACAGTCGAGGAAGCGCCGCAACGGCTGCAGCAAGCCATGCGCAGCCGCCGCACGATCACTATCGACCCGAAGTCACGCGACTTGTCGCAGTCTGGAAGCATGGTGGCGCGTGAAGTGCTCAAGGACAGCCGTCCCGCCCTGAAATCTGCTCCGCAACGCACCCTGTCATTGCCAGAGACCATGGAAAGGGCGGCGCCAGCACCTGCACCTCCCGAGATGGTGGAGCTTCAGGCCCCCCTCCCGGCCAAATCTGCCGAGCGTCGGCTGATGATGCGTCAGGATGCGATGAGCGCACAGGTGAATGCCGAAAGCCGGATGATCGAGACAGCACAGCGATATGGCCTGGCGGCCAACATCCAGCGCTCGCGATCGGGTCAGATGGTCATCGAGATCGGGTCACGCGCCACGAAGCCCACGCGCTATGAAGGCGACGGGGCTGCTGAGGGTGTACCGTGGATCGTCTCTGACGATGATCGTGAGTGCCCGGAAAACCCAACTGAGGCCCAGCTTCAGGCTGACCCACAGCTGGCGACCGTCTGCGTAATTCAGGAACTGAAAAACAGCGGTGACTTCGAATATGTCGAGAAGGACTGGGTGTATCACCACCAGTTTGTTCGCCGGCCAAAGAATGAGGGCCCGGTCACGGCCTCCTCAATCACGCCGAATGATCCGCTATGGCAATTGCAGTGGAATTTCCTCGGACAGGGCTCCGGGGAGGGCAAGGCGCCTGGTGGGGCCGGCTTTGTCGATTTCTGGACCAGTCAGGCCACGCAGGGATCTGATGAAGTCGTCGTCGCGGTTGTCGATACAGGCCTCGAAATGAGCCATCCCGACATCAAGGATTCGCCCAATCTCGCGCCTGGCTGGGACATGGTAACCGATATTGGCATGGCCAATGATGGTGACAGCCGCGATTCCGATCCGAATGATCCGGGCGATGAATGCCCGGAGGATTTTGTCTTCGAGAACACCTATCACGGCACCCACGTCGCCGGTACGGTCGGCGCGAGCGTGACCAACAATGCCAATGGCGTGGCCGGCGGCGCCTGGAATGTAAAGATCGTTCCAGTCCGCGCGCTCGGCAAATGCGGTGGACGGCTATCGGACATCAATGACGCGATCCGCTGGGCTGGTGGCCTGATCCCGGAATATGACGAACTCGGGAATGAGATCTGGAACGACAATCCGGCTGACATCATCAACCTGTCGATAGGGATTTTCCGCTTCTGCCCCGCCTCCATGCAGGACGCCATTGATGAGGTGGTCGAGCGCGGCGTGGTCGTGGTCGCCGCTGCAGGCAATGACAAGGTTTCCACCCAGTTCTATGCGCCGGGCGGATGCAACAATGTACTATCGGTCGCCGCCGGCGATGCGCGCGGCATCATGGCGCCCTATTCCAATTATGGCGCGGAGGTGGATCTGATGGCGCCAGGCGGAGACCTGACACGCGATGACAATGGCGATGGCCGCCCCGATGGCATCCTGTCCACGAAGACAGCGCATGACTGCATCGACCCGGTTACAAATGAGAGCATTGAGGATTGCTTTTATGCATATGAACAAGGCACCAGCATGGCAGCGCCGCATGTCTCAGCCGCGCTGGCGCTGATCAAGAGCAAGCGCCCGGAGCTGCAGGGGACATCGCTGTCAGACGTCCTGCTCGCTGCTCTCACGCCGCGCAGCCAAGAACAATGTTCAGGCCCATGCGTTCAGTATCCAGGCGCCGAGCCCGTCGAGGGGTCACCCGACCTTTGCAAACGGCCCTGCGGCAGCGGCCTTCTGAACCTTTCAAACATCAACCTGGACGACTGAGACAAGAGCCTTGAGCGAACGCAACTCCACCTCCACCAAGTCCCAATTGGGCATCGCGGCCATCGGCGTGTCGCTGTGCGCAGCCTGTGGTGTTGCATGGCTCGGTGGTGGTGGTGACAGCACCTCGCCTTCAATGTCCTTTGCGCCAACGCAATCAACGGCCACATCGTCAGATGATGGCAAGGTCACGGCCCAGTCGGCAGGCGGCTACTCCGCCCAATATGCGATTATCGTGAAGTTCGAAAACGAGCCGGTAACGCAGGAAATCGGCAAGACCTTTCGCAAGGATCCCGAGGGAACCCGCCAGCGCTTCCGCGAATGGGCCGCTGACAAGCCGGCCCTCCAGGGCCTGTCGCTTGAGCGGGCGAGCTATTCCGGCGAACTGGTACTGACCGGATCGGGGGCACGCAGCGTCGACGACGTCATCCGTGGTATTCTGGCGATGGACAATGTCGCGTATGCTGAGCCAGACTATATCGCGGAACCAAGTAAGGAAGGCTAGGAACGCCATGGTCGAACGGGTGGGAATGGTGCTGACGGCGGGAGTTTGCCTGATATTGGGCGCCTGCGATTTCACGAATGGCGCAGCCGACAAGCCGCCTGCGGATACAGAAACCGGGCTGGCCGACACCAGCAATAGCGGCAATGATGCGACAATCGACATCCAACCCGAACCGGAAGATGTCGATGTGGCCGAAACCGGGACAGCCAAGGTCGCATCCACAAAGAAGAGCGATATCGACTGGGATACAGCCCGTCGTGACCTTGCGTCTTCCAACGAACGCGACACCACTTTTAATATCCAGAGTGGCAGTTCCGCGCCTCCGGTGCCGGTCCTTCTGCCAACAGGCCCGGTCCGCCCGGCAAGCGCAGACGGACCACAACCTCAATTTCGGCCGGTCCCGGATGGCTATTTTGCCGTGTTTCCTGGCGACAGATACAATCTTATCGTGAACGGCACGAACGAAGTGACCGATGTGCCCGGCGGATCCGCTGGCGAGGGCGGGTCCGAAGACATGAGATATGTGGAGACATCCACCGGCGCGATGGTTTCCTTTTCACGGTATGGCGCTGATTATATGGTCGAGTTTGAATGTCTGGGCTCGGGGGCAGAGGGCGGCAGCTGCATCACGGAAGATGAAGCCATGTCCGTTGCGGAAGAAATCGTGATCTCGGGGACTCAATGATGTCAAAACTCTGGTGGGGACTTGTTCTCGCGCTGACCCTCATCGCGCTGGCGGCCTGCGATGCCATTCGCTATCCCAATGATGGCCGTGGACGGGAGTACCAACCCGAAACGCCACCCGGCGCACCAGGCCCTGCCCCGCCCAGCGAACCCGTGACAGACCCCTATGGGGACAGCGACGCTGACGAGCCGGAGACACCCTCCCCGGAGGCATCCGACCCCGATGAGGAAATCGAGACACCGACGCCACCCTCCGAGACGGAGAGCGACCTCGACACAGCTGAGCCAGTCGATCCCAGCGATGACACGGATGATGTGGACGCTAACCCTGAAAACACGGACGCAGTCGAACCGGAAACGCCCGATTCGGACGTGCCGGAGCTGGACACGACCGAGCCCGACAGCCCCGACACTGAGGGGAGGGCCGAGGACGATACCGAAACATCGCCCGAAACCGACGGTCCCGTCGATACCGAAACACCGGAGGAGAACGGTACAACGGACGTGGCCGACAATACCGGCACCGACGTCACAGAGCCCGAAACGCCCGAAGAACCAGAGCCAGCCGTGGTTTTCTCCTTCGTAGAGCCCGGCCAGCTTGTCTCCGGGTCCGGCACCGGGACCTCGGATCCCGAAACCATTTTCTCCCCGGACATGCGCTTCCCGATCAAGTCGGCGCCAGCCTTCCTCCAGTCGCAGGTCTGGGGCTTTGGCGGCGGCATCAAGGGCGGTGATCAGTGTGATGCGCGCAATTACGAATATCCTTGGCGCGACAATTTCTGCGAAACGCGGTCTTCCACCCGCAACTCGCCCTATTGCCCGGTCAGCCGCATCCACCAGGGCCAGGACATTCGTGTTGGCACCGCTCAGGGCTGCAATGACCTGCGCCGCACGGCATCGGCCGAACGCGCCCTTTACGAAGTGGTTGCGGTGGAAGACGGCATCATCCAGTCGATCGGCACCTATACGGTGACGCAGCGCTCCGGTCCGCGCGTTTACAAATACATGCACATGAACATGCGCGCCCTGCAGGTTTCCGCGGGGGACACGGTCACCAAGGGGCAAAAACTCGGCTATGTCTCGAACGATTTCGGAGGGACGCCGACGACCTTCCACCTTCACTTCGAGATGCTTCAGAATACCGCCGACAGTGGCTGGGTGCATGTGCCGCCCTACACGTCGCTCGTTTCTGCCTATGAGCGCCGCGAAAGCGGAATTGGCGAGAAGATCACTGCAAATATCGGGGTCGCTTCAGCGCCGCCGCCGGCGGAGATTCCTGCGGATCAGGCGATCGATGAGAGCTTCGTCGTCATCGACGAGTCCATGGAATAGACACCGCTACCGTAAACTGGCGCATGGTTTGCGTTCAGCTGTATCTTTGTCTGAAGTTTAATGCGTTAAGCGCTTGATAAGATGTTGCCCTGCGGCAACACTTTCTGACGAGCGCGGGGGCGCCGAACACGATAGAGATACTGCCGATGAGCAATGTTGAAAAACTGCCCGTCCAGCCGCGCCGCGAAGGTACGGCCGTGACGCTTATCGGTACAGACCTTCCTGCGCCCTATCTCGACGAAGCAGAACCTTCTCCCCTGATGCACACCGCCTCACTCTGGTGGCGGCGCATTATCCGGACACTGCAAATCCTCGCCGTGCTGGTTCTTGTGGGCTTCTATCCGGCGCTGATCATGGCTTCGCATGACGTCAATGATTCCCCGGTTATCCTGTCAGCAGAATCGCCTTGGGCCTCGCCCGAAACAGGTGTCATCGTCACGATGATCGGGCGCGAACTGGAAGGTCCCGGCTGGGCCGCCGACCGTCCGGGCTGGCACCCGCAGGCCCGACTGACTGGCCTGCCCGCCTGGCAGAATGCACTGTCGACCTCGCTCAGCCAGTATGCGCGTCTGATGGCCGGCAAGTCCGAGACGCCGGATGGCAATCCCGACCCCGATCTTTCTGCCGCCGCCCGCCTGCTGATGCCTGAGCAGGGCCTCGATCAGACCCCGCGCCTCACAGCCGCCGCAGAAGCGCTGGCACGCTATGAGGGGCGCCTTGAGCGTGACCTCGCCAGCAAGCCGGCTGGCGTTTCGGATGTTGTTGACGAACTCGCTCTTTTTGCAGGTTGGGCTGACGACTCTTATCAGCGCCTCAGCCAACGTATCGGCACGCGCGAAGGCTGGCCGGCCTCCAGGGAAGACATCCAGGTCTTCTTCGAAGCCCGCGCCCGGGCGCAGATTGCAAGCCAGCTTCTGACCGCCAGCCTCGTCTCCGAGCCTGACATTGCAGTGCGCAGCTCCGTGGAAAGCCGGCTCGACAAGATTGAGGCCAGCTGGCGGCGGGCCGCCGAACTGGACCCAATCTTTGTCTCTAGCCAGGCCGGCGATGCCCGCCTGATGGCCGACCACCTCGCCATGATGGCCTACTATCTGCGTCAGGCCAGCGATGCGACCCGCGGTCTTGGTTCGGCCCTCATTGCCGAAGAGCAGGCCCGTGCTGCGGCGGCCGAGGCGGCCAAAACCGAAGACGGCGCCGAAAGCAGCGAAGACGCGACTGACTCCTGAACGGATGCCTGCTTGAAAGGCAGGCTCCGACCGTCCATTTGAGAGGCGAGCCAGACAGAGCAGGCACGCCCATGTTTATCCAGACCGAACCGACCCCGAATCCGGACACGATCAAGTTTCTCCCGGGAGAAACGGTGGCCGGGTCCACCGGACCTTTTGATTTTGCCAGCGAGGCCGAAGCCGGAATGAGCCCGCTCGCCCAGGCCATCTTCCAGGTCGATGGCGTCACCCGCGTATTCCTTGGCGCTGATTTTCTTTCGGTTTCCAAAACCGAAAATGCAGACTGGAAACATGTCCGCCCGATGGTGCTGGCGGCGATCATGGACCACTATGTTGCTGGGTTGCCCGTGATCGGTGACGGCGCATCTGCAAGCCAGAACGATGAAGGTGCGACGACTGCGGCCGATTATGAAGGCGAGACCGCCGAAATCGTTGAGGAAATCCTGGAACTCATCGAAACGCGCGTGCGTCCTGCCGTTGCGCAGGATGGCGGCGACATCACTTTCCAGCGTTATGATGCCGACTCTGGTATCGTCCATCTGGCAATGCGCGGCGCCTGTGCTGGCTGCCCGTCTTCGACGATGACGCTGAAACAAGGTATTGAGAATATGTTGAAGGCCTATGTTCCGGAGGTGAATGCTGTAGAAGCAGCCCTTTAGGCCAAACCAACCGGAGGTAAGGAATGTCCGACCCAGTCAATGATTACGCGCTTGATCTCATCTGGCGCAAAGGCAGGAGCTATAATGGCTGGCTCGACAAACCCGTCCCGGAGACGATGATCCGGGCGGTCTACGACCTTACAAAAATGGGGCCGACCAGTGCAAATTGCTGTCCGGCCCGGTTCGTCTTCATTCACACGGATGAAGCCAAGCAGCGGCTCAAGCCTCACCTGATGGAAGGCAATGTCGAGAAGTGCATGACTGCCCCGTGGGTCTGTATTATCGCCAACGACCTGATGTTCCACGAGAAGATCCCGCAACTTTTCCCGCACAATCCCGGCGCAAAGGAGTGGTTTTCCGAGCCACACGCACGCCAGGAACATGCCGAGCGGAACGGGTCGCTTCAGGGGGCTTATCTGATGATGGCAGCCCGCGCTCTGGGCCTCGATTGCGGACCGATGTCCGGCTTCAACCAGGACGGTGTGGACTACGAGTTCTTCGCCGAGAAGGAAGGAACCCATCACTGGCGCTCAAACTTCCTCTGTGCGATCGGCCATGGCGATGACAGCACGATCTTCGATCGCAGCCCACGCCTAGCGTTTAACGAAGCCTGTCAGATTCTCTGATCGCATCACATGCTGGTCCTTTCGATAGATACCTCAGGGCCAGCCTGTGATGTGGCCGTTCTCGAGAACGGCACCCTCCTCGCAGAGGCGAAGGAGACGATGGCTCGTGGCCAGGATGCCCGGCTACCGGGCCTCATCGATGAAACGGTCCATTCAGCGGAACGGAGCCTTGCCGATCTGGATCGCCTCGCTGTCGTAATAGGGCCTGGTAGTTTTACCGGGGTGCGTGTGGGCATTTCGTTCGCTCGCGGCCTGGCCCTGGCGCTGAAGTGTCCCTGCATTGGGGTTACGAGCCTTGAAGCTGCGCTGCCTGCCGGCCAGCAAGGCTCTGCCATTATGCTTCTGCCCGCCAAACGGCGCCCGCCGGAAATCAGTTATTGGGCGCAGCGCTTCCGGTCCGGGCGGGCGGTCACCACCCCCGAGGAAGTCGGGCTGGATGAGCTAGTCGCCGAGCTGAAGGCACACCCTCACTTTGTTTACGGCACAGGCCTTGAGGCGCTGGCTGCAGCCTTGCCCCAGCTCACACTGCATGAGGCAGCCCCGACAGCGGCCCGGACCGGTGCTTTCGCAAGCGACATCGACACAGAGACTGCCGCACCGCCAAGCCCGGTGTATGTCCGGGCCCCAGACGCGGCATTACCTAGCGGCAAGCGCCCGTGACCCAGCCCCTGAGGCTGCTGACGCGAGAGGATGCGGCTGCTGCGCATGCCCTGCATGCGCTCTGCTTCCCACCTGATGAGGTCTGGAGTGCCTGGGCCTTTCAGGACACATTTGCGCTGACCACTACACTCGGCGTGGGCGCCGAGGATGAGAATGGCCGCCTGACAGGCATGATCATCGTTCAGAAGACGCCGCCTGACGCTGACATTCTCACCATGTGCGTTGCCCCAGACAAGCGCCGCCATGGACTTGCTGCACACTTGCTCAGCGGTCTGGTGACCCTGCTCGGCCCCTATGGCATGGCCAGGCTCTGCCTTGATGTCGCCGCCGACAATACTGCAGCGATAAAGTTTTATGAAAGCAGTGGCTTCCTCAAAGATGGGCGACGGAAGAACTATTATCTCCGCGCAGGCGGCGCACGTGTGGATGCCATCCTCATGTCACGCGCTATCGCTGGACATACAGGTGAATCGGAGGCATGAAACAACCATGGATCGCCTAGAGAAGCTTTGCGCCGAAAAAGGCCTGAGAATGACGGAGCAGCGCCGTATCATTGCGCGTGTGCTTTCCACGTCTGATGACCATCCGGATGCGGAAGAACTGCACCGGCGGGCCAATGAGCTCGACAACTCCATCTCGCTGGCGACGGTCTACCGCACGGTGAAGCTCTTCGAAGAGAGCGGCATCATCGAACGCCACGAATTCCGCGACGGGCGTGCGCGCTTCGAGGAAGTGCCGGAAGAGCACCATGATCACCTGATTGATGTGCGCAATGGCGACGTCGTCGAATTCCAGTCCGAGGAAATCGAGAAGCTGCAGGTCGAGATTGCCGAACGGCTTGGCTACAAACTTGTCGACCACCGCCTCGAGCTTTACGGCGTTCCGCTGAAGAAGGACTAGGTGAGACTAACACCTGAGTCTGGCCCCGACGTCGCTTTTGAGTCATAAGCGCGCGCATGACCACCCAGACTTCGCAATCCGAGCCGAAGCGTCTTTTCATCAAGACGTATGGCTGCCAGATGAATGTGTATGACAGTGAGCGTATGCGCGACGTGCTGCGCCCGCTCGGCTATCAGCCCGTCGACACGGCGGACAATGCCGATCTCGTCGTGCTGAACACCTGCCATATCCGCGAGAAGGCGACCGAAAAGGTCTATTCCGAGCTTGGCCAGATCAAGAAGATGAAAGAGGCCGCCGGTGGCAAGATGACAATCGCCGTGGCCGGCTGCGTCGCGCAGGCTGAAGGCGCAGAAATCATGCGCCGCCAGCCGGCCGTGGACCTGGTGCTTGGCCCGCAGGCCTATCACAAGCTGCCGGAAATGGTTGCCCGCGCCAGCCGCGCGACAGGAGAACGGCTGGAGACCGAGTTCGAGACGCTGGAAAAGTTCGACGCCTTGCCCAAGGCCCGCGAGGCCGACGGACCGAGCGCTTTCCTCTCTGTGCAGGAAGGCTGTGACAAGTTCTGCACCTTCTGCGTCGTGCCCTATACGCGTGGCGCAGAGCTGTCGCGCCCGGTCGACGACATCACCATCGAGGCACGCAGCCTTGCCGCCCAAGGCGTGCGCGACATCTCGCTGCTCGGCCAGAACGTGAATGCCTGGCACGGCGCCGGCCCGAAGCTGGACGGCGACGGCGAGTGGGGGCTTGGCCAGCTGGCCCGTCACCTCGCCAAGATCGGCGGGATCGACCGTATCCGCTATACGACCAGCCATCCGCGCGACATGGATGACGACCTGATCGCTGCGCATGCCGAAGTGCCGGAGCTGATGCCCTTCCTGCACTTGCCTGTGCAGTCCGGATCCGACCGTATCCTCAAGGCGATGAATCGCGGCCACACGGCAGACCACTATCTCGATATCATGCGCAAGATGCGCGAGGCGCGCCCCGACATGGCGCTCGCCTCCGACTTCATCGTCGGCTTTCCGGGCGAGAGCGACCAGGACTTCGAGGACACGATGGACCTGGTCCGCGAGGTCGGCTATGCCATTGCCTATTCATTCAAGTACTCGCCGCGCCCCGGCACGCCGGCTGCCGACATGTTCGGCCATGTGCCGGAAGAGGTGAAGAATGAGCGCCTGCAACGCCTGCAGGCCCTCCTACGCGAGCAACAGGGCGAATTTAACGCCTCCAAGATCGGCCAGACCATCCCGGTCCTCGTCACCGGCAAAGGCCGCAACCAAGGCCAGATGCATGGCCGCAGCCCGTGGATGCAGGCGGTTCACTTCGATGCACCGGGCCACCTGATCGGACAGATCGTCGACGTGAAGGTCGTCGGCGCAACGCTGAATTCGCTCGCCGGGGAATATTCGGCTGCGGTGGAGGCTGCCTGACCTTGAAAGGCACGATCACCCGCCTCTACACGCCCGACAATCCGTCCCAGCTCCAGGCCATTTGCGGTCCGCAACATCGCAATCTGATGAAGCTGGAAATGGCGCTGATCGATGGCAAGCTGGAAGCCGAAAGCCAGGGCGGCAGCATCAGACTGTCCGGTTCCCCTGATGCCGTTGCCTCTGCCGAGGCCACCCTGGCAGCGTTCGAGCGTATGCTGAAAACAAATCCCTCAGCCGGGGAAGACGTCTTCGAGGGCGCGATCGACCAGGCCCGCGCGCCGGCAGAGAGCTATGGCTCTCTATCGGGCTTGCGCGTGCCGGTCATGCCGCAGACCAAGACACAGGCACGCTACATCGACCTGCTGACCCGTCCGGGCACAGACCTCACCTTCGGCGTCGGTCCGGCCGGCACGGGCAAGACCTTCCTCGCCGTGGCCGCCGGGGCCGCTGAGCTACGCAAGAAAACCAAGGAACGGCTGATCATCACCCGCCCGGCTGTCGAGGCTGGCGAAAATCTCGGTTTCCTGCCGGGCGATCTTGAAGAAAAGGTCGAGCCCTACCTGCGTCCGATCTGGGACGCGCTCAACGAAGTGCTCGGTCCGGATCAGGTTGACCGGATGCGTGAGAAGAAGATCATTGAGGTGGCGCCACTTGCCTTCATGCGCGGGCGCACGCTGAAAAATGCCTTCGTCATCATGGACGAGGCCCAGAACGCCACAGTCGGCCAGACCAAGATGGTCCTGACACGCCTTGGCCGCGACTCGCGCATGGTGGTCACCGGGGATCCCGGCCAGGTCGATCTGCCACCGAAGACGCCGTCGGGGCTTGCTCACGCACTGAAGATCCTTTCCGGCGTCGAAGGTGTCGGCGTCGTCGAATTTTCCGCCAGCGATGTTCGCCGTCACGCTCTCGTCTCACGGATCATTCGCGCCTATGACAAGGATGCCGAAGCAGACCGATGAGCGTCACCCTCGACCTGCGCGTAGAAGCGGACGAATGGACAGCGCACCTGCCCGGCCTTACCGAAACATGCGAACACGCCTTGTCGGCCGCCTTTGCCCTGACATCAGAGGCTGGCGAGGTGGCTCTCCTGCTGACAGATGATACCGAGATGCACGCCCTCAACCGCGACTGGCGAAACAAGGACAAACCCACCGATGTCCTGTCCTTTCCGGCTGACCCAATCGAGGCGCCGTTCCTTGGCGATATCGCAATCGGCCTGGGGGTTGCCAGCCGCGACGCCGAGACTCGCGGCATCACGCTTGCCGATCATCTCAGTCATCTCATCATTCACGGTTATCTCCACCTGCTCGGCCATGACCACATGGAAGACACAGAGGCACGGCAAATGGAGACCTTGGAGATACGCGCGCTTGCCACGCTCGGTATCGCTGATCCATACTCGGCCCAATCCTGAAGTGTAGGGAAATGAACGACAGCACTGATCGAGAGAGACGGCGCCGTCCGCGGTTCTTCAACTTCCGCCGGCGGCGCAATCCTGACCCTGAACCCGCCGTTCCGGACGCTCGTCCCGCGCGCCATTCATCCCAGCAATTACGGCTGCGTCTGGCCGAGTTCGAAGAAGCGCGTGTCGCGGATGTCATGGTTCCGCGTGCCGAGATCGTTGGTGTCGAGCTTGGCACGGACCTCCCTGCTCTGATCCAGCTTTACGCCGAAGAGTCCCACTCGCGGCTACCGGTTTACCGGGAATCTCTGGATGATCCGATCGGACTGGTCCACATCAAGGACGTCGTTGGCGAGATTGCCCGCGGCGGGGATGGAATGGATCGTCCGCTGGAGCGCCTGCGCCGCGACGTTCTTTTCGTTCCGCCATCCATGCGGCTGGCTGATCTTCTTGTGAAAATGCAGACAAGCCGGATTCACATGGCGCTCGTCGTGGACGAGTATGGCGGCACCGACGGTCTCGTCTCGCTTGAGGATCTGATGGAAGAAATCGTTGGTGACATTGAGGACGAACACGACGAAGACCCGGCTATGGTGGTCCGTCGTGGGCGTCATGCCTGGGAAGCGGATGCCAGAATGGAGATTTCCGATTTCATGGAGAAGACGGGCGTCAATCTCGACATCCCTGACCTCGATGTGGAGGTCGACACGCTGGGTGGACTGGCCTTCGCGATCGCCGGCAAGGTCCCTCTGCGCGGTGAAGTGCTACGCCATCCGTGTGGCGCGGACCTGGAAATCCTCGACGGCGATGCGCGCCGGGTGGAGCGTCTGATCGTTCGCCACCTGCCGGCTGAGGGCAAAGCTTGAAGGATGGCATCCGCAGCCACGGCTTCACAGCGCTCGGCCCGCTGCATGAAGCACTCGCAAAGCTGACAGGCTGGAAAGCTTGTGGCTTCGCAGCCCTGCTTGGGGCATTCGCCGCCCTTGCCTTTGCCCCATTCCACCTGACTCCAGCCCTGGTCGTATCCGTGACAGGCCTGATCTGGATGATGGATGGCGCTCGCGGCATGGTCCGCTGGGGGCGTTCCATGTTCATGCGTGGCTGGGCCTTTGGCTTCGGTTTCTTCCTTATCGGGATGTACTGGACGACCTCGCCTTTTCTGGTCGAGCCGGAGAAACATGCCGTCTTCCTGTGGATGCCGCTGATCGCATTGCCAGGCGGCATGGCATTGATCTGGGGTGCAGGGGCAGCTCTGGCTGGCGCTTTCTGGTCGGCTTCGCCGTCGCGCGTGTTCATCTTCTCGATCTTCTTCGCGCTTTGCGAACTTGTGCGCGGGCACCTGTTTGGCGGCTTCCCCTGGAACATTTTCGGGACGACGTGGGCGCCAGGGCATGCGGTTTCACAGGCTGCTGCCATCGGTGGCGTCTACTGGCTGACCCTGCTCACCCTGCTTGTCTGCGCTGCTCCAGCGGCCCTGGTCGACACACGCGATTCACGCGGCGTACTTGGCCGGGCGCTTCCTGTCCTTGTCGCCGTCGTCCTGACTGGCTTTGGCTGGGCATGGGGTGCCCAGCGCTTGTCCCAACCGTCCGTGATGAGCGAGGAGACTATCGTTCTCATGGATGCCGGTATCCCCCAGGCTGAAAAGTACAAGGGCACGGGCGACCGGGTTCTGGCGCGCTATGGCGAATTCCTTCGCGACATCGAAAGTGACCCTGACGACATCGTGGTCTGGCCGGAAGGCGCCCTGCCTTTCGAGCTGCTTGCCAATAATTACGCCCTAGACGTCATCTCCGCCTATCTTGGCCAGCGCAGCCTGATCGTGGGCACGACGCGGCGCAGCTTCGACGGGCGCGAGGGCGTGTATCACAACAGCCTTGCGGTGCTTCAGACCGAAAGCGGGCGCGCCGAACTGATCGCGCTTTATGACAAGCATCGGCTCGTCCCTTTCGGTGAGCTGCCAGCAAGCGAAATCATTCCATTTGGCAATTCGATCTCCGGCATCCTTCCAGGCGCCATGCAGCAACTTGCCACGTCTGGCTTCGAGCCGGGTAGCGAACCAACGGTCCTCTTCCCGGCCAATCTCCCGCCCTTTGTCGCGCTCATCTGCTACGAAGGCCTGTTTCCGGAAATCACCCGCAAGGCCGGGCCGCAGCGCTCCGAGGCAAAGTGGATCGTCACCATTTCCAATGATGCATGGTTCGGTCGCGGTATGGGTCCGGCCCAGCACTATGCGCAGAATCGCTACCGCTCGATAGAAAGCGGCCTGCCCATGGCGCGTGTGGCAAGCCGCGGCGCGACCGCGATGGTTGACGGTATGGGCCGCGAGACGGCCCGCGGCCAGCGCGTAGCCGGCGACCCGGATGGCTGGATTTCGTCGGTGGTGAGGACGCCGCTGCCAGCCGCATTGCCGGCCACGCCCTATCAGCGCTTCGGGCCCGCCCTGTTCTGGCTTACCCTCACAGGCTTCGCCGTACTGGCCTTTCTGTCCTGGCGACGTTAGACCGCTAGGCTGGTTGCGTAATTATCTCAATTGGTCCGGATGTCTGAGAGCAAACTCCCCAGCAAGATCGATCATCTCGTCGGCCAGCGCCTTCGCTGGCGGCGCCGTGAGTTACGCCTCACCCAAGAGCAACTCGGCGAAAAGCTCGGCCTGACCTTCCAGCAGGTCCAGAAATACGAGAAAGGCGTGAACCGCATTTCGGCCGGACGCCTCTATGAGCTATCCACCGTTCTCGATGTGCCGGTTCTGTATTTTTACGAAGGCGCTGAGGATTATCTCGCCTTGCCAAATGGCTCGCTTAATGAAGACAGTGAGCCGGCAGCCCCGCTGCCGCTGATGGACCAGGAGGCCATGGAGCTGCTATCAGCCTTTCAGAAAATTGAGGATGAAGAGCTGCGAAAAACGCTACTGGCGACAATCAAGGCAGCCGCTGCAGTCAGGCAATCTAATTCGTGACAGAACCTAGCCGGGGGCGTTCTAACCCGATAACAGGGCAGGATCACTCACTCTAACAACCGGATATTATTTTGACCGAAGCAGATTTTCTTTTCACCAGTGAAAGTGTTTCTGAAGGCCACCCAGACAAGGTTTGTGACCGCGTCTCCGATGAGGTTGTCGACCTCTATTTCCGGGAAGCGCTGAAAGCCGGATACGACCCGGCCCGGGTGCGTGTTGCCTGTGAAACGGCGGCTACCACCAATCAGGTTGCTCTCCTTGGTGAGATGCGCGGGCCCGACACGATTACCGATGACATGGTCGAGCACGTGGTGCGCAACGCCATCAAGGATATCGGCTACGAGCAGGAAGGCTTCCATTGGGAGAAGCTCAAGCTCCATAATTGGCTGCATGGCCAGTCGGAGGACATTGCCGCCGGTGTTGATGAAGGCACCGGAACCTATACCGATGAAGGCGCTGGCGACCAGGGCATCATGTTCGGTTATGCCAGCGATGAAACCGATGAGCTCATGCCGGCTCCGATTTCGTTTTCCCACCGCATCCTGAAGCGTATGGCCGAGCTTCGCCATTCCGGCGAACGCCCGGAATTCGAGCCTGACGCCAAGAGCCAGGTCACCATGGCCTACAGGGATGGCAAGCCGATTGGCATTGACGCCGTGGTCGTCTCGACCCAGCACAAGGACGGCCTTTCAGCCAGTGACGTGCGCGAACTTGTCCGTCCGGTCATCACCGAAGTCCTGCCGGACGGCTGGCTGCCGAAGGAAGAAAAGCTCTACGTCAATCCCACCGGCAAGTTCGTGATCGGCGGCCCTGACGGCGATGCCGGCCTTACCGGCCGCAAGATCATCGTCGATACCTATGGCGGCTCCGCACCGCATGGTGGTGGCGCATTCTCCGGCAAGGACCCGACGAAAGTCGACCGCTCTGCCGCATATGCGGCCCGCTATCTCGCCAAGAATGTGGTCGCCGCCGGCCTCGCCAAGCGGTGTACGCTGCAGCTGTCCTATGCGATCGGTGTCGCCCAGCCACTGTCGATCAACATCAACCTGCACGACACGGCGAATACAGACGAGCGCAAGCTCGAGAAGCGTCTCATGGAAATCATGGACCTCTCCCCGCGCGGCATCCGCACCACGCTCGGCCTCAACAAGCCGATCTATGCCCGCACCGCCGCCTATGGCCATTTTGGCCGGGCACCGGACAATGAGGGTGGCTTTTCCTGGGAGAAAACCGACCTCGTCAAGGATCTGAAGGACCTTGCCGGCTAACAGCGGCCCGTTTTGTAAAGGATGGCGTTGTCGCTGCGGGCGCGCTCGCACACCGGCAAACCATCGAGGCTGGAGCTGGGACTGCCTTTGAAGAAGAGCAGGTAGTCCCAGCGTTCCGGCCAGTTATCCGCGTAACCTAAAGACCAGTAGCCATTCTCGGAATGCGCGGATGGACGTCTCGCGGCTGCCTCCAGTTCCCCCACACCAATAGGGAGCGACTGGGGCATGTGGATTTCAATATTCGAAAGGGCGACATCAACGGGCGACGTATTCGTGAATAGCCCCGGGACATAGGCGGAGCGCTCGATGACAGCAATGCCGCTCGCATGCATGGCAAAGGGAAGGTCGAAACCCGGCCCTGCATCGTAAGCTGATAGCATGCGTGCACCGCGCGGCATGGCGGAGAGCAGACTGCGCACCTCGTCGGCTTTCGAGTCCGTTTGCGCCATATGGACTGCGCCATTCAGGAACATCATGGTCCCCAGGCCAAACATGACGACGCCAGAGACCTGTCTCGCCATGACGGGTGCCTTCCTTGTAAACTGGGCGCTTGCGAAAAAGACGATAACCAGCGGCGGGACGAAGCGCAGGTGAAGCCCCCAGATCCCAAGCACGCTGGTTGGGATCACGATGTTGAGCAAAAGCAGTCCCGCGCAAACCCAAGTGAGTTTACGCGGCAACTCGATATAGCGCTTCACCAGTAGCCAACCCGCGAGACTACAGACACCCAGAAGCGCGACAAAGCCCACTGTCGAATTGAAGAAGTAGAAGCCCGAGGAGAAGCCATAGGCTTTTTGCGGCAGTGAGAAAAAGTCTGCCGTTCCGCGTGGCAGGTCTGATGCGCCAAGCGTGGCAAGGATGATCAAGGCGATACCGGGCAGCATCGCGGGCAGATCAAGCGTCGCTGCGCGGCGCAGGAAAGGCCACCGCGCGCCACGTTCGCCTTCCGCGAAGCTTGCCAGCTCCCAGACCATTGCGAGAAAACCAAAAAGCAGGAAAGCCAGCGCATGATTGAGCGCCAGAAGCAGGCCGAGCGGCGCGAACATCAGCGTACGCTTCAGGCCCGGTTCCGTCCGCATCCACACGGCAAAAGCGAGCAGGGCAAGTCCGCTCGAAGCAACGTAGTTCACGAAGCCCCACTCCATGCCAACATTGAATGCGGCGAGAAAGCCTCCAAGGGCCAGCCAGGTCACACGCCCATGTGCCGTGCGGGCAATCGCGATCCCTCCGAGCGCGGGCAGGACAAGAGCGAGCCATATGGTGAGCGCGCCCGCTCGCCACGTCCCAAAGAGCCATGACAGCCACGGTACGACAAGATCCATCGTCATGTCCGGAATGACGTCGAAGGAGAGCCGGTAGTGCTGCTGGATATCTGCGTCGAACCAGATCGCGGACTCAATGTGGTTGCGCGCAAGATGGTTGAAATAGTCCCGGACCAGGCCGATCGGAAAAAGAAGTGTCAAAACGCCAAGGACGAGAACCAGCGCCAATGCACCCTTCGCTGGCGTTATAAGCGAATGGCCCCAACCCTGCCCTTCGCGAACCGGTGAACCGAAATCGACGGTTTCGTCACTCATTCCTGCCAGCTCACTTAGGCTCGGCGAGCAGGATCACGAAAGGAAAGCGCGTCTTTACGTTAATCACGCGAGCATGTTCGCCGACGAAGGCCGCAAACGTCTTGGCGTTCCAGTGATTGATATGTTCGGGATGGTTTCCCAGCCGGATGAAGTCGCGACCACGAGCAAGATTTGCCAGCTGAAACCACGGCTCATTCGGGACTGTAAGCAGCAGTTTACCCGAGCAAAGCGTGACCAGGCGCTCAAGCGCCTTCTCGGGCTCAAACAGATGTTCGAGCACTTCCAGCGACATCACCATGTCATAGCGGCGCTCATCAAGTGCGCCGTCGAACAGGTTTGCGCAAGTGAAGCGCTGTTCGGGCCAACGGCTTCGTGCGGCTGCCAACGCATCCTCACGAAGGTCGAGCCCTTCATAGCCCTTCAGCGATACGCCGCGCTCAGACAACTCGTCGAGAACGAATCCCTCCCCACACCCGAAATCGAGAATGGAGCTGGGTGCGACCTCACGAACGGTCTCCGCGACCAGGTCGTGGAAGCGACCGAGGCTCAGCCGGTGGATCGGGTTCTTGTTGGCGTACTTTGCGACGTGGCGCTCGGTTGTGTCGTGCCGGATTGTTGTTGCGTCCATGCTGACTGGACCTCCTTCATCATCGTCGCGGCGTCGCGCAGCTTGCGGGAAAGCTCAGGTGTCATCTGGCCGTCTTCGAAATTCGTCACACTGCGGATGGTGTAGCGTTTGCGGTCAGCGCCCTGATGCTGGATGAATTCTCCAAGCAAGCCGATCGTGACGAACTGAAAGCTCGTCATCACCATCAGTATGCCCAGCATCAGCAAGGGCCGATCGCCAATCGGACCGGCGCCCACGAACCACAGAACCGTAAGGTAGGACAGGATCGCAAAGCCGATCCCGCCGAAGAGGAAAGCGGCCCCACCAAAAACATGAAGCGGGCGCGTCGCATAACGCGTGTTGAGCATCACGCCGAGGAAGTCGAGTCCGCCCTTGAACAGGCGGCCCATTCCATATTTCGATTTGCCGTATTGGCGAGCGCGGTGATTGACCGCGATCTCACCGATCCGGAAGCCCTGCCAATGCAGGATGACGGGGATGAAACGATGAAGTTCGCCGTACAGGCGCAGACCGGCCAATGCTTTAGACCGGTATGCTTTGAAGCCGCAATTGAAGTCATGAAGGCTGACACCGGACAAATGCCCGACAACGCCATTAAAGACTTTTGATGGAAGCGTCTTATCCAGAGGGTCATTGCGCTGGTGCTTCCAGCCAGAGACGACATCGAGACCAGAATCAAGCGCCTCAAGAAAGCGGGGAATCTCTGCCGGGTCGTCCTGCAGGTCGGCATCCATGGTGAAGATGATTTCACCACGCGCGACATTGAAGCCGGCATCGAGGGCTGCAGCCTTCCCGAAATTGCGACGAAAACAAATCAGGCGGGTCATTTGATGACCGGCGCACAGCGTGCGCAGATGCTCGGGCGTGGCGTCGCTCGAGCCATCATCGATGAAGATGATCTCTACATCGCGGTCGAGACCAGCGAAGACATCGAGGATCTCTACATGGAGCTTGTCTACGCTCGCCTCCTCGTTGAAAGCGGGGATGATCACTGAGACCAGTCCCGGAACGCCCTGATCTGCTCCCATATTGTCCATCACACCCTCTACGCTTGCATCTGCGGCTTGAAGCCGCTTGCCTGCCCGGATAAGGCCACACCTTGATTGAGAATTGGTTAGCTGGCCGGTCACACGCTCGACCGTCGCCACAGGAACGCCCGCCCCATGGACAGACAGGATACCCCCATCAGGACTTTCGGACGGACCGGCGGGCGTCCGCTATCGGCCCGTCAACAGAGGCTGATTGACGAGCGCTTGCCACAAGTCGCTATACCGGTCGAAGGCAATCCGCTCTCGGCCTTCGGGGACCGCCCTGATCGGTTCTGGCTTGAAGTCGGCTTCGGCGGCGGCGAGCACGTGGCGGCGCAGGCGAAGGCCAACCCCGATGTCGGCTACATCGCCTGTGAAGTTTTTGTCGAAGGCGTCGCGAAATGCCTGACTGCCGTCGAGGAAGACGGGCTTACCAATGTGCGCTTCTGGACAGAGGATGCCCGCCAACTCATCGAGCACTTCCCTGACGCCTGCCTCGAGCGCGTCTTCATCCTCTTCCCCGATCCGTGGCCCAAGAAGAAGCACCACAAGCGCCGTCTCATTCAACCGGATTTTCTTGATGAGCTGGCGCGCGTTATGAAGCCAGACGCCGAGCTCCGTTTTGCCACGGATGTGCGCTCCTATGCCGATGAAGCTCTCGCGAAATTTCTCGCCCATGGGCGATTTGTCTGGCTCGCCGAAAAGGCGGATGACTGGCGCACGCCGCCGGAAGACCATGTCCGTACGCGATATGAGTCCAAGAACCTCGGCGACATCGCGCCTGTTTTCTATGACTTTCGTATAGCAGGTCCGGAATAATCACAGATTGATTTATCTCCCCCGCCGCTGCACTAATTGCAGCAAGGGTGTAAGGGAGCGAGCAATGAGAAGTTACGCTTTGGCGATAACCATTCTGATTATTCTGGCGTTTTTGGCACTACCTGTGTCGGCGCGTGACACCAACGACGCGATCAAGGCATACAACGCAGCCATGACCGGTGGGGATGCCGAAGCAAAGCTGCAGACAGCCGAAGTTCTGGGCCAGACTGCCATCGCCGAGAGTTCCCGGCGCGACGCTCCGCTGCTCGCGCTCGAAGCGGCCAAGACGCTTTGTCTCTACGGCGATTGCAAATCCGCGCTGAGCTTAACTGACTGGATCTCTTCCCACGCCGGCGGGGATGGGCAAGTCTCCAAAACTGAGGTGGCTCTGGTAGATGCTTTCGCACGCTGGCGCACCCAGCCATCGAGTGCCTCCCGTGCAGCCTTGGATAAAGCGCTTGTCCCGTTTATCGAGGGTGACCTAAGCACGCTGACGCTCGCGGCGTTTCAGCATCGCTACACCTATGATGCGAGCAAACAACGCTGGGCGAAAGCGATGAAGTCCGCCAACGAGGCAAGCACCCATTTTGAACCGTTTCGCGGGGCAATCGCCCAGCAATGGAGCGAGGCGGAAATGATGCGGATTATCGCCGACTTCAATGCCACACCTTCGGCTAATGAAGTCATCGCCATGGCGGAACATCATGTGGCCGTCTCGGAGCTGATTGGCCAGTATACTGTTCCCAAGCCCGACTGGCTGTTCGACCATTTCTATCTGACCCTCGCCTGGGAAAATGCCCTCATGGCATATTTTGATTCCGGCTATTCCGAGCGCCGATGGAGCAACTTGCCCGAAGAGGATGTGGTCGCCCTTAAGGCCAACCAGCGCGCCCTCATGCGCGAAGCGCTTTCACCCGGGGCAGCCATCTGGAGAAGACCGGGCACTGAGGATGACTATTCGCACGGAGACCTCCCCTTTTGCAGCGGACACTTCGACAAGAAACCAGCCATAAAATACGGCGGCATGAATGCCTATCGTGGCCAATTTGGATCAGTCGTGCTCAGGGTTGATATAGAAAACGCAAAAGTCAGCGATCTTGAAATCCTCGCGGCCGTTCCTGCCGGACAATTCGAAGACGAAGCAATCGATGCAATCAGCCAGTGGACGTGGGTTGTCGAGAGCGGCACCCCGGGAGTGACATGCAGAACGTCTCAGAAAAACTTCATTCAGGAAGTCATTTTTCACATTGAATAGCACGCGACTTGCTGCGGTCCTATAAACGTGTTTGCGCCACGCCTGCACTTCAGGCATACTCGCGCTATCGAATATACCGGTCGGTCTGAATGCCAAGACCCCGTCGGACCGACGGCCTGACTTTCTTCCCCCGTTATTTCGAGACCCTTCGTGACCGTCCGCACGGTGCGGGTCCGGCGCGGGGAGAAGACTGGAGTAGCCACTATGGCAACCGGAAAAGTGAAATGGTTCAACGACCAGAAGGGCTATGGATTCATCAAGCCTGACGCTGGTGGTTCAGACGTTTTCGTGCACATCTCGGCGGTTGAAAAGTCGGGCATGCGCACCTTGGCCGAAGACGCGCCGATTCAGTACGAGCTCTATACCGACGAGCGTCGTAACAAGACCTCGGCTGTGGACCTGAAACTTCTCTAGACATTGAGCGCCTTCGATACTATCTAGGCGCCAAGTCGAAAAATATCGGCGGCGGGTCCGGCAACGGGTCCGCCGCTTTCTTTTGCCCCGGAGACAATTTCCGTGATCGCGCTCTCGCAGCAGGAAAAGACCATTCTCTCCCTGATCGAGCCCGTTGCAGACGGCCTCGGCATGGAGATCGTGCGCGTGCGCCTGATGGGCGGCAAGCGCCCGACGCTGCAGATCATGGCGGAGAAGGCTGACGGCGCCCCGACCAATGTCGAGGATTGCGCTGACCTGTCCCACGGGATCTCCCCGGTTCTGGAGGCTGCTGACCCGGTCAGCGATCCATACCGTCTCGAAGTGTCAACGCCCGGTATCGACCGGCCGCTGACGCGCCAAGGCGACTTCGGGCGCTGGAAAGGCCATCTCGCCAAGGTGGAGCTTGCCATGCCAATCGATGGTCGGCGCCGCTTCCAGGGTGTGATACAAAGGGAAGACGAAAACGGCGTCGCGATCGAGCTTGATGATGAAAGCGAACTGGTCGCCCAGGTGCATGAAATGTCCAAGGCGAGCCTTGTGCTTACCGATGAGCTGATCGAAGCCGCCAAGGCTTCGGGCGGCCTGCCACCGCAGCCCGATGACGAAAATTTCTCCGGTCTCGATGTCGATGACTCGGAAGACGAAGACAATAACGAAGAAGAAAGTGGAGCAACGAGATGAGTGCAGTCGGCGTATCAGCCAACCGGCTGGAAATCCTGCAGATCGCCAAGGCGGTTGCCGAGGAAAAGGCGATCGACCGTAACATCGTCATTGAGGCGATGCAGGAAGCCATCGAGAAGGCTGCCAAGTCGCGCTACGGCCAGGAGCATGACATTCGTGCCCTGATCGACGCCGACACCGGCGAGCAGACCCTGTGGCGCATCCAGACCGTCGTTGCAGACGATGAGGTCGAGGACCCTGCCCAGCAGATTTCCCTCACCGATGCCAAGAAGATCGACGACACCCTCGAGGTCGGCGGCGAAATCAAGGAAGAGCTCCCGCCCTTCGATTTCGGTCGCGTCGCTGCCCAGACCGCCAAGCAGGTCATCATGCAGAAGGTGCGTGATGCCGAGCGTGAGCGCCAGTACGGTGAGTACAAGGACCGTGTCGGCGAGATCATTAATGGCATCGTCAAGCGCGTCGAGTACGGCCACGTGATCGTCGATCTCGGTCGCGCCGAAGGCATCATCCGCCGTAATGACGGCATTCCGCGCGAGAACTTTCAGCCGAACGACCGCGTGCGCGCCTATCTTTACAAGGTCTCACGTGAGACCAAGGGTCCGCAGATCTTCCTGTCGCGCGCCCATCCCGACTTCATGGTCAAGCTGTTCGCCCAGGAAGTGCCGGAAGTCTATGACGGCGTCATCGAAATCCGCGCCTGCGCCCGCGACGCCGGTTCGCGCGCCAAGATCGGCGTGATCTCCAATGACAGCTCGATCGATCCGGTCGGTGCCTGTGTCGGTATGCGCGGTGCGCGCGTCCAGGCCGTCGTTGGTGAGTTGTCGGGCGAAAAGATCGACATCATACCGTGGAACTATGACGCGGCGACCTTCATCGTGAACGCCCTGCAGCCAGCAGAGGTCTCCAAGGTCGTTCTCGACGAGGATGAGCAACGCGTCGAAGTTGTCGTCGCCGACGATCAGTTCCCGCTGGCCATTGGCCGGCGCGGCCAGAATGTCCGTCTCGCTTCGCAGCTGACCGGCTGGCAGATTGACCTTGTCACCGAGACAGCGGATTCCGAGCGTTACCAGAAGGACTTCCAGGCGCGCACGGAACTCTTCATGACGGCGCTCGATGCCGACGAAACGCTGGCACAGCTGCTGGCCTCTGAAGGCTTCGAGACGGTCGAGGAAATCGCCTACGTTTCTCCGGAAGACTTCATCTCGATCGAAGGCTTCGACCTTGAGGTCGCCGCCGAGATCCAGGAACGTGCCCGCGAATATCTCGACAATCTCGCCGCTGAACAGGATGCCCGCCGCAAGGAACTGGGTGTTGAGGACAATGTGCTTGAGCTTGAGGGCATGAATGTCGGCTTTGCCGTGAAGTTTGGCGAGAACGATATCCTCACCGTCGAAGATGTGGCTGGCCTCGTACCTGACGATATCACGGGCTGGCGCGAGCCCGGCCCGGATGGAAAGCCTGTCTTCCAGGATGGCATCCTGAAGAAGGGCGAGATGCGCAAGGATGAAGCCCAACTCTTCATCATGCGGGCCCGGGTTGCTGCCGGCTGGATCGAACCGGAAACGCTTGAGCAGCTGCAGGCCGACATGGCCGCCGAAGCCGCTGGCGAAGCCTCCGACATGTCTGAGGAAGAGCGTGCGCTGATGGCGCTCGGCGAAATTGGCAAGGGTGGTGACGAAAGCGAAGAGCTCGCCGAGGAAGAACTGATTTTCGACCTTGATGCCCTGGCTGCGGAGGACGCGTCCGAGGAAACCTCATCAGAGGACGGCGATGATGCCGAGCCCAAGGAATGAACCTGACCAGCGCCTGACGGCGCGCGAGGACATGCCCACTGGCGATGCCCCCCATCGCCAGTGCATTGTCACACGAGAAAGCCTGCCCCAGGAAGCCATGATCCGCTTCGTGCGCTCACCGGACGGGATCGCCGTTCCGGACGCTTCCGGAAAACTTCCCGGACGTGGCGCTTGGGTCACAGCGAACCGGGAGACGGTCGAAAAAGCCGTCGAGAAGGGCGCTTTCTCGCGTGCCTTCAAGGTGAAAACTGCCCCTGCCGACGGGCTTGCCGACATGGTCGAGACACAATTGGCCAATCGCTGCATTGGCCTGCTGGGCATGGCTCGCAAGGCAGGTGTAGCCATTCTTGGATTTGACCAGGTTCGTAACTATCTAAGAGGTAGCGCGCCCGGTTACCTCCTTGAAGCAGCCGATGGCAGCGAGGATGGCCGTAACAAGGTTCATTTTCTCGCCAAGGCGCTGTATGACACTCCCAGAACAGCAGGCGCACTGACGTCTGCTGAATTGGGCATGGCCTTTGGCAGGGAGCGTGTGATACATGCCCTGCTTCAGGAAGGCTCGCTGTCGGACTCGTTTGCTACAGCCTATAAACGGCTGACAGGGTTCCGGGCAGCACCAGAACAAGACTGGTTCTCCGGTCGGATTCGATAAGACACAACGGCAGGGGATGGCCCCTGCCGATAAAAACGCAGATATACGGAGTCGCATGAGCGATACGAAAGACAACGGCAATACGGGCGGACGCAAACCTCTGACGGTTTCACGCGGATCGAGCGGCACAGTGAAGCAGAGCTTCAGCCATGGCCGCTCGAAGCAAGTGATCGTGCAGACCAAGAAGCGCCGCGTGGTTGGACCGGGCGGATCCGGTCAGGGTGGTGGCAAGCAGCCGCCGGCCTCCAGCTCCGGTGCGTCCTCTGGTGGCAAACAGCAGTCCAAGCTCGCTGAAGCCGCGAAGAAACTCGGGATCACGGAAGAGGAACTGGTTGCGCGGCAGAAAGTGCTGCTGCAGCGCCGTGACGCCGAGCAACAGCGCGAAGCTGAGAAGAAGCGCCAGGAAGCTGCACGCGAGCGTCTGCTGTCCGAGCAGGAACGCAAGGTCCAGGAGGACAAGGAGCGCGAAGAAGCCGAGGCCCGCCGCAAGGCCGAGGAAGAAGAGCGCAAGGCCAAGGAAGAAGCCGAAGCCAAGAAGAAGAAAGACGGCCCTCCGCGCGACGATCGCGGTGCCAAGCCAGCGCCAGGCGCTGCCCCTGCGCCAGACATGCCGATACCCGAACCGGCCCAGAGCCGTGGCGGCGGCAAGAAATCCCGCAAGGGACGCCAGAACGATCGTGACTTTGACGATTCCGCGGCTGGCGGCAAGGGCGGTGGAAACAAACGCCGCAAAGGCAAGCTGACCATTGCAAGCGCCCTTGGCGATGATGGCGACCGCCAGCGTTCGCTGGCATCGGTTCGCCGTGCCCGCGAGCGTGAACGCGAACGTCGGCAGTCGGGTGGCGAAGAGCGTGAAAAAGTTTCACGCGAGGTCACTCTGCCCGAATCCATTACACTTCAGGATCTTGCACAGCGCATGAATGAACGCGTCGCTGACGTCGTTAAATACATGATGCGCCAAGGCGAGATGATGCGTGCCAACGATATCGTCGATGCCGATACCGCCGAACTGATCACCGAGGAATTCGGCCATACAGTGAAGCGCGTTTCGGAGGCCGACGTCGAGATCGGGCTTGAGGGCGACGAGGATGATCCGAAGGACATGAAGCCGCGGGCGCCGATCGTGACCGTCATGGGTCACGTCGACCACGGCAAGACATCCCTTCTGGACGCAATGCGCTCCACAGACATCGTGGCAGGCGAAGCCGGTGGCATTACCCAGCATATCGGTGCCTATCAGGTGCAGCTGCCGTCTGACGACAAGATCACCTTCCTTGATACTCCGGGCCACGCTGCCTTCTCTTCGATGCGGGCTCGCGGTGCGAATGTCACCGACATCGTTATCCTCGTTGTGGCAGCTGATGATGGCGTCATGCCGCAGACCATTGAGGCGATCAAACACGCCAAGGCGGCTGACGTGCCGATCATCGTGGCGGTCAACAAGTGCGACAAGCCGGATGCCAATCCGGACAATGTCCTGACCGAACTGCTCCAGCACGACATCCAGGTCGAAGCGATGGGCGGCGATGTCCAGGCGATCAAGGTCTCTGCAACCGAGCGTACAGGTCTCGAAGAACTTACCGAAGCAATCGTGCTGCAGGCCGAGCTTCTTGAGTTGAAGGCCAATCCCAATCGCGAAGCAGACGGCATCGTGGTGGAGTCGCAACTCGACAAGGGCCGCGGCCCTGTGGCCACCGTGCTCGTCAACCGCGGCACACTTCAACGCGGCGAGATCGTCGTGGCCGGCAAGCAGTGGGGCAAGGTCCGCGCTCTGATCAACGAACGCGGCCAGCAGCTGAAGGACGCCGGTCCGGCCGTTCCGGTCGAGATCCTCGGCCTCGACGGCGCTCCGGAGCCTGGCGACATGTTCAATGTCGTCGACACTGAAGCCCGCGCCCGCGAGATCACTGAGTACCGTAACCGCGCCGAACGCCAGAAGACCGGCGTAGCCTCCGCCCGGGCCTCCCTCGAGTCGCTCATGAACTCGATGAAGGACGATGCCACAGTCTCCGAACTTCCGCTTGTCGTGAAGGGGGATGTGCAGGGGTCCGTCGAAGCGATCACGCAGGCTGTCGAGGGTATCTCGACCGACGAAGTCCGCGCGAACGTCCTCTATGGCGCCGCTGGCGGTATTTCGGAGAGCGACATCCTGCTCGCCAAGTCCTCGAACGCCCCGGTCTTTGCCTTCAACGTCCGCGCCAACAAGCAGGCGCGCGAGCTGGCAGAGAAGGAAGGCGTGGAGATCCGCTACTATTCGGTGATCTACAACCTGATCGACGACGTGAAGGACACGCTGTCGGGCATGCTGGCGCCGGAGAAGCGCGAGACCTTCATCGGCTATGCCGATATCCTGGAAGTCTTCAACATCACCAAGGTCGGCAAGGTTGCCGGCTGCAAGGTGAGCGAAGGCACGGTGAAGCGCGGCTGCGGTGTCCGCCTGCTGCGCGACGATGTCGTCATCCACGAAGGCAAGCTGAAGACGCTGAAACGCTTCAAGGACGAGGTGGCCGAGGTCACGTCCGGCATGGAGTGCGGCATGGCCTTCGAGAAGTATGAAGACATCCGCGAAGGCGACAAGATCGAGTGTTTCGAGGTCGAGATGATCGACCGCAAGCTCGACTGATCTTCACTGCAAGAACACCCCCAGAGGGACGAGAAAGCCGGGAGTTTTCCCGGCTTTTTCCATTTCCGGTTAAGCTTCGCGTGAGACACTCATAAGCAGTCATGACCACCCCCTCCCCGCACCCGATTGCCGCCAATGATATCGGCCCCAGCTGCCGGGTCAGCGGGACCCTGACGGACAAGGACATGAAGCGCCTCGTCAATGAGACGCGCTCCTCCAATATCGGCCCGACTGCGCTTTATTATGCCGGTGTGACCGCGCCGGTGATCTCGGCCGGCATGGCGCTGATGGCGCGCAATACGCTGGATGCGACGCCGGTCTCGGACTACTGGATCTGGTTCCTCTCCTCGCTGCTGGCCGCGATGGCGGGCATCGTCTGGTACCTCATCTTCGTGCGCTGGTCGTACCGCCACCAGGCCGGGCGCGCCGCCGAGACGGCCGCTGAAACAGACATTGACCTCAGCCCCAAGGGTGTCCACATCACCAGAGGCGCGGTCGAGACGTGTATTGCCTGGTCAGCCATCCGGACAGTGACGACACGGCGCGCCTATACGCTGGTCACATTTGACGGCGCCGATCCGCTGATCGTGCCGGACAAGTGGTTCGCCCGCGACAAGGCGTCGGCCCGCGCCTTCAAATCGCGGCTGCAAGAAGGAGCCCCCGATGGCGCGCAACCAGAAAAGAAAGCCCGATCCGGCCAGTCTTGAGCCGTCCCAGCGCCAGCTGCGCGCCGGCGAGCTCGTCCGCCATGCCCTCACCGACATCTTCATGCGCGAGGAGTTCCGCGACCCGGAGCTCAACGGCGTCAATGTCACTATCGGCGAAGTGCGCACCTCGCCCGATCTCAAGCACGCCCACGTCTTCTGCTCCCCGCTCGGCGAGACCGATCCGGACGCGCAGGACCAGCTGGCCAAGGCGCTGAACCGGGCCTCCGCCTTCATCCGCGGGCACCTCGGCAAGCGGATCGACATGAAGTTCACGCCCCAGCTCCACTTCATCGCCGACCATTCCTATGACGAGGCGAGCTATATGGACGCCATCTTCAACCGGCCCGAAGTGAAGCGCGACCTGGACTAGTCACTCCCAGCGCAGGTGCCATGGGCGGAGCGGCCTGATTTCGACAGGCACGGTTTTGGGTCCGCGCCCGTGTTTGCGGGGCGGGTCTGACGGATGGAGGGTCGCGGGCCTGAACAGGTCCGGCCCGGCCCGCGCCCAAGCGAGCCGGTAGACCTCCCGGGCAAACTCCCCGGCCCAGCTCCCTCGGCAGTGTGCAGTCGCAACAGGCCGGGCGGCGCCCCGCCCCTCAGATTGTGCAGCTTGCGCGCGGCCCCGTGCGCCTTCTTCGCCAGCCAGCGATTGAGCCGGTGCGCGGCACGGCGGCGGTGTTTCAGCACGCCTTCGAGCGCCGCGATCCGGCGCAACAGCGAGGCGGCCCGATACGGACGCGGTGGCCCCTTGGGCTGTGACAGGCGCCGGATGAGGATGGCCCGGCCTTCCGGCGTGTCGGCATCCACGATCCCGGCGCCAAGGCGCGGGACATATTCGAAGAGTTTGAAGGCGGGCGTGCGGTTCAGCCTTGATCCCCGCTCCGCTTCGCGTCGCGATGGATCGGGCTCAGGGCTGCGGGCGAGCCCCTGCGGCCTTGAGCCCGGGCGCTGTGACGCCACAGGCTGATACGGGGTCATACTCAACGCCAGGATCGCGATCAGCCGCCGCACCAGCCCCTCGGCCAGCTGAACCATGGCCAGCGCCTCACGCCGCAGCCATGGCGCCAGCGGTCCGGACACAGTCCAGAAACGTTCCGATTCCAGCCCAGTTCTGATTCCGGCGCGTGTGAGTAGGGCGAGCAGCGCTGTCACCAGCTGCTCCACCCGCGCCCAGGCCGCTTGTCTGCGCGCCTCTTTGATCTGCTCCGCCGTCTCGATCATGAGCGGGGATTATGAGGTCAGTGGGATGAGGGTTGGACGTCTTCCTCACCGGGCAAAATACTGACGCCCGCTTTTGCGAGTGCAGGAACAAGCTGGTCCACAAAGAGAGCTTCATACCTATCAAAATCAGATGGATTGTTACGTAATAAGCAATCTGCTTCATCTGCCTTCCAAGCTATCAATCGCCCGCTAGCGTCTTTTAATTTGGATTTGGAAAACAGATGAAAGCGTTGTTTTGTGATACCGCAGAACTGTTGGAAATTTACTTTTTCCTTGCTTGGTTTTGAGGGATCGACACAAATTGAATCCGGATAAAGGCTGCCTACCTCACTTTTGGCATATGGCTCCAGATAGAAGACATTACTAATCCCACTTCCTACTATATGCTTCGCGCAATTATGGCACGGAAATGTCGTAACATAGAGCGTCGCCCCCATTGTACTTCTGGTACTGCGAGATGCGTCAGTTATTGCGTTCATTTCCGCATGAAGTGCCCTTCCATATTCTAAGATATCCAGAATACGTGCAGCACCCAAAACACCGTCGCCATTACCAATTAATTCCGAAAGCAAGTCATCTTCATCTTTGCCTTCCCATTCTTTAGCTAGCATTCCGTTTTTCTGCAGCCTCTCAACTACATCGATAACTAACTTTCGCTTCTTAACCGTATTGGGATCGTGACCCGAGTTGATGTCTCTTCCATCCTCTTCATGATCATTCCAATAGGTTCCGCCTCCTGCTCGCGGCACTTCATTTGATCCAAGAGAAATAACTGTCCTGTGTTCGTCAAAAATTGCCGCGCCAACCTGACGCGAAAGATCATTAGACCGAAGCGCAGCTTGGGAGGCTAGATTATTCGCATATTCTTCGAAGCTAGGAGAAAGTTTGGGATTACCGAATAATAGCCGGAATAGCCGGGAGATGGTTTTTGCCACCTCATGCCTTTTTGTGGTGTCCACTATGCAATCCGCCTGCGGGAACGCTGCACGAACGTTTTGCCCCCATGGATTTGCCTCCTTCTCATCAACCTCAATCAGACGTTCCGCTTCCTGCTCGGAGCGTGTGTCTGGAGCATCCCGACCGTGACCGAGAGCAATCTTCTTGGCGAGAGATGCTAACCTCTGCTCATATGGGGCATGACATGACACAACCACGAATGCCTCTCCGTAAATAGACTTCAAAGCACTTATCTCTTCAGGCTTCTTAATCTGATTTACTATATAAACGGTCCCTCTAGACCTTTTGCTCTGTATATTAATTCTTGTGCTTTTTATATAGTTTGAGGCCAATAATGAAAAAATATCTTTTCTTTTGCTGTCGCGCCTCAAATCATTACACGCTTTTATGTACGACGAATATCTCAACTCGACATTAGAATCATTTAACTCATATTTATGATCTAAATATCCAAATATATCTGTTATCTTTATGTCTTCAGATTGATACTTAAATTTTCGGGCATTTCCTTTTATTTCATCAATGACATCGGATAAATCCGCACCCATCCGCCCCACAAGCGCGATCACAAGCTCTGGCTGAAAGACTTGGGGAATTCGTTCTTTGTTCACGTCTTTAGACTCTTTTTGAATTGAGAGAATCAATTAGTTTAACATTAGCAAATTTGCCAAAATCTGGTAAGCAAGGCTTGAAACAAACGGAGAACAAGATGTCCGATGTCGCGCGCAAGCCCAGCCACGGTGACTTCTTCAGAAGCGCCAGAACCGCCTCGAAAGAGGCTGCATATTGGCGCAGCGAAGGCGATAGCCGATTTTCTTCAAAATCAGATAGCACACGACAAATACGACCTTCCTCCGACTCTTCACGAGATTCCAAATCTTAGGTCGGCGATACTGCCGCTCAGGCTACCGTTCCGCAACTCAAACCTAGATCCCTACCCCAGCCTGACCGCCACGCCGTCCATCTGGACGGTTCGGGGGGCGACGACCATGTGGTCGACGCTCATCATCAGGTAGCGCACGGCCTCGCGGGATTTCGCGCCGCAGCGCTTGCAGAGTTCGTGGCCATTCGTCTTGAGCAGCGCGCTGGCAAGGTGGGGTTCTGATTTCACCAGGTCATCGAGCAGCGGCGCGCCCATCCGGTGCCAGTAGGCTTCCGCCGTCTCCGGTTCGGGTGGTTCGCGCTCGAATGCCGAGACGCAGGCCCTGCGCCACTCGCTGAACCAGTCGCGCATGATCGTCAGGAAGATCGGCGTTTCCATCATGCAGGAATAGAAGAGGACAGTGCGCCCGTTGAGCCCGTCTGTCTCGCCATAGCTCGATGACGGTGCGATGAGATCGCGCTCGATCGCGATGAAATCATCACCATCGACGATCACGAAGTCGGGGCCCCCTGTAGAATTCATTACGCGTCCCTCCCGCACGGAGTGAACGCGCGAGACAATGTTCCCGTCAAGCGCGAATTGCAGCACGCAGGCCGGGGCCTGTGGTGGAAATTACGAATTGTGGTGTTTTTGCTACTCAACGGGCCGTCCCGGATCGAGCAGGTCCTTTTCACGCGTATGGGCGCGCTCCTCCTCGACCTTTTCCGTTATGTGGTCGTCCGGGCGGACATCCATCAGCTCGTCCTCGACCATGTGATCGGTGAGCGGCTGGGCGGGTTTCGGCTTGTCCCGCGGGGTGGCCGGGCGCTCGCCCTGCGTCAGCGCGGCGGGCACGCCATTATCGAAGCGCAGGCGGTAGATCGGCTCCGGCAGGGTGAAGCCGGCGGTCTCCAGCGCATCCTTGGCCGCACGGATGGAGAGCGAGCGGGCCTTCATGAAATCGCTGTCGCGCTGGTCCACCCAGGCGAAGAAGCGCAGCACGATATTGCTGTCGCCGACCGTCTCGATGATGGCGTCGGGCTTCGGGTCGTTCAGCACGAAATCGAGCCCGCTGATCGCCGAGAGGCCGGTCGCCATGGCCGCGACGGGGTCATCCTCGGCATCGACACCGAGCGTGAACTGGAAACGGCGTTCGGGGTTGCGGGTATAGTTGAGGATCACCGCCTTGAAGACGGTGGAATTGGGAATGCGCAGATGGTTGCCGTCGAGCGTCATCAGGATGGTGGCGCGGGAGGTGAGGCGCACGACCTTGCCTTCATGCTCGTTGATCAGGACATGGTCATTGGCGCGGAAAGGCTGGCGCAGGCTGAGCATGATCGAGGAGATGTAGTTCTCGACGGTGTCGCGCACCGCAAAGCCGATGGCGAGGCCGATGACGCCCGCACCGCCGAGGATCGCGCCCATCAGCGCGGTCGCGCCAAGGAGGTTGAGCGCGACGACGAGGCCGATCACCAGGGCGATGAAGCGGAAGGCCTGCGCGGCGATCTCGGCAAGGAAGGGGTTGGGCGTCAGCCGCCGCCAGAGGCCGGTCCAGCTGGCGATCAGCGTGCCGATAAGGGCGATGACCAGGAAGACCGCGATGGCGAGCCCGACCAGCGGCAGCGCTTCCCAGCCGCGCTGCAGGCTGTTCTCCAGGGTCGCAATGGCGGGCGAGAGGGAGGTGTCGACGGAGAGGTCGCGGACGATCTCTTCCTGCACGGTGACGACGCCTTCCAGCCGCTCGGCGATGGCGGCGGCGCGGGCGGCATCGGCCTGGCTGGTCACGGTGCCCGACAGGGTGACGACGCCCTGCTCTACGCTCGCCTCGATATCGGAGAGGCCGTCGATCTGGTCATAGATGCCGGTGAGGCGGCCTTCGATGGCGCCGTCATTGGCGGTCTCTGCCGCGATGGGAGGCGCTTCGGCCGGCGGCGCGTCCTGCGCATGCGCCAGCTGCGCTGTCATCGCAGCGAGGAGGAGAAGGCTGAGCAGCAGGGACCGGACCATTGCATTTAGGTAACCCGGAGCGGCGCGCGGTGTTCCCTCCTCTTGCGAGTCGGCGCCGCACGGTCCAAAAGCGCTGCCCATGAGCGGACTCCTGACCCTTGTTGCCCTGGCCTTCTCGCTGTCGGTCGATGCCTTCGCTGCCGCGCTTGGCAAGGGCGCGGGCATGAAGCGCGTGACGCTTCTCGATGCGCTGAAGGTGGGCGCGGTGTTCGGCGGGATGGAAGCGTTCATGCCGCTGGTCGGCTTCGCCATCGGCCTGGCGCTCGCGGCCTGGGTGCAGCCGGTCGACCACTGGATCGCCTTCGTGCTGCTCGCGGGCGTCGGCGCGCACATGTTGTACGAAGCCGTCACCGACAGCGTCGAGACGCATGAGGAAAATATCGAGATCGCCGCGCCGGGCCTCGGCATGCAGGGGCCGAAATGGATCCGGCTGGTGCTCGCGGCGCTGGCGACCAGCATCGACGCGACCGTGGTCGGCGTCTCGCTCGCCATGATGGATGTGAACATCGTGATGGCGGTGGTGATCATCTTCGTCATCACCACCACCATGGCGGCCATCGGCGTGATGCTGGGGCGCGGTGCGGGCCGCTGGCTCGGACGCTATGCCGAGGCGGTGGGCGGCGTGGTGCTAATCGCCATCGGCGCGCTGATCCTCTGGCAGCACCTCTCAGCCGGCATCTGACTGTCCCGCAGGCGATGGGCGGTTGACGCGCGGGCGCGTCCCGACTAGCTCCGGCGCCTGATCTTTCGACACCCTGACCCGCAAGCACTGCCCCGGCGTTCGACCCGCCGGCGGTGCCGACCAAGGAGGCCGGTTTGGCACGCAACCGCAAGAAGAAGGGCCTGCCCGTTCATGGCTGGCTGAATGTCGACAAGCCGGTCGACGTCACCTCGACCCAGGTGGTCGGCATCCTGAAGCGGCTGTTCAATGCCCAGAAGGCCGGCCATGGCGGCACGCTCGATCCGCTGGCCGACGGCATCCTCCCCATCGCCTTCGGTGAGGCAACCAAGACCGTGCAGTGGGCGATGGATGCCGACAAGGAATATGTCTTCACCGTGGAATGGGGCCGCTCCACCGATACGCTTGATGCCGAAGGCGAGGTGATCCGCACCTCCGACACCCGGCCCGAGGCCGACGCCATCGAGCAGGCGCTTGAGCGCTTCGAGGGCGAGATCGCGCAGATCCCGCCGAAATACTCCGCCATCAAGGTCGATGGCGAACGCGCCTATGATCTCGCCCGTGACGGCGAGACGTTCGAGATCCCCTCGCGCCAGGTCGTGGTGCATGAGGCCCGGCTGGTCGAAACGCCGGACGCCGACCATGCGACCTTCCATGTCCGCTCCGGCAAGGGCTTCTATGTCCGCGCGCTGGCGCGTGACCTCTGCGATGCGCTGGGCTGCGAGGGGCATGTCGCCAAGCTGCGCCGCATCCGCGTCGGCGTTATGCATGAGGACGACGCCATCCCGCTCGCCGAGCTGGAGGCCGCCGAGAGCCGCGAGGCGCTGCTCGAACTCCTGCTGCCCGTGGAGGAAGTGCTGGAAGACGTGCCCGATGTCGAAATTTCCGACGAGGACGCCGCCGCCATCCGCCAGGGCCGCGAGGTGATGCTGATGCCGCACATCGTCGAACGCTGGCGCGAGGAGAAGAACCCGGACCCGGAAGACCGCCTCGCGCTCGCCATGGCGGGTGATACCGCCGTCGCCATGGGCGAGATCCGCGCCGGGCGTTTCCGGCCTGTCAGGGTGTTCCAGCTGTAATGGCGCCGGGGCTACGGCCCCTGTAGTGACCTGTCGCAAATCGTCATCATGACACACGCCGCGACGGCTTGATCGAAGCGCCGGCAAGCGCCATGTGCCCAGGCCTGTATGGAGGCGATGAGTGCACACCGGAGAGATCGCACATCCGGCCGCGGAGACCGAAGACCAGCTCGTGCGCCAGCTGAAGCATGAGGGTTATGCGCTCTTGCCGGCGGCTGAGTGTCTCGCCCTGCTCGGTGGACAGGCCTCGCTTGCAGGCGCCATTCCGAGCTTCCAGCAAAGCTGGCACGGTCTGCCGGTCGATCCCTATATGGCCGATGGCGGACGCTACCGCCGTCGCCGTCATGCGGTGATGAGCGCTCGCGCCGATGGCGGGCCTGTTCGCCTCGAACCCTATCGCCCGCACTTCCAGACCCGGCACTACAATCCGGTCAATGGCGGGATCGACCGCCATTTTGAGGAGATCCGCCCGGAAACGCTTGAGAACAAGGCCGCTGCCGGCCTGCTCGATCTCGGCGCGCGCATCTTCAGCGCGGCAGCCCCGCAAACGGCTTGGGAGATCGAGGTTCACCAGTTCCGGATCGAGGCCGGGGCAGAGGGCGGCCAGCCGACGCCGGAAGGCATGCACAGCGACGGCGTCGACTTCGTTCTGATGAGCCTGATCGCCCGAGAGGGCGTCAGCGGCGGGGAAAGCCTGATCGAGGACGCTGCCGGTCACCCGTTGACCCGCTTTACCCTGACCACCCCCTTCGACACGGCGCTGGTCGACGACCGGCGGTTACGACACGGCGTCAGCCGCATCCTGCCCGAACTGCCTGAGGGGCATGGGTATCGCGACATGCTGGTCGTCACGTTCCGGCGCAAGGAGACGGGGCGGACCCGCCGCGCTTGAACAACCCGCCAGCAGCCGCCCACTCATGCAGGCAGGGAACATCTCTTATTCTCACCGCTTGCCTCTAAGTGGCGGGTGGGGCTTCCTACGTCTCTGCCTGCAAGCCAAAGGCAAGAAGGACAGACATACATGACCGAGACACTCTTCACTCCGATCCAGCTGGGCGATCTGACCCTGTCCAACCGGGTCTTCATGTCGCCGCTGACGCGGAACCGCGCGAGCGACGGGGTCAATGCCCCGCATGACCTGCATGTGGACTACTACGCCCAGCGCGCCGGGGCCGGCCTGATCATCACCGAAGCCACCCAGATCTCGCCGGAGGGCAAGGGATATGCCTGGACGCCCGGTATTCATAGCGAGGAACAGGTCGAAGGCTGGAAGCGCGTCACCGATGCGGTCCACCGCAAGGGGGGGCGTATCGCCCTGCAGCTCTGGCATGTCGGCCGGATTTCGCACACCTCGCTGCAGCCGGACGGCCAGGCCCCTGTCGCCCCGTCGGCCCTTGCGGCGAATTCCAAGACCTTCGACGGCAAGGGCTTCGTCGAAACCTCCACGCCACGCGCTTTGGAGACAGACGAAATCCCGCGCCTCATCGGGGATTTTCGCAAGGCCGCCGAGAACGCGAAGAAAGCCGGCTTTGACGCGGTGGAGATCCACGGCGCGAATGGTTACCTGATCGACCAGTTCCTGCGCGACAGCTCCAACAAGCGTACGGATGCCTATGGCGGCTCCATCGAGAACCGCACGCGCCTGCTGAAAGAGGTGATCGAGGCGGTCACCAGCGTCTGGGACCCGAAAAAGGTCGGGGTGCGGTTCAGCCCCTTCTCCGATGCCAATGACGTCTCCGACAGTGACCCGGTGGCCCTGTTTTCGAAGGCCTATGCGATTGCTGATGAGGCCGGGCTCGGTTTCCTCGATATCGTCGAGGGCCAGACCGGCGGGCCTCGCAGCGCCTCGGAAGAGGACCTGGCCGAGCTTCGCAAGCATTTCAGCGGCGTCTATGTCGCCAATAATGGCTACGACCGGGCGCTCGCCATCGAGCATGTCGAAAGCGGCAAGGCCGACGCCATCGCTTTCGGCCGGCCCTTCATCGGCAATCCCGACCTTGTCGAACGCCTGAAGCAGGATGCCCCGCTGAATGAGAGCAACCAGGAAACCTGGTATGGCGGCGGCGCGGAAGGCTATACCGACTATCCGACACTGGAAGAGGAAAAGGCGAAGGCCTGATCCCTTCCATCCGATGGCCCCGCTCCCCACTGGGGGCGGGGCAAGCTGGACGGGCGCAGCGTTCTTGCCCGCCCGAGCACCTCAAGACACGACTTTCTACTATAAAGACCTATCGTCGCAAAAAATTTTTGCTGTGGCTAAATAAGCCAAAAAGCTCTGCTCCTGTTGACAACTATACGATTCGTATATCGTGATTTTATCTATGGTTACGATAATTTAATTTGGCTGACGGGCCGCCGACAGCTCTTTTGGTCGCGTTTTGGTTGAGGGGCTGAGGTGATGAAGATTGTTTCGTTAGAGACGCGTGGTGCGATTACGCCCGGTAGGCTGCACGGGTCCGCTGCATTCTTGGTGATCCGGCTCCTCTTCGCTGCGACTGCCGCCTTGCTCTCGACACTCTTGGCTTCTGCTCAGAACGCCGTCGATGCTGATGCCATTGAGGAAGCCAATCTGGACATTGAACTGGACGTTGGCCTTCAGAGGGCCGGCGCCGATCTGCTTGGGGATGCGATTGACCTGCAGGCCGGAAACCTCTCGTTCAGAATCGTCGACGTCGCTCTGCCTGGCAATTCAAACCTGCCCGTTCAATTCGCCAGAACATACACGGTCGATGCACCGGACTTTCACAACAGCATTCTGGGCGACTGGAACCCGGATATTCCCTTCATTACCACACGCTTCGAGGCTGTAACGTCCAGTAGCGATCCCATGTCCTTGTGGAGTAACGACCGCTGCACGGTTGGAGAAACACCGCCTAATCCGCAGTCCCGCAGGGGGAAGGTGTGGAGTGGCGTCAAGATGTTCGTGCCTAGCGCTGGTGGACAACTTCTCATGAAGGACGTCCAGGGCACAAACGCTATCTACAATAATGACAGGCCAGACTGGATTACCGCGGAGCACTGGCGCCTTGATTGTCTGAGCACGCTTGAGCGCGGCCCGGGCGAAGGCTTTCTGGCGACTTCACCCAACGGCACCAAATATTACTTCGACTATCTGGCGGTCGCTGGAATTCACTCCTTTGTAAGACGTGAGCGTGACCCCGCCATTGACGGGAACGAATCCGAGCCCTTTATCGATGAAGATGTCGTCACAGTTCCCATCTACAACTTCAATCTGTACGCGACGCGCGTGGAGGATGTGCATGGCAATTGGGTCGATTATACGTACTCGAACAATGGCGTCCTCACCCGGATCGAGAGCAATGATAATCGCGTCATAACGCTGCAATACGCGACCAGATCAGGTGCAACCTTCCCAAACTATGCGGACGCATTTCACGGAAAACATCTCGTGTCGGTATCCGCCAATGGCCGGACCTGGACCTATGATTATGATGGCGGGCCCACAGGCACTTTTTCCTATATGGCCGGACCTGGCCGGCTGCTTGAGGTCACGCTGCCGGACTCCACGTCCTGGGAATACGACCTCAAGAACACGACCGGGAGCTACACTGGCTACCCCTGCCATCAGACCCAGATTCTGAACGAAGTCAGCACCGTCACGCACCCAAACGGCACAGTCGGTGAGTTCAGGTTTAAGAAGATCCTGAATGGCCGCAACAATGTGCCGTCGGCTTACGAAGTTGCCCCCAACCCGGCTCTCACCGAATGTCAGCAATACAAGGTTCCCCGGTACAGGGTTAGCCGGGCGGTGCGCGAGAAGAAGCTGATCGTGCCCCGTGCCGGCACGTATACTTGGACCTATGTCTATGAACAGGACAGTGGATACCGCAACTATCCGAACGCTCCCACGTCACTGGATCTCAAAAAGCGAACGGTTACCGATCCGACCGGGGCCGTAAGACGGCTGTACTATGATCGCCGCTTCGGCTCGCAAACTGAAGATCTACTGATACGCCAGGAGGTCGGAACCACAAGCCAGACCTTGCGTGAGACAAACTATACCTATGAGACGCTGCCCAGCCTCGGGGACACGACGGTTCGATATGACTACGACAATCCAAGAACGTCTCGGCGACCCCGGAAGAAGATCGTCACAGAGCAGGATGGCACGACATTTACGACCGAGTTCAGCTATCAGACCAATTTGAACTCAACGAGCTATTCTTACGGTCAGGCCACGGCCACTACCGAATACAGTACGCTGCAATCGCAACAACGGACTACAACCACGACTCTGGTCCACAAGCGTGACAAGTGGATTCTGAGTTTGCCGGAAGTTATCACCCGCAACGGCAAACAATTCGAAAACTACACCTACAACGCTGAAGGACTCCGCACGGCAACGACGACTTTCGGCGGGTCGCAAGTGTCTTATACCTATCATTCCTCGGCTGGACAGGCAGGCCTGCTGCAGAGCCGGACGGATGCCCTGGGCCGAACTGCTTCGTTCACGAACTATACGCGCGGAATAGCGCAATCCATAACCCTGCCTGATTCCAATACAGTCTCCAGAGTCGTGGACAATAATGGCTGGGTCACATCCGCCACGAACTCCAAGGGCGTCACGATCGGGCGCAGCTATGACACCATGGGCCGTCTTACCAGTGTCAACTATCCCTCAAACTGGGCCGATAAATCGATCTCGTATTCGAGCCTGGGCAATGGCCTCATCCAGACCATCACGCACGGATCACGACAGCTTCAGACGACTTTCGATGGCTTCTACCAGCCAACATACGTAAAGAGGACGGCTTTATCCGGCGGTGGCGGATCTATCCACACCGAGACCCAATATGATGGGCTCGGGCGGACCGTCTTCCAATCCTGGCCGTCGGCCTGGTCAAACCCGACGGAAGGCATCAGCACGAGCTATGACGCGCTTGGCCGGGTGACGCAGACTCAGGAAACCGTCTCGCCCAACGCGACGACGAGCTATGCCTATCTGAGCGGCAACAGGATCCGCATCACCGATCCGGCCAATGCACAAACGACCACGACCTACCGGGCCTTCGGCGCGCCTGCGACAGATGAAGCGATGTCGGTGGTCGATGCGATGGGAGCCGTAACGACGTTCACACGCGACATCTATGGCAATGTCACCCAGATGGACCAGTCGGGCACGCAGAATGGCTATACGGCCAGCGTCACGCGCAAGTTCTGGTATGACAGCCGCCTTCGCCTCTGCCGCCACCGCGCGCCTGAATTCGGCGATGAGCTGTTCCAGTACGATGCCGCCGATCAGCTCACCGCCTCCTCGCGTGGCGAACCGGCTGGCTCAGGCTGCGCAGCGCCCTCATCGTCCCTGCGCACCTTGTTCAGCTACGACAATATGGGCCGTCAGACTTTTATAAATTTACCAAGCACCTCATTGGACATTTCGAAGGGCTATGACGCCAACGGCAATCTCACCGATGTCGACCGTGGGACCATCACATGGGATTACACTTACAACGACCTCAACCTGATGACGGGAGAATCGCTGAATGCAAACGGACGCATTTACGCGATAACCCACAATTACAATAGCAGCGGCTTTCAGAACAGTATCCAGCTTCCCGGAACGGGCGGAACATTTGTGTTCGACCCTGACGGCTTTGGGCGACCTACAGGCCTTCGCACCGGTTCCACAATTTCAGTTTCAAATGCAACCTACCATCCCAATGGCTTGGTGAAGACGGCCAATTATGGAAATGGCCTTAACTATCTCCAGACGCTGAATACGCGCCGACTGCCCGAAGACATTGTCATCTCTGGCGCATCGACACCCCTGGATCTTGTCCATACTTATGATCCGCGCCGGAAGATCACATCGATTTCGAATTATGCCGTCTCCGGTGAAAACCGGAGCTTCACATACGATCCGAAAGGACGGCTTCTGACAGCGTCCGGCCCATGGGGCTCGGGCAGTTTCGAATACGATGCCCTGGACAATATCCGGACGAAAACGCTGGGCTCGCGGGTCGTCGAGGTCTACTATGACACCCAGAATCGCGTCAGCCGCTTCAGGGACACGTCAGAGGGTAACACGTGGCAGGCATACTTTTACGATGCACGCGGAAATATAATCGATAATGGCTTGTTCGCCTATGGCGGTGCAAACTTTGCCTACGACACCGCCAACCAGCCTACCCGCATATACAATTCAGACTTTGATGAGACCCATTCCTATGACGGCAATTTCAAACGCGTTAGAACCGCGCGGGACGGGAAGATTATCTATTGGGTCTATTCAGCCCATACTGGAACGCTCGTCTACAAGGACGAAGTAACGGACAATGTTCGCACACGCTATGCCAGCGTTGGTGGAGCCTCAATACGTCAGCGCAACGGGATCTATGAGTTCACCCATCTCGATGGGCAGGGCACACCCGTCGCCGCGACGAATTCCTCCGGCGTCCTTCTCTGGCGCGAACTTCACACGCCGTATGGCGAAAAGACACTCGATCCCGCCGAGAATCGCGATGATGTGAGCTATACGGGCCACGTGCAGGACGACCGCTCCGGCCTCACCTACATGCAGGCGCGCTATTACGACCCCGTCACCGCCCGCTTCCTCTCAACCGACCCCATCGGATATCAGGATCAGTTCAATCTCTATGCCTATGTGCATAATGATCCGATGAATATGGTCGATCCGACGGGGGAGCAGGCCTTTATTCCCCGCCCTCTGATAGGGCCCAATGGAGAAGGCGTACAAGAATACCGGCAAGGTCTCAGGCAGGCAGTTCCAGGCACAGTTAGCACAATTTTGGACTTCACGCCTATTGTGGGCGACATCAAGGGCATAGGTGAAGCCATCGCCGATCCGACTTTCGTAAACTTTGCCGCTGCTGTTGTCGGGCTAGCGCCGGGCGTTGGGGATGTGGCGGCGAAGGGGATGAAGACCGGAAGCAAGGTGTTGGGCAATGCCCAGCAAACAAGAAGAGCAGGTGAGCTAACCACCCACGGCCCAACGAGTAAGCGCATAGGTGGAGAGATGGCTAATAGAGGCGAGTATCCCTCGGTCCATCTGAATCAGACATTGCGAACGATTACCGGCGGGGAGGTCGATAGCTCGGTCAGGCCTGATGTCGGTGCTGTGAACACAGATACCAACCAAGTTGACACGGTAGAGGTTTTGTCCCCTGGTCAGTCCCGAGCTCAAATGGAGAATAAGATGCAAGAAGCTCTGGGAGATCGCTGCGGCACGGTAACTTGCGTAGATCCCGATTAAGTTAGTATGAAAATGGATCAAATAGCCTTTTTACCTTTCCTGCCGACATTCCAATCTGAAACCAGATTGGTTGCTAATCTAATGTTCTACGGTTTGGAGAGACCGCTTTCGCGCGATTGGGTTCAATTGATCGAGCAACAATTTGTGCGCTATTCGTTAGAGCCGCAAGAACTCTGCTACACGGCGCATAGCAAAGACAAATCTGGTGACTATTCATCACTCAAATCGGAGCTCGAAGACGCGTTATCATGTAACGCCAAATACGAACTAAAGTCGATACGTGTTCGCAGTAAAGCCGTTGCTCCAGAAGACGGATTTCTTCCTTGCGATATGGAAATCTCAGTTGATACTGGAGGCCCGACTCATGCCCGTGGCTCTATTTCTGTGTCAATTGATAAGGCGCCTGATCTGGAAGAGTTCGCGACTCAAACTTCTCATGACGTATCTCGAATAGGTGGATGTTATTACGGTCATTCGTCCTTGTTTCCAGCAATTCTTGGCCCTGAGTATTATCTCGGCTCGGTGGGCACAATCCCAAAGGGGTGGAGTTTCATCTCAACCCGCGCTTACACCAAACGTCTAACGGCATGGCGTGATCATGGTGCGAACAGGATCTCTTTGAATGGTTATTTCCGAGAAGTGTTTCCGTACAACTTTCTTACAAAACACCATCTCAATCAGCGCATTTTGGGAAAGCCAGCTGCTGACCTATTTAAGGAATTCGGAACGCTGGAAGAATTTGGTGCGAGCGCTTCCCAGTACGTTTGGAAAGTACCATTGGTATTGATACCAAAAGCGCGCGAAGTCCTGGAAGAGGCAAATTTAGTGCTATCGGCGAGATAAGCATTTCACCGGATCACTTGACGATGCAGTAGGGTAGAATCCGCCTTGGCGAATTGCACCTGAATTGGCCTCAACGCGCTTTTTGTGATAGGGTCAATCAGCTGACTTCCATCAGCGCATCACGCCTCAGCACAACGCAATTATCAAACGGCAATGCCCGTCCGCATTGGCTGGGGCTTCGCTTCATGTCCGCGCGAGATAGACGGTCTGCGTGAAGGGCTTGTCCTGCAGCGGATTGTGGAAGGTGACGGGCTCGCTCCAGGCCTCGCGAAAGACGCTGGCCATGCGGGCGATGAAGGCCTCATCCGCGCCGGCGTCGGACCAGAGCCCCATGACGCCGCCGGGCTTCAGGTGCCGGGCGAGTTTGCGCAGGCCCGCATCGCTGTAGAAGCTGCCGCTGCGCTGGTCGAGCAGCCAGTCGGGCGTGTGATCAATGTCGATGAGGATGGCATCCTGCGGCGCGCCGAAGCCCGCTTCCGACGCCGCCAGCGCGAAGAAATCGCCCTCGCGGACCGTGCAGCGCGTATCGGCCGAGAGCGGCGGATCGAGGGGGACCAGCTGCTTCTCGTGCCACTCGATGACGGGGGCGAGGAGTTCGACCACCTGGAGCCTGCCGACCCGCTTGTCCTCCAGAACGGCGGCGGCGGTATAGCCAAGCCCGAGGCCGCCAACCACCACGTCGAAACCGCCTTCCGGCGCCTCACCGAGTGCGGCCAGCCCCCGCCTTGCCAGCGCGACTTCGGACGCGGTGAACAGGCTCGACATCAGGTGTTCCTCGCCAAGCAGGATCTCCCACACATCGGTATCGAGTGACAGGATGCGACGGCGGCGCAGGCTGATCGCGCCAATATCGGTGACCTGGTAGTCGAGTTCCTCGAAAAGCTTGCTCATCCCGATCCTTGAGGCTGCACAGCGGCGCGCAGATTGGCGAAGACATTCATGCCGAACTCGCCCTCATAGGCAATTTCGGGCGTCTTGCGAACCGCGTCGTCCAGCGCGGCGGCATCCGGGCCGATCAGGATGCGCCACTTGTCTGCGCGCACCCCGTCGAGAATGACCTTCGCGGCGTCCGGCGCGCTGGTGATGGCATTGTCGCGGAACATCTCACCGCGCGCCTTTGCCTCCTCATAGACTTCGTTCCCGCCGCCAATCGCGGAATTGTCGCCGAATTCGCGCAGCGTGTTGAGCGCGATCTGAGTCCCGATATGGCCGGGCATGACGACCGACGCCTTCACATGCGGGGCGTTGAGGCGAAGGTCGGTGATCAGCGCTTCGGTGAAGCCCTTCACGGCGAACTTGGCCGCCGAATAGGCCGTATGCGGTGTGTCCGGACCAAGGCTTGCCCAGAAGCCGTTGACGGAGCTGACATTGACGATGTGGCCCTCATCGGCAGCGACCAGCATCGGCATGAAGGCGCGCGCATTGTAGTACACGCCGTACCAGCAGACATTGAAGGTCCGCTCCCAGCTTTCACGCGGATCGCTGACGAAACTGCCACCGCCGCCGATCCCGGCATTGTTGATGAGCAGGTGGATATGCTCGGTCTCATGCGCGGTGCGCACATGCTCGGCGAAGGCCTGGACCTGGTCCTCCTTGCCGACATCGGCGCGGAAGCTGGTAATGCGCACACCCTGCGGCGCGAGCGCTTCAGCCGCCGAGACAGTGGCTGCCATATCCTCTTCGGAGATGTCGCAGATGGCGACGCTGCAGCCAGCCTCGGCAAGCTGCTTGGTCATTTCCCGGCCCATGCCGGCCCCGCCGCCCGTGACGACGGCGATCTTCCCGCTGAAATCCTTCATGTCTTCCTCCCGGTCTTATGTTTGCGGGGAGCGTAACGCCGCTGCGGCAGGGCGCACAGGCATGACCGTGAGGAAACTGGCGGGAACAGGGCCCCTCGTGCCATGTTGTCTCTGGCGAAAGCAGACACCAAGGAGCGCAAGGATGGCGAACATATTCCTGATCGGGGCGACAGGCGGGGTTGGCAGCCGGCTCATCCCGAAGCTGATCGAGCGCGGCCACATCCTCACCGGCCTTCACCGCAAGCCCGAACAGGCCGACGCGCTGCGTGCGGCTGGGGTCACCCCCGCACCCGGCGATATCATGGATCTCAGCACAGACGAGCTCGAGATGATGCTGCAGGGCTCGGATGTGGCCGTCTTCTCGGCTGGCGCCGCCGGCAGCGGCTGGGACCGCACAACCGCGATCGACGGCGACGGCCCCATCAAGCTCATCGACGCGGCGCGCAAGACCGGGGTGAAGCGCATCTACCTCGTTTCCGTCTTCCCGGATGCCGGGCGCAAGCGCGACACGAGCGAGGGCTTCGAACACTATATGGAAGAGAAGAAGCGCGCCGATGCCGCGCTGGCCGAAAGCGGGCTTGAGTATGTCATCATCCGGCCCGGGACGCTGCAGACCGAGGAGGGCGATGGCAGCGTCCGCGCCGGCCATGCCATTCCGTATGGCAATGTGGCGCGGGGCAATGTCGCCGCCTTTATCGCCGAACTGATCGACAGCCCGGACATAAGCCGCGAAATCGTCGAGCTGACCGATGGCGATGTCCCGGCCGGTGATGCCGTCGCCGCGCTGCGCCGGAGCTGAGGCCACCCCCTCGCCTCCCCCGCCTGTGCCCTCCGCGATTCTCTCTTGCCATCGCCCTAGTGAACAGTTATGAAATTATTTATTGTTTACTGGCGGGGCTGTCATGACGGGACGTATATTCATCTGGGTCGGTCATCCGCGGGCAACATCGCTCTCGCACGGACTGGCCGATGCCTATCAGGCGGCGGCCGTCGCCGCGGGCGCCGAAGTCCGCCGGATGAACCTTTCCGACATGGACTTCGACCCGGACCTCACCGAGGGCTATCACAGCCGCAAGACGCTTGAGCCTTGCCTGGAGGAATGGCGGGAGAACACGGTGTGGGCGAACCATCTCGTCTGGGCCTATCCGCAATGGTGGGGCAGCATGCCGGCCAAGATGAAGGGCGTGATCGACCGCTGTTTCCTGCCAGGCTTCGCCATGGCCTATCACGAGAAAGGGCCATGGTGGGACCGGCTGCTGGCCGGGCGCTCGGCGGACATTTTCATGACGTCGGACGCACCGGTGGTCTGGGATGCGCTGTCCTATCGCCGTGCCGCCAAGCACCAGGTGGAGCGCCCAGTGCTGAACTTTGCAGGCATCAAACCTTTTCGCACCTTCCAGTTCGGACCTGTAAAAGGGACCAAGCAGGAAAAGATCGACAAGTGGCTCAGCCGGGCGAGCCAGCGGGGCGGACAGGTGGCGAAGCGGCTCGCCAAGGCGTGACTTGCCCGGCGCGCCAGCCTGCGCCACACCATCCGTCATGAAGACATCGCCGGACACCCATGAGCCGCTGGAGGGGTACCGCCTCCTGCCCGAAGACGAGATGCGGGACCGGGCACGCGCCTTTCACGAGAGGATGCGAACGCGCCGGTCCGTGCGCGCTTTCTCAGACAGGCCTGTCGACCGTGCGGTGATCGAAACCTGCATTCGCACGGCAGGTACCGCGCCCTCAGGCGCCAATCACCAGCCCTGGTTCTTTGCCTGCGTGGGCTCGCCCGAAAAGAAGCGCGAAATCCGCGAAGCCGCCGAGGCTGAAGAGCGCGCTTTCTATGCCGGCAAGGCCGGCGCGGAATGGCTCGACGCGCTCAGCCCCATCGGGACCGACGCCGACAAGCCCTATATGGAAACCGCGCCTTGGCTCATCTGCATCTTCGCCCAGCGCCGCGGCGGGGCAGAGACCGGGGAGGACCGGAAGAATTACTACATCCATGAAAGCGTCGGCATCGCCACCGGCCTGCTTATCGCCGCCTGCCATGAAGCGGGGCTCGCGACCCTGGTACACACGCCGAACCCGATGAGCTTCCTCAACGATCTCTGCGACCGTCCGTCCACGGAGAAGCCCTTCCTCATCCTCGTGGCCGGTCACCCGGCCGACGGCGCCATGGTGCCGAAGCACGCGCTGAAGAAGAAAGCGCTCAGCGAGATTGCGAGCTTTCTCTAGCGGTCAGGCGACGCCTGCGGCCTGAAGGCGGGAAATGACCGGCGCGAGCATCCGGTCGATGGCTTCCTTGCCGGGGGTGACCTTGCCATAGGCAGGCAGGCCCTCATCGGCGATGACGAGATCGGCCTCGAACTTGGACGGGTGGGTGAAGCGGTAATGCGCCGCGCGCACCGTCGTCAGGTAATGTTCCAGCACATTCTGCACGGTACGTCCCCGCTCGACCACGTCGCGCCGGATCCGGCGGGCAAGCCGCAAATCATCCGGCGTGTCGACATAGATGGAAAGGTCGATCAACGGAAAGAGATCCGGCACTGACAGCGCGTGGATGCCCTCCAGGATGATGATCGGCTTCGGGTCGATGCGGAACGTCTTCGAGGTGTCGCGGTCGTGCCGGTCGAAGTCATAGACGGGCTGCTCGATATACTGGCCGGACTTCAGCGCGCGCAGATCATTGACGAGATGCCTGGTATCCTTCGAGGCCGGGTCGTCATAATTGGCCTGCGCGATGATCGCCTCACGCTGTTCCGGCGTGTCGCATGGGCCGTAATGGCGCATCGGCCAGTAATAACCATCCTCATGGAAGATCACGGCTGTCTGCAGGCCGAGGCGTTCGATGAGCGCATCGGCAAGCGTCGACTTGCCGGAGCCGGATCCGCCGGACATGGCGATGAGGAAGGAGCTGGTCATGGCCCGGATGTAGCCGCATCAGGCGATGCAGGAAACCCGTCTATCGCGGATGGGGCTGCGGTCTGTGATCTCATTATGCTCAAACGCCGCTCTCCCCGGCGAAGGCCGGGAGGAGATCAATAGAAGAAGGGCGCCCTCCATGCGGAGAGCGCCCTTCTGGCGGGACGGGAGCCTCCTCCCGTCTCGGGGTCTGTTCAGGCCTAGCGGCTGACGATCGGTCCCTTGAGGACGTAGGTGTCGGTATCGAGTTCGACGAGCACGTCGAGATAGGCCGCGTCATCGAAATCGATGCTGTCGGAATGCATGCGCATCAGGCTGCCCCCGGCGAGACGACGGCCGTCTGCATTGGTGAGGTTCCAGCCGGCGGTGCGGAACAGGTCCTCATTCACTTTCGGGCTGAAACTCGTCGCGCCCGCGATCTGCAAAGGGAGCGGGGTTTCGAGCTCGCCATCCACCGTGGTCAGCATCTGCACCACATAGAGCCGGCCATCGGCTTCGGCGATGCCGAGCCCCGTCGCATTGAAGCCATCGCGGGTGAGGTTGTCGCGATTGGCCGCGTCCGAGCGGATCATGTCAAAGACCTCATCGGCGCTCGACTTCGCGTCGAGGACAACGACGTTGGCGCCGGTCGCGCTGGCGAGGACCTGCCGGTCCAGCGCACGCATGCGGTAGACATGGCTGCGGCCTTCAAGGTCACTGTGGCCGGCATAATTGCGTTCCGCCATATCGAGCGCATGGGCACGCGCAGCCTGGTCGAGGGAGGCGCGGCGCTCGAGCGGTTCGAGGCCGGCTTTCGCGCGGGCGGCATTCGTTTTCTCGAAAACGGCGGTTTCGTGATCGGCCGCGAAGGCATCGCTTGTCGCAAGGCACGCTTCGACTTCCTGAACATAGGAAACGACATTGTCGCCATAGCCATTGCTCAGGTCACAGCCCCCCGCCGCATGCGCCGGAAGGGCCAGAAATGCGCCGCCTGCTGCCGCAAAGGCCAGCAACGTCGAGGCGCGGAGTCTGTCATATTTCTGTAACATAACTGCATCATTTGAAATGTGACAGTTATGTGTCAATTAAAATCTTGCGTTGCACCGCAACAAATATTTTGTGCGTATACTGAATGAGTCCGCCATTATTGGGGTTTCGGAGCGATCCTGTTTCGGGGCCGAAATGACATTTTTCCGCGATTCCGTGTGCTGACGGGCGGTTTGTGACGTTTCGCGCAAACAAAAAGGGCCGCAGCGTGTGCGGCCCTTTCCGGGAATTGCTTGTGAAAGCTAAAGCCTACTCGGCGTCGGCCTCGGCGGCTTCCTTGTCCTTGCCGCTGTCCTGATCGACATTCTTCATCGACAGGCGGACCTTGCCACGGTCATCGAAGCCCATGAGCTTCACATAGACCGTGTCGCCTTCCTTCACGACGTCCTTGGGATGGCCGATGCGTTCTTCCGCCATTTGCGAAACGTGCACCAGGCCGTCCTTCGGGCCGAAGAAGTTCACGAAAGCGCCGAAGTCCTTGATGGACACGACCTTGCCTTCATAGATCTCGCCGACTTCCGGCTCAGCGGTGAGTTCGCGGATGCGCTTCTTGGCAGCATCGATGGACTCACGGTCGAGCGCGGAGATCTGGATCGTGCCGTCGTCTTCCACGTTGAGCTTGGCGCCCGTCGTGTCGACGATGTCGCGGATCACCTTGCCGCCGGAGCCGATCACGTCACGGATCTTGTCGACCGGGATGTTCATGATCTCCATCTGCGGCGCATTGGCCGAGAGTTCGCCGCGGGATTCCGCAAGCGCCTTGTTCATCTCGCCGAGGATATGGGCACGGCCACCCTTCGCCTGGGCGAGAGCGGTTTCCATGATGTCCTTGGTGATGCCGGCGATCTTGATGTCCATCTGCAGCGAGGTGACACCAGCTTCGGTACCGGCCACCTTGAAGTCCATATCGCCGAGATGGTCCTCGTCACCGAGGATGTCGGAGAGGACGGCAACACCGTCATCGTCCTTGATGAGGCCCATCGCGATACCGGAAACCGGACGCTTGATCGGAACGCCTGCATCCATCATGGCCAGCGCACAGCCACACACCGTCGCCATCGAGGACGAGCCGTTGGACTCGGTGATCTCGGAAACGAGGCGGACCGTGTAGGGGAACTCTTCCGGCTCGGGCAGGACCGCCCGGAGCGCGCGCCAGGCAAGCTTGCCGTGGCCGATTTCGCGGCGGCCTGCGCCACCCATGCGGCCTGTTTCACCGACCGAATAGGGCGGGAAATTGTAGTGCAGCATGAACTTCTCTTTGTGCGTGCCGCCCAGGCCGTCGATGAACTGCTCATCGTCGGAAGTGCCGAGCGTCGCGACACAGATCGCCTGCGTTTCACCGCGGGTGAAGAGCGCCGAACCGTGCGTGCGCGGCAGGAAACCGGCTTCGGCAACGATCGGGCGAACCTGATCGAGCGAACGGCCATCGATGCGCTTGCCGGTCTTGATGATATCGCCGCGGACAACCTTGGCTTCGGCCTTCTTGAAAGCGGACTTGAACACGGACTCATCCATGCCGTCCGGCTTCTCTTCGGTCGCGACGAGGGCTTCGGCAGCCTTCTCGCGCGCCGCGCCGACAGCTTCCTGGCGGTCGAGCTTTTCGGTGATCTTGTAAGCGGCAGAGAGGTCTGCACCGACAAGGTCCTGGATCTGCTTGAGTTCGCCCGACAGGTCTTCGCCTTCGAAGTCGAACGGCTCCTTGGCGGACTTCTCGGCGAGCTTGATGATCGCGTCGATCACCGGCTGCATCGCTTCGTGGCCGGCCATGACAGCGCCGAGCATCACATCTTCCGGAAGCTCATTGGCTTCGGACTCGACCATCATCACGGCATCGTTCGTGCCGGCGACAACCAGGTCGAGATCGGACTCGGTGAGGTCGTCTGCGGTCGGGTTGATGAGGTAGTTGCCATCCTTGTAGCCGACGCGGGCTGCACCGATCGGACCCATGAAGGGCGCGCCGGAGAGCACGAGGGCGGCGGAGGCGCCGATCATGCCGATAATGTCGGGATCGTTCTCGAGATCGTAGGAGATCGCCGTCAGGACGACCTGGACTTCGTTCTTGAAGCCGTCGACGAACAGCGGACGGATCGGGCGGTCGATGAGGCGCGAAGTCAGCGTCTCTTTCTCGGTCGGACGGCCTTCACGCTTGAAGAAGCCACCCGGGATACGGCCCGATGCGTAATATTTTTCCTGATAGTTGACCGTCAGCGGGAAGAAGTCCTGTCCCGGCTTGGCTTCCTTGCGGAAGGTGGCGGTCGCGAGGACGGTGGTGTCCCCATAAGTGACGAGGACGGCCCCGTCAGCCTGACGAGCGACACGGCCCGTCTCGATCGTCAACGTGCGGCCGGCCCATTCCAGCGACACGGTTTGCTTGTCAAACATGTTCAATCTTTCTCTTGCATACGAAAAGCCCGCCAGGACCGCATGTCCGGGCGGGCTGGTGTGGGGTGCCTAGCGGCGGATCCCCAACTCTGCGATGAGGGCCTTGTAGCGGTCCTCATTCTTCCCCTTCAGATAGTCGAGGAGTTTACGACGCGTGGCGACCAGGTTGAGCAGGCCGCGGCGCGAATGGTGGTCTTTCTTGTTGGTCTGGAAGTGCTCGGTCAGGTTGTTGATGCGCTCGGTGAGGATCGCAACCTGGACTTCCGGAGACCCGGTATCGCCATCGGTCTGGGCGAATTTCTTGATCAGTTCAGATTTCTTTTCTGCCGTGATCGACATCGTGAATACTCTTTCGTTCTGGCCTTTGGCGGCCGTTTCAATTGTACCCTGTTTTCGAGGGTGGTTCCTTGGGGAGGGCGATCAGGATACTCGACCGGGATGTCGTCCAGCCGGGTGAGCCTGAAGACGCTCGCCTCAAGGGCGCGCACATCGCACATTTGGGCCGGAAAGGAAAGGGGGCGCATGTGCAGCCCCCTGACCCTCACCGGTTGTCCGGCTCCGCCCTGACCAGCTGAAGCCCGCGCTGCGTAATGCGGTAGGGTTCACCGCCTTTCGAGGCGATGGCCCGTTTGCGCTTCAGCTTGCGGAAGAGGAACTCGTCGAGGCCGGGATAACGCCAGCCATCACGCGAATAGCAATGCAGGTTCGCGAGTTTCTTTCCGTGGCGTATGGTTTCAATGCGCCCGCCCTGGGCGAGCAGGTGAAGGATGCGCTGTTCGGCGCGGGAGATATCCATTGTGTCTGTAGTCCGAAAGGTGTGCGCACAGCCACTGCTGGGCGGCGCGCATGACAAGGTCACGGCCTCTCATGGGTGAGAGACCGGCGGTCGCTTGTCGGCCTGCCTCGCCGGATCGGCGTTTCGTGGCAGGCCCCTTAGCGGGACTCAGAAAAGTTGCGTGTCATAAACACTCCGTTGGAGCGTTCCTATTTCGTGGGCGCGACCAGAAAGTCAATCCTCACCGCGAAGATCGAGGCCCGGCTTGCGCTGAACGCTGCGGCTTGTCGGGCGCTGGACATCGTCGCCCAGGATCTCCATCCAGGCATGCTTGCGGTTTTCATAGACCGAATGTCTCGGGGCGGGGAAATCGAGGTCGGTGAAGTTGCCGACGGGCACCGCCGTCACACCCGGCCAGCCCTCGATGATATAGGCCATGGTCGAACCGCAGGTGGGGCAGAAGCGGTAGGTCGCCTTGTTGCCGCTATCGGCGGTGCGCACCCAGGTTTTGGTCTCGCCCTCAATTGTCACCCGCTCATCCGGCCAGCGCGCCTGTACGGCAAAGGCGCTGCCCGAGCGCTTCTGACAGGCGAAGCAGTGGCAGACGGAGACCCGAACCGGCTCGCCCTCGCAGGTCACCCTGAGCTGACCGCATCGGCAGGAAGCGGTGCGGGTGACCACGTCCCTACTCCTCCGGCGTGTCCGGCACACCGACCACGTGGAAACCGGCATCGACATGCATGACTTCCCCGGCGATGGACTGGCCGAGGTCTGACAGCAGGTAGAGCGCCGCGCCGGCGACGCCTTCCATCTTGGTGTCTTCTTTCAGAAGCGACCATTCGCGGCCTGTGCCCATCAGAGACTTGCCGCCGCGAATACCGGCCAGCGACAGGGTGCGCATCGCACCGGCGGAAATCGCGTTGACGCGGATGCCCTGCTTGCCGAGGTCGCGCGCAGCGTAGCGGGTGGAGGCTTCGAGCGCTGCCTTGGCAACACCCATGACATTGTAGGACGGAACGGTGCGTTCAGCGCCGAGATAGGTCATGCAGATGATCGACCCGCCATCCGGCATCATTTCAGACGCGCGGCGCGAGCAATCGATGAAGGAATAGACGGAGATGTCCATCGCGCGGCGGAAGCCTTCGCGGGTGGTGTTGGCGACCATCGAGCCTTGCAGCTCATCCTTGCCGGCAAAGGCGATGGAGTGGACCAGGAAGTCGATCTTGCCCCACTTCTCCTTCACCGCAGCAAAGGCGGCATCCATGCTTTCATCGTCAGTGACGTCAGCGGGGATCATGAAGTCCATGCCGATCGACTCGACCAGCGGTCGCACGCGGCGCTCGAGGCTTTCGCCCTGATAGGTGAAGGCGATCTCTGCGCCCTGGGCGGCCAGTTGTTTCGCGATGCCCCAGGCAATCGAGTTCTGGTTGGCAACGCCCATGACGATGCCGCGCTTGCCCTTCATCAGCTCGCCTGACGGCATGTTCCAGTCGTCCGACATGATCGCTCACTCCCTGCTGGTGAATTTATGTGTCTGCCTTGGGGCTAGGCGGGCCGGAGGGATGCGTCAAGCGCCCGGCATACCGCCTTCGCCCGTGAGCACGTTCTTCAGGCCGACCTTCATGTCGAGCGCAGTGTAGACATGCTCATCGTCGACATAGACACGGCCGTCGGCAATGCCGAGATTGAGCTTGCCGCGGCGCACGCGCTTCATGTCGATGACATATTTCACGAGCTTCTTGTCCGGCGTGATCTCGCCAGTGAACTTCACCTCGCCGACACCGAGGGCGCGGCCCTTGCCGGGTGAGCCCGACCAGCCGAGCCAGTAGCCGACAGCCTGCCACATCGCATCGAGGCCGAGACAGCCCGGCATCACCGGGTCGCCCGGGAAGTGGCACTGGAAGAACCAGAGCTCCGGATGGATGTCGAGCTCGCCGACGACATGCCCCTTGCCGAATTCACCGCCATCCAGCGTGATCTCCGTGATCCGGTCCATCATCAGCATGGGCGGGATCGGCAGCTGCGCATTGCCCGGCCCGAAAAGCTGGCCCTGGCCGGAGATGAGAAGGTCTTCCTTGGTGTAGGAGGATTTCGGGGTGTGGAAGTCGTGCGGTCCGCTCATACGGGCACCTTTTGATTTACCGATTCAAAAAACAGGGCATGAGCCTGCCCGAAGCCGCAATGTCAAGCAAACAGGGCTGATGGCTTTGTTGCAGACATGACGATCAGAGCCCGTCGGTGCGTGTCTCGACACCCCAGAGCGCGGTCTCCGGCACCCAGCCCTTGAAGCCGTCCGTCTTCAGCCGGCACCAGCCCTCTTCGCACTCATCCAGCTCGGCGACGACGCCCTGCTGGATCGAGGCGATGCCGCGTGACAGCTCGTTTGACCGTTTGCGCATGATCGCCTTGGTGAGCAGCACGACATGGCGGGTGTTGGTCAGCATCCGCGACTGCACCCAGGTTTCGTCGCCATCGGCATCGCGGATCTGGCGCCAGTCGCGGGTTTCCTTCACCACGAGGACGGGCATGCCCTGACGCTCATAGCGCCACACGATCTCATGATCCTTGGACGGGCCACGCCGGCCGTGGACGGCCGAATAGCGAAGTGATTCGAACCGCGGCACGGGCTTGCCGGAGAACTGGCTGATGCGCACAGGTTCCGGCTTCGCAACCGCAGTTGCAAAAACAGGTCCGATCAGGATAAGGCAAAGCCAAGCCACAAGGCACGCAGGCAGTTTCATGACGCCAGTATCTCGCGCACGGATGAATCGGCGGTAAAGCCGGATGTGCTGCGCATTGGCGATCCGCAAATGCTCTGCTATGCGCGAATGCAGGAAAGGAAACGTCCATGACCGCAAAGCGGCTAAAGGTGATTGTTACACGGCGCCTGCCGGATCCCGTAGAGATCCGTCTGAAGGAGCTGTTCGACACCGAGCTCAATGAGACTGACATCCCGTTCTCCGACGCGCAGCTGATCGATTCGGTCAAGCGTGCCGACGTGCTCGTGCCGACAGTGACCGACAAGATCGATGCGCGCCTGCTCGCCCAGGCCGGCCCGCAGCTGCGCCACATCGCCCAGTTCGGGGCTGGCGTGGACAATCTCGATATCGAGAGCGCTGTGCAGCGAGGCATCACCGTCACCAACACGCCGGGCGTGCTGACCGACGATACTGCCGACGTCACCCTGGCGCTGATCCTGTCTGTGCCGCGCCGGCTGTATGAAGGGGTGAAGCTGCTTGAGGGCGGCAAGTTCGATGGCTGGGCCCCGACCTGGATGCTCGGCCGCCGGCTCGCCGGCAAGCGCCTCGGCATCATCGGCATGGGCCGCATTGGCCAGGCGGTTGCGCGCCGCGCCCGCGCCTTCGGCCTGCAGATCCACTATCACAACCGCAAGCCGGTGAACCGCCAGATCACCGAAGAGCTGCAGGCGACCTATTGGGAAAGCCTCGACCAGATGCTGGCGCGGATGGACATCATCTCGGTCAACTGCCCGCATACGCCGGCGACCTTCCACCTGCTGAATGCGCGGCGCATCGACCTGCTGAAACCGGAAGCCTTCATCGTGAACACCGCGCGCGGCGAAGTGATCGACGAGGCCGCGCTGGCCCGCGCGCTGAAAGCCGGAAAGATCGGCGGCGCCGGTCTCGACGTGTTCGAGCGCGAGCCGATCGTGAACCCGGAACTGGTCGGCCTGCCAAACGTGGTCCTGCTGCCGCATATGGGCTCGGCCACGGTCGAGGGCCGCATCGAGATGGGCGAGAAGGTCATCATCAACATCAAGACCTTCGCCGACGGCCACAAGCCGCCGGACCGCGTCATCCCGGCGATCCTTTAGAATTCTCGAGACACCGAAGCTGTCCGTCTTCCCAGCGAAAGCCGGGGAGGCGGGTGGTGGGCTGGCGTGACACAAAAAAAGCCCGGCATCTCTGCCGGGCTTTCTCACTCTCTGTTGCCAGCCGTCTCTAGTGGACGCTGACGGGGCGCATTTCGTGGGCGCGGGCAGCAGCAAATGCGGCGTCGCGGCCTTCCACGATGGCCAGTTGCTCGCCTTCACCATTGGCCAGGACGAAGAGCGCATCGCGATCCTCGACGGTGTCCAGTGCCTCGGGCGGCAAGCCATCCAGCTCCTTGTCGGCAATCCGGCGGATATACACCAGATCCTTTGCCGAGAAGAGCTTGGCAGCGGGATGTTGAAGGTCTGTCGTCATGGCATGCTCCTTCCTTCAAAGACAGGACCACGACACAAAATGTCCGGCGAGAAGCCCCAACTCGGTGGCAGCTCCTCTTGCCGCCGGACGTCGGTGTCATGGTGAATCTGGTGGCGCATCATGCCGGGTTCAAGACGGAAAGGCGGCGAGATGTGGGCATTTGCTCACTTTCTACGCCGAGCCTGAACAGGCATTCAGATTCGCCCTTTTTCAGCGTCAGTCGAACTCCTCGGTAATGATATCGTCTTCCGGCACACCGACCGCCTTCAGGGCCTCGGACATGTCGTCGAGCATCGCATCCGGCCCGCAGACATAGCATTTGCCCTTGCCCGGCTCGATACGGCTGGCCAGCAGGTCCCGGTTGATCTGGCCGGTATGGACACTTGCGCCGTTCTGGCCGGTCACCGTGAACCAGGTGCTGAGGCCGGGCATGCGTTCGAACATCTGGCGGTAGATGATGTCGTCCTCGGTCTTGTTCGAGAAGATGAGCTCGCAGCCTGCCAGTGTGCCGTGCTCGGCCAGGCGTTCCCGCAGGATGGCGATGAAGGGTGTGACACCAGCTCCCCCGGCAATAAACCAGCCGGGCCCCTCATCCTGGATGGCGCCCCACGGCTCATCCGCCAGAACGGCATCTCCAGGCTTCAGCTCGGCCAGACGCTTGGTCATGCCGTCATGTTCGACATAGGTCTTGATGGTGAATTCGAGATTGCTCTCATTCGGCAGGCTGGTCGGTGTGAAGGGATGCTTGTCATCACGCCAGCCCTCACGATCGAGCGCAAGGTCGAAGGCCTGGCCGGGTGTGTAGGACAGCGCATCGGGCTTGTCGAAGACGTATCGGTTGACGTCGTGGGTAACCTTTTCGACCGACTGCAGGGTCAGCGTATGCATGTGTGTTCTCCGTCTCTCTGTGTGATGCAGAAACGTGAGGGAGCATGCGCCCGTTCCGGCCGGAAGCAGGCGGAAAGGGCTGAAATTATTGATGGATCGTATTGAAGGAATCTGGGAGGGGCGGCTCAGCCTGTCGCGACCAGGCCGGCGATGTGCGCTCCCGCCGTCTCGGCGGAGACATCACCTGTATCGATCGTCAGCCGAGGTTCCGGCATGGCGGCCTCACAGGCCGTGAACTGCTCATGGAGATCAAGAAGCAGCCTCCTGTCGCGCAGCTTTCCGAACCTGGCCCGGTCGACACTGTCGATGCGATTGAGCTGCTCTTCGAGCGAAAGTCTCAGGCGGATGAAGAGCGTTTCGCCACCCGCCTTGCTGTAGAGGGCAGCAACCCTTTTCGGAAAATCAGCCGCTACGCTCGGCTCCGGCTGGAAGGTGAAGATCAGGGACCGGCCTTCTTCTGCGGCAGCCCGGAAGATCTCGATCCAGAACTGCTCGCGCAGACGGACGAAGTTCTCGCTACCGAATGGAAAGACGGAGGCGACGGCATCGACGACGAGATGGTTGTGGAAGAGCGGCAGGCCCGTACGCTCGGCGACCTCTTTCGCGATCGTATACTTGCCGGCCGCGGGCGGCCCATAGAGGAAGAGAAGCTGCATGGCTTTGGTCCGGTGGCGTCGGCCGGGACTTTTCCAGACAGCACCGGCAGGCGCAAGGCGCGCAGCGAACTGGTTCGGCCCTGAGCGCGATCCATGTGAGGAACACAGTGACGATACGGGATCAATCTTACAGCCCCTGCCGGAGCATTCCGTAAAATCAGTCGCCCGGACTGATTTTTGGCTCGAAGGGCTATCCGGAATGAATGGTGGAGCCTAGCGGGATCGAACCGCTGACCTCCTGCATGCCATGCAGGCGCTCTCCCAGCTGAGCTAAGGCCCCAATTCACCGGAGACGCGTGAATTAGAGACTCACGCGCTCCTGATCAAGTCCATTTGTCAGGACTTCTTGTCGTCCTCATCATCGTCGCCGGCATCCCCGGCGTCGTCTTCCTCATCATCGTCATCGTCGACGTCAAGATCGTCGTCGAGGTCGAGATCATCCTCGTCGAGCTCGAAGTCTTCCTCGTCATCGTCGAGCGAGATATCCGCCTCGTCATCATCGTCATCGTCGTCGTCGATGCCGTCCTCGTTGAAGCCGGCCGGCACCTTGCCGGGCGCTGCCTCATCGTCTTCTTCCTCATCGCCGCCTTCGAGAACGACTTCGTCTGCGTCAGAGCCGAGTTCGCGGGAGGCTTCGTCTTCCTCCTCGTCATCGTCCTCTTCTTCATACTCGTCGTCATCATCGTCGCCGTCGTCATCATCGTCTTTCGCGACGGCTTTCTTCTTCTTGCGACGCTTGTTCTCTTCTTCCTCGAGATCGTCCTCGTCGTCGTCCTTCGGAACGGCGCTCTTCGCACGCTTTGCCTTCAGCTTCGCGCTGGTCGTCCGGATTTCGTCATCATCCGGATCAAACTCGGTCTGGCATTTCGGGCAGACTGCGGGGCGCTTGTTCAGGTCGTAGAACTTGGCTTCGCAGTTTGGGCAAATCTGTTTGATACCAAGATCGGGATCGGCCATCGGTCTTTGGTCTCCGCACCTGGATTGAAATGATGGGGGGGCGCTTGCCAGAAAGGCGCGCCCCTGTCAAAGCGCTTTTCGCGTGCTTGTGCAGAGGAGATGCGATTGGCCTGGACATCCCACCCCGTTCTCAGCTTTCAGGGCGTCGTCAGGGCGCCCGGCGACAAGTCCTGTTCACACCGTGCGCTGATGTTTGCCGGCCTGGCCGATGGCACCTCGGAAATCTCCGGCCTGCTCGAGGGTCAGGATGTCATCAATACCGCGCTCGCCATGGCCGCGCTGGGCGCCACCGTGGAACAGACAGGCCCCGGCAAATGGATGGTATCGGGCGTTGGGGAGGCCGGTCTGCGCTCTCCGGCCGGTGACATCGACTTCGGTAATTCCGGCACCGGCTCACGCCTGATGATCGGCCTGATGGCCGGCTACCCGCTCACCGCCCGGCTGGTGGGCGATGCCAGCCTGTCGAAGCGGCCGATGAACCGGGTGCTGAAACCGCTGGAGCGGATGGGTGCGCGATTCGATCATGATGGCGGCGGCATGCTGCCCCTCACCCTGCATGGCTCCGCGGCGCTGAGCGCCATCGACTTCGAGCCGGAACAGGCCTCCGCGCAGGTAAAGTCCTGCATCCTGCTCGCCGGTCTCAATGCCAACGGCACGACCACCGTCACCGAGAGCCGGCCCACCCGCGACCATACCGAGAAGATGTTGCGCGGCTTCGGCGTGAAACTCTCCACACGGCCGGCCGGCGGCACACGCCAGACCGTATCGATCGAAGGCGGCCAGACGCTGACCCCGGTCGATACCGTCATCCCGGGCGACCCGTCATCCACGGCCTTCCTGATCGCTGGTGCTCTGATCTCACCGTCCGGCGGCGTGGTGGTGGAAAACGTAATGTCGAACGAAACCCGCGACGGGTTCTTCCAGGCCGCCGCCATGATGGGCGCAGGCCTCGGCGCCGAGGAGATCGGGGATGCCGCCGGTGAGCGGCTGGTCGACCTGCAGGCCGCAAGCGCAAGCTTGAAGGGCCGGGCCATTCCGGAGCGGCTCGTCGCCTCGATGATTGACGAATTTCCGATCCTGTCGGTGCTTGCCGCCTTCGCCGAGGGCGAGACGGTCGTCACCGGCGCAGAGGAATTGCGCGTGAAGGAAAGCGACCGCATCGCTGCTGTGGTCGCCATGATGAGGGTAAACGGTGTGGAGGTCGAGGAGCGCGCGGACGGCTTCGTCGTACAGGGCTGCGGCGGCCCGCCGCCTGGTGGCGGCCTTGTCGAGACCCATCACGATCACCGCATCGCGATGAGTGCGCTGGTCATGGGCACAGCCACGCAGAAGCCCGTCTCCATCGACGATCCCGGCATGATCGCGACCTCCTATCCGGACTTCATGGCGCATATGGAGCAGCTGGGAGCTGACATCCGCGCAGGCTGAGGCCCAAGGGTGCCCACGAAATAAATCCTTAATATCGCTTGCCTTTCCCGTCACAGGAGAATATCGATATTCGATATATAACCTGATGGAGGGCTCCAATGAAACGCATTCTCGTCACCAGCGCGGCGATTGCCGTGCTCGCGGCCTGTACGGCCAATGACACAACCACCAGCCTTGATGCCGAGACGGAAACGTCGACCGCGCCTGCCGATGCGGCCGCCGGCCTGGACGAGGCAACCGAGGCTGCCAGCCTTGAAGACTATGCCCTGATCGACCGCGCCGCGATCTTCGGCAATCCGGAAAAGACGCAGGGCCGCATCAGCCCTGATGGGGAGTATGTAAGCTGGATCGCGCCGGTCGACGGGGTGATGAACATCTGGGTCGCCCCGGCCTCCGACCCGGACGCCGCAGAGCCGATCACCAACGACACCTATCGCGGCTTGCGCAGCCACTTCTGGGCGCCAAGCTCGAAATACGTCTACTACACGCAGGACAAGGGTGGCGACGAGAACTTCCACGTCTACGCCTCAAACGTCGAAACCGGCGAAGTGCGTGACCTCACCCCTGTCGAGGACGGCGTCCGTGCCCTCATCCAGGGTGTCTCGCGCGAGACACCCGGCAAGGTCCTGATCGGGCTGAACGACCGCAATCCGCAGCTCTTCGATCTCTACCTGGTGGATGTCGCCACGGGCGAGATGGAGCTGGCGGCCGAAAATCCGGGCTATGCCGGCTGGCTGATCGATAACAGCCTGACCCCGCGCTTCGGCCTGGTGCAGACGCCCGATGGCGGCGCGAGCATTGTCGACATGGAGGGCAATGAGCTCACCTCGATCCCGGCGGAGGACTTCCTCACCACCAACCCGATCGGCTTCAACGGATCGAACGATGCGTTCTATGCCGTGGATAGCCGGGGCCGCGACACCGCTGCGCTGGTGAAGATCGACGCCGACGATGGCTCGGTCGAGGTCATTGCCGAAGACGACAAGGCCGACATCAGCGACGCCCTGCTCCACCCGACAACCTATGAGCCGATGGCGTATGCGTCGGAATATCTTCGCAGCGAGTGGGAAGCCCTGACGGACGACGCGGCCGAGGATCTCGCTTTCCTCGACTCCGAACTGGAAGGCGACTTCCAGGTCCTGGCCACCACCGATGACCTGTCGCGCATGGTCGTCTATTCGGAATCGGCTGTCGCGCCCGGTGTCTATTACGTCTATGACCGCGGCGCGAAGACGCTGACCGAGATGTTCGAGACCCGGCCCGACCTCGCCGAGGCGCCGCTGCAACCCATGTATCCGGTCGAGATCGAGGCCCGAGACGGCCTGACGCTGGTCTCTTACCTGACCCTGCCGCCAGGCTCTGACGCTGACGGCGATGGCCGCCCGGAAGAGCCGGTGCCGATGGTGCTCAACGTCCATGGCGGCCCGTGGGCGCGCGACTCCTATGGCTACAATTCATGGCACCAATGGCTCGCCAATCGTGGCTACGGGGTCCTGTCGGTCAATTATCGCGGCTCCACCGGCTTCGGGAAGGAATTCCTCAATGCCGCCGTCGGCGAGTTTGCCGGCAAGATGCATGACGACCTGATCGACAGCGTGAGCTGGGCCGTCGAAGAGGGCATCGCAGATCCGGACGAGACCGCCATCGCGGGTGGCTCCTATGGCGGCTATGCGACACTGATCGGTGTCACCTTCACGCCAGACACCTTCGCCTGCGGCGTGGACATTGTCGGTCCGTCGAGCCTCGTCACCCTGGTGGAGAGCTTCCCGGAATACTGGAAGCCCTTCATGGAAGGCACCTGGTACAAGTTCGTCGGCGACCCGTCGGTGCCGGAAGAGCGTGAAGACATGCTCTCGCGCTCAGCCATTTCGCGCGTCGATGACATCTCCGTGCCACTGTTGATCGGCCAGGGCGAGAACGACCCGCGCGTCACCAAGCTGGAATCCGACCAGCTGGTCGAGACGATGAAGGAGAAGGGCCTGCCGGTGACCTATGTGAACTTCCCCGATGAAGGCCACGGCTTTGCCCGTCCGGAAAACCGGCTCGCCTTCTACTCGGTGATGGAAGGCTTCCTGTCGGAATGTCTCGGCGGACGTCATGAGACCTATGGGACGGCCTTCGAGGGCTCGACCATCCAGGTGCTGGCAGGCGCCGAGTATGTCGATGGCCTTGAAGCGGCAGTTGCGGCGATGCCGGCTGACGAACCGGAAGCAGCCGAGACCGACGCCGAATAGGCTCAGAACCATCTGACCAATGCCGCCGTCCGGACGATCCGGGCGGCGGTTTGTTTTTCAGGCCTCGGCACCTTGCCGCGCAGCCATGCGTTGAGCCATCAGACAGAAGACAAGGAGCCAGCCATGAAGGGCACACTGGAGCTATATCGCGGAAACCTGCTGGACGTGGATTGCGACGCAGTCGTCAACGCGGCCAATTCCTCGCTGATGGGCGGTGGCGGCGTCGATGGCGCGATCCACCGGGCCGCCGGACCCGAGCTGAAAGAGGCGTGCCGCCCGCTCGCGCCCTGCCCGACCGGCGAGGTCCGCGTCACCGAAGGCTTCGGGCTCGGCGACCGGCTGATCTTCCATACGGTTGGACCGGTCTGGCGCGGCGGCAATGAGGGCGAGGCAGAGCTGCTGGCATCGTGCTATCGCAAATGCCTCGACGCGCTGATCGAGCGCGAGCTCACCTCCATTGTCTTCCCCGCCATCTCGACCGGGGCGTACGGCTTCCCCGTGAACGAGGCCGCCGGTGTCGCCGTGCATGAGTGCCGCCCCTATGCGAAGAAACACGACATCAAGATCACCTTGTCGGCGTTTGATCAGCAGAATGCGACCGCCATCGAAGGGGCGCTGGAGTCAGCCTGACGCTGAGCCCCTGAACGACCTCTCCGCCTCCCCACCGAAAGGTGGGGCCGGGGGAAGGGGCAGCCTAGACCGTCAGCGCAGCGATCTCCTTCAGGTGCGGATCGAGATCGAGCCCCTGTTTCTCCAGCCAGCCCGCATCGTAATAGGTATCGAGATAGCGCTCCCCGCCATCGCAGATCAGCGTGGCAATGCTGCCGGCCTGGCCGGCATCCCGCATCTCCGCCATCAGGGTGAGCGCCGCCCATACATTCGTGCCCGTAGAACCGCCGCACTTGCGCCCGATCACGGTTTCCAGCCAGTGGATGGTCGCCAGCGAGGCCGCGTCCGGCACCTGCATCATCCGGTCGATGATGCGCGGCTGGAAGGAAGCTTCGACGCGCGGACGCCCAATCCCCTCGATCCGTGACCGGCCATTGATCCTCAGATCCGGGTCGCCGGTCATGAAGTGATCGTAGAAAACTGAATTCTCCGGATCGGCAACGCAGAGCTGCGTCTTCTCCGCGAGGTCTGCACGGTAGCGGATATAGCGCCCGATCGTCGCTGATGTGCCGCCGGTGCCGGCGCTCATCACCACCCAATCGGGGATGCTGTGCTGCTCCAGCGCGAGCTGGGCAAACAGGCTCTCGGCGATATTGTTGTTGCCGCGCCAGTCGGTGGCCCGTTCGGCAAAGGTGAACTGGTCCATGTAGTGGCCGCCAAGGTCGGCCGCGATCCGCTCGGCTTCGGCATAGATCTCAGGCGCGGGCACGGCATGCGTCTCCGCGCCATAGAAAGCGATCTGGTCGATCTTCTTCTGGGCGGTGCCTTCCGGCAGAACAGCGATAAAACGCAGGCCGAGGATTTTCGCAAAATAGGCTTCCGAAACCGCGGTGGAGCCTGACGAGCTTTCAACGATGACCGTGTCCGGCCCGATCCGGCCATTGCACAGACCATAGAGATAGAGCGAGCGGGCGAGCCGGTGCTTCAGGCTGCCGGAGGGGTGTATGGACTCGTCTTTCAGGTACAGCGTCTGGTCGGGAAAGCCCGGCAGGTCGAGCTTGATGAGATGGGTGTCGGCGGAGCGGTTAAAGTCGGCATTGATGCGCCGCATCGCCTCGCACACCCATTGGCGTTCCGCACAGAGTTCGTTCATGACCCGCCTTCCCGGTCGTCCGCTGACAGGGCGTGATGGACCCGACTGGCATTGCTTGGCAAGCTCTGTTGACCTTGCGGGCCGCATCGCGCATTTCGGCGCGATGATTATCGCCATCGACGGAACACTCGCCTCGGGCAAGGGCACCATCGCAACGCGGATTGCTGCGTATTACAGCCTGCCGCACATGGATACCGGCCGCCTCTATCGCGCGACCGGCGTGGCTGCCATGCGCGCGGGCGTGCCGCTGGATGATGCGAAAGGGCTGGCCGAACTCGCCTCGACGCTCGACCCGGGCATCTATGAAGAAGCCGACCTGCGTACCGCAGAGGCTGGCGCAGCGGCCTCCAAAGTGGCCGCGATCCCCGAGGTCCGCGCAGCGCTTCTCGAGCTTCAGCGTACCTTCGCCCAACAGCCGACCGGCGCCGTCCTCGATGGCCGCGACATCGGCACCGTCGTCTGCCCAGATGCCGATGTGAAGCTCTGGGTCGATGCCGATACCGAGGTGCGCGCCGAGCGCCGCCACCGCGAGTTGGCCGCCGCCGGCGACCCGATCACGATCGAGGAGCTGATCCGCCAACTTCACGAGCGCGACGAACGCGACCGGTCCCGCAAGGACGCCCCGATGAAAATGGCGGCAGACGCGGTCTTGATCGATACCACTCATCTGACTATAGACGCGGCTGTGGAAAAGGCGCGGGCGACCGTCGAAGCGGTCATGGCCCGTCAGGAGTAGCAGGCTCTGGAGCAAACTGGCTCCAAATCCAAAAGCCTCGCCTCCGCCCGTTCCAGCATAAAGACTGACAGCGTGTACGCGCCGGCAATTCCGCTTAGGCGCCCCGAACCGCGTTGATCAGACCCTTTGGAGAAACAATGTCTGATACCCAAACCATGAATCCGAGCACCGACGATTTTGCCGCGATGTTCGAAGACTCCACCGGCGCAACGACGCTGCAGGAAGGCCGCGTGGTCCCTGCCACTGTCGTCGCGATCAACGGTGACCAGCTGATCCTGGACGTCGGCCTCAAGGTCGAAGGCCGGGTGGCGATGAAGGAATTCCTTCTCGAAGAAGAAAAGCCCACGGTCGGCGACATCGTCGAGGTTTTCCTCGACCGTATCGAGAACCTGATGGGCGAAGCCGTCCTGTCGCGCGACAAGGCACGCCGCGAAGAGAGCTGGATCAAGCTCGAGGACAGCTACAACAAGGACGAGCCCGTGAAGGGCGCGATCTCCGGCCGCGTGAAGGGTGGCTTCACCGTCGACCTCGGCGGCGTCAACGCCTTCCTTCCGGGTTCGCAGGTCGACATCCGTCCGGTGCGCGACGTCTCCCCGCTTATGGGTGAAGTCCAGCCCTTCGCGATCCTCAAGCTCGACCGCGCCCGCGGCAACATCGTTGTCTCGCGCCGTGCGATCCTTGAAGAGAGCCGTGCCGAACAGCGCGCCGAAATCGTCGAAGCGATGACCGAAGGCGATGTCCGCGAGGGCGTCGTGAAGAACATCACCGATTACGGTGCGTTCGTGGATCTCGGCGGCATCGACGGCTTGCTGCACGTCACCGACATGAGCTGGAAGCGGATCAACCATCCGAGCCAGGTCGTGAATGTCGGCGACACGGTCAAAGTGCAGATCATCAAGATCAACACCGAGACCCAGCGTATCTCGCTTGGCATGAAGCAGCTCGAAGCCGATCCGTGGGAAGGCGTCGAGAGCAAGTACATGGTCGGCACGCGCCTCCCGGGCACCGTGACCAACATCACCGACTATGGTGCCTTCGTGGAACTGGAAGACGGCGTCGAAGGCCTGATCCACGTTTCCGAAATGAGCTGGACGAAAAAGAACGTCCATCCGGGCAAGATCGTCTCCACCTCGCAAGAGGTCATGGTCGAGGTTCTCGATGTCGACGCCGAGAAGCGCCGCATCTCGCTCGGCCTGAAGCAGACCCAGGACAATCCGTGGTCGGCCTTCATGGCAGAGCATCCGTCCGGCACCGAAGTCGAAGGCGAAGTTCGTGGCATCACGGAATTCGGCCTGTTCATCGGTCTCGGCCCGGAACTCGACGGCATGGTCCACATCAACGACATTTCGTGGGACGTGCCGGGCGAGCAGGCGATTGCCAACTTCAACAAGGGTGACGTTGTTCGCGCCAAGGTGCTGGACGTCGATGTCGAGAAAGAGCGTATCTCGCTCGGCATCAAGCAGCTTGCCGGCGACCCGATGACCGACATGGATGTCCGTCGCGGTTCGATCGTCACCTGCACGGTCAGCGAAGTCACCTCCGGTGGCATCGAGGTCCAGTTCGGCGAGCCTGCCATGACGGCCTTCATCCGTCGCTCGGACCTGTCGCGCGACCGTTCGGAACAGCGTCCGGAACGCTTCTCCGTCGGCGACAAGCTCGACGCCAAGGTGACGCAACTCGACAAGGCGGCCCGCCGCGTGTCGGTGTCCATCAAGGCGCTCGAGATCTCCGAGGAGCAGGAAGCCGTGAAACAGTACGGTTCTGCTGACAGCGGGGCATCGCTCGGCGACATTCTCGGCGCAGCCCTCGGCAAGTCCGATCAGGAGGAAGGCGCAGAAGACGAAGCACCGACCTCCAAGGCAAAGAAGGCTTCGAACAAGACAACGGAAACGGCTGATGAAGCTGAGACCAAGTCTGACGAAGTTGAAGCCGAGGCTGACGACAAAGCTGAAGCAGTGGCTGAAGACGCCGATGCTGAGGCTGAAGAGAAGCCGAAGAAGAAAGCGGCTGCCAAGAAGTCAACGACTACTAAAAAGTCGACGTCTACCGCCAAGAAATCGACCACCAAGGCGAAAGCCGAGAAGGACGATGACGGCGAATAAGCCGGTCTGACGGGGACTTCCTCCGTCACATGACAAAAAAGCAAGATAATGTTTGGGGCGGAGCCACTGGTTTCCGCCCCAAATTTCGTTTACAATCAAAGCTATGCTCAGGTCAGAACTCATCGCCAAGCTGGCGGCCGAATATAGCCACCTCAAACACGACGATCTCGAGAAGATCGTCGCTGTCATTCTTGAGGAGATTGCTCAGGCACTGGCCGAAGGGAACCGGGTCGAATTACGCGGCTTCGGTGCCTTCTCTGTCCGCGAGCGAAAACCGCGCGTCGGCCGCAATCCGCGCACGGGCGAGAAGGTCCATGTCGAGGCGAAGGCGGTTCCGTTCTTCCGGCCCGGCAAGGATCTCCGGGCACGGGTGAATGGCGGTACCGATCCGGAAGCCCGCTAGACGGCCCTTTCCCCTTTTCCCTTCTATATTGACGCAACGGCAAAAGCCCGTGAATGTCGCGCAGCCAAACAGGGCGCGCCCAGTCAGGAGGGGAAAATGTTCAATGAGTTCAAGGAATTTGCCGCAAAGGGCAATCTGGTCGACCTGGCGGTCGGTTTCATTCTCGGTGGGGCGTTTTCGACCATCGTGAAATCGCTGGTCAACGACATCATGATGCCGCCTCTCGGCCTGTTGCTGGGCGGGGTCGACTTTGCAGACCTTATCCTGCCGCTTGATGGCAACCAGTACGATTCCCTGGCGGCGGCAAATGAGGCTGGCGCCCCGGTGATCGCCTACGGCCTGTTCATCAACAATGTGATCTCGTTCGTGATCATGGCCTTCGCGCTCTTCTTCCTGGTGAAGGGGATCAACGCCATGAAGCGCAAGCAGGATGAAGCACCGGCCGAAGTCCCGGCCCCGCCGCGCCAGGAGGTGCTGCTCGAAGAAATCCGCAACCTGCTGGCCAAGCAGTCATAAGCTCTTAACGAGTTTCAGCGACAACGCGGACCAGTAGAGTTTGTAGCGTATTTCGAAGGGCGGCGCCTATCTGGCGACGCCCTTCGTCTTATCAGGCCCAAACCTAGTATTCGTAGATTTCCCAGCCGGTCATCTCGATCGTATAGGCCGCATCGGCGAGGTCGGAGGATTGTGTCTCAACCCGCAGAGTGCCCTCGATCCAGACGGCCTGGGAGAGATCCTTGAGCTTGATCGGCTCTTCGGTCTTGACGAAGACAGTCTGGTTCGGCGGCGGGGGCGGCGCGTGCAGGCAGGCGCCATAATAAGGCACCAGCAGGAATTCGCTGATCTGGGCATCCTTGCCGTACTCGAAGGGCACGGTGTAGCCCGGCAGGCGGATCTTCATCCCGTCAGCCGCCTGGCCCATGATCTCGTCCACAGTGTTGAACGTGCCGATCTGGATCGCCTGGTCGGCGGCTGAGCCTTCCGCGACACCGCCGCCGGAATAGAGCCGCGCCATTTGCGCCTGATACATTTCGGCGAGGCGCTCTTCCTCGCCCTCCGGCATCAATTCTTCCCATCCGATCTCGGTCACGCCGCGTGCGGCGACTGCGTCCGCCTTGGCTTTTTCGGCAGCACTGGCCGCAGCGATCGAACTGTCGCGTTCGTCCGGGTCCGGCACGCGTTCACCAATCTCCGGGCCATCGGAGGAGGTCTCATCCTTGGCGAGCTGGGCCTGTGGCGCAGACGCTTCAGCGGTGTCGGCCGCAGGCGCCGGGCTGGAGGTTTCGGACGGCGCGCTTTCCTGCCCGCCACAGGCGGCGGTCATCAGGAGTGCGAGAGCGGACGCAGCAAGGAAGGTCTGTTTCATAGGTCTCAATCTAGGTCCAAACTTTACGGGCATCCAAGGAGAAAACACACGACACCCTCTAGAGCTTCACCGTCAGTCCGTCGGCCAGCGAGCGGCGCAGCGCGGTAATAGCCGGGACTACGCCGATGAGCAGGGCGGCCCCGGTAACCGCCAGCAGTGTCCAGAGGTCGGTCAACGACAGGCCGAGCCCGGAGAGCTGCACGCCATAGCTGCTGGCCAGCACAGGCCCGAGCAGGATCAGGCCCACCTGGACGAGGACAATGCCGGTCACGGCCCCGATAAAGCCAAGCAACCCGGCTTCAGCCACCATCAGAAAGAAGATATGCCCCGGCCGGGCCCCGGTCGCGCGCAGGATCGACATTTCGCGGCGGCGCTCGTTCAGACTGGTCAGGATGCTGGTCAGGACCGAGACGAGTCCCACCGCGATGACGAAGATCGACACCGCGATGAGCGCCCGCTCGACCACGCTGGTCACCTGCCAGAGCTCGCCAAGCGCTACGCCGGGAATGATCGCCAGCAGCGGCTCGCCGGGGCGGGTGTTCAGGGCGCGCTGCGTCGACAGGATGGTGCCGCGCCGCTCCAGCCCGACAAAGACCGCCGTAATGGATTTCGGCGTCAGGTCGAAACTGCGGATCATCTCTTCGGTGATCGTGTCGGCCATCGGGTTTTTCGTCCCGCTTTCCCAGCCGACATGGATCGCCGTCATGCCTTCGAGCGGGATGTGGATGGTCTGGTCGACCGGCGTGCCCGTGGGGGCGAGGACGGCCTTCACGATGAAGGGGCGGTTCTCGTGATCGGTCAGGCCGCCCGCGCCAAGACCGTGGGTCAGGACGATTTCGCTCCCGATCCCATAGCCCAGCTCACGGGCCACAGCCGCGCCGATAACCGCCTCGTAAATATCGGCAAAGCGCTCACCTTCCACGACGCGCAGCGGCTGTCCGTCACCATATTTGTAGTGTTCGAAATAGGACTGGTCCGTGCCCATGACGCGGAAACCGCGATGGCTGTCGCCCAGCGAAACCGGGACCGTCCAGGCAATGTCGTCCCGGGCCGCAACGTCCTGGTACGTGTCCCAGCTGATCTCGGCGGTCGCGTTGCCAAGCCGGAAAACCGAATAGAGCAGGAGGTTGATCTGGCCGGTCGGGGCCCCGACGATCAGGTCGGTTCCGGCAATTGTGTTGTCAAAGCCGGCGCGCGCACCATTGCGGGCCTTGTCGACGCCGAGGAAGAGCGCCACCGACAGCGCCACAGCAAGGATGGTCAGCAGGGCTGAGCCGCGCCGGTTCATCAGGCTGCGCCAGGCGAGACCAAGGATACCCGTCATGTCATGGCCCTCGCCTGGTTGATCTCGGCGAGATCGACGCCGCGATCAAAGTGGCTGGCCAGGGCACCGTCATGACTGACGAAAAGCAGAGCCGCGCCGGACCGGGACGCCTCTTCGTTGAGGAGTTCGATGAAGCGGTCACGCGCATCAGCGTCGAGCGCCGAGGTCGGCTCGTCGGCGATGAGGAGTTGCGGACCGCCGATCAGGGCGCGGGCCACCGCGACGCGCTGCTGCTGGCCGACGGAAAGCTCCGTCACCGACCGCTCAAGCAAATTTGCGTCTGTCAGGCCGAGCCGGGCCAGCAGACGTTTCGCCTCCTCGACCGGATGCCCGCCAACCGCCTCACGCCGGCCGGCGGAAAACCGGCAGGGCAGCGTCACATTCTGGACGACGGAGAGATACGGCACGAGGTTGAACATCTGGAAGATCACGCCGAGGCAGTCAGCGCGCAACCGGTCCCGCTTTGACCCGGGGAGTGCCGCCATGTCCTCGCCCAGCACCTCGACATGCCCGGCCTGCGGCTCAAGCACACCGGCGATCAGGCCGAGCAGGGTCGATTTGCCGGAGCCACTCGGTCCACGCAGGAAAAGGCGCTCACCGCGCTTCAGCTCGAACGAGGCAATGTCAAGAAGCACCGGGCTGTCGGGCCAGGCAAATTCGAGATTGCGGATGCTGACTGCCTTGCTATCCGTCAAGGCTCAGCGAACCTTCAGGACAGGGTTACCGGGCGACAGCTCGGTGGCCACCTGGCTTGTCTCCGACAGGTAGACCGCGCCAATCGCCTGCAGGTTCGGATATCTGTCCATGAGCAGGAATTCGATCGTGCGGATCTTGTCGGGCGCGTCGCAGGTATAGACGTGCTCGACCTCAAGCCCGCCATGGTCGCCGGTCATATGCGTGCCGGATGTGGTCATCAGCGGCAGGCAGGCGGCTTCGCGGTTGAAGGCGACCATGCTGCCCGGCACCGTGAAGGTATCCTTGACCTCTTGAAGGGCGGCGTCCTGCTCATCGGTCTGCGCCTCATGCTCGAAGCCGACGAGCGACATGAGCGGGGCCTCGAAGGTCAGCGTCACTTCATCGCCATCGACAGCGACCGCCAGCTCTGCATGGCCATGGACATGGGCTTCCAGCCGGCTGCCTGCCTCAGGGTGGTTCGCCTCGGCGGTGCCATCATGCCCGGCCTCGCCCGGCTGCGCCGCGTCAGGCTGGGTCCCGGTCCCGGCCACATCTTGTGTTGCGGAGGACGCCCCTTGCGGCCCGGTCATTTCCTTGGAGGTGGCATCGGGCTGGGGGTCACAGGCGGCTGCGAGAAAGCAGGCCGCAAGAAGGCCCGGAGCAAGGAAGAGAGGACGCATCAAACAGCCTTTCTGGTGAGGCCACTGTTCAGGAACAAAAAAACGTTCGCAATTAAGCTGTTGCTATACTATAACATTTGGTGAGGGGCAACACGCCATTCATTTGTGCAGACCGCAGCACGGCAAGCATACCACAGGCAAGGTAAATCGAATTCATGTGGGATTCCCTGCAGGCGCCGTTATTTTTCGGGCTCATTGCGGCCTTCTGCACGACGGTCGGGCTGGTCTTCGTGGCCCAGCGTGCGCCATGGACCGAGCGCAATGCCTCCGTCTTTGGCCTGGCGGCGGCCGGCATGCTGACGACGCTCGCCTTCCTGCACATCGTTCCGGAGGCGTTTTCGCTCTCGACCATGGCCCCGGTCTGGCTGGCCGTGGGTTTCTTCGGCGGATTGCTGCTTAACAATCTCGTCCGGGTCATCTTTCCGGAGAAGGATGGCAAGGTTCATCGCCATGAGGCGCTGACGCCGATCATCGCGATTTCCATCCACTCCTTCATTGACGGGGTGATCTATGCCGTAACCTTCGCGGCGAGCTTCTCTTCAGGGGTTTATGCAGCGCTTGGCCTGACGCTGCATGAGTTTCCCGAGGGCGTTATCGCTTTCGCAATCCTGCGCCGGTACGGTGTGCCTAATGTTACAGCATTCTGGTTTGCCTTCCTTGCAGCTGCCGCGACCACGCCCCTTGGCGTCATCGTCGCCGGACCGTTCATGTACGGGCTCGACATGCAGGCCATAGGCTCCCTCTTTGCCGTCTCTGCCGGCCTTCTCCTCTTCGTCGCCACGGGTCCGCTCATGTCGCCGCTGAAGGAGATGACGCCGGTCAAGGGCGTCGGCGCGGTGGGCCTCGGGGCCGTTGCCGCCATCCTGCTGGTCATGACGCCGCTGCGCAGTCACGGCCATGATGGCCATGACCATGAGAGCATGCCAGGTTCCTTTGTTCCCGGAAACGGACAGCATGATGATGAGCCGCTTCGCCTTTGATCTGACACCCGCCACGAAGGCTGCGCGCCAGGCTGCCAGCCTGTGCGTCCTGCTGGCGATGGCGGGTCTCCTCGCCCCTGCCGCCTCGGCCATGACCGCGAGCGCCCTCGGCGCGAGCGGCTTTACCGGCTTCCTTCCGGTCGGCCTCAGCGTCGTCCTGCCGGGCGGCAATGAGCAGATCCTCTTCCTGCTGGCGATCTTCCTCGCCAGCCCCCGCACCGGGCCGCTTCTCGCCCAGGTCTTCGCCTGGATGGCCGGCCATATCCTGACCCTCTGGCTGGTCGCGTTCGGCGTGGTCCAGGTGCCCGCCGGACCGCTGGCCTGGCTTGTCCCGCTGACCATCGTGCTGGCGGCGGCTGAGAACCTGCTGTTCGGGCGGATGACAAAGTTCAAGACCGGGCTCGTCTTCGTTTACGGCCTGATCCACGGCATGAGCTTCGGTCTTATCTATGAGGCCATCCCTGTGACGGGTGATACAGGTTTCGGCACACTGATCGGCTTCAATCTGGGACTCGAAGTCGCGCATATCGCCGTCATCGGCCTGGCCTTCGCCGCCTCGCTCTATTTCCGCGGGGTATTGAAGCAGGCCTCGCGCATGGACCTGTACCGGCCCATGATCGTCGTTCCTGTCTCGCTGGCCATCCTCGTGACCGGCCTGATCTGGACGATCCGCGCCTTTACGGGCTGATCCCCCTTACAGTTAACGGCATCGCGCTTGCAGGCCGGATTGGTTATCAAAAGGTAACCAGCCAAGGGTGACCCATGCGCAAACGCCTCCTGCGCTATCTCAGCGCGCTGCTCGTCTCGGTAATTTCGACCTATTCCGGCATGCAGCGCTATGCGTTTGCCGACGCGGTGGACGATCAGGGCTGCGGCCTGTCTGATGTCGCTGCCTGGCAGGTCCTGCTGGAGGATCCGCAGGAAGAAGCCACACCCGCCTATCGCCAGTCTGTCACCGAGGCCTTCCTCAAGGCCTGCCCGGAGCGTCCGGAAGCCGGCAGTGCCCATGAGATCGCCGGCATGGCCGCCGCCTGGGCGGGCAATGTCGACGATGCGGCCCGGCACTTCGAGGCAATGGGCTATACCACAGACAGCGAGACCCTGCTGATGCATGCCGCCGTACGCTTTGCGCTGGGCGAGGACACCTACGCGCTGAAGCTGCGTGACGAGGCCATCGAGCACTGGATGTCCCGGCTCGTGCGCTACGGGCTGGCGGATGTCGGTATCGAGGAGACCCCGCAAGGCGAGCTTATTCGTGTCCGCTTTCTGGAGACCAACCCGGAAACGCAGGTCTCCTATCTCTGGATTGCCAAGCCGAAGGCGGCCGCCTGGCCCGCTGCCCTCAGCATCACGTCCGAGCGCCAGCTGAACGCCCTGTTCCGCCTGCGGGCCGGCGACGAGGCCGAGGCGCTGCGCCATGTCCGTCTTTATCGCTGCCGCGCCCGCAAGGTCCTGGCCCGCACAAACGAACCGATCAAAGAGGCCGACATGGATGCCGCCGCAATGGCCGGGCTGAGAGCCTATATGGCCGATCCGGACCGTCCGGAAGCCGGTGCGCTTAATGCCTGTCTTTTCGATGGACAGATCCTGCCCGAGATCAGCCGGACCAAGGCCATCCCCGTCCAGTAAACCGGCTGCTGCGCGTTGCGGAGCTTTGATCGCGCCCATGCGTCATTACAGTCATGAGCATGATGCGCGATTCGCTTCTCTATACCGGCGTGGTGCTGCTGTGCGCGCCGCTGCTGGTCTATCTTCTCGATTCGACGTTCGGGCTTGGCCGGCTTGATCCGCTGACGCTGTCGACCACGATTGGCGGGGTCGGCGCCTGCCTGTGCGCGCTGAGCCAGGGCCATCACTGGGGCCGGTTCTTTCTCGCCCTGCTAGGCGGGCTGCTGCTCATCGCGCTGCAGGTCTATGGCATCGCCTTCCTCGTCCTGCAGACGAGCGGTCTTTAGCGGTGCCGGTCAGGCACTCCTGAAAGCGAAGCGGCCGTATCCGGCAAAAGAGATAATCATGCAGGCGCCCGTCGACAGTGCCGTGGCGATGAGGGGCGGACAAGCCGGAATGGCCAGCAGAAGCGCGGCATAGATCGTATAGTTCAGCGCCGCGACACCCAGCGCCACGAGCGCATAGCGGGCACCTTCGCGCAACTGCCCGTCATGACTTGCGCCAAAGGTGATCGCGCGATTGAGACGCCAGGTCACCAGCATGGCAAGCGCGATGGAAACGACCCGTGCAAGAAACGCATTGAGCTCGGCCTGCATCATCAGGAGCAGCCCGCCAGCATCGACGATGAAGCCGATCCCGCCGATCAGCGCAAAGCGCACGAACCGGTGGACCGTGTCGCGCGTCACGCCTGCCAATCCCCCGGCGGGTAGGAGAGGAAGACCGAGCGCTTCGCCTCAAGCCGTGACCGGGCGAGACTGTCGAGAATGAGCCCGCACACCGCCGAGACGGTACCAATCATCACAAGCCCCATGGACAGCACGGCTGTCGGCAGGCGAGGGACAAGACCGGTCTCGAAATAGGTAACAAGAAGCGGTGCCGCCAAGGTGAGAGCAAGGACGGTCAGGACCAGGCCGATCGCGCCGAAAAAGGCCGCCGGCCGGGTTTCCTTGGCCAGCATGAAGAACAGGCCGAGAATGCGAAAGCCATCCCGGAAGGTCTTCAGCTTGGAGGGCGACTCTTCCGGACGCACGCCATAGGGCGTTGGCCGTTCCATTGTCGGCACACCGATCTGGCAGGCATGCACCGACATTTCCGTCTCGATCTCGAAGCCGCCCGACACTGCCGGGAAGGACTTCGCGAACCGGCGTGAAAAGACGCGATAGCCGGAGAAGATGTCCGTGAACTGGCGTCCGAACATGGCATTGAACAGGATATTGAAAATACGGTTGCCAAAGGCGTGCCCGCCGCGTCCGGCATCCCGCGTCACATTCGCACGTGTGCCGACAACCATCTCGACATGGTTGCGCTTCATCAGCTCCACCAGCGTCGGCGCCAGCGCGGCATCATAGGTGCCGTCGCCATCGGCCATGACATAGATATCGGCCTCGACGTCGGCGAAGATACGCTGGACGACGTACCCTTTTCCCTGACGTGTCTCGGTGCGCACGATCGCGCCCGCCTGACGGGCGATCGCGGCGGTGCCGTCTGTTGAATTATTGTCGAAGACATAGATTTCCGCTTCCGGAAGTGCCTTGCGAAAATCGGCAATCACGGCGGCGATGGTCGCAGCCTCGTTGTAACAGGGCAGGGTCACCGCAATGCGCGGCTGCGCCGTGTCCTGTTGCGGCGAGGGCCCAGGGGCGCGCACAGCTTCACTGCTCATCCGGTCAGCCTTTCAGTAACCACATTCAGCGCATACCAATGGCTGGTGAATACCTGGTTACGAAACCGACATGATTACGGATGCGCCGATGAATCTCGCCAAGCAGCCCCGTCAAACGCCACTCTGGCCGGTGATGCTGTTCATTGTGGTCGGGCTCGCCTATGCGCTGACCCAGGCTGGCCCTGTCCTGTCAGGAGACCTGCGCGGCAGCGACGACATGATGCGCATGCAGCAGGTCCGCGACCTGATCGCCGGACAGAGCTGGTATGATGTCGACCAGGCCCGGCTGCTCACGCCGGAAGGCGGGGCGATGCACTGGTCGCGCCTGCCCGATATCTTTCTGGCCGGTATCGTCTTGCTCACACAGCCGCTGATCGGGCGCGAAATGGCGGAAGGTCTGGCGATGACGGTCTGGCCGCTGATGCAGCTTGCCTGGGTTCTGACCGCGCTTGCCGCCTGCCTGCGCCGTCTCAATTCGCCCCTCAGTGGGCAGCTGGCCGGTATCTTCTTCTTCTGCACGTCGGCCGCCATGGTGAACTTCCTGCCTGGCCGGATCGACCATCATGGTCTCGGGATCGCGCTGACGCTGACCGCGCTTGCCTGCCTGCTGTCTCCGCGCCTGACGGCACGATCCGCCGCCATCGCCGCGCTATGTGTTGCCGCCCTTATCACCGTGGCGATCGAGAACCTGCCGGCCGCGGGGCTTATCATCTTCTGTTTTGGCTTTGCCTGGCTGATCCGGGGTGAGGCAGAGACCAACCGGCTTCGGTTTTTCGGGGGCGGTCTCATCGTTACAGCGCTGATTGCCTATGTTTTCGATGCGCCGGGCGCTGGCGGACACAGGGCGGTGTGCGATGCCTATGGCCAGTCGCACTTTGTCGCCCTGCTGGTTGCCGGTGCAGGGCTCTCGGCCATCGCGACGGTCATGCCCCATACGCATGACTGGCGCACGCGGCTCATCGCCATGGGGCTTGCTGGCGGCATGACTCTGGTGAGCTTCGTAATGGTCAATCCTGACTGCATCGGCAGCCCCTATGCCGCGCTGCCGGAAGATGTTCGTTCAGGCTGGCTGAGCGTCGTTTCCGAAGCGCGTCCCTTCACCACGGTGATCGCCAAGGATACGGCCCTGGCGCTCTTCTTCTACGGCTTCGCTTTGGCGGGCCTCGTTTGCGCGATTATCGGACTGGCGCGCTCGGACAATCCGAAACGGCTGTCGCATGGTGCTCTTCTGCTGCTGCTCGCCGTCGCCTTCATCCTGACAAGCTGGCAGCTCAGGGCGGCGGCGCTTGCTCATGCCCTCTCCGCGATTGCCTGCGGATGGGTGTTTGGCTGGCTGTTTTCCCGCTGGCACACGCAGCGCGGGATCCCGGCCGTGCTCGTCCTTACTGCCGGGGCGCTTGCGATTTCCCCTCTTGGCTGGACCATGGCCTCCCGCTTCGTGCCGGAAAAGACGAGCACCGCCGGTACCAACCCGTCCGCCTGCAAGGCGAGGTCCGGCTACAATGCCATCGTGGCTGCGCCACGCATGATTGTCTTCACGCCCATCGATCTCGGCGCGCCGCTGCTCTACTACACGCGCAACTACGCCACAGCGGCGCCCTATCACCGCAATCCCTCAGCCATTGAGATGACACTCGCCGTGTTTCGCGGACCCACCTCCGCCGCCCGCGAGAGGATCAGCATAACAGGCGCAACACACCTGCTTTTCTGCCCCGGCCTGCGCGAACTGGAAACCTATGCGAAAGACGCGCCGGACGGCTTCGCCGCGGACCTTGTGGCCGGACGGATCCCGAACTGGCTGGTCCCCCTGACCCGCTCGCCAGAGGGAGAAGAAGGGCCGATCATCTACACCATTGCGTCCGACCGGAATTGACGCCCACGACGCTTTGCGGCAACGGGAGGCATGTCAAAACTAGAAACGCCTGAAGATGTCGTTGCCGCGCTTGAGAGCCTCTATGAGGATGCTGTCACCGCCCTGACCACGTGCCTCGAGCGCTATCTCAAGGATGGCACGCCCCCTGCCCCTGATCTGCGCCAGTCACGAGCCTTCTGTTACCCGGCCCTGATTATCCGCTATGACCCGGAAGGCCCGCCGCCACCGATCTCGCGGGCCTTCGGCAAGATGTCCGAAGCCGGCACCTATAACTCCACGATCACGCGGCCCGACTATTTCCGCGATTATCTGATCGAGCAGCTGACGCCACTGATGCGTGACTATCCGGTCGAGGTGGAGGTGAAGCCGTCCGGCTCGGAAATCCCGTATGCCTATGTCTGGGACCAGGCCGAGGCAGGCGGGCTTGATGAAGTCAGCCCGGCGGAGCTCGCCAAATGGTTTCCCTCGCCCAAGCTCAACAATATCGGCGATGAAGTGGCCGACGGCGAACTCTACGAGCCCGGTGACAGCCGCCCGCTCGCCCTGTTCGACGGCCCGCGTACAGACTTTTCGCTGAAGCGGCTCGCCCACTATACTGGCACGCCGGTCGAGCACATGCAGCGCTATGTGCTGTTCACCAACTATCACCGCTATGTCGACGCCTTCTGCGACTGGGCGGTCGATCAGCTGGAACAGGGATCGCGCTATACTGGCCTGTCTGTTGCCGGCGGCCTGACCGTGGACGGCAATACGCCGGAAGCCAAAGCCGCTATCGACGGTGCGCCGTGGCGCCGCTTCCAGATGCCGGCCTATCACCTGATGGCTGAAGGGCGCACCGGCATCACGCTGGTGAATATCGGTGTCGGCCCGTCGAATGCGAAGACGATCACCGATCACCTTGCGGTGCTGCGCCCGGAGTGCTGGCTCATGGTTGGCCATTGTGGCGGCCTGCGCCACTCCCAGCAGATTGGCGATTATGTGCTCGCTCACGCCTATCTGCGCGACGACCATGTCCTCGACGGCGTGCTGCCGCCGGATATCCCGGTCCCGCCGATTGCGGAAGTCCAGATCGCGCTGCAGCAGGCCGCCGCCGACGTCACCGGCGAACAGGGCGATGCGCTGAAGAAACGCCTGCGCACCGGTACGGTCGTCACCACCGATGACCGCAACTGGGAGCTGCGCTTCACCGAGACGGCACGGCGCTTCAACCAGTCGCGCGCCATCGGCATCGACATGGAAAGCGCGACGATTGCCGCGAATGGCTACCGGTTGCGCGTGCCTTATGGCGTGCTGCTGTGCGTTTCCGACAAGCCCCTGCACGGCGAAATCAAGCTGCCTGGCGCCGCCAACCGTTTCTATGAGCGGGCCATCGGCGAACATATCCGCATCGGGATCCAGACGCTTGAGCGCCTCGCCGAGGAGGGGGGCGCCGCCCTTCACTCGCGCAAGCTTCGCGCCTTCGACGAGCCGCCTTTCCGTTAGGATGCGCCTAGACCTTCGCCGCCAGTCGCACTAGCTCAGGCAGTGAACGAAGGCGGCAGAAGGCAAGTGACGATGAAAGACAGGGTCAAACCCCTTGAGGGCGTCCGGAATTTCCGGGATTTCGGCGGCTATGAAGGCGCCGAGGGCGCGCGTATCCGCCATGGCAAACTGTACCGCTCCGGCCATTTCGGGGAGGCGTCCGACAATGACCTTGCGGCCATCGACCTGCTGACAATCACGCTTCAGGCCGACCTGCGCCGTCCGGACGAACGCGAGCGCCATGGCGATAAATGGCCGGTGCGTGGCGTGAACCGGCTCTACTCCGACCTCGGGCGCGAAACAGACGCCCCGCACGTAAACTTTCTCAAACAGGTCGCTGTCGACGCGGAAGCGTCAAAAGGCTGGATGCGCGACTATTACAAGAATGCGCCTTACCGCCCGGCGCTGGTGGAAACCTACACCGCCTGGTTCGCCCATCTCGCCAACCTGCATGAGGACGAAGCCGCGCTCGTAAACTGCGCCGCCGGCAAGGATCGCACGGGTATCCTCTGCGCGCTGACCCACCATGCCCTCGGTGTCTCGATGGACGAGATCTTCCATGACTACGAGCTGACCAACGAGGCCGCACAGGTCGCCGACCGGCTGCCGGAAGCACGGGAATACTTCAACACCATGCTGGAGAAGGCCTATGAGGACGAGGTCTACCGGCCCTTCCTCGGTGTGGAGCGGCAATTCCTCGAAGCAGCCGTCGCCTCGATCGAGGAACAGTCCGGCGATATCGACACCTATCTAACCAGCACGCTCGGTGTCGATGACACCAAGCGCGCCGTGATTCGCAAGAAACTGCTCGTCTAGAAGCTGACTTCGAGTCCGACCAGGATTTCCTGCGGCTTGCCCGGACGCAGGCCGGCCGGATCGATAGACGCCACATAGACTTCATCGAACAGGTTTTCGGCCTTGGCCCGCAGCCGCAGGCGATCGGTCACGTCGTACCAGATCGACGCATCCGCCACCCAGCGCGCTTCAATGCGCTGACCGGCCGGGATCGTACCTTGTCCGGCCCGTGCGCGCGCCTCATCGACATAATTGCCCTGGATATTGGCACCAAACCGCGAGGCCTCGATGCCTGCCGACAGGGTCAGCTGGTGCTCGGGGACATAAGGCAGCTTGTCGCCCGCCTCGATATTGCCCCAAGGCTCGTAATCGCTGGCGAAGGCCTGCTGGAATTCGGCATCCGTCCAAGTGTAGACGAGCCCCAGCGGCAGCGAGAGACCGGTGTCGAGGAGGCTTGCCGCATCCCACTGTGCGGTCAGCTCAAGGCCTTTCACATCCACCTCGCCACCGTCGAACTGATCGCCGATGACGCAGCCGCCGCCAGAGGAATTGGTGCAGGTTCCGAGCAGGTTCGAATAGTCGTTGAAATAGGCGATGGCTTCGGCACTGAACGCGCCGCGCGAATAACGCCCGCCCGCCTCGTAATTGGTGCTTTCCTCGGACTCAGAGCTCGTATTGCCCGGGCTTGCGATCGCGAAGCCCTTATGGACGCCCGCCACGAGGGTGAGCTCATGCGTGGCCTCGTAGAGCACGCTCAGACCCGGCACGACGACCTGGTCGTTCAGGGTGCGCACGCGGGTGGGACCTTCAGAGCGATCCGGATCGGCGGTGTCATAGTCGGCACGGCTCAATTCGTAATCCTCGAACCGGAGACCGGCTGTGACCGCAAGGCGGTTCCAGCGGATACGGTCTTCGACAAATAGGGCAAGCGCTTCGCCGGACGAGACGCGATTGGCCTGGCTGCCCGGCACGCCAGCCGTGGTCAGGAAAAGCTCACCTGTTTCGAGGCGATAGGCGTCTTCTTCCTGAAAACGGTCTTCCTCATCCTCATGGACGCGAAGACCGAAGGTCAGGTCATGGTCTAGACCGCCCCAGGCCGTCTGCCAGTTGAGCACCGACTGGATGCCCTCGCTGGAATAGTCGCGGCGGTTGGCGCGCAACACGATGGAATCGTCGAGACTGGTCACACCCGTGACGATCGCAAACTCGTCGGCGAAGGTTACAGGGTCTGCGATGATCGACGAGATGCCGGTGTCGCCGGACGCGCCGGAGCCATCCGCGGCAATGCCCTGCAGCTTGTACCAGTTACGGAAGAAATCGTGACGGTAGCCGAACGTGGTCAGCGTCAGGTTGGGCGCAAACTCGATCTTGTGGGTCAGCTGGAAGAGTTCGTTCTCGCCGTTGAACTCGTCGTTCCGGCTCGCATCGTAGCGGCGATAAGGAGACTCGCGGAAGTCTTCCAGCGTCAGGCCGAGATAGGTCTCGTTCGATGTTTCCTCGCGGCTCTGATACTTGAACTCGAGCGACTGTGGCAGCGCGGCGTCCTCGTTGTAGAGGCCGAATTTCAGGACGATGTCGTCGGCATCGAAACCCGTCGGGCCGCCGGAATCGAGCTTTTTGAAGCCGTCGGATTCATCGTGATAAAGCTCGATCAGGCCGCCGGCCTGCAACGAGCCCGCGACCTGTTCGCGCCCTCCAACCCAGGCATGGGCACGCTGGCGGTCATCAGTACCGAAGAACGCCTGGCCAAACCCTTCGAAGTCCTCCGGGACCGGCGTCGAGAACATGTTGATGGCGCCGCCAGTCGTGCGCGGCCCATACCGCACAGCCGCCGGACCCTTGGTCACTTCAATCGCATGCATGCGGCCCGTGGTCGGGAAATAATAGGCCGAAGGCGACGCATAGGGGGCCGGTGCGATCGGGACGCCGTCTTCCATCAGCACAATGCGCGAGGACCGGTCGGACCCCGACCCGCGCAAACCGATATTCGGGCGCAGGCCATAGCCGTCTTCTTCCTGGATGTTCACACCCGGCACGGCGCGCAGCACACGCAACACATCGGTCTGGGCCTGCACGGCGAGATCGGCATCGGACAGGAAGGAGACGGACCCGGCGACCTCCTGTGCGTCGGCAGCGCTGCTGGTGACCAGCACCGTGGAGAGAAGACGGTAAGGGTCGTCTTTCTCTGCCGCTTCATCAGGGGCGGTCATCTGGGCGTGAGCGGGCGCGGAAAGCGCAAGACCAAGAACAAGGGCGACAAGCGGAAGGCGTTTCATACTGGACTACTGTTGCTGGGGCGTCTGGACGCTCGGTAAATTGAACATGCAAGTGATTTGCAGGCCGCCGTCTAACGTCAGCCCCTTCGCAGCGCAAGTGCAATTCACTCTCACACGCAGTTGAGATTGACGCGGCGTCACTGGCACAGCGTCCTTTTCCTTCTTCCGAATTTGGTGAACAGTTTCGCCACAAGCGCCGGAGAAGAGCGCTGTGACCGGAGGGAACCAGATGAGTAGCGACGCGACTCCAGCGCCAGCCGAAGCCCTGGACGCAGAACCGAGGCTCGACCTCGGCGGCGCCCTCGACAAGCGCGGCTTTGCCTGGGCCATCTTCGAGTGGGCCCGCAATCCCTACTACATCCTCGTCATCATCTACATTTTCGCGCCCTACTTCGCCCACATCATCGGGGACAACCTTCTGGCGAGCGGCGAACTGGATGGCCTCGACGGCCCCGCCCAACGGGCCGCCGCGAATGCGAAGGGTCAGGAAACGATCTCATCGCTGGTCAAATATGCCGGCTTCATCGCGGCCTTTACCGCCCCTTTCCTTGGCGCTGCGCTCGACCGGGGTGGCCGCCGCAAGCCAATCCTTGCGGTCTTCCTCGGCCTGATCGCCGTGATGGCCTTTTCGCTGTGGTGGGTGAAGCCGGATGGCAGCGGCATGCCTATCTGGATGGGCATGGCCGCGCTGGTGATAGCCGCCGTCGGCTATACCTATTCTGAAGTCACGCACAATTCGATGCTGAACAAGAGCGGCCGCGCGAGCGCCCTCCCTGCGATTTCGGGCCTCGGCCTTGCGCTTGGCAACCTGGCCGGCGCGCTGATGATGGGCTTCATCGTCTTTGCTTTCGCCATGCCTGCCCTTGTCGGCTGGCCGTTCGAAGACCCGCTCTTTGGCGTCAGCGTCGCGGCGGGCGAGCACCAGCGCCTTGTCGGTCCGCTGACGGCGGTCTGGCTGGTGGTCTTCTCCATCCCCTTCTTCCTCTACGCTGAAGATGGCGGCACGCGGGGCGCGAGCTGGACCAGAGCAATGAAGCAGGGTGCAGGCGGCCTGTGGCGCACGGTCCGCAACGCCTCAGACAACAAGGAAATCCTGAAATACCTCGCCGCGCGCATGCTGTACGCCGACGCCATGTCGGCCCTGCTGGCCCTCGGGGCGGTCTATATCGGGCTTTACCTCGAATGGAATGTGGTGGAGCTGTCGGCCTATGCGGTGCTGGCGTCGCTCTTTGCCTTTGGCGGCGGCATCATCGGCGGCTGGCTCGACGGTATGGTCGGACCCAAACGTGCGCTGATGATCGAAATCATCGGCATGATCGCCACCCTTGCCTTCCAGCTGTCGATCACTCAGGACGCCATTCTCTATGGATTGGTCCCCGGCTTCGTTATCTGGGACGGGCCGATCTTCACAACGCTTTCGGACGTCGTCTATCTGAGCACCGCCGCGGCCATCGCGATCACGGCGACCGCCAGCATCTCGTCCAGCCGCTCGCTCCTGGTGCACCTTGCCCCGCGCGACCGCGTCGGCGAGTTTTTCGGGCTCTATGCCATCGCCGGCACAGTGACAGTGTGGCTCGGGCCTTTAATGGTCGAGGAGTTCACCCGCTGGTCCGGCGATCAGCGTATCGGGATGAGCGCGATCGGCCTTCTCTTCATTCTCGGCTTCATCGTGCTGACGACCGTGCACTCGCCCCATCATCCGGCTGTCGATAATGACTGATCACTCACGAACGCGGGCGACATGGGCAACACGGCGCGGGCGAAGATAGAACTCGTCACGCAGCGTCTTCTTCGTGGTGATGAAGTAGCCGAGGCGGGACTCATAATCATACTCGACCTCGGCATAAATGACGGACCCGTCTTCCGGCAGGAGATTGACGGGCACGTCAATCACCTCGTCCTCATCATATCTCCGCAGGTTCTGCGCATCGCTCCAGGCGACACGGACCGTTCCGTCATCATCATAGAGGCTCGAGATACGCAGACGCGCATCCTCGATCGGATTGGGCTCAAGGATCATGCGTGTCGCGGCGAAGATGTCGCGCAGCTCATCGTCATCGACGATCGCAGCCCGCGCGACAAGATCGCCCATGGCTGCGGATGCGGAGGTTACTTTCCGGTCGAGCACCATCATTAGCGACAGCTCGATACAGGCGAAGTAGATCAGCACCATCACGGGCGCGATCAGGGCGAACTCCACGGCCGAGATCCCTTTGGTCTCGGCGCGGTATATGCGCAGGCGGCTGGCAATCTTGGACATCATGATTGACCTCAGAACGGCTCGTTGCGGAAGACAACGGTCGCCTGCAGGAGGTGGCGGTTGTCACTCATATTGGCGAGCGGGGCGCTCATGATCGGTGTAATCAGGTCCCACTCATAGAAGGCGCGCACCACAACGATGTCATCGCGCCCGCCCGGATCGAACTCGAAGCCGGTCGTATCGAGGTTGCCATCGGCATCGAGCGGCATCGGGTCGGTGGCCGTGCCGAAATCGTCGAAGGATTTCACATCCAGCTGGATCTTCCCCTTGCACTCGAACATGTCGAAGATGCGCGAGCAGACAATGTCCTCAAAGGCATCGCGGTCGAAGTCCTCACCGCTCTGCAGCTCGCCGGTCCGGATACCGCGGGCAGCCTCGTTGAGGCCGTTTTCCAGCACTGCAGACATGATGAACAGGACACAGATTTCGAGCAGGCCGAAAATCAGGAAGAAGAACGGTATGGCGATCATGGCGAACTCGACAGCCGCAACGCCGCGCTTGTCCGCGGCCCATTCGCGGAACCTCTTCGTCCAGATCGGCGCAGACACGCCGGGAATGATCAAACGGTCCATAATATCCTTCGCGCTTCATCCATGGCGCGCCCCATCGAGCATCAGCGTTAACAGGACACAGTTGAGGGCCCGTTCAGCCGGTCTGTGAAATTTCATGGATTTCAGGGGTAAAGCGCAGTCTGCGGCCATTCGCTTGCGGTCGTGGCCTTTACCTCGCCATCTTCTCACACCATTTTCGCGGACGTAGAGGCATCGAAGAGGATTGCCCGATGAGCCACAATCCCATCAGGCCATGGCGTTCCATCGACCGGCGGCCGTCCCGCAAGATCCGCGTCGGCTCCGTCGAGGTGGGCGGGGATGCCCCGATCGCCGTGCAGACGATGACAAACACGCCGACCGAGGACGCCGCCGCGACGATCGCGCAGATCGAGCGCGCCGCCGAGGCGGGCGCCGACATTGTGCGTGTCTCCTGTCCGACGGAAGACTCAACCGCTGCCATGCCGGCGATCTGCAAGGCGTCGCCTGTGCCGATCGTGGCCGACATCCATTTCCATTACAAACGTGGCATCGAGGCGGCAGACGCTGGCGCCGCCTGCCTGCGGATCAATCCGGGCAATATCGGCAGCCATGACCGGGTGAAGGAAGTGGTCAACGCCGCGCGCGCCAATGGCTGCTCCATCCGGATCGGCGTGAATGGCGGTTCGCTTGAGCGCCACCTGCTGGAAAAATATGGCGAGCCCTGCCCGGATGCGATGGTCGAAAGCGCGCTCAACCATGCACGTATCCTCGATGATCTCGGCTTTCACGAGTACAAGATTTCGGTGAAGGCCTCCGACATGTTCCTCACGGTGGCGGCCTATCAGCAGCTCGCAGAAGCCACCGACGCGCCGCTGCATCTCGGCATTACAGAGGCCGGCGGCCTGCGCACCGGCACGGTGAAATCCTCCATCGGCATGGGCAACCTCCTCTGGATGGGGATCGGCGACACAATCCGCGTCTCGCTCTCTGCCGATCCGGTGGAGGAGGTGAAGGTCGGTTTTGACATGCTGAAGTCGCTCGGCCTCAGAACGCGCGGCGTGAACATCATCGCCTGCCCGTCTTGCGCGCGTCAGGGCTTCGACGTCATCAAGACGGTCGAGACGCTCGAAGACCGACTTGCGCACATCTCCGAACCGATCTCGCTGTCGATCATCGGCTGTGTGGTCAACGGCCCCGGCGAGGCGGCAATGACCGATCTCGGCTTTACCGGCGGCGGCAAGGAAAGCGGCAAGATGTATGTCTCCGGCCGCCCGGATCACAATGTCTCCAACGCCGACATGGTCGAGCACATCGTCGAGCTGGTCGAGGAAAAGGCCGAACGTATGAAAGCCCAGCGCGAGGCGGACGAGACCGTCGCGGCGGAGTAGTCAGCGCTTATTCGGCCGCCATCCGGACGTGCCGCGGTGCGTCCTTCGGCTTCAGTCCGAACCATGGCCTCAGCCGTCCCACACGCCGGATGACCAGTTCGTGCAGCAGCGCGCAGCCGCCAATGGTGGCGATGACGAGCAGGATGAATTCGGTCCCGGCCTGGAGCCCCTGCCGTGTCAGCCAGAAGCCGGCCATGACGATCAGGGTCTGGTGCAGGATGTACCAGGGGAAGACGGCGCCGGTCATATAGGTCAGCGCCCGGCTCGGCCGGTTGAGATAGCGCTGGGCGAGCGCCAGAAGCGACAGGATGGCGAGCCAGGCATAAAAGAGGCGCGCCATGCGGGCTGGCCAGACCAGCCATTGCATATCGGGGTCGGCCTGAAGCGTTTCCCAGCCTGCCCACAGCACCGAAAGGCCGGTCGCAAAGACGACGGCCAGCAGGATGGCCGGAAGCGCCGCGCGGCGCACGGCCGACCAGAAGGCGGCATCCTTCGCCAGCAGGAAACCAATCATCAGGATGGTGAGACTATGGGCATGGTTGGCCCAGTCCCAGACAAGATTGTGGTTTGTCTCGAAATACGGATCGAGCGTGAGGCGATAGAGCATGTGCGGCAGGGCCGGCAGCACGATAACCATCACCACGCCTGTCTTTCCGGCGAAAAGGCGCTTCGTGATCGCCGCCCCGCGGCCTTCCATGAAGCGGATCAGCGGCCCGGCGACCGGTGCCAGAAGCAGCGAATAGACGAGCAGGTAGACGATGTACCAGAGATGGTTCCATGTCGGCGTGATGATCGAGAAGTCGGATGCCGGATTAAGATATTGCGGATAGAAGGCCCAGAAGCTGCCCTCGAACTCACCGCTTTCGACCAGCTGCAGCCAGCTCTGTGGGGCAACGATCAGCACCATGCCGGCAAGGATCGGCAGGCCCATGCGGACGGCCCGGTCCTTCGCCAGCCCGGCAGCGCCCAGCTTCCCGAACAGGAAACGCAGCGCCACGCCGGAAATGAAGAAGAGCAGCGACAGCCGCCAGGGGTTGAGCAGCAGCATCAGGGGCTCTGCGCCCTCGCCTGCATGCACGCTTTTCACGTGCCACTCCCACGGCACGTAGAACATGCCGATATGGTAGAAAATGAGCAGCAGGAAGGCGATGATCCGCAACCAGTCGAGATCGTAGCGCCGGGTATTGATGTCCGTCATGGGTCGTCTCCGATAGGGTGAGCCGACCATGCCGGGAGCGGGGCGATCCATCAGCTGCAATGACGCGAAGAGAGGCTGCGGGGGATGAATGGCCGGACGCCGGGACGAGTGGCGGCAAGCCGGGACGAGCGGCGCGCAAAGCCCTTCGCCTCCTGCCCGGCTTGTGGCAATCAGGCTTCCATGAGCGAGCGCCAGCACCATCCCGAGATCGAAGCTGACAAACGTGCCGACCGGCGGACCTGGATCTATTTCGCCGGCTTCCTGTTTGCGTCCTTCCTCGTCCTGTCGATGTCGGACCAGCACGATATGCGAAGGGCCGGCGCCGACCATCCGGAGATGGCGTGGCTGTCGCAGGCCACCTCGCACCTCGTCATCCTGGCGATGACGCCCTTCATCACCTTCATGCTGAGCCGCTTTCCGCTGTCTGACTGGCGCCGCTCCCTGCCCGTGCATGCGGGCGCAGTCGTGGTCTTCTCTCTCGTCCATATCCTGGCGATGGTCGCGCTGCGAAAAGCGCTGAGCCCGGTCTTCATTGGCGTGCCCTATGAGTTCGGCCTCGCGGATCCCTCCACCTGGCTCTACGAGTTTCGCAAGGACGTGCTGAGCTATGCCCTGATCACCGCCATCTTTGCCATGAACCGGCTTGCCGAGCAGCGTGGACTGGAAGCGAAAGCCGCGCAGAAGGAAGCCAGCGAACGCCATCGCCTGACGCTGAAATCAGGCGGGCGGACCTATTTTGTCGATGCCAGTGAGATCGTCTGGGTCCGCGCAGCATCGAACTATGTCGAGGTTGTCACGCCGGGCCGCACCTATCTCGCCCGCGCCACGCTGACCGAGCTGGAAAAGCTGCTCGAGACGGCCGGCGGGCATCATGTCCGTGTGCACCGCTCGCATCTCGTCAATCTCGACAGGGTCACGGAAATCCGCCCGACCGGCGAAGGCGATGTCACGCTGACGCTGGAAACAGGCGACGACGTGCCGGGCTCGCGGCGCTATCGCGAGCGCTATGCCGGCGCTGCCTGAGCTGTCACTGTCCGAACACAGCTCGCCGGCCAAGCGCACACATTGACGTGATTTGAATTCCGGCTGCCCAGCAGGCCTGCTAAGGCTCTCGCCGGGAGGAAAAGGCATGCGGATATTTCTGGGCGTCCTTGGCTGGACGGGACGACTGATCGTTATCGTCATCCTGCTCGCCGCCATGGCGAACTGCACCCGGCTGGGGCTCAATTATGCGAGCCTGGATACCGAGGACAAACCCGGCGCCTGGCCGCCCATCGCCGAAACGCCCGATAGCTTCCTCGCCGAGCGCGAAATGTGGAAGCAAAGACTGGAAGACCACGTCTTCGGGCCTTTCCCTGAAGGCGTGGATGCCCATCTCGTCAGCCACACCGTGATCGACGAGGCCTACTGGAACGGCAAGGGCACGCTGGAGGAGTATGTCATCGAGATCCGTGGCAGTGGCGAGACGCGCAAGTTCACGCTCGGCATTGCCTGGCCAAAGGCAAAGCAGCCTGTGCCGGTGATCATCAGTCAGTCCTTCTGCGGCAACCAGACCGCCTTTGCCTATCCGGCCATGTCTCCGCCCATCGACCAGGATGTGAGCGATTTTTGCGGCGGGGGCGAAGAGGGGGTCATGTCGCGAGCCGTGAAGCTGATTTTCGGCCGCTACATTTCCAGCCCGCCCATGGGGCAGGTGCTGGACCGCGGCTATGCCTATGCGAGTTTCTACACCTCGGAACTCATCCCGGATTCGCGCAAACCGGCGCGCGCGCTGATGCCGGACTATCCACACGGCGAACGCGGCCAGGTCAGTGGCGCTGTCGCCGGCTGGGCGGCAGGCTTTTCGGCAGCGATCGACATTCTCGAGGCCGACCCCCGCACCGACGCACAGCGCACCGCCATCATCGGTCACTCGCGCTCGGGCAAGTCCGCGCTTGTCGCCGGCACCTATGACCGGCGCATCGACGCCATTATCGCGCATCAGGCCGGCACGGGCGGGACGGCGCTCAGCCGCGAGAAACCGGGCGAGACGGTCGAGGACATGCTGAAGACCTATCCTCACTGGTTTGCCCCCGCCTATCAGCAGTTCGACGCGGACGGCGCCTTCACAACGCCGGTGGACATGCATGCTCTCATTGCGCTCAACGCCCCGACACCGCTGCTGATCGGCAATGGGCGGCGGGATGTCTGGTCCGACCCGAACGGGTCATGGCGCGCCACGCTGGAGGCTGCCCCCATTTACAGGGCAGCCGGGACGAGCGGGCTGGAGCAGGATGGCATGCGAGACGCCAATCTCGAGGCCGATCTCGTCTTCTGGATGCGTCCGGGTGGCCATTCCATCACGGCGCAGGACTGGAATGCCTGGCTCGACTGGCTCGACAATGTGATGCCTCCGGGAAAGCAGGTGCCAGCACAGCCAAATACGGCTAGCATGGCGCCGAACTAGCTGGGAGGCGCTAATCGATGCCGTTTCAATCTGAAGACCTGTACCCCGTTCTGGCGCTCATTGTCTGGACGCTGATCATGTGGATCTGGATGTATGCCACGCGCATCCCGGCCATGCAGAAGGCTGGGGTTAATCCCGATGATGCGCGCCATCCGGGCGCTGACTACAGCGCCAGCTTCCCGGCCAGCACGCGCTCTGCCGCCGACAATTACAATCACCTGCACGAGCAGCCGACCCTCTTCTACGCGCTGGTCTTCTTTGCTGCGCTGACAGGCGGTGGCGACAACATCTTCATGTATCTCGCCTGGGCCTATGTAATCGCCCGGATCATCCACTCGCTGGTGCAGGTCCTGTCACCCAAGGTAACCCAGCGTTTCTTCGTCTTCGCAGTCGGCTCGCTCATCCTGATGATCATGGCTGTAAAGGAAGTCGTCCGCATCCTGACACTGCCTGGGATTGCCGGCTGACGCTGGCGCCTCAGGCAGGCACCGCAAGAGCCCGCTTCCCCCGCTGGGCGTTTCGTTTTAGACGCTGGGACCATGGCCACTATTCCCGTTTCCCGCCTTGAACAGGTCATCGACCGGTTCGACCAGGTCGAAGCCCGCATGGGCGCGACGACTGACAGCGACGAGATCGTGCAGCTCTCGCGTGAGCATGCCGAGCTGAAGCCTGTCGCCGACAAGGCCAAGGAGCTGATCGACCTGAAGGCACAGCTCAAAGACGCCGAGACCATGATGAACGGCGCCGACAAGGACATGGCCGAGCTCGCGACCGAGGAATATTACGAGATCAAGGAGCAGCTCCCAGCGCTGGAGAAGGAAGTCCAGCTGCTGCTCATCCCGAAGGATATCGACGACAAGGCGAGCGTCGTGCTGGAAGTGCGCGCCGGGACCGGCGGCGACGAGGCAGCCCTGTTCGCTGGCGACCTCTTCCGCATGTACACCCGCTACGCCCAGCTGGAAGGCTGGAAAGTCGATGCCGTCTCCATGTCCGAAGGCGATGCCGGGGGCTACAAGGAGATCATCGCCAGTATCGAGGGCGACGGCGTCTTCGGGAAAATGAAGTGGGAAAGCGGCGTTCACCGCGTTCAGCGCGTGCCGGAAACCGAAAGCGGGGGACGCATCCATACCTCTGCCGCGACCGTTGCCGTTCTGCCTGCGCCTGAAAACATCGAGATCGACGTTCGCCAGGAAGATATCCGTATCGACACGATGCGCTCCTCCGGGGCTGGCGGCCAGCACGTCAACACGACCGACTCCGCCGTCCGCATCACACACCTGCCAACCGGCATCGTGACGACGAGTTCGGAAAAGTCCCAGCATGTGAACCGCGAGCGTGCTATGGAACAGCTCAAGATCCGCCTCTATGAGCGCGAGCGCGAGGAGAAGGATTCCGCGCGCGCCGAGGCCCGCAAGGACCAGATCGGCTCCGGCGACCGCTCGCAGAAGGTGCGGACCTACAATTATCCGGAAAACCGGGTGAGTGACCATCGCATCAACCTGACGCTCCACTCGCTCGACAAGATCATCACCGGCGACAAGCTGGACGACGTGATTTCGGCGCTCATTGCCGAGGACCAGGCCCGCAAGCTGGCGGCCATGGACGAAGATGCATGAGACGAAGACCTTCAAGGCCCAGCTCGCCGTCGCCTCGGCACGGCTGAAAAGTGCGGGCTTTCACAAGCCGGGCCGCGAGGCGCGCCTGTTGATGCAGCATGCCTGCGGAATGAGCGCCGCCGACCTGATCCGCGAAGAACTTTCCGAAATGGGCGATGACGCCCGCGAGGCCTTTTTCGACCTGGTCGAACGCCGGACCGCTGGCGAGCCTTTCGAATACCTCACCGGGCTGGCGAGCTTTTATGGCTTCGATCTGCAGTGCAGCCGCGACACGCTGATTCCACGCGCTGACAGCGAGGTTGTTGTCGACGAGGCGCTGGCCCGCCTGCCGCTGGGCCGCGACGCCCGCGTCGCCGACCTTGGCACCGGAACAGGCTGCCTGCTCATTGCCCTCCTGAAAAACCAGCCAGGCCTTGAAGGTATTGGCATCGAGCGCTCAGCGGGCGCGGCCTATGTCGCGCGTCACAACCTCAAGCAGCATGATCTCGACCGGCGCGCCCGCATAAAGACGGGCAGCTGGGACGACTGGACCGGATGGGGCGATGTCGACCTCATCATTTCCAATCCCCCCTATATCCGCCATGAGGTCATCAACAGTCTGGAAGCGAGCGTCCGTGCGTTCGAACCTCACACGGCCCTTGATGGCGGCGATGACGGGCTGGACGCCTACCGCACCATCATTTCGCGCGCGAGCCGGGACATGACCCCCGGCGCCTGGCTGGTGCTCGAGATCGGTTTCGACCAGCGCGAATCTGTGTCCCACCTCTTGCAGGAGGCCGGCTTCAGCGCCATTTCCTGTGGACAGGACACCGGTCTGAGAGACCGTGTCCTCTCTGCGAAGCGTTGAAAGCGCAGCAGGGGGCTTGGCGAAGCCGCAAATGCACGCTACAGCAGAGTTCGGGCAGAGGGCTCCCTTCAAGAAGACTGGACGCCCCCCCGGGAGCAAGCGAAACATCACTGAGTATTTTCCCGACCGGGATGTGGCGCGAATGGTCTGAGATTACGGACAGAACGGGATCAGGAATTTAGCGTATGCAACGCAAGCGCGGACGTGGACGCCGTTCAGGTGGAAACAACAATAATCCGAACCGGCACTATGAGAGCACGGGCCCGGACGTAAAAATCCGTGGTTCGGCGCAGCAGATCCTCGACAAGTATCAGCAATATGCGCGCGATGCCCTGACCGCCGGCGACCGTGTGAAAGCTGAAGCCCACTTCCAGCACGCAGAGCACTATGCGCGCATCGTGGCGAGCTTCCAGAAGGACAAGCCGCGCAACAAGTCCGACGACAATAACAATTCTGACGATGACGAGGATGACAACAATTCCTCCGATGCGCGGTCTGACGACAACAACAACAATAACAACCAGTCGAAGAACGATCAGAACCAGTCGAACGACAAGTCTGATGGCAAGTCCGACGGCAATGACGGCAAGAAGCCCAAGGGCCGTGGCCGCAAGCCGAAAGAGGACAAGGACGCCAACAAGGACGATCCCATGCGCGTCATCGGCAGCGATGATGACAGCAAGGGTGGCGACGACAGGTCGGACAGCCAGGCGTCAGGCGATGATGATGCCCCCGCGAAGCCGCGCCGCCGCACCTATCGCAAGAAGGCTGAAGCCGGTGGCGAGAATGAAGGTGTCATGTCCACCCTCGCGCGCGGGCGCAGCGATGATGCGAATGGTGGAAACACGTCGGAGACATCCGGTGAGGACGACGACAGCCGTCGCACCAGCCAGACCGAAACCGCCGCCGAATAGGCCGCCACCCTCTACGAGGTCTTCATCAGGCACATGCGGCCTGTGTCGCTGCGAGCGGTCGGCTTTGGTAGAATGCCGCATCCGGCCGGGCCAGATGGAAACCCTGGACGAGATCGCAGCCAGCAGCACGCAACAGGTCCAGCGTCGCGGCATCCTCGACCCCCTCGGCAGCCGTCTGAAGGCCCAGCCTGTCTGCCATCAGGATGGTCGATTCCACGATATCGCGTGAGCGCGCATCATCTGTCATGCGGCGCACGAAAGTATGGTCGATCTTGAGCTTGCTGAATGCGTATCTGTGCAGCACGGCGAGCGAGGAAAATCCTGTCCCGAAGTCGTCGAGCGCAATGGTGAGGCCTTCTGCGGCCAGCATCCGCAGGGTCGAGTCGGCATACTTCTCCTCAGCAATCATCGCCGTTTCGGTGACCTCGACCTCAAATTGTGAGGGGTCCATCCCGAAACGCTCTATTGCGGCCAGGAGCCGTCCCGGAAATTTCGGGTTCTGAAGCTGCCGTGCCGACACATTGAACGCCATGGCGAGCGCCGGGTCATGCTTGCGCGCAGCATGGCACGCCTTGGCGAAGACAAGCCAGAAGAGGTCGTCGATCAGCCCTTCGCGTTCCGCCATCGGAATAAAGTTGTCCGGCCGTCCCAGCGGTGCTGGCGCATCGGGCCAGCGGGCAAGAACCTCATGATTGACCAGCTGACCGGACCCAAGATCGAAAACCGGCTGGAAGAAGGGCACGAGCTGACGTGTCCGTATGGCATTGGTCAGGTCACTCAAATGCGTACGGGCCGAGCGGGAATCGCCGTCAGCGTCCTGACTGAACACGCGAATCCCACCGCCCCCGCGCTTTGCCCGCAGCATCGCCATGTCGGCCGCCTGCAGCAGTTCGCTTGGTGTCGCCCCATGCGCGGGGCTGTGCGCGATGCCGAGCGATGCCCCGATTCGCAACTCTGTCCGGGCAAACCGGAAAGGCGCGGTGATCAGTTCGTGCGCAGCGCGGGCCAGCTTGGCCGCACCATCCGGCCCAGAACGTCCGTGAATGGCCATTGCGAACTCGTCTCCGCCAAACCGGGCGCAGATTGCCGGACCACAGACGCTCTGGATCCGCTCTGCGACAGTCTTGAGGGCATAGTCACCCGCCATGTGGCCGTAGACGTCATTGACGGTCTTGAAGCCGTCCAGGTCTATGAAGATCAGGCTGAACGGTTCGCCCGCCGTGACCCACGTGCTGATCTGCGCGACAAAGGGCGCGCGGTTGAACAGGGCTGTCAGTGGGTCGTGATTGGACGCCTTGATAGCCTCCTCCTCGGCAGCCCGGCGCTCACCCACCTCCAGGCCGAGACGCTCATTGGCCGCCATGAGCAGGGTCTTGCTACTCTCGAGGTCTGAGAGAAGTGCACCCTGCGTATCGAGCAGGGCGGTCATGACAGCCTTGTTGTTGCTGACGCCCCGATAGCGGCCATCCTCGTCGGTCAGGATGAAACAGTCCTGAATCTCGTGCTGGCCGGAGGTGAGGCTGCGCCGGACGAAGGCATCAAAGTCTTCCGACTCCGACACGATGATCGGGCTGGAATTCATCAGCTGGCGCACGGGCCGGTTTTCGTAAAGCGCCCGGCCGAAACGCTGTGAAAGCTGGAGCAGGAAGTCGTTTCGCAGGATCAGACCGATCGGGCGCAACTCATCGTCAGCGACCACGATACATCGCAGTAATGGCATACTGCGAAACACGTCATCTGCATTCTTGCATGGCTCGTCGCTGCCGATAACTGGCGCGCGCTCGATTTCAATCGCCGCACAAAGCATGCTGCTCTCCCGCTCAACCCCTGTACGGAATTGAGCGGGAGAGCTGTTAAAATCAGATCAACAACGTGGCACGAATCGTAACAGCCACTACAGATTTCACAGAACTGTCACTCGGCGGCGACGTGGCGCTTGTGTTTGTCGAACATCGACCAGACACCGTCATCGCCATGCCAGTCACCCAGGGTGGCGCCCTTCGAATACTCGGTCGCGCGGGCTTCGAAGAAGTTGGCGTGCTCGACACCGTTGAGAATTTCGGTGAGCCACGGGATCGGGTGCTTCTCGACGCCATAGATCGGATCGAGCTTCAGCTGCCCCATGCGCCAGTCGGCGATGTAGCGGATATAGTTCTTGATATCGTCGGGCGTCATGCCCTGCACTTCGCCAGCCTCGAAGGCGAGTTCGATGAACTTGTCTTCCAGCTTGACGACCGTCTTGCAGCAATCGGCGATATTGTCCTTCACGTCCTTGGTCAGCGCGCCGGTTTCCTCGGCGAAGGTGTGGAACATCTTCATCATGCCTTCGCAGTGCAGCGACTCGTCGCGCACCGACCAGGACACGATCTGGCCCATACCCTTCATCTTGTTGAAGCGCGGGAAGTTCATCAGCATCGCGAAGGAGGCGAACAGCTGCAGGCCCTCGGTGAAACCGCCGAACACGGCCATGGAGGTCAGGATGTCCTTCTCGGTGTCGCAGCCGAACTGGCCGAGATAGTCATGCTTTGCGGCCATCTCCTCATATTCCATGAAGGCGCCGAACTCGCTGTCGGGCATGCCGATCGTTTCGAGCAGGAGGGCGTAGGCTGCAATGTGCACCGTCTCCATGTTGGAGAAGGAGGCCAGCATCATGCGCACTTCAACCGGTTTGAAGAGCGGCATGTAGTTTTCCATATAGTTGGCGCCGACCTCGACATCCGACTGGGTGAAGAAGCGGAAGATCTGCGTCAGCAGGTTACGCTCCTTGTCGGTGAGCTTGTTCGACCAGTCCTTGCAGTCCTCACCAAGCGGAACTTCTTCCGGCAGCCAGTGGACCTGCTGCTGGATTTTCCAGAAATCATAGGCCCACGGATAGCGGAAAGGCTTGTAGGCCTTGCTTGGCGTCAGGAGGCCGGGAGTCTTGATGAGTCCGTCTGCCATGGTCGGTACCCCTTCTTGGTCATCAGCACACCATATATGGTGCCAAAACATACCCTTTCACGCAAGATATATACTCATAGCGGTTAACAAATTCCACAGCGAAAGCCCGGCCTGTGGACAGATGTCACACCCTAATATGCCACGGAAACGGAAACGGCACCAAAGCGCTGAGGACCCGCCTGGCGCTGGAATTCCTCGGTCCTGTGCACATAGGTGAACGCCAGCTGGACGTTCTGGACATGAACGGCCACACCGGCCTGAAGATCACCGACCAGCTTGTTACGGTCAGCCACACGGGGGCTGTCCCGGAAGGCATTGCCATCGAGAAACATGTCGCGCAGCACGAATCGGCCATCGAGGCCGGCGAAGAGATAGGCGCCCAGTTCCTGTCCGGGCGAAAACGTCCCGGCCCCCGACAAAGCCGGACGAATCCTTGGCGGCCCGAAATCCGAGCCAAGGTCCCAGCCGATCCGTCCGACCAGCCCTGTGCCGGCATAGGTGCGCACATTGCCGAGCGCGCCGCCGCCATAAAAACCGAAATCCGTTTTAAGGCCGAGCGGCAGCTCCGGCCCGTCAAACAGCGCCATGCGCTGGGCGATGATCTCAATGCCCGGCTCATCCCGAAGCTGGTAGTCCCAGCCCTTGGGCTGCTCCTCGTCGATGAGGGCATGCCACTCATCCTGCACGAACTCGCCGAGGGCAGAGGGACCGACGACGCCGAGATTGACCTGCAGCACATCCTGAACGTGATCATCGGACGCCACCACTGTTCCCGAAAAGTACAGCCAGCCCGCATAGGGCCGGTCGTCGGGGTCGGGAATCTGTGTGGTGATGTCGGAAGGGGTGAAAATGGCATGCGAAAGCGCAAGGCCCTGTCGCAGGTCACGCCGGTCGAGATCGAGAATGGGAAGGCGGTCGGCCGCCCAGTCGAGGACAGGAAAGACCTTATTGGCGGGTGAGACGCGCTCGATGCGGATGCCATTGGTATAATTGCGGTCGGTCCCGCCGAACAGATCGTTCTCGGAGGTCAGCGACCAGACGCCACGATTATTGTCTGGCTCCGCAGCCGTTTCCTGGGCGTGGCCTGCCTGTCCCAGCAAAAAGGCAAGCACACTAAACCCCGCGGAACGCAGAAAGCCTCGCATCAGTCTCCTCCGAAACAGGTTGCCCATGTGGGTGGGTGGAACGGATCTCGCATGTTGCCCGCGATAACCCAATCGCTGCCGGGCGTCTTCTGAATATGCAGACAGGTGCCGCCCGCAGCAGCCCGGTGCGTGCCAGCACGCCAGCAGGCCCCGACGGGTGCACAGGAATGAAACAGGGGGGATTCATATTGAGGCGCGAGACCGGAACGTCAAAACAGCCTGGGCGCATGCATCATCTCGACGCCTTGCGGGCGCTGCTGCTCCTGCAGGTCGTGCCCTATCATGCGGCCATTCTCTACAGCACGCAGCCTGAATGGTTTGTGAAGTCCGACGACACAAGCCTGCTGATGACGTGGATATCGGGAAGCCTCGGGATCTTTTCGATGACGGGCTTCTTCATGATTTCGGGCTGGCTGACAGTCCGCTACTTAAAGACCAGGCCGGTAGACCAGTGGATGCGGATCCGTCTGGAGCGTCTGGGCATCCCCCTCGTAACCTGCATGCTTCTGCTGAGCCCGCTCGCCATTCTTGCCGGAAACATCGCTGCAAATGAGAGAGGCGGCGCGGTCCCCGGAGAGACCTTTGGGGGCAGCTATCTGTCGGACCTTATGGTCGCCAATGACCGGTGGCTCGGCCACCTCTGGTTCCTGCCCACGCTGCTGGCTTTCAGCGCCGTTATCTGGCTCGCCTGCAAGCGCGGCTGGTACGCGCCCATCCTGAAACGCCTGGGGTCTGGCCTGAACGTTATCCCCAACGACTTTCTCTGCTGGCTTGTGGTCATTGCCTTCTTCGCCGTTTGGCGGACAGGCTTTCAGACAGCCGAATTCATTGCTCGCGAAAACTGGGGGTACCAGCCGTCTCTTCTCGGCATTCTCGACATCAAACGGCTGGCCGTCCATTTCCCTGCCATCATCTTTGGCCTGGTGATCGGATATAATGACCAGTTGCGCCGGCGGCTCGTGCGCGCCACACCGCTCCGCACCATGCTGGTTCTGTTCTTCATGGCCGCGTTCATCGGACTGTCAGGCGCTGAAACCTTCTCACTGAAGGTGTTCCAGACGGTCATCCAGAATGGTCTCGGCATCGCCATCTGCATGGTCCTGATCGGAGGACTGGAAAACGTCTTCTCCCGCCCGCAGGGCTGGGTGAGCTTTATCTCCCGTCACTCCTATTCAGTTTACCTGTTCCACTTTGCGCCTGTCGTGCTGCTGGGCGTCGCCATGCGCCACATACAGCTTCCGCCGCTGGTAGAGTTCGTGACCGTCGTGACACTGACCCTGACAATCGCCTTCTCGCTGGCGGTCCTCGTCTCCAGAAGCCGAATCCTGAGTTTCCTGTTCAATGGTGTGCCACCGGGGGAATACCGCCGCACAAGCCGGCAGATGTTCCGCACATCAGACCCTTACAAAAGCTGAGAAGGGTCTATTTGCGCAGGGTGAAGCTGACCCCGGCGAAGTCCTCGGTCTCTTCCTGGCCGCGCATGCCGCGCTCATTATAGGAGACTTCGCGGCGGATATAGCTGAGCGACACCTGCCCGCCGCCCTGGGTAAAGGAGACACCCGCTTGCATATCGCCCACGGTAACCTGGTCGCGAAGCGCCATCTTGCTGGTGAAGTTTCGTTCGCCATAAGGCTCGTAGACCAGCGCTTCGCCATCGGCGCCAGCGAAGAGATACCAGCTCTTGGCGTCGACAGCCTCGCCGCGCTGGTCAAAATTCTGACCGATACGAACTTCACCGCCGACCCGGCGGGTCTCGAAGCGGCCATCCTGACGCAAGCTGAAGCGCGGAACCACACCGACATCGAAGCCAAGCCCTGTCTGCGCATTGGCCGCTGACAGCGACAAGGATGCGTCGAATTCCTTCACCGGGCGTGATGGCGTGATCAGATTGGCGGACTTGCGCGCGCCTTCGAAATCCACCACCGCTCTCGCATTCGACATGCGCACCGCGCTGAAACCGTCCCCGAAATTCAGGTCGGCATTAAGACCGCCCTTGTCCAAGACCGGGGTGATCGAGATTGATGGCGCGGACTGGGTTTGCGACCGGGTCAGCGAAAAGCTCGCATCAGATTGCAGAAGCGGTCCATTATCAAGCTGCGCCAGTGTTGCCTCGGGCAAGCGAGCTTCCGGGTTCGGACTGTCGCCAGATACCGTCTGACGAGGCGTTTCGTAACGCTGGACAGGCGCAGAGACATAGCCTTGAGGGCCAGCCTGGCAGCCCTGGCAAGCAATTACGGCAAGAGTCGATACGCTCAGGATCATTCCGTTCTCGACGCCTTTCCTCAACCAAGTCCCCAGAAAAAAACCTCACCGGGAGAGTCTCGGCATTGCCTTAACGTAACATGAAGCTCAGTCGCCCGGGAGTCCCTTTAGGGAAATTCATGTTTAACTCGCATAGGTGTAATGTTTGTATCGAAACCTTGTTCCAGCGCCTGTTGCAATTACAGCGCCAGACTGAAGGGCCGTTCCGCTACCCGGTTAATACGGCATAGATTTTTTCTATCCGGCCGCCCATCCCCGACATTGCCGCCTCGCCTGAGGAGGGATAATCAGGATGCTCATATCACGTCAGAGGGGACGAAAATGAGATTTTCCATGTTGCTGACCGGGCTGGCTGGGGCCGGTCTTTTCCTGGCGGCTTGCGCCAGCACCGAGCCGGAACGGCTGGAAGACATCGAGACGCGCGCCATGGCCGCCTGCCCGGCCGCGGTCGAACGCTCCCACGATGCGGGGGACTATTCCTATGACCTCGCGACCTGCGAATGCATTGCCGGGCGAATCACCACCCCGCTCTGGTCCGACGAGGATTCCGCCTATTCCGGCGACCCGATGCCGATCAGGGATGCCAAGGCAATCGCACGCGCCATCCGGCAGGGCGCAACGCTGAAGGACGGGCTGGAAGCGGCGAAGTCCGAGATCTCGGTCCCGTCGGCCAACTCGGTCAATACGTGCTTCTCAAAATACTGACTGGCGCGGCGTTTTCTGTCGCCATCACAGCAGGAAGCGCCGAAGCGCGGCCGGACATGGCGCGGGCCGCAGACATGGCGGACAGTCTCTGCGCTGTCCTCCAGCCGGGTGACCTCGTCTTCAAGGGCGCGCGCACGTCGATCTGGACGGAAATTGCGGCGGGATGGTCGGATCAGGCCGACCGGCGATGGGGCCATGTCGGGCTGGTCTCGGGGCTCCGAAAACGTTCCGGTGACAGTCCGGTTTCAGACCGGAAATCTGGCGGGTGCACCGCCGAGATCGTTCACGCCGATACCGGCACGGGAAATCCGGCCGCCGACGCCGGACCAGGGGAGGAAATCGGCGAGGTCCGCGCGGTCGGGCTCGTGGAGTTTCTCGGCGATGTGGATCATGCCGGGATTTTCCGCCTGACGCTGTCCCCCGATCAGCGCGCCCGCATGATCGCCTGGGCGGGACAGGCCGCAGACCGTCATACCCCGTTCGACCGGGGCTATAATCTTGCGAGCCAGAACAATCTCTACTGCACCGAACTCATCTGGCGCGCGATGTCAGCCGGCCTCGGGCGAGACGCCATCCCGGAGAAGAGCACGCGGCTGGGGCGCACCTATGTCGCGCTCTCGGACCTCTCCCTCCACCCGCTGGCGCAAGAGGTGATGGATGTGGATTTGGGGGAGTGACGCAAGGCTCGCCAAGGGTCAAAAAGTCACCGTCAGCTGTCCGTAACCGAACAGCGTCCTGTCGCCTTCCGGCCCACCCGGGACATTTCGGGCGAACTCACCATAGAAGAGGGCCGAGGCACCGAGCTCCAGACGCAGGCTGTCCGGGACGAGCCAGTAGCGCAGGCGGCTGTCAATCGTATGGCCAATAAAATCGCCGGACCGGCCTGACGGGTCGCGCAGGCCGGCAGTGATCCAACTATCTGTATCAGAGGCCAGGAACGCGGCGTGGTAGTAAAGCCGCGCGTCCCAACGGTGCCCCGGCTTGACCTCTACCCGGAAGCCGGGCGCCTTGAGATTGGCGGGTGTCAGCGGCCCGTGAATTGATGTGTTGTTCAGGTCGGAACGGCGCGAACCAAAGAGCCGCTCATGCTGATCGAAGGCAAGGTCCGTCGGTTCCTCGTCCCCGCTGGCATAATAGTATTCGAAGGCAAAGCGTGGTTGCCACGGCGCCCTCCAAGTATAGCCGAGCGCGGCAAACAGCATTTCGGCATCAACCTTGAGACTTTGCGTATCGGCAGGATTGCTGGTCGCGTATCGCGTGCCTCGTCTGACAGCTGCTTCAAGATCGACATCCCATTGCCCGGGTGTGGGTTTGCGGTAAAGCCGGGCTCCTGGAGCGATGTAGGAACGGTCAGCCGTCTGGACATCGGACATGTCTCGCTCTTCCAGCCCGTAGACGAACATCTCACCCCACAGGCCTGGCGCCGCGTCCGGCAGGATATCGGCGCGGCGATAGTGGACGCCCCAGATCCGCCTCCCCCACTGTTCCTCGTCTCCGGACAGCTCATTGTCGTCGAGGGCGGGCCGCGTGTTCGGGAAGCGCGCGGTTGGCGAGACATGAAAGAGGTGCAATTCGTCACCGCGCGGGTGGCGTGAGACAAGGTGCACGCCTGTATAAGACTTGATGACATTGGCGAAGTCCGGGCGCTCGATCTGCCGCTTTGAGCCAATCGACACCGTCATTCGCCCCAGCTTCAGCTCCGTTTCAGAGGCGGTTCCGAGAAGCCCCGGCAGGCCGTCGGCGCGGACGTAAAGCTGGAGCATATCAAGCGGATTTGCGATGCTGGACGAAAGTGGTGTGCCGCTATCGGCGAGATAGGTGCGGCTGTCCTGAAGCTCGATACCGAAGAAAAGCGGGCCGGTGTCGGCCTCAGCGAGCAGAAGGGAGCGAAAGGCGAGCAGCTGGTCGGCCCCCTTGCGTCCGGCACGGAACTGACCCTCGAGGGATTCGTAGCGCATGCGGCTTTCGCCTTTCAGCACGAGCCAGTCCGGCGCATCCACTGCGGTTTCCAGACGGAAGGCGTCCTCGGCTGCTGCCGCGCCCGAGAGCGCTGCTCCCAGCGCGAGCGCCAGTATCGGTCGAAGCATAGCGGTTCCCGTCAGGCTTGGGGTCAGGCTGGCGTGAATTCGAGTGTCCCGCTGGCACCTGCAGGCAGGGTGGTGCGACAGATGCCGTCCGCAAAAGTACCGAAGGGGCAGGCCATGCCTTCCTCCTCCAGGGTAAGCGTCAGCGGCGCGTCCTCAGCAGAATAGGTGCAGCTTGCAGAGACAAGACTGCGTAGGGCAATGACATCATGGGACTCGCCTCCGCGCCCGTTGATGTCCCGTGCCGCTTTGCGCCCGCGACTATTCGTGGCTGTGCAGTCAACACTCCAGCTGCCGGAACCGACAGCCTGCAGCACGAGGTCACCGCTGGGTGTGCCCGGCGCCACTGCGCTGCCCGGTGTCGTGCATGCGGCACCAATCAGACCCGCTGCGGCAAGAACCATTGTGAGACTGAGTTTCATCGCTTCCTCCCTTTGACAATTGGAGGATAGCGTCAGACGAATTATATTTCAATATTCGATCGACTATTGATTTAACAAGTGACCTTCCGGAGCTCCGCCAATGGCGCGCACACTTCCGGGTGCCCGTGGCAACAGGTTTCCACCAGAGACATCAGCAGGCCGTTCACTGCGTCAATCTCGGCGCGGTAGATCATGTGGCGTCCATCCCTGCGAACGCTGATCAGGCCGGATTGAACGAGTATTGTCAGATGCGAGGAGAGCTTGTTGGGCGCGACCTGAAGCTGGCGGGCAATGGCACCAGCCTGAAGGCCCTGCTCTCCGGCTTCCATCAGCGCGCGGAAGGTCAGCAGCCGCGTCTCCTGTGAGAGCGCGGAAAGCTTGTCCAGAGTAACGGATAGATCCACCAATTGTTGAAGTCCTCCTTGGCATCGTAAGACACTCTCAATTCGAACAGGTGTCAAACAAGGCGGCGATCAAACCAGCCATATCTCCTCTCTGGCGCGCATCTCCAATGCTAAAACGCCTGCGAGCCGTCGGACCCGCAGGCGCTTCCAGTGAAAGCGGTGTGCGGCCCTAGAAGGCCGAGTGGATGCCGACGAGGAGGACGTCGGTCTTGGCGTCCTTGTCGGACCAGGTGCTGCCATCCGGGAAATTGCCGCCGCTGACAAAGTTGAGCGGGGCAAAGCCGTCGGCACGGATGACCTCGCCGAAGAGGTTCACATTGTCGATCAGATACTTCGAATAGCCGAGCACGACCTGGTTCTGGCGTTCCCAGGGGGCACCGTCATCGCCTGCGCGGAACTTGCTGAACTCGAGCGAGACATAGGAGTCGCGCTTGCCTGAAAGCAGCGTGCCGCCGAGGCCATAGCGGCCACCCACTGTCCATGACCGGGTCTTCTGGGCTTCATAGACGCTGAGCGGGTTGGTCGGATCCGGCACCGCAGAGCCCGGCCAGACATCCGTCGTTTCCGCGAATTCTCCGAGCAGTTCGAGACCGGCAAGGTCGAGCCGGCCATAGGCCGCCCAGGCCGGATTGTTCTCATCGCATGGATTGAGATGGAAAACCGGATAGGACTGGCAGTATGGGCTGCCATGTTCATAGCTCGCGCCGAGCATCAGCTGATTTTCGCCGTCCATGTGGAACGTGTAGTTCGCATCGACCGCGAAATTGTTGAGGCGCGAGGGGACATCGGTGCCCTCGACCGGCGCATTGGCCGCGCGGAACTGTGCACCGCCCTGAATGGCCATGGCGCGGATCATCCAGTTCTCGTCGACATAGCCAAACTGCGCGCCATAGGCGAGGCCGGCAAAGGAGTGCCAGCTAGTCGAGTTGGTGAACGGACTGACCGTGTCATTGAGGCCGAACGGTGTATCGACCTTGCCGATGAGCGCGTAGAGCGGCGACTCATCAAGATTGCCGAGCATCACCCAGGCGCGCTGCATGACAAGCTGGTTGCGCTCAAGGTCGGCAATCGTGCCGGACCCGAAATTCTGCTGCGGATTGTAGAGGATCTCGGCATAGCCGCTCAGCCAGTCGGAGAAATTGGCCGTGAAGCCGAGCTGGGCCGAGTGGATCAGGGCTTCGGAGACCTCGTCGCCAATCTGGTTGGCCGAGGTCGGGTTGCGCATCAGATAGCCGAACTTGGAGGGCCGGTTGCTCTCCTGATAGTTCGCGATGGCGACGATGGAGCCGCTCACCGTCAGCGGCGTGGCCAGCCGGTCGTCGGCACGCGCCTCAAGCTGGATGATCGGCTTCTTGTTGACCTGTTCAGCCGCGTCCAGCACGTCGAACCCGTAGGCGGCATTGGTACTGACGAAGCCGGTCTGGCTAGCCAGCGTCTCAGTCGCCAGGTCCGGCCCCTCGCTTGCCGGGACGCGTTCAATGTCCCTGTCCTCGATCACATCTTCAAGACGGGCCATCAGGGCCGCGTTCTGCGCTTCGAGCTTCTCGATGCGCGACAGCAGCTCCTCATTGCTCGGCGCCTCTGCGCTGGCCTGCGGCATGGATGCGAGCATGGCAACGAGCGCGACGCCCGAGGCCAGCCGGTAGTTGATTGTCATTATTGTTCCCCTCAGTCTTCATGGTCTGCATTCATAGCGACCGAGGAGAGAGCTGAAGCCGCAGGGTTTCCAACAGGTTACCCCGCCGCCAAACGCGTAGCATTTGCCGCAGGTCACGTTGCGGCAGTGAGGCGCTGTCGCATGCCCGGCAGCGTGAGAACTAGTCGCCCGGCACGCCGACATCCTTGCCGAGCGTGCCCTGCACATAGAGCTTGGTCACGAAGACGGTGACCACGACCAGCATCGGCGTGGCGAGAAGCACGCCAAGTGGCCCGAGCAGCATGCCGAAGGCGAGAATGGCCACGAGCGTCAGGGCTGGCGGGATAGAGGCGGCCTTCTTCTGGATCATCGGATAGATGAGGTTCGCCTCAAGCTGCGAGATGCCGAGATAGGCCAGCGCGGTCCAGAGCGCGGTCATGGGCCCCACGGTGAAAGCCAGCAATATCCCCGGTATGGCCGAAACGAGCGGGCCGACTGTCGGCACGAACTGCGCAACGCCTGCAATGAGCGCCAGGCCGATAAAAGCCGGCACGCCGAGCAGCCAGAGCGCAAGGCCGATCAGCACGGCGATCACGATCATGTCGACCGTAATGCCGAGCAGCCATTTGCGCAGGGCAATCCCGGAAGCATCGAGCGCATCGCCGACCTTATCGTCCACGCCCTTGGGAAAGAGGGTGAGCACACCCTTGCAATAGGCGCTCGCCGAAGTAGTGATGAAGGCGGCTGCGAAGAGGACCAGGAGGGCTGTGGTGACGCCGGAGGCGAAGGGAAAGGCGAACCCGCCGGCCCCCGTAACCATCTCGCGAAACGACCCGCCCTTTGAATTGCCCGAGGTAAATCGCTCGATCTCGGTCACAAGCGCAGCGCCGAGTGGGTGGCCTTCCAGCGTATCCTTCGCCCGTGCCCAGGCGTCCGGCAGGCGGTCCATCACGCTCGAGAACGCAGACGCAAGCTGCGCCCCGAACAGGCCGATCGTTACTGCCAGGACAGCAAATATCGTGAATGCGCCCAGCGCGAGGGCGAGCCCTTTCGGCATTGTTACGGCCTTGCGTATCGCATCCGCAATGCCGTGAACCGCAATCGCCAGCAGCACTGCGGCGAATGCAAGCATCAGCGCATCGCGCACCGCCCAGAGGAAGAGCGCAAGCGCGACGACCAGCGCCGTCAGGAGCAGCCTCGCGGTAAATGAGGCGGAGGGCGGTGTTTGGCTAGCGCTGGTCAAGTGACTTTCTTGAAGACAGTCAGACCGAGAACAAGCAGCACGGCGAAGAGCACGAGCGCTGCGATGAACAGGAACATGGCGATATCGACGGCGGCACCGGCAATGCCTGTCAGGCCGAGGACCCCGGCAATCAGCGCGATGATGAGGAAGACGAAAGCAAGCTTGATCATGGGCAAGGTCCGTTGTGCTGAAGCTACGACAGGATAACCGGAGGCGTGGCGGATGGTTCCTCGATGCAGGAAAGATAGCCGGGCCGGATTGTGCGCCCGCAAGCATCTCGCCCCTTGCGCCTTTCCTCGCACTTGTTACCTAATAACGCTATGCGTGGGCTCTCCCCTTCCCTTTCGGTGAAGATCCTTTTCACCGCCCTGTTCCTCTGGGTTCAGGGGGCTGCGCTTTATGATGCCGCCGCCCATGGCGAACAGCCGCACGAACACTATGGCGTCTCGTGTGAGCTGTCGGTTGCGGTTACAGCCGAGGTCGCGCCGCTCCCCACCGCCCCGGTACTGCCCAAACCGCTGCGCGCGATTATTGTGGCCGAACAGCCGGCCATCGATTTCCGGCCCTGGTCGCATCCGCCCGGACGCGCACCGCCGCCGCGAAGTCCCCCTGCCCTTCATCAATAGAGACTGACCGCCGCCCGCGCCGCCTTCTGAGCGCTGGGCGTCATCCCTGTTGATCGAAGGATTTTCCTCCCATGTTTTGCAATTCGCTGCGCCGCACGCTTGCGGCAACCCTGATCGCGGGCGCGAGCCCGCTGGCCCTTGTCCATGCCCAGGAGGCCGATACCCCCGCCGAAGACGCACCCGAAAAACTCTCCACCGTCATCGTCACGGGCGTCGGCCCGAGCCGCGACACTGACGAGATGATCGGCAATGCCACAGCCGTCAGCCGCGAGGACATCGTCCAGACCCTGCAGGCCTCGCTCGGCAATACGCTGGACAACCAGCCGGGCGTCTCCACCACGCATTTCGGCCAGGCCGCGAGCCGTCCGGTCCTGCGCGGGCTTGGCGCCGAACGCGTGCTGGTGCTGACCAATGGCATCGGTGTGATCGATGCCTCCGCCGCCTCACCTGACCACCAGGTGGCCGGTGACGGCATCGATGCCGAGAAGATCGAAATCCTGCGCGGCCCGGCCGCGCTGGCCTATGGCGGGCAGGCGATTGGCGGGGTCGTCAATGTTATCGACGGCCTGATCGCCGAAAAGCTGCCTGAGCGGGCCATTTCCGGCGAAGCCTATGGTGCGGTGAACAGCGTCAATGATGGCGGCGACGAAGGCGCGGTGAAGACGAAATTCGCCGCCGGGCCTTTCGTTCTCAGCCTGTCAGCCTCAGGCCGCGACTTCGGCGACTATGACATTCCGGACTTCGCCGAGTCTTCGGCGCTGCGCGCGGCTGAGCACGCTGAAGGCGGCGAGGAAGAAGACGGCCATGCAGAGGCCCGCGATACGCTGGAAAACTCTTTCGTGGAAACCGGGTCGCTGGCCGCTGGCCTGTCCTGGGTCGGTGATGGCGCCTTTGCCGGCGTGGCCGTGCGCAGGCAGGAGTCGCAGTATGGCCTGCCGGGTCATGCCGGCCACCATGAAGAGGAAGACGGCGGTGAGGAAGCGGAAGCGCATGAGGAAGAGATGCCCTTCATCGACCTCGAACAGACCCGTATCGATCTACGCGCTGGCGCCGACCTCGACAGCGGTCCTTTCACCCGCATCGCGGGCAATGTCTCCATGGCCGATTATGAGCATGTCGAGTTCGAGGCGCCGGGGGAGCCGGGCACGCGCTATGAGAGCGATGGCACGGAAGGCCGCGTCGAAATCGGCACCGACTTTGCCGGCTTCGAGGGCGCGCTTGGTGTCCAGGCGCTCGACAAGACGCTGGACGCGTTCGGCGACGAGGCCTTCATCACGAAGACCGATACCCGGTCGACCGGCCTCTTCGCCTACCAGACAAGAGAATGGGACAATGGCTTCGGCATTGAGGGCGGGCTTCGCTACGACACGACCGAACTCGACAATGTGAATGCCGGGGCGAAGACGTTTGATCTGGTCTCCGGCTCGTTTGGCCTGCACCAGCACTGGGAGACGGGTTGGTTCCTTGGCGGTCAGGTGAGCTGGACCGAGCGCGCACCGAATGAGAGCGAACTCTTCGCCGATGGCGCTCACCTCGCCACCAGCCAGTATGAGGTCGGCAATACAGGCCTCGAAAAGGAACGTGGTCTCAACCTCGAAGGCACCCTCCGCTGGCGCGGAGATCGTAGGTTCGGCGTAGGCGCAAACATCTTCCGCACCGAATTTGACGGCTTTATCTATCTGACCCCCGGCACGACCACGATTGATGGCGTCGCCGTGGACGAAGTCGAGGAGCTGCCCGTCTACCTCTTCAGCCAGCAGGATGCGAGCTTCACCGGTGGCGAGATCTATGCCGACTATGAGCTTGATGACGGCCCGTTTGGCGCTGACTGGAGCGGCAAGGCAAGCGTCGACTATGTGTCGGCGGAGCTGGATGGCGGCGGCAATGTCCCGCTTATCCCGCCGCTAACACTCAACGCATCGCTCGATGGTGACTGGGGACTGGTCTCGGCCGGCGCCAGCGTCACCATGGCGGGCGACCAGGACGATCCGGGCGAGGGCGAACGGCCGACCGAGGGTTACACCACGCTCGACCTGCGCACCGCGCTCGACGTGTCGGAGTGGGGCATCGGCCAGCAGGGAACGGAGCTTTTCCTGGAAGCGCGCAATGTGACGGATGAAGAGGTGCGCTATGCGACCTCGGTTCTGAAGGACAGCGTGCCGGCGCCGGGGCGGAACATCCGCGGTGGCGTGAGGGTCGTCTTTTAGATCCATCGGCCCCTCCCCTCATGTTTTCAGAGGGGAGGGGATTTTTGCAACATTCCTGTTTTCTTTGGGGCCGCACCTTGCCGCGCAGGGTGCGCGCCCGTAGTGAGCGCCTTCTCCTGCGCGACAATGCGCGTACCGAACCGAGAAAGGAGACGTCGAATGACTCATTGCGTACGCAAGTCCACCATCGTCGGCTACCGTTCTCCCGGTCCGGATTATCGCCCATCTGCGCAAGGCTGAGACCCAGCTGAGCTGAAGTGATGCGTCATCCGTGACGCACGAGGCGGCGCCGGCGCACCGCTTCACGCTATCCATTTCAAATCATCCAGGTTCCCATGAAACCGTTCAAATGGCTGGCGCGCGGCGCCAGCAAGTTCACGCTGCGTGTCCGAAAGGCTGCGCGGCCCCCTAACGCTGAAAAGGATCGCGCCGCGATCCGCAACTCATTGTCTTCAAAACTTCCTGAACACCTGATCAGGGATATTGGCGGCGGCAGCTAAAGCAAAACCCCGGCTCCGGAGAGCCGGGGTTTCTCATCCCCTCGCGCGAGACAGCTTTCACTGTCGCATCGAGATCAAATCAGTTTGGCCTTCGCTTCGCTACGGGATCAAACCGGAAATCGATTCACTGGATCGATTTCTGTTTCGGTTTGATCATTGGCAGGCCAGGCACTCGTCATAGTCGGTCTTCGGCATTTCCATGCCCTCGACCTTTTCCTTGTCCGCCGCGCCGGCCCAGCTGGCACGCTGCACCGATTTGGAGCGGCAGTAGTAGAGCGATTTCAGGCCGCGTTCCCAGGCCGTCCAGTGCAGCATGTGGAGGTCCCACTTGTCGATGTCTGCCGGCAGGAAGACGTTGAGCGACTGCGACTGGCAGATATAGGGCGTGCGGTCGGCGGCCAGCTCGATGATCCAGCGCTGGTCGAGCTCGAAGGCGGTCTTGAAGACCGACTTTTCATGCTCGTCGAGCTCATCGATATGCTGGACCGAGCCTTCATTCTCAAGGATCGAGGACCAGACTTCATCGGTATCGAGACCCTTGTCGGCCAGCACGCGCTGGAGCTGCTGGTTCTTCACCGTGAAGGAGCCCGACAGCGTCTTGTGCGTGTAGACATTGGCCGGGATCGGCTCGATGCCAGCGGACGTGCCGCCGCAGATGATCGAGATCGAGGCGGTCGGCGCGACGGCCATCTTGTGGCTGAAGCGGGCCATCATGCCGGCATCGCGGGCATCCTCGCAGGGGCCGCGCTCCTTGGCGAGCTTGACCGACGCCTGGTCGGCGCCAGCACGGATATGCTTGAACATCTTCTCGTTCCAGACCTTCGCCATCGCGCTTTCCATCGGCACGTTCATGGTTTGAAGGAAGGAGTGGAAGCCCATCAGGCCGAGGCCGACAGAGCGTTCGCGCTGGGCCGAATAGACGGCGCGGGCCATCTCGTCCGGCGCGCGTTCGATGAAGTCCTCAAGGACATTGTCGAGGAAGCGGAAGATATCTTCCAGGAAGGTTTCGTCCTTCGACCATTCGAGGAACTTCTCGGCATTGACCGAGGAGAGGCAGCACACAGCCGTGCGGTCCTCGCCATTATGGTCGACACCGGTCGGCAGGGTGATTTCCGAGCAGAGGTTCGACTGGTGGACCTTGAGGCCGAGCTTGCGCTGGTGCGCCGGCATGGCGTTGTTCACCGTGTCGGTGAAGAGCAGGTAGGGCTCACCGGTCTGGATGCGCAGTTCGAGGATCTTCTGCCAGATCTTCCGGGCATTGGTCGTGCGCAGCACTTCGCCGGTCTTGGGCGAGCGCAGGCCGAACTCTTCATCATTCCGGACGGCTTCCATGAACTCGTCGGTGATGTTGATGCCGTGATGCAGGTTGAGGCTCTTCCGGTTGAAGTCACCGGAGGCTTTGCGGATTTCGAGGAATTCCTCGATTTCCGGGTGGTGGATGTCGAGATAGCAGGCTGCGGAGCCGCGACGCAGCGACCCCTGGCTGATCGCAAGCGTCAGCGAATCCATCACGCGGATGAAGGGAATGATGCCGGAGGTCTGCCCGTTCTGGCCGACCTTCTCGCCGATCGAGCGGACATGGCCCCAATAGGTGCCGATGCCGCCGCCATTTGAGGCGAGCCAGACATTCTCGGTCCAGGTTTCAACGATATCGTCCAGCGAATCACCGACCTGGTTCAGGAAGCAGGAGATCGGCAGGCCGCGATCGGCACCGCCATTCGACAGGACGGGCGTCGCCGGCATGAACCAGAGCTTCGACATATAGTCATAGATGCGCTGGGCGTGGTCCTGGTCGTCGGCAAAGGCCTTGGCGACACGGGCGAACATACCCTGATAGCTCTCATCCTTGAGGAGGTAGCGGTCCTGAAGGGTCTTCTTGCCGAACTCCGTCAGCAGTGCATCGCGGGAGTCATCGATCTCGATCTCGATGTCGGAGACGAGCTTCAGCTCGGGGCGCGCCTGGCCTTTCGGCTTACCCCGGCGCAGGCTGGCTTTCGTAGTGGTGGCGGCATTGCTCGCAGACATCGTCAAAACCTCTTCATCGGCCCGTTAAATATAGGGATGTAAGCCCTGAAGCGCCATATATCCGGTGCCTCAGCCCTTCCCCAATACTAGATATAGTGTTCTGAAGGTTAAGGCTTGGTCAATGGGGCACCCGGCACATTTCGCATCTAAGCCGTGGAAAACGGGTAAAGGGATGGTTAACAGACCGTCCGCATGCCCGCCATAATTGACGATCCGTAATGCACAGATTTCGGCGGGCCTGTGGACGCGTCCGCAGAAAAAAATTTATGGCGTCGTTTCCGCCGCCGGAGCTTCATCGCTATTCGATGCGAATCGGGTCTCCGGGAAGGCGCGGGCGACCTGTTGATTCCATTCATAGAGGGCCGGCCAGTTGTCACCGCCATTCGGCATCAGGCCAAGTCGGACAATGACAAGGTCGCGCGACGGCACGACCCAGATGGTCTGGCCCTCATGGCCCTGGGCGGAGAAAGCATCATAGGGCGGTGAGACCGCCGCCTGCCCTTCCAGGCTCGGCGTTTCCGACGGCGTGATCCACCAGCCGGCCCCGTAGATATTACTATCCGTGACATCCGGGTCGGTGCGGGAGAAGTCGACCCAACCCTCCGGCAACAGGCGCTCGCCCTCCCACACGCCATCGCGCAGATAGAGATAGCCGAACTTGGCAAAGTCCCGCGCCGACGCCCAGACGAGCGAACCGCCGAGATGGGTGCCCGCGGCGTCGAATTCCGGCTGGGCGTCAATGCCGATCTGTTCGAATAGGGCTAGATGCATAAAGTCTGTAAGAGTTGCGGTCCGGTAGAACCAGTCCAGCTCATCCTGAGACCAATTGCGTTCGATATTTTCGTGATTCTCATATGGCCCCGCCATGAAATCCACAGACCCAAGTTGGCGTTGCCCATTCGCATTTTCGTTTAGTTTATCAAAGACAGGCCAGTTTCTCTGCAAGATGCCCATGGCTTCTTCCGAATCGGCCTCGATATCCGGGGAGCCGGCGAGCTCTGCCTGGAGCGCCCACCCGATCAGGTGAAACCCCGCCGTCGAATAATTCCAGTGCCTGCCCGGCTCGTGCGCGGGCTCCAGCTCGGACACAACATATTGTATGACGTCATGGCGGCCCGGGCCGTACATCATCTGGATAACATCGTTCTCCGCCATGCTGGTCGCGCCAATCTCGAGATAGTCGAGCCCGTCGGTCATGGTCAGCCATTGGCGCCAGGTGATCTCGCTGCGTGGGTCATCATCCTCGAAAGGCGATGGCATCGGTGCGTCGATATCCTCGACCAGGCCGAGCTCGACCGCCCGCCCGACCAGCGCCGAGGTGATCGACTTGGCCATGCTCCACGAGACCTGTTTCGTCTCTGGCCCGAACCCATCCCGATAGGCTTCCAGCACCAGCTTGCCGTCATGAATGATGACCACGGCGCGGGTGACGCCCATCGGCTCGCCCGGCTCTTTCTGCATCGCCTCGCCGACAAGGGCCTGCACGTCGTCAGCGACACCCTCCGGCAGGGCGCCTTCTTCCCAGCCATCGGTCGGCCAGGCTAGCCCTTCTGGCTGCGGCGGAAGCGGTGCGAGTTCCTGCGCGGCCGCAGACAGGCCCACCATCATGCAGGCCGCAGCCACGATCACCCTCTTGCCCAACATGCTTCACCTCCCTAACCCTTGTCTCCTGAGGGCAGATTAGGGGCATGCGATGAAGCTCGTCAAAATTCTTCTGGTGGTGGTCGGCCTGCTCGCGGTCTCGGGCGCACTATTCTGGCAGATCTGGCTCAAGGAGCAGGTCGCCTATGCGAAGGTGGCAACCGCCTATGGCGCCAAGATGGTCTGCTCCTGCCGCTTCGTCGCCGAGCGCGAGATGTCGAGCTGCATGGAGGATTTCACGGAAGACCTCAGTGCAGTGAGCTTTTCCGAGGGCGAGGACAAGATCCGGACAAGTGTTCTTGGCGGCGTCGTGAGCGCTGAGGCCCGCTATGAAAACGGGCTTGGCTGCACGCTCGTCAAACCGTAGCCGGCCGCGTCAGGGCAGGATCGGCTCGCCGCCAAAGGAATCGGCATAATCGGCGTGAAGCTCGTCGGCGAAGTCCTGATAGCCGACACCCACTTCGTAGATGCCTTCAGCATAAGCGCCGACTTCATAGGGCGCGAAGTGATAGACGAAGCCGCCGGCCTTGTCGGGCTCCGAGGAGCGGCCAACGGTGAACCCCTGGAAGACAGCCGGATTACCGTCGAAAGCCGGGCTGACCCAGGCCGTCATCATCTCGTCTTCACTGATGCCCGTACCCTCAAGGCGCTTGCGCTTCTGCTTCAGCAGACCCCGTTTCAGCGCTTCGGTCATCACCGAGCGGGCCGCTTCGTCATTTTCGAACAGGTCTTCGAATGCCAGCAGGCTGGCCGTCTCGCGATCCCAGTTGAGAACGTCGAAACCGACATTGGGGTGCGCGCCGCCCGTATAAGTCGAATAGGTTCCGAGATAACCGGCCAGCCGCCCTTCGGCCGGGCCCACCTCAGCCCATTTTACGTCCAGCGAGTGCGGGCGGAATTCAAAACCCTCCTCGGCGGCAGCTTCCTTGTCAGCCTGTGCGGCCGCAATGAAAGCCTCCGTGCCGCGATTGGCGCGCGAGCGGATTTCATCGGCAAGATCGGGATGCAGCGAGTCGATATTTGTCGGCAGGCTGATATCGATCGTGGCCGCCTGCTCGCCATTCACGATGGCAACCTGCGGCGGAGAGTTGAAAAGCGCATCCGTCGAGGCCGACGTTCCCTTGGCACCGGATTGCTCTTGCGCGGGCTCCTCTCCGCTGACGGATTCGGCGTTTTCCGTACCGCACGCGGCCAGTAATCCGACAGCGACAGGAACCATAAAATATACGCGCATCTTCACCCCTGACCATTCAAGCCAGACGCTTATAGACTTAAAAGCTCCGGATCACCACCTTGGGCTGTAATATTGATGGTTACTACACGTTCGGCCGCAAAGCGGGGCATGTAATTCGGGCCGCCCGCCTTCGGTCCGGTGCCGGACAGGCCTTCGCCGCCAAAGGGCTGAACGCCGACCACAGCCCCCGTCATTGACCGGTTCACATAGGTGTTGCCGGCATGGACCGCCGCGCGCACTTTTTTCGCGAAACTTTCAAGACGCGAATGGACCCCAAGCGTCAGGCCATAGCCCTTTGCTTCAAGCGCGGCACCAACCTCTGCGATATTGTCCGGGTCGTAGCGGACAATGTGCAGGACCGGGCCGAACGTCTCCTTCTCGATCTGGTCGAGCGAGCTGAGTTCGATGACCGCCGGGCCGAAGAAGTGTCCCCCGTCAGGGGCCTCCATCTGCTTGATGAGCTTGGCCTCCCCCTTCATGCGAGCGACATAGTCTGTCAGCATCTGGTGGGCTTCACCATCGATAACGGGCCCGACATCCGTGTCGGCCTGGCCGGGATGGCCGATCTTCAGCTCATCCATGGCCCCCTTCAGCCCTTCGATCAGGAAATCGGCGGTATCGTTCGGCAGGAAAAGAATGCGCAGGGCCGAACAGCGCTGCCCGGCCGACCCGAAGGCTGACACCAGCACGTCATCAATCACCTGCTCGCGCAGCGCCGTGGTATCCACGAACATGCCATTGAGACCGCCCGTCTCGGCAATCAGCGGAATGATCGGACCGGGCCGGTCGGCCAGCGTCTTGTTGATGAGACGGGCCGTATCGGTCCCGCCGGTGAAGCAGACACCGTTGATGCGCGGATCCCTGGTCAGCTTCGCCCCCACTGTCTCGCCACGTCCGGGCAAGAGGTGCAGCGCCTCGCCCGGAAGGCCTGCGGCATGGAAAAGCCGGACGGCTTCATAGGCGATGAGCGGGGTCTGTTCCGCCGGCTTTGCGACGACCGTATTGCCGGCCCCGAGCGCAGCCGTGAGCTGGCCGGTGAAGATCGCGAGCGGGAAGTTCCATGGCGAGATACAGGCGAAGACGCCGCGGCCATGCAGGGAGATATGATTGGTCTCACCCGCCGGACCGGGAAGCCGCGTCTGCCCCTCGAACTTCTCTTCGGCCTGGATCGCGTAATAGCGGCAGAAATCGACCGCCTCGCGAACCTCGGCAATACCGTCACCGAAGGTCTTGCCGCCTTCTTCGGCCATCAGGGCGCAGAGCCGGTCCATATTGTTTTCAAGCGCATCGCCCATGGCGGAGAGGATGCGCGCGCGCTTTGCCCCACCGAGCTGGTCCCATTGCTGCTGGAATTTCACCGCTGCATCGAGCGCGGCATCGACATCGGCGTCGTTTGCTTCGAGCACCGTGCCGAGTGTGCGCGACAGGTCGAAGGGCGGGGATACGGGTTCGCCCCCCGCAGTTTTCGGCTTGCCGGAAATGATCGGACCAGCCTCAAGCGCCGGCCCGGTTTCCAGCTTGGCGACATTCTGCTCCAGCACGTCGCGTTCGCCGGCTTGCGAAATATCGACCCCGAGCGAGTTCTTCCGCATCGGACCATAAAGGCGTGGCGGCGTCGGGATACGCGGATGACGGCGCGGCCCGGCCTCGACCTTGGCAATCGGGTCATCCACGACCTTTTCGACCGGCACATCCGGATCGAGGAAAGAATGGACGAAGGAGGTGTTCGCGCCGTTCTCCAGCAGGCGGCGGACGAGATAGGGCAGAAGGTCCTTGTGCGCCCCGACCGGGGCATAGACGCGGACATTCGCGCCCTCGCCCGCCGCCCCGTAGAGCGGTTCGCCCATGCCATGCAGGCGCTGGAACTCGTAATTCGTCACACCTTCAGCTTCCGCCATCATCAGGATGGCCGCCAGCGAATGGGCATTGTGGGTCGCAAACTGCGGATAGAGCCGCGGGCTCGCCATCAGCAGGGCGTGCGCGCAGGAGAGGTAGTTGAGATCGGTGCCCGGCTTGGTCGTGAAGACAGGGAAGTTGACCATGCCCTCTTCCTGGGCGTGCTTGATCTCGGTGTCCCAGTAGGCCCCCTTTACCAGCCGGACCATGAGGCGTGTGCCGGTCTCGCCAGCGAGCTGCGACAGCCGCTCGATCACGTCCCCGGCACGCTTCTGATAGGCCTGCACGGCAAGGCCGAGCCCCGCCCAGTCCTTCAGCGCGGGCTCGCGCATCAGCTTTTCAAGCAGCTTCAGCGAGATCACCAGCCGGTCGGCTTCCTCGGCATCGATGCAGAGATTGATATTGTGTTTTGCCGCTTCCTCGGTGAGGGCCAGCAGTTTCGGATAAAGCTCCGCCATGACGCACTGTTCGTTGACCGCCTCGTAGCGCGGATGCAGCGCGGAGAGCTTGACCGAAATGCCGTTCTTGTCTTCCGGCGCAAAGGACGGATCGCCATCGGCGCCGACCGCCTTGATCGCGTCCATATATGACTGGAAATACCGCTCGGCGTCATCAGCGGTGCGCGCCCCCTCGCCCAGCATGTCGAAGCTGAAATTCGCCGCGTCGCCATCCTTGATCATGCGGCGGCCGCGCTTCAGGGCTTCCTTCACGCTGCGACCGAGCACGAACTGCTCACCCATGATCCGCATGGCCTGGAGCATGGCCGTGCGAATGAAAGGCTCGCCGCTCTCGCGAATGAGATTCTGCAGGAAAGTGTTCGGGCCCTTCTTCGCGTCGTCCGGCGGACCGATGACCCGGCCCGTCAGCATCAGGCCCCAGGTCGAGGCATTCACCAGCCAGCTGTCGGACTGGCCGGAATGCGAGCCCCAGTCACCGGAGCGGATCTTTTCCGCGATCAGCTCGTCGCGCGTTTCGGCATCCGGCACGCGCAGCAGCGCCTCGGCGAGGCACATCAGGGCAAGGCCCTCGGCATTCGACAGGCCGAACTCCTCCAGAAAGCCTTCCATCATGCCCTTGGACCGTCCGGCTGCACGGGCGGTCTCGACAAGTTCGCGTCCCCGGCGGACGGCCGCTGTGCGCGCACGCTCGTCGAGCGGGAAGGATTTCAGGATGTCGGCGACAAGGGCTTCCTCGTCTGCAAATTTCCACGCATCCAGCGTGTCCCAGCCGGCGCTGGCCGAATTTCCAAAGTCAGGCATGGTTGAGCTCCGTTCCAGAACCTGCTGCACTATTGTTTGACTTGCAACTGATCGACAGGTTTACGCCCAATCGAATGCGCCTAAAAGTGTCGCACTGAGGCCGAAGCTAGGAGACCGAATGCGGATCATGCTCATCACCGATGCCTGGGAGCCACAGGTGAACGGCGTCGTGCGCACCATGAAGCGCGTTATCGCCGAATGCGAGGCGATGGGCCATGAGTGGGAAGTGGTCTCGCCGGCTGACGGATTCCGCACTGTGCCGCTGCCGACCTATAGCGAGATCAAGCTTGCGCTGTTTGCGCGCAAGGCGATCACCGAGCGGTTCGAGAATTTCCAGCCGGACGCCGTCCATATCGCCACCGAAGGAACGCTGGGGCTCGCCGGGCGGGCCATGTGCCTGAAGGAAAAACATCCCTTCTCGACCAGCTATCACACGCGCTTCCCGGAATATGTCTCCGCGCGCTTCCCTGTGCCGACGGCCTGGGGCTATGGCTTCGTGCGCTGGTTCCACAAATATTCCGGCAAGGTGATGGTCGCGACACCGTCGATGCGCCAGGAACTGGAAGCCCACGGCTTCAACAATGTCGTCTCGTGGACACGCGGCGTGGATATCGACCTCTTCCACCCGTCGCGCCGCATCGAGGAAGGCCAGCCCGGCGACCCGTTCGAGGGCCTCAAGCGTCCGATCTTCCTGAATGTCGGGCGCGTGGCCGTGGAGAAGAATATCGAGGCCTTCACGGAGCTGGAGCTGCCGGGCACGAAAGTGATCGTCGGCGAAGGACCACAGCTGCAGGAGCTGAAGAAGCGCTATCCCGAGGTCAAATTCCTTGGCGCGAAGTTCAATGAGGAGCTGGCGACCTGCTTTGCCAGCGCCGACGTCTTCTGCTTTCCAAGCCTCACCGACACGTTCGGCCTCGTCATCCTGGAAGCCATGGCCTCAGGTACGCCGGTCGCCGCCTATGACGCGCCGGGACCGCGCGACATCATTCCGGGTTCGGAATCCGGCGTGATCGATGACGACCTGAAAAAGGCCTGCGTCGAGGCGCTGGACCTCAGCCGGGAAACCGCCCGCAAATATGCCGAAGGCTATAGCTGGAAGGCCTGCGCGGAAGCCTTCATCGAAAACCTCGACCCGCTGCCCGTGCCAGAGCGCAAGCGCTTCTGGCAGAAGATCCGCCTGCGCCGCCGCAAGCGGAAGCCACCAGAGAAAGTAACCGAAGAGTGAGCCTTGAACCGGATATCGGCCTCATCCGGTCGCTGGTCCGGTCCAGTTTTCCTGAACTGTCGAATGCGCGAGTCCGCCCGGTCTATGCCGGCGGTACGGACAATTTTCTCTTCCGGATCGATGAAGATCTCTGCCTGCGGATTGCAAAATCCGATGCAGCAGCCCCCTCCCTGATCAACCGCGAGCCGTCGGCACTGAAGACGTTGCAGGACCTGCCGCTCGAGACGCCTGAATTCATGGCGCGGGGCTTCCTGCCCGATCCGGCGCCGGCACCATGGGTCATCTGCACCTGGCTTGACGGTCTGGACATGGAACGCGCCGGACACCCTGCCACCGCCGAAGATGCAAACCGGCTGGCCCTCTTCCTGCTCGACCTGCAGGGCAGCGGCAGAAGTCTCGCAAGCGAGCCGGCTCCTGACAATCACTGGCGGGGCACCGATCTCGCCCTGCGCGACGAGCCGACCCGGCTTGCGATCAGGACCCTTTCCGATGAGCTGGACGGGCCGCGCCTGCTGGATCTTTGGGACGCGTCCCTGGCGGCCCCCGCCTGCCGCCCGGAGGACCGGACCTGGATACATGGCGACGTGCATCCGGCAAACCTTCTTGTCCGAGATGGCAAGATTTCCGGAGTGATTGACTGGGGGCTTTCAGGGCTGGGCGACCCGGCCTGCGACCTGATGGCGGCCTATACGGTCTTTGACGCCGAAACACGCAGCGCCTTTGCGCGCGCGACAGGGGCGACCGAAAGCACCTGGCTGAGGGGGCGCGGCTGGGCGCTGTCGACCGCGGCCATCGCGCTCGCCTATTACCGCACCGGCACTGCGCGTGTCGTGGCGCGCTCGCGCCATGTTCTTGGCGAAATCCTGGCGGAGGCCGCCTAGCTGCCCTGGTCTTCGGCGCTCATCGGGACCAGTGCCAGCGCGTGTTCACGCTCGGCCTCGCGCTCTTCGGCGGAAAGCGGGATCAGGCCCTTTTCGACGAGATACCCGGTCGGGCCCCAGGCATCCTCCTGGGTGAACTCGCTGACATAGCCCTCGATGCCCGGTACCAGCGAGACATTCTGTTTCTTCACATAGAAGAACATGGAGCGCGAAATGCCATACGCACCGCTCGCAATCTGGTCGAAGGTGGGGTCGGTGCCCCCGACATGCGCGCCTTTCAGGCGGTCGAGGTTCTGCTCCAGGAAGGAGTAGCCCATGATGCCGATACTGTCGGGATTTTTCATAAGCGTCTGGACGATGGCGGTGTCGTTCTCACCGGAGTCGATCCACTTGCCGTCATTGCGGATCGTCGTCGCCTTCTTCGCAAAGAGGTCCTTGTCCTCTTCCTTGAGGGCTGCGAGCTCCGGGATTTCCTCGGCCCCGCCCTCCAGCGCCAGCTCGGCGAAGGCATCGCGCGTGCCTGAGGTCGGCGGCGGCCCGGAGACGAGGATCGGCATGTCCGGCAGGTGATCGGCGACATCCTTCCATGTCTGGTTCGGATTCTTCATCCACCCGCCCTTGCCGTCCGGCAGCTCTTCGGCGAGGGCGCGAAAGATTTCCTCCTTGGTGAGGTCCATTTCAGGAGCGCCCTTGGCGTTGGCCAGAACGATGCCGTCATAGCCGATCTTGATCTCGACGATCTGCGTCACGCCCGCCTTGCGGCAGAGTTCGATCTCGGACGGCTTCACCCGGCGCGATGCGTTGGAGATGGAGGGCTCATCCGGGCCGATACCCTGACAGAAGGCCTTGAAGCCACCGCCTGTGCCGGTGGTCTCGACAATCGGTGTCGGGAATTTCGAGATCGCACCGAACTGTTCTGCCACAGTGGTCGAGAAAGGCGCGACGGTGGACGAACCGACGATCTTGATCTTCTGGTCCGGCGAGGCCGCCAGGACGGGCACCGTCCCGCTCGCGGCATCGATTTCAGACAGGTCGGTTTCCGGCGCGCAGGCCACGGCGAGGGTGGCCAGGCTGAGCATGGCGAGCAGATTGCGCATGGATTTAGCCTCTCCAGACGTGTGGGGTCAGATTGTCGTTCTGGCCCGAATATCGAAGTTTTGTGACAGTCAGATGCGCGCCGTCATACTTTCTTCACCGCTTCTGTCATCCACCGCAACTGCATCCGGGAAGCCGAACCTGGCGCAGACCTTCACAAGCCGGGCACTCTCGCCCGGGTCAGCCGTGAGAAAGACGCGCCCGCCCGTGCCGGTCTCGAGAGGCCGCATCTCTATCTGGCGCGACAGGACGCGCAGGGTCTGGCGGGCAATGGCTTCACCGGAATCGATATAGCGCACGGGCCGGGGCGCAGATGCGGCCAGCTGGTCGCGCACCAGCGGGAAGTGGGTGCAGGCCAGGACAATTGTATCGATCTCGTCACCGCCCTCGGCATCGAAGAGTGGCTGCTGGGCGTCGGCGAACCCGCCCGCATCATAGGGTTCGCCCGCCGCATGGGCTTCCGCGAGGCGGACCAGTTCGATCGATCCGTGCAGGATAACGCTCATATTGCGCGCAAAATCTCGGATGAGATCGGCGGTGTATTGCCGGCGGATCGTGCCCGGCGTGGCGAGCAGGCCGATCGTGCCGGTGTGGCTCAGCGCGGCGGCCGGCTTGATGGCCGGTACGGTGCCGACAACTGGGATGGAAAGCCGGGCGCGGACCTCTTCCAGCGCCAGCGTACTGGCCGTATTGCAGGCGATGACGAAGACATCCGGTCTCGCCCGGGCCACAAGGCGTTCGGCAACGTCCGGCAGGCGCGCACGCAGCGCCTCATCGGATTTGTCGCCATAGGGAAAGAATCCGGTATCGGCGGCATAGTCGACCGCAATGCCCGGTGCCCGCGCCATGATCTCGCGCGCGACCGTCAGACCGCCCATGCCGGAATCGAAGACGAGCACACGGCCCGCCCGGGGCACAGGCATGATGCGGCTCGACAGGGTTTTCTCGCTGGGCATGGTGGCGCTCGGCTGTTTGGTCGTGCTGAGCATAAGATGCTTCGCAAACGGCGTTAATATGACGTTCGCGCGGCAGAACAATTGCCGGCAATGCCATCTCCTCTCTGGCCCCTGACGCTGCAGATGCGAAGCAGGCGCGCCCTGCAACAAGCGAAATAGCTTGATAATGCGCTCAATACTGACTATGTTGCACTGCAGCATAAGCTCAAAGGAGCGCAACGATGAACACTGCCGAAGCAAAGATCAGTCCGATTGACCTCTGGACGGAGTCCGTTGCCGCCTGGACAGACCTCAGCCGGAGCGCCGGAGAAGCCTGGCTCGAAACCGTCCTCTCCATGCATCCCGACGCCGAGAAGTCGACCTCTGAAGACCTGACACGCGACGTCTTCCGCAAACTGGCCGACCTCAACCTCCAGCACTGGGAAAACACCGCAAAGGTGCTCGAATCCATGCCGAGCTGGATGCGCTGGCCGCAGACAGTTCCCGGTGGCGTGCTGACCGACTGGTTCGACCAGGTCCGCCGCAACGGTCCGGCCGGTGACTTTTCAAACATCTTCGACATGTCGCGCTTTGTCGGCGAAGTCCCTGCAGCCGCCCTGCGGCGCCCGCTGGGCATTGACGCTCCGGAGGGTGACGCTGACGACCTGACCCGCATCAAGGGGATCGGCCCGAAACTCTCGAAGACGCTGAACGATCTCGGCATCTTCCATTTCCGCCAGATCGCGGCCTGGGAAGAGGCGGAAGCCAAATGGGTCGATGATTTCCTCGCCTTCAAGGGCCGTGTCGCCCGCGAGCAATGGATCGAACAGGCCCAGAAATTCACATCCAACGGCGCGCTGCACTAGCCAGCGCGACAACACCGCCGTGGAAGCCGGGCCGGGAAACCTGCCCGGCTTTTTCATGCCGGCGTGTCAGGAAGCCCCCGGCAGGAAGCCGTCGTCGCGTTCCGGTGATTTGGGGGCTGAGACCGCTGCGCAGATCTGCTGCAGCGCCGACTTCAATCCCTCTTCCAGGGTCGGATGGTAGAAGGGACGGTCCAGCAGGACGCTGGCCGTAACCCTGTCCTGCACACTCCACGCCAGCAAATGGGCGATGTGCTCGATCTCCGGACCGACAAGCCGCGCCCCGGTGAGCCGCCCGTCACGGGCGTCGGCGAAGATCTCACACTGGCCTCGATTGACCCGCATGGCCTTGGCCCGGCCCTGGTCTGAATAGTCCGCGCGGCCGCACACAATTTCCTCACCCTCGGTCGTGCCAACAGTCGCCATGTTCGGGTCGGTGAACATGATCTGCAGGGGCACTTTCCGGCGCATCGGCTGCACGTGCGGAAAGCCGGCCGCGTTGGTGCCCGCAATGGTGCCCTCGGCGGATGCTTCGTGCAGGACCGGGCGGTCATGATCAGCGTCACCGGCAATAAAGACGGGCGCGTCGCCGCATTGCATGGTGTCGGGATCAAAGACCGGCGTACCATGCTCGTCCAGTTCAAGACCGGCGGCCTCGAGCGACAGCCCCTTCAGATTGGGCGCACGGCCCGCCGCCACCAGAATATGATCAAAGGCCGCCTCACCGGATTCAGCACCACTCCAGCTGAGCTTTACGCCATCGCTCGAGCGCTGTGCCTCTGGCTTCACGCCAAGGCGAAGCGGCATCTCCTGCCCCAGCGCGTCTCGCAGCGAGGTCTCCACCTCACCTTTCGGCAGGCCACCCAGCGTCTCGCCCATGTCGAATACCTCGACCCGCACACCCAGCCGCGCGAGGGCCTGCGCCATTTCGAGGCCGAGCGGCCCGGCCCCGATCACACCCACAGATTTCGGCAGGTCGGCCCGCTCGAACAGCGTCTCATTGGTGATGATCCGGTCCTCGACCGGCTTGAACGGCCCGGGAATGACAGGGCTGGCCCCCGTGGCAATGACAATGGATTTCGCCTGCACCGCGCGGCCATCCTCAAGCGCGAGCGAGGTCGCGCCGGTAAAATGCGCCCGCGCTTTCAGGCAGGTGCCGTCCGGCAGATCATCAATCGACTCCTTCGTGGCGTCGACAAAGCGGTCACGCTGGGCCTGCAGCCGCTTCATGACGGCGGGTCCGTCGATCTCCGGCCCAGGCAGGCGGACCCCGAAGCCGTCTGCCATTCGTGCCGTGTGAGCGGCATTGCCCGCCGCGATCAGCAGTTTCGATGGCATGCAGCCAACGGTCGCGCAGGTCGTTCCGGCGAAATATGGATCGATCAACAGCGTGCGCGCACCGGCCTGACGGGCATGCCGTTCAGCGGCCAGCCCGGCCGTGCCCGCCCCGATAATGGCCACATCGGTCTGGATATCCACCACGCTTGGCTCCTTTTATTACAGTCAAACTAATCAGCGGCATCCTCGTCAGGTTCCAAGTCGCGGTCGACAATCGTAAAATCACTGGATGACGATCCTCTAGTGATGTGCATCATGGATTGAGGGCTGATTTAGCAGGGGGCGTTCATGGAAAATCGCAATCTTGTATTTATTCCAACCTGGGTGAAGTTTAGTTCCTTTGCCGTAATCGCTGCGATTTTGATCTGCTCTGTCGTCTTCATCCTGCACTTCATGGGTAGAAGCGGTCACGAGACTTGGGTGCTTGTTGGGATGTCGGCAGCGCAGATGGCCGGTTCCGGTCTTATTCTGTTTCTGGTCGTGGCTTTTTCTCAACGGGATGCAACCTTTGGAGGCGTGCAGCAGCAAGTGGACTCCTTCTTGGAAGAGGTTCTTCCACGGACATTTTTGTCGATCGACACACCAGACGCTTCGCCCAGACCATTCAAACCGCATCGTTTGCCGCGGCTACCGTCGCGGCGCACGCCTCGATCAAATGTGTCGGTCGACATCCTGCACAATCGTGGCGAGCTTGGAGCGTCTTACCTCATCTCAACGCCTAAAACCGCACTACGCATTTTTGTCGAATTGAACGTCTGGAAATTGGTCGTGGTGTATTACATGCCTGCTGAAACCGATGAGTTCGCCTCCAAGCTTCGCGAACGGCTTCAGTTTTCTTTTCCATCAGCAGGCATCGATGGCTTCTCGATAGAAGAGAACTATTCTCACGAAGCCTTTGATGGTCGGCACTACCTGAACATAATCATGAAAAAATCGCTTCCGGAGGAGTTTGTACAAAGCAATCTGCAGAAGCTGTACGTTGCAAACCTTATCATGACCCATACCCAGAGCCTGATCCGCAACTGCGGGCGTGACGGTATACCTCTAAATTACCAATCCAAAAGTAACGCCTAACCCAGCACCTCGTAGAGATCGGTGCGCCGGTCGCGGAAGAAGCCCCAGGCCGCACGGTGGCGGTCGAGGAAGTCGAGGTCGAATTCGGCGGTAATGACGCCCTCTTCATCGCGGCCAAGCTCGGCGGCGATCTCGCCAGCATGGTCGGCAATGAAACTCGTGCCGTAGAAGACCTGGCCTTCCTCGTCTCCGGTGCGGTTGGCCGCAACGACAGGGATCACATTGGAGACCGCATGGCCCTGCATCGCCCGGCGCCAGCGCGCGGCGGTATCGAGGTCTGCATCATGCGGCTCGGAGCCGATGGCAGTGGGGTAGAACAGCACGTCAGCGCCCATCAGCGTCATGGCGCGCGCGGCCTCCGGAAACCACTGGTCCCAGCAGATGCCAACGCCGATGCGGCCTTTCATCGTGTCCCAGACACGGAAACCGGTATTGCCGGGCCGGAAGTAGAACTTCTCCATATAGCCCGGCCCGTCGGGGATATGGGATTTGCGATAGACGCCGAGCGGGGTCCCGTCTGCGTCGATGATGACGATGGAATTATAGTATTCGGGCCCGTCCTTTTCATAGATCGAGACCGGAATGACGACGCCCAGCTCTTTCGCGAGGTCGCCCAGCTGGACGACGGCTGGATGCTCCGCCCACGGATAGGCCGTGCGGAAGAATTTCTCGTCCTGGACCTTGCAGAAATAGTGGTCACAGAAGAGCTCGGACGGCAGGATCACCTCGGCACCCTGCGCGGCGGCTTCGCGCACGAGGCGTCTCACCTTGTCGATATTGGCCTGCATGTCCTGGCTGAACGAGGCCTGGATGGCGCCAACCTTCAGTGTACGGCTCATGTCAGGATTCCTTCAAGTTCAGGCACCTGCTGGGTCATGCAGTGAAAGCTGCCGCCCCCGGTGAGACTATGATTGGCTGGCAGCGCGATCACCTCATGCTCCGGCATCAGCGCCTGCAGTTCCGCCAGCGCCAGCTTTGAATGCTCGTCTTCATACACCGGCAGGATCACCCGGCCATTCGAGATCAGGAAGTTCATATGGCTGGCCGGCACCGGTTCGCCATCCTCATCCTCGATGCGGCCCGGCGATGGAATGGTGGAGACTTTCAGCTCGGCAGCGCGAAGCGTATCCTCGATCTCGCGCAGAATGTCCGCATTCGGATCATCGCCACCCGATGGCGTCTGGCAGACGACATGACCAGGCGCGATGAAGCGGGCGATATTGTCGACATGGCCATCGGTATGGTCGCCCTTGAGGCCGTCGCCCAGCCAGATGACACGGCTGACATTGAAGGCCTGTTTCAGCGCGGCTTCGGCCTTTTCCTCGGTCCAGCCCGGGTTGCGGTTCGGGTTGAGCACGCACTGGCGGGTCGTGATCAGCGTGCCCTCACCGTCCTGCTCGACGGCCCCGCCCTCGAGGATGAAGTCGAGGCGTTTCAGCGGGTGCCCCTCGAGCCGGGCGATGGCGGCAGCCGTCTCGGTGTCGCCTTCCAGCTCATATTTGCCGCCCCAGCCATTGAAGGTGAAACCGATCCCCTCCAGCCGGTTGCGGTACTTGTTGAAGACCGGGCCGATATCGCGCAGCCAGATGTCGCCCATTGGCGCGTCATAGAGTTCTGCGAGGTCGCCGACGAGATCCGCCGCCTCGGGCCGCGAATGCGGGGCACCGATGACCAGCTTCACACGCACCACGGGCGCGAGCGCTTTCACAAGCGCGGCGATCTCGCGCTGCGCGCCGTCATAATCTTCGGCCCACGCGTCCTTAAGATGCGGCCAGCCGATCCAGACGGCCGATTGCGGCGCCCATTCCGGCGGGGTGAAAGCGATGGTCGTGTCAGTCATGAACCGCGATTTGCCATAGCTCACCCCAAAGAGAAAGGGCGGCCCACATGGAGCCGCCCTTCCCGATCAAACTATATCCAGGCGAAGCCTAGAATTCGTAGCGCACACCGAAGCGGATCTCGTAGCGAGACGCGTCGCCGATGCGGCTCTCGCAACGCTCGGTCGGGGTGCCGGTCGCATCGACCGTGCACTGACGCGGGAAGCCAGCCTGGCGCAGGATGCCCCACTCGTCGTTGAGGAGGTTGGTCAGGTTGTCGACCACCACGAAGCCCGAAGCCACATGGTCGTTCGGCAGCAGGAATTCCTGCTCGACCTTGAGGTCGACCTTGCCCCACCAGGAGCCTTCCTCGTCGTTGCGCACCTGACCGGCGGCCAGGAACGGGTTACCTTCGAGGAACGGCGTGAAGCCGGTGATGTTGTTCGGGTTCTCGTCGATGGTCAGGCTGTACGGGAGCCCCGAATTGGCCTGGCCGAAGAGCGAGAACCGCGTGGTGTTGTCACCGAAGAACTCGTGCTCATAGTTCACCAGAGCGGTGAAACGATGCTTGATGTTGTAGTCCGACGTAGCGGCCGACACATCCTGCGGGTCCGAGAAGGCACGGTTCACATAGTTCGAGAAGGCGACCGACGAGGTCATCGGGTGCACATCCTCGGCGTCCGAGTATGCATAGCCGAACGACCAGTTGAGACCGAAGTCGTACTGCTTGGCGATCGAGCCCGAGAGAAGCAGGGACTTCGCATCGCTGTCGGAGTTGGTCAGCACGAAGGCCGGTTCACGAACGCTGGAGTAGGTCGGGTAGACGCGGCCATCCGGGCCGGTTGTCGTACCAGTCTGCTCAAGGTCGCCACGGATCCAGACGGCGCTGTTTTCCGTGATCGTGTAGAGAGCATCAGCCGAGAGGACATAGTCGTTGCCCAGGCCCGGGATGTCGACATACTTGGTCGCGCCGAGCGACATCTTCACTTCGTATGGAAGCTTGAAGTCAGGATCGAGGTAGTTGATCTCGAAGTTCGACCCTGCGCCAGCAGCAACGGCATCAGCCATGTCTTCCGGAATACAGTAGCCAGGTCCGGTCGGAACGCCGTCTTCACACATCACGTAAGGGATGTCGAAGATGGACGGGCCACCATTCTGCTCGAGACCGAAGTCGCCACCATCAGCACCGAACTGCAGAACGTTGTTCGCGGAATAGGTGTTGGACAGCCAGACGTTCGGGTTACCGCCGGAATAGACGCCGATACCACCACGAAGGTCGAGGTCTTCGTTGATGTCCCAGGTGAAGCCGACACGCGGCTGGAGCAGGCCTTCGCCGTCGAGGGTCTGACCGTTGCTGAAGCCATAGTCAGCGAGGAAGTCCGGATTGGTCTCCGGCTTGTCGTCGGTGGTGTACCAGTCATAGCGCAGACCAGCGGTCAGGACGAAGCCGGTGCCGAAGTCATACTCGTCCTGGGCGTACAGCGTGTTGATCGCATAACCCCAGTCAGCAGCGGCATCTTCCGGGTTACCGGACGGTGCGTTATTGTAGTTGATGTTGTCAGCGAGACCGAGTTCGAAGTTCTCGATGGCCGGATCGAACACGCCCGGCAGCGTTGCGCCGCTGTTGCCGTCGAAGTCGATTTCGGTCTCGGTGTGCTGGACGAACAGGTTGAAGACGTCGAGTTCTTCACGCTCATAGCCGAACGAGATATTGTGGCTGTCGACCGTGTAGAAGCCTTTGAGGGCGAGGTTGAACGTCTCGTAGTTCAGCACGTTGGACTGACGGCTGTCGTCGCCACCAAGGTAGACATCGACATCGTCGGTCTCGATCGTGATTTCGCCGAAGTCGGTGCCGCCGATCGAGTTCTGGCGGTTGTTCAGCTCAGAATAACCGACGCGGACTTCCGTGGAGAAATTCGGCGTCCAGTCAGAGTAGAGCGAGCCGACATAGGCTTCGAGTTTCGCCCCACGCTCATAAAGGTGGTTCGAGAATTCGAGTTCGCTGAGGTCACCATCGGACTGCGAGATGTTGAAGCCGTCATTGTAGTTGTAGGTGAAGGCTGCACGATGGTCGTCGTTGATGTTCCAGTCGAGCTTGATGAGGATTTTTTCGTCTTCATTGTCGAAGCTCGTCGGGATTTCACCCGGGTCGTACTGGTAGATTTCACGGGCGATGCGGAGGATCTCGTCGACCTCGGCCTGCGTGATGTTCACTTCGTTGACGGCACCCGAGCCAATCGGGCCGCGGTCGAAGAGGTTGGCGCCTTCCAGTTTCTCGTAAGCCGCGAAGAAGAACAGCTTGTCCTTGATGATCGGACCGCTGATGCCGAAGCCATAGCGGTACTCGTCATACTCACCGGTGGTGATGTCGTCGCCTTCGAGGCTGTCGGCGCGCAGGCCGTCATTGGTGTAGTCGGCGAAAGCGTATCCGTGGATCTCGTTGCTGCCCGACTTGGTGACGGCGTTGATGTTACAGGCCGAGAAGCCACCATACTGCACGTCGAACGGAGCGAGCTCGACAGAGACCTGCTCGATGGCGTCGTAGGAGAACGGGATACGCTCGGTCGGGTAGCCGTTCGAGTTCAGGCCGAAATTGTCGTTCAGCTTGACGCCGTCAACGGTCAGCGAGTTGAAGCGCGAGTTCTTGCCGGCACACTGGACGGAGTTGATGTCGCCGCGCGACTCATCGACGTAGACGCGCGGGTCGATACGCAGGACGTCGGTGATGTTGCGGTTGATGGCTGGAGCTTCCTGCAGCGTCTCGAGGCCGAAGGTGGCCGAAGGGCCAACAGCGACTTGCGCATAGTCGGACGCTGAACCCGTGACGACAACCGTTTCCATCGTGCGGTTGCCTTCGGAGAGGGAGAAGTTGACCTCGGATGTGTCACCGAGGGTCAGCATCACGCCCGGGACTTCCTGGCTCTGGAAGTCCGAAGCCATGACGGAAACGGAGTACGTGCCGCCGACAGGCAGGTTGCGGATCGTGAACTGACCATTCGACGTCGTCGTGGTTGTGCGAACGAGGCCGGTAGAATCATCGCGGATGACGATGTCTGCATTGGCGACCGGTGCGCCAGCTTCATCGGTTACAGTGCCGCGGATGCCGGACGAGGTCACCTGCGCTTCGGCAGGTGCGACGATGGCTGCGGTGGCCATGATGGCTGCAGCAACGCCGGAATAAAGCTTCCAGTTGGACATGAAGAACCCCTCTTCGGTTGAACGGCTCCGGCCACCATCTAAATAAACACCGAAGCCAATTGACCGCGCCTCTATTCGCCGCGTGCTACAGTTTTGTGACAGTCATGTTACTGTTCTGTGCACTGCAGCAAAGTCGTCAAAACCCTTGCAAAAAAGCCACACTTGCCGGGCGGGGCTGGTCAAGCCGAACCACGCGCGCTAGCAGCGGGGACGCATGTTCAACCGCATCAACGACCCCTCGGCCGCCGCGCGCCTTACTGCTCTGATTCTCGGAGCACTTTTACTTGTCCGGCTGGGTTGCATCCTGCTCACCCCGCTTGAGCTGTATGCGGATGAAGCACAGTATTGGCGCTGGGGACAGACCCTGGAATGGGGGTATTACTCCAAACCGCCCCTGATTGCCTGGCTGATCCATTCGACCACTGCCATCTTCGGCGATTCGGCCTGGGCGATCCGGCTGCCGGCGCCCCTTCTGCACACGATAGCGGCCTGGTGCCTGTTCCTCCTTGGACGGACCATGGCCGGCCCGCGCATCGGACTGATGGCCGCGGTCGGCTACGCGCTGATGCCGGCGGTTTTCCTGTCCTCCACAGTCCTGTCGACAGACGGGGTCCTGATGCCGATCTGGGCGCTCGCCCTGTGGCTGCTCTGGCGAGTGCGCGCAGGCGAGGCTGGCTGGGCCGGCTTTGCCGCGCTTGGGCTCGCCGTCGGCGCAGGCTTCCTTGCCAAGTATGCCATGCTCTACTTCGCCATCGGCATTGCCCTGGTCATGCTGATCGACGGGCCGTCACGCCGTAACCTGTTCAGCCTGAAGGGCGGGCTGGCCGCAATCCTGGCCCTCGCCGTCATCGCGCCACACCTTGTCTGGAACGCCCAGAACGACTTCGCGACCGTCGGGCACACGGTCGATAATGCCAATCTTGGCGGCGACCTGTTCAATCCGGAAAACGCACTGAAGTTCCTCGCCGACCAGATGGGCGTATTCGGGCCCATCAGCTTTCTCGGCCTGATCGCGGGGCTGATCTTCATGCGCCGCAGTGTCTCCGGCGAACCGGCCCGCCAGGAGCTCTGGCTGGCCTGCTTCATCGTGCCGGTGCTGGTGATCATCTTCTTCCAGTCCATCCTGTCGCGCGCCCATGCCAACTGGGCCGCAACCGCCTATCCCGCCGCCTCCGTCCTGATCGCGCTGTTCTTCCTGCGAGCCCGGACCAACCGGCCACTCTGGTTCTGGATTGCAGGCCTTACCGGGTTCGGCTTCCTTCTGGTGCCGGACTTTACGCTGACCGCCCGGATCATTGTGGGCCTTGTCTGGGCCGGCATCATCCTGGGGGCAGGCTATCTCTCGCGGTTCAAGCCGGAGGGCCTGTTCTGGACCGGCCTCGGCCTGCACAGCGTGCTTGGGCTGTTCATGATGATCGCGATGACGTTCCCGGCGGCCCTCTCCGGCCCGCTGGACCTCGACAATGCGCTGAAGCGCACACGCGGCTGGGACGCGATCTCCGACAGGCTCACCGGCTTTGTCGAGGAGACCGGTACACCGAGCGCGCTGCTCGTCGACGAGCGCGAGATCTGGCACGGGCTGGACTTTTACCTGAAGGACCGGATCGAGGCGCCCCTGATCCTGTGGCGTTACAATGAAGGCGCCCACAGCTTTGCCGAGCAGCAGCCGCTGACCGATGACATGGACGGCGATGTCCTCGTCGCGAGCTATCGCCCCAATCGCCGCCCGGCCATTGCGGCCGATTTCGAGACCTTCGAGAAAGTCGGAGAGATCAGCGTCGATCTCGGCACGCGGTCGAATGGCTGTCCGATCGAGCGCCGCCTCGTTCTCTATCGCGCCTCCGGTTTCGATCCGCTGCCGCGCAACCAGGATTGGGTCGAGCGCTTCGACAACCAGACCATGGATGCGCCGGAGCCTTGCCCTGCTGCGGAATGACCGCCACTTTCCGTTGAACCCTTCCCCCGAATTTTGGACACTCCAGACGCAATGGCATCCCTGAAGGCCGTTCTCGGGCCGACGAATACAGGCAAGACGCATTACGCCATCGAGCGGATGATGGGCCACAGCACCGGCATGATCGGCCTGCCGCTGCGCCTGCTTGCGCGCGAAGTGTACGACCGGGTCGTGAAAGCGAAGGGCGAGAAGGCGGTCGCGCTGATTACCGGCGAAGAGCGGATCGAGCCACCGAATGCGCGCTACTGGATCTGCACGGTCGAGGCGATGCCGGTGCAGAAGCGCGTCGAATTCCTCGCCGTCGATGAAATCCAACTGGCCGAGGATGAAGACCGCGGCCACGTCTTCACCGACCGGATCCTAAAGGCCCGTGGCACCTCCGAAACGCTGCTTCTGGGCGCCGAGACGATGCGCGGCGTGCTGCGCGATCTTGACCTGGATGTCGATGCGACCACGCGAGAGCGCTTTTCCGAGCTGCACTATGCCGGCCCGGCCAAGGTCACGAAGCTGCCGAAACGCTCCGCCGTCGTCGCCTTCTCGACCGAGCAGGTTTACGCCATTGGTGAGTTGCTGAAGCGCCAGAAGGGCGGCGCGGCGATCGTCATGGGCGCGCTCAGCCCGCGCACCCGCAATGCCCAGGTCGAACTCTACCAGTCCGGCGAAGTCGACTACCTCGTCGCCACGGACGCCATCGGCATGGGGCTCAACCTCGATGTCGACCGGATCGCCTTTGCGGCGCGGTCGAAATTCGACGGGCGCCGCCATCGCTGGCTCTCCGCCGCCGAGGCCGGCCAGATCGCAGGGCGCGCCGGGCGCTTCCGCACCGACGGCGAATTCGGCGAAACCGGCGACTGCCCGCCTTTCGAGGAAGATATTGTCCACGCCATTGAGGAACACCGCTTCGATCCGGTGGACGACCTGCAGTGGCGCAATTCCGATCTCGACTACCGCTCGATCAAGACGCTGATCGCGAGCCTTGCGCGCCCGTCAGGTCATCCGGCCCTGCGCCAGAACCCGCATGCGCTTGACGAATGGGTGTTGCGCCGCATGGCAGAAGATGAAGGCATCGGCCCCGAAGTGCGTGGCGAACGGCTGGTCCGCCGACTATGGGATCTTGCCCGCCTGCCGGACTTCCGGAAAGCCGGCCATGAGGGCCATGGGCGTCTCGTCCTCGGCCTCGCCGAGACGCTTGCCGACCCGGATGCGAGACTGGGCGACACGGCCATGGCGATGCGGCTCGAAAACCTCGAAGCCAGCGTTCCGGACATTGCCAGCCTTCAGCACAGGCTTGCCATGATCCGCACATGGACGTATGCGGCCCACCGCGACGACTGGCTCGAGAATCCGGGCTACTGGCGCGAGAAGACGCGTGAAATCGAAGACAGATTATCGGATGCTCTTCACGGCGCGCTCACATTGCGCTTTGTTGACCGAAGGACCACGGCCCTGCTCGCCGGCCTCAAAAGGGAAGACCTGCTTGTGACCGAACTTTCAGAGAATGGCGAAGTGACTGTCGAAGGCCACGTCGTCGGCAAACTCGTCGGCTTGCATTTTGAGCCGGCCTCCACGGCCAGGACGCTTGAAGGCAAGGCCGTCCGCTCGGCCGCCGTCTCGGCGCTTGGGCCGATCATGGCCGAACGCCTTGGCGAAATTGCCGGTGCGCCCGCAGACGCCTTCGCGCTGGCCGATGCCGGCACCATCAACTGGAAAGACGCCGAGATTGCCCGCCTCCTGCCCGGTCCAGACTGGCTGGCCCCGCGCCTCGAACTGATCGGCGCCGAAGATGCGGAAGCTCATCGCAAGGACGCAACGCTCAAGCGGCTGGAAGAATGGCTCGGCGCGGAAATGCTCCGCGTCCTGCCAACGCACGCGAAACTCAAGACCGGCGAGACCGGCAAGGAACTTGAAGGCATGGCGCGCGGCCTCGCCTTCCGCCTGCTGGAAAGCGGTGCGGCCATCGACCTGCGCGAGGAAAGCCCGCCACCGAATATTACCAAGGAACAGCGCGAAGCGATGAAGGCCGCCGGCCTGCGTGCAGGACGGGTCGCCGCGCATATTCCGGAAGCCCAGAAGCCTGCCGCCCAGCGGATGATCGCTGTCCTGCAGGCAAGCCAGACGGGCGAAACCCGCCGGGTCGCGCCGGAAGGCGCTGGCTCTTTCCCGCTCGATGGCGAATGGGCCGAAAGCGAACTGCACAGCCAGGGCTATCTCCGCTTCGGCCGGCGGGCTGTGCGCGCCGATCTCGCCGAACGGCTTGGCTGGGAGATTTCCAAGCGCCGCCGCGAAGCCGGCACGCCCGCTTTCGAACTGCCGGCCGAACTCGCCTCGGTCGTCTCATGCCCGGGCGACGAGTTTCCCGCAATCGTGAAGGGCTTCGGCCTGGCCCCTGCGGAGAAGGACCCGGAGACCGGCACCGTTACCAAGTGGCGCTATCTCTCGCGCCATCGCACTGAAGGCCCGCCGCGCGGCAAGAAACCGGCTGCTGGCGGCAGGCCTCCGAAGGGCCAGGGAGGCAACAAGTCTCACAAGGGGCGCCCGAAAGGGGCCCGCCCTGCCCCGCGCCAGCCGGATCCGGACAGCCCGTTCGCGGCTCTGGCGAGCCTGCTTCCGCCGCCGCCTCCCCCGCCGAAGCCGAAAAAGAAGAAAAAGAAAAAACCGGCCGCCAAGCCTGCCGAGTCTGACGCACAAGCGGCAGCCAAGCCTGAAACCCCGGCTCCCGAGGCCGAGGCGAACCAATCCGAAGACACGAAAAAAGCCGAACCGCCTGCGTCTCCCGGCCCCTCCGATACCCCGGAGTCGCAGGCATAAGCGACGACGTTCGCCTTGATGTGTGGCTGTGGCGTGCGCGCTTTTTCAAGACGCGCTCACTGGCCTCAAGCTTCGTCTCACGCCGCGGCGTGCGCGTCACGCGTGAGGGGACAACACGAAAACTCAACAAACCTGCGAGCAGGCTTTCACTCGCAGATGTTGTAAGTTTGCCGCTGGGGTCGCAAATAGTAGTTGTGCGCATCCTCGCTTTCGGGACCCGGCGTGGTCCGGCAAGCGAAGCGCAGGCCCTTTATGAGCGGCTCGATGCCGATGAGACAGGAGACAGGTGATGCTGGACTCACTGAAGCGCTTCTTTTCCCGGCGGTCCGAGCCGGTCAATCGCGGCCTTGATCCGCAGGTTGCCGCAGCCGCCCTGCTCGTCGAGGCGGCGCTTGTGGATGGCGTCTATGCCAATCTCGAAAGCGACCAGATCGCCGAGATCCTGCTCGACAGCCTCGGCCTCGATGCCGACCGTGTCGATGACGTGCTCGCCCAGGGCGAAGAACTGGCCGAAGACGCGACCGGCGCCCATGAATTTACCCAGCATGTGAAGAAACTCCCCATACTGGAGCGCGTGCGCGTGATAGAAGGCCTGTATCTTGTCTCGTTCGCTGATGGCGCAGCCTGCAAGTTCGAGGAAGCCTTCATCCGGCATGTCGCCAGCCTGCTGCATGTCGATGACATCCGCCGGGCCCAGGCCCGCAGGCGCGCTGAATCGCGCCACCCGCAGTGATTGACACAGGCCGTCCGAGCCGCCACATGCTGCGCGCAAAACACTAAGAGCAAAGCCCAGAAACGCCCATGACATATATTGTTGTCGACGCCTGCATCCGCTGCAAATACATGGATTGCGTCGAAGTCTGCCCAGTCGACTGCTTCTATGAAGGCGAGAATATGCTCGTCATTCACCCGGATGAATGCATCGACTGCGGTGTCTGCGAACCGGAATGCCCGGTCGAAGCCATCAAGCCGGATACCGAAGACGATCCGGATTCCAAGTGGCTCAAGTTGAACACCGACTATGCCAAGGTCTGGCCGAACATCACCCGGATGAAAGAGCCTCCTGCCGACCGCGAAGAGTTCGCGCAGGAGACCGGAAAACTCGAGAAATACTTCAGTTCCAACCCCGGTTCTGGCGACTAGAGAAGACCTGCCGTTACATGGCAGTTGTGAAATAGTCGTTTTTCTGATATATATTAACGGTCAAACCGTTTGAGGGAGCCCGAACACATCTCCGGATCGACTTTAGATGTCACCGGAGGGTGCGGGCTCTTGTTGCGTAGAAAGGCTCACGATTCCATGGCAAAACAAGCACAGGGTGATATCCAGGAACTTGTCTTCGAGATCGGCCAATCAGTAGTCTATCCGGCGCATGGCGTCGGAAAGATCACGGCCATCGAGAAGCAGACCGTCGCGGGTATGTCACTTGAAGTGTACGTCGTCTCCTTCGATCAGGACAAGATGATCCTGCGGGTTCCCACCAACCGTGCCGAAGCCTCTGGCATGCGTGCCCTGGCCGGCTCCAAGCTTGTCGACGATGCGCTGAAGACGCTCGGCGGCAAGGCCCGGATCAAGCGCACCATGTGGTCGCGCCGCGCCCAGGAATACGAAGCAAAGATCAACTCCGGCGACCTGATCTCGATTGCGGAAGTCGTTCGCGACCTGCACCGCGGCGAAGACCAGCCGGAACAATCCTACTCCGAGCGCCAACTCTATGAGAGCGCGCTCGACCGCATGGCCCGTGAACTCGCCGCTGTCGAGAACACCGACCACGAGACGGCCATGGAGCGGCTTGCAAAGTCGCTTGCCAAGAAAAAGGCCGCCTAGGTTTCCTTTCCGGACTTAACCGGAAAATGAAAGAGAGCCCTGCCCCATCGGCAGGGCTTTTTCTTTGCGCGGCACCCGCTGAGGGCGACTTTCAAAGATTCTTTACCCGGCAGGTGATCCGGCGCGCTTTGACCCCCGTAATGAGGGCATCAAGGCAGAACGCTTCACTGGCAGGGAGAGAAATATGGCCACGTCCATGACATCCGGAACCGCTGATCGGCACTTCGTCAGGACCGCCATGAAAAAACCCATGCTCAGCCAGGAGCATGAGATGGCGCTCGCCACGCGATGGCGCGACGAACAGGATGAAGAGGCGCTTCACGAGCTGACCAGCGCCTATATGCGGCTCGTCATCTCCATGGCCTCGAAATTCCGTCATTACGGCCTGCCCCTGTCGGACCTCGTCCAGGAAGGCAATGTCGGCCTGATGCAGGCGGCCGCCCGCTTCGACCCGGACCGGGAAGTGCGCTTCTCGACCTACGCGTCGTGGTGGATCCGCTCTTCCATTCAGGATTTCGTGCTGCGCAACTGGTCGATCGTTCGTACCGGCACGACAGCGGCACAGAAGTCGCTCTTCTTCAATCTCAAGCGCCTGCGCGCGAAAATCGACGATACGGGCGACGGCGTGATGACGCGCGAGAATACCGAATGGATCGCCACCCATCTCGGCGTGCGCCAGCGCGACGTTGAAGCCATGGCCTCGCGCCTGTCAGGCTCGGACCGGTCCCTCAACGCACCGCTCAATACCGATAGCGAGGCCCAGTGGATGGACCTGCTTGAGGACGAGAATGCCATCACAGAAGACAATGTGATGGAAAGCCGCGACGGAGAGCGCCGCCGGCAGTGGATTGCAGAAGCCCTGAAGACACTGAACGACCGTGAAAATCTGATCATCCGCGAGCGCCGCCTGACCGACGATACGGTCACGCTCGAGGTGCTGGGACAAAGGCTCGGCATCTCCAAGGAGCGCGTGCGCCAGATCGAACACCAGGCGCTTGGAAAACTCCGCAAGGCGCTTGTCACCATGGTCGGCGACCCCGAGGAAACAGGCCTGATCCCGATCCGCTAGGCCGGGCAAAACGGGTGCCGTCCAGAAATCATATCCAGACCCGCGAGCCGCCCTTGCGGGTCGGTATGTATATTCCCATATCCCTTTCAATGCCGGTTGCCGCTAAGCGGGACGGGCAGTCTTATGCCCGTTCGGTGCCCTCATGCACGGCCGGGCCGGACATGACGATGCAATCTGCCTTTGAAAGGGGATCATAAATGAATTTCGACAATTATACCGAGCGTGCACGCAGCGTGCTCCAGTCGGCACAGACGGCGGCCCTGGCCGCAGGTCACCAGATTTTCCTGCCCGAACACATCCTGAAAGCCCTGCTTGAGGATCGCGACCGCCTGGCCGCGAATCTGATCCGCGCTGCCGGTGGCCAGCCGGAACTGGTACAACAGAAGATGGATGAAGCCCTTCGCGCCCAGCCGCAGGTTTCCGGTGGCGATTCAGGCCTTCGCCTCGACCAGAAAACGGCCAAGCTCTTTGCCGATGCAGAAACCGGCGCCAAACAGGCCGGCGACAGCTTCATTACAGTGGAACGTATCCTCGTCGCGCTGGCCGGCCTCACCGGCTCCAAGGCTGCTGACGCGCTGAAGGCTGGTGGCGTAACCGCAGACAGTCTCGAAGGCGCGGTCTCCCAGCTGCGCCAGGGCCGGACCGCCGATACCGAGAATGCCGAAGAGGGCTATGAAGCGCTCAAGAAATATACCCGCGACCTCACCGCCGATGCCCGGGCGGGCAAGCTGGATCCGGTTATTGGACGTGACGAGGAAATCCGCCGGACCGTGCAGGTCCTGTCGCGGCGCTCGAAGAACAATCCTGTGCTGATCGGTGAGCCGGGCGTCGGCAAGACGGCCATTGCGGAGGGTCTTGCCCTGCGCATCATCAATGAGGACGTGCCGGAAAGCCTGAAAGACAAGCGCCTGCTTGCCCTCGACATGGGTGCGCTGATTGCCGGCGCGAAATTCCGTGGCGAGTTCGAGGAGCGCCTCAAGGCCGTTATCAAGGAAATCGAACAGGCCGAAGGCGGCGTCATTCTCTTCATCGACGAGATGCACACGCTTGTCGGTGCCGGCAAGTCCGATGGCGCCATGGACGCGTCCAACTTGCTGAAACCGGCGCTTGCGCGGGGTGAACTTCACTGTGTCGGCGCCACGACGCTGGATGAGTACCGCAAATATGTCGAAGGCGATGCAGCCCTCGCGCGGCGCTTCATGGCCGTCTATGTCGATGAGCCGACGGTTCAGGACACGATCTCCATCCTTCGCGGCCTGAAGGGCCGTTATGAAGCCCACCATGGCGTGCGGGTTTCGGACGCAGCGATCGTCTCGGCCGCGACCCTGTCCAACCGCTACATCACAGACCGCTTCCTGCCGGACAAGGCGATCGACCTTATGGACGAAGCTGCATCCCGTCTCCGGATGCAGGTTGATTCCAAACCGGAAGCCCTCGATGAGATCGACCGGCGGCTGATGCAGCTGAAGATCGAGGCGGAAGCGCTCAAGAAAGAGAAAGACCAGGCCTCGAAGGACCGTCTCGAAGGCATTGAGGGCCAGATCGCGGATCTGCAGACCCAGTCCGATGAGCTGAGCACCGCATGGGCGGCCGAGAAAGACAAGCTGAAAGGCGCAGCCTCCGCCAAGGAAGAGCTGGACCGTGCCCATGCCGAGATGGCCGAAGCCCAGCGGCGCGGCGACCTGTCACGCGCGTCAGAGCTGAAATACGCCGTCATTCCGCAACTTGAGGAACGTATCGCCGCGGTTGAGAAATCCGAGACCGATAGTGGCGAGGGCCAGGAAGGCCTCGTGTCAGAGGTCGTGCGCCCGGAGCATGTTGCCTCTGTGGTCTCCAAGTGGACCGGCATTCCGGTCGACAAGATGATGGAAGGCGAACGCGACAAGCTGCTCCGCATGGAAGAGGCGTTGCGCGCCCGCGTTGTCGGACAGGAAGAAGCGCTCGAAGCGGTATCCAATGCCGTTCGCCGGGCCCGTGCCGGTCTTCAGGACCCGCATCGCCCGGTCGGCTCCTTCCTGTTCATCGGCCCGACCGGCGTCGGCAAGACCGAGCTCACCAAGGCGCTCGCCGAATTCATGTTCGACGATGACAGTGCCGTGCTCAGGCTCGACATGTCGGAGTTCCAGGAGAAGCATTCGGTCGCCCGTCTGATCGGTGCACCTCCGGGCTATGTCGGCTATGAGGAAGGCGGTGTGCTGACCGAAGCCGTCCGCCGGCGGCCCTATCAGGTGATCCTGTTCGACGAGGTGGAGAAGGCCCATCCGGACCTTTTCAACACGCTGCTGCAGGTCCTCGATGATGGCCGCCTCACCGATGGCCATGGCCGCACGGTCGACTTCCGCAATACGATCATCATCATGACGTCCAACCTCGGCGCCGATGCGCTTGCCAGCGGCGATGCCGGCGAGATCAGCGACGCCCAGCGTGAGACCGTGATGACGGCCGTGCGCGCGCATTTCCGGCCTGAGTTCATCAACCGGATCGATGAGATCGTCTTCTTCAAGCGGCTCGGCCGTGCCGAGATCGACCATGTCGTCGATATCCAGATGGAGCGCCTGTCGACGCTGCTCGCCGATCGCAAGATCAAGGTGGAGCTGTCGGAGGAGGCCCGCACATGGCTGGCCGATCGCGGCTACGACCCGGTCTATGGTGCCCGCCCGCTCAAGCGGGTGATCCAGAAGGAGCTTCAGGACCCGCTGGCCCGCCTCGTGCTGGAAGGCAAGGTTGCCGATAACAGCACGGTGACGGTCGATGTCGAAGGCGGCAGCCTGTCGATCAACGGCGTCCCGAATGACTTCGCCAAGGGCGCTGCCGCCCTGAACTGATCCTGTCAGCCACCCGGCGCCGCGTGCGCCGGGTGGTTTTCTTTCAGGAAGGCAAGTGTCTCGGCAAGAACGGTATTGCGCACCTGCGATGTACGCAGGTCATGGTCTTCCCTGCCAAGGCTGACCAGGCGAAAGCCGGGCCGGCCATTCATCAGACTGGCGAGACTCAGCGTCTGATCAGACGGCACGACCAGATCTTCCTGGCCATAGAGCAGCATCAGCGGCTGAGAAAACTCCGAGGCCCGGGCCCGCGGCGCGATACGGTTGCGCACGCCCTCGTCAGAATAGCGGTCGGCGCCGAGATACCGCTCCCAGTAATCCTCTGCTTCCGCCCCCGAATTATAGCGGCCGAGCAGGGCGAACGGCTCTGTGACGCCATTGACGGAAACAATGCACCGCGTCTGCTCGCCATGGTCGAGCCCCATCATGAGGGCGGCATATCCGCCATAGCTTGCCCCAACCGCACAGTAGACGTTCTCGGCGACCAGCCCTTCGCCGATCGCCCATGCGCCAGCATCAGCGATATCCCCGATCATCCTTCCGCCGAACTCTCCGAAACCGGCATTGCGGAAGGCCTGCCCATAACCGGACGAGCCACGGAAGTTGGGTTGCAGCACCATATAGCCCTCAGCGGCATAGGCCTGCGTCCACCAGTCATAGCCAAGCCCGTCGCGCGACTCCGGTCCGCCATGCGGCATGACAATCGTCGGAAAAGGCCCGTCAGCCATCGTCTTGCCCGGAGGCAAGGTCACAATCGCTTCCATCTCCAGACCGTCGCTGGCCGTATAGGTATGCGCCGAGACGTTGCCGGTCGGCACACTTGCCAGGTGCGAGGCCAGACTGCCGAGCGCGCCGAGCTGGCCACTATTTCGGTCGAGCACATAGAAATCCGCCGGGCGGCCGGGCGTTTCTGCCGAAATGGCAATCTTGCTCTTGTCTGCATTCCAGGACAGCAGGTTCACGCGCTTGCCGGCCAGCGCATCGCTCAGCTGGGCGTGAGCGGTCCCAAGGGTTTCATCGATGAAGAGCTGGCGGCTGAAGCCGTCGAAATAGCGAAAGCCGACAACACTGTTGGTGTAAGTGTCGCGAATGGCACTGGCGCGCCCGACATCAAAACCGCCAAGCATGATCGGCTCCATCGTGCCATCATCAAGCGAGAGATAGTAAAGCCCGTCCTGCTCTCCGATATCGCGGAAGACGACCAGCTTTTGCCTGGCCTGATCCAGGCCGTAAATGTAGAAATCCTGCACGCCTTTGGAGCTGTATTCGAGGAGCGTCTTCCCATCATGGCGCAGCTCCAGCGTGTCGGAAGGAAACCGAGCGACCAGGTCCGCCACCAGCTTGCCGTCGAGATCGTACCAGGCATTGACCGTCGACGGGCCGAACACCTTCTGTGTTCGCGACTTCCCCGATTTCAGATTGACCTTGTGCGTTGCGAGCGTCCATCCATTGCTTCCGGGGCTGTCCTCTAGAGCCTCGATAACAACATGCTTTCCATCATCCGGCAGGACGGAGATCACGTTCTGCGTATTGAGCAGGTTACCACCCCGCCGCATGAGGATCGCCCCGCTTCGGCGCTCAAGGTCGTATGAGATCACACGCTGGGATTCATACTCCTTCTGCCCGTTCACAGTCTGCAGGGACTCAAACTCGGAAACGTTGATCAGGACATAATCTTCATTCGGCCAGTAAACGTCCTGCAGACGATACTCGCCGCCAAGCGGGATGAAAATGCTCTCGCCGCCTGTGGCGATGTCGAAGATACAGACCGATGGCGCGCCTTTGGGGGCACATTCAACCGCCACGCGATCGCCGGATGGCGACAGGCTCGGCTTAGCCAGGCCATCGGCTCGTCCGTACAGGTCTGCAGTCTCTGCAACAGCATGATGACCCGTAACCAGCAGAGCCGCGCAAAGCGCCGCCACCCTCATAGACACCATGGAAAATCCCTCCTCAACTTCCCCAACTCTATGCAGAGTGGAAAAATTGTACAGCGGCATCATTGCAGGCCAAGCCGCGCCAGAGACCGCGCGCAGTCGCGCCTCCGCTTGTCACAAAATATTTCATCCCGCCAAGGCATTGCAGCCACTGAACTTTTCTCGATATGCTCAATTGCATAGGTGCGCTGCGGAATTATGCCCTTCAAAAGTATGCTGCGAGTGCGAAATGTTATTGTGCACCCGCGAAAAGTGGGGCGTCAGGGGCGGGCAATGACCCGCATGCTCAAACACAAGAGGGCATCATAATGAAAATTCGCGTTTCCTCCATTCTCTTCGCACTGTCGCTTTTCGGCGGCGTTGCTCATGCCGACCAGGACTACACCCAGGTGAGTGCTGAATTCACTTTCGACCAGACCCTGCTCGAGAGCGAGGCCGGTGCCGCCCAGGTACTGACCGACCTCGAAAAGCAGGCCGAGAAAGCCTGCCGCAAGGTGTCGCTGGTCACGGTTGGCCTGGTTGTCGATGAAGTCTGCGCTCAGGACCTTATGGTTCAGGCTGTCGACCAGATCGGACACTCCAACCTTGCCGAGCAGTATGCAGCCTCCAGCTACTACACCGACACGGTGTCGGAGCGCCTGCAGCTGGCTGCCCGCTAAAGGAACAAGCCCTTAACGGCTAACACTGAAAAGCCCCGGCCACATGGCCGGGGCTTTTTCGTTTCTGTCATGACCCGTTGCGATCAGGGCGCCGGCGGCGTGCCATCGACATCAATCAGGCCTTCGCCACGCTCCGGCACATCGCCGGAGGCCAGCATCTGCCCGGCACCGCGCATCGCATCGATCTCGGCGCGGCGCTCATCAAAGGCGGCCATGATGTCCGGCGTCTCGGCAAGCTTGCGGCCGGTCGGCAGCTTCAGCGTCATCGCGTTCACCTGCTTGCCATTGATCAGCACTTCATAATGCAGGTGCGGCCCGGTCGAGGCGCCGGTGGAGCCGACATAACCGATGATATCGCCCTGGCGCACGCGCTTGCCGGACCGGATACCCGGACCGAAGCGCAGCAGATGCGCATAGGCGGTCTCATAACCATTCTTGTGCTGGATCCGGACATAGTTGCCATAGCCGCCATAGCGGCTGGAACGCTCGATCGTGCCATGGCCGGCCGCATAGACCGGCGTACCGGACCGGGCGGCAAAGTCGGTACCCTTGTGCAGCTTGTTGTAGCCGGAAATCGGGTGGCGGCGATAACCGAAATTCGAGGACAGACGGGCGCCGTTGATTGGCGTCTTCATCAGGAATTTCGTCGCTGCCTCACCATTGCGGTCATAATAATCGTGCACATCCTCATCACTCGGTGTGAAGCGGTAATAGGCCTTGTCGAGCGCCTTGCCGTTAATGGCGGCGTAGAGCACATCGCCCGTGCGCACGCGGTTGCCACGCTCATCGACCATTTCCTCATAGACCATCTCGAACTCATCGCCGGGATGGATGTCACGCTGGAAATCGAGGTCGTAGGCAAAGATGCTGGCGAAATCGACGACCTGCTGGTCATGCGCGCCCTTGGCGAGGGCCGCCTCATAGATGCTGGTGTCGATCGTTGCGGTGATCCGCTTCTCGACCGGCCTTGTCTGCGCCTGCAGCACCAGCGGCGTGAAACCGCCATCGGCGGTGCGCCGCGACAGGATCTGCTTGCCCACTTCATTCGACAGCGACAGGGCGGTGAGCTGGGCATTCTCACCTTCGCCGCGGAAATGCGCCTTGACCTCAAGCCCGGCCTGAACACGGCGCGGGTCGACCAGCTCGGCATCATAGAGCGCCTGCAGCGAACGTGCGGCGTCAGATGGCTGGGCGCCAAGGTCGCGCACGAGTTCGATGAGCGTCTCACGTGGCTTCAGTGTGGCGTCCCGGCGCTGGTCCGGAATCATATCTGTGAACTCTTCTGCACTTAGAACCGTTGTAGCCAGCGGGGTCGCAAGCGTCACTGGCGCAGGGGTCTGGGCTTCCGCCTGTCTCGACTGGGCGACCATATAGAGCGTGGAAATCGTTGCCACGCCTGACATGGCACCGAGGAGTACAAGGCTGGTCATGCCTCTCGATAACTGGAAACTCAACTGGAGGGCCTCCTTGGTCCTTCGTTTATCAACCCGATCGGGAAGCAGTATAGCAAACCCCCGTCGGTATCTCCATTCTCGCCATTCAATAGCGAAAGGATTAAGTAAACCGGCCCGGGAGTGTCTTAAATTCTCCACAAGGGGGCTTGCAAGTGGGCAGATGCCTCTTAGAGCAGCAACAATCATTAAATATCAGGCAGGTTAGGGCATGGCGGCACGCCGATCCCGGATACGTCCATGGCTGGTTGGAGCCGGTACACTTCTAGGTATTTGCCTGCTTGCGGTCGGCCTTGCCTGGGTGTTTCGCATGCCGCTGGCCGGATGGGCGACCCGGTCATGGTGCAACGCCAACGACTTCGAATGCCGGCTGGATGTAACCGCCCTCGACCTGTCGGGACTGGAAGTCCGTAACCTCAGAATGTCGGCCACCGGCGGCAATGTCCCGCTCGAAGCCGCCCGCGCCCGCATCGACCTGACATGGAACGGCCTCTTCACGCCCGTGGTCACGCGGGTCGATGTCCTTCAGCCAACGCTGCGCGGACGCTACACGCCTGAAGGCGAGATGCCTGCGGAATTTGGCGGTCTGGAAGCGCTTATCCCGTCGGGCGGCGGCGGATCGACAGACCTTCCCGACGTCAGCATTGATGGCGCCACAATCGAACTCGACACCCCGGCCGGCCCGGTAAGGCTGAATGGCAGCTTCTCCGGAAAGCTGCCCTATCAGGGTCGCCTGCAGGCCAAAATCGAGCCGGTAGAGCTTAGCTCCGAAGGCAATCGCCTGGTCATCCGCAGAGGCGAGGTCGATCTCGACTATGTCGGCATAAAGCTCGACGGCCATGCTGATTTCGAGCTCGCAGAAGCCGAATTCGACGGTCTTTCGGCGCGCGATGTCAGCCTCTCGCTCAATATGGCCGAAACGCTGCAGCCACAGGTCGAGTGGCAGGCGACCATCAATCGACTGAATTACCGCGACATCAGCGTCGAGCAGGCGGACGCTTCCGGCATGCTGAAGCCGCAGCTTGACAGTGACCCGCAGGAGAATGGGGTGCTGGCGGCCATTACCAAGGCAACGCTCTCGGCCACTGTCAGTGCCTTTGACGCGCCATTCGCCACCACAGGCCCCTCAAACCTGACGCTGGACGTCACACGAGACGGCAAGGACACGCTTGAAGCCGAGTTCGCATTGCGCAGCGAGGCGCTTCGTGAAGCCCGCCTGAGCGCAAACCGTGTGACCGTTTCGGGCACAGCGACAACCGATAACCGGGCTTCATCCCTGAACGCCCGCGGCAAGCTTGTCCTCGAAGGGGCAGAACTCGGCGACACGCTGAAAGAGACGATGACCTCTGCGGTCTCGCTCGGCCCGCCGGTTACCGCGCATTCTGACGCGCTTCAGGCCTGGCTGCGCCGCGCCCTCTCCGATTTCAGCCTGGGCAGCGGGCTCGAAGCGCGCTGGCGGGGCGGCGATGACTGGTCACTTGTTTCTGACGGCACGGTGTCGGCGAAAACCCCACAGGGCGCCGCCCTCACCATCGCACCGCAGGATACCCATCCAGCGATCAACCTGTCGCCCGGCCATGTCGAGCTGCGCGGTCTTCTCGACCTGGCTGGTGGTAATGCGCCGCGCCTGACGGCCCTCCTCCGCCGGGCCAGCTTTGGCGGCGGTCAGCCGGTGGAGATCGAAACGGGCGGGGTCTCGCTGAAGCCATGGACCGCCAACGGAATTACACTGGCTGCCGACCTCAACGAGATCAGCCTGACCACTGCCGGCGACTCGCCGCGTCTGAGGACGGTCGGCGAGGTGAATATCGACGGCCGGCTCTACAGCATGGGCTTTACCGATACCCGCCTGTTTGGCGGTGTCGATGCGGTGTTCGACCGCTCCGGCGTGCGCGTGCAGACCTACAAGACGAGATGTATCGGGCTCGACACGGGCGGCGTGCTGCTGAGTGGCGGCTTCGGGATCGGCGACACCTCCTTCCAGCTTTGCCCCATTGATGGGCGGGTTGTGCGCCAGTCAAACGGTGTGGCCTCGGGCCGCTTCGACCTCGGCAGTGTCTCCGTCCCGTTCACCTCGAACAGCACGAGCGGCACCCTGGGTCTGGAGTCCGCTCTGCTCGACTGGCAGGCCGGCCAGCGGGCCGCGCTTACCATCAAGGCGGGCGCCATGCAGCTGCCGCTGGAGATCGGCGGCGAGACCCTGACCATCGCGGCCACGACGCCCACACTTGGCATCCGGAGTGGCCAGCCGGCAAACCTGACCGCCGATGTCGGCTATACGGAATTTTCGGGCAGCGTCCTGCCGGCCGCTGTCAGCCTTGAGAGCGCCAGCTTCGACTCGCGTCTTGCCGCCGCCGGCCTTGAAGGCTCCGCCACCGCGACCCGGGTCGAGATGCGCGACCCTGGCGAGGACCCGCTCTATGAACCGCTGACCGGGGATCTCACAGCGGACTTCTCCGAAGGCATCATGACACTGCGCGGCCCCGTGACCACGCCGCGTGCCGGGCAGACAATTGCCAATGCCGAGCTGACGCTGGACCTCGGCACGCTCGATGGCCATGCCCAGGTCAGGACGGCAGACCTCGTCTTCGAACCGGGCCGCTTCCAGCCGACGGCACTCAGCGACCGCGTGCGCGGCTTCCTGTCCAATGCCCGCGGCGAATTGCAGGCGGAAGCGAGCTTTGACATCGATGGCGGATCGCCGTCAGGCACGGGCTGGGTATCGGTCTCTGATTTCGGTTTTGATACGCTCCGGCTCGGCGCTGTGCAGGATGTCGATGGCCGGATCGATTTTGACGACATCCTCGCCCTTTCGACACCGCCCGGACAGGAAGTGCGGATCGGCCAGATCAGCCCTGGCATTCCGCTGCAGGATGGCGTCGTCGTCTTCCAGCTCAATAGCGCGACCGAGGCGATCATCGAGCGTGCGCGCTGGCCGTTTGCCGGCGGCGAACTCGTCGTCGGCCGCTCCAGCTGGACCATATCCGGCACGCGGGACGTCATTTCGGTGAAGGCCAACGAGCTGGAGCTCTCCAGCCTGATCAATGTCTTCAACCTGCCGGATATCGACGCCAGGGGCACTGTCTCAGGCGAGTTCCCGGTCGAGATCGAGGGACCCAACGCCTATATTCGCGGCGCGACACTCAAGGCAGACGATAAAGGCGGCACGATCGCCTATACCGGTGAAGCGGGCGATGCCGCATCCCAGGCAGATGACCGGGTCGAGATGGCTTTCAACGCGCTCAAGGACTTCCATTTCTCCGTCCTCGAAATGGGAGCTGACGGGAATCTCAGCGGCGACATGATGATCACGATGAAGCTGGTCGGGACGTCGCCGAAAGTTCTCGATGGCGCCCCCTTCGCTTTCAATATAGGCATCGACTCAAAGCTGATGCAGCTGATCCAGACCGGCAAACGAATGACGGGCAGCGAGTGGCTGGCCGACGTTGTGGCCGAACAGGTTCGCGGCGGGAACACCGCTTCGGACGAAAGTGTTGAAGACAGTGAATAGACAGGGCCACTCCTGTTCAATTACCATTCAGCCGGTCGGCGCTAGTGTGCGCTTTGCCATGAGAAAGATGAGACACGTGATCAGAACGCCCATTCTCGCCCTTAGCGCAGCCGCAATGCTCGCGGCCTGTTCCCCGACCGTCCGGCTGGAAGCGCCGCGCGAACCGATCACGATCAATCTCAACGTCAAGATCGACCAGGAAGTCCGCGTCAAACTCGACAAGGAAGTCGAGGATCTGATCTCCGACAACCCAGACCTGTTCTAGGATCATTCCCATGACCGCAATTTTCAGAATTCTCGCTGCTGCCCTCATCATTGCCGGTGGCGCTGCTGTCCTCTCCGCACCGGCCAGTGCCGGTGACCCGCAGATTGAAGCGGCCAAGGACCAGGGTGTCGTTGGCGAACGGATCGATGGCTATCTCGGCATTGTCGATGGCGGAGCCGATGCCTCGCTGATGCGCCGGGTGAAGGACATCAACAACAAGCGCCGGGCCGCCTATGACGACCTTGCCAAGCAGACCAACACGACGACCGAACAGGTCGCCCGCGTCACCGGCGAAAAGCTGGTCTCACAGGCCGGGCCCGGCGAATACGTCATGGATGAAAGCGGCAGCTGGTCGAAGAAGTAGACCCGAGGCCCTCATGACCCGAACCACCCTGCTCACCACGATTGGTGCCATCGCCGCCCTGCTCATCGCAGGCGCGGGCATTGCCGTCATGTGGGCGGATCTCGGCGTGACGATGAGCCTTCATGGCTGGATCGCCTACGGGCTCGGCGCGGTCGGCAGCCTGCTGCTTTCGATCGGCCTTTTCTGGCTACTCTTCCACAGCGCCCGCAGCGGGCATGATGATCTCGACCGGCCGGAAGACCTCGACGGGTGACAAATCACGCGCTTTAGGGCAAGGCATTTCCGGGGCGAATCGGTTAGCATTTTCGCCGTACCAAAGGGGCCAAGCCATGCAAGCCACGATCGACCCGGCACACCTGTCTGCCTATATCGCGTCGCGTATCTGCCACGACCTCGTTTCCTCGGTTTCCTCGATCACCAATGCGCTCGACTTCATGGACGAGCCGCAGGAATCGGAAATGCGGATGCAGGCCGAAAAGCTCCTGCATGACGGGGCCGACAGTGCCGCCTCGAAACTGAAATTCCTGCGCTATGCCTTCGGCTCGGTCGGCCTGTCCAAAGGCGCCGCCGATATCCATGACGCCAAGACGATCACCGAGCGCTTCGTCTCCAGCCACAATTACAAGCCCGAGCTTCACTGGGACATCGAGACTGAACATCTCAGCTTCTCGCATGCGCGCCTGATCATGAACATGGTAATGCTGGCGGTCGATTGCCTGCCGCGCGGCGGGACGATCCAGGTGAAAGTCCGCAACCAGACGGATGGCCTCGGCGTCAGCGTCACCGCCTCCGGCGAGCGCTACAAACTGCGTGACGACACGCGCGACGCGGCCGCTGGAACTGAACCACAGGATGGCTGGTCGGCACGCACGGTGCAGCCGCTATTCACAAGAATTATCGCCGAAGGGCTCGGCGGCCAACTGCAGGTGGAGCAGCGCGAGAGCGAAATTGCTGTGCTTGCAACTGGACTGAACGCCGAGGGATAAACGAGGCGTTAACTGGATTAGCGGCATCAGGGAGGTTATACTTCTGATGTTCCCGGGGTGTGGCTATGAAATCCTGTCTGATCGTCGATGACTCCCGCGTCGTCCGCAAGGTCGCTGGGCGCATCATTCGTGACCTCCAGTTCGAGATCGTCGAGGCCGGTGACGGCAAGGACGCCCTCGAAGCCTGCCGCGCGAAAATGCCCGACGCCATCCTGCTCGACTGGAACATGCCGGTCATGAACGGGATCGACTTCCTGCGTGCGCTGCGCCGTGAACAGGGCGGCACCGAGCCTGTTGTCGTCTTCTGCTCCACCGAGAATGACGCCGAGCATATTGGCGAAGCGATGCGGTCGGGGGCGAATGAGTTCATCATGAAGCCGTTCGATGCCGATATCATCCAGAGCAAGTTCGCAGAAGTCGGGCTTGTCTAAAGCGATTTATTAACCCGAAGGCGTCATTTGTTAACGCCTTCTAGCACTCAAGAGTCTGGCGAAAGACCGAATATGGAAGAAGCAGTTTTTCAGGAGGTCGCAGACCTGGCGCTGCAAGGCTCAGGACAGCTGATCCCGCATTCGCGCGCCTATCTGGTCGAGGCACGCCTCGCGCCGATCCTCCGGCGTGAGGGCTTTTCCGAAGTCGGCGAGTTGATGGCCTGCCTGAAAGCGCGCCCGAATTCAAAATTGCAATCCGAGACACTTGCGGCCCTGACGTCCAAGCAGACAAGCTTCTTCCGCGACAAGGAAATGCTGGAGCGGATCGCCGGCCACCTGCTGCCCATGCTGGCGGAGTCCGCCGGTGAGGAGCCGCTGCGCATCTGGTGCGCGGGCGGGGCCGCCGGGCATGAAGCCTATTCGCTCGCCATCATGCTGGAAGAATCCGAGGACCTTCGCGACCATCCGGTCGAGATCCTGTCGACCGATATTTCCGAGAAGTCCACAAATGCCGCGCGCGCTGGCAAGTTCAACCATTTCGATGTCCAGAAGGGCCTCTCCATCCATCGGCTGCTCAGGCATTTCTCGCGGCTGGAGACAGGCGAATGGCAAGTGTCGCAAACCCTGGCAAAACGCGTCGCGGTGCGAACGCACAATCTTCTCCATGATGCCTCGGGCCTTGGCGAGTTCGATATCATTCTCTGCCGCAATGTGATTTCCGGCATGGCGCAGTCGGCTCGCGCCAAGGTGCTGCTGAACCTCGCCCGCCAGCTCAATGATGGCGGCGTGCTGGTCCTTGGCCAGGGCGAAAGTGCCACCGGCATGGTCGACGGCCTTGAGCCCTCCCGCGAGATGCGGGGCGCCTTTACCCGCAAGGTCGCCCGCAACGATCTGAGCACCGCGGCCGCCTGAACCGGGCCACCCGGCCCATCCCCATACATCCACACCCTGGATCGCCGCGCGCGCCAGGCCACGACGCTTGACATTTCCAAATAGCCAATTACTTTGTGTTTCAAAGTTATTTGGAGAAACAAAATGTCGTCTAATTATTCCGATGATCTTGCCTATGTCCGGGAAGTCGCCGAATCCGGCATGTCGGCCCCCTTGCTGGGCGGGCGGTTCCTTGTCTGGTGGGGTGGCCTCGTCACGGCCGCCTATCTCGGCCACTACACCATTGCCACCGGCACGTTCGGCCTGCCCGTGGACTATCTCGGCCTGATGTGGCTGGGCTTCGTCATCCTCGGCCTTGGCGGATATTTCGCACTGCTGCGGATCTTTCCGGCTGACAAGCCGGGCGCTTCATCTGTCGGCAACCGCGTTTCGGCAAATGTCTGGATGGCGTCGGGTTTTGTCCTTGGCTCCTTCTTTACCGGTGTCACGCTCAAATCCTTCCTCGATGGGCAGGCCTCAATGGGCTTCAACTGGTCGATTCCGCTCGTCCTCGGCGTCTACGGCATTTCGCAACTGGTCAGCGGACTGATGGCCAAAAGCACGGCCCTCATCTTCGCCGGTTATGCCGCCATTGCCAGCGTCGGCCTGACCGCCCTGATCGTCGACCGTGTCGAACTTTACCTCGCTGCGGCCATTGCCGCTGCCGTGACCGTCCTCATTCCCGGGATCATGCTGATGCGTGAAGAACCCTCCACCACTGTTTGAGGGAGGCCCGCATGAGCGACGAAAATCCCTTTGACCACAGCCAGATCGACGATGTCATTCATGGCCGCCTGCGGCTCGGTGTCATGGCCTACCTCTCTTCCGTCAACCCGGCGATCTTCGGCGAGCTGCGCGACAAGGTGGGCGCAACCGACGGCAACCTCTCGACGCATCTGAAGAAGCTCGAAGAGGCCGGCTATGTCCGTCAGGAGAAGCGTTTCGTGGGAAAGCGTCCGCAGACACGGGTCTTCCTGACCGATCTGGGCCGCACGGCCTGGCTCGACTGGATCAGCCGGATGCGCGCGATCATGGACGCTACGGAGTGACCCTTTCGTAATATCCCGGAACCGAAAGCGGCAGCCTGACCTTTCATGAAGGTCAGGTTGCACGCTGTTCAGCGTCGCTTTGCTAGAAGGAGGGGGTAGAAAACACAGGAGTTTCAGACCGTGATGACCCCTCTGAAGACACTCGGCCTTTCGCTTGCCCTCACCACCGCGCTAACCGCACCGGCAGCAGCCCAGCAGGCCTATCACCGTGGTGGCGGAGAAGCGGCCATCGTCTATGCCCATCCCGACTTTCGGGGACAGTCACTGCGTGTGACCGGGCCCATCACTCACCTCAACCGCTACCGGTTCAATGACAAGGCATCGTCCATCCGAGTCACCGGCGGCAGCTGGGAATTCTGCGTGGATCCGAATTTTCGCGGGCGTTGTGAGATCATCACTTACCGCGAAGGTCAGCTCAACGATTACCGCCTGAACGACAAGATCACCTCGATTCGCCCGGTTTCCTACCGGGGTGGCTATGACCGGCGGGACCGCTGGGGCCGGGGCGACCATCGGGACCGTGGACCCCGTTATGGCGGCCGTGGCGGACGGTATGACGGCGGCTATCGCGGCAATGCGCCCATTGTCCTGTTTGCCGATCCGAACTTTCGCGGCAAGGCGCTACCGGTCGACGGCGCGATCCCCCATCTCAACCCGCTGCGGTTCAATGACAAGGTTTCCTCGATTGCCTTGAAAGGCGGCACCTGGGAAGTCTGCATCGATCCGAATTTCCGGGGCCGATGCGAAGTAATCACCGGCTCTGTCGACAATACCAGCTACTACCGGCTGAACGACAACATCACCTCGATCCGTCCCGCGGGACGCCATTATGGCGGCCGCTGGTAGACAAGCAGCATGACGGGGCTTCCAGTGGCGCGAGAGCACCGCTAGGAAGCGCCGCATGAGCAAGGCAAACGATCCTCAGGACAGGCTTATCGTCGTGGGCGTCATTTCCGGCGCGCATGGCGTGCGCGGCGATGTCCGTGTGAAGAGCTTTACCGAGGACGCCGATGCGCTGTTCGACTATGGCGCCCTGCTCTCGAAAAGCGGCAAGCCGCTTGTTGAGGCGAAAGCCGTCCGGCCCGCCAGGGACCACTTCATCGTCACGCCGAAACAGCCCCGCCAGAAGGAAGAGTGGGACACGCTCAAGGGGGCCCTTCTTCACGTGCCGCGCTCACAACTGCCCGCACCTGAAGACGACGAGTTTTATATCGAGGACCTTGTCGGCCTGAGCGCGGTCGATAGCGCGCATACCCCGGCCGGGTCGGTGAAAGCCGTGCATGATTTCGGCGCGGGCGACCTGCTCGAAATCCTGCCCGCTGCGACGGGTGAGCCGAGCTACTATGTGCCGTTTACACTGGAAGACGTGCCGGAAGTTTCCTTCGAGCGCGGTGAGGTCGTAATCGCTGATGCGCAGAAATGGGCCGACCGCTCCGGCAGACCGGAAGACGAAACCGGCGCCTAAAGCCGCCCGGCGTCTTTCGCCAGATCCATCAGATAGGTTTCGAGCGTCTTGCTCTGCTTCTGCAGGTTGAAGCTCTCCATGGCGAATTCCCGGCCAGCCTCGCCCATGCGCGCGGTGCGCTCACTGTCGGTCAGCATGCGCGCCAGCCGGTCGGCCAGCGTCGCCTCGTCGCCCTCGTCCACGAGATAGCCCGTCTCGCCATCCTTGACGCATTCAGTGATGCCGGCATGGCGGGTTGCCGCCAGCGCACAGCCAGACAGCATCGCCTCGATGCAGACAAGCGGCAGCCCCTCGGCATCGCCCGACTTTGCCCGTTTGGACGGTACGACAGCAATGCGCGCTTCGGCCCAGTGCTTCGGCATGTCATCGGCATCGACCCAGCCCGGCAGCTCGGCCTTTACGCCTGCGGCTTCGAGATCCTTCACCAGGCCTTCCTTGAGGTCGCCATCACCGATCAGGCGGATCGTCCAGCCTTCCAGCTCTTCGCCGAGGCGCGAGAGCGCGGCGATCAGCGTGTCGATCCCCTTCTTTTCCGTCCAGCGCCCGGCAAAGACGAGCAGGTTCTTCTTCTCGCCCGGCTGGAAGCGGTCAGGGTCGGCGGTGTTGTGATGGACGACCATCTTCTCTTCCGGCGCACCCTTGGCGAGCAACTCGCGGCGGATGAAGTCCGAACAGGGCAGGATCAGTTCGGCTTCCGACCACAGCTTTCCCCGACGCCGGTTATAGACGCGGATGAAGCTGTCCTTGGTGTTGGTCGTCTTGGTCGCGTCACCGCCATAATAGGTCACCGCCAGCGGCAGGTTCAGCTTGCGCGCAATCGGCAGGGCATAGGCGCCCGACTTTCCGAAGCTCGCATGGATGGCAACCGGGTCGACGGCTTTCAGCGCCTGTTCGAGTTTGGCCGAGACGGTACCAAGCTGCTTGAAGGCCGATTCGCCGCCAGGCCCGTGCAACGGCCCCAGTTCGATAACCTCCGCACCCTCTGGCACCGGGCCTCTCAGCTCATGGCCGATATAGACGGGCTTCAGCCTGGAAAAGGCCGAATAGCCCCGCGGAATAAAGCTCTCCGAGGGGGTGAACAGCTTGTCGCAATAGGCGAGAAAACGCCGCGGTTCACTCAAAACGGATACCTCTGATTTGCAACCCCCGTTGAGTATGGCAGCAGCGTGTAACCGTCAAACACGTCTTGGCAGCAAAAGCAGCTTCGCCTAAGACCCCGCTTCAGCCTGATAAGGACACCGACATGACCGCTTACCGCTTGTTCGGCGCCGAAACCTCACCTTACTCCCTGAAAGTACGTTCCTTTCTGACGTATAAGGGCGTGGAGTTCGACTGGATCGGCCGGTCTCAGGCGACCGAGGAAGAGTTCCAGTCGCACGCAAAAGTGCCGACGGTCCCGCTTCTCGTTTCGCCGAACCGGGCACCCAACCAGGATTCCACTGACATTCTCTCCTGCGTGGAGAGCGACCATTCAGAGCCCTCCTCTGTCCCGGACGATCCAGCCTGCGCCGTGCTGGCGCTGATCCTCGAGGACTATGCCGACGAGTGGCTGAACAAGGTGATGTTCCTGCAGCGCTGGGGCCAGAAGCCCGACCGCGAAGCCGCGGCCGACCGCACCATGGAGCAGCTTTTCGACGGCAAGCTGCCGCGCGCCAAGAAGAAGACGCGCGACCAGATCGTCAAACGCATGCGCGACCGTCTCCCGCTGGTCGGCGTCGAGAAGAAGAACGAGAAGACGCTGAAGACTTCGTTTGAACGCTTCACCGCTCTGCTCAACACGCACCTCGAGAACAATCTCTTCATCTTCGGCGGGCGTCCCTCGGTGGCCGACTTCGCGCTTGCCGGCCAGTACGCCCAGATGCTCGCCGACGATACGCCGGGCGCATGGCTGCGCGACAACGCGCCGTTCGTCACCGCCTGGTGCGAATTCATGGATGCGCCAAAGGCCGGCGCGCCCTTCAAGCCGCTGGACGAGCTGAAAGAGACGCTGCTTCCGCTCTTCAAGGACGAAATTGCTGTGACCTACCTGCCCTGGGCAGCCGCCAATCTGCAGGCGACCCAGGACAAGCAGGATCGCACCTCCGTCAAGATCGAGAAAAAGGCCTTCGAACAGGTCACGCAGCACTATGCCGCCACCTCGTTCAAATCTGTCCAGAAGGCCGTTCGCCGCCTCAATGACAATGAAGCGCTGACGGGCTTCCTCGATGAGGCCGACGCGAAGTCCTTCTTCGATAAATAGCCCCGAAAGAAAAGCCCCGGACCATAAGGCCCGGGGCTCGTTTCCTGTCAGGGAAAAGCATCACGCGCGCTTCAGGCGGCGGAGGCTTCCTTCTTGTCGCCATCGATGAGCTTCGGCTTGCTCTTGGTGCCGGTTTTCTCACCAATTTCGATCTTGCGGGGCTTCTTCGCTTCAGGAAGCTCGCGAACCAGTTCGACCCGCAGCAGGCCATTTTTCAGGCTCGCGCCGGTCACGATCACGTGATCGGCCAGCTGGAAGCGGCGGAGGAATCCGCGCTCGGCAATGCCGCGATGAAGGTATTGGCGTTCCTCACCGTCTTCGCCCTGTGACTTTTTGCCGGCAACCGTCAGAAGGTTGTCATTGGTCTCGATCTCGAGGTCTTCCTCGGCAAAGCCGGCGACAGCAATCTCTATGGCGAAGGCGTCATCGGCCACACGCTCGATATTGTAAGGGGGATAGCCCTGCGTACCGTCCAGACGGCTTGCGGAATCGATCAGGCTCGCCATACGGTCAAAGCCGACCATCGTGCGGTACAGGGGGGTGAGGTCAATCGTGCTCATGATACAGTCCTCTCTAAGCAACTGCGCCCGGCATGAGGGCCGGACATTCTGGCATTTGCGGCTCGTCTGTCGCTCCGGCCCGTTCATCGGCGCCGGCAGATTGCCGGTCCGGACCCGCTTGGCAGCGCCCGGACATGATGTATTTGGGTAACGTTGCCTGCTGTTCAAGAACCCGGAGGACTTAGGATGAAACGTATAATTGGTATCAGTCTCGCTGCACTGGCGCTTGCCGCGTGCGGGAATGAGGCGGACCTCGACGACACCACATCGGCCCCACCGCCACCCGCCGAGGAGACGAACGCCTCCGATGACGGCCTCGAAACCGTCTCACCTGAAGAGGCGGGCTACACAGTCGAGGATGCCGTGCAGGGCAGCTGGCGCACCGACGAGGAACGGGCGCGCGACCCGTATCGCCATCCGGTCGAAACCCTGGCCTTCCTCGGCATTGAGGGGGATGACACGGTGATCGAGCTGTGGCCCGGCGGTGGCTGGTACACAAATATCCTCGCCCCGTGGCTGCACCAGAATGGCGGCCAGCTCATCGCGGCGACCTTCAGCCCGGACCGCTCCGAACGCGCCGCCGAAATCATCGAAGATTACAAGACCAATTACGCCGCCAATCCCGGCACGTTCGGCCAGATCGAGTACACCGTCTATGACGCCGAGGCCGAGCCCATGGGTGAGCCGGAGAGCGCCGATGCCGTCCTCACCTTCCGCAATATCCACAACTGGATGTCTGGCGGACATGCCGACAAGTTCTTCGAGGAAGCCTATCGCGTCCTGAAACCCGGTGGCGTGCTGGGCGTTGTCGAACACCGCCTGCCCTCCTCACAGGAGCAGGATCCGTCCGCGCCGTCCGGCTATGTCCATCAGGACTATGTGAAGGGCCTTGCCGAAGCGGCCGGTTTCGAGTTCGAGGCGTCTTCCGAGGTCAATGCCAATCCGGCCGACACGGCAGACCATCCTTTCGGTGTCTGGACGCTGCCGCCCGTGGCCCGCACGGAAGACCGGGACGGCAATACGCCCGAAGGCTTCGATCCCGAGCGTTACCTTGAAATCGGTGAGTCCGACCGGATGACGCTGAAATTCGTGAAACCGGACACCTCGAATGAGAGTGAAGAAGCCGATCCGGCAGACGACGAGCCTGCTGACGAATAGGACGTTTTCCAGCGGCGGCTCGATTTTGGCAGCCGCCGCTGGATCACACCTTCACGGACCGGCTTGAAGGCCATAGAAGCGCGGTCATGACGATCCGCACTCTCTTCCCCACACGGCTTTATCAGGAGCGCCTGCCTGAGAGCGGCTGGCTTGAAGAGCTGGAAGACGCCTGCTGGATGCTGGAAGACGGCGATCAGGCCGGGCATGCCTGGTGTGAAGAGAAGGGTTATCCCGGCTACACCTCCTATGCCTCGCTGGACGATCTGCCGTCACGCGCAAGCATTTTCGAAGCCCTCGCCGCAAAGCTGGAAGAGCATGCCTGGACGTTCGCGCAAGCCCTGCACTGGGACATGGACCGTGACCAGCTGAGCCTTGATGCACTCTGGGTGAACATCCTTGGCGAGGCCGGGCACCATTCCGGCCACATCCATCCCGGCAGCATTATTTCCGGCACAGTCTACATCACGATGCCTGACGGTGCCGGGGATATCCGCTTCGAGGATCCGCGCCTCGGCCTGATGATGGCCGCGCCCGCGGAAACCGATGCCGCGCCGGAAGAGGCCCGCCGCTTCGTCTATGTCGCGCCGAAGGCCGGCGATGTGCTGATGTGGGAAAGCTGGCTGCGCCACGAGGTCATGCCCAGCCGGACCGAAGAGGCCCGCATCTCAGTCAGCTTCAATTTCGGCCTGAAACGCTAGGCGCTATTTCGTGCGGCGAACCTTGTATGCGCCTGTCGGACCATCGTCGAACGTCAGGAGCAGGCTTCCGAACAAGGTTCTTTCGATCGTTGCCTCAGCAGGCAGGGTCTTTGGCGGTTTGACCCGCTGAGTGATGGTCTGTTCCCACTCCTGGCCATCCTCCGTGATGAAGAAGTGTCGGCCGACATTGTTCCGGAGAATTCGGACCACGGAAATACTGATCTCTTCGGCAACAGTTTCGTCGTCTTGAGGCTGAGGTGCACGGGCCCAGGAGGGCTGATTGCCCTCGCCGGCAGCTGGCGCTGAGGCAACGGGAGTATCTGGTTGCGAGGAAGACGCACCCCGGGCAGACGCCGCGGGGGCCTCCATCTCGGCGCTCAGGGCACCCGATAACTTACTTGCAGCCTCTTCAAAGCATGCAAGCCGCTGGTCGGCACCCTCTACTTCAAGACAGGCCACGGTGCCCTTCGCGGCATTTCTCAGCCCCTGTTCCTGCGCCAGGGCCGGAAAAATAAGAATACCCGTGATCAGGGCGACGCAAAGAAATCTGTATGCCACGAAACTCATCCCTCTTCCTCTATTGCTGTTCTTACGCCCAGATCATCGCGAAATCCAATCGCCTCGCGCACTCTCTCCCTTGACGGTCTGGCCCGTCTTGTGCACTGCAGCGCCGTTTACTGCCGGACATGTCCGGCGCATGCTTCTAGACAGGACCTGCCATGGAACTCTCCAAGATCCCATCGGGACAAAACCTCCCCGACGACATGAACGTGCTGATCGAAGTGCCGCTTGGCGGTGAGCCGATCAAATACGAGATCGACAAGGAGTCCGGCGCCATGTTCGTCGACCGCTATCTCTACACCTCCATGCGCTATCCCTGCAATTACGGCTTCGTGCCCCACACGTTGAGCCTCGATGGCGATCCGATCGACGTGATGGTCGTCGGCCAGCGTGCGCTGGTGCCAGGGGCTGTCGTGCGGGCCCGCCCGATCGGTGTGCTTCTCATGGAAGACGATGGCGGCGAAGACGAGAAGATCCTCGCCGTGCCGCACCAGAAGCTGACGCGCTACTATGAGAAGATCCACAATTATACCGACCTGCCGGAAACGCTGTGCGACCGGATCGAGCACTTCTTTGCCCACTATAAGGATCTCGAACCCAACAAATGGGTGAAGATCCAGGGCTGGGAAGGCGTCGAGAAGGCGCGTGAGCTGATCACCGCCTCGCTGGAGCGTTACCAGGCCACCGAATAAGACTGACAAGGACCAGGCAGCATGGAGTTCAGCGTCTGGCTGGCGATGATCGGCCTGTTTCTCGCGGGCGGGCTGACACCCGGGCCTGCAGTCATGCTCGTCCTGTCGTCTTCGCTTCGCTACGGCTTTCGCCCGGCCATGCTGCCGGCGATCGGTGTCTCGACGGCGAACCTTGTCTGGATCTCGCTGGCGGCGGGCGGAGCGGCGGCGATTGCCAAGCAGTTCCCGGCCGGCTTCCTTGTGCTGAAGCTCGTCGGCCTCTGCTTCATTGCGTGGCTGGCTTTCAACCTTATCCGCGCCGAACCGCGGGACCTGCGGCTCGCGCGTGAGGCCATGCCCAAGCGCGCGGCCCTGTTCGGCAAGGGGCTCGGCCTGCAGCTGGCTAATCCGAACGCGCTGGTCTTTTTCGGTGCGCTCCTGCCCGGCTATTTCGATGCCAGCCGTCCGCTGACCCTGCAGGTCGCCATCGCGATTGCCACGATCACTGTGACCGAAATGTTCGGCCTCGCCATCTATGCCGCGGCCGCAGACCGGATGGCGCGGAACTTTGCCACCCCGTCTTTTGCAAAATGGTTCAATCGCGGCGCGGCCTTCCTGATGTTCAGTTCAGCCGCCTTCGCGGTCTGGGCGACAAGCCGCTAGGGCCAGCCCTCTAAGCTTCGACGACGGAAAACTCACCCGTCCCGGAATCGCGCCAGTGCAGCTCGCCTTCGGCGATGGCGAACCAGGCGCCATGCAGTTCGAGATCGCCGGACTTCACCCGCTCCTCGACAAAGGGGAAGCTCATCAGGTTCTTCAGCGAGGTGTCGATGCCGGCAAATTCCAGCGCGCGCTGCGGATCTTCCGGATCGCGCGACAGCACATCCTTGCGTGCCTGATCCAGCAGACTCACCCATGGCGCGATGAAATGGCCGACCGGCTTGTCATCGGCAGCCGAGAGCGAGGCATTCACACCACCACAGCCACCATGGCCCATGATCAGGATATGTTTCACCTTGAGCGCCGTTACGGCAAATTCCAGCGCCGCGCTGACGCCGTGCAGGCCACCCCCCTGATCATAAGGCGGGACGAGATTAGCCACATTGCGCACCACGAACAGCTGGCCCGGCGCGGCATTGAAGATGTCGGCCGGCTCTGCCCGGCTGTCGGCGCAGGCGATGATCATGATGTCGGGATCCTGCCCCCGGCCGAGCTCTTCATAGAGGCTGGCCTGGTGCTTGTAGACGCCGCGCCGGAAGGCGCGATAGCCGTTTTTGAGTTCCTCTGGCGTACGCATTCATCACTCCATGGTGGCAAACCTGCGCAGGCAATAATCAGGCCCACAGGTTTCTGCAACCGGGAGTGAGACGACTCGTTCACTTCCGTCAACGAATTTGCAAAGATAAGGCGTGAAGACTGCCAGTGTTCAACCGGTTCACGGAGAGCTCGCATGGCCGACGCTGAAGAAAAGCCCACAAAAAAGAAAACGGCGCGCCGGCGTCAGGGACCGCGTCGCAGCGAGGCGTCGCGCGCGGCTATCCTCGATGCGACCCGGGAAGAGCTCACGGCCAGCGGCTGGCGAAAGTTCAGCGTCGATTCGATTGCCCGTCGCGCTCACGCCTCCAAGCAGACGATTTATCGCTGGTGGCCAGCAACCGGCACGATGTGCCTCGAGGCCGCGACCACCCTGCTGCAGCCGGCATCGACCCCCGGCACTGACCCTGTGGACCGGATCTCCGCCCTGCTGCTTCCGTTCGAGACCGCCACGCGCACCGGCAATGGTCATGCGGTCCTGCGCGGAGCCATGATGGCAGCGGCCGACGAAAAGGATGCCAGCGATGCCTGGCGCAACTGGCTGAAGTCGAATGTCCGCGCGCCGCTGCGCCTGATCCTCGCTGAACTGGCAGCCAAGAAGCACATTCGCCGTGACTATGATCTCGATGAAGCGGTCAGTCTGCTGATCGCGCCGGTCTGGCACAATCTGCTGATCATGCGTGCGCCGCTGAAAGACGGGTTCTCGCAGGAACAGGCGCAGCGCCTGCTGAGGGTTCTCGCCCCCTAGGCCTTCGCGCCGCGTTTGCCGCCGCCATAGGCGGGATCGGCAAGCGCGCGGGCCTCATCCAGCGGCCAGCGGGGACGGGCGGCGAATGCCATGGCATTATCCGGCACCGCACCAGCCGCCAGGCGTTCGGCCCCGGCGAGGGCGATCATGGCCGCATTGTCAGTACAATGGCGCAGCGGCGGGGCGATCAGGGTTGCCCCATGACTCGCAGCCACATCGTTGAGCGCCGTGCGGATCGCCCCATTCGCGGCGACCCCTCCGGCAACGACCAGACGCTTGCCGTCGAAACCCGCCATGGCCCGGTCCGCCCTCGCTGACAGGCAGTCGGCAATTGCGGCCTGATAGCTGGCACAGAGGTCGGCGGTGTCCTGCTCCGAAAGCTCGCCTGCCTCGATGATGCGCGCAGCCGCCGTCTTCAGGCCTGCGAAACTCATGTCGAGACCCGGTCGGTCGAGCAGGGGACGCGGGAGCTTGTAGCGCGTGGGATCACCCGACTTCGCCGTGCGTTCGACCGCCGGCCCGCCGGGAAAGCCGAGATGAAGAAGCTTGGCGAGCTTGTCGAAGGCTTCCCCCGCAGCGTCGTCAATGGTCGTGCCGAGCCGCGTATAGTCGCCAAGGCCGCGCACCTCGATGAACTGGCAATGCCCGCCCGAGACGAGCAGCAGGAGGTATGGAAACGGGCAATCCTCCGCCAGCCGGGGGCTGAGCGCATGGCCTTCAAGGTGATTGACCGGAATGAAGGGTTTGCCGCTGGCAAGCGCCATGGCCTTGCCGGTCATCATGCCGACCATCACGCCACCGATCAGGCCGGGGCCGGAGGTCGCGGCGATCCCGTCGATCTCATCAAGGCTGAGGCCGCTTTCGTCCAGCGCGGTCGCCACCACCCGGTCGGCGATATCGGCATGAGCACGCGCGGCAATTTCAGGGACGACACCGCCATAGGGCGCGTGGTCTTCCACCTGGCTGCGCACGATTTCCGACAGGATGGTTGCCTTGCCGTCCTCAAGGCGCAGCACGGCGGCAGCGGTCTCGTCGCAGCTGGTTTCGATGCCGAGGATGGTCAGGCGTGTCATGCCACTCATCTAAGCGCTGCCGGGCCTTCAGGGAAGGCTGTCCGGTCAGTCCTCGATCAGGGCCGAGAGCATCGACCGGATCCAGGTCTCGCGCTCGGGATTGTAGGCCCTGAAGGTCGTCGCATAGTCCCAGTAGCACCAGCCGATGTTCCGCTCCTCGGCGAACTCACGCATCGCACGCGTCCAGGCAACGCGCTGGTCGAGCGGCACATCTTCATAGACGCCGAACTCACCAAGCAGGATCGGGCGGCCCTGATCGCGCGCAAACTCCGCGGCCATGTCGGCGCCCAGCGCCATCAGGTCGCGATCCTCATTCGAGCCCCAACGTGTGCCGACCGGCGGCGGATCGTCGGCAAAGGACGCGCCCTGATGGGTGAAATTGTAGGGCTCATAAGAGTGGAAGGTCAGGATGATGCGGTCATCTTCCGGCGGCCGGCTCTTGAGCAGTGCGTCGAGGCCACCCCAGCCGGCACTGCCGACAACGACCCAGCGGTCCGGGTGCTTCTCCCGCACAATGGCCAGCAGCTCACGGTTGATCGCATCGGTCTTGCGCACGGTCATGCGGTCATTCGGTTCGTTGATCAGCTCGAAGATGACCGTGTCCGGTGCCCCCTCGAAAGCCTCTGCAATCTGGCGCCAGATCGCTCCGAGCCGGGCGCGATGGGCATCCGGCTTCTTCATCAGAGCGCTATAGTGATGGACGTCGATGAGGATCTGCAGGCCAATCTCGTCAGCCCAACCGGTGATCTCCTTGATCCGCGCCATGAAAGCCGGGTCGATCGTGTAGGGCTTCTTGTCGGAGGCATGCGCACTCCATTTGATCGGCAGGCGGACCGTATCGAAACCGGCTTCCTTGAGGCGAACCAGATCTTCCTTGCGCACCGTATAGCCCCAGTCGCCTTCATTCGGCGCTTCCAGCCCGCCCCCGAGATTCATGCAGCGCTCGACCGGCGGCGATGGCGCCTTTGGCATTTCGTCGGCATTGGCAGAGGGCTCGCTTCCCGAACAGGCAGCAAGCATCAGGGCAAGGGAAGCAATCATTGGGCGCATGGGCGTATCCTGACCGGGTTTCGTTAAGAAAGCGCCCGCACATCGCGTGCCAGCGCTGACATCCCCCGCTCTCTTGTCAGGACCTTTGTCACACTTTAGCAGGGCCAAATCTGGACAGTCAGGAGACATCATGGTGGCAGGCTCAGCTTCCCGGCTAACCCTGAAGATCGGAACGCGCGGCTCACCGCTGGCGCTGGTACAGGCGCGCGACGTCGCTGCCGACCTTGAACGGCTCTCGAATGGCGAAGTCACTGGCGAGATCGTCACCTTCACGACCGGCGGCGACAAGCTGACGACCGAGCGGCTGATCAATGCTGGCGGCAAGGGGCTCTTTACCCGCGAGATCGATGCCGCCGTCGATGACGGACGCTGCGATATCGGCGTGCACAGCCTCAAGGACGTTCCCGGCGCCCTGCCCGACGGCCAGGCCCTGCTCGCTTACCCCCTGCGCGAGGACCCGCGCGACGGCTTCATCAACCGCGCCGGACTGAAAAGCCCGAAGGACCTGCCGAAGAACGCAACCGTTGGCACCGCCAGCCTGCGCCGGGAGAGCCAGACGCTCGCCATGCGGCCCGACCTCAACATCGTCACCTTCCGCGGCAATGTGCAGACCCGTCTGCGCAAGCTCGACGAGGGTCAGGCTGATGCGACCTATCTCGCCATGGCTGGGCTTCAGCGTCTCGACATGGCGCATGTCGCCGAGCCGGTCCCGGTCAAGGAAATGATCCCGGCGGCTGGCCAGGGCATTGTCGCGATTGCGGCACGCCCGGACGATCTCGATCAGGATATTCTCGACCTCATCCATCAGCTCAATCATGCCGAAACACGGCTGGCGGCCATGGCCGAGCGGGCTTTCCTGGTCGAGCTGGACGGCTCCTGCCGCACCGCCATGGGTGGGCATGCCTGGCAGGAAGAGGGCGTGTGGAAGTTCTCCGGCGAAGTGCTGAAGCCGGACGGTTCGCACCGCTGGGTGCATCAGGGTGTCGCGCAGATTGATGCGAGTGAAGCGGAGATGGCGGCGCTCGGCCGTCAGGCTGGCGAGCAGATCCGCGCGGCGGCAGGCGGCAACCTGCCCGCCTTCGACGATGTCTGAGACTCGTCCGTCGGTCATCGTCACACGCGCCGAACCGGGCGGTTCGCAGACGGCCGAACGGTTGGAGGGTAAGGGACTAACGCCGCTCCTGTCGCCGGCCCTTGAGCTCGCGGCTCGCGCCGAGGCCGTGCCCGACTTGTCAGGCTTTGGCGGCCTGGTCTTTACGAGCGCGAATGGTGTGCGGTTCTTTGCCGAGGCGAGCGATGCCCGTACCCTGCCCGCCTGGTGTGTGGGACCGGCGACCGCCTCGGAAGCGCTGCGGGAAGGGTTCAGCCCCGTTCATGAATCCTCCGGCAATGCGCATGATCTCGCCCATTACATCGCTCACCACTGGTCGGCTGAAAGCCGGAGCCTGCTTCACATTGCCAACGCTGCGGCCAAGGGCGACCTGAAAAAAGCGCTGGAAGAGGCGGGCTTCACGGTCACCTTTCTGCCGCTTTATGAGGCCCGCCGCGCTGGCAATCTCAACGAAGAAGCGCTTGGCGCGATCCGGTCCGGCACCCGTACAATCGTCCTCATCCACTCGAGAAAAGGCGCAGAGGCCTTTCTTGCTCTTGCAAATGGCCTCAATCTTACGAAAACGGAGTTTGTCGCGATTTCATCGCAGGCCGCAGCACCCTTGGAAACAATCGCCACGGGCGGCGTTTATGCGGCAGGCCATCCGGACGAGGACCATCTCATGGCGTGCCTCGAAGGGGTGCTGGCGAACGGTTGAGCGTGCGGCAATGATAATGGAAGGCGGCTGGGGAGCTTGAAGAGGTAAAGCATGAGCGACCGTCCGACCCATTCTGTCCCGATCGACGCCGAGTATGAGCCGGCCGAGACCCCCGAGGACAAGACGAAAGCGGAAAAGCGGAAAAAAGCCGAAAAAGGGGGTGGCCCGGGTTGGGTCGCGCTGACCTTTGTGGCGCTGATCGCGCTTGGGGCGCTTGCTGTTTCTGTCTGGTCGTCCGGGCTTCTCGTTCAGTCAAACCTGCCCACGCCATCTGAAACGGCGTTCGGCGATGTCCGCGAACAGCAGGCCACGCTGGAAACGCGCGTCGGTGAACTTTCTTCGCAAGTCGAAGGGCTTATCGACCGCGTGGACAGTGAAATCGGCCGCCTCGACACCGAGATCGCGGAGCTGCCTGCCGAAACCGCGCCGGGCGATGGCGAAACCGGTGGCGACATGCCTGCCGGTCTGGACGCCCGCCTCACCGGCCTCGAAGAGCAGGTCACCAGCCTCACCGAAAACCAGGGCGCCGGCATCGACCCCGCCCGCATCGAGGCCATCGAACGCGGCCTTGAAAAGGCCAACCAGAATGACGGCCCCAGCAATTCCCAGCTGGTAAGCCTGCGTACCGAACTCGAAACCCTGAGCACAGAACTCCAGACGCTCGAAGCCACGCAGCGCGACCTCGCCACGGAGATCGACGATGTACGCACCGATGCCGCTGACATGCGCCGCGCCTCGGCCTCCGTCGTCAGCGCCTCGCTGGCCCTTTCCGGCATCGAAGCCGCTGCCAATCGCGGCGAGACCTTTGAAGAACAATACCGGCAACTGAATGAAGCGCGCCCCGAGGATGGCGATGTGCAGGCCCTTGCCAGCCTGTCACGCATCGAGGTGCCGACGGTTGAAAGCCTGCGCGCGCAATTCCGGGAGCTGCGCAAGACGGCTATCGCCCGCGACACCGAAGAGTCCTCGGGCCTCGGCTGGGTGAATACCGTGTTCGGTGAGACCGTCAGTATCCGCCGCACGTCCGGCGACAGCCAGACCGCCGAAAGGCTGGCCGACGCCGAAGCCGCGCTCGCGCGCGACGCCCTTGCAAACGCCGTCGACGCGGTCGAGGCCCTGCCGGAAACGGTGAAGCCTGTCTTCCAGACATGGCTCGCCGATGCACGCCGCCGGGCACGGCTTGAACAAACTCTTGAGGATTTACGCCTTAAATTGATCGCAGCGGGACAATAGATACATATTTGATGATAGTCCTTTTTCTTCTTATCGCCCTTATCGTTCTCGCCGGCATTGCCGTGCTCTGGGCCTCGCGCCTGCCGGGCAGCGTGCTGATCACGCTCGGCCCCGAGACCGCCATCGAGCTGAAACTGGTCGTCGCCATCCTGGCCGTTCTTCTGCTGGGCGCGGCGATGGCCATGATCTGGGGTGCCGTGACGGGCCTCTTAAAACTGCCCAGCCGCTTCACCGAAGCACGGCATGAATCGAAAGTCCGAAAGGCCAACAAGGCGCTGGCCGATGGGCTTCTTTCGGCTGAAGCCGGAGATGTCCGCTCAGCCAAACGCTATGCCAGCAAGGCGTCGCAACATGCCGATGACGAGCGAATGAAGCTCCTGCTCGAGGCTCGCACGGCCGAGATTTCCGACGACTGGTCAGGGGCCGAGCGCGCCTGGGGCCTGCTGGCCCGCCTGCCTGGCGGACAGCTTGCTGGCCTACGCGGGGCAGCGACCGCGGCATCCGAACGCGGCGATGTGGCCGGGGCCGAAGCGCGTGCCCGCGAAGCTCTGGAGATGCGCACCGAAGCCGACTGGCCGTTCAACGCCCTGTTCGACAGCCAGATTGCGCGCGGTCACTGGCAGGACGCGCTTCAGACCCTTGCCATCGGTGAGAAGCGCGGCGCCATCAAGGGCGACAGCCTGCGCCGCCGCCGGGCCGTGCTCTATACTGCGCTCGCCTGCGCCCTGCCGAATGCCGAGCGCCGGGATGCCCAGCGCATGCTCGCCGATGCCATCCGGTCCGCCTCGACCTTCCCGCCCGCCGCCTATCATGGTGCCCGCCACCTGATGATGGATGGCAAGGTGAAGGCCGCACAGGGCGTTCTCGAGCTTGGCTGGAAGGCGCATCCGCACCCGGCGCTCGCCCATCTCTGCCGCCGGCTTGATCCAGCCGACACGCCGAAGAGCCAGATCGGGCGCCTTGAGTCGCTGATCGCCACCAACCCCGATGCGCGCGAAAGCAAGATCCTGAAGGCCGAAATCGCCATGGCGAGCCGTGACTGGATGAGCGCCATCCGCGTGCTCGCCCTGCTGGTCGAGGAAAAGCCGACCGCCCGGCTCTGCCTGCTGCTGGAGCAGGCGCTGCGCGGCTATGGCGATGCCAAGGAAGCCGACCGCTGGGGCCGCATGGCGGTGACCGCATCGCGTGAGGCCGAATGGTCCGACATCGACCCGAACGGCAATGCCTTCGACTATTCGCGCCGCGACTGGGGCCGCCTGGTCTATGCCTTCGGCGATGCCGGGAATCTCGTCCATCCGCGCTATGAGGCCTATGGCCGCGAACTTGAGGCCGGGCGACACATTGCCCTGCCCGCCCCGGTTCGCCGGGTAAGGCCGGCCAGCGAAGCGCCGACCCCGCGCCAGCCCATGCCGGGCGAACGGCCGCTCAAGCTGAGCGAGCCGCCAGTCGACTATGTGCAGGACGCCGACGAGGAGCGCTAGAGCGCCCGCAGCTGCAGGGCCGCGCGAAGTGAAAAGCAGGCTTGCAGCCTGAAGGATCAAACGGTATGGAGACGCCCTCAACGGTCAGCCGCCTTAGCTCAGCTGGTAGAGCATCGCATTCGTAATGCGGGGGTCAGGTGTTCAAGTCACCTAGGCGGCACCATTCAAATCCGGTTTGCTTCGCAAAAAAATCGATCCGGTGGATCGATTTTAGGATTTGAATGCGGCGGCAGCCGCCATTCCAGCTTTCAACCTAGCTGCGCCTGAAAAGATAGCCAAACTGTAGCAGTAGTGCGCCTACCAAGAACAAGGCGACACCTAGCCAGCCGTCGACAAATGACCATAGGAAGACCAGCGCAGCGAGCACAGGGAGCGAAACCAAAAGCCTCTTTAGGAATGAACTCATCTTAGCCACCAAACCACTCCATCTGTCTCACCCCAACGGATAATCCGCCACCGGCTCGTACACACTCTTCTTCCCGTCCCGTCCGATGCTCTCGAAGAGATGGAAGCGGTCGGCCGTCCACGGGCCGGCGCGAAGGACCTGCCATCGTTCCGACCAGGCCATCGCCGCCTCCAGCGGGGTGTTGCTGAGATAGGCGAGGGTGATGTGCGGCTTGAAGGGCCGGTCATCCTTGTCGAGCCCCATACGCGCGGAAATCTTGCGGCAGGCCAGGGCCAGGCTTTCAAGTTCCGGCGTGCGCTTCACCGTGGCGAAGACGGCATGCGGCTCCTTACGCCCAAACCAGCCGACGCCTTCAATCTCGAGGTCGAGCTGCGGGCAGGCGATTTCGCCGATCTCCTCGTCGAGCATCTCGGCGACCGGCTCCTTCATGTCCCCGAAATAGGCCAAGGTCACGTGAAAGTGATGGCGCTCGCGCCACCGCGCACCGTCGAGACCCGTCTGGAGAGGCTCCAGGCGGTCAATGATGGCATCGGGAACGGGGAGGGCAGCGAACAGTCTGATCATGGGCCCAGCAGAGAACGAAAAAGCCCGGCCATCAAGACCGGGCTTGTCCAGCTTTTCTTGCGTCAGCCCCCCAGCAAGGCTGCCACATACCTAGCCGGCGAGCTCGTCGAGCTTTCCGAAATTCTCAGCCAGCAGATAATAGAAAGTCACGCGAGACTTGTTGGAGCCTTCCGGCTTCATTTTCTCGCAAACCTTGCTCATGGCCGCGTCGATTTCGTCGTTCTTCTGGGCAAGGCCAAGCTTGCCGCGGCAGAACTTCTCGCGAATCCGCTGGAGCTCTCCCTCATCTGAACAGGAAACGAGCGACGAATCGCGATTACGAAGTGCGATACCCAGATGGCCGACGATCTTCTCGGCAGCCTTCTGATTATATCCCTTTGCGTATTTTTTGATGTTGTCAGCGTACGCCGATGCGTCAGCCATAGGTCTTCCCCTTTGAGTTGAACGTACGTCCCGCTGCTGCATTCTCCACAGCGAAGACATGCTGCTATCAGCCTCGAAGAAAGTCAAACCTACTTTTTACGGGCAAGGCGACGGTTGTTGCACATGAAGGGCATTTACATCGGCCTCCATTTCTTCCGTCCAGTTGAGCGAAAACCCGCGAATACACGTTTTCAACTGAACACTGTTAGTTGCCCCGATGATCGTGGACCCCATGAACGGCCGAGAATCGCAGAACTTGATCGCGAACTCGGTAGGATCGACGCCATATTTCGCGGCCAGGTCGAGATAGGCATTGATCGCGCCTTCGGCCGGCGGCGTTTCATAGCGCTGCAGACGGTCGAAAAGCTGCTTGCGCGAGCCTTCCGGCAGCGCGCCGTCGCGATATTTGCCTGTGAGATAGCCCTGGGCAAGCGGCGAATAGGCCAGCAGGCTCACCTTCTCGCGCACGCAGCACTCTTCAAGGTCCTGCTCAAAGGTTCGGTTGACGAGGTTGTAGGCGTTCTGGATCGACTGGATGCGCGGCAGGCCGCGCTTGTCACTCTCGGCGAGGAAGCGCATCACGCCATAGGCGGTTTCGTTGGACAGGCCGATATGGCGGATCCGGCCGGCTTTCACATGGCGGTCGAGGTGAGAGAGGATTTCCTCGAAGGGCTCATAGTCGAGCGCATAGAGGTCATGTTTCATGCGCCCACCGAACAGACCGACGGGACGGTCAGGCCAGTGCAGCTGATAGAGGTCGATATAATCGGTCTGCAGCCGCTTCAGGCTCTTTTCGACGGCCTCATCGACCTGCGCCTTGGTCTGGCGCGTCCATTCGAGGTCACCATCGCGCGTCCATGTCTGCTTCGAGCGGCCGCACATCTTCGAGGCAAGGATGATGTCCTTGCGCTTGCCTGTCTTCTGGAACCAGGTGCCGATGATCTTTTCCGTTGAGCCTTGGGTCTCCGGCTTCGGCGGGACGGCGTACATTTCGGCAGTGTCAAAGAAGTTGATGCCCTGTTCGACGGCATAGTCCATCTGGGCGTGACCTTCCTCCTCGGTGTTCTGCTGACCCCATGTCATGGTGCCGAGACAGCAGGCGGTCACCTCAAGATCGGTGGTGCCCAGGCGGCGTTTCTGATCGTGCATAAGAAAATCCTATTTATTCAGGTGCCAAATAAAATTGATCCGACTGCTTGGAGCAACCGGTTTTCCTTGAAGTGACGGGCAGTTTCGCCCATATTATCGACAATCGGCATGACCGTATGCCGGCCTTTCGAAAGAGGGATAAATGAACGATTTCAACTCATCTGTCGCCCGCGGCAGGTCTATGGATGCCAGCATCGACCAGGGCCTTCGGACCTTCATGCTCGGCGTCTATCAGAAACTGACCTACGGCATCGCGCTGTCCGGCGTGCTCGCCTTTGCGGCCGGCACCTGGGACCCGCTCACCCAACTCATCTTCGGCACGCCGCTTTATTACGTCGTCGCCTTTGCCCCGATCGCGCTGATCTTCGGCTCGATGTTCTTCATGAAGAACCCGTCGCCGATGGGGTCTGCGATCCTGTACTGGGCGATCGTGACGTTTGTCGGCCTCGGCCTCGGCGTCTATTTCTACATGGCGTCCAGCGGTATCAGCACGCAGACCGCCGGCGGCATTTCGCAGTCGCTGAACTATATGACGATCGCCAAAGCGTTCTTCATCACGGCGTCCGCCTTCGGCGCGCTATCGCTGTGGGGCTATACGACCAAGCGTGATCTTTCGCCGATTGGCAGCTTTGCCATCATGGCGATCTGGGCGCTGGTGGCTGTCTCGCTCGTCTACATGGTTCTCCCCATGATGGGCATTCTCCAGCCGTCCTCCGGTATGGAATGGATGATCTCCGGCGGTTTCGCCCTGCTCTCGGCCGTGCTGGTCGCGTGGCAGACCCAGGAACTGAAGGAGGGCTATTTCCAGCTCGCCCATGACGGCCGCAGCCTGGCCGTGATGACCAACTGGGGTGCGCTGAACTTCTTCATCATGTTCGTGAACATGTTCCGTTTCGTCCTGATGCTGCTCGCCTCGCGCGAATAACCAGACGATCGCATACAATTCGAAAGCCCCGGTGCAGATGCGTCGGGGCTTTTTTCTTGACGCCTGCTGGCGGCGGTGACAGGCTTGGAACAGATCAGGAACTAACGGTTTGTGGAGGCGGTGATGGCTGATGATCACCTCAACCCCTGTGCCAGCGATATCTGCCGCGGCGTGCTGAGGCTGTTTGCGGACCTCAACTTCGCCGGCGTCACGGAGATGACGCTCGCCAATGGCCGGCGCGCAGACATTGCCGCGGTCGGCCCGAAGGGTGAGATCACCATTGTGGAGGTCAAAAGCTCGGTGGCCGACTTTCGCTCAGACGGCAAGTGGCCGGACTACCGCCCTTTTTGCGACCGCTTCTATTTCGCCGTCAGCCATGGCTTCCCGAAGGAGCTGATACCGGATGAGACGGGCCTCATCGTTGCCGACGGGTTTGGTGGCGCGGTGCTGCGTGATCCGGACATTACCCCGCTTGCCGCGGCCCGCCGCAAGGCCATGACCCTGCGCTTTGCCCGTCTGGCCGCCAGCCGGCTGACGCTCGGCGTCGAACCGGTCGTTACAGACCCGCTCGCTCTCTCCTGATGCCCGCCCCATCTGGACGCCTGCCCGCAAAATCCCTAGCTCAGGCCTCATGAGCCTCGCTTATCCCCTTGCCCGGTCTGCTGACGAGGCGCTGAAAGGCGCCGCGCAGGCAGCCCGCACCCGCCATGATGCGGAGGCCCTGTCCGGGGACACCCCCGTCCTGTCGCTGGAAACAGAATGGCTGAAGCCCGCCGCCGAAGAGGTCGATGCCCTGATCAAGCAGGCGGAATCCGGCGAGGCGAAGGGCTTCATCCAGGTCTATGAGGATGCCGACGAAAAACCGGTCCTTGCTGTCACCTACTGGAAGCTCGGCGAACCGGTCGCGAAAAAAGCCTCAAAACCCGCGCCAGCGCCGAAGCCGGAAAAACCCAGGGCCAAGACCAGAAAGAAGGAAAAGACGGAAGAGGATCACACCGACGACCTCTACTTCCGCCATGGGCGCACACGGAAATCCCGGCGCAAGAAACACGTCGATCCGCGCCAGATGGACCTTTTCATCAGCCCCGATCAGCGCGGCTATGAGCACAAGGATCCGAACAATCCGAACACCATGCTCACCGATGAGGAAGGCGACGGCACGACCTTCGGCGGCTAGACCTGAAGTGCTCTAGAGCAGGTAGTGCGACAGCGTCGCGACGGCCGCCAGCGTCATCACGATCATGAAGATGCCGAGCAGCACCTTAAGCGCGGGCCGCTCGTCGAGCGGGACATCACGCCACCAGGACTGCAATGTGTTTCTCTCAGCCATAGGTGGAGACTAGCAAATCGGCGGCCTGTCCTCAAATTACGCTGGCTTGAAGGTCAGCGCGACACCGTTGTTGCAATAGCGCAAGCCGGTCGGCTTCGGCCCGTCATTGAAGACGTGGCCCTGATGGCCGAGACAGCGCGCACAGTGGTACTCGGTCCGCTGTATCCAGAGCTTGTTGTCCGGCTTCGTGGCGAGGTTGCCCTCGATAAAGGTCCAGAAACTCGGCCAGCCTGTCCCGCTCTTGTATTTCCACTCGGACTTGAAAAGCGGCAGGTCGCACCCCTTGCAGTGGAAGGTGCCTTCACGGGTCTCGTCATTCAGTGGTGAGGTGAAGGCGCGCTCGGTATCTTCCTTGCGCAGCACCGCGAACGCCTCGGGAGAAAGCCGTTCGCGCCATTCGGCTTCGGTCAGCTCACGCCATTGGGTATCGGAATAGGTCGCTTCAGCGGCCTCTGCCTCCTCAGCCTGGCCTTTGCCATTGGTGCAGGCAGCGACAATGGTGCCGGCCACACCGCCAAGCAGCACATTGCGCCTTGAAAGTCTGTCGATGAAACGTGTCATGGGCCTGATATAGGCGGCGACTTTTCGGCGTCGACACACAAATGCGTGTGGAAATCTTGAGCTTTGCGCGAGCCACTCATGCAAAGCAGGGTCGCCAAGCGCGCGTCGAAACACTAGAACCCCGCGCGTCGACAAGGTTAACCGGAGCAAGCCCCATGGAAGACGGAAAGCTGACAGATGCCGCACGCGAAAAGCTGCGTCTGACGGTCGAGCGCATAGAGCGCCTCGAAGAGGAAAAGAAGGAAGTCGCCGACCAGATTAAGGACGTCTATGCCGAGGCAAAGGCGATGGGCTATGACGCCAAGATCCTCCGTCAGGTCGTGAAGCTGCGCAAGCAGGACCGTGATGAGCGCCAGGAACAGGAAAGCCTGCTCGAAACCTACATGATCGCGCTCGGCGAAGTGTAATCAGTCGCCAGCAAGCCAATCGCCGCCCTCCCACCGAAAGGGGGGTCCATGGCAGCTGGGATGTGCGCTCTCGACCGCCATGGGTCCCGGATCAAGTCCGGAAGGGCGGATTGGCGCAATGTCCGAGCCCAGCGACCCTAATCCCCGCGCCAGTGCTCGGGCCGCGGCCCCAGCCCGATCGCCCGGGCTGGCAGCCGCCTGAGCATTGGAACACGATCCAGCAGCTTGATGAGCCACGGCACGTCGAGCTCGCCTTCGGCATCGAGCGCCGGGAAGACCACGCGGTTGTGTGCGAAAACCTGCGCCGACTGGGTGATTTTCGCCGGCCATTCGCGGCGTTTCTGGACCGTTTTCAACATCGCCGACGGCACCGACCCGACCTGCAGGTTCTCTTCGAGGATACGGGCCGTCGCGATTGCATCCTGCAGCGCGAGATTGATGCCGACGCCACCAACCGGTGACATGGCGTGGGCGGCATCGCCAATCGCGAGAAAGCCTTTGCGCCACCAGCATTCCAGCCGGCTGACCTGCACGTTGAGCGCCTTCACATCATCCAGGCTCGCAATTGCCATAGCCGCGTCTCCGAGGTGCGGGGCAAGATGCGCGATGCGCTTGCGGAACGCCTCGAGCCCCTGCTTGCGAACCATTTCCTCCGCGCCCTTGCGGATAACCAGCGCGCATTGCCAGTAATCGCCGCGATTGAGGGTGACCAGAAATCCACCCGCCTTCATGTAGCCCAGTGACTGGGTCTCGCCGTGATGGTCCTCGCGCGGCAGGCGGAACCAGAGCACGTCGATTGGCGCGCCCTTCTCGATGAGGTTCAGCCCGGCGGCCGGGCGAAGCGTCGAATCGCGGCCATCGCACGCCACGGTCAGCGGCGAATGGATTTCCAGCGTCCGGTCCCCGCGACTGGCCCAGACCCCGCACACCCGGCCCTCATCGACGAGCAGCTCATCGGCGCGGGTCTCCATCATCAGCGTGAAATTGGGAAACTTGCGGGCTTCATCGGCCAGGAAGTCGAGAAACTCCCACTGCGGCATGAAGGCGACGAATTTTGCGGCGACCGGCAGATGCGTGAAATCGACAATGTCGTAGGTGTCGCCGTTCAGGTGCAGTGCGATCTGTTCCGTCTTCTGGTGCGGGCGCTTCAGGAAGGCCTCCAGCAGGCCGAGTTCGTGAAGAACCTGCATCGTGGAGGGGTGGACCGTGTCACCGCGGAAATCACGCAGGAAGTCGGCATGCTTTTCGAGGACGGTCACGTCTATGCCCTGGCGCGCCAGGAGGTAGCCAAGCATCATGCCCGCCGGCCCGCCCCCGGCGATGCAACAGCCCGTCTCGATACGCTCACTCATGCCCGGCACCGCTCCTTCTGTCAGACGTGCAACGTGTTCCCTTTGTATTCCGTTCAAACCTGACTAGATTTTCCGAACCATGCCACGCGAGATCGACGAGCGGAAGAAAAGGAAGGCCCTGCGCAAATTGCGCAAGGCGGCCGATCTCGCTGCACGCGGCGAAGGCCCGCCACTTTCCGACTGGGAGAAGGAATTCCTCGAAGAGGTCGAAGAACGCATCGAGACCTATGGCTCGGCCTTTGCTGATCCGGAAAAAGGCAGCCTTGAGGACCCTATGTCGGCCCTGCAGACCCAGAAGCTCCGCGAAATCGACAAGAAGGCCCGTGGAAAGGGGGGTGGCTTCAAGCAGCGCAAGCCTCCCGGCGCGAAGAAGAAACCGGCCTACACCCCGCGTGTGCGCCAGATAGATGACGACATCGAGGCGGAGGCCCCGCCGCCGCCGAAGCCGGAACGCCCGCCGCTCGGTGTGATCCGTGGCAGCGATCTCGCGGACACACGCCCGGACGCTACTGAACCTGAGCCGCCGGAACCGAAAGCGCGGCCTGCCTTCCGGGTCATCAAGGGCGGCAAGGATGACGCCTGACCAGAAAGCGGCATGGGACCGCTTCCAGGCTGAAACGGGCGACATCCGCGAGGCCTATGACGTCTTCGCTTTCGGCGACAGCCCGGCATTGGCGGACGAGCTGCTCGCCCTTGTCCTTGAGGGCACCAAGCGCGCGACCGCCACGCGGCTTGCCGTCTACCAGCTTGAGAACAAGCGCCCGCCGGCGACCGGTGACTTGTCCCTCGTGCTGGATGGCCAGGGCCGTCCCGCCTGCGTGATCGAGACCACGCGCGCCGATGTCGCGCCATTCAACACCGCCACGGAGGAGTTCGCCCATACCGAAGGGGAAGGCGACAAATCTCTGATCTGGTGGCGCAAGGCTCATATCGCCTACTTCCGCCGCGAATGCATCAGGGAAGGCAGGACCTTCTCGATGACGGAACCCATCGTCTTCGAACGCTTTCGACATATCTGGACTCACGGTCCGCGATAGCGGACCTTCCAGTAATGGCTGATGGAGCAAAATCGAGATGAAGACAGTGGTGATCACGGGCGCGTCGACGGGGATTGGACGCGCCGCCGCAGAGCATCTCGCCAGCAAGGGCTGGCGCGTGTTTGCCGGCGTGCGCAAACACTCCGACGGTGAGCCCCTCAAACAGGCCAGCGGCAACATCACACCGCTTATCCTCGATGTCGCAAAACCGGACCAGGTGAAAGCCGCTGTCGAAACTGTCTCGAAAGCGCTTAGCGGAAAGACACTGGACGGGCTCGTCAACAATGCCGGCATTGCGATGATGGGCCCGCTGGCGCTGCAGCCCCTGGATGAGATCGAGCGTCATTTCGACGTCAATGTCTTCGGCCTGATGCGTGCCACCCAGACCTTCCTGCCCCTGCTCGGCATGGACGAGCAGCGAGACGGCTCACCGGGCCGGATCGTCAACATCACGTCGGTTGGCGGCAGGCTCTCCTCGCCCTTCCTTGGCGCCTATGCCGCCACCAAGCATGCCGTCGAGGCGCTGACCGACAGCCTGCGCCGCGAACTCGTCGTCTATGGCATCGATGCGATCGCCATCGGTCCGGGCTCGGTGAAGACACCGATCTGGGACAAGGCCGAAGACATCAACAAGAACCAGCCTTATCAGAACTCTGTCTGGGCACAGCCGATCGAGACGTTTGCCGAAGTGATGCTGCAGGGCGGACGCGACGGTCTGGAGCCGAAAGTCATCGGCGAGACAATCGAAAAGGCCCTGTCCAGCGAAACGCCCAAGGCCCGCTATGCGCCGGTGCCGAACAAGCTCACCAACTGGATCATCCCGACCCGCCTGCCGAAACGCTGGCTCGACGGCATCTTCTGGAAGCGCTTCGGACTGGAGCGTCAGGACTGAGCCGCCCCCACGTCAGGAATTGCAGACGCCCGGCACACAGCTAAGCTCCTTCCAAAAGGGAGGATCTGTGAATGACCGATCTCGTCACGCGCCATGATGCCGATGGCCTTTGCTGGCTGACATTGAACAGGCCGGACAAGCTGAATGCCCTGACCGTCGCCATGTTCAGGGAACTCCGGGAGCATGTCCTTGCCCTGAAGGGCGATGACAGCATCGGCTGCGTCATCCTGAAAGGCGCCGGGAAATGCTTTTCGGCCGGCCACGATCTCGGCGATATCGCCGAGGGCGAAGAGGTCCCCTCACGCGGCTGGCATTCCGAAACGTTGCGGATGATGGAGAAGCTCCCCAAACCGGTCATCGCAGCCGTGCACGGGCATTGCTATACCGGCGCCCTCGAAGTCGCGCTGGCAGCCGATTTCATTCTGGCGTCCGACACAGCGAAATTCGCCGACACGCATGCGAAATGGGCGCTGACGCCGATCTGGGGGATGAGCCAGCGCCTGCCCCGGCGCGTCGGGACCGCAACGGCCAAGCGCCTGATGTTCACCGCCGAGACCGTAAAGGCCGACGAGGCGCTGCGCATGGGGCTCTGCGAAGCAGTTTTCCCTGAAGACCGTTTCGAGGAGAAGCTGGAGACATTCGCCCGCCGTATTCTCGAAAACTCACCTTTCAGCCATGCCGCCAACAAGCATCTGCTGGAGGCGACCGACATGGATCCGATGGATGCCGGGTTGCAGTGGGAGATCACGGAGAATGAAGGCGTCGGGCCGGACATGCAGGCACGCATCGGCGCCTTCATGAAGAAATAGCGCTCAGATGATCCAGAGCAGGATGCCGAGCACCAGCGTGCCGCCGCCAAATAGCAGCGCGATCACGCCATACTCGATATGGCCGAGCTTTTCAGCCGTGTGGGCATCCATGCGCTGTGCAAGATGACTGGCTTTCCGGTAGGCTAGAAGGAAGACCGCAATTGCGATCAGGATGAAGACGCTGGCCCCGGCTTTTGCGGTCCAGGTCGGTTCGACCGCGCGGAAGATCGCCTGAAACCCCAGACCAAGGGCCGCCGACGCCACGCCCGTTCGTATCCACCCGGCAAAGGTCCGCTCATTGGCGAGGATTGTGCGGTCCTCGGCAAAATCGGTACGCTCTTCGGCGAGTTCCTGCTTGCTCGGCATGGGAGTATAACCGCCAGGCAAGGCTATTGGTTTCAGGCACGCGGGTGGGCTGCACTGTGAACGGCGCGCAGGCGCTCTGAATCGACGCCCGTATAGACCTGCGTCGTCGACAGGCTGGCATGGCCGAGCAGGGTCTGTATCGCGCGCAGATCGGCACCCTCAGCCAGCAGGTGCGTCGCGAAAGCGTGGCGCAGCGCATGCGGGGTCGCTGTCTCCGGCAGGCCGAGCGCGCCGCGCAGGACCTGAACATTCTTCTGGACGATGGCCGGCTGCAGCCGCTTGCCGCGCACACCGTAGAAAAGCGGGGTATCCTTCCGGATCGGCCAGGGGCAGTACCGGGCATATTCGTTCAGCGCCTGACGCACCGCCGGGATGAGCGGAACGATACGGACCTTGTTGCCCTTGCCCATCAGGCGCAGGCGCTCCGGCGCCGGAATGGTGCCACCATTGAGGTTCAGCGCCTCGGAGATACGAAGCCCGCCGCCATAGAGCAGCGTCAGCACAGCGACGTCGCGCGCGGCCACCCATGGCTCTTCGGCAAAGGCTTCCGCCGTCTCGATCATGTCACGGGCCGCGGCGACCGACACCGGTCGCGGCAGGCGCTGGCCCCGGCGCGGGCCCTGCAGGAAGGCGATCTCGGGATTTTCGATCCCGTGATGATTGTCGAGCCAGTGATAGAAGGTCTTGATGGCCGAGAGCACACGCGCAATCGAGGCATCCGACAGGCCCTCACGGCGGCGCTTGGCGAGAAAGGCGCGGATATCGGAGGCATGCAGGTGGCGGAACACCTTGATAGCGATTTCCTCGCCCAGATGCTCTTCCAGGAAGGCAAAGAAGCTGCGCAGGTCATGGCCATAGGCTTCGACTGTATTGTCCGCCAGCCGGCGCTGCTGGCGGACATGCTCTAGAAAGGCGGCAAGGATCTCCATGCGCCCGACTGTCATGGTGAGAGATTAAGGGGAAATTGAAGCCCTAGCGCCCTGTGAAGACCGGCTCGCGCTTCTCCATGAAGGCGGCCGCACTTTCCTTGGCGTCTTCTGTCGCCATCAGGCGCCGGATTTCGGTGATGGCCCATTTGCCGACATCGCGCCAGTTCGGGTCCAGCGTCTCGCGAAGCCCAGCCTTGAGCGCGCGAACCGCCTGGGGCGGGTTGGCAGCGATGCGGTGAGCAATCTCCATCGCCGTCGGCAGCAGGTCCTTCTGCGGTACGACACGGCTGACCAGACCGATCTCCTTGGCCCGTGCCGCATCGATGATATCGCCGGTAAAGAGCAGCTCGCTCGCCTGCTCACGCCCGACAAGCTGGGCAAGCCGGCCAAGCCCCGGCGCATCGCAGCAGAGGCCCCGCTTCACGAAAATCTCTCCGAAGCGCGCGGTCTCCGACATGACGCGGATATCTGCCATGATCGCCAGTTCCGCGCCCCAGCCAAGCGCAAAGCCGTTAACCGCTGCAATGACCGGAATATCTGTATGAAGCAGCGCATCGGCGGCCGGCGTCAGCCCGCCGGTCTTCTTGCCACGCTCGGCCATTTCAGGGGTCGAGGGCGCACCCTTGGACAGGATCTGCTTCACGTCATCGCCGGAACAGAAGGCCCGCTCACCCGCACCCGTGATCACGATGCAGCGTGCCTCGCTGCCCCGGATGGCGTCCTCAAGCGCCATGTAGAGCGGATAGTCGAGCGCGTTCATCGCCTGGGGCCGGTTGAGTGTCAGCAGGCTCACATGGTCTTTCGTCTCGATGGTCAGGATGTCATCCGACATGGGGCGTTCCTCCGGTCTTTCTTTTGGATAGAAGCCTGCCAGCCGCACCGGCCCCGTCAATCGTGACGCAGCGCCAAGCCGCACCGGACGGGTGACGGAATCGCTTGCCCGGACTAAACCAGCCTCACGCATGAAACTCGCCCGTATCCTCTTCCCGCTGCCGCTGCCCGAGCCGTTCGATTATGCCATTCCGGACGGCATGGACGTGCAGCCCGGCAGCTATGTCCGCGCCCCGCTCGGCAAGATCGAGCGCACAGGCGTTGTCTGGGAGGTGAAGGAGCGGGCTCCAGACGATGAGCGCGAGCTGAAGCCCGTGCTCGATGTCTTCCCCGTCCCGCCAATGACGGAAGCGATGCGGCGCTTTGTGAGCTTTGCGGCGAAATACAATGTCGCCCATCCCGGCCATGTGCTCGCCATGGTGCTGCGCGCCCGGGGCGGCTTGAGGCCGTCGCCGACGCAGACGCTCTATGTCCCGACCGGCCACCGCTCCAACCGGATGACCGATGCCCGGGTGAAGGTACTCGACGCCGCGCGCGAGACCGGCCCGACCAGTGCCGCCGAACTGGCGCGTGTGGCTGGCGTCTCGCCCGGCGTGGTGAAGGGTCTGGTCGATGTCGGCTCGCTCGAGGCCCGTGAGATCGAGACGGACCTGCCCTATCCCCAGCCGACCAATTTCGGTCGCGGCGACCATCTTACCGGCGAACAGCAGGAAGCCGGCGAGACCCTGCGCGCTGCCATCGCCAGGGGCGGCTTCCAGCCTTTCCTGCTCGACGGCATCACCGGCTCCGGCAAGACGGAGGTCTATTTCGAGGCCATCGCCGAGGCGCTGTCAAAGGCAGATGACGCGCAGGTCCTAGTGCTCCTGCCGGAGATCGCGCTGACACAAGCCGTGCTGAAGCGTTTCGAGGAGCGGTTCGGCGCGCCCCCAGCGCCCTGGCATTCCGGCCTGTCGGATGCCGAGCGCCGCCGCACCTGGCGCGAGACCGCACATGGCCGCGCGCGCATCGTAATCGGGGCCCGCTCGGCGCTGTTCCTGCCCTTCAGCAACCTGAAACTCCTTATTATCGATGAAGAGCACGACACCAGCTTCAAGCAGGAAGACGGCGTCACCTATCACGCCCGCGACATGGGCGTGATGCGCGCCAAGCTGGAAGACGCCGCGATCATCCTTGCGTCGGCGACCCCGGCATTGGAGACGATGGTGAATGCCGAACAGGGCCGCTATCAACGCCTGAAGCTGTCGGCGCGGCCCGGCGCGGCGAAACTGCCGGACATCGAACTGGTCGACCTGCGCACCGATCCACCCGAGAAAGGCCACTGGCTATCATCGAAGCTCACCCACGCCCTGACGGAGACGTTCGAGGCGGGAGAGCAATCCCTGCTCTTCCTCAACCGTCGCGGCTATGCGCCGCTCGTCATCTGCAAGGCGTGCGGGGAGAAGCTGAAAAGCCCGGCGACCGAGAGCTGGCTCACCGAACACCGCTACACCAATCGCCTCGTCTGCCACCTGACCGGCTGGTCGATCCCGAAGCCGAAAGCCTGTCCGCATTGCGGGGCGAAGGACTCTCTGATGGGCGTTGGCCCGGGCGTGGAACGCGTGGCCGAGGAAGTGCGCCAGCTCCTTCCCAATGCCCGCGTGGAAATCTTTTCCTCCGACACCGCCACCTCGGGCGAGGAGACGCGTGGCATTGTCGACCGGATGGCCGCCGGCGAGACCGATGTGCTGGTCGGCACGCAGATTGTCGCAAAGGGCCACAACTTCCCCAACCTGACCCTGGTCGGCATTGTCGATGCTGACAGCTCGATGAAGGGCGGCGACCTTCGCGCTGGCGAGCGCACCTTCCAGCTGCTCTCACAGGTCGCCGGGCGGGCAGGCCGCGCCGAACGGCCGGGCCGCGCGCTGGTGCAGACCTATGCAACGGAAAACCCCGCCATGATCGCGCTGGCCGCCGGGGATCGCGACGGCTTCCTGCAGATCGAGCGCGATGTCCGCGCGGAGCTTGGCCTGCCGCCCTTCGGCCGCATGGCCGCACTGATCATGTCGGCGCCGTCTGCGGAAATGATCCAGGAGGCCGGTAAACTCGCAGGGGCCGCCGCCCCGAACGGAGAGGGCATCACGGTCTATGGCCCCGCCCCGGCGCCCATCGCCATCCTGCGCGGACGCCACCGCATCCGCTTCCTCGTCACCAGCGCCCGCGACGTCGATCTGTCGGCTTACATGGCCGCCTGGCTCACCGCGATGAAGCTGCCATCGGCTGTCAGGGTTTCTGCAGATATCGATCCGTATTCCTTCCTCTGACCACTGAACGTGCCAATCGGTCGCAACTCTACCGCTGCGGCCATGTTGTCAGCCTCAAAACGAAGTGCTAAGCGCCCACGCAAGCATCGGGTTGGGGCTTGTCGCCTGCCAGCCCATACACTTGTGTTCCACTCACAGGGCGTCCGCCCGCTAACAGACGGAAAAAGGTCTTGGCCGCATCTTCCGCCTCCCATGCCAATGAAACGGCGCGCCGCTATGCGAGCGCCCTGTTCGATCTCGCCGAGGAAAAAGGCGAGCTAGAGACTGTCGCGACAGACCTGAAAAGCGTCATCGCGATGGCCGCCGACAGCAAGGACCTCACCGTCCTGCTGGAATCCCCCGCCTTTGGGCGTGAGGAAAAGGCAAAGGCGCTTGTCGCCGTTGCCCAGAAGGCCGGTCTCTCCAAGCTCGTCTCGAACTTCCTCGCCACCATGGCCACGAATGGCCGGGCCGACGAAATTCTCGACGCCTCGGGCCATTTCGATGAGCTCTATGCAAAACATCGCGGCGTGAAGCGTGCCCTTGCACGCACCGCCGAAGACATGACCGCCGCACAGCGTCAGAAGCTTGAAGCTGTTCTGAAGAAAGCTGTCGGCAGCGATGTCGAACTTGAAACCGAGGTCGTCCCCGGCCTCATCGGCGGCATCCAGCTGCGTGTCGGATCAACCCTGATCGATGCAAGCGTCGCCTCGAAACTTGACCGTATGAACACCGCCATGAAGGGAGCTTAGAAGCTCGATGGACATCAGCGCTGCAGAAATTTCAGGCATCCTGAAATCCCAGATCGAAAATTTTGGCGTCGAGGCAGAGGTCTCCGACGTCGGCCAGGTGCTGTCCGTCGGTGACGGCATCGCCCGTGTCTATGGTCTCGACAACGTCCAGGCCGGCGAAACCGTCGAATTTGACGGTGGCGTCAAAGGCATGGCCCTGAACCTCGAAGCCGACAATGTCGGCGTCGTGATCTTCGGTGACGACCGCGGCATCAAGGAAGGCGATAACGTCAAGCGCCTGAACGAGATTGTTGCCGCCCCGGTCGGCAAGGGCCTTCTCGGCCGCGTCGTGAACCCGCTGGGTGAGCCGATCGACGGCAAGGGCCCGATTGCGGATGTTGCCTCGCGGAACCGTGTTGACGTGAAAGCGCCGGGCATCCTGCCGCGCAAATCCGTCCACGAGCCGATGATGACCGGCCTCAAGGCCATTGACGGCATGATCCCGGTCGGCCGCGGCCAGCGCGAACTGATCATTGGTGACCGTCAGACCGGCAAGACCGCGATCTGCATCGACACCATCCTGAACCAGAAGCAGACCAATGAAGCCGCCAAGGACGACAGCGAAAAGCTGTTCTGCGTCTATGTCGCTATCGGCCAGAAGCGCTCGACGGTTGCCCAGGTCGTGAAGACGCTCGAAGAGCGCGGCGCGCTCGACTACACCGTCATCGTGTCGGCAACGGCGTCCGAGCCGGCTCCGCTGCAATATCTTGCTCCGTTCACCGGCTGCACGATCGGCGAATGGTTCCGCGACAACGGCATGCACGCCCTCATCATCTATGATGACCTCTCCAAGCAGGCTGTGGCCTATCGCCAGATGTCGCTGCTGCTTCGCCGCCCGCCGGGCCGTGAAGCCTATCCGGGCGACGTGTTCTACCTCCACTCCCGCCTGCTCGAGCGTGCGGCCAAGCTGAACGAGGATCATGGGTCCGGCTCGCTGACCGCCCTGCCGATCATTGAAACGCAGGCCAACGACGTGTCGGCCTATATTCCGACGAACGTCATCTCGATTACGGACGGCCAGATCTTCCTCGAGACCGACCTCTTCTATCAGGGCATCCGCCCGGCCGTGAACGTCGGCCTGTCGGTGTCGCGTGTGGGCTCAGCCGCCCAGACGAAAGCGATGAAGAAGGTTGCCGGCTCGATGAAAGGCGAACTCGCCCAGTATCGCGAGATGGCTGCCTTCGCGAAATTCGGCTCCGACCTCGACGCCGCCACCCAGCGCCTGCTGAACCGCGGCGAGCGCCTGACGGAACTCCTGAAACAGCCGCAATTCTCGCCGCTGCAGATGGAAGAGCAGGTTGTCGTCCTTTACGCCGGTACGCGCGGCTATCTCGACCAGGTCGGTGTTCGTGACGTGACCCGTTACGAGCGCGAACTTCTCTCTCACCTTCGCGGTGCGAAGAAGGACCTGCTGGACAAGATCCGCAAGGAGAAGGCCCTGACCGACGAGATCGATGCCGAGATCAAGGCAACCCTTGACGAGTTCACCAAGACCTTCGCCTAAGAGACGTCACGCCAACAGGAGCTGAGCAATGCCCAGCCTCAAGGATCTGAAAAACCGGATCTCCAGCGTGAAATCCACGCGGAAGATCACGAAGGCCATGCAGATGGTGGCCGCCGCCAAGCTGAAGCGCGCCCAGGAAGCCGCTTCGGCCTCGCGGCCCTATGCCCAGCGCATGGCTGCCGTGGTCGCCAACCTTGCCGGCTCGATGGGCGAAGGCTCAAGCGGGCCCAAGCTTCTGTCGGGCACCGGCAAGGACAACACCCATCTCGTCATCGTGTTGACGTCCGAACGCGGCCTCGCCGGCGGCTTCAACACATATGTCGTAAAGGAAGCCCGCTCGCTCATCCGCAAGCTGGTCACTGAAGGCAAGACGGTGAAGATCCTCACCGTCGGCAAGAAGGGCCGCGAGCAGCTCAAGCGCGACTATAGCGACTTCTTTATCGGCCATGTCGACCTGTCCGATGTGAAGGGCAATGACTATACCGACGCTGGCATCGGCCTCGGCACCGAGGTCACGCAGCGCTTCGAGGACGGTGAGTTCGACGTCGCCACGCTGGTCTATAGCCAGTTCCAGAACGTGCTGAGCCAGGTCCCGGTCGCCCAGCAGCTCATCCCGGCCAAGGCGCCGGAAGATGCCGAGACCATCGACCTCAAGGGCGCGATCTATATCTATGAGCCCTCGCAGGAGGAAATCCTCGAGACGCTACTGCCGCGCTACATCAATACGCAGATCATTTCCGCCATGCTGGAAAGCGGCGCCGGCGAACAGGCCGCCCGGATGACCGCCATGGACAATGCCACGCGCAATGCCGGCGACATGATCGACGACCTGTCCATGGAATATAACCGGGCCCGCCAGGCGCAGATCACCAAGGAGCTGATCGAGATCATCTCCGGTGCCGAGGCGCTTTAAGGAGGACGCGATGGATTTCTGGGTATACGAACACTTCTCCAACAAACGCGCCCGCATCCACACGGGCACCTGCCGCTATTGCAATCACGGCAAGGGCGTCGGCGGCGACCAGACGAATGATGACGACAAGTGGCACGGCCCGTTCGACACATTCGCCAAGGCCGAAAAAAAGGCCGCGTCGCTGAAGCAGAAGGACACGCGCGCCTGTGGCGTCTGCAAACCAGCAGCAGCCGAAGCCAAGGCCCCGGCCAAGGCGCCCGCAAAAGAATCTGCCCCTAAGCCGGCGGCGACATCCAAGCCGGCTTCCAAGCCAAAAACATCACCCGCTCCCAAGGAGACGCCTTCCATGAGCAGCTCTGTAACCGGCCCGACCACCGGTAAGATTTCACAGGTCATCGGCGCCGTCGTCGACGTTGAATTCGAGGGCAGCCTGCCCGACATCATGAACGCGCTCGAAACCGACAATAACGGCAACCGCCTCGTCCTTGAGGTCGCTCAGCACCTCGGCGAGAACACGGTCCGCACGATCGCCATGGACTCCACCGAAGGCCTGGTTCGCGGCCACCCGGTGAAGGACCTCGGCGAGCCGATCCGCGTGCCTGTCGGCCCGGAAACGCTCGGCCGCATCATGAACGTCATCGGCGAGCCGATCGACGAGCGTGGCCCGATTGAGACCAAGACCAAGGCGCCGATCCACGCCCCGGCCCCGGAATTCGTCGATCAGTCGACCGAGTCGGAAATCCTCGTCACCGGCATCAAGGTCATCGACCTGCTCTGCCCTTATGCCAAGGGCGGCAAGATCGGCCTGTTTGGCGGCGCCGGCGTCGGCAAGACGGTTCTCATTCAGGAGCTGATCAACAACATTGCCAAGCTGTTCGGTGGCTATTCGGTCTTCGCCGGCGTTGGCGAACGCACGCGGGAAGGCAACGACCTCTATTACGAAATGATCGACTCCAAGGTCATCGATCTTGAGGGCGACAGCCGCGTGACACTGGTCTATGGCCAGATGAACGAGCCTCCGGGCGCACGTGCCCGCGTCGCCCTGACCGGTCTCGCGCAGGCCGAATACTTCCGCGACCAGGAAGGCAAGGACGTCCTTTTCTTCGTCGACAACATCTTCCGCTTCACCCAGGCCGGCTCCGAGGTCTCGGCCCTTCTCGGCCGGATCCCGTCCGCTGTGGGCTATCAGCCGACGCTGGCCACCGACATGGGTCAGCTGCAGGAACGTATTACGTCTACAAACAAGGGCTCGATCACCTCGGTCCAGGCCATCTACGTCCCGGCGGACGACCTTACCGACCCGGCTCCTGCAACCTCGTTTGCTCACCTCGACGCAACCACGGTTCTGAACCGCGCCATTTCGGAAAAGGGTATCTACCCGGCTGTCGACCCGCTCGACTCCACCTCGCGGATTCTCGACCCGATCTCGGTTGGCCAGGAACACTATGAAGTCGCCCGCGGCGTGCAGGAAATCCTGCAGCGCTACAAGGAGCTTCAGGACATCATCGCCATTCTCGGCATGGACGAGCTGTCGGAAGAGGACAAGCTGGTCGTGGCCCGCGCCCGTAAGGTCGAGCGCTTCCTGTCGCAGCCGTTTGACGTGGCCGAGGTCTTCACCGGTTCGCCAGGCGAGCAGGTCAAGCTCGAAGACACGATCAAGGGCTTCAAGGGCCTGATCGCCGGTGAATATGACCACCTGCCGGAGCAAGCCTTCTACATGGTTGGCGGCATCGACCAGGCCATCAAGAAAGCCGAAAAGATGATGGAAGACGCGTAAGGCTACAGCCTTCCCAACTTTCGATTGATTTCAGCAGCCGCATCGGGAACGATGCGGCTGTTTTCGTCTGGGGACGTATAGGACACACCGCATGATCCGAACCGCGCTTGCCGGCCTTCTGGCCTCTTTCGCCTTCGCGGTCTCTGCCACCGCCGCACCACCCCCGCCGCCACCAGGCCTGCCTGCGGATACCCCTGTCTACATCATGGGCTACAAGACCGCCGACATGTATCGGAGCTTCATCCGCTGGACCGAACGTGAAGCCGACCGCGCGGTCGCGGCTGCCCAGGAAGCCGACGCGCTGAGTCTCGAGCAGAACGGCCTGCCGCGCGCCCTCTCTTTCCACGTCGATGGCGACTGGCCCTACACCAATGTCGAGGGCGGCATCGAAATGGTCTGCGACCCGCCGGGCCAGGAAACCGGACCCGTTGCCCCGATGCTCGGCACCCCGCTGATGAGCGAGGACGATCAATCCACCCAATGCTACTGGCAGATGCGGATCATCGATCTCGCAGCCGGGAAGGATCTCGCGCACACCTGGATGGGCGACGCGTTCAACCCCGTCGCAGCTGCCAGCCATCTTGGCCGGCTCGGCATCAAGCCGGGGGCAGACCTGATGAGTCAGACGATCGACTGGTCGGGCTATCAGGATAGCTCCGCCCTGCACGAGGCGCCGGTCCTGCGCGTACGGCGCTATACGAGCCGCACCTGTGGAGAGGTCATCAACGCACTCGGCGCCATCGAGGCCATCGAGCTCGGTGCGCTGAATATCGAGGATTTCGGACACGACGCAGAGGTTGAGCAGGGCATCCCGCATTCGCCCTGGCTGACCACCACCGTCTATTCGATCACTGCCGGGGTGCGTGCCGAAATCACCTTCAAGGGCACGGCCGGAGTGCCCAGTGCGCTGCTCGACGAGGTCGACCGCATCATCTGGTCGTGTTCCCCGGTCGACTGAGGCGCCGCAGGGCTCACGTCAGTCTCCGGTAAAGTCGGGCGTGCGCCCCTCCAGGAAAGACGCGACACCTTCGCGGAAGTCTTCGGACTCCTGCATCAGGAGGAAAGCTTCAAGGTCGCGGTGCGCGGTTGCGCGTGCGAGCGCCATGGCGGCGACATTCACATCCTGCTTGACCATTTTCAGTGCCGTCGGCGGCAGGGCGGCGGCCGACCCAGCGATCTCCTGTGCCCGGGCAAGCGTGCTACCCGGGTCGGCGAGAGCGTCACACAGCCCCCAGCCAAGCGCTGTTTCGGCATCGATCTTCTCGCAAAGGGCGGCCAGCCTCTTTGTGCGTGCCGGACCCAGAAGCGCCACGAACCGGGGGATCGAGCCCCAGCTCATATTCATGCCGCGCTCGACCTCCGGCACATAGAAGACCGTCTCGCGCGACGCCACCCGCAGGTCACAGGCCGCAGCGAGCGCCATGCCGCCGCCAATGCACCAGCCCTCGACGGCGCAGATGGTCAGCGCGTCGACCTGCTCCCAGGCCGCACACAAGCGCGGGCCTGCGCGTTGCAGCAGCCGGCGCTGGCTCAGCGGCACCTGGGCCGGGTCCTGCCGCTCAGGATCCTTCAGGTCGGCGCCCATGGTGAACTGGTCACTCCGGCCGGTCAGGATAACGGCTGATATGTCCGGCGCGTCGTGGAAGCCGAGGGCAGCCTGCGTCAGGTCCCGGATGAGGCGCTGGCTGAGCGCGTTTGCTCGGCTGCCCGTATCAAACCGCACCGTGGCAACCCTGTCATCCCGTTCCACGCTGACCATATCCGTCATCGACACGCCCTCCTGTTCCTGCCTTCTTCTCCCCTAGCCGCCTCGCTCACTGGCGGCAATTACAGACCGTGTTGCCTTGCGACAGCACGTCCCGGTAGACATTGGCGCCCCAATCAGTAATGAGACGGGCAGCAAACGGAATTTCGGAAACTGCATCCATGGCTGAAAAGCTTCACTTCTCTCTCGTCTCGCCCGCCAAGGAACTCTTTTCCGGCGATGTCGACCATGTGATCGCCCCCGGTTCGGAAGGCGAGTTCGGCGTTCTGGCAAATCACGCGCCCTTCATGACGACGCTGAAGAATGGCGTTGTCCGCGTGCTCGATGGTGAGACGACGAAGATGCGCCTGTTTGTGCGCGGCGGCTTTGCCGACGTGACGCCGGCTGGCCTGACCATCCTTGCCGAGGAAGCCGTGGATCTCTCCTCGACCGATGTTGCGACCGTCGATGCCGAGCTGGAAGAGGCGAAGTCCAAGCTCCTGTCCGAAGGCAAGGACAGCCCGCACCACGGCGCCCTTCAAGCCCAGGTCGACTATCTGAGCGATCTCAAGGCTGCGCTGGTCCACTAGGCCTCCCCAATATCAGAAAATCCAGCGAGCGCCCGCAAGAGGCGGATACTGGGCCCTGCGCGCTTGGCAGATCAGCCTGGGCGCTGCTAAGCTGATGACTAACAGGGAGAGCTGATCATGAAATTTCTGGCATTTGGCACACTCGGCGTGGCCGTCCTCGCAACAGGCTGCATGACCCCGCAAGAGCGCGAAGCCGCCAAGCCGGGCGCCGCGATCACACAGGCCGAAGGCGTCAAGGCATTCTCCGATGCTGTGCTCGGCCACTGCCTGCCCGCCATCCATACCGACCAGGAATTCAAGGATTTCGAGGTAAAGGGCGTGACGCGGCTTCGGGCCCTCGAAGAGAACAAGATCTCGATGTTCGAGAATGACGAGCTGCCCGTCTGGCAGATGGTCGAAGGCGTCGTCCAGGTCCAGCTCGATCCCGGCCAGTCCTGCGAGGCCCAGACCTTTGGCATGCCCGTCAAGGCAAGCTTCGACGTGATCGGCAATACGGCGCTGCAGACCGACTATTATTATAGCGATACCGATGTCGGTTATCCTCAGGATGGCGATGCGTTGCGCCGTGTACTCGTATCCGGAAACGGGGCCGACAAGATCACGCTCACTCTGACCGGCACGAAAGCCGGTGAAGATGCAAGCCCTGGCGAATACTCAAAACTGCGGGCCGTGGTCGAGAAAACGCCTGAATAAGCTGGGCGCTTCATGCGCCCCGCAGCCACGCTAACGCACCCGGCGCCATCCCCATGAACTTCGGGTCGTCTGCAAGCGGGGCGACAAGCAGGCCCGCCGGCTGAGCGGCGCGTTTGATGGCGTGGTAGACCTTCGACCGGCTCTGGTCTGACCGCAGCACGTAAAGCCCCTCATCGAGCTGGCGCATGCCAGCGAATTCCGACACCCGCAAGGAGTGCCGGGGGCTTCGGAGATAGATCAGATACAGGCTTGATGGGGCGTCATCCGGCATAGGCTGAAGACGCCCTGGCCGTGACATGGTTCCGCGGGCGCGCCTTACCCGAACACCGCAATCGTCTGGCGGCCGATCATCACCGGCTCGCCGGAGGCGTTCCAGAGCCGCATGGACTGGCTGGAATAGCCGTCCTTCGTCGCCTGCGCCTCATGATGGGCAAGGAACCAGCCTTCGCTCGTCGTGATGTGATCGGTCAGGAATTCCGCCATCCAGGTCATTGAGCTGATCGGCGCCGGCTCGCGCATCATCGACATCGCCGCAGGTGGCGGCGAATCTGCGATGGAGAGCAGCGTGGTCGGATTCCAGAGCGCCCCTTCATCCTTGTGGCGCAGCCATAGCGTCATGTCGCCATGCGCAGCGCCACTCATCGGCGGCTGGCCCGCCGCGAGGCGGACATTGAAATGGTTTGCGAAGGTTGGCCTGCGTCCGCTGCCAAAGAAGGACGGACACGCATCAGGCCCTTTCACCTCGGGACATTCGCGCGAGCGCTGGTCGAGCTTCGAGGCGCGCTTGGCTCCGAAGGTGAAGATGCAGCGCGCCATGATGCCCTCTTCGGTCACCATATCGGCATTGACGAAGGCCGAGGACTTGCCGCGTCTCAGGACGGCCGGCGAAATCACCACTTCCCCGCCAACCGGCCCGATAAAGGCAATCTGCGCGGCCCGGACCGGCATGTCGGGAATGAGCTCCAGCGCCGATTCCAGGCACAGGGCGGCCGTGAGGCCGCCATAGGTCGTACGTCCCTGCATCCAGTCTTCAGGGACGGTCGCCTCAACGCGGCCATGGGTACCGCGCTTCAGCCCGGCAATAAGTTCACTGTAGAGCGGCATCCCGAGGGGCCAGCAGCTAGTGCTGGCTCTCCGGGGTCGTCACCTTCAGGCCATCAAGCTCGTCAGACACGGTGATCTGGCATGAGAGACGGGAATTCGACTGCACGTTCTCGGCAAAATCGAGCATCGACTGCTCCATCTCCTCCGGCTGGCCGACTTTCTCCATGAAGGCTTCGTCGACATAGACGTGGCAGGTGGCGCAGGCGCAGGCACCGCCGCAATCGGCATCGATGCCCGGGACCGAATTCTTGATCGCGGTCTCCATAACGGTCTCGCCATTCTTGGCTTCAATCTGGCGTTCGCCGCCATCGTGGTCGATATAGGTAATTGTCGGCATTGAAGTCGTCTCTCCTCAGGCGGCCGCAGCCGCGATCTCTTTCATGCTGGTGGATGTATCACTCAACCGGTCTGGCGCAATGACAGCCCCGGTCATGATAAGCTTTTTGGATGCGATGAATTCCGGCGGACTGTTCACCGCGTCGACGGCAATGAGCCGCCCATTCTTCAGATAGAAGGCCGCAAATTTCTTTGCTGCTTTGTCGCCGCGCACCACAACCGTGTCATGGCCCTGCGAAAGACCGGCAATCTGCAGCTTGATGTCGTACTGGTCGGACCAGAACCACGGGCAGTCGATGTTCGGGCGCGGCTTGTCCATGATGGCGGCCGCAGCAAGCTTGCCCTGTTCGATCGCGTTATGGACGCTCTCGAGCCGTCCGGTGCGGGCATAATGGGCGAGCGGGCGGACCGTGCAGTCCCCGGCAGCAAAGATGCGCGGATCGGTCGTGCGAGCGTCTTCATCGACGATGATCCCGTCCTTGACGGCCAGTCCGGCGTCTGCGGCGAGTTCGACATTCGGCACGATCCCGATGCCGGCGAGCACCATGTCGGCCTCGATTTCCTCGCCACCCGCCAGAACGGCATGGCTGACTGTACCGCCCTCGCCTTTCAGCTTGTCCAGGCGCGCGCCGAGGCGGATATCCACGCCATGTTCCTTATGCAGGTCCTGATAGAATTCCGAGATGACCGGGCTGGTGACGCGCGCAAGCACGCGATCAGCCATTTCCAGGACGGTCACGTCAAGGCCGAGCTGGCGCGCCACGGCTGCGGCTTCGAGCCCGATATAGCCAGCCCCGATGATCACCAGCTTCTGGCCGGGGATCATTTTCGGCTGGATATGCTCGACATCGGCGAGACCGCGCAGGTCAAAGACGTTCTTCAAATCCATGCCCTCGACCGGCAGGGCACGCGGGCGCGAACCGGTGGCGATGATCAGGGCGTCATAGGGCAGGTGCCCGCCATGCTCGAGGCGCACCTCGCGGGCTGAGCGGTCGAGCTTTTCCACGCGCTGGGACAGCAGCGTCTCGACCTTGTTGTCTTCATACCAGGCTGCGGGTTTGAAATAGAGCCGGTCTTCGGCCATCTCGCCCTTCATATAGGCTTTCGAGAGCGGCGGGCGCTGATAAGGCAGTGCGGTTTCGTCACCGACAAGCGCGATATGGCCCTCATAGCCGAACAGGCGCAGCGACTGAATCGCCTGCGCGCCAGCCTGACCGCCGCCGATGACAACTATATTTTCAGCGCTGGACAGGTCCAAACCCCGTTTTCCTCCCGCTCTTTTCAGTCTTTCATGACGCAGGCGTCACGATTTTTCAAGCCATGCTTGGCAAGTGCGCCAATACGTCCCTGCAGCTCTGTATTCGCAGCGGGAGTAAGCCGATGGGAGAACAAGGTCAAATGCTGCCGGATACCGCGTGAAACCGCGCCGGATCCTTCGGTATCCGCCTGTCCGGACTCGCGCAGGTATTCGAGCTGGTAACGGAGGATGATGATCGCATTCACAGCGAGGTCGTGAACCTCTTCATCCGGCATGTCGAGCAGTCCGGCATCCTGCATGGCTCGGAAGTAGGCGGATAAATTCTCTACCGACCGGGTATAGATCTCCGGCAGCTGCGCTTCGAGCGCGTCACTGTGTGCGCCATAGTCGACCTGGTCGCGGTACATGAAGCGGAAGTCGCGCAGCTCGGCCGCCAGGACGTCGAGATAGTGGACATAGGATCCAAGCACGTCCCCGGCATCCGGCATCAGGGAGAGCCGCATATCCGCGCGCTCGAGGAAATCTTCCGTGATCGCCTCGAGCAGGTCGCGCTTGGTCTTGAAATGGTACCAGAGATTGCCTTCGGAGATGCCGACCGCTTCGGCCAGCATCGCCGTTGTGACATTGGCATAGTGCAGCCGGTTGAACAGCCGCCGCGCCGTATCGACAATCCTGTCGCGCGTGCGGACCGCCATCAGGTCTTGGCGTGCAACCTGACCGGCAGGTCTGTATAGCCGGTCACGAAATTCGAACTGACACGCGTCGGCTCGCCGGTGACCTCGACCCGGTCGAACCGGTTCATGATCTCTTCCCAGAGGATACGCAGCTGCATCTCGGCGACACGGTTGCCCATGCAGCGATGGATACCGAACCCGAAGGAGACGTGGTGGCGGGCCCGCTCGCGGTCGATACGGAACGCGTCCGGATCCTCGATTACCTCCTCGTCGCGATTGCCGGAACAGTACCACATCACGACCTTGTCGCCCTTGCGGATGGTCTTCCCGCCGATCTCGAAATCCTCCAGGGCGATGCGGCGCATATGCGCCAGCGGCGTCTGGTAGCGGATGACCTCGGAGACCATGTTCGGGATCAGCGAGGGATCGGCTTTCAGTTTGGCGTATTCCTCAGGGTTCTTGTTCAGGAAATACACCCCTCCGGAAATGGAATTGCGGGTCGTGTCATTGCCGCCAACGATCAACAGCATGAGATTGCCGAGCAGCTCCATCGGGTCGTCGATCATGTGCTTTGTTTCATCATTGTGGGCGAGCAGCGAGATGAAATCGAACTTCTGCGGTTGCCCGGCCCGCTCGACCCAGAGGCGCGAGAAGTATTCCAGGCATTCGGTCAGGTGCTTCATCCGCCATTCCATGTCGACGCCGGCCACGCCCACGGCATCGGACGTCGTGGCGACGTCAGACCAGAAAGGCAGCTTGTGGCGGTCCTCGAAGGGGAAGTCGAACAGCGTCGCCAGCATCTGCGTCGTCAGTTCGATCGAGACCTTGTCGACCCAGTTGAATTCCTCGCCCACGGGCAGCGAGTCGAGGATATTGCAGACGCGCTGCCGGATCAGCGCTTCCAGGTCCGACAGCTGCGTCGGGGCCACGGCCGGCTGGGCGGCACGGCGCTGGACGTCATGCTTGGGCTGGTCCATCGCGATGAACATGGGCGGCTGGAAATCGTCGCTCGGATCGCCGATGACGATGCTCGGCTGGGACGAAAAGACTTTGTGGTTGGAATCGACGGTGACGATGTCCTTGAACCGGGTGATCGACCAGTAGGGCCCGAACGGGCTGTCGGGCAGGTAGTGAACGGGGTCTTCGCGCCGCAGGCGCCTGAACACCTCGTGATGGACATTGTTCTCGAACAGCGCCGCTTCGCTGGGATCGACCTTGTCGATCGGTCCGCTGAGGTTCCGCGACAGCACATCGTCGTCAATCTGGATCGTATCCGGCATTCTTGTTCCTCCCGATTTATTGTTCTGATCTTTTCTAGGGTACATACCCTAAACCGCAGGGGCCTGCAATCGGCACGCCTTGCCTGCCGATTTCCTTTTGTCGGAACACCTTCGCCGCGTTATTGCCGGTCAGGCCGGATCTGCAGAGGAAGAAGGTGGGACATGCGCAAGGATATCGAAGCTCGCAACAGGCGGATGATGGAGATGCTTCATGCCCGCGCCGCGAAGCTGACGCGCGGCGAAAGCCTGACACCGCCCATCGTCAACGCCGCGAAGTACGCCCTGCCTGGCGATCCCGAGCATGCCTTCCCCTATGGCCGCTTCGACAATCCCACCTGGCAGAGCGTGGAAGCCGCCATCGGTGCGCTGGAAGACGCCGAAACCGTGTGCTTCCCGTCCGGCATGGCCGCGGTGACCGCCGCCATCATGGCCGCCCTGAAACCAAAGGCGAAAGTCCTGCTGCCCTCTGACGGCTATTACACCGTGCGCGTCCTGATGGATGAGTTCTTCCGCCAGCACGACATCGAGGTGACCGAGGTGGCCACGGCCGACATGGATCGCCATGACGTGTCGGCTTATGACCTCGTCTGGCTGGAGACCCCCTCCAATCCGGGCCTCGACACCTGCGACATCGCCGCGATCGCGGAGCGCACGCACGCCGCTGGCGGGCTTGTCTGCGTCGACAATACGACCGCGACCCCCCTGCTCCAGCCGACCCTCGATCTCGGCGCCGACCTGACGGTTTCTTCCGATACCAAGGCCCTGGCCGGGCATTCCGATGTCCTTTTCGGCCATGTCTCCGCGCGCAATGGCGATCTCATCGAACGGGTACGCCAATGGCGCAAGCTGTCGGGCTCCACGCCCGGCCCGGCCGAAGCCTATCTCGCCTATCGCGGACTGATGACGCTGGAGGTCCGGCTGGAGCGGATGTGCGCGAATGCGATGGCGCTGGCCAATCTGTTCTACACGCATCCCGCCGTGCAGGCCGTTCGCTTTCCCGGCCTTGCTGACGATCCCTCCTATGCCACGGCAACGAAACAGATGGCCCAGCCGGGCTTCGTCATCGGGCTGAGCTTTGCCGACAAGGCGATCGCCGAGCGCTTCATCTCCGAATGCCCCGCCATCTTCGCCGCGACCAGCTTTGGCGGTGTCCAGACGAGCGGCGAACGCCGCGCTCGCTGGGGCGATGATGTGGCCGAAGGGTATGTGCGCCTGTCTGTCGGCTGCGAACCGCACGACGCTCTGATGAGCGCGATCTCGGAAACGCTGGATACCCTCTGATGAGCATGGTTGAGCTGTTCCTGCCCGATGAAGCCGCAACCGCACGGCTCGCTCGCCGGCTGGCGCCGCACCTGAAGCCCGGCGACGTGATCGCGCTCAAGGGCGGACTGGGCGCCGGCAAGACAACCTTTGCCCGCGCCCTCATATCCACGCTGAACGGTGCAGAAACAGACGTGCCGAGCCCGACCTACACCCTCGTCCAGACCTATGAGACGCCCGGCCTGCCCGTCTTCCATTTCGACCTTTACCGGCTCGATCATCCCGACGAGGTCAGGGAGCTTGGCTGGGATGAAACGATGGACGGGCTGGCTCTTATCGAATGGCCGGACAAGGCCGGGGCCCACCTTCCGCAATGGCGCCTCGATCTGACACTGGAGCAAACCGACCGCGGGCGCACAGCAAGGCTGGAAGCGCATGGCGAAGACTGGCAGGCTCGCCTTCATGGGTTTTGACGCGAATCGGTTGCTTGAGATCGAGACCTTCCTTGCACGGGAAGGCTGGGGCGAAGCGCGCCTTGCCTGGCTCGGCCAGGATGCCTCGACACGCCGCTATGGAAGGCTGACGCGCCCATCCGGCGAAACCGCGCTCCTCATGGATGCCCCGCTCGTCGAGGACGAACCGTGCACACCTGCCATGACGGATGCCGAACGCCTGTCTGGCGGCTGGAACAAGCAGTCTCGTCTGGCCGCATCGCGCGTTGAGGCGTTTGCGGCGATTGGCGGCTGGTTGCGCAGCCATGGGTTCAGCGCGCCGGAAATCCTGGCCGGTGATCCCGATCTCGGCCTTGCCGTGATCGAGGATTTCGGCACGCTCAAGGAATTCGCCCGGCTGATCGAACAGGGCGCAGACGAGGTGACGCTCTACACCGCCGCAGGCGCAGCGCTTGCCGACCTGCATGCGCAGGAGCGCCCGGTCATCCTTGAAGGCCTGGGCCGCGAATGGCCGCTGCTCGCCTTCGATGACCTCGCCCTGCGGGTAAACGCAGACCTCTTCGCTGACTGGCTGCCTGTCCTCGACATGCGCATGAAGATGACCGACGCCGCACGCGCCCGCTGGGAGGCGGAACGTGACGTCCTGATCGATCAGGCCCGGAGCTTTCCGCGCGACCTGACGCTGCGCGACTACCATGCCGAGAACCTGATCTGGCTGCCCGAACGCGAGGACCGCGCCCGGATCGGCCTCCTGGATTTCCAGGATGCCGTTATCGGCTGGGATGCCTGGGATATGGCGATGCTGGTGCAGGATGCCCGCCGGGTCGTGACGCCTGAGGCGCAGACCGCCGCCATCCGCACCTATCTCGACAAGTCCGGCAAGAGCGAGGAAGGCCTGCAGGAACGCCTTGCCGTCATCGGGGCGCTCAATGCGCTGCGCATCGCCGGCATCTTTTCCCGCCTGATCGCGCGCGACGGCAAGGACCGCTACGGCCTCTTCCTGCCGCGCCAGAAGACGCTGCTCGCCCGGAACCTCCAGCACCCGGCAGCCGCCGGTATGGCCGCTTTCGTGCGCGACACCGCACCCTTCATCTTCGAGGAGGCCTGATGGCCAGCGTTCCCGACACCGCCATGATCCTCGCTGCCGGGCTCGGCACCCGCATGCGGCCGCTCACGGACAAGACGGCCAAGCCGCTGATCGAGGTGGCGGGCAAGCGGTTGATGGACTGGCAGGTCACGCCGCTGATCGAGGCCGGCGTGAAACGCCTCGTGGTCAACACGCACTGGTGCGCCGATCAGGTCGAGGCGCATGCCAGGGCCTATGACGGCGTCGAGGTGCTCTTCTCCGATGAGCGCGACGCGGTGCTGGAAACCGGTGGCGCGCTGGCAAAGGCCGCACCGCTGCTCGGTGACGATCCGGTCTTCGTCGTCAATACCGATGCCTTCTGGGCACCCAATGATGCCGAACCCCTGAAAGACCTCGCGGACGCCTACGACCCAGCGAAGATGGACGAGATCCTGCTGCTCGCCGACAAGCACCGCACGCTTGGTTTTGGCGGGGCGGGCGATTTCTTCCGCGCCGGGGACGGCACCATTGCCCATCGCGGCGAGGCCGACGAGGCGCCCTGGGCCTATGCGGGCCTGCGGATCGTCAAGCCGGCCCTGTACGCCGCGTATGACACCGAACCCTTCTCCGCCTTCCGTATCTGGAGCGACCTCCTGCCGAAGGGCCGGATGCACGGCCTGCCGCTTGACCGTTTCTGGCTGCATGTCGGCGACCCGCAGGCGTTGAAGGATGCGAACATGTGGATGTGGTCGCACGGAGCGAACGCGTGACCAAGCTGTTCGCGGACGGCGCGCCGAAGGTCTGGACCATCCCGCCCGGCGCGAACTTCCTCAAGGCGCTTGCCGAGACGCTGGCCGCCGGCAAGGATCTGGCCGCAAACGCCGATGCACTTGCCGATGACCTGATCTACATCCCCAACCGCCGCTCGGCCCGCGCGCTGGCGCTTGCTCTGTTCGAAGCGGCTGGCGGCACACCCATCCTGATGCCGGACATCCGCCCGCTCGGTGATCTCGAGACCGATGAACCGCCTCCGGGGGCGGAATCCGCGCTCGCCGACCTGCCTCCGGCGGTGTCACCGGCTGCCCGGCTCGGCCGTCTCTCGGTTCTCGTGAAGGCCTTCTACGATGCGCAGGGCCGCTCCATCCCGCCCGCCTCCGCGCTGGCCGCGGCAAAGGAACTCGCCCGCCTGCTCGACCAGGCTGCGCTATCCGGCGAGGTCGACTGGTCGAAACTGGAATCGCTGGTCAAGGACCGCCAGCTCGCCGCGCACTGGCAGCAATCCCTCGACTTCCTCGAGATCATCACCACCCAGTGGCCCGAAGACCTTGAGCGCAACGTCCAGATGGACCCGTATGCCCGCCGGCTCGCGGCCGCCGAAGCTACCGCGGAGACCTGGCTCGCCACGCCGCCCAAGGGCGACATCATCATCGCAGGCTCTACCGGTGCCGACCCCTCCGGCCGCGTCCTGATGAAAGCGGCCATGCAGCTTCCCCGCAGCCTGATCGTCCTGCCGGGTCTCGACCGCGATGTGGAGCCGCGCGCCTGGAACCGGATCGAGCAGAGCGCCAACCATCCGCAGTTCACCATCGCCCGGACACTGCGCACCCTCGGCCTCGCGCCGCACGAGGTCGCCACCTGGCCAGACATCAAGAGCGATACGATGGCAGACGCCCGCCGCGCGCTTGTCCACGAAGCCCTTGCCCCCGCGGCCGATACCTCTGGCTGGCTCGAGCGCCTCGACACCCTGTCCGGCACCCGCGACCGCGCCGATTTCGCCCGCGACGGCTTCTCGGGCATGACCATGATCGAGGCGAATGACGAGAGCGACGAGGCGTGGTGTGCCGCGCTGCTGTTGCGCGAAACGCTGGAGACCGAGAAGAAGACTGCCGCCCTCGTCACGCCCGATGCCGGACTGGCGCGGCGCGTCTCCGCGCTCCTGAAACAATGGCATGTCGACGTCGCCCCATCCGGCGGCGTGCCTCTGCTGCAGACAGCCGCCGGGAGCCTTGCTGCCTTGGTCATGGATTGGGTCGCCGATCCGACCCATCCCGTCGCGATGCTGGCCGTGCTGAAACATGCCCAGGTCGACTTCGAGCACGACCTTGCGAGTTTCGAACGTTTCTTCCTGCGCGGGGCGCGCCGCTGGACCGACTGGGACACGCTGGACGCCCATATCGAAAGTATGGCGGGCGATGAAGAGAATGCCCGGCGGTCAGGGCTCAAATTCCGGCACGCCGATGCGGCGCTGCGACTGACGAGCGATCTACGGTCGCGCTTTGAGGCTGCCGGCCTTGCCGATACCGAGGCGCCGCTGGCCGGGCTCGCTTTCCTCGAAGCCGTCAGCGAGCTGATGGGCAGCCTCGGCGCAACACCGCTTCCATGGGCCGGGCCGGACGGTGCAAAACTGTCTTCCGCCATGCGCGACTTCGCGGATGTCACGCTCAGCATGGAAGCCGCCGCACCGGAGATCTGGACGGAGCTCTTCAAGGCCTACTGCGCCACCGAACTGGTCCGGGAGGAGGGCGCCGACCATCCGCGCCTCAATATCTGGGGGCCGCTGGAAGCGCGTCTCCAGACCGCCGACCACCTCATCCTCGCCGGCCTCAATGAAGGCGTCTGGCCGGCCCAGCCGCCCGCCGATGCCTTCCTGCCGCGCGCCTTCCGCGCCGAGATCGGCCTGAATGATCCGGACGAACGTATCGGCCTGTCGGCGCATGATTTCGCGCAGCTGGCGTCGGCGCCCAATGTCACACTTCTTTCAGCCAAGCGCCGCGACGACGCTCCGGCGATCAGTTCGCGCTGGCTGTGGCGGCTGAACACGCTGGCACGCGGCGCACTCGGTGAGGCGGGCGCGGCCAAAGCCCTCGGCCCGGCGCCAGACCGCGACCCCCGCATCTGGCTTAATGCGCTCCGGCATCCAAGGCCACTGGAAAACTTCACCGCCGAACCGCGCCCCACACCGCCGGTCGAATTTCGCCCGAAACGCCTTTCGGTGACCCGCATCGAGACGCTGCAGCGCGACCCGTATGGCATCTATGCCCAGTACATCCTTGGACTGACGAAGCTGGACACGCTCGACATGGCCGTCGATGCCCGGCCGCGCGGCACGGCCATCCATGCCGCACTGGAAAAGTTCGAGGAGGACGGTGTCGAGAAATCCGCCGACAGCCTTGTCACCATGCTGGAAGCCGAATTGCGTGCCGCTGGCGAAGCCGAGGAAATCATCCTTGGCGCTGTCGCCTCACGGCGCAAGACCGCTGAGGAATATATCGCCTGGCGAAAGGAGCGCCTCCATCTTCTCGCGGGGCGTCCCCATACGGAGATCAAGGGCGCACATGACTTCCCGCTGGGCGGCGAGACCTTCAAGCTGACCGCGACCGCTGACCGCGTGGAAAAGCATCAGGACGGCACGCTCGCCATTCTGGACTTCAAGTCCGGTGCCCCGCCCGGCGAAGGCGAGGTGCGCACCGGTCTCAACCCGCAAATGCCGCTGCAGGCCATCATCGCCGCCGAAGGCGGGTTTGCCGAGAAGGGGGTGAAAGCCGCATCTGTCAGTGCACTGACCTATGTCCGGTTCGGGACACAGTTCGCGGTCCGCAATATTGGTGATCATGTCCGCAAGGACATGCCGGAAAAGCCGATTGAAGAGATTATCGCGGAAACGCGCGAGGGCTTCCTCAAGCTGATCGGAAAATTCGCCGACCCGGACCATCCCTATGTCAGCATGCCGCGTCCGAAATGGGCGAAGTACGGCTCCGACTATGCCCGCCTTGCCCGGCGCGATGAATGGGCCTCGGAGGATGGCGATGACTGATCCGGACACAGCCTTCCAGCGCGCCATCGATGCGCAGGCGCTGGCGGCCCAGCCCGAACGCTCGGCCTGGGTGGAGGCCCATGCCGGCTCCGGCAAGACCAAGGTTCTGATCGACCGCGTCGCACGCCTGCTGCTGCGCCGCGAGGATGGCCGCGAAGGCGCCGCCCCCGACACCATCCTCTGCATCACCTACACCAAGGCCGCAGCCAATGAGATGTTGAGCCGCCTGTTCGACAGGCTCGGCAGCTGGTCGGTCATGGAAGATGCGCAGCTTGCTGGCGAACTCGCCAAGCTGGAACGCCGCCCGGAAGAGAGCTACAGCCACGATGACCTGCAGGCGGCGCGTGCCCTGTTCGCCCGCGCGCTGGAGACGCCGGGTGGCCTGCGGATCGAGACGATCCACGCTTTCTGTTCCCGCATCCTTCGCCGCTTCCCGCTTGAGGCCGACGTCTCACCGGGCTTTGCCGAGATGGAGGACCGCGAGGCTGACGATCTCTGGAGCGAGAGTCTGGCAGACCAGGTGCTGCACGCCGCCGAACACCGCCTCGACGCGCTGGCGCTTATTTCAGAAGCGGGCGGCGGATTTGGCGCGGCCGCGCCGCTCTCCAGCCTGCGCGGCGCCCGCAGTGCGCTGACAGGCCTGGAGGGAGACTCCCTGAAAGCCGTGATCAAGGACCGGCTTGAGGCGCCTGACGAGACCGTCGATGACATCATGGATCGCGCCGTCGGGGACGGCCTTGATCGCGAAATGCTCGCCGGGCTCGCGCGCGGTCTCGGTGATCTGACCAAGGCCGGGGCGAGCGACGCGAAGCTGCTGGAAAACCTGATTGTCATCCTGTCAAATGCGCCTGTGGCCGACCGCTGGGCGGCCTGGCAGTCCATCTTTCTGACAGGGGCCGGGGCCTTCCGGGCCAGCAATCCGTATACGGCCGGAGCGGCCAAGGAGGTGCCAGGGCTTGCTGACGCTTTCCAGATGAAGGATGGCGAAGGCAGCGAAGTCTCTCGCTTTCGCGGGCTGCTGACGCAGATGATTGCGCGCCGGGCCTATGAGCGCACGGCTGCGCTGGTCGATGTCGGCCTGCCGGTGCTGTCAGCCTTCCGGTCCGGCAAGGCACAGCGCGCCGCGCTCGATTTCGACGACCTGATCCAGCGTACGCGTGCCCTGCTCAATTCCGGCGGCCTGGCCGAATGGGTGCTCTACAAGCTTGATGGCGGGCTGACGCATATCCTGCTCGACGAAGCGCAGGATACAAGCCCCCCGCAATGGGACATCATCAACGCGCTCGTCGCCGAATTCCGCGCGGGCAAAGGCGCCGAACGGATCGCCGATCCGCGCACGCAGTTCACCGTCGGTGACAAGAAGCAGTCCATCTACTCTTTCCAGGGTGCCGACCCGGACCAGTTCCTCGCCGAGAAGCGCCGCTTTGCCGAAGCCGAGGAAGCGCTGCAGGGACAGGCGAACCTGCCGGATATGACCATGTCCTTCCGGTCGTCGCCGGAAGTGCTGGCCTTTGTCGATACGGTCTTCAACCGCGACAGTTTCGGTGGTGATCCGTTCTCGGAAAGCCCGCCGGACGAAGCCGACGAGCTGCGCCATGTCGCCCGCCGCGCCGAACAGCCGGGCCGGGTCGACTTGTGGCCCATCGAACCGCATACGGAGGGAGAGGAGTCCGACCCGTGGGACGCGCCGCTCGACCATGTCTCCGAAAGCTCGCCGAAGAACCGGCTGGCAAAAAACATCGCCGATGAGATCAAGCGCATCATCGAGACCGGTGAGCCGGTCTGGGAGAAGGGCGAGCGGCGGCCTGCCCGGCCCGAGGATGTGCTGATCCTGGTGCGAAAGCGCGGCCCTCTGTTCGAGGCCCTGATCAAGGCGCTGAAGGCTGAACGGCTGCCCGTGGCGGGCGCGGACCGGCTGGTCCTGCTCGACCATATTGGCGTGCAGGACTGCCTTAACCTCATCCGCTTCGTCCTGATGCCGGGCGATGACCTGACGCTGGCGGAAATCCTGCGCGGCCCGTTCTGCGGGCTGATTGACGACGACAAGGAACTCTTCGTGCTTGCGCATGACCGCAAGGAGGGAGAGCGGCTGTGGGACCGGCTCAAGGCGGCGACCGAGCCACGCTTTGCCGACGCGAAAGCGTTCTGCGAGGACCTTCTGGCAAACCGCCACCTGCCGGCCTTCGACCTCTTCACCCGCGCGCTCGTCACCCGCCACGGCGATGGCCTGTCGGGCTGGGACCGGCTGATCCAGCGCCTCGGTGAACCGGCACGCGATCCGGTGAACGCCCTGCTCGACCGCGCGCTTGGCCATGCCATGGGCGAGGCCGCCAGCCTGCAGACCTTCCTTGCCGAGATCGAAGGCGATGCAAGCGAGCTGAAGCGTGACCTCGCCGAAGCCGATGGCGAAATCCGGGTAATGACCGTACACGGCGCAAAGGGCCTCCAGGCCCCCATCGTCATCCTGCCGGATACGACCGGCGCGGAGAAAGCCGACACCTCCAGCCTCTTCCTCATCGATGGTGACATCCCCGTCTACAGCCCGAAAAAGGCCGACGACCCGCCGATTGTCGCCCGGCTGCGGGAGGCGCGCGCGACGGCTCAGCAGCGCGAGAGCCGGCGGCTGCTCTATGTTGCGCTGACGCGCGCCGAGGACCGGCTGATCATCGCCGGCGCCTTTTCCGGCAACAGGAAGGGCAAGGGCTACAGCGACGGCAGCTGGTACGACCTCTGCCGCACCGCCATGCTTGAGCTGACCGGCACTGAGGAGTCAGACGACGTACTGACCTATGGCGAGGCCGCCCTTCCCGTGGCGAAAGACGCGCGGTCAACCGGTGGCCCGCTGGAAGCGCCGTCATGGGCAACCGCGCCGGTCACCCGCATCGACACCGCGCCCCGCGTCACGGCCCCCTCGCGCCTGCTCAACGATACCGCCCCTGTCACCAAGCCTTTCGGCAAGGCGCGCGCCGCAGCTCTGAAGCGCGGCCAGCTCATCCACGCCCTGCTGCAATACTTGCCGGAACTGCCCGAAACCGGCCGTGAGGCCGCCGCCCGCGCCTGGCTGGAGCGCCATACAGACCTCGCTCCGGAAGACCGCGCCGAAATCCTCAGCGTGACCATGGCGACTCTCGCCGAACCGGGCTTTGCCGAGGTGTTCGCCCCCGGCGGGCGGGCGGAAGCCTCCATTGTCGGCAAACTGCAGTCGGGCGGTGAGACCCTCATCATCAATGGCCGGGTCGACCGGCTCGTCATCACAGACACACGCATCCTGCTGGTCGACTACAAGACAGACCGCCCCGCGCCGGAAAGCGCCGAGGCCGTCGAACCAGCTTACCTGTTGCAGATGGCGGCTTACCAGGCCGTGCTCGAAGCCGCCTTCCCGGGCCGCAGCGTGCGCCCTGCCCTGCTCTACACTGACGGCCCGGTCCTGTTCGAACTCACCGACAGCCTTTTACAAAGCTCACGCGACCGTTTAGCTGGCGGCCTTTGAAGAATCCCCTCACTTCCTATCTATAGGGCACAACAGGACAAAAGGAGGCTCACATGGCCGCCGAACACATTACCGATGATGATTTCGACACCGCCATCGCCGGCGACATGCCGGTTGTGGTGGACTTCTGGGCCGAATGGTGCGGGCCCTGCAAGCAGATGTCGCCGCACCTCGAAGCCGTTGCGGAAGAGATGGCCGGCAAGGTGAAAGTCGCCAAGATCAATGTCGACGAGAACCCCGTCGCCGCCTCGAAATTCGGCGTGCGCGGCCTGCCGACACTGATGATCTTCAAGGACGGCAAGGTCGCCGCCACCCATCTCGGCGCAATGTCGAAGCAGCGCATCGCTGAATGGATCAAGGAAAGCGCGTAAACCGCGACTGACCAACCAGACCAGAAAGCCCGCCCGGCCCCGCCGCGGCGGGCTTTTCTTTGCGTCACCCATGGACGCCCCCCGCCCCCGCGCCTACTCCTGCCCCCAGAGAAAAAACACACCGGAGGAGACCCCCATGGAGCCGTACCAGCCCCTTTCCCGCTCGATCAAAGGCAAGACCGCGCTCATCACCGGCGCCGCCTCCGGCATGGGCCGGGCGACCGCTCACCTCTTCGCGCATGAGGGCGCCAATGTCGCCGTCACCGACCTCAAGCAGGAGGCGGTCGACAAGGTGGTCGACGAGATCAAGGCCGCCGGGATCGACCATGTGAAGGGCTGGGCCATGGATGTCGGCGATCCGGACGCGATCAAGCGCGTCGTCAAGGAAGCAGCCGAGCATTTCGGCGGGCTGGAAATCCTGGTCAACAATGCCGGCTTCGCCATCCCGGCCGACGTCGCCGAGGAAAGCTATGAGGACGCCTGGGCCCCGAGCATCAACGTGATGCTGACCAGCCACCAGCGCGCCATCCGCGCCGCCCTGCCCTATATGCGTAAGGCGAAGTTCGGCCGCATCGTCAATGTCGCCTCGACCGAAGGTGTCGGCGCAACGCCCGGCAACTCCCCTTACGTCGCCGCCAAGCATGGCGTGATCGGCCTGACCCGCGGGCTCGCCTGCGACCTTGGCCGCGACGAGGACATCGACATCACCGTCAACTGCATCTGCCCAGGCCCGATCCGCACCGGCATCACCGCCGGCATCCCGGAAGAGCACAAGACCATCTACGCCAAGCGCCGCGTCCCGCTGCGCCGTTACGGCATCCCTGAAGAGGTCGCCAACATGACGCTGTCAGTCGTGCTGCCGGCCGCGAGCTTCCTGAATGGCGTGCATATCCCCGTGGATGGCGGGCTTACGATCAAGAACGCATAAGTCGCCTAGTCGTGCAGCGGGAGCACCTGCCCCGTCACGGCACCGCCATCGACGGTGAATTCGCTGCCCGTGGAGAAGGTCGCTTCCGACACGATGAACCGCACCATCCGCGCGACCTCTTCCGGCTCGCCGAAGCGCGGCATTGGCTGGTTGGCGACCGTCTCATCGCTGAAGTCTTTCGTCATTGGCGTCGCCACCGGCCCGGGATGCACCGAGACGACCCGGATCCCCTCACCGGCGAGATCGAGCGCAGCCGCCTTGGTCAGTCCGCGCACGCCCCACTTGCTGGAGACATAGGCCGCCAGCGAGCCATACCCCTGCAGGCCCGCCGTCGACGAGGTGTTCACGATCACCCCGCCGCCGCTCTTGCGCATTGCGGGCGCGGCAACATGCAGGCCGAGAAACACGCTAAACAGATTGACGTCGATCACCTTACGAAACTCATCGGGCGCACAGTCCTCGACGCCGGCAACGGCGAGGATCCCGGCATTGTTGAACACGGCATTGAGCCGTCCGAACCGCTTCACGGCCTCGTCCACGGCGGCGCGCCAGTCCGCCTCCCGCGTGACGTCGAGATGGCGGTAAACCACCCGATCGCCCAGCGACTCGGCAAGCGCCTCGCCCTCATCATCCAGCACATCGGCGATCATCACCTGGGCGCCGCCTTCGGCCAGCAATCGCGCCGTCGCCGCGCCAATCCCGCGCGCGCCACCGGTTACAAGGATACAGATATCTTTCGGGGGAATGGTCTCAATCGCCATGTCAGCGCGCCTCCTCACGTCGATGATTGCGAGGGGGTATTCTAGAGGATGGGCGGGCGGCGCCGTATGCGGGAAACTGCGTAGGTGGGGGGCAATTGGGTGTTTGCCGCAGATCGGGCCCGGTCTGCGGGTGGCGGTGCAGGTTTTTGCCTAGCGTGGCAGCTCCTCATTAATCGCCAGCACCTTGCCCGCGAGATAGAGCGAGCCGCAGATCAGGATCCGCTCTGCGCCGGCCTCAACAGCCGCCGCCATTGCCGCCTCGAAGCTTTCATGCGGGGAGGCGCCCGCGCCAGAGGCTCGCGCCGCTTCGGCCAGCGCCTCCGCGCTGAAACTGTTGGCGTTATTGGCAATCGGGCAGGTGAAGACGGTCAGGCCGGGCCGGTTAAGGGCGGCGAAAAACCCCGCCGCATCCTTGTTGGCGAGCATGGCCGAAACCAGCATCGTCCGCTTGGCCGGCTCCTCGGTGTCGAGCGCGTTCAGGACCTCGGCAAGCGCGCGTCCGGCATGCGGATTGTGCCCGCCATCGAGCCAGACGGGCATGTCATTGGCGAGCTTCGTGACTGGCCCATCCGAGAGGCGCTGCATCCGCGCCGGCCAGTGGGCAGTGGCTGTGCCCGACAGGATCGCCTTGTCGGTAATGCCCTGTATCCTGGCGGTTTTCAGCGCCTTCGCCGCAAGCGCCGCATTCGCGAACTGGTGCGCCCCGGCCAGTCCCAGCGGTGGGAAGACGGCGGCAATTTCCTCCGGCGTCACAAAGTCGATTTCGGCGCCGACGCGCGCAGCCTCGGCTCTCAGGGCAGCATCGGCTTCAGGGCCCTGGATCGCAGAAACCACCGGGCAGCCCGGCTTCAGGATCCCGGCCTTGTCGGTCGCGATCCTGGTAATTGTATTGCCGAGGAATTGCTGGTGGTCGAGGTCGATCGGCGTGAAGACGGAACAGGCGGATTCTGTAATGACATTCGAAGCATCGAACCGCCCGCCAAGCCCGACCTCGAGGATGAGGAGGTCGGCCGGGGTTTCGGAAAAGGCGAGGAAAGAGGCCGCCTGCGCCGCTTCGAAATGGGTTATCTCGCGGGTGCCGAGAAGCGCCTTTTCGACCCGCTCCAGACATGTGACGAGATAGTCATTCGTGATCAGCTCACCCGCCAGCCGGATCCGCTCATTGAAACGAACGAGGTGGGGGGATGTGGAGGTGTGGACTTTCAGCCCAGCCGCTTCTGCCATCGCCCGGATGAAGGCCACGACAGAGCCTTTTCCATTCGTCCCGGCGACGTGGATGACGGGGGGGAGCCTGAGATGCGGATTGCCAAGGGTCTCGAGAACGACGAGCAGGCGGTCGAGCGCAAGAATCCGGTCGGACGGATTGTACTTCTCAAACCGCTTCAGCGCCGTCTCGACGGCGAGCTGGGTGTCGATCAAGCCTTCTTGGCCTTCTCTTTCTTCGGCGCGGGAACGTCAGCTGACGGGGCTTTGACTGGCCCAATGGCGGACTTGTCGGAAGCCCGTTTCGGCAGCAGGTGCGCCAGCAGCCGGCCCAGCGTGTCCTTCAGTTCGCGGCGGTCGCAGACAATATCGACCTGGCCCTTTTCGCGAAGGAATTCAGAGCGCTGGAAGCCCTCGGGCAATTTTTCGCGGATCGTCTGCTCAATGACGCGGGGGCCGGAAAAGGCGATCATGGCGCCCGGTTCGGCGATATGAACGTCGCCCAGCATGGCATAGGACGCCGAAACGCCACCCGAGGTCGGGTCCGTCAGCACAACGAGGTAAGGAAGCCCGGCATCGCGGACCTCGGAAATCGCCAGCGTCGTACGCGGCATCTGCATCAACGACAGGGTGCCTTCCTGCATCCGCGCCCCGCCCGAAGCGGTGCAGACGACGAAAGCGGCCTTGCGAGCGACAGCCATCTGGGCCGCTGCAATGAAGGCTTCGCCAGCCGCCATGCCGAGCGAGCCGCCCATGAAGGCAAAGTCCTGGACGAGGATCACAGCCGGCTTGCCGTTCACCCGGCCAAAAGCTGCGGCCATGCAGTCATCCTGGGCGATAGGTGGGGAGCCTTCCGGGCTCTCTTCCTTTTCACGACCTGCGATCTTGGCCTTGGCGGCTTTCAGACGGGACGGATAGGCCTTGTCGTCCTTGAATTTGAGCGGGTCCTGCGTCACCGGCGGCAGCGGGATCGGCTCCCAACGCTCATCATCGAAGAAGATGCGGAAGCGGCGGCGCGGCGAAATCCTGAGATGCGCGCCAGCCGGTGTCACATACCAGCTCTCTTCAAGATCGGAGCGATAGACAAGTTCGCCGCTCTTTGGGCACTTCACCCAGAGATTATCCGGCGTGTCCTTCTTCGGGGACAGAAAGGTCTTGAGCCCCGGTGTACGGAAATTCGTGAGCCAATTCATCTCGTTTTCGGACTCCCTGACTGGTCCAATAGGTTCTGCGGCGCTACCCTTTGAGCGCCGTCGACAACTCCCTGGCCAGCTCCCCCATCCGCCCGGCTATATTGCCGGTGTCACCTGACTCAAGAGCCAAGCGCACATGATCCACGAAAGCGGACCCGACCACAACCCCATCAGATATACGTGCCATCGCAGCCGCCTGTTCCCCGGTCCGGACGCCAAAGCCGACGCAAACCGGCAGGCCGGAGACCTTGCGAGCCCGCTCCACGCCTTCGCGGATGTCTTCGGGATCGGCTGATCCTGTACCCGTTACACCAGCGACAGCCACATAATACAAGAAGCCGGACGCGCCTTCAGCAACCTTGGCGATACGCTTGTCGGTCGTTGTCGGCGTGGCGAGCCGGATGACGGAAAGCCCATATTTTTCATAGGCCTGACGCAGCTCAAGATCCTCTTCCGGGGGCAGATCGACCAGAATTGTCCCGTCTATGCCAGCAGCCGCAGCTGATTCGGCAAACGCTTCATACCCCATATGGAAGACCGGATTCGCATAGCCCATCAGGATAAGCGGAGTGTCCTCGTCATCCGCGCGGAAGCGTTTGGCAAGGGCGAGTACGTCGCTCAGTTTCGTACCGGCCTTGAGGCTTCGCTGCCCGGCGCGCTGGATGGCCGGGCCGTCGGCCATCGGATCCGTGAAGGGCGCGCCCAGTTCGATAATATCCGCGCCATTGTCGCGCAGGGCACACAGCGCCTGATAGCTGGTCTCCAGGTCCGGATCGCCAGCCATGATATAGGTGACGAGCGCAGCCCGGTTTTCGGCACGAACCTTGTCGAACCGGTCGGTAATTCTCTGTGTCGGCATTACTCTGCAGGCGCCTTCGTATTCTCATCCAGCCAATCGGCATAGGAGCCAAGCACGTGCGTGCACGGCATCGCGACCATGGCCGGGACATCATAGGGGTGAATCTCGGTGACGAGGGTTTCCAGCGCTTTCCAGCAGGGCGCAACCGATTTCAGCCACAGCACGTGCTCGAACGCCTGCTCCACGACCCCTTTCCAGAGGTAGGTCGAGGTGACGGGGCCTTCGATATTTGCGCAGGCGGCCAGACGCTGCTCGACGGAGGCGTCGGCGATCTTCTGGGCGACATCCTTTGAGGGGCAGGTAATGCGGATGAGGAGGGCTTCGGTCATGACAGACTATTCGAACGTGTATCGCTCCCGGTCAACTGTGATGCGCTGTAAGCGTCGTCTCTCCGGCAGACCGCCATCGCTCTTCGTCCCCAAAAAAATCGCTCCGGGCGTGAACATCGCAACCAGTGCCGCGGATTGGACGATAGTAAGCGCTGTTTCACCAGGCGAGTATTTCAAATCTCCATCCCCAGATGCTCCGCGACGGAGAAGATATCCTTGTCGCCGCGCCCGCAGAGATTCATGATCAGCAGGCCGTCCTTGCCGATGGTCTCGCAGACATCGCCAAGCCGCGCGATGGCATGGGCCGGCTCCAGCGCCGGGATAATCCCCTCAAGCCGTGTGCAGAGCTGGAAGGCCTCGAGCGCCTCCTTGTCGGTACAGGTCAGGTATTCCGCCCGGCCGGTATCGCGCAGGAAGGCGTGCTCAGGCCCGATGCCGGGATAGTCGAGGCCGGCCGATATGGAATGCGCATCGATGATCTGCCCATCATCGGTCTGCAGGAGATAGGTCTTGTTTCCGTGCAGGATGCCGGGCTGTCCGCCATTGAGCGCGGCGGCATGCTCGCCCGTCTCGATGCCGTGTCCGGAGGCTTCCACGCCGATCAGGCGCACACCCTCATCCTCGATGAACGGATGGAACAGGCCGATGGCATTCGAGCCGCCGCCAATGCACGCCATGACGGCGTCCGGCAGGCGGTCTTCCCGCTCCAGGATCTGGCGGCGGGCTTCCTTGCCGATGACGGACTGAAAGTCACGGACCAGCTCCGGATAGGGGTGCGGTCCGGCAGCGGTCCCGATGACATAGAAGGTGTCATGGACGTTCGTGACCCAGTCACGCAACGCCTCATTCATCGCGTCCTTGAGCGTTCCGGTCCCCGACGACACGGGCACGATCTCTGCGCCCAGCAGCTTCATCCGGAAGACGTTCGGCTTCTGGCGCTTCACATCGGTCTCGCCCATGAAGACCGTACATGGCAGGCCGAAGCGCGCGCAGACGGTCGCGGTCGCCACGCCATGCTGGCCAGCCCCGGTCTCGGCGATGATCCGGGTCTTGCCCATGCGCCGGGCGAGCAGGATCTGACCAAGGCAGTTATTGATCTTGTGCGAGCCGGTATGATTGAGCTCGTCGCGCTTGAAGTAGATTTTCGGTCCGCCGAAGTGCTCGGTCATCCGCTCGGCATGGTAGAGCGGCGAGGGGCGGCCCACATAATGGGTCCAGAAATCGTCCATCTCGGCGGTGAAGGCCGGGTCCTTCTTGGCCGCGCGGAACTCATCCTCAAGCTCCAGGATGAGCGGCATCAGCGTCTCGGCGACGTAGCGCCCGCCGAATTCGCCAAAGCGGCCCTTTTCATCCGGCCACTGGTCCCAGGTGTTGAGCTTGGTCATCGTCTATCTCTCGCGGCTTCAGCCGGGTACATGCGACGGAAGCCCTGCCCGCGCAAGGGCATGAGGCTGCGGCGCGTTGCCTGATCGGCCCGATTGCTTCAAGCGTTGGCGGCGGCGCCTCTGGCAGCCTCGATAAAAGCCCGCACGAGACCCACATCTTTTTCGCCCTGCACACGCTCCACGCCGGATGACACATCGACGGCGTCGGCCTGCGTGCGCTGGATCGCGTCAGCGACATTGTCGGGCGTCAGACCACCGGCAAGAAGCCAGGGCTTCGGGGCATGCCAGGTTTCAAGGATCGACCAGTCGAATGTCTGGCCATGACCGCCGGTCCGGTCCGCCCCTTCAGGCGGGCGGGCATCAATCAGCAGCCGGTCAGCTGCGGTATGGGCCGATGCCGCCTCGAGATCGGACGGGCCGGCCACACCCACGGCCTTCCATATTTCAGTATTTCGCGGCACAGCCTCGCGCAGCTCGGCCACGAACGCCGGCGTTTCGTTCCCATGGAGCTGGATAACATCGGGCAGCACGGCATTCGTCAGCCCGTGCAACCACTCGATCTCGGGGTTCACGACCAGCACAGCCGAACGAATGTCCGCCTCTGCCGCGACGGTGAGAAGATCGATCAAACGCTCGGATAACGGTTCACCATGGCGGACGATGTAGCGGGGACTTTTCGGCGCGAGCACGAAGCCAACCCAGTCCGCCCCGGCTCTCGCCACAGTCCGCACCATGTGCTCATCCCGCACGCCACAGATCTTCACTCTCGCCATGAGCAAAGCTCGTGACGACTCGTCGGGCGCGGGTCAAGTGGATCAGTCGTTTGAGGCACGCCTGCTCGGTCGGCCACCTTCATCCTCAAGGTCGTTTTTTCCCAGAAAACGTTTGAGCCGATCAACATTTATGTTCGCGCAGAACCGAAGCAATGAGGTCTCTATTGTCGCGTCGGGACGACCTCCGAGGCCCGTCAGGCAGGCACGCTCGGCACCCGCTTCATTAGCTGGCTGGCGATAGCCTGTATGTGGCGAAGATCCGAGCCACAACAGCCCCCAAAGACATTCGCATGGGGCAGGACATCGAGCAGGCGGAGGTAGTCCTCTGCAAGCTCGACGGGGTTCCCGCAATCGAGTTCGGCGCAGGCATCAAGTTCGGCATGGCTCAGCTTCGAGGCATTGCACCGCACCCCATAAAGCCGCTGTTGCCAGTCTCCACCATCGAGCGCCGGCAGGATATGTGTTGGGTGGGCGCAGTTAATCATGAAATAGACCGGCGCCGCCCCGGTTTCGGCGTCCACCTGGTCAATCGCTTCGTCCAGCGCCTGACCACTTGGCAGGCGGCCATCCGTCTCAACGGTGAAGGAAACAACCGCCGGAACGTCCACTCCTTGTGCCGCGCGAACGAAGCCGACCGCTTCGGGCGTGTTTGTGAAGGTAATTGCCGAGACGAAATCTACGCCGGCATCAGCAAGCCAGCGGATTTGCTCGCCATGATAGGCCTCAGCCTCTTCACGGGTCGGAATACGATCCGGGGCATAACCATCGCCGCACGGGCCGACTACGCCGTTCACGAGGACCGGGGACGCCGCGTTGTCATAATCGGACCGAAGGCGCGCAGCGAAAGCGGCCGCCTGTTCATTGGCCTCACGCAAGGCGCCCGGAGACGTCTTCAGTGCATCGGCGAATTCGCGCTGGGCGCGCCAGGTTGCCGTGTCGAGAATGAAGCCTGCGCCGACTTCCGCGGCAAGCTCCAGATGCGAGACGAAATACGCCCGCAAAGCCCGTCGGCCCGTCGCCGAAGCCAGCAGCGTGTGCGAGGCAAAGGCTGGCAATTCGAAGCCCTTGTTGAAGATCATGTCTGTTTCCAGCCCACCATCGGTGAGGAAGATTCGGTCGCTCTGGTTCGGTAGACGGTTTTTGAGGCAGCTCATGGCTCTGGTCCTTTGAATGAAGGGAGACGTGCGGGGGTGCCGCACGCCTCTATGGAAGTGCTCGCCGCATCACAGGACCGGCTCGATCGCCGCGATCATGCCGATGACCGGCGTCGCGAAGATGATCGCGTAAAGGACCGGTATTGTGATGTTGAAAGCGTGAGTGACGATGGCCGGCAAGGCCGGGAAGCCAGCAGGCCGGGCCGACTGTTCTGGGAGTCTCATTGCATTTCTTTCTTCTGGTTATGACGCTCGCCCACCATGGACGGGCACCTGGGCCTGACACTGATGGTTATTGCTCCCCTTCGTGGGAGCGGGCGTTGAATGTGACGTTTGAAAGAGGCGGACCCGGGCGTTGAAACGGCGGTTTATTCGCGATTTTCACGTCTTCCGGTGACGGGGACGGCTCTGACTTGACCGACCCTGACCTTGCGACAGGACCAGACCGGGCATTTACGAACCCGCCTTGCGTGTTGGATAGAAGGAGAAAAGGAATGGGAGACGTTAATGCCCGCGACAGACCTCTTGTCCGACATCCGCATCGCCGACATGACGACGGTGATCTTCGGCCCCTATTGTACGCAGACGCTTGCCGACATGGGCGCCGATGTCGTCAAGCTCGAGCCGAAGGGTGGCGATGATTTCCGTAATGTCGGCAAGCCGGCGAACAACAAGGGGATGGGCCCCTGCCACCTGACGATCAATCGCGGCAAGCGGTCGGTCGTCTGGGATCTGAAATCGGACGCCGGCATGGCCGCCATCCGCAAACTGATCCAGCAAAGCGATGTCTTCATTCACAATATCCGGCCAGACGCGGTCAAACGGCTTGGCCTGACGTTTGAAGAGGTCAAGGCGATCAAGCCGGACATTGTCTATGTTCACTGTCTGGGCTTCGGCTCAGACGGGCCCTATTCGGGCCGGCCCGCCTATGACGATCTGATCCAGGCGCTATCGGGCGCCACCAGCCTGCTGCCGCGCGTGGACGGGAACGAGGCCCCGCGCTTCCTGCCGACGGCTTTTGCCGACAAGGTTTCCGGCCTGCACGCCGTGCACGCAACGCTGGCTGCGCTGCATCATCGCGACCGGACCGGTGAGGCTGTGCATGTCGAGGTGCCCATGCTGGAGTGCGTGACCAGCTTCCTCTTCGAGGAACACTTCTACGAAGCCGCTTTCGATCCGCCCATTGGCCCGCACTGTTATCAGCGCCAGGTCGACTCCTCTCGCCAACCGGTTCGCACCCAGGATGGGTGGATCGTCATTGCGCCCTATGTCGACCATCGCTGGGTAACGCTGTTCGATGTCATCGGTGCGCCGGAAGAACTCGAGGATGAGCGCATCTCCGACTATCGGGGGCGCTTCTTCAACCATGCCTACATGATGTCGCGCGTTCAGGCGCATTTCGTGAACTTCACGACCGAAGAGCTTCTCAAAATGCTGAGCGATGCCGACATTCCTGCTGCGAATGCAACCGACATCTCGGAGGTGCAGGATGACCCCCACCTGAAAGCCGTCAACTTCTTCCAGCGCCGCGAGCACCCCAGCGAGGGCGGCTATTGGGAAGTGCAGCCCCCGGTAAAGTTCTCCGGCATGGCGCCGCGCGATATCCGCCCCGCCCCGCGGGTCGGAGAGCATACGGAAGAGGTGCTTGCCGAGCTTGGGCTGGCGCGTGAGCCAGTCAGAAAGTAGGTGTAGCAGGTGTCGAATCCTGCCTTCTGAACACCAGAATTGCCCAATCCATGCGCAAGAATGCTTTGACACGAAAAATTCTCGATTTTTTTCGGGGCACACTGGGCGCCCGCCGCGCAGATTTCGCCGCGCGCACAATAGCTTGTTTTAATACATTATTTCTAACCTTGATTAATTCCCGCTCCCAAGACATGCACGCAGAACGCGAATTTTCTGGCCCTGATGCTCGCTAAGCGGGCCTGAAATACTTTGACGTGTAGGCCTATATTTGAGACGTCACCATCGCGGCATTGAAGACCGCCTTCCGCGCAAGGCGCGGCTCTTAAAGTATTATAGCCCGTGAGGCATGCAGCCGGTAGAACTGCTCAGGCAGCTGGTTGACCGATCAGCGGCCCCGCCTCACCCCGAAAACTCAAATGCGAGGAGGAGCGATCATGTCATCTGCGCCCAGCTCTGAAACGTCATCAAAGACCATACAGAATTACGGAGAGGACCCGCTCGCCGTGCGCGAGACCGACACCTATCGCGAAGAATATATTGAAGGCTTCGTCGACAAGTGGGACTCCCTGATCGACTGGGACTCCCGCGCGGAAGGCGAAGGCCAGTTTTTCGTGGACATCCTGCGCGGGCGTGGCAAGCACACTGTGCTCGACGTCGCCACCGGCACCGGCTTCCACTCCTGCCGGCTGATGGAGGAAGGCTTTGACGTGACCAGCGTCGATGGCAGTGCCGAAATGCTCATGAAGGCCTTCGAGAATGCGGGCAAGCGCGGCCAGGTCCTGAAGACCTGTCAGGCAGACTGGCGCTGGCTCAACAAGGACATCAAGGGCAAGTTCGACGCGATCATCTGCCTTGGTAACTCATTCACGCACATCCATGACGAGATGGACCGCCGCAAGGCGCTGGCCGAATTCTATGCCGCGCTGAAGCATGACGGCATCCTGATCCTCGACCAGCGCAACTACGACCTGCTGCTCGACAATGAGGCCGCGTCAAAGCCCAAGCACAAATATTATTACTGCGGCAAGGATATCGTGGCCGAGCCCGAATATATCGATGAAGGCCTCGCCCGCTTCCGCTACAGCTTCCCGGATGGCTCGACCTACAATCTCAACATGTTTCCGCTGCGGCGCCGTTATGTGCAGAAGCTGCTGAAGGAAGCCGGCTTCGAGAAGATCCACACCTATGGCGACTTCCAGTCTGAGTTTGAGGAGAATGATCCGGACTTCTTCATCCATATTGCGGAGAAACGCGATGAAGGCTGAGTCCAGAGCAGAAGACGTCGCTGTCGCAGAAGACTATTATGACAGCGATGACGCTGACCGCTTCTATTTCACGATCTGGGGCGGCGAGGACATCCATGTCGGCCTGTATCAGACACCCGGCGAAGCCATCGCTCCGGCCAGCCGCCGCACAGTCGCGACCATGGCGGAGATGATGGGTCCGGCGGGCAAGGCCGCGCGGATCGTGGATCTCGGCGCAGGCTATGGTGGCTCGGCACGCTATCTGGTCACGGAGGCCGGCGCGAAGGAAGTCGTCTGCGTCAACATCTCCGAAACGCAGAACCGCATCAATCGCGACAAGAATGAAGCGGCCGGCCTCACTGACAGGATCGACGTGCTGCATGGCTCGTTCGATGACGTCCCGGCGAAGGACGAGGCGTTCGATGTGGTCTGGAGCCAGGACAGCTTCCTGCACGGGGCTGACCGCCAGCGCATCATCGAGGAGTGTGAGCGCATCCTGAAACCGGGTGGGCGGCTGATCTTCACCGACATCCTGCAAACCTCGGATGCCCCGGCAGACAAGCTGCAGCCGATCTATGACCGGATTCACCTGTCCAGCCTCGGCTCGGTCGACTTCTATGACGAAGCCGCCGAGAAAGCCGGGCTTGTACCGGGACCGAAAAAAATCCTGCCAGAGATGCTGCCAACCCATTATGGCCGTGTGCGCGAAGAGCTGACCTCCCGGCGTGACGAGCTGAAAGGCGTTGTCTCGGATGACTATGCCGATCGCATGATCGCGGGGCTTGGCGCCTGGGTCGATGGCGGCAATTCCGGATGGCTGTCCTGGGGCATCATGACCTACGACAAACCCTGATCAGTGTTCCTGACAGAGCAAGGACGCTGAAACGCTATGGCCGCCTGCTGGAAAGTGGGCGGCCATATAGTATTTGCCCTACTCCGGGGGAACAGACTTGGACCGGGCGCGTTTATGCCGGTTACGCTCGACGCGCTGCAGGAGGATGAGGGACAGAGTGGGCGAAAGTAATACGCACGATATTGAGCTGGAGCGTCTCGCTTCCATTGTTTCATCATCGCAAGATGCGATTATCAGCAAATCGCTGGACGGTGTCGTTCGCACTTGGAATGCGGGGGCAGAGAAGATCTTCGGCTACACGGCGGACGAGATTATCGGCCAGCCGATCACACGCCTCATTCCGCCGGACCTGCACAACGAAGAGACAGAGATTCTCGCCAAACTCCGGCGTGGCGAGCGTATCGAACATTTCGATACGATCCGCGTCGCCAAGGATGGCCGGCGTATCGACATCTCGCTCACAGTTTCTCCCCTGAGGAACCGCGAGGGTGAGATTGTCGGCGCATCCAAGGTCGCCCGCGATGTCACCGAACGCAAACGGGCGGAAAAACTCCAGAAGCTGCTCATGGATGAGCTCAATCACCGGGTCAAAAACACGCTGGCAATCGTCCAGTCGGTCGCCCACCAGTCATTCGCGCACGCGACCAGCCCTGCAAATTTCATCGCGACGTTCGACGGCCGTCTGCAAGCCCTCTCACGGGCTCACGACCTGCTTGTTCGCGAAAGAATGCAGGGAATACAGCTGCGCGAACTTATAGGCTCACAGCTCTCCAGCGATGCGGACGCTGGCCTCCCACTGTCCATGTCCGGTCCGGAGGTGACGATACGGGGCACGCTTGTTACACACCTTGCTCTCATCCTCCACGAACTTACAACCAACGCCCGCAAGTACGGCGCCCTCTCCAGGCCGCAAGGACGGATACTTATCCACTGGCAGCTCAAACCCGGCACCAAGGATGCCATAGTGCTGACCTGGCAGGAATTGGGCCTGACAGGCATAAGCGCACCAGAGAAAACAGGTTTCGGAACACAGCTTATCAGGAAGTCGCTGAAAGCCAGCGGAGGAGAAGCTTCGATCGAATACCTGCCGGAAGGAATCAAGGCGACGATCGAATTTCTTGTCTCCGACGAAGAAGATATCACGCCGGAAAAGCCGCTTGATGAGACGATTCAGGAAAACAGTATGCCGCCCGCCCCGCTCTCGGCTTTCGATGGACTGAATATACTGTTGGTCGAGGATGAGGCGATCGTTGCGATGGACCTCGAGCTGAAGCTCGAACAGCTCGGCTTTGTCATCGTGGGGCTGGCATCCACTATCGGCGAAGCGGAAGACATTCTTGAGCGCATGACCCCTGATCTTGCCCTGCTGGACGCAAACCTGCACGGACAGAAAGTCGACCACATTGCCAGGACGCTAGCCGACCGCAAAATCCCCTTCGCGTTTTCCACCGGCTATGGCCGTGAAGCCTTGCCGGAGGATTTGCGTGATGTGGAGATTCTTGCCAAGCCCTTCAGCGATGCACGCATGATCAACGTTCTCGCCCGCCTGGCCGGCGAAGCTCTTGCCCGGCAGGACAAGATACCCAGCCAAAGATGATCATTGGGCCTGATGGGGACGCAGGCCGTTTTCCTGGACGCTTAACCCAGGAGCCGTTTTCGGATCCACAGCCCCCAATAAGCGATCTCTAGCGAAAACTGAACGGCTGGATGCGAGACCGGAAACAGGTCGACCGCGGATCCGGCGCGCCAGATCGAGGATTTGAGCTTGCGGAACCGGTCGGCCAGCGTTGGCCGGGCACCGCCATTCGCAGCGGAAACTGTAGCGTCCCGCCCATAGTCGCGCGACCTGTCCCCAACCTCGAGAAGTTCACGTGTCTTCAGACCCGGGAAGCGGACCGCATCAGAGAAGAGCCGCCATGCTGTGTTGAGCGCATCATAATGCTCCTCCACACGGTCGGCCGACATGTCGTCCAGATAGGACAGGACGCCTCCGAAGAGCTCGCTTTGCGGGCTCTCCACGAAACGCTGCCACCCAGGGCGCTCGAGATTGCTGACAACCCGGTCACGCTTTGCCTGGAATGTCTTGACGCTTTGCAGCTCCGGCTCAAAAAGCGCCTCGATAAACTGCCAATACCTCAACACGCTTGAGCGCGGATGGAACGGGGAGTAGCCATTGCGCTGCGTCCACACAGCCGTGACCTTGTCGAAGTGCGGCGTAGGCAGTCCCTTATAATTGGACCGCGCAAGCAACAGGCATTCCCACTGGATGTCGGGGCGGGCGTATTGCAGCATCTGCAGGGTACTGCCGAACAGCCCGGTATCGACAAGAACAACTCGCCGGCTTTCTCCAACACACTCTTCGATATGCCGGTCAAACAGCTCATTCTGGTCTTTGATAAGCCGAAGGAAATGGGCGCCATCTTCTGAAGCTAGAAAGATATGCAGCTGATCGCGCGTAACCGGCTTGTCCCAGACCTGACTGAACGCAACAGGTTCGCCAACGATGGATTCCATCGCCTGCGCCATGGTGGAATCCTTGAACTCACGCGTAATCTCATCGAAGGCAACGGTTGGACGGTGCTGGAGGCACAGCCGCGTGGCCACAAGCCTGGAGACCATGAACGACTTCAGGGGCACAGGGGGCTTGCGTCCAACCGCCTGATAGTAACGCTCAATCGCAGTTTTCATCAGCAGGCCGCCTCGGGAGCAGAAGAGCGCTGTGCCCCCGCCCTGCCGCGCAACCGTCCGCAGATAGACATCCGCCATCATAGTATACTCGGTCACCATGGGCCCGAGCACGTACCGACCGAACCCCTGACGCGTATCCACGGCATATTGTGTCGGGCGGCTTCCACTCGGCGGGCTGTTGGGCGCCTTCCTGAGATAATGGCTGATACTATGGCGCAGCGCGTTCAGCTTGCGCCGGTATATGAAGGCTTTTCGCCGCGGCACGTGCATTGCCACAATGCCCGCCTCTTTCGCCCGGAAATGGTCGGCGTCAGCGTCGTCACCGATATGCAGCACGGCGCGGGGCGTAAGATTCTCGGCGGCAAGAACTGTCTTGAAAAGGCCACCCACACGTTTTGAACAGCGCATGTCCGCAGACGTGTAGACCCTGTCGACGGGAATGACGCCACACGTGCGCTCGATGAGCCATGTGACGTCCTCGGCGGAAAGAATTGTGTCGCTAATGGCAAAGGTCGCAATGCCGCTGGCACGGGCCTGTGCCAGCATATCCAGCAAGGTCTTGTTCGGGCGAAGGAAATCGAGTTCCAGCTCCCGCTCGGTACGTTGCATCGCCGCAACGAAATCTTGCGGGAGGCCAAGCAGATCAGCCTGATCGCTCAGGACATCGGCATGCCTGACCTCATCTTCCGTGCCATGAGATTCCTGCGCTTTGAAGGCCAGAATTTCGCAACGTTCGCGCGTGTAGTAGAACTGGACCGGCTCAAAATGCCGCTCGGGAAATTTCTTGGCCGCCAGAGCCGACAACCGCATGGCAAGTTGCCATCTGCGGCCTTTCTGGCTGGTCGGGCGGCGCAACAGCAAAGTATCGAACACATCCACCGTGATCGCCTGCGTTGAGGCTGCGGGCGGGCCGCCCAGGGCCGGGCGTCCCGCAATCATGGGCTCGAGCGCAGCCCCCGGCATGAAAGCCGGTGCATCGGATGAAAATGCACTTTTCGAACTTTGGGACATTTTTGGAATGCGCCCCCCGGAAAACCCGATGATCAATCTACTTATGCCTCAGAAGTTCCGGCTATTAGCAAATTTTACGAATATTTAATACCTTCACAACCTTTCTGCGCCCATTTTGCATTCAATCTGGACGGCAGTGTGACAGATTTGACCATAAATATCCCAACGGGTTGAAAGACCGGCCGGATAATCCCGCGCGGGGGGATAACGGGGGACATTCGCGCCGGATTGAGCGACCATGTTCCAATTGAAGGGCGGGCGCAGAATGCTGGAACCACATAAACCTGAAGTTACAAAACCTGTATCCGTGCCGGAGCGATTTGATACCGTCGTGCTTGGTGCCGGGATTTCCGGTCTCACCTTGTCTCATGACCTTGCCAAAGCCGGCCAGTCGGTCCTGCTGGTTGATGAGTATGACGCACCGGGCGGCAATCATGTTTCCGTGGAGATTTCGGGCCGCTCTTTCGATATCGGGGCAATCTTCTTCTGGACGGGTTATCCGCAGTTCCAGATGTTTCCGGCCCTGTCGGAACTTGTCGTCCCGGTCGACTGGTCGCTTCAGCGCGTCACACCAACTGGCCGGGTCGCCCGCTACCCCGTCGACATGCGCGCCGATTTTTTCGGCCACCCCCTCAAAGCGCAGGCCGCGATGGTGTCCGATATCATCAGCGCCCGCCTGAAGGGGCAATCGCGAGAAAGCGCGCTTGCATTCCTTGAATACTATCTCGGTGACCGCCTGATGCAGGAGAGCGGCATACTGAACTATGTGAAGCGCTTTTACGGCCTACCTGCCGAGTCCATCAGTTACGACTTTGCCAAGACACGCATGCGCCCGGTGGAATATACCGCCAGCCTCTCTCGTCTGGCTTCGCGGACCTTCCGGAAGGTATTCGCCAAGAAGCAGCACCTTGGGAGTGAGCTTTGCGTTGCCCGCCCGAAGACCGGCTTCAGCGCGTATTATGACGCCGCCGTCGGCCAGCTGCACGGCATGGGGGTAAAAACCCTTTTCGGCGCCAAGCTCGACTGGGTGGGCGAGGCTGAAGAGGGAGAGAAGCTACGCGTTAATGGCGAGAGCATTGCGGCCGGGCGCATCATCAGCACGCTTCCCCTTGTGCGCGCCGCCAGCCTCACAGGCTGCAAAACCACAGACGAGCCGCGCTCCAAGGGCCTGCATTCGCTCTTCTGCCAGTTTCGCGGCAAGCGCGGCTTCGACTCGCTCATCCTCTACAACTTCCACCGCGCCGGGCGCTGGAAGCGGCTGACCATGCACTCGGATTATTACGGACCGGTCGATGACTGGGAGTATCTGTCGGTCGAGATCACCGCCGATGACCCGGATGAGAGCCCGGAAGCCCTGTTTGACGATTTCCGCGGCACGGCACGCGCCTTCGGCCTTTTCGACGGTGAGCTGGAGCTTCTCGGCCACCGCCATACCGACTTTGCCTACCCCATTTACGATCAGGGCTCAGCGCGCCGGCGCGACGCGCTCATAAAGCAGGTTTCGGATGCCGGACTTGAAGTGGCAGGACGTCAGGGACGTTTCGAATATTTGCCCACTTCTGCGGAAACCATCCGCTCTGTGCGGGCGTCTTCCGAAGCCTAGTTTATAACCTGGTGCTTTTCGACGATCCTGCGGCGTCTGGGCCCCCAGCGATATTGCTCGGTGTGACGCAAGAGGCCTGACGCTATCAGGTTCCCGCCCTCCGAACGCAGCCGGAAAGCACGTCTTGCCGCGACGGCCTTTCGGCTCGCCCCGTGGATGCCAACAATCGTGATGTAGAAATCGAGGGTGCCATACCGCTGGAGCAGATCGGACTCAAGATTTCCCTTCTGCGCCGCCACCACGCGGTCGAGAAGGTCCCGAAAGGTCCCAAGCTCAAGACTTTCACCATCTGCAAGCGGCCGCTGGAAGGACTGTTCGTGACTGTTGGCGATCGGCTCTGTGATGTCACCGCCATACGCCTCGCCATCAAGCTCGATCGTTCCGTCGATATTCTGGATGTGAAACCGGCCTTCGCTCATGTTCGAGACGAAGCAGGTCGGTGTGTTGTCGGTGCTGACCGAGCACGAGATGATCAGGCTTGAGCGCCGCTGCCGGAGGATGCCGTTCAGAAGCAGCTGGAGATACGTAATCCAGACCATCACCATGATCACATTGGCGATCGCGCTGATTGCCGAAGCATTCTTGCTTATGAACTCGAACATCGCCTGCCTGTCTTCGATTGAACAGGGGGCTATGGTGACGCTTGCCCGCCCGTCTTGCATGGATCAGACGCGGCAGGTGCTAGCCCAGTTCCCGATTTCAACCGCGTGTCCGCAGCCTGGCGAGGAATTGCGCGGGCCAATCAGCGCGCGAGCCTAGCGGCTCGCTGCATTCGGGGTCAGGCTGGTTGATGGAAATGATGGCGGAGAGACAGGGATTCGAACCCTGGATACGGTTGCCCGTATACACGCGTTCCAGGCGTGCGCCTTCAACCACTCGGCCACCTCTCCCTAGAAGTGGGGGTCTATATCGGAAGGATGCATGTTCCCGCAAGCCCGTGATTGTTAATCAGCTGCAGTCGCCCCATATCGGGGTCGGAAACGATGAAAGGACGACCCTCATGTTCTTCTCAAAAAAGCCCGCCAAACTGCCCTCCAAGGGCGAGGCCCTGCCCGGTCGCGACACGCCTATTCCGACGGCAGACGTCCACTTTGTGAATGGCCGCCCGCTGGACGCGGAAAAGCCCGAAGGCTTCGAGGAAATTGTTCTCGGCATGGGCTGTTTCTGGGGTGTCGAGCGCATCTTCTGGCAGATGGACGGCGTCTGGCTGACCCAGGCCGGCTATGCTGGCGGCGAAACGCCGAACCCGACCTATGAGGAAACCTGCACAGGCCTGACGGGCCACACGGAAGTTGTGCGCGTCATCTATGACCCCGCAAAGGTTACGACAGGCGATATCCTCAAGGCTTTCTGGGAAGGTCATGACCCGACCCAGGGCATGCGCCAGGGCAATGATGTCGGCACACAATATCGCTCGGCCATCTTCGTGACGAATGAAGAGCAACTGAAGATCGCGGCCTCAACGCGCGACATCTACAACAAGGCGCTCATAGAGGCCGGCCGTGGCGATATCACGACCGAGATCGGCATGCTCGACAAATTCTATCATGCTGAGGATTACCACCAGCAATATCTCGCCAAGAACCCGAATGGCTATTGCGGGATTGGCGGCACAGGCGTCTCCTGCCCGATGCCGACAGGTGTCAGCGCGTAAGGCTTTTGCTAAGCGGGTAGCGTGTCTGATTTCGTGACCCGCTTTGCGCCCTCTCCGACGGGCTTCCTGCATCTCGGCCATGCGGCGTCTGCCTTCCATGTCTGGGACGCGGCAAGGCGCGCCGGTGGCAAGGTGCTGCTCAGGATCGAAGACATTGATCTGGGGCGCTGCAAGCCAGAGTACACTGAGGCCATCCTTGAGGATCTCGCCTGGCTCGGTTTCGAATGGGATGGCCCCGTCCGCATCCAGTCGGAGCATTTCGACGAATACGAAAAAGTGGTCGAGCATCTTACCGGGCTCGGGCTGACCTATCGCTGCTTCCGGTCACGCAGTGATATCGCTCAGGAACAGGCCGCCCAGGGCCTCCCGCCCGGCGCGCCCTTTAAGGGCGCTGCCCTTGATCCGGACGAGGAATCCCGCCGCCTGAGCGATGCTGCGCCTTTCACATGGCGGCTCTCGCTGGACAAATGCCGTGACTATCTCGGCCCCAGCTTTCACCAGCTCGCCTTCGACTTCGTGACGCCTGAGGGCCATCATGAGATCATCAAGGCACGGCCCGATCTCCACGGCGACATCAATCTCACCCGCAAGGATTCCCCGACCGCCTATCACGTCGCAGCGACCCATGACGATGCGCTGCAGGGCATCACGCATGTCATCCGCGGAGAAGACCTTGAGGACGCCGCCCACATTCACGTCCTGCTGCAGGCGCTGATGGGCTGGCCAACGCCGGTCTACACGCATCACGCCCTGGTCAAGGGCCCTGACGGCAAGCGGCTGGCAAAGCGTTTTGCATCACGAAGCCTTGCGAGTCTCAGGGAAGACGGTCTATCGCCCCAGCAGGTGCGCCGCCTGGCTGGAGTTTAAATGACCGAAACTGACCTGCATCTCCCGCCGCCCCGCGCATGGGTCGGACCGCTTCTCCTGCTTGCAGGCGGTTTCTGCATCGGTCTTGCCCCGATCGGCCTGCGATACGGGCTCGATACGCTGGGGCCGCAGGCCATCGCCTTCTGGCGCTATGTCTTCGCCATCCCCGTCCTGTTCGTCCTTCTGGTCGCAATCGAGCGGCGCATGCCCGCACGGATCAACCGCTATATCGTGCTCGCCGGGACGTTTTTTGCGCTGGACATCGCCCTCTGGCACTGGGGCCTGACGCTCACCACCGTCGCAAACGCCACATTTATCGTGAACATGGGCAATGTCTGCGTGGGGTTCGCGGCCTGGCTGTTCCTGAAAGAGAAGCCGAAACCGATCTGGTTTGTCGCTGTCTTCGTCGCAGTGTGTGGCGCGGCCGCCCTGTCGCTTGGCGGCGGGGCCGATGGCAAGGGCGACATTCGTGGTGACCTGCTCGCCGTTGGCGCCGCCTTTCTCGTCGCCGGCTACATGCTCTGCTCAAAACTCTCCCGTAACCGGCTCGGCGCGATGGATGTCATCTTCTGGCTGACCGTGGTCGAAGCCGGAGTCGCCGCTCTTGTCGTGCTCGCCGCTGGCGAGCGCTTCTTCCCGGCCACGCTTGCCGGGTTCGCCGCACCGCTCTTCCTCGCGCTTGCCGCGCAGGTGGGTGGGCAGGGCCTGATTATCGCAGGGCTCGGACGTACACCCGCAGCGGTGGCCGGCATCGTCGTTCTTATCCAGCCCGTTGTCGCCGCGGCAATATCCTGGCAGCTTTTCGACGAGCCTCTCACTGGCATACAGGGCAGTGGTGCCGCGCTTATCCTGCTGGGCATCTGGCTGTCGCAACGCGGAATTCGGCGGCGGAAAGTCAGGCCTGCAGCAAAAGAGTTACAAGAGGCGGTTAGAAGCGCCGAATAAACGTCCCAAACTCAAAAGACCGGGGGATTCCCATGCGTGCTCACTTTTTCTTACTTTCCAGCGCTCTGGCGCTGACAGCCTGTGCCACCGCTGCGGTGGAGGCGCCATCCGCTGCACCCGCAAGCGCCGTTGAGGCAGAAACCTCCGAGGCGATGTCGCAGGTCACTTTGAAGCGCAGCAGCGCTGCCGTGCCCCAGCAGGCCGGTGACAGCTATTACACCGCCGCTGCCACGAGCGTGGCAGAGCGCGCCGGAGCCGACTTTGCTCCAAAAGCGAAGAATGTGATCCTCTTCGTCGGCGACGGCATGGGCGTCTCGACTGTTACCGCCGGGCGGATCTATGCCGGCCAACAGAAGGGCCTTGATGGCGAGAGCTACCGCCTGACCATGGAAACGCTCCCCTGGTCCGCCTTCTCCAAGACCTACAGCCATGATGCACAGGTCGCCGACAGCGCCTCGACAGCGACGGCCATGCTCTCGGGCGTCAAGACAGGGTCCCGGACTCTGGGCCTGCGGTCCGGTGTGGCCTACGGCAATTGCGCCTCAGCCGAAGGGCAGAGCACCGACAGCCTGTTCGAACTGGCCGAAGCCGCCGGCCTGTCGACCGGCATCGTATCCACAGCCCGTATCACACATGCGACACCGGCTGCCACCTATGCCGAATCCGCCAGCCGCAACTGGGAAGACGACACGGAACTCGGCGACAGCGGCTGCAAGGATATTGCCCGCCAGCTGATCGACTGGCCCGCCGGCGATGGCTTCGAGATTGTCCTTGGCGGCGGGCGCGGGCCCTTCATGCCGGCTAGCATCATGGATCCGGAAACCGGAGAGCCCGCCGGGCGCCGGGTGGATGACCAGAACCTCACTGATGACTGGCGCGCCAAGTCAGACGCGCACACCTTCATCTACGACCAGGCCGGTTTCGACGCGACGGACTTCGACAGCGATGTCAAAGTGCTCGGCCTCTTTGAGCCGTCACACATGAACTATGCGCTCGACCGCACCGAAGATGAGGCCGGAGAGCCTTCGCTTGCCGAGCTGACCCGCGCGGCGGTCACGCGCCTGTCACGCAACGAGGAGGGCTATGTCCTGCTGGTCGAAGGCGGGCGGATCGACCATGGTCACCATGCGACGAATGCGGCCCGCGCCCTCGGCGACACGGCTGCGCTGGATGAGGCGGTCGCCGCTGCGCTCGAGCTGACGGATGACGAGGAAACCCTGATCATCGTTACCGCCGACCATTCCCACACCATGACGATTGCCGGGTATCCGGCGCGCGGAAACGACATTCTCGGCAAGGTCGCCTACGGCCCCGGTGGTCTGGCGCGCGCCGAGGATGGCAAACCCTACACCACGCTCGGCTATGCCAATGGCGTGACGGGCTGCAAGCCCGGCGAGGAGGACTGCGCACGCGAAGACCTCACCAGTGTCGACACGACCGACAAGGACTTCCACCAGCAGGCGCTGGTCTTCCAGGGGTCAGAGACGCATGCCGGTGAAGATGTTCCGGTCTTCGCCAGCGGCCCCGGCGCCGAACTGGTACGCGGCGTGATCGAGCAGCACGAAATCTTCCACATCATGGGCCGCGCCAGCGGACTGGTAGCCTACGAAGACTGATCGGCTGTTTCGCGAGCCAGCTTGCGGATCGCCTCGGCCACCTCTGCCCCGTAATCGTGATGGGGCATGTGGCCGCTATCGGCCAGCGGCACGAGCGTGAAGTTCTCGATCTGGTGCTTGATCTTGCCGGCATGCAGCGTCGGATTGATCACCGTGTCCTCAGCGCCTGAAAACAGGATGACCGGGACATCGATGGTCGGATACCGGCCCTGCTGCGCGGCGAGCTCATCCTTCAGGGCATTCACATCCTGCGCATTTGCGCGGAAGACAGGCGGCCGGAAGAGCAAGCCAATGCCACTCTCCGCATAATAATCGTCCGGCGCATCATTCGGGTTGAAGACGTCATCGATGTTCGCCTTCACCTGCGCCGGGCCTGCAATCGGGGCGAGTTGCGAGAAGAGCGGGCCGACAATTGGCGGCCCTGCAGCCTGATTGTACCAGGTCACACCGCCACTGCCCCAGTCATGCGTCACAGGGGCGAGCAGGACGAGCCCTTTGACAAGCTCCGGATGGTCCAGCGCCAGCCTCAGGGCGACAGCCCCGCCAAAGGAATGGCCAACCACGACCGCTTGCTCACCCGGCGCCAGTGCCTTGAGCGCGCCAGCCATCTGTGCGGCCTGAACGCCGAGCGCTTCGCCATCATCCGGCCGGGCGGAATAGCCATGGCCGGGACGGTCGGCCATCAGGATCCGGAAGTTGTCATCCAGCCGTGGGGACAGCGTCGTCGTGAATTCGCGCGCATTGGCGGAGGCACCGTGGATCATGAGGACAACAGGCCCCTGATCGCCTTCGCGGATGACGTGAACATCCTTGCCATTCACATCGACCTTTGTGCCAATAGCGGGCCAACGGTCCTCGGCTCGCTCGGTATAGATCGCGCTGTGAACGCACGCACTGGTGACACCTGCGGTCAGCAGGATGAAGATGACAAGCGTTACCAGTTTCAAAGCCCCTGCCCGGTCTGTTCCTTTTCGAGCCGGGCAACTGCCGATTTGGCAGGGCCAAGCGTCGGATGAACGTTCAGCGCCTCCTTGTAGGCGACCAGCGCTTCATCCCGAGCCCCAAGCTGTTCGAGGACACGGCCAAGACCCATCCATGCCCCGAAATGGCGCGGCTCCAGTCTGAGCGCCTCGTTCACATCGCGCAGCGCTTCGGCCATCTTATCCTCGATCAGGAAGACAGAGGCACGGCGATTGTAAGCTTCCGCATAGTCTGGCTGGATCGCGATGACACGGTCATAGAGTTCGCGGGCAAGCTCCAGGTCCCCGGTGGACTGTGCGGTGACAGCCCGCTCCATGACTAGATCGGCTGCCGCCGAACCGCTCTCCATCCACGCCGCCCAGATATCGAGCGCGACGCTGGTTGCTTCCTCTTCGGTGGGGGCTTTTTTCAGCTCCTCGAACATCTCGTCCGACGGTCCATAGCCTGGACCGGCAACGAAGATGACGCTGGCAAGGGCGATGGCCTGAAACATGAGGATAAGTATGAGGCTATCAGGGGCTGCGGCAAGGCCCGAATGCGGCGATGTCGCGGCGCGTCGTCAGAGAAGCCCCCGCGACACCAGCGCATGTTCGAGATCATCGGCGCCCTGGAAATGGTGCGCATCGAAACCGAGCTCCGCCGCGGCGCGGACATTCCTGAGACTGTCATCGGTGAAGAAGACCCTGGCCGGGTCTGGCTGGCCCATGCGTGCAAGCGCAATTTCATAGATGGCGGGATCGGGCTTCACCACACCCTCCTCGCCGGAAACGACCACATCGCGCAGTCGCTTGATCGCCGGGAAGCGCTCGATCGTCTCGGGCCACACTTCGGCGGGCATGTTGGAAAGGCCATAAAGCGGATGCCCCGCTGCATGCAGGCGCTCAATCAAGGCGTCCGTGCCACCGACATAGCCATCGAACATCTCGAACCAGCGCGTGCGCCAGGCATCGATTTCAGGAGAAAACTGGGGATAGAGGGCCTTGAGCGCGGCCGCGTTCTCGGCCATCGGCACGCCCTTGTCATGCTCGACATGCCAGGCAAGCGTGCAAACCTGATCGACGAAGCGCTGCGCGTCTTCCTCGGTCCCGAAAAACTTCCGGTACAGGCGGACTGGTTGCCAATCCACCACAACATTGCCCAAATCAAACAGGACGATGCGATCAGACACAGGGAATTCTCCCTGGACCGATTGCATTCATCTTCTGCTTAACCCTGTTTTGCTTTAAAGCGGGGGTCGGTCTTGTTGATGACGTACACACGGCCCCGACGGCGCACGACCTTGCAATCGCGGTGGCGCGTCTTCAGGGCTTTGAGAGATGATTTAACTTTCATGGGGCTGGCCCTGCGATGTCCTGGAAACTCGAAAGGCGCCGAGATACTCAAACGCCCCCGCAGAGTCAACGCTGCAGACACACCAGAACGGTAAAGGATCACTAGCGAGATGACGAAATCCCCCTCCATGCCGCGACGCTGGGCCATGGCCGCCGCGCTAAGCGCGCTGATCGGCGCATGTGCCGCAACGCCGCAAGCTTCGCCATCCAACCCCGGAACCCCCGGTACTGACACCGGCAGCATTCCCGCAACACCGCCGCCTTCCTCTCCCCCGCCGGCGGCAGGTCCGCAGCCAGGTGATCCGGTGGGAACCCCGGGCGTGGCCTTCAGCGGGGCGACCGGCACCTACACGCCCTCAGGCAACCGCGACATGGACATCTGGCGCGAAGACTTCACTGCCCGTGCCGAGGCCCAAGGCCGTAATCCGGCGGTTGTCTACGCAATCCTCGAAGGGATCAGCCCGCTCGACCTTTACCTCAGTGAAGACGTGAACGTGGCGAGTACCGGGATTGCTGACCAGGCAGAATTCGCCAAGGCGATCTGGGATTATCTGCGGACCGCCGTCACGACATACCGCTTCGAGACAGGAGCCGAGAAGCTGGCTGAATACGACGCGGTCTTCGACGTGCTGGAACAGACCTATGGTGTCGACCGCGAGGCAATCAGCGCCATCTGGGCGATGGAGACCAATTACGGCTCCTATATCGGCAATTACGATGCCGCCAACACGCTCTCCAACATGGCCGTGGAAGGCCGCCGCCGCAGCTTTGCCGAGGGGCAGCTGCTGGCCCTCATGAAGATCGTCGAAAATGGCTTTGCCGACCGCGAACAACTCGGTTCGGGCTGGGCAGGCGCGATGGGTCAGACGCAGTTCATGCCGACCACCTATCTCGCCTATGCGCAGGATTATGATGGCGACGGCCACGCGAATATCTGGAACTACGCGCCCGACGCCCTTGCCTCGGCGGCACACTACCTCTCCGCCTCCGGCTACCAGATGGGTGAACCATGGGGCATCGAGGTGCTCGCACCCTCGAACTTCGACTGGTCCTATGCCGATGGGAATGACCGGCGCATGGCGACCTGGCGGTCCCTCGGCCTGTCGCCGATCCGAGGCGGCAGCTTTGGCGTCGACGATGCGACCTATGCCGAACTCTGGCTGCCGGCCGGCGCCACAGGCCCGAAATACCTGCTGTTCAAGAATTTCGACGTCTTCAAGACCTATAACAATGCCAATTCCTACGCGCTTGCCGTCGGCCTGCTGACGGATGGCCTTCAAGGCAAGTATGGGCCGGTGGCTGCATGGCCAACCGATATTCCGCGCCTGACCAACCGCGAGGTGATGACGCTGCAGCAGACGCTGAACGACCTTGGCTACAGCGCAGGTCCGGTCGACGGCATTGCCGGGAGCGGTACGAAAGCGGCCCTGCAGGCTTTCCAGAAGGATCGCGGCATGGTCGCCGATGGCTATGCCTCCAAGCCGGCGCTGGAGGCGGTGCTCGCGGCGGCTGGCAGCTAGTCGTAAATCTCCGGTGGTTCGTCCGGATCGTCATCCATGACCTGATTGGCCGGGAAGACCTTCCGGGCGAAGACCGCCATGAAGAGCAGCATCACGCCCGCGCCAATGAAAGGGGCGTAGGGGTGGACGTTCTCATACATCCACGGCCCAAAGAACGGGCTGACGATGAAGCCCATTCCGTTTGCGGAAATCACGAGGCCTGCAACATTGCCCTGCAGGCTCGAGCCAACAGCGAGCGACGCCCCGCTTGAAAAACCCGGCCGTGCCAGCCCCTGGCCAATACCGACAAAGAATTGCGCCAGCACCAGCACGGCAAACTCCCGCGTCGGGACAATCAGGAAAGCACCAACCGAGAGCGTCAGCGCTCCGGCGATCATCAGCTCGCGATTGGTCAATTTGAGGCGCGGAATGAGGACAAGCTGTGAGATGAGCGTTCCGGCAGCGCCAACCGTATAGGCCGGACCGGTGAACTGCATGGCTTCCGCCCCGTCGACATCAATCTTGTCCATGATGGCAAAAGCGAAGGTCTGCGTCAGGACGCCGGTCACGATCGAGAGCAGGATCGCGAAGATGAGGAAGGGCAGCACGCGCGGATCGCGCCACAGACCGTCGCCTTCCCGCTTGCCATCTTTCCTGGGCAGGCCGACTTCGCGTTTCGGCGGATTCTTCTCCGGCAGCTTCGTGAAGATCAGGAAGGACATCAGCGCAGCGACCGCGCTGATGATGAAGACCGGCGTCAGAAGTCCGAACACCGCCCCGATGGCCGCCGCGAAGGCCGGGCCCGAGACGGCCCCGAAGCTGAAACCTGAGGTCAGCGACGCGATCTCTTCGGTGCGTTTGTCCCGGGCTGTGCGATCGGCCACATAAGCTTGGGCCGCCGGGTTCGTGCCCGACCCGATCAGTCCGAACAGCGTGCGCGAGCAGAGCAGGCAGACGAAGATGATGATGGCCCCTTCGATATAGCCGGCCATGGCAAGCGAGGCGAAGGTGCCGAAGAGCAGCATGGACACCGAAAATCCCAGCATGCCGAGCGCCGCGACGGGACGGCGCCCCCAGTCATTACTCTTGCGGCCCCAGAAGGAGGACGTGATCGCCCACATCGCAGCGGAAAGGGAGAAGATCGCGCCAGCCATCCAGTCTGGAAGGCCAATCTCGCGCGAGAGTGGCGGCAGGATGGCGCTGACCAGCATCGTATTGCCAGCCCCGACGGCGAGAAGCGCAAAGAAGAGCAGCCGGAACGCTCCCCGCCGGTCTGGTCTGTCATGTCCAAGGTCGGGAGTTTTCTGCGGCGCCATTACTTCCTCATCGGCCCGGGCCGGAGAAAGATCAAGCATCGGAATTGTCCTGTCGCCGCGTCAGCGCGCTGGAAACGCTATGTAAAGCCCTGTGAGGCAAGACTGGTGGCGACCCTTCCACCCGGAGCCCGCATGACCCAGATTCTTGGATTGCTGACCATACTTGTCGTCGTTCTCGGCGCGCTCGCCTTCAGCGGCAGTCCGGCAATCGTCGATGCGCTGCCTTTCGAGCTGGCGCTGATTGGCGGCGCCGCTGTCGCCACGCTCCTGATCGGCAACTCCCCCCAGGTCGCAAAGGCCGCTGCCGGCGGCATTGTAAAGGCCATGACCGGGCCGAAATGGCGGCGCGAGGATTATAGTGACCTGCTGACGGGGCTGCATGAGCTGATGCGCCGCTCGCGCCGTGGCGGTGCCGTGGCGATCGAGGCCGACATCGAAGAACCTGCCACCTCGCCGGTCTTTTCCAACCGCCCGCGCCTGCTTGGCGATGACACCGCCCTCACCATGATCGTGACGAGTTTTCGCCTGATGGCGCTTAATCCGGGCGGCAAGGCCCCGGTCGAGCCGCATATGCGCGACGCGATCGCGACGGCGGCGGAAGGCCGGCACCGCGCCGTTTCCGCACTGAACACACTGGCCGACACCCTGCCGGCACTCGGCATCGTTGCCGCCGTACTTGGCATCATCAAGACGATGAGTGCGATCGATCAGTCACCTGCGGTGATTGGCCCGATGATCGCCGCCGCCCTTCTCGGCACCTTCCTCGGCGTGTTTCTGGCCTATGGGCTGGTCGGACCGATTGCCGCCCGCTTCGGACAGATCGTCGACGAGGAGATGCAGTATCTGGAGACGATCCGCACGCTCATCGCAGCCCATGATGCCGGGATTGCGCCGATGACAGCCGTCGAACTTGCCCGCGCCCGCCTGCCCGCGCACCTGCGTCCATCGATCGAAGAGATCGATGCCTCATTGTCGACCATCGAGAGCCTGCCGGCGCGTCTGCGTGGGCGGACCGCCTGAAACCTTTGAAAATAATAGCAGTAATGGCTGGTTTTTGACCTGAGGCGTGCCTAGGTGTTAGCCGGACCGGAGGGCAGAGGAGCACCGGATGACGCGATTTGACGAGCTGATCGCGACCGTCGAGAGCTATCAGGCGCTCGCTGCGGAGAATTATGCGCGTGTGCGCCAGCTTGCCGAAGAAGTTCGCGCAGGGCTGTGCGATTACATTGATGCGCCGGATGGCATCTGCGTCCAGCTGGTCCCTCCGCATGGCGAATTCGAACCCAAACCCTATGGAGACAAGGCGTTTTCCATGCCGCCCCGCGGCTTTCGCCCGCTCGGACCGATCGCTTTCGGCCTTGCCGTGCGCGTGACGCATGGCACCGACTGGATCCGCGTGACCACACAATGCCAGAAAATTGGCGACCATTTCATTCTGGACATTCAGGGCGGACAGTCGTTCAAACTGACCTTGCCGCTCACGAAGGATGACTCCACTACGCTGTTCGAATATGTGTATGGGCACGTATTGTACTGGTTCCAGTCGAAGATCGATCAATATCAGCAAGGGGAATACGGCACCCGCGAGATTGGCTTTGACTTCTCGCGCGAGGCCGAAAGCGCGAAAGCCTAGACCCGGCTCGCCTCACCGAAACAGATGCCAGACCTTAATGTTCTCCTCGCTGCCGCAGGCTCCGACAGCCTGATCTTTGCCTGCGCCCTGATTGGCGCGCTGGGGCTGGGCGCTCAATGGCTCGCCTGGCGGCTACAGGCTCCGGCCATCGTTCTGATGGCGCTGGCGGGTCTCGCTGCAGGACCGCTCTGGCAGGTCATCTTCGGCACCCCGATGCTCGACCCGTCAGAGACATTCGGCGACCTGCTTCGCCCGATCGTTTCGCTATCGGTGGCCGTGATCCTGTTCGAGGGCGGCCTTATCCTGAAATTCGAGAACCTGCGCGATGCCGGCGCGGCCGTCCGGCGAATGGTCTTTTTCGGCGGGCCGCTGGCCTGGTTCCTGGGCTCGCTAGCAGCCCGCTACGCCGCCGGGCTCGACTGGGCGAGCGCCATTGTCTTCGCCGGCGTCATGGTGGTTACCGGACCGACCGTGATCATGCCGCTTCTTAGGCAGTCGAAGCTGTCGGGCCGTCCGGCCCAGTTCCTGAAATGGGAAGGCATCGTCAACGATCCCATTGGCGCGCTTTTCGCCGTGGCCGCCTATGAAATCATCCGCGTGGCCTCACAGGGCGAATCGACGCTGGGCGCGGGTATCTGGATTCTCGCCGCAGCGGGGTTCGGCATCCTGCTTGGCATCGCCTTCGGACTGGGCATGTCACGCGCCTTCCGGGCTGGCTGGACGCCGGAATACCTCAAGGCCCCGCTGATCTTTGCCTCGATCATCCTCTGTTACGCCATCGCTGAAGAGATCGAGCATGAAACCGGCCTCGTGGCCGTGACCGCCTACGGCATGACGCTCGCCAACTCGCGGCTGGCCGACCTTTCGGAACTGCGGAAGTTCAAGGAAGACATCGCCGTGCTGCTCGTCTCGGGCGTGTTCGTCATCCTGACAGCAGACCTGACGCCACAGATCATCGCGTCGGCGCTCAACATGAACACGCTGCTCTTCCTGCTCGTGATGCTCTTCGTCGTGCGCCCGCTCGCCGTCTGGGTTGCGACCTTCGGCACGCTCAGCCGGAAGGAAGCCCTTCTGCTCGGCTGGATTGCGCCACGCGGGATCGTGGCCGTCGCCGTGTCCGGCCTGTTCGGCTCGCTGCTGGTCGATCTGTCGCGGGAAGGCCGGTTCTACTTCTCGGGGGCCGACCAGATCGTGCCGCTGGCCTTTGCCATGGTGTTCGTCACCGTTGTCCTGCATGGCTTTACAATCGGCCCCCTCGCCAGGCGGCTAGGCCTCGCGCGGGCAGAGAAACCCGGCGTACTGCTGGTCGGCGCGAATTCGTGGAGCATTGAATTCGCCAAGGCGCTCAAGGCATCCAAGATCGATGTGATTGTCGCCGACAGCAACTATCGCCGTCTGAGGCCTGCGCGTGAGGCCGGGCTCGACACTTTCCTCGGCGAAGTCCTGTCAGAGGATGCGGAGATCAAGCTGGACCATGCCCGTTTCGCGACCGTCGTGGCGCTGTCGACCAACGACTCTCACAACGCGCTTGTCTGCAACCAGTTCGCACCGGAAGTCGGGCGTCACCGCGTCTACCAGCTGTCGCTTTCGGAAGGCGATGAAGTGGATGAAAAGTCAGTGGGCTCTGCCGCGCGCGGGCGCACGCTGATCCGGCGTGGACGCACCTATGATGGCCTCATCCGCGACCAATATCGCGGCTGGACCTTCTCGCGCACACGGCTGACCGACAAGTACACCCTCGAACAGTATCTCGCCGAGCGGCCGAAGGGCGACCTGGTCGCCGAGATAAGGCCCGATGCATCGCTCGTCCTGCTGGGTCCGAGCCGCGAGGCGCGGGGCGGTGAAGGCGCGACGATCATCAGTTTCGCACCGGACCAGCAGCCAACGACAGCGCAGGCCAAGGCAGCCGAAACCGCTGAACCGAAAGAGACATCCGAGGACGCAAAGACCCAGGGCGCGAAGTCGTAAGCCTCAGGCGGCGACCGCATGCAGCGATGCGCCATGCTTTCGCAGCCATGCGCGTTCTTTTTTCCAGTGTGGCCGACAGCGCGCAACATGGGCCCAGAAACGCGGACTGTGGTTCATTTCCAGAAGATGCGCGCACTCATGCGCGGCGACATATTCCAGCACGTCAGGCGGCGCCATGATCAGCCGCCAGGAAAAGGCCAGCCGGCCATCCGACGTGCATGAGCCCCAGCGCGACCGCGTATCCTTGATCGTTACCCGCCGCACCGCAACGCCCAGCACATCGCAATAGTCCTCCACCGCCGCCGCGAGATCCTCACGTGCAGCGGACTTGAGATAGCGCTCGGCACGCCGGGCGATTGTCTCTGGGTCGCCCGGCAGGGAAAGCATGAAAGGCTCTCCCTCAATCAGGCGCGCCCGGCGGCCTTCGCCATCCAGCGTGATACGGCAGTCTTCTCCACGCAGACGGATCACGCCGCCATCTGTCAGAGACACCTGCGGCGGCAGGGAACGAAGCCGTGTTGCGGCCCAGTCGATCCGTTCCGCGGCAAAGCGCGCGGCGTCGCGAACATGCCGTCTGGAGGGCGCAACCGCGACAGCTTCCCGTTTTTTTTCATCAAGCCTTAAAATCAACCGTCTAGCGCGAGGATTGATTTCGATGCGCAGAGGAATTTCAAGACCGCAGGAAGCAGTGAGAGTCATGGTCTGGTCTTTATCGACAATCATGATAATCCTCGACTCACGGCGTGATCGAATCTAGCCTTTTGACATACTGTAGGGGAACCCAACTCATGAAATATCTACTTTGTGGTGTCGCCGCGATGGCGGTGCTGTCCGGTTGCGGCAATTCGACCGACGAACCAGGCGAGGAAAAGCTCGACGAAATTACGCTGCGTGCGGGCGACCCTGCCGAAGCCGGGTCCGTTATCACGGCGATGTCTCTGACCAATTCCGGCGATGGCGTCGTCCAATATGGCAACAAGTCCGTGGACGGCGCGACAGCGACGTTCTCGGATGTCACGATTGCCGGCGATGAAGACGGTGCGGTCAAGGCCGGGTCCCTGGAATTCGAGGGCCTCGACATGGTCGAGGACAAGGCCTCCTTCTCGCGCATGACGCTCAACAATATCTCGATCGACAATCCCGACAACGAGACGGATACCGTCAAGGTTGCCAAGCTCGAAGTGCTGAACCCGACGCCTGAACTGGCCGCCTGGCTGGCCGCGAGCCTTGGCACCGGCGAACCGGCACCCTTCCCGTCAGCTGACCAGCTCGGCTTTGACGCCTGGACGATCAGCGACGTCTCGGCTGCCTTTTCCGATGATGATGGCGAAGGGTCCTTCTCTATCGGCAGTTTCCAGGTCCGTGACCTGGCGGACCAGAAAGCCAAACGCGCCACCCTGTCTGACCTCGCCTTCGACTTCATGGCGAACGAAGACGGCGAGGACGTGCCAGTCAAGATGAGCCTCGGCAACATGTCGATCTCCGGACTGGACCTCGCCTTCATCGAAGCCATCCAGCAGAACATGGACGATGAAGAAGAGATGTTCGCGGCTGTCATGGATAAGGTCTATGATGAACCGATGGACCCGGGCTATGACCGCGCCACCATGGACAGCTTCCTGATCGAGGCCGCCGGCGCAAGCTTCGCGATGCCTTCCTTCGACGCGTCCATCACGCGCAATGATGCCGGCCAGCCGGTCAAGTATGTGACCAAGCCATTCACGATGACGCTGGATGCCGACGCCGATGGTGGCGAAGCCGGTGCAGGCCTCGCCCAGGCCCTCAGCATGGTCGGTTATGAGAAAGTCGAAATGAAGGCTGCCGGGATCGCCGATTACGATCCGGAAAGCGATGTCGTCACCATGGAAGCCGATGACAATTATTTCGAGCTTGTCGACGGTGCGAAATTCTCCATGGGCGCCAAGCTCGGCGGCTATGCGGCCTATAGCAAGGCTGCTGCGAACGCCTTCGACTTCGAGGCCATGGCCGAAGGCGCAGAACCTGATCCGATGGCGTTCCAGAACGCCCTGAACGAGCTCGACTTCTACGGCTTCGAGCTTTCAATCAAGGATGACAGCCTGATGAACCGCATCTTCAATGCCTATGCCGCCCAGTCCGGCCAGGATCCGGAGCAGATGCGCCAGCAGGTCGCCTCCATGGCACAGATGGCGCCGATGATGGCGCAGGGATCCGGTGTCGACATGGAACTCGTCACCGAGTTCTCGCAAGCGGTGTCGGCCTTTATCACCGATCCGGGCACGCTGACCCTGAAGATCGATCCGGAAGAGCCGCTGTCTGCGGAAACACTTGCGGCGATGGAAGACCCGAGCATGCTGACCAAGGAGTATCTCGGCTTCTCGGCAACCCACAAGAACTAGGGCCAACGCCCATCTGACACAGAGGCGGGCCGGACCAACACCCCGGCGCGCCTTTTCTTTTGCCCCACAGGAGCGCATATCTCGCCCATGAGACTTGCTTATTTCGGAGATGTCGTCGGAAAGCCCGGCCGGGCCGCCGTACTCGACAACCTGCCCGGCCTGCGCCGCGACCTCGCCCTCGATTTCGTCGTCGTGAACGGAGAAAACGCTGCTGGCGGCTTCGGCCTGACGGAATCCATCGCCAACGACTTCTTCCAGGCTGGCGCCGATTGCCTGACGCTTGGTGATCATGCCTGGGACCAGCGCGAGGCGCTGACCTTTATTGAGCGTGAGCCGCGCCTGCTTCGCCCGCTAAACTATCCGGCAGCGGCGAATGCGCCGGGCAAGGGCGCACATGTCTTCGTGCTCGATGACGGCCGCCGCGTTGGTGTGGTGCAGCTGCAGGGCAATGTCTTCATGAAGCAGCAGCTGGAAAATGCCTTCCACCATGCCGACCACGCGCTCGACAACATGCCCCTCGGCGTCGCCGTCGATGCGCTGATCGTCGACATGCATTGCGAGGCGACCAGCGAAAAGATGGCGATGGGCCACTATTGCGACGGACGTGCAAGCCTCGTCGTCGGCAGCCATACCCATGTCCCCACGGCTGACCTCATGATCCTCGAAAACGGCACCGGCTATCAGACCGATGCCGGCATGTGCGGGGACTATGACAGCGTGATCGGCATGCAGAAGGACAATTCCATCAACCGCTTCGCGACACAACTTCCCGGTGACCGCTACGCGCCGGCGCTCGGCGAAGGTACGCTCTGCGGGGTCTTTGTCGAGACGGATGACAAGACCGGCTTTGCCCGGCGTATCGAGCCCATCCGCATGGGTGGGCGGCTTGCCGCGTCGGTGCCCGCCGCCTAGGCGCTCTTTTTTTTTGGCGCCCGGGCTTCCGGCACGACGACCTGCCTCGCCCGGGTGGCTTCGCCCATATGCGTTGCCTTGCCGAACAACCAGCCCTGGATGAGCGAGCCTGCGCATTCACGGGCCCAATGCAGTTCGCGCGGCGTTTCAACGCCCTCGAAAAGCAGGTGTGCGCGGATCTCATGAAGCTTCAGGATGATCTGGTGGGCAAAGCATCGGGTATCTTCACTCTCCATCATGCGCCGGAACCAGCCAGCATCGATCTTCACGATATCCGGCTTCAGATCGATCACGCGCAAGAGATCAGAGCCGCCGACCCCGAAGTCATCAATCCCGATTTGAAAGCCGAGCGTGCGCAGGTGTGCGACAATCGTCCCCAGCGCCTCACGGTCACTGCCGGTTTCCTCGGTGATCTCGAAGACCACACGGTTTGGCGACAGGCCCTGTTCCCGCACAAGGTCGGCATAGGCGTCGAGGCCTGCGAGCATCTGAGTGGTAAACAGACAGGAGCCCGGATTGAGATTTACGAAAAGATTTGTGTTCCCGAGTTGCCAGGCTGCGGTGTTGGCGATGTGAAGACAGAGGCAGGCCCAGTCGGCCACGAACCGGTCACGCGCGGACAGGCGTTTGAAGAAGTCCAGCGGTTCGATGGACCTGCCCTTGTAGATCGGACGGGCAAGGGCCTCGACGCCATATAGCATACCGGCATTGTTGTTGATGGCATAGATTGGCTGGAAGGCCGACCGGATCTCGAAGGAGCCGAAGTCGAACGCCTTGTGACCGCCATCAAGCTCAAAAATGCGCTCGGTCAAACGGGCGAGTTTCATTGAAATTCCCCTCATCCTCCGAGGGCAATTCCTGTCAGGGCCGCATTAACATCCTGCTTGCAGAAACTGTGAGTCTGCATCGATATCTTTCATTATACCGCCGCCTCGTCTAAATCGGCGTTCACGTCTGAACGAAGCCTTGCAGGAGAGATACCCCCACCATGGCTGGACATTCCAAATGGGCCAACATCCAGCACCGCAAGGGTGCACAGGACAAGAAGCGTGCCGCCCTGTTTGCGCGCCTGTCCAAGGAAATCACGATCGCCTCGAAACTGGGCGGCCCCGACCCCGATGCCAATCCGCGCCTGCGGCTCGCAATCAACAATGCGCGCGGCCAGTCCATGCCGAAGGACAATATCAAGCGCGCGGTCGACAAGGGCCAGGGCGGCGCGGGTGAAGAGTATTTCGATATCCGCTATGAGGGCTTCGGCCCCGGCGGCGTCGGCATCATCGTCGAGGCATCGACCGACAACAAGAACCGCGCCGCCAGCGAGATCCGCGCGGCCTTCTCCAAGAATGGCGGCAATCTCGGAGAGACCGGATCCGTCTCCTTCGGCTTCGAACAGGTTGGCGAGATCGAATATCCGCCAGAAGCCGGCGACGAGATGGAAGTGATGGAAGCCGCGATCGAAGCTGGCGCAACGGATGTTGAAAGCGACGAAGCCGGCCACTGGATCTATACCGAGCGCGAAGACCTTATGGATGTCGCCTCCACGCTCGAAGGCAAGTTCGGCGAGGTCGAGGCAAAATCGACCAAGCTGATCTGGAAGCCGCAGAACAATGTTCCGGTCGAGGGCGACCATGCCGACACGCTGATGAAACTGCTCGATGTCCTGGATGAACTCGACGACGTGCAGAACGTCTACGACAATTCCGAACTCTCGGATGCTGAAATCGAGCGGCTGTCGAGCTGATCTGCCGCAGCCTCCGGGCTTGTGATTCGTCAGTCGTCACAGCAAGTACACCTTTGTGTGAAGTGTGCATAAGGCCCCTCCAATTCGGCCTGATGCACGCCATATGCTATGATGAGACACAACACAGTAGAGTAAATACTTGCCGGGACGATGAGACGAACACAAGCAACCTATATCGCCTTGATTGCCGGGACAGCGGCTGCTGCCGCTGGCTTTGTCTGGAGCGCCATGGCCGAGCAGTCAGCCGGCGAGGCGCCCGTTGAAGCCAGCCGGCTCGAAACCGCAGTCTTTGCGGGCGGTTGCTTCTGGTGCACGGAAGCCGATTTCGACAAGGTCGAGGGCGTTGTCTCGACCATATCCGGCTATACGGGCGGCGACCTTGAAGAGCCGACCTACAAGCAGGTCACCGGGGGCGATACAGGCCATTACGAAGCCGTGAAGATCAGCTACGATCCCGCGAAGGTCTCCTATGAGGAACTGGTCGATTATTACTTCCGCACGATCGATCCGACAGATCCGGCCGGCCAGTTCTGTGACAAGGGATCGAGCTATCGCACCGCTATCTTCGTCGACGATGCCGAAGAGCGTGAGACCGTCGAAGAGTCAATCGAGACGATTGAAACGTCAGGCGTCCTGCCGAACCGTGTCGTCACCAAGGTTATCGATGCCAGCGAGTTCTGGCCGGCAGAGAGCTATCACCAGAATTATTACCGGACCAATCCGATCCGCTACAAGTTCTACCGGGAAGGCTGCGGCCGTGACGACCGGCTGAAAAAGATCTGGGGTGACAAGGCCGCAATCAACTGATCGTGCGCCTTTTCCCCGACCGACCAAAGCAAAACCCCCGCGAGCCGCTCGCGGGGGTTTCTCTTTTCAGGGCGACGCCAGGGCGCGTCTAGCGTTCGTCTTCTTCCTCATCGGCAGGGTCTTCCATGATGAAGAGCCGCGGGTCGACACTGACATTCGTCTTCACATCCTCCAGCGAGACCAGAGTCGTCTGCCGGTTGGCATCAAGCGCCCGCCAGCTGTTGAGCTGATAGGTCGCCTTGTCGAAGAACAGTGTCAGCTGGCCTTCGGATTCACCGGCGCGGTCCTCGACCGTGATCGCGACTTCCTTGTTGCCGCGCTTCACATCGACAACGCGCGCCTCTGACTTGAAGTCGAGCTTGTCGTCGAGGATCAGGCCGAGTGGCGTGGAGGCCAGCGGAACACGGTCCACCGTCTCCAGCTCACTGTCTTCCATGGCCACAGTCGTACCGTCTGACACGATCAGGATCGGCGTCGGCGCGTCATAGTCGAACCGCATCCGGCCCGGACGGCGCAGGGCGAAATCACCATGGGTGACCCCGCCATCCGGCGAGACCTGGGTAAAGCGGCCCTTGGCCGTCTTCGCCGATGCGAGGGCTGATGCAGCCTTGTCCAGGATGGCCTGCCGGTCAGCAGCGGTCAGCACGCCCGGATCCTCAGACGGCGGGGTAACTTTCTCGGCCGTCTCGTTTGGCTGCGCGGAGTCGGTGGCAACCCGCTCTTCGGCAGGCTCGGCGACGGGCCTCGCCTGCGGGGTCTGGTCTGCGGCGGTTTGTGCCGGGGCAGATTGGGCAGCATGCACGACCACGGGCGCGGAGACCGGCATCAGGAAGGCCGGGTCCGCCTCGAAGGCGAGGGGCACGCCACCCATCATGATCACGGCGGCAAGGGGATGCAGCAAAGACGTCATATCGTCCTCCTGTGTTGGTCCATTGAGATAATCAACGCACCTCAGAGAAAACAGGGCTGAAAAAAGGTATTTCCGCCGTCTTTCGTTGTTGTCTGTTCAGTTTGCGAGGTATGGCCGCGCGCGCATGAACGCCCGCTGACCGGCCCCTGCAGAGCCTATTCAGACGGCTCGCTGCGCGCCAGGATCTCACGCTTGCCGGCATGGTTGGGCGCAGAAATCACGCCCTCCTCCTCAAGCCGCTCGATCAGGGTCGCGGCCTTGTTGTAACCGACCTTGAGGCGGCGCTGGAGGTATGAGGTCGAGGCCCGCTTGTCGCGCAGCACAATCGCCATGGCCTGCGAGTAGAGGTCATCATCGCCCCCGCCGCCATCCACGCCGAGCATCGCATCCATGATGGCGCTGCCCGTGCCGCCCTCATCGGGCTCCTCGAGGATCTCGATATTGTAGTCCGGTTCGCCCTGGTCCTTCAGCCAGTTCACTACCGTCTCGACCTCGTCATCGGAGACGAAGGGCCCGTGCAGGCGCTTGGTTTTCACGCCGGCGGCCTGATAGAGAAGGTCACCCATGCCGAGCAGCTGTTCGGCGCCCTGCTCACCGAGGATGGTGCGCGAGTCGATCTTGGTCGTGACCATGTAGGAGATACGCGTCGGGAAGTTCGCCTTGATCGTGCCGGTAATCACGTCGACCGACGGGCGCTGTGTCGCGGTAATCAGGTGAATACCCGCGGCCCGCGCCATCTGGGCGAGGCGCTGGATACAGCCTTCGATCTCCTTGCCGGCGACCATCATCAGGTCAGCCATCTCGTCGATCACGACGACGATGTTCGGGATATGGTCAAGCGGCAGGACTTCCGTCTCATGGATCGGCTTGCCGCGATCATCGAAGCCGGTCTGCACCTTGCGGGTCATCTGCTCGCCGCGCTCGCGATACTTCGCCGCCTTCTCATTGAAGCCGGCCAGGTTGCGCACGCCCGCCTTGGACATGAGCTCATAACGGCTTTCCATTTCACGCACAGCCCACTGCAGCGCGTTGACCGCCTTCTTGGGATCGGTGACCACCGGCGCCAGCAGGTGCGGAATGCCTTCATAGATGGACAGCTCCAGCATCTTGGGGTCGATCATGATGAAGCGGCACTGTTCCGGCGTCAGGCGGTAGATCAGCGACAGGATCATCGCGTTCACGCCAACTGACTTACCAGACCCCGTGGTCCCGGCGATGAGCAGGTGAGGCATCTTGGCGAGGTCGACCACGGTCGGGGTGCCGCCAATATCCTCACCGAGCGCCATCGGCAGCGATGCCTTGGAGTTGGTATAGGCAGATGCCGACAGCAACGAACGGAAGTACACCGTCTCGCGCTCTTCATTCGGCAGCTCGATCCCGATGGCGTTCTTGCCCGGGATAACAGCGACCCGCGCTGAAACCGCGCTCATTGAGCGGGCAATATCGTCTGCGAGCGAGATAACGCGCGCGGATTTCACACCCGCCGCCGGCTCCAGTTCGAACAGGGTTACCACCGGCCCAGGGCGGACTTCCTTGATCCGCCCGCGCACGCCGAATTCACGCAATACTTCTGACAGGCGGTTGGCCTGGGCGAGAAGCCCGTCTTCATCGACAGCCGCGCGCCGCTCTGGCGGAAGCTGCAGAAGGTCGATCGAGGGCAGGATCTTCGCACCACGGCGGGCCTTCTTGCGAATGGATGGCCGCTCCGGCTGAGGCGCCGGCGTCTTTTGCGGCGTCAGTTTCGGGCGCGTGACAGCGCTCGGCATGTCATCAGCGTCATCTGTATCCTCGATTTCCTCGTCCAGCTCCGGCTCCGGCGGAGCGATCGCCTTGCGCTTCGATGGCGCCTCCGCCTTTCCGTGAATGCTGGGCGCATATTCGCTATCGTCTTCGACGTGGCGCCGGCCCAGCCCGCCAACCAGGCGCGAACCGAGCCCACCGGCGCGGCGCATCATACGCCCCCCGGAACTCGTCGCTGCCGACTGCAGCAGACGCGCGTCGCCACGGCGGAAGCCGAGGGCGCTGAAAGCCAGCACAGCGGCAATCACGCCAAGGAAGAAACCGGCCAGCAAGTTCGGGAAAGGCAGGAGGAGCGCCTTGAAGGGCACGACTGCGAGCCCGTAAATCCAGTCACCGACAACACCGCCAAGCCCGGCCCAGAGCGGCCAGGAGGCCGGAACCGGAAAAGACGCAAGCGTCCCGGCAAGCACGGGAATGAAAAGGGCACCATAAAACCAGCGGCGGATCCGCGGCGCGCCGATCAGCACCGCACGCATGGCCCCGCCGACCATCAGGGTGAGGCCGGCCATCCAGGCTGCAAAGCCCAGCACCTGCAGCGCCAAGTCTGCAACAATCGCCCCGGTGCCGCCGAAAAGATTCTGCACCGCCATACCGGTCGCGGCATTCCAGCTGGGGTCCGTTGACTCATAAGTGCCGACGCTGCCGCAAATAAATACGCCGATGGCAAAAGCGGCCGTCCCCGTGAGAATTCTCCAGACCGGGTCGGTCGTCTCGCGCACCTGTTCGCTTTCTGCAATCGAATTGGCCATGTCTTGAGGTCCACCATCTTCAGGCTTGGATTTTCCGGTAAATTGCCCGGATGCTCTTAACACCGCGCAAACGCGGCAGCCTTGAGGCAGTAAAAGACACAAAAAAATCCCCGGCCAGTTGCCTGGCCGGGGAAGTCTGGGAGGAAACGCTTCCCAAGAGAAGCGAACCGTTGGAGGCCGCTTATCCGAATTCCGGATAGGCCTCGAGGCCGACTTCGGACTTGTCCATACCGGCGAGTTCTTCTTCCTCGCTCGGGCGGACGCCGAGTGTAACTTTCAGGATCATCCAGACGATTGCCGAGGCAACCGACACGAAGATACCGCAGGCGAGCACGCCGATGAACTGGCCGAGATAGCTCGGCGTCGCTGCATCGGTCGTGTCGATGCCGAAGCCACCGCCATGCGACAGCGGAACGATCATCGTGCCCCAGATACCGCAGACAAGGTGAGCCGGGATGGCGCCGACGACATCGTCGATCTTGAGCTTGTCGAGCAGCGGAACCGTCAGCACGACGAGCACACCACCGATCGCACCGATCAGGATGGAAAGGCCCATGGATGGCATCAGCGGCTCAGCCGTGATGGACACCAGGCCACCAATCGCGCCGTTGAACGCCATGGTCGCGTCAACCTTGCCGCCATAGAGGACCCCGGTGAGGATCATTGCGGCGAGCACGCCGCCACAGGCAGCCATATTCGTGTTGGCGAAGATCTGGGCGACGGCATTGATGTCATCAAACGTGCCGGCCGCAAGCTGCGAGGCGCCGTTGAAGCCGAACCAGCCGAACCAGAGAATGAAGGTACCCAGAGCCGCGAGCGGAATGTTCGAGCCCGGCATCGGATGAACTTCACCATTCACGAACTTGCCCATGCGCGGACCGATGATAATCGCGCCGACAAGGGCAGCCCACCCGCCTGTAGAGTGAACGAGGGTCGAACCGGCGAAGTCCGAGAAGGCGAATTGCGAGTCGAGCGCGCCGCCGCCCCATTCCCAAGATGCCACGATCGGATAGATGAAGGCTGTCAGGAAAGCCGTGAAGATCAGGAACGGCCAGAGCTTCACGCGCTCGGCTACCGTACCGGAGACAATCGATGCGGCCGTTGCCACGAACACCATCTGGAAGAACCAGTCGGAGGCCGCTGCATAACCCGTGTCGAGGCTTTCCTCAGGCGCCCAGATCCACGACGGAACACCGAACCAGCCCCCTGCGATAGTCGCCCCAGGGTAGGCCATATTGTAGCCGACGAGCCAGAACATGATGCCGGCGACCGAGAAGAGCGCAACGTTCTTCATGGACTGCATCGCGGCGTTTTTCTTCCGCACGAGCCCCGCTTCGAGCATGCAGAAGCCTGCTGCCATGAACATGACGATGAGACCGCCGATCAGGAACAGATAACTGTTGTCTACATATGCACTTACTTCAGAGGCCTCCTGCGCCGATGCGCCCAACGCCCCTAAGGCCGCGAGCGGCATAACTGCCAAACCCCGCATCGTGCCTTTAACCAAACTACTCATGCCCTTCTCCCAATTAGTTGGTATGACGGGCCGCAGCTAAGCGGACCTGCCCGGGGAACGACCAGAGGCATTAAGCCCGCGTCATGTTGCGGTCGCCGGTCTGACCAAAATTCGGGCACCCTGCGACCCAAACGCCCGTTTCGGCGTCATCTCTGGACCGGATTCCCGCGGACAAGTAGAAGCTTGAGAGATGAAAGCGCATCAGAGCGAAGTCGTGATTGTCGGGGCCGGACCAGCGGGAGCCTCTCTGGGTCTGGCGCTTGCGCGCGCCGGGCTGGAAACTGTTCTGGTTGATGCACGAGACCCCGCTGCGACACCGCCAGAGGACACACGGAATTTCGCTGTTGTCACAGGCAGTTGGCGGCTGCTGGACCGGCTCGGCATTGCTGCTGCTCTCGAGGGCAAGACCCAGCCGCTGCACGGCCTTGAGGCAGAAGATGGCGGCACGCACTGGTTTGGCCGTCCGCATGTCCTGTTCGGCGATGAAGACCTGCCCGAGCGAGGAGAGGGCGAAACACTCGGGCACATGATTGAAGCGCCAAAGCTGCAGTCAGCCCTCGATGCCGCGATGAAAGACCAGAAATCGCTCACCCTGATCGCGCCGGCGCGCTTTCAGTCATATGAAGCGACACCGGGCAGCGTCACAGTTACTCTCGAAAACGGCGATACCATTCGCGCCCGCCTGCTCATCGGCGCCGATGGCGTTAACTCTCCCGTGCGCAAGGCGGCAGGCATCACGACCGAGGGCCGTGACTATGGAAAGTCCGTCTTTGCGGCCAATGTCGCCCTGTCGCGCCCGCATCACGGCATCGCCCGCCAGCTTTTTACCCCGGAGGGCCCGTTCGCGACATTGCCGCTTCAGGGCGACCGGGCCAATCTCGCCTGGTACATGAAGCGCGGCGCCGCCGAAGCGCTGGCAAAGATGTCACCGGAAGAGGTCGAGGCCGAGCTCAATTACCGCTTTGCTGACTTTGCCGGCGAGATGAAGATTGACGGCCCGATGGGCTCCTATCCGCTGATCCTGAAAATCGCCGAACATATGGTGGAGGAGCGCGTCGCCTTGGTCGGAGACGCTGTGCGCCGGATCAATCCACTGGCGGGCCAGGGATTGAACCAGGGCTTCCGCGATTTGGCCGCACTCTATGATGCGATCATGGACGCCGACCGGGCCGGGCTCGACATCGGGTCAGCGCAAACGCTCTCGGCCTATCAGGGCTCAAGGCGGCTCGGCGCCAACACCGCCGCCCTCGCCATGGATGCGATCGACCGGCTGTTCTCCAACGACTCCATGCTGACCAAGCCTGTGCGCGGGATCGGCATGCTGGCAGCCGAACGCGTCTCGCCGCTGCGCAAGCGTCTCGCCGGGATCGCCAGCGCTTCCTCGCCAGACCTGCCAAGCCTGATGCAGCCCCTGGACGCCGCCTGAGGCCCGCTCAGTACCAGAAATACAGGCCCACGAAGATCAGTACCGGAATGACGGACATCCCGAACGTATTGCGGGCAAAGACGAATTTCTCGATCCAGGCATCCAGCCGCGGGTCGCCGCTTGATCGTGTCTTCGTGACCAGTTTGACATTGTCGCCTTTGATCTCGGTATTGTCGCTGACGATATAACTGGTCAGCGATCCCTCGAGCGCCAGACAGCCAAAATAGAAGACCGCGCTCCAGACAATCGCGCCGAAGGCAAACGCCATCACGCTCCAGCCGATATCGAAGTCGTCAAACTGGCCCAGCCGCCAGAGGAAGATCACCAGCACGCCGCCACCGGCCATCACGGCGATGAGCATTAGGGTGCGAAGCCTGCAGAAGTCCACGGGTTTCGTCTCTTCGGCCATCTCGCGTCCCCCTGTTTTCAACCGCCTGTCAGGCGGCCTCGCCGAGCTCTCTCAACAGCTTCCAGGTATAAAGTCCGCTGGAATGGCCGTCAGAAAAGTGGATGCGCACCGCATAGCGCCCGACCGGATCGGCTTTTGTAACCTGAATATCCGCCGGCACCGGCGGCTGTGGCGGGCGCGGGCCGGCGCCGTGGCCACGCACTTCAGCGGAAGGACTTTCCTCGCGCAGGCGCTTATAGGGAATGTCGAAAGAGGCCTCGTCCTCAAACGTCACCGTCAGTATCGATGCCGAGCGGCGGAAACGCAGTTCGGTCGGCCAGGGCATGATGGTCATGAGCCCCTACTCCGTTTCGAGAGAGCGGGCCTCGCTCTCCAGCATTATCGGCAGGCCATCGCGGATCGGATAGGCGAGCCTGGCCTTCTGGGACACAAGCTCCTGACGTTCACGATCATAGGTCAGCGGCGTGCGCGTCAGCGGACAGATCAGAAGCTCAAGCAGGCGCGGATCGGTCTTCGCGCGCTCAGCCTCCTGCCCATTCTTGGCGGTGTCATGATCAGCGGTGTCGGTCATTGCAGCGTCGATGAATCGTCGCCTGACACGTCCATGTCAAGCAAGGCGATAAGCGCATCACACCGCCCGCACAGGTCCGGGGCCTCCAGAAGGGCCTGTTTCTCCATGGGAGAGAAGGGACATCCGGCCGACAGGGCGTTGACGAGTGTCTCCATCGGCGCCGTCTCGACCGCGTCCCAGTCGACCTCCATCTCGTTGTGGGAGACATAGTGCTTCAGGGCTGCCGACAGCTTGTCCCGGTCCGGCAGGCGCACCGCCTCCGGCTCGCTCAGGTCTGATGCATAAGACGTCCAGTCGGGCCGCACCTGACGGTAGGGCGTCGGACCATCGACTTCCTCGGTCACCGAAAAGCGGCACACCCCGGACAGGTTGATCAGGTAGCGCCCGTCTTCGGTCTCCGAATAGGAGGTGATCCGTCCGGCGCAACCAACGCCGGCAAGATGCGGCGCACTCTTCTCGCCACCCGAGGGCTGGATCATGCCGATCATCCGGTGCCCGGCCATCGCATCATCGATCATGTTTAGATAGCGCGGCTCGAAGATGTTGAGCGGCAGAGACCATCGGGGAAAAAGGAGCGCTCCGGCCAGCGGGAACACAGCAATCGTGTCCGGCAGGTCGTCGACCTTCCTGTAGCCCTGCTTGGTCATTCGGCTCGCTCCTCCTGCCGGCCCGCTGTTGTCAACATGGCGCGACTGGCAACAATGTCGAGGGCCCTAGGCAAACATCAGTGAGGACAAACGCCGCCGCCCTTCAATGGTTGCGGGCGATTTCGGGCCGGCTGCCTCGAACAGTTCGAGCAGTTTTGCCTTGGCCTTTCCCTCTTCCCAGTCCATGTCCTCGGCCAGGATGCGGAGCAGGTGGTCGGCGGCTTCCTTGTGCTTGCCACGCGCCATCAGCGCCTCGGCCAGCTCGAAGCGAAGTGCATGATTGGACCGGTCATTCGTGACCTTGTCGATCAGTGCATCGAGTTCGTCATCCTTGGGGGCATCGGCCGTCAGCTCGATGGCCGTGCGCACGCCCTTGATCGCCGGATCGGACTGTTTTTCCGGACCCGCCATGTCGAGAATCTGCGAGGCGCGTTCGGCATCTCCATTGGCGAGATAGCAGCGCGCCAGCCCGGCAATGGCTTCGACATTCTGCGGATCGGCTTCGACCACAGCGCCATAAAGCTGCGCGGCCTGGGCATGATCTCCGGCCTGGAGATGCTGGCCGGCCTGTTCGATCGCTTGCTGGATCTGCTGGCCCTGATCGGTGCCGCCCATGATTTTGGAGATGAACTCGCGAATCTGGCCTTCCGGCAGCGCGCCCTGAAAGGCATCGGCCGGACGGCCCTGATCGAAAGCGAAGACCGCCGGAATGGAGCGAACGCCGAGCTGGCCGGCAATCCCGGGATTCTCGTCAATATTGACCTTGACGAGTTTCACCTTGCCCTGCTGCTCGTTGACCACTTTTTCCAGCACCGGGCCGAGTGACTTGCACGGCCCACACCACGGCGCCCAGAAGTCGACGAGGACCGGAACCTCTTTCGATGCCTCGACAACATCGGCCATGAAGGTCTGGTCGGTGCCGTCCTTGATGTTGTTTCCGGCAGCGCCCGGGGCGCCCAGCGAGATATCAGTCATTGTTTCGCGCCTCTTAATTGAGTGTCCAGCGCCTATTTGGGCGGTCAGGGCGCGGCTTGCAATGCGTGGGTGCGCTTCTCTCTCAGCCCGCCACCAGCGAGGCGAAATCAACCTCCGTCATCTCATGGCCCGTCAGGGCCACGAACTTGCGAAAATCCTCACGCGGAATGGCTGTGGTTGCCGTGTTCACCAGGGGGTGAAAGTTGAGCGGATCATGCTGCATCAGCGCCGCATCCACGATGAAGCGCACACGCTGATCCGTGTCATTCATCAGGGCGAAGGCGGTGACAGATCCCGGCGTCACGCCGAGGCATTCAACCATCAGCTCCGCACTCGCAAAGGACAGCCGGCGCGTCCCGATCAGCTTGTGCAGCTGGTTGAGCTTCAGCGCGCTCTCGGCATGCGCCGAGATAAGGACGATCACGCCATCCTTGTCCTTCATGAACAGGTTCTTGGTATGCCCGCCCGGCATCTCGGCCTTGAGATCACGGCCCTCATCGACCGTAAAAGTGGCCTCATGCCAGCGCGTTTGATGCGCAAGGCCGTGCTTGTCGAGAAAGGCGAACAGGTCGTCGGGGCTTGCAGGCATGGCGGTGTTTCAGGCAATCAGGCATGAACCGTCAAGCAGGGACCGCGAGAAATGCAGCTCGAATGCTACAAGATCTATGACACGGCTCCGGAGATCGTCCCCGGTCGCTCGCAGCGCGAATGGATGGACGCCTTCCCGGACCGCCACCCCTATCGCTGCCTGCCACTGACCATGGCGAACTCCACCGGCTGGGAAATCCTCTGCCCGATGGACCTCAAGATCGTCTGGGATGGCGGGCCGATGGAGCACAATCTCCACCTGTTCACCCGCAAGCAGGACCAGCGCTATCTCGCTTCCTTCGCCGACAGTCACTTCCGGCGCGGCATCGTGACCATGCATACCGGTCACCTGTTCCGCACCCCGCCCGGCTGGGGCATCTGGGCATCCGGGCCGCCAAACTTCTTCAAGGACGGGATCGCGCCCCTGACAGGCCTGGTCGAGACCGACTGGCTGCCCTTCCCCTTCACCATGAACTGGCAGATGACGCGGCCCGGCGAGGTCGTCTTCAAGAAGGGCGAGCCCTTCTGCTTCATCATGCCCTTCGAGCATGGCAAGACCGAACAGATCCAGCCAGAACGGAAACTGCTGCGCTCCAATCCGGAGCTGGAGAAGGACTATCACGCCTGGCAGACAAGCCGCGGCACGTTCAATGAGAAGCTCAAGGCGATGGATTCCGAAACCGTGAAGGCTGGCTGGCAGCGCCATTACATGAAGGGCCAGAAGGTCACCGGCGACAAGGCCGATGCCCACCAGACAAAGCGCCGCCTCAAGCCACCGGTGGATGTCTGAGAAAGAACGCGAATCCTTGAGACCGCTTCACCACGGCTTGACCGTGGTGCCTCTCTCCCGAGGGCCGGACCTGCTGCTCCGCCAGGCGACGGGTGCCACCGTCAAGCCGTGGCAAGGCGTCGTATGAGCCATTAGCAGACCAATCGCACACCGCGCCTGAAAATCCCCCTTGCAAGGCCATCCATTTTGCGCTTAAAGCCGCGGTCTCGCTGGTCGGCACTTGCTGGCCAGTTACCCTATCGGATGCGGGCGTAGCTCAGGGGTAGAGCACAACCTTGCCAAGGTTGGGGTCGTGAGTTCGAATCTCATCGCCCGCTCCAATTTTTCTTCACTTGCAGTTGCCTGAAACGCAACCGTCTTGCGCCTATGAGACTGGCGCCACATCTGTTGCGCCGTAAGGAGCAAGCATGAACGACGCTGTCATCTATGCCATCGGAGACGTGCACGGCGAGGCCGACAGCCTGCACGCGCTGCACAAGGCGATCTTCACACGTCACGGAGAACGCGGCGACAATCGCCCGATCAAGCTGGTCCACCTGGGCGACTATGTCGATCGTGGACCGGACTCCTATGATGTCATCGACACCGTCAAGGCGATGGAAGGCCGGGGCGATGTCGAGGTCGTCAATCTGCGCGGCAATCACGAGCAGATGATGGTCGATGCCTATGAGGAAGGCTCCGACGAGCGCCTGCACTGGCTGATGAATGGCGGCGATGCGACGATCGCGAGCTATGCCAAGCGCGGCTATGAAGACCCGCCATCCGAGCATCTGGACTGGCTGCGCCACCTGCCGACGATCCATCTCGACGAAGAGGCGCAGATTGCCTTCGTCCATGCCGGGGTCGATCCGCGCACCTTCCCGGAATGCGATGACCGCATCCACCTCTGGACCCGCTCCCCCCGCTTCTTCGATCCGGACCGCTGGGATCACGGCAAGCTGGAAGGCTGGCGCGTCGTCCATGGCCACACGCCAACCGGTGACTTCGAGCCCGAGGTCGCCGGCGAGCCGGCCCGGCGTTTCAACCTCGACACCGGCGCTGTCTATGGCGGGAAGCTTACTGCCGGCATCTTCGCACCCGGTGAACCGGTGGAATTCCTCTCGGTCTGAGGCGTTCTGAAACGCCATGTGAACAAATCAGGAAAATGCAAGACGACGTTAACCGAAGGCGTTATTGTCTTGCCCAATGACTGAAGCGATTCGCATCCTCGGCATCGATCCGGGCCTTCGCCATACCGGCTGGGGCGTGATCGAGCAGCAAGGCTCCCGCCTCTCCCACATCGCCAATGGCGTGATCCGTATCGATCCGCAGCTTTCGCTCGCCGCCCGGCTGGGCGGCATCCACCACCACATCACAGCCCTGGCCGCAGAATACACGCCAGACTGCGCGGGCATTGAAGAGACGCTGGTGAATGCCAACCCACGGTCGGCGCTGAAGCTCGGCCAGGCGCGCGGCGCGGCCATGGCGGCCCTGCATGGCGCCGGTCTCGACGCGCATGAATATTCGCCACGGACCATCAAGCTGGCGATTGTCGGCACGGGCGGGGCGGACAAGGCGCAGGTCGCCTTCATGGTTGCGCGGCTGCTGCCGGCCGCCGGAAAGCTCGCCTCGGACGCCGCCGACGCGCTGGCCTGTGCGATCTGTACGGCCCATCACGTCACCACCAGGCAACGGGGCGCCGCATGATCATCGGACGCTTGAGAGGCGAGATCGCGACCGTCGGGACTGACAGCGTGATGATCGATGTCAACGGCGTCGGCTATGTCGCGCTGGCCGGCGGGCGCCTGCTCGCCAGGCTTCAGCCCGGCAAGGAAGCCACCCTCCACATCGAGACACGCGTCACCGAAAGCTCCATCACGCTGTTCGCGTTCGAAAGCGACGAGGCGCGCGCCTGGTTTGTGCGCCTGCAGGATGTTCCGGGCGTGGCCGGCAAGTCGGCCATGGCGATCATGGACGCGCTGACCCCGGCCGAGCTGCAGGATGCCCTCGCGCTCGGCGATGCAGCCACCATCACGCGCGCCAAGGGCGTCGGCAAGAAATTCGCCGAACGCATCATCGGCGAACTCGCCGGCAAGCCGCCGCCCATGGGCCGCTTCGGCGCCTTCCGCCCGCATACGGGCGACGCCACCGCCACGCCTGATGCCGCCCCGGCCAGCGGCGCACGAAGCGAAACGATCTCCGCGCTCGTTAACCTCGGCTATACCCAGTCCGACGCCGCCCGCGCCGTCGCCACCGCCATCCGCGAAGCGCCTGAGGCCGACACCGGCACCCTCATCAAGGCGAGCCTCAAGGAGCTTGCGCCGTGAGCCGCGAAGGCCACCTCAACGATCCGGAACGCCAGACCGGTGACGCGCTTGACCGCGCGCTGCGCCCGCAGAGCTTTGCCGATTATGTCGGCCAGGAATCCATCAAGTCGAATCTGACGGTCTATGTCGAAGCCGCGCGCGGGCGTGGCGAGGCCCTCGACCATGTCCTGCTGTTCGGCCCGCCCGGCCTCGGCAAGACGACGCTGGCGCAGATCGTGTCGAAGGAACTCGGTGTCGGCTTCCGATCGACCTCCGGCCCGGTCATCGCCAAGGCGGGAGACCTCGCGGCCATCCTCACCAATCTCGAAGAGAACGACGTTCTTTTCATTGACGAAATTCATCGCCTGCCACCGGCCGTGGAGGAAATCCTCTATCCGGCGATGGAGGATTACGCCCTCGACATCGTCATCGGCGAAGGGCCTTCAGCGCGATCCGTGCGCCTCGATCTCGCCCCCTTCACACTTGTCGGCGCAACCACGCGGGCCGGCCTGCTCGCCAATCCGCTGCGTGACCGGTTCGGCATTCCGATGCGGCTCGATTTCTACGAGCCGAAGGAACTCGCCCGCATCCTGATGGCCGCCGGGCGCAAGATGGGCGCAGACCTCACCGAAGACGGCGCGCTCGAAATCGCGGGGCGGGCGCGCGGCACGCCACGCATCGCCATCCGTCTGCTGCGCCGTGTACGCGACTTTGCCGAAGCCGAAGGCGCGCAGATCGACAAGGCTGCCGCCGGGCGCGCGCTTTCGCGGCTGGAGATCGACGAAGACGGGCTTGATGCACTGGACCGGCGCTACCTCACCGCACTGGTAAAGACCTATGCCGGTGGCCCGGTCGGCGCCGACACGCTGGCGGCAGCGCTCTCGGAAGCCCGCGATGCGGTGGAAGATGTGATAGAGCCTTTCCTGATGCAGAAGGGCTATGTCGCCCGCACGCCGCGCGGACGGATGGCCGCCCCGCTCGCCTATGAGCGGATGGGACTCGCCGCACCGGACATAAAGAGCCAGCCGGGGCTTTTCACGGAAAAATAGGGGACGAGACATGCTGGACGGATTGCGGGACATCGCCCAGGCGCTATCGATTGCGCTGTTCGGTTTTTCCAGCGGCAGCGCCTGGATTGCGGCCATCGTGTCACCGAACACGTCATATGACAGGCTGGATTACAGCCGCGCGGACGGACATGTGCGCACGCTCCTGATCAGTGCGTCGAACCACATCGCTTTCGTGCTTCTGGCCGCGTCAGCACTCGCGGTTCTCGCAGGCGCCATCGGGGCCGGCATTGTCGGCGGGCTTTCAGCGGCCGGCTTCTTCACCAACCGATGGACGCTGGCGCCGAAGAAAAAGGGGGAGGCCCCGAAAGGCGTGCGCAGCAGCAACAAGACAAAGCGTGTCGTCGCCGTCAGCCTGACGCTGATCTTTACGCTGGTGTCCGTGATCGCGACCGGGCTCGTGATCGCACGGGTCTGATCAGCCCTGCTCCAGCCACAACACGCCAGCGGTATGCAGGTAGAGGAAAGCCTCGCTTGATTTGCGCGCCGCGCGCATCGCGACTTCGCCGGCAAGCTTGCGGTTGACCGCGACCATAAGTGCACAAGCCGCAAGGCCGGGGATGAACAGCCACCAGGTCACTGCAAAGGATGCGATCACCGAGACGAGCAGGATCATGTAGGCGATCGCATCGAGGACGCGAACAGCCAACTCATTATAGGAGGCAAAGGTGTTGAGCAGCCGCGGATTGCGATGCAGCTCGTCGGCATCAATCGCGAAGACGCGATCTTCGTCGTGCCGGAAGCGAACCACCCGTGCCGGGCGGCCCTGATCGTGCGGATTTGGAGCCGTTCTCAGAAACATGACGACAGAACCCCTCTTCTTGTGGAGGATCGTACGCCTCAGCGATTAACGCTTGTTCTGCTGCCGTTGGTTAAAACGTTCACTCGCCATTAACCCGGCCTTAGCCATCCGGCGCACTCGCCTTGATCGACAGGGCATGCAGGCCGGTCTCGAACTCATCCTTCAGGGCGGCGTTCACGGCCCGCTGCATGGCAACACGGTTCATCCCCTCGAATTTGTCGGAGACAATCCTTACCGTATAATGGGTCTCGCCCTCCGGCGAAGCGCCGGCATGACCTGCATGTTTTCCACTGTCATCGATCACTTCCAGCGATGACGGGGAAAAAACCTGCGTCAATTGTGCTCGAATCCGCTCTGTTCTGTTTGTCAATTCTAGCCTCGTTAACTCGAAACCACTATGTTGCTCCGCCATGGCTAACGCATTCTCATACCGTGTGAAATTCACCGACATCCGGGTGAAACCGCCCAAGGAAGACACCGAGCGGCAAAAAGCGGTCGAAACCCGCGAATGTCACCGCGACGAGTGCGACCTGGCGGGAGAACACCCCGCACCGAAGCCGCGCGGCCTCGATGGCGTGTACTGGTTCTGCCAGAAGCATGCCGGTGAGTACAATCGCAACTACGACTATTTCGCCGGCATGTCCGAAGCCGAACTGGCCGAGTTCAACGAGATGGCCAAGTACGGCTTCAACAAGACGTGGAAGTTCGGCACCGGCCCGATGGGCAAGGACAAGGCGGCCGCCGCGCACGATCCGCGCCGCTGGCGTGGCAAGGAATTCTTCGAGCAGAACGCAGAAGCCAGAAAAGCCCGCCGCAAGGAGCAACAGTCGGCTGGGGTCACCAACCGGGCCCTTCAGGAACTCGACCTCGAGCCGGGCGCGACAGCGACGGAAATCCGCGTGCGCTACAGCGAATACATTCGCAAGTTCCACCCGGACTCCAATGGTGGCGACCGCTCGACAGAACACATGCTCGCCCGCGTCCTGCGCGCCGGCAAGACGCTGAAGGCGGCCGGGATGATGAAAGCCTAGGCTGACCCCGGCACTTCCCAAGCCCGTCATTTTCTGCAGAAAGCCGTCATGGCCTTCGACGTCTCGATCATCACCCTCTTCCCGGATGCGTTTCCGGGCCTGCTGGATGTGTCCATCCTCGGCCGGGCGCGTGGCGAGGGCATCTGGTCGCTGGACGTTACAGACCTGCGCACCTTTGGCCTCGGCAAACACCGTCAGGTGGATGAAGCCCCGGCGGGTGGCGGCGCGGGACTGGTGCTTCGCCCGGACGTTGCCGCGTCTGCGCTGGACAGCCTTGAGCGCAAGGATCGCCCGATCCTCTATCTCAGTCCCCGCGGACAGCCCTTCGACCAGGCGATGGCGCAGCGCTTCTCGGAAGGTCCGGGTCTCATCTGCTTCTGCGGACGCTTCGAGGGACTGGACGAGCGCGTGATTGAAAAGCGCGGGATGATCGAAGTCTCGCTTGGCGATTTCGTACTGGCCGGGGGAGAAGCTGCAGCCCAGGCTGTGATCGAAAGTACGGTGCGCTTGTTACCAGGCGTTGCCGGTAATAAGTCGTCCATTGAAGACGAGAGCTTTTCGAACGGCCTGCTTGAATATCCGCAGTATACCCTGCCCCGGATCTGGGAAAATGAGGGCACGCCCGAGGTCCTGCTTTCCGGGGATCACGGCAGAATTGCCGAATGGCGGCTCAACCGCAGTAAACTGTTGACAGAAGCCCGTCGTCCCGATTTATGGGCCGCTTACCTCAACGGGCAAGATTTACGAGCGTCGGAGACGGACGATGAACATGATTGAGCAGCTCGAAGCCGAAGAAGTGGCACGCGTCACTTCGGGCAAAGATATTCCGGACTTTTCGCCGGGCGACACGGTCTCCGTGAACGTACGCATCCGCGAAGGCGACCGTGAGCGTGTGCAGCGCTTTGAAGGCGTTTGCATCGCCCGCGCCGGCGCCGGCGTCAATGAGAACTTCACGGTTCGCAAGATTTCGTTCGGCGAAGGCGTCGAGCGTGTCTTCCCGGTTGTCTCGCCGATGATCGAGAGCATCGAAGTGAAGCGCAAGGGCCGTGTCCGTCGCGCCAAGCTCTATTACCTGCGCAACCTGCGCGGCAAGTCGGCCCGTATCGCCGAGCGGACCTCCGGCCACGGCATGGAGACCACCGAGATCACGGTTTCCAAGACCGAGCGCAAGCGCCAGCGCGCCGAGCAGAAGGTTGCCCGCAAGGAGCAGGCTGCCAAGGACCGCGCCGAGCGCGAAGAAGCCAAGCGCAAGGAAGCTGAAGCGGCTGCCGCAGCAGCAGAAGCTGAAGCCAGTGAAGAAGGCGGCGCGTCCGAAGAATAGGACCACCGCTTCCAGAAAATTTCCGGAAAACCCCGCCTCAACCGGCGGGGTTTTCTTTTGTCCAGATGTTGCGAACCGCCCCTCGGCGCGACGGCACGCCCTTTGCAGATGGCTCTGCAGAAGGGGCACGCGGGCTGGCGAATCCCGAAACTGAACAATCCCGCCCGCACGCCCGGCTCGCGTATGACGCGAATGTCCTTCAGACAAAGGCATTCGTTTCGTATACGAAATGAATCCGTCGACGCGGACACCCTGAAATTGGGTGCCGCAGTCGCAACAGGGGAAGTGGAATGAGAGTCTATTCGAAGATGCTGATCGGTGCCGCCCTGTTTGCGGCCCTGCCTTTTGCCGCGCAGGCCGATGGCGAAAAGGGCACCTGGGACAAGGATGCCGTCAACCAGCGCTATCAGGCCGTAGGGGCCGACAGCAGCGACCGCATCCTGACCGAGGAGCAGGTCGACGACATCATCCGCCGCAGCGGCACGCAAGGCCCGGCCGGTGTGCGCTATCTCGGCGGACCTGAAGCAGCCGTCGACAGCGAACTTTGCTGCGAAACGGTTGAAGAACAGGTCACCGAAAAGACCGAAGTCGAGGAAACGACGACCTATTTCGATGCGGTGACCAAGCGCAACATCATCCAGCCCGTCGAACGCACGATCACCCAGCCGATCGACCGCCGCATCCTTCGTCCGCGCTCGGAAACTGTCACCAATGAGACCCGTTACGAGGAAGAACGCCTTCCCAAACGCGTCGAGACCCTGCCGGCCCCGCCCGTACAGGAAAAGATCATCCCGCAGGTCACCGAGAAGACCGTCCTCGAAGTCCAGGACGAGTATGTCGACCAGGTGACCCGCAACATCATCCAGCCGGTCGTGATCACCACGGTTCAGCCGGTCGAGCGCCGCATCCTGCGCCCACAGACGGAAACCGTCACCAACAAGACCCGCTATGAGGAAGAACGCCTTCCCGTCCGGGTCGAGAAAGACACGGTCCCGCCAGTGAAGGAAACGGTGACCGAAGATGTGACCGTCGAGAAGGTCGAGGAGACCAGCGAAACCTATTATGACGCCGTGACCCGCCGCGAAGTGATCCAGCCGATCGAACGCACCACGGTAGTGCCGGTCAAGCGCCGCATCCTGCGTCCTGTCACCGAAACCGTCGTGAACGATACGCGCTACGAAACACGCCGGGCGCCGGTTCGTGTCGAGGAAGACACCGTTCCGCCTGTCATGGAAACGGTGACCGAAGAGGTCAATGAAGTGTACCGCGACGAGGTCAACGAGACCTATTTCGATGCGGTCACCGAACGCGAGATCATTCAGCCGGTCGTTCGCCGCCTGATCCAGCCGGTGGAATACCGCAAGCCCAACCCCGTCACCGAGACAATCACGGCGCCGACACGCTATGAAACACAGCGTGCATCGCTGGTGGTTCTGACCGTGGGCGAGGGCTGCGACTGCCGCTAAACGACACTCGCAAGACTTATCCTGAGAGAGGGGCCCGCATGAAATGCTGGCCCCTTTTTCATGGGCTGCAACAAGCGGCGAGGCATATCTTGCCTATTGCTGCCAGACATGATGTTTTGCGCCGCAACAGGATATGAGGCTCATGGCAGGCAAGACGCTCTACGACAAGATCTGGGACGCCCACGTTGTTCACACCGATCCGGAGACCGGTGAGGCGCTCCTCTATATCGACCTGCACCTGATCCACGAGGTGACGACACCCCAGGCTTTTGCCGGGCTGAAGGCCGAGCGCCGCAAGGTGCGCCGGCCGGAACTGACCCTCGCTGTCGCCGACCACAATACGCCTACCGAGAACCAGTCGGCTGGCCTCGAAGGCGTCACGGATGACGCAGCACGCAACCAGCTCACTGCGCTGAGCCGTAACGTGGCCGAGCATGGCATCGAATTCTTCCCAATGGGCGACATCAACAATGGTATTGTCCATGTCGTCGGCCCGGAACAGGGCCGCACCCAGCCGGGCATGACCATTGTCTGCGGCGACAGCCACACCTCGACGCATGGCGCCTTCGGTGCGCTGGCGCACGGGATCGGCACGTCAGAAGTCGAACATGTCCTCGCCACGCAGACCCTCCGGGCCCGAAAGTCGAAAAACATGGCCATCGAGGTCACCGGGGAGCTGCGCGAAGGCGTGACCGCCAAGGACCTGGCGCTGCACCTGATTTCCGTGATCGGCACCGCTGGCGGCACCGGCCATGTCATGGAGTATCGCGGGCCCGCAATCGAAAAGCTGTCGATCGAAGGCCGGATGACGCTCTGCAACTTGTCGATCGAGGGCGGTGCGCGCGCCGGCATTATCGCGCCGGACGAAAAGACGTTCGACTATATCAAGGGAAGACCCTCGGCCCCGAAAGGCGCAGCCTGGGAGATGGCGGTGCGCCATTGGGAAACGTTGAAATCCGACCCGGACGCCGGTTGGGACCATGTCGTGGACATCCGCGCCGAGGATGTCGAGCCGACGGTCACCTGGGGCACGAGCCCCGAGCAGGCGATGCCGCTTTCGGGCACCGTGCCCGATCCGGCTGAAATGCGCGACCCGGCCAAGAAAGCCGCTGCGGAGCGGGCGCTTCACTATATGGATCTCAAGCCGGGAGCGCCGATTGCAGGCACGCCCGTGCAGCGTGTCTTTATTGGATCCTGCACCAACTCCCGAATTGAAGATCTTCGAGAAGTGGCAACAATCGTCGAAAATTCAAAGGTTTCCGAGGGCGTCCGCGCGATGATCGTACCCGGCTCTGGCCTTGTGCGCGCCCAGGCGGAAGCCGAGGGCCTCGACAAGGTGTTCACCGAGGCGGGCTTTGAATGGCGCGAACCGGGCTGCTCAATGTGTCTTGGCATGAACCCGGACACGCTCGCGCCTGGCGAACGCTGTGCCTCAACCTCGAACCGGAACTTCGAAGGCCGGCAGGGCCGCGGCGGCCGCACCCACCTGATGAGCCCCGCGCTCGCAGCCCGCGCGGCGATCAATGGCGTGATTGGTTAGAAGCCCATGTCTCTGATGACGGGTCTCGACCACATTGTGCTCGTCTGCCCGGAGATCGAGGCAGGAACGGCTACCTACAGTTCGCTTCTTGGACGCGAGCCTGACTGGCGAGCGAGCGCAAACGGGGCAGCGACGGCGCTCTTCACAGTCCAGAATACGGCCTTAGAGCTGATGGCGCCGGACGGAGACGGCGCTGTAGCCGACAGATTACGCGAAATCGTCGCGGAAAAAGGCCCGGGGCTCACCAGCCTGGCCTTCCGGACAGATGATATCGCCGAAACACATAGAAAACTCACGCGCCGGGGCCTTATACCCGGAGATATTACAGATGGCGAAAGTTCGAATCAGGCCGATGGCGCCGCCCGGCGGTGGAAACGCTTCCGCTGCAGCGATGATCAGACTGCCGGAACGAAGATTTTCGTCCTGCAGCCTGAAACCGCACCCAAGCCCGTTATGGCAGGCTCTGACGCGGTATCAGCACTCGATCATATCGTCATCAACACACCCAATCCGGACCGGGCACTCGCCCTTTATGGCGCGAGGCTGGGTCTTGATCTAAGACTGGACCGCACGGCTGAGCAATGGAGCACGCGCTTCCTCTTCTTCCGCACGGGCGGTCTGACCCTGGAAGTCATCCACCGGCTGGACGAAGCACATGCGCCAGAGGCGCCGGACACTCTTTGGGGCCTCACCTGGACCGTTCCAAATCTGAAAACCGCCCATGCCCGCCTCGACAAGGCGGGGCTCGACATCTCCGAAATCCGGACCGGGCGCAAGCCGGGCAGTGCCGTCTTCACCGTTCGCAATGGCACGCTTGGCGTCCCCACCCTGTTCATTTCCCATGAGGAGCGATAGAGAAAGATCATGAAAGCCTTCACCACGCTTACCTCGACCGCCGCACCGCTGACCCATCAGGGCCGACTAATGGCCAATGTCGACACCGACATGATCATCCCAAAACAGTTCCTGAAGACGACAGAGCGCGAAGGCCTTTCGCAGGGTCTTTTTTATGAACTCAAGACCAGGGCGGATGGCAGCCCGGATCCGGATTTCGTTCTCAATCAGCCCGCTTACCAGAATGCGGGCATCCTGATCGCCGGGGAGAACTTTGGTTGCGGCTCTTCGAGAGAGCATGCGCCGTGGGCGCTGCTGGACCAAGGCATCACCTGCGTGATCGCCCCCAGCTTCGCCGATATCTTCCATAATAACTGCTACAAGAACGGGATCCTGCCGATCCAGCTGCCCTTCGAAATCTGTGAAGCGCTGGGCAATCAGGCGGGCGGAAGCAATCACAAATTCACTGTCGATCTGGAGCGCCAGATCATCACCACGCCAGACGGCGAAGAGATCGCTTTCGATGTCGACGAAGGCCGCAAGGCAAGCCTTCTGGAAGGGCTCGACGATATCGGCATGACACTCACGGCCGAGGATACGATCTCGCAATATGAGCGCCGCCGGCAATCGGCCATGCCCTGGCTTGAAACGGAGGCCGGCTGAGGCCGTTCAGTTCCCATGAAGACACTCACGTTCGCCATTTTGATTGTTTGCCTGTTCGTCGCCGCCTGCGCCATGGACGTCCTTTCCACCGAGCCTGAGGTCGATATCGATCCCGACAAGGTCGATAACCCGACCTATCCTCCAAAGGACGGCGAAACCGGCTAACGCCGCAACAGGGCTGGACAATCCGTACCGCCCGCGCCTAAAGCGACACCCGACATGAAACAGACACTCCTTCTCCTGCCGGGCGATGGCATCGGCCCGGAAGTTACCGGCGCCGCCCGCCGCATCGCAGACCTCGTGGCCCCTGACGTCGCTCTTGAGGAGGGCCTTGTCGGTGGCGCTGCACTCGATGCCGAGGGCACACCACTTTCCGACGAGACGCTGCAACGTGCGCACAAGTCCGATGCCGTGCTTTTGGGTGCGGTTGGTGGACCCAAATGGGCCACTGTGGACCGCGCCGTACGCCCGGAGATGGGGCTTCTGCGATTGCGCAAGGGGCTCGACGTCTTTGCAAACCTCCGCCCCGCTTACTGTTTCGAAGCGCTGGTCGATTCGTCGAGCCTGAAGCGCGACCGGGTCGAAGGGCTCGATCTGATGATCGTGCGCGAGCTGACATCCGGCGTCTATTTCGGCGAACCGCGCGGCATCGATACCGACGAGAACGGTGTGCGCCGTGGCTATGACACATCGGTCTACACCGCACCCGAAATCGAGCGCGTCACCCGTGTCGCCTTCGCCATTGCACGCGGGCGCTCCGGCCGGGTCTGCTCGGTCGAAAAATCCAATGTCATGGAAAGCGGCCATTTCTGGCGGCAGGAAGTCACTGCCCTGCATGAGATCGGCGGTGAGGGCATCGAGCTTACCCACATGCTGGCGGATGCCTGCGCCATGGAGCTGGTGCGCCAGCCCAAGCAGTTCGACGTCATCCTGGCCGACAATCTCTTCGGCGACCTGCTGTCGGACGAAGCCGCGATGCTGACCGGCTCGATTGGCATGCTGCCCTCCGCCAGCCTCGGCGCCGAAGGCGTGCCCGGCCTGTTCGAGCCGGTGCACGGCTCAGCGCCCGACATTGCCGGCAAGGGCTACGCAAACCCCTGTGCGGCGATCCTGTCACTGGAGATGGCGCTGCGCTGGTCGCTGGCGCGGCCAGATGCCGCTGACCGTGTCATGCACGCTGTCGCCCACGCCCTGAAGGAAGGCGCCCGCACGCGGGATCTGGGCGGCGAGATGTCGACGACCGAGATGACAGACGCAATTATCGACTGCCTCTAGGAACAGGTCTCGCGGAACGCTTCGCCACGGCTTGACCATGGGGAGGCGAAACTGGGAGGCCGGTTCTATCGGAGCGCGGTCGCGGAAGCGCCTCTCAGTTCTTCCGGGATGACGGCAAAGAGGCTTAGCTATAGTCCGCGATCCGGCTCATCAGCTGGCCACGAAACTCGAAGAAGCTTGCCCCGCGGACCTTGATGGTCTCACCGGCCTTCACCCCATTCGGGAGATCGACGGCCGCCTTGCCCTCGAACTCGATCTCGGCGGCTGCCTTGCCCTGACCGATAACCAGGCTCACGAGTTTCTGGCGGCGATAGGAAAAGGCATTGCCGGACAGTTCCGCCACTTCGCCCATCTTGTCACGGCCCTCAAAGGTCATCGTCTGACCCGAGTTCGAGATGTTCTCGAAGATGACATCCTCGGTCACGCAATCGAGCATGCCTTCGATGTCGCGGGAATTGTAGGATTTGATATATTTCGAGATCACGTCTTCGATCAGGATCGTCTCCATCGGTGATGCGTTGCAGCATTGGCACTCAACATTCGCGGAGAGTGCATTACATGTGAGCGAAATCAAGCCTGTCACTGTGGCGCGGATGAGCCGCCGCCCGGACAAGACTATCAATTGAGGAGCGACCTTTTCTCGGCTATTGGGGGCGCTTCGACAAAGGACAAGACATATGGCACTCAAAGTCGCAATCGTCGGCGCCACGGGCAATGTGGGCCGTGAACTTCTCAACATCATGGATGAGCGCGATTTTCCTGCAGACCAGGTTTTCGCCGTCGCCTCGCGCCGTTCGGTCGGCCGCGAAGTCAGCTATGGCGACAAGACCCTGAAATGCCAGGCGCTCGATGACTTCGATTTTTCGCAGGTGGACGTAGTCCTGATGTCTGCCGGTGGCGGCCTCTCCAAGGAGTGGGCGCCGAAGATCGCTGCCAAAGGTGCGATCGTGATCGACAACTCCTCCGCCTGGCGCATGGACCCGGACGTGCCGCTGGTCGTTCCGGAAGTGAACGGCGAGGACGTGCTCGATTATGAGAAGAAGCGCATCATCGCCAATCCGAACTGCTCGACCGCCCAGCTCGTCATGGCGCTGAAGCCCCTGCACGACGCTGCCAGCATCAAGCGCGTGGTCGTCTCGACCTACCAGTCGGTCTCCGGCTCGGGCAAGGCGGGCATGGACGAACTCTGGAACCAGACCAAGGGCATCTTCGTCAACGATCAGCCCGAACCTGAAGAGTATCCGCGCCAGATCGCCTTCAATGCGATCCCGATGATCGGCTCCTTCCGCGAGGACGGCTTCACCGACGAGGAAGCCAAGATGTGGAACGAGACCCACAAGATGATCGATCCGGAGATCAAGCTGACGGTCACCTGCGTGCGCGTCCCGGTCTTCGTGAGCCACTCCGAAACGGTCAATATCGAGTTCAACAACCCGATCACCCCGGAAGAGGCCCGTGAAGCGCTGCGCAATTTCGACGGCGTCCAGGTCATCGATAACCCGGAAGAAGACCAGTACATCACGCCGGTCGAAGCGGCGGGCGAATGGGCAACCTTCGTTTCCCGCATCCGCGTCGACAATACCGTGGAGAACGGTCTCGCCCTCTGGGTCGTCTCCGACAATCTGCGCAAGGGCGCCGCTCTCAACACCGTCCAGATCGCCGAAGAGCTGATCAAGCGCGGCGTGCTGAAGCCGGAGAGCGTGAACGCTTAGGCCGGGACAAAATCAGAAGCATCAGAAACGCCGCCCCTCACCGGGCGGCGTTTTTTATGTCAGCTATTCTGACGTGAATGCTGTGACCGCACGAAACGGGTAGCCATTGGCTCAGTGGCATACTACCTGCCGCAGCATGACGCCGGAGCTTCGCCTAGGATTTCTCAGCGCCTTCGGCGCCTACCTGCTATGGGGCGGGCTGCCGCTCTATTTCCGGGCGCTCGATCATATTGCGCCACAGGAAATGCTGGCCCACCGCATCCTCTGGGGCCTGCCGACCGCGCTTCTCTTCATTACAGCTGCGGCGCGCTGGAAAGATCTGCGCGCGGCGCTGACCCGCCGGCGCATCGCCTATCTCGGCATTTCTGCAGCGCTTATCGCCCTCAACTGGCTGGTCTATATCTGGGCGGTCTCGGCCGAACGGGTGACCGAGGCGAGCCTCGGTTATTTCATCAACCCGCTGGTGAGCGTGCTCATCGGCATGGTCTTCTTTTCCGAAAAGCTGCGGCCGGCCCAATGGATCGCAATTGCCATTGCCGCTGTCGGGGTCGCCGTCCTGACATGGGAGCTCGGGCGCCTGCCCTGGGTGTCGTTCGTGCTGTGCTTCAGCTTTGCGTCCTATGGAGCCGTGCGGAAGAAGGTCAAGGTCGACAGCCGGATCGGATTTGCGGTCGAAACCGCGCTTCTCTTCCCGGTCGCCTTCCTGTGGCTGACCTGGTTTCAGGCGACCGGTCAGGGCGGCTGGGTCGGCGATTATGGCTGGGACTGGCTTGTCCTGCCACTGGCCGGACCGATCACGGCCGTGCCGCTCATCCTGTTCGCCTTGGCGGCCAAAAGGCTGAAACTCGCGACGATCGGAATGATGCAATACATGACACCAACCATCCAGTTCCTGATCGCGGTCCTGATCTTCCGCGAGCCCTTCGGTTTGGTCGACGCCATCGCCTTCGGCCTGATCTGGACGGCCCTCATTGTCTTCACCACAGACAGCGTTCTGGGCGAACGAAAGGCGCGCCGCCTCGCCCGCGCGGCGAGATTCGCAGAATAAGGACAAAAAAATGCCCCGGCGCCGAGGAGGACAATGGGCCGGGGCAGTGGTGCATGGTGAAGTTGGAGAGTCCAAGTTCGCCTTACAGACAGCAAACGCCATGCCAGCTCTCCCTGCAAGCGAATTTTCTATTTTAAAGGCACATTTTTTTCGCTTAGCGTGTGGAAAACGCGATCCAGGCGGCGATCGCCACCAGCGCACCCGCGAAAGCCAGACGGACGGCCAGCAATCGCCGCCAGCGCTCAATCTGCTCGCCAAGCTGCGCGCCCAGCAAGACGAGCCCGGCATGAACCAGGACCGACAGCAGGATGTGGAGACTGCCAAGAACCAGGATCTGCGCCCAGACCGGCCAGGACTCGCTGGTCGCAAACTGGCCCACAACGGCGATGTAGAACACAAGGGCCTTGGGATTAAGCAGATTGGCAATGAACCCCCGGCGAAACCCCTCGGCCTGGGCCTCATGACCCGGAGACGAATCGCCTGTCTCGGCGAAGGCTGTCCAGGCGAGATACAGCATGAAGGCGACCCCGCCCCAGCGCAGGGTCTGATAGACGACCTCATTTCCGGCAACAAAGGTCGAAAACCCGGCGGCTGCGGCGATCAACTGAACGCTAAGGCCGAGCGTAATGCCCAGAACCGCCGTGAACCCGACCCGGCGGCCCTTCTGGGCCGACACGGCCGTCAGCCACCCCATATTCGGGCCGGGCGTCAGCTCCACGACGGCCATGGCGGCAAGGAACGCGATCCAGTCAATGCTACCGTTCAATTTCGTCACCAAAAGTGGGCTGGAATTGGGCTGTCGCTGGAACGTTTCTGGAACGTGATTTCAAAGGCATCCGTAAAGAGCGTCCACCAGCCGTCGCGCCCTTGGGTCCCCCTGAAGATAGCTGGATTGTTTGTTCATGACATAGGCCGCTGACAAGTGCCTGTCGGGATCGCCAAGGGCAAGGGAGCCTCCCCAGCCGGAATGCGCCAGCGTCTCGGGATTCGGCCCGTATATGCCGAGATTGTTTCGCATCACCCCGGCCGCGAACTCGGTCACGAAAGGCAGGACGAGATCCTCGCCAATCACGCGACGCTTCGTCAGATCGGCGAAAGACTCCTCTGGAATCTGCTGTTTACCAGCACCATGCCCACGGCTTGCATAAAGTCCGTAGAGCTGCGCGACCGATTTCGCCGTGCCATGCCCATTGGCGGACGGGATCTCGATCGTCCGCCACTCTGCGCCGCCCCGGTCAGGGGCGGCCCATTTCGTCAGGAAGGCGACCTTCTTGAATTCATTGAGGTCGCCGAGTTGCGGCATCTCGCGCGGACGCATGATCTCGGCAACCCGGTCATGCTCATGCTCGGGAAGACCGATATGGAAATCGATCCCAAGCGGTCCACATATCTCCTCACGCAGCACGGTGCCGAGACTTTTCCCGCTGATGCGTTGCACAATTTCCCCGGCCAGATAGCCCCAGGTCAGCGGGTGGTACCCATGCGCTGTCCCCGGCTCCCAGAGCGGTTCGAGATCAGCGAGTTCTGCCGCCAGTGCTGGCGGGTCGAGCCAGAGACCGGGATCGATCTGCTCTGAAAATCCGACAAGACCGGCCTGATGGGAAAGCATTTCCCCAATCGTGACATCCGCCTTGCCGCCGGCCGAAAACTCCGGCCAGACCGCGGCAACCTTCGTCTCGTAGCCATCGTCCAGCGCACCGATCACACGCGCGATGACCAGCGAAGCAATTCCCTTGGTTGTCGAATAGATCGGTACCAGCGTGGTTTCGTTCCACGCCTTTTCCTTTTTGCGGTCGGCATATCCGCCCTGGATATCCACCACTGTCTCGCCATCAAGAATGGCCGCGAACCCCGCGCCCAGCTCCTCGCCTGCGACAAAGGTTTCCTCAAAAACATCCCTGACCGGTTCGAACCCTGGCGCCACAGTTCCGCGAATGTCGCTCATCTCGCTGACCTCATCTTTGCTGAGCGGAGCGATACACGATGAGACGGGGAAGAAAAGGCCTGCACACTTGGCCGCACTGGACATATTGCAGGGGAAAAGGCATCGATTGCGCCGACAGTACGAGGGATGAAGACCGCATGACCACACAGACCACCCACCGCCCCCGCCGCTCCTGCCTCTACATGCCGGGTGCCAACCCGCGCGCCCTTGAAAAGGCAAGGTCGCTTCCCGCTGACTCCCTGATCCTCGACCTTGAAGATGCCGTTGCGCCGGACGCCAAGGAAGAAGCGCGCGAAACGGTCTGTTCTGCGGTAAAAGCAGGCGGGTATGGCAAGCGGGAAGTCGTTATCCGCATCAACGGCCTCGACACCGAATGGGGCCTGGATGACATGAAGGCTGCCGTGGACGCGGGGCCAGACGCGATCCTCGCGCCGAAAGTCATCGACGGCGGTGACATTGACCGCCTGGACGATGCCATGAGCCGGGCCGGCGCACCGAAGGAGATGGGTCTCTGGGTGATGATCGAGATGCCCAAAGCCCTGTTTAATATCGTTGATATTGCCGAAGCCGCCGGCAGGACACGTCTGTCTGCCTTCGTCATGGGCACCAACGATCTCGCCAAGGAACTTCGCGCCCATGTCGATGCAGACCGTACCGCCTTCCAGACAGCCTTCGGCCTGACCATGGCCGCTGCTCGCGCTTATGACATCGTTGCCATTGACGGGGTCTACAACGACATCTCGAACGCGGAAGGGCTGGAACACGAAGTGCGCCAAGGGCGCATGCTGGGCTTCGACGGCAAGACGCTGATTCACCCTTCCCAGATCGAGACGACCAACCGCATCTTCGCGCCGGAAGAAGCAGCCGTTCAGCAGGCGCGAGATGTCATCGACGCCTTCGCCGACCCGGCCAACAAGGGCAAAGGCGTATTGAAAGTAAACGGTAAAATGACCGAACTTCTCCACTTGGAAGAAGCCCGGCGTATTGTCGCCGTCGATGAAGCGATCAAGGCGATGGAGACGGCCTGATGACCTACACCCTGCTTCACCACACCGGCTGCAGCACATCCCGCAAGGGCTTGGCCCTGCTTCAGGAGAACGGCATCGAGCCGGAAATTCGCAAATACATGAATGCGGGCGAGGCCCTCAGCATCGATGAGCTTAAAGAGATCGCCACGAAGATGGGCAATGCCTCACCGCGCGAATTCCTGCGCGACAAGGATGCCAAGAAGTTCGACATCCCACCGGGCATGAGTGATGACGATCTCTTTGCTGCGATGGTGGACAATCCAAAGCTGATCCAGAGGCCCATCGGAATAAAGGATGGAAAGGCCGTGCTTGGACGGCCAGTCGAAAAACTGCTCGACATCACCTGAAAAGCCGGAATCGATCAAATTTAACAAGCCGCATAAGCCATGCAGCAAAGCCTCTGTGCGATGAAGCAGGTCATGACGATCCTGCTTCTCACTGCGGCGGCCTTCCTCGCCCTCTCAATGGCCCTCTTCTTCGGGCCGCAGTTCGTGGCTTATGGAACGCCGGGCCTGCGCGACGCCTTCCAGCGCCCTGAAGCAAAGCTGATCGCTGGCGGTCTCGCCACAGCTATCGCCCTGCTGCTTTTTGCCCCGGTCATTTCTTCTGTCTTGATTTCAGACGCTCAGGCAGTGCAGGTGGTCGCCTGAGATACTGATGGGGCAGCGAGCCGCTTAAAGCGATGCCTGGCCCCGGCAACACACCGAGGCGAAGCATGACGAAATCCAACCCGGGCCACTATTTCGAAGACTTCAAACCCGGCATGGAGCTTGTCCACGCCACGCCACTGACAGTCACCTCCGGCGACATTTCCCTGTACCGCGCGCTGACAGGCTCTCGCCATGCGCTTTATTCGGCCGAAACCTTTGCAACAGCCAATCGGTTCACAGCCCTCCCTATTGATCCGCTGCTGGCTTTCCATGTCGTCTTCGGCAAGACGGTGCCGGATATTTCGCTCAACGCGGTGGCAAACCTTGGCTATGCCGACGGGAAATTCCTGCAAACGGTCTACCCAGGTGACACGCTGACGGCGATTTCGGACGTGATTGGCGTCAAGGAAAACTCCAATGGCAAGACGGGCGTGGTCTGGGTGCGGACGCGCGGGGAGAACCAGAAGGGTGAGACCGTGCTCTCCTATGTCCGCTGGGTGATGGTCAACAAGAAGGACCCATCAAACCCTGCGCCGGAAGCGATTATTCCAGAATTGCCCGAGGCCGTCCCGGCGTCGGCCCTTCCCGCCCCGGCTTATGACGACTGGGATGACGCGCTTGCCGGTTCCAAGTGGCGTTATGGCGACTATGAGATCGACGAAAAGATCGACCATGTCGACGGGATGACCGTCGAAGAGGCAGAACACCAGATCGCCACGCGGCTCTACCAGAATACCGCCAAGGTCCATTTCGACGCCCATGCGCAAAAGGACAGCCGCTTCGGCAAACGCCTGATCTATGGCGGCGTGGTGATCTCGATTGCGCGCGCGCTGTCTTTCAACGGTCTCGAAAGCGCCGCCCAGATGCTGGCAATCAATGCCGGCACGCATGCCGGGCCGCTCTTTGCCGGAGACACGATCTATGCCTGGTCGGAAGTCCTGGACAAGGCCACGCTGAACGACACGACCGGTGCGCTTCGCCTTCGGCTGGTGGCCGCGAAGAACCACCCCTGCGCTGACTTCCCGCTGCGCGGCGAAGACGGGAAATATGCCAGCGATGTCATTCTTGACTTCGATTACTGGGCGGCGGTCCCCATCTGATCGCTGGCAATGATAAACCTCCTCGAAGGCCTTTCCCTGTTCGGCGTCGCCATCGCGACGATCCTGATGGCTATTGCCAGCCTGCTCGGCACCATGACGCTGAAGCAGCTAGTGGACCTCGGACATGTCGATGCGCGCGTCCTCTGCAATCTCACCGGCATCACGGATCCGCGAGAGCTGCAGGATGTTTTCGGCCCGCCGACCATGAATCGCGTCTGGCATGGACTGACGCTTGCGTATATCGAACGCGAGCGTCGGCCGGCGGGTTATCTCGTCAGCGATGACAGGATCGACTGGATCTCGATCGGCGTCGCTTTTCTTGCTTTTTTCTGGCGGCATCCGGTTGCCGACCTGCTGCTTATCGTGGCCGCAGTGTCACAGGTGTCGGGCTGGGTGATCGCTGCCCGCCTGCCAAAGTAGATTTCGACTTCCGCTCGCCTGCCCCCTCCCTTACATGACAATCCCATGAAGGTCTGGAAGATGAATGGTGCGGGAAACGCCTTTGCGGTCTTTGACGCAAGGGACAGGACGTTTGACCCCGATGCTGCGCGCATCCGCGCTATCGCCGAGAAGATGAAGGCCGATCAGGTCATGGCAATCGAGCGCGATGGCAGCGCCGATGCCTTTATTCGCATCTGGAATTCTTCCGGCGAGGAAGTGGGCGCTTGCGGCAATGGTACACGGGCGGTGGCGCATCTTCTTCTGGATGAGTCCAACAAGCCTGAAGTGCGTATCCGTACCAAGGCAGACGTCCTGAAGGGCCGCAAGGCGGGGGAAAACCTCGTCACTATCGACATGGGCTCACCGCTCATGGCGTGGGAAGACATTCCACTGTCGGAGAAGATGGACGTGCGCGGCGTCGATGTCCGTATCGGCCCGATGGACAAGCCTTATCTGTCGCGGCCGGCCGTCGTCTCCATGGGGAACCCTCACGCTGTCTTCTTTGTCGACGATGTCGACGCTTATGACATCCCGCAGATCGGCCCGCTGGTGGAATGGCACCCGCTATTCCCGGAAGGCACCAATGTCGGCTTCGCTCAGATTATAGACCGGGAAACCATCCGTCTCCGCGTATGGGAACGGGGTGCCGGGCTCACAAAGGCCTGCGGAACAGGCGCATGCGCCGCTCTCGTCTGCGCCGCACGTGCCGGCAAGACCGGACGAAAAGCCAGACTCATTCTCGATGGCGGCGACCTGACTATCGACTGGCGCGAAAGTGATGACCACGTTCTGATGACCGGTCCGGTCGAGCTGGAGATGAGTTTCGAGGTCTGATGGGTGGAGGTCTGTGCAACTTCCGGTTAGGCTGACCCAAGCCAACAAGGAGGGACGCCATGCGCCTGCACGCTCTGACCACAGTAGCCATTACCGCCACACTCATAGCATCGACCGCATCCGCCCAGTCTCTTGGCGTGAAGCCGGGCAAATGGGAAACCAGCCACACCTTCACAGGCACCGTGAAGGCTCAGGGCATGTCGATGAGCCTCCCCGGAAAGACGACAACCGACACGCAGTGCATCACCGAGGAGGATGCCACATTCAAGCCGGAAGACCTGAGCGGCGAAGAGTGCACCACCTCGAACGTCCAATCGACCGGGAAATCGATCAGCTTCGACATTGATTGCAGCCAAAGCGGTACGTCCATGACGGGCCGGATGGAAACGACGGCCTCCAATGACGGCACATCCATGGAAGGAACGATGACGATGGAAGGCAGTCAGCCCGGCGGCGGAAGCATCGACATGAAGGGCGATTTCAGCGGCACCCGGATCGGCAGCTGCAGCTGATAAGCCTTGAAACCCGTGGTCAGACGCGCGATCTGGGCGGATTGACCATGTCCACCGATACAAAGCCTCTTGTTTCGCCGAAAGTCATCACGCTCGGCTGCCGCCTGAACTCCTATGAGTCCGAGGTCATGAGAGGGCATGCCGAGAAGGCTGGCCTCGACAATACGGTCATCATCAATACCTGCGCTGTAACTGCAGAAGCCGTGCGCACCGCGCGCCAGACAATCCGCCGCGCGAAGAAGGACAATCCAGACGTCGAGATTGTCGTGACCGGCTGTGCCGCGCAGATCAATCCGGGCGAGTTCGCCGCCATGCCGGAAGTCAGCCGCGTGATCGGCAACCAGGAAAAGATGGACGCCGGCACCTGGTCCTCCCCGGCTCTGCGCCACGGCGAAGAAAAAGTGCTCGTCAACGACATCATGTCGGTGAAAGAGACCGCCGGACACCTGATCGACGGCATGGAGGGCCGCGCACGCGCCTATGTGCAGGTCCAGAATGGCTGCGACCACCGCTGCACTTTCTGCATTATCCCTTACGGCCGCGGCAATTCACGCTCGGTGCCCGCCGGAGACGTCGTTTCCATGGTCCGCCGCCTGGTGGAGACAGGCCACTATGAAATCGTCCTTACGGGCGTCGACCTGACAAGCTGGGGCGCGGACCTGCCAGGTCAGCCGCAGCTTGGTAATCTCGTGCAGCGCATCCTGAAACTCATACCAGAGCTGAAGCAGCTTCGGATCTCCTCGATTGATGCGATCGAAATGGATGATGCGCTCTTCGAAGCGATGAGCGATCCGCGCATGGCGCCTTTCATGCACCTGTCGCTGCAGCATGGCGACAATCTTATCCTGAAGCGCATGAAGCGCCGCCACTCACGCGAAGATGCCATTGAACTGGCCGGCAAGCTACGCCAGATCCGCCCGGATGTCGCGCTCGGCGCCGATATCATTGCCGGTTTCCCGACGGAAACTGAAGCCGCGTTCGAAAATTCGATAAGGCTGGTCGAGGACTGTGGTCTCGCTTTCCTGCACGTCTTCCCCTACAGCCCCCGCCCCGGCACACCGGCAGCACGGATGCCGCAGCTTGAGAAGGCCCTCATCAAGGCCCGTGCCGCACGCCTGCGCGACGCTGGCGCAGCTGCTTTGTCGCGCCATCTGGACGGGCATGTCGGCCAGACACACGATGTTCTGGTCGAGCAGGAGGCCAATGGCCGCCTTGGAGACTTCTCCCAGGTGTCACTTGAAGGATTTCAAGGGCTTGAAGCAGGCCGTCCGGTTGCGGCAAGGATAGTCTCTCAGGACGGACGTAAACTGATCGGTGAGCCTGCATGATCCTCTGGTTCGGAAAAAAGAAGAAAAAGAAGGAACTGGAAGAGGCCGGCGCAGCGATGGACGCGCCGGACCTTTCAGCCGAAGAGGTTGCGGCGAAGGACGCTGCCGAGAAAGAGAAGGCCGAAAGCGAGGCGGCTGAAAAGGCAGAGATCGAGCGCAAGGTCGCCGAGGCCAATCGCGCCTGGGAAGAGCGCCAGAGACGCGAGCGCGAAGAAGCCGAAACCGAGACCCGCAGGCTTGAGACGCAGGCCCGCGAGGCCGAAGCCGCAAGGGAGCAGGCCCGTAAGGCTGCAGAAGAGGCCAGCCTCAAGGCTGCTGAGGACGAAGCGGCCCGGAAAGCTGCCGAGGAAGCCGAAGCTCAGGCGCGCCGGGCCGAGGAAGAAGCAGAACGAATTCGCAAGGAAGAGGCTGAGCGCGAAGCGGCCCGCCAGAAGGCTGAAAACGAGATCCGGATTGCTGAAGAGCGCCGCCGCGCCGAAGCGGAACGTGAGGAAGCCCGCCGCAAGGAAGATGCGGCCAAGGCGCCCAAACCTCCAGCTCAGAGCGTCGAGCCGGACCCTTATGCGGAAACGAAATCACCCGGCTTCTTCAAGAAGCTGACAAGTGGTCTCTCAAAATCCTCTTCTAAGCTCGGCGCCAGCCTGACCGGTACTTTCACGCGTCGTAAGCTCGACGATGAAGCGCTCGAGGAGCTGGAAGACCTGCTCATCACCTCGGATATGGGCGCACGCGTTGCCGCCAGGGTCACAACAAACCTGGCGAAGACCCGGTTCGACAAGGATGTGACGGATGACGAGATCAAGGCGGCTCTGGCCGAGGAGATCGAAGCCATCATGAAGCCGCGAGAGCAGGTCGTCGACTTCTCTGACGGTCCAACGCCGCGCATCGTCCTGTTTGTCGGCGTGAACGGCTCAGGCAAGACAACGACAATTGGTAAAATTGCGTCGAAGCTGAAAGAACAGGGGGCAAGCGCTCTCCTCGTTGCAGGCGACACGTTCCGCGCTGCAGCCATCGAACAACTCACGGTATGGGGCGAGCGCGCCGGGATTCCCGTCATGTCGAAGCCCACCGGCGCCGATGCCGCCGGCCTCGTTTATGAAGCCGTGGAAAAGGCGAAAGCCGAAAGGCTCGATCTCGTGCTGGTCGATACAGCAGGCCGGCTCCAGAACAAGGCGGAGCTGATGTCGGAACTCGCCAAAATTGTCCGTGTGACCCGCAAGCTCGATCCGGAAGCGCCGCACGACGTCATCCTCGTCCTCGACGCCACGGTCGGACAGAATGCGCTTTCCCAGGTGGAAGCCTTCCGGCACACCGCAGGCGTCTCCGGTATCGTGATGACGAAGCTGGACGGGACCGCGAAGGGCGGCGTTCTCGTTGCCATCGCCGAAGCGCATGACCTGCCGATCCACTTCATCGGCGTTGGGGAAAAAGCCGAAGACCTCCAGCCGTTCAGTGCCGAAGCCTATGCCAAGGCACTTGTCGGGATGGATGAAAAGGAGCCTGCGTGAGCGCTGACGCCAAGACTACGCTTCGCGCCGACCTGAAGGAATTGCGCGACGAGCTGCATGCCCGGGATCCGGATGCCGGCCTCACACTCGCTGAAAAATTCCCGCTCAAACTCCTTGAGCGCTATGGGCCCGTTGTTGCCGGTTACTGGCCAATCGGAAGCGAAGTCGATCCGCGCCCGCTTATGGCAAGACTGGCCGAGGCAGGCGCCCAGCTCGCCCTGCCGCGTCTGGATGATGATGGCAGCATGTCTTTCCGACTGTGGACCGATGGGGAAGAACTGGAACGCCGCCCATTTGGCCTGAGCGAACCGCTTCACACAGCGCCACGCATTCAGCCGACCCTGGTGTTGATGCCGCTTCTCGCCTTCGACAAGGTCGGCAACCGCATCGGTTATGGAAAAGGCCATTACGACCGGGCGCTTGCCGGTCTTCGCGAGGAGGGCCGTGTCTTCGCCTGCGGTATCGGCTTCTATGGCCAGATGCTCGACGACCTGCCTGCCGAGCCCCACGATCAACCGCTGGACTGGGCCATGACCGAGCGCGGCTCGGTGCCGATCTTCATGATGCGGAATTTTGGCGGTAATGATGAGGGCGGCGGCAAGACCAATGGGAGCGGGCCCAGCGCCGCCTGATCCCTAGAACCGGTCGAGCAACCGTTCGAGATAATTGCGCTCTTCCTCATCCGGCGTTTCACCGTACCTGCGACGCAGCTCTTCCAGGATATCCTTGGCACGCTGCCGCTCGGCCTGGTCGGGAATATTGACGTCGCGGCCGTCTGAGACGCCACCCATCGGGTTCCCGAAGGGATCGGTTTCTTCCGCTCCACCGCCATACTCATCTCCGAGACGCTCACGGCGCAATTCGTCCAGCTGGCCGGCAAGGCCCTCGGCAAGCTGGTTCAAGGCTTCCGTTGCTTCGCCCTGATTGCGCTGGGCGCGCATCATGTTGCCGTCGCGAAGGGCTTCGGCGGCCCGGCGCTGGGCCCGCTCAATCGCCTCCACGGTTTCCTCGTCGAGTTCTCCGGCGGCCCTGCCCTGACCTTCGTCGTCCTCTTCCGAACCGCCGCCCTCGCCGCGTTCTTCAGCGAACTGCTCGACCAGATCGCCTAGGCCTTCCTGTCGATCGGCGAGGCTATTGCCAGATTGGCCCTCACCTTCACCGTTTTCACCGGGCTGTTGCCCCGGTTGCTGGCCGGGCTGCTGATTGCCCCGGCGCGGGCTTTCACCGCGCTCCTCGGCCAGTGTGTCGTCATTCAATTCACGTTGCTCGCGGAGCAGATCGGAGAGTTCGCGCAGCGTCTCGGAGAGCTCGCGCTCTTCCTGTGGAACATCCTCATCATTCTCACCCTGTTGTTCACCCGGCATGCCGGGGAAGCCGTCGCCGGATCCATTGCCCTGCTGGAATTGCAAATTTTCCAACATGTTGGTGATGTCGGAAAGCAGCTGGCGTGCCTGATCGGTGGCACCCGTTTCCGTCAGATCCGAAAGCGCGTCGAGCATGTCGGCAAAGTCAGACCCGCCAAGGCTTGATCCACCACCTTGCTGGGCGCTGTCTGTATCATTCTGCGGCGCCTCAAGACCGTTGGCCATTGCTTCCGCCATACGTGCGGCGAGGTAATTCTGGGCGGCCTGCCTGAACGCTTCGAGCCGGCGCTTGATCTCGGCTTCGGATGCGCCATCCCTCAACGCCTCCTCGAGCGCTTCCCGGGCAGCCTGAAGGGCTCTTAGCGCGTCAGCCGCACTGCCATACTCCGCGCGCAGGGCAAGCGACCAGAGCAGCGGTTCGGTGGTCTCCGCCTCATCAGTCGAGACCGACGATTGCAGGATCGCATCGGCATGGCGCAGGCCGAGATAGATGCTCACATCCTCGAAGTACCGGGCTGGCTTGTAGGTGACTGCCTCGATCATGCGCGAGGCGCGCTGTATACCGTGCGGGGCATAGCCAATACGCTGGGTCGCAGCCGTGTAGACGGCGTCTTCTGTCAGCGCCTCGTCATTCTTCGGCATCGCCTCATAGGCGGCATCCTCGCGCAGGATAGTGACCCGAATATCCTGAATGGCCCGGGCCAGCGGCTGCAGCAAGAGCTTCTCCGGAATGACAAAGTTGACTGGCTCACTAAGACCGGTCTGTCCGGCACCATCTGTCGCACGAAGACGAACCTCGGTCTCAAGGCCCGCCCAGCGGTGGCGGGTGAGGTCGATTGCGGTTGTGTCTTCAGCCTCCTTCGGCGAGATCGCAGGCAGTTGGACAGTGACCGTATCCGGCGAGCCGTCGCCGCCGCCATCGATGCGCCTGAAAACCAGTTCGAGATTTTCGACGCCATAGTCATCCGAGGCTTTCCAGCCGAATTCGGTCTTGTCGTTCGGGGTCAGCTCCGGCTCGGAGACCCACTCCACCTCCGGCGGCGCATCCGGTGAGGCCCGAACAGTCCAGCTGGCGCGCGTGCCCCACCAAGCGACACTTATCTCGCTGTCAGTGGTGATGGTAGCCTTGGCTTCATAAGCACCTTCAGGTGTCGTCTCGAAGCGAAGTTTCTGATCACTATCCTGCCCATCGACAATCAGCTTCGGGGCCGATGGGGCCTGGGCGCGAACAGTCACTTCAGAGCCTGCGGGTACGCGCACGGCCTGTTGATCGTCCTGAAGAAAAATCGGTGGCCTGCCGGTATGCGAAGGCGGCGTGATCCAGGCCTCTATGCGAATGGTTTCGGCGCCGAAGAGACTGCCAATATCCGGCGACAAAGCCCGCTGGAGGCGCCCCCCCGTCGCATCCCAGGCAAAAAGGATGGCAAGGGCGACAAACACCGGAATGACATAGCGCAGATAGAAGGGATCGGCGGCCTTCCACTCATTCGAGAAACTCGGAATGCTGAGCCGCCGGGCCGCATCGGTAAGGCGTGTCTCATGCGCGCGCCAGAGCGCAACGCCATCGGCTTCGGGCCGGGCCGGACGGTCACTCAGCGTTGCGAGCGGGCGCAGGTCGGACTGACGGTCGAGAGCGCGGACGGCCTGCTGCCTGTCGGGCGGCGCAAACCGGGCCCAGCCAAGAACACCAAGAATAACCAGTCCGGCGACAAAGATGATCAGTGAAAGCGAGGCGAGCTTCTCGCTCGCCGCATCGATGACACCTGTGAGTGCAAAGATCAGGAACAGGCTGACAAGAACGGCAAATGGCCAGAAAGCGCGCGCGGCCGCGAGGCGCCACAGATTGCCGCGCGTGCGGGCGATCTTGGGCTCTACGCCGGGAATACGCTTCAGGTCAGCCAATCAGGGGTCGCCTCCAATGCAACCATTTCGTCAAACGTCGGTCGCCTGCGAACGATGGCATAACGGTCGCCATCGACAAGCACTTCCGCCGCGAGTGGTCTGGCATTGTATTGCGACGAAAGAACGGCACCGTAAGCGCCCGCCGACATGAAGGCGAGGCGGTCACCGGACTGTATCACCGGCAGGTTCCGTTCAGCCGCAAACTTGTCCGTGGACTCGCAGATCGGACCGACGACATCGTAGCTGATCTGGTCGGCACTGTCAGGACGCTCCCTGAGCGGCAGGATGTCATGATGGGCCTGATAGAGGGCAGGCCGCATCAGATCGTTCATCCCGGCATCAACGATAAGGAAGGTCCGCTTCGGCGAAGGCTTCGTGAAAAGCGCTTCGGTGACAAGGACGCCGGCATTGCCTGCAATCACCCGGCCGGGCTCAAGAATGACCTGAACGCCCAGACCCTCGGTAACCTCGCGGATCATGGCGGCATACTCATCCGGCGGCGGGGGATTGTCCCATGTCCTGTAAGGGATGCCGAGGCCACCGCCGAGGTCGATACGGCGAATGTCATTGCCCTGCTCCCGCAGGCGCTTCACCAGCGAGACAACACGCTCGAAGGCTGCCCGCATCGGCGCAATGACATCGATTTGCGAACCAATATGCACGTCAACGCCGACCGCCTCGACACCCTCAAGCCTGGCGATGCGCGCATAAAGCGTTTCGGCATCGTCCCACGGCACGCCGAATTTGTCGCCAGCCTTGCCGGTAGAGATGTTGGGATGACCGCCTGCGGCAACGTCCGGGTTTACGCGAACCGCAACCTCGGCCGTCTGTCCCAGAGCGCTCGCCACCTCGGAAAGCACCTCGACTTCCGCGGCACTCTCGACATTGAACTGGTGGATACCCTCTTCCAATGCGAGACGCATTTCTGCGCGTGTCTTGCCAACGCCGGAGAAGACGATTTTCGAGGCCGGGATGCCCGCCTTGCGGGCGCGCAGCAATTCGCCCCCGCTCACAACATCCGCACCGCAGCCTTCCGCCGCGAGCGTTTTCAGGACACCGAGATTGCCATTCGCTTTCACCGAATAAGCAATCAGGCAGTCCATGCCCTCAAAGGCTGTTGCAATCACACGGGCATGCCGGCGCAACGTCGCAGATGAGTACACATAGACAGGCGTTCCGACCTCGTCGGCAATCGCATCCAGCGAAACGTCCTCACAATGGAGACGCCCGTCCTTGTAGTGAAAATGATGCAACGGTCTTACTCAGCCAGGTTCGATGTCACCGAGCCCGCCTTCGCCAACATCTGCTGCCGGATCGGGTTTCGGAATCTCGCCGCCAAGCTCATTGTAGTACGCTTCGTCAGAGCCTTTTTCCGGCCCAAGCGCCAGTTCCACAGGAGATGCGACAGGGGTCATCGCCTCTTCGTCCGGCGGATCGGAGAAGATTGGCGGCGGACGCTCAAGGTCGCCGCGAATACCACAGGCCGCCATCATGGCGCAGGCGCTAAGCGCGAGTATCAGCTTGGTGGGTCGTCTCATTCGGATATATCGGCCTCCAGGCCCAGTCTTGTCTTCCAAAGCGTCACCTGTTCGGCCACGCGCACAGGAGATGCGCCGCCATAACTCTGGCGGCTTGCTGCTGAAGCCTCAACGCTTAGCACGGAAAACACATCATCCGTAAGTCGCGGCTCGACAGTCTGCATCTTTTGTAATGGCAGTGCCGCCAAGTCCACGCCATCAGCCTCCGCCAACGCCACAATACGTCCTGTAACGTGGTGCGCGTCGCGGAAAGGCATCTTCATCTCACGGACGAGATAGTCGGCAAGATCTGTCGCCGTAGAAAAGCCTTTTGCTGCCGCTGCGCGCATATTCGCGGCATTGAAGCTTACCGTCTCGATCATTCCCGTCATGGCCTTCACGCACAGGCCGTATGTATCGAATGCCTCGAAAGTGAGCCGCTTGTCGTCCTGCAAATCCTTCGCATAGGCCAGAGGAAGCGCTTTCACGGCCCCCTGCAGGCTCGCGAACTGTCCGGCAATCAGCGAAGCTTTCGCCCGGATAAGTTCGGCAGCGTCAGGATTGCGTTTCTGCGGCATGATCGAGGAGCCGGTCGACCACTCGTCCGACAAGACGGCGAAACCGAACTGGGCACTCGTCCACAAAACCAGCTCTTCGGCCAGCCTGGAGAGGTGCGTTGCGGCAATGGAAAGCGCGGCCAGCGCCTCAAGCGCAAAGTCGCGCGCCGAGACCGCATCCAGCGAATTTGCCATGGGCCGGTCAAAACCGAGCGCTTCAGCGGTCATGTCCCGGTCGATCGGGAATCCGGTGCCCGCAAGCGCAGCAGCGCCAAGCGGCGACTCATTCAGCCGAAGCGCAGCGTCGTGCAGCCGACCGCGATCCCGCTCGGCCATTTCGACATAAGCCAGCAGGTGGTGGCCGAGTGTCACGGGCTGCGCCGTCTGCAGGTGGGTGAAACCCGGCATTACAGTCTCTGCGGTCTCGCCAGCCCGGCGGACCAGCACCTTCTGCAGCGCCAGAAGGCCAGCCTGCGCTTCGGTCAGCGCGCCGCGAACCCAGAGACGGAAATCGGTCACCACCTGGTCATTGCGCGAACGCGCTGTGTGCAGGCGGCCCGCTGGTTCACCGATCAGCTCCTTGAGGCGCGCCTCGACATTCATGTGAATGTCTTCCAGCTCGACGCGATACGGGAAGGTGCCGGCCTTGACCTCGTCCAGAACCTGGTCGAGGCCGCCCTGGATTTTTTCATTATCCTCTTCAGAGATGATGCCACACTCTGCCAGCATGTCCGCATGAGCCCGGCTGCCCGCCACATCCTGCAGCACCATACGCTTGTCGATATCGATCGAGGCGTTGATCGACTGCATGATGTCGGACGGTTGCGCGGCAAAGCGTCCACCCCACATCTGCTGGCCTTTGTTTTCCGTATCGCTCATGTCATCTCATTCCGTGGAGTTTGGAGCTTTCTATGCCCCGTATAGCGAAATACGCCATAGTGTTGATGCTCGCCGGACTTGTTGTCGCGGTGTCTTTTGCACTGCTGAGCGCAACATCCAAGGGCGGAAGCAAGGACCCGGTGGAAAAACTCGCGACAGGGACGCTCGCAAAGCTCGATGTCTCTCAGCGCGGTGAGGGTATGTCAGACGCCACTTTTGAAGGCCCCGATGGCACTGAAGCGACACTGGCCGACTTCAAAGGGAAGGTAACGCTCGTGAATTTCTGGGCGACCTGGTGTGGCCCATGCGAACGCGAGATGCCGTCACTGGCGGCCCTGGAAAGCGCGAAGGGCAGCGACAACTTCCAGGTTATTGCCATCAGCGTCGATGCCACGGAAGACAAGGATTATGCGATCCAGCGCCTGCAGGAACTCACGGGCGGCGTGCTCGACTTCTACTTTGCTCCACCGGAAAACTGGGACGTCGTCTACGATGCCGGTGCACGCGGATTTCCGACCACCATCATCTACGATGCCAATGGCGAAGAGATCGCGCGGCTCTCTGGCGAAGCCCAGTGGGATTCCTATGAAGCCGCCGCGCTGATCGACACCATCACGGACTAGCGGATCGCCGAAAGTTCCAGTTGTACGCGTGAGACCTGCGACGCCACCTGATCGACGGGGGCGGGGCTGGAATCGGCGAGCGGCGCATCCGCCCACATCGCGGCCAACACTTCCAGCTCTTCGCGAACGGCCTCTCCCGCCTCCCCTTCGAGGCCCGAGGCATAGTCAGACGCCACTTTTATGAAACCGAAGGCGTCCGCATACTCACCAGCATTGACGATCTCACCATCGGTGACCCCGACACGATACTCCTCAAGCGTAGTGTCGAGCAGGAAGTTGAGGATGTCCTTGTCACTGCCCCCCGCCTCATCGGCCAGCATGGCCAGGTTTTCCTCGGCCTGGGCGAGTTTGTCCTCGATATCATCGGAAGCCGTACCGGCCTCGAGTTCATCGGAAATCTCGACAAACAGCTCTCCATTGAAGCCAAGCTCATCCAGGCCTTCGCGTTCCTGCGCGTGTGTTTCGGAAACAGGGTGAAGCAGGTGCTTCGCCGCCTGCTCCGGCGCACCGGCACGATAAAGCGCAAGCCCTGCTGCGACGTGACCGCGCATGAAGGCGAGCCGGTTCTCGATCGGCAAGGTTTCCATTGTGTGGGCGCCGCCTTCTCCACCTTCGCCCTCACCGCCTTCACCGGCTTCACCGGCATAAGCACCTTCTCCGCCTTCACCGGAAGGCGCCGAGACCTGGCTGGCTTCTCCGGCTTCACCGGCGACTTCGGCTTCTGCGCCTTCCCCTGTCTCGCCAGCTTCGCCACCGCACGCCGCGAGAGACGTGGAGCCGAGCAGGGCGGCGGTCAGGCCGAGGCGGACGAAGTTGCGAGGCGTGAAGGTCATTGCAGGCTCCAGCTATGTGCGGGGTGACTTTTTGATGCTCTTGCATTAATGCAAATCATTCTCAAGCTCAACGGCGTCCTCATGTATTTTTCAGTCCCCGATGTCCTGCCGCCGGAAGATGTTCACCGGGTCCGCAAAAAGGCCGCCCAGCTCGACTGGGCCGATGGCCGCTCAACTGCAGGCCGCACCGCCAAGACGGTAAAATCCAACCTCCAGGCCGACCTGACCAGCGATCTTGGGCAAGGCCTTCACGATTTCCTGATGAAAGCGATTTCCGGACACAGCCTTGTAAAACGCTCCGCCCGGCCCAAACGCTTTTCCCGGCTGCTCCTCAGCCGAACAGAAGGCGGCGGGCATTATGGCTACCATGTCGATAATGCGATCATGGGCCGGGATGGACACCAGCTCCGGACCGACCTCTCCTTCACGCTCTTCCTGTCCGACCCAGAGAGCTATGACGGCGGTGAACTGAACATGATGCTTCCCGCCGGGGACTTCGATGCCAAGCCCGCTGCCGGTACGCTGATCCTGTACCCCTCAGGCGCACTCCATCAGGTGAAGCCCGTGACCTCCGGCTCACGACTGGCCTGTGTCGGCTGGATCGAGAGCCGGATCCAGCGGCAGGACCAGCGCGAACTTCTCTTCGACCTGGAAACGGTTCGCGCCTCCCTTCAATCCGGTCAGAACGAACAGCGCCTGGTGATAGACAAGTCGATCTCGAACCTCATCCGGATGTGGGCCGGCTAGCCCACTGTTGAGCGCACGCGGAAGGCAAAAAGCAACGTCCTCTGCTTCTCGCTGAAATTGTCGTCAGCAATGATGAAGAGGCGTATATCGCCGTCCGGACCCTCGCTGACGGCGATGCCCTCGAAATTGTCGACGGTTATCGGACGGGCGATGCGGCCAAGGATGCGCGTCTTCTTCTGCGGACCTGTTGCCGTAATCAGGATCGAGTTGCCCGTCAGCGGATTGTAGGCGCGGTGCAGGCTGTAAAGAGTCCCATCCTTTGCATCCAGCCCGACGAGCGGAAGACCCTCTCCGTCGATCCACTCGCGCGCGGCAAATTGCGGAACACCGCCTTCGTCAATCACGGCGACAGGACCAAGCCGGTCGATGACGGTTTCGAGGCCGACAAGTAGCTGGCGGTCGAGCTGGGCCAGGCCTTCGGCACCGGAATTTCCTCTGATCGAGGCGCCTAGCGAGGCTGGAGAGCTGGTGATGTCGGAGACCGGGATACCCCGCGCATTGCTGCCGCAGGTGCCGTAGGCATAGGCCAGCACACGGTGATGACGCTCGAAACTGATAAACGCCAGACCATCATCGTATTCCAAACCCTCCGAGTCCGCCTCGGCCTTGCCGGGCATGATTTCGCCGGAGGCATCGCGCAAGAAGGCAAGGGTCGCCTGTCCGGTCGGCGCCAATTCCGAGGGGTCAAACCCGATCTCCACCAGCGCTCCGCCATCGGAGACCGCGAGCAAGTCTCCTGTAGGCAGGACCTTCAGACCTGACAGACCACCAAAGGACCCGGGCGCCGCTGAAAGCGCCCAGCCGCCAAGATAGTCCAGTCCGCCGAGCGCCTCGCTGGCTGTCGCTTCATCCCCGAGCGTGACAGGCTTCACATCCAGCAGGAAGGACATCGCGAAACCATCGCCCGTCCCGTCCGGGCAGGACTGCATGATCAAGTCATCGCGATGGTCTGCAACGTGCCATGCACTTTCAGCCGGAAGAGGCGAAAACTCTTCCGGGGCAGACCCACGGCACGCCGGTAGCAAACAGATGAGAAGCGCGAGACCAATGCATGCCGATGGTTTCATGGCCCTCATTCCTCTTTGGCGTAGCGGGCCCGGGCCCTAGGGTTTTGAGGCTTTTCGTGCGGCTTCCTGAAGGCTGGTCGTGCGCACATCGCGCCCCGCACCGACCTTCGAGCCATAGCGTGGACCGCCAGACCCGGTCGCGGAAACCCCGCTCGAATAGGAGCGCTTCTCGCCCCGAAGAGGCGGCACCGACATGGCGGTCGGGTCGGGCGCGTTACCCTTTTCGTCAAACAGGCTGGCAAGCTGCTCGGTCATCGCACCGCCGAGCTGTTCAGCGTCAACGATGGTCACAGCACGGCGATAGTAGCGCGTGACATCGTGGCCGATGCCGATAGCGATCAGTTCGACCGGGCTGCGGTTCTCGATTTCGGCGATGACCTGACGCAGGTGACGCTCAAGATAGTTGCCGACATTCACGCTCAGCGTTGAATCGTCGACCGGCGCACCGTCAGAAATCACCATCATGATCTTGCGCTGCTCCGGCCGGCCGAGAAGCCGCTCATGCGCCCAGAGCAGGGCTTCGCCGTCAATATTCTCCTTGAGAAGGCCCTCGCGCATCATCAGGCCAAGATTACGCCGCGCCCGGCGCCATGGCGCATCGGCGGACTTGTAGATGATATGGCGTAAATCATTGAGGCGACCCGGCCCCGCCGGTTTGTTCGCCTTGACCCAGTCCTCGCGTGAGAGGCCGCCTTTCCAGGCCTTGGTCGTGAAGCCAAGAATCTCGACCTTTACCCCACAGCGCTCGAGTGTCCGCGCGAGGATGTCCGCACAAAGGGCCGCAACCATGATGGGACGGCCGCGCATTGAGCCCGAATTGTCGAGCAGCAGCGTGACAACTGTGTCGCGGAATTCGCTGTCGTCTTCCTGCTTGAAGGAAAGTGGTACCGTTGGATCGGTGATGACCCGCGTCAGGCGGGCTGTATCGAGCACGCCTTCTTCCAGGTCGAAGGACCAGGACCGGTTCTGCTGCGCCATGAGACGGCGCTGCAAGCGGTTAGCCAGTTTGGACACCGCGCCCTGCAGAGACTGGAGCTGGTGGTCCAGATAGGCGCGCAGGCGTGCCAGCTCCTCCGGATCACAGAGATCGGGCGCATTGGCGACCTCGTCATGCGCCTTCGTATAGGTGCGGTAGACGAAGTCCTGCTTGTCGTCGCCTTCGCGGAAATTCGGACGCAGCGGCTTTGAGCCATCATCGCTCTCATCGACATCATCGTCGCCCTCGGCGTCAGCATCGGCGTCGACCTGGACGTTCGTCTCGTCGCCATCGACCTCGTCACTGTCACCTGCTTCCATCTCCTCGGTGGAGCTACCCTCGGTCTCATCACCCGCTTCCGGGTCATCGCTTGCCGTGCTCTGGTCTTCGGAGTCGGATTCTTCTTCGGCCTGACTGTCGTCTTCGCTATCCTCGCCGGACTCTTCACCCTCGGTCAGGTCCTTGATGAGCTTCTGCACCGTCTTTGCGAAAGCACGCTGGTCGTTCAGCTGCTCCATCAGCTTTTCGAGGGTATCGCCCCCCTTCTCGGTGATCTCGTCACGCCAGAGCGAAGCAATGCCCTCGGCTTCTGGCGGAAGGGCCCGTCCGGTCAGTCTCTCCCGAAGAAGGAATTCGAGTGCCGGGGCAATCGGCGCCTCGGTACGGTCCTGCATGCGGGTATAGCCCGCCTTCTCGCAGCGGGCTGCAAGTGCGGCATCCAGATTGTTGGCCGTACCGTCCATCGCGCGCGAGCCGATCGACTCGATGCGCGCGCGCTCCGCGGCTTCATAGACCTGCCGGGCCATCTCGCCGCTCGGACGCTCGGCATTGTGTGCCTCAGGGTCGTGATGCGCCATGCGCAGGGATAATGCGTCGGCTTCACCGCGCGCCCGCGCCGCCTGACGTTCTGAAAGTTCGCGCGGCGGCGTTTGCAGAACAAGCCTTTCACCCTCCGCTCTGCCAGCCTCAGCAGTGAACGACGCCTCGACATCGCGGGTCTGACTCATCGCCTTGGCGGTGGTTGCCAGCGCCTGCTTGAAGAGTTCGAATGGCGTGTCGTCGGTCTTGGCCATGGGACTCACATAGCGATTCTGCTCGCGGATGCGAAGCGTGATCGCAGGGAAAGGGTTCGGGCCGCGCCGCCGATTAAGCGACGCGCACCATCAGGGCACTCTCGGGCAGATCCTCGTCGAAGCAACGCTGATACATCTCCGCCACCAGCGGCCGCTCGAGTTCGTCGCACTTGTTCAGGAAGGTCATCCGGAACGAATGGCCCAGATCCCCGAAAATCTTGTAGTTCTCAGCCCAGGTAATCACCGTCCGCGGGCTCATCACGGTCGAAATATCCCCGTTCATGAAGGCATTCCGCGTAAGGTCGGCGAGCCGCACCATCTTGGAGAGCAGTTCCTTGTCGAGATCAGCCGCCTTCGTTGCGATGATCTCCACTTCGGCGTCATGCTCAAGATAGTTGAGCGTGGTGACGATGCTCCAGCGGTCCATCTGGCCCTGATTGAGCTGCTGCGTGCCGTGATAGAGACCCGTGGTATCGCCGAGCCCAACCGTATTGGTTGTGGCGAAAAGCCGGAAATAGGGGTTCGGCGAGATGACGCGGTTCTGGTCAAGCAGCGTCAGCCGTCCTGATGCTTCAAGAACGCGCTGGATCACGAACATCACGTCCGGGCGCCCGGCATCATACTCATCGAAGGTGATCGCAACCGGGCGCTGAAGCGCCCAGGGAAGGATACCTTCGCGGAATTCGGTCACCTGCTTGCCGTCGCGCAGCACGATCGCATCCTTGCCAACCATGTCGATCCGGCTGACATGACTGTCGAGGTTGATCCGGATCATCGGCCAGTTGAGGCGGGCGGCAACCTGCTCAATGTGGGTCGACTTGCCGGTACCGTGATAGCCCTGGACCATAACGCGGCGGTTGTGCTCGAAACCGGCAAGGATCGCCAGGGTCGTCTGAGGATCAAAGCGATAGGCGTCGTCGAATTCCGGCACATACTCCGTTTTGTCCTTGAATCCGTGAACGACCATGTCGGTGTCGATGCCGAACACGTCGCGGACCTTGATTTCTTCAGTCGGTTCAAGGCCGGTCAGAGCATCGGTTTCGCTGGTCAGGCTCATTAGGTGTAGTCTCCGAAATTCGCTTTCGTCTGTCAGATGGGGTTCTAGCACGCGAATGAAATGCGACTAGTGCGACGCAGGGTAAAGATCAGTCAGCCTGTTGCCACACTATTTCGCCCTGAACCACCGTCATGACGGGTTTTGCGTCGAGTATATTTTCCTCAGCCACGGTCAAGAGGTCGCGGTCGAAAACGGTAAAATCGGCGATCTTTCCGGCTTCGATCGTGCCGAGGTCGGTCTCCATGAACGAGGCATAGGCAGCTGCAGACGTGAAGAGCTCAAGCGCGCTGGTGCGCGAGATTGCCTGCTCCGGGTGCCAACCCTTGCCGGACAGGCCTTCAAGATCCTTGCGCACAACAGCGGCATAATACTCGATCAGCGGCGAGCCCACCTCCACGGGTGCGTCTGATCCACCGACGATAACGGCACCGGCGTCCAGAAGATCCTGCCAGGCATAAGCCCCGTCGAGACGCTCCATGCCGAGGCGGGCCGGCGCAAATTTCAGGTCGCCAATCGCGTGCGAGGGCTGCATCGATGCAATAAGGCCGAGATCCGCAATGCGCTGGATATCGGCCGGATCGAGAATTTGCGTGTGCTCAATGCGCCAGCGTTTGGCTTCGGTATAGCCGCCAGCGTCAAACGCCTCGATGATCCTGTGATTGGCAAGATCACCGATTGCATGAATGGCGAGCTGGTAACCGGCCTTATCGGCGTTTCGCATCTGCGCCTTCAGCCCCTCCGGCTCCAGAAGCGATAACCCTGACGTGTCGGGCCGGTCGGAATAGGGCTCCATGAGCAGCGCACCGCGGGAGCCGAGCGCGCCGTCCATATACAGCTTGACCGCCCGATTTGTTATAGTGTCCGTCTCGAAGGCGTGCTCGGCGGCAATCCCCGCGCCGGACTTGTCGTAGGCATTCCAGAGACGAAGCGGCATCAACCCTTCAGCATCAAGGTCTGCAAGAATTTCCGCATGCTCCGGCGGCACCGACATGTTGTGCACACCCGTCCAGCCACGGGACACATAGACTTTCGCACCCTCGATATAGGCGCGGCGGATATCATCTTCGCTCGGTTCGGCCAGCAATGCCCACACCGGCGACATGGCATTGTCGATCAGGATGCCCGTAGCCCGACCTGTCTCGTCGCGCTCGATCTTGCCGCCGGCAGGATCGGGCGTGGTCTCATCAATTCCGGCCGCTTCCAGCGCTGCCGAACTTGCGACCAGCGCATGTCCGTCCGAGCGTCCCAGAATGACGATCCGGTCGCCGACGGCAGCATCAAGATCAGCGGCTGACGGCATGCGCTCCTCCGGCCACCCGGTTTCGATCCACCCGCGCCCGGCGATGATGGCATCTGCCGGCACGGTATCAGCCTCCGCCTCAACCCGCGAAACCAGATCAGCGACAGACGCCGTCCCCGTAAGGTCGAGCGACAATTCCCGCTGCCCGATGCCGAGCAAGTGGGCATGACCATCGACAAAACCCGGATACATGACCGCCCCATCCAGGCTGATGATGCGAACCTCATCCTCCGACCAGTCTTGCGACAGCGGTGGAGCCGTCCCGACAATCCGACCGGCAGCATCGACTGTAACGGCCTCAACTGTCTCCGGGGTATCGAGACCGGTATAGATCGTACCGCCTGTATAGATGGTAAGGCGCCCGTCAGCTGCGGCGGTCTGAGTTTCCGTGTCGGGCGTGTCCGGAGCGGTTCCACACCCAGCCAGCAAGGCCGCGCTCACAGCAAGAAGTAATCTATGGATCATGGCTCACCCTCCGGTATGACTGGTCCGGCTTAACCGCTCGCCGTGGAAGGCACAACGTGATCGCAACGCAAAAAAAATGCGTCCCGGAGGACGCATTTCTCAATTCGTGTCAGTTTGCGGTGATTCAGGCTTCCGCGCCTTCTTCGGCCCGCTTCTGGATATCGCGCTTGATCTTCAGCGCTTTCGGCGAAAGCTTCTCGTCCTTCGCCTTGGCGAGATAGCCGTCAAGGCCGCCGAGCTTGTCGACCGTGCGCAGCGTTTTCGCCGCAATCCGCATCGAGAAAGCCTGGTTGAGGGCTTCCGACCGAAGGGTCACGTTCACCAGGTTCGGCAGGAACCGGCGCTTGGTCTTGATGTTCGAGTGGCTGACGGAGTGGCCGATAATCGGCTTGACGCCAGAAAGTTCGCATTCGCGTGCCATGGGGCGCTCGCTCAATCTAGATGTTCATGTAAAACAGAAGCGGCGCTCTTACGCGGCGATCGAACCCACGTCAACCGCTAGCCTCAGCAGGGAACGAATGACGTAACAGTGATTTAATTGCGGCAAAGCGGGGGCAGCCCTGTTCAGGCCGCATTCGGCAAGGCACATATAGACCCTCTCCCGTGGACTGGAGATAATAGAGGACACTCGCGACCATGAAACGACTGATCGCTGCAACCAGCCTTCTCGGCCTTATGTCTGTCGGCTCAATGGCCGCTGACACCGCTCCGCCCGCGCAGACGCCGCTCTCGGCGGTCAAGGCAGGGGAGCCGATGAAGATGGTTTACGAGGTCAAGGCGAATGCCTGGGCCCTGATCATCCCCATTACCGGCAAGGCCAACTTCCGCGTGGACATGAAGCCCGAAACCTACTCCATCAAAGGCAAGGTGAAGACGACGGGCCTGGCTGACATCCTCGTCAATTACGACATGGAGCTCGCAGCGAGCGGCTACGTCCGTGACGACCATCTCGAGACCTACGCCTATGTCTCACAGAATAGTGACGGCAAGAAGAACCGGCGAGTCGAGATGACCTATGGCAAGACCGATGTCGATATGACGGCCAAACCGAAATTCGGCAGCCTTGGTGAGCCGCCAGCCACCCCTGAACAGAAGCTCAACGCCAGCGATCCGCTGACGGCTTTCCTTGGCCACGGCTTCATTCCGCGCGCAGCCGGCGAGGATCCATGTGGCGGGCCGATGAAGATTTTCGACGGGCGTCAGCTGACCTGGCTTCACTTCGAGAACCATGGCCTCAAGCCGATCAAGACGCAGGGCTACAAGGGCGAGGCCTATGAATGCCATGTGAGCATGGATCGCATCGCAGGCTACGAAGAAGACGAGATCAACAAGGACACGCTGACCGGCATCGATGGCCCGCTTCGCATGTGGATGGCCCCGCTGCCCAACGGCGCAATCATGCCAGTGAAGATCCAGGCGGATACCGAGGACATCGGCACGGTAACGCTGCAGGTCTCGAAACTGAAATTCCTGCCCCTTGAAACGGAAGTGGCGGGCAATCCCGACTGATCGTCGCCATGAAGGATGCGTCCGGCCCGCGTTGACCAATTATGGCGGCGCGGGCTAAGGGCGTGCAAATGTCGAATTCGTCTTTCAAGATCACCACCTGGAACATCAACTCCGTACGCCTGCGGGCCCCGAATGTGCAGAAGTTTCTGGTGGCTGAGGCACCGGATGTCCTTTGCCTTCAGGAGATCAAGTGCCAGACAGGCGAATTTCCGGCCAAGGCCTTCAACGAGATCGGCTACAAGCATCATCAGGTGCTTGGCCAGTCGGGCGGTCATCATGGCGTCGCGATTGTCTCAAAACATCCGATCGAGCCGCTCACAGCCCTTCCGCTCTGCCGGGAGGGCCACTCCCGCGTACAGGCGGCGCTAATCGAAGGCTTCGAGATCCATAATATCTACCTGCCGGCTGGCGGCGATGTGCCTGATCCTGACGCAAACGAGAAGTTCGCGCACAAACTCGATTTTCTGGGGTGCATGGCACGCGACTACGCCAAAGCGCCGAATGGGCCCGTACCGCGCGTGCTGGTGGGGGACCTCAACGTCGCGCCGCACGAGAACGATGTTTGGTCGCACAAGCAACTGCTCAAGATTGTCTCTCATACGCCGGTGGAAACCGAAGCGTTGGAGAAAGCGCGCAAGGATGGCGGCTTCACCGACATTGCACGCGAACTCCATGAGGACGATCAGAAGCTCTACACCTGGTGGTCCTATCGGGCGAAAGACTGGGCCGCATCCAATCGCGGCCGTCGGCTTGATCATATCTGGGCGAACGACAAGGGAATGGGCCTTGTCGATCCGAGCAGCTATCGCATCCATCTAGGCTGGCGCGGCGGCTGGAAGCCATCGGATCACGCACCCGTCAGCACAACTTTCGCACGCGCCTGACCGTCAGCTGGCGTGGAGGCGGTAGCCGCCGGTTTCCGTCAGGAGCAGACGCGCATTCGCCGGATCGGGCTCAATCTTCTGGCGCAGCCGATAGACATGGGTTTCGAGCGTATGCGTCGTGACAGCCGCATTGTATCCCCACACTTCGGACAATAGTTCATCGCGCGGCACCGACTTCCCGCCCGCCCGGTAGAGGTATTTCAGGATATTGGTTTCCTTCTCAGTGAGCCTGATTTTGCGCTCGTCTTCGCGAACCAGAAGCTTCATCGCCGGATGGAACTCGTACGGCCCGACCATGAAGGTTGCGTCCTCGCTCTGCTCGAAACTCCTCAAATGGGCTCGCACGCGGGCAAGAAGGACCGAAAAGCGGAAAGGCTTGGTGACATAGTCATTGGCACCGGAATCGAGCCCCAGGATGGCATCGGCATCCGTATCCTGCCCTGTCAGCATGACAATGGGCGCGCGAACGCCGCGTGAGCGCATCACCTTGCAGGCTTCGCGTCCATCCATGTCCGGCAGCTCGACATCAAGCAGGATCAGGTCCAGCCGGTCACGCTCCGCGATCTTGAGGGCTTCGGTCGCATTCTCCGCTTCGAGACACTCGAAGCCATCATGGAGACCAAACTGCTCAGCGAGCGCGGCGCGCAAATCTTCATCATCATCGACAAGCAGGATTGTCTTCTTGCTCATCATTGGCCATCTCCGACGTAATAAGTGTTGCGCTCTTAAAAGCGCGTCCGGTGAGCTATCATCAAATCTTAGCCCCGGGGTCATATCACAATTTTGGGAGCATGCGCGTGACCGCACGATTCAAGACCACTTCCAGAGGCGGACTCGAAGGCGAGGGACTGTCGCTGATGTGCGCACATGGAAAGGGCGGTTTCATTGCAGCTGAGCAGAAAAGGGAAGGCGATGGCGCCTCTCCCATCGGAGTCTGGACCATGAAGCGCGTCTTCTGGCGGCCTGACCGCCTGTCCCGTCCCATAACCGGTCTGCCAACTGTGCCGCTTCGCGAACATGACGGGTGGTGCGATGAGGCAAGCGACCCACTCTATAACAGGCCCGTACGCTTGCCCTATCCAGCCAGTTGCGAGCGCCTGTGGCGCGATGACGCCATCTACGACATCATCGTGGAACTCGATCACAACAGCGCCCCGGTAGTGCCTGCCGCCGGCAGCGCGATCTTCTTTCACCTCGCGCGTCCGGACTATGCGGACACACAGGGCTGCATTGCCATTGCAAAAACCGACATGCTGGATGTCCTGGCCCTGAGTGGGCCGGGCAGCATTCTGGAAATCGCAGCCTAGGCTGCTTCCCGCTCACCGAAAAAGGCGCTGCCGACACGGACATGCGTGGCGCCAAACTGGGCAGCGAGCTCAAAATCGGAACTCATGCCCATGGACAAACCCTCCAGCCCGTTTTCTTTCGCGAGTTTGGCCAGAAGCGCAAAATGCGGTCCGGCCGGCTCATCGACTGGGGGGATGCACATGAGACCTTTGAGATAGCCGGGATAAGTCTCTCGGGTCTGCTTTACGAGATCTGCAAGTCCGGACGGTGCAACGCCAGCCTTTTGCGGCTCTTCGCCCGTGTTCACCTGGATGAACAGGTCAGGCGTGCGCCCGAGCTTTTCTGCAGCGTCGCTCAATGTCCGCACGATCTTTGGCCTGTCGACCGTCTGGATCACATCGAACAGGGCCACGGCATCTTCGGATTTGTTACTCTGCAATGGCCCGATCAGATGAAGCTTGAGGCCTTCGATATTGCGACGTTCCGACCAGTGGTCCTGTGCCTCCTGGACACGGTTCTCGCCGAACACGCGTTGACCACAATCAAGCGCGGCTTTTATGCGCTCGTCGGGCTGGCGTTTGGACACGGCGATCAGCTCGATCTCCCGCGATGATGCAGCTTCAAGCTGCTTCAGTATGGAGGCGCGATGAGCCGCTATCGTATCGGCAAGGGCGGTGCTAGTCATGGCGCCGATGAAGCATGAAGGCGCCAGTGACCGCAAGTTCCGTAATGCCGTGAGGCTAGCACACCGCCACGTTTCGAATGGCCTGCCACCCGGACTCTTCGTAACGGATCCATCGCGCACAAGCGATATACTCGAAACCGTCCACGCGCTGCCGGATGGTATAGGGGTGCTGTTTCGCCATTTCGGAAACCCGGACCAACTCACCCTGGCCCCGGATCTGGGACTACTTTGCCGGAGACAGGGAAGACCCCTGATCGTCAGTGCAGACCCGGAGCTGTGCGCGCAAATTCGCGCCTCCGGCGTTCACTGGCCGGCACGAATGACCGAAAGCAAACCCGTAAACCTCCGCACAGACCAGCTCAACACGATGAGCGTGCATGCCATTCGGGACGTCAGGAGGGCACAAACGCTTCATATGGACGCCGTTCTCATTTCCCCAGTTTTCGCTTCTGACAGCCCGAGTGCAGGCGCGCCGTTGGGGTTGCCGAGGCTCACAAGCTATGCGCGCAGGGCAGGCATGAATGTGTATGCGCTGGGAGGTGTGACAGCCAACAATGCAGAGCGCGTCGCCCGGATTGCCGGGTTTGCTTCTGTATCAGGTCTGGAAAAAGTCTACGGCCCTAGAACTTGAAGGCCGACCGCAGCCGGATGCCGGTCTCGACGGCCTCATCCTGAAGCTGGTCGAAGGCGCCATTGAGCTCGTTGGCCCCGACGCTGAGTGTGCCGCCAACGCTAATGCGTGGCGTGATGCGGAATTCGGCGCCGGCGCGCATTTCTTCCCGAGGAAGCGGCGAGTCGTCGGGGCGCGACGTCAGGTCGACGCTTAGTTGCCACTTGTCACCCTTAACCCAGGCGAGTCTCACTTCCTTGCTCGGGCGGCTCTGCCAGATCGGAGCATCTTCGGAAGGCGTGCTCAGCGTGAACTGGCGATACCAGTCCGGCTCGGCTTTTTCGGTTTCAGAAATGGAAGGTGCGGGCACATCAACGGGATTCACCTGCGCGACCGAATGGCCGGCAGCGCAGAGTGCAATCGCTGAAACTGTTACGAATCGTAGCCGCATTGTTCACCTTTGATCCCTAATTAAGGGGGAACAGCGTTTAAGAGAAGATTAATTGCCATTCATTCGGAAAAAATTGCCACTAAGTGTGATTTCTACCACAACACCGCGACCCCCAAGATCGTTGCCAGACGCAGCGAGCGTCTCGTCCTGATAGGCGACCGCAAGTTCGAGACCGTCAGCAATGTCGCGCCGCGCCGCGAGGCTCAATCCATCCCCCGCGAGGCGCGCGAGATCGTCGTCGGCCTCGCCATAATTCAGGGAAAGCTCCGTCTCGCCAATCTTCGTAGCCGCCCCGATTTCCCAAGCCGTGTAATCACCGGACTGGAAACCATTGTCGCTCGAGAGCCACGAGCCGCCAAACTCGAACGTATCGAATTCGAAATTTGCGCCTGCTGATACAGTACTGACGTTATCGCGCACACCTGTCGCTGGTGTGTCGACCTGTGCGGTAGACCAGGCAAGCGCCGTTTCGATCCGCACGCCTGACTGGCGAAGGGTCCGCGACAGGTTGAGCGCGATCTCCGCCGCATTCGAGAGCTCCACGCCCGTATCCTCCGGGCGCACATTGCGATCGAGACCGGCAGCCTCGGGCTCTGGTGTGAATGAGGCGGCCGCCCGAAGGCCCAGGATCCTTGGTGTTGCGTAGGTGATTTTGGCCGACGGGCCTGTCAGGTCGTGATTGGTACGAATGATCTTGATGCCGTCCGGGTCAATATACGGGTTGGCGATGGCCGCATGGGTCAGGACCGAAGGCGCGCCTTCGAAAAACCGGGCGGCCGCGCCTCGATCGCGCCCAACGCGTAATTCTCCATAGCCCCCGTCAAGCTCCAGATAGGCCGTCTCAAGCTGACCTCGTGCCCCCGTATCGGGGCGCTGCGGATCGCCCGAAAGGCCGGAAAACGCGCCCGCCGGTCCGGGCGCACCACCAAAATTGCCAAGAAATCCCGGTCGTGACGGATGGTCTCGCTGTCCACGCAAGGTCAGCCGCCCGCCAATCTGCAGCCCATTTTCGAGGACTTTTTCGAATCGGTTGTCGAGCGTGATCTCGTAGAGAACATCCTCGCTGTCCGTACCCGGCTTGGTATCGTGAAAGGCTGCGATCACCGTCACAGCCTCGATCTCGGACTCAAATTCGAAAGGTGCCCCCTGCGCCCACGCGGCCCCGCCCAGCGCACTTGCCGTCAGCAGTGCTGCACCAAAACGTGTCACTCGCATATCGCAGTCTTCCTCCGATTTTCCAACCACCGCAGAACGGCACTGGTCCGCAAGGTCGCAGATGCTATACAGGCCGGGAATGATAAAGATATTGCTGACAGGATTCTCGTCATGAAGCGCACAATTCAGATAGCCGTGGCGGTGGCCAGCGCCTTTGCCTTGTCCGGCTGCATTTTTGGCGGTGGCAAAAACCAGCCGACCAGTGTCGTCCAGGATTTCAAGGGCGGCGTGAACCCCTATCTCTGGCGCGCCAGCCTCGATACACTCGACACACTGCCTCTACAGACAGCCGATCCTGTGGGCGGCATCATCAATTACGACTGGAAGTCCTATCAGGGCGCCGAAGGTGAGCGTATCAAGGCGACAGTCTACATTCTCGACTCCCGTCTGCGTGCCGACGGCGTGAAAGTGTCGGTGTTCCGCCAGGTTCAAGAGGATGGCGAATGGCGTGATGCCGCTATCGATCCCGCCACCGGCATCCAGCTTGAAAATGCCATCCTGACCCGCGCCAGGGTTCTGAAATCATCCGAGCTGAGCTAGGCGAAGAGTCTTAGACAACAAACAATCGGGAGGGGCGCGTGTCGTCTCGCTATGATCCGCAGGCTGCGGAAGCCAAATGGCGTAAGGCCTGGAAAGACGCTGACCTGTTCAGGGCGAAACGTCCGGCAGAGGCTGGTGACCGCCCTAAATCCTATGTCCTCGAGATGTTTCCCTATCCCTCGGGGCGCATTCATATGGGCCATGTGCGCAACTATGCGATGGGCGATGTTGTGGCCCGCCACAAGCGCGCCCACGGCCATAATGTCCTTCACCCGATGGGCTGGGATGCCTTCGGCTTGCCGGCGGAGAATGCCGCCATCGAACGGGGCATTCATCCCGGCGACTGGACCTACAAGAATATCGACGCCATGCGCGCGCAGCTCGACAAGCTTGGCCTGACGCTCGACTGGAGCCGCGAGTTCGCGACCTGCGATGAAGACTACTACGGCGAACAGCAGCGTATCTTCCTGAAGCTGCTGGAAGCCGGCCTTGTTTATCGTAAAGCCAGCAAGGTCAATTGGGACCCCGTCGACAATACCGTCCTGGCGAACGAGCAGGTCATAGACGGCAAGGGCTGGCGCAGCGGTGCGCCCGTCGAGCAGCGCGAGCTGACCCAGTGGTTCTTCAAGATCACGCATTATGCCGACGAGCTGCTGGACGGCATCTCAACCCTGAAGGACTGGCCGGAAAAAGTCCGTACCATGCAGGCAAACTGGATCGGCCGCTCCGAAGGCCTCCAGATGCGCTTCCTCTTCGATGGCGGCATGCCGGACGATTTCCAGCAGGGGATCGAAATCTTCACCACCCGGCCGGACACACTGTTTGGCGCGAGCTTCATTGCACTGTCGCCGGATCATCCGCTGGCGCTGCAACTGGCCGACAGCAATGAAGCGATCGAGGCTTTCCGCAAGAAAACCGCTCAGATGGGCACAAGCGAGGAAGCCATTGAGAAGGCCGAGAAAGTCGGGGTCGATACTGGCTTGCGTGTCAGCCATCCTTTCGATCCGTCGATCACATTGCCGGTCTGGGTCGCGAATTTCGTCCTCATGGGATATGGCACAGGCGCCATCTTCGGTTGCCCGGCGCATGACCAGCGTGACCTTGATTTTGCACGAAAATATGAGCTGCCGGTGCGTCCGGTCGTTCTGCCGCCTGACGCCGATCCGGCGAGCTTTGATGTCGCCGACGAGGCTTATGTGGGCCCTGGTACCATCTTCAACTCCGATTTCCTCGATGGCATGGAAATCGATGCCGCCAAATCCGAAGTGATCCAGCGAATCGAGACCATGGAGCGCGGGCAGGGCACGGTGAACTATCGCCTGCGCGACTGGGGTGTTTCGCGCCAGCGCTATTGGGGCTGTCCGATACCCGTGATTCACTGCGATGCCTGTGGTGTTGTTTCGGTACCGGAAGCCGACCTTCCCGTCGTGCTGCCGAAGGATGTCAGCTTCGACAAGCCCGGCAACCCGCTCGCGCATCATCCAAGCTGGAAACATGTCGACTGCCCCAAATGCGGCGGCAAGGCCGAGCGGGAGACCGATACGCTCGACACATTCGTGGATTCCTCCTGGTACTATGCGCGCTTTGCCAGCACCGAGGACAAGGAAGAGCGTGATTACTGGCTGCCCGTCGACCAGTATGTCGGCGGTGTCGAACATGCCGTGCTTCACCTGCTCTATTCCCGCTTCATTGCCCGCGCCCTGCGGGATGTCGGCGAACTGGACCTGCCCTCCGGCGAACCCTTCTCGGGCCTGTTCACCCAGGGCATGGTCACCCACGAGACCTATAAGGGCCCTGACGGCAAATGGGTTGAACCCGCGGCGGTTGAGAAACGCGGAGACGCGTTGGTGCTCGCCGACACGGGTCAGCCTGTAACTGTTGGCCCGATCGAAAAAATGTCGAAGTCGAAGAAGAATGTCGTCGATCCGGACGAAATTATTCAGACATTCGGCGCCGATACCGCGCGATGGTTCGTTCTGTCCGACAGTCCGCCTGAGCGTGATGTGGAATGGACCCAGTCTGGAGCCGAAGGGGCTGGCCGCTTTGTGCAGCGGGTATGGGCGATCTTTGATGATCTGCAGGCTGCCGGCACCATCGGCGAAACGACAAACGTCACACCGCTGGTAAAATATTCGCACCGTTCTGCAGCCGCCATCGACAAGGCCATCCTGGAGTTCCGGTTCAACGCAGCGATCGCGGCCTGCCATGACTGGGTGAACACGCTCAAGAAGGCTGAAAGCGCGAGCGACGAGACGCCTGAAACACGCAAACAAAGCGCCCGGATGCTCGCCGTCTGCCTCACACCCTTCATGCCGCACCTGGCTGAGGAGTGCTGGCGTGCGCTCGGCGAAGACAGCTTCGTGTCGGATGCGCCCTGGCCAAAGTCTGACCCGGCGCTCATGGAAGAGTCGACCCTCACCCTGCCAATCCAGGTAAACGGGAAACGACGCGGCGAAATCGAAGTCGAAAAGGCGGCACTGCCCGCCGATATCGAGAAGATCGCGCTCGCCAGTCCGGATGTCGCAACCTTTCTTGACGGGAAAGTCATCAAGAAAGTGATTGTCGTACCCGGCCGGATCGTGAATATCGTAGCTGCATGATCCGTCTCGTCGCTGTCCTTTTTGCCCTCTCCACCCTGGCCGCCTGCGGGTTTCGCCCCCTTTATGCCGGGCAGGGCGGCAGTGGTGCGGTCTCAGGACAGAATATCTCCGTCGAAGAGATTCCCGGACGATCCGGCTACAATCTCCGCCAGTCGCTTATCCGGGATCTCTCGATAGGTGTGCCCGGGCTTGAAGAGAGCACGGTTCTGAGCGTTTCTCTCAAGGAGGATATAGCACGGGCAACCCTGCTCCCTGATGGTGCCGTGTCTCGCTCATTCTACAATGCGACCGGGCGTTATACGCTCGCAACAGCAGACGGCGCGATCAGCGGTAGCGCAAGCGTGCAGGTCCCGTTTGCGGCCTCACAGACACCTTATACTGACGTGTCAGCCCAGACCTACGCTGCCGAGCGCGCCATGACGGAACTTTCGCGGCGCATTACCGAACAGATCAGAATTCAGGTCCAGACCCAGAAATGATCCTGAAGCCCGCAGCGGTTTCCGGTCGGGCGCGCAAGCTCGATCCCGATATTTGGTGCGTCCTGGTCTTCGGAAATGATGAAGGTGTTGTCAGCGACATTGCCGAACAGGTCGCGGCGACATGGACAAAATCTGCGGGAGGGGAGGCCAAGATGCTGACCCTGGACGATGACGAAATCCGACGTGAGCCGCATCAGCTCTTCGACCGGATAGAGACGAACTCCCTCCTCGGAGAAACCGATATCATCCGCGTGCGCACGTCGGGAGAAAAGATCTCGAAACCCGTGCTCGACCTCATTGCCCAGGCTGATCAGTCAGGATCACCCTTCAACAACAAACTGATTATCCTGAATGGCACCCTCAACAAGCGCTCGAAACTTCGCAGCACGATGGAAGCGGCCAAGACAGCCGCGGCCATCCAGGTGTTCGCCGACAATGACCAATCCGTGCGTGACCTGGTCCAGTCCCGGCTTGAGGCAGAGAGCGTAACAATTGACCTGGACGCCCTTGACCGATTCGCCGCTCAACTGCCCGGTCACCGCGGCCTTGCCAATCAGGAGACGGAGAAACTCGTCCTGTTCGGGCGTGATTTAGGCCGTGCGATTTCTCTCGACGACATTCGCGCCCTTTCGCTAACGGATGCAGATTCAAGTCTCCGCGAGATGATCCAGCTGGCACTCGACGGGGAAGGGGAGGCGTGCCTCGCACAATACGAGCGTGTGGCAGAGGCCGGGACATCGGCAATCTCCATCCTCAGGCTTCTTGAACTTGAAGTGAAGCGCCTCCTGCAGGCGCGTAGCCTGATGGGCACGGGCGGCAATATCGGCATGAAGCTGAAACCCCCGGTCTTCCAGTCGGAGTGGTCAACTTTCCGCTCCCGGCTCGACCGATGGACCTCACCAGCGCTTACCCGGCTATTGGCGGCCATCCACGACCACGAAATCCAGGCCAAACGGGCGGGCGCTGCGGCCGATCCGTCTGTCCGTATATTGCTGCTGAATATAATCAGGTCGGCGGCCGGACGCGCTAGGAGCCCCGCTTCGCGGTAAGCTTTCGACAGAGATCGTCCAGCTGCTCCAAGTCCCTGTATTTTATACGTAATTCTCCGCCTGAGGTCTTGTGGCGAATATCCACGGCTAGGCCGAGAGCACGTGACAGGTCAGCTTCGAGCGCCTCGGTGTCGACATCCTTTTCGTTCGCCGTCACCTTTTTGGCAATGGCATCCATGGAGCCGTCATTCTTGGTGTTCTTGACGAGTTTTTCCACGTCGCGAACATTCAGATTCTTCTGCACCGCCATAGCGACCACGGCATCAGGATCCGGTGCGCCGAGCGCGGCACGTGCATGCCCCGCCGTGATCCGCCCTTCACGAAGATGATTGCGCGCGGTCTCAGACAGGTTGAGTAGCCTAATCGTGTTCGCGATATGGGCGCGGCTCTTCCCGACACTTTCGGCAAGGCCCTCCTGGGTCCGCCCAAAGCGCTTCATTAGCGCCCCATAGGCTTCGGCCTCTTCAATCGGATTCAAATCCGTCCGCTGAACGTTTTCAATGATGCCGATTTCAAGCAGTTCGAGTTCGTCCAGCGCCCTTATCGTTGCCGGAATCTCGGCAAGGCCCGCCTGTTTGGCTGCGCGCCAGCGTCGTTCGCCCGCAATGATCTGGTACTTGGATTCGTCCTTGGGATCAGGACGGACAAGAATCGCCTGGAGGACACCCTTGGCGCGAATGGACTCCGCGAGTTCGGCAAGCTCCGCTTCAGCAAAATGCCGTCTTGGCTGTTGCGGGTTCGGGCGAATATCCTTGATCGCGATTGTCGACGCTTCCGACACCGGGGGCGATGTCGACTCGCCTTCCTCGGAATAGGAGCTGACGCCTTCGACTTCACCGATCAGGGCGGAAAGACCGCGGCCGAGCCGCTTCTGTTTGGACTTCGGTTCTGCCGCCATCATGCCACCGCTCGGTTCCGTTCGCGCTGAAGCATCTCGGATGCAAGCCGGATATAGGCCTCGCTACCCGGGCAGCGATAATCATAGAGCAGGGCCGGCTTGCCGAAACTCGGCGCCTCAGATAGCCGGACATTACGCGGAATAACCGTCTTGTAGACCTTGTTTCCGAGCACCTGACGGACCTCGTCTGCAACCTGGTCGGACAGATTGTTGCGCTTGTCATACATGGTAAGCACCACACCCTGGATATCGAGATGTGGATTCAGACCGGACCGGACGACTTCGACCGTGCGAAGCAACTGGCTCAGCCCTTCCAGTGCCAGGAACTCGCACTGCAGGGGAACAAGCAGGGCATCAGCCGCCGTCATGGCATTGATGGTCAGCGAAGAAAGCGATGGCGGGCAGTCGATCAGGATGAAGTCATAACGTTTGTCCGGATCATGGGCGACCTTTGCCACATGATCCCGGATGGCCTCACGCAAACGGTATGACCGGCGCGGATCTTCAGCGAGTTCGGTCTCTACACCCGAAAGGTTCTCATCGCCGGGCACGATTTCCAGCCGGGGGACAAGGGTAGGGAGGATGGCTTCTTCGAGCGGCATCCGATCGACCACAACATCATAGCTCGTCAGCCGACGGTCGGCCCGCATGATCCCGAGACCCGTGGAAGCATTGCCCTGCGCATCGAAATCTACGACGAGGACCCGGCGACCGACGGCGGCCAGTGCCGTACCGAGGTTGATCGAGGTGGTCGTCTTGCCGACGCCGCCCTTCTGATTGGCCACTGCCAGAATACGGGTGCCGGAATCAGACACGTTTCACCTCCATGATTTTCAGAATGACCCCGGTCTCACTTGTCCGACTCGGAATCGCCTCATAGGCGAGAGTCCAGTATTCCTGCGCTTGCGTCAATTCTTCTCGCCAGTGTTCCCCCTTGAAAAAGAAAGCTGTTGCGCCGCGGTCAATCCAGGGCGCCGCGTAGCTGATCAACTTCGACAAGGGGGCCAGGGCGCGCGCTGTAATAAAATCAGCGCGTTCCCCGTTAACCGCCTCGATGCGCTTGTTTATTGCACGTGCCGGCAGGCCGAGCTCTGAAATAACCGCGCTGAGAAAGGCGCACTTCTTTCCGACCGATTCGACCATACTGACATGGCCATCACCGCCGACAGCCTCGCAAGCCAGAACAATTCCGGGAAAGCCGGCGCCGGAGCCAATATCGACAATGCGTGAGCCGTGACCCATCAGGGGCAGAAGTTGGGCACTGTCATAGACATGCCGCGCCCAGATTTGATCCATCTCCCTGGGGCCAATCAGGTTCATGCGCTGGCGCCATTCACCGAGCATGCTGACATAGCGCTCCAGCCGGAGCTGTGTTTCACGTGAAACACCGAGCGCCGAAAGCGCGTCCTTCGCTTCGTTTTCCGTCATACCTATCCCGCTGCGCGCTGAGGCCGCCGCCGCTTAACATGGGCAAGCAAGGTCAATAGGGCGCCCGGCGTCACACCTTCGATGCGGGCCGCCTGGCCAAGCGTCGCCGGGCGTACAGTCTCAAGCTTGGACCGGACTTCATTAGACAGGCCACCCACTCGGCCAAAGTCCATGTCCGCGGGGATTTCCAAATTCTCGTCACGACGCAATTGTTCCACGTCTGCTTTTTGCCGCTCGAGGTATCCCGCATAGGTCGCTTCGATTGCAAGCTGCTTGCGATGATCCCCCGAGATGTCAGCAACCTCCGGAAAAGCGCTGGCGATATCGCTGAACGAAATATCGGGGTAAGCGAGATAATCCCAGGCGCTCCGTCTCTGGCCATCCTGATTGACCTTCCAGCCCTGTTGCGCCGCCTCATTGGGCGTCATCACGAGAGACCCGAGAAGGGCCCGTCCTTTTTCCAGACCCTGGTGTTTCACGTGAAACATTTCGGCGCGTGGTGTTTTGACCAGCCCCAGCGCTACCCCCCGGCCAGTCAGTCGCTGGTCTGCATTGTCAGCGCGAAGCGCCAGACGATACTCGGCGCGTGACGTAAACATACGATACGGCTCACTCACGCCATGGGTTACGAGATCATCGATAAGCACGCCGATATAGGCTTCTGCCCGATCAAATACCGCAGCTTTTTCGTCACGAACAGACCGTGCTGCATTCAGTCCGGCAACGAGACCCTGAGCCCCCGCCTCCTCATAGCCTGTCGTTCCGTTGATCTGCCCCGCAAGGAAAAGGCCTGGCATACGTTTGACTTCCAGGCCATGATTCAGTGCCCGCGGATCGACATAATCATATTCGATTGCATAGCCGGGCTGAACAATCTGCACCCTTTCGAGGCCCTCGATCGTACGGATGAAGGCTTCCTGGACGTCCGTTGGAAGAGATGTCGAAATGCCATTTGGATAGACCGTGTCATCGTCCAGCCCTTCGGGCTCCAGGAAAATCTGGTGGCGTGTCTTGTCCGCAAAGCGATGAACCTTGTCCTCGATTGAGGGGCAGTAGCGCGGGCCCTTTCCGGCGATCGCCCCCGAATAAACTGCGGAGCGACCAAGATTTTCAGCAATGATGCGATGGGTCTCTTCATTCGTATACGTGATACCGCATGAAATCTGCGGAACATCGATCCGTTCGCTCAGGAAGGAGAAGGGCACAGGGCTCTCATCGGCGGGCTGCATTTCAAGGCGGTCCCACTCGATGGTCTTACCGTCCAACCGTGCCGGCGTCCCTGTTTTCAGGCGCCCCATCGGAAGGTCCAACCGGTAGAGCCGATCGGACAGACCGATCGCCGGCTTCTCGCCGATACGGCCTGCTTCAATCCGCTCTTCCCCGCGATGGATAATGCCTTTCAGGAAGGTACCTGTTGTAATGACGACAGCAGCGGCGCGGTAGTGCTCACCCGTCTGACCGATCACACCAGCAGTGCGGCTATTCTCTACAATCAGATCTTCAACGCCGTCTTCGATCAGCGTCAGATTTTCATAATTCGCCAGCTCCGATTGCATCGCCTGACGATAGAGCTTGCGGTCGATCTGCGCGCGCGGTCCCCAAACGGCTGGCCCTTTGGAGCGGTTGAGCAGACGGAACTGGATGCCAGCCTTGTCGGCCATTCTGGCCATAACCCCGTCAAGCGCATCAATCTCGCGAACGAGATGGCCCTTGCCGAGACCGCCAATCGCCGGGTTGCAGGACATCTCGCCGATTGTCGAAAGCTTGTGCGTGATCAGAGCGGTACGGGCGCCGGTGCGCGCAGCCGCCGTCGCGGCTTCGCAGCCAGCATGTCCGCCGCCAACAACAATTACATCAAAATCAAATGCGCCTGGCATTCGTCGCTCCGCTCGTCTGCATTTGAGTGCTAGGGGCGCCGCTATACATCATCTCCGCCTCCAAACACAGGGGGCGGAGTCATTTCCCGATACAGAAGGAAGAAAAGACAGCCCCTAGAATTTCTTCGACACCGATCTCACCAATCAGTCCAGACAATTGCCGGGAGGCCAGACGGACATCTTCGGCGACCAGTTCCGCCCCGCCGCCGTGCTCAAGAAGGTTAAGAGCATGTTTCACGTGAAACAGTGCGGATTCCAGAGCCAGCCTGTGGCGCCGCCGTGTAATCAGGGGCGCTCCAGCAGATCCGGCCCTGTTGCGGATAACCTCGGCAATGCGCGCCTCAATCTCCGAAAACCCCTCGCCCGTGAGGGCCGACATCGTCAGAACACCCTCCGGCCAGGATCCGGACTGAGCAAGATCGCGCTTGTTCACGATCAGGAGGTCATCCGCCGGACAGTCCGAAAAGTCCGGATTCTCGTCGGCTGATCGCAGCTGAATTCGCAAATCCGCCGAGGCCGCCCGTTCCTGGGCGCGGCGCACGCCTTCCGCCTCGATCTGATCGGCCGCTTCGCGCAGCCCGGCCGTATCAGCAACCCAGGCAATCTGGCCACCAATCTTCAGACGAACCTCAACCACATCACGCGTTGTCCCCGGAATATCCGAAACGATAGCGGCTTCCCGGCGAGCCAACCGGTTAAGCAGCGAGGATTTTCCAGCATTCGGCGGCCCGACAATCGCAATGTGAAACCCCTCGCGAATCCGTTCACCGACTTCATCATCCGCGAGTGCTCTCTCGAGGCTTTCAGCGATCAGCCGCAGCGCCGCCTCGACGGGCCCACCTGTCTCATCCGGGGCATCTTCCTCGTCCGGGAAGTCGATGCTCACTTCGAGCAAGGCCAACACATCCACCAGGCCCGCGCGCCATTCCGCATACTGACGCGACAGCCGGCCCTCCAGCTGGTCGAGTGCCAGCGATTTCTGGGCGCGCGTTTCCGCGTCGATCAGGTCTGCAACACCTTCCGCCTCGACCAGGTCCATTCGCCCGTTTTCAAAAGCGCGGCGTGTGAATTCACCCGGTTCGGCCAGACGTGCGCCCAGCGCGCAGATCGTATCCAGCGCATGGTCGATAACCGCCGCGCCGCCGTGGAGATAGAGCTCGGCTGTATCCTCGCCCGTATAGGAGTTGGGGCCCGGCATGAACACGGCCAGGCCCTCATCGATTGTGTCACGTGAAACGTCGAGGAATCGGCCAAACACGGCGCGGCGCGGCTTTGGCACACCCCGTTCTAGAACAGACGCGCAAATCTCACGGACTTTCGGCCCACTGATCCGGACAATCGCAATTGCGGATGGAGGCGGCCCGGAAGCGAGCGCGCAGATCGTGTCGCGCGCATCGGTCATGGCCTAGTTCTTCATGGCCTCGAAGAATTCGTCATTGGTCTTGGTCTGACGAAGCTTGTCGAGCAGGAAGTCCACGGCATCCGAGGTGCCCATCGGATTGAGGATACGGCGCAGGATATAGATCTTCTGCAGCTGTTCCTTCGGCGTGATGAGCTCTTCCTTGCGGGTACCTGACTTCATGATGTCGATGGCCGGGAAGGTCCGCTTGTCGGCGATCTTCCGGTCGAGGACGATTTCCGAGTTACCCGTGCCCTTGAACTCTTCGAAAATCACTTCGTCCATCCGCGAGCCGGTATCGATCAGGGCTGTCGCGATAATTGTCAGCGAACCGCCGCCTTCAATATTCCGCGCGGCGCCAAAGAAGCGCTTCGGACGTTGAAGCGCATTGGCGTCGACACCGCCAGTCAGCACCTTGCCGGAACTCGGAACGGTCGTGTTGTAGGCACGGCCCAGACGCGTGATGGAGTCGAGCAGGATAACCACATCGCGGCCATGCTCGGCCAGGCGTTTGGCCTTTTCGATCACCATTTCAGCAACAGCCACGTGGCGGGTCGCCGGCTCATCGAAGGTCGAGGAAATAACCTCACCCTTCACCGAGCGCTTCATGTCCGTCACTTCTTCCGGGCGCTCATCGATCAGCAGGACGATGAGATAGCAGTCCGGGTGATTTTCCTCGATCGAGGCGGCGATGTTCTGGAGAAGAACGGTCTTACCGGTCCGCGGCGGCGCGACGATCAGGGCGCGCTGGCCCTTGCCGATCGGCGAAACGATGTCGATGACGCGGCCGGAGCGGTCTTTCTTGGTCGGATCCTGGCTCTCCATATGGAGACGCTCTTCAGGATAAAGCGGAACCAGATTGTCAAAGTGGACTTTCTGGCGTGCCTTTTCCGGTTCCTCGAAATTGATCGAGTTCACGCTCATCAGCGCGAAATAGCGTTCCCCGTCGCCAGGCTCCTTGATCGGGCCTTCAACGGTATCGCCGGTTTTCAGGCCAGCCTGCTTCAGCAGCTTGGGATTGACATAGATGTCGTCCGGCCCGGGAAGATAGTTCGACTCCGGCGAGCGCATGAAGCCAAACCCGTCGGTCAGGACTTCGAGAACACCGCGACCGATGATCGTAATATCGCGCTCAGCGAGTTCCCGGAGGATGGCATAGAGCATGTCCTGCGTTCGGAGCGAGGAAGCGTTCTCAACCTCGAGGCTTTCGGCATAGGCAAGCAGCTCGGTCGGGCTCTTGGCTTTCAGGTCGCGCAGGTAAACGTGGCGCTGGTCGTTTTCGGATTCGATGACGATGTCGGACATGGATGCTCTGATAGGGTCGTCCGGCCGGTATGGCTGGAGAAAAGCTGTATCGGGAAGCGCGCCCACCCAGGACGGGCAGCGACTATATGGCCCCGCTTATGATCCTCGAAGGCTCAATCGTCAAGAGTGGAAGTCCAGCCTCAGAAGGGACGGACAATCACCATGATCACAATAACGATCAGGAGGATAAACGGTACCTCGTTCATCATCTTCAGTCGCTTGGCTGAAACGGTTTCGCCCCGGTCAATTTTCTTGCCAACCGAGATGAAATACCCGTGCAGCCCCGTCAGGATCAGGACAAACAGAAGTTTCACGTGAAACCAGCCCATCTGAAGAAGCGCCGGATTCATGACCACCATCGCAATCCCCAATACCCAGACCAGGATAACCGATGGTGTCAGAATGATATGGCGAAGCTTGGTCGATGCCGACTTCATCGTCTCGAAGAGCGGTTCGCCCGGTTTCGATCCAAGCTGATGAAGCTTGTAACGCGGCTGGATCAGCATGCCGGCCATGAAGGCGACGACAAAGATAAGATGAAGAGCCTTGACCCAGAGATACGCCATTCAATTGTTCCGTATACTGTATATTATTTGGCAGCCTGCGCCCGCACGAGCTCCACAACCCGCTCGACATGCTTGATCGGGGTCGTCGGCAGGACGCCATGCCCAAGATTGAAAATGTGCGGGCGGTCCCGATAGGCATCGATCAGTTCGATCACCCGGCGTTCCATCTTGTCACCGCCGGCCATCAGGAGCAGGGGATCAAGATGGCCCTGGACCGGGAAATGGTCCGGCAATTCACGATTGACGAAAGCGGGCGAGACCGCCGTATCGAGACCGACTGCGCTGACACCCGTTACATCAGTATAGGCTGGCAACATGGTTGCTGCCCCACGCGGAAACCCGATAATCGGGACGGTGACGCCGAGCTCGCGCAGACGAACAACCAGTTTCCGGTTTGGCTCGATGACGATCTGTTCGAACACATCGTCGGCGAGCCCTTCCGCCCAGGATTCGAACATCATCAGGGCATCCGCCCCCGCTTCGACCTGTGCGGCCATATAGTGCGCGGTCACTTCGACAAGATCATCCAGTAGAAGATCCAGCCCGGCCGGATTTTCATGCGCCCACAGGCGCGCGGTATTCTTGTCGGTGCCACCACGGCCTTCGATCGCATAAAGTGCAACGGTCCAGGGCGCGCCGGCAAAGCCGATCAGCGTCTTGGAGGGATCAAGTTTCTCCTTCACGCGAGAGACTGTTTCGTAAACCGGGGAAAGCCGTTCTTTCGCAGTCTGCACAGGCACCTTGTTCAGGCGACCGCCTGGAGAGACAGGCTCAACGATTGGGCCAACGCCCTTCTCGAACCGCACACCCTGTCCAAGCGCATCAAGTACGAGAAGAATGTCCGCAAAGAGGATGGCCCCGTCCATGTCATAGCGCTGGATGGGTTGAAGCGTTGCTTCCGTGGCAAGGGACGGCGTGTAGCAAAAGTCCAGGAAGTTCTTCGCTGTGGACCTGAGCTCCATATATTCGGGCAGGTGACGTCCTGCCTGCCGCATCATCCAGATGGGAACTGGGTCCCTGCGATTGCCCAGCAGAACATCCAGAAGTGGTTTTTGCGCACTGTCAGCCATCTGGCTCCCTTCAAACTCCAAACTCGAATTTCTGCTCTTATCATTCTTAAGCGCTGGAAATCGTGGACAAACCGTCTCAGGGCGGGTTGTCACCATGAATTCCACAGCGAGTCCAATTCTGCGGTGAAAATTTACCTTCTGTTAAGTCTTTGGAATCGCCGTTAATTCCTCGTTAACCATTTGAGAGACCCGGCTGATTGGAACAAGGCAGGAATTCCGGCTGTGGGACTCGTCGGCATGTGGATTTCCGGTGAATGATTGTGGGGAAGATTCTCTACCCACAGCGTGTCCACAGGGGTTGTCGATTTCCTCAGGACGCTGCAGGTTCGCGCGAACCAAGAGGTCCGGAGAATCGATGCGTCCGAGCATATACTTCAATGTCCATCTCGTCTCCGATTCTACAGGCGAGACGCTGAATGCTGTGATGCGTGCTGCCGCCGCGCAGTTCGAAAACGTCATCCCGCTAGAACACAATTACTATCTCGTTCGTTCCGAACGACAGCTTGAGCGTGTGATGCGCGACATCGAAGCGGCCCCCGGCGTTGTCTGGTTCACCATTTCGGACGAGTCGCTTCGCATGAAGCTCGAGCAGTTCTGCCGGGCCAACCAGATCCCGATGCTGGCAGTGCTGGATGCGTCCATCCATCTTCTGAGCCGGCATCTTGGCGTGGCCGCGACAGACCGTGTCGCCGGCCAGCATGCGCTGAACCAGGAATATTTCGAGCGGATCGAGGCCATCAACTTTGCGCTCGCCCATGATGACGGGCAAAATCTGCAAGGGCTGATACATGCCGATGTGATTCTTGTCGGGGTGAGCCGGACCTCGAAGACGCCAACCTGTGTCTATCTCGCCAATCGAGGCGTGAAGGCGGGGAATATCCCGCTTGTGCCAGGCGTTCCGCCGCCGCCTGTCCTGGATGAACTCGACCCGGATAAGGGCCCGCTGGTCATTGGCCTCAAGATCGGCGTGGAGCGGCTGGTCCAGATCCGCAGCCAGCGCCTGATTGCGCTGAACGAGACCTCGACCACCGACTACACCGATGAAGAAGCCGTGCGCGCCGAGGTGACGCAAGCCAGCCGGCTGTTTCAGCGCAAGAAGTGGACGATGATCGACGTCTCGCGCCGTAGTGTGGAAGAAACCGCGGCGGCCATCCTCAATAAGCTCAATGAAAAACGAGGCCAGGGATGAGCACGGCCGTCATTCTTGCTTCGGGCAGTGAAAGCCGGCGAAACCTGCTGGCCAATGCCGGTGTGGCCGCGACCGGTATCAAGCCGAATGTCGATGAAGATGCCGCCAAGGCTGCCTTCCGCGCTGAGCGGATGCGTGTGTCCGATCAGGCGATGCGGCTTGCCGAACTGAAGGCGGTAAAGGTCTCTCGAGGGCGGGAAGGCCTGGTTATCGGCGGCGACCAGATGCTGAACCTTGATGGCGAGGCAATGGACAAGCCGGTTGATATGGATGAAGCGGCCAGCCATTTGCGCCGTTTCTCCGGCAAGACGCACCGGCTGGAAACGGCCATTGTGATTGCCGAAAATGGCGAGCCGGTCTGGCGTCATCTCACCTCACCAAAACTGACGGTCCGGCCGCTTACGGACGACTACATCCAGACCTATCTGGACATGGCCGGTCCGGACATCCTCAAGACGGTCGGGGCCTATCAGCTTGAAGGTTTCGGGGCGCAACTCTTCAGCCGGATCGAGGGCGACTATTTCTCCATCCTCGGACTACCCCTGCTGCCCCTACTGGATTATTTGCGCACAAGAGGCGTAATAGCGTCATGATTCAGCGCCTTGCCGTCATTGGAGACCCTGTCGGGCACTCCCTGTCGCCACAAATCCACATGACGTGGATCGATGCGCAGAAGCGCAATGCGTCCTACGAATCCATTCGCGTGCCGAAAGGTGAGGCGGATCGGGCGCTACAGGATTTTGCCCGCAAGGAATTCCGGGGACTGAACGTTACGCTTCCTCACAAGGAAGCCATACTCGAAACGGTCAGCGATCGTTCGCCAGCTGTCGAAGCCATAGGCGCAGCGAATACACTGACCCGAAACCCCGATGGGAGCTGGCGTGCTGACAATACGGATGCGCCCGGTCTTATGTGCGCCCTTGAGCGTGTGGGCGTATCATCTGTAGACGGAAAGACAGTGCTGGTGCTTGGGGCCGGCGGTGCTGCCCGGGCCGCGCTCTATGCGCTTGATGGGGGCGGGGCTGACCTCATCGTCCTCAATCGGACAGTCGAGAAAGCTGGCATGGTCATCGAGGCTTGTTGCGACCGGGATCATCGGTTCGGACCGCTGGAAGATATTGATAGGCATGCGGCCAAGGCAGATTTCATTGTCAATACGACAAGCGCCGGCCATGCCGGGGAGCATTTCGTTTTGCCTGATGGCAATGGACGCCTGTTCTTCGAGATGAGTTACGGAGCGCCCGGCAAAGCGCAGATCGCGCATGCAAAAGCCCAGGGGTGGGAAGTCGAGGATGGCCTTGGCATGCTGGTTTGCCAGGCCGCCGAAAGCTTCCGCATCTGGTTTGACTGCGATCTGCCCGACATCGAGATGGCTCTTGAAGCCTGCCGCGAAACGCTCAAACTGCACGAATGATCATTCTCGGCCTGACAGGCTCCATCGGGATGGGAAAGAGCGCCACGGCGGCGATGTTCGCCGAGGCCGGCATTCCCGTCTATGACGCAGATGCGGCAGTCCATTCCATCTACACCAAAGGTGGTCTGGCAGTGGAGCCTCTGAGCGAACGCTTTCCCGGCGTGGTCGTCGACGGAGCGATCAGCCGCCAGCGCCTGCGCGACATCGTGATGGAAGACCCCGAGGCGATGAAAGACCTTGAGGCCATCGTCCATCCCCTTGTCGGTGAGACACAGGCACAGTTCCGGCGTGATGCCATTCACTCAGGTGCGAAGCTCGCCGTCCTCGATATCCCCCTGCTTTACGAGACGGGCGGCGACAGCCGCTGCGATTATGTCGCTGTCGTCAGCGCACCCCCGGACATCCAGCGCGCGCGCGTCATGATGCGTGAGGAGATGTCGGAATCCGACCTCGAAAAAATTCTCGCCAAGCAGATGCCGGACGCCGACAAGCGCGCCCGGGCCGACTTCGTGATTTCTACAGCCTTCGGTTTCGATTTCACGCGAACCCATGTAAACGCAATCGTAGAATTGCTGACCCGCATGGAGCGTGAAGAGAGATGACGACACAGCTTCGCGAGATTGCCTTCGATACCGAAACAACAGGCCTCAACTGGTCCGGTGAGGACCGGATCATCGAGGTGGGCGCGGTTGAGCTCATCAATCATGTCGCCACCGGCCGTACCTTCCATCAGCGCATCAATCCCCGCCGCAAGGTTTCGGAAAAGACAATCGAGATTACCGGCATCACGGACGAGATGCTGGTCGATATGCCTTTCTTTGAGGATGCCTGCATCGTGGATGCCTTGCTCGAATTTATCGACGAGTCCCCGATTGTCGCCCACAATGCGAGCTTCGACCGGGGGTTTCTGAATGCTGAACTGGTTCGCTGCGGGCGGCCCGAGATCATCGTCGACCGCTGGGTCGATACCCTCGACATTGCCAAGAAGCGCTATCCGGGTGCGCCGGCATCGCTTGATGCGCTGTGCAAGCGTTTCAATATCGGGCTTGAGGCGCGGACCCTTCACGGCGCCCTGCTCGACAGCCAGCTTCTGGCCGAAGTTTATCTTGAGCTTCGTGGCGGACGGGCCCGCAGCTTCGACTTCAATGACGGGTTCGGAGATGGCAACAAGGCCCGCTTCAGCACGGCACGCCAGCGGCCTGAGCCCCTTGTGTCACTCGTGACAAAAGAAGAGGCCGAGCGTCACTCGGCCTTCCTCGAAGAACTTGGTGAAGACTCGATCTGGGCGAAGCTTCGCGCCTGATCGTCAGGGACCAGCCTAGACCTGGCCGCCTGTACCGCCGCCATTTTCCGGCGTGGAGGTGTCCGGCATCGGCTGTTGTGGTGCAGCCTCTCCGCCCGTCTGGCCTGCAGCCTGTGCCGCCGTGCCCTGTTGGCGCTGCTGGCGATAAAGTGCGGTAAAATCGACCGGGTCGATCCGAAGCGCCGGGAAGCCGCCTTCCTGTGTGAGGTCAGCCACGATGCGGCGGGCGAACGGGAAAAGCATGCGCGGGCATTCGATCAGAAGCATGGCCTCCATGTCAGCCTGCGAGGCGCCGCGAAGCTGGAACAGACCGGCATATTGTAGCTCGATCAGGAAGAGCGCGGTGTCCTGCGTCCCGGCGCGGGCATTCATCTTCAGGACGACTTCATAGACGCCTTCGCTCTGGTTCTGCGGAATGGCTTGCACGTCGATGCCGAGATCCACATTCGGTTGCTCGTTCACCCGGGCACCGGGATTTTCAAAGGACAGGTCCTTGATATACTGGTTTAGCACGCGCAAGCTGGGCCCCGTAGGCTGCTGGGGCTGGGGTGCGGCGTCCGACGTGTCGCTCATGGGCAGAATTTCCTCTACAAACTGGGTCTGGCGCCTATCATGTGCCCACTTCATGCGCAACACTGGGTGGCACAGCAGAAAAGACCCCTATATGGGTGAGTGGTACACGCAATTCTAGTGGAGACACTATGTCATCCTCGATCATCGAACTGGCCCTGCTGGCCGCCATTGCCGCGTTTGTCGGCTGGCGCCTTTACACGACGCTGGGCAGCGACAATGGCACCCCGGACGGGCGTGCGCGTTCCGAGGCGCCGCAGCCGCGCCCGGCCAGTGAGACGAGACAGCCCCAGCCCGATTCAGGCCTGCGCCCGGCCTTTACGGGCCCTGCGGCTGCCGGGCTGGAAGCCATTCATGCGGCTGATCCATCCTTCAATCCGAGCGAGTTCCTGCAGGGGGCGCGCAGCGCTTATGAAATGCTGGCCGCGGCCTTCGCGCGCGGTGACCGGGAGACTCTGAAACCCTGGCTCGACACCGATGTCTATGAAGCCTGGGATGCCGCGATCGCCGAGCGTGAGAAGACCGGCGCCGAGGCCCCGCAACTCCTGCGCATGCGGCATAGCGAAATCGAGGAGGCCCGGCTCGACGGAAGCATGGCCCGGGTCACCGTGCGCTTCGAGGCTGAGCTCGGCGAAGGCGACCTGACGCGCAAGTCCGAAGAATACTGGACCTTCATGCGCGATACGAGTTCCGAGGATCCAAACTGGCTGCTCGACGATGTCGACGTGGCCGGCTAGGCTAGGCCTCTCATGACATGAGCGCACATTCAGCGCGCTTGGGCCTGTCATTCAGTTCAGTATGAGAGATCGAAGGTCGTGTTCGCTGGGCGCTGACTTGGTGCCAGGCTGAATGAGGGGTCAGGATCGCCGATATTAGGAGTTGTCGGTCTGCCAGAAGCCCGGCAACCTTAAGCCCATGTTGCGCCCCCTCTTCTTCGCATCGCTTCTGCTGCTGTCGGCCTGTGCTTCCTCACCTCGTCAGGAACCGGAACCGCCACCATTTGAGCAGGGCCCCGACACCAGCACCGAAGCCCCTGCCCCGATGCGGCCGCCCGTTCCGGCAGCATTCGCTTCGCTTCCTGGCTGGGCGAGTGCTGATGTTCTTCCGGGTCTCGAGGCCTTCCGGAAAAGCTGTGCCGTTTTCCAGAGGCGGGATCGCTCGGCCTTGCTTTCACAAGCCTCCCCATGGGCGGGCCGGATCGAGGACTGGCTGCCGGCCTGTGCGACGCTTGATGTCGCAATGGACGAAGCCAGCGCACGCACCGTCATGCAGACCCTCTTCCAGCCGGTGGAGATCCGTAGTTCCGATGGTGAGTCGCGCTTCACGGGCTATTTCGAGCCGGTTTATGACGCGCGCTATTACCCTCAATATCCTTACACCGAGCCGGTCCCGGCCTTGCCTGAAGATCTCGTTTCCGAAGGCGGTGACAATGTCTACCAGCGTCTATCGGGCGGCAGTCGGCGACCCTATCCGGCGCGTGCGGAGATCACACGAAATGGCGTCGGGCCGCTTGCCTATGCTCACCCCGCCGATGTCTTCTTTCTGCAGATCCAGGGCTCCGGCAAGCTCCGCTTTCCGGATGGTCGTGTCGTGAAAGCCGCCTACGCTGCCCATAATGGCCGGCCGTTCCGATCGACCGCCAACTGGCTTTATGAGCGCGGCTGGATTTCGCGGGGCGAGCGCAGCATGCAGGGCATTCGCGCCTGGATGGACCGGGCAAGCCCGGAGCGTGTGCGCCAGGCCATGAACGCCAATCCGCGCTTTGTTTTCTTCACGCTGGAAGAGACCAATGCTAGCGCCAGTGGTCCGAAAGGGGCGATGACGGTTCCGCTCACCCCGCTCGGCTCCATGGCGGTTGACCGCTCCTTCCATCCGCTTGGTGTCCCGGTTTTCGTAAACACCTCCGCCCCGGGCCTCGGCGGCGACTGGGCGGGCCTCCTCAATGCGCAGGATACAGGCGGCGCGATTACAGGCGCGGTACGAGGTGACATCTATTTCGGCACCGGTCCCGAAGCCGGCGACAGGGCCGGCACGATGAATGCGCCCGGCCGGCTGTGGGTTCTCCTTCCGCGCGCCGTGGCCGCCCGCCTCAATGGCCGGGATGCCTATGCGGCTCTTGGATCACCGACCCCATCGCCTTAAATGTCGCGCATGGCGAAGCGGCGGCTGACAGAAGAAGAAGAGAAAGCCTGGGACCGGGTGCGCCAGACGGTGCGGCCGATAAAATCCGGTGGCTCTCCGAAAGTGAAGCGTGATGTGAGCGAACATCCGTTGCTCAAACCGGTCAAACCCGAGCCGGATCCTGTTTCACGTGAAAAACCTGCCAAAACCGGACTGAAACCGGACTATAACCGGACTGTTTCCGGACCCCAGAATCGGGGCTCCGAAAAGAAGGTCAGGCGTGGGAAAATCGAGGTCTCTGCCAGTTTCGACCTGCATGGTCATACCCAGGATTCTGCTTGGTCTGCCCTGCCAGCATTCCTCATGCGTGAGCAGGCGCGCGGCTCGCGATGCGTAATTGTCATTACAGGAAAGGGGAAGTACGGGGAAGGCGTATTGCGACGTAACTTCCTGCGCTGGCTAGAGATGCCAAATGCCGGGGGCCTCATCTCCGGCTACGCCCAGGCCCACCCCCGACACGGTGGCGCAGGCGCCTTTTACGTGTTCCTGAGGCGCCGCTAAGCCTTTGTTTGTCTTGAGGCTTTTTCGGCCAGCCCTGATACGCCGCGCCGCTCCGCTAACGCATCGGCGACCATGTCCAGCGTGACCCCTTTTGCCCTCAGTCCAACAAGTAGATGGAAGATCAGATCGGCGGCTTCAGACGCGGTTTCCTTCCGCCCCTCAGCGGCAATGGCAAGGGCGACTTCACCGGCTTCTTCCACGATTTTCTTTCCGCAACGAAGCTCGCCGCTGTTCAGCAGTTTGGCCGTATACGATTTTTCGGGATTACCGCCCGCCCGACTATCGACGGTCTCGGCGAGCGCCGCGAGCAGGCCCGTCAGTCTATCTGCTGATCCAAGGGGTTGTTTTGCCATGGGTTTTCTGCCTCACGTCTCGAAGGGTCTGACCGGCGCACCAGCGTCTGTCATAGCGGCTCGGGCTTCGGCCAGGGTGACTTCGCCGAAGTGAAAAATAGAGGCTGCCAATACAGCATTTGCTCCGCCTTCCAAAACAGCGGGCGCCAGATCGGCTGCCGAGCCTGCGCCACCAGAAGCGACCACGGGAATGGAGACCGTCTTCGTAATCGCCTTCAACAACGGGATGTCAAAGCCTGATTTTGTCCCGTCCTTATCCATCGAGGTCAGCAGAATCTCGCCAGCACCCCGCTGCTCGGCTTCCATAGCAAATTCAACAGCATCAATACCCGTGGGCTTGCGACCTCCATGGGTGAAGATCTCCCAGTGATCCCCTGTCTTGCGGGCATCGATCGCGACAACGACGGCCTGACTGCCACCTTTCGCGGCACATTCGGAGATAACCGCAGGATTGGCGACGGCCGCCGAGTTGATCGCCACCTTGTCTGCCCCGGAGCGCAACAGTTGGACCAGGTCTGACGCCGATCTCACCCCACCGCCAACTGTCAGCGGCATGAAGCATTGTTCGGCGGTTCGTCTGACGATATCCAGCATTGTCCCGCGCCCTTCATGGCTCGCCGTGATGTCCAGAAAGCAAAGTTCGTCAGCACCTTGTGAATCATAGGCTTTTGCAAGAGCCACAGGGTCTCCGGCATCGCGCAGGTCGACGAAATTAACACCTTTGACCGTGCGTCCATCTTTCACATCCAGGCAGGGAATGATGCGCGTTTTAAGCATGGCAGATCAAGCCCTCGCAGCCTCAATGGCTTCAGCCGGGTCGATATCGCCATCATAAAGCGCGCGGCCGAGAATCGTGCCGGAGATGGGGCGCTTTCCACCCGATTTCCTGAGGTTTTTGATGTCTTCCACGCTTGCTACACCGCCAGACGCAATGACCGGAATCGAAACAGCGTCGGCCATCTCACTGGTAAACGCGACATTCACACCCGTTTTCATGCCATCGCGGGAAATATCGGTCACGACAAGACCTGCAACGCCGCATCCCTCGAAGATTTTTGCAAGCTCAATAGCTTTTATGTCGGAGGTCTCGGCCCAGCCCTCCACGGCGACATAGCCATCCTTTGCGTCTACCCCAACGACAATCTTTTCCGGCAGATCGCGGGCTGCGGACTTGACCAGGTCTGGGTCCCGAAGGGCAGCGGTGCCAAGAATTACGCGGGAGATGCCGGCTTCGAGCCAGGCATCGATCTGGGCACGGGTGCGGATGCCGCCGCCAAGCTGCACAGGCACATCGGTTGCCTTGAGGATGCCACGCACCGCTTCACCATTAGCGCTGTCGCCTGCAAAGGCGCCATTCAGGTCGACTACGTGTAACCGGTCAAACCCCATGGTCTTGAACTGGTATGCCTGGTCTGACGGGTCCGGATTGAACGCGGTCGCCTTGTCCATTTCGCCCCGCAGCAGACGAACGCACTGTCCGTCCTTGAGGTCGATAGCCGGGTACAGGTTAAAACTCATGCCGGCTCCCAGGTCAGGAAATTGGCGAGCAGGCGCAAGCCTACACGCTGGCTCTTCTCCGGATGAAACTGCGTTCCGAAGAGATTGTCGCGGGCGACCGCTGCCGTGATTTCTCCGCCGTATTCGGTCGTCGCTGCAATATCTGCGGGATTGGTCGGTACCATAGCGTAGGAATGTGTGAAATAGACGTGTGGGTCATCGCCAAGCCCCGCCAGAACGGGGTGGTCCTGTTTCAATGACAATCCGTTCCACCCCATGTGGGGCACCGCCAGCCCACCGCCGGGCTTGATGCGGTCGACATCCCCGGCAATCCAGCCAAGGCCAGGCGTCTTTCCATCCTCAAGGCCCCACTCGGCGATGAGTTGCATGCCGACACAGATGCCGAGAAAGGGTTTGCGGCTGTGTATGACGGCCTCCTGCAACGCACTCTCCATGCCTTCAACGGCACGAAGACCGGCGGCGCAATCTGCGAAATGGCCGACGCCTGGCAGTACGATTCGGTCAGCCTTCTGCACGCGATCAGCGTCACCCGTGACCTCGATATCGACGGCAGCGGCGCACATTTCTGCCGCCGCCCGCAAGGCGCGCTCGGCGGAGTGCAGGTTGCCCGATCCGTAATCTATCAACACAAGTGAGGTCATCAGGCGCGCTCATAACGGGGGCTGCGCCTGGAGGAAAGAGGCGTCAGCGCCTTGATCCGCCGAATTTGCTGCAGCAAGCTGACACATATCAGTTTCTGAATGGAGTTTTCCCTCATGCGCATCCTGCCTTCCCTCTGTCTTGCGGCCAGCCTTGCCTTGGCGCCAGCGTATGCCGACACCTCTACTGAGAAAGCAATGAGCCTTGTCGAGCAGCAGGAGGCTCTGACCGGGAGTCTCGCAAGCCAGCTCTGGGAGTGGGCTGAGGTTGGCTATCAGGAGACAAAGTCGTCCGGCCTGCTGCAGGACACGCTGTCGAATGAAGGCTTTGAGGTCGAGGCCGGTGTGGCTGGAATTCCGACTGCCTTCGTTGCCGAATATGGGTCCGGGGAGCCGGTGATTGCTGTGCTGGCGGAGTTCGACGCCCTGCCGGGGATCAATCAGTCCAGCGAGCCAACGAGACAACAGATAGATGGCAAGCATGCCGGGCAGGCCTGCGGACATAATCTCTTTGGCGCGGGTTCCGTGTCCGCAGCGATCGCCATTCGCCATTGGCTTGAAGATACCGGAACCACGGGCACGATCCGTGTTTACGGCACACCAGCGGAAGAGGGGGGTAGCGGCAAGGTCTATATGACGCGTGCCGGCCTGTTCGATGATGTCGACATCGCGATGCACTGGCACCCGGACGACCAGAATTCGGCGGCGGCCAACACCTCGCTGGCCAATCGCTCGGCCAAGTTCCGGTTTCATGGCAAGTCAGCTCATGCCGCCGGCGCACCCGAACGCGGTCGCTCGGCCCTCGATGGGGTCGAGGCTTTCAATATGATGGCCAATATGCTCCACGAACACATTCCGCAGGATGCACGCATTCACTACGTGATCACGCAAGGCGGTAATGCGCCCAACGTGGTGCCGGACTTCGCCGAAGTCTTCTACTATGTCCGCCATCCGGAAGCCGACGGCGTCGACAAGATCTGGGCGCGGCTGGAAAATGCGGCTCGTGGCGCCGCCATGGGCACAGGCACGGAAGTCGATTGGGAAGTCATTCATGGCAATAACCCGCTGCTGGTCAATGAGACGCTGGCGCGGATGATGGACAGTAAGCTGCGAGAAGCCGGCGGGATTACCTATACGGCCGAAGAAAAAGCTTATGCGGAAAAACTGGCTGCGAGCTTCGACAATCCGGAGCTCAAGATTGGCTCACAGGAAGAGATTCAGCCCTTCGAGATTTCGCTTGGCTACGGCTCAACCGATGTGGGCGATGTCTCTTGGGCGGTTCCGACCGTTGGCCTGCGCACAGCAACCTGGGTTCCGGGTACTTCTGCGCATAGCTGGCAAGCGGTCGCTGCAAGCGGCATGTCGATCGGCCAAAAAGGCGCGCAACTGGCTGCGGAGGCACTGACGCTTGCTGCCGTTGAACTTTACCAGAACGACAACCTCATCGACGAAGCTTGGGAAGAGTTCGAGGACAAGCGCGGCCCGGACTATGAATACAAGTCGCTGCTCGGCGACCGTGATCCACCGCTGGATTATCGGAAGTAGTTCCTAGAGACTGCCCTTGGTGGAGGCCGGTTTGCCCTGAAGGCGCGGATCGGCCGTCACTGCCATGCGCAGGGCTCGGGCGGTTGCCTTGAAGCAGCTCTCGGCAATATGGTGATTATTCTCACCATAGAGATTTTCGACGTGCAGGCACATGCCGCCATTGCCTGCGAGGGCGTGGAAGAACTCCTTGAAGAGTTCTGTGTCCATGTCGCCGATCTTGTCGCGCCGGAAATCCACCTTCCAGACGAGATAGGGGCGCTTGCAAAGGTCAATTGACGCGCGGCTCAGCGTTTCGTCCATCGGAATATAGGCGTGACCGAAACGATTAATGCCGGCAAAATCGCCCAACGCCTTCATGATTGCCTGGCCTATGACGATGCCGGCATCCTCCACCGTGTGGTGGAAGTCGATGTGCAGGTCACCCTTCGCCTTGACGGTCAGATCGATGAAGCTGTGGCGCGACAGTGAATCCAGCATATGGTCGAAGAAGCCGACACCGGTCTGAATGTCTGACTTTCCTGTCCCGTCTATATCGACGGTGACGGTGATATCGGTCTCGCGCGTGGTGCGCGTTACGGTGGCGGTACGATGATTGGTCATATCGGCTTCAGATAGTCTCTCCAGTTCGAAAGAGCTACACCAGATTCATTCACGGAATTCTAAAGTTTCAGTGGGAGTTATGCTTCAGCGTTCAGATCTGAAGCACGAACCCGCCGAGGCCCCCTCCTGCAAGTACTTGTCAAACTCACCCGCATGCTTGCCAAGGCACGCTTTTCAACGGTTGTTCCGGCAACGGCCGGAGTACTCGCGCTGGTTTTGTCGATCCTGTTCGATGTGGCGTATTTAACTGCGGCACATTCCCGCACCGAGGAGGCCAATGATATCCTCGCCGCACGGATTGCGGAGGCGGTCGCGCCGCCTTTTGCCGCGGGAGATATGGCCGAGGTTGAGAACATCGTGTCAGCGATCGCGCCTGGCGATGTCGTTGTGACAGACATGAACGGGACTGTCGTAGCCGGATCTGGTGATGCAAATCAACGCGGCGAGACCTTTTCCGTTATGGCGGGCGGGCAGCAGATCGCAACGATCCATGCCGACCAGATTATGTCCAATGGCTTTCTTATCCCCCTGCCAGTCATGCTCACCACGACGCTGATCGTTGTCGGGCTGGCCTTCTGGCTATCGAGCTTTTTCGGGCGCATCACCAGTTCCCAGATTGAGGGTCTTGCGGAAACCCTCAAGCGACTTGGCGAGGGGCGATTGTCACAAGCCAGCAGCACACAGCTGAGTTTTGAAGAGTTTCGCTATCTTCAGGTCGATCTCGTGAGAACGATGCGACGGCTGCGGGCGGAGAATATCAAGTTACAGCAAGCCGCCTACAGCGATGAGCGAACCGGCTTGGGCAATTCGGCAAAACTGACCGAGCAGCTGACGGATGTGATCTCCGGCTGTTCGTTCGAGGAGCCGGCGGCCTACGTTCTTCTGGATGCGGAAGGCCTGCAGCATTTTTCCGAGTCGCATGGCATGATCATGCCGAATGAAGTCCATGCCGCCCTTGCGCGGCGCCTCTCTCAATATGTTGCCGATCAGGAAAAGGAATACTCAATGCCGGCCGGAAGCTGGCCGGTCTTTGCGCTGCAGTCAGATGAATTTGCCGTTCTGGTTGACAGGATCGGGACCCGAGCGGATGTGATGCGGTTTGTGCGCCAGATGCTGGATCTGCTGCGGCAACCCTATGAAATTGGCGGCCAGTCCTTCCGTCTGCCGGCGCGCGCCGGGATCGTCATTATTCCAGAGGATGGTCAGTCACCGACCGAAATCCGCAAGCGCGCTGAATCTGCGCTTTATCAGGCACGCCGCGCCGAGACTGTGAATTTCCAGTTCTATTCGCCAAAGTTCGACCGCCAGACCGCCGCCCGCAAGCGACTTGAGGCGGAAGTCCGCGCGGCTGTCGAAAATCGGCGCTTCGTACCTGTTTTCCAGCCCAAGGTGGATTTGCGTACAGGCCGTATAGTCGGTGCAGAGGCCCTGGCACGCTGGAAGCTGGAAAGTGGGCGCATCGTTTCGCCGAGCGTTTTTATTCCTGTGGCCGAAGCGACGGGGCAGATCGGTCAGATCGGTATGCAGATTACCGAGCAAGCCTGCCGCGCTGCCGCGCAGTGGCATGCCCGGGGCTTCCGGGATGTCTCGGTTGCCGTCAATGTCTCACCGTTACAGTTCGAGTCCGAGGACCTGGGCGCCATGATCATCCGTGCGATGAGTGAGGCCGGGCTTCCCCCACGGCTGTTGCAGCTGGAGATCACCGAGAGTGTTGCCGTCTCCGATCCAGACCGGCTGAAAGATGTTATCAATCCGCTCAAGACAATGGGAGTTAGGCTCGCCATCGACGATTTTGGCACCGGCCACTCCAACCTGTCCATGCTGGGTCGACTGCCTTATGACGTGTTCAAGATCGACCGCGCTTTTATTTCCAGCCTCTATACCGACAAGCAGGCGCCCGCGATTGTCGAGATGATCCTTGGCATGGCCGAGACGCTTGGCATGGAGACGGTGGCTGAAGGTGTCGAGACCGAGGCCCAGCAGAATTTCCTGCGCAGACGCGGTTGCGACCAGTACCAAGGCTATTATTACAGCCCGCCCGTATCGATGGAGAAATTCATCGAGATGCTCATCGTCGACCGGGATAATTCAACAGCCAATGCAGGCTGAGCACTGGCAGGCCCTTGCGAAGTGATCGTGGGTGCGCCACATCCCCTTTCGTGACAGAGAACGATACTTCCCGCTCCCCGCTGTGGCACGGCACGACAATTCTTGCCGTGCGCACCGAAGACAAGGTTGTGATCCTGAGTGATGGACAGGTCTCGATGGGCCAGACCGTCATGAAAGGGAATGCCCGCAAGGTGCGCCGCCTTGGCAGTGACAATGCGATCCTGGCCGGCTTTGCCGGGGCCACTGCCGACGCCTTCACCTTGTTTGAACGCCTCGAACAGAAACTCGAGCGCCACCCCAACCAGCTGCAGCGCGCTGCCGTTGAGCTTGCCAAGGACTGGCGAACGGAAAAATACCTTCAGAAGCTCGAAGCGCTGCTGATCGTTGCCGATAAGGAAGTGACCCTGGTCATTACGGGCGCCGGGGATGTTCTTGAGCCCGAACACAATGTTGTCGCTGTTGGCTCTGGCGGGAACTACGCGCTTGCTGCGGCGCGTGCGCTCTACGCCTACGAAAAGGATGCCGAGGCGCTCGGTCGTCAGGCCATGGAGATCGCCGCCGACATCTGCGTCTACACAAATGCGAATTTTTCTGTCGAGACCCTGGATCTCAAGACCTAATGGATATGTTGACCCCGAAAGAAATCGTTGCGGAGCTCGACCGCCATATTGTTGGCCAGGCAGATGCCAAGCGTGCTGTGGCGCTCGCGCTGCGTAATCGCTGGCGCCGGAAGCAGGCGCCTGAGAACCTACGGGACGAAATTACGCCGAAGAATATCTTGATGATTGGCCCGACCGGTGTCGGCAAGACCGAGGTTTCGCGCCGTCTGGCCAAGCTCGCGAACGCTCCCTTTCTCAAGGTCGAAGCCACGAAGTTCACTGAAGTCGGCTATGTCGGACGCGATGTGGAACAGATTATTCGGGATCTGGTCGAGTCTGCAGTCAGCATGGTGAAGCAGCAGCGGCGCAAGACTGTCGAGGAACAGGCGCGCGAGGCTGCGGAAGACCGCCTGCTAGATTCGCTGGTGGGCGAGGATGCTCAAAGCTCTACGCGCGAAGTGTTTCGCAACAAGCTGCGCACTGGTGAGCTCGACGATAAGGATATCGATATCGAGCTTTCAGATTCGAGTAATCCCATGCCCATGATGGACCTGCCCGGTGGCGGTGGGTCCATGGGAATGGTCAATCTCGGCGATCTGCTTGGCAAGGCCATGGGCGGGCGTACCAAGCGTGTGCGCACAACCGTACGCGATGCCTACAAGCCGCTTATTGGCGAGGAGGCCGACAAGCTGATTGATGAGGAAAGCGTGCAGCGCGAGGCAATCCGGCTGGTTGAGTCGGATGGCATCGTCTTTCTTGATGAGATCGACAAGGTTGCCGGCGCGAGCCAGCGCAGCGGCGCCGACGTCAGCCGCGAAGGCGTGCAGCGCGACCTGCTTCCCTTGATTGAGGGAACCACGGTCTCCACCCGCCGTGGACCGGTGCAGACCGATCACATCCTGTTCATTGCGTCGGGCGCGTTTCATGTTGCCAAGCCATCGGATCTGCTGCCGGAATTGCAGGGCCGGTTGCCGATCCGGGTTGAGCTGAACGCTCTGTCCCGGGATGACATGCGCCGCATCCTTGTAGAACCTGAAGCCTCTCTGATCCGGCAGTATGAAGCCCTGATGAAGTCGGAAGGCATTGAGCTGAAGTTCGATGATGCTGCTATCGATGCCCTTGCCGATATTGCGGTGCGCGTAAACGATACGGTTGAGAATATCGGTGCGCGGCGCCTGCAGACGGTACTTGAGCGCCTGCTGGATGAGATCAGCTTTACTGCGCCTGACCGCTCAGGCGAGACTGTGACCATCACGGCTGATTATGTGGAGGCCCAGCTCTCGGACCTGGCCGGCAATACCGATCTGTCGAAATTTATCCTTTAGCAGCGCTGGCTGAGCGCCGCACGGGCAGATGTTTCTTGCCCCAGTCGCGGAAGGTCATCAGAGCAGGGCCGAACTCCCGTCCCTTTTCGGTGAGCAGATATTCGTAACGTTTGGGCCGCTCTACATAGAGCTTGCGCTCAAGAATGCCTGCTTCCACAAGCCGCTTGAGTCGGCTGGAGATAATATGGCGCGTTGCTCCCGTATTGGCGGCAAATTCCTCGAACTTTGAGCTCCCGAGAAAGCAGTCCCGCAGGATCAGCAGGGTCCAGCGATCGCCAACCAGGGTCAGCGTTCGCGCCACGGGGCACCAATTTTCTTCGAGTTCGGTCCATTTCATGATGACAGACCATAAACCAATTTGCTAGAGTTCCAAAATGGAACTGAAATCGGCATGAAACAGGCAGCGATCATCATAGGCGCAGGAGACGCGACGGGCGGGGCAATTGCAAGACGTTTTGCGCGTGGCGGATTTGCTGCCATTTGTGTGAGAAGGACAGAAGAGGCGGTGCTGCCACTGGTCGAAAGTATCCGTGCAGCGGGTCTTGAGGCGGAAGCGGCCGGGTGCGACGCGCGCGACGAGGACCAGATGATCGCGCTGTTCGATCGTGTGGAGCGCGAGGCCGGTCCAGTTGGCGCGATGATCTTCAATATCGGCGCGAATGTCCATTTCCCAATCACCGACACGACGGCGCGTATTTATCGCAAGGTCTGGGAAATGGCGGCTTTCGCCGGTTTTCTCGCAGGCAGGGAAGCAGCGCGCGTAATGCTGCCCCGCAAGACGGGCACAATAATCTTTACTGGTGCGACGGCCTCGATGCGTGGCGGCGCGGGCTTTTCGGCCTTTGCAGGGGCAAAGTTCGCCTTACGCGCGCTCGCCCAATCCATGGCGCGTGAATTGGGACCACAAGGAATCCATGTGGCGCACTCAGTCATTGATGGAGCGATCGATACGGCATTTATCCGGAAGAACTTTCCTGATCGCTATAAGCTTAAGGATGAGGATGGCATCCTGGACCCGGAAGCCATCGCCGAAGCCTATTGGATGCTCCACAATCAACCACGAACGGCATGGACGCATGAGCTCGACCTCAGGCCTTGGATTGAAAAGTTCTAAATTGGAATGCGCTGGAGATAAGAATGACCCGAAAACTTGAATTCTGTTTCGATTTTATCAGCCCTTACTCCTATGTCGCCTTTCATGCGTTGCCTCACTATCTGAAAGGCGTCGAAGCGCAGTTGGTCTACCGACCCGTCTTCCTTGGCGCGATCATGAAGAATACCGGCAACCGCCCTCCTGGAATGGTGCCTGCAAAGGCGACCTACATGCAGAAGGACCTGCAGCGCAGCTGTGATCGCTACGGAATCAGTTTTCGTATGAATCCTCATTTCCCGATGATGAACACTCGGCCGGTCCTTCGTATCGCTTGCGCATTGACCGGTTCTGATCAGGAGAGCTTCATCCGGACTATCTTTCATCACGTATGGGCTGCCCCCGAGCCGTTGAAGACAGATGAACTCGACCAGGTTAAGGCGGTCTGCGAAGCGGCCGGACTGGATGGGACGAAAATGGTCGCTCTGTCAGAAGATACAAACGCCAAATCAGCGATGATCGCCAACACGGAGAATGCACTTGAGCGCGGCGCGTTCGGCACCCCCAGCTTTTTCGTTGGAGACACACTCTTCTTCGGCCATGACCGGCTTGACTATGCGGCTGAGCTTCTCAAGGGGCCTCAACCCGTCGGCTGAGCCCGTGACTGAAGCAAGGCCTGGCCAATTATGGCCTTGATGGTTTTCGGTGTGAACGGCTTTTCCACGAGAAAGGTCGGCTCTCCTGTTTCGCCGCGCAACAAGGCGTGTGGGAAGGCGGTGATGAAGACAACCGGAATCCCGTAAAGTGAGGCGATTTCAGTTGCCACATCGGCGCCCGAAGCCTCATCGTTCAGGATGACATCAGAGAGGACCAGGCCTGGCCGCAGGTCCTGGCAAGCTGTCATGGCGGCTCTGGCTTCTGATGCGGTTCCGATCACGGTGTGACCCATGCCGTGGATAATACTGGCAATATGGGCAGCGATAAGTGCCTCGTCCTCTATCATGTAGACATCTGTAGGGAGGGCGGAGGCTTCTTTTTGTCGGGCAGCGAGGAGTAGATCGAGGACCTCAATCTCCGGCTTTCCCATGATCGTGGCGACTTCTGCAACCGAAAAGTTTTCCAGCTCCGTTAGCAGGAGGGCTCTGCGCTCGGAACTGGCGAGCGACCGGGTGGCATTAGCACCTGCATCCGGAAATCTTGTTACCAAATGTGCATCAAGCACGCCATATAGATGGCATCGCAGGCCCGGTTCGTGCGGATCCGGATCGGATTCCGAAATCTTTTCAAGCATGACCGCGACCAGCTCATCGGCTGAGGCCCTGTTACCCGTGGCGGCCCGCGCATACCGCCTCAGGAAGGGTATTGTCGCCTCGATCTGGTCCATTCTGGTCACAACTTTTGTCTGTCTTCCGCTTTGCGGAATGCTCGCAGCTTTATGCGGCGAGGTATAGGAACCATTGCCTCCGCTGTCGTCGCGCGAGCAGCAGTTTGGCTGAAGGAATGGAAGGCAGCTTGGAGCAGCTACCGCAGCACCTGCCAGGCGCTACGGTGGCAAGATTGCCTGATCAGGCCAGAATGGCAGCCTTTTTCGCGAGCTCTGCATAAGGCGTCTCGGGTCGGGGCCCATAGTGAGAAATCACCTCGGCTGCAGCGATATGCCCAAGCTTGGCGCAAATCTGTAATGGAAGGCCCTTCGAGACCCCGAACAGGAAACCGGCTGCATACTGGTCGCCGGCGCCTGTCGTATCGATCACGTCTTTCACTGGCTCGGCAGCAACATGGATCGGCTCTCCGTCTCCAATGACGACAGAGCCCTTCTCCGATCGGGTAACCGCAGCAAGGGCTGTGTCCTCGCGAAGTTTTTCGACTGCGGCATCGAAGTCATCCGTTTCGTAGAGGGACAGCAGTTCATCCTCATTGGCGAACAGGATGTCGACATGGTTTCGGATAAGATGGAGGAAGCTCTCGCGGTGACGTTCCACACAGAAGCTGTCCGATAGCGTAAGTGACACCTGGCGGCCTGCAGCCTTCGCGATTTCGGACGCATGCACGAAGGCGGCTTTCGCGGCTTCCTGATCGAAGAGATAGCCTTCCAGATAGAGAATGGCCGCTTTCGAGACCATGTCTTCCTGGACGTCTTCAGGCGAGAAGAGCACTGACGCCCCGAGAAAGGTGTTCATGCTGCGTGCCCCGTCAGGGGTTACGAAGATGATCGAGCGCGCCGTAGCCGGACCTTCAGCAAGCGGCGGCGTGGTGAAGGGAATGCCGCTGTCATTCATGTCCTTGCGGAAGACATCGCCCAGCGCATCTTTCGAGACCTTCCCGATATAGCCGGCTCGGGCACCAAAGCTGGCGAGCCCGGCAATCGTATTGGCTCCCGAACCACCTGATAGCTGGCGAGCATCCGGAGCGGCTTTGGTCAGCGTATCGGCGCGCGGTTCATCGATCAGGGTCATGCCGTTCTTGCGAATTTCGTACTCCTCCAGAAAGGAGTCCTCGACCGGGGCAATCATGTCCACAATTGCGTTTCCAAGACCAACGACGTCGAACTCGATATCTGCCACGCGCACCTCTCTTTATTGACGGGAACAGCGCTTGGCTTCGCAAACCTTGAGCGCCGAAGCAAGCTAGTACCGGAATATTACTTCGCTTGTCCGCAGTCGCCTGCCCTAAAAGGCTGGCTCTAGATCGTAACGCCGGCCTTCTGTGCATCGGCCAGGAAGGCGGCAAGCCCCTTATCGGTCAGTGGATGATTGATCAGACTGCGCAGGACGGCCGGTGGAACGGTGGCAACATCAGCGCCCGCTAGCGCAGACTCCTTCACATGGTTCGGTCCACGGATAGAGGCGGCCAGAATCTGGGTCTCGAACATATAGTTATCGTAGATCGTGCGGATGTCCTCGATAAGTTCCATACCATCAATGTTGAGGTCATCGAGCCGCCCGATGAAGGGCGATATATAGGTTGCGCCTGCCTTGGCGGCGAGAAGGGCCTGGTTTGCGGAAAAGCACAGGGTGACATTCACCGCGGTACCTTCATTGGCAAGTGTACGGCAGGCCTTCAGGCCGTCCATTGTAAGCGGCAGTTTGACGGCCACGTTCGAAGCGATCTTCTGAAGCGTGCGCCCCTCATTCACCATTGCCTGGTATTCCGTGGCGACAACTTCTGCGCTGACGTGACCGGATGTCAGATCGCAGATCTCCGCAATAACGTCAGAGAATTTCCGGCCCGATTTTGCGACCAGGGATGGGTTGGTTGTTACCCCGTCAATCAGGCCGGCATCGGCCAGTTCCTTGATTTCGCTCGTATCGGCGGTATCGACAAAGAATTTCATGGCTGAGGCTCCTGCAAAGTGTAGCCTGCGATGTAACAAGCGGCAGGGCGGTTCGCTAGGCCGCCGCGATGAGTTCCTTAAAATAATCGACCGTCTTCTGCAGCCCATCACGAAGCCTGACAGTAGGTTCCCAGTCGAGGGCCCTCTTGGCACGGGTGATGTCGGGCTGGCGCTGACGCGGATCATCCTGCGGCAGCGGTTTGTGTACCAGTTGCGATTGTGCGCCGGTCAGCTCGATGACCAGTTCGGCGAGTTCTTTGATGGTGAATTCGCCCGGATTGCCGAGATTGATCGGGCCAGTGGTCTCCGGCCCAGTGTTCATTAGGCGCACAAGGCCGTCAACGAGGTCGTCGACATAACAGAAGCTTCGTGTCTGCTGGCCATCGCCATAGAGCGTGATGTCTTCGCCTCGAAGGGCCTGCATTATAAAGTTGGAGACAACGCGTCCGTCATTGGGATGCATCCGTGGCCCATAGGTGTTGAAGATGCGGGCCACCTTGATCTCCATGCCATGCTGGCGGTGATAGTCGAAGAACAGGGTCTCGGCGCAACGCTTGCCTTCGTCATAGCATGAGCGTGGTCCGATCGGGTTCACATGGCCCCAATAGTCTTCCGTTTGCGGGTGGATCTCCGGATCGCCATAGACCTCTGAGGTAGATGCCTGCAGGATTTTTGCCTTGGTTCGCTTTGCAAGGCCAAGCACGTTAATCGCCCCATGTACGGAGGTCTTCGTCGTCTGGACCGGGTCGAACTGATAATGAACAGGGCTTGCCGGACAGGCCAGATTGTAGATCTGGTCAACCTCCACGAAGAGCGGGAAGGTCACATCGTGACGCATCAGCTCGAAGCGCGGATTATCCATGAGATGGGCGACATTGGTGCGTGTGCCTGTGAAGAAATTATCGACACAAAGAACCTCAGCCCCCTCTTCCAGGAGGCGGGCGCACAGGAAGGAGCCGATGAACCCGGCGCCGCCCGTGACGAGGATGCGGGGCGCGAGGTGCATCAGACCGCCGGCCGGCCAACGGAGATATAATCGAAGCCGCGTTTTGCCATGTCTTCCGGCGCATAGATGTTGCGCAGATCCACCACGACGTTGCTTTTCAGCGTCTCCTTTACGCGGTCGAGATCAAGGGCGCGGAACTGGTCCCACTCGGTGATGATGACCATGGCGTCAGCGCCATCGATCGCGCCATAGGCGTCGTCGGCATAATCGAGGCCGGTCATCAGCTTCTGCGCCTCATGCATGCTTTCGGGGTCATATGCGCGGACGATGGCACCAGCCTCAATCAGGGCCGGGATGATGTCGAGGCTCGGCGCATCGCGCATATCGTCTGTATTCGGCTTGAAGGCGAGTCCGAGGACGCCGACCGTCTTGCCCTTCACATCCCCGCCCATGGCCTTGATGATTTTTTCGGCCATGGCTTTCTTGCGGCGGTCATTGACCTCGACCACTGTATCTACGATGCGCACCGGGCAGCCTGCCTCGTTGGCGGTCTTGGTCAGCGCCAGTGTGTCCTTCGGGAAGCATGAGCCGCCATAGCCGGGGCCGGCATTCAGGAATTTGCGGCCGATCCGGCCATCAAGTCCAATGCCGCGGGACACTTCCTGAACGTTTGCGCCGACAGCTTCGCAAAGGTCGGCCATTTCGTTGATGAAGGTGATTTTCACGGCCAGGAAGGCATTCGCGGCGTACTTGATCAGCTCAGAGGTCCGCCGTGAGGTAAACAGAATTGGCGTCTCATTGAGGAAGAGCGGACGGTAGAGTTCGCGCATCACGTCCCGGGCGCGCTCGGTGTCGGTGCCGACGACGACCCGGTCGGGGATCTTGAAATCCTTGATGGCGGCGCCTTCGCGCAGGAATTCCGGATTGGAGACAACCGCGAAATCGGCGTCCGGCTTGGCCTTGCGGATGATCGCCTCGACTTCGTCACCAGTCCCCACGGGCACTGTCGATTTGGTGACGACCACGGTAAAGCCGTTCATGAGTTCGGCAATCTCCTCAGCGGCTGCATAGACATAGGACAGGTCAGCATGGCCGTCCCCACGCCGCGAGGGTGTGCCGACGGCAATAAAAACAGCGTCGGCTTCGGCAATCGCGTCTTCTGCTTCCGTCGTGAAGGTGAGGCGTCCGGCATTCACGTTCTGGGCAACCAGGTCATCAAGGCCCGGTTCATAGATCGGAATCTCGCCCTTCTTCAGGCGCTCGATCTTGTAGGCATCCTTGTCAACGCAGGTGACCACATGGCCGAAATCCGCAAAACACGCCCCGCTAACGAGGCCCACATAGCCCGTTCCGATCATCGCTACGCGCATGGAAATATCCCGTCTTGATCTACGCCACTTCGAGTGCCGCGAGGGGTGCGATTTTTCTCACCAAAGGTCAAGCCGGGCGGGGCAGGCCAGCCATTTCAAAACAATGCCATATGGACCATACCTTCGTGATGAGCGCGGCGATCAGATTTCCTGATTGTAGGCGCCGACTTCCTCGTGTTTACCGAGCCGCGGCCTCACTTCCTTATGGAAGAGGTCGCGCATGTCGTCGGGCGATTGAAGGCTTTCGACCACGACGACGAGCTCCGGCTTGTTGGAGGAGGCTCTGACAAGCACCCAGGACCCATCTTCCAGCGTCACGCGTGCGCCGTTCACGGTATTCACTTCGGTCACCTTGCGGCCAAGGATTTCTGTGCCCTCGAGGTCCTTGTATTCTTCTACCATCTTGTCGACGACGCCGTATTTCAGCTCGTCATCGCAATGCGGAGACATGGTGAGCGAGGTGTAGGCAATGCCAAGCTCATCGCGAAGGTCGGCCATTGTCTTGTCCGGGTTGCGGTCAAGCATCTGCAGAATCGCGCCGGCAGCGACGAGGCCATCATCATAGCCAAGCCCGATCGGCGGGCGGAAAAAGAAATGGCCTGACTTTTCAAACCCAGCCAGCGCGCCGAGATCTGTCGTGCGGCGTTTGATGTAGGAATGGCCGGTCTTGTAATAGTCGACGGTGGAGCCGTTCTCCTTCAGGACCGGGTCGGTCTTGTAGAGACCGGTCGATTTCACATCGACAACGAACTTGGCGCCAGGGTGCACTTTAGACAGGTCGCGCGCCAGCATCAGGCCAATCTTGTCTGCAAAGATTTCCTCGCCCGTATTGTCGACGACGCCGCAGCGGTCGCCATCGCCATCAAAGCCTAGCGCAACGTCCGCACCATATTCCTTCACGGCCTTCGCCATGGCGTGCAGCATCTCGCTGTCTTCCGGGTTGGGGTTGTATTTCGGGAAGGTGTTGTCGAGATCGCAATCCATCTCGATCACTTCCGCACCCATGGCCCGCAGCGCATCGGGGGCGAAGGCCCCTGCCGTCCCGTTGCCGCAGGCTGCAACGACCTTGATCTTGCGCTTCAGACTGATGCTGTCAGCAACCGACGCAATGTATTTCTCGCGAAGACCGTCGACGCGGAAGGCTCCGCCGCCAGCGCGCGGCTGGAAGCCGCCATTCAGTACGATTTCCTTTAGCCGCCCCATCTCGTCTGGCCCGAAGGTAAGCGGCTTGTTCGCGCCCATCTTCACCCCTGTCCAGCCATTCTCATTGTGGCTGGCGGTCACCATCGCGCAACAGTCGGCGTCGAGCTCGAACTGGGACCAGTAAACCATGGGGGAAAGTGCGAGGCCGATGTCGAGTACTTCGCAACCGCCGGCGACAAGGCCAAGTTTCAGCGCATTCTTGATCGGCAGGGAGATGGAGCGGAAATCGTGGCCCGTCACGACCTTGGGCTGAACGCCCAGCTCGTGGAACAGTGTTGCCATGCCCAGCCCCAGCGCCTCCGCACCGAGCAGGTTCAGCTCTGGCGCTTTCTCGTTTCCCGGTATCCCGAACCACCAGCGAGCATCATACTCGCGAAAGCCGGTGGGCTTCACGAGGGGCAGTGTCTCGAATTCGATCGTGTTGGCGGCAATATCGGCGCGCGGTTTCGGCATCATGGGCGCGTCTCTCCCTCTATTTGGCTAGGCTCACTTGGCACGAATGTATGAATGAATTCCAGTGGCTGTGCGATAATCCAGGTTCATCGGACATGGCTGCGCAAAAATTCGGCCATCCATTGGCCGACAAGCTCGTTGTGAACGGGCACTTCAAGGCTGTCGCAGGCCTCATCCACACGTTCCGCACTAAAGGCGGTACCGCGGCGTACATTGTAGAGCGCACAACAGAAGCCGCCGGAAAACTCCGGATGGCCCTGAAAGCTGATCGCTGGCACCTCGCCATAATCAAGCACGGCGTAAGGCGTGAAATCCGAGGCGGCCACGAGACGAGCACCTTCCGGGAGGCTCAACACCTGGTCCTGATGGCTGACCCCAAGAGAAAATGTCTCGCCCTTAAGGCCTGTCATCCAGTCCGGCTTATAGCAGATGTCATAGATATGACGGCCGAGTCCCCACCCCTTATCGGATTTCTCGACCCTCGCCCCCATTGCGGCGGCGATGGCCTGATGGCCGAAACAGACGCCGATCTGGGGAATACGCTCATCGCCAGCGCGCCGGATGAAGTCAAAGAGAGGCGCCATCCATTCATGATCTTCATAAACGCCCGCCGCCGAGCCGGTCACGAGAACGGCTTCGACGTTCTCAAGGGCAGGAAAAGGCGCGCCTTCGACAATCGGGATGCTTTCGCATGTCATGTCCGGCATGTGCGGAGAGATGAGATCCTCGAACATGGCCGGATAGCGTGGCCAGTCCGCCCGGATCGCCTGCGGCGGCAGGCCAGTTTCCAGAATGGTGAGTTTCATGCTCGTCCCGTTAGCCGAAAAAGCGTTTCGGGATAAGGGGCGTTCACGCCACAGCTGTCAGCGAAGAGATGGCGTTCCAGCCGACATAGGCGGCAACGAGGATGATGAAGCTTGCGAATGCTTTGCGCGCCAGCTGTGCGCGCGGCTCCAGAAGTTTCGCCACGTATTGTCCGGCGAGGCCTCCCACGAATCCTCCCGCCAACAGGAGCGCAGCAAGCCGATAATCGACCAGTCCATCGAGAGCATAGTTCGACGAAGTCGCCGCACCAAACAGGGATACGGAAACGAGCGATGAGGCGGTGGCTGCTGCCATTGTCATGCCGGTCGCGTACAGAAGCCCGGGGACGATGAGAAAACCGCCCCCAATACCGAAGAAGCCGGCTGCGAAACCGACAAGAACGCCTAGCGGCAAGAGACGGACAAGCAGGCGAAAGTCGAGGTGCACGTCCGGGTCGCCGGTGGTCTTTGGTTTGCGGAACATCGAAAGAGCGATCGCGACCATGGCGATGGAAAAGCCAAGCAGGAGCTGATCACCCTGGATGACCTTGGCGATCGTCGATCCGAGAATGGAACCAATCAAACCGGCACCAGCAAACACACTGGCGCAGGGCCACTTCACGCGACCACCCTTCCAGTGTCCGAAAAGACTGATCAACGCTGTAGCCGCAACGGCCGCTGCCGACGTGCCGATCGCCACATGCGGGTCGCCAACGCCCACAAAATAGAGCAGCAGCGGAGCCGCCAGCACCGAACCGCCACCGCCAAAGGATGACAGGAGCAGACCGACAAGCGCGCCGCTTGCGAGGGCAGTCATGATGGTGACGGGATCCATAAGCATAGCGTGGTTCAGGGGTTCTCGCGGAGGTCAGGACAGAAGATATCGGCGAGGGTTTCAAGTAGTCTGGCTGCAGCCTGATGGTCGATCGCATAGAAGATCGTCTGGCCAGACCGGCGCGTGGTTACGAGCTTTTCGTCGCGAAGTTTTGCCAGGTGTTGAGACAGCGCCGATTGCGAAAGATCCGACCCTTCCAGCAATTGCCCCACGCTCTTCTCCCCGCTCACAAGCTGGCAGAGGATCATGAGGCGCTTTTCATTCGCCATGACACGCAGGAAATCCGCTGCAGCGCTGGCCTTGGCCTCCAGTCGGGCCGGCTCGAGAGCAGTATCAAGCATGGCTTATATATATTAGGTATTGCTAAATAAGCAAGTGCTAATATATTATCTGCATAAGGAGACAAGACACATGGATATCAAAGCATTTTTCGATCCGGATACGTCCACCGTTACCTATCTCGTAGCAGATACCGAAACTTCAAAAGCGGCCATCATCGATCCTGTCCTCGATTTCGATCCTGCGGCGGGTAAGCTGCATACGCGTTCTGCCGACGCGGTCCTTGCCGAGGCGAGTGATCGTGGACTGGAGGTTGTCTATGTTCTCGACACGCACGCTCACGCAGACCACCTGTCCGCCGGGGACTACATCCGCAAACAGACGGGCGCATTGTACGGCATCGGCGAGCATATCCAGGACGTACAGAAAATTTTCAAACCCGTGTTCAACGCCCTGGACGTCATCCCCGATGGCCACGTCTTTGACCGGCTGTTCTCAGATGACGATACGTTCAAGATTGGTAACTTGAGTGTCCGCGTAATGCATACACCGGGACATACGCCGGCCTGTCTCACCTATGTCATCAAGGACGCGGCTTTTGTCGGCGATACGCTGTTCATGCCCGACTTCGGGACGGCGCGTGCCGATTTCCCGGGAGGGGATGCCGCAACGCTCTACCGCTCTATCCGGAAAATCCTGTCACTGCCGCAAGAAACGCGGATCTTTGTTGGCCACGACTACCTGCCGGACGGCCGCAACGAATATCGCTGGGAAACCACTGTCGCCGAGGAGCGCACCAGCAACAAGCATGTTCATGACGGCGTCAGCGAAGCAGAATTTGTGGCAATGCGGACAGCCCGCGACGCGAAACTTGATGCGCCTCGCCTCATCCTTCCGTCCCTGCAAGTGAACATCCGCGCCGGGGCGTTGCCGCCGGAAGAGGCTGACGGCAAAACCTATCTGAAGATTCCAGTAACAGCTACGGCGCCGTAACGTCCGGGTCTGACTGTGCGCTGCCCTGCTGGCGTGCGATCCAGTCATCGACACGCGTCTCAAGGGCATCGAGCGGCAGAGACCCTGCCCCCAGCACGGTGTCGTGGAAGGCACGGATGTCGAAGTCGGGTCCGAGGGCGGTTTTCGCCCGATCACGCAGTTCCAGGATCTTCAGCTCACCGATCTTGTAGGCGGTCGCCTGACCGGGCCAGCCGATATAGCGTGTCACTTCCGTCTGGATGTTGAGTGGCGCGAGGGCGGAATTCTTCTCGAAGCAGGCTTCGGCTTCCTCCCGTGACCAGCCATACCAGTGCATGCCCGTGTCTGCGACAAGCCGGCAGGCCCGCCACATCTCGTAAGAGAGCGCGCCAAAGCGTTCATAGGGTGTGCGATAGATACCCGCTTCGCCGGCCAGCGTCTCGGCATAAAGGCCCCAGCCTTCGCCGAAGGCCGTCGCGTAATAGTTCTTGCGAAAATAAGGGACGTCCTCAAGCTCCTGAGCCAGCGCGATCTGGATATGGTGGCCGGGCACGGCTTCGTGTGCCGACAAAGCTGGCAGCTCATAGAGTGGACGCTGGTCGAGCGCATAGGTGTTGACCAGATAGGTCCCTGACATCCCCTCTTCCGGATTGCCGCCAGAATAACGCCCTGTTGTATAGCCAGGTGCGATAGAGGCCGGCACTGGCTCCACGCCATAGGTCAGGCGCGGCAGCTTGCCGAAATACTGCGGCAGAATGGCGTCGAGCCGCTTGGAGATCAGGGCGGCTTTCTCAAGCAGGTCCTCGGGTGTCTTGGCGTAAAATTGCGGGTCGGAGCGCAGAAAGGCCAGGAACTCGTCAAAGGTCCCTGAATAGCCAATCTCATCTATTACGCTCTCCATCTCCGCCCGGATACGAGCGACCTCGGATCGGCCGAGCTTATGGATATCTTCGGGCGAGTAGCCTGCGCCCGCAGTATGATGGCGGATGGCCGCTTCATAATAATCATGTCCGCCTGGCAGTGAGCCAACACCAGCTTCGGACCGTGTGTTCATGGCGTAATCTGTTTCGAGATATGTGAGTAGCTGTTCGTAGGATTTTACCGCGCGCATCACAGCCTGGCGCCCGGCGGCACGTAAAGAGGCTGCGGTTTCGGCGTCCATATCCTCCGGCAGCGTCTCGAAAGGTGCCCACAAGGCGCTGTCTTCCGGCGCATCGACAACCTGTTCGCGGACCTGCTCGGTCGTGGTTGAGAGCGGATCGGCGTGTGAGGTCCAGCCGGTCCTAACGCCACGGCGCATATTGGTGGCATGCTGCGAAAAATAGCGTGGAACGTCGTTCAGGCGCGAAATCCAGGCCTCCGCCTCTTCTTCGTTCCGCAAACGAAGGTTGCTGGCGGCAAAGAATGGCTCGGCATGAAAGCCCCAGTCCCCTGTGAAGGGGATGCGCGCAGTATCATACTCGGCCTGCATGATCAGGTCATCCAGGAGATGGCCCAGGATCTTCCACTCCGGTGTCGTATGGTCTTCGAGCGCGAGCAAATCCTGCTGAAGGGCTCGTGCGCGCTGGGCGATATTTTCAACATGCTGTTGCGACACGTCCGGCCATCGGCGGGGTGCGCGATCTTCCGACCGGGCCTTGGCAGCAGGATTGATGTCGAGTGTCAGCGCCTCGTACTGATGAATGATCTCGGCCATTGCGGGGGATTGCGGGGCCGGCTCTGAGGTGATCACCGGACCGGGCTTCGGCGCCTCTCTGGCATAGGCAGGTGACGTAAGGGCAAGAAGTCCTGTCAGGATCCAGACGGATGATTTCATTGCATCACTGCCTTTCTTGTCGCGTTGACACTGCGCCGCACCATTCTAGAACCCGCATTACAAACTCAGCAGGTTTCGGGAGCCCTCATCAATGGCAGGTTCACAGTGGACTGATCCACGTCCGATGTCACCTCACCTCCAGATCTGGAAGTGGCACTGGACGATGGCAGCATCGATCTTCCATCGCGTCACAGGCGTCGGAAACTATCTTGGTGCGCTTCTCATCAGCATCTGGATCATTTCGATTGCCGCCGGCCCCGAGACCTATGGCTTCGTGGAAGGGATCATGTTGTCGCCGGTCGGGCAGATCCTGCTCTTCTTCTGGCTGACCTCGCTTCTCTTCCATTTCGTCAATGGCATCCGCCACATGATCTGGGACGGGCCGAAGGCTGGCTTCCAGCCGAAAGTTGCCAGTGCGTGGTCGGTCTTCAATTTCGCCTTCGCCATTATCGCTGCCGCAACAATCTGGTCGCTCGCGACCAATCTGTTCTAGGGGGAGACAATGAGCACCAATTACAAGACCCCAGCCGCCGCCGCACGCGGCCTTGGTTCGGCCAAGGCCGGTACAAACCATCACATCCGCCAGCGTGTCTCTGCCATTGCGCTCGTGTTTCTGGTGCCGTGGTTCCTTTATGCGGTTATCGCGGCCAGCCGGGCAGGCTTTGATGGAGCGACTGACTTCCTCTCGCAGCCCTGGAACGCCATCCTGATGATTCTGACCCTGGGCGCGGCGTTCTTTCACATGCGCCTCGGTATGCAGGTCATCGTTGAGGACTATATCGCAAAGGCAGGGATGAAGCAGGGTCTGCTCATCCTCAACACATTCGTCTGCGTCGGCCTGTTTGCCGCCACGGCGCTGTCGGTTCTGAAGATATGGATTTCGGCCGGCGTCTAGAAGCGTCCAGGCCCCGGAAAGGTAAGTCGTCATGTCTGACTACAAGTTCGTCGATCACACCTACGATGTCGTCGTTGTCGGTGCCGGTGGTTCCGGTCTCCGCGCCGCGCTCGGCGCGGCCCAGGCGGGCCTGCGCACGGCTTGCATCACCAAGGTGTTTCCGACCCGCTCCCACACTGTTGCCGCACAAGGCGGTATCGCAGCCTCGTTGGGCAATATGGGCCCGGATAACTGGCGCTGGCACATGTATGACACTGTGAAGGGGTCCGACTGGCTGGGCGACCAGGACTCCATCGAATACCTCTGCCGTGAAGCGCCTCAGGCCGTCTATGAGCTCGAGCACTGGGGCATGCCCTTCTCGCGCAACGAACAAGGCAAGATCTATCAGCGCCCGTTTGGCGGTCACACGACCGAGTATGGGGAGGGTCCACCCGTCCAGCGCACCTGTGCAGCGGCTGACCGGACCGGCCACGCCATGCTCCATACGCTTTACGGCCAGTGCGTGAAGGAAGAGACCGAGTTCTTCATCGAATATTTCGCGCTTGATCTCATCATGGATGAGGAAGGCGCCTGCCGCGGTGTGACGGCCTGGAAGCTTGACGACGGCACGCTCCACCGGTTCCGCGCGCAGAAGACTATCCTTGCAACCGGCGGCTATGGCCGTGCCTTCTTCTCGTGCACATCGGCCCACACCTGTACCGGTGATGGGAACGCCATGGTGCTTCGCGCTGGTCTTCCGCTGCAGGACACCGAGTTCATCCAGTTCCACCCCACCGGCATTTACGGTGCGGGTTGCCTGATCACTGAGGGCGCGCGCGGCGAGGGTGGTTATCTGACAAATTCCGAAGGTGAGCGCTTCATGGAGCGCTACGCGCCGAGCGCAAAGGACCTGGCCTCGCGTGATGTTGTTTCCCGCGCAATGACGGTGGAGATCCGCGAAGGCCGCGGCGTTGGAGAGGAAAGTGACCACATTCACCTTCACCTCGAACACCTCCCGCCGGAGACCCTGGCTGAACGCCTTCCGGGTATTTCGGAAACAGCGAAGATCTTCTCCGGCGTGGATGTGACAAAGGAACCGATCCCTGTCCTTCCGACGGTTCACTACAATATGGGTGGTGTCCCGACGAACTATCATGGCGAAGTTCTCACCAAGAAGGGCGCCGATCCCGACAGTGTCGTGCCGGGCCTGATGGCGGTGGGCGAAGCTGCGTGCGTGTCGGTTCACGGGGCCAATCGCCTCGGGTCCAACTCGCTGATCGACCTGGTCGTGTTTGGCCGCGCCGCCGGCCTGCGCTGTGGGGCGACCGTGGATGCGGGCGCCAGCCAGCCGGAAGTTCGCGACGTGCAGACGGATGCCCACCTCGCTCGCTTCGACCGGATCCGTAACGCGTCGGGTGATCAACCGGTCGCAAAGCTCCGCATGGACATGCAGAAGGCCATGCAGACCAATTGCGCCGTCTTCCGCACAGGGGAAGTCCTCGACGAGGGCGTCGAGAAAATCTCGGAAATCTACTCCCGGGTTGGTGGCATGGACGTCAAGGACCGTGGGCTAATCTGGAATACCGACCTCGTTGAGGCGCTCGAATTCGACAACCTTATTGGGCAGGCCGCTGTTACAGTGAACAGCGCGGCAAACCGGAAGGAAAGCCGCGGTGCGCATGCCCGCGAGGACTTTGCTGACCGCGACGATAAGCAGTGGATGAAGCACACGCTCGCCTGGGTCGACGATGCCGGCAAGGTCACCATCGATTACCGCCCGGTGCACGAGTACACGATGTCCAACGACATTGAATATATCGAGCCCAAGGCCCGCGTTTACTAGGAACTCATCATGGTACAACTGACGCTTCCGAAAAATTCCAAGGTCGGCAAGGGCAAGGAGTGGCCAAAGCATGAGGGCGCGAAAAATACTCGTGCTTTCAAGATCTACCGCTACTCCCCCGAAGAAGGCGGCAACCCCCGCTGGGACACCTATCATGTCGACATGGACCGTTGCGGCCCGATGGTTCTCGACGTCCTGATCTGGATCAAGAACAATATCGACCCGACCCTTGCTTTCCGCCGCTCGTGCCGAGAAGGTGTCTGCGGCTCATGTTCGATGAACATTGGCGGGCAGAACACCATCGCCTGCACCAAGGGCTGGGACGAGGTCGCCAGCAAGACGATCACCATTGCCCCGCTGCCGCACCAGCCCGTGGTGAAGGACCTGATCCCCGACCTCACCAATTTCTACGCCCAGCACGCCTATGTGCAGCCCTTCCTCAAGACCGATACGCCGGAGCCGGAGAAGGAGTGGCGTCAGTCGGAGGAGCAGCGCAGTGAGCTCAATGGCCTCTATGAGTGCATTCTCTGTGCCTGCTGCACCACGTCGTGTCCGTCCTACTGGTGGAACGGTGACAAGTATCTTGGTCCGGCCGCGCTGCTGCAGGCCTATCGCTGGCTGATCGACAGCCGCGACGAAGCGACTGGCGAACGGCTCGATGACCTTGAGGATCCATTCAAGCTTTATCGTTGCCACACTATCATGAACTGCGCCCAGGTCTGTCCGAAGGGACTCAACCCGGCCAAGGCGATCGCCAAGATCAAGCACATGATGGTTGAGCGCGTCGCCTGACTGGGTCGGTGATTCGCCAAGATCCCCTATATGCGCTACACAAGGCGTATGCGGGGACAACATAACAGATCATGGCTCGTCATCGTGCGCGCAGGCCGGGGATCACTTCATTCCCGCTATGCCGCAGACGATGCCAGCCGGAAGTATGATGTACTCGTCGCGGCCTGGCAGGACGGTGTTGCACCGCCTGAGGGGCCGAACGACCGGCTGGTGATGCAGCCCGGCCAGAAGATCGCCGGATACCATTCGCTTTTCGAGCGGTTTCCGGACCTTCTCGACACATACACCCACATCGCGCTTGTCGATGACGACATCGACATGTCCCCGGAAGCCGTCAATCGGAGCTTCGAGGCGGGAAGTGCGGAAAACCTATCGATCTGGCAACCCTCGCTCACCTGGGACAGTTATTTTTCCTACGCCGCTTTCCTGCGGAATCCGGCGTTCCAGCTGCGCTATACCAACTTCGTCGAGATGATGTGTCCCTTCTTCCGCGCCGATGCGCTCAGGAAGGCGCTACCCCTCTTTGACCTCGGCTACGATGTCGGGCCGGACCTTGTCTGGACGCGGCTCGAAGAGGACAATCACTGCCGCGCCGCCATTCTCGACACCGTCAGCGTCCATCACACGCGGCCGGTCGGCAAGGCCAAGCGCGCGCGGACGGAGGGGCGCTTCAAGCGCTACGACTCCGAGGTCCAGACCTTTCTTGATCAGGCCGGTCTCGGCTTCCGCGGCAACGTCGTCTATGCGGCGAAGACCAGGGGTGGCCGGGCGCTTGCCGGACGCGGGCAAATTGCCTTTCGCTATATGGCCCTCATGGCTGGGTTGGTCCGCACGCCAATGGTGAAATGGAAATTCCTGCGCCTTGTGAGCGACGCCATCCGCCACGTCCTGATACGCCCGAAAAGTCTCGATCCGATCGATGCACAGTCTGTTGCGCAGACGGTGCGGATGGCACAGGCCGCGCCTTCACTCTGACCGGGCCCGCCGGATCGCGTCCTCGACGAGGACCAGCCGGTCATTACCGAAATACATGTCATCTCCGACAAAGATGGTTGGCGAGCCGAAGCCGCCGCGTGCGATCAGCTCGTCTGTGTTCTCGCGCAGCCTGTCCTTGATGGCCTGGTCGGGGATGCCCTCCATGACCTTCCCGGTGTCGACGCCCGCGCGCTCGCAGATGTCGGCGACGACCTCATCCTTTGAGATATCGAGATCATCGCGCCAGTAGGCCTCGAAGGCCGCGGTGGCGAAGTCGACCAGTTTTCCCTCTGGTTTCAGCAGGATGCAGGCGCGCATCACCTTTACGCTGTTCACCGGGAAGACGCTTGGCGGCATCTTGATCTCCAGTCCGGTGAACCGGGCCCAGTCCTGCAGGTCCTTGCCGTGATAGCGCGCCTTCGGGTTCGGTCCGGCCTTGCGGGCTTCGTAGACACTCGGGTTGACCGCGTTGAACACGCCGCCGACGAGGATCGGCCGCCAGTCCACCTCGACCTCCAGCCTTTCCGCCATGGGCTGGACACTGTGAAAGCCGAGATAGGTCCAGGGGCTGGAACAGTCGAAATAGAAGGTTATCATGCGCGGCGTCTCCCGATCGGTTTTGCGCATCAGGCTACCGCACCGAACAGCCGCCCGGCCAGAGCGGTGACGGCCATGGCCGCGGCGCCCCAGACGACCACGCGGGCGACCGAGCGCAGCTTCTTCGCGCCGCCGGCCCGTGCGGCGACGACGCCCAGCAGGGCAAGGCTCGCCAGAGACGCAGCCACGACAGCGGGGGCGACATATTCCAGCGGCGAGACCGCCGCGGCTGCAAGTGGCAGGGCCGCGCCGACGGAGAAGCTCGCCGCGGAGGATACGGCCGCCTGCACGGGCCGGGCCGTCACGACCTCAGAGATGCCGAGTTCATCGCGGGCATGGGCCTTGAGCGGGTCCTTCGCCATCAGCTGTTCGGCGACCTGCTGCGCGGTCTCCGGCTCGACGCCGCGGGCCTTGTAGATGTTGGCGAGTTCCTCGAGTTCTTCCTCGGGCATGGTCTTCAGCGCCTTGGCTTCCTTGGCGAGGTCGGCGCGTTCGGTGTCGCTCTGGGAGCTGACCGAGACATATTCCCCCGCGGCCATGGACATTGCGCCGGCGAACAGCCCGGCCACACCGGCGAGCAGGATGTCCTCGCGCCCGGCAGAGGCCGAGGCGAAGCCGACGACGAGACTGGCGGTCGAGACGATGCCGTCATTGGCGCCGAGAACGGCGGCACGCAGCCAGCCGATGCGATGCACCATGTGGTGTTCTTCATGGCCGGCATAGGAAATCGGGTCTGACATGGGGGCCTCCTTGCGCCTCGGGCTTCGCCTGGCGCAGTTTGGCATGCAATCCGTAGAATCCCCAGTCTTTTGAAGGTTTCGCGCAGGCCGGAGTGGGCCCCGGTCCGCACAAGGGCCAGCATCAGGCCGGGGTCAGGCGGATCGTGGCGGTCCGCGCCGCAGCTCGCGGGAGAAATGGGCGAGCATGTCCCTGATATCGGGCGGGGTGTAGCGGCTCGTCTGGCCGGGCGGTTGGCCGCCGCGCAGGGGAGAGACCCGTCCGGGCCGGCCCGGCCTGGGCCGGGTTCGCGCCCGGTGGCGCGCATGGCGCCGGGCATGACGGGCAGGGTCCGCCAGCACACGTTCCAGCGCTCTTAGCCGATTGATGACCGGCCCGGCGGCAACGCCCGGTTCTGTTGTAGTGGCGACAGGATAAGCCTGGTCCAGAAAGAGGATGCGCGGCTGAGGCCCCCTTGGTGGACGCGGCGTCCGGCGCCGGATCATTTCATTATAGGTAACCAGTGGCTCGAAGAGTTTGAAGCCGGCGGTGCGTGACTGATCCTGTTTCGCGGCGTCGCCGCTCACATGCATCACGCTCAGGACTGCCTTGTTGGCGAGGGTCCGGCGAAGGGCCTTGCCGCCGGGCCCGTCAAAGCGGGTCGAGCGGTCCGCGGCCGGGAGGTCTATCTCCATCGCCATCAGCACGATCAGCCGGCGCACCATCGCCTCGGCAGGGCGAAGCAGGCGCAGCGCCTGCATCCGGGCGCCGCGGGAAATGCGTTCTGGCACAAAGCTCTCGGTCAGTCCGATCAGCGCGGAAATGGTCGAGACCAGCCCGGCCAGCCGTGGCCAGGCCTGCGCCATCCCGCGTCTCAGATACTCGTCCCAGATTTCCATCGCTTGAGGAGTGTATGCGCGGAGTCCGGCAGGCGGACGGATTCAGTCCGAAAACGTTCCAGAAACAGCCCAGTTTTGAGAGCAGGTGTGAAGACTTGCGCCCCTTCTCCCGGATCCGGGAGAAGGGCCGGGGACGAGGGCTACAGTCCAAGTCTCATAATGGATATTTGTCTCAATAGCGCGTTGCGCGTCCTTTTGGGCGAATCGGGTACAATATGACATGGAGAGAAAAACAGTATTTGTGATCGGAGCGGGCGCTAGCGCTGAATTTGGACTACCCGTGGGGTCCGGCCTTCAGAACCGAATCTCTAAACTGGTCGATATTCGTTTTGAAGACGGACTTAGAATATGCTCCGGCGATCACGATATCTATCAGGCATGTAAGCGCCAAGGCGGCAACCCAAATGAGTTCCTGTATGCTGGCTGGCGTATTCGCGATGGTGTAAAATTAACTGACTCAATCGACAACTTTCTCGACAAACATCACGAAGACCAGAAGGTGCGATTCATAGGAAAGCTGGGCATAGCTCGTGCCATTTCAGAGGCGGAGGGTAAGAGCAAGCTCGCTGGAACACGTCACAAGCCTGATGACACTTCGTACATGAATCAAGTCAATGGCACTTGGGTTCATGAGCTATTCAAACATCTGCAACGTGCTGTACGTAAGGAGGACGTTGAGCAGATATTCTCGAACGTTTCGTTCGTCATTTTCAATTATGATCGGTGTGTAGAAAAATATCTAAGAACGGCTGTCCAGCTTGCATATTCCATTGATGAGAGTCTGGCTGAGCAAATCGTCCGTGAAGCAAATATCTTTCATCCGTACGGTACCATTGGAAACTTGCCGGGGCGACAGCTAGGTAATGGCCCACAAGTCTCTTTTGGCGAAAATGGGCGGCTAGAAAGCATGGCTTCTAATCTCAGTACTTATACTGAGGAAATCGAAAATAAGGATCTCTTGGCCTCTATAAGGAGCCGCGTAGGAGAAGCCGAGCAACTATGCTTTTTAGGCTTCTCCTACCAACCACAAAACATGGAGCTGCTAACTCCTGAAGTGCTCCCGGTAAGTAAGCGAATACTTGGAACGGCGTTCGGGATATCAGAGTTCAATCGAGCTGAGATCGAAAGCGACCTGCGTGCGAGATTTCAGACGCCAATAGGTGATACCCGCATAAGGCTGCATCAAGGTAAATGTGCAGACCTTATGCGTGATTTCGGACGAGCATTTGACTGATTAAACCGTCACAACCACCTTCCCCTTGGCGCGGCGTTCCATCAGCTCGGTGATGGCGTCGGGGCCTTTTTCCAGCGGGTAGGTGTTGGAGATGTGGGGCTTGATCTTGCCCTGCTCATAGAGCGCGAAGATCTCCTTGATGTTTTCCTCGTTCGCCTGCGGGTCACGCGCCACAGCCGCGCCCCAGAAGACGCCGACAATGTTGCAGGATTTCAGCAGGGTGAGGTTGAGCGGCATTTTCGGGATGCCGGCCGGGAAGCCGATGACAAGGAAGCGCCCGTCCCAGTTCATCGCGCGCAGGGCCGGTTCGGCATAGTCACCGCCGACACCGTCATAGATGACATCGACACCGCCGCCGCCAAGCTCCTTGATCTTGTCGGAGAGGGCTTTCTGGTCGGCCTTTTCCAGCGGGCCGCGCGGATAGACGAGGCCTTTCTTCGCGCCTTTTTCCATGGCGAGATCGACCTTGTCCTGGCTGGAGGCGGCTGCGATCACTTCCATGCCCATGGCGGCCCCAAGCTCGACAGCGGCAAGGCCGACACCCCCGGCCGCGCCGAGGACGAGCAGGCTTTCGCCCGGCTTGCAGTTCCCGCGATCCTTCAGGGCATAGTAGGATGTGCCATAGGTCATCAGCAGGGCAGCAGCTTCCTCGAACGACATGGCGTCCGGAAAGGCACGCACGCGGGCCTGATCGACCACGGCCTCTTCGGCCATGCCGCCCCAGCCGATCGAGCCCATGACGCGGTCACCGACCTTGAACTTGGTCACTTCCGGGCCGACCGCCTTCACGATGCCCGAGATTTCGCCGCCCGGGGAGAAGGGGCGTTCGGGCTTGAACTGGTACTGGTCCTGGATGATCAGCACGTCCGGATAGTTCACACCGATGGCTTTCACGTCGATGACGACGTCACCCTTGCCGGGCTCCGGGGTTGGCACATCCTCGAGGACGAGCGTTTCGGGGCCGCCGGGCGTCTTTGACAGTAGGGCTTTCATGGGCGTGTTCCTCTTGCACTTTATGCTGTGTGGCTACATTGACGTCGCGAACCTATCCGTGGCACCGGCCCCTGTGAAGCGTTACGTGGCGAAAAACGGACGCGGTCTGACAAAGGTGTAGAATGGCAAAGAGCTGGGCGCTTGCACTGCATGGTGGGGCTGGTCCCCTGAGAGACCTCGACCATGCCCGCTCCGAGCGCCATATGGCGGGCCTGCTGCGCGAGGGCGAAACGCGCCTTGCCCGCGGGGAGCCTGCGCTGGACGTGGTGCACAAGCTGGTCGTTGCGCTTGAGGAATGCGGCTTTCACATTGCCGGCAAGGGGTCATCGCCCAACGCCATCGGCCAGTGGGAGCTCGATGCAGCGATCATGGACGGGCGCTCGCGCAATGCCGGGGCCGTGGCCTCGCTGCGCGGCTACAAGAGCCCGATCACGGCCGCCCGCCTCGTCATGGAAGAGACGCCGCACGTCCTGATTATTGGCAAGGGCGCGGCGATGATAGCCCGCGACCACAAGCTAGACCGCGTGCACAGCCCGAAGAATTACTACACCCCGGTGATCAAGCGCCCGGTGAAGAAGGGTGAGCTTGCCCATGGCACGGTCGGGGCGGTTGCGCTCGACCAGCATGGACGGCTGGCGGCGGCGACCTCGACCGGCGGGCTGCTCGGCAAGACGCCGGGCCGGGTGGGCGATACGCCGATCATCGGTGCAGGCCTCTGGGCCGATGAGCGGGTGGCGGTCTGCTGTACCGGGCAGGGCGAATACTTCTTGCGCACCAATGCGGCGGCCGATGTCTCATCCCGCGTGCGCTATGCGCGACAGGGTTTGAAAGAAGCCGTGGATGGCTCGCTGGAGGATCTCAACCTGCTCGGCGGCGATGGCGGCATGATTGCCATCGACGTGCTCGGCCATGTCGAGGCGGTGTTCACCTCCGACACGATGAAGCGCGGCGTCGTGACGAGCGCCGGGCGGTTCGACGTGGCGACGATGCGATGAGCCAGCACGATCTCGTCTTCTTTATCGTGGGGCTGGTTGTGTTCTTCGGCTTCGCGCTGGCGGTCCAGATGCGGATTCTGGCCGGCATTGCGCTGAAGCGGGCGGCGAAGGCGAAGTATGATGACCTCGCCGATGCTCCGGCACGCTTTGCCGTTGCTGCGGCGGTGAATGGGCAGGACCTGGAGGCCGGGGATTCCATGGCCGACGCGTCGATATGGCTGGCTCAGGAGTATCCCCGCGCGATCGCTCATATAAGGCTCGCGCGGAAGGCGACGATGGGGCTGGGCGCCCTGCTGCTGCTGATCGTGGTGGCCTGGCGGTTTACCGGCGGGGAGGGCTAGCGATGTCGATGCGGGGCTATTTCGCAATCGGGGCGGAGGGCATTTCCAAGCCGATGAACCTTGGCGCCCTGATGCGTACCGCGAATGCCTTCGGGGCGAGCTTCGTCTTTTCCGTCGGCGCCGAGCCGAAGCTGAAGGTCGCCTACAAGGCCGATACGTCGAAGACGTTCGAGAGCGTGCCGTATTATCAGTGGGATGCGATCAGCGACATGGCCTTCCCGAAGGGCTGCCAGCTGGTCGGTATCGAGCTGACCGAGGATGCGATCACGCTGCCCGAGTTCAAGCATCCCAAGGCGGCGGCCTATGTGCTGGGCCGTGAGCGCGGGGACCTGTCGCCGGAGATGCTGGCGAAGTGCGACCATGTCGTGAAGATTCCGACCAGATTCTGCATCAATGTCAGCCTCGCCGGCGCGCTCGTCATGTATGACCGGGTGCTGTCCATGGGGAGTTTCCGCGACCGGCCCGTCATGCCGGGTGGGCCGAAAGCATAAGGCCATGAGACACGAAGATCGTATCCGCCTGAGAGACGAATTGCTGGCCGAGGCGCGGCAGCGGACGCTGATCATGGGCATTCTCAACGTGACGCCCGACAGCTTCTCCGATGGTGGTGCGCATGACGGATACGAGGAGGCGCTGGCGCATGCCAGCCTGATGGTCGCCGAGGGGGCCGACATCATCGATATTGGCGGGGAATCGACCCGCCCGGGAGCGGTGGCGGTCAGCGAGGCGGAGGAACTGGCGCGGACGATTCCCGTCGTAAAGGCTGTCGCCGGGCCGGACCGGAAGCCCGTTTCCATCGACACCTACAAGGCCGGCGTCGCGCGCGCGGCCTGCGAGGCAGGCGCGGTCATCATCAATGACGTCACGGGCATGTCCGATCCGGGCATCGTTGCGGCCGCCGCAGAGACCGGCGCCGCCTATGTGCTGACCTATCATCGCGGCGCAAAGGACCCGGAGGTCGATGCAGCGAAGGAGATGCTCTCCTTCTTCGAGCGCGCCATCGAGCAGTGCGAGGCCGATGGCCTGCCGCGCGAGCATATCATCCTCGATCCGGGCGTCGGCTTCGCGAAGAGTTATGAGCAGAATTTCCAGGTGCTGGGCGCGGTCGACGGGCTGGTGCGCACGGGGCTGCCGGTGCTGATCGGCGTCTCGCGCAAATCCTTCATCGGCAAGCTTTACGGCAATGAGGTTGGCGAACGGCTCACCGGTTCACTGGCCGCAGCCCTCGACAGCGTGCGCCGGGGCGCGCATATGCTGCGCGTCCATGATGTCGCCGAGCACAAACAGGCGATCCAGATGTGGGAGGCGATCGAACATGCGGCGCACTGAGCGGGTCTTTGTCGAGAATCTCGGCATTCACGGCTTTCACGGCCTGATCAAGGAAGAGAAGACCCTCGGGCAGAAATTCTATGCCGACATCGAGTGCCTCGTCGCGCGCGACGGGCCGCCATCGGACACGATGGGCGATGCCGTCGATTACGGGAAGCTCTGTGACCTCGCCCACGACATCTCCGCCAGCGGACCGTTCAATCTTGTCGAGACGCTGGCCGAGCGCATCGGCCACGGCGTGATGGAGACCTTTCCGCTGGTGAAGAGCGTCCGCGTGCGCATCCGCAAGCCGAACGCCCCGATCCGGCATTTCCTCGATCATGTCGGGGTCGAGATCACGCTGGAACGCGATGCCTGAAGCCGCTCTGGCCTTCGGCTCCAATCTCGGTGATAGCCGCATGATGATCGAACGGGCGGTTACCGCGCTCGACACCATGCAGGCGATCCGTGTCACCCGCGTCTCATCCTTTTACCACACGCCGCCCTGGGGTGTCGAAGCGCAGCCGGATTTCGTGAATGCCTGCGCGCTGATCGAGACCTGTTATTCCCCGGAAGACCTGTTGGCGGCCTGCAAGGACCTCGAAAAGGCGCTTGGCCGTGAAGAGGCGGTGCGCTGGGGCCCGCGGCTGATCGATATCGATGTGCTCTGGATGGGTGGCGAGACGCGTGACAGCGAGACGCTCACCCTGCCGCACCCCCGCATGACGGAGCGGACGTTCGTCCTGGTGCCATTGGCGGAGATTGCGCCGGATATCGAGATTGGCGGGATGAGTGTGCAGGGGCACCTTGAGGGCTTGCCCGATGAGGCTTCACAGGTCGAGAAGTTGCGCTAGCGCCCCCTCCGCCTGCCGGCACCTCCCCCGTGAACGGGGGAGGAACCTTGCGGCCAGGTTTTCTCTTTCCCCCGCCAGTGGGGGAAGAGGCCCGCGAATGCGGGTCGAAGGGGGCCAGCGGATATACTCCGCCACTCACCCAAAGGTGTTCCCAAAACCTGATTGTCCTGAAAAAATCCCAGCCCGTCTGCGACGGACATCTTTCTGCTAGCCGTTATAGATAGAGCCAGCGGGTGCGAAGGCCATGATCATCGTGACCGCGGCGAGAAAGCCGAGGACGGCGAGGCTGAACCCTTTCGCGAGGAGCTGCGTGATTTGCATAGCCATTGTCACTTCCTGCGTATTTGACCCCTGAGGGGCTCGTTCTTCATGCGAGCCTAGATGGGGTCATATCGTGCAAAGAACATGCTCGTTCTCGAATAGGTTCCATGTCAGGCCGGAATGGGGCGGTTTTCGGGCGGTTAACGGAAAATGAATGGCGCCGCTGCTTATGGAGCAAGTCCGGCATCCTTCACCGCATCCTGATAGGAGCGTGAGACCGGCACATCGTCACCGGATTTCAGCGTCAGCATGATCTTGCCGCCATCGCGGCGTGCCGATTTGATCCCGCCGCGGGACACCCACCAGGAGCGGTGGACGCGCAAACCATCGACGCTCGCCAGTTCGCGTTCGGCATCCGACAGGCGCATCAGGATAAGATCGCTGCCGAGGCTGGTATGGACACGAAGGTAATGGTCTTCGGACGAAATCGCCCAGAGATCGGCGGTGCGATACTTGACCGGCAGGCGTTCGAGGAAGCCGTTCACCGCATCGCGGTCATCCACCCGGTGGGCAAAGTCCGGTCCGGCGACGTTGAAAGCCCGGCTCAGCGTGTAGCCGAGAAGGGTCATGGCGACCGAAATCACCAGCACATAGCCATACAGGACGATCAAAGGCCCGCCGCCGACACTGATATAGCCGCCTGAGAAGAATTCGAGCGCCAACATGACCGCGAGAACACCGGCGGCGGTGATCAGCGATGTTATGATGATCATCAGCCAGGCCGGGCCTTCGGGGTGGAGCTTGTAGTAGGCCCAGACGGTTGCCTCACCGATGATCGAGCCGGTGATGATCAGCACGAACCAGAAGCCGAAAATTAGCCAGAGCGGGGCGTCGAGACTCGTTCCGAAAGGCCGCAGAAAGGCCAGGAACAGGGCGACCCCTGTCAGGATGGCGAGTTCACGCGCCCGCTTCTTCCAGTCGATGGCGATACGCAAGCGGAACTCCCTCAGCCATTCACGTTTCGCGAATGACATTGGCGTCATTTGGCGAAGGATTCCAGCCATTTGACGCATCCCGGCTCGCAGCCAGCAGAGCCGTTCGCCAGTCTCCGGTTGTCGGCAGCGACCTGCCGCCAGTCCTATACAGATTACGGAGACCCTCATGAAACGTATCGCAACCATCCTTGGCCTCGCGGCCTGTTTTTGCCCCGCAGCCTGGGCCGCGAGCCTCGACCTTACCGTCACCGATGTGGACACCGCAGAGGGGGCCGTGCGGGTGGCCGTGTTCGACAGCCAGCAGGGCTGGAAAGACAATACCGTCATCAAGGCGGCCGAGGTGGATGCCGAGACCGGCAGCGTCACGCTTACGATTGACGGCCTGGAGCCCGGCGAGATCGGCATCAAGCTCTATCACGATGTCGATGGCGACGGAGACCTCGACACGCGCGGTTTCGGCATTCCGACAGAGCCTTACGGCTTTTCCAATGATGCGCCGGTGCGCTTCGGCCCGCCCGCATGGAAGAAAGCGAAGTTCGCGCTGGGCGACGGCGCCAACACCCACACGATCAAGCTGCGCTAGCCGCGCCCCCTGCAGTCTGCTGCCCGGAGAAAGACCCATGAGCCTGACGGACGTTTCCTCCCGCCCGACACTGAAATCCCGCCTTGGCCGGATCTCGAAGAATACCTGGGTGATTTCGATCGCGCTGGTCGTTTATGCCGCGCTGAGCACGGCGATCCTCTTGCATTTCCAGGCCGTTCCGCGCTTTCGGATTGACTTGTCACCCCTTCTGAATGCCGGCACAGCCATCCTCGTTCATGTCAGCGCGGCCGTCGTGACGCTACTGGTCGGGACCGTGCTCATGTTCGCTCCGAAAGGCTTTCGCCTGCATCGCACGCTCGGCTGGACATGGGTCATCGCGATGGCGGTGACGGCGGGCTCGTCCTTTTTCATCACGATGATCTTCGAGACCCATTTCAGCCCCATCCACGCCCTCTCCGCCTGGACGATGATCGGCCTGCCCATGGGCATTGCCGCAATCCGCCGGAAGGATGTGGCCAGGCACCGGAAGGAGATGACGGGCATGTTTGTCGGCGCAATGCTGGTTGCGGGCCTCTTCTCGCTCTTGCCGGGGCGGCTGATGTGGGACGTTTTCTTTGCCACCTGAGCCAGTTCTGCCCTTTCGGACCTTGGCGACGCCCGGCATAAAGGCCGGGCGTTTGTCATTTCAGGGAGGCTATTCATGGCGGTCAGATGGGCTGGACTTGTTGCAGGGGCGCTGACGCTGTCAGCCTGTGCGACCCAGGAGGGCGGCTCCGTGCTGCCGAATATTTTCGAGCCGGCACCGAAATCCGCCGTCGAGGCGCTCAACCGCTATTATGAGGACGTCCCGGCCTCGGCCCTGCCGAAAGCGCCTGAAGGCGTGCCGCTTCCCGCCAGCGATGCTGTTATCAGCCGCATCCTCGTCGCCTCGTGCAATGATGAGGAATTGCCGAGCCCGACCCTCGCCCAGCTCGCCACGGAAGAGGCCGACCTCTTCCTGATGATCGGCGACAATGTCTATGGCGACCGCGACGGCAAGGCCTATGCGATCAATGAGCCGGAACTGGATGAGCTGCGCGAAAGCTTTGCCGATCTGGCTACCCGCGAGGAATTCATCGCTGCGCGCTCGAAATTCCCGATGATGGTGGCGTGGGACGACCATGACTATGGCGCCAATGATGCGGGCAAGCACTTTCCGTTCAAGGCGTTCGCTGAGCGTATCCACGAGACCTTCTGGGGGCTTGATGGTGAGGATGTCGGCGCCTGGCCGGGGACCTATTATGCGCGCAGCTTCGGTCCGGACGGCCAGCGCGTGCAGGTCATCATGCTCGACACCCGCTTCTTCCGCTCCGACCTGACGCCCACCGATGAGTACGGTGCCGAGGGCAAGGAACGCTACATTCCGACGCCTGAGGGCGATCCGCAGGACATGCTCGGCTCCGAACAGTGGACCTGGCTTGAGAACCGGCTGCAGGACCCGGCGGATATCCGCATCGTGGTCTCGTCCATCCAGGTGATGCCGACCGTGCATGGCTGGGAGGCCTGGTCTACCATGCCGAAGGAGCGCGAGCGGCTGTTCGATCTCGTCAATTCGACCGGGGCGGAAGGCGTCGTCTTCCTGACCGGAGACCGGCATACCGGCTTCATCTATGAGGAGCGCGACGTGCTGCCCTATGCCGCCAATGAGCTGACGGCGTCCTCGCTCAATCTCAGCTTTGCCGACGAGAGCTCCGAGCGCGATGCCCGCCAGATCGGCGCGGCCTTTCCGCCGGAGAATTACGGCGCTGTCGAAATCGACTGGGAGGGCGAGACGCTTTCACTGATTCTCAAGGACAGTGAGGGCAAGACGGCACGGCGAAACGATATTGCCTTTTCCGATATCGGGGTCGATTAAGCGCCCAGGGTCGAGGGGCGATTCGCTTCACTGAAAGGCGCGCCACGCCATGGCTGACTATCGCAACGTTTGGGCACTCATCGCCGCCGCTGCTTTCCTGCAGCTTGGCGGCGGCATCCTGGGCGTGGTCACGCCGCTCGGCCTGGAAACGCTGGGCGTCTCGCCCGGCATGATCGGGGCGATTGCCGCCGGACATGCGGTCGGTTTCATGGCGGGAGCGTGGACTTCGTCCAATGCGATCATCCTGTTCGGCAATATCCGTGTCTTCTCCGCGGCGGCCGCAGTGTGTGGCGCCAGCGTGCTGGCCATGCAGCTGGCGCTCGATCCGATCGGCTGGACGGTGATCCGGATTGTGCAGGGCGCAGCCTTCGCCTGGATGTTCTCCTCGATCGAATCCTGGCTCGGCGCGACGGTCTCGGCCAAGAGCCGGGGCAGTGTCAGCGGCTTCTACCATCTGATTGCCAAGTGTGCGCTTGTCCTCGGCCCCTTCTTCGTGGCCGGTCTCGCGCCGATCGACTTCCGGCCGTATCTCTGGTGCGCGATCTTCCTCGTCCTGTCGCTGCTGCCGGTCTGCCTGACGCGGCGGGGCGAACCGCCGGCGCCGAGCACTGAATATTTCGGCATTGTCCGGCTCTTCCATCTTGCGCCGGCCGCCGTGATCGCGGTCTTCCTTGCGGGCATCATCAATAGCGGCACGCTGGCCCTGCTGCCGATCTATGCCGGGGTTGCCCTGCCGGACGTGGTCGGCGGTGCGACTGGTGCGGCTGCGCTCGCTGCAGCCGCAGCCTGGGTTGGCGGGCTGATCAGCCAGTGGCCGGCCGGGCGCATCTCCGACCATATCGACCGGCGCCTCGTGATTGCGGTGATGGCGGCGATTGCCGGGGCGGCGGCGCTGGTCCTCGGCCTGTTTCCGGGCCTGCCCTCGCGCACCATCATGATTGTCCTGGCCGTCTGGGGCGCCGGGTCTCTGTCCTTCTACGGGATCGGCGTGGCGCATGCGATCGACCGGGCCGAAACCCACCAGATTGCGCGGGTCATGTCCGGACTGCTTTTTGTCTGGGCGGCAGGCTCTGTGATCGGGCCGCCGCTGTCGGGCTTTGCGTTCAAACTGCCATTTACCCAGGGCGGACTGTTTCTTCTGGCTGCAATTCTGTCCGGCGTCCTGTGTTTCACGATGCTTATTCGCCGGGCGGCGCGCAAGGATGTGCCTCAGGAAGCGCAGGAACCGTGGAAAATTACCCTTCCATCCACAGCGGAAGTTACAGAAATGGACCCCCGCACGGGTTAGGAAAAGCTCAGTCCAGAAAGCGGACCCATTCGGTTGCGCCTCTGTTCTGCAGTGTTATAAGGCCACGAGTTTTCAGAGGGCCCAGCCGGCCCTGACCCGCCATTGATCCAAGAGGCCAATTCCACCCATGAACATTCACGAATATCAGGCCAAAGCTGTCCTGAAGTCCTACGGTGCGCCTGTCGCAGACGGTGTCCCGGTGCTCTCGCTCGATGATGTCCAGAAGGCCGTCGACAGCCTTCCAGGCCCGCTCTGGGTCGTCAAAAGCCAGATCCATGCTGGCGGGCGCGGCAAGGGCAAGTTCGTGGAATCCGCAGCCGGTGAGAAGGGTGGCGTTCGCCTCGCCTTCAAAAAGGAAGAGGTGATGGAACATGCCAAGCAGATGCTCGGCAATCATCTCGTCACCGCGCAGACCAGCAAGGACGGCAAGCAGGTCAACCGCCTCTATATCGAAGACGGTGCCGACATCGACCGCGAGCTCTATCTCTCCGTCCTGATCGACCGTGCGACCGGTAAGCCGGCTTTCGTCGTCTCGACCGAAGGCGGCATGGACATTGAGGCGGTCGCCGACGAGACGCCTGAGAAGATCCTGACGCTGCCGATCGACCCGATGGCTGGTGTGACGGATAAGGACAGCGAGCAGCTCTGCGATGCGCTGAAGCTCGAGGGCGATGCGCGCGCCGACGGCATGAAGCTCTTCCCGACGCTCTACAAGGCGTTCACGGAGAAGGACATGTCGATGCTGGAGATCAATCCGCTCATCGTCATGGAGAACGGCCACCTGCGCGTCCTCGATGCCAAGGTCTCCTTCGACAGCAACGCGCTCTTCCGTCACCCCGACATTGTCGAGCTGCGTGACAAGACCGAAGAAGACGAGAAGGAAATCGAGGCGTCCGAATGGGACCTCGCCTATATCGCGCTCGACGGCACGATTGGCTGCATGGTCAACGGCGCCGGTCTGGCCATGGCGACCATGGACATCATCAAGCTCTATGGCGAGGAGCCGGCGAACTTCTGTGATGTCGGCGGCGGCGCCAATGCCGAGAAGGTCGCAGCGGCCTTCAAGATCATCATGAAGGACCCGAACGTGAAGGGCATCCTGGTGAACATCTTCGGCGGCATCATGAAATGTGACGTCATTGCCGAGGGCGTGATCGAAGCCGTGAAAGAGACCAATCTTTCCGTTCCGCTGGTCGTTCGCCTCGAGGGTACGAATGTCGATGAGGGCAAGGCCATCATCAAGAATTCCGGCCTCAACGTGATCCCCGCCGACGATCTCGACGACGCGGCGAAGAAAATCACCGACGCGGTCAAAGGCTAGAGCTTTTCAAGATTCACCGCGCCCAGACGGCGCGAAACAGTTTCAGGGACCCTATCAATGTCCATCCTTATCGACTCCAATACCAAAGTCATCGTGCAGGGGCTGACCGGCAATACCGGTTCGTTCCACACCAACCAGGCGCTGGAATATTACGGCACCAAGATGGTTGCCGGCACGCACCCGAAGAAGGCCGGCCAGAAATGGACGGCCGACAACGGCACCGAGCTGCCGATCTACGCCAATGCCGGCGAAGCCCGGGAAGCCACCGGCGCGACGGCCTCCGTCATCTATGTGCCGCCCGCCGGCGCTGCGGCCGCCATCGAGGAAGCCATCGATGCGGGTATCGAGCTGATCACCTGCATCACCGAGGGCGTTCCGGTGCTCGACATGGTGCGCGTGAAAGCGAAGCTCGAGAAATCAAACTCGCGCCTGATTGGCCCGAACTGCCCGGGCGTGCTCACCCCGGAAGAGTGCAAGATCGGCATCATGCCGGGCAAGATTTTCCAGAAGGGCTCCGTCGGCGTCGTGTCGCGCTCCGGCACGCTCACTTATGAAGCGGTGTTCCAGACCTCGCAGGCCGGCCTCGGCCAGACGACGGCTGTCGGCATTGGCGGCGACCCGGTCAACGGCACCAACTTCATCGACGTGCTGGAGATGTTCCTCGCAGACGATGCCACCAAATCGATCATCATGATCGGTGAGATTGGCGGCTCGGCCGAGGAAGAAGCCGCCCAGTTCCTGAAGGACGAAGCCAAGAAGGGCCGCAAGAAGCCGATGGTCGGTTTCATCGCGGGCCGTACCGCGCCTCCGGGCCGCACGATGGGCCATGCAGGTGCCATTGTTTCGGGCGGAAAAGGCGACGCGCCGTCCAAGATCGCGGCAATGGAAGAAGCTGGCATCAAGGTGTCACCCAGCCCTGCGCGGCTCGGCGATACCATGGTAGAGGTTCTTAAAGGTTAGTCCCGGACTATATGAGTTCGGATGGCGGCCAGACGAGGCCCGAAAGACCCCGCCGGGCCGTCCATGGAAGTTACGAGGACGGTGTTTAGATGGCAGACGACGGATCACCGGTGACGGGCAAGCGCAGCACGCGGAATTCCGCGATGCTGGACACAGCTTTCCTTTATGGCGGCAGCGCGGTCTGGATCGAGAAGATGCAGGCGGCCTTTGCGCGCGATCCCAATTCCGTGCCGGAAAGCTGGCGGGATTTCTTCCGCGAGCTGGGCGACGAGCAGGGCTCGGCTGAACGCAATGCCGACGGTGCGAGCTGGAAGCGTGACCGCTGGCCGGCCCCGGCCGACGCCGACCAGGTTGCCGCCTTCGATGGCAACTGGGCGATGCTCGAGCCGAAGCTCAAGGACAAGATCAAGTCTGGCAAGCCGGGGGCTTCCGAGGCTGAAATCGAAGTCGCGGTGAAGGATTCGATCCGGGCGCTTATGATGATCCGCGCCTACCGGGTGCGCGGTCACCTGGCGGCCAATCTCGATCCGCTGACCATGCGCGATGTCGATGACCAGCCGGAGCTCGATCCGAAGAGCTACGGTTTCGGTCCGGAGGATACCGACCGCAAGATCTATATCGATGGCTATCTCGGCGTCGATTACGCGACCATCCCGGAAATGGTCGATATCCTGCGCCGAACCTATTGCTCGACCATCGGTGTCGAATTCCAGCACATCTCCTCGCCGGAGGAGAAATCCTGGCTGCAGGAACGCATCGAGGGCCCCGACAAGGGCGTCGCCTTCACCCCGGAAGGCAAGAAGGCAATCCTCGCCAAGCTGGTCGAAGCCGAGACGTTCGAACGCTTCCTGCACCGGCGCTATCCGGGCACGAAGCGTTTTGGCCTTGATGGTGGCGAAGCCGCTGTCCCGGCGCTCGAGCAGATCATCAAGCGCGGCGGTGCGCTTGGCGTGAACGAGATCGTTATCGGCATGCCCCACCGGGGGCGCCTCAACATGCTGGCGGCCGTGATGGGCAAGCCGTATGAGAAGATCTTCCACGAATTCCAGGGCGGCTCGACGCAGGGCGCCGAAGGGTTCGGCTCCGGCGACGTGAAATACCACCTCGGCGCATCCTCGGATCGCAGCTTCGATGGCAATGACGTCCACCTGACCATGAACGCCAACCCGTCTCACCTCGAGGCGGTGAACCCGGTCGTGCTCGGGCGGACCCGCGCCAAGCAGGCGATGGAAGCCGAAGAGACCGAAAAGCTCGACCGCTCGCACAAGCTGCCGCTGCTGCTGCACGGCGATGCGGCGTTTGCCGGTCAGGGCGTCGTGGCGGAGTGTTTCGCGCTGTCGGGCCTGCAGGGCTATCGCACAGGCGGGACGATCCACTTCATCGTCAACAACCAGATCGGCTTCACGACCAGCCCGATGTATTCGCGCTCCTCGCCTTATCCGTCAGACGTTGCGCTGATGGTGCAGGCGCCGATTTTCCATGTGAATGGCGATGACCCGGAAGCGGTGACCTATGTCGCCAAGGTGGCCACCGAATACCGCCAGAAATTCGGCAAGGACGTCGTCATCGACATGTTCTGCTACCGGCGTTTCGGCCACAATGAGGGTGACGAGCCGATGTTCACCCAGCCGGTCATGTACAAGAAGATCAAGGGCCACGAATCGAGCCGCGAGATCTATGCCAGGCGGCTGGTCGAAGAGGGCCTGGTCACGGCTGAAGAGGTCGAGGGCCAGATCAAGGATTTCGAGGATTTCCTCGACAAGGCGTTCGATGAAGGCAAGGGGCTGAAGACCGAGAAGGCCGACTGGCTGGACGGCGAATGGTCCGGCCTCGGCCTGCCTGAAGATGATGAGCGGCGCGGCAAGACCGGCGTCGCCAAGAAGAAGCTGCAGGAGATCGGTGAGACGATCACCACGGTTCCTGAGGGTGTCGAGGTTCACAAGACGCTGAAGCGGGTGATCGATGCACGCAATGAGGCGGTCACCTCCGGCTCCGGCATCGACTGGGCGACGGCTGAGCATATGGCGTTTGCCACGCTGCTCGATGAAGGGTTCCCTGTGCGCCTGTCCGGTCAGGATTCTGCCCGCGGCACCTTCTCACAGCGCCACAGCCATTTTGTCGACCAGAAGACCGGCGAGCGCTACACGCCGCTGAACAATATCTCCGAAGGCCAGGCGCCTTATGAGGTGATTGATTCGCTGCTCTCGGAAGAGGCGGTTCTCGGCTATGAGTATGGCTACTCGCTGGCCGACCCGAATTGCCTGGTCCTCTGGGAAGCGCAATTTGGCGACTTCTATAATGGTGCACAGGTCTATTTCGACCAGTTCATCTCCTCGGCCGAGCGCAAATGGCTTCGGATGAGCGGTCTCGTCTGCCTGCTGCCGCACGGCTATGAAGGGCAGGGCCCGGAGCACTCCTCGGCCCGGCTCGAGCGCTTCCTGCAGATGTGCGCGGAAGACAATATGCAGGTCTGCAACCTGACGACGCCGGCCAACTATTTCCATGCGCTGCGCCGCCAGATCCACCGCGACTTCCGCAAGCCGCTGGTCATCATGACGCCGAAGTCTCTTCTGCGTCACAAGCTGGCGACGTCGGCCATCGACGATTTCAACACGAAATCCTCCTTCCACCGCATTCTGTGGGACGATGCCGAGACGCCGGGCCGCGAAGGCAAGGTGAAGCTGGCCAAGGACAACAAGATCCGCCGCGTCGTCATGTGCTCGGGCAAGGTCTATTATGACCTTTACGAAGCCCGTGAGGAGAAAGGCGCCGACGATATCTACCTGCTGCGCATCGAGCAGTTCTATCCGGTCCCGCGCAAGTCGCTGATGCAGGAACTGAAGCGCTTCAAGCAGGCCGAGATGATCTGGTGCCAGGAAGAGCCCCGCAATATGGGTGGCTGGACCTTCATGCGTGACGAGATCGAGTGGGCCTGCAACCAGGTCGGCTGTGAGCAGCCGCGCCCGAAATATGCCGGCCGTCCGCCGTCGGCGGCGACCGCCACTGGCCTTCTGGCCCAACACAACAAGGAAAAAGATGCTCTCATCGCTGCGGCGCTGGGTGACCAGCCGGTTGAAGACAGCATCGTCTCCGCCTGACCCGAACAAAGGACGAAACGGACAAATCATGACTGACATTGTAGTGCCGCAGCTGGGCGAGAGCGTCACCGAGGCGACCGTCGGACAGTGGCTGAAACAGGCAGGCGACACGGTCTCCAAGGACGAAGTTCTTGTCGAGCTCGAAACCGACAAGGTGTCTGTAGAGGTTGCCGCAACGGCAGATGGCACGCTGTCCGAGATCGTGGCCAATGAAGGCGACACCGTCGAGATCGGCGCCGTGCTCGGCCGGCTTGGCAGCGGGAACGGCGCTGCGGCGAAGTCCGATAATGGTTCAGCCAAGGCCGAAAAAGCCGAGAAGACTGAAGAGGCACCGAAGCAGAAGGCCGAAGCGCCCAAGCCATCCGGCGGCGGCAAGTCGGTCGATGTGCCGGTCCCGGCCATGGGTGAAAGCGTGACCGAGGGCACGATCGGTGAGTTCCTGAAGAAGGTCGGCGACAGCGTCTCCAAGGATGAGACCATCGTCGAGATCGAGACCGACAAGGTCGCGCTCGAAGTCCCGGCAACCGCAGACGGCACGATCGCTGAAATCCTCGTCGATGCCGGCGATACGGTCGGGCCGGGCACGGTCATTGCGCGCATCAGCGAAGGTGGCAGTGCAGCGGCGTCCTCCTCGAAGGAACCCCGCGTGACCGAAGGCGCGCCGACCTCCGAAACCCCCGCCGAAACAGGCGAGTCGGCGTCTGGACAGGAAGACCGCCCGGTCTCCCCGTCCGTGCGCCGCATTTCCTCGGAAGCCGGCGTCGATCCGCAAAAAATCCCCGGCTCGGGCCGTGAAGGCCGCGCCACCAAGGCCGATGCGATGGAGTTTGTGAACAAGGCCGCCCAGTCGGGTGGCAGCCAGCAATCGCAGCAGTCCAAGACGCCCCGTGAAATCGGTCCGCGCGAAGAGCGCGTGAAGATGACGCGCCTGCGCCAGACCATCGCCCGGCGCCTCAAGGAGGCCCAGGACACAGCCGCCATGCTCACCACATTCAACGATGTGGACATGACGGCAGTGATGGATCTGCGCTCACGCTACAAGGAGGCCTTCCTCGACAAGCACGGCGTGAAGCTCGGCTTCATGGGCTTCTTCGTGAAGGCCTGTGTGAATGCGCTGCAGGAAATCCCGGCGGTCAACGCCGAGATCGACGGCACGGACATCATCTACAAGAACCATTACGATATGGGCATCGCGGTCGGCACGGATCGTGGCCTCGTCGTGCCGGTGGTCCGCGACTGTGACGAGCTGTCGATCGCCGGTGTCGAAAAGGAAATCGGCAATCTCGGCAAGAAGGCGCGCGACGGTTCGCTGTCGATTGCCGACATGCAGGGCGGCACCTTCACCATCACCAATGGCGGTGTCTATGGCTCGCTGATGTCGACGCCGATCCTCAACCCGCCGCAATCCGGCGTGCTCGGCATGCACCGCATCGAGCAGCGCCCGGTCGCGATCAATGGCGAGGTGAAGATCCGCCCGATGATGTATCTGGCGCTCTCCTATGACCACCGGATCGTCGACGGCAAGGAAGCCGTGACTTTCCTCGTACGCCTCAAAGAGGCGCTTGAGGATCCGGAACGGATGATCCTCGACGTCTAGGCAAGGATCACACAGATTTTACCGAACTTCGCCCGGCGGCCCATCAGGGTCGCCGGGTTTTCCATGCCCGGATAAGCAACATCTGAAAGACCTGATCGGGCGCGTTGAAGCCGGCTTTGACCATGGCGGATTCCACTTCGTCCGGTGTGTGAGCCGCGAAGTCCCGCCCGAAATTGTCGACATGGGCCGAAACATTTTCCTCGGGGATGTCACTCAAGCGCAGCCCTGCCTGCCAGAGTTGCATAAGCGCTGTGAAGTCTGACGCATGGCGGTCTGCCGCAAGATCAGCCGAAATCAGTGTTCCGCCCGGCGCCAGCCGTTTGACAATCTCCCGGAAGAAGGCGGTGCGCGCCTCGAGGTCGGTCAGGAAGTGAGAGACGAGCAGGGCGGTTGCGCCGTCGAAAACTACCTTTTCCGAAAGGGTGTCGAGATAGCCCGCATGGAAGCTACAGCGCTCGAGCAGGCCAGCCTTGTCGAGCCGCCGTCTTGCGATATCGAGCATGGCGGGCGCTGGGTCCGCGAGCATGAAGTGCCAGCCCGGATTCGCTGCGCCCAGAGTCAGGACTTCCGTTCCGGTGCCGGCTCCGGCGCAGAGAATGCGTGCGTTTTCCGGAAGTTGGGAAAGGCCTAGGCGCGCAATGAGCTGCAAGCCATCGCGCGCGGCCGACATGCCTTCAAACTGTGTGTCATAAATCGCGGCATGCTCTTTTCCGAATGGCTCCATATCGGCACCCCAAAATGTAATAACATCACATATAAGTGTTTCTGGAATGCCGTCAACTGGAAGCGGTCTTCGGTGGTGCGCCTAAATTAGCGTTTGGCTGAGCGAACATCAGGGCCGGCGAACGCCCAGCTCCCAGGCGGCTTCGTCTTCATCGCCTTTCCACGCGGCGTAGGCGACCGATCCCTCAAGTTCGGCGGTCCTCAACAGCGTGACGGGCCAGTCATCCGTGTCGATATTCTCGACATGGATCGGATGGACGCCCCAGAGCAGTTGCGCGCGGCGCAGACGGCCCTCATCGGACGAGCCGTAAAGGATTAGGAAGCGGCCGCGATGCTTCGAGAAATGCGTCAGCCGCCGGGCCGAACCGGTCCGCAGGGCGAGCGCTGACGATTTTTCAGCATAGGCGAGCGCCTGAGCGGCGCGCGCGACGACATCGATGGTCAGCTCGACGCTGCGGTCACCCATGAACTGTTTCAGTGAGTCCCGGTAATCCTCGGCATGTTCGGTCGCCTGGATGATCCGGCTCATAATGGCGACGGCCGTGGCCGGGTGGCGTCCGACAGCGGTCTCGGCCGACAGCATCACGGCATCCACGCCCTGATAGATGGCGGTGGCGACATCGCCGGTTTCCGCGCGCGTCGGCGCGGCATTGTCGATCATGGATTCCAACATCTGCGTGGCGACGATGACGGGACGGCCCTGTGCGCGGGCCGCCCGCACGATGCGACGCTGGATGATGGGCACCTGTTCTGCCGGATACTCCACACCGAGATCGCCGCGTGCCACCATTACCCCGTCGGTAGCCTCCACGATGGCGTCCAAATCATCGATGGCGGCCGGCTTTTCCAGCTTTGCGATCAGCGGCGCGCGCCCGGCAATGATCGCCTGTGCGGTCTGCACATCTTCGACCGACTGCACAAAGCTCAAGGCGACGAGATCGGCGCCGATTTCCATCGCGAAGGCGAGGTCTTCGCGGTCCTTGTCCGTCAGCGCGCTTACAGGCAGCGCTTTTCCCTGCACCGTGAAGCCCTTGCGGTTGCCAAGTTCGCCGGGGAAGTCCGACTTCACTTTCGGCGTGTCACCAGCCCCGGTGACGGTCAGCACGATCATGCCGTCATTGCAGAGCACCCGGTCGCCCACTTCCAGGACCCTGAGAATTTCCGGATGCGGGACGGGAATGGTCTTGGGCTGGTCGGTTTCTCCTGCCGCAATGAGCGTATACTCGCCGCCGAAGTCGAGCTTGAGCTTGCCGTCTGGAAAGTCCCCCACACGCACCTTCGGGCCCTGCAGGTCGGCCAGGACAGCCAAGGGCCGGCCGAGCGCACGCTCTGCCATCCGAACCGCTTCGAGGGACCGGCGATGGTCGTCATGGCTGCCATGGCTGAAATTCAGTCGGAAGATGTCAGCGCCCGCCTCGGCGAGAAGCTGTATAGTGCGCGAGGCGCGGCTTCCGGGGCCGAGCGTGGCGACAATCTTCGCATTCCGCCCGCGAAGACGGGGAAGCCCTGAGCGCATCTCACCCTCCGCTAACAGCCTGCGATCCCTTCTATCCGGATTTCGCCGCGACAAAAAGAGAGCGCTAACATTTTTTCGGCGCCGCCAGCTTGGTCTCGTGATGTCCAGAAGATTCCCGAAAACACGGAACGGAGTCGGTTAAGTCGCCGTTAATTCCACAAGCAGAACGCTTTTAAGGAGAGACGCCATGAAACGAGTATTACTGACGGCCACCGCAGCCATTGCGCTTGCGACCGCTCCCGCCATTGCCCATGAGGTCGAGGGTGACGCGAAAGTCCAGACCGAGGCAGAACTCCAGGCGCCTGAAGCGGCAGATGTTACCACCAAGGTAAAAACCGAAACCGCCAAGGTGAAAACCGAAGTCGAAAAGGCCGGCAAGACGACAGTTGATGTTGCAAGCGACGTCTCCACAGATGTCGATACGTCAGACGTCGCTGAAGCAGGCACGGCGCCCACCGCCACGGTTGAGGCGGATGCCGGCACTGACGCGACCGAGACAGCCGACGTTGCCACCGAGGTGACGACAAAGGTCAAGGAAGCGAGCACCGAGGCCGCAGAGACCGAGGTGGAGGTCGAGACGGCTGACACTTCCGACGCCGATGCCGAATCCGGTATGGGTGGTGAATTCTATGAGAACGAAGCGGATGCTGCGGCAGATGCCGACCTCGAAGCGGATGTTGAAGCCGATACGTCCAGCGTCACGACCAAGGTGAAGACCGAGGTCGAAAAGGCTGGCAAAACGGCCTCGGAAATGACGCCCAAGGTCGAAACCGAACTTGATACGGATGCTGATGCGGAAGCCGAGACGGAAGCTGAAGCTGATGCTGGTATGGGCGGCGAATATTATGAGAACGAAGCTGACGCCGCTGCCGATGCCGATCTCGATACGGATGTGCAAGTCGAGACTGAACGGTCAGATACAGCCGACGCGGAAGGCGCCGCTGATGTCGAGACCGATGTTGAGGTCAAGACTGATACCGATGCCAAGTCCGAAGACGGCGAAGGTGGCCCCTATGCGGAGACCCGTGACGAGGCGACCGAGCATCTGAACGATCTTGAGGCCATCGCCGATGATGCCGAAGCGGATGCCGCCCAGGACATCGACGACGCCGATACCGAAACATCCATCGAGACGGATGTTGAGATCGAAGGCGAAACCTCGAACTAGGATTTTCCGCCTCTCATCAGAAGGAGCCCCGCGAGCACCCCGCTCAGCGGGGCTTTTTCATGCGGCCCCCTTGGAACATGGGTGGGGGCGCTCTCGTTGATTGGGTAAGCAGAACGCATGAAGGAGAGACGCATGAAACGCGCACTTATGACAGCTACCGCCGCTCTCGCTTTTGCCGCAACGCCGGCTTTCGCCCAGGTCGTTGGTGGCGAGGCAGAGGTCGATACGGATACCCAAATCGAAACCGATTTCGCCAATGATGGCGCCCAGACCCGCACCGGTGTTTCGACCGATGTGAAGATCGACCCGGACAATGAAATGGCTGACTGGGCTGAAGATGCAGAGCCCACGCCGCAGGATGGCCAAGGTGGCCCGTATGCAACCGACCGCGATGACGCTTCGCAGCGCTATGGCACGCTTGCGGGTGAGCCTGAAGCTGAGGCCCAAACGCAAATGACGGCTGAAACCAGCATGGAATGGCTCAGCGAGTATGAAATCGACCAGCTTCAGAAAGCTGGCGCTGCTGACCAGATCGATACGCTCGAAAAAGGCGATGGAAGCTACTAGGCCAGACGCCTGATTTGATGAGAGAGAGCCCCGCACCGCTTGCCGGTTGCGGGGCTTTTTATTGGCCGGAAGAGAAGGCGTCAGGCCTCCAGTTCGACATCCCAGTAGAGATAATCCATCCAGGTCTCGTGCAGGTGGTTCGGCGGGAACCGCCGGCCGATTTCCTGCAGCTGGTAGTTGCTCGGCCGGTCAGGCTTGCGCGTGATATGCATGCCTGACTCGCCCAGCATGCGGCCGCCCTTCTTGAGATTGCAGGGCGAGCAGGCGGTCGCGATGTTCGTCCAGCTCGTGCGTCCGCCTTTCGAGCGCGGCACGACGTGATCGAAGGTCAGTTCCTCGCGCGAGCCGCAATAGACGCACTGGAAGCCGTCGCGCAGGAAGACGTTGAAACGGGTAAAGGCCGGCGACCGGTCCTGGCGCACGAACTCCCGCAGCGCGATAACTGAGGGGAGCCGCATCTCGAAGCTAGGGCTGCGAACGACCGTGTCATATTCCGCGATGATATCGACGCGATCGAGAAAGACCGCTTTCACGACATCCTGCCAGGGCCATAGCGACAGGGGGTAATAGGAAAGAGGGCGGTAGTCCGCGTTCAATACAAGAGCTGGCCGACCCTGGGGCGGGTTTGTCAGGACCTCAGGCATGTCTCAGCCCTCCAATCGTCCTGCACAATGGTCTTTGTGCCTCGCTAGTGAACACGCACCTCCATCGATCTGACGGGATCATTACCGATTCCTGACAACGAGTTTATGACAGTTTCGGTCTTTGGCTAGTGCCTGTTGCCATATAGTCGCGCGAGGCCCGTAAACACTACAGGTCAGCCGCCGCCATCGGCAGCATAGGCTTTCGCGCGTTCGGCGTTGATCCAGGCCCAGAGAAGGTGGGCAGCCACGCCGCGATAGGGCCGCCATGATTCGGCGCGTTCGGAGAAAGCCCTGGAGTCGAGGCGGGCCTCTGATTCGCTGAGCAGCCGGTAGGATTCCATCAGGCCGACATCGCCGACTGGAAACGCATCCAGCCGACCGCACGCCATGAGGAAAAGGTCTGCCGTCCAGGGCCCGATCCCTTTTACAGCGATGAGTTCAGCGCGTGCCTCCTCCATCCCTGCCTTGTGCACGCGCTCAAGGTCCAGCTCACCGGACTCGATGGCCTCTGCAATGGAGCGCAGGTGGCGGATTTTCGGGCGCGACAGGCCGCAGGCGCGAAGGGCCTCTTCATCCTCACCAAGGACGGTGTGCGTATGGACGGTGCCGAGGCGGGCCTCGACGCGGTCCCAGATCGTGCGGGCGGCCTTGGTGGTGATCTGCTGGAAGGCGATCATGCGGGCAATAACGGCGTATTCCGGCTGGCCGACCCGCCATTGCGGAACGCCATAGGCGGCAAAAGCGGCGGCCAGCGCCGGATCGCGCTCGGAAAGCCATCCACAGGCGCCGAGCAGGACATCGGAGTTCGGTGCGGTCATGGGGAAATGTAAACGCGGACGCTCGTACGCGGCAACCGGGCCCGATTGCGAGGCGTCGCTCATCCAGTCTATACTCCCGCCAGCGATACAAAAAGGACGGGAGGATTATCATGGCCGATGGACACGCCGCAGGCGCGCCGCGCGCCCAGTTCCGCGAAATGCTCGAAGGCACGAAGGAAGACTGGGAAATAATCGCGGAGAACGCGAAGATCTTCAACAAAGGCCTAGCAAAGCGCGTCCTCGACCATTTGCGCTTGCTGGACGGCGACTATGGCGGCTTCCCGATCGACCGGCTGGAGCATTCGTTGCAGACCGCCACGCGCGCGCACCGCGATGGCCGGGACGAGGAATATGTTGTCTGCGCCCTGCTGCATGATATCGGCGATACGCTCGGCAGCATGAACCATCCCGATGTCGCTGCTGCGATCCTCAAGCCCTTCGTTTCGGAGGAAAATCTCTGGATGGTCGCCAATCACGGCGCGTTCCAGGGCTATTACTTCTTCGAGTATCTCGGTCTCGACAAGAATATGCGCGAACAGTTCAAGGACAGCCCGCATTACCAGCGCTGCGCCGAGTTCTGCCATAAATACGACCAGGCCGCCTTCGATCCGGATTATGAGAGCGAGCCGCTGGAATTCTTCGAGCCGATGGTGGAGCGCGTGTTTTCCAAACCGAAGAATTCAATGTACCTGCGCAAACAGGCCTAACCAGCTGCCGCTACAGATCATCGCGGGTGCGGCCCTGGGCAGCAAGGCCCTCGTCGAGCAGACGGTCCGAGGCGGTTTCCAGTTCCGCCTTAAGGCGGGCGAACATGGCCTTGCGGTCGAGCCCGGCCTCGATCGGTGGCAGGGCCTCATAGATGACGAGTCCGGGCCGCCGGGTGAGGCCGCGCGCGGGCCAGCAAAGGCCGGAATTCGTGGCCAGCGGCAGAACCGGCACGTTGACCGCCCCATAAAGCCCGGTGAGGCCCGCGGCCTTGTAATCCGGGTCTGCGCCGGGCTTTGTCCGCGTGCCTTCCGGATAGATCAGGATCTGGCGGCCTTCCTCGGCGCGGGCCTTGCCCTGTTTCTGCAGCATTTTCATCGTACGGGACACGCCCGATCGGTCGATGGCGATCATCTTCGTCTTCAGCGCGTACCAGCCGAGCGCCGGATACCAGAGCAGTTCGCGTTTCATGATCACAGCTGGATCGCGAAACAGGATGAAGGGGATGAAGACGTCCAGCATCGCCTGGTGCTTGCCGGCAATTAGCAGGGGCCCGTCAGGGATGTGCTCGCGCCCGCGCAGCTCGACGCGCACGCCGCAGATCAGTCTGAGGCCGACACGCAGGTATTGTGCAAACAGGCCGATGGCGCGGATGGCGAAGCGCCTCGGTAGCAGCATGGTCGGCAGGGCGGTGATACCGATAACCGCCATCCCGCCATAAAGCCAGATAACGAAAATGATCGAGCGGAGTGTATTCACAGCACCGCCTTTAGCGCGTGATTGACGGTCCCGCCAGCGGCTGTGCGCGCCGCAAGCCCGGCCGCGATGGGTGTGACCACCAGGATGACGAAGTCCCAGAAATCAAGCGAAAGCTGTGGCAGCAACTGGCTTTGGGCCCCAGCGCTCTGGGCAGAGAAGACGATAAGCGCCGTGACAGCGAGCGCGAAGACAGAGCCTGCTGCACCGGCTTTCAGACCGAGCGTCCAGAAACGCCGCTCGAAGAGCTGCGCGATGAAGCGGTCTTCTGCGCCGGCCAGGTGCAGCACGTCGACAATGTCCTTGCGTGCGAGCAAAGCGGCATGGGTGGCAAAGGCGATGACGGCGATGGCTGTGGCCGTCAGCAGGACGACGACGCCGATGGCGGCCACGCGCAGCGTGCCAAGTGCGCGGCGTGCCTCGGCGGCGTAATCGGAATGGGATTCTGCGACAGCCGTGTAGCCGGCCGATGTCAGCGTGTTCGTGACGGAGGCGGCCGTCGTCACACTGTCCGGCGTGGTTTCTACCGCAATCAGCAGGGGTAGGGGAACGCCAGCCGGAATGCCGCCAGGGCCGAAGGAGGGCTCGAGCAGCCGCTCCATCTCCTCGTGTGACAGCACGTCGGCACGCGTTACGCCGTCCAGCCCGCGAATGAGCGAGGCGGCTTCATCGGCTCCGCGCCGGTCAGTATCACTGAGCCGGACCGTCATTTCGCCTTCGACCTGGGCCGACCAGGCCTGCGCCGCTGTGTAGGTTCCCCGGGCGGTCAGCGTGGCGAGCACGGCGAGAAAGCAGAGCGCGGCGACCACGAAGAAAAGCGCGGCTTCCCGGGCATCACTTTCCGGCAGGAGGGGGGTCGGTTTCGACATCAGGCAGGCTGGTGTTCCACGTCTCTGACGATGAGGCCATGCTGAAGGCGCAGGACCGGCGCATCGAACTCACGGATGAGGGCCAGATCATGCGTGGCAATAATGACAGTCGTGCCGACACGGCGGTTCAGCTCGACAAAGAGGCGGAAGATGCGCTGGCCCATTTCAGGGTCGACATTGCCGGTCGGTTCATCGGCGATCAACAGGTCGGGTTTGTTGATCAGGGCCCGGGCGATGGCGAGACGCTGCTGCTCGCCCCCTGAAAGGGAGCGGGGCAGGGCATGCATGCGCTCCCCGAGGCCGACCCAGCGCAGCAGGTCGACCACTTCGTCGCGATAGTCGCTCTCCTTCTGGCCGAGCACACGCAGCGGCAGGGCGACATTCTCGAAGGCGGTGAGGTGGTCGAGCAGGCGGAAGTCCTGAAAGACGACGCCGATCCGGCGGCGGAGTGCTGAAAGCTGTCTGCGTTTGAGCGCGCTCGTCTGCAGGCCGAAGAGGCGGACTTCGCCGTGCGTGGGCGCATGCGCGAGGTAGAGCAGTTTCAGCAGAGAGGACTTGCCTGCCCCGGAGGCTCCGGTCAAAAAGGTGAAGGATCCCGGCTTGAGACGGATATCGAGGTCGCTCAGGACCTCGTCAGCCGTGTCATAGCGCAGGGATACACCGTTGAGTTCGACAGCCGGTTCCCCGGTCATATCTGGCCTGAAACGGTTCATTAACGACCTTTCAATCCTGCAAGGTTGTAATCGACTATTCCAGCGAATTGCGCGAATGTCCAAGCCATGATCCTCACCTGCCCGAACTGCGAAACCCAGTATTTCGCCGATGAATCGACAATTGGTGAATCGGGCCGCACGGTGAAGTGCGCAGCCTGCGATCATTCATGGTTTGTCGGACCGGAAGGCCAGACGCAAGGCGAGAAAGGCCCGATTGCGGGCGCGCATGAAGCGTATCGCGAAAAAGTCCGCCAGCGCCGCCTCAAGGCGAGCCGGTCCGCGGCGGTCATGGCGTGGGTAGTGGTCGGCTGCCTGTTCGGAGCGAGCATTGCAGGTGGCGTGATCTTCCGCGACCGGGTGGTCGAGGCCTGGCCGCAATCGGCGGCGACCTTCAAGGCCGTTGGCCTGGATGTGAACCGCTTTGGGCTGGAGTTCCTCGATACCGAAGCCGAGCGCTATTTCGAGGGCACGACGCCAATCCTCGAGATTACCGGCCAGGTCGAGAATGTTTCGGGCCGTGAGCGCGCATCACCTTATGTGCGAGTGCTGCTGCTCGATGAAGGGGGCGACACCATCGGCGAATCCTTTGCGCCCATCACGCCCGAGCAGATCCCGCCGGGCCGGACGGCGACCTTTTCGACCCGCGTGGAAAACCCGCCCTTCGAGGCATTCGAACTTGAATTGCAGTTCGCAACCGAATCCGAAGCCAGTCAGGCCAACCGGTCGGTTGCCAATGCCAGACAGACAAGCGAGTCGCCGGCGGCCGGAGGCGTGGATTGAGCGAAGAGACCCCGAAGATCGACATCGTCCTTCCTGAAGAGACGTTGATGGCCCGCGTCGAGGAGCTGGCCGACCGGCTGGCCCCACGGCTGACAGGCGAGTGGACGGCGATCAACATCCTGATCGGGGCAACGCCCTTCACCAGTGACCTGCTAAAGGCGCTCGCGCGGCGCGGCATCCATCCGGTGCTCGATGCGCTGTGGCTGGAAAGCTACCGAGACGAGCGTGAGAGCTCCGGCCGGGTACTCGTGCGGGCGGACATTGTCCGGCCTGTGAAGGATCGCGGCGTGCTCATCATCGATGATGTGTTCGATACCGGCCGTACGCTCGCCTTTGCCCGGTCGCACATGCTGGCCAAGGGCGCGCGCGAAGTGATCACGGTTGCCCTCGCCCGCAAGCCATGGGCGCCGGAGGGCGAGGAGGATGTCGACTTCCACGCCTTCGACGCGCCACCGCGCTTTCTGGTCGGTTACGGCATGGACGACGCGGGCAAGTATCGCGGCCTGCCCTATATCGGCGCGCTCGATTAGGCCGGGACGGCCTTTGACAGCCAGTCTAGAATGTCTGCGGTGACCTTGTCGGTGCCAGGCTCATCGACAATCCAGTGGGCATGGTCGGCATATTCGAGATAGTCGCCCTTTATCCCGGCATTCGCATATTTCTCGCCCACCTTGCGCACAGCCTTGACCGGTGTCGCGCGGTCCTTCTTCGCGCCGATGGTGAGCGTCGGGATGGTGACCTGCTGCTCGTCGATCGGGTCGGGCTCGCCAAGATCGGCGTAGACATTGCCTGAATCGTAGCGGGCCAGCTTGTAGATCGCCTCGTGGCGGTCTTTCGGGACCTCATTCAGGACGCCCCATTTGAAGCCGAACTTGCCGACCTTGTAGCTGTTATCGGGCACATTCTTCTGCCCCTTCTTGAGCACGCTCCAGAAGGTGATCATCAGGCGCAGGTCCTGGACCTGGCAGTCCGGTGTCTGGGCTGGGGTAAGGAAGACTGCGGCCTTTGCGTCACCGCGTGCCGCCAGGTGCTGGGCGATCAGGCCGCCCATGGAATGGCCCATCACAACGGGCTTTTCACCTGTCTCTTCAGCGAGTTTCCGCGCCGCCTCGGACATCCGCTCGATATAGTCGGACAGGTGGAGGTCCTTCAGGTCTTCGGGCGGGTCGTCGATGGTGCGCTTGTCGGGATAGAGTGTCGGCGCCTCGACCCGCCAGCCATTCTGCTCGAAGGCGCCGCGCATACGGTCCCACACCTCGCCGCCACAGCCGACGCCGTGCACCATCAGGATTGTTTTCGCCAAATCGTTCGCCCTCCCATGGCCGTTACAGCGAAGCGGACGTCAGGTCTCTTGTGTCCATCGATCGAACCGCCGCGCCACCTCTTCATAGACGGGGCGCTTGAAAGGAACAATCAGCCCCGGCGCTTCCGACAGGCGGGCCCAGCGCCAGGCATCGAATTCCGGCGTGTGCTTGTCGAGGCGAATGTCACTGTCGGAGCCCTTGAAGCGCAGGGCGAACCATTTCTGGCGCTGGCCGATATACGGTCCGGGCATGCGGCGTTTCACATCGGTCGGGAAGTCGTAGTGAAGCCAGTCCTCGGTCTCTTCCATGATCTCGACCAGCTTGGCAGAGACGCCAACCTCTTCCTCGAGCTCGCGCAGCGCGGCATCGGCGGGGTCCTCCCCCTCGTCAACGCCACCTTGCGGCATCTGCCACTGGAAAGCGCCGCGGCCATTGATCCGGCGTCCAAGGAAAACGTGGCCGCCACCGGAAAACAGGGCGAGACCGACATTCGGGCGATACAGATTCGGGTCAATTGCAGTCATCGTCATTGATGACTGTCTAAGGGCTATCCGCCCTGTTGCCCACCCTCGCTGGCGTCGAGCAGGGCGGTATCAATGGCGGACGCTTCCTTCTTGAGCGTGCGGGTGGCGCTGGAGGCCGGGGCAAGCACAATGCCCTTCTCATCCAGGCGTGCCGTCCACTCTTTCAGGATGTCGATCGTGATCGGGTAGGCAAAGCCGGTGCCGAGCGAACTGCCATTTTCCATGGCGAGCGACTCGAGTTCCAGAAGCTTGCTTTCGATCTCCTCGCCGTCCGGGCGGGCATCGATCGGATTGTCGGCGCGGCGATACCGCAGGCCTTTTTCTTCTGCCGCCTTGTCAAAGCTCGAGCGCGACAGGCTGCCGTCCTCGACAAAGGCGACGCCGCGGTCGCTGAGGAGCTGGGACAGGTAGCTGGTGGAGGCCTCATCCGTGGCGAACTTGCTGCCCTGATAGTTGGTGATGCCAAAATAGCCGCTGGCGCGGGACATCAGATAGTCGAGGCGTCCGGCATTCTGTTCCGGCGTCAGGTCGGCATCGAGCACATGGCTATGGGGGCGCTCGCGGCCATACTCATAGGGCTCCATCGGGACTTCCAGCAGAACCTCGTGCCCGGCGGCCCGGGCCTGGTTGATCCAGCCCTGGAGATTGCGCGCGGTCGGGGCGAAGGACAACGTGACTTCCGGTGGCAACTCCTCGATGGCGGATTTGGTGTGGGTGTAGTTGATGCCGAGACCACCAACGACGATGGAGACGGTCGGGCGGTCTTCCGGATTGGCGAACGGGCGGGCATAGGCGCCAGCGGGGGTGCGCCCGTCTTCTGCAATCTTCGGCAGGTAGCCAAGCGAGGTGCGTTCGGTGACGGCGGAGATCGGTGCCCGTGAAAGTGACTTCAGCTCGCGTGTCTCCTGCCAGGACCGGCCTGCGGCAACCGAGACGCCGTTAATGCGAACTGTGTCGGCCTCGCCGGTGCTGGCGGACGCGTTGACGACCTTGGTGCCGCCATTGGCGTAGTCGACCCCGAGATTGGGGGAAGATGCCTCTTGGGCCTGGCCGGCGTCATTGTCAGCGGCTTCGCCGGATGCGCCGCCGATGACCGGGCGCGCGGCGTTATCGCTTGAAGCAAAGCGTGTCTTGAGCTGCGGGCGGTCCGGGCCTGCGGGTTCAAACAGGGCGATCTGGCGGGCAGGGCTGGCCTCGCTGGCTTCACCGGACAGGTGAATGGCTGCGCCAGCCACGGCGAAGAGGCCTGAAAATACGAGGATACTCAGTGCCGTATGTGCCACGCCGCTGCGAAACGGCGACGGGTCCCTGGCTACGCGATCACTCATCAAACGCCTCTTGCAAATCGACTTAAATCTGACTGCGAACAATCAGATTGGGGCCGATTGGTTAAGAAGTCGCAAAGACTTCTTAACCGGCGTTAGGATTGCGGCCTGCCGTCATCTGTCCGCCGTGCAGGATTTCGAGCGCACGGTCGAGCTGATAATCGTCGCCCTCATAGTCTTCCGGCGGCTGGTCGTCAGGCATGTGCGGGATGCGGCGCTCGGCGCCATCTTCATTCGTCAGCGCGTTCGGAAGGTCTGCTTCCGAATAGCGGCGGATCTTGTCGAGCTGGTCTTCAGTGACACGTGCCTGCGCGACTTCGAGGTCCGGTTCGATACCAGTGGCCTGGATCGAGCGGCCTGCCGGCGTGTAATAGCGCGAGGTGGTCAGGCGGATCGCGCCGCGGTCGGCGCCAAGCGGAATGACCGTCTGGACCGAGCCCTTGCCGAAGCTGGTGGTGCCGATAACGGTGGCCCGTCCACGATCCTGCAGCGCACCAGCGACGATTTCAGACGCGGAGGCCGATCCGTTATTGATCAGGATGACCATCGGCACGTTCTTGAACACTTCACCGCTGCGCGCATTGTAGCGGGCAATGTCACTCGGACGGCGCCCGATGGTCGAGACAACTTCGCCACCAGACAGGAATTTGTCACTGACCGAGATGGCCTGATCGAGCAGGCCCCCGCCATTGTTGCGCAAGTCCATGACGATGCCTTTCGGGCGTCCGTCAATCTCGCGGCTGGAGGCGGAGATTGCCTCTTCGAGGAGTTCGGTCGTGCGCTCATTGAAGGTCGAGATACGGTAATAGGCGACGTCGCCTTCCATGACCTCCCAGTCGACAGACTTCGGCCGGATGACCTCGCGCTTGAGTGTGACATCGAAGGCATCCTCGCCTTCGCGAAGGACGGTGACGATGATCTCGGTGCCAGCGGGCCCGCGCATGTCGCGGACGGCGTCGTCTATGTTGAGCCCGACAATCGGTTCACCATTGATGGCGGTGAGGAGGTCGCCGCTTTCAAGGCCGGCGCGGCTGGCAGGCGTGTCATCCATCGGGGTGACGACTTTTACAAAACCGTCCTCCATCGTGACCTCGATGCCGAGACCGCCATATTCGCCGGAGGTCTGCACCTGCATCGACTCGAAATCGTCTGCCGACATGTAGGAAGAGTGCGGATCAAGTGAGCCAAGCATGCCGTTGATGGCGGCTTCCATGGCTTCGGCCTCATCGATCTCGGTGACATAATCGGCGCGGGCGCGCGCCAGGATTTCAGCGAAGAGATCGAGCTGGCGGTACGTCTCCGCCCGGCTGTCCACGGGTTTTGATTCCGGCCAGGCAAAGGCTGAAACGCCTACGGCCAGTCCGCCCAGTACCACGCCAATGGCTGCACCCGTGAGCATTGCCCGCATCGCTTCTCTCTCCTTTCAGGGCTTGTCAGCCCTTCATCCAGCGCGCTGGATTCATTGGTTGGCCCGCCTTCCTGACTTCTAGATAGAGTTCAGGCGGCGGCGTTTCACGGTCTGGCATGCGTCCGACCGGTTCGCCTGCTTTGACCGTCTGCCCGGGAGTCCCGTAAATACGGCCCATCCCGCTCAGTAGGATATGGTAGCCATCACTTGTCGAAATGATCAAGAGTTGTCCGTAAGTCCGGAACATTCCCGCATACTCGATCTTGCCGTCGACAGGGGCGACAACGTCCGCATCCGGACGGGGCTGGATGTAGAGACCCTTGGACGCCTCACCATCAGGAAGTTTCTGGCCCCAGCTGCGCGAGACGAGCCCGCTGGCCGGGCGCATAAGCCCGCCGAGAGCTTGCTGGCCGAGCGGTTTGAGATTGGCCAGCGCCGGGCTGCGTGAGGGTGCATCGCTGCGCACGTCTGAGCCGCCTGTATTGGCGACCAGCTGGATGCGGCCAGCCGGCTTCATGCCAGGGGCCCGGGGCGCGGTATCTTCCAGCGCGACGAGCAGCTGGCGAAGGGTCTTGGCTTCCGCCCCTATCTTGTTGACACGCTGGCGCAGTGTTTCGGCTTCATTGCTGACGCTTTCGAACTGGGCACGCTTGGTGGCAACGAGCTTTTCGATTTCCGCCTTCTTGAGCGCAAGCCGCGCTTCGGTTGTTTCCAGCCGGGCCTGCTCGCGGCGGGTCTGGGATTCGAGGCTTTTCAGGTCGCGGATTTCTGCGGTGAGCTTGTCGGTGCGTTCGTTCAGCGCCGGGGCGGTCGCGCCCATGAGGATGGCGGCGCGGATCGCATCATTCGCCTCACGCGGCGAGGCGATCAGCGCTGGCGGGCGATGGCGTCCGGAGACGGCAAGGCTCGTCATGATCTCTTCGAGGTGGGCGTCGCTGGCGATCAGTTCCTCGCGGGCCGCGCGCATGCGGATGTTGAGATCGATCAGCTTGCGTTCGGAGGTCGCGGCCTGCTCCTCGCGCCGGCGGCTTTCCATGGCGGCGGCGATCAGGTCAGTCTCGAGCGAAGAGACGTCACGCACGGCGGAATTCTCTGCCTGCTCCAGCGCTTTCAGCTGGCGCAGCGCGGCGTCACGTTCGGCTTCCAGCGCCTTCAGCTCTTCACGCGTAAACTCGCGCGGGGCTGCTGCAACCAGCAGTCCGGCAAGCGAGATCGCAAGGAGGCGCAATTTGAGTGACATTTCCGCCAGAATGCCACAAAGGGGATGACCGCAACATTAATCACGGCGCGGCAATCGCAGAGATACGCGCGCGCCAGGCCGTGTCAGCCGTCTTCGCCGATGAAAGCCTCGATCCGCTCGTTCCATTCCAGCCTGGAGGCTGTCGTCAGACGACAGCGATTGCCGAGCCCGCCGATCGCGTCATCAAGCAGGTTTTCGAAATAATAAGGGTGCTCCATGTCGGCTTCGAGCCAGGTGGACACCGTGGCCGATGGTCCGGCCTCTAGCGCCTGCAGCGCATAGCGTTCTTCATCCGTCGGGATGCAGTCCTCCGGCAGCGCGTCCTGCGGGTAGGGCGCATCGGCTGGAAGCAGGAAGAAAGCGACCGGCTGATCTGCCGTATCCGACATGCTGAGGAAGGACGCATATCCATAGGCCCGGCTTGTCCCGGTTGTCGCCTTCAGCGGCGCGCGAGCAATGTAAACGCCTGAGGCGGGCAGGACGACATCGGTCTCGGACCGGGTCAGCGCCTCCAGAGAGAAAGCGCCTTCCGGGCCAGTGCGAGTGCTGACAGGCACCTCTATGGCAGAAACCACCGCCTCTGCTGCCGGCGCGCCTGTATGATAGTCGAGAACCGTGCCTACGGTATTGGGAACGACAGCCTTGTCGCGGGTTTGGCAACCGGTCACTGCGAGCAGCCCCGCTGCAGTGAGAAGCAGGATCCGCCGGTTCATTCCTCACTCCCGTCTGACGCTTCGGCCAGCGGCTCCAGGGTGACCTTCGAGACAAACAGAGCGCGCTCCTGTTCGGGGATAACCGGCCGGATGGCGAGATAGTCATAGCCCGGATCGGTGCCTTCATTGCGCGGCGGCGGTGTATATTCGAACGAGATGTCGCGGAATTCGCGGGTCAGCGTAAAGGTTTCCCACCCTGACCCCACGCCACTGCCAACCCAGTAATGCAGCCTCATTTCCGAGGCGCCATACTTGTCGGCGGCGCGCGCGGTGACTGTGATGCGGATCGGCCGGCCGGCAAAGGCAACTTCGAGGTCTGGCGCGAGCATGAAGTGCGGGCCCTGGACGGGATCCTCGCTCAAAGTGCCTTCGGTTACCCCGATACGCAGCACGGTCTGTCCGTCGGCCCGGGTCATATCGATATCGGCATCGCCGCCAGCGACAATGCGGTTGAGCTGATCGCCGGAAACCTCGATCCGCTGATAGTCCGTGCCGCCGCCGCTGATCGGGCCAGACGGAAGCTGTCCGAGGGCCGGGAGCAGGCCGAGCCCGACCAGGGCAGCGGCAACGAAAAACGCGGCGATGAAGAAGACCCTGTCGGACATCGGGGGCAAGGTGGCCTCTCAAAAGTGTTGCCCGCGAAAGGGGCGGGACTGGAAATCGAGTTGACGGCTTGATAGCAATCGCGGCACCAAGAGGCGAGCCAAAAACCCATGAAACAAGAGGGGTTTCCCGCATGACATCCTCCGCCCTGAAGCGGCGCGCCCGTGAAGCGCGCGACTGGATGGTGGAGTCCTGCTTTCCACTCTGGAGCCAGGAAGGCATAGGCACGCACGGCCTGTTCCGCGAGGCGCTCGATCTGTCTCACCGGCCGCTGGACTCAGAGTCGACGCGCGTCCGGGTGCAGGCGCGCCAGACCTACGTCTTCTGCATCGCCCATGACCTTTGCTGGGACCGCGACCGCGCCGAGCGGCTGGTCCAGATGGGGGTGCACTCGCTCAAGGGATCGTGTCTGCGCTCCGATGGTCTGGCCGGGCGTATTCTGGCCACCGATGGCTCCGGCCTGAGCGATGCGCGTGCAGACCTCTACGACACCGCCTTTGTCCTTTTTGCGCTGGCTGAGGCCGCCCAGATGGGCAATGAGGACGCTTTACCGGCTGCGCGCGCCATCCTGCAATCGATTGATGCCATGCTCGCCGACGCCGCACAGGGTGGATATGCCGAGATGCTGCCACGCGGCAGCCAGCGTCTTCAGAACCCGCATATGCACCTGCTGGAAGCCTGTCATGCGCTGCACCGTGCCGATCCGGACGGCCCGCACCTGGAGCGCGCAAAGGCTATTGTCTCCCTCTTCACTGAAAAGATGCTGGACCCGGAAACGCAGACGCTAAGCGAATTCTTCCGCCCGGACTGGACCGTCGAAACTGGCGAGGCCGGAGAAATCGTCGAGCCGGGCCACCAGTTCGAATGGGTGTGGTTGCTGCAACGCCATTCCGCGCTGACCGGTGCGGACCTGCATCCCGCGCTGGTTCACCTTTATGATTTCGGCCTGCGCACGCTGGACGAGGAAGGCCGCGCCTTCACATCCGCGCGCCGCGACGGGACGGTGACGGACCATTCCCGCCGGACATGGATGCAGACCGAGGCGCTGAAAGCCCACCTCGCCATGATCGAGCTCGACGGCAATGACGAAGAGCATGACCGCCACGCGGTGCAGTGTTTCGACGTGCTGATGGATGAATTCCTGACCCCGCAGGGCGGCTGGATCGACAGGTTCGACGAGGAAGGCCATGTCGCGACGGAGACAATGCCAGCCTCCACCGGATACCATGTCGTCCTGGCTTTCGAAGAGCTAATCCGGGTGACCGGGGTTTAAGCGCAACGCACGATCCTTGCGACAAAGCCGCCCGGTAAGCTTGGAATGGCAAGGATCATGCTCTAAACGGCTGCCAACCTCCAGAAACCTGTTATGGAAAAGCCCATGCCAACCCTCGCCCTGATCCGCCACGGCCAGAGCCAATGGAACCTCGAAAACCGCTTCACCGGCTGGTGGGATGCTGATCTCACGGCGAATGGCGAAGCCGAAGCGAAACGCGCCGGTGAGCTGCTGCGCGATGCCGGCTTCGACCCCCGCCAGGCATTCTCCAGCGTTCAGACCCGCGCCATTCGCACGCTCTGGATCACGCTGACCGAGATGGGGCTTGTCTGGCTGCCGGTCGAGAAACACTGGCGCCTTAACGAGCGCCACTATGGCGGTCTGACCGGCCTCGACAAGAAAGAGACCGCCGAGAAGCACGGCGCCGATCAGGTCCATATCTGGCGCCGCTCCTATGACACACCGCCACCGGAAATGGAGCCGGGCAGCCAGTACGACCTCTCCGGCGACCCGCGCTATGAGGGTGTCGATGTGCCAAAAACGGAAAGCCTGAAGCTGACGCTCGAGCGCGTCCTGCCATTCTGGCACGAGTCGATCGCCCCGGTCCTGAAGGGCGGCACCGACACCGTCATCGCGGCCCACGGCAACTCGCTGCGCGCGCTGGTCAAGCACCTGTTCGACGTTCCGGACGATACGATCACTGGCGTCGAGATTCCGACCGGCAATCCGCTGCTGATCGATCTCGATGATGCGCTCAGGCCGGTGAAGGCAAGCTATCTCGATGGTTCGCGTGCCACCGACCTGCCGGCCATCCCCGGCTGAAGCGGGCGAACGGCGTGCCGAATTCGCGCTACATATTGCGGGCCGCAGCGCCTGACGCCATTGGCATTCTTGCCGATGTGGCGGGCTATCTGGCGCGCGCCGGGCTGAACGTGATCGAAAGCCAGGACTTCGGCGATGCCGATACGCAGCGCTTCTTCATCTGGGTGGAGTTCGAGTCACCAGACGGCTTCAACCGCGACACTTTCGAGGCTGGTTTCGCAGCCCTCGCCGAAAAGCGCCAGATGAGCTGGAGCCTGCGGCGCAAGAAAGACCAGCCGCGTGCGCTGGTCCTTGTTTCGAAGGGCGATCATTGCCTGAATGATCTGCTTTACCGGCACCGTCGTGGCCAGCTCGGCGGGGAGATTACGGCGATTGTCTCCAATCATGAGGATGCCCGCTGGCTGGCGGACCGCCATGAGCTGCCATTTCACCATGTACCGGTTACGACTGAGACGAAGCTGGAGGCCGAAGACCGGCTGCGCCAGCTCATCCAAGAGACCGGAAGCGATTTCGTCGTGCTCGCGCGCTACATGCAGGTTCTATCGGATGGGCTTTGCCGCGAGCTGGAAGGCCGGTGCATCAATATCCACCACTCCTTCCTGCCAAGTTTCAAGGGTGCCAAGCCCTATCACCAGGCGCACAAGCGTGGCGTGAAGCTGATCGGGGCCTCTGCGCACTACGTCACGGCGGATCTCGATGAAGGTCCGATCATTGCACAGGACGTGTCGCCGGTGGATCATCGCATGGGCGCGCAGCGTATGGCCGAGATCGGCCGCGACATCGAGGCGCGTGTCCTGTCGCGGGCGGTTACGGCACATGCAGAGGGCCGGGTATTTCTGAACGGTGTGAGAACGGTGGTGTTCGAATGAGGGATCAGGACGAGCGACACATGCGACGGGCCATCGAGCTGGCAAGGGCCCAGCATGGTCGCACAGGCGAGAACCCTTCGGTGGGATGCGTCATTGTCGGCCCGGATGGCCGGCGTATCTCCGAAGGCGCGACCGCCGATGGAGGCCGTCCGCATGCCGAGGAAATGGCACTCGGGCCACTCGAAGGCATCGGCGCAAAGGGCGCGGTGGCCTATGTCACGCTGGAGCCGTGCCGGGAGCGGACAAATGGCGAGGCGGCCTGTTCGAGGCGGCTGGTCGAATCCGGTGTCTCCAGGGTCGTGGTTGCGGTGATGGACCAGCATCCGAAGGGCGCAGGTGGCAAGGCCGCCATCGAGCAGTCGGGCGTTTCGGTTGAAGCCGGTGTCTGTGAAGCCGAGGCTGCGGCGCTTTACGAAGACTTCTTCGCGTCGCTGTCCTGAGCGGCTGCCCGGGGATCATCCCATTCCGCAGCAATGCCCGGCTGGCCACGGCGGACCAGCCAGAAGACGCCAAACAGGTCGAAGATGCCGGCGCCCAGGCGCCCGAGGAAGCCGTATTTCGAGCTGCCATGCCAGCGGCGCCGGTCGTTGACGCGCTCTTCGCGCACGTCCCACCCCGCGCGCTTCATCAGCGCCGGCAGGAAGCGGTGCATGGAGGCGAAATAGGGCAGTTCGCGAAACGCCTCGGTGCGCATCAGTTTCCAGCCACAGCCGGTATCGGTGGCATCATCGCGCAGCATGAAACGCCTTATGCCGTTGGCGACGCGCGACTGTAGCCATTTGAAACCGGAATCGTTGCGGCTCTTCCGCTTGCCCGCGATGAGGCCGAGCTTGCCGAGGTTTCCCGGCACGATGATCTCGTCCCAGAGGCGGCGGGTATCGGCAATGTCGTTCTGTCCGTCCCCGTCGAGAAGCTGCGTCCAGCGTCCGTTTACCGCGTGCAGGCCTGTCATCAGCGCGGCGGACTTTCCGGCTCTCTGCACATGGGTGCGGACAATGACCCGGTCGGGTGACTGGGCCTGAGCCTCGGCCAGTTCCGCAGCCGTGGAATCGGCGGAACAGTCATTCACGCAGACGATCTCGTAATCGATCCCATCGAGGGCGCCGTGGATTTCGTCGATCAGGGGCAGGACGTTTCCGGCTTCATTGTGGAAGGGGATGAGGACGCTGAGGTCTCGCGATGGCGTCACTGACCGGCCTCGATGCGTTCGGCGAGTGCCTCGATCCGGGCGGCTGCGTCAGACAGGGCTGAGGCGGCCTTCTGCGAGGAGAGGTCTGCCGGAGCCCCGCGATGAGCATGATCAAGTTCGTCGAGCAGAGCGAGGGCGGCGACAAGCAGCAGACGGGCTTCGCCGATATCGCCGACCGCACCCGCAATCTGGCGCACGCGTTTGTCCAGATCTTTCGAAAGAGAGACCAGCCGGGCTTCCTGTCCGGGCGCACAGGCGACGGAATAATCCCGTCCGCGAATCGTGATGTCAGCCTTGGCCATCAGCTTGCTCCGTCGCGGTTGAGGGCGGCACGCACCTCTTCAATCGCCGCGCCTAGCGCTTCGGAGGCCTCGTCGGCAAGGGCCTGCAGCTGGCGTTCGCGGGCGAGCGATGCGTCGAGTTCGTCGGCCAGACGGGCCCGGTCGGCCACCATGGCGGAGAGTTCGCGCCGTACGACGCCCGGGTCGCCGGCCCGTTCAAACAGGCTTTCGAGCGCCCCTTCGAGGCGGGAAAGGGCGTTGTCGAGTCTGTCGGCTGCTGAGGTCACTTTATCCATTGAGTTTTCGATAGCAGGATGCAGGCCAATTCGCCAAGCAGGTTGACAGCAAAGCCTGCGCCCGTCCAAAGCGAAACAAACAACGGGGAATGATGATGTCAGTTGAGCACAAGGACATGGCGAACGCCATTCGAGCCCTTTCCATGGATGCGGTCGAGCAGGCCAAATCGGGACATGTGGGCCTCCCACTCGGGATGGCTGATATCGCTACCATTTTGTGGACGCACTATCTGAAGCACGACCCATCCGATCCCACCTGGCCGGACCGGGACCGCTTCGTCCTGTCGGCCGGCCATGGCTCCATGCTGATCTATTCCCTGCTCCATCTAACCGGATATGACAGTGTCAGCCGCGACGATATCCGCAATTTCCGCCAGCTCGGATCGAAGACGCCGGGCCATCCGGAAAATTTTGTGACCCCCGGCGTTGAGACCACCACCGGCCCACTTGGGCAGGGGCTTGCCACCGCCGTCGGCATGGCCATTGCCGAGCGCCATCTGAACGCCCGTTTTGGCGACGACCTCGTCGATCACAAGACCTGGGTCATTGCTGGCGATGGCTGCCTCATGGAAGGCGTCAGCCAGGAAGCGATCACGCTGGCCGGGCACATGAGGCTCAACAAGCTGATCGTGCTGTTCGACGACAATGAAGTGACGATTGACGGTTCGACCGAGCTGTCGGACTCCACTGACCAGTGCAAGCGCTTCGAGGCGGCCGGCTGGGTGACGAAGCGTATCGACGGTCACAAGACCGAGGACATTTACGACGCGCTGGCCTGGGCGCAGGAGCAGGACAAGCCGGTCATGATCGCCTGCAAGACGATCATCGGCTATGGCGCGCCGACGATTGCCGGCACAGGCAAGGCGCATGGTGGCCCGTATGGCGCCGAAGAAATTGCCGGCATCCGCAAGAATATCGGCTGGGACCACCCACCTTTCGACATCCCGGAAGACGTCGAGCATGCCTGGAAGCGCGAAGGCGCGCATGCGGCACACCTCCACGGCGAATGGGCCAAGCGCCTCGAAGCCTCCGGCAAGAAGGCGGACTTCGAACAGGCCATGGCCTGTGAACTCGGCGATGTCGCTGCGATTGTTCGCGCGCACAAGAAAGACGTCGTCGAAGGCGGCAAGGATGATGCAACACGCAAATGGTCCGGCGCTGTCCTCGAGAAGCTGACCGAGGCGATCCCGCACATGGTCGGCGGTTCGGCTGACCTGTCTGGCTCCAACAACACGAAGGCCAAATGCCAGGAGCCGATGACGCCGGACAATTGGGGTGGGCGCTATATCCATTATGGTGTGCGCGAGCACGGCATGGCCGCCGCCATGAACGGCATGGCCCTGCACAAGGGCATCATTCCCTATTCCGGCACCTTCCTTGTCTTTGCGGACTATTCGCGTGCAGCCATCCGGCTCGGTGCGCTGATGGGCACGAATGTCGTCCACGTCATGACCCACGACTCCATCGGCCTCGGTGAGGACGGCCCGACCCACCAGCCGGTCGAGCATGTCGCGAGCCTGCGGGCGATGCCGAACATGATGGTCTTCCGCCCGGCTGACGGTGTGGAAACGGCGGAATGCTGGGAGCTGGCGCTGAAACACCAGACCGGCCCGTCGACCATCGCGCTGACGCGCCAGACGGTGAAATCGGTCCGCACCGAGCATGTCGAGGAAAATCTCTCGGCACGAGGCGGTTATGTGCTTTCGCCAGCCAAGGGCGAGGAGAAGGTCGTCCTCGTTGCGACTGGGTCGGAAGTCGAAGTCACTATGGCTGCCCAGGCCGCGCTCGAGGACAAGGGCATAGGCGCCCGCGTTGTCTCGATGCCGTGCATGGAGCTGTTCGAAGCCCAGGATGCGGCCTATCAGAGCCGCACGCTTGGCGGTGACCTGCCCAAGGTTGCCATTGAAGCGGGCGTTCGCTTCGGCTGGGACCGCTGGATCGGCCATGATGGCGGCTTTGTCGGCATGGACAGCTTTGGGGCGAGCGCACCGTACAAGGACCTCTACAAGCGCTTCGGCATCACGCCGGAGGGTGTTGTGGGGGCCGTCGAGGCGCTGCTGTAAAGTAGGCTGGGTACGGTCAAAGTCTTTTTTTTCTCCGCCTTCCCGGCGCAAGCTGGGACCCATGGCGGTCGAGAGCGCACTTTCCAGCCGCCATGGACCCCACCTCGCGGCGGGGAAGCGGCTCCTGAGGGCAACCAGCCTAATCCCCGGTATAGGTGGCGCGCGGCCGGATCAGCTTGCCGGTGGCCAGTTGTTCCATCGCGTGCGCAATCCAGCCTGCCATCCGCCCGCTCGCGAAGATGAGGAAGGGCGCATCGTCCGGCAGGTCGAGCGCGATCGTCAGCGCAGCGAGCGCCATGTCTATATTGGCGGGGTGCCCGTCCGCCTCTTCGGCCGCCCTTATCGCGTCAGCCAGAGCGGGTTCGGCTTGTAGCCAGCCAAGAAGCGCTGCGGCGCGTGGGTCGCCTGCCGGATAGAGGGCATGCCCAACCGCCGGAATGCGTTCACCACGGGCCGCGATGGCAGCGAGTGCCGCATCGCTTCCCTGCTCGAGCGCGGCCTTGAGATAGGCAAGTGCGCGGGCGGAGGCCTCACCGTGCAGGGGACCGGTGAGCGTCGCGCAGCCGGCAAGGGCGCACGCGGCAAGCGAGCTGCCCGTGGACGCGGCAATTCTTGTTGCGAAAGTGGACGGATTGAGTTCGTGATCGGCCACAAGGACCAGCGCCCGGCGGATGAGGTCACTGCCCCTTTCGTCGAGATCCCAGAACAGGCCGAGACGGTCGTGAAACGGGGCAGATCCGCCACGATCCGAAATGGCCCGGCAGGCGCCGTCGAGGAGTTCCGCTGCGTCGCGCGCGAGTGCCTCCCGGCCCCGGCCAAAGCCCGGCAGGTCCGTCGTGGCCCGCATGGTCAGCCATGACAAAAGTCGCGTCTTGCCGGTATTGCCGGCGATGTCGGGTGCCAGCAGCGCCGCGCCGGGCTCGACATCAGTCTGCCAGAGCAGGGCGGCCACCTCTTCCAGCGTCCCCGTTTCAGCCAGCGAGACGGCGTCTTCGCCGCGATAGACCAGCCGTCCGCCTCGCACGGTGGTGATCGCAGTTTCCATGACAGGGTCGCCCCAGGCGATGGTGCCTTCTGCGATCGCGCCGCGGGCGCGACCGGTGCGGCGGCGTTTCAGGAAGGCTTCGATGTCGGGCAGGGAATAAAGGCTGACGCGCGGGTCTTCCTCCTGCGGACGCGAGGTGATGAGCCCACGGCTCACATAGGCGTAAAGCGTTTGCGGCTTGACCGCGAGGCGGGAAAGCGCGTCGTCACGGGTGATCCAGTTCATACATTGATTATATTGATCAAGATTGACGAACGCTAGCCCTCAACGCCATTTCTCCACCAGATACGAAGGAGAGAGATGATGGATAGCGGACTTGAAAACATTATCGCCGCCGAGACCATCCTGTCGGATGTTGATGGCAAGGCCGGACGGTTGATCATTCGCGGCTGGCCGGTCGAAGAGCTGGCAGCGACGAAACGCTACGAGGAAGACTTGCACCTGCTCTGGACAGGCTTCTTCGATGCTCTCGGGGATCCGGACAGCGTGCAGCGATCGCTCGGCGAGGCGCGTGTCTCCGCTTTCGGGAAGGTGGGCAGCTTGCCTCGGGATGCCGGGGTCGTGGCGGCCCTCCGGACAGGATGGTCGCTGCTGGAAGACGATGAAAGCCTCGACACGGCCCTGTCGCTGGCGGCGGGCGCAGCGGTCTTTACCGCCGCCGCCGTCCGGATCGCCAGAGGGCAGGCGCCCGTGGCACCCGACCCGTCGCTGTCGCAATCGGCCGACATGCTGAAGATGATGCGGGGCGAACCAGCCACAGAGGCCGAAGCCCGCGCGCTGGACGCCTATCTCTGCACGGTCAGCGACCATGGGCTGAATGCCTCGACCTTTGCGGCTCGCGTGATCGCATCGACGCGGGCCGGTCTGGGGTCGGCGGCGATTGGTGGCCTTTCGGCGCTCAAGGGTCCGTTGCATGGCGGCGCGCCGGGCCCCGTGCTGGACATGCTTGACGAAATCGGGGCGCCCGAGGCCGCAGAGGGCTGGATCGATGCCGCGCTTGGGCGCGGCGAGCGCCTGATGGGCTTCGGGCACCGTGTCTACCGGGTGCGCGACCCGCGTGCCGATGCACTGAAGACGGCTGTGGCGAAGCTTCCGGGCACGTCCGGGCGGATCGGGTTCGCCGAGTATATCGAAACGGTGGTGCTAGAACGGCTCGCGCAGAAATACCCGGACCGCCCGCTGGAAACGAATGTCGAATTCTACACCGCCGTGCTACTCGAGGCGCTGGAGATCCCGCGTGACGCGTTCACAGCGATTTTCGCGACTGGCCGCGTGCTGGGCTGGATCGCCCATGCCAGCGAGCAGATTGCCGAGAAGCGGCTGGTGCGTCCGAAATCCATCTATCGCGGGCCTGTGCCGGAAGCGGCCTGACCGGCTGAGCCAGGGCCCCCCTTTTCTTGTTGGCTGATTTGTGGCTCTTGCGCTCTTGGGTCTTTCCAAGGGGTAGGAAGCGATGAGCTGGGACGTTCTTTTTATGCTGGTGAGCGCTGTGGTCGTGCCAGCCTGGCTGCTGCTCGTGCTCGCGCCGGGGTGGCGCACGACGCAGCTGGTCGTGCATTCGGGAATATACCCGCTCTTCCTGGGCTCCATCTACTCGATCTGCCTCATCGCCTCGCTCTTTTTTGGTGTTTCTGCGGAAGGAACCGGCTTCTCCTCGATCGCGGCGGTCTCGGCCCTGTTTGATCACCCGAATGGCGTGATCATCGGTTGGACGCATTATCTCGTCTTCGACCTCTTCGTCGGTGCGTGGATCGGTCGTGATGCCCAGCGCCGCGGCCTCCCGCATCTGGCGGTGGCGCCTTGCCTGATCGCGACCTTCCTCTTCGGCCCGCTCGGCCTGCTGGCCTACATGCTGGTGCGCTTCAGCCGCGGCGAGGGCCTGAGCCTGTTTGAAACTGATACAGCGGAGCGCTGATATGGTCTCCATTGGCACCCCCCTGTCGCCGTCGGCGACCCGCATCATGCTGCTTGGCTCAGGCGAGCTGGGCAAGGAAGTCGTGATCGAACTGCAGCGCTATGGCGCCGAAGTGATCGCGGTCGACCGTTATGACAATGCCCCGGCCATGCAGGTCGCCCATCGCTCGCATGTGATCGACATGACCGATGCGGCTGCGCTGCGCGCCCTCATCGAGAAAGAGCGCCCGCACCTGATCGTGCCGGAAATCGAGGCGATTGCGACCGACGAGCTTGCGAAGATCGAGATGGAAGCGGTTGCCACGGTCGTGCCGACAGCGCGGGCAACCCAGCTCACGATGAACCGCGAGGGTATTCGCCGGCTGGCAGCCGAAGAGCTTGGCCTGCCAACCAGCCCCTACGCCTTCGCCTCGACCGGAGACGAACTGGCAGAGGCAGCCGAGACAATCGGCTACCCGGTTTTCGTGAAGCCGGTCATGTCATCTTCCGGCAAGGGCCAGTCGCATGTGCGTCACCCGGCCGAGATCGACCATGCCTGGGTCTATGCGCTGGAGGCTGGCCGCAAGCGCGAGACCCGCGTGATCGTCGAAGGCGAAGTGGATTTCGATTTCGAGATCACGTTGCTGACGGTTCGTGCGGCGAACGGCACGGTCTTCTGCGAGCCGGTCGGGCACCGCCAGGAAAGCGGGGATTATGTCGAGAGCTGGCAGCCCCAGCCAATGAGCGATGTGGCCCTGAAGAAGGCGCAGGACATGGCGCGCAAGGTGACAGACGCGCTGGGCGGGCTCGGCCTGTTCGGTGTCGAGATGTTCGTGAAGGGCGACGATGTCTGGTTCTCTGAGGTCAGCCCCCGTCCGCACGATACCGGCCTCGTCACCCTGGCGACGCAAAGCCAGAGCGAGTTCGCCCTGCATGCCCGCGCCATTCTCGGCCTGCCGGTCGATGCCAGCCTGTCCTCGCCGGGCGCGAGCGCAGTGATCTATGGCGGCACCGATGCGGAAGGCGTGGCGTTCGACGGCCTGGACAAGGCGCTGTCGGTGCCGGCCTCCCAGATCCGCCTCTTCGGCAAGCCGGTGAGCTACAAGTGCAGGCGAATGGGCGTTGCCGTGGCCGGAGGGGAGACGATCGAGGAAGCGCGTGAGCGGGCGCGCACCGCAGCGGCGGCGGTCGAGGTGAAAGCGCCCTGAGGCATCAAGTTGCTTTTGGCGACTGGCGCCGCAGCATGGCACTGGAGAGCCTCGAATCCGTCGGGATCAGCATGCCGTTGGAGATGGCCGTCGCCACGGCTGCGCCCCGGTCGGAGACGTTGAGCTTGGCATAGATCCGCCGGAAATAAGTGTCCACGGTGTCCTTCGAGACATCGAGCTCGGCGGCAATGGCGATCTTGCTCTTGCCCTGGGCGATGCGGGCCAGGACTTCGCGCTCACGCGGCGACAGGCCGGGCAGTTCCTCAAACTCTTCCTGGATGAGATCGCAATAGCGCAGGAAAGAGGTCTGGGCTATGAGCCGGAGAAGGTCCATGTCTGGTGACTTCGCGATCTTGCTGGTCTGGGCAAACCCGACACCGACAAAGCCTGTCCGGGCAAAGGGGCCATAGGTCGGAATGCCGATGCCGGTTTCCATGTCCCATTCGGACAGGCTGTCGAGATAAAGGCGCTCTTCGTCGGTGAGCGTGACATCGTCAGACAGGGCGTCCCATCGGAAGGGGCGCGAGAGCGTGATGGCGATATCGGGCAACGGATCGATCAGGTTCTCGCCTTCGCGGTACTTTGCCTCCCAGCCGTCCGGAAAACCGACATTGGTCATGAGGCGGTGCGGGCCACGATGCGAATTGACAGGTGCAACGAAATAGACGGCATCGAATCCAGCAGCCCGGAAAGCGTCCGCCGTTGTCAGTCGGATCCTTAAGACATCCCTAGCCTGGCTGATCGCCAGAAGCTTGTCGATCATGTCAGCCCAGCCTCTCTGGGAGAGAGTATACGATGTCTGTGTGCTGAGGGGCACTCACAATCGTGAGGGGTTTTACCACGAGAGCGTAGAAAATACGGCACAGATCAATCAGAGGTGGTGAATCCTGTGGCCTGGCGCGACACAAGGCCATCATTGCACCGCCAATGCTGGACGAGCGCGCGCGAGGCGTCTAAACCCCCGCGCAAAGACCCCGATTCCCGGGGAAGATCGATTGCCGGAATGGAGATTGAAATATGGCGGTTCGTGTAGCCATCAACGGATTTGGCCGGATTGGCCGGAATGTATTGCGCTCGATCCTCGAGAATGGCCGCACGGATATCGAGGTGGTTGCCATCAACGACCTCGGTCCGGTGGAAACCAATGCGCACCTGCTGAAGTATGACTCCGTCCACGGCACGCTGCCGATGGATGTCTCTGTCGAGGGCGACACGATCAAGGTCGGTGGCCAGTCTTTCAAGGTCACCGCGATCCGCGACCCGAAAGAGCTTCCGCACGGCGAGAACAATGTCGACATCGCGATGGAATGCACGGGCATCTTCGCGTCTAAGGACAAGGCAGCGGCTCACCTTGAGGCCGGTGCCAAACGTGTCCTCGTTTCGGCTCCGGCCGCCGGTGCCGACAAGACGATCGTCTTCGGTGTGAACGACGACACGCTGACGGCTGATGACCTCGTCGTCTCCAACGCGTCGTGCACGACGAACTGCCTGTCGCCGGTCGCCAAGGTCCTGAACGACGCGATCGGTATCGAGAAGGGGATGATGACCACCATCCACTCCTATACCGGCGACCAGCCGACGCTCGACACGATGCACAAGGATCTCTATCGCGGCCGCGCAGCGGCGACGTCCATGATCCCGACATCGACCGGCGCTGCCAAGGCTGTCGGCCTCGTCCTGCCGGAACTCAACGGCAAGCTCGACGGCTTCGCCATCCGCGTGCCGACCCCGAACGTGTCCGTGGTCGACCTCAAATTCATCGCCAAGCGCGCGACCACGGTGGAAGAGGTCAACGACGCGATCCGCAAGGCCGCCGACGGTCCGCTCAAGGGCATTCTCGGCTATACCGACGTCAAGAACGTCTCGATCGACTTCAACCACGACCCGCACTCTTCGGTGTTCCACACCGACCAGACGAAGGTCATGGACGGAACGCTGGTCTCTGTGCTGTCGTGGTACGACAATGAATGGGGCTTCTCCACGCGCATGAGCGACACCGCTATTGCGATGGCGAAATACCTCTAGGCTGAAACCGTCCGGAACGTTCCAATGACCGACTTCAATCGCATAGAAGATGCGGACAATCTGGCCGGCAAGACGGCGCTTGTCCGCGTCGACTTCAACGTCCCGGTCGACAAGGACGGGACGGTGACAGACGATACCCGCCTGCGCGCCGCGCTTGGTACCGTGAACGCCCTTTCGGGCAAGGGTGCGAAGGTTGCCCTTCTGGCCCATTTCGGCCGGCCCAAGGGTGAGCGCAAGCCGGAGCTCAGCCTGCGCCCTGTGGCCGAGGCCTTTGCGGGCGTCCTCGGGGCACCGGTCGCTTTCGCGGAAGATTGCGTCGGCGAGGTGGCCGAGAATGCCATCGCCTCAATCCAGGGCGGCGGCGTTGTCCTGCTGGAAAACACGCGCTTCCATCCGGGCGAGGAAAAGAATGACGACGCGCTCGCCGATGAGATGGCGAAACTCGGCGATGTCTACGTCAATGACGCCTTTTCGGCGGCCCACCGCGCCCACGTCTCGACCGAAGGCCTGGCCCGCCGCCTGCCGGCCTATGCCGGACGCGCCATGGAGCGCGAGCTCGACGCGCTGGAGAAGGCGCTCGGAAAGCCTGAACGCCCGGTGCTTGCCGTGGTTGGCGGCGCGAAGGTCTCGACCAAGATCGACCTGCTGAAAAATCTCGTCACGCGGGTCGATGCGCTGGCGATCGGTGGCGGCATGGCCAACACCTTTCTCGCGGCGCGCGGCCAGCCGGTCGGCAAGTCGCTCTGTGAGCACGACCTTGCCGATACCTGCCGCGAGATCGAGGCCAAGGCGAAGGAATCCGGCTGCGACATCATCCTGCCGCAGGATGTGATCGTCGCGAAGGAGTTTGCCGCAAATGCCCCGCACCGGACATGCGGCATTGGTGAGGTGGCCGATGACGAGATGATTCTGGACGCCGGCCCGCAGACGGTCGGTCTCGTCGTGATCGCCATGGATGCTGCCAAGACGCTTGTCTGGAACGGTCCGCTTGGCGCATTCGAGACCGAGCCTTTCGACAAGGCCACGGTGGATGCCGCCCGCGCCGCTGCCGAACGGGCCAAATCCGGCAAGCTGATCGCGGTTGCTGGCGGTGGTGACACGGTCGCCGCGCTGAACCATGCCGGTGTGGCACAGGATTTCAGTTTCGTGTCCACCGCGGGTGGCGCGTTCCTTGAATGGATGGAAGGCAAGGCGCTGCCAGGCGTCGACGCTTTGAAAGGCTGACCATGACCGCTTTTTCCTGCCGGCTCGGATTTTCCGTCATGCCGGACCAGGGGAAACGGTCAGCGTTAGCGGTAACACTAACGGATGGTCCGCTCACGGCGGCTGCAATGATCCGGCGCCACGCCGGAGCAGCCGGTTGATGTGCGGCAGAATCCAATTTGCTCGCAGGGAAAACACGAATGTCCAACGCAGAAATGACGAAACAGGCCGCTGAGAAGGACGGCTTTATCGCAGCCCTCGACCAGTCCGGCGGGTCTACGCCGAAGGCGCTGCGCCTTTATGGTGTTGAGGAAGATGCCTATTCCAATGATGAGGAAATGTTCGGCCTCATCCACGATATGCGGGCCCGCATCATCAAGTCGCCGGCCTTCAATGGCGACAAGGTGATGGGTGCGATCCTGTTCGAGCGCACCATGGATGGCGAGATCGACGGTGTGCCGACCGCGGAATATCTCTGGAAGGAATGCGGTGTCGTGCCATTCCTCAAGGTCGACAAGGGCCTTGCCGAGCCGAAGAATGGCGTGAAGGTCATGAAGCCGATGCCGGATCTGGACGCCTTGCTCGAACGTGCGGTTTCCAAGGGCATTTTTGGCACAAAGATGCGCTCGGTCATCGATGCTGCGAACCAGGAAGGGATTGCCGCTGTCGTTCATCAGCAGTTCGATGTCGGCCGCCAGATCCTGGGCCATGGCCTCATCCCGATCATCGAGCCGGAAGTCACCATCTCCATTTCCGACAAGGCCGAGGCCGAGGAGATCCTTCTTGCCGAGATCAAGAAGCAGCTCGATGCGCTGGGCGACGACCAGAAGGTCATGCTCAAGCTGACGCTTCCGGAAAAGGCGAACCTCTACAAGCCGCTGGTCGACCACCCGCGCGTGATGCGTGTCGTGGCGCTTTCGGGGGGCTATTCCCGCGAGGAGGCTTGCGCGCGCTTGGCGAAGAATAGCGGCATGATCGCGAGCTTCTCGCGTGCGCTGACTGAAGGCCTTTCGGCCCAGCAAAGCGATGAGGCGTTCGACAAGATGCTTGCCGGCTCCATCGACAGCATCTGCGAAGCGTCAAAGGCGGGCTGATCGAAGTCTGACAAATGTTTAAGTGAAAAGGCAGCGCTTCGGGGCTGCCTTTTTTCGTGTCTTGCTTAGGCTGGACGCATGCTTGAAATGCGCCCCTCCTGCGAGACTTGCGACACTGACCTGCCCGCCGACGAGACCGGCGCCATGATCTGTTCCTTCGAGTGCACCTTCTGCAAGGCTTGTGTACGTGACGTCCACAAGGGCGAGTGTCCGAATTGCGGTGGCGGATTCTCGCCAAGGCCGCGACGCAAGGGCGAAGCGCTCGAAAAGTACCCGGCAAGCACAGAGCGCGTCTTCAAGGGAAAGCCCGAATAGGCTTGCCTTCCCTTGGGCGACGGCAGGTGACCTCCTTCCCGAAAAGGAAGGACACCCCCGCATGCCCATCATCTATGAACATCCGCTCTCGCCCTACGCCCAGAAGGTAAAGATCTCGCTCCGGGAGAAGGGCGTCGACTTCGAGGCCCGCCTGCCTTCGGGGATCGGGACAGGCGACACGCCGGATGATTTCATGAAGGGCAATCCCCGCGGCGAAGTCCCCTTCCTTCGTGATGGCGACACGACAATTTTCGATTCCACGATCATTCTCGAATATATCGAGGACAGATGGCCTTCGCCGGCCATGCTGCCCGGTCCACCCGCTGAACGGGCGCGCGTGCGCCTGATCGAGGATGTGATGGATTGCCATTACGAGCCGATCAATTGGGGGCTGGGCGAGATCAATCATTTCAAGCGGGCCACCGGAGACCTCAAGGTGCAGATCGAAAAGCGCGCGGGCGAACAGATTGCCGGGCTGCACCGCTGGCTAGAGCGTGAACTTGGCGAGCGTGACTGGTTCAACGGTGAGGCGTTCGGCTGGGGCGACCTGTCGGTCATCCCCTATGTGAACGGGTCGCTCGGCTTCGGCTTTGCACCCGAAGAGGGAAGCGCGCTTGCCGCCTGGCACAGTCGCGCCATGGCGCGCGAAAGCGTATCGAAGACGGCGCAGGAATCGATCGATTCGGTAAAGGGCATGCAGGATGTCAGCGGTGCTGTGGAGGCTGGCCTGTTCAAGCGGGAGTACCGCGACCACCGGCTGGAATGGATGATCAAGTCCGGCGGTCTGGACGTGGTGCTGAAGGGTCTGGAGAAGGACAATATCCGCTTCACGCCGGACTTCAGCTAAGCGGGCTTTCCTCCGCGCCATCAGAGGGTTAGTCAGGGCGCCATGACAGAGCCAAAACGCCAGCGCACCCGACTTTATCTCATCACGCCACCGGAGATCGCCGATGTGGCGGCGTTCGTCTCGACATTCGAGGCGGCCGTTGAAGGCGGTGACGTCGCCAGCCTGCAGGTGCGCATCAAGCCGGATGGCCTGGTCGATGAGGCGCAGACGAAGGCGGTGGCTGAAGCGCTGCTCCCGCTCTGCCGGGACCGTGACATCGCACTCATCATTAATGACAGTGTCGATGTCTGCGCCGAGATTGGCGCCGATGGCGTGCACCTCGGGGCGCTCGACATGCGCGTGAAAGACGCCCGCAAACGGCTTGGCAAGCAGCCGATCATCGGGGCGACAGCCAAGAACTCCCGCCATGTGGCCATGGAGGCGGGTGAGCAGGGCGCCGACTATGTCGCTTTCGGGGCTTTCTTCCCGAGCCAGACCAAGGCCGACACGGTTCCGGCAGACAAGGAGCTTCTCTCCTGGTGGCAGGCCGTGATGGAAATCCCATGCGTCGCCATCGGCGGCATTACGCCCGAGACGGCAAGGGAGATTTCGCTGGCGGGCGCCGACTTCGTAGCGGTGAGTTCAGCTGTGTGGTCGCATGCCGAAGGGCCTGCCGCTGCCGTGGCTGCGTTTAATGCTGCGCTCGATGAGGCTGAAGCCGCCTTCTAGACCTTGGCCTTGTCCAGGCGAAGGACGGCCAGCACGAGTTCCGCGAAGACGCGCAGGGCCAGCAGGCGCAGGATTGTCGCGATCGGCGTCCAGATCACGCCCCAGAGGGCGCGGTCCCAGTCATTGTCGAAGAAAGTGATCCAGTGCCAGAGGCTGCGAAGCCCCCAGAGCACGATCAGGATCAAGCCGACATAGAAGAGGAACTTGGTCAGCACCTCTCCCATTGGCTTCTCAAAGCTCAGGAAATTCGAAAGCATGTCCATGGGTCGCCCCTCAGTGTGGCCAGCCGCAACTCTTTCAGAAGAAAACTGAAAATTCAGTATCTGTCCATACAAGCAGCTTCCACAACTTGACCGGTGCGGGCCCTGCCGCTACCTCGCGCCCTCTAGGACCAGCAGGAGTCTGATCGAAAATGGCCAAGATCAACGGCAACGAAATCAAGCCGGGCAATGTCATCGAGCACCAGGGCAGCGTCTGGCGTGCGGTAAAGACCAACTCGGTGAAGCCCGGCAAGGGCGGCGCCTTCAACCAGGTCGAACTGCGTAACCTGATCAACGGCTCGAAGCTCAATGAGCGTTTCCGGTCGTCGGAGACAGTGGAAAAGGTTCGCCTCGAGCAGCGCGACTTCCAGTTCCTGTTCGATGCCGGCGAAGCCTATGCCTTCATGGACCAGGAAAACTTCGAGCAGATCGAGATCCAGAAAGACTTCATCGGCGACCAGGGCGACTTCCTGCAGGACGGCATGGTGGTCGTGATCGAATTCTACGAAGACAAGCCGATCGGCATTTCGCTGCCGGACCAGGTCATCCTGACCATCGAAGAGACCGAACCGGTCGTGAAGGGACAGACAGCCGCCAACAGCTTCAAGCCGGCGACCTGCGAGAACGGCATTCGCGTCATGGTCCCGCCCTTCTGCGGCGTCGGCGAGCGCATCGTCGTGCAGACCTCCGACACCACCTATCTCAAGCGCGCCGACTAGTCCGCTATGTCAAAGCCCTCACCCGTCGGAACCGTGATGATCAATGCCGCCCGCCAGGCGGGCCGCTCGCTTGCGCGCGATTTTCACGAGGTCGAAAACCTGCAGGTCTCCAAGAAGGGCCCAGCAGACTTCGTTTCCAACGCGGATCATCGCGCCGAGGACATCATCTATGAAAGTCTCAGCAAGGCGCGGCCGGGCTACGGCTTCGTCATGGAAGAGCGCGGCGTCGTCGAGGGTACCGACAAATCCAACCGCTTCATTGTCGATCCGCTCGACGGCACGCTGAACTTCCTGCATGGCCAGCCGCACTATGCCGTATCGATTGCGCTGGAGCGGGAAGGCAAGCTTCTGACCGGCGTCGTCTATGATGTCGCCAAGAACGAGATTTTCTGGGCCGAGACGGGACGCGGCGCGTGGCTCGACCAGCGCAAGCTTCTGGTCGCGGGCCGCAAGCGTCTCGAAGAGGCGGTCTTTGCGACCGGTACGCCATGGCTCGGCAAGGCTGAATCCGCGCACCGGACCTTTGCCAACGAGATTGCGGCCATGACGCCGGTCTGCGCCGGGATCCGCCGCTATGGCTCCGCCGCGCTGGATCTTGCCTATGTGGCCGCCGGGCGTTTCGACGGCTTCTGGGAGCGTGGCCTCAAGTCCTGGGACATTGCTGCTGGCATCGTGCTCGTGCGCGAAGCCTATGGCCATGTCGAGGAAATCGAGGGCGGCGACGTTCAGACCACGGGTAATATCATTGCCGCCAACGAACGCCTCCTGCCGCAGCTGAAAGAGCGCATCCGCAAGGCAAAGGCTTTCGGCGCGGATTGACGGCTATTCTGCCGCCTTTGCGGCGGACTGCATCTCGGCCAGCCTTGCATAGAGCCCGCCTTTCGCGACCAGCGCATCATGCGTGCCCTGTTCGACGATCTCGCCCTTGTCCATGACGAGGATGCGGTCGGCGCGATGAATGGTCGACAGGCGGTGGGCGATGACGAGCGTGGTGCGGCCTTCGGCTGCGTTGGCGATGGCCTTCTGAACAAGACGCTCGCTCTCGCTGTCGAGCGCGGAGGTGGCTTCGTCGAGCAGCAGGACCGGGGCTTCGCGGACCAGCGCACGGGCAAGCGCGATCCGCTGGCGCTGGCCGCCTGACAGGCTGCGGCCCTTCTGGCCGATATGGGCGTCGAGGCCGCCTTTCTCTTCCAGGAAGCGCCAGGCTTCGGCCATTTTTGCTGCCCGGATCAGCTCTTCATCGGTGACGGGCCCGACCGACCCGAAAGCGATGTTCTCGCGTGCCGTGCCGGTAAAGAGCGCGGATTCCTGCGGGGCATAGGCAAACAGGCTGCGCCAGAGGGCGGGGTCCGTTCCGGTCGAGGCGACACCGTCGACAAGGATGCGCCCGGCCTGCGGATCGAAAAGGCGCAGCGCGAGGCGGAAGACGGTCGACTTGCCGGCGCCTGAAGGGCCCACAAGCGCCACGAACTCGCCGGGCTGCACATCAAGGTCGAGACCTTTCAGCGCCGGCATGCCTTCCCGGTCATAGGAGAAGTCGACGCCTTCGAAGACCAGATGACCGGCCGACGGTTCCGCCAGGGGCAGGGCGCTTTCCGGAGCGCGGATGTCCGGCGTTTCCTTGAGGATTTCGCTCGCCCGGTCGGACGCGCCTGCCGCGCGCATGACCTCGCCCCACACTTCCGCCAGCATGCCGAAGCCGGAGCCGGCATAGAAGGCGTAGAGGATCATCTGTGTCAGTTCGCCGGGCGTCATGGACCCGGTTGCGACCGCGCGTGCGCCAAGCCAGAGGATGCCGACCATGCCGCCAAGCAGCATCACGGAGACAGCCAGGATCATGAAGGCCCGCGCCGTGATCCGCTTGAGTCCGGCCTGGAAAACAGCTTCGGCGGCTGCATAGAAGGAAAGGCGGCGGCGTTCTTCCTGTCCGTAGGCCTGAACGAGTTCGATGGCATCGAGCGCTTCGCCTGCATCGGCGCCGGCATCGGCCAGGCGCGACTGCGCCCGGCTGGAGGCGCCACGGATGATGCGGCCAATAAATATGACCGGGAGCATGGCGAGCGGGATCATCAGGAGGAGCGTGCCGCCCAGCTTCCAGTTCGTGACCAGCATCATGATGATCGCGCCAGTCGTCGACAGCAGCGTGCGCGTCGCCAGGGACGCCGACGAGCCGAGGAAGGTCTCAATGAGGGAGACATCCGCTGTCAGCCGTGACACGGCCTCACCGGAGCGGATATTCGCATGGAAGCGCGGGCTGAGGCCAAGCAGCTTGGCATAAAGGTCTGTGCGCAGGTCGGCGGCGACACGTTCGCCGAAGCGCGACACGAAATAGAAGCGCAGCGCGCTCAATATACCCATCAGGATGGCGGCCAGCAGTACGTAGAAGAAATACCGGTCGATCGTCTCAAGAAGCTGTGCGCCGCTCGTATTACCCTGGCCGGCATCAACCGCACGGCCAAACAGGAGCGGGATGGTCAGCGACGCCATGGTCGCCACGACGAGGAAGACCGCCGCGATGAGAACCAGCCCGATATGGCGCTTTACATAAGGCCAGAGCAGGGCGAGCGGCTTGATGCTGCGCGCCTTGGGCCGGTTCTTGATGGCCTCGTCGCCGACGGTCTCCCGGCGGTCATCGGTCACACTATCTGTCGCATCGCTCATCGCATTGCACCTCGCTTGCCGTCAGCCCCTTGCGGGCGCGGCGAGTTTCCCTTATGACGCCGCTTTCCGAATTTCACAGAGGCCAAACCGCGCAGAGTGTGTGTTTGGCCGCTGACGCGAAGGACTAGAGACGATGAAAGCCGAAGGCCATCCCGATTACCACTTCATCACTGTCGTGATGACGAACGGAACCGAGTACCAGACCCGTTCCACCTACGGCAAGGAAGGTGACAAGCTGCACCTCGATATCGACCCGACCTCGCACCCGGCCTGGACGGGCGGTTCGCAGCAGCTCGACCGCGGTGGCCGCGTGTCGCGCTTCAAGGACAAGTTCAAGGGCTTCGGCGTTTAAGCGCTTTTGCCTCGAAAATATTTTGAAAACCCCGGCTCCCAAGGCCGGGGTTTTTATTTGCCTGTCTGTTCAAGGTCTTCCGCACGCGGCGGTACACGGTGTTCGAGCGCTAGATATTCCTTCGAGCGCATCTCGTGCAGGCGGCTGGCGGTGCGCTGGAATTCAAAGCTGCCGCTGCCTGACGGGTACAGATCGTCCGGTTCCGCGGCGGCTGTCGCGACAAGTTTGACGCGGGCCTCGTAAAGCGCATCGATCAGGGCAACGAAGCGGGCTGCTTCGTTGCGCTTTTCCGGTGTCAGCTGGGGGATGCCATCGAGCAGCACGGTGTGAAAGTTGGCCGCAATGGCGAGATAGTCGCGCGCGCCCAGCGGTTTCTCGCAGAGTTCGGAAAATGTGAAGCGCGCCACACCGGCGGCTTCCTTCGGGACGAGGAGCTTGCGCCCCTTTACATGCAGGAAGCACTGATTGGGGTGCGCGCCGAGCGTCAGCCGGTCGAACGCCTTGTCTAGCCGGGCAGTGGCGTCTTCACCGCTCAGGACATGCCAGACCGGCGCTTCCGTGAGCCGCTCAAGGCGGTAATCACGCTCCGAGGCCAGCTCAAACACTTCGCACTGCTCCTTGATCATCTCGATGAAGGGCAGGAAGAGCTGACGGTTGAGGCCGTCCTTGTAGAGGTCGTCCGGATGGCGGTTGGAGGTCGCGACCACCGTGACGCGGTCTTCGAAGAGATGCTCGAACAGCCGCCCGAGGATCATGGCGTCGGCGATCTGGGTGACCTGGAATTCGTCGAAGCACAGGAGTTTCGCCTCGGACGCGATGAGTTTCGCCACAGGAGGGATCGGGTCGCTCCCGGCACCTTTCACGCGGTGTGCGGCGCGGCGGCGTTCGCTGTCGCTCATCTCGCGCCAGTTGTTCATCTCGTCATGCACACGGCCCATGAACTCGTGGAAGTGCACGCGTTTTGAGGCCACAGGCGCGAGCTCGTGAAACAGGTCCATCAGCATGGACTTGCCACGTCCGACACCACCCCACATGTAGAGCCCGCGTATATGCGGCGGCTTGCGGAAGAGCCCGCCGGAGGGGGCGTTGACGATACGGTCCAGCACGCCATCAAGCTTGCGGGACGCTTCGAGCTGGGCCGGGTCCTCGCTTAGCTGGCCGGACCGGACGCGCTCGCAATAGGCGGTCTCGACACTCATCGCCTTAGCCTCCTCCAAGCACGCTGGAGACCTGCTCTGCAAAGGTCGCAAGGGCGCCGGGCTCGAGCACGATTGTCGCCAGAAGGCCCGCAATCCCGCCGCCGATATGGGCTTCGTGGCCGATCACGCGGTTCTCGCGCTGCGCGAGAAAGGCGCTGATCCCGATGAACAGGATCGCGAAGACGACCGCCGGCATCGGGATGATGATGACGTAGAGCATCGCAAAGGGCGCAAACAGGCAAAAGGACAGGATGATGCCTGAAGTCGCCCCGGAGGCACCGAGTGCGCGATAGTCCGGATTGCGGAAATTCTCCATCAGCGCCCAGAGATTGCCGCCGAGAAGGGCGGCGAAATAGATGATGATGAAATTTACCGTGCCGACCCAGTATTCGATAAATCCGCCGAACTGGAAAAGGACGAACATGTTGATCAGCAGGTGAAATACACCGCCATGCAGGAAGCCTGCGGTCACCAGGCGGTGCCATTCCCTGTTCTGGCGGATGGCGGCGACATGGAAGAGATTGCCCACCAGGAAGGGCGGGTTCAGCCAGGCATAGATACTGGCCAGGACATTGGCCGCAATCAGGGTGAGCGTGGCCGGGAACTGCGAAAAGGACTCCATATCCCTGCCCTAGCGCAAGCGCCTTGCAAACGCATGGAGTTTTTGCGTGTCGTCCTGTCTCAGGCGGCCGTTCGCGCTGCGCCGGAGACCTGGTCTTCCATCAGGTCGATCATGAAGTCGAACATGGCTTCCGGGCGCTGGATGAAGCGGTTGTAGGGCAGGCTTGCCTTGAAGACCGGTTCGGGCGCGATGTTGCAGCCGCAGCGCAGCGCCGTATCGACAATCTGGTCGCGGTCGGGGTGGGCGGTCGAGACAGCGATGCGATGATTGCCCATGTTTGCCAGCCGCGCGATGGTCATGTCGCCATCATAGCTGTCGGGGAGTGTCAGTTCAGTAAGGATAAGGTCGAAACGCTCCAGCCGCAGGCGGCGTTCAGCCTCCATCAGGGTGTGCGCCAGGACGATGTCGACCTGAACCCGGGCGCGCGCCGCCTTGTCAGCGGCAATGCTCAGCATGTCGCGTACCGGTTCCTGATCCTCAATCCATAGAACTTTCATAGACTCTACCCTGTTCAAACAAGTCACCGGAGCACCATCAGCGCTCCCCCTTCAACTGTCCCCAATCTGGCAGCTTCGCATTACAGCTTGGTAAAGCGAAACTTGCTGAAACGTTGACAAATCAAAGTATTGCCTAAGCCGCAGGGTTATCGTGCAGTGGGCAGAATCTGTGATAACGTAAGGGCTTGTGGCGCTGACGGCGTGTCAGACGCAGCTCCGGACAAAGGCCGATGACGGAAGACGTAATCAATAAAAATCCGGCAACCTCGGCTTTCCTGAAAGATATCGAGGAGCCCGACCAGCATATCGTCGATACGCTGATTGAGGAACGCTGCCCGAGTTTTTCAGGCCACTGGTCGTGGCCGATCGTGCGGCCTGTGCTTTACGGCCTGCTTGGATATTCAAAGGCGCGGCAGATGGCTGACACGCTGATGACGCTGTCTGGACGCCAATCCTTCGAATTCCTGTCCGAGAAACTCGCCGTCAGCCTGGACCTGCGCCACCTAGACCGGCTGCCGGAAAAGGGGCGGGTTGTGGTCGCGGCAAACCATCCGACCGGGCTGGCCGATGGGGTGGCCGTCTGGGACGCCCTGATTCGCAAGCGTGACGATGTCGTTTTCTTCGCAAATGCCGATGCGCTCAGGGTGAATCCGCAATTTACCGATGTCATCATCCCGATCGAATGGGTGGCTGACAAGCGCACGCCCGCCAAGACGCGCGAGACGTTGCGCCGGGCTGCCGAAGCGTTCGAGCAGGAAAAGTGCATCGTCATCTTTCCGTCCGGCAAGCTCGCCAAGAAAGTGGACGGCGAGCTCACTGAACAGGACTGGTTTCCGACAGTGGTCAGCCTTGCACGCAAACAGAAGGCGCCGATCGTCCCCCTGCATGTCGATGCCGAGAATTCCTGGATGTTCTACAAGCTCAGCAAGATAAACGGGGAGCTGCGCGACATCACGCTCTTCCATGAGCTGTTGAACAAGAAGCGCGCGGAATTCGACATGAGCTTCGGTCCGATCATTCCGCCAGAGCGTCTGTCCGGCGATGCCAGCGTCATCACCGAGCTGCTCAAGGAGCACGTCGCCTATGCGCTGAACGAGGATCCGCATCTCGAATTCATGCCCGAAGGCGGGGAATAGGCGGCAAGAAAAAGGGCCATCGCTGAGGATGGCCCTTTCGGTAATCCTGTTTGCGAAGCCCTAGACGCGTTGCTGGTCGGCGCCCGTCAACGATCCGTGGCAATGCTTGTACTTCTTGCCTGACCCACAGGGGCAGGGCGCATTGCGCGGCGTGTTGGACCAGTCGGCCTCGGCCTGCTGCAGCGGCGGGCCGGGCTGCTGGACTTCACCCGGTTTCTCGACGACGTCCGGGGTCATCTCGTTGTCGCCGGTGTCCGGATTAAGGTGAGATTCCTGCATCTGCTCGCGTTGCAGCAGTTTCTCGCGGGCCGCGGCCAGCTGGGCCTTCTGCTCATCGGTCGCCGGCGGGGCGATCCGGATGTTCATCAGGATGCGGGACACTTCCACGCGCATCGTGTCGAGCAGGTCATTGAAGAGCTTGAAGGCTTCTTCCTTGAACTCGTTCAGCGGGTCACGCTGCCCATAGGAGCGCAGGTGGATGACCGAACGCAGCTGGTCGATCTGCTGAAGATGCTGGCGCCAGCGCCCATCGAGAACCTGCAGGAGAACCTGCTTTTCCACCTGGCGGATCTGCTTGGCGCCGGCCTGTTCGACCTTCTGCTCGAAATGCTGGTCAGCCGCCACGCGGATGCGTTCGGCGATCTCTTCGTTCGCCACGCCCTCTTCAGCCGCCCATTTCGAGATGGGCAGGTCGAGGTCCAGTTCAGTCTTCAGCGTTTCGGTAAGACCATCGACGTCCCATTGCTCTGCAAACGCCTTTGGCGGCATGGCCCGGGCGACCCAGCCATCGATCACATCGTGACGCATGTCGGTGACGACTTCGGTCACATTGTCGGACAGCATGAATTCGCGGCGCTGCTCGAACATCGCCTTGCGCTGATCGTTGATGACGTCGTCATATTTGAGGACGTTCTTGCGGATCTCGAAGTTGCGTTCCTCGATCTTCTTCTGCGAGGTCTCGATCGCCTTGTTCATCCAGGGATGGGTGATGCCCTCATCTTCCTTGATGCCGAGGCTCTTCATGATCGAGTTGAGACGGTCGGCGGCGAAGACGCGCATCAGGTCGTCTTCGACCGAGATGAAGAATTTTGACTTGCCCGGGTCGCCCTGACGGCCGGTCCGGCCGCGAAGCTGGTTGTCGATCCGGCGGCTTTCGTGGCGCTCGGTACCGATGACGAAGAGACCGCCAGCGGCAAGCGCTTCCTTCTTGCCGCCTTCGATGGAGGTCTTGATCTCGGCTTCCAGGGTCGCGCGCTCTTCGTCGGTCGGCTCGCGGCCATGCTGGGCCTCGAACTCTTCCTCCGCCTTCCACATGCGCATCTCGAAGTTGCCGCCAAGCTGGATGTCGGTCCCGCGGCCGGCCATGTTCGTCGCAACCGTGACCGCGCCCGGAATACCGGCTTCTGCGATGATTTCGGCTTCGTGTTCGTGGTGGCGTGCGTTCAGCACATTATGCGGGATCTTCGCCTGGGTGAGCAGGGTGGAGATGATCTCCGACTTTTCGATCGAGGCGGTGCCCAGAAGAACCGGCTGGCCCTTGGCGCGGGCATCGCGCACCTCGTCGATGATTTCCTTGTATTTCGCCTTGGCGATCCGGTAGACGACGTCGTCCTCGTCGATCCGCTGGACCGGTTTGTTGGTCGGCAGCTGGAAGACTTCGAGCTTGTAGATGTCGGCAAATTCGGCCGCTTCGGTGATGGCCGTACCGGTCATGCCGGCGAGCTTGTCATAGAGGCGGAAATAATTCTGGAAGGTGATCGAGGCGAGCGTCTGGTTTTCCGGCTTGATATCGACGCCTTCCTTGGCCTCGATGGCCTGGTGGAGACCCTCCGAGAGGCGGCGGCCTTCCATCATGCGTCCGGTGAACTCGTCGACCAGCATCACCTGATCGTCCTTCATCAGGTAATGCTTGTCGCGGAAGAACAGTTTGTGGGCCCGAAGCGCCTGATTGGAGTGGTGCACGATGGTGACATTCTGCGGGTCCCAGAGCGAGCCTTCGATCAGGCCGGCTTCTTCCAGCATCCGCTCCATCTTCTCCATGCCGTCTTCTGTGAAGGTGACCGAGCGCTGCTTCTCGTCGAGCTCGATATCGGTTTCTTCGTCGAGTTTTGGGATCAGCTGGTCGATGGTGCGGTAGAGGTCCGAGCGGTCGTCGGTCGGGCCGGAAATGATGAGCGGCGTGCGCGCCTCGTCGATCAGGATGGAGTCGACTTCGTCGACGATGGCATAGGCGTGGCCGCGCTGCGCCATCTGCTCGAGCGAGTACTTCATGTTGTCGCGCAGATAGTCGAAGCCGAATTCGTTGTTCGTGCCGTAGGTGATGTCGCAGGCATAGGCGGCCTTGCGCTGCTGGTCGTCGAGGCCGTGGACAATGCTTCCGGTGGTCATACCAAGGAAGCCGTAAATCTTGCCCATCCACTCAGCGTCACGGCTGGCGAGATAATCGTTGACGGTAATGACGTGGACGCCCTTGCCAGCGAGCGCATTGAGATAAACCGCCAGTGTTGCCACAAGCGTCTTGCCCTCACCTGTGCGCATTTCGGCAATGGAGCCCTGGTGCAGGACCATGCCACCAATCAGCTGGACGTCGAAATGCCGCATGCCAAGTGCGCGTTTCGAGGCCTCGCGCACGACAGCGAAGGCTTCCTCAAGCAGGTCATCGAGCTTGGCGCCCTTGTCGAGACGTTCGCGGAACTCGGCCGTCTTGGCCTTCAGCTCCTCGTCAGACAGCCCCTCCAATTGTGGCTCAAGCGCGTTGATCCTCTCAACGCGCTTGCGCATGGGCTTGATTTTTCTGTCATTGGCAGAGCCAAAGAGTTTACGGGCAACTGAAAGCATATCACCGAACACCAAACTGCGCTGTTGACTTGGTTAGGCCCTCCTGCCTTCAAGACGTTGACAGAAGGTGCACACTGGCTTCGCGTGCGCGCCGGGCAAACTAACCTCTCGACCAGTCGCCGCCGGAGACTTAAGAACGCGCTCAGAGGGTGTCAATGCGGGCGGCTGTTGCAGCAAGAAAGGGAATTTGCATGAAATCCTCCCGGGCTCTCTTCCTTGGCACGCTCCTGACAGGCCTTCTGGTCCTGGCGGGCTGTAACCCCACCGGCGATCCTCTCCGCGAAAGGCAGGTCGGTTTCGACGCCTCGACGGCGGCTGTGGTCAATGGCGAGCCGATCTATATTTCCGACGTCGAGCTTGAAGCTGTCGCCCAGGGACGCATCGAACCCGGTGAAGCGTTCGGCCCGGATCATACCGAGTACCAGATCGTCCTCGACCAGCTGATTGACCAGCGCCTGCTCGCCCAGGAGGCTGTCCGGCGCGGCCTTGATCGCTCGCCGCAGGCCCAGCGCCGCCTGGAGACCGCCCGTGAGCGCCTGCTTGGCAATTTCCTGATGGAGAACCTCGTTTCCACGGAAGTCACCGAAGCCGCCATCGACCAGATGTATGATGAGCAGGTCAAGCTGCAGCAGCTCGACGACGAGGTGCGCATCCGTCATATCCTGGTGGAGACGCAGGAGGAGGCCGAAGCGGTGCTGGAGCAGGCCCGTTCAGGCGAGGACTTCACCACGCTCGCCTTCGAGAACTCAAAGGACACACGAACCCGGCTGGATGGCGGCTCCTTTGGCTGGGTGGCCCCGAACGCAATGATCGATCCGTTCCCTTCGGTGATTGCCGATACGCCCTCCGGCGAGATGTCGGAGCCGTTTGAGTCCGAACAGGGCTGGCACATTCTAAAGGTCGAGGAGCGGCGGACCCGTCCTCCAAAAACCAAGAACGAGATGCGTCCGGAAATCGTCACCTACCTGACGTTCACGGAAATCTCCAAGATCCTGCGTAACCTGCGCGCCGAGGCCGATATCCAGCAACGTGACGGCGGGCCGCCGAACCTCTCCTACCTCGAAAATCCGGTTGAGTCAGACTTCGCCGAGCCTGGCGAGGAAGGCGGGACCGCTGACGAAGGCGGCAACGCGTCAGCAGAAAGCGAAGCCGCCGGTCCGGACGCTTCGCAGGAAACCGAAGACAGTCCCATACAATGAAACTCAAGCCATCTCCCTTCGCGCCGGAGCACTTTCCGGCCCTCCCCGCCGTCAAAGGTGTGCGTGCGGCGACGGCCTCCCGCGGTTTCTACGCCCGACGCGGCGTCGACCGTGACGATGTGTTCCTCTTCTTCCTGCCTGAGGGCACGACCACGGCGGGCGTCTTCACACGTTCGCACACGGCCTCGGCCGACGTTGACTGGTGCCGTGAGGCGCTGAAGGCCGGCCAGGGCCAGGCCCGTGCGCTCGTCGTGAATGCCGGCAATTCCAACGCCTTCACCGGAAAGGCCGGTGTCCTGAAGAATGAAGCGACCCTGAAGGCCATGGCCGAAACGCTCGGCGTGCCGCGCGAGGAATGCTTCCTGGCCGCCACCGGCGTCATTGGTGAGCCGCTGCCTGATGCGAACTATGTCGGCCAGATGCTGCCCGGCCTCTCCGCCAGCCTCTCTGCACCGGACTGGGAAGCCTGCACACGCGCTTTCATGACCACGGACACTTTCCCCAAGGCCTCCGGCGGCACATGCGAAATTGAGGGGGCCGATGTCTCTGTGGCGGGCATCCTGAAGGGCTCCGGCATGATCATGCCGAATATGGCGACCATGCTCTGCTATGTCTTCACCGATGCCGCCATCGCGCCGGACGCGCTTGATGCGTTGCTGCGCGACTGCGTCGACCGCACGCTCAATTCGGTAACGGTGGATGGCGACACCTCGACGTCCGACAGTTGCCAGCTGTTCGCGACAGGTGCGTCGGGCGCGCCGCTGATTGAGCACGCCGATGACCCGCGCCTTGAGGACTTTCGGCGTCTGCTCGACGACACGTTTCGCGATCTCGCCCACCAGCTCGTCAAGGATGGCGAGGGCGCGTCCAAATTCGTGGAGATCAGGGTGGAGGGGGCCGTTTCCGAGGCTTCGGCCAGGACGATCGGCCTGCACATCGCCAACTCACCCCTGATCAAGACGGCCATCGCGGCAGGCGACGCGAACTGGGGCCGCATCGTCATGGCGGTCGGCAAGTCGCTGGAGCCGATTTCGAAAGACGAAATGCGCATCTGGTTCGGTGACCACCTCGTCGCCGAGGGGGGGATGCGCGCATCCGGTTATGACGAAGCCGCAGCGAGCGGTCATTTCGCCGGTGACCATATCTCCGTTCGTGTCGATGTTGCTGCAGGGCGGGCTGACTGGACGGTGTGGACCTGTGATCTCACACACGCCTATGTGGATATCAACGGCGCCTACCGGACATGACCAAGCGCATGGTCTTCGTCGTCGCGGCGGCCCTTTTCGATGAAGATGGCTGCATCCTGCTCGCACGTCGCCCGGAAGGAAAAGCGATGGCGGGCCTCTGGGAATTTCCTGGCGGCAAGCTGGAAGAGGGGGAAACGCCTGAAATTGCCCTTTGCCGTGAACTGCAGGAAGAGCTACAGATAGCGGTAAATCCGGACGATCTGAAACCGCTTAATTTTGCCAGTTTCGATTATCCCGATTTTCACCTTTTCATGCCACTTTACGAATTACGCGTCTGGACCGGTGATCCCGTACCGCTTGAGGGTCAGGCACTTGCTTGGGTACGGCCAGCTGATCTGGGAAATTATCCGGCGCCGCCGGCGGACATACCCATGTTCGAAGAGCTGGCAACGCGGTTTCGAGGATGAGCATGATCAAGCGTCTGTATAAAAATTTCATCGCCAGCCAGGTTGGTGCGACAGCGGTCGAATACGCGCTGCTGATCGGTCTGCTCGTGCTCGCCATTGTTGGCGGTGTTACGCAGGTCGGTGCGACGACGAACACGAATTTCGAAGCCGCTGCCAACGCTTACCCTGACAGCTAGATATTTCTGACGCTTCCCCGGCGTGACATTGACGCGCCCCGGCGCAGCGGCATTCTCTTCCCACGGGCAACGCTCAAGGGAGGATAACCATGGCTGGTGCGCGACCATTTTCCATCGAAATTGATGAGGCGACGCTCGGGCGTATCGGTGAGCGTGTGGCCGCCTATCGCTGGTTCCCGGCGCCAGCGGCAGGAGGCGCGTGGCAATTCGGCATGGCGGCCGAGGTGATGAAGGATATTCAGGCCTATTGGCTGGATGGGTATGACTGGCGCGCCGCCGAAGCGGAGCTTAATGCCTGGCCGCACTTCAAGGCCGAGGTTGACGGCCTCGACCTGCATTTCCTGCATGTTGTCGGTGAGGCTGAAGGCAAGCGCCCGCTCCTGCTGACGCATGGCTGGCCAGGGTCCTTCTACGAATTCTATGAGGCGATCGGCCCGCTCGCTTTCCCGTCGAAACATGGCGGGTCTCCCGACGATGCCTTCGATCTCATTATCCCCTCCCTGCCGGGCTATGGCTTTTCCGCAAAACCAGCCTTCCCCTTCGGCCCGCGCAAGACGGCGGCCCTGTTCAACACGCTTATGCGGGACGTGCTGGGCTATGATACCTATCTCGCCCAGGGCGGCGACTGGGGCAGCATGGTCACCTCCTGGCTGGGTTTCGACCATGCTGCCAGCATGCCTGAAGGCGGGTGCGAGGCCATCCATCTGAACATGATGGGCTTCCGGCCGACACCGGCTGTGCCGCAGTCCGACGCGGAAAAGGAATGGCTCGCCACCAGCCAGGCCGCGATGCAGGCGGAGGGTGCTTACCTGATGGAGCAGGCGACAAAGCCACAGACGCTGGCCATGGCGCTCATGGATTCGCCGATGGGGACGGCCGCCTGGATCCTGGAGAAATTCCATGGCTGGTCGCACCTGGAAGACGACGATCTCTTTAGTGTCTATTCGAAAGACCAGATGCTCACCAATGTGATGATCTATCTCGTCAATGACGCGATCGCGACCTCAGTCTGGTATTATGCCGGCTTCTTTGTCGAGGGTGGCGGCTCTCTGCCCGAGGGTAAGCGTGTCGAGGTGCCGGTGGGGTTTGCCAATTATCCGGGCGAGACCCTGTTGCCCGCCCCTCCACGAAGCTGGTGCGAGCGGGCCTATAATATCCAGTATTGGGCGGACATGCAGAAAGGCGGACACTTCGCAGCCATGGAAGTGCCCGGCCTGTTTGCCGAGGATGTCAGGAAATGGGCGCGCTTGCTCTGAGCGCCGTCCTTAAAGGACCATTCCGAAGAGGAAGACCAGGAGCTGGATGAAGATGGCCAGCCCCGCCAGCGCGACCACGGTCGCGATCCAGGCGCCGCCCATGCCCATGATCATGCCGATGGCAATGCCTGCGCCGGCGCAGAGGATCAGTGAGACCAGCCAGTTCATGCCGACTGACAGGGTAAAGACCATATAGCCCACGGCAATCAGAAGGATCAGGCTTCCCCAGGCACTTGCCTTCATGAAGCCGCTATACATTTTCGACTGGGAGTCGATCTGCATTTCGCCGTGTGTGTATTCGTTCGAAGCCATCTGGCGCTCTCCGTACCGCTATTTGTGCCGTTTGTATTGCGCGCAGGCCTGTCGTCAAGCGGCCAAGCGGTCGCATCTGCTGAAGGGTTGGGTCTGACTAGTTCAGTTTCGACTTGTCGTCCTGCTTTGGCGGGACAAAGGCAGGGGGCAGCGGAGCGGCGGGCACGCCTTCCTCCTTCAGCGATTCACGCTCTTCTGTGGTCGTTTCGCCCCAGATCGGTCGGCTGTCGCGCTCGCCATAATACATGCTGCGGGCTTCTTCCGCGAAGCCATCGCCGACATAGTCGTAATTCTCGGAAATATGCTGGCGGGCCTTGGCGGCCAGCTTGCCAAACACGCGCTCCGGGTCAGAAGCGCCGGATTTTTCTGACGGGCGCACCGACGGCGCCATGATCTGCTTGCGGATGTCGCTGCCGCCGCAGTCGGGGCAGGCGATCAAGTGCCGGTCCTTCTGCTTTTCGAACGCCTCCGAGGAAGCGAACCAGGCTTCGAACTCACTCTCGCAATCACGACATTCAAGGGCATAGCGGATCATCGTTTGTGCCTCGGGTTTCAGGCAGCGTCGATCATGGGGTCGAGCTTGCCTTCCCGCTCCAGGGCCATCATCTCGTCACAGCCGCCGATATGGCGATCCCCGACGAAGATCTGGGGGAAGGTGCGCGCGCCATTGGCCCGCTTGACCATTTCCTGCTTCATGGCGGGGTCCATGCCCGCATCGACTTCAGCGAAATTGACCCCCTTCTTCTGCAGGAGGGACACGGCCCGTGTGCAGTAAGGACAGAAGGCGCGCGTATAGATGGTGACCTTTGGCATTTCGGCTCCGGGATTGAATCCAGACTGATTTCTATATGGTGACGTCCGTGGGCCTGACAACGCGCGCAAGCACAAGGACGCTGACCGAGGCCGCCTTGCCCTTGTTCAGGGCACGCGTGCACGCCGACAGGGTGGCGCCGGTCGTGTAGACATCGTCGATCAGGACGACATGCGCGCCCTCGATACGTGCGGCCCGCGACGGGCGTATGGCGAAGGCGCCGCGGACATTCTTGCGCCGTTCGCGCGCGGTAAGCCCGCCCTGGCTTGGCGTGGGTTTGCGGCGGACAAGCGCGTCATTGCAGGCCGGCAGTTCTGTTCGCTTCGACAGGGCTGTGGCGAGCCAGCCGGACTGGTTGAAGCCGCGGCTGGCAAGGCGGCGATAATGCAGCGGCACGGGAACGATCAGGTCTGCATCGGCCAGAAGGTCTGCGCCGGCCAGGGCCATCCAGGCGGCAAAGACCGGAAGACCATCGCGGCGCCCGGCGCGTTTCAGGTCCAGCACGGCTTTTCGCGAGGCCTCGTCATATTCCACAGCCGCGCGGGCGGCGTGCCATGGCGGCGGATTGGCGGCACAGGCCCCGCACAGCGTTGCATCGCCAAGATCGCTCTCGGCCGGCATGGCGCAGCTGCGGCAGCCACTGCCATTGAGGAAGGCGAGACGGGCGAAGTCCTCCGGCGGGATCAGCCCCTGTCCGGCATGGCTCTGGCCGGTGACGAGGGAGCGCGGTGGCCAGACAAAGTCGCCGATCGACCGCAATCCGGCCTTTGCTGCGCGGCCAAGCCGGTCCATATCGAGCCCCATGCTGTCTGCCCCACCCAAGCTTTTCGACCGTAACCAGGTGCGCATGCACCGCGACCGGGCGTCTGCCCGCTACGAGGACTATGCCTTCCTGAAGGAGCGGGAGTCGAGTCAGCTCATCGAACGGCTGATGGACACCACAAAGACGTTCGAGCGCGCGCTGGACCTTGGCGCGCATGATGGACGCGCGGCGCTGAAGCTCGTTGAAAGCGGCCGGGTCGAAGCCGTCGAGGCGGCGGATATATCGGAGGAATTTGTCGAGAGGATGCGCGGCGTCGGGCTTGAGGCTTTCAGGCTGGATGAGGAGGAGCCCGCCTTTGAATCAGGGCGCTACGATCTTGTGACCTCGATCCTGAGCCTGCACTGGGTGAACGACCTGCCCGGGACGCTGGTGCGGATCCGAGAAGGCCTCAAGGCAGATGGGCTCTTTCTCGGCTGCCTGTTCGGAGGCGGGACGCTTGCAGAACTCCGGTCCTGCCTGATCGAAGCGGAGACGGAGCTGACAGGCGGCGCGTCAGCGCGGCTGTCACCGCTGCCGGGGCTACAGGACATGGCTGGGCTGATGCAGCGCGCGGGCTTTGCGCTGCCGGTGGTTGATCTTGAAGCAGTTACGGTGCGCTATTCGAACCCAGTAAAATTGCTTCATGATATCAAGGGCATGGGCGAGCAGGCGGCTTTTGCGGCAAATGAAAAGGCGCCGCGCCGCCCATTATCATCGACCGTGCTCGCGCGCATGAGTGAGCTATATGCCGAGCGCTATAGCGACCCTGATGGCAAGCTGCGCGCCACGTTCAACGTCATCTGGTTGTCGGGATGGGCGCCGCACGAGAGCCAGCCGACACCCCTGCGTCCAGGAAGCGCACGGCATAGCCTGGCGGATGCGGTCAAGAATTTCCCGAGAAAAACCGGCGAAAACTAGGGTCCGGAACCGTTCCAGAAACAGCCCGGTTTCAGCCCACAAAAAAGCCCGCTACGACATTTCGCAGCGGGCTCATGTCTGGGTTCGAAAACCGGACGATGGCTAGTTCTTGAACGCCGAAAAAATGTCGTCAGCATTCGGCGTGTCATTGTCGACCGCTTCGGTCTGCGCATCGGCCTCCTCGGCGGGCTTGAGGCCCGGGCCGGAAGTTTCGGCGGCCTTCTGCGAGTCCATCTTCTTGCGGCGGTCAGCGGCCTTGTTGACGACTTCGTCGAGTTCAATCTGCGTGCACAGGCCGAGCGTCACCGGGTCGACCGGCTTGATGTTCTGCGAATTCCAGTGCGTCTTGTCGCGCACATTGGTGATCGTCGCCTTGGTCGTGCCGATCAGCTTGGAGATTTGCGCATCGGTGACTTCCGGGTGGTTGCGGATGAACCAGGCGATCGCATCGGGCTTGTCCTGGCGCCGGGCAACCGGCGTGTAGCGGGCGCCCTTGCGCTTCGGCTGCGGGATGTGCGCGATCTTGGATTCGGCCTTTTTCAGGCGGTAGTTCGAATCTTCCTCGCCCTTGCGGATTTCCTCGCGCGTCAGTTCGCCGCCCGAGATCGGGTCGACGCCGCGCATGTTCTCGGCGACATCGCCATCGGCAATGCCTTTGACCTCGAGCGAGTGCAGGCCACAGAAGTCCGCGACCTGGGTGAAGGTCAGCGTGGTGTTGTCGATCAGCCAGACGGCCGTCGCCTTGGGCATCAGAATATCGGCCATTTTGGGCTCCGTTTGCTTGGTCCCCGAAACGCAGCCGCCCGGCCTTTCGGGCCGGGCGGTCAGGGTTCCAGGAGGGAATAAATCCTAACGGCAAGGATTATAGGCGCTAAGCACGCAATTGGGAAGGTGGGCTTTGTAGTGGGTCCAGTCCTTCCCAAAAACGTGTCCTGCGGTGGTCGGTCGTCTAACTGCGATAGACCAGTATTGGGAGCGGGACATGGGTCACGCCACCAGCGCGGTTTCCGCCATATATTTCATCGCTTCCACATAGGCCTGCTGGCTCCAGCCGCAGTCCTGGACGAGGTGCTCCCAGGTGCGAACCGAGAGGAGTGTCCAGAGGAGATCGGTCGCCTTCTCCTGATCAAAGCCGGGCTTGAGGTCGCCGTCTTCTGCCAGCGCGCGTACGGCCGCCTCGCAGCCATGACGCATCGCGTCCATCCGGTCCTTCCAGGCGGCGGCAGCCGCTTCGTCGGTGGCTTCCATGGCGAGGAAGGCCCGCGCAACGCCATAGATCTGCGGGATATAATTGCCCCACGCATCGATATAGGCGTCGAGGCGCTCACGCCCTGATGTGGCGGCCCGGCTTGCCGCGAGCTGCTCATCGACGTTCAGCACCTGATCCAGATGGCGCGCCGTGGCGATCAGCAGATCGGCGCGCGTGGGAAAGTGCAGGTAGACGGCCTGCCGGCTGACGCCCGACGCCTTGGCGATGTCGCTCATGCGCACGGCCGTACCGGGCTTTTCCTCAAGCAGCCGGGACGCAGCGGCCATGATTTTTTCACGGGTTTCGAGATTCGAACTTGACATCATGTCAAGCTAAGGGCATTTGACGCTGTGTCAACTTTACACGGTGTCAAGCAAAGGAGATATTCATGACAAAGCGTGTTTTCATCTGGGTTGCGCACCCGAAGGCCGGGTCGCTCTGTGCGGCGCTGGCTGACGCCTATCAGTCGGGGGTCGAGGCGAATGGAGCCGAGACGATTCGCATGGATCTGTCGGAGATGGACTTCGACCCTCATTTCGAAGGCTATGGAGCGGACACTCCGGCGCTCGAACCGGCGCTCATCGACTGGCAGGGGGCAATTGCCTGGGCCGATCATGTGATGGTGATCCACCCTTACTGGTGGGGCGGGATGCCGACACGGGCAAAAGCCGTGCTCGACCGGGCGCTGACCCCGGGCTTCGGCTTCAAATATCATGAGAAGGGTGCTGCCTGGGACAAGCTGCTCAAGGGCAAGACGGCTGACGGCATTATCACCTCCGACACACCACCGCTGATCGATACGCTTCTCTACCAGAAGCCTGCCCGCCGGGTGCTGAAGAACCAGGTGTTTGGCTTCTGCGGCATGAAGGTCCGCCGGGTCGTGCAGATCGGCTCTGTGAAGCTCGCCTCAAAAAGAAAAATCCAGAGCTGGTTCGGCCGCATGCGCCGGATGGGTGAACGCGCTGCGCTCAGCTGACCAGCCAAAAGGAGACGACAATGAAACGCGCAATAACGATGACAGTCTGCGCCGTATCGGGCGTGGTTATTACCGGGGTTGGACTGGGCCTGCTCTTCTGGCCTCACAGCATGCATGCCGCAAACGGCATTGCCCTGGGGGGCGAGGCAGGCCTGCTTTCGGAAACGAGAGCGCCTGGCGGCTTTCTGCTATTGGTCGGTGCCTTCATCCTGGCAAGCCTGGTCCGGCCTGGCTGGCGCTACGCCGCCCTCGTCGCAACCGCTCTTGTCAATGGTGGCTGGGCGGCTGGCCGGCTCGTCAGCGCCGCCTTTGACGGCCTGCCGCCGCAGGCCCTGCTGGCGGCCTTCACCATCGAGGTCACGCTTGCCGGCCTTGCCGTCGGCCTTCTCGCCACGCCCGCAGCCCGCAAGGAGGCCTGGTCATGAGTGAGCACATTCTCGTTTACACATTACTGGCCTTGGGCGTGGCGAGCACGCTGGTGGCCGGCGTCTTCCAGGCCTTTTCGGATTTTGTGATGCGCGGTCTCGTCGCCGCCGAGCCGATGGGCGGCGCGCAGTCCATGCAGATGATCAACCGGACCGTGATGCGATCGGTCTTCCTGGTCCTGCTACTGGGACTGGTGCCGGTGACCCTCGCCGTCAGTCTTGTTGCGCAGTTTGGCGTTGATGGCGCGGCACGCGGCTGGATCCACGCCGGAACGGCGGTCTATCTCGTGAGCGTTTTCCTGGTGACGATGCTCGGCAATGTGCCGATGAACAATCGCCTCGACCGGATGGTGCCGTCCGAGCAGGCGACCGCACGATACTGGGACCATTATGGCCGGGTCTGGACGCGGTGGAACCATGTCCGCACGCTGGGTTCGTTTGCTGCCGGGGTGTGTTTTATCGTTGCCGCGCTGGCCCTCGCCTGAGCGCTCAGACAGAGTCCTTTGCGAGGTCGATCCAGTGGTCGACCTCGTCGGCGTTCGGGGCATTGTTGTCGGAAATGATGCGCCGGACATAGGGCTTCTGGAAGTGCATGGTGGCCGCCATTAGCAGGTCTGCCGCCTTCGCTTCGGCCAAGTCGTCGGCTGAGCGTATGCCCGCGCCAACAAGCAGCTGGACATCATGAACGCGCAGGCTGGGGATCGACATTTTCAGGGCTGTCTGGTCCTGCCAGTCGAGAACGGTTTCCGCGGTGATGTGGCGTGCGTCGAGCGCCTCGGCGGTGGTTTCCGGGTCGGTGCCGAGCAGGTCGCGGATCGTGTAAATGCCGATGTCATAGAGCCGGGCCGCCGTTTTCTTGCCGATCGAGGGCGCGTCGACGACATCGCTCTTCAGGGTGAGATGGGTGTCGGGCGTCGCCTCCGCCTCCGGGGCCTCTGCTGCGGGCGCTGGCGCGGGCGAATCGATCGTTTCGGGGGCGGAACGATCTGTCTGTTCTGTAATGTTTTCGGGTATGGGCATGCGGGGTGCATGTTTTGAGCCCAGGGGCGCGAGCGGGCGCGCATCGAGCTCCTTCACAGGGATGCGCAGCACCGTTTCGGCGTGCAGTTTCCGGATCGCCTTGTCGTCGTCCGGCAGCGTCTTCACTACCTTGCCGGTCTCCTGCAGCTCCTTGTACATCGCCGCGACCGTCTTGCGGTCAGCCGCGTTTTCCATCTTCTTCGTCATCCACTGCACCGGCACATCCAGCGTGGCGAGATAGCCGCGCACGGTGAGGTTCACCTTTTTCGGCGTGACGGCGGCCTCGGCAAAGGCGTTTTCGTAGAGCAGGCTGATGCCGCGTGTGGCATAGGCCACGAGATCGGAAATGATGTCGAGCAGGGTTTCATCAAGTCCGGCGGGCGGATCTTTCACGCCGGCATGGATGTCGTAATGATCGATGAAATCCTGATAATGCGGGTGAGAGCGTTTGGCGCCGGCAAGCACCATGTCGGAGACGAAGCCCGAGCCGCAATGGCGTTCGATGTCGGGATATCCCTTTTGCTCTATCCGGCGAACGATCTCACCGCGGGACTTGGCGATCGACCATTCCAGCGCGCGGTGGATGGCGCCTTCCTCCTCGCTCTGGGCGGTATGGAAGGGCTGGATCGGGTCGGCATAGTAATGGCTGAGCACGCCCAGCGCATAGGCGGCATGGCTCCATTTCTTCTCGCGAAGCGCGACGACAGCCTTGCCATACCAGTCGGCGGCCGCATCGCGCGCGCCGCCCCATTCGCCTTCGGAGACGTGGAGGACATGGTTGCGGAAGTCCCTGAACTCGGAGTCCGGTGCCTTGGCGCCCGCAAGCAGCGAGGGGTGTTCCGACAGCATCAGGTCATGCCACCGCTCAGCGTCCTTGCCCTCGATCAGGGCGAGTGCGTCCATCACGATGAAGTGGTGGGTCGACCGGCAATGATGGGCGGTAATGACGTTTCTGAGCAAATTGGCCATAGCGTTCGGTTCCGGAATTAACCGCTTGATAAGGCCGCGCTTTGGTTAATGTCCGTTTAACCCTTTGGCCGGGCTCATTCCGCCTGCTCGGCCATCGCAGGATGCCGGGCCGTTTCGATCGCGGCCATCAACTCCGCATCGCGGAAGGGCTTGCGGATTATGGGGCAGGCCGAGAGGACTTCGGTGATGCCTTCCAGCTCCTCATATCCGGTGCAGAATACGACCGGCACACCGGCCATGACCAGTTCCTCGGCAAAATTGAAGGAGCGTTCGCCCGAGAGATTGCTGTCGAGCAGGGCGATGTCCGGAAGGCCATGAGAAATGGTTTCGCGGGCATGGGCGATTGTGCTTGCCGGACCCATCACCTCAAAGCCTGCATCCTGCAGGCGGAACTCAAGATCGATCGCGGTCAACGCTTCGTCTTCAAGGACCAGGATGGATGGTTTGCCGTGTTGCTTGCGTGGGCCCGTCCTCTTGCCAGGCTCGGCCTGGTCTGCCTCTGCCGGCCCCTCGTCTCGGGTGAGCCTGATCTCGACGGCCAGCCCATCGGAATGCCAGGTCCGCTCCAGCGTGCCGCCGGCATGGTCTGCAATGATCCGGTCGAGCAGCTGCGTCCCGAAGCCTGAGCTTTGCGGCGGGTTGAGGCCGGTGCCGCCTGTCTCACGCCAGCTGATGGAAATGCCGTCCGGGCGCTCGACCCATGAAATGCCGATACGGCCCTGCGGATGCGACAGGGCGCCATACTTGGCGGCATTGGTCGCAAGTTCGTGAATGATCAGGGCCAGCGTCTGTGCCGTCTCAGGCGACAGGGTGACCGGCTCACCGCTCAGCGTGATCCGGTTTGCGGCATCATCGCTGAAAGAGGATGTTTCGTCATGGAGCAGGGTGCGCAGTTCGGCACCGTGCCATTGCGAGGCGGCAAGCAGGCTGTGCGTGCGCGCCAGGGATCCGATACGGCCTTCGACGGCGGCCTTGTAGTCTTTGATTGAGTCAGCCCGCGTCAGGTTCACGACCGATTGTGCCACCGCCAGCGCATTCTTGGCGCGGTGATCGATCTCCCGCATGATCAGGGTCTGGCGTTCCTCGATCCGCTTCTGCTCGGTGATATCGGTATTGGTGCCGAACCAGCGGATGATGTTGCCTTCCGTGTCGCGAATGGGGACGGCGCGCGACAGGAACCAGCGATAATCGCCGTCCTTGCTGCGCAGCGGGAAGGTATCCTCCCATGGCTCGCCGGTCTCGAAGGCGCGATTGAAGTGCTTGGCCACCCGGTCGACATGATCGGGATGATGCACGGCTTTCCAGCCCCAGCCCTGCATGTCCTCAAGCGTGGTGCCAGTGAAATCGAACCAGCGCTGATTGTACCAGAAGATCCAGCCATCCGGCCGGGTCATCCAGGCCAGCTGCGGAATCGAATTGGCGAGCATATGGAAGTCGGCTTCCAGCTGCGCATAGCTGTGCTGAAGGGCCTTGTAACGTTCCGGCATTCATTCTCCACGTCCGCAACTCACGGACGCCTCACCAAACACGCACATAGTATACACACCCATAACGTGTGCGCTAGCGGGCGCCTGCCGCCGGAAGACGGGACGAATTTCGCAGGAAGTCAGCCGTCTGGGCGTAGAAGACCTAGACCGCCACGTTCAGCAGGATCTTGCCGATATGGCCTCCCTTGGCCATTCGCGCCTGAGCCGTTTCCGCTTCATCGAGACCGAATGTCTGGTCGATGACCGGCCGGATGTCGCCAGCGGCCACCATCGGCCAGAATTCTTCCTCTATGGCCGCGCGGATCTCGGCCTTTTCCTCGACCGGGCGGGCCCGGAGCGTCGTGCCGGTGAGGATCAGGCGCTTGACCATGAGGTAGATCAGGTTGAGCTCGACCTTGGAGCCGTTGAGATAGGCGATGTTACAGATGCGCCCGTTCACACGCGCCGCAGATATGTTCTTCTGGACATAATCGCCGCCGACCATGTCGAGGATGACATCGGCGCCGCCGCCATCCTTCACCACGGTCTCGAAGTCTTCTTCCTTGTAATTGATCGCGCGGGTAGCGCCGAGCGTTTCGGCCGCCTTGCACTTTTCCGCCGAGCCGGCCGTGGTCCAGATCTCGGAGGCGCCCGCGCGTTTCACCATCTGGATCGCCATGGAGCCGATGCCTGATGTGCCGCCATGGACGAGCACGGTCTCGCCCTTTTTGAAGGCGCAGCGCATGAAAATGTTGGCATAGACCGTCATCATCGCTTCCGGCAGGGCGGCGGCCTGCAGCAGGGTGAGGTTTTCCGGAACGGGAAGGAGCGAGCCTTCATCGACAGCGCAGAATTCGGCATAGCCGCCGCCTGCGAGCAGGGCGCAGACCCGGTCGCCTTCCTTCCACTTCGTCACCTTCTCGCCCACAGCGGCCACCGTGCCGGAGCATTCCAGCCCCATGATCTCGGAGGCGCCGGGCGGGGGCGGATAGTGACCGGCGCGCTGGACGAGGTCGGCGCGGTTGAGCCCGGCAGCGGCCACTTTTACCAGCACGTCGTGCGGGCCGATGTCCGGACGCGGAACGTCGCCAAGTTTCAGCGCTTCGCCGCCTTCGGCCACGATCGCCTTCATCATATCGCTCATCTGCACTCCTCCTGTGGGCCGCAAGGCTGCGCTGGCCTTCGAATCAAGGCTTGATTTCGCAGCGTGGCTGTCCTTGCCTGATGGCGAGAAGGCCTAAAGGCATGGAGGCGTGCGATCAATGTTCGAGAATGACCCACCAAAACCGGCCAAGCTCGATCTGGAACAGCTGTCGGTCGACGAGCTGAAGCAGCGTATCGAGGCGTTGAAGGCCGACATTGCCGCGTGTGAGGCGGAGATCGAAAAGAAGCAGGCGCATAAATCCGCCGCTGACGACTTCTTCAAATCATGAGGCGTGGGTCTTGCATCTTTAAGACCCTTTAAACTTCGTCACGGCTAATGTTACCCACGGATTCGTCCGCGCGCGCTAAGCTGGAAAAGACAGAGAAGGCTACAGACCGCCCATGGCAGCGACACCTGAACAGAGCCCTGAGGACAGCGAACTCTCCATGCCGGAGTTCGCTGCAAGCCGCGTTTTCGAACGGGTGTTTGCAGATGGTATGGCGCTGGTCGAAGAGGCGGCCTCCTATCTCGATGGGCCGGGCCGCGACATGGCCAAGCAGCTGCCGCGCGAAGCGGGCCTCACCTATGCGGCCTGGAGCATGGAGCTGACCTCCAAGCTGATGCAGGCGGCCAGCTGGCTCGTCATGCAGAAGGCGGTGCGCGACGGCGACATGCCCCGCAGCGACGCGCTGAAGCAGAAATACCGCATCCATCGCGATGGTCCGCCACTCGACGCCGCGAAACAGCGCGGACGCGGCCTGCCGGACCATTTCCTCGACCTGGTCGATGAGGCGGAAAACCTGTTTTCGCGCATCTGCCGGCTGGATGCCGCGATCTATGTCGATGGCCATTCCGGCGAGGCGAGCCCCGTCAAACGTCAGATCGATGAGCTGAAGGCCGCTGCCGAGGATGGCGCTTTCGATCCGCTGCGCATCTGGGGCCGGGCGCGGTAGTCGTCCTACCGCCTGAGCACAATCCGCATATTCTCGACCGACACTTCCCGTCCGTCCTCCGTCACGAAGGCGGTGCGCACGGACTGGCGGCTTTGTGTGTCGGTGAAGCTGATCGGCGGCTGGCCTTCGCCATCGAGCCACTGGTCGCCCCATTGGGTCAGCGCGATCAGGACCGGCCTGAGCGCTTCGCCCTTGTCGGTGAGGACATATTCAGGACGCGCGCGGCGACCCTCGACCTTGTAGGTCCGCTTGTCGAGCAGGCCGGTTTCCACCAGTGACTTCAGGCGCCCTGACAGGATGGTGCGCGGTGTGCCGAGTTCGGTCTGGAAATCGTCGAAGCGGCGCACGCCATACAGAGCCGAGCGCAGGATAAGCAGCGTCCAGCGGTCGCCAATCTCGTTGACGGCGCGGGCCAGGTTGCAGCGTTCGGGCGGGACGGGGGATTTGCGGGATAGCGGAACCATAGGCAAAACCTTGCATGGGTTCGTCTTCCAAATCCAGACCTTTCGACGCCTGCAAGGCCGATTTCCGCTTCGCATGGCTGGATGTGGCTGTTAGACTTTGCCGCTCTCCCAGCCGCCTGCGAGCCAGCTGCCATGTCCGCGCCCAAGAAATATATCGACAAGCGCATCGCCAATGCCCTGATCCCGAAGGCGCAGGCCAAGGGCATGATGGGCGGGCTGACCAGCGCGGTCGCCAAGCAGACCATGGGCGGGCTCTGGGTCGGCGGGAATGCCTGGCTGACCGCCGAGGAGCTGAGCTTCGAACCGAACGCGCTCAACCGTCACTACCATCTCAACCCTGAAGACCTGACAGCCTCAGTGCGGCTTGTGGATGTGAACGATGTGACCTGGCGCAAGGGCCTGGTCACCAGTATCATCGACATTGAAGCCGCCGACGAGAAGCTCTCCATCCGCTGCTACAAGTCGAAGCCTTTTGCCGATGCGATCCGTCAGGCGGTGGAGGCCGCAAAGGCCGCTGAAGCCAGGCCCTGATGCCTCTGCGGCACAGCTGGCAGTTTCCTTCCGTGAAAATCTGATCTAGGTGTCCGGCAGCTTCTACAAGAACATCGCAGGAAGGAGGCCTCCCATGGCTCGCAAGAAGATTGCTCTTATCGGTTCAGGCATGATTGGCGGCACGCTCGCGCATATCGCTGCGCGCGAGGAGCTCGGCGACGTGGTCTTGTTCGACATTGCCGAGGGCCTGCCGCAGGGCAAGGGTCTCGACATCGCGGAATCCACCCCCGTCTATAACGCGTCCGTCGATCTCAAGGGCGCCAATGATTATGAAGGCATCGCGGGCGCAGATGTCTGCATCGTGACCGCCGGCGTGCCGCGCAAGCCGGGCATGAGCCGCGACGACCTGCTCGGGATCAATCTCAAGGTCATGAAGGCTGTCGGTGAGGGCATCGCCAAGAACGCCCCGAACGCTTTCGTCATCTGCATCACCAACCCGCTCGACGCCATGGTCTGGGCGCTGCAGCAATTCTCCGGCCTGCCGAAGGAAAAAGTCGTCGGCATGGCCGGCGTTCTGGACTCCTCGCGGTTCGCTTACTTCCTGTCGGAAAAGACCGGCGTTTCCGTCGCCGACATCCATGCATGGACGCTCGGCGGCCACGGCGACACGATGGTGCCGATGGTGCGCCACTCCACGGTTGGCGGCCTGCCGCTGCCGCAGCTTGTCGAGCAGGGCTGGATGACGCAAGACGACCTCGATGCCATCGTCGACCGCACCCGCAAGGGTGGCGGCGAGATTGTCGGCCTGCTCAAGACCGGTTCGGCCTTCTACGCCCCGGCGGAAGCCGCGATCTCCATGGCGAAATCCTACCTCAAGGACCAGAAGCGCGTCGTCCCGGCCGCCGCCTACTGCTCCGGCCAGTTCGGCGTTGACGGGATCTATGTCGGTGTGCCGACCCTGATTGGCGCCGGCGGCGCGGAAAAGATTGTCGAGTTTGACCTCACCGAGGACGAGAAGGGCATGTTCCAGAACTCGGTTGATGCGGTCCACGGTCTGATCGACGCCTGCAAGGGTATCGATGGCAGCCTGAAATAGGCGGATCGACGTCTCAGGACTTCAAGGGGCCGGGCCAGGCATGGTCCGGCCCTTTTTGTATCTAGTGGTGATGATCGGAACGGTGGTCGCTATCATCCTCGGGCGAGTGATGCGTGCCATGGCTCTCATGGTCAGGGCCATAGGTTTCCATCTTCACCACTTCGCCGGTCCGGCCGCTGAGCTCGATTTCCAGCTTCACGCCGTCGGCATTCGCGCCTTCGATTTCCCATAACCCGTCATCACGCTCGGTTTCCCAGATGTCGACCATGCCATGCTCGCGGGCAATTTCGACGGCCTGCTCGCGGCTGATCGTATAAAAACCGGCCCCTTCCTTGCTGTCCTTGGCCGCCGCCATGGGCGCCGGTGTCAGCATGGCAATCAGGACGAGCCCTGTGAGTGTGCGTTTCATCTTCGTCCTCCTTTTCAGGCGGCATTATAGCGCGCGCGGGGAGCACGCGCGTCATAAATCTCTGTCATGGTCAAAACCCCGTGAAGAGAAGCGATTGGTCTGTGCAGGCGGGGCCGGGAGGGCTAGACCGGGCAGGCCCAGAAAAGGAGGCTTTCCCTGATGCTCCGTTCAATGCTTGTCGCGCTCGGCCTTTTGGCTGCTGTCGCCCTTCCCGTGACCGCGCAGGAAAGCGCTGTGCCCGAAGACCAGATGATCGGTCCGATGGTCGGGACCGAGGCGCCGCCCCTGAGCGGCATGACGTCTGACGGTCAGACGGTGACGCTCGACGCGCTTGCGGGCGAGAACGGTACAGTGATCGCCTTCATCCGCTCGCTGGACTGGTGCCCCTACTGCCAGAAGCAGGCCATCGGGCTGGAAGAGGCGCGCGTCCCGCTGGAGGAGGCGGGCTGGTCGCTCGTTGCCCTGTCCTATGACAGCCAGGAAACGCTCGCCAATTTCAGCCATGAGAAGGGGATCAACTATGTCCTGGTCTCAGACCCCGAGTCGAAAGTGATCAGGGATTATGACCAGCTCAATGAAGAGATGAAGGAAGGCTCGAAATACTGGGGCATTCCGCATCCGGCCATCGTCTTCGTGCGCACCGACGGCACGGTTGCCGCCGTGCTCCGCGAGGAAGGCTACAAGGACCGGCCCGAAGTCGACGTCGTGACGGAGACGGCCACGCTGCTGAATGAGGCGGCCGGGAGCTGATCCATCTGGCCATGGCCGCCCCGGCGGACTAGGGAATCGGACATGGCCATTCCACTGATGCAGCAGATTGAGGAGGCGGCGCGCTTCACAGCCGTCCACGCTGCGCTCGCGCCGGAAGACGAAAGCTCGGTCCCGTGGCTGCTGACGGGGGCGGTGCTGATGGTGCAGCAGTCGGCGACGCTGGCGCTGGCTGAAGCGGGGGCCGAATTGCCGGCGATGCCGGGGCCGGGTGAGCTGGTCGCCCGGATCGCCAATGCCGATTGTCTGGCCCAGCCCTATACGGCCCCGATGAAGCCGGAACATCACCGGGCTTTCGACACCGTCATCGCGGCCCGCAACAGCTTCATGCACCCGAAGCCGGACGGCCTTGCGCTGGAGGCGGCCAGCCTGCCGGCCGGGCTGCAGGTCTCAGTCGATCTGGTGCGCCACCTGATCCTGACCCAGCCGGTGCGGCCGTCCATGGTGGGGGATGCGCATGCCGCTTCGATCAGGCACTCACTTGAGTTGGTCGAAACATCTGTCGATTTCTGGAAAACGGTGATTAGGGCGGCCTAGTCGGCGCGGGTGTAATCGACCTGCATGAATTGTTGCCAGCCCTCGCCGGTCAGCGACCAGTCGGTGACCCGGAGGCCGGTTTCGGTCAGCTCATAGCGTGAGCGGCCCTGCGCGCTGCCGGCCTTGCCCCAATGCGTGGTCAGCGCATCGCCGGACCAGCTGGCGGCGAGCGGGTGGATGGCGCCACCGCTGTCAGACCAGTAGCCATCAATCGCCGTCTCTCCGATCCGGTAGACGCCCTGACCCGCAAAGATCGCGTCGCCGCCATCACGTGGGCTGATCGTGTAGGCAATTTCGAGATGGTCGGGATGAAGGCCTTCAGACCAGTCCACCGTGCAGGTCGCGTCGGTGCCCCAGGCATCGCAGTCGGCCTCCCACTGGCCAATCAGGGTTTCCGGCCCCTCGGCCATGGCGGAGAGGGGCGAACACAAAGCGAGAATGAGGCCGGCAGTCAGGAGTTTCATCAGCGGCACACCAGATTGAGCAGGGAGAAGTAATGCACGCCCGCGCGGTGTCCGCAAACTCTATCTCGCCCTAGCGCCGGGTGTGGATGGCCTGCGCCGCCTCTTTGAGTTCGGGCGCGGTCATATTGTCGAAATCCAGGTCGGCCAGTTTCTGCAGGCGTTTCTTCAGGCTGAAATAGGTGTCCTCGAACGCGGCGCGCTGCTGGGCCATTTCTTCCACGACGGCAGGGTCTGGCAGGCCCCAGTGAACCTGAACCGGATGGCCTGGCCAGTAAGGACAGGCTTCTCCAGCCGCATTGTCACAGACGGTGATCACGACATCCATGTGTGGTGCGCCCGGCGCGGCATACTCTTCCCAGCTCTTTGAGCGAAGCCCGCGTGTGTCATGCCCCTTGGCCGAGAGGACGGCCAGCGCCCCCGGATTGACCTCGCCGCGCGGGGTCGACCCGGCGCTGTAGCCTTTCAGGCCCGGAATGCAATTGGCGACCACCTCACCGATGATGGAGCGCGCGGAATTTGCCGTACAGAGGATCAGGATGTTGTGTGTCGTCAAAGGGAGGGCCGTTCGTCTGCCACGCGCAGTTCCTGTTCCAGTGCGGCGCCGAAAGCAAGCAGATTCGCTTCCCGGAAGAGCGGGGCCCAGAGAGAGATGGCGACCGGCGTTCGTGCGCTCGGCGCGTCCGGGTCCTCCTCCGCGCCGAAAATGGTCCGGGGCTTTGTCTCCTGAAAGCCTGCGCGCATGACAAGGCAGGGATGGCCGGTGAAATTGGTCGGCGTCAGCATGCCCGACGAGAAGTTCGGCCCGACGACAAGGTCCACACCGTCGAACGCTGCCTCCATTTCCTGCATCCAGCGCCGCCGGAGCCGGTCGATCTGTATGAGGTCGACACCGGTGAGAAAGCGGGCCGCGCGAAAGCTGTTCGGCCAGGCGGCCTCTTCCTGCCAGACCATGAGATCGTCCTGGTCCGACAAGGTCAGCTCCTCGAAAGTGGCGGCGGCCTCAGCCAGCAGTTGCTGAACGAGCGGGGCGGCAGGCAGATCGGGGACCGTGAATTCGACAGGTTGCGCGCCAAGCGCCAGCGCGCGGTCGAAGGCGGTCAGCTCTGCCTCGGTGGCGCCTTCGCGCCAGGCCTCGTTGAAGCCGAGCTTGAGGCCGGAAAAATCCTGCCGGGGCGTATAGGAGAAGCCGGTATCGATGGAGCTTGCATCCGCCGGGTCCGGGCCATTGATCGCGGCCATGACGAGGGCAAGGTCCTCGACGCTGCGGGCCATCGGGCCGACCTTGTCGAGCGACCAGCAAAGCGCCATCCCGCCAGCGCGCGAGACGCGTCCGAAAGTTGGACGCAGGGCCGAGCCGCCGCAGCGGTGGGACGGTGAGACAAGCGAGCCCAGCGTCTCGGTGCCGATGGCGAAGGCGCAAAGCCCGCCGGCCACGGAACTGGCAGAGCCTGCGCTTGAGCCGGATGAGCCTTCGCGCGGGTCGAACGGGTTTCGTGTCACCTCGCCATACCAGATATCGCCATAGGCCAGCGCGCCGCAGCTTGTCTTGCCGAGCAGGACGGCACCGGCCATGCGAAGCCTCTGCATGATGGTGCAGTCTTCGGTCTTGAGGCCTGTATCCTTGTAAGGCGCCGCGCCCCATGTCGTCGGTGCGCCCTTCGCATCGAACAGGTCTTTCAGCCCAAAGGGGATGCCGTGCAGGGGGCCGCGATATTTGCCGTACTCCAGTTCGGCATCGGCCTCATCGGCTTCGGCGCGGGCGCGTTCCGGCATGACGGTGATCCAGGCGTGCAGCGTTGGGTCGAAGCGGTCGATGCGGTCGAGATAAATGTCGGTGAGGCGGCGCGATGTGAGCAGGCCGCCCCGGATCCAGGCTGACAGCTGGCGCACCGAAGCGAAAGCGACATCGTCCTCGTCCATCGGCAACGGGCGTTCGGCGACAGGCGATGTTTCGACCACGCCTTCTCCGCCGGTCGGGTAGGTCTTGCCCGGCAGGCGCGGATCGAAGGTCTGGGCCGGCGCGAGGCCGTTCGGCTTTTCCAGGGCGCGCAGCTGCTGGATAGCGCTGAGCTGCTCCTCGATGGTCGGGATCATCTGCTCGCGCTCGGCATCGGTGTAGTTGACGCCGGCAAGTGTCTCGGCTTCAGCGATACGCGAGGGTGTCACGGGCCCGGCCCCATTTTCCTGCGCAGTGGCGCGGCTCGCGGCGGCCAGCCCTGTCAGTCCCGCTGCCCCGACTTTCAACAGATCCCGCCGTGTGCTGCTTTTCATCCCGTGCCCCTGTTCCATCGGTTTCAAATGAGACTAATCTCCTTCCATGGAAAAGCCAGAGAGCCATCGGAGACCTGTATTCATGAAAAGATTTCTCCTGGCCGGCGCTGCAATCCTGGCCGCAGCCGCCTGCCAATCGACCACTGACGAGACCCAAGCCGCCGAGGAGGCCGACACCGCCGTGACCACTGCCCAGACCGACGTTGCGACTGACGCCGACATCGCCCTGCCGACAGGCGAAAACGACCCCTATCTCTGGCTTGAGGAGGTTGAGGGTGAGCGCGCTCTGGACTGGGTGCGCGCGCAGAATGAGCGCACGCTGGGCGCGCTGCAGTCAGATCCGCTCTATGAGGGCTACTATCAGGAGGCGCTCGACGTGCTGACCTCCGATGAGCGCATTCCCTACGGCTCGATCCGCGACGGCATGGTCTACAATTTCTGGCAGGACGAGACCAATGTCCGCGGCCTCTGGCGCCGTACGCCGCTGGAAAGCTATGCGACCGAGACTCCCGAATGGGAAACCGTCCTCGACTTTGACAAGCTCGCCGAAGAGGAAGGCAAGAACTGGGTCTTCAAGGGCTCCAATTGCTACCAGCCGGAAGAGGGCGGCAGGTGGCTGTGCATGGTTTCGCTGTCGGATGGCGGCAAGGATGCCGTGATCCAGCGTGAGTTTGACCTCTCGACCCGGAGTTTTGTCGAGGATGGTTTCGTGACGACCGAAGCCAAGCAGGGGCTGTCCTGGGTCGACGCCGACACGGTGCTGATCGCGACCGACTGGGGCGAAGGCTCGCTGACCGACTCCGGCTATCCCTTCATCGTCAAGCGCTGGACACGCGGCACGCCGCTGGAGGCGGCCGAGGAAGTGGTGCGGGGCGACACAGCCGATGTCGGCGTGTTCCCGTTCGTGCTTGAGACCGAGGATGGCCGGCGCCTGCAGGGGGCCATCCAGGCCGATACCTTCTTTACATCGACGGTGTGGTGGCTGCCCGACGGCGAAGAGACGCCGGTTGAAGTGCCGATACCCCCCAAGTCCGATATTGATGGCATCTACAAGGGCAAGCTGCTCGTTTCACTGCAACAGGACTGGGCACCAGAGGGCCAGCCGGTCGCGTTCAAGTCGGGTGATCTTGTCGCCTTCGATCTCGACATGTTCCTTGAAACCCGCGCGCTGCCGGCCGTCGAACTGGTCTTCAGCCCTGATGAAAGCCAGGCCGTGAACGGGGTCGCGATTGCCGATGGCGCCGCGCTCCTGTCCATCCAGGAGAATGTCGTCGGCAAGGTGCTGAAGCTTGAGCCCGGCTCCGGCGGCTGGACGACGAGCGAGATCGCGCTGCCCGGCAAGGGACAGTCCGGCATCGCCTTTGCCGACAAGGATGTCGACACGGTTTTCCTCAATTATGAAGGCTTCCTGACCCCGGATTCGCTGCTGCGCTATGATGTGGCGACGGGCGAGGTGAGCCCGCTGAAAAGCCTGCCGGCCAAGTTCGAAACCGACGGCCTTGCCGTGGAGCAGTTCTTCGCGACATCGAGCGACGGGACGAAGATTCCATATTTCATCATCCACAAGGAAGACATGCCGCTCGATGGAACGACGCCGACGCTGCTCTATGGCTATGGCGGCTTTCAGGTGTCGATGAACCCGTCCTACTCGGCGGTGCGCGGCCGGCTGTGGCTGGAGCAGGGCGGGGCCTATGTGCTCGCCAATATCCGCGGCGGTGGCGAGTTCGGGCCGGACTGGCACCAGGCCGGCCTCAAGCAGAAGCGCCAGATCATCTATGACGATTTCATCGCCGTCGGTGAGGATCTGATCGCGCGGGGCATCACGGAGACCGATCATCTCGGCATCATGGGCGGCTCAAATGGTGGCCTGCTTATGGGCGTGATGCTGACCCAGCGTCCGGATCTCTGGGACGCGGTGGTCATTCAGGTGCCGCTGCTCGATATGCTGCGATACCACAAGCTTCTGGCCGGCGCGTCCTGGGTCGATGAGTATGGCGATCCCGACATTCCCGAGGAGCGTGAATTTCTCAAGACGATTTCGCCCTATCAGAACTTCGATCCGGCGGCGGACTATCCGAAACCCCTCTTCCTGACCTCCACGAAGGACGACCGGGTGCATCCGGGGCATGCCCGGAAGATGGCAAAACTGTTCGAGGAGAGCGGAAAACCATTCTTCTATTATGAGAATATTGATGGTGGCCATTCGGCGGCCGCCAATCAGAAGGAAACGGCGCGCCGCTCGGCGCTGGAATACGTCTATCTCAAGCGCCGCCTGCAAACTGGCGCGTCCGAATAGGAAACTTGACCGGCCCGGGGCTTTTTGCCGGGCCGGTTTTTCCTGCTTCGGATTTCTCCTGACAGGTGCATTTTCCGGAGGCGGAGGAGATAAAGACCATTTCCCAAACGGATGGCGTGCGCTGCCCACTGTTGTAAAATCAACGGTTTGCGCGATTTTGTCGCTTGCTGTGCGGCGCAACATAAAGTATACAACTTGTTAATGGGGATGGGTGTCGCGGCGTGTGAGCGAGACGCTGGGCGACGATCCAAATGTAAAATTCAGAAATGCGAACCGCCGGTTTTTCCCCAAGGCCGGTCGGTAACGTCCCCACGCCGGTCCCCTCCTGACGAGGAGGGGGCCGGTTACCGATTCGGGCTTCCCCAACGCGAGCCTTGACTTGGAGGTCCCCTCAGCGCCCCTTCGGTTCAAACATGTAAGCGGAGGAAAAGACGTGGGCGAACTTTCTGGAAAGACAGCAATCATTACAGGCGCAGCCAGCGGCATCGGCTATGCTGGCGTCGAGGTTTTCGTCGAGGCGGGCGCGACGGTGGTTGCCGGCGACCTGCAGGATGAAAAGGGCAAGGCGCTGGAGGCCCGGTTCGGGTCCGACAAGGTCCGCTATGTCCATTGTGATGTGACGAAGCGTGACGAGCTTGCCAGCCTGTTCGAGACAGCCGAGGAAGCCTTCGGAGGCGTCGATATCCTGTGGAACAATGCCGGGATGGGCGGGACACCGACCGGTGTAGAGGATCTTGACGAAGAGGGCTTCAGCCACACCGTCGACCTGCTGCTGAAGTCGGTCTTCGTCGGCACCAAGCTGGCCGTGCCCTACATGAAGAAGCGCGGCGGCGGCTCGGTCGTGAACACGTCCTCGATCTCCGCCGTTTGTGCCGGGTATGCGCCGATCACCTATTCGGTCTGCAAGAAGGGCGTGGCGCACTTTTCAAAACTGGCAGCCGCCGAGCTCTCCAAACACCATATCCGTGTCAATGCGATCCTGCCCGGCTTTATCGCGACCTCGATCTTCGGCGCCTCGCTCGGCCTGTCGCGTGAGCAGGCCGACCAGATGGCCGCACTCGTCGAGCAGCAGGGCGGCAAGATGCAGCCGGCCGGACGCACCGGCAAGGCCAGGGACATTGCCGACATGGCCGCTTACCTGGCCTCGGACCGGGCGAGCTTCATCACGGGCGGGGAATTCCTGATCGATGGCGGCATGACGGTTGGCCCGCGCCATAGCTGGGACGAAAGCGATGGCGGCCCGCTGCTGGATGCGCTGGGGATCAGTCCGGAACAGGCGGAAGAGATGCGTGAAGCCATGATGGCTTCACAGGAGAGCTAGCGGTCTTCGGCCTCGTCCTGCGTGGCGGCGAGGCCGGGAATGCTCTCGACGGCCTCAAGCAGATCCTGAAGCGTGCTGGCGGCTGCGACTTCCTCATTGCGCTCGTCATAGAGCGCGAATCCGTCTGCTGTCTTGCGCAGCGGGAATTTGCGCCAGTGGGCCCGCGTGCGATACAGCCACACTTCGTCCGGCTCGGCGCCGGCCGCTGACCACCCCGTCCAGACATGATCCGCCGGGACGTTGCGCCAGAGCTGGTCGATTGCGTCGAGGTCCTGTTGGGAAAAGGGTTTCATGACTGATCAAGCTGATTGTGAGGGTGAGGCAGAGAGTAGTGGCCGGAGACTGTCTGGCAATGCCCTCGGTGCTGTCTACATGCTCCTGTCGGGCATAGGCTTCACGGTCTATATCGTGCTGGCCAAGGAGCTTTCCAAAGAGGTCCACCCGATATTCCTGGCTTTCTGGCGGTCGTTTTTTGCGTGCCTGATTTCGGTGCCGGTGATCCTGCGCGTCGGTGTTTCGAGCCTCCGGACAAAGCGGCCAGGCCTGCTGCTCGCGCGGTCGATGTTCGGAACGCTGGGCTTTGCGCTGGCGATGCTGGCGGTCTCCGACTTTTTCACCCTGTCGCTGTCTCAGTTCAACGCGATCAGCTTCTCGCGTTCGCTCTTCGTGACCGTGCTGGCGGCGGTGGTGCTGCGTGAGATGGTCGGGCCGCACCGCTGGGGCGCGGTGGCCATCGGTTTCTTCGGCGTGCTGATCATGGTGCTGCCGGGCCTGTTCATCTTCTGGCGGCCGGGCGCGCTCGATTCGCTCAGCCTCGACATGGGGACGCTCTGCGCGCTGGGGAGTGCCTTCTTCCTGGCGGTCGCGATCGTGCTCGTGAAGACGCTGAGTGCCGAGCTCTCGGCGGTCGCTCTTCTGACCTATGCGAATGTCCTCTCGACGCTCCTGCTGCTGCCCTTCTGTTTCATCTTCTGGTCGATGCCGTCGCTTGAGACCTGGGGCTGGATGGCGTTCATGGCGGCAACCGGCTTCGTGGCGCAGTTCTGCTATATCTCGGCGGTGAGCGCGGGCGACGCGTCCTTCATCTCCCCGCTCGATTATCTGCGCCTGCCCATGGCGACCGTGGCGGACCTGCTGGTCGTTGGCCTGCTTCCGGGAACCAATGTCTGGATCGGAGCCGGGATCATCATTGTGTCCGCCGTCTACATCACCTTGCGTGACCGCAAGAAGAAGGCCCAGAAGGTGACGGTGCTGCAAGGGCGGTGACCGGGCCGGTGCCCAGAAAACGTTTGAAGTTTCGCAAATCTTATGGTGGTCTTGACGCGAGATTCGAGGTGGAGGGGCCTTATGGAAGATCGCAATCTGGACATCGGCTACGTCTTTGAGAAAACGTTCGCCGTCATCGCGGAACGCTTCGTCGAACTTGTTGTCCTTTCGCTTGTCCTCGTCGGGATACCAAACCTGATCCTGAGCTGGATCTCGGCGCAGATGGTCGATCAGGCGATCTCGTCAGGCAACGGATTTGCTGTCTTCTCGCCGGGCTACCTGATCATGAGTTTCCTGATCGGGCTTCTGCCGCTCCTGCTTCAGGCGGCCGTGATTCATACGACGGTCGAGGCCATGACGAAGCGTGTGTCGGATTTCGGAAGTTCGCTCTCCGTGGCGCTGGGCTCTTTCCTGCCGCTGATTGTTCTCTCCATCATCCTCAGCGTGTCCTATTTCATCGGCCTGATGCTTCTGGTCGTGCCCGGCCTGATCCTCATGACGCTCTGGGTTGTGGCCGTGCCCTGCCTCGTCATCGAGCGTGCGGGCATCATCGGTTCTCTCGGGCGCAGCTTCGAGCTGACCGAGGGCCAGCGCTGGCGGATCTTCGCGCTCATGGTGCTTGCCTTCATCGCCATGATGATTGCTGGCGCCATTGTAGGCGCGCTCAGCTTCGGCGCCGCCACAGGCGCGCAATCCTATGGCGCGGTTGCGGGCTTCAGCATGTGGAGCGGCCTGCTCAATGCCATCCTCGCCATGGCGGGGGGCGTTGTCGGCGCGGTCGGCGTGTCGGTTCTCTACGTCCACCTGCGCGACCTCAAGGAAGGCACATCGATCGACACGATTGGCGAGGTCTTCCGCTAGCCGCTTCCGGGCGCGGTCGCTGGGGCGATCCGGTAGGGAGAGCAGCCGGAAAATAAATCGGACGAACGCTGAACAAGTCTGTTAGTGTTTACCGAGGCTGCCCTCAGGAGGTCCCCCCATGGAAACCGTTCTCGTGACGGGTGCGACTGGCTTCATCGCCTCGCACCTCATCCTTAACCTGCTCGACAAGGGCTATCAGGTGCGCGGCACGGCGCGCTCTGCCGAAAAGGCCGAGCGTTTGAACAAGATCCTGTCGGACTATGCCGGCAAACCGGTCGAGATTCCGATCATCGCAGCTGACCTTGGCAGCGATGATGGCTGGGCCGAAGCGGTTGAGGGCTGCACCTATGTCCAGCACGTCGCCTCGCCCTTTCCGGCGACGGTGCCAAAGCATCCCGACGAGTTGATCATTCCGGCCCGCGACGGGGCCCTGCGCGTCCTGAAAGCAGCAAAAGCGGCCGGCGTGAAACGCGTCGTGATGACATCCTCCTTTGCGGCCATCGGCTATGGCTGGGGCGAGAACCGCCCGAACCCGCTCACCGAAGCGCACTGGTCCAATCCCGACGACCTGGAAGACAACACACCCTATGCGCGCTCAAAGACAATCGCGGAGCGGGCCGCCTGGGATTATGTGGAGGGCGAGGGCAAGGGGCTTGAGCTTGCCGTGATCAATCCGGTCGGCGTGTTTGGCCCGGCGATGAGTGGGGATGTCTCGACTTCGCTGCAGATCGTCAGCCAGCCGCTCGAAGGCAAACTGCCAGCCTATCCGAAGATTTGCTTCGGCATCATCGATGTGCGTGACGTCGCCGAAGCCCATGCCCGCGCCATGACCCTGCCTGAAGCCGCCGGCGAGCGTTTCCTGCTGAGCGACGAGGTGATGTGGATGGAGGAAATGGGCCAGGTGTTGCGAGAGGCTTATCCGGACCGCAAGGTCCCGAAGGGGACGCTGCCGAACTGGCTGGTGCGCGCCGCGTCCTGGTTCAATCCGCCGCTGAAGCAGATCCTGCCGGAGCTTGGCCGTGACCGTCAGGTCTCGAACGAGAAGCTGAGACGCGTCCTGGGCATCACGCCGATCCCAGCGGAAGACGCCATTCGTGCCAGTGCCGACAGCCTGATCAGGCTTGGCGTGGTCTGAAGCCTAGCGGCAGCCGCAGCCGCCGCCACCCTTCTTGCCGCCACGCTTGCCCTTGTAGCCACCCTTGAAGCCGCCGCGGAAGGCAAGGCGCATGCTGGCTGACGCACGCGCACTGGCGGATGCGCGGGCGCTGGCATAGGCAAAACCGCCGCCGCCGCCATAATAGCCGCCATCGACACCGGACCCGACGCCGCCACCAAAGCTGGCAACATCAATCTCGAGGCCGCGCGGAGCCGGTGCGTGATAGACCGGACGCGGCGGCGGAGGCGCCGCCTGCGGCGTGCAGCAGATGCCGCCGATCGTGTAACGCGTTACATAATGACGGGTCTTCGACTCATCGACATAGCGGCGAACCTGGGTCTCATGGACCTCGTCCGGGGGGCAGTACCAGTCATCTCCGCCGATCAGCTCGCAACCATTTTCATAAATGTGGGCCTGCAGCGGTGGCGGGCCTTTCTGGACGGGCCGGTCCGGATAGCCATCGGCCCAGGCTGGGCCAGCCGCCAGCATGAAAGCGGCAGCAATGGCGGCGAGACTGTAGCGTTTTGACATGCAATTCGCCTCCTGAGCGAAGAATCCGGACATCCCGGTCAAGGGCAGCAAACCGGGGGCCATCGGCTGGTTTGCCAACAGTAAACGGCTGCAGGAGGCATGATGCAAACGGGTTAACCCATGGCGCGAGTGACGGTCGCGTCTTGCGGGCAGGATGAAAGAGGTGTCCTGTGCTCAGAAGTCGTAGGTGATGCCCTTGCGCTCCCAGTCGCCGAACCGGGTCGGCTCACGATGCTTCGGTCCGCCTTTTTCGTTGGCGCGCCGGGCTTCCAGCTCCTGTTCATGCTTCAGCTGCTCGTCACGGCGCTGTTCGGCTTCTGCCAGGGCGCGTTCGGCTTCGGGAGTGAGTTTGCGGGTCATGACATTTCTTTAATTCGGTGCAGGCACGACTCCCACACGCGTTAACACTTTCCATATATTCGCCTGACAGAGATTAAAACGAAGACCGTGCGTATCAAGGAGCGAGAATCGCCGTGGGCACAATGAAGACCTTCATCCTGCTGGCCGCCATGACGGCGCTGTTCATGGCCGTTGGCTATCTGGTCGGCGGAATGGTCGGCATGGCCATCGCGTTCGGCGTGGCGCTGATCATGAACGCGTTCTCCTGGTGGAATGCCGACAAGATCGTGCTTCGCATGCAGGGCGCGCGCGAAGTGACCGAGGATGAGCGGTCGCCGGTCATCCGCACCTTCGCCAGTGACACCCGTGCGCTGGCCGAACATGCCGGCATGCCTGAGCCGAAAATCTATGTGATCGACACGCCTCAGCCCAACGCCTTCGCGACGGGCCGCGATCCGAAGCATGCCGCTGTCTGCGCGACGATGGGCCTGCTCAATTCCCTGACACGAGAGGAAGTCGCAGGCGTCATGGCGCACGAGCTCGCCCACGTCCAGCATCGCGACACGCTGACCATGACGGTGACGGCGACGCTCGCCGGTGCGATCGGCATGCTCGCCAATTTCGCGATCTTCTTCGGCAATCGTGAGCGAGGCGGGATCCTGACGTCGATTGCCATCATGATCTTCGCCCCGATGGCGGCCGCCCTCGTCCAGATGGCGATTTCCCGCTCGCGCGAGTATGAAGCCGACCGCCTCGGCGCGGAAATCTGCGGTAATCCGCACTGGCTGGCATCCGCGCTCGAAAAGATCGACCGGGGCGCCAAGGCTACGCTCAACCAGCGCGCCGAAGCCAATCCGGCCATGGCCCACATGTACATCATGAACCCGCTGGCCGGTAAGGGCGCCGACAATCTCTTCTCGACGCACCCGGCAACCGCCAACCGAATCGAAGCGCTGCGCAAGCTCGCCAAGGACATGAACATCACCCCGGCGGGCAACCTCGCTGAACCGGAACCGGCGCGCGCCGCCGGCCCGTGGGGATGAGCGGCGCGAAAGCAAGACAGGCTGCTGCAGACCTCCTGATCGAGACGCTCGACAATCGCCGGACGCTCGATGAAGCGATGGTGACGTCGGAGCATTATTCGAAGATGCAGGGGGCCGACCGCGGTTTTGCCCGGGCGATAGCGAGCGCGGCGCTGCGCCAGCTGGGCCGCATCGACAAGGGGCTGGCACCCTTTCTCTCACGTCCGCTGGAAACCGCAACGCCGCCGGCCCGGGCCCTGCTCAGGGTCGGGGCCGCACAGGCCTGGCTGCTTGAGACACCGGATCATGCCGTGGTCAGTGAAACCGTCGATGCCGCCAAGGGCTGGGCCCGTGCGCGCTCCTCCTCCGGTTTCCTGAATGCCGTCCTGCGCAAGGTGGTCAACGACCGCTCGCATTTCGACAAGGCGCCTGTGACTGCGATCTGGCCGGACTGGCTGACCGTGGAGCTGATGACCAGCCTCGGCGTCGAGGCCGCGACCGCCATGGCGACCGCGCAGCTCGACGAACCGGACCTGCACCTGACGCCGAAGGATGTGGCCGCCATTTCCACGCTTGCCGAAGCGGCGGCTGGCCAGGTGATTGGCGGCATCAGCGTGCGTGTGCCGACAGGTGATGTGTCAGCCTTGCCGGGCTTCGAGGCCGGTGACTGGTGGGTCCAGGATGTCGCCGCCGCGCTGCCGGTGCACCTGTTAGGGGCGCAACCGGGCGAGCGGGTGCTGGATCTCTGCGCTGCCCCGGGCGGCAAGACCATGCAGCTTGCCACCGCCGGGGCTTCGGTGACGGCGATCGACCGCTCGGCGGTCCGCCTGGAACGGGTTCATGAAAACCTTGCCCGCACAGGCCTGTCTGACCGGGTCGAGACCGTGAAGGCAAAGGTCGAGGACTGGTCGCCGCCTCAACCGGCAGACCGGATCCTGCTCGATGCCCCGTGTTCTGCGCTCGGCACGCTGCGCCGCCATCCCGAAGGCGCCTGGATAAAGAGTCCGAATGACATTGCCCGCTTTCCCGATGTTCAGGCCCGTCTTCTGGAGCAGGCCGCAGGCATGCTGAAGCCGGGCGGAACGCTCGTCTATTGCGTCTGCACCCCGCTGGCACGCGAAGGTGTCGAGGTGGTCGACCGCGTTCTGAAAACCACGGGTCTGAAGCGCTCACCCATTACCGCCGAGGAGGCCGTTGATTTTGCCGCCGGGCTGACATCGGACGGCGATCTCGTCACCTTGCCGAATGGCCGCTACGGCCATGATATCTTCCAGATTTCGCGTCTTGTCCGCGAGAATTGATTAAAATCAGGCAACTTTCCGCCTTTCGCCTTAAAATGGCCTGCTGAGGTTCATATCTCGTTCAGCCGGAAAGCCAGATAATCTGGTCGTCCAATGTGCAAAGGAGCACCCAATGACGACTGAAACAGCAACCGTTAAGACGCCGAGCAGGATGATGGCCGGCGCCTTTGCCGCCCTTACTCTCGCGCTCGCGGGCTGTGCCAGCGGCTATGGCGCCAACACTGTCAGCTCATCGAGCGTCGGTTATGCCTCGACCGTTCGCGAAGGGACGGTGACGTCCGTCCGCGAAGTGGTTATCCGCCCTGACAATTCCGTCATCGGTGTTGCGACCGGTGCGATTCTTGGCGGTCTCGCGGGCTCAGAGCTCGGCGGGGGCGACAAGGCCCAGACGGCCGGTGCCGTTGGGGGTGCCGTTCTCGGCGGCATCGCCGGTAACGAAGTCGGCAAGGGCGTGAACACCAAGCGGGGCTTTGCCTACACCGTCCGTTTCAACGATGGGAATGTGAAGGAAATCGTGCAGGGCAATGATATCTACATCCAGCCCGGCACCCGTGTGAACGTGACCTTCCGTGAGGATCGCGTCACCGTTGCTCCCGCGGGCTACTAACTAAAGGTAGCGCGCGGAACACACCCGTGCTGCAAACATGCATAGATGAGCCGCCGTCAGCCTTGTGCTGGCGGCGGTTTGGTTTTAGGCGATAAGCATGCGTGACGTCCTCATTTCTCCCTCCATCCTGTCGGCTGACTTTGCAAAGCTTGGCGAGGAAATCCGGGCCATCGACAAGGCTGGCGCCGATATGATTCATGTCGATGTCATGGATGGGCACTTCGTACCGAATCTGACCTTCGGCCCGCCGGTCATCGAGAAGTTGCGGCATCATTCCGACAAGCCCTTCGATGTGCACCTGATGATCGCTCCGGTTGATCCGTTCATCGACGCCTTCGCCGCTGCCGGAGCAGACATTCTGACGGTCCATCCGGAAGCCGGCCCGCACCTTCACCGTACGTTGCAGGCCATCCGCGCCGCCGGCATGAAGCCCGGCGTGGCGCTCAATCCCGGCACACATGAGGACGTGATCGATCCGGTCATCGACGATATCGACATGATCCTCGTCATGTCGGTCAATCCGGGCTTTGGCGGACAGAGCTTTATCGACAGCCAGCTGCGCAAGATCGAGGCATTGCGGAAGAAAATCGATGCCACCGGACGGAAAATCATTCTCGAAGTCGATGGCGGGCTCAATCCTGAAACGGCCCCGAAAGCCATTGATGCGGGCGTCACGGCCATTGTCGCCGGCTCTGCGGTGTTCAGGGGGGGACCGGACCGGTACGCGGAAAACATCGCGGCGCTCCGTGGTGAAATGGTAAGCTGAACTGGACAGCCAGGCGAGTGATGTCAGCCGAGTTTGCAAACCCAGGTCCCCCGCCCCGCCGCACGGCGGATGAAGATGCCGAGCTCTGGTCGCGCCTGACCGGCAAGGCCGGTGAGGAGGCGACAGCCAGCCCGATCCACCGGCTCAAGATTGCCGGCTCGGCGCCCGAGGGTTTCGGTCTTTATCCGCGCTCTGTCGCGCCGCCGGATGAGCTGCGCGGCGAAAGCCTGATGCGTGACATCTGGCGGATCGGCATGGCGAAGATGGAGATGCCGGGCGGACGTCCGCCCTGGTCGCTCTCGATGCCCTCGCGCCATTTCGCCGACCGGATCCACCGCTTTGACTGGCTCGGCGACGTCGTCACACAAGGCGAGGCTGGTGCCGATCGCGCCCGTTACCTTGTCGATGACTGGATCGAGAATTTCGGCCGCTTCCACGGCTTCGCCTGGCGTGCGGGCTGTGTGGCCGACCGGACCTGGAACTGGATGTTGAGTGGCCCGGCCCTGTTCGAGCATGGCGGGGATGACGCGGTCCATCACCGTCTTGAGGTCTTTGCCCGCCAGATCCGCCATATCGAGGCCTTGCACGATGATTGCAGCGAACCGGCCGCACGCTGGCGCATTGCTGTCGTGCTCGTCGCCCATGCCATCTGCCTGAAGCGTGGCAAGGGGCTGGATGAGGCCATGGCGCGGCTCGACAATGAGTGCACCGCGCAGATCCTCCCGGATGGTGGCCATGTCACCCGCTCACCGGCGCGCGGCCTGCGCACCATGCTGGACCTCTGCGTCCTGAAGGGCCTGATCGAGCGCTCGGAACGGCTCGTGCCGAAGTTCATGGCGTCATGGATCGAGCGCCTTGGCGGGATGGTCGGTTTCTTCCGGGCCGGGGATGGCGCACTGCCGCCTTTCAACGACAGCCAGGAAAGCCTGCCGGAAACGCTTGATGCGGCGCTTGGATGTCTCGCAACACCGCCGCGCCGCTTCACTGTTGCGCCGAAGTCCGGCTTTCACAAGCTGCAGAAGGGCCAGACCTGTCTGATCCTCGATGCCGGCAGCGCGCCGGAGGAGCCGTTCGGCGATGGTGCCCATGCCGGTGCCCTCGGCTTCGAGCTGCATGACGATGAAGCGCGGCTGGTCACCTCCTGTGGCTACAGCCCGGAGGTCGACATTGACTGGCAGGCGGCTGTCCGGCGCACCGGGGCCCACTCCACGCTGATTATCGCGAATGAAGATTCCGCGCCCTTCCTGCGCAATGATGAAACCGGCCTGACCTTTCCGGAAGGCCCCGAAGGGATATCCGCCAAGCGCCTTGAGGAGGCCGACGAGATCTGGCTTGATGCCCAGCATGGCGGCTACAAGAAGACGTTCGGCCTGCTGCACAGGCGGCGCCTGTTCATGAGTGGCGACGGGCGGCGGCTGACCGGCGAGGATTCGCTGGCCCGCCCGGTCTCGCAGGGCGTTGCCGATTCCTCCAGCCCCATTCCTTTCGTCGTGCGGTTCCACCTGCATCCCACTGTCCGGGCAAGCATGGGAGATTCCGCCATTCGACTGCAAACGGAGAATGGCTCGGTCTGGCGCTTCAAGACCAGTCATGAAGCCGCCCGTCTCGACAAGACGATCTATCTGGCGCGCGGTATCGTTGAGCAGAGCCTGCAGATTGTCCTGAGTGGCCGGGCCGAACCTGACAGTGACGGGTCTGCCCCGCCCAATGCGGTACGCTGGGCCTTTCTGAAGGATTCCCCTGCATGAGCCCGCGCGACGAAGCCCGCCGCGCCATGGCGATCACGCTGGGGTTCGATACCCTGGCCGCAATCCTTTCGATGGCGATTGCGATTTCGGCTCGGTGGCTCGCCACGGATGGGGCGCCTCCGAATGCCTGGCAGTCCGGTCTCGTGGCAACCGCCACCTTTGGCTTTGTGGCGCTGACAGCCTTCTACATGATGCGCGTGCACCGTCAGGTCTGGCGGCATGCCGGCTGGCCGGATGCTGTGAAGATTGTCCAGGGTGTCGCGGTGGCGACCCTGATATTCGTGCCGATCATGTTCCTCTGGAACCGGCTGATCGGCTTCCCGCGCTCGGCCATCATCCTGGCCGACGCCATCTGGCTCTCGCTGCTTTTCCTCGGCCGGATGGTCGCGCTGGCGCGGTCGACGAACCGGCCCTTCCAGATCTTCTTCTCCAATGCGCGCGCCGATGCGCCGATTGCCCTGCTGATCGCAAAGGCGACCGAGGCGCCGGCCATCCTGCGCCGCCTTAACGAGAATGATGACGGCGCCAAGGTGCGCATTCTCGGCCTGATCGAACCGGACGGGGCCGAGTTCGGCCGCGCCATTCGCGGTGTGCCGGTGATGGGCGGCCTGGACGATCTCGGCAAGGCGCTGGACCTGCTGTCAGTGCGCTACGGGAAGACGCCTCTCGTCGCTGTTGCCGGGGTTGCGCGCGAGCGGGTCTACATGACGCGAATTCTCGAGGAGGCCGCCAACCAGAAAGCCGAGATCATGACGCTTGAGGCCGGCGGCGACGGTGGCGCAATGCTGCCCGTGCGCCCGTCCGACCTCCTCAAGCGCCGCGAGCGGATTCTCGACAGCCGCCCGGTGGCTGAGCTGATCGAAGGCTCGAGCATTCTGGTGACCGGCGGCGGCGGGACGATCGGTTCGGAGCTGGCGCGCCAGTGTGCCCGGATGAATCCGGCCTCGCTGACCATTTTCGACGCGTCGGAATACAATCTCTATGAAGCCGACCTGGCCCTGCGCAACGAGTTCCCGAACATCGACATCCATACCGAGCTTGGCGATGTGCGTGACGATGTGCGCATCGGCCGGCTGATGAAGACGATCCAACCGGAGATCGTCATTCATGCGGCCGCGCTGAAACATGTGCCGCTGATGGAACGCAATGTCTGCGAGGCGATCCTGACCAATGTTGGCGGCGCCATCCGTACCGCGCGGGCCGCAGTCGATAACCAGGTCCAGAAGATGGTCTTTGTGTCCACCGACAAGGCGGTCAATCCGGACAATGTGATGGGCGCGACCAAGCGGCTGGCCGAGATCGCCATGACCCGCCAGGCCGAAGCCTCCAACCTGGCGGTGTCCATGGTGCGTTTCGGCAACGTCCTCGGCTCGTCAGGGTCTGTGGTCCCCCTGTTCGAGCGCCAGATCGCTGCGGGCGGCCCGGTGACGCTGACGCATCCGGATGTCACGCGATACTTCATGACCGTGGAAGAGGCTTCAGCGCTTGTCCTGCAATCGGCCACCCATAATGGCTCGCCGGGGACCGCCTCACTCTATGTGCTCGACATGGGCGAGCCGGTGAAAATCAAGGCCCTGGCCGAGGCGATGATCCGGCTCAAGGGGCTCGTGCCGGGCCGCGACATCGAGATTCGCACGACCGGCCTCCGGCAAGGCGAAAAGATGCACGAAATGCTGACCTACAATCATGAAGAGGTCCATTCGATCGGCATTGAGGGCATCTACAAGGTCGGCTCGCGTCACATCCCGGCCAATGATTTCGACGAACAGCTTGAGCAGCTGCTCCAGCTTGCCCGTGAGCGCCGGCGCAAAGAAGCGATCGAAGTGCTCTCCCACCTCGTTCCGGAATACAAACCGAAGCGCATGTCGGTCTGAGACATCTCGGCAAGTTGACCTTGCCCGGAGTCATGGTACGGCAAGCAGCAGTTCGCTATCGCCTTTTCTGAAGTGGTTTCCCTCCATGTCCGAGCGTTTCACGATCCGCCGTGCTCTCCTGTCCGTGTCCGACAAGGAGGGCCTTGTCGAATATGCGCAGCGGCTGGCCTCTCATGGTGTTGAACTGGTGTCGACAGGCGGCACGTCGCGCACGCTCAAGGACGCCGGGCTGGACGTTCTCGATGTGGCGGATCTGACGGGGTTTCCGGAGATGATGGATGGCCGGGTCAAGACGCTGCACCCCGCGGTGCATGGCGGCCTGCTCTTCCGGCGCGATCTCGAAAGCCACCAGAAGGATGCTGAACGCCATGGCATCCAGCCGATCGATCTCGTCTACATCAACCTCTATCCGTTCGAGGCGACCGTCGCCTCGGGTGCGGATTTCGACGACTGTATCGAGAATATCGACATTGGCGGCCCGGCCATGCTGCGCGCGGCGGCCAAGAACGGCCACTCCGTTGCTGTCTGCACGGACGCCGATGATGTCGCTGCGGTTCTGGCCGAGATGGATGACAATGATGGCTCGGTCGCCAGTGAGCACAGCCGCAAGCTCGCCGCCAAGACCTATGCACGCACAGCCGCCTATGATGCGGCGATCTCCGGCTGGTATGCCGAACAGCTGGATGAGACGGCCCCTGACTGGGTCGGCTTTGGTGGTGGGCTGGCGCAGAGCCTGCGCTATGGCGAGAATCCGCACCAGTCTGCCGCGTTTTACCGCTCCGGTGGCAAACGACCCGGTGTCGCGAATGCGCGCCAGGTGCAGGGCAAGGAACTTTCCTACAACAATATCAATGACACCGATGCGGCCTATGAGCTGATCGGCGAACTGGGTGAGGACGCGCCAGCCGTTGCGATCATCAAGCACGCCAATCCGTGTGGCGTTGCCCTCGGCGAGAGCCCCATCGATGCCTATCGCGAGGCGCTGTCCTGCGATCCGACGTCTGCCTTTGGCGGCATTGTCGCGCTCAACCGGATGCTGGATAGCGAGACAGCCGAGGAAATCACCAAGATCTTCACTGAAGTCGTCATCGCGCCGGGCGCCGATGAGGGCGCGCTGGCGGTTTTCGAGAAAAAGAAGAACCTCCGCCTGCTGCTGGCCAATGGCCTGCCGGACCCGGCTGCGAAGGGCCGCACGGTCAAGACGGTCGCCGGGGGTCTGCTGGTGCAGGACCGTGATTTCGGCCGCCTGACGAAAGATGAGCTCCGCGTCGTTACGGAGAAAGAGCCGGACGAAAGCCAGCTTGAAGACCTGCTCTTTGCCTGGCGCGTGGCCAAGCATGTGAAGTCGAACACCATCGTCTATGCGAAGGACCGTGCCACTGTTGGCATCGGTGCCGGCCAGATGAGCCGCATCGATTCCGCCCGCATCGCCGCGCGCAAGGCAGAGGATGCCGCCGAGGCGGCCGGCTGGGACGCCCCGCGCACCAAGGGTTGCGTTGCCGCGTCCGACGCCTTCTTCCCCTTCCCGGACGGCTTGCTGCAGGCCGCCTCTGCAGGGGCGACCGCCGTGATCCAGCCGGGCGGATCGATCCGCGATGACGAGGTGATCGCTGCCGCCAATGAGGCCGGGATTGCCATGGTCTTCACCGGCATGAGGCATTTCCGGCACTAGGACAGGACCTTGCGATGACCGATACGTCCTCCCGGTTCGATGCGCACAACCAGCACTGGCTGACGGTGCGGGTCTATTATGAGGACACCGATTTCACCGGCATGGTCTATCACGCCAACTATCTGCGTTATTTCGAGCGCGGGCGCTCTGAGTTCATGCGCGATGCGGGCGTGGCCCACCAGGCGCTGCTCGACCGTCCCGATCCTGCAGCCTTCACGCTGACCAATGTGAGTGTCGACTACAGGCGCGCGGCCCGGATCGATGACCTCTTGTCCATTCGCTCACGCTATCTGGGCTGCCGGGGCGCGAAGGTCATCTTCCAGCAGACGGCGTTGCGCGGCGAGGATGTCATCGCCGAGGCGGACATCACCGCGGTGATGATCCATGCCGATGGACGGCCCCGCAGGCCGATCCCCGATGTCGTCGAAATGCTGTCGGGATTTGTCTACCTGCCCTGAAACCGGGCTGTTTACTGACAAAGCGTTAACCAGATCGCGCCATTGCTGCGCGAGCTGCCATCTGCGGCAGTAGCGTCAAGTTTCCGCCCGATTCTCATTGGATATGGGGGAGGCTTGCCAGAACTGGCCCCAACCGGCTGCGCGTAACGTCGCGGCGACAAGTTGCAGAGATACGTAAAGAGGACCTCCCATGAACCTACTCGCGTTCGCGCAGGAAATCGGCGGTGGAGAAGCGCTCGATCCGGCAGCCGCTGAAGGCGGCTTTTCGATGATCGGATTGCTGCTCGAAGCTGACATCGTCGTCAAATTCGTCCTCATCGTCCTGTTTATCGCGAGTTTGTGGTCATGGTCGGTGATCATCGAGAAGCTCTTTACCGTTAGCAGTGCCCGCAAGAAGGCGCGACAGTTCGAGGATGCGTTCTGGACAGGCCGCGCCGATGACCTTGATGGCCGTCCGGGTGCCGGCAATTCCGATCCGGCCTCGCGGCTCTTCGCCTCGATCTCGCGCGAATGGAATGATGCGCGCCGCCTCGGACCGACCGATAATCCGAACGTGCTTGTGGATCGTGCCGAACGCTCTCTGCGGGCTGGTGTCGACCGGGAAGTCGGCCGTGTTTCGAAAGGGCTCGGTGTGCTGGCGACGATCGGCTCTTCCTCGCCCTTTATCGGCCTTTTCGGCACCGTCTGGGGCATCATGAATGCCTTCATCAACATCGCCGAGAAGCAGGATACAAGCCTGACCAATGTCGCGGGGCCGATTGCCGAAGCGCTGTTTGCGACCGGTCTCGGCCTCATCGCGGCCATCCCGGCGGTCATCTTCTACAACAAGTTCACAGGCGACCTGAACCAGTTCGCCGACCGCCTCGACACCTTCTCGCAAGACCTGCTGGTGCGCCTGTCGCGCCGCGCAACAGAGCCGGGGAGCTAGACCATGGCCGGTTCCTGGGCATCTGGAGACAGGGGCAGCAAGCATGGCCGTCGCGGGCTTGCCGCCGAAATCAATGTCACGCCGCTGGTCGACGTCATGCTGGTGCTGCTGATCGTCTTCATGATCACCGCGCCGCTGCTGACGACCGGGGTGGAAGTGTCGCTGCCGAAGGCGTCAGCGGAGAACTTGCAGGCGCCGAAATCGCAGCCCCTGTCGGTTTCGCTCAATGCCAATGGCGAAATCTATATCCAGGACACCAAGGTGACGCCCGAAGACCTTGTCTCGACGCTCTACGCGATTGCAGGTGAGGGCTATGAGGAGCGCATCTATCTGCGGGCCGACCAGGGCGTGAACTATGGCAACGTCATGGAAGTGATGACCCGCATGCAGCGCGCCGGCTATCGCAACATCGCACTCGTGACCGATCCGAAGGTGAACCAGTAGGCATGATCCGCGGACTCCCCGCCTCTCTTGTCCTGCACGCCGTCGTCATTGGCGCCGGTTATGTCGTCTGGCCCTATGTCGGGACCAGCGCGACCGAGGAGGAATTCGTGATCGTGCCGGTGGACCTGGTCGATATTGGCGAGATGACCAATGTCGCGCCGGTCACCGAGCCGCCTGAAGAGGTCGAGCCGGAGCCTGAGGAAGAGCCCGAGCCGACCCCGCCGGAACCGGAAGAAAGCGAAGACCCGGTCGAGGAAGAGCCCGATACGCGCGATATTCCCGAGGATGACGTTGCCACGGCGTCCGATGCTGCACCGCCGGAGCCGGAGGAAGAGGACGTCGTCCCTGATCTCGAGCAGGAGCCGGAAGAAGAGCCAGAGCCCGAACCGGAGCCAGAGGAAGAGCCTGAGCCGAAAGCGCCCAATCCCCGCCAGGACGAGAGCAATGCGCTTGACGATTTCCTCAGCGATGCCGAATCCACCTTCGAGAGCGAGCGCGAGACCAAACGCGCCGCCCAGCCACCGAAACAGCCCGAACGTGAGCTGCTCAAGGAGACCCCTCCGGCCCAGGAGCCGCGCAAGGGCGCTGGCGAGCGCTCATCCAATACGGTGCGGATCGAGCAGCTGCTCTACAACCAGATATATCCCTGCTGGGACGGCGTTGCCGACCAGCCCAAGCCCGAGCGGCTGAATGTCAGCATGCGGGCTGAACTCGATGCCGAGGGAAACCTTGTCGATATCGAACTTATCCGCCCGTCACGCGCCCCGATCGGCGACCGCTCCATGTCGCTTGCCATCGAGCGGGCCCTGCGGGCTGTGCGCAAATGCCAGCCTTACCGGCTGCCGCGTGACGATTACGAACTCTGGAAAACCGCGAACATTAATCTTGGTCCGGCGTTTACGGACGAATAGACCTGAACAGGCGAGGAGCCATCAATGCTGAACAAACTAGTCGCCAGCCTCCTGATCGGACTTGCCATGCTTGTCCCTGCAGCCTTTGCACAGGTGACGGTGAACATTTCCGAAGGCGTGCTGAAACCGACGCCAATTGCCGTGCCCACTTTCCAGGCGTCCAGCGGGGCCGATCCGCAGATGGCGGCCGAGATTTCGGAAGTGGTCCGCAATGACCTTGTCTCCACGGGCCTGTTCACGATCACGCCGGAAAGCGCGCACATCCAGCGCGATCTCTCCCTCAATAACCAGCCGCGCTTTGCCGACTGGAAGATCATCCAGACCGATGCCCTGGTCGTGGGCCAGGTCGATATGGTCGAGGTTGAGGGCGTCCAGTTCATCCGCGCGTCGGTGCGTCTCTGGGACGTCTATGGCGAGGAAGTCATGCGTCTTGAGGGCCAGGCCGGCCGCCGGTTTACCGCAAAGCCTGAAGACTGGCGTCGCATCGCGCACAAGATCGCCGATACGATCTATTCGCGCCTGACCGGCGAAGACCCGTATTTCGACACGCGTATCGTCTACATCGCCGAAACCGGCCCGAAGGATGCCCGCGTGAAGCGCCTTGCCATCATGGATTCCGATGGCGCCAACGTGAAATACCTCACCTCCGGCACCTTCCAGGTGCTGACGCCGCGCTTTTCGCCGTCGAATCAGCAGATCACCTACATGTCGTTCGAGAATAACCGCCCGCGGGTCTATCTCTTCGATATCCAGAATGGCCGTCAGGAAGTTCTCGGCGATTTCGAGAACATGACCTTTGCGCCGCGTTTCTCGCGGGATGGCGATTCAGTGCTCCTGACCCAGGCCATTGCCGGTAATTCGGACGTCTATATCCGGAACCTCGTGACCCAGCGTACGCGCCGCCTGACCGATCACCCGGCCATCGACACGTCGCCGTCCATGTCGCCCGATGGTGAGCAGATCGTGTTCAACTCCGACCGCGGCGGCAGCCCGCAGCTCTACATCATGAACACCGATGGCTCGCCGCTGACCTGTCCGTCGGGCGGGCGCGACACGGCTTGCCGCATCACCTTCGGTTCGGGCAGCTATTCCACGCCGGTCTGGTCGCCGCGCGGTGACCTGATCGCCTTCACCAAGCAGTCGCGTGGCCGGTTCCATATCGGTGTCATCGGCATTGACGGGAAAGGCGAGCGGATCCTGACGGAATCCTATCTCGATGAAGGTCCGGAATGGTCGCCGAACGGCCGGGTCATTACCTTCTTCCGGGAGCAGGCGCCTGGCGCCGGGCCCAAGCTCTGGTCAGTCGACCTGACGGGCAAGAATCTTCGCCGCATTCCGACCCCTACGGATGCATCTGACCCGGCCTGGTCGCCGCTTTTGAATTAAACCTTGCGGCCTCGCCCCCATAGTGGTGAAAATGTCACGTCTATCTGTAAAGGCACCAAGCGGCCCCACAGCCACGAAGTTGACAAATTCAGCAGCTAACTGCGCTCGCTGAACGACCATAGCAAGGAGTATTCAATGCGTCGTATTGCTCTTACCTCATCCGCAATAGCGCTCTTCCTGGGCGCCGCTGCGTGTTCTTCCACGCCGGAACCGGAACCAACTGAAGCGGCGACGCCGGTTCAAACCACCACGCAGACCGAGCCGGTCCGCGAATCCGACATCGAAGAGCCCAAGCGCGTCGTCGATGCTGGCCCCGCCGCCGGTTCGATCGAAGACTTCACCGTCAATGTCGGTGACCGCGTCTATTTCGACCTCGACCAGTCGGGGCTCGACCCGGACGATCAGGAAATCCTCCAGCGTCAGGCGGCCTGGCTGGAATCCTATCCGGGCGTGCGCATTCTTGTTGCAGGCAACTGCGATGAGCGTGGCACCCGTGAGTACAACCTCGCCCTTGGTGAGCGCCGTGCCAACACGGTCAAGCAATACCTCGTCAGCCTAGGCGTTGACCCGGCCCGCATCGAGACCGTCTCCTACGGCAAGGAACGCCCGATCGCGACCGAGTCCAATCAGGCAGCCTGGGCCCTGAACCGTAACGGTTTCACCCAGATCCTGTCCGGCGCGTCGAGCTAGGACATTCTGTCTACTGTAATGATCAAGCCGGGTGCCACATTTTGGCCCCGGCTTTTTCGTATGACCTGAAATCCGAATTCTAAGACCTTGGAGGCTTCCTGATATGGTGCGTTTGGCGACGATCGCGTGTCTGGCGGCATTCTGTGTTTGTGTCTCCCCTGTCGCAGACGCGCAGAAAGCGCCTATCCAACAAGGGGTGACCAGTGGTGACCTCGCCCAGCAACTGGCCGATACCCGCCGCCAGAGTGCGCAGCTGAACCTTGAAGTCGACCGGCTTCAGAGCGAAGTCGCGGAACTGAACGGCAAGGTCGAGACGCTGGAATTCCTGCTCTCGCAGTCGCGCGACGAGATGAACCGGATGCAGGAAGACGATTCCCGGATCGGGTCTGCCATCGAGGCCCTCGATACAGAGAATGAGCGCCTGACCACCCGCGTGCAGCAACTCGAAGACAAGCTGGAATCGGCGCTGGCCATGATGTCTTCTGGCGAAGGTGAGCTTGAGGGTGAAACAACTGGCCGGGAAAGCGAAACGCAAACCGCCGATGCGGGCGGTGCATCTGAACCACGGGTCGTGACCCAGTCCACGCCCGGCGCTGGAGACGGTAATGTAAATCCGAACCAGCCCGGCTCGCTGGGCACGCTTCGCGCCAGCGACCTTCCCGGTGAAGCTGGTCCGCTCTTCGCGGAAGCGAATTCGAAGCTTCTGAAGTTCGAATATGAGGAGGCCGAGCAGGCCTTCCGCGCCTTCCTGCAGGAGTTCGGTGACGACCCACAGGCGGCCGAGGCGCAATACTGGCTGGCCGAAACGCTCTACCAGCAGGAAGCCTATGCCGAGGCTGGCAAGGCTTACACCCAGATGATCCGGCAGTATCCAGATAACCGCCGCGCGCCGGATGCGCTGTGGAAGATGGCACGCAGCATGCGCCGCATCGGCGACACCGATAAAGCCTGTAATGCCCTGAACATCCTGCCGAAGCAGTATCCGGACATGTCGTCCTATACGAAAAAGATGGCCGACCTTGAGCGCGCCAAGGCAGATTGCGACGGCTAGACACCCATATTGCGGGCTTGATTGACCGGATGGCGGCAGGGACAGATGGCCCTGTCGCCATTGCCGTTTCCGGGGGCAGCGATTCCCTCTCCCTTATGCATTTCGCTAGCCGTTGGTCGCGCCAGGCCGGACGCGAGTTGTTGGTCCTGACGGTCGATCATGGCCTGCGGGCGGAAGCGCGCGGGGAAGCCGATTGGGTGGCCGGGAAGGCGATCGCGCTCGGCCATTCATCGCAGGTGCTTCGCTGGGACCCGGACAAGCGCAGCCAGGATGCTGCCCGCCGGGCCCGTCATGGCCTTTTGGCGAAGGCGGCGCGCGAGGCTGGCGCTGAATGCCTGCTGCTCGGTCATACGCGCAGCGATGTCGAAGAGACGCTGCTGATGCGGCTGTCTCGACCCACGGCGCTCATGGCTGCTGTTGGCCCGCAGCCGGTTTCTGTCTCACCCGTCTGGCCAGAGGGGCGTGGCTTGCTTCTCGGCCGGCCGCTGATCGCGACCTCGCGCGTGCGTCTGAGGGCGCAGCTCAGCGAGGAGGGCGAGAACTGGGTCGAGGATCCGAGCAATGAGTCCGACGCTTATGAACGTGTCCGCATTCGCAAGCTGATCGGGCAGATAGACGCGGCGCGGCTGAGCCGGATCACGCATGAGGCAATGCGGCTCCGCGCGACTGAGGATGCCGCGCTGGCGGAAATGGCCGAGGCGAGGGTTGGGGTCGATCCGTCAGGTCTTGTCGAGGTGGATGTCAGGGCCTTGCCTGAGACGCCGCGGCTTTGTGTGCGCTTCCTGTCGCTCCTGCTTCAGCTCGGCGCGGGTACAGACCGGACGGTGCCGCCAGCGCCGCTTCAGGAGGTGCTGGACGATATCCGCGCGGGCGGGCCGGACAGCCGTCTGACGCTGGGCGGAAGCTGGCTCCAGCGCAGGGGTGACAGGCTGCTTGTGGGGCGGGACCCCGGAGAAACCCGAGCGATCTGGCAGGACGGTGTCTGGGATGGGCGTTATGGGGCCGGTGACTGCGAGACGGCGCCCGAAGACGTGCCCTTCCTTGTCCGCCACGCTGTGCCGGATGCGCCGTGGCGGGAGATTATCTCTGAAAGGCTGACGCTCTGGATCAGGGCGCTGCGCCTCGGCGCACAGCTTGGCGCTGAGCTCGCCGGTCTCAGCGACACGATCCCCGTAAACGCGTCTACCACACACCCCGGCTGAGGCCGGCCCAGACATAGCCGCCGAGTGTCGGGGCGAACCACTGATTCGAGGGCAGGTTGACGTGGACCGGGCTGAGCGTTCCGGCAAGCGCGTCTTCCATGGCCTCGATGACAATGCCGCGGCTGCCGGCGGCAAGGCGCCAGAGATAGGTGTGGAAGTTGTCACCGGGTTTCGGCTCAAGACGGGACTGGTAGAGGATGCCGCCCGTATCGACGCCCTCATCCACGAGATGGACGGTTGCGCCGAAATGCTCCGGTTCGCCATTGGCCAGTGCGAAATAACCGCCGAACATGCCGCGATAGGCCGGGTTGATACCGGAATGGTAATTGATGAAAGGCGCGTCCACGCTGGCAAGGGTGTTCTTGCCGATCATCCGGGTAGAGACGACGAAGATGGCCTTGGGCTGGAGTTTCTCGAGGGCGGCGCGGCAGGCATCGGAATTGACGGACGGGACATTGATGATGTTGGCGTCCGCAAGGGCGTCCGGCTTCAGGCCTTCGCTCTCGATCATTTCACGGATGACACGCTCGGTGCCGCGTTTGGTGAGCTTCATCGGCAGGCGCGCCGCCTGCATGCTGGCGACCTTGAGCGGGCCGAGCATTTTCATCCGGCGGCGCCACAGCCTTGAGGCGGGTTCACCTTCTTCCAGGATGACGGGGAAGTCGCCAAAGCGCTCGCGAAGCGCATTGATCATGATCCAGCTGTGCGGCCCACCGGCCGTGAGCGCAACGATCTGGTTGGATGTCGACATGGAACGGGTGCTCCCAAACTGGTTCAGTCTGGGAAATCCCATGCAATTCGCGTGCTAGGCGAGTTGCGTCAGCTCTTTGCGCGGACCGCGTCGGCCACCTCGTTGACGGCCTTCTCCATCTCGTCAGCCTTCTCGGCCTCGGCCATGACGCGGACGAGCGGCTCGGTGCCGGACTTGCGGATGACGAGGCGGCCGGCCTTGCCGAGGCGTTTTTCGACGGCAGAGATCGTCTCCTGAACCTCTTCATTGTCGAGTGGATCGGCCCCGGTATAGCGCACATTGACCAGCTTTTGCGGCACCGGATCAAAAACCCGCGAGACCGTGGAGAGCGGCTTGTCATTGCCGACCATGAAGGCCAGCACCTGCAGCGCGGCGATCAGGCCGTCACCGGTTGTCGTATAGTCAGACAGCACGATGTGGCCGGACTGTTCGCCACCGAGATTGAAGCCGCCCTCGCGCATTTTCTTGACAACATAACGGTCCCCGACCTTGGTGCGCTCAAGCTCCAGGCCGAGCTTTCCCAGGTATTTCTCAAGGCCGAGATTGGACATGACGGTGGTCACGACCCCATCGCGCGAGAGCAGGTCACGCTCTTTCCAGTGCGTTGCGATGAGGGCGATCAGCTGGTCGCCATCGATCTCCTCACCCTTCTCGTCAATCAGGATGCAGCGGTCGGCATCGCCGTCCAGCGCAATGCCGATATCGGCGCGATATTTCAGGACTGCATCGCGCAGGGCGAGTGTATCCGTGCTGCCGACCTCGCGGTTGATGTTGAAGCCATCCGGCGAGACGCCAATGGGGAACACTTCGGCGCCCAGTTCGTAGAGGGCGGCGGGCGCCACCTTGTAGGCGGCACCGTTCGCGCAATCGACGCAGACCCGCAGGCCCGACAGGCGCATGCCACGCGGGAACGTGGCTTTCACGATCTCGACATAGCGTGCCTGGGCATCATCGATGCGGCGCGCCCGGCCAAGTTCGGCGGGCGTGGCGAGCTTGTCGTCGAGGGCGCGGTCCATCCGGCTCTCGATTTCCAGTTCGATCTTGTCCGACAGCTTGTAGCCATCCGGACCGAACAGCTTGATGCCATTGTCCTCGAAGGCATTATGGCTCGCCGAGATCATCACGCCGAGATCGGCCCGCAATGAGGTGGTCATCATGGCGACGCCGGGCGTCGGCAAGGGGCCGAACAGGGTGACGTCCATACCAACGGCGGTGAAGCCGGCCACAAGAGCCGGTTCGAGCATATAGCCCGACAGCCGTGTATCCTTGCCGATCACGACTGAATGGCGCCGTGCGCCGCCACGGTGAAAGTACTTGCCGGCAGCCATGCCGAGCCGCATCGCGATTTCGGGGGTCATGGGTGGGGTGTTCGCCCTGCCGCGAATGCCATCCGTGCCGAAATACTTACGCGACATGAGCGTCTCCCTGAAACTGTGCCATTCGGGTCACGCTCCGGTGACTGCCACACTTCATGGAGGCCTGCCAAGCGTGGTTTGCCCTTGAAACAGTGCTTTATGACTGCATGAATAAAGCCAGATTAAGATTGGGAGATGGCAAATGAAAATTCCTAAATTTCTTGCAATACTTGTAGCCGGGATCACTCTGGCAAGCTGCGAGTCCATTCCGGAAGACCAGACCATTGCCGAATATTGTGCCACTTCAGATCATTCGAGCGAAGCGATCTGCCGGATGAATGTCGAGGTCGAGGGCAATACGACAGCGCTGGCCGACACCAAGCTCAGTCTCGAGGAAGCGCGTGCGATCGCGGAAGCCGCCCGCAGTTCGGCGAATGAGGCAAACCAGGCCGCCGCCTCGGCCCAGCAGAGCGCAGACGAAGCACTGGCCCGCGCCGATGAAGCGCTCAGCATGAGCGATCTCGACTGCATGACGAATACAATCAACCAGTCCGACACCGGCACCTGCCCGACAGGCTATACGGTGATGGGCTGCACGCAGACCCGTTACACGACGCGGGCCGGCGGGCTGTCCTTCCTGCGGGAACTCGACAATGACCAGTGCCGCTTCAACAGCCAGGTGCTGGAGATGGATGTTCGCTGCTGCCGCCGGGCGAAAAGCGACCGGGTCGATGCGACGCCGGTGCCCGCTGACTCCTGATCCGGCCGGGCGTGAATGGCCTGAATGCAAAAAGCCCCGCCAGCGTCATGCTGTGCGGGGCTTTTCTTTTGGGGTGGCCCTCGAGGGGGATGGCCGCATCAAACGACCGACCCGGCCATCAGCATGGCGAGACCGGCAAGACCGGCCGCAAGCGGCAGGCTGAGGAGGGCGGCGATGAAGCCCTGGGTGGCTTCGGCACGGGAGGAAACGCTCATTATTTTTATCCTTCAAGCTTTTCAGAACGGACACGATGATCCGCTCTGCACCATCATATAGCGCAGCCCTGAATATTAATCAATGAATGATTTTAAAATTATTTAGCGTTTATTCTCGGCCGTTATGTCGACCCCATGTTTCAGCCCGGCGATGATGATGTCGAGAACGCCGTTGAGTTCGCGTTTCAGCTTGGCCAGGGTCAGCAGCGAATAGAGCTGCGGAAACCGGAATTTCATCAGCGCCGACTGGATCATTTCGGAGATGAAGGTCGTGTCAGTGATCGGTGCGAACGTGCCAGCTGCAACGCCATCCTCAAGGATCTGGTTGAGATAGATGCGCTCCTGCGCCAGGCCTTCATTGAAGAAGAGCGGACGCTCCTCTTGCAGCACCTCTGCAACTTCAAGGATCTTGGCATCCTTCTCGATCGCATCATAGCTGTGGGTCAGCCCGTACTCGAAAACCCTGCGCAGGCGCTCCGGAGCCGGCCTGTCCTCGCGGGCGATCTCGGCATAGGTCTGGTAAAGTTCCAGATTGAATTTCCGCGCCATTGCTTCGGCGATGTCGATCTTCGAGGCGAAGAAACGGTAGATGTTACCGGCCGACATGCCGCAATCACCGGCGATTTCAGACATCGTGGTTTTACCATAGCCATAATGCACGATACGGTTCATTGCGGCTTCGAGGATTTGCTGTCTGGTGTCGGTTTTGTCATTCATGGGACACAGAGTAAGGGAATTGTCTGAATGATCAACGAATTCTTCAGCGCACTTGCTGCGAAAGACAGCGGGGCAGCATGCAGACCATAGGGATTCTGGGCGGCGGCGCCTGGGGCACAGCACTGGCTTATACCGCTCATCAGGCTGGGCGCGATGTCCGTATCTGGGCACGTGAGCCGGAGGTGGCTGCCGATCTTGCCGCAGGGCGCGGCAATCCGACCTTCCTTTCAGGAATCGAGCTACCGGCGATGGCCGCCTCGACCGACCTGGCGGACATGGCCGGCGTGGATGCCATTCTCTCGGTCGTCCCGGCCCAGCATGCGCGCGGCGTTTTCGAGACGCTCGCCCCCCACATCGATGCCGGCGTGCCCGTCATGCTGTGCTCGAAGGGGATCGAGAAATCGACGCTGAGCCTGATGACCGATGTGCTGCAGCAATCCATTCCGCAGGCTGTGCCGGCGGTGCTGTCCGGCCCGAGTTTCGCCGCCGACGTGGCGCGTGGCCTGCCGACGGCTGTGACGCTCGCCTGCGAGGACAAGCCGCTGGGCGAAGCGCTGGTGAAGGCGATCGGCCGGCCGACCTTCCGTCCCTACTGGTCGGATGACCTCGTCGGTGCAGAAGTCGGCGGGGCAGTGAAGAATGTGCTCGCAATTGCCTGCGGGATTGTCGAAGGCCTCGAGCTTGGCCGCTCGGCCCATGCCGCGCTTATCTCGCGGGGCTTTGCGGAGATGACGCGGCTGGCGGTCTCGATGGGGGCCGATGCGCAGACGCTGGCCGGGCTGTGCGGCCTGGGCGATCTTGTGCTGACCTGCTCCTCGACCCAGTCGCGGAATATGAGCTTTGGCAAGGCCCTCGGTGAAGGCCGCAAGCCCGAGGACATCCTCGCCGAGCGCAATAGCGTAACCGAAGGCGTTGCGACGGCGCCTGCGCTCATCGAGCTGGCCGAACGTCAGGACGTGCAGATGCCGATCTGCCAGGCCGTTAACGAGATTCTCGCCGGACGTGCCAGCCTCGAGGAAGCGATGACCGCGCTTCTCTCACGACCGTTTACCCAGGAAGGACTATGACATGCCGCTGTTTCTCGTAAACGCCCGCGACAAGCCCAACGCTCTCGATCTGCGTATGGAGAACCGCCCGGCACACCTTGACTGGGCCAAGGCGCATGCCGACCGCATCTGGATGGCAGGCCCTGTCTTTTCCGATGATGGCGAGACCTTTGCCGGATCGACCTTCGTCGTCGAGTTCGACAGCCTGCATGAGGCCGAAGCCTGGGCCGCCAATGATCCCTATGCCGAGGCGGGCCTGTTTGCGAGCGTCGAGATCGTGCCGTTCAAATGGCTGCTGGGGGATGGGAAACGGGAGCAATGAGGCTCTTCGTCAGCGGCAATCTGAACTATTCCAGCTGGTCCATCCGGGCGCTGCTGGTGGCGCGGCATGTCGGCCTGGACGCGCGCGAGGAGATCGTCCCGCTCGACTTTCCCGACACGGTGGACCGGCTGGCTGCGCTCAGTCCGAGCCGCAAGGTGCCGCTTCTCCTCTGGGACGATGAGTCGGTGTGGGATTCGCTGGCGATCATCGAATGGCTGGCCGAGCGTTTTCCCGGCAAGGTGTGGCCTGAAGACGCCCGGGCGCGCGCCCGGGCTCGTAGCATCTCGGCGGAAATGCATTCCGGCTTCCCCGCGCTGCGCAAGGCCTGCCCGATGGACATCCGCTCGCGGCATGCCACGCTGGAGTTGACCGAGGCGCTGACGGCCGACATTTCCCGCGTCGACAGGATCTGGAGCGAGACCCGCGAAGACTTCGGCGCTGGCGGGCCCTTCCTTTTCGGAGACTGGTCGGCGGCTGATGCCGTCTATGCGCCGGTGGTGACCCGCTTCATCACCTATGACCTGCCGCGCAGTGACAAGGCGCAGGCCTATATGGATGCCGTTATGGCGCATCCGCTGATGGTGAAACTGGCCGAAGAGGCAAAGGCCGAACCGTGGTGGATCCATTATGGCCCGGACGGGCGCAGCTCGGGCTTTATCCCTTCGGAAGGTTCATGAGGTCATAACCGAGGTCGAAGCGGAACAGCTCCTTTACCCGCGCCCGGTAAATCTCCAGCGCCTCGCCTGAGAACTGCTCTTCCAGCGGTGTCTTGCGGAACTGCAGGACGTTTGCCTCAGCCTCCGGGTCGACCTTCTTTGCCATGGCTTCCTTGGTGCCGGCCTTCAGCGCGGCATCGATGGCTTCCGGTTTCAGCGCGATTTTCCAGTGCGCGGCCATGCCGCCAATAATGGCGCGTGGATTGGCGCGTGTGTCCTCATAATGGACGCGGTAGATCCTGTCGCCGGCCGACTCCATCACCTCGCCCCAGCGGTTCCAGAAGCGCGCCAGCCAGTAGAGGTCGCAGCGATAGATCGCGCCGGACGGGTCGCCGCGCAGATAGTCCAGCCAGTCGACATCGAGTTCGTGGTTCCACTTGGCATGGTGGCTGGCGAGAATGCTCATCGGGTGGCGGACGAAGAGGACATAAGGCGGAAGGCCCGCAAGCAGGCGCGCCCACCCCCAGTCTGCAAGCCGGTGCGGAATGGTGTGGCTGAAGGCCAGCCGCGGCAGCTCCGGAAACGTCGGCTTGTCCTTCGGCCAGCCGATATAGGGCCGCACGGCGTTCTCGGAAAAATACTTCGGCCGCTCCACGCCGAACGTGTCCGCCAGTGCGACGGCGAACATGTATTTCACCCAGTGAGTGCCGGAATTCTTCGACGTGACCAGCACGCCATCGAACTTGCGATGGCGCAGCAGGGAGAAGTTTCCCCAATTGTCCTTGCGAAGGCGTTTGGCGTAGGCGGGTTCCATCCCAACGCTTGTATGGGCGCCCGCAGGGCCTGCCAAGCCGTCAGTTCAGCCCGGCCTTGTGGCGCCAGATCTGGATCAGGTCCCGCTCTTCCGCGCTGACCTTGCCGTCCGAGACGGCAATGTTTTCCAGCATGGCGCAGAGATCATCGAATTCCTTCATCCCCATGCCGGGCGTGCGTACCACGATATCGCCCATACGCGACATCACGGCATGCGGGGCAGGGGCTTCGCGCAAGCGCCAGCCCGCTTCGACGAGCCAGTCCTGCGCTTCCTTGTCTGTGAAACCGAAATGGTCGATCAGCTCTGCCCGTATGGCGGCTTCCTGCGTATCAGTGACGGTACCGCGCGTGCGGGCGATTTCGAGCATCATGATCGTGGCCGCCTCGCGCGGATCTGACACGGCCTTCAGACCAGTCTTGCGGGCGCGGTTCTGGAAGCCATGCTTTCGCGGCATGTTCGCGACCGTCTTTGCCGCGCGGTAACCGCCGCGTGCGGCCCCCGAGATCATCTTGATCCGCCAGTACCACACGGCAATGAAAGTCAGTAGCCCGAGCAGGGCTATCAGGATATGCATAAAAAACTCCCCGATAGGGTCTGCCGGGGAGTGTAAAAGCGCTGGCGCCGGAAATGAAGCGCCAGTTTCAAGTCAATTCCCTATTGCGAACCGCCGCCTGTGTCGGCACCGCCCATTTCGGCCTGGGCTTCCTTCATGTGCGCCTGGGTGACGACGTAGGCACGGATGGCCTCGGCATCTTCCGGGGTTACCACATCAGAGAAGGAGACCATGCCGTTGTCGGCGAGGTTTCCGTCCAGCACGACGCCTTTCCAGGCTTCTTCGCTGGCGGTGTATGACGACCAGCGAAGGTCCGGCAGAACGCCTGAGGAAATGCCCAGCATGCCGTGGCAGACCGAGCAGTTACGCGAGTAATGGACGAGGCCCGCCTGCAGCATCTCTTCGTCACCGAACACTTCGGTTTTCGGTTCCGGCGTGACGAGCAGGTCGGTGTCGAGCGGTGGGATCGTGCCTTCGCCGCCCAGCTTGAAGGTGATCACCTTGCCCACGGCCGGCGGAACGGCGTCGTTGAAGAGGAAGCCGGCCGCGAGGCCGAAAGCGTGGCCCCAGCCTGTGGTGATGGTGACATATTGCTCACCGTCGATCTCATAGGTCATCGGTCCGGAGAGCGCGCCGGAGTTCAGCTGATCGCTCCATAGCTTCTCGCCGGTGGCCGCATCATAAGCAATGAAGGTGCCGTCGAGACGGCCCTGGAAGACTACGCCGCTTTCGGTCGACAGGATGCCGCCATTCCAGGCCGCCGGGTGATCGACGGACCAGCGGGCTTCCTGCTTGACCGGGTCCCAGGCAACCAGCTGGCCCTTGGTGGCTGCGCGCAGGGCCTGAACTGTGCCTTCCGGATAGCGGAGCGGCATGCCGGCGGAGAAGTCCATGCCGGTGTTCCACTTGGCCGGCTTCGACTTGAAGCGCGGGTCGGTGACGTAGGCCTGGCCCAGCTCCTGGACTGGGATATAGACCAGTCCGAGTTCCGGGTTCATCGCCATCGGGTGCCAATTGTGCGCGCCATAAGGCGCAGGCACCTGGACGAAACCATTATAGGTCGCCGGATCATTGTTGCGGGCTTCCGGATTCTCGATCGGGCGGCCGTCTTCATCAAGACCCTCTGCCCAGTTGATTGTGGCGAAGGGTTCGCCCGAAATCAGTTCGCCTGTCTCTGCATCGATGACATAGAAGAAACCGTTTTTCGGGGCCTGCATGGCAACACGGCGCCTCTCGCCATCCTCGCCAACCGGCAGGTCGGCCAGCATAATGTGCTGGGTCGCCGTATAGTCCCAATTGTCGCGCGGCGTGGTCTGATAGTGCCAGTTATATTCGCCGGTATCGGCATCGACCGCGACGATGGAAGAGACAAACAGGTTGTCGCCATCGCCGTCCGGGTCGCGCAGGTCGGCATTCCACGGAGAGCCGTTGCCGACCCCGAAGATGACCTGGTCATTCTCGGTGTCATAGACGATCGAGTCCCAGACAGTGCCGCCACCGCCATCGGTGACCCAGGCGCCGTCGTCCCCCCAGGTGTCGTTGGCGAGTTCGGCAAAGATCGCATCGGAGGCCGCGCCATCCGGTTCCTTGTTCGGGTTCGGCACGGTGTAGAAGCGCCAGGAAAGGTCACCCGTTTCGGCGTCATAGGCGGAGAGGTAGCCGCGCACGCCCAGTTCGGCGCCGCCATTACCGATCAGGACATTGCCCTTCACGATGCGCGGGGCACCGGTGATTGTGTAGGGTTTGGACTGGTCGACCGTGACCTTGCTCCAGATCACATCGCCGGTCTCCGCGTCGAGCGCCTGCAGTCGGCCGTCGATCACACCGAGATAGAGCTTGCCGTCATAGACGGCGACGCCGCGGTTCACGACATCGCAGCAGGCCTTTACGCCAACCGCCTTGTCGACTTCAGGGTCATGGACCCAGAGCTCTTCACCCGTCACAGGGTCGAGCGCATAGACGACCGACCAGGAGGAGGTGAGGTACATGACGCCATCAACGACGACCGGCGTCGACTCGATGCCGCGTCCGGTCTTCAGGTCATAGGTCCAGGCGGGGGCAAGGTCGGAGATATTCTCCTTTCTGATGCCGGTCAGGCCGGAATGGCGCTGTTCGTCATAGCCGCCATTATAGCTCAGCCACTCTTCAGGTGTTGCCGCTGCGTTGAGGAGGCGCTCGCCGTCAACGTCAGCGGCAGGCGCCTGCGCATCGGCCGGTGCCTCAGTCTGGGCCTCGTCGGACACTGTGTCTGTGTTCGCTGTGTCTTCGGTTGAATTGCCGCACGCCGCCAGCCAGAGCGCTGACAGGGTTGCTGTCGCAAGCAGTCGCATGGATGTCATGGTCACTCCCGGTGTTTCCCTCTGTGGCCGGCCCGTTCTGCATGCGGGTCTGACCATTTCCGGGTTATGCTACGGAATTGGGCGCACTTGTCGAGATGGACCCAAGGTAAGGTGCGGCTCAGCCGCCGGCAGCAGAGAGCAGGTCAGCTTGCGCGCCATTGATCGCGGCGGCGATCTCGGTCTGCCAGGCTTCAATTGTCGTGGCATCCGACGCGCCGGGCGGGAAGTTGACCGACCGCGATGCGCTGACGACGCCGCCGACGAGCCTGTTGCCAGATTTGCGAAAGCCGGCCAGGGCTTCTCCGGCGCCAGCGCCTTGCGCGCCGTAGCCGGGAACGAGGAAAAGCGCGTCCGGCGCAAGCATGCGAAGGCGTCTCGCTTCGTCGGGGCCCGTGGCGCCCGTCACCAGCATCAGGCCGGACCAGCCGCTTTCGCCTTTCAGGCGGTCGATCATCGGGGCCAGCGCCTCGACCACGCGTTCGAAAAGTGGCGCGCCCTCAAGCGATTTCGACTGGAAATCCGCCGAGCCGGGATTGGAGGTCCGGGCAAGCACGATCACGCCCTTTCCGCTCGCCTCAGCGGCGGCGACGTGCGGCTCGATCGTGTCGATCCCCATATAGGGATTGATGGTCAGCGCATCACAGGCAAAGGGCGCATCGGCTGTGAGAAAGGCCGAGGCATAGCCCTCGGCGGTCGATCCGATGTCCCCACGCTTGGCATCCGCGAGAACGACGAGCCCGGAATCGCGTGCTGCTTTGAGAACGGTGGCAAGCGCTTTCATCCCCTGCCAGCCATGGCGTTCGAAAAAGGCGACCTGCGGTTTGACGACGCCGGCGCGGCCTTTTACGGCCTCGACCATGGCCAGGCCCCAATTCTCGATGCCTTCGGGCGTGTCACCGCCGAAAAGTTGAGGAATGCGGCCCGCATGCGGGTCGATCCCGACGCAGAGGGGGCCGAACTCTTCCGTCGCGGCCACAAGCCGGTCAGCGAAGGCGTTCATGAGTTGGTGCCGACATGACAGGCAACCTTCACGACCTGAAGGTTCTGGCGGGCCCGGTCTGCCGCGCCGCCATAGGACTGCGCATCGATGGGAAGCGGACGGTCGCCCAGCGGCTCGACATTCATCTTTTCGAGGAATGCGCCGATCGCTTCCGGTGAGGCGCTGTAGATGCGGCCCCGGCGCGGGCTTTCGGCAATGATCACGCCGCGAACCTTGCCATTGGCGTCATAGACGGGTCCGCCGCTCAGACCGCCAAGCGGGCCTTCCAGATCACTTGTCCGGCCGGTTTCAGCCCAGGCGAGAACAGACTCCTCACCGCTGCGCAGGCCGCTCGTGATCAGACGCGAGCGTGAAATGAGACGGCTGGCCGCTTCGCCCGGACGCCCCTGCGGATATCCCACATGAAACCCATACGACCCGACGCGCAGGTCGGGTGACGTATCGAGCGCGACCGGCGCAAGGCTCGGCCTGGCCGTGAGCAGGGCGAGGTCGCTGGTCTCCGACATGTCGATGTCTTCCACCGGCAGATACTGGCCGGGCGCGACCAGCAGGGAGACATCATCGCAGCCTTCGACGACATGGCGTGCGGTCAGATACTGGCCATCGGCATTGATGGAAAAGGCGGTGCCGATCCCGTCTTTCGGGCTTTCGACGCGCACCAGTACGGTTTCGTCAAAAGAAGAGGGCGGCGGCAGGGTGGCGCCTTCGCGTTCGATGGAGTCTGGCGTGGCGGGCGGTGCATCTTCATCCGGCGTGCTGACAAACACGCCGCCAACAATGGCGAGCAGAGCAAGCGTGTAGACCAGCCAGTCGGGGATGAAACGCAAAAGCCGTCCTCCTCCTAGAAGCGTTGAAGTGCCGGATCCCAGAGCCCGGCGGCGAGAAGCATTGCACTCGCCAGTTTTGTCGAAATCAAGACAATGGCGGCACCGGCTTCATCTTCCTGTATGCGCCTGGGAAGGTCGCGCAGCAAGAGGTCGGTCAGCCGGTAGGCGAGCAGTTGCAGGATGAGCGCGACCATTCCCCACAGCATGAGATCAAGCAGAGACACGCTGGAGGCGAGGCACGAGGCGAGCGGGATCGCCAGACCGAGAATGGCGCCCGCCAGGGCCAGGCCCGCTGTGGCATTTCCGCCCTTTACCAGGGCGAGTTCCTTCCACGGTGTGAGCAACACGTAGATCGTCGATGCCAGCAAAAGCATGGCGCCAGCTGTTCCGGTCCATATCAGGAATGTCGGAAAACCAGCCTGGAACGACTGCAAAACTGAACCCATGCGCGCCTCGGACTGTTGTCTTTTCAAGCTTTGTCCTAAACAAGCCCGAAGCCTCACTCAAGAACATTGGAGCAAACATGCTGCATCGCGGGAAAACAGCGCTTGTTACAGGGTCTACCAGCGGCATCGGCAAGGCGATCGCTGAAGCGTTTGCAGCAGAAGGGGCAGATATCGTCCTGAATGGCCTGGTGAAGCCCGGCGAGGACGAAGCGCTGGTCGCCGATTTCGAGACGCGCTTCGGCGTGAAGGTAGGCTTTTCCGGCGCCGACCTGACAGATCCCGAAGCGATCGAAGGCCTGATCGGCTATGCAACGCGCGATTTTGGCGGGGTCGACATTCTCGTCAACAATGCCGGGGTTCAGCATGTCGCCCCGATCGAGGATTTCCCGGTCGCTAAGTGGGACCTGATCATCGGCCTCAACCTCACGGCAGCGTTCCACACCACACGCATGGTGATGGCGCCGATGAAGGAGAAGGGCTGGGGCCGGATCGTGAATACCGCCAGCGCCCATGCCCTCGTCGCCTCGCCCTACAAGGCCGCCTATGTCGCTGCCAAGCACGGCATTGCGGGCCTCACCAAGGTGGTCGCGCTGGAAGGCGCCGAGCATGGCGTGCGCTGCAATGCGATCTGCCCGGGCTATGTCCACACCCCGCTGGTCGATGCCCAGATCACGGATACGGCCAAGGCGCGCGGCATCAGTGAGGAAGAGGTCAAGAATGACGTCCTGCTCGCGGCCCAGCCGACCAAGCAGTTCGTCACCGCCGAACAGGTCGGCGCGATGGCGGTCTTCCTGACCAGCCCGTCCGGCGACCAGATCAATGGCGCGCTGATGCAGATGGATGGCGGCTGGGTGGCGCAGTAGAAGCCGCTGGCGCTGCAATATTCGTTACACTTTCAAATTCGTTCCAAAGTCTTCCTATTCAGCGAGGGTTCATCTATGGCGAAAGAGGGTAAGCTGAATTCTGGAGGGAGGGCTCAATGCACAAGACCATGACTATCGTAAGCGGCGCAGTTCTGCTGGCAGGCGCAGCCAGTGCGCAGATTGTGGAGTTGCCGGAGACGTTCAACCGGTTCGATATTTCCGGTGTGAAGCTCGGTGATTCGCCAGACACTGTCATCGCAGCGCTCAGGGAGCGCGGCTATGAATGCGATTTTTCCCTGATGGTGAATGCCGACGGGACATTGATCAATTCCAACGGCAATGCCGGGTCGATGGTCTGCAAGACGACGGCGCAGGTAGAACAGCGCAGCGGACGGGCCTATCCCCGCGCGGAGGTGGTTGTGGATTTCGGCAATCGGGACCTCTCCGGCACAGGGACCGACGCCAGCAAGGTCTTCGCCACCTTGATCGAGTTCAAGGAGAATTATCCCGACAAGCCGAGCGTCGATACGATCGATGCGCGCCTGCGGGGCAAGTATGGCGAGCTCGATTATCATGACTACTATCAGAAATGGTCCAAGAGCGGCGCTTCGGCGCCAGACCTTGAAGAGCGCAAGTCTGCCTACAAGGCAAAGGAACGGGAATGCGACAGCATTCCGAGGAGCGAGCGCATCGCAAAGCTGGAATGCTCTCTGGCCGAGGCCGAGCTGCAATACGACTATCTCGCCGGCCGGCCTGCCGACCTGGAGGCGAGATACTTCAGCGCCGATCCCGATGACAGCTACTCGAAGATCAGGATCACCGCGAACTGGAGTCACTGGGGCGCGGTCATGACGCGTCGCAGCATAGCGGCGGGCACCGAACGGTCGCTGGATGAAGAACGAGCGGAACCAGAGATCGACGAGGATGTCGAAACGACCTTCTAGGAGAAGGCGCCACCCCGCCCCGCGAAGAGGGTCGGGGTGGGGGATGGGGCTTCACGCATAGATATCGTGCAGAGCCCGCCATGGGGTTCGACCTCGTTCAACATGCGGGCGGCTTCCGATGCATTTGCGGATGTCTCAAACTTTCCGCGCGCGTAGGGGCTTAGTTCTCCACGCCCTCCACCTTGCAGACCCCGGCCTTGTAATCCCCCACAACGCGGATGACCTCGTCGCCCTCGGGTTCTTCGCGCTGGCCTGTGATGAGGTCGTTCAACACGCGCTCGACGAGGCTGTCGAGGCGGGTGACGACGTAGCAGTCGACGGTGGGTTCGGCGTGGGCGTTGCCGACGCCGCTATCGTCGGTGAGGAAGAGATAGCGCCCGCCGGTGATCTGGCCCATGGCGCGCATCAGGAATTCGGCGGTGTCATCGACGCCGCTCGCGGCCAGCGGCACGATATGGATGCCGCGCGTGCGGGAATAGAGCGCGCTGTCCCAGGTCGCCTGGATGTCCTCGTCATGCGGCGGGGCATCGGCGACGAGCATGTTCACCTTGATCGCATCATCACGCCAGTCGAAGTCGAGGCCGGTTTTCATCGCGTCCTGCATGGCTTCCGGGAAATCCCCGCCGCCGGACGCGCTCTGGGCCTCAAGGTCCTCCATGAATGCGTCGAGATCGCCGGTGAAATCGAAATCGCGCACGACATAAACGTCGCCGGTGTCGCGATAGACGATCAGGCCGGCATGGATGTCGAGCCCGCCATGACCTTCGCGCACGCGGTCGAGAATGGCGAGCAGTTCGCTCTGCAGGTAGCGCATCTCGTCGCTCATCGAGCCTGTCGCATCGATGGTGAGCAGCAGGTCGAGCTTCTCAACCTTCGGCGCATCGCTGTCGAAGCTCAGCGTCACCTTTTCCGGCGTGTCGTCTGCCGTGAGGTCGATGGTGTGGGAAATGCCGCGTCCGTTCGGCGCGGATGCCTGCAGCGTGATGGCATCGCCCAGCGCATCGAACTCCGGATACAGGAAGACCTGCCCTTTCGCGCCTGTCACTAGCGGAAACATGGTCTCGCCGTCAGCATCCTGAACGAGGATTTCGGCGAATGGCATCGGCTTGCCGAGCCGGTCGGTCAGGCGGATTTCGAGCCGGTCCTGTGCATCGACATAGGGCAGATCCTTGCGGCCAAGCGGCCCCTGCAGCGCCTTGTCGAGATACGCCTTGTAGAGGCCGGGATTGAGCAGGTCGTCATAATCGCCGGCCGTTAGCGTGCCTGACTGAGGCAATGGTTTTGGTGTGCTCGGCTCAGGGCCCTCTGGCGGGGCCACGGTCGGCGCTTCGGCCCGTTCTGCAGCTGCCTCGGAAGGTGGCGGCGGTGGCGGAGGAGGTGGAGGCGACGGCGGGGGTGAGGCCGGCACTGGTGCAGCATCGCCACCGCTCGACCCGGTCACGACAATCTCGTCAGAGTCCGATGCCTCTCCTGTAGCACAGGCTGCTACACCGATCAGCGCGGCAGCAGCCACGGCGCTCCATGCAATGGTCCTCATATGCGTCCCCTTCGTCTGCATTTCGCAAAGCTAGGCCGCAAATTCTGACACAATCAAGGCACTGGTCGGGAGGATTGGCCCTATTCGCTTTCGGCTTCCTCTGGCACAGGCGCGATGCGCAGGCCGGTGATCTGGTTGCGCGTCTTGCGGATGACGTCGAAGCGGTGGCCGTGGAAGGCAAAGCGCTGGCCGGGTTCCGGAATGGTCTGGGCTTCGTGAATTAGCAGTCCAGCCACGGTAATCGCTTCCTCGTCCGGCAGGTCCCAGCCCGTGGCGCGGTTCAGATCGCGGATCGTGACCCAGCCTTCGACCATGACGGAGCCGTCGGCCTGCGGGCGGACACCCTGCACGGGCACGTCATGCTCGTCGCGAATGTCGCCGACGATTTCTTCCAGGATGTCTTCCAGCGTCAGCAGGCCCTGCAGCTCGCCATATTCATCCACCACGAGGGCAAAGTGATTGCGCTCCTTCAGGAAGAGGTCGAGCTGGTCCTGCAGCGGTGTTGTTTCGGGCACGAACCACGGTTCACGCAGCAGGTCCTGGAATTCCACATCGTCGACCGTGCCCTTCTGCTGGACGACGGCACGCAGCAGGTCCTTCATGTGAAGGATGCCGGTAATTTCGTCTTCCTCGGCATTGTAGAGCGGGATGCGCGTATGCGGGCTGTTCAGGGCTTGGCGGATGATGTCGGCGGGTGGGGCGGAGGCATCCAGCATGGTGATGTTCTTGCGGTGGATCATCACCTCCTCGACCGTCATGTCCTTGAGGTCGAGCGCGCCGACAAGGCGGTAGCGGTCGGCCTCGTCCACGCCCCCTTCGGAGTGGTGGAAATCGATCGTGCCGCGAATTTCCTCTTCGGCGGTGAAGGCCGAATCGGGGGCACCCGCTCCCACCATGCGGAGTGTGGCATTCACGACGGCCTGGATGAGAACCGTGATCCATGAGACCCCGGCGACGAGCCAGGAAATCGGCTTGCCGACCGACATCGCCATCGAGTCAGCGCGTGTGATCGCATAGGTCTTCGGCAGCACCTCGGCAAAAACGAGGACCAGCACCGTCATCACGGCGGTCGCGGCGGCGACGCCATAGGCGCCCGGCATGAGGCTGGCAAACAGGTTGGTCGCAAGCGCCGAGGCGAGAATGTTGACCAGATTGTTGCCAAGAAGGATCGCGCCGATCAGGCGTTCCCGGTCGGTGATCAGGGAATTGACGGCGGCTGCACGCTTGTTCCCGTCACGCTCAAGCTGGTGCATCCGGGTGCGGGAAGCGGCGGTGAGGGCTGTTTCAGAGCCCGAAAAAAATGCTGACATCCCGAGTAGTATCAGGATGGCGACAGCGGTTCCGATGATCATGGCTCAGCCCTGCTGAAGCTCCTCATTGAGAAAATCACGGACATCCGAGAGATCGGCGTCCGGCTGGATAAAGGCACGGCCCAGCCCGCGCGCCAGGATGAGCGGTACACGACCGGCCCGGGCCTTCTTGTCCTGTTTCATCGCTTCTGTCAGCGTTTCAGCTGGATAAGGCCCACCTGGCAGGCGATTGAGATGTGTCACCAGACCCGCACTTTCAAGCAAGCGGCTGGCTCTGTCGGCATCCTGACCGTTCATCAGGCCCTGACGGACCGAGTAGCGAAGCGCCAGGGCCATGCCGGCGGCGACCCCTTCACCATGCAGGAGCGAAGGTTTGAACCCGTTGGCCGCTTCAAGCGCGTGACCGAATGTGTGGCCGAGATTGAGCAGGGCGCGCACGCCGGCTTCGGTCTCGTCTTCAGAGACGATCCGGGCCTTCGCGGCGCAGGAAATGGCGACCGCTTCGCCGAGTGCTCCGGGGTCCAGCGCGACGACGGATTTTCCGTGTGTCTCCAGCCAGTCGAAGAAGTCCGGATCATCGATCAGCGCGTATTTCACGATCTCTGCATATCCGGCCAGACGCTCGCGCTCGGGCAGGGTGGAGAGAACGGAGGTGTCGGCAAGAACGAGTTGCGGCTGGTAGAAGGCACCGATCAAGTTCTTGCCCTGCCGCGCATTCACCGCCGTCTTGCCGCCAACCGAACTGTCGACCTGTGCAAGCAGGGTTGTGGGGATCTGCACGAATTTCATGCCGCGCTTCATCAGGGAGGCGGCCACGCCGGTCAGGTCGCCAACAATGCCACCGCCAAGGGCCACCAGCACATCGTCGCGGCCGGCCCCTTGCGAGAGCAGCCAGTCGAGCACCTCGCCCAGCGTCTGCCAGGACTTGGACTGCTCGCCCGGCGGTACCGTTTTCGTGATGGCGGCGAGGCCCGAGGCTTTCAGGCTTGCCGTCAGCGTGTCGCCGTGCAGGCGGGCGACGGTCTCGTCGCTCAGGACGAAGACCCGCGGCTGGCGCACCAGCGCAGAGATGTGACGCCCGGCCTCCTCAAGGAGGCGGTCGCCAATCAGGATGTCATAGCTTCGGTCTCCGAGATCGACCCGGACCTGTTTCGGTTCACTCATCGTTTCAGCCATGACGGGCCTTTGACCAGTCTTCAAGGGCGCGGAGGATCGCCTCCACCGTCGCCCTGTGCGGGCCTTCCTCGCTGCGGACCACGAGGTCGGCCTGTTCATAGATCGGGGCGCGCTCGCTCAGGAGGCGGCTGAGGACGCTTTTCGGGTTGTCTGCCTTGAGCAGGGGGCGATGGCTGCGCCGGGAGACGCGGCGCCAGAGCGTCTCAAGATCGGCATTGAGCCAGATTGTCACAGCTTTCTCACGCAGCAGGTCACGGGTCTCGGGATCGAGATAGGCGCCGCCGCCGGTCGCCAGCACGTGCGGCTCTTCATTCAGCAGGCGTTCGAGAACGCGCCGTTCGCCGCGCCGGAACTCTGTCTCGCCATGCAGGGTGAATATGTCCGAAATCGCAAGCCCTGCGGCCTTTTCGATCTCATTGTCGCTGTCGTAGAATTTGCGGTGCAGCTTGTCGGCAAGCCGTTTGCCCACGGTCGATTTGCCCGCACCCATAAGGCCGACAAGCGCAATGGTGCGGTCGGAAAGGGCCGCCTCAATTCTGCCAGCGTCTCCTGAGTAATTGCTCTTTGCGGTCATCGGGTTTTCGCTTCTCTACTGACTGTCCTATACAGTCTCGCACGAGGCGAGCAATGATTCCGGCAAATTCAGCGCCGGAGAGAGAGGTTTGACTTTGCGCAAGTGGTTTATCCTGTTCGGTGTCCTGGTATTGGGCGTTCTGGCGCTGCTGTGGTGGCTGGGTACCGAAGTCGAAGGCTCGATGCCTGATGAAGGGGAAGTGCGTATGGAGATCGATAATGTCTTCTAGGCTGCGTGCAGCCGCTGCCGCTCTCCTGTTTTGCAGTGCCTCCCTGCCGGCAACGGCCCAGATCGAAAGTGGAGGCCTGGGGGATATCAGTCCGTGGACAGCCAGCTTCCTTGAGCGGGGAGAAGACGGGCTTGGCCGGGACCTCTGGTCGAATTCCGACCCGGAATACCTGATTGCCCTGTTCGAACACATTGATGTCTCCCGGCTATCGCCAGCAGAGACGTCTCTGCTCAGTCTTGCGTTGCGGTCGCCAGCTCAGGCGCCGGAGGGCGACCTGGCCAACATGCTGCAGGCTGAACGCATCCGGTTGCTGCTGGCCCTTGGCGAACGCCGGGCTGCGGCATCGCTTGCCAGCCAGACGGGCGATGAGATTGAAGGCATCAATCCGGACGTGATCCTGTCGGACAACCGGCTGGCGCGTGGAGAGGTCGATGTTGTCTGCGCACAGGCCAATGTGACCGGCGATGGCCGGTTCTGGTCGGAACTGCGCGCGCTCTGTACCCTGAAAAATGGTGAGGAGGCTTCGGCCGAGCTTGCTATCGAGATTGCCGGCCAGCAGGAGGGCGCGGAGCCCTGGTTTACCGAGGCCGCAGTGTCTGTCCTGGCCGATCTCGACCCGGAAGACCGCCCGGCGGCCCGGTATGGGTCGGGCCTGGAAATGGCCATGTCCGAAATGGCCGGTCTCGAGCCCGATGGTGAGAGCCTGTCGCTTGCGCGTCCGGATCTGGCGCTGCTCATCGCAGAGGATGAGGGCCGTCCGCTGGCGCTGCGCCTCGCGGCCGCCGGAATTGCCGCCGAAGCGGGGCTCATTTCAGGCGAGCAGCATCGCGCGCTTTATGAAGCGCTGATCGAGGAAGAAGATTTCGAGCCGGAAACGCCCGTGGAGGCGGCTTTCGTCCTGCTGGCCCGGGAACCCGAGCCCGAGCCTGAACCCGTTTCCGAGATTGCTGCTGGCCCTGCTGGACCGGTCGATCTGAGGGCAATGACGGATGACTGGAGCGAACCGATCGAGCCGGAAGACCTCGAAGAGACTGAGGGAGCGAGTGAGGAAGAGGAAGGCCCTTCCCTGATCGCCCAGCAGGCCCTTGCCGTAAAATATGCGCTTGCCCGGTCGGCCTCCGATGCGGTGAGTTTTTCCGTGACAGCCCGCCTGTTCGAAGAGGCGTTGGATACGCTGCCGGCGGGCGAGGATACAGCAGACAGCGCTATCGTCTTTGCTGCCGCTGCCCTGGCCAGTGGCGATCTCGGGCTGACGATGACCTGGCTGGATGCCATCCCCGAGGACGCAGAGGACGCAACGCATTTCGAGGCGGCCCTGCTGGAGGGATACGCCCTTCTGTTTGGGGATCGCCGCGAAGCGTCAGACCTGGAGCCGCTTGTCAGCAGGCTTCTGGAGACAGGCTATGAGGAAAACCAGCGTCAGGCGGCGCTGCGGCTTTTCTCCGTCTGGTCTGGCTTTGATGTGCCGATGCCGGTCATGGCCCGTTCGGCGCTCACGCAGTCGCAGATAGAGGCTCCGCCGGTCGAGCCGGGTATCCTGCTTGGCATTAGCTCGGCTGAACGGGCGGGGGCGTCGGGCGAAGCGCTGCTGACCATCCTCACCCAGACCGATGGTCAGATCGAATCGCTGTCCGGACCGTCACTTGCTGTCCTGCTCGATACGCTCAAACAGATGGGGGCCGGAGAAGCGGCGCTGGCGCTCGCCCTGGACACGGGTGAGCTCTGGACCCTCGCGGCAGAGCGGAACTAGCGGCCCTGGAACTTGGCCTCGCGCTTTTCGAGGAAAGCCATCATCCCTTCGCGGGCATCTTCTGAGCGCATCAGCGGCAGTAGCTGCAGGAAGACATGGTGGACGTGCTCGGTGAACGGCTCCGACAGTCCCATCCGCATAAGGCGCTTGGATGCCTGAACGGCGAGCGGGGCATTGGCGGCGATTTCCTTCGCCAGCGCACGGGCTTCGTCCATCAGCGTGTCGTGCGGCACGACTTTCGCGCAGAGGCCTTCTTCCAGGCACTCATCGGCTTTCAGCGTGCGGCCGGTGAAGATGAGCTGCGATGCCTTCTCCCAGCCCAGCATACGCGGCAGAAACCAGGTCCCGCCACTTTCCGGCAGGATGCCGCGCTTGGTGAAGGCTGCCGCCATCTTGGCCTTGTCGGACATGATGCGGATGTCGCAACCGAGCGCGGTGTCCATGCCATAGCCGGCCGCGCCACCATTGATCGCGCAGATCGTGGGCGTGTCCATGTTGAACAGGATGGTGGGCGGGGTGTTGCGCAGGTCCAGGCTGGCTGATGAGACCGCGCCGGAGCCGATACCCTCGCCCTTGGTGGCGCTTTCGAGGTTCAGCCCTGCGCAGAAGGCGCGGCCTGCGCCGGTCAGGATCACGCAGCGGACCTCCGGATCGGCGTCGGCCTTGAGAAGGGCTTGCGACAATCCATCCAGCATCGGCCCGGAAATGGTGTTCATCCGGTCCGGCGCATTGAGTGTGACCGTCGCAACATGATCGGCGACCTCATAGATCAGCTCTTCGAAATTCGCAGCAGTGTCCGGCATGGCGTTCTCCCTGATTATTGGCGGAAGTCTAGCGCCAGAGCGCTGGCCTGCCTATCGGTGACGTGGGGTCTGCATGCGTGGGCTGGCGTCCTGCTCCAGCCCTTTGACCTCTTGCCGGCTTCTGGCAGAGATAAGGCAAGAGGACGGCTGGAGGGACCCTAATGGCCAGAATGCTTCGCCTGAACGCTGTAAGCGGCCTGATCCGATCCCGCCTCTGGGCCCAGATCCTTGTCGCAATGATGCTCGCCCTCACACTGGGCATATTGCTCTCGCCGGGCTCGGGGAGCCCCGTCGCTGTGGCGCCCGGCCAGATTGACAGTCTCGGCGAATGGGCGCGCCTGCCGGGCCAGATCTTCCTCAACATGATCCAGATGGTCGTTGTTGCGCTGATCGGCTCGTCCATCATCCTTGGCATTACATCCTCGAGCGATCCGGAATTCCTGAAGCGGGCGGCGACACGGATCGTCCCCTATTTCGTCGCCACCTCTGCCCTGGCCGTTCTGATCGGCATCGCCGTGGCGACCATCATCGAGCCGGGCCAGTATATCGACAGCAGCACGCTCGATCTTGCGCCCGTCCCGGACCAGACGCTGGTGGCTCCGATCGACCGTGTCCCGGCCACCGAGCAGATCGCAGAGCTTATCCCGTCCAATCTCCTCTCGGCTGCGGTTACCAAGAATCTGCTGCAGATCGTGGTCGCGGCCATCTTTGCCGGGATCGCGCTTATCTCGCTGCCGCGCGAAAAAACCGAGCCGGCCCTCCGGTTGATCCAGCTGGTGCAGGATGTATCGCTGAAGATTGTCGGCTGGGCGATGCGCCTTGCCCCGCTGGCGGTGTTCGGGCTCATTCTCGATTTCGTGCTGCGGGTCGGGATGAGCGCGCTCGTCGGACTGTCTGCGTATATTGCCACGGTCATTACCGGGCTTGTCATCCTGCTTGCGCTTTATCTGGTCATCGTGTCGGTCCTGGGCCGGCGCAACCCGTTTCACTTTGCGAGCAGGATCGCCGACGCCCAGCTGCTCGCCTTTTCGACATCAAGCTCGGCGGCCACGATGCCGCTCTCGCTGCGCATCGCCGAAGACCGCCTGCATGTCAGCCCCCCTGTCGCGCGCTTCATCATCCCCCTTGGTGCCACGGTGAACATGGACGGTACGGCGCTCTATCAGGTGGTCGCCGCACTCTTCATTGCGCAACTCTATGCGGTGGACCTGTCCTCGGTCGAGCTTGCGGTGCTCATCTTCACCGTAGTCGGTGCTTCGATCGGTAGCCCGTCGACGCCCGGGGTGGGCATCGTCATCCTCGCGACCATCCTGCAAGGGCTCGGCATTCCGGCGGACGGTGCCGCGATCCTTCTGGGTGTGGACCGTATTCTGGACATGTGCCGGACATCGGTGAACGTGTCGGGAGACCTCACGGCCTGCATCGTCATGGACAAGTGGCTGGGAGAGCGCCACGCCTTGCCAGAAGCGGTGCACTGACGGCGCAGCGCGGGCGGGCTGGCGCCTCAGGCTTCTTCCAGTGTTGGAAAGTCGATATAGCCCTTCGGTCCCCCAGCATAATAGGCGCGGGGGTCGGCTTCGTGCAGTGGAGCATTCTTCTTCAGCCGTTCGACAAGATCGGGATTACCGATGAAGGGCCGTCCGAATGCGATGATGTCGCCAGTGTCTTTCTCGCGGGCGTCGATCGCCATGTCGCGCGTGTAGAGATTGTTGAGAATGGTCGGCCCGTTGAAACGGTCTCGCAGTTTCAGGACATCGAAATACGGATCTGGGGTGCGCGTGACGCCGGTATCGCCTTCGACGAGGTCGAGCCAGCCGATGCCGAGACCGTTCATCATGTCGATGACATGGGTGAACAGGGGCTCCGGATTGGTGTCCCACGTGCCGTAGGCATGGCCAAGCGGGGCCAGGCGGACCATGACACGCGTCCCGTCCCAGACCGTCAATACAGCTTCGAGAATCTCCTTCAGAAAGCGTGCGCGGTTTTCGATCGGACCGCCGTAGGCGTCGTCGCGCTGGTTCGTCATGTCATTGAGGAAGGATGAGATAAGGTAGGAGTGGGCTGCGTGCAGCTCGACGCCGTCGTAGCCTGCCTCTTTCGCGCGCCGGGCGGCCTGTCGATATGCCTCGACCATGTCGGCGATCTCCGCCGTGGTCATGACATGCACGGCTTCGAACGGTTGCGGGCCCTGCTCGGTGAAGATCTTGCCGGGTTGCTCGAAGGCAGAGGGAGAGACCGGCGCACTCTTTCCGTCAGCGCTGAGCGAGGAGTGGCTGAGGCGTCCGGCATGCCAAAGCTGGCTGAAGATGAGGCCGTTCTTGGCGCGCACCGCGTCGGTCACCTGCTTCCAGCCTGCGATCTGGCTGTCATCCCAGAGACCGGGCAGGAAAGGTCCACCGCGCCCACCCGGAACCACGGCTGTCGCCTCGGTGATAAGCAGGCCGGCACTGGCGCGCTGTGAATAATAGGTCGCCTGCAGCTCGCCAGCATGGCCATCAGCTGTGGCACGGGCGCGGGTCAGCGGCGAAAGCGCGATCCGGTTTTTCAGTTTCAGCCCATTGAATTCGACCGGGTCGAATAGGTCCGTGCCTGCCATTGCCTGGCCTCCCGCGCTTATGGTTTGGCGGGAAGTCTAGTCAGATGCCGGGTGGCCGACCATCCATCACGTCGGGAAACCCCGCGGTGGCAGGCTCAGTCGTCATCCATCCGCAGCGCGGCGACAAAGGCCTCCTGCGGGATTTCGACCTTGCCGAACTGGCGCATGCGCTGCTTGCCGGCTTTCTGTTTTTCCAGCAGCTTGCGTTTGCGCGTCGCGTCGCCGCCATAGCATTTCGAGGTCACGTCCTTGCGCAGCGCCGAGATGGTCTCGCGCGCGATGACGCGCCCGCCGATGGCTGCCTGGATAGGAATCTTGAACATCTGGCGGGGAATGAGGTCCTTCAGCCGCTCGCACATCTGGCGGCCCCGGCCTTCGGCGCGGTCGCGGTGCACCAGCATGGAAAGGGCATCGACAGGCTCTTCATTGACGAGAATCGACATCTTAACGAGGTCGCCCGGCTTATGGCCGATGATCTCATAGTCGAAGCTCGCATAGCCCTTGGAGATGGATTTCAGCCGGTCATAGAAGTCGAAGACGATCTCGTTGAGCGGCAGCTCGTATTTGCACATCGCCCGGCCGCCCACATAGGAAAGCTCCTTCTGGATGCCGCGCCGGTCCTGGCAGAGCTGCAGGATGGAGCCGAGATGCTCGTCCGGCGTGTAGATCGTCGCGGAGATCCACGGCTCGCGGATTTCGGCGATCTTGACCACGTCCGGCATGTCGGCCGGATTGTGCAGTTCGGTTTCGGACCCATCCGTCATGGTCATCTCGTAGACCACCGACGGGGCGGTCGCGATCAGGTCGAGGTCAAACTCGCGCGACAGGCGCTCCTGGATGATTTCGAGGTGGAGGAGGCCCAGAAAGCCGCACCGGAAGCCCATGCCGAGGGCCGCCGAGGTTTCCATCTCCCAGGTAAAGGAGGCGTCGTTGAGGCGCAGTTTCGACATCGCCGCGCGCAGGTCGTCAAAGTCGCCGGCATCGACCGGGAAGAGGCCGCAGAATACCATCGGCACAACTTCCTTATAGCCCGGAAGCGGCTTGTCGGTCGGCTTCTTTTCATCGGTGATCGTGTCGCCGACGGCGGTTTCGGCGACTTCCTTGATCGAGGCGGTAAGAAAGCCGACTTCGCCCGGTCCAAGCTCATCCACGTCCACCGGTTTCGGGCCGAAGATGCCGACCTTGTCGACCTCATAGGTCGATTTGGCGCGCATCATGCGGATTTTCTGCTTCTTGCGCAGGACGCCGTCGACAATGCGCACGATGACCACAACGCCGAGATACGGGTCGTAATAGGCATCGATCAGCGAGGCCTTGAGCGGCTTGTCGGCGTCGCCTTCTGGCGGGGCTGGCAGGCGGTGGACGATCGCCTCGAGCACATCCTCGATACCGATATTGTTCTTGGCCGAGGTCTCGATCGCATCAGAGGCATCAAGCCCGATAATGTCCTCGATCTGCTCCTTGACCATGTCCGGGTCGGCGGCAGGCAGGTCGATCTTGTTGAGGACCGGCACGATCTCATGGTCCTGATCGATGGCCTGATAGACATTGGCCAGCGTCTGCGCCTCGACGCCCTGAGAGGCGTCAACGACGAGCAGCGAGCCTTCGCAGGCGGCCAGGCAGCGGGAGACTTCGTAGGAGAAATCGACGTGTCCCGGCGTGTCCATCAGGTTCAGGACGTAGGTCTCGCCATCCTTGGCAGTATAGTTCAGCCGGACGGTCTGGGCCTTGATGGTGATGCCGCGCTCCTGCTCGATATCCATGGAATCGAGCACCTGTTCGCGCATCTCGCGGTCGGTTAGGCCGCCGGTGACCTGGATCAGCCGGTCAGCGAGCGTGGACTTGCCGTGGTCGATATGCGCCACGATGGAAAAATTGCGGATCTTGTCGCGGGGTGTCATGTCTGCGGCATATAGCGGGGCTTGGGCGTCCCGCCTAGCGGTTGCGTGCTGTCAATCGTGGTCTCTACCTGCTTTCTGCATTGACGTAATCAGTATAAACCTGCGCCCATGGCCGACACACAGACCCTGATCGACGCAAAGATCGAAAGCCAGCCCGGCATTACCGCTGAAGGCTGGCTGACCGATAACTGGTATCTGGCGTGCCCGTCGAGCGAGCTGAAACCCGGTGGCCTGAAACATGTCATCATGCTGGACCAGCCCATTGTGGTGGGGCGAACCGAGGCGGGTGAGGCGTTTGCGCTGCGCGATATCTGTCCGCACCGTCTGGTGCCGTTGTCAGCGGGCAAGATGATCGAGACCAAGGGTGAGCCGACGGTAGAGTGCCCCTATCATGGTTGGCGTTTCGGCACTGACGGTGTTTGTCGGCACATGCCATCAGTTCTCGAAGAGCAGCCGTATGAGGCGAGCCGCTTCAAGGTGCGCCGTTATCCGGTGCACGAGAAGAACGGAATGATCTTCGTCTTCATCGCGCATGATCCGAAATTCGCAGGTGAGCCGGATGTGCCACCGCCGGATTTCGGTGAGCTGCCCGACAAGCCGAAATTCGTGATCGAAGAGACGTTCAATGCGCATATGGACGATGCGGTTGTCGGCCTGATGGACCCGGCGCATGTGGCGTTCGTGCATTCGCAATGGTGGTGGCGCCCGCCGAGCGTTGGCCTCAAGCTGAAGGAAAAGCCCTTTGTGCCGCGCGACCGCGGCTGGGCCATTGATCGCCACCAGCCGTCATCGAATTCGCTCGCCTACAAGGCAGTGTTTGGCGGCAAGGTGACGACGGAGATCATCTTCCAGCTACCCGGCTATCGCTGGGAGATTGTCGAGAATGATTCCGCCCGCCTGCTGACACTGACCTGCCTGACGCCGATCTACAGGAAGAAGACGCGGATTACGCAGGTGACCTGGTTTTTCGGCGCACCACTGCTCAACCTCGCCATCCCGATCTTCAAGCCCGCCGCGCGGAAGTTCCTGCGCCAGGACGGCGATATCGTCGACCTGCAGAATGAAGGCATGAAGTATCAGAAGGCGATGATCTGGATCGACGATATCGACGTGCAGGCCAAATGGTACCGCACGCTCAAGAAGGAATGGGCCGCCTCGCGGACCGAGAAGCGGCCCTTCACCAACCCGATCGAGCCGGTTACCCTCCGCTGGCGGAGCTAGACGCCTAGCGGGTCGGGACCGGTTCGTCGCCGCGATAGTCGTAGAAGCCGCGTTTCGCCTTGCGTCCCGTCCACCCGGCCTCGACATATTTTACCAGCAGCGGGCAGGGCCGGTACTTGGTATCGGCGAGGCCATCGTGGAGCACCTGCATGATGGAGAGGCAGGTGTCGAGACCGATGAAGTCTGCCAGTTCCAGCGGGCCCATCGGGTGGTTCGCGCCGAGCTTCATGGCGGTGTCGATGCTCTCGACAGTGCCGACGCCTTCATACAGCGCATAGACGGCCTCATTGATCATCGGCACCAGTACGCGGTTCACGATGAAGGCCGGATAGTCCTCGGCGTTCGTGGTCGTCTTGCCGAGACGGTCGGCAAAGCCGAGCGCCATCTCATAGGTTTCCTGGTCGGTCGCCAGCCCCCGGATGACTTCCATCAGCTTCATCAGCGGCACCGGATTCATGAAGTGCAGGCCGATGAATTTTTCAGGCCGGTCGGTGGTTGCGGCGAGGCGCGTAATGGAAATCGATGACGTGTTGGTCGCCAGATAGGCGCGCTCTGGTACGACGTCGCAGAGGGATTTGAAGATCGCTTCCTTGACTTCGCGGTTCTCTGTCGCCGCTTCGATGGCGAGATCGACCTTGCCGAAGACGTCGAGCCCCGTGCCGGGCTGGATGCGTTTCAGGCCTGCCGTCATTTCTTCCGGCGTAATCAGGGACCGGGAGACCTGCCGGGTCATGTTCGCCTCGATGGTCTCAATACCCCTGGCGAGGGCTTCGTCCGAAACGTCATTGAGGTGAACATCATAGCCGGCCAGCGCACAGACATGTGCGATCCCGTTGCCCATCTGGCCTGCGCCAACCACGCCGACAGTGCCGATATTGCTCATGCCGCTCTCCGAAGGCCTTCAACTCTATACAATCCGTAATCCACTAGACTGATTGTGCGGCGCGTCAAAGATCAAGTCTTGTGAGCAGATAGCCGCTCAGTCCCCGATTGGTTGTGGCCCCCCGGGCACAGGCGATGTCGGGTCAGGAGTCGGCAGTCTTGTCCCTGATTTTAGCGACGCGAAAACCGGTGCCGCGAGGGTCCCCCGCAAGCGATGCAAGCCGGCCGGTCTTATCGATCGGGGAACATCGGCGGGAGCTCTTCGCTGGTAGAGGGAATAGTCTCCAAACCACAGACGGAACCTCGCAAATGGCCGATACGATGGAAAAACCCGTTACCGAGCAGGATCCAGCGGCCCGCAGCGGGCCGAAAACAGCGGTTCTGTATCGGATGGTGATGGACGCACACATCTGCCCGTTCGGGCTGAAATCGCGCGACCTGCTGAAGCGCGAAGGCTATGACGTCGAGGACCACCACCTCACAACGCGCGAGGAGACCGATGCCTTCCAGCAGGAGCATGGTGTAAAGACCACGCCGCAGACCTGGATCAATGGCAAGCGGATCGGTGGTCATGACGACCTGCTGCATTTCTTCGGCAAGGAAGCGCCCTCAGACAAGACTGGCGAAACGACCTATCAGCCGGTGATCGCCATCTTTGCGACGGCGGCCCTGATGGCGCTTGCAACGAGCTGGGCGGCGTTCGGCACGGTGCTCACGGTTCGTGCGGTCGAGTGGTTCATCTCGATTTCGATGTGCATCCTGGCAATCCAGAAGCTGCAGGACCTGACAGCCTTCCAGAACCAGTTCCTTGGTTATGATCTGCTGGCGCAGCGCTTTACCCGTTATGCCTTCGTCTACCCGTTCGGCGAGGCGATTGCCGGTATCCTGATGATCGCGGGCGCATTGATCTGGATTGCTTCCCCGATTGCGATCTTCATCGGGACGGTCGGTGCGGTCTCAGTCTTCAAGGCGGTCTATATCGACAAGCGCGAGCTGAAATGCGCCTGCGTCGGCGGCGACTCCAATGTGCCGCTCGGTTTCATCTCGCTGACCGAGAATCTGATGATGATTGCGATGGGCCTCTGGATGCTGTTCTAAGCCTCGACTACATTGGCATTCATGAGCAATGCCAAAGAGTTAGCCAGCCTTATCCGTCACGCCGAGCGCGTCATGGTTTTTACCGGCGCGGGGATATCCACTGAAAGCGGTATTCCGGACTTCCGCTCGCCGGGCGGGGTCTGGAGCAAGATGCAGCCGATCTACTTCCAGGATTTCGTCGCCTCACGCGAAGCGCGCCGGGAATCGTGGTCGCGGGTTTTTAACCGCACAGCGGGCTGGGTCGGCGCCAAGCCCAATCCCGGCCATTACGCGATTGCCGAACTGGTCAGGCGGGGCAAGGTTGGCGCCGTGGTGACACAGAATGTCGACAATCTCCATCAGGATGCCGGTGTGCCGGACCATCAGGTGATCGAGATCCACGGCAATGCGTCTTACGCCAAATGTCTGGACTGCGGGATGCGCCACGAGATCGAGGAGCTTCGCGCGCCATGGGAAGCCGATGAGGAAATCATCTGCGTGAATTGCGCGGGCCTGCTGAAGACCGCCACCATCTCTTTCGGCCAGCCGATGCCCGAACGTGAAATGGAGCGCGCAACCGCCGAAGCTGAAGCGAGCGACCTCTGTATCGTGCTTGGGTCGTCGCTGGTGGTTTATCCGGCGGCCGGTATCCCCGTCATGGCCAAGCGGGCTGGCGCCAAGCTCGCCATTATCAACCGGGAACCGACCGACATGGATTCCTATGCCAACATGGTGCTGAACGTCGAGATCGGCGCATTCATGGAAGAGGTGCTCAAGGAGCTAGAAGAGACGGTCTGAACAGGGTCTTCAAACCCCATAAAAAAAGCCCCGGACGCGTCCGGGGCTTTTCTGAATCAGTCGCATGCGTGCGATCAGAGCGCTTCAGTCAGCTCCGGCACGGCGTTGAAGAGGTCCGCGACCAGGCCGTAATCGGCAACCTGGAAGATCGGGGCTTCCTCATCCTTGTTGATCGCGACGATGATCTTGGAGTCCTTCATGCCAGCAAGGTGCTGGATGGCGCCCGAGATACCGACAGCGATATAGAGTTCCGGCGCGACGATCTTGCCGGTCTGGCCGACCTGATAGTCGTTCGGCGCATAGCCGGCATCGACTGCGGCACGTGAGGCGCCAACAGCGGCGCCAAGCTTGTCAGCCAGAGGCACGATGAGGCGGTCGAATTCTTCCTTCGAGCCGAGCGCACGGCCACCGGACACGACACGCTTCGCGGAGGTGAGCTCCGGACGGTCGGACTGGACGATCTTCTCTTCGACGAAGGCCGACTTGAACGGACCAGCCGGCGCGTCAACGGATTCAACCGAAGCCGAGCCGCCTTCGCCAGCAGCGTCGAAGGATGTCCCGCGAACGGTGACGACCTTCTTCGCATCCGACGACTTCACCGTCATGATCGCGTTACCGGCATAGATCGGGCGCTCGAACGTGTCGGTGCCTTCAATGCCGGTGATGTCGGAGAGCTGCATGACGTCGAGCTTGGCAGCGACGCGCGGCATGCAGTTCTTGCCCATCGTGGTTGCCGGGGCGAAGATGGCGTCATAGCCGTCTGCCAGCGGAACGATCAGCGCTTCCATGGCCTCGGCCAGCTGCTTTTCGAGCGCATCGCCTTCAGCGTGCAGGACCTTGCGGACACCGTCGATCTTGGATGCGGCTTCAGCAACGGCACCAGAGCCTTTGCCGGCCACCAGCACGTCAATGTCGCCGCCAAAGGCCTTGGCCGCGGTGACGGTCTTGTGGGTCGCGTCGAAAAGGGACTCGTTGTCGTGATCAGCAATAACCAGAACAGCCATTAGAGGGCTCCTTCAGCTTTGAGTTTCGACACGAGCGTTGAAACGTCCTCGACCGTCTCGCCGGCTTCACGCTCCGGCGGCTCGGTGACCTTGACGACGCTGAGGCGGGCGGCGGTCTCGACGCCGTAATCGCCAGGCGCCTTTTCGTCGATCGGTTTCTTCTTCGCCTTCATGATGTTCGGGAGAGACGCGTAGCGCGGCTCGTTGAGGCGAAGGTCGGTGGTGACGATGGCCGGGGTCTGAAGCGACAGGGTCTGCAGGCCGCCATCGATTTCGCGGGTGACATTGGCCTTGCCGTCTTCCAGCACGACTTCCGAGGCAAAGGTGCCTTGCGGCCAGTCGAGCAGGGCTGCGAGCATCTGGCCGGTCTGGTTGGAGTCGTCATCAATGGCCTGCTTGCCGAGAATGACGAGATCGGGGCTTTCTTCGCCCACGATGCCCTTGAGGATTTTCGCAACAGCGAGGGGCTCGACCGCATCATCGGTCTTCACCAGGATGCCGCGGTCAGCGCCCATGGCGAGCGCGGTGCGGAGCGTTTCCTGGGCCTGCTGCGGGCCAACGGAAACAACGATGATTTCCTCGGCTGCGCCCTTCTCCTTGAGGCGGACGGCTTCTTCGACAGCGATTTCGTCGAAGGGGTTCATCGACATCTTCACATTGGCGAGGTCAACGCCCGTCTGGTCCGACTTGACGCGGACCTTCACATTGTAATCGATTACCCGTTTCACGGGCACGAGCACCTTCATCGGCTGGCTCCCATATTTCTACGATCCTGAAGTCTCGCGATCACCTAAAGAACCCGCGATCAACAATCAAGCTTGTCGCTAACGTAAAGGTCAATTCGTCGCGATAGCCGACTATCACTGGCCTCGTGAGCGGCCTATTCGCTGGCCTCGCCGTTACTGGCGTCCTCGAACCAGACCTCGACGGGGCCTTTCAAGGTCAGGGTCAGCGGGTTGCCCTTGCGGTCCAGCGACTTGCCGGCGACGACCTTGATCCAGCCTTCCGACAGGCAATATTCGACGACATTGGTGCGTTCCTGGCCCTTGAAGTTTACGCCGACGCCGCGCGAAATCAGCGCCTCGTCATAATAGGGGCTGCGCGGGTCGAGGCTCAGGCGGTCTGGTGGTGTATCACTCATGGCGCGATGGTTTGCCCTGAAGCGGCGGTTTGCTCAAGCCCTGATGCTGCTAGCCGCGCTTGTAATAGACTGAGCGATTGGTAGGCGCCGAGCCGTCAGGCAGGTAGACCGTCTGGACGATCCGCATGGTTTCATCATCGATCAGCGTCCGTGTCGCGTGCATCAGCGTCTCGCCCTTCAGCGAGGCCGAGGAATTGAGTTCGCTCCTGCTTTCCGCGGTGATGGTAAAGCTGTCGACCAGATCGGTCCCGTTGAAGGGGACCGCGACGCCGTCGGGCTTGCCCCGGAATGAGGCCGAATGGTCCTGCCCGGCCTTGTCGGTCCACGCCATGTCGAAGACAAGCTCATCGCCCTCCTCGCGGATCGTATAGGTGCCGCTGGCTGGCGGCTCGCCCTGCTGGTAGGCGCAGGAGGAGGGGTCGAGTTCCCAGTGTCCGAGAAAACGGGTGTGTAGCGGCCCGGCCACCGGTTCAGCCGTTGTCCCGGTTCGCGCCCGGAACCCATTTGATGTCGTCGGCACCATTATTGTTGGCGGCACGGCAGGCGACAAAGAGCCAGTCAGACAGGCGGTTGATATAGGCCAGCGCCGGGGCACTCACGGCTTCCTCCTCAAGACCGGACAGGCGCGCGACATCACGCTCTGCGCGCCGGCAGGTTGCGCGGGCGACGTGAAGCTGGGCGGCGAGCAGCGATCCGCCGGGCAGGATAAAGCTGTCCAGCGGCGGGATATCGGCGTTCATCGCATCGATCTCCCGCTCGAGGCGCTCCACCTGGGCAGCGACGATACGCAGGGGTTCCCAGCCGAGATCCTTGCCGCGATCCGGGGTCGCGAGATCGGCGCCGAGATCGAACAGATCGTTCTGGATACGGTGGATCGCTTCGGCCAAGTCCCCTTCAGCCGCATGCGCGGCCACGCCCAGCGCGGCGTTCACTTCATCGACACCCCCATAGGCGACGACGCGCGGATGCCACTTGTCGGCCGGTTCGCCCGTTGCCAGCCGGGTTTTCCCCTTGTCGCCGGTCTTGGTGTAGATCTTGTCGAGTTTGACCATGGACGGGCTCCTCTTGCCGATCAGCCTCCGAAGGCGCCCAGGACAAAGCCAAGGGCGCACAGGAGCGCAATGGCAATCGCCTGCACGATCACGCGCATGCGCATCAGCTTGTTGGAGCGGCTCGCCTGGTTTGCGTCGGTCCGTGTCAGGTTCACCAGCCCAAGGACGAGCACGATAAGCAAGACGGCAAGTGCGAGGTAGAAGCCGATTGTAAGCAGATTGGCCATGCTGGATCCTTCGTCGAGACAGAGCCCTACTTAGGGGCTCGCGGGCCCGGTGTCATGCCCGCAGGGTTGCGCCTCCTCGTCGCAAGGGAAATGGCGGAGCCAGATAACAAAGATTTCACCTCGCCGCACATTGCTCCAAGCAATCCGAAGGTATATTTTCAGAAGTGCTGGAGCATAGCGTTCCAGTGCTTGGGAGGCGCAATAGTAAGGCCTCACTCCAAAAGGCAATCGCGATGAATTCGCAACAAAACAAGCCTTCACAAAAACCGGCAGCCAAGCCAGCTGCAAAGCCAGGCAAGCCATCGATCCCCGGCAAGCCGAAGGGCAAATAATTTCAGCAGGCAGGCGCCTGAGAGACCCGGATGCCGCCCCCGCATCCGGGTCTTTTTTTTGCGTCATAAAGCCCGGACGGTCTTCATTTGGGCGCATTTTCACCCATTTATGCAAGTGCGTGATAATTCAGATGCGCGAATGGGGGAAAGACGCTGCCGATAATCGGGGCTACAAGCTTTTTCCAGAACCGATGCGGAACTGATGCCAGACTTATGGGTCAGACTCCGTAGACAGGAGAGAACAGTCGATGGCCAAGACGACATCAATCGCACTCAGCCCCGAACAGGGCATGAGCCGGTACCTGACCGAAATCCGCAAGTTTCCCATGCTCGAGAAAGAGCAGGAGTTCATGCTCGCCAAACGCTGGCAGCAGGACGAGGACACCGATGCTGCCGAGCAGATGGTGACATCGCACCTGCGTCTCGTGGCGAAGATCGCAATGGGCTATCGTGGCTACGGCCTCCCCATGGCGGAGGTGATCTCCGAGGGCAATGTCGGCCTCATGCAGGCGGTCAAGAAATTCGATCCCGACAAGGGCTTCCGCCTTGCGACCTATGCAATGTGGTGGATCCGTGCCGCGATCCAGGAATACATCCTGCGCTCATGGAGCCTGGTGAAGCTCGGCACCACAGCCGCGCAGAAGAAGCTCTTCTTCAATCTGCGCCGTATCAAGGGCGAGATCAGCGCGCTCGAAAGCGGTGACCTCAAACCCGACCAGGTGCGCGAGATCGCCGAACGGCTGAACGTGTCCGAAAAGGACGTGCTCAGCATGAATGGCCGGATGAGCGGCTCCGACGCCTCGCTGAATGCGCCGATGGGTGCGGAAGGCGACATGGAGTGGCAGGACTGGCTGACCGATGATGAGCCGGGCCAGGCCGAGACCTATGCCAACCGCCAGGAATTCGACAGCCGTATGACCTTGCTGCAGGAGGCCATGGCCGACCTGTCGGAGCGCGAGCAGCATATCCTGCAGGAGCGCCGCCTGACGGACGAACCGAAGACACTGGAAGAGCTCTCAGAGGTCTACAATGTCTCGCGTGAGCGTATCCGCCAGATTGAAGTGCGTGCCTTCGAGAAGATCCAGAAGGCGATGAAGCGCATGGCGAAGGAACAGGGCCTGCCCGCCGGAGCAGGGGCGTAAGCCTTATTCGGCGAGGCCCGGTTCTTCTTTCTCGTCTGCGGGCGGATCGAGGAATTCCGGCGCCTTCACGCCCATCACAACCGCTGCAATCAGCGATGCCACGGCGACGGTGAAAACGACGACGGCCACCAGGCCGCCGCCGACACCGAGCGTGCGGCTGAGATAGTTCACAATCTCCTCATAGCGGAAGACACCGATGACCGCGCCAATCGCGCCGGCCGATTTGAGCGCAGTTTCGATATGGCTCGGATAGGTGCGCAGGTGGAAGAAGATGAGCAGCATGGCCCACACGCCGAAACCGAGCGCGAAGAGCGGTGCGGTAACCCTGTAGGCGTTCGACAGGCCGTCCCCGGTCAGTAGCGCCGAGGTCGATAGATAGGCCGCGTTCATCAGAGGCCAGAGCAGCACCAGCGCGCCACCGGCCGCCAGCGGAAACGAAACCTGCTGCACGGCCTTGCCATAAAGTGCCGTCAGTGGCTTGCGCAGCCAGACGAGCAGGATGCCGATGAACAGCAAAAGAAGCAGGAAGACCATCTTCACCGGCAGCACGTAACGGTGGACCGAGGACAGCAGGGAGGGGTGGTTCGCCTGCATGTCGTTCACATAGGCGCGGAAGTCCGTCTTGGCGCGGCAGCAGGCTTCGACGCTTGTCACGGTGCCCGTCGGGAAGCACAGCTTCTGCTCCTGCGAGGTCACGCCATAGCGCAGCCATTCGGGCTCGCAGCGTGACTGGAAGCGCTGCAGGCCACTGTCCATGGCGGCATTGATCCGGAGCTGGATGAGCACTTCGCCGATCGCGGCGCGCCGCTCTGCCGGGTCGGTTGAGGCAGAGCCCTCATCCTGCACGATGGCGTCTGGCGAGACCTCGAAGAGCGAGCGCGTGTTCGAACCGGCAAAGGCATTGGACATGGCAAGCGCGGTCACGCCGATGACGCCCGCAACTGCAGCCAGTGTGACCCGGCCATACGGTACCTGTCCGGTGGCCAGCGCATCAACGATCAGGACAGCCGGACGCCAGAAGGCAATCAGGGCGAGCGCGCCGGCAACGGGAAAGAACAGGAAGTTGTGGGCAAAGAGCGTGGCCATGGGCAGGGCGAGGCCATGGGGCCCGAATTCATGGACGAGAGTGCCGGTCTCCACCAGGAAGGCGGTGTAGATCAGCGCGAACAACAGCGTCACCGCGATCCGCGACCCGAGATGTGTCATGACATGTCCCTCACCCGCTCCGCCCGCGCGAAGCTGAGGAAGCCTAGCCTGAAAGGCACGGGCAGGGAATAAGAGAGCCATGCTTGTTGAAATCGATGATCCCCGCGACCCGCGCCTCGCGCCATACATTTCTATCCGTGAGCGTGACCTGACAGGCCGTGGGGATGGCCGCTTCATTGTCGAGGGGAAGGTCACGCTGGGTATTCTTGCGCGGCGCTCGCGCTTCCAGATCGAGAGCGTGTTCATCGGGGAGTCGCGGCTTGAGCCGCTCGCGGAAACGCTGGCCGAGCTGCCGGGCGATGTGCCGGTCTATGTCGCCCCGCAGGCGGTGATGGATCAGGTCGCCGGCTTTGCGATCCATCGCGGTGTGCTGGCCTGCGCGCGCAAGGGGGAAGTGCTTCCAGTCGAACGTCTTCTTGAAAGCCAGACCCTGCTTGTTCTCAATGACATTTCCAATCACGACAATGTCGGCGCCGCGTTCCGCAATGCAGCCGCCTTCGGGGCAGGGGGTGTGCTGCTTGACGAGCGCAGTTGCGATCCTCTCTATCGCAAGGCGATTCGTGTTTCTGCCGGCAGCGCGCTTTGGCTACCCTTTCATCATGGCGGCACGGGGCTGGAACATGTCGCGGCGCTGAAAGCGGCAGGCTATGAGATATGGGCCATGACACCGCGTGCCGATGCGACGCCACTGCCGGAGATGCCTGTAGGGGGGAAGATCGCCATTCTGCTCGGCGCCGAAGGCCCGGGCCTGCCGGAGGCACTGATCAATGCGGCCAGCCCTGTGCGCATTCCCATGTCGCCGGGCTTCGACAGCATCAATATCGCGACCGCCGGGGCTGTTGCGCTCTCGCGGATATTTGAAGCGCGGCTGGCCTAGCCCCGCTCGAACGGGTCGCGCATCAGGATGACGTCTTCGCGCTCCGGCGAGGTGGAAACCAGCGCGCATGGCTTGCCGACAAGCTCTTCCAGGCGGCGGACATATTTGACCGCCTCGGCGGGCAGGTCGGCCCAGCTCCGGGCGCCGCGCGTGGAGTCCTTCCAGCCGGCCATGGTCTCATAGACCGGCTCGACGGCAGCCTGATCGGTGAGCCCGGCCGGGAAGTAGTCGATTTCCTTGCCGTTCAATTTGTAGGCGACGCAGACCTTGATCTCCTCAAAGCCATCGAGAACGTCGAGTTTGGTCAGGGCGAGACCGTTGACGCCGGAGGTGGCGCAGGCCTGGCGGACCATGACGCTGTCGAACCAGCCGCAGCGCCGGGCCCGGCCTGTCACCGTGCCGAACTCATGGCCCACAGTCCCGAGGCGCTGGCCGGTCTCATTGTCCTGCTCGGTCGGGAATGGGCCGGAGCCGACGCGCGTCGTATACGCCTTGGCGAGGCCGAGAACGTAGGAAATAGCGCTCGGGCCGACGCCTGCTCCTGCTGAAGCGGCACCGGCCACGACGTTTGATGAGGTCACGAAGGGATAGGTGCCGTGATCGACATCCAGCATCACGCCCTGCGCCCCTTCGAAAAGGATCCGGCGATCGAGCTTCACCTGCTCGTCCAGAAGCTTCCAGACGGGCTTGGCGAAAGGCAGGATTTTCGGCGCGATCTCGAGCAGCTGCGCCTTCAGCGCCTCTCCGTCCGGCTCCGGCAGGTCGAGACCGTTGCGAAGCGGGCGATGGTGGGCGAGCAGGCGTTCGAGCTTGAGGTCGAGGGCAGCCGGGTCGGCAAGATCCGCCACACGGATGGCGCGGCGGCCGACGCGGTCCTCATAGGCCGGGCCGATGCCGCGTTTCGTGGTGCCGATCTTGGAATCGCCCAGCGCCGCCTCGCGGGCCGCGTCTATATCCTTGTGCCAGGGCAGGATGAGACAGGCATTGTCGGCGACGACGAGATCATCATGGGACAGGGAGACGCCTTCCTTCTCCATGTTTTCCAGCTCGGACAGGAGCTGCCACGGATCGACGACCACGCCATTGCCGATGACGGAGAGCTTGCCGCCGCGAACGACGCCCGATGGCAGGAGGTTCAGCTTGAAGGTCTTGTTGCCGATGACCAGGGTGTGGCCGGCATTGTGCCCGCCCTGGAAACGGACAACGGTATCGGCCCGGCTCGACAGCCAGTCGACAATCTTGCCCTTGCCTTCATCACCCCATTGGGCGCCGACGACGACTACGCCTGCCATGGCATCAAGCTCCTTGAAATCCAGTGCGCCACAGACAGGGTTTGCGCTGGAATTTCAAGAGGCGAGATGCCGGGAAAGCACGGGATCAGGCGAGCTCGTAGTCCTCGACCTCCACCGTCTCCACGGCCTTGGCATAGTCGCGCGTATGCGAGGACCAGTTCTGGGTGATGAGGCCATCATCGGTCTTGTACCAGGAATTACATGCCGGATCGGCCCAGACAGTCTCCTGGAGCTGGTCCTGGATTTCCTTGTTCCAGCGCTCCTGGGCGTCCTTTTTCGGCATCATCGCCGCGGCGGACTTCTCATCAAGCGTGAGCAGTGCCTTGACCATGTATTCGACCTGGCGCTCGATCATGAAGGTGATCGAGTTGTGGCCGAGATTGGTGTTCGGGCCGTACAGGATGAAGAGGTTGGGGAAATCGGCAACCGTGATGCCCTTATAGGCTTCCGGATGGTCGGCCCATTCCTCGTTGAGGTGCTTGCCGCCAAGGCCCTCGACATCGACCGACCAGTTCCAGCCGGTGGTCTCGAAACCTGTAGCGAAGACGAGGATGTCGAAGTCGCGGTGGGTTCCGTCGCTGGTTGTGACGCCGGTTTCGTCAACACGGCTGGGCCCCTCGGTGACCAGCTCGACATTGTCGCGCTGAAGGGCCGGAAAATAGTCGTCCGAGATCAGGATGCGGCGACAGCCGACCGGATAGTTCGGTGTCAGTTTCTCGCGCAGGGCAGGATCCTTGACCTGATCATTCAGGTGGTTGGTGGCGATCGTCGTGTAGGCCTCGCGCCCGGCGGTCGTCCACTGGAAGGCCTGCCAGAAGAAATGGTCGGCATTGTCATACATGAGCTGGCGCTGGCGGGAGCCAAGTTCCATCGCGGTTTCCGGCTCGGTAAACATCAGCGCCTGTTCCTGCGCCGTGATCGGCACGTCACGGCGTGGAATCACCCAGTTTGGTGTGCGCTGGAAGACGGTGAGATGCGCCGCGGTTTTGGCGACTTCAGGAATGACCTGAACGGCGCTTGCCGCGGAGCCGACCACGCCGACGCGCTTGCCCTCGAAGTCCACCGAATGATCCCACCGGGCCGAGTGCATCTTCTCGCCCTTGAATGTGTCGAGCCCGTCAATCTCCGGCCATTTCGGCCGGTTCAGCTGGCCAAGGGCGCCGACGAGAATGTCGCCGGTATAGGTCGTCCCGCTTTCCGTGGTCACCGTCCACTTCTTGGCCGTTTCGTCCCACGTTGCCGACACCGCAGCATCGTCGAGATGGAGATTGGGCCTCAGCTGGTAGCGGTCTGTTATCTCCTCGGCATAGGCCTGGATTTCCGGGCCTTGCGGAAAGGCGCGGGTCCAGTTGATGCTCTGCGCGAAGGAGAGCTGGTAGAGCGCGACAGGCACGTCGCAGGCGCAGCCCGGATAGGTGTTTTCATACCAGGTGCCGCCAACCTTCGGGTTGCGGTCCAGCAGGTCGAAGGAATGACCTGCCTCCTGCAGCTTGATGGCTGCCGTCAGGCCGCCGAGGCCGGCGCCGATGATGATGGCATGCTTCTGAGCCATACAAACCTCCCATGTCATTTATAGGGGGAGGATTCGCCCGATCCGGCCGGAATGCAAGACTTACGGCGGGTAAGGCCTACTCGCCGAACCGCCAGTATGCCCGGAGCCCGACGCTGTCGACGCCCTGATTGCGGCCATTGCCGAGAATCTGGCCATGCGAAAGATGCTCATACTGAACCTGAAGGCCCCAGCGTTCACCAAAATCACGATTGATGGCGAGGCCTGTACGGAAGAGGTCTTCGGAGCCGTAAAGGACGTTCTCCTGCGAGAAGGCGTTGCTCTCCGGGCTGCCCTGCGGGAACGGGCTCGCAACGGCGCCGTCATGGATTGCATAGCCGAGGCTCGGTTCCAGCGACCAGCCTTCGGCGAAATCCCAGTTCCACATCAGGCCGACCGCGCCGTAGCTCGTGTCGCCAGCGGTGTTGATGGAGGCCAGCGCATAGGGGCGGGGGCCGAGCAGGTATTTGAAGAAATCCGGAGAGGCGAAGACAAGTTCGCCTTCAACGGTCGGGCCATCTTCCTTGTCCGCGTTCTTGCAGTCGATGACGCAGATATTGTGCTGCATCACGCCGACCCGGGCTTCCTCGACAAGCTGGGCGTCGGCGGTCTGGGCAACGGCCATGGCCGAAAGACCGAGTGCGCTACAGGCAAGAAAACGTTTCATAGTCAGACCCCTAAAAAATTAACCCGCCCCAGAAAGGCCGGGGCGGGCTTGAGGTCAAGTTAATCGTCCTGCCTTTTCGTGCACGGGAGTGACTTTGCCGCACACGCTCATGGTGATCGGCAGGGTCTAGAAGTGGATCACTTTTGCGTAGCGCACGTGCGACAGGGAATCGATTTTCTCCGTCACTTCCGCTGCCGGTTCTCCATCGATGCCAATCAGCGCGATTGCTTCGCCGCCAACATTCTGACGACCGAGATGGAAGGTGGCGATATTCACACCCGCTTCGCCCAGCATCACGCCCAGCGCGCCAATGAAGCCCGGCTTGTCGAGATTGTTGACATAAAGCATGACCGGCGAGAAATCGCCTTCCAGCGGCATCTCCTTGACTTCGACCACACGCGGCCGCCCGGCCGAGACGGTGCCGGCCATCGAGCGCCAGCCTGTCTCATCGGAATTGGCTGTCTTCGGCACGCGCACCTTGATCCGGATCAGGCTGTCATAGACCGGGCTGTCCTCGGTCACGGTTTCTGAGAATTTCACGCCCGAGTCTGCCAGAATGGCGGGGGCTGAGACCATGTTTACATCCCCACGCGACGCGCGCAGCAGGCCGGCCAGCGCAGCCGCCGTGATCGGCTTGCGGTTCATTTCGGCCAGCTCGCCTTCATATTCGATGACGACTTCCTCGAAACCATGGTCGGAAATCTGACCGGCGAACTGACCGAGTTTTTCGGCGAGGTCGATGAAAGGTTTCAGGCGCGGGGCCTCGTCGGCGGTAACCGACGGCATGTTGAGCGCGTTTGTGACGGCGCCAGAGAGCAGGTAGTCGCTCATCTGCTCGGCGACTTGCAGGGCAACGTTTTCCTGCGCCTCGACCGTCGCGGCACCGAGGTGCGGCGTGGCGACGAAATTCGGGGCACCAAACAGGACGTTCTCCTTGGCCGGCTCCTCGACAAACACATCGAAGGCGGCTGCCTGGATGTGACCGGAATCGAGCAGTTCACGTACAGCGGCCTCCTCGACCAGTCCGCCACGGGCACAGTTGACCAGGATGAGACCCTTCTTGGTCTTCTCCAGCGTTTCCTTCGACAGGATGTTGCGCGTCTGGTCGGTCAGCGGCGTATGCAGCGTGATGACGTCGGCGCGCGTCAGAAGTGTTTCGAGGTCGACCTTCTCGACGCCAAGGTCGACAGCGCGTTCTTCCGTCAGGAAGGGGTCATAAGCGATGACCTTCATGGTCAGCCCCTTGGCGCGTTCGGCCACACGGGCGCCGATATTGCCGCAGCCGATCAGGCCGAGCGTCTTGTAGGAGAGTTCGGTGCCGACAAAGGCTTTCTTCGGCCATTTGCCACCCTGCGTGCCGGCATCGGCCGCGGGGATCTGCCGGGCGGCGGCGAACATCATGGCGATGGCGTGCTCGGCGGTGGTGACGGCATTGCCGAACGGGGTATTCATCACCACGACGCCTTTGGCCGTGGCGGCCTTGATGTCGATATTGTCAACGCCGATCCCGGCGCGGCCGATGACCTTGAGATTCGTGGCTGCGGCGATGACGTCGGCGTCCGGTTTGCAGGCCGAACGCACAGCGAGACCGTCATATTGCGGGATAATCTCGATCAGTTCGTCTTTCGACAGGCCGACCTTGATGTCGGTTTCGATGCCGCGATTCTTGAAAATATCGACGGCGGCGGGGCTGAGATCATCAGCGATGAGGACTTTTGTCATGAGTGTGATTCCTGTTCACTACGTCCGCTCATCCCGGACCTGATCCGGGATCTCGTGCCAGATGCGTTTCGGCTGTCGGCCCGAGATCCCGGCTTTCGCCGGGAAGAGCGGTGAATTGTTGGATTAAGCGTCCTGAAGCTCTTCAGCGACGGTCGCGAAGGCCCAGTCCAGCCAGGGCAGGAGCTTCTCGACATCGGACGGCTCGACTGTCGCGCCAACCCAGATGCGAAGACCCGGAGGGGCATCGCGGTAGGCGTTGAAGTCGTAGGCGACGCCTTCTTTCTCCAGCAGGCCGACAAGCTTCTTTACGAAGGCTTCCTGCGCATCCTTGTCGAGCTTTGCGACGCGCGGATCGGCAATCCGAAAGCAGACGCCCGTGTTCGAGCGCACGCTCTTGTCCTTGCAGAGAAACTCGATCCAGTCGGTTTTCGCTTCCCAGTCTTCCAGGGTCTTGAGGCTCTTGTCGGAACGGGCCTTCAGTCCGGCCACACCGCCAAGGCTTTCAGTCCAGTCGAGCGCCTTCAGATAGTCCTCGACGCAGAGCATGGAGGGCGTGTTGATCGTGGCGCCTTCGAAGATGCCTTCGTTCAGCTTGCCACCCTTGGTCATGCGGAAGACCTTCGGAATCGGACGGTCCGGCGTGTAGGTTTCCAGCCGCTTCACGGCATTCGGCGACAGGATCAGCATGCCGTGCGCGGCTTCCCCGCCCAGCACTTTCTGCCAGCTATAGGTGATGACATCGAGCTTCTCGAACGGGATGTCCTGCGCGAACACCGCAGAGGTCGCATCGCAGATCACCACACGGTCCGGGTTCGGCTTGATCCAGCTGTGATCATCGACGCGCACGCCAGAGGTCGTGCCGTTCCAGGTGAAGACGATATCGGCATCGTCGCGCGCCTTGTCGAAGTCTGGCAGGACGCCATAGTCGCCGACATGGATTTCGCAGTCGTCGAGTTTCAGCTGCTTCTGGGCGTCGGTGACCCAGCCCATGCCGAAGCTTTCCCAGGCAAAGACATCGACGGGGCGGCAGCCGAGCATCGACCACATGCACATCTCGACGGCGCCGGTATCGGAGGCCGGAACGATCGCGACACGATAGCCGTCGGGAAGGTTCAGGACCTGCTTGGTGCGGTCGATGGCTTCCTTGAGCTTCGCCTTCGAATCCTTGGCGCGGTGCGAGCGGCCAATGGCGGCAGTTTCAAGTTCGGTGAGGGTAAAGCCCGGGCGCTTTGCAGTCGGCCCGGAAGAGAAATGCGGGCATGCTGGGCGCACGTCCGGCTTAGCGGGAATCGTCATCTGTTTTACTCCTATCCTTACAGATAGGCTGGCCCTCGTTGGGGAGGGCTGGCCCACGGCCCGTATGACAGACTTTTGCGCTGCATCAAAGGGCTTTCTTGTGACGTTTTGGTGAGCCAAAGGGCTTGCCGCCTCCAACAAGCAATGCAAATGCAGGTCTCCCGCTTCCCTGGCGAAGGACCGATCCCACGGATGACCACGCACCGCTCTCCAGCCGATTGGGGCCTGTTCCTGCTCCTGTCAGCCTGCTGGGCGACCGCTTTTGCGATGACCAAGGTCGCGGTCGGAGATCTGCCGGCAAGCGTCATCATTCCGGGCCGGCTGATCTCGGGGGCGATCATTCTGTGGGGCGTGATGCTGGCACGCGGCGAAAAGCTGCCGCCCTTTTCGGACCGCTCTTCCTGGCTCGCCATTGCAGGGATCGGCACGATCGGAACCGCTGCGCCCTTCTACCTGATCACACTTGGCCAGAAGACCATCGACTCCTCGCTGGCGGCCCTGCTGATCTCCGCTGCGCCGCTATTCACAGCCGGGATGGCGCATCTGCGCTTCCATGACGAACAGCTGACGGGCTTCAAGGTGATCGGCCTTCTGGTCGGCTTTGCGGGCGTGGCGCTCCTGCTTGGCCCGGACGCGCTGCAAGGGCTCGGCAATGCCGACCTGATTGCGCAACTCCTCGTGCTGGGCGGGGCCTTCTGCTATGCGGTCAACAGCATCATCGCCCGTCAGGCGCCGCGCATGGCGCCGACCGTGCTGCCCGTCGGATTTCTTACGGTCGCCTCTATCGCATCACTTCCGATGCTGGTTTGGACGGATTGGTCGACGGTCGATCCGACCACGGCGAGCACCCTTTCCGTGCTTGGGCTCGGTGCGGTCTCGACGGGCCTTGCGGGGATTATCCTGATGCACCTGGTCGCCCGTACCAGCGCAACCTTCATTGCGCTCACCGGCTATGTGATCCCGGTCATGTCGGCGGTACTGGGCTATTTCGCGTTCGGGGAAGTGCAGAACTGGACCGCTGCGGGCGCCTTCATCCTGATCCTGTCGGGCGTCTGGTTCTCGCAGCGGGCCTCACGCCGCGGTCGTGCCACGGCGTAAGGATTGCGCCTCAGGCTGGCTGGTCTAGGATTGCGCTTCAGTTCTGGCGCCAAGACCAGACCGGGAGGAAGCAATGACCAGCACAATAGAGGTGAAACCCATTTCCGGCGCGCTCGGCGCGGAGATTGGCGGGGTGAACCTTGCCGATGATCTTTCGAACGAAGCCTTCGACCGGATCCATCAGGCCTTTCTGGATCACCATGTCATCTTCTTCCGCAACCAGCACAATCTGACGCCGGAGAAGCACAAGGCCTTCGGGCGGCGTTTCGGCACACTCAACGTTCACCCCTATGTCAAAGGCATGGAGGGCCATCCGGAAATCCTCGAAATCATCAAGGAGCCGGACGAGAAGACGAATTTCGGCGGCGGCTGGCACACCGACATGTCCTTTCTCGAAGAACCCGCGCTTGGTTCGATCCTGCATGCGATCGAGGTGCCGCCCTATGGGGGAGACACGCTCTGGGCCAACCAGCATCTGGCTTATGACACGCTGTCAGAGGGGTTGAAGGAGACGCTTGGGCGCCTCACGGCCATCCATTCGGCCAAGGGCGAGTATGGGCCGAAAGGCCAGTCGGCCCTGAACCGGAAATCGATGGATACACAGGCCGCCCCCGACGCGCCGGAATTCGAGCATCCGGTCGTGCGCACCCATCCGGAAACGGGCCGGAAGGGGCTCTATGTCAATCCGGCCTTCACCATGCGGTTCAAGGGCTGGACGCGGCGCGAGAGCCGACCCTTGCTCAACTATCTCTTCGAGCATTGCAGGCAGGAGCAGTTTACCTGCCGCTTTCGATGGGCGGCCGGATCGGTCGCTTTCTGGGATAACCGGTCGACCTGGCACTTCGCCCTGAACGACTATCACGGCCACCGTCGCCACATGCGGCGCGTAACGGTCGATGGAGATCGGCCTTTCTAGGCTATGGCTCTACCAATTGTCATCGGTGGCGAGGTGCCCGCCATGGAAGGCGAGCAGCCAGAGGGTCAGGCTTGCCGCGGCAAACCGTTCGACGAGGCCGATAATTTCGTTTGAAACGCCGAACGTCGCCGATCCCGACGCCAGGAAAATGATGGCTGCGACCGCCGTGCCCCACCGGAACCACGGGCGTCCGCTGCCGCGCTGCCAGGCGATCAGGCCCAACGCGACCGCCAGGGAGATGCCAATGGCGCCGACCGCCCAGAAATGCAGCAACGGCCCGCTCGGTGTCTGCTTGGAATACTGTTCGTAGAGAGAAATGAAGACGATGAGCGGACCGGCAAACATGAAGAGCCCGGCGGCCCCCTTTGACCAGACACTGCTGCTCATGCGCCAGATGACAAGCCCTGTCAGGGCGATGGCCACGGCAACAAGGATTAGGCCAAAATCCTGAGCGGTCGCATAGTCCCCTGCGGCGAGGTCACTGATCGTCGTGGTCAGCAAGCTCTGGCGATCCATCAGGATGGCCATGGTGAGATCGATACTCACCGCGGCGAGGCAGGCGAAAATCGAGTAAATGTGGATATAGCGGTTTGGCGGCAGCATGGATCCGGTCTGGAAGCTGCCGATATAACGCGCTTGGGGCGCGGTCGTTGCCTGCACGGATCCCTGATTTTTCTTACAGGGTGAATTTGCCTTCAATCACGGTAACGGCCTCGCCGCGCAGTTTCACCCGGTCGCCAGCCAGTTCCACGCCGATTTTTGCGCCGCGGCCCGGATAGGCCTGGTAGCAATCGAAGGCACGCTTCAGGCGCGGCCCCATGATGGCGGCGACCATGCAGTGCCAGCTGCCGGTGGCCGGGTCTTCCGGGATACCGCTGCCGGGGGCAAAGAAGCGGCTCGTTACGTCGACACCGTCGCCTCCGGGGGCGAGGACGCCAAAACATCCTGTATGCCCCGTCTGACCGATCGTCATCGGACGCAACAGGCCGAGATCAGGCTTCAGGGCCATGATCTCTTCCGGCGATCCAACCAGGGCACCATAATACGGACCCGCCCAGGCTTCCTGCGGCTGCACACGAAGCGCTTCTGCCACCTCATCGGTAACATCGATTGTCTCAATCGCAGGGGCTGGAAAGTTCATTTCATAACGCCCGTCCGGTAGCTTTGTCACAAACAGCCGGCCAGACTTCACCGTGTCGAACGCGATCTCCGCACCATCAAAGCCGAGATGTGAAAACAGCACATGCGCCGAGGCGAGCGTGGCGTGCCCACACAGCGGGACCTCGATTTCCGGCGTGAACCAGCGCAGGGCCCAGACGCCTTCGCCTTTCGCCACGATATAGGCGGTCTCGGCGACGTTGTTCTCCGCCGCAATCGCCTGCAGCGTCTCGTCCGGCAGGAAGTCTTCCAGCGGCATGACGCAGGCCTGGTTGCCTTCGAAAGCACGACTGGCAAATGCATCGATCTGGTAAAAGGGCAGGGTGGTCATCAGGCTCGCCTCCGGTCTGGAGGCTTGCAAATAGGCGATCATCTGGGCCACCACAAACCAGACTTTCTAAGCCATGGTTTAGTGGAGAGGAGGCGAATGCGCATGCCGACTGGCAATCTGCTCGTAGGACTGGGCTTCATTTGCGGCACGCTGATCGCTGCGCAGGGCGCCATCAATGGCCGTCTCGCCGGCGGGATTGGCGGACCGATCCACGCGGCGCTTATCTCATTCTCTGTTGGCTGGCTGGCTCTGCTGGCGCTCAATATTATCCTCGGGCACCGATTGCCGAGCTATGGCCAGGCGATGAGCGTGCCATGGTGGGCGTGGGTCGGCGGTTTGATCGGCGCCGTCATGGTGTCGAGTTCGGCGACGGCCGTTCCCCGGATCGGTGTGGCCGCCTGGGTCAGTGCGGTCATCGCAGGCCAGCTTACGGCCGCGGTGATGTACGATCAGTTCGGCGCTTTCGGGCAGGCCGTGCGCCCGGCCACGCCCTTGCGCATTCTCGGCATCGGCTTCCTGGCACTCGGGGTCTACATGGTGCGCCGTTTCTAGGCGCTGGCAAGCCCGAGGAATTCCCCTGGATCCGGGCAGAGCGTGAGCCAGTCCGCAGCTTCAGACCGGTTGGCGACACCGGGAAAATCGCCCGTCCGGCCCTGCAGGTCGAGCATGATCTGGAAATGCAAGTGCGGCGCCCATCCGCCATTCACGTCATTCGCCCCAAGTGAGGCGATCTGCTGCCCGGTGAAAACCCTGTCGCCGGCCTGAAGGGTCTGAAGAACATCGCGAGCAAGGTGGCCATATAGCGTCCAGACCTGCAGCCCCTCGACGGGCTGATGTTCGAGGATCACCGTCGGCCCGTAATCCTTCGCATTGTCATTGTGCTGCACGCTGTGCACGCGGCCATCAAGCGGCGCGAAAACCGGCGTTCCGGCGGCGGCGAAAACATCGAGACCCAGATGGATCGTGCGCGGCTCTTTGCCCGGTGGGTTGAAGATCGGTGTGTCGTAGATCGCCCGGTCCTCTCCATAGCCGCCAGCATGGATTTCACCGGCGCCCGGCTCCCAGTCGAGCGGCAGGTCTGACCAGCCGCGCGCGTCAAGGCCCTTCCGATCCAGCGGGAGGTGGCGCGCCGATGACAGGCCCCTGATGGGCTCGAGAGGGCTGGTTGTGCGTGTGGCAAGCCAGTGTCTGTACGTCGCGAGAGCTGGACCGATCTGCGTTTCCACGCCTTACTCCTCGACAGGCTGAAGCTGCCAGCCATGATGCACTGGCCCGTGCCCGGTGCCAAACCCCTTGGCGTCCCGGATGGCGCCGTGGAGATAGTTGCGAGCCCTCTCAACAGCCGCGTCGATCGGCTGACCCTGTCCAACCAGCGCAGCGATCGCGCTCGCCAGCGTGCAGCCGGTGCCGTGCGTCGATGTCGTGACGATGCGGTCGCTCTCCAGCAACCATTCGCCGTCTTCGGTCTGCAGGACGTCAGTGATGACGCGGCCGGGGATGTGCCCGCCCTTGACTAGAACACCCTTGGCGCCACGCTTCAAAAGCGCTTCGGCGGCCCGGCGTTGACCGTTGACGCCATCAACTGACTTGCCTGTGAGGACTTCCGCTTCCGGTGCGTTGGGGGTCAGAAGGGCGACGCCGGGCAACAGGACCGAGGTCAGCGCTTCGACGGCGCGTTCGTTGACCAGCCGGTCTCCTGAGCTTGCCACCATGACCGGGTCGACGATCCGAGGAACGTCACGGGCACGCTCATCCAGCGTTTCACCAACCAATTCGACGAGATCGGCCGTGGCGAGCATGCCGGTCTTCACGGCATCGGCGCCGATGTCCTTCAGGCAGACAGCCATCTGGCTACGCACGATGTCCAGAGGAATCGGGTGAACCCCATGAACGCCTGTCGTGTCCTGGACGGTGATGGCGGTGACGGCGGTCATCGCATAGCCGCCCATCGCCATGATGGCCTTGATATCGGCCTGGATGCCAGCCCCGCCCCCGGAATCCGATCCGGCGATGACGAGGACGCGGCCATTTGGATCAGGTCTCTTTTCGATCATTTGCTGGAGCCTCCAATAAAAAAGGGCGCAGCCATGCGAGGCAGCGCCCTCTTTCTCAAGTGTCTGACGATCAGGCCGGGCTCGGTTCGCCGTCCGGCTCGCCACCGAAGCCCTTGCGGCGCTTGCCGGTTACCGGCACCGCTGAGGCGGGGCCTTGCGGCTCATCCGGCTCATCCGGGCGGTGGGGCGGCTTGCCGTCGAGCAGGTCACGAATTTCCTCGCCGCTGAGCGTTTCGTATTCGAGCAGGCCTTCAGCGAGCGTGGACCACTGATCGCGATACTTCGTCATGATGTCGCGGGCGTCATCCATGCCGCGCTGGACCAGCTTGCGAACCTCTTCCTCGATCTTCTTCGAGGTGTCTTCCGAGACATGCGACTTGTTCATCAGCTGTTGGCCAAGGAACACGTCACCCTGGTCTTCGGCATAATCGACCGGTCCGATCTCGTCCGACAGACCCCAGCGGGTCACCATGGCGCGGGCGAGCTTGGTGGCCTGCTGAATGTCGGAGGCGGCCCCCGCGGTGACATTCTCCATGCCGAACTTTTCTTCCTCGGCGACGCGGCCGCCCATCATGATGGCCAGACGCGATGTCATCTCGATCTTCGACATCGACATCTTGTCGTCTTCGGGCAGCTGCATGACCATGCCGAGGGCACGGCCACGTGGAATGATGGTGGCTTTGTGGACCGGGTCGGCCGCGGGCACCTTGAGGGCCACGATAGCGTGTCCGGCTTCGTGCCAGGCGGTGAGTTCGCGTTCCTTGTCGGACATGACCATGGAGCGTTTCTCGGGCCCCATGAGCACCTTGTCCTTGGCGTCCTCGAACTCGGCCATGGCCACTACGCGCTTGCCGCGGCGAGCGGCGAGCAGGGCTGCCTCATTGACGAGGTTGGCCAGGTCGGCGCCGGAAAAGCCGGGCGTGCCGCGTGCGATCACCTTCGGATTGACGTCCTTGGCGAGCGGCACATTCCGCATGTGGACCTTGAGAATACGCTCACGGCCCAGAATGTCGGGATTGTTCACGGTCACCTGACGGTCGAAACGGCCCGGGCGCAGAAGGGCCGGGTCGAGCACGTCCGGACGGTTGGTCGCGGCGATGATGATAATACCGTCATTGGCTTCAAAGCCGTCCATCTCGACCAGAAGCTGGTTCAGCGTCTGCTCGCGTTCGTCATTGCCGCCACCGAGGCCGGCGCCGCGCGAGCGGCCAACGGCGTCGATCTCGTCAATGAAGATGATGCACGGGGCATTGCGCTTGGCCTGTTCGAACATGTCGCGGACACGGCTTGCGCCGACGCCGACGAACATCTCGACAAAGTCAGACCCGGAAATCGTGAAGAAGGGTACACCAGCTTCACCCGCAACGGCGCGAGCCAGCAGGGTCTTACCTGTACCGGGCGGACCGACAAGCAGGGCACCCTTGGGGATCTTGCCGCCAAGGCGCTGGAAGCGGGCCGGATCGCGCAGGAATTCAACGACTTCCTGCAGCTCTTCCTTGGCCTCGTCTACGCCGGCGACATCATCAAAGGTCACCCGGCCAGACTTTTCGGTCAGCATGCGGGCGCGCGACTTGCCGAAGCTCATCGCACCGCGGCCACCGCCGCCGCCCTGCATCTGGCGCATCAGGAAGAGGAACAGGCCGAGGATCAGGATAAGCGGAAGGAGGTTCAGCAGAAGGCCGCCAAGGCTGAAGCCTGTATCGGCATCTTCGGTCACCTGCACGCCGAGATCGGAGAGCTTGTTCGACGCTTCGAAATTGCTCGGAAGTTTCTCGGCATAGACGGTACTGCCGCCCTCTGTCGTGGCCGTGATGCGGTCGTTTGTGACCGTCGCTTCGGAGACCTGACCGTCCTTGGCCATCTGCATGATTTCGGAGATCGGAACCTTCTCCGAACCGGCCGCCACTGATGAGCCTTGCATGGCGATCATCATGGCCACAACGAGTGCAGCAATGAGCCCCCAAACTGCGAGATTACGCATGTTCATATTCAAATCCGTCGATCCTGGTGTGTCTTGGAGAACACTAACATAGGGGGCACACTACCAGAAAACGACTCAAATTGCCGTCATCTTCCTGCAATTGCTTCAGCGTGCCGCATGATAGGGCGTCCCTGTGGAAATCATCCACTCGACGGAACAGGACCGGGCAGTCTAGAGTCGGGGCTGAGGTGGGTCGCGCTCATGGACAAGAAAATGAAAGATGCACTCAAGGTTTATGGGCCGCTCGCGCTGCTCGCGTTGGCCAGCATCTGGCTTGCCCTGTCCCTGATCGACCCGGCCCCGCCCCGGAAGATCACCTTCGCATCGGGCGGTTCGGGGGGAGCCTATTATTCCCTCGCTCAGCAGTACAAGCAGGCTCTTTCGGAAAGTGACGTCGAGGTCGAAGTTCTCGAAACGCGGGGGTCGGTCGAGAATCTCGATCTCCTGATGGCGGGTGAGGCCGATGTCGCCTTCATACAGGGCGGACTTGCCGGGCCGGAGAACCGCGAAAAGCTCCGTTCGCTTGCCGGGATGTTCCATGAACCGTTCTGGGTGTTCATGCGCGAGGATGTGGGGGCGGATGATTTCGGAGACTTGAGCGATGTGCGCCTGGCGATCGGTCCGGACGGGTCGGGCACGCGCGCCCTTGCGCTCGACCTTCAGGAAACATGGGGCGGTGACTGGACGGACAAGTCGCGTCGCAGCGAGAGCGGCCTTGCAGCGGCCTCGGCCCTGAAGGCGGGCGATCTCGACGCGGCGGCTTTTTCAGCGTCGATTGATGCGCCCTATATCGAGGATTTGCTTGAGACGGACGGCATTTCTCTCCTGCCTTTCGAGCGGGCCCCGGCCCTTGCCCGACGCACGGCGGCGCTCGACGAAGTCACGCTTTACCGGGGTATTCTCGATCTCGAAAACGATGTGCCGGCTCAGGATGTGCCGCTCATCGCGTCGGTGGCCCAGCTTGCCGTGGATGAGGCGCTGCACCCGGCCATCCAGTCGCTCCTGCTTGAGGCCTCCGAAAACATCCACTCGGGGAATTCGGCCTTTGCGCCCGCAGGTACCTTCCCGGACAAGTCCCTGATCGACATGCCGCTTTCCTCGGAAGCCGAGCGATACTGGAAGAATGGGCCGTCCTTCCTGCGCAACTATTTTTCTTTCCAGGTGGCAAATTTCCTCGAACGCGCCTGGGTGTTCCTGATCCCGCTTATCACGCTGCTTATCCCGCTCGTACGTGTGGCGCCGCCAATCTATCGCTGGCGCGTGCGGCGAAAAATCTACGTCTGGTACAAGGATTTGCGCGAACTCGAAGCACGCGGGCGCGAGGCGACCACGAATGATCAGCGCGACGAGGTGCTGACAGAGTTATCAAAACTCCAGAAGGAGGTCGGCGAACTCGATGTGCCGCTCTCCTATACGGAAGAAGTTTACCACCTGCGCAGCCACATCGCTTTCGTGCGCCAGCTGGTGCAGGGGCTCTATTCTCGTGAAGCTGGCATTCCGGCCGTAAAGACGGCCTGATCCGCGTCAGGCTGACTTGCTATAAGGGACGCGGTCAGCGGCCCCGGTATCGGCGTTCCGGCTAAGTTGCGAATAGGCCTGCTCGACAAAGCTTGGCCCTTCCTCGCTGCCTACGAGCAGGTGAGCCATCGAGGCGGGCTTTGCGTTCAGCGTGACTAGCGCACTTGCCAGCGATGCACTCATTCGCGGCATGTCGAGCCGTTCCCCGCCATTGGCATCGACCAGTGCGGATTGCGTTTCCTCATCGAGAATCTGTTCTTCGACGTCCGGTGCCGGCGTATTGTCTTTCGACCGGGGGGCTGCCGCTTTCAGGCGCATGGAGGCATCCACCGGAGACGGCGGCGGCCCGGATGAGACGGGCTGGGGATCTTTTCTTGCCGTGTCTTCTGCGCGCGAGGAGTGCGCCTCTGGTGTCTGTGCAAGATGGCTCAGAGACGGCCTCACGGTCGTCTGCAAGATGGACAGAACTGATGACATATGCGGCCCCCCGCCGACTAGTAGATTGGGGGCTTATGCCAGATCGGTCTGTAGGAACCGCGAAATAGGACTTGTGATTTTCAGATAGAATTCCGGGTCATGATAAATGCGGAATTTACCATTGTAGTCCGGCGTCAGGCTTCGGCCTGCTGGGCCAGCGCCTCGCGGCGCTTCTCGGCGGCTGACTTCTTCACACTTTCCGACCTAAGCTGTCCGCAGGCGGCGAAGATATCGCGACCGCGCGGGGTACGGATCGGTGAGGCATAGCCCGCCCGGTTCACGATCTCGGCGAAGTTCTCGATCGTCTCCCAGTCGGAACACTCATAGGGAGAGCCCGGCCACGGGTTGAACGGGATAAGATTGATCTTCGCGGGTACACCGCGCAGCAACTTCACCAGGTCACGCGCCTCGGCGAGCGAGTCGTTCACGCCTTTCAGCATGACGTATTCGAAGGTCACGCGTTTGGAATTGCCGAGATCCGGATAGGCGCGGATGGCATCGAAGAGCGTCTTGAGGTCATACTTTTTGTTGATCGGCACGATCTCGTTGCGAAGGTCGTCGCGTACCGCGTGCAGCGAAATGGCCAGCATGGCGCCGGTGCGTTCGCCCAGTTCCGGGATCTTTGGCGCAACGCCAGCCGTCGACACCGTAATCCGGCGCCGGCCGAGCGCGATGCCGTCGCCATCCGAAATCGTGTCGATGGCCTCGGCCACATTGTCGAGATTATAGAGCGGTTCGCCCATGCCCATGAAGACGATGTTGGTGAGCTTGCGGTTCTCCATCGAACTCGGCCATTCCTGCAGCTCATCTCGCGCGATCAGGACCTGATTGACGATTTCCTGGGCCGTCAGGTTACGCACCAGCTTTTGCGTGCCGGTATGGCAGAAGGTGCAGTTCAGCGTGCAGCCGACCTGGCTTGAGACGCAAAGCGCGCCGGACCGGCCGACATCGGGAATATAGACGCTCTCGCCTTCAACACCGGGCTGGAACCGCGTCAGCCATTTCTGCGTCCCATCCACGGACACCTTGTGTTCGGTAATCTCCGGACGGGTCAGAACGTACTTTTCGGCAAGCTCAGCGCGCAGCTCCTTGGCGATATCCGTCATTCCGGCAAAGTCCTGGACGCCGAAATGGTGGATCCAGCGGCGCAGCTGCTTGGCGCGCATGCCGGCCTTTTTCGGCTCGAGCCCGAGGGATTCCATCTCCGCCTTCAACGCAGGGATGGACAGCCCCGCGAGATTCTTCGGCGCGGATTCGCTTGCGTTGACGCGGCGTGAAAGGTCCAGATCGTATTTCATTGCGCTGCACATAGCATGTCCTCGGCCGAAATCTAAGAATTCGAAGGCATTGTGACTGCAGCGTGTAAATAAAAGGCCGAAAAGGTCTTCGAGGGAGGTACAATATGGCTGACGGCGCGCGCGGCGTGGACTTCGATCCGGACAGACTGAGAGAAAAATACAAGGCCGAGCGCGACAAACGCCTCAGGGCTGACGGCAATGAGCAATATGTCGAGGTCCGCGATGAGTATGCTGGCTATGTCGACGATCCGTATATCGACGAGAAAGTCGAGCGGGCGCCTCTCACCGATGAAGTTGATGTGATCGTTGTCGGTGGTGGCTTTGGCGGGCTGCTTGCCGGTGCGCGCTTGCGCGAAGCCGGCATCAAACAGATCCGGATGATCGAGAAGGGCGGCGACTTCGGCGGGACCTGGTACTGGAACCGCTATCCGGGCGCGGCCTGCGACATCGAGAGCTATATCTACCTGCCGCTGCTCGAAGAGACCGGATACATGCCGGTCGAGAAGTATTCGAAAGCGCAGGAAATCCTTGAGCATAGCCAGCGCATCGCGAAGCATTACGACCTCTATGACGATGTCCTCTTCCAGACCGAAATCACGGCCATGCACTGGGATGAGGCTTCGAAGCGCTGGATCGTAGAGACCAGCCAGGGCGATGCGATGAAGGCGCGGTTCGTCATCATGTCGAACGGTCCGCTCCACCGCCCGAAATTGCCCGGCATCCCGGGCATCCAGGATTTCAAGGGCCACACCTTCCATACAAGCCGCTGGGACTATGACTATACCGGTGGCGGCCCGCAGGGTGGGCTCGACAGGCTCAAGGACAAGCGCGTCGGCATCATCGGAACCGGCGCGACCGCCGTGCAGTGCGTGCCGCATCTGGGGGAAGGCGCCAGGCAGCTTTACGTCTTCCAGCGCACGCCGTCTTCGATCGATGTACGCGACAACACGCCGACAGACCCTGACTGGGCGAAATCACTTGAGCCAGGCTGGCAGCAGAAGCGGATGGACAATTTCAACATCCTCGTTTCCGGCGGCTACCAGGCTGAAGACCTGGTCAGCGATGGCTGGACCGACATCATCCGCAACCTGCTCTTCATTGCGAAGGAGCAGAATGGCGAGGAGATGACGCCGAAGAAGCTCGAGGAAATCGGCGAGCTGGCAGACTTCAAGAAGATGGAATCCATCCGTGCGCGCGTTGACGAGGTGATCGCCGACAGCAAGACCGCCGAAGCGCTGAAGCCCTGGTATCGCCAGTTCTGCAAGCGCCCGTGCTTCCACGATGAATATCTCAAGACCTTCAATCGGCCGAATGTCGAACTGGTCGATACGGACGGGCAGGGCGTCGAGCGCATCACCGAAAAGGGCATCGTCGTCGGCGGCAAGGAGTATGAGGTCGACTGCCTGATCTATGCCACCGGTTTTGAGGTGGGCACATCCTACACCCGCCGTTCAGGCTATGAGCTCTATGGCCGCAACGGGTCGCTGTCGGACGCCTGGGAAGGCGGGGTGCGCAGCTTCCACGGCATGATGGTGCGGGATTTTCCGAACGTCTTTGTCATGGGGGGTGCGCAGGCCGCCTTTACGGCCAACTATCCTCACCAGCTCAACGAGCAGGCGATCCATATCGCCCATATCCTGTCGGATGCTTCCGAGAATGGCATCATTGCGATGGAGCCGACCGAGGAAGCTCAGAGCAAGTGGGTCGATACGATCATTGCAAAGGCGCAGATGCGCGAGAAGTTTCTCGCCGAATGTACGCCCGGCTATTACAACAATGAAGGCCAGATTGCCCAGCGGGCACGCCAGAACTCTTTCTATGGTGGCGGTTCGATGGAGTATTTCTCGATCCTGAAGTCATGGCGCGAGGACGGCACGATGGCTGGCCTCGACGTCACGAAGGACAAGGTCTCCGCCTAGCGGCAGAGCGAAGACGCCTTGTCGATCGCGTTCGCCGATCCCGACAGGGAGAAGTGGTAGGAGACCTTGGTGTCACGCGCCGAGACCGCTTCTACGCGCAGCTCGCTGCCCTTTCTGAGGGCGGAGACAAGACGCGGATCGTCCTGGTCCTGAGCGAAGGCTTCCTTGCCGACACCATAGAGTGTCCAGCCGGAACGTCCGACGGAAGCGCGGGCGGGCAGATCGGCCCGCAGCTCATAGCCGACCTTGAGGCTCGGCTGGCTGCGCGCCTTGCCGGACTTCCAGTTGGAGACGAAGAACCACACATCTCCGTGATCGGAAGCTTTCGGTGCCTTGTCGGTCGCTTCGGTCGCGGCATAGCAAAGCGTCTCGCCGTTCACGGACTCGGTGAAGACGGTCCAGTCATCGTATCGGCCGATGGCTGTCGGGGCTGCATCTGCAGTAAATGCAGCGGTTCCGAACAAAATGGCCAGACTGGTCAGGGGTCTGTTTATCATGAGCATGAAGACGATTTGGAGTTGGAGAAAGAGGTCTTAACGCAGCAAAACTGCCGGAAAGTTAAGGCTGAATTTTGACGGTGCTGCTGACGTGTGATGCCAACAGGTCGCGCGCCTAAAGGTTGCATTTTGCGCCATATGTGCGATTTCTGAGAGCCAGCCATAGCCCTTGGACGTGACTTGACCTTAGCCCGGATTGACAGCGCCAGCAGCGATCGAGCCGTTCAGTCGGCATATATCCGAAAGATTGCCGAGGAACAGTGCCGGACGTCGTTCGGGCGCCTGTTCGAATATTATGCGCCCCGCTTGAAAAGCTATCTCAAGCGTATGGGGGCTGAGGATGCTGGCGCCGAGGAAGTCGTTCAGGATGTGATGCTCACCGTCTGGAAGAAGGCCGGCCAGTTCGACGAGAAACAGGCATCGGTCTCGACCTGGATCTTCAGGATCGCCCGCAACCGCCAGATCGATCTCTTCCGTCAGGCTTCCCGCCCGGAGCTGTCACCCGAGGAGCCGATGCTTCAACCGGCAGAGGAAGCTGCGCCCGACGAAACACTGAGCCGGGCCCAGATCGATGCGAGCGTGCGTGAACAGCTGAATGCGCTCCCCAAGGAGCAGCTCGATCTTCTGAAGGCGGCGTTTTACGACGGCCTCTCCCATTCGGAAATCGCGAAAGCCTTTGACCTGCCGCTTGGAACTGTGAAGTCCCGCATAAGGCTGGCCTTCAACCGCTTGCGCGGCCGCCTTCAGGGCGAAATGGGCGATTGACTGCATATGAGACCTGCAGGAAGCCTTGACGAAATCAGGAAGCCAGCAATATCGGCTATATAGCCGGTTGAGGGGCAAGCAGCAGGTCATAAAATTGCATTCGAGCGAACCATCATATGTGTCCGAACTCTATAGTGCGTATTCCGCCGGACGTTTAAGCCCAGCCTTTGCCCTGATGGTCGAGACCCAGGCAGCTATGCGCTCGGATATTCTGCGAGACCTCCACATATCGGAGTCGATCGCTGGCGCGATGCTCGAAAGGGAAGCGCCTGAAACGATGTCTCCCAATGCGTTCGAGCAGGCGCTTCGCGCGATAGATGAAATTGAGGAGACCGAAGACCGGGACCTACAGGCCGCCCGGGCCGCCGGATCAGAACTGCAGGAGCTGCTCTCACTCCCCGAGCCGCTACGCGAGAAAGCGCTCGAAGCTTGCGAAAAGCAGGGTGGCTGGAGAAATCTCACGGGGGGTGTCAGCCGGATTGACCTCGGCGACAGCGCTGCTGTCCATGCGCATCTCTACCGCATCAAACCTGGCGCTTCGGTGCCACGCCACAGTCACCAGGGCGATGAGCTTACACTTGTGGTGCAGGGTGGTTTCTCGGATGCGACGGGAACTTACGGCCCTGGCGACATCTCACGCCAGACGCCGAGCGATACCCACCAGCCCGTCGCCGATGATGATGGTGTCTGCATTGCCTTCGCTGTCAGCGAGGGCGGTCTCAGATTTACCGGCATTCTCGGTCTGCTGCAAAAGCTCACCGGCCACTAGCCGGCCGGGCAGCGCCCGCCTCACTTGTTCCCGTTGATCACTTCAAAGCGCCGCGTCTCGAAGACGCGCAATACTTGCGCGAGATCATGTCCGCGCTTCAGGACCTGGTCCTGGCTGCCATAGACGACATAGGCCCCTTGCTGGTTCCGGAGGGCCGGGACCTTTTCAATCCGCCAGGTCGGCGCCTCTGCATGGCGCCGGAAAATCGCGAAAACCGCATGATCGCCATACATGCCGATGGCATAATCCTTGGCCTGACCCGACATGACCATCCGGCCATACACATCCAGGATGCGACTCATCTCGGTTCTGTGGAAAGCAACCTTCGGCTGTTGCGATGGCTGCAGTCTTGTCACGCTTCCCATAAAGTGAGATCACGCTCCCTTGCTTTACCGCTCTACCTTCCTGTCGCATTTTTAATGCGAAGAACAGGATTTAGCCGCATTCTCGCCTTGCGAGCGCCGCCGATTACCGCCACCTTGCAATAGTCGGGTGTTGGTGTCTAGCAGGCATCCCGGACCCATCAGCCCCCCCAGCCCCCCGGGGAGCTTGTTCAACCTTCACCCGACATCCTCACCCCATGCAATACGGACCGCCAAGACCGGCAGGTGAAATTTCTTTCACTTTCTGCGTCTTGCCCGCGATTTGAGCAAACAGCCTCTGGCCAGCTGCGGGCGAGATGGTTACTCAGTTGGCGTCTGTGCAAGCCAACGGGTCCGGACATGCTCGAACTGAAGCATCTCGTGAAAAGATTTGGGGACCATGTGGCCGTCGAAAAGGTCAGCTTCACCCTCAAGAAAGGTGAGGTGCTTGGCTTTCTGGGGCCAAACGGCGCCGGTAAATCGACCACCATGCGCATGGTCGCGGGTGTGATCGAGCCCGATGAGGGTGATGTGGTGATTGCCGGGCATTCGATCATTAACCAGCCGCGTGAAGCTCAGCGCCGCCTTGGCTTCCTGCCGGAAGGTGCCCCGCTCTATGGCGACATGACGCCCGTGGAATTCCTGAACTTCCTCTCCACATCGCATGACCTTGCCAAGGTCGAGCGCAAGCGCGCCATCGACCGCGTGGTTGCCGATGCCCGGATCGCCAATGTCGCCAACCGGCGCATTGTCACGCTCTCCAAGGGGTACCGCCGCCGCGTGGGACTGGCCGGTGCGCTGTTGAACGATCCCGATGTCCTTGTCCTGGATGAGCCGACAGACGGGCTCGACCCGATCCAGAAGCGGGCCGTACGCGCCCTTATTGCCCGCATGGCGCCGGAAAAGGCGATCCTGATCTCGACGCACACGCTGGAAGAAGTGCCCGCCATGTGTAACCGGGCGATCATCATTGATCGTGGCCGGATCGTGGCCGATGGTACGCCGGACAGCCTGACCGGGCAATCGCCCGGCGGTCTCGAGGAAACCTTCATCACCATGGCCGGGACGGCGGAGGCCGACGGGGTATGAGGCAATGGGCCGTCGACACGCTGACAGGCCTGAAGGCCAGCTATTCGCGTGAACTACGCGCCTATTTCGCGACGCCGCTCGCCTATGTCTTCATGGCCATCTTCCTGATGATGCTCGGCTTCTTCACCTGGGAAGCGTCGAACTTCTTCGACACAGGGGCCGCTGACCTGCAGCCCTTCTTCTACTGGCATCCCTGGCTCTACATGATCTTCATGCCGGCGCTCTCGATGCGGCTCTGGTCGGATGAGACTGCGGCGGGGACATCCGAGCTTCTAATGTCCTTGCCGGTGAGTGTTACGGGTCTTGCCGCAGGCAAGCTGTTGGCGGCCTGGACCGTGGCTGCGGTGAGCCTCGTGCTGACCTTCCCGATGTGGCTGACGGTCAACTATCTCGGCGCGCCGGACAACACGGCAATTTTCCTGTCCTACCTGATGAGCCTCATCATGGCCGGTGCCTATCTCTCGATAGGTGCGGCCGTGTCATCGCTCGTCTCAAGCCAGGTGCTCGCCTATGTCATTGGCGTGGTCGTCGCCTTCGTCTTTACCGCTGCCGGCTGGCCGATGGTGGTGGGGGCGGTGTCAGGTGCGCTCGGGGCGGCTGCCGGGGACCTGGTCGCGACCTTTTCCTTCCTTACGCATTTCGAAACGGCTGAACGCGGCGTGCTCGAACTGCGCTCGCTGATCTACTTCTTCGGTGTGATCGCGCTCTGGCTCGCCCTGAACGTATTGTGGGTCAGCCATCGCAGGAATGGCGCACGATGAGCCCGCGCGTCTATCTCTCTGCGGCCACGGCCCTGATTGCGGTGATTTTCATCGCCGCGACGCTGATCGTGCAGCCCTTGCTGCGCACGGCCCGTGTCGATTTTACAGAGAACGATATCTACACGCTGTCCGAAGGCACCAAGGCGGTGCTGACGGACCTGGAAGAACCGGTCGACCTGACGTTCGTCTACACCCGCCGTGTCGGTCAGGAATTTCCGGCCGTGCGTGCCTATGCGACCCGCGTTCGCGAACTGCTCGACGCCTACAAGGCCGTTGCCGGTGCCGACCTTCGCATCCGCGAGATCGATCCCGAGCCCTTTTCCGAGGATGAGGATGAGGCGCTTGCGGCGGGCATTACAGCGGTCAATTCAGACGGTGGCGACCCGCTCTATTTCGGTCTGATTGGCAAGAATACTGTCGACGATCAGCGCGTCATTCCCTTTCTTGCGCCAGAGCAGGAAGATACCCTCGAATACGATCTCACGCGCATGATCGCGCGCCTGAACCGGCCCGAACCGCCGAACATTGGCGTGCTGTCGACCTTGCAGGGCATGAGCGGCCCAGGCGAGGACAGCGGCTACACGTTCCTGCAAGAGCTCTCGAAAAGCTACGACATGCAGGAGATAGACGAGGCCTTCTTTTCCCTGCCGGAGGATATGGATGTCGTGGTCATGGTGCATCCGCCTGAGCTGAACGATTGGCAGGCCTGGCTCATCGACCAGTTCATCCTGAGGACAGGGCGGGCGATTATCCTCGTGGATGCGGCCGCAAAAACCTCTCGTGGCAGTGACTTCTCCGGTCTGGACGACCGCCAGATCCGTTCCGACCTCGGTCGGTTTTCCGATGTCTGGGGCTTGAGCGTTTCCGAAGAGGCGCTCGCTGACACCGAAAGCGCGCTTCCGATCCAGGTGGCAACCGGTGGCGGGCGCTCGACCATTGTTCGCCACCCGCTCTATCTGGCCGCCACGCCGGCGCTGATGCCCTCTGATAGCCTCATCACAGCCGACCTTTCGCGAACTGTGAATTTCGGCGCACCGGGTGGCCTGATCCTTGATGAGGACTCTCCCATCGACAAGGAAGTCCTGATCGAGACCGGCCCGGCCCCATCATGGATCGAGGCGGATGAAGCGGTGAGCGATCTCACCGCGCAGGAGACGCTCGATCTCTATGAGCCGCTGGACCAGGCAATGCCGCTCGCCGTGCGCGTCCATGGCGCGCTGGTCTCGGCCTTCGATGAACGGCCGTCGCCGGACATGCCGGACGATCCCGTGATGGCGGAACTCGCGCGCGCTGCCGCTGAAGAGGCGCAGCCACACATCTCAACCAGCGAACGCGATGCAGAAATCCTTGTCGTCGCCGACGCTGACATGGTCGATGACGGTCTTTACGTGAATCTCGACAGCGCAACCGCCTTTGCCGACAATGGTGCCTTCCTGATGAATGCGCTCGATGTCCTGTCCGGAGATGCGAACCTGCTTACCCTTCGTGCGCGCACATCCTCGCGCCGGCCAATGACACGTGTGGAAGGTATGCGCGACGAAGCCCAGGCCCGCTTCTTCGACGAGCAGGCCCGGCTTGAGGACAAGTTGGCCGAATCCCAGCAGCGGCTGGAAGAACTGCAACAGCGCGGCGCCTCGGACGGGTTCTTCGAGGGCGATATCGAAGCGTCTCTGAATGAGAATGAGCGGCTGGAGCTTGCCCGCCTGCGTGAGGACATTGTCGAGACGCGGTCACGCCTTCGTACCATCGAGCGGAATTTCCGCCAGGAAATCGACGGGCTCGAAGGGACACTGAAATTCATCAATATTTTTGGCGGTCCGCTCCTTGTGGGCCTGTTGGGAGCATTGGTCTGGTGGCGCCGCCGGCGCAGGGGGATCGCGTGAGTGCCACCCTGGATACACGCCGCCGCAAGACGGTTGAATGGCTCTCGATTACAGCTGCAGCGCTGTGGATCCTGCTGTTCCTGATGAGCCTTTTTGCTCCGGCGCAAAGCGATGTGAGCCCGCGGACTGGTGATCCTGTGCTGCCGAACTTTTCCACCGTGCGCAGCGATACCGGCGCCATCAGCTTCACCATGGCTGATGAGCGCTACACGCTGGAGCGCCGGCAAGGGGAGTGGGTCATGGCCGAGACCGGAGGTTATCCCGTTCGCGAAGACAGGCTGGCCACGCTGGCTGAAGGGCTCGAGACGATGACATGGGGTGAACGCCGTACAGCCGAGCCGGCGCGCTTCAGCCGCATTGGCCTTGGAGATCCGCGTGAGGATGGCAATGGCATTCTTATCGAGGTCTTTGCCTCAAACGGATCGAAATCGGCTGAGGTGATTACCGGCCGACGTAATGAGACGCTGTACGCCCGTGACCCTGGCGAGAATGTTTCCTTTCGCGTCGAGGGCGACCTGCCGCCGCTCTATACACGTGAGGCATGGCTGGACCTTGATATCGTCGACATCGACGCCTCTTCCATCTCGGCAGTCCGCCTGACGGATTCGCGCGGACAGACGCTCTATCTCTCGCGTGTGCCCGGTGGCGACGCCCGCAGTTTCCGTCCGGCGCCGCCCTACCACAACGATACATTGCGCAGCCGGCTGGCGGCTTCGACGCCGGCGCTGGCCATGTCGCATCTTTCACCGATTGATGTGAAACCGCAAAGCGAGCTGACGACACGTCCAGTGGCCCGCCACATCACGGAAACCCATGATGGTCTCGAGATCGACCTGCGGGCCTGGCGCGAGCCGGACGGGTTCTGGGTGACGCTTCGCGCGGTTGAGGCTGGCGAAGGCGCGCGCCGGGCGCAGACGATCAATGACCGGGCTGAAGGCTGGGCGTTCAAGCTGACGGAATATGACTGGCGGGAATTCACGCCACTTGTCTCTTCCATCGTCCGCCGGGCCGATCCGGCCGCCGAAACGCCGGGCGAATCGAACTTTCAGCCCTAGCTAGTCCCGCGCTCTGGCGGGCAGCATCCACTTCAGCAAGGGTCCGATGACGCCGCTCACAAGAGCCAGTGAGACAGGGTTTCCGGAGAACTTCCGGAAATAGTAGGCGAGGCTTTCGGCCTTGTGCCGGGCGACAGTCTTGGAAGAAACGTCTGATGTGCTGCCGTAATGCAGGGCACCAGCATCGGGGCAGAAGATCACCTCTCCACCGGCCTCTTTGGCCCGGCGGCAGAGGTCAACATCTTCGACGTGAATGAAATAGGCTTCATCGAAACCGCCAAGCTGGCGGAAGCTTTCAGTGTCGGTCAGCATCAGCGCGCCGGATACGGCGCCAACGGAGGTCGGCCCGGAGGGCAGGGGAGCCGTGTTGAGATTCCAGGTATCGATACCGGCCGAACTCGTCAGGGCGCGCCACAAGGTGAGCTTGCGCCGCCGGTCGCCACGGCCTTCCTTGCCATGAAGATCGAAGATGCGTCCGCCCAGAAGCCAAGGGCGCTGGCGGTGTTCGCTTGCCGCAACCAGCGTGGAGACCGCATCATGCTTGATGACCGCGTCCGGATTGACGAGCAGAAGATATCCCTCCTCAGCCTGCCGGCTTGCCAGATTGATCGCCTTGCCGAAGCCCAGATTGTCACCGGGTGATATCAGCTGGACTTTGGCGTGTTCGGCAGCAAAGGTCTTCAGCCAGTCCGTCATGGCAGGCGGATTGCCGTTGTTAATGATCAGCAGCGTGGTGACATCCCGGCAGGCAAGCAGTGCGTAAAGTGACTCACGAAGGCGCGGTCCGGTCAGATAGGTCACGATGATTGCGGTTATGGGCCGGGGGCTCATTCGGCTGGCTCTCTTCGCGGCCGCGCCTTGCCCAGCACAATGATGGCAGCAGCCGAAAGAACCATATTCGCCCAAAAGGCTTCGTTCCAGACACTGTAGGAGAGGCTGAACAGGGAGAAAGACGCCCCGATCAGGCCAGCCGTCGCCAGCGCCAGAGGAGCGCCGAGCATTGCCGGTGAAGGCAGGGCCAGGGCAAGAAGGAAGAGGACGGCGCAGCCAAGCAGGACGCCGACAAGACCGGTTTCGGCCCATAGTTGCAGGCCCATATTGTGCGGATGGCCGGGCAGGATGCGGTACTTCTCCCACGGGATGCCGGTCAGGTCCGTACTCTCGCGCATCAGCTCAAGCAGGTCGGGTTCTTCGGCAAAGGTTTCGCGCCATTCCTTCGATGCTTCGATGCCATGCCCGACCAGCGGGCGTTCCTCGACTTTCCTGGCCGCAAGCGACCAGGCGAAGATACGTGACTTGGACGAGGCCTGAAGTGGCAGGTCAGAGTGTACTACCATTGGCGCAGCGGCACCGAGAACAATGGGTGAGCTCACCACGGCCAGGGCAACAAAGCCGATCAGGATCCGAAAACCGTTCTTCCTGAAGATCATTACCACGGCGCTGGCGAGAGCCACGAAGACCATGCCAAGCAGGGCCACATCTGACCGCAGCAGCAGGAAGGTGGCGGCACCGAGCAGGAAACTCGCAGCCGCTGCCGGATATCGCCATGGGGCTGGGAGGCACCAGGCCGCGCCAATCAGCAGGGGTAAACCCAGGAAGAAGGCATTGGCGCTGCGCAGGATGTTCTGTGGCGCTTCTTTCACAGGGTCGCTGAACGGGGCGTACGCGCTGAGGGCGGTGTCTGGTAGCAGGCCCATCAACAACATGAGTATCCCGTGGGTCAGGATCACGAGAATGATGAAGCCTGCGGCGATCCGGGCCTGTGACCGGATGCGCAGGCATGCCGCAACGGTGAGGATGCCGGCAATAGCCGTTAGCAGGATGCGCAGGCCAGCCGCATTGATGCCGAAATCCCCCTGGGCTAGGTCTCCGGACATGATCTGGCCGGTCTCGTCGGACCAGAGGGAGGAGATGGCCGACCACGCCACGAGCAGAAGTACGGCAATGGCCAGTCGGCTTATTCCACCGCGCCAGGATACGAAGAAGGCGGCCGGAATGGCTGCCAGCGCAAGCAGGACCGAATAGCCGCCCGCGCCGAAAAGAGCGACCGGAATCCAGAGGGCAAAAGCCGCGGCCAGCACGACCGCATAGCTGAAACCGCGGCTTTCCGTCATTCGGGTCTTCCGTACTCTAAACTTTTGCCCGTTTCAGGTCGGGCGGTGTCGCCTCATCCGACAGCTTTTCGGCGGTCTCTTCAAGTCCAAGAATCTCCTGTCCCTTGGACCCGAAGCGGCGAAGCGCCAGCGTGCCTTCCTCGGCCTCACGTGCGCCAACCACGGCAATGACCGGGACTTTCTGGACGGAGTGCTCGCGGACCTTGTAGTTGATCTTTTCGTTGCGCGTGTCAACTTCGACGCGAAGTCCCGCCGCCCGCAGGCGCTGGGCGGCCTTTTCGGCATAGCCGTCAGCATCCGATGTGATCGTTGCGACAGCAACCTGCGTTGGCGCGAGCCACATCGGGAAGGCGCCCGAATAGTTTTCGATCAGGATGCCCATGAAGCGCTCGAATGTTCCGTAGACCGCGCGGTGCAGCATCACGGGGCGATGCTTGGCCCCGTCGGATCCCGTATACTCCGCGTCGAGACGATCCGGCAGGACATAGTCGAGCTGGAACGTGCCGCACTGCCAGGTCCGCCCAATGGCGTCCGTCAGGTGGAATTCGAGTTTCGGACCGTAGAACGCACCCTCACCTTCGGCATAGTCGAAATCGAGACCGGCCGCCGTCAGCGCGTCGGCCAGCGCTTTTTCTGCACGGTCCCAGTTTTCGTCCGTACCGCCGCGAACCTCGGGGCGCGTGGCGAGCTTGTAGGAAATATCCGACAGGCCGAAGTCGCCATAGACCCGCTCGAACAGCTTCAGGAAGCGAAGCGTCTCCTCGCCGATCTGGTCTTCGCGGCAGAAGATGTGCGCGTCATCCTGCGTCATCTGACGCACGCGCATCAGCCCGTGAAGGGCGCCGTGCGCCTCATTGCGGTGACAGCAGCCGAACTCCGCCATGCGGATCGGCAGATCGCGGTATGAGCGCTGATCGTGCTTGAAGATCTGCACGTGGGCCGGGCAGTTCATCGGCTTCAGCGCCATAAGCTCCGCATCGCCCGACAGGACAGGGGCCTCGTCATCCGTGGAGGGGACTTCGTCGGGCACGACGAACATGTTCTCACGGAACTTGTCCCAGTGGCCGGACTGTTGCCAGAAGACAGAGTTCAGCAATTGCGGCGTCTTGACCTCAAGATAGCCGTCCTCGTCCTGCTGGCGCCGGATATAGGCTTCCAGCTGACGCCAGATCATGTAGCCTTTCGGATGCCAGAAGACCGACCCTTGTGCTTCCTGCTGGAGGTGGAAGAGGTCCAGCTGGGCGCCAAGCTTGCGGTGGTCACGTTTCTCGGCTTCTTCGAGGCGAACGAGGTGGGCCTTGAGGTCTTTCTCATTGGCCCAGGCCGTGCCGTACATCCGTTGCAGCATTTCGTTGCGATGATCGCCCCGCCAGTAAGCACCGGCGAGCTTCATCAGCTTGAAGGCCTTCGGCAGTTTGCCCGTGGATGGCAGGTGTGGGCCGCGGCAAAGGTCGAACCAGTCACCCTGCTTGTAGACCGTGATCGGGTCGCCCGGCGGGATGATGTCGTCGATGATCTGCGCCTTGTAGTCTTCGCCGATTTTCTTGAACGTCTCGATGGCCTCATCCTTCGACCAGACTTCCCGGATGATCGGGTAGTCCTTGTCGACGATCTCTTCCATCTTCATCTCGATCCGTTCGAAGTCTTCCGTGGAGAAGGGCTCTTCGCGGGCGAAGTCGTAATAGAAGCCATCATCGATTACAGGGCCGATCGTGACCTGTGTGTCGGGATAGAGCTCCTGCACGGCCTGCGCGAGGATGTGCGCGGCATCGTGGCGGATGAGTTCGAGGCCCTCTTCGTCACGGGACGTGACGATGGCGACCTCGGCGTCACCCTCGAGTGGGCGGTTGAGGTCATACATCTCGCCATTCACCTTGGCCGCAAGCGCGGCCTTGGCGAGGCTTTTGGAAATGGATTCGGCGACATCTGCGGGGCTCGCCCCGTCGTCATACTGTCGCTTCGATCCATCAGGTAGCGTTACGTTGATCATTGGTCTCAAGCTTTTCGGTTCGTCTCGGGTCCGGCGTCGGGGAAGGGCCGTTCCGTTCGGGCCCAGTCTCCGGCGCGCCATGGCGCCCAGAAAGGTGAAGGGTTTGCTTTCTCGGGAACCGGGTCGAACCCACGCGAGCCGCCGGGGCGGCACCGCGAGAGCCTTGCCAGCGTCATCCAGCTGCCGGTCCAGAGACCATGGCGGGAGACGCATTCCGCGCAGTATTCGCTGCAAGAGGGCACATGCCGGCACTGTGCTCCAAAGACCTGAAAGGCCGGAGACAGCGTCAGTTTGTACGTTTTCAGGGCCGCATGGGCGGCTTTCCTGCGAATGGCGGACATGAGGCTTGAAGCCCGGTTGGTGTTTCGTCGAAAGCGGTTCTAGACGCGCAGGGGGCAGCTCTCAACCCGCTAGGGCTGTGGCATATGCCGTCATGGGCTGCCAACCGGCTGCGGCGGAGCGCTCAGGCCGCCGCAGCCCGCTTAGTTCGTGCGGTCTCGATCGCCTCGCAGGCGGCTTCGAAAGCCAGCATCGTGGAGGTGTGACGCGGGGGGTAGTCGGCGACGCCAGCCAGGTGACGCAATTCGGCGAACCGGCCTGCTGGCGGCTTACCACCATCCTTCAGCATGGCGCGCAGGGCATCACGGGCTGAAAGAACGTCTTCGACGCGGGCGCCGACAATGTTCTCGGCCAGAACAGACGTTGCGGCCTGGCCCAGGGCGCACGCCTTGGGTTCAACGGCAATGGCCTCAACCGTCTCGCCATCTTCGCTGAGACGGATATCGACGCGCACGACCGATCCGCACACACGCGAGACCTTCTCCACCGATGCATCGGCATCGGCGAGGGTCCCGACATGCGGAATATTGGCGGCCAGTTCCAGCACGCGATTATGATAAAGCTCTGCGCTCATGGGGCCTAGATCGCCCTGAAACGCCCGAAGATCAAGTGAATCAGGGCCGTTTGCCTCAGCCGAAGAGGTTTTGTGCGATATTGATCACGCGTGGCAGGACACGAATGAGGATAATGATCGCGCCGGTCAGGGCCGCGCCGGCAAGAAGCAGGAAGACGCCATCGCGTGCTGTCAGCCCCAGTCCGAAAAGCAGAATAGTCAGCCCGGGCAAGAGCGGGCCGAAAGGGAAAAAGCCGAGCGGGATCGTGATCACCGATGCGGCCACGCAAATGAGGGCGATGAGCGGCGCGAAGATCGGGCTTGTCAGGATCGTCAGGCGCGGCTTGAGGTAGCGGTCGACCATATGGGCGTATTTACGCCCGCCCTCGACGCCGGAAACGAGGTGCTTTCGCTTGAATTCGAAGTCGAGAAAGCGCCGCGGCACCCAGGGAAACTTCTTTCCGATCACGATCTGCAGCGAAACAAGGAGCGTGATAAGCGCGACGAGCCAGGTGGCGCCGGGAATGAATGTGAGGGGGCTGACGGATATGAATCCGAGCAGAAGCAGGATCGGTCCATAGGCCCGGCGGCCCACGGCATCCATCAGGTTGCGAACCGTGACTGTTTCGCCTTCAGTCTGCTCGCACAGGCTGGTCATCAGGCTTTCGAGATTGTTGACCGGAGGTCTAGCCGTCGCTTGCGTCATTGCGCGCTCCATAGCGGCGGATATCGGTCTGTACCGTAGCGGTCCCGATGCCGGTCAGGACATAGAGGCGATCATATTCTGTCGGCTCGTCAATCGGCGGGCCCGCTTCGCCGCCGAGCGCTGCAGCCAGATCCGGTGTCGTGTTCGAGTGCCCGACGACGAGCGCGGTCTCGCCAGCTGTTTTCAGTGTTTCTGCAAAGGCATCAAGATCGGACGGATCGTAGATCTGGACGTCAACCTCGAGTCTTTGCGCCAGCGGGGCCGCTGTTGCACGCGTGCGCCTGTAGTCGGTCGACCAGATCGTCTCAAGGCTAGCATCTTCAAGCGCGTCTGCCAGCGCCTCGGCGCGCGCCTGCCCCGCTGCGTTCAGATCCGGGTCGTCTCCCGTTTCTTTTTCAGCATGCCGGACAAGATAGACGGTGATGCCCTCAACTGAGGCTTCCGCATCTGTCGTCTCTATCTCTGAAGAACAGGCCATTGCCACCGCAAACACAGCACAGAGGACGCTTATTGTCTTGGTGAAACCCAGCCTCATTTGCGCACTCTTGCCTAATCCCGCCGCCAGGTCGAGCCTGGCACTCTGCAACTCCAACGCTTGTGCAGCAGAACGGGTTTCTCGACGTCGTGCAAGCTGTGCCGAAACAATTGCGGCCAGAGGCAATCCTCTGGCCGCGTTGTTTCATATCATTAAGTGAGCTCAGCTCGTTGCCGAGCCCTCTGAACCCGCAAGCGCGGGGAATTCGGGATGATTGACGACCTTGCTCAGCAAGTCGCTCACAGTCGGCTGGAAGGCGTCGATCACGTTCTGGCAGGCGTTGATCGCGCTGAAGCTGGTCTTGAACGAGTAAGCCGTCGAGACGGAATAGCCTTCCGGCAGGGAGGGCGATGCGACAGCCAGGGTAACATTCCAGGAGCCTGTGCCAAAGGAACTGAAGTCGAGCTCAGTAACCTCGCCCGAAATCTCCGGTGCTCCGGAGGCGATGAGTCCGGCCTCAAAAAGCTCTTCCTGGAAAGCGTCATGAATATAATCGATCGGCGACTGCCCGGGCGCGACTTCCAGTGCGCCCATGGCCCGGCAGGTTGGCGACGTATCGACGTCTGCAGCCGCCACAAAATCTCCCACCGTAACTTTCGTGCCCGCGGGCAAGGCTGACTGCGCGGACATGATATTTTCGGTTGAGGCCTTGTAAGGCCGGCTGGACGTGGTTTCACACGCCGCTGTTAGCAAAAGTGAAGCGGCGATGACGCCAAAAGTGCCTAGTTTCAATGGACTTCCCTCCGTGGTTTCCAGGAAGTCCTTTGAAATCCTATTCGGATGACGTCTATGTCTGGGGTTGAAAAAGCTGTGGATTATCAGGTGCGGCGCCAGGTTGAGCCCTGCGGTCCGTCCATGATTTCAACGCCTTCCTCGGTGAGCTGGTCACGGATGCGGTCGGCTTCAGCCCAGTTTTTCGCGGCCCGGGCGTCAATGCGCGCCTGCACCAGGGCGTCGATGCGCGCCTTGTCTTCATTGTTGCCGCCCTGTTCCCATTCAGCCGGCGTCAGCGACAGCAGGCCGAGCAGAGCACCGGCCGCCAGAAGGTCGGCGCGCGCCTGTGCCATGCGCGGCTCATCCTTTGCGTCTGCGGCCTGATTGGCTTCGGACGCCAGCCGGGAAAGTTCGGCCAGTGCAATCGGCGTGTTGAGGTCGTCGCTCAGCGCTTTCAGCACTGCGCCATCCTTCGCGGTGCCACCCTCGGCGTCCCAGACCCGGCGCAGCGCGCCATAGATGCGCCCGAGCGTGGTCTTTGCCTGTTCAAGAAGGTCGCGGGTCCAGTCCAGCGGGGCGCGATAGTGCCCCGAGAGCAGCGCCATGCGCAGCACTTCGCCCGGCCAGTCCTCCAGCAGATCATGGACCAGCTTAACATTGCCAAGCGATTTCGACATCTTCTCGCCTTCCATGTCGAGGAAGCCGTTGTGCATCCAGTAGCGCGCCATCGGTTCGCCATGTGCGCATTCGGACTGGGCGATCTCGTTTTCATGATGGGGGAATTGCAGATCGATGCCCCCGGCGTGGATGTCGATGGTCCGCCCGAGATGAGCCGCCGCCATGGCCGAGCATTCGATGTGCCAGCCAGGCCGTCCGCGGCCCCAGGGGCTGTCCCAGATCGCGTCTTCCGGCTCGCCCGGCTTGGCGAACTTCCAGAGCGCGAAGTCCGCCGGATTGCGCTTTTCCTCCGACACCGCCACGCGGGCGCCGGCCTCATTGTCCTCGATGTTTCGGCCCGACAGCTTGCCGTAATCCTCCATCTGGGCGACGTCGAAGAAGACGCCGGAGGGAGCGGTGTAGGCATAGCCCTTCTTCACCAGCTGCTCGGTGATGGCGATCATGCCGTCGATGTTCTGCGTCGCCCACGGCTCGATCGTCGGCGGCAGGACGTTCAGTCCGGCCAGGTCGGCATTGTAGATGTCAGCATACTTGCGCGTGATCTCCGGGATCGGCGTGCCATCCTGCAGCGAACGCGCGATGATCTTGTCCTCTACGTCGGTAATGTTGCGCGCATAGACGACGTGCGCCTCGCCATAGGTCTTGCGCAGCAGGCGAAACAGCACGTCGAAAACGACGGAGGGGCGTGCATTGCCGATATGGGCATAGTTGTAGACGGTCGGCCCGCAGACATAGAGCGTCACCCGGTTCGGATCCTGCGGCTCAAATACCTGTTTCTCACGCCCGAGCGTGTTGTAGAGTTTGATCGTCATGAAAGTCTTCTAGCGCCTGGAAGGTAAATACAACGGAACGGAGCGGACATCATCGCTGTGATGTCCGGTGCATCAATCGGTTCAACAACACAAGATGTGAGCGGCAATCGCCATTCCGTCTTCCTTTCAGCGCGGCGTTTATGCCATGGAACCCCTTCGGCGCCAAGCCGCTGCAAGCCTGGCGTGGCGGGGTAACGCGAAGGCAACGCATCCATTTTCTGGAAATGGTGATCCGTTTGCCTTATGTGACAGTATACGCCCTGAGGGTACAACTCGGGCGGGCGTTAAGTCCGGTATTGGGGTGCAAGGGCGCACCCACAGAACATCTGGCTCGACCCCCGTCCCTCAGAAACAGGATTTCACCATGGCGATGGATGCCATCACGACTGACAAAGAACTCGCCAACAGCGAACCGCTGAAGCGTCCCACACGCGAGGAAGCCGAAGATGCGGTGCGCACGCTGCTCGCCTGGGCTGGCGATGACCCGCGCCGAGAGGGCCTGCTCGACACGCCGAAACGCGTGGTCAATGCCTATCGCGAATGGTTCCAGGGCTATGACGAGGACCCGGTCAAATACCTCTCGCGCACCTTCGAGGACGTGCAGGGCTATGACGACATGGTGATGCTGCGCGAGATCGATGTGGAGAGCCATTGTGAGCACCACATGGCGCCCTTCATCGGCAAGGCTTATGTCGCCTACATGCCAACCCAGGCCGTTGTCGGTATCTCCAAGCTTGCCCGCGTGGTCGAAATCTACGCCAAGCGCCTGCAGACCCAGGAGACGATGACCTCGCAGATTTGCGACTCGATTACCGAGAGCCTGGCGCCGTCCGGCACCGCGGTCCTTATCGATGCGGTTCACCAGTGCATGACGACACGCGGTGTGCACCACCCGAACGTGTCGACCATCACGACCCAGTTCACCGGTGTCTTCAAGACCGACAAGGACCTGCGCGACCGCTTCCTGCGTCTGGCCGGCCGGTAAGACTGGACCCTACGGAATTTCATGGAAGGCCGCTCTACCGGGGCGGCCTTTTTCGCTTCTGGTCTTTTAGACCTTTTATGACCTTTGGTTCAGATCCCCCTCAGGACTTTAAGCAATGGTGGCTAGGCGTTAGGGCTCCTCCGCGCCAGCGGGGTCCTTGGCAGACTCGCTATCCCCCCCCCCTCCCTGCCTCGGACCCCGCTGCCTCCTTCTCCCTTGTTGGAAAAACGTTGCTGCGCTTGACCGTGCACGAATTCGATATTATCGTTTTTCAATAATTAGAAGAAGGAAATCCCCATGCGCGCCGAACTCGTCCGTGTCAGCCTTCATCAGGTCGATATCAAGGTTGTCACCGGTGATGACGAGATGCATGTGCTGCAATGGCGGCGCAATCTGATCTGGGATGAAGTGCTTCTCGACGGCAAGCGCCAGGCGCATTCCAGCGGCTTCGGGCGCGAAAAGGTCTATGGACTCGTTTTCGACAAAAGGCCCGACGGTTCCGGTGGCACCAAGGTCATGCTGCTGCTCGACCCCTCCACCAGCTATGGCAACTGGGGCAACCCGCACCAGCAGCTGGCGGGCGTCCGTCTCGAAACGGCTGAAGGCCCCATTGTCGCTTTCGGCACGCTTGACCCGAAGAACCTTGAAAAGCCGGCCACCTTCTCCGACTGGATGAAGAAGACAATGGGCATGGACTGGGGCGACACTAACCGCCCGAACTGAGCCGTTTCTTCGTCATCCCCGCATGCGCTTTCGCGCTGGCCGGGTCCTCCGGCCAGTCATGCTTGGGATATTGCGCGCGCATATCCTTCGCCATGTCGCGATAACCGCCGCCCCAGAATCCTGAAATATCTTTCGTGACGGCGATGGGCCGTCCGGCGGGCGACAGGAGTTGCAGTGCCACAGCCACGCGACCGCCCGCAATGGCAGGCTGGCGCGTGAGGCCATAGAGTTCCTGTGCCTTCGCCTCGACCAGCGGGGCGTTATCATCAAGATAATCTACGCTCGCATTCCGGCCGCTTGGCAGCGTGATGGTCGCAGGCGCCAACGTGTCAATCTCCTGCGCCTTCGGCCAGCCGAGTGACTGTTTCAGTGCATTCGCCACCGCGCCGCCAGACGGCATCTGGAACTTGCCGCCCCCCAGCACCGGCGCCAGCCAGTCGTCCGCCGTCATGGCAAGGTCGGCCTCATTCAAGGCCGGCCACTCGTCGCTGAAGGCCTCATGCAGCAGGCTGAGCCGGGCGAGGAAGCCTTTGACAGGCATGCCGAGGCCCGCCGCCTCGAAGCCGTTCTGTTGCACGAACGCGATGAAGGCGGCCCTTGCTGCCTCACCAGAAGGCTGGGGCAGGGGTGTTTCCGACAGGACGATCTTGCCGACCGCCTTCACGCGCCGGCCCTTGAAGCTTTTTGACGCCGGGTCGAAGCTCGCCCATTCTTCCGCGACAGGTGGATGCAGGGCGAGAACGTCAGCTTCGGCAATTGGTGCTGCCAGCGTGATGCGGGCCCGGCCAGCCGCTCCCACCATATCTGCGACAACAATCCATTGGGCCTTGGCAAGACCTGAGTCAGCAGGCAATTCGCCCGCGCGGCCATTGGCAAGAAGGTAGCTTGTTTCCGATCCATCCCGGCGCCGGGCGATCTGGCCGGGCCAGGCGGTGGCAAGCAAGAGTGCTGGATCGCCGCTTGGTTTTGCGGCTTTCGCCCATCGTGCCGCCTGCCGCTTCAGCGCCTCGGCGCGTGGCCCGTTATCCCGCCTGAAGCCTGCGAGCCGGTCAAGAAGGTTGGCCGAGCTTCCGCCGATCCCGGCTTCGCTGGCCAGCGCGGCGATCTCTGCGGCCAGCGCGCCTTCACCATCGTTCTGGGCGCTCGCTACAAGGCTGGCATATTTCGGATCAAGTGGCAGGGCAGCCATGCGTTTGCCACGGTCGGTGAGCTTGCCGGCCTCATCCAGCGCGCCATAGGCGAGGAGCGCTTCCCGGGCCGCCTCGATACGTCCTTTTGGTGGCGCATCGAGCCAGGTCAGGCGGTACGGATCGTCTTCTCCCCATTCCGCCAGCGAGAGAAGCAGGCCGGACAGGTCAGCATTCAGGATTTCAGGCGCGGGTGCTGCAATGAGGCCGCGTGTTTTTTCCTCGTCCCATAACCGGTAACAGACGCCCGGCCCGAGACGCCCGGCCCGGCCCCTTCGCTGGTCGACATTGGCGCGGGCTGCCCGGATCGTGCGCAGGACCTGTGTGCCACTGGCAGGCTCGAACTCAGGGACGCGGGCAAGCCCTGAATCCACGACGACGTGGACGCCATCTATGGTGAGCGCGCTCTCGGCGATGTCTGTCGCAAGCACGACCTTGCGTTGACCATCTGCGGCAGGTCGCACGGCTTCGTCCTGTTCCCTTGGCGAGAGCGCCCCGAAAAGTGGGTGTACGCTGACATTGGCAGGCAGGCTGGTCAGCCGCTCAGCTGTGCGCCGGATTTCACCAGCCCCCGGCAGGAAGGCAAGGATAGAGCCCTGCTCGGCGCGGGCCGCCTTCTCGATGGCGGCCGCCATCTGGTCTTCGATCCGGTCCCGGTTACGCCCGAGATATTTCGTCTCCACCGGATATTGCCGGCCCTGGCTTTCGATGACCGGCGCGTCGAGGCGTCCGGCCACCTTGTCGGTGTCCAGCGTGGCCGACATGGCGATGAGGTGCAGGTCTTCCCGAAAGACGGCCTGGGTCTCGAGCGCCAGGGCGAGACCGAGATCGGCGTTGAGACTGCGCTCGTGGATCTCGTCGAAGATCACCGCCGACACGCCCTCCAGCGACGGGTCGGCCAGCAGGCGGCGGGTGAACAGGCCGTCGGTAATGACCTCCACCACAGTATCAGAAGAGACCTTGCGGTCTATGCGCGTCGCGAGGCCGATCCGCGCGCCGGTCTTCTCTCCAAGTGTTGCGGCCATACGCTCGGCAGCCATGCGCGCGGCCAGCCGCCTTGGCTCCAGCATCACAATCTTTCCCGGCAGTGCCTCGAAGCCCTCGATCAAGCCGGCCAGTGCCAGCGGGACCCGCGTCGTCTTGCCGGCGCCTGGCGGAGCGGCTAGGACCAGACGCTTTTCGGCCCGCACACGTGTGCAGATCTCTTCGAGCAGGGGCTCGATCGGAAGGTCGCTCAACTTTGCCATTACGGCCCCTCTAGCGGAATCCTCTGTCGTTGGCACGGCCTCTGGCAGTCTTCGCGGTCATCCATGGTTTCGCTTTGGGCGCGAACCGCTTAAAGAGGGCGGCCAGAAACACCCCCGCATCCTCTACAAGAGGCCAGAAGCCGTGGCTGAAACACTTGAATTCTCCGTCGTCGTTCCGGTGCACAATGAATCCGGCAATGTCGAAATGCTTGCGCGCGAAATCGCGACGGCGCTCGATGGCCGTGCTTATGAGATGATTTTCGTCGATGATGCCTCGACCGATGAAACCCGTTCGGAACTGGCTGAGCTGAAAGAAACATTTCCGGCATTGCGCATCCTGAGCCACCGCAAGAATGCCGGCCAGAGCCGGGCGATCCGGACCGGCGTCAAGGCTGCGCGCGGGCGTGTTGTTGGCACGCTGGACGGGGATGGACAGAACGATCCTGCCGACCTGCCGGACCTTTATCGCGCGCTGACACGCCAGGACGCAGGCGAGAAACTCGCCATGGTGATGGGCCGCCGGGCCAGCCGCAAGGACACCGCCTGGAAGCGCTTTGGGTCGCGCTTTGCCAACTCGATCCGCCGGCGCATGCTGCGCGATGACTGCGATGATAGCGGGTGTGGCATCAAGGTGGTGAAACGCGACGTCTTCCTCGCGCTTCCCTATTTCGACCATATGCACCGCTACATGCCGGCCCTGATCCGGGCGGATGGCTATGATGTTGAATATATGGACGTAAACCACCGCGAGCGTGGGTCAGGCACGTCGAAGTATACAAACTTCGGCCGCCTCTGGGCGGCCCTCTCGGATCTGCGCGGTGTGACCTGGCTCATTCGCCGCCGGCGTAACCCTGAAGGCGCCGACGAGATTTGATCTCAGGGTGAATCCTGAAAGACACATCCCCCACCCCGGCTTTCTGTATTAGGCTTTTCATGCTTAACAGGGCGGAAAGGGGACGTTAGGCATGAGTCTGAAAGGTGTCTTCGGAGCAGCCGCCATTGCGCGAGCCGAAGACCGCAAGAAACATGCGGCAGCCTCAAACCGCTCAAGCAAAGGCAGGGGATCCAACATGCGTGTGCTACTCGGTATTTTTCCGCTCCTGATCATTCCGGTCGCGATCTACAATCTCATTGCGCTGCCCTATGGCGGCACAGGCGATCCCGCGAATGCAGTGATCAATAATGCGTCGCCGATCATTGATCTTCTCAACAATCCGATGATCACGCTGCCGATGATCTCCGGCGTCAACTGGGCGATCACCAATGGCGAGATGCTGATCCTCTTCTCCATCGCTCTGCTTTTTATGGAAATCCTGAAGTCGACCTCGACCGGCACGGCGACGATCATCAATCACGGGATATCGATGATCCTGTTCATCGTCTGCCTGGTGGAGTTCCTGCTTCTGCCGAACTTCGCGACCTCGGCCTTTTTCATCATTACCATCATGACGCTGCTCGACGTGCTCGCCGGTGTCGTGGTGACGATTGTCTCTGCGCGCCGTGACTTCGGCGTGGGAGAAGGTTTCGGCGCCTGACGCTTTCCGGGCAAAATTGAACTCTTTGGCGCGGGGCAGATGTAAAATCTGCCCCGTCCTGCTTCACAGCGGCGAAAACACGTCTAGTGTCGGGCGCTTCAAGGGAGCAAGGAGCCGGGGAGGCCAGCTTTGGATATCATCGCTTTGATCGAGAATGTCGCCGGATTTATATGGGGCGGCACATGGGGCGACACGGTCGTCATACCGGGACAGATCGGCCCGCTTGCCGTCATCCTGCTCGGCACCGGGCTGTTCATGATGGTGCGGATCGCGGCGCGGCCGCTGCGCCGTTTCGTGCCAGCGCTGGTTGAGGTCTGGCAGGGCCGCAAGGCGCAGGGAGAGGACGGTGCAATCACCCCCTGGCAGGCGCTCTCGACGGCGCTGTCCGGACAGGTTGGCACGGGGAACCTCGCTGGCGTCGCGACGGCGATTACGCTTGGCGGGCCGGGTGCGATCTTCTGGATGTGGATCGTCGCCATCTTCGGCATGGCGCTCGCCTTCTCGGAAAGTTCGCTGGCCGTGAAGTATCGCGAAACCGACGAATATGGCCGCATCAATGGCGGCCCGATGTATTACATCAAGAACGGTCTTGGTAAGAATTGGGGCTGGCTGGCCGTCATCTTCTGTCTCGGGACGCTATTCTCTGCGGCTGCGACAGGCGGGGCCATCCAGGCCAATTCGATCATGGAATCGGTCACCGAGACAAGCCAGTCGACCCTTGGTTTGACCATTCCGCCCTGGGCCATCGGCCTGGTGCTCGCCGCTCTGGTCTTCGCCGTCATCATTGGCGGCATCAAGTCCATCGGCAGTTTTGCCGGCAAGGTCGTGCCGGTCATGGCAGCGCTCTATGTGCTCGCGGCGCTGATCGTGCTGATCATCAATGCCGACAAGGTGCCGGGCGCTTTCATGCAGATTATCGGGTCGGCCTTTGGCTGGCAGGAAGCGGCAGGCGGGGCAGCCGGTTATGGCGTCATGCAGGCGGTCCGCTACGGTATTTCGCGCGGGCTGTTCTCCAACGAAGCCGGTCAGGGTTCAGCCCCGATTGCGCACGCAGCGGCGCGCACCAAGAACCCGGTCCAGCAGGGCGAGATCGCCATGATCGGCGTCTTCATCGACACGATCATCATCTGCACCATGACCGCGCTCGTCATCCTGACGGTTGTCGGCGACTTCAAGAAGAGCCCGGCCCTGATGGCCGCGAACGCCTGTGTCGAGGCGGACTATGCCCTGCCGGAAGGCACGGACATGAATGCGCTTTTCCCGAGTGCCTATACCGAGGGCCGCGAGGCGACGATTGCCCGGAACGGGGCTGTGGCGTCGGCCTGGCTGCAGGAATGCCGCGCATCCGGCGTTGCGATTGAGGACATTGCTATCGAGGCAGCCCATCCGGCAGCCTTGCAGGCCATGTCCAGCGACGACGTTGCGGCGCTCGAAGCCGAAGCTGGCGAAGGCTGGACTGAACTCCAGGCGCAGATCGACGAGTCGATGGTCGCGGTCGACCATGCCTGGGAGACGGACGCCAACTCGGCGGCGATCACCACCCGGGCCTATGGCGCGGCCTTCCCCGGCGGTGAATTCATCGTGCCGGTGGCGCTGTTCTTCTTCGCCTTCACGACCATTATCGGCTGGTCCTATTACGGTGAGCAGGCGGCGACCTATCTGGTCGGTGAGTGGGCGACCCACCCGTTCCGCTACTTCTGGGTCGTGATCATCTTCCTGGGCACCATCGCGGCGGCCGACTGGCTGTGGCTGCTGGGCGATATCGCCAATGCGTCCATGGCCTTCCCGAACCTGATTGCGCTGCTGGCGCTCTCCAGTGTCGTGGTGGCGATGCACAAGATGAATGACGACCCCGATCACGGGCATCCTGTGTTGGACAAGACCGAGGACAGCCCGGCGGAATAAGGGGCGGACGAGATCGGGACATTCGCCGGAATTGACGTTCCAGAAACGTTCCAATTCCAGCCCGGTTTCAGACCGGTTTCCGGTCCCCAGAAAAATTACCGGGCGCGGCAGCGATGTCGCGCCCGGTTTTTTTAAGCGTGATCTTAAGACTCGTGGGCGCTCAATCGGCTGATGAGCGATGCCGCCCGGATCGATGCCTTTCTTGAAATGATGAGCGCCGAGCGCGGGGCCTCGGCCAATACGCTCGATGCCTATGGCCGTGATCTCGCCGATGCCTCCGGCTTCCTGAAGGGCCGTCTCACAAAAGCCTCTGCGAAAGACGTCTCGCGCTATGCGACCTGGCTCGCCGATCAGGGGCTCGCGCCCCGCAGTCAGGCGCGAAAGCTCTCCTCGCTGCGCCGCTTCTGCCGGTTCCTGTTCGAAGAAGGCGACCGCAAGGACGACCCGACCTCGAAACTCGAAGGCCCCAAGGCCCATCGCGATATTCCCGATGTGCTCTCACGCGAGGAGGTCTCGCGACTGATCGAGGCCTGTGGCGACGACATGCGCCTTCGCTGCCTCGTTGAATTGCTCTACGGCGCCGGTCTTCGCGTTTCCGAACTGGTCAGCCTGAAGCTCGGCAACCTGCCGCGCCGCAAGGGCGAGCGCTGGGAGACGAGCGACATCATCGTTCGCGGCAAGGGCGGCAAGGACCGGCTCTGCCCGCTTGGCACCCCGGCGCTGGACGCCATTCTCGCCTGGCTCGAGCAGCGCGAAGAAAGCCTGCCCAAGGGCACGGTGAAGGCGAAGTCAGCGGCGGCCTATCTCTTTCCCTCGCGCGGCAAGGAAGGCCATCTCACCCGTCGCAGGCTCGGTCAGCTGCTGAAGGAGCTTTCACTGGCTGCCGGTCTCGACCCGGCCCGCGTCCATCCGCATGCGCTGCGCCACGCCTATGCCACCCATCTGCTGCAGGGCGGTGCCGACCTTCGCTCGGTCCAGACGCTGCTTGGCCATGCCGATATTTCCACTACGGAAATCTACACCCACGTGCTCAGCGACGAGCTGGCAGAGCTGCTTGAGACGGCGCATCCGCTGTCGCGGTAAAGATTTTGCAGAGAGCCCTCTCCCACCCTGAAGCAGGTGGAGTATATATAGAGACGCTGGCAGCCGTGACTGCTCGTATTGGAGATTACATGTTCGCTCTCATCAAGGCCCTTGCGGCCACCATCCTGATCGCAGAAGTCGCCGGCGCCTTCGCGCTTGGTCTCGTGACCGTGGTCCTGTTCGGACTTCACATTCATGGCCTCATCTTCTGGGGCATTGAGGCCATCACGACCTGCTTCGTCCTGTACGGTTGCGCCTTCTTCTTCAGCCGCGCGCTTGCCTATGAGAGATCGGTCTCGCTGCCAAAAGATTGAACCAGACGCCGCGGCTACGCGTATCTCCTCCAGGCAAGGGCGGGATTTCGATATGCGGCGACACTTCTGGGGAGCCATAGGACTGGCATTTCTGGCGGCTTGCGGAGGCTCCGACGCTGGCGATAACAGCGATGCTTCCTTTGCGCCGAAGGTGAGCCCGGACGATTTTTCCGTGCTCGTCGGCGATGAGTGGGAAGGCTCGCTCACCTATCTCGACTATTCCGACGAGGAGACCGAGACGACCATTCCGGCCGAGCTCCTGGTCGGGCAGAATGGCCGGACGTTCGAACTCTATTTCTCTTTTCCCGAGGACCCGAGAGCCGACGGGCGCGCAGAGGTCGCGATTTCCGAGAATGGCCGTAAGGTGAATGACGAGACGGTCCAGCGTCGCGTCCAGCGGGGCGATGAACTCATGCTGGTCACGAAGCAGGACTGCCAGGACAATGCCGTGACGGCCACGTGCGAATATACCTACACCATCGCTCCACAGGAATTCACCATCACCAAGATGGTCACGCCGCGGGATGAAGACGAAGCCTTCCGGCGCAATCATTACAGCTTCACCCGCTCCTGAGCCCAAGCCTGCTACAGCGCCGCATTAAACGTCCATTGACCGCCCCCCGACATCCGCATTACAGATGTCGTGCGACAGGTGTAATAATTCAGGTTTATAAGGCGCTTTCAGGGTCACGCGCCGGAGATGCTGGACGTGGCTACGATATTCACGCCGCAGGCGGAGAAGGAATTCTTCACGCCTTTCGGCCCCATGATGGGCTTTTTCCGGATGCCGGGTCAGTTCGTCGACCAGATGAACAGCGCGATGAACCGGGAGCTGGAAGACCATTCCGGACAATTGGTCGGCAAGGTTCGCGAAGAACTGCGTTTCGACAAGCCGCTTGTCGATCTCGCCGCGGCTGCGCTCGGCCAGACGCTGATCGAGTATCATGTGCGCGCCAGCCGGCGTGGAGCGTTCGGCAATTACGACCATCGCAGCAAGCAGTTTGAGCTCAATATCGCGGGCGGCTGGTTCGTGCGCCAGTATGCCGGGGATTATAATCCGCTGCATATCCATACAGGCGCTGCGCTTTCCTGCGTCGGCTATCTCAAGCTGCCCGACGGCATCGAGGCCGAGTGGGAAGAGGATTACCGCGACCACCACCCCTCGCATGGGCACCTGCAATTCGCGCACGGGACCGACAGCCACTATTCCGTCTCGAATTTCATGATCAAGCCGCGCGTCGGCGACTTCTATATTTTCCCCTCCTACATGTTCCACTGCGTCTATCCGTTCCGCTCCGAAGGCGAGCGGCGCTCCTTCAGCATGAACCTCTCGGTGCTTGAGCGCTGAGACTTTCAGCCTGATTGACCCGGACAGGCGCTCCTCTATGTTGCGCTGCGAAAACAGGAGGACATGCGCATGACCCGGAAAACACCACGGAATTTCTTCAAGCCGCTGTCGATTGGCGCGCCGGACCCGATGCGCGAGCTGCCCGTCCGGCTGGAGCGGATGATCCATTTCGTCCCGCCGCATCTCGACAAGGTGCGCGGCAAGGTTCCGGATATTGCGCCGACGGTCGACGTCGTCCTCGCCAATCTTGAAGATGCCATTCCGGCCGATGCCAAGGACGCCGCGCGCGCCGGCGCCGTCGAGATGGCCTCGATGTATGACTGGCAGGGCAAGGGGACCGGTTTCTGGAGCCGGGTGAACTGCCTCAACTCCCCCTGGTTCCAGGAGGATGTCTCCGAGCTTGTCCTGAAGGCCGGCCACCAGCTCGATGTGATCATGCTGCCCAAGGTTGAAGGCCCGTGGGACATTCACTTCGCAGACCAGTATGTCGCCCAGCTGGAAGCCAAGGCAGGGCTGAAGCGCCCGATCCTGTTTCATGCCATCCTCGAGACCGCGCAGGGCATGGCGCTGGTCGAGGAGATCGCGCTTGCCAGCCCGCGTATGCAGGGCATTTCGCTTGGCCCGGCGGATCTCGCGGCCGATCGCAAGATGAAGACCACCCGCGTGGGTGGCGGACACCCCTACTACCGCGTCGTCGATGATCCGAACGAGGATGGTTCGGCGCGCGAGAGCGCCCAGCAGGATCCGTGGCACTATACGATTGCCCGCATGGTCGATGCCTGCCGCATGGCCGGGATCAATGCCTTCTATGGCCCGTTCGGCGACATTGCCGACCTCGAGGCCTGCGAGCAGCAGTTCCGCAATGCCTTCCTGCTCGGCTGTTCCGGCACATGGACGCTGCACCCCAAGCAGATCGAGATCGCCAAGCGCGTCTTCTCGCCGGATCCGAATGAGGTGAAATTCGCTCGCCGCATCCTCGAAGCCATGCCCGACGGGTCAGGCGTGGCGATGCTGGATGGCAAGATGCAGGATGATGCGACCTGGAAGCAGGCCAAGGTCATTTCCGACCTCGCCGACCTGGTCGCCTCAAAGGACCCGGATTTGGCGAAAGCCTATTCGGGTGATTAGGATGGGAAGCGTGGTCCAAGAGCAATCAAGGAGACACGCTCATGAGAATTTCCCCCCTCATCGCCCTCGCCGCCGCCGGTAGCCTGCTCGCGGGCGCCGCCCATGCCGAGCTGGAAGATTATCACGGCTTCGACAAGGAGGTCGTTGATGCGCTCAATGACCGGATGGAAGAACCGCTGACGAGCGAGCTGCTGGCAGCGCTGAGCGGGCATGTCGGCATCGAGGCCTGCGGCGGCGACAATGTGGTCGAGGAGCGCCCGCCCGAAGGCTGGGTCGAGCGGATAAAGAAAGCCAATGCGCCGGGCGGCGACGTCGTCATGCCCATTCCGACCGGGGCGCTCGCGCCGGATTATCCGCCGCTTTTCAGCGCGCTCGGTGTGGAGGGCACCTGCGAGGTGATGTTCGACGTCACGGCGACGGGTGAAACGGAAAACATTCTTGCCAACTGCACAATGCCGCCCTTTACCAAAGCCACGAAGGGGATGCTGGCAGACCTGGAATTCACTGCCGGTGAAGGCGCTGATTCTCCGGCAACCAAGAACATCATCATCCCGGTGCAGTATTGCCGTCCCGACAAGGAAGAGGGCGGCTGAGCGCTCACCTGCCGGCTGATGCAGGGTTGGCGCGGGATTTAAGGGCCTGATAAGCTCGACGCCTGATTAACCAGGTTCAAGGACGTCCCTCATGAAGCGCTCTCATCTTGCCCTGCTGGCCGGCAGCGGCCTCGTTCTCGCAGCGTGTGCCACCAGTCCGACCCGCGTCTACGGCCCGGGCCCGTCGCAGACCGGGGCGGCGGCCTCGACCGTCTCGCTCGAAGGCAAGATTGCCGAGTGCGGCCATTCCGGCGCCGCGCCGGCCCAGGTCGTCTATCCCGATGGCTGGCAGACGCGCTTCAATGAGGTGGCGCAGAAATCCATGTCGAATGATGAACTGCTCGGCGGGCCAGTGACGACCGAGGTTGTGGCGCGCAATGACAAGCCGGTCCGCCCGCCCGTACCGAGCTATCCCGCCTCGGCTGCAAGCCGCGGTGTCGAAGGTCTTTGCTATGCGCTGATGGACGTGACACCGGCCGGCACGCCGGATGAGATCCTGACGGCCTGTTCTTCTCCAGCGTTCAGTTCAGCGACCTATGAGGCGGTGAGGGATCTGGAATTCGCGCCGAAAACGGTCGAAGGGCGGCAGGTCCGCCGCCTTAATGTGGTCTATCCCGTCCAGTATTGCCTGCAGGACTAATTCCTTCGGATACGGAAAAAGGGGACGAGGATGAACAGATTGATCGCGGTCATGGGCCTGGGCCTGATACTGGCTGGCGCGGCTGTGGCCGATGAGGCGTGGGACACCGAGATCGGCGAGGTGATTTATGATCACGACACCGACGAAGGCCACGCTGTCCTGACCTATCCGATCGAGGGCAGCGATGTCCGGGGGATTGGTTATATCGAGGGTCTGGCCGGGCAGACGACGGGCCGGCAGGCTTATGCGGGCCTCTGGGTGGAGCCGGACGGCACCGGCAGCGAGCGCTGTCCGTATGCGATTGCCGATCCGGAAACCGGCGAACCCCGCTGGACCTGGGGACAGATCGAAATGGTCTTCGTCCAGCCTGATTTCCCCGCCAGCTGGGTCATCCAGCGCGGCTACTGCTTCGAGGATCCGAGTGAGTTTCTGGTCGGCCAGCCGGTAACGACCGATAGCGAGTAAGGCGTGGGCGCAGCAACACGCTGCGCCCCCTCAGCCCTAGTCCGTCAGCACAAAAGTCACTTTCATGGTGACATAGTAGCTGTCGATCTTGCCGTTCGACACGCGGGCCTTGATGTCCGAGACCCAGACATGTTCGACATTGTTCAGCGTTTCCGAGGCGCGCTTTACGCCCTCTTCGATCGCGCCTTCGACAGATGATCCGCTTGCGGTGATTTCTGTAACGCGGGCAACACTCATGGTTGGCTCTCCTTGGTAGTGAGCCGCCCCAGCCTGACAGCAATGAACCACAGCGGCCCGAGTTCCGCCAGCGTAAGGTCTTCGCCTTTCCGTTGCCCCGCGCTAAGGAGGACGAAACAGGAGGGAAGCCGCCATGGTGCCGAAAACCGGTCACTCGAAGAATTTGCAGCGCTGGATGGATTATTTCCATGGCACGCATACGCCGGAAGAGCTGTCAGCCCTGCTGCATGACGATGTCGTCTTCAGGAGCCCGATCGTCCACACGCCGCAGGAAGGCAAGGCGATCACGATGATGTACCTCGGTGCGGCCGGGCAGACGCTCGGCAGCGATGATTTCCGCTATACCCGCGTTTTCGATTGCGGCGACAAGGCTGTCCTCGAGTTCGAGACAAGGATGGACGGGGTCGACGTAAACGGGATCGACATGATCGAGTGGGATGGCGATGGCCTGATCACCGATTTCAAGGTCATGGTGCGCCCGTTGAAGGCCATCCAGGCGGTGCATGCCGCGATGAAGGCGATGCTGGGAAAGATGAAGGGAGCCCAGGTGTGAGCGGTTCTCCCGTCCCCGTCCTGCTGACCGGGCGACTTAAGCTGCGCGGTGTCGAGGCCTCAGACTTCGACCGCCTTGTCGCGCACTGGAGCCATCCCGAGACGATCCGCTTCATTGGCGGGGAGGCACGCCCGCCGGACCAGGTCTGGGCGCGCAATGTGCTGGGCAGCCGTGGCCTGTGGCCCCTGCTTGGCTATGGCTACTGGCTGGCCGAGGACCGCAAGACGGGCGACTATGTCGGCGAGGTCGGCTTTGCGGATTTCCATCGCAACACCGAGCCAGCCTTCTGGGGCGTGCCGGAATGCGGCTGGGTGATCTCGCCCGACCGCTTCGGCCAGGGCTATGCCAGCGAGGCTGTCGGTGCCATCCATGACTGGCTGGACGCGGAACTGTCGGTGCCAAAAAGCGTCTGTATTATCGACAAGGACAATCACGCCTCGATCCGGATTGCGGAGAAATTCGGCTACAAACAAAACGGAACCGTGCGCATGAACGGGGAAGACATCTGTTTTTTCGAGCGCACACGACGCAGTTGAAAAGCCTAGGAATCTCTGCCGACTACAGCTAGTTTGCCGCCCATGCCCACGACCTATCTCGATTTTGAAAAGCCGATTGCCGAGCTCGAGACAAAGATTGCCGAGCTGGAATCGCTTAGCCAGACAGGGGACGGCCCGTCGATTTCCGATGAGCTGAAGAAGCTCAAGGACAAGGCGTCCAAGCAGCTGAAGGATACCTATTCCTCGCTGACGCCCTGGCGCAAGACGCAGGTCGCCCGCCACCCCGAGCGCCCGCACTGCTCTGACTATATCGAAAACCTGTTCGATGACTTCCAGGAGCTGGCTGGCGACCGGGTCTTCGGGAATGATGAAGCCGTGATTGGCGGCCTTGCGACCTTCCGCGGCCGCAGCGTTGTCGTGCTGGGCCACGAAAAAGGCCGCACGACCGAGAGCCGCCTGCGCCACAATTTCGGCATGGCGCACCCGGAAGGCTACCGCAAGGCGGTCCGCCTGATGGATCTCGCCGACAAGTTCAACCTGCCGGTCCTCTCCTTCGTTGACACCGCCGGCGCCTTCCCCGGCAAGGCGGGCGAGGAGCGCGGTCAGGCCGAGGCCATCGCCCGCTCGACCGAACGCTGCCTGACGCTGACGGTGCCCATGGTCTCACTCATCATCGGTGAGGGCGGTTCAGGGGGTGCGATTGCCATCGCAGCGGCCAACAAGGTGCTGATGATGGAGCACTCCATCTATTCCGTGATTTCACCGGAAGGCTGTGCCTCCATTCTTTATCGCGATGCTGCGAAAGCCCGCGATGCGGCGGAAGCCATGAAGATCACATCCGACGACCTGCTCAAGCTGAAAGTCATCGATGCCATCGTGAAGGAGCCCGTCGGTGGCGCCCATCGCGATCCGCAACGCGCGATCAGCCAGGCTGGGCGCGCCATCGAGAAGGCGCTCGGTGAGCTGAATGGCCTCTCGGTGCAGGAGCTGAAACGCCAGCGCCGCGACCGCTTCTACGCCATCGGGCGTGAGGGGCTGAACTAGCCGCGACCTGGAATCCGGAAAGGCAGGCCACGTCCTCGCCCCATTGGGAATGAAGTCCGGGACGGCCCGGCGACCATGAGGTGCAACCCTATGGCCTGGACCATTCTTTTCATCGCCGGACTGCTCGAAGTGGTCTGGGCGTTCTCGATGAAACAGTCCGCGGGGTTTACCCGCCTGTTTCCATCCCTGGTGACGATTGTCGCCATGATCGGAAGTTTCAGCCTGCTTGCCTGGTCGATGCGCGTCCTGCCATTGGGGACGGCCTACACCGTCTGGACGGGGATCGGGGCGCTTGGGGCGCTGGTGATGGGGATCGTATTTCTCGGCGAGAGCGTGACAGCGCTTCGCATACTTGCTGCGGGCATGATCCTTGGCGGACTTTTGCTGATGAGGATTTCGACTGTTAGCTGAGATGAGGGGTGTTAGCCTTCGTCACACACTGCGCAACTGTCGATGGCCGGGTCCTTGTCCAGCCGCTTCACGCTGATCTGGTCGCCGCAATATAGGCAATGGCCGAACGCACCGGTGTCGAGCCGGCGGAGCGCTGCATCGATGCGCTTGAGGTCATCTTCGGCCTGTGTGTTGGCTGGAATCGTCCGATCCGCCTCGGCCTTGCGGGGCGAAGCGCCTGAGACGCCGATCCTGTCGGCGGAACCAGGGCCATAGAGGGACTTCATTTCAGGCAGCCTGCGTCTGATTTAATCGCTTGGCAAGGGCTAGCCGGATAGGGGAGTGTTACATTATCGATAGTCGAGAAGAAGCGGCAAGGGAGGGGCAATGTCCTCCACAATACCACTCGAAATGGAGGCAGTGACCAAGCGTTTCGGCTTTTTCACCGCCGTTCGAGACCTGAGCCTGACCGTCCCACAGGGGAGTATTGTCGGCTTTCTTGGACCCAATGGCGCCGGCAAGTCGACCAGCCTGCGCATGGCCCTCGGCGTGCTCAACCCGGACGAGGGCGCAGTGCGCCTGTTCGGCGGACCGCCCGATATCCATACGCTGCGCCGGGTCGGCTTCCTTCCGGAGGAGCGCGGCCTCTACAAGAAGATGAGCCCGCGCGCCATCATCTCCTATTTCGCGCGCCTGAAGGGCATGAGCGCAGGCGACAGCCGCAAGCGCGCCGATGACCTGCTTGAGATGATGGGGCTGGAAGAGTTTGGCCGCTCGCGCATTTCGAAACTGTCGAAGGGCATGTCGCAGAAGGTGCAGATTCTCGCATCGCTGGCCCACAAGCCGGATTTCCTCATCCTCGACGAGCCCTTCTCCGGCCTCGACCCGGTCAACCAGCAGGGGCTGGAAGACCTCATCATCGAGGAGCACAAGCGCGGTGCGACCATTCTCTTTTCCACCCATGTCATGGAGCATGCCGAGCGGCTCTGCGATTCCATCGTGATGATGGCGCGTGGACGCAAGGTCTTCGACGGTACGCTGAACGAGGCGTTCGGTGCGCTGGGTCGTGCGGTCCTGATCGGTGTCACCGAGGGCTTTGACCTCGATGCCGCCATGCGGGCGAAGGGGTTCGCGCATAATGAGGTGCATGGCGATGAGTGGCGCGTCTCTCTGCCGCCGGGCCGGGATACGCAGGACGCCCTGCGGGCCGCCATCGATGCCGGGGCGCCGATCACCAGTTTCCGTCCGGAAGATGCCCGCCTGCGCGATGTCTTCGTCTCGCTCGTCTCCGAGGCTGAAGCGGAAGACCTGCACCAGACGCTCGCCACCTCGACGCCCAAAGGGGAGGCTGCCTGATGCGCTCCATCTATCTCGTCGCGCGACGTGACTATCTTGGCTATGTGCAGGCCTGGGGCTTCTGGCTCGGCCTGCTGCTCACCCCGATCCTGATGGCTGTGGGCATGATGGCGCCGACCTGGGCGGCCGCCTCCCAGCCGGTGCGCTATTATACCGTCATCGAGGACGGTTCGACCTTTGCCGACGCGCTGCGCGCCGAGCTTGAGGAAGACCGGGTCCAGATCGCGCGGACCGCGCTTGATCCAATGGCATCGCTGAACGGGGATGAAAGCGACAAGCTCAACACCTTCGATGACGCGATCGAGAATGGCGCCAGTATCGAGGAGGCGCTTGAGGCCGCTGGCGGCGCGCAGGTGCAGCTGCCGCAGGCCGATTTCATCTATGTCGATCCGCCGGCCACGAGCGAGGAAGACATCCAGCCCTACCTGCTGGGCGAGCGCTCCATCGAAACAGAGGCGGGTCCGCAAACCCTGTTTGCCGCCGTCTTCGTGCCCGATGGCGAGGGTGAGATTGAATACTGGAGCGAGAACATTACCGCTCAGTCCCTGCTCGGAAAGGTCCGCTCAGCCGAGCGCACGCTGACCGAACGCCGCGTCTTCGAGGAGGCCGGCGTCAGCCCGCGCCTTCTGCGCGAAGCCGAGAACCGCGCGCGCGATATTGCCGAGAAACGGGCCCGCCCGCCGTCTGCGGCGGCGACCGGCTCGGCGGTGACGCTGGCAGACCGGGCGCCCTTCTTCGCCGCGGTCCTGCTCGCCTTCCTGCTCTGGTTCCTGATCTTCTCGGTCGTGAACTACCTGCTCATGGGGACGATCGAGGAGCGGTCCAACAAGATCTTCGACTCGCTGCTGACCTCGGTGAAGCTGCCGCACATGCTGGCGGGCAAGCTGCTTGCCGTTCTGGCTGTCGCGTTGACGCTGATGGGCGTGTGGGCGATTGGCGCGACGCTGGTCGCCAATTTCTTCTCCGGCGCCATGCCGGCCGATGCGCGGGAAATGATGTTTACCGTCGTCGCCGCCATCGCCAAGCCGGGCCTGATCTTCCCGGCGGTGCTGAGCTTCGTGCTCGGCTATCTGATGTATGGCGCGGTCTTCCTCGCGCTCGGCTCGCTCTGTGACACGATCCAGGAAGCCCAGACGCTGATGACGCCGCTCATCGTGATGCTGATGGTGCCGATGTTCATGATCGTCGTGGCGATCTCTGACGCGGAATCGCCGATCCTTTCGGTGATGAGCTGGATCCCGATCTTCACGCCCTTCCTGCTGATCCTGCGTATCCCGGCCCAGCCGCCAATGTGGGAAGTCATCGGCCTGCTGGCCCTGATGGTGGTCGCGACACTGGTCGTGCTGTGGCTCGCCTCGCGGGTCTACCGCGCGGGCGCTGTGCATGGCGCCGGCGTCGGCGATGTCGGCAAGTGGTTCACCAAGCTGCTGCCGGGCAAGAAGACCAAGGCCTAACCAAAGAAAACCCCTCCGGCCTTCACCGGAGGGGCTCTTCATCTCTACGCCAGAACTGGCGGGACTGGTCTTATGCCAGACCCTCGCGCTGGGCGCGCTTGCGAGCAAGTTTGCGAGCGCGGCGCACAGCTTCTGCCTTTTGGCGAGCCTTCTTCTCAGACGGCTTTTCGAAATGCGTGCGGGATTTCATTTCCCGGAAAAGACCCTCACGCTGCATCTTCTTCTTCAGTGCGCGCAGGGCTTGTTCGACATTGTTGTCGCGGACGACGATCTGTACGATGGTCAAATCTCCATTGGTTTTACCCGGGCCTGTCAGAGCCCGAACGGAATTCTGGCGTGAAACGACGAATGGCGGGCCTATATCACCAAATATGAGGCTTGCCTACTCCCGGAGCCAGCAATGACAGTACGCCCGTCAGTGAAACTACAGGATAAGTGGCTTGATCGCCTGCTACCGCTCGTCGAGGACGAGGGATGGACGGATCATGCCGCTACACTATCAGCGCGCGAAGCCGGCATAAGTTCCGAAGAAAAGGCACTGGCCGCGCCGAATGGCGTTCGCGACCTGATCGAACGCTTCTTCGACCGGGCCGAAGACGTGATGCTCGAGCGTCTGGCGACGGCGGATCTTTCGGCGCTGCGCACGCATGAAAGGGTGGCCGAAGGTATCAAGGCCTGGCTGGCGGCGCTGGAGCCGAACCGTGTCGCGGTGAAGAGGGCCTCCATGCGCGGTTTCCTGCCCTGGTATGCGCCGGATGCTGCGAAGCGGACCTGGAAGATCGCCGACACGATCTGGACGGCGGCCGGGGACACCGCCACCGATTATAATCGCGAGACCAAGCGCGGGCTCCTGTCGGCTGTGCTGCCGCCGATTGTCCTCTACTGGCTGGATGAGCCCGCCGAGGAAGAGCTCGACGCCTTCATCGAGAAACGCCTGCAGGGCGCGATGAAGCTCGGCCAGACCGGGTCGAAATTCGCCAAACCGGCGCTTGAGTTGATCGACCGGCTGCGGGGGCGGGGCTGATGGACTTCAGGCGACGCGAGGCTCTGTTTGCATTCGCGGCGCCGGCCCTGCCAACGGCCTTGTTGACGCAGACTCCAACCCACCGGGACAGGCGCATCCTGCTGATCGATCCGCAGGATGGCGTTCGGGGCATTATCAGCCTCTGCATGACCAGGCGCTTTGATGCGGCATGTACCAGTGTAGAGACGTTGGCGGCGGGCCTGGGTGAGCTGTTCAGCTCCCGAGGTACGTACGACCTGCTCATCTACGGTCATGATGGTGATCAGTGCGATCCGCTGGTGGGCGAGCTTGCCGCACGCTTTGAGTCAGGCCCGGCGGTTATTACGTCAGGCTATGGTCCCGGACTTCCTGCTGGCAGACGATACCCTCGCGGTCTCCAACACCTGGAGCGGCCATTTTCGTTGAAGCAGTTTGAGGTCGCCGTCGAGCGTGCATCTGGCTGGCGTGCGGCACCGCGTCAGATCTCCTGAGAACCGGGCATCCTGACGAAGCAGCTGCAAGTAAGTGCCGTCAACTTTTTGGTAACCCGCGTCAATCCAGACACGCTAACATGTTGGAAATGTTTCTGGTGCCGGCATTCGCTGCCGGTGGCTCGACCGAAATCGTGGCCAGTCTGCCTGAGCAGTTGCCCCGCCCGGTGGCGCGGATGATTTCGGCTGCGATGCGCACGGATGATGAGGCGCAGCTTGCCGCAGTGATTGATGCGGCCAAGGCGGCCTATCCGGGCTTCTCCGCAGAGATTGACGCGCTGGTTGCCGATTTGCAGACGCCGGTCGAGCCGCTGCGCATTGCGCCGCTGATCGTGCCTGCGCCGGAGCCGGTCGAGTTCGAGCCGCCAGGCTACTGGGAAGACCTCCATGCCGAGTTGACGCTGAACGCTGCAGAAACGCGCGGCAATACCGACACGCTCTATCTCGGCCTGCACGGCAAGCTCAACCTGATGCGCAAGGCGCAGATCCACCGGGTCGAAGCCTATGCCAATACGGCGGAAGCCAACGGCGTCGAGAACCAGAACAATCTCGGCGCGTCGTACCAGCTCGAGACACTCTGGACCGATGCCTATTTTGGTTATGTCCGTGGTTCCTGGCGGCGGGACGATTTTGCAGGCTTCCGGACGGACGCCTTTGCCGGGATCGGGGCGGGCGCCTACATCCTGCAGACCGACACGATGACCCTCCGCAGCGAACTTGGCCCCGGCTATCGCTATCTCGACATCGCCGAAGAGGACCGCCGCATTCACGCGGTGGGCCTTTATGGCGCTGCGGAGTTCGACTGGCTGATCGCCGAGGACTGGACGTTTGAGGTCGATACCAATGTGAACCTCTCAGGCCCCACCTCGACCATCCATCCCACGATGCGCCTGAACACCGCGGTCTCCGACAGCATCAGCGCCGGGCTGTCTTATGACCTGCGCTACGAGACCGATCCGCCCCTGATGAGCGAAAATCTCGATCGCATCCTGAAGTTCGATGTGAAGTATTCGTATTAGGCGCGGGCCGGTCAGGCCTTCCCCGTACGCCACACCACATGCCCCATCTTGCGGCCGGGTTTGGCGTCGCGCTTGCCATACAGGGTGAGGACGGCATCGTCGGAATAGGTCTCCGGGGGAGCAAGCGCTTCCTTGCCCAGCAGGTTGCGCATTTCGGCATTGAAGACGCGGGTCACAGGCCCGAGCGGCCAGCCGGCGACGGCGCGGATATGCTGTTCGAACTGGCCGGTCAGGCAGGCCTCCGGCGTCCAGTGGCCGGAATTGTGAACCCGCGGCGCGACCTCGTTGGCGAGCAGCGTGCCATCCTCCAGGACGAAAAGCTCAAGCGCCATGACACCGACATGGCCGGTCTCCGCGGCAAGCGTTTCCGCAAGGCTGCGGGCATGGGCGATAACGTCGTCTGAAAGGCCGCAGGGCGCTATGGAGGTGCGCAGGATGCCGCCGGCATGGTCATTCATGCTCGGCTCGAATGCGGTGGTCTTGCCATTGGCGCTGCGTGCAATGACAACGGAAATCTCCCGCTCGAACGGCACCAGCGCTTCGAGGATGGCGGGCACATGGCCGATCTCGGCATAAGCTGCGGCGAGATCATCGCCGGTCTTCAGGCGGACCTGGCCCTTGCCGTCATAGCCATCGCGGCGCGTCTTCAGCAGGCCTTCGCCGCCGAGCGCCTCAAGCGCTTTTGCAAGGTCATCGGCAGAATCGATGGCTTCGAAATGACCGGTCGTGATGCCGATCGAATTCAGGAAGCGCTTTTCGCTCAGCCGGTCCTGCGACACCTCCAGCGACTTCGCGCCGGGACGGACCTTGGCGCCCTGCTCGATGAGGTATTCGACCGAAGCGACGGGAATATTCTCGAACTCATAGGTGATCGCATCGCAGGCTTTCGCGAAGGCTTTCAGCGTGGCCTTGTCTTCATAGGCGGCCTGCCAGTGCTTCGCGGCAATGCGGGCGGCGGGCGGATTCTCGTCCGGGGCGTAGACATGAATGTCGAAGCCAAGCCGTGCGGCCGCCGAGCCGAGCATGCGGCCGAGCTGGCCGCCGCCAAGGATGCCGATTACGGAGCCCGGCGGCAGTGCGGTCATCCTTCGGGCGCCTCTGCCACGCTGTCTGTCTGGGCCTGGCGGAAGGCGTCGAGCTTGCTGGCGACATCCGCATCGCCGAGCGCGATGATGGACGCGGCCATGATGCCGGCATTGGCGGCCCCCGCTTCACCGATGGCGAGCGTGCCGACCGGAACGCCCTTCGGCATCTGGACGATGGAGAGCAGGCTGTCCTGACCGCTCAGCGCGCGAGACTGAACCGGCACGCCGAGGACCGGCAGCGGCGTCATCGAGGCGGTCATGCCGGGCAGGTGCGCGGCGCCCCCGGCGCCTGCAATGATCACCTTGAGGCCCCGGTCCCTGGCGGACTTGGCGTACTCGGCCAGACGGTCTGGCGTGCGGTGGGCGGAAACGATCCTTGCTTCATGCGCGACGCCGAGCTTTTCTAGCATCTCGCAGGCAAGCTTCATGACCGGCCAGTCGGACTGGCTGCCCATGATCACACCGACAACGGGTTCACGCTCACTCATTTGACCCCCCTTTCAGGAAGCGGCCCAAAATAGGCGCGGGCCTTGCCCCGTCAAGCGCTGCTATCTGCTGGATGCACAGGGGCGATTCACGTATGCTTGATTCATGCACGATCGCAGCAGGAATGGTCGACAGGAAAAGACGCGGCAGGGCCAGCGATCGCCTGCGGATTCGCTGCTCGATGCCCTGCAGATTGACCCCTCCAAGCATGATCTCGCAACCGCTGCTGCCTTTCGTGCGCTGGCCGAAGAAGTGATCTGGCTGCGCGAGGAAGAAGCCCGGCTGCGTCATCGCCTCGAAGCTTCAGAGCAGCTGGCCGACCGCGATACGCTCTGCCCGGTCTTCAACCGGCGCGCCTTTGAACGCGAACTGTCCCGCGAGATCGCGCTCGCCGCCCGCCACGGGGCGCCGCTATGCCTGGTCTATATCGACCTGGACCGCTTCAAGGATGTGAATGACAGGTTCGGTCATGCTGCCGGCGACGCCGCGCTGAAACAGGTCTGCGATATCCTCGTCTCACAGGTCCGCCAGACCGATATTATCGGGCGGCTGGGCGGTGACGAGTTCGGTGTGATCCTCACCCATGCCGAGGTCGAGGATGCGCGCCAGAAGGCCGAAACGCTGACCGGACGCATCGACCGGCTGAGCGTAAGCGGGGCGGATCCGGATGCGCCCCCGGTGCGCCTTGGCGCCTCCTGTGGCGTGGTTGAATGGACCGGCCAGCCCTCTGCTGATCTGTTTATTGCAGAAGCCGATGAGTCCATGTTCCGGGCGAAAGCCGCCCGCAAAACAGGCAGGGTCTGAAAGAGTCGTTTTCTGACCCGATTTTCATCTGAATCCCCGTGACCAGCCCCGCTCAATGTGGTTTACTGTGATGTGAAAGACACAGTTTCTCAGCAGCAAGCAAGGAGGTTGATCCTATGTCAATCCAAGGTCGTATCGAGGAGCTTTCCACCCGTCATCGCAAGCTTGATGAAGCGATTTCGGAAGAACAGAAGCGCCCTGCTGCCGATGAGGTCCGACTGCATGATCTCAAGAGGAAGAAACTAAGGATTAAAGAGGAACTGGTCACGTTGCGGCCGAACTAGGCAGACCAGTCCGGCATTCCCTGATCCGGCTGGATCCCCCTGCCGGATCAGGAGCCATTTATGGAAAAACCCGTCACCCTCATTCTCGGCCTCGGCCAGCTGACCGGCGAGGCCGTTGCCCGCCGCTTTGTCGAAGCCGGCCACAATGTCATCGCCTGCGACCCGCAAATGAAGCGCGTCGAGCGTGTCGCCGACAATCTGCGAGACCGGGCGCTGGTCCAGCATGAAGAGCTGCACACCCGCATTGGCGTGAAGAACTGCCTTGCGGCCGCGATCGAGGCGTATGGGCAGGTCGATCATCTGGTCTGCATCCCTCCCGTGGCGCCGGAAATGCCGCTCACCGAACTCCAGATCGACCAGTTCGAGAAGCTTCAGATGCGGGCCGTCCGGGGCGCGGTGCTGACGCTGCAGCTGTTCGAGAAGCATATTGCGAGACGCGTCGAAGAGGCGGGGGATACGATGGGGCGGCGTCCCCAGATGGGCAGCGTGACCTTCATCCTGTCGCTTTCGGCGACGCAGATGAACTATGGCGATTTCGGCGATGCGGTCGTCCAGCATGCCATCCTCGGCGTGATGCGCGCCGGTGCCGTGGAGCTGGCGCCCAAGCGGATCCGCTCGAATGCCATCTGTGCGCTCCGTCCACGCGCGGAAGCCCAGGAAAGCCAGTGGCTGAAGAAGCGCACACCCATCGGGCGAGCCTGCCAGCCTGACGAGATCGCGGATGCGGCGCTTTACCTGTCCCAGCCGGCCAGTGCCATTATCACCGGCGAAACGCTGGTCATGGATGGCGGGCGCGCGCGCCTGTCCGGCCTCATCGACACCGACGACTAAAGGCGCTCGCCAGAACGGCGCAAAGAAAAAGCCCCGCGAGCCTTTGGCTGCGGGGCTTTCTGCTGTGGCCGTGGGACGGGCCTTTATTTCTTGGGGTGCAGGATGACCGGCATCCAGGTGTAGCCCTTCACGAAGGAGTGCGGCGTACGCTCCGGCTCGTCGAGCAGCTCGACATGGTCGAAGCGTTCCATGATCTCTTCCCAGAGAATGCGAAGCTGCAGCTCGGCCAGGCGGTTGCCCACGCAGCGGTGGATGCCGAAGCCGAAGGAGAGGTGGTTGCGCGCCTGCTTGCGGTCGATGATCAGGCGGTAGGGGTCTTCTTCCCAGAACCGCTCGTCACGGTTGCCGGACACATACCACATGGCGATCTGGTCGCCTTTCTTGATCGTCTTGCCGTGCATCTCGACATCTTCGAGTGCGGTGCGGCGCATATAGGCAAGCGGCGTCTGCCAGCGGATCACTTCCGAAACCATGTTCGGAATGATCGACGGGTCGGCTTTTAGCTTCTTGTACTCTTCCGGCCACTTGTTGAGCGTATAGACCGAGGCGGACATCGAGTTCCGCGTCGTGTCATTGCCGCCAACGATGAGCAGGATAACGTTACCCAGCAGCTCCATCGGCGTCATGTTCTTGGTCTTCTCACCGTGGGCGAGCAGGCTGATCAGGTCATTCTTCAGCGGCTTGGCCTGACGTTCCTGATAAAGGCCGGTGAAAGTGGTCAGGCACTCCATGAGTTCCTGCTTCCACTGGTCGAGGCCGCCGGGGCAGATGTCCGGATTGTGCGGGTTCACGGCTACGTCCGACCAGCGCGTCAGCTTGCGGCGATCCTCGAACGGGAAGTCGAACAGGGTGGCGAGCATCATCGTGGTCAGCTCGATGGAGACATTGTCGACCCAGTCGAACGGCTCGCCGACAGGCAGGGAGTCGAGCAGGCCCTGGGTCCGCGAACGGATCAGCGGCTCGAATTCCTTGAGCATATTCGGGGCGACCGCCGGCTGGACGGTCTTGCGCTGTTCGGAGTGGCGCGGCTCATCCATGGCGATGAACATCGGCAGCTCGAAGTCGTCAAACGGCTCGCCGAGCGTGATGCCACCATATTCCCAGGACGAGGAAAAGCGCTTGTGGTCGATATCGATCTTCTGGATGTCTTCGTAGCGCGTGACGGACCAGAACGGGCCGGAGAAGCTGTCCGGCGTGTAGTGGAGCGGGTCATTGTTGCGCATCCAGGTGAAGAAGTCCCAGTGGGCGTCGCGGCGCCAGAGCTCCGGATCGAGAATGTCGAACGTCGACATGTCCACGTCTTCCGGAGACGGGATCGGCGCATCGCGATCGAGATGGAACTCCATCAGTTTCTCGCGCGCCGTCGTCTTCGGGCGCTCAAGATTGTGACGAACTGTAGTTGCGGTGTCAGCCATGATCGTGCCTCCTGAAATGCCGGTTTTTGCCGGCTGTCTTCCTCGTTTCACAGAACCCTACCATAGACTTTGTTAGAAAACCATGACGCCTGCGTCATTTTTTGAATCAGTAGCGTTCGGCCCTTGCCCGGGCGACGGCAGACGTGATGGCTTCATAGAGTGACCGGCGCTCACGCGGGGTCAGGAACCGTCCGATGACATAGGCTGTCTGGCCGTGGGCGAGGCGCAATTCGCTCGGGCCGCGCGGGGGCTGGACCAGTGCCAGCCGGGTAAAGGCGGTCGGGAGTTTCGCCGTCCGCATCTTCTGTCCCGGACGCGAATGGGTCAGCTCGATGGCCTCGGCCGTAATCTGAACGCGGGTCTCTTCCTTCAGGTTCTGGAAGTTCCTCCTGAAGGCGTACCAGATCGCCAGCGCATCAAGCCCGAACCAGCCGAGGACCGGGAAGGCGCCCATCGACAGGAACATCATGCCGGCGAGGAAGCTCATTCCGCCGACCAGGCCCATGATGACCAGGAAGGCACGCGGGCTGAGCGCAGTATTCGGTGTCAGCGTTGCATCGAAATGGATGAGGGAGGGGGCGTCCGTCATGGGTCTTAATTTGTGACGAGATGGCTCCTGCGGCAAGTGAAGGCTTGATCAGGCGGCTGCGGCATTTACATCGCTTCGCCATGGCGAAGACACCTGCGAAGAAGACCCCGGCCAGCCCGCGCAAGAAAAAACGTGCTGCCGCGACCCTCGGTCCGGAGAAAACCGCCCGGCTCTATGCCGCGCTGGCGGAAGACCGCCCGGCGCCGAAGACCGAACTCGAATATCACAACCCTTACACGCTGGTTGTCGCCGTGGCGCTCTCTGCGCAGGCCACCGATGTCGGGGTGAACAAGGCGACGAAGAAACTGTTCGAGGTCGCCGATACGCCGGAGAAGATGCTGGCGCTGGGCGAGGAAGGCGTTGCCGAACACATCAAGACGATCGGGCTGTGGCGCAACAAGGCCAAGAACGTCATCGCGCTCTCGCAGCGCATGGTCGATGAGTATGACGGCAAGGTGCCGGAGAAGCGCGATGAGCTGACGACGCTGCCGGGGGTGGGGCGCAAGACGGCGAATGTTGTGCTGAACGAAGCGTTCGGCCACGAGACGATTGCCGTCGATACCCATATTTTCCGGGTCTCGAACCGGACCGGCCTGGCACCGGGAAAGACCCCGGACGAGGTCGAGGCGCAGCTGGAGCGGGTGACGCCGCCGGAGTTCAAGCGCGGCGCCCATCACTGGCTGATCCTGCACGGGCGCTACACCTGCGTCGCGCGCAAGCCGAAATGCTCGGACTGCGTGATCGCCGATATCTGCAAGTTCAAGGACAAGACGCCCGATCCAGCCAAGAAGACATCGGATCTGGGGCCGAAGGGGCCTTAGGCAAGGAGCGTTTTCCTCCCCCGCAGGCGGGGGAAGAAGGCAAAACAGCCAGGTATTGGAAAGACTAGCGCGGCGCGCGTTTGGCAAGGATGCGCTGCAGCGTCCGGCGGTGCATGTTGAGGCGGCGGGCCGTTTCCGAGACATTGTGGTTGCACAGCTCATAGACCCGCTGGATGTGTTCCCAGCGCACGCGGTCGGCCGACATCGGGTTTTCCGGCGGCTCCGGCATACCCTCACCCTGATTGACGAGGGCGCGGATGATGTCTTCGACCTCGGCCGGTTTGGCAAGATAATCGGCGGCGCCGGCCTTCACGGCGGCAACGGCGGTCGCGATAGCACCATAGCCCGTCAGGATGACGGCGCGGGCTTCCGGGCGGTAGCGATGAAGGACTTCAACGACATCGAGGCCTGAGCCGTCTTCCAGACGCAGATCCAGCACGGCAAAGGCCGGCGGGTTCATGCGGCAGATATCCTTGGCTTCAGCAGCCGATGACACAGCCGAGACCAGAAAGCCCCGCTGGGTCAGGGCGCGGCCAAGGCGCTGCAGGAAAGGGCCGTCATCATCAAGCACAAGACAGGTCTTGTCCTCGACATCTTTCAAGGCCTCATGAAGTTTTACGGTGACGTTATAGTCCATCGGATTTGCTCTCCACTTGGGGACTATTTATCTGCATGCGGTCAGATTCCAAGGATTCGAGTGCTTTTCGTGGCCAGACGGCCTGCACAATTGCGCCATGTCTTGGTGGAGTGCGGTTTCTGGTGGCGATCCGACCCCCCGTGCGCTCGATCAATGTCTTGGCGATGAAGAAGCCAAGCCCCATGTCGCCGCCGCCAAGATGCGCATCGCTGCGCTGCGAGACATAGGGTTCCCCCAGTTTCGGCATGACCTCGGCGGCAAAGCCCGGCCCGTCATCCGACACGGTCACCATGAACTGCCGGTCCGTCCAGCTGGCCACCGCGCGGACTTCGCTATCGGCGAAGCTCACCGCATTCTCGATGAAAGCGCCGAGCGCGTGCAGTATTTCAGGGCTGCGGCGGATCAGCGGAACGCGAGGCTCGCCATGCTCTCCGGGGGAGTAGGTGACGCGCAATTCGACGCCGAGCCCCTTGAAGGGGGCGGCGGCTTCCTCGACGAGGGCACTCAGCGGCATGTTGGCATGGACGATGTCCTCGGCCTCGCGCGCCCGGCTGAGCTTGCCGAGAATCTCGCGGCAGCGGTCGGCCTGGCTGGCGATAAGCTGAACATCCTCATGGCGCGGGTCGGCTTCGTCGAAATCGGCGGCGAGTTCCTTGGCGACAAGGTGAATGGTGGCGAGCGGCGTGCCGAGCTCATGCGCCGTCATCGCCGACATGGCCCCAAGGGCCGAGAGACGCTGCTCCCGCGCCATGACAATCGAGGCGGCGTCCAGCGCGCGGACCAGCCGGGCTTCATCCTCGCTGAGCCGTGCCGACGACACGACGAAAAAGAGGATGCCGATGCCCAGGGCTGCGAAGTGGCCCCACTCGAAGAGCGGTGGCAGGTCGAAAGACTGGCCGGGCCGCCAGGGCAGCTCATAGGCGAAGGCTGGCATCACAGCGGCGCAGGCAATGCCCAGCAAGGCGATGGAGATCGAATAGCGCGGCCTCAGACTTGTCGCGGCCACGGTCACCGGCGCGAGCAGGAAGAGCAGGAAGGGATTGGTCAGCCCGCCCGTCAGCGCGATCAGCAGGGCCAGCTGCATTGTGTCGAAGGCCAGTTGCAGCGTGGCTTCCCAGCCTTTCAGCAGCACCTGCTCGCGCATGGCGAAGGACAGGAAGACGTTGAGCCAGGCCGAGGCAGCAATAACGGTCAGACAAAGGCCGAGGGGCAGGTCGAAGCCAAGAATGAACTGAACGAAGATGACCGCCGCCGTCTGGCCGGCCACCGCCAGCCAGCGCAGCGTGACCAGGGTGCGCAGGCGTGCGCGCCCGCGGGCTGCATCGACACCGGCAAGGCCGGTCGGCAGCAGGCTGTAAAGCGCCTGTTCAAGGCCCTCACGATTGGCGGTGACGTCGTCCATCTTGCTCCTGCGACACTGTTTCTCCGTAGTCCGGACTTGCAGAGCCCGAGTGTGCGGCACATACCTTCTGCCATGAAACCCGTTCAGACAATGTTTCTCGGCATGGCTGCCTTCCTCGTCGCGTGCAGCGGTGAACAGCCGGTGAAGACAACAGCCGGCGGTGCGCTCGCGAGCTGTACCACGCGCGCCTATGAGGAGATTGGCGGGCCGTTCACCCTGACCAACCAGGATGGCGAAACCGTCACCGAGGAAGACTTCAAGGGAAAGCCGTCTCTCGTCTATTTCGGATTTACCTATTGTCCGGATGTCTGCCCCGGCACGCTGGTCGGCATCAACAATGCCTACCGCCAGCTGCCTGAAGGTGTCGAGCCGCCGCAGACCATCCTGATCTCGGTCGATCCCGAACGCGACACGCCGGAAGCGCTGAAGAAATACGTGAACAGCAATGCCTTCCCGGACAATCTGGTCGGCCTGACGGGCACGCCCGAGCAGATCGCTGCCGTCGCGGACGAGTTCTTCGTCGGATATGACCGGATCGAGACCCCGGAAAGTGCCGGTGAGTATACGATGGATCACACATCGCTGCTCTATCTCATGGACGAGGACTGGCAGCTCGAAACCTTCTTCGCCGAGGGCAATTCCAGTCCGGAAAAGATGGCCACCTGCCTCGGCCAGCTGCTGCGCGACTAGAGCGTCATTGCAATTTGAGGAATATGGGCGCATATGTTGCGGTGCAACATAAGGGGTGTGTCGAGTGCTCTATTCACTGGTGGAAATGAACAAGGCCGCGCTGGCGCCGCTGCGCCTGCAGGCCAAGGCTGCGGATTCGCTCTGGTCATCCACCGCAAACCCCTTCCGCGAAACACAGTTTGCCCGGTCCGTCTCCGCGGTTTCCAAGGTCTTCGAGCGCGCCACGCGCTACTATGGAAAGCCCGAATGGCAAATCGCGGAAACCGAAATCAAGGGCAAGACCCACGCGGTCACGCCGATGACGGTCTGGGCGTCTCCCTGGTGCCAGCTTGTGCACTTCCAGACCGAGGATGCCCCGAAAAACCGTCCCGAACTGATGATCGTGGCGCCGCTCTCGGGCCACTATGCGACGCTGCTGCGCGGGACGGTGGAGGCCTTCCTGCCGACGCATGATGTCTATGTCACCGACTGGACCGATGCGCGCATGGCGCCGATCTGGTTCGGCCGCTTCGACCTCGACGACTATATCGACCATATCCGCGACATGCTGGATTACCTGGATGCGGGCGTTCATGTGCTCGCCGTCTGCCAGCCCGGCCCGCCAGTCCTCGCCGCCATCGCGATGATGGCCGAGGATGGCTCTCCCGACCTGCCGGCGACGATGACCTTCATGGGCTCGCCCATCGACGCCCGCCGCTCGCCCACCGTGCCGAACAAGCTGTCGGAGGAGCGCAGTCTCGACTGGTTCCGCTCCAAGATGATCCATACTGTGCCCGCACCCTGGCCGGGGGCCTTCCGGCGGGTCTATCCGGGCTTCATCCAGCTGACCTCCTTCATGCACATGAACTGGGACCGTCATGTCGACGCCCAGCACCGCTTCTTCGAACACCTGATCGAGGGTGACGGGGACAGTGCCGACAGGCATGAGACCTTCTATGACGAATATCTCTCTGTCCTCGACCTGACCGAGGAATTCTACATCCAGACCATCGAGCGGGTCTTCCAGAAGGCCCTGCTGGCGCGCGGCGAATACCGCTACCGCGACGAGCGGCTGGTGAAGCCGGGCGCAATTGAATCGGTGGGCCTGATGACAGTCGAGGGCGAACTGGATGACATTTCAGGCATCGGCCAGACACAGGCCGCCCATGACCTCTGCACGCGCATTCCGGACAAGATGAAGGCCGACTATATCCAGCCGGGCGTCGGCCATTATGGTGTGTTCAACGGCTCGCGCTTCCGCACGGAAATCGTCCCGCGTGTGATCGATTTCCAGCAACAGGTGACAAAGAAGAAGTAACGGGCCCTATTCGCCCCGAGCGCGGACTTCGGCGTCGGCTTCCAGCGTCAGGGTTTCGCCGTCAGCCGTTTCGAAGGTGAAGGCGATGTTCGCCGCCTCGCCGGCGGCGAGGTCAGGCACGACACCGAACAGCATCAGATGATCGCCGCCGCGCTTCAGCTCCAGCGTTTCGCCGTCCTTGATCTCGAAGGACTCCACCGGCCGCATCGTCATCTTGTCGTCCACCATCGCCATGGTGTGGGTCTCGACCGTTGCGGCGACGTCGGAGCGCGCGCCCGTCAGTGTGACATCTCCGCCTTCGACGGTAATACGGATGCCGCCCATGGTGACGTCCCGCCCACCGATCGGAGCCATGATGAAGGCATCCTCATAGGAGAGGACAGGCCCATCTCCAGCAGGAGAGGAGGCGGGCTGACAGGCTGCAATGAGCGCAGGGGCGAGTAGCAGGGGTGCGAGGCATCTCATGGGACAGATCCTTTTCTGAACCCCCAGCTGTCTCACGGCCTTATGGCCGCCAGAAGCCGACGATCTGCCGCACCTCTTCCATGATCGGTTCGGCAATCGCGTTGGCTTTGTCCGCCCCGATGCGCAGCGCGGCATCGATGTCGCCCGGATTGTCCATCAGCTCGCGCATGCGCGCCGTGATCGGCGCAAGATGGTCGACAGCCAGTTCGGCGAGCGCCGGTTTGAACGTGCCGAAGCCCTTGCCGCCATACTCGGTCAGGACCTGCTCGTCCGACATATCTGCCAGCGCGCCATAGATGCCGACAAGGTTGGCGACTTCCGGGCGGCCTTCGAGGCCATTGGTATCGCTTGGCATGTCGCCCAGCGTGTCGGTCTTCGACTTCTTGATCTTGCGCGCAATCGTGTCGGCGTCATCGATCAGGTTGATCCGTGAATTCTCCGCCGGGTCGGACTTCGACATCTTCTTGGTGCCGTCCTTGAGCGACATGATCCGGGCACCCGGCCCTTCGATCAGGGCTTCTGGCAGCGGGAAGAAGTCCGGCGCGTCGAAATCGCGGTTGAAGCGGTCTGCAATGTTACGCGCGAGCTCAAGGTGCTGCTTCTGGTCTTCGCCGACCGGCACATGCGTCGCCTTGTAGGCGAGAATGTCGGCCGCCTGCAGCACAGGATAGTTGAACAGGCCGACCGAGGCCCGCTCGGCATCCTTGCCGGATTTTTCCTTGAACTGGATCATCTTCTCCAGCCAGCCCATGCGCGCCACGCTGTCGAAGACCCAGGTGAGCTCCGTATGCGCGCGCACAGAGGATTGCACGAAGAGGACGGATTTCTCAGGGTCCACACCGCTGGCCATCATAGCCGCCGCGATCTGGCGCGTCTGGCTGGCCAGCGCTGACGCATCATAGGGCATGGTGATGGCGTGCAGGTCCACCACGCAGTAGACGCAGTCCCAGCCCGCATCCTGAAGCATGGCAAACTTCTTCAGGGCACCGAGATAATTCCCCAGATGGAGATTGCCGGTGGGCTGGATGCCGGAGAAGACCCGCTGGGGCCCGGCATAGGTCGAGGTCTGTTCGTCAGTCATGGCGCGGCCAATAGCGCATGGTATCAGGCGCGCCTAGTCCCCGATTGCGCTGGATGGACGGTTTCAGCTCTTGCGCGCCGGTTTGAGTTCGCTTGGCCGGATTGCACCGAAGAGGAGGGCAAAGATGCCGTAGGCTGCCGCACCAGCCGCTGCGATGAGCAGCGCCGCCAGGAATTTCGAGTCGAGAGTGTAGCCGGCAATCGTGGTGCTCATGCCTGCGAGATACCAGAGCAGGCCGGCCAGTGCTGCAGACGCGACGAGAACCGAGGCCAGCCGCTGCACCAGGCGCGTGCCGGGCTTGTACCAGCCACGTCCGAGAAGGCCGAGGAAGAGCAGGCCGGCATTGACCCAGGCTGCTGTACTGGTTGCCACGGCGAGGCCCGGGAAGCCTGCCATGCCCTGCGATTTCAGGAAGAAGAACAGGCTCGCGCCCAGAACGGTGTTCACCGCCACAGAGATGAGCGAGTAGTTCATCGGCGTCTTCGTATCCTCGCGGGCGAAAAAGCCAGGCGCCAGCACCTTGATCAGCACGAAGGCCGGCACACCCCAGCCGAAATGAAAGAGCGCGCGGGCTGTCTGCTGGGCGTCGACCGAAGTGAAGTCGCCGCGCGTGAAGAAGCCGTCGACGAAGAGGAACGGCGCGGCCATCAGGGCGGCGGCTGCAGGCATGGTAAGCGCCATGGCAAGGCCGACGCCATTGTCCATCACCGACTGACTCTGGGTCTGGTCATCCGAGCGCGCCGCCCGTGACAGGCGCGGCAGGATGGCGAGGCCCACCGCCACACCGACCAGGCCGAGCGGGAGCTGGTAGAGCCGGTCGGCGGAGTAGAGCCAGGTCTTCGCGCCGGTCTCGAAACTGGCGAGTGCCTGGCTGACCATGATATTGATCTGCATGCCCGACGCCGCAATCGTTCCCGGCACAGCCAGCGCCGCCACGCGTTTGACGCCGGGGGTGAGCTTCGGCAGGCCAAGGCGCAGGCGGATTTTCTGCCGCGAGACGCCATACCAGAGCAGGATGACCTGCAGCAGCCCGGCGACCGAGACGGCGAAAGCGAGCGACTTCGCGACTTCGTAATTGTCGGACCCGATAAAGGCGGCCCCCAGCAGGCAGAGATTGAGCAGTGTGGGCGCAGCTGCCGACATGGCAAATCTGCCACCGGAATTCAGCACGCCCGACAGGAGCGCAGCCAGCGCCATGAAAGACATGTATGGCATGGTGATCTGCGTCAGCAGGATCGCCAGAGGGAAGTGGACCGGGTCATTCCGGTAACCGCCATGTAGCAGCAGCATGATCCATGGCATCGCCATCTGCGCGAGGATGACGAGCAGGGCCGTCACGGCGAAGAGGCCGCGCAAGGTTTCCTGCGCGAGCTGCTCTGCGGCCTCCGGGCCTTCAGCCTCCAGTGTGCGCGAATAGGCTGGCACGAAGGCCTGCGCGAAGGCGCCTTCGGCAAAGACCCGCCGGAACAGGTTGGGGAACATCAGAGCGGTGAAGAACGCGTCCGCCACCGGCCCTGCGCCAAGCTTGGCGAGGATGACGACATCGCGCAGGAAGCCGAGTGCCCGGCTGCCAAGTGTCCATGTCGACTGGGTCAGCGTGTTGCGCAGGACACTCATGGGCGGACGGTCTTCCTTGCGGCCTTGATCAGAAGCTGTCGGCGGCGTTGGCCTGCTTCAGGCTGCGGGCCGGTGTTCTCGGGGCTTCGGGTTCATCGCGCTTGAGTGCGGCAAGAAGATGCTCCTTGAGCGCCAGTTTGCGGGCATCGTCATAATTGTCCGGAAGCTGCACATAGAAGGCATCGAAGACGCGCTCGCCATAGCTGCCAACATGGGCGGAGTGGATGGAGATGTTCTCTTCCGCCAGCACATTGGCGACGTCATGCAGCAGGCCGGGCCGGTCGCGTCCGGCGACATCGATCACGGTATAGTCCGAAGACAGGCTGTCATCGATCTTGACCTGCGGGATAACAAGAAAGGCCGCTTCGCGCCGCGAAGACGGGGTGACGATCTCCTTGATCGGCGCATCGCTGGTAAAGACGCGGCGGACTTCGTCTTCCAGCCGTTTCAGGCGGCCCGGATCGCCCGCGGCGAAGACGCCGCCCTTGCCGTCCTGCAGGATGAAGACGTCGACGATAAAGCCTGACGGGCCGGTATAGACCTGGGCGGAGACCACGTTCGCGCCTTGCGCGGCGATGGTGCCGGCGAGCTTGGCAAAGAGACCCAGCCGGTCATGGCCGGCCACCAGCAGCGAGACCCCGCCGCCATCCTCGCGCACCTGCGCGGAGATGACCGGCGTTTCGTCGGAGGCAAGCTTCTTCGCGTGCTCTTCCAGCACGTCGACATCGAAGCCGGTCCAGTAAGACGGATCCATTTCCTGCATGACGGGGGGGACTTCGCCAATGCGCTGTTCCAGTGCGTCACGATTGAAGGCCGCGCGCCCGGCAAGTTCGCGCGCGACACTGGTTTCATCTGTCCGGCCGCCGCGCAGGGCAGCTTCGGTATTGTGGTAGAGGTCTTCCAGCAGCTGGCCTTTCCAGGCGTTCCAGATGCCGGGGCCGACGGCGCGGATATCGGCAATCGTCAGGATGTAGAGCAGGCGCAGCCGCTCGATCGAGCCGACAAGGGCGGCAAAGCGCACGATCGTGCTCGGATCGGCAATGTCGCGTTTCTGGGCGGTCTCGCTCATCTCGAGATGGTGGCCGACCAGCCAGGCAATGAGGTCGACTTCGGCATCATCCAGGCCAAGCCGTTCGCCGGCCTGTGTGGCGGTCTTCATGCCCTCGACCTGCTGGTCACCATGGCCCTTGCCGGTGTCATGCAGCAGCATGGCGAGGTAAAGCACCTGCTTGTTGTCGATCTTCTGGAACAGGCGGTGGGCAAGCTCGAAGCCTTCGCCGCCTTCGTGGTCCATCTCGGCAATATATTCCACAGCGCGGATGGTGTGCTCATCCACGGTGAAGTGGTGGTACATGTTGAACTGGGTCTGCGCGACGATGCTGCCGAACTCCGGCAGGAAGCGGCCAAGCACGTCGGAATCGTTCATGCGGCGCAGGGCCAGGCCCGGATCGTCTCCTTCGACCAGAAGCTTCAGGAAGGCCTCGCGCATTTCCGGCTTCATGCGGGTCTTGGGGTTGATCAGTTTTGATTTGCGCGCCGCCATTGTCATCGCATCCGGGTGGATGTCGTGGCCCGTCTCGTCGGCGATGGCGAAAAGGTTGATCAGGTTTTCCGGGTGCTTGTTGAAGACATCCTCGCCGGTGACGCTGATGCGGCCGCTATCGACAACGAAGCCTTCCTGCTCAAGCGGTTTCGGCCCGCCGGACGGAATGAAGCGGCGCCAGCCTTCCGGCTTTTTCAGATGCTCGGCCTCGAGTTTGGCGGCCAGGATGCGGGTGAGATTGCCGACATCCTTCGCAACCAGGAAATAGTGCTTCATGAAGCGCTCGACGCCAAGCTGTTCGGACCGGTCGCGATAGCCCATGCGCGAGGCGATTTCCGGCTGCATGTCGAAGCTGAGGCGCTCTTCGCCGCGCCCGGTCAGGTAGTGAAGGTGACAGCGTACCGTCCACAGGAACCGGGCGGCACGGTTGAACACGGTGTATTCGTGCTGCGTGAACGGACCGTTCTGCATCACGTCTTCCAGCGTCTCGCCGCCATACATGTGCTTGGTGATCCAGAACAGCGTCTGCAGGTCGCGCAGGCCGCCCTTGCCGTCCTTCACATTCGGTTCGACCACATAGCGGCTATTGCCCTGCTTGGCGTGGCGCGCATCACGCTCGGCCAGCTTGTCGGCGATGAATTCGGTATTGTGGCCTTCAATGGCTTCGGCGCGGAACTTCTGATCCGTCTCATCCGCGAGGCTTTGATCCCCGAACAGGAAGCGCGCATCGAGCAGCGAGGTCTTGATGGTCACATCCTGCTTTGACAGCCGGATACATTCTTCCGGTGTGCGGAAGGCGTGGCCAACCTTCAGCCCCATGTCCCAGATCGCGTAGAGCATATACTCGATCACGCTCTCGGCATGGGCTGAGGCCTTGTAAGGCCGGATGAAAAGCAGATCGATGTCGCTCGACGGCGCCAGAACGTGACGGCCATAGCCGCCGGTCGCAAAGACTGCGAGGCGTTCGCCCTCGGTGGGGTTGCGTGCGCGGTGGACGTGGACGGTTACATAGTCATAAAGCGCGTGCAGCACCTCATCCTGCACGGCGGCCAGCAGCCGGGCAGTATCGAGCCCGTCGGCGCCCTGCTGCAGCCGTTCCTGCGCGATCATGCGGCCGCGGAAAAGGGCGCCATGCAGGTGGTTCAGCACTTCCTTGCGGGCGGCCTGTTCGTCGCCGAGATTGTCGAGAAAGGCCGTGGTCAGCTTCACCCGCAGGGCGCGGCCATCGATGATATTGGAAATCTTCCACTTGTTCGGCCACCGCTTGGTGGGCAGCTTGCGGTGGACGAGGGAGTTGCTGGTCTCTGTCATATGTCCCTATCTAGCGCGAATCTGCGCCCTGTGACCAGCAATCCTGCAGGCGAGGTCAGAGCGCAGAGCGGCGCAGCGAGATCAGCGCCTGCTCGAAAAGCGGCTCAGAGGTGGCGCAGGCGATCTGTGAGCCGAGCTTCGCCTCATTGCCACGCCAGTCACGAGCAACGCCGCCAGCTCCGCGCACCACCGGGATCAATGCGGCGACATCATGCGCCTGCAGGCCGGTCTCGCAGACCAGATCGATCGTCCCGCCGGCGAGGCGCGCATAGCCATAGGCATCGAGGCCGTAGCGGGTGACGCGGGCGGTATGGCGCAGATGCGTCCAGGCGCCCTGTTCGGCAGGGGTCATGATGAAGGGATCGGTGGTCGCGATGATTGCATTGCGAAGGTCATCGCAGTCTGAAACATGCAGCTGTGTACGGCTGTCTTTCGTTTCCAGGAAGGTCCCCGCGGGCGAGCCGACATAGCGTTCACCCAGAACGGGCTGGTCGATCATTCCCAGAACGGGATTCCCTTCTGGGTCAACAAGGGCAATCAGCGTGGTCCAGACGGGCAGGCCGGCCAGGAAGGCGCGGGTGCCGTCGATCGGATCGATATACCAGGTCCAGCCGGAGGGGCCTTCATGAGCGCCGAATTCCTCGCCGTCGATCCCATCATCCGGGCGCTCGCGGCCAAGGATGTCGCGGATGGCTTCCTCGGCGGCCTTGTCGGCGACCGTCACAGGATCATAGGAGGCGCCCTTGCCGCCCTTGTTCTCGGCGGCGACCCCGGCGCGGAAGTGTGGCTGAATCACAGACCAGGCAGCGTCTGCGAGCTGCCTGGCCAAGTTGAGTGATGATGTTTCGTCGAAACCTGTCTGCATGGAGAGCGGCTTTGGGCCAGCCGCCCGCCAGCGTCAAGCGGCGCCGGTATCGTTCTGGTCGCCTTCAAGCGCCTTGGCGAGATCCAGCAGGCGCCGGCGCGGGCGTTCGCTAAGGCGGTAATAGGCGCGCACCAGTTCCAGCGTTTCCTTCTGGCTGAGGATGTCGCCGTCGAGCCGTTCGGCATCATTTGCGGCAAGCAGGTCGTCGCCTTCCATGCCGTCGAAGAAATACTGAACAGAGACGTTCAGGGCCCGCGACAGGTCATATAGCCTGGATGAGGTCATGCGGTTGGCGCCGCACTCATATTTCTGTATCTGCTGGAATCGCACGCCGACCTGGCTTGCGAGTTCCTGTTGGGTCAGTCCCAGCAATCTGCGACGGCGGCGCAGTCTCTTACCTACGTGCAGATCCGTTGTGTCCGTCATGTGCGGCTCCCCTGAGTTCCGGACGGGTGTCCCGATTTGAAAACGTCTGGGGAACGGGGTGAGCAAGCTTCATGCCGAGTGGGTGTGTGCCAGCCTGTCGCATGCAAAAATGCAGGGATCCTTCATTTGGCCCTTGCATTTTGTGCGCCGCACAATAATGTAGGTCTCAGCACTGCGGTGCTAACGCCTTCTGGCGTTTCCTCCCTTTACCTTATTGGCCGTGCCGGCTTGGCACGGCCATTTTTTTCTTCAGGGATAAAGGGGTCAGGGGCGCAGCCGTAGGGCGAGCCGCCGCACCTCAGCGATGAGCGTATCGAATTTTTCGATCAGGGCCTCGCTCGTCTTGAGAAGCTCGACGCTCGCTTCATCCATGTAAAGCTTACGGTTTACCTCGATCTGGAGCGCATGCACATGACGTTTCGGGCGCCCGTAGAGGCGGGTCGTATACCCGCCGGCATAGGGCGCATTTCGGGCCACACTGAGCCCCAGCTGCCGGAATGTGCGCTCCACGAGATTGGTCAGCTGGCTGGTGCAGCTCGATCCGAACCGGTCTCCCAGCACGATATCCGGCAGCGCGTTGCGCCCTGGTTGTCGTGAAGGCATGGAGTGAACATCCAGAAGGATAGCGCTACCAAAATCCTGATGCAGTGCAGCAATTTCGGCCTTGAGAGCCTGATGATAAGGGGCGTGAACGTCTACCAGTCTGACCCGCCCATCCTCCGGGCTAAGCTTTTTTGCATAAATAGTGTCCCCTCGTGCACCGATCTTGGGCAGACAGCCCAGCCCGGCCTGCACCCGCGCGGTCGGGGCGGCGACCGGGCCGGGCGGGAGTCCATCGAACATTTCGGGGTCAAGTTCGTGCGGATCGCGGTTCAGGTCGACATAGGCACGCGCATGTGTAGCCGCCAGCAGGGTCGCGCCAAGGTCGGGTGCATGGGCAATGAGCCGGTCGACATAGGCGTCTTCCGTGCGGCGCAGGTCGATAAGGGGCACGCGGATATTCCGAAGCAGCGACTCCGGGTAATGGGTTCCACTGTGCGGAGACGAGAGCAGGACGGGCGCATCGACGGCCGCCGGGCGAACCAGCCTGTAGGCCGGGACCGGGTCGGGCGGGCTTTCCATTTCGCCCTGTTCTCGTTCGACAATGCTCATAAGGTCCAGATGGTTGGGTATTTCAGACAAACGTCAAGCTTGCCGACAATGTTCACTCGCAATTTACCCGAAGCGTGCTCTGTGGAATCAATAGATGAGTGACCATTCCGGGGACAGGGGCCTATGAGCAAGATTCTTCTCGCCGAAGACGATGAAATGATGCGCACCTTCCTGGCTGCCTCGCTGAAGCGGGCCGGCCATGATGTGCTGCACTTCGAGGATGGCGAAACGGCCCTCAATGCGCTTGAGCGTGAAGTCTTCGATCTCCTTCTGACCGATATCGTGATGCCAGGCATTGACGGGATCGAGCTGGCGCGGCGCGGTGCGGAACTCGATCCGGCCATGAAGATCGTCTTCATCACCGGTTTTGCCGCCGTCGCGCTCGCCTCCGGCACACCGACGCCGGCCGGCGCAAAAATCCTCTCCAAACCCTTCCACCTGCGCGAACTGGTCGAAGAGGTCGACCGCGTCATCGCGGCCTGACATTCACAGCGTTTCCGGACTTGACTTGCAGCGCTCCCTGCCCGATTAGGGCCGCTTCCAATCGGATGGGCGGTTAGCTCAGCGGTAGAGCACTACGTTGACATCGTAGGGGTCACT